>GG704596.1:0-40856 GCA_000161775.1 Ruegeria lacuscaerulensis ITI-1157
CCGCGATCCGCGGGCCGGCCAGCGCCTTGGCCGCCAACCCGCCGCGGGAGAAGGTGGCCGAGGAGACCTCGACGATCTCGGTGGAATGCGGAAAACCGCCTGTATAGCGCGCGCCGCGCGCGTCGGTGGACAGACGCACGCGCCAGCCCTTCTTCAGCATTGCCTCGGCCAGCGCCTGGGCGGGGAACATGTGGCCCCCGGTTCCGCCAGCCGCGATCAGCAAATAAGGGTTCGTCATCAGCCTCGTCCGCGCAGAATGTCGCCCAGTTCGCCCTGCGGGCGGGTGCGGGTGAAGGCCAGCAGCATGCCCAGCGCGATGCCGCCCGCGATCAGTGACGAGCCGCCATAGCTGACGAAGGGCAGCGTCATGCCCTTGGCCGGCAGCAGGCGCACCGCGACGCCCATGTTGATCATCGCCTGCACACCGAACATGCAGGCCAGACCGGTGCCCGCCAGACGGATGAACATGTCACGTTCGCGCATCAGCCGCAGCAGCGAGCGCACGACGATCAGCGCGTAAAGCGCGATGATGATCAGTACCAGGATCAGACCGTATTCCTCGGCCGCGACGGCGATGATGAAATCGGTATGCGCATCGGGCAGCGACCATTTCACCTGCCCCTCGCCGACGCCGACGCCGAACAGGCCGCCCTCGCGAATGGCGTTTGTGGCATATCCCAACTGGGTGGTCGGATCGACCTCCTGATTCAAAAAACCATCGATCCGGCGCGCGAAATGGTCCGAGCTTGAGTAGGCCACCATTCCCCCAAGCACGACCGCCCCCGCCATGCTGAGCAACAGCAGCATCGGTGCCCCGGCCACGAAATACATCACGCCCCAGCCGAACAGGATCAGGCAGGCCTGACCGAAATCGGGCTGCATCACCAGCATGCCAACAATCGCCAGGCACAGCGCGAAGGACCACAGACGCCCCGGCGGGCCGTTGATTTCTTGCGCCGCGGCCAGCAACCAGGCGGCGACGACGATGAAACCGGGCTTCAGAAATTCGGACGGTTGGACCGAGGCGAAACCCAGCGAATACCAGCGCACCGCCCCCTTGCCGAAATCGGTCCCGAAGATCGGCAGAAAGGCCAGTGCCACGAAGGCCGCCAGAAAGCCCAGAACCGCCAGCCGCCGCACCAGCGTGGGCGACATCATCGAAGTCAGCAGCATCGCCATCAGCGCCAGCGATCCGAACAGCGCCTGCCGCTCGACATAGTGGAACGGATCGAACCCGTTGCGCTGCGCAAGCGGCGGCGACGAGGCCAGCCCCAGCAAAAGCCCGATCGCAAACAGGATCAGCACGCAGGACATCGTCCAGCGGTCAATCGTCCGCCACCATTTCGGAAGAATCGGTTCACCGCGCTGGTTCTGGACCGCGCCATACACCATCTCAGTCATGAGATACCGCCACTATCTGCCTCGTTACCGTCCCGTTTTCGGGATCTGTTTTCAGAGTCTACAGGGAAATCACCCCTCAGGCCAGCCTCTTCCTCTTGTCATTGGCGTCAATCCGCGCCAAGGGCGGGGGATGCGATTTGACACGATCATACTGGGCGCCGGAGCTGCCGGCATGATGTGCGCCGCTCATTGCGGTGGCCGTGTGCTGGTGATCGATCACGCCAAGGCGCCGGGGGAAAAGATCCGCATCTCGGGCGGAGGGCGGTGCAACTTCACCAACCTCCATGCCGGGCCGCAGAACTTCCTCTCGCAGAACCCGCATTTCTGCAAATCGGCGCTGGCGCGATACACCCAGTGGGATTTCATCGACCTTGTGGGCCGCCACGGCATCGCCTGGCACGAAAAAACGCTGGGGCAGCTGTTCTGCGACGGTTCATCGAAGCAGATCATCGCCATGCTGCTGGCCGAGATGGACCGCGCAGGCGCCGAGCTGTGGTTGCACACGTCGCTGCGCGATCTGCGCAAGACCGAAACCGGGTTTTCCCTGTCGGTCGAGCGCGAGGGCGCACGGCACGACCTGAGCTGCGCCAACCTGGTGCTGGCAACCGGCGGCAAATCCATCCCCAAGATGGGCGCGACCGGGCTGGCTTATGACATCGCCGCGCAGTTCGGTCTGCGCGTGACTGAAACCCGCGCGGCCTTGGTGCCCTTCACCTTTCCGGATGGGCGGTTCAAGGACCTGTCCGGCGTTTCCGTGCCCGCGCGACTGTCGAATGCGCGCGCCAGTTTCGACGAGGCGCTGCTGTTCACCCATCGCGGCCTGAGCGGGCCGGCGGTGCTGCAACTGTCCTCATACTGGCGCGAGGGCGAGGCGATCCGGGTCAACCTGATCCCCGACCTGCCCCTGTTCGACCTGCTGCGTGACCAGCGGCAAAGCGCGGGCCGCAAGGCGCTGACCACCGAGCTGTCCCGCCACCTGCCCGCCCGCCTGGTCGAGTATCTGAGCACCCAGATCCCGATGCACGGCAACCTGGCCGATCAGTCGGATGCGACGCTGCAGGCGCTGGCCGATGCGCTGTCCGACTGGGGGCTAACCCCTTCGGGCACCGAAGGGTACCGCACCGCCGAGGTCACCTTGGGCGGCATCGACACGGACGACCTGTCATCAAAAACGATGGAGGCCAGGGATGTCCCCGGCCTCTTTGCGATTGGTGAAGCGGTGGATGTCACTGGATGGCTGGGCGGTTACAATTTCCAGTGGGCGTGGTCCTCGGGCCACGCCGCCGGAAAAGCAATCGCCGGTCGCATTCAGCCTACGACGTTGTAGCCGCGCCCGCGCATGCAGTTGCGCACGATGACTTGCTGCTTTTGCGTGTTCGAGAGGGCGCTGGCACCCGCACCCACCAATGCACCGGCCACGGCCGCACGGCCCAGATCGCTGGCGCTGTCGTCGATGATGGCCTTGGTTCCGGCCACCCCGGCCGCACCGATGGCGGCACTGCGCGCGGTATTCGCATCGACGGTGCCCTGCTGGCGCGCAAGGGCCTGACACTGGGCCAGGTCGGCGTTGTAGTTGGGGCTGACCGGACCATCGACGATAGGCTGATAGTTCGCGCCGACATCGGCGCAGGCCGCCACAGTCAGAAGCGCGGGCAGGATCAGGGAAAGCTTACGGTTCAGCATCATTGTGACCTCGTGTTTGTTTCGCCTGACGCAAATCCGGAAATTTCAGGCGCGTCAAGCCGATGGCGGTTCACCTTGGCGCAATCGGCGGTTCATTGCAAATGCCAGGATCACAACCGCTGTTTCACCTGCGCCACGAAATCGTCGCCGCGCTGTTCAAAATTGTCGTACTGGTCGAAACTGGCCGCTGCGGGGGCCAGCAGTACCGTCTCGCCCGGCGCAGCGTCGCGCATGGCCTGTTCGACCGCCTCGGCCATGGTGGTGCAGACGCGGGTTTCGACCGACAACTGCATGGCGAAGGCGGCCGCCTCGCGCCCGATAACATAGGCGCACAGAACCTCGTCGGTAGCGTCGTTCAGCGCCGCGATACCGCCCTCTTTCTCAAGCCCGCCGCAGATCCAGCGGATCTTTTTGAACGCACCCAGCGCCTTGACCGCGCTGTCGACATTGGTGGCCTTGGAGTCATTCACGAAGGTCACGCCGTTTGCCTCGGCGATGACCTGGCTGCGGTGCGGCAGACCCGGATAGCTGTGCAGCGCGTCCTCGATCATCTTGGGCGCCAGCCCCAGCGCGCGGCAGGCGGCATAGGCCGAACACGCGTTTTGGTGGTTGTGGGTTCCGGGTAGGCCCTTGATGTCGCGCAGGTCGATCGACGCGGCCTGCCGCCCTTTGCGATACTCCGACAGGAAACCCTTGCGAGCAAAGACCTGCCAGCCGGGCCCGGCCAATTTGCGCGCCACCGATACGCGGATCACCCGGTCGTCGCCCGCCCCTTCGGCCAGTTGACCGGCCAGAAACGCGCCTTCGATCTCGTCCACGCCGATCACGGCGCGGTCAGGGCCGCCTTCGGAGAACAGACGGCGCTTGGCGGCGAAATAGCCGCCCATGCCCCCGTGCCGGTCCAGATGGTCGGGCGAGAGATTGGTGAACACCGCCACGTCGGGCGTCAGCGCACGCGCCAGCTCGGTCTGATAGCTGGAAAGCTCCAGCACCACCACCGATCCATCGCCGCCGGGGTCGATATCCAGCACGCCGCGCCCGATATTGCCCGCCAGCTGCGCCTCGCGCCCGGCCTCGGTCAGGATATGATGGATCAAAGCGGCAGTCGTCGATTTGCCGTTCGAGCCCGTCACCGCGATCACGCGCGGAGGCGTGTCGTAGTTGTTCCATTCCGGTCCGGCAAAGGAGCGGAAGTACAGGCCGATGTCATTGTCCACCGGCACGCCTGCATCCAAGGCTGCCGCCACCACGGGGTTCGGTTCAGGATAGAGATGCGGAATGCCCGGTGACACGATCAGCGAGGCGATGTCGTCAAATGCCTCATGCTTGCGCAGGTCGGCGCAGGTGAATCCCTCGCCTTCGGCGGTTTCACGGGCGGCCGGATTGTCGTCCCAGCACACCGGTTCCGCCCCGCCCGCACGCAGCGCACGCGCAGTGGCCAGACCGGACCGGCCCAGCCCCAAAACGGCCACTTTCTGCCCTGAAAAGCCTTTGACCGGGATCATTTGTTAGTCACCGAAGTACCTGACGAGTACGATTACTATGGAAATAATAGTAAACACTACTATCGCGAGCGACCTCCACCCCATGTAGTTCACGAATTGCAGTTCAAAGCTCTCGCCTTTGCTCAAAACTTTCAGACCGGAATCATAAGTATAGGCAAGGCTCAAAAGAAACCCGGCAAAACAAATAAAAGCGCCAAACGCACAAGCCGCACCATACAAAGAAAAGGCAATTTTTTCAGCAAACCAAAGCGTTGCTATGCCGAACCCCAGCATTCCCCCAAATCCACGAGCGAAATTTGCAACCCGGCCTGAGTTTGTGCTCGAGTCTGTGAAGTCAAAATGCATCGTTTGTATTCCTTTACCTTACCTTCAGCGTGGCCAGACCAATCATCGCCAGGATCAACGAGATGATCCAGAACCGGATCACGATGGTCGGCTCGGCCCAGCCTTTTTTCTCATAGTGGTGATGGATCGGCGCCATCAGGAACACCCGCCGCCCGGTGCGTTTGAAATACAGCACCTGTATGATCACGCTCAGCGCCTCGACCACGAACAGGCCGCCGACGATGGCCAGAACCAGCTCGTGCTTGGTGGCGACCGCAATGGCACCCAGCGCACCGCCCAAGGCCAAAGACCCGGTATCCCCCATGAACACCGCGGCGGGCGGGGCGTTGTACCACAGGAACCCAAGACCGCCTCCAAACAGCGCGGCAGTGAAGATCAGGATCTCACCCGTGCCGGGAACATAGTGCACGTCCAGATATTCGGTAAAGTCGACGCGACCCACCGCATAGGCGATCACGCCCAAGGTCGAGGCCGCGATCATCGCGGGCATGATGGCCAACCCGTCCAGCCCGTCGGTCAGGTTCACGGCATTCGCCGCCCCCACGATCACCACGATCGAAAACGGAATGTAGAAGACGCCCAAATTGATCAGCGCGTCCTTGAAGATCGGCAGTGCGAGCTGGTTCTGCAGCATCTCGGGGTGGTGTAGCGAGGCCCAGAGCGCCGCCAATGCGGCGATGATGATGCCCAAAGCCAGCCGCATCTTGCCCGAAACGCCCTTGGTGTTCTGCTTGGACACCTTGGCATAGTCGTCCGCAAACCCGATGGCCGCATAGGCCAGCGTGACGAACAGAACCATCCAGACATAGGGGTTGTCCCACCGCGCCCACAAAAGGGTCGATGTAACAAGAGCCCCCACGATCAGCAGCCCGCCCATCGTGGGTGTGCCCGCCTTGGAAAAATGCCCTTCGGGGCCGTCATCGCGGATCGGCTGGCCCTTGCCTTGTTTCCGGCGCAGCACGTTGATCAACGGCTTGCCGAAAAGGAAGCCAAAGATCAGCGCCGTCAGAAAGGCACCGCCTGCGCGGAACGTGATATAGCGGAAGAGGTTGAAAAAATCCCCTCCGTCCGACAGGGCGGTCAACCAGTACAGCATCCAAAAGCCTTTCTCACATGGCGGTCATGGGTGGTCATGCATCAAGCGCGCCCACTTGCCCCATTTTCCGCAATCCGTCAACAATCCGTGCCAGCGCCATACTGAGCGAGCCCTTCGCCAGAACTGCATCGCCCGCCTGAACCAGCCCCGGCAGATGCCGGGCCATTTCGTCGCTGGTTTCGAACCACAGGCCACGCTTGTCCTCGGGCAGAGCCTCGTGCAGCGCCCGCATCAACGGGCCGATGCAATGCACCTTGTCGATCCGCGCCATGGCCGGCACATCGGCCAGCCCTGCGTGCATGGCGCGCTCTTGCGGCCCCAGCTCCTTCATGTCGCCCAGAAAGGCGATGCGCCGTGCGCCCTGCGCCGCCGCCAACACATCCAGAGCCGCCGCCATCGAAGTCGGATTGGCGTTGTAGCTGTCATCCAGCAGCTCGATCTGCCCGCCATCCGGCAGGGCCAGCCTCTCGCGCACGCCCCGCCCCGTGACCGGCGCCCATTTGGCCAGGCCGGCAATGGCCGCGTCCAGATCGACGCCCAGCGCAACACAAGCGGCCAGCGCGCCCAGGCCGTTCATGGCAAAATGCGTCCCCGCAGATTGCACATCAAAGGCGATGGGCTGGCCCATGGCCTCGGCGGTCACGTGAATGTCCGTGGGCGACTGGGTCACGCCGGTCAGCCGATAATCCGAAGCGGTGCGGCCGAAATCCACGATCACCGCGCCATGCCGGGCGGCGCAGGTGCGCAGGATGTCGGTATGATCCAGGTCAGCGTTCACGATGGCGGTGCCGCCAGCCTCCAACCCTTCGAAGATGGCGGCCTTTTCGTGAGCAATGCCAGCAACCGACTCGAACGCCTCCAGGTGAACCGCGGCGACGGTGGTGACCAGCGCCACATGCGGGCGAGCCTGCCGCGCCAGGGGTGCAATTTCGCCGGGGTGGTTCATGCCGATCTCGATCACCGCATATTCGGTGTCGCGCGGCATCCGGGCCAGAGTCAGCGGCACGCCCCAATGGTTGTTGTAGCTGGCGACGCTGGCATGGGTGCGGCCCTGATCCGACAGGATGGTCGCCAGCATCTCCTTGGTCGAGGTCTTGCCGACACTGCCCGTCACCCCAACCACGCGGGCCTTGCACCGGTCACGGGCGGCGCGGCCCAGCGCCTCGAGCGCGGTCTGCACGTCATCGACGATCAGCAGTGGCGCATCGGCGGCCACGTCGTCCGGGATGTGCGTCACCAGCGCGGCGGCAGCCCCTTTTTCCAGCGCCTGCGCCACGAAATCATGCCCGTCGCGCGCCGCTTTCAACGCCACGAACAGGTCGTCCGGTTGCAGCGTGCGCGTGTCGATCGACACGCCGCTCGCCTGCCAGTCGATCGTGGCCTGTCCGCCCGTCGCGGCGGCGGCCTCGGACGCGGTCCAGAGTGTCATGCGACCCTCCCGTCCAGTGCGGCCACGGCGATGCTGGCCTGTTCCACATCATCGAAGGGCAGAACCTGGTCACCCACGATCTGCCCGGTCTCGTGCCCCTTGCCCGCGATCAGCAGCGCATCGCCCGGCTGCAATGCATCGATGCCGCGCAGGATGGCCTCGGCCCGGTCGGCAACCTCGGTCGCGTCGGGGGCCCCGGCCATCACCGCGGCGCGGATGGCGGCGGGGTCTTCCGAGCGCGGGTTGTCGTCGGTGACAAAGACGATATCGGCGTTCTCGGCGGCAGCGCGGCCCATCAGCGGGCGCTTGGTCGAATCCCGGTCGCCGCCCGCGCCGACGATGGCGATCAACCGGCCCATCACATGTGGGCGCAGCGCCTGCAACGCGGTGGCCACGGCGTCGGGCGTGTGCGCGTAGTCGACAAATACCGCCGCCCCGTTGCTGCGGGTCGCCGCCAACTGCATCCGCCCCCGCACCGTGGTCAGATGCGGCAGGGTGTCGAAGACATGTTCAGCCTCGTCACCGCTGGCGATGACCAATCCGCAGGCCAGCAGAACGTTTTCCGCCTGAAACCCGCCGATCAGGTTCAGCCGGGTCTGGAATGTCTTGCCGCGCCAGGCAAAGCGCAGATCCTGCCCGGTAGCGTCAAACCGTTGGTTCAACAGGCAAAGATCAGCGTCCCCGCTGCCTACGGTCAGAACTGTCTGACCGCGCGCCTGCGCGATATCACGGATCGCGGCCCCTTTCGGATCATCCATGTTGATCACGGCCGTTCCGTCCTGCGACAGAACCCGGTCGAACAGGCCGGCCTTGGCGGCGAAATACGCCTCGAAAGTCGCGTGATAGTCCAGGTGATCCTGGGTGAAATTCGAAAACCCCGCCGCCGTCAGGTGCACGCCGTCCAGCCGGCGCTGTTCCAGCCCATGTGACGAGGCCTCCATCGCGGCGTGGGTCACGCCGGCCTCGGCGGCCTCGGCCAGACAGCGATGCAGGGTGATGGGTTCGGGTGTCGTATGGGCCAGCGGTGCCGTCCACGCGCCCTCGACCCCTGTGGTGCCGAGATTGACGGCCATATGTCCCAACTCGGTCCAGATCTGGCGCACGAAGGTCGAAATCGAGGTCTTGCCGTTGGTACCGGTGACCGCCACCATGGTGCGTGGCTGCGCCCCGAACCACAATGCGGCGGTATAGGCCAGCGTCTGGCGCGGATCCTGCACCACCACCAGGGCGGCGTCCGAGGCGGCCAGTTCATCAGCGGCGATCCGCGCGCCTTCGGCATCGGTCAGGATGGCCGCAGCCCCCATACGCAGGGCGTATTGAATGAATTCGCCCCCATGCACGCGCGTCCCCGGCAGCGCCGCGAACAGAAAGCCGTCCTTGACCTGACGGCTGTCAACGGCCAGCCCGGCAATCTCGGGGTCGGCACCGCCGCGCGCGGTCAGGGCCAGCTGGCTGAGTTTCTTTGACCTTGCGCCCATGACCCACCTCTGTCGGACTGCCTAATTCGAGGTCAGCGTTATAGCAGCGCGATCCTCAGGCTCAAGCCGCGGACGCAAGCCCAGCAGCGGCGCGATGCGGCCGATCAGCTCGGCCGCCACGGGTACCGCCGTCCAGCCTGCCGTGCGGCGCTTTTCGCCGTAGGCCAGGATCGACGGTTCGTCCAGCGCAACGACCAGAACGTATTTCGGATCATAGGCCGGAAAGACCGACGCAAAGGTGGCGATCACCTTGTCATCATAGTACCCGCCGCGCGGCTTGGGCTTGTCGGCGGTTCCGGTCTTGCCGGCCACGGCATAGCCCGGCACGTCACCAAAGCTGGCGGTTCCATCCGTCACCACCCTGCGCAGCATCATCAGCGATTGCTGTGCGGCATTTTCCGACATCACGCGCGGCCCGTATTGCGGCCCATTGCGGCGCAGGATCGTGGGGCTGACATAATGCCCGCCATTGGCGATGGCCGCATAGCCCGCCGCCAGATGCATCGGACTGGTCGACAGGCCGTGACCGTAGGAAATGGTGACGGTGCTCAATTCGCCCCACTTCTTGGGCTTGAGCGGCACCCCGCCCTTTGCCTCGACGATCTCGAACGGCGTGGGGTCGAACATGCCCAGCGCGTCCAGGAACTGTTGCTGGCGCTCGGCGCCGATCTGCAGCGCCAACCGTCCCGTGCCGCGGTTCGAACTGTGCACGATCACGTCGGTCACGCTGATCTCACCATAATTCTTGCCATTGAATTCGCCGATCGGGAAACGCCCGATCTTCATCGGACCGGAGGTGTCGATGATCGTGTCGGCATTGACCAGCCCCAGATCGACCGCTTGCGCGGCGGTGAAGATCTTGAAGACCGAGCCCAGTTCGTACACGCCCTGCACATAGCGGTTGAACAGCGGGCTGTCCGAGGGATCAAAGCCCGAGGTCGGCGGGCGCGGACGGTCGTTCGGGTCGAACGATGGCAATGAGGCCGCAGCAATCACTTCGCCCGTGTGGGCGTTCATCAGCACCGCCGAGGCGCCCTTGGCGTTCATGATCTTCATGCCGCCGTCCAGCACCTGTTCCACCGCCGCCTGGACCGTCAGGTCCAGTGACAGCTGCAGCGGTTTGTTGCCGTTGGCCGGGTCGCGCAGATAGTCGTCGAACTGTTTTTCCACCCCGGCCACGCCGATCACCTCGGCGGCCGAGACGCCTTCGCGCCCAAAGCCCGACCCGCCCAGAATATGCGCGGCCAGCCTTCCGTTCGGGTACAGACGCATCTCGCGCGGGCCGAACAGGATGCCCGGATCGCCGATGTCATGCACCGCCTGCTTCTGCTCGGGCGAGATACGTTTCTTGATCCACAGGAACTTGCGCTTGCCGGTGAAGTCCTTGATCAGGCGCTCCTTGTCCAGATCCGGGAAGATCGCGGCCAGCTTTTCTGCGGCACCGTGCGGGTCGATCATCAACGGCGGCTGGGCATAGACCGAGTAGGTATCCAGATTGGTGGCCAAGATCCGCCCGTGCCGGTCGACGATATTGGCCCGCTGCATGGCGATCGAGGCGCCGGGGGCGCTGGCGACGGGCTCCTGCGCCTCGGACGTGGCCAGAACGCCCATGCGGAACCCCACCACGCCAAAGGCCAGAAAGAAGAACACGCCCAGCACCAACAACCGCCCCTCGGCGCGGGCACGGGCGCGGTCCTTCATCTCTTCATGGCGGCGGCGGATGTTCTCGCGCTCGATTACCTTGGGGTTTTCGCCACGGGCGCGGGCCTCGAGCACACGGGCAAGCGGGCGGAGCGGCGTTCGGATCATGGGATCTGCACCTCGCCCAGGGCCTGGGTGTCGGTGATCGCCTGCAGTTCGATCGGGTCGGCGATGGGCAGATCGGGATCCTCGGCATAGGCGATCTGGTCGGCGCGTCCGAACTGCTCGGCGCGCAGCGGCAGCAGGCCCAGACGCTCGAAGTTCAGATCCGCCAGTTCACGCAGGCGGTCGGGGCGGTTCAGATAGGCCCATTCGGCCTGCAATATCGCCAGTCGCGCCTGCGCCGCGCCGATCTGGCGCTGCAGGGACTGGGTTTCCTTCAAAACTTGCTGGGTGCGGTAGTTTTCCTGATAGGCCCACAGGGCCAGCCCGAAAACACCCAAGGCAGTCAATACAAACAGAATACTCTTCATCTTGCCTTTCCCCCGATCATGGGCATGCCGATGGCGCGGGCATCAATTTCCCCCGCCGGAGCATCGGTACGAACAGCAACCCGCAACTTGGCCGAGCGCGCGCGGGGGTTGTCCTGCAATTCCTGCGCGTCGGGGCCGATGGCCTTGCGGGTCTTCAACGTGAATTGCGGCTGATCCTGCTGGATCTCGGGCGCATAGCGGTTGGCGCGGCCGGTTTTGCCCGCACGCGCCTGCAAAAAGCGTTTGACCATCCGGTCCTCGACCGAATGGAAGGTCACCACGGCCAGCTTTCCGCCCGGCTTCAACGCGCGCTCGGCGGCCATCAGGCCCTGGAACAGCTCTTCGTATTCGGCATTCACCGCAATGCGAAGCGCCTGGAACGACCGCGTGGCCGGATGAGACTGCCCAGGCTTGGCGCGCGGCAGGCAGGATTCGACGATCTCGGCCAGACGCAGGGTGGTGGTGATGGGCGCCTCGGCACGGGCCTTGACGATGGCGCGCGCGATGCGGCGGCTTGCCCGCTCCTCACCATAGTGGAACAGGATATCGGCCAATTGCGCCTCGGTCGCGGTGTTGACCAGATCGGCTGCGCTTTCGCCCTCCTGGCTCATGCGCATGTCCAGCGGGCCGTCCTTCATGAAGGAAAAGCCGCGCTCGGCTTGGTCCAGCTGCATGGACGAGACACCAAGGTCCAGCACCACGCCATCAAGGTCGCTGGCATATTCATCCATGCGCGAAAAGACACCGGGCTGCATCACCAGCCGGTCGCCGTATTCCGCCGCCCAATCCGCCGCCATTTCAAAGGCCAAGGGGTCGCGATCGACGCCGATCACCCTGTCAGCACCGGCCTCGAGCAACCCCCGTGTATAGCCGCCCGCGCCGAACGTGCCATCCAGCCAAGTGCCGGAAACCGGTCGGACCGCATCCAGCAACGGACGCAGCAGAACGGGAATATGGGGTTTGTCAGTTGGGGTATGATCCGCGCCGGCCATACCGTCACGCACCTTCGATGCCGTCAAGGAACTGCATCGGATCGAAATCCTCGGGCAGTTCGTCCAGCCATTCCTCGGTGGCGGCCAGCTCCTCGGCCTCGTAGGTCTCGGGCTTCCAGATCTGGAACGTGTCACCGGCGGCGATGAAGAACGCCTCACCCTCCAGCCCGATCTTGTTGCGCAGCTTGGCCGGCAGCACCAGGCGGCCGGTCTCATCGACGGTGGTCGGGAAGGACTGACCGTGGAACAGACGCTGCAGCATCTTGCGCTGCATCGACCCGCGCGGCAACGCGTCGATTTTGGCATCGACCTCGTCGATCGCCTCCATCGTGTAACATTCAAGATATTTGCGGCGGTGGTCACCGTAGACAATCACCAGCTCAGGATTGCCGCCGGGCTGCCAGTTGGGGTCCGAGGCCTCAAGCACACGGCGAAACGAGGCCGGGATCGAAACCCTGCCCTTCGCGTCCACCTTGTGGTGGCTTTCACCTCTGAACCTGCGCGCCAAGACGACTGTCCCTTTCGCTTGCGCCCCACCAAAAATCGCGTCCCCCGGATGAAAAACGGCGGGTTGATCTGCTGCCACCGATCAACCCGCCGCATTGACCCGCTGTGCGGGATGTCCAGCTGCGCGCGCCACCTGGGGGGATGTCTGCTCGCCCGCGCGCCGGATCTGGTTACTGATGAAAGCGAGATGCCTGTATGAAACCTGTTTGTTATTTGGTTCGGGGTCGTTTGGCGCCCCATGTGCCTCGTCCTCATCGGATGAACAAGGGATGCCATGGGAATTCATGGAAATCAATGAGAAATTTTCCCCGAATCTAAATCCACACTGGAATATCACTCATTTTGCCAATCCACAAACAGCTCAACTGCACCTCTGATTGTGCTCCACATTGTTTGCGTCACAACATATAGACTATTTCTTCACTGAGAACTTTTTCCCATGAATTCCCAACTTTTTACAGACACCCCTCACCAGGACCCGTTTTTTTGGCGAAATCCCCCCCGAGCGACCCGAATCACTGAGCCTCTCAGCCCCGCGCACCAAGCCGTTTCCCAGGCTCATCCCATGAAATCCCGCGCCTCCCATTTAATCCCATGCGCACCCGTTGATGCGACCTGCCCGAGTTCAAGGCATCTCAAGAACGCTCAAATCTCAGCTTTACGCGCGGAAATTTTCGGCAAAATGTGCAATGCAAGTTTTGTTCGATGTCGTGACACATTCAGGGCATATGCGGAAAACCCATATTTTATTGGCATCTTTGGACCGCAGTCCGAATTTCTCCATCAATCTATGCATTTGCTGCATAGCGGCATTGAGGGCGCTCGGTATTGTGCACCTGCAGCATTTGATTATTTTCAGTCTCAAGCAAACGCCGTGGACACGCGGCAGTCACTCAAACGGATTAGGTAACGAACATGGCAGTCGCATCCACCAACAGCGCAGTCAAAAGCGCCTCGGCATTCCGCTTCACGTCGCTGATCGAAGCTGCAAAAACCCGTTTCGCACGGTACCGCCTGTACCGCCAGACCGTAAACGAACTGTCCGAGCTGTCGGATCGCGAACTGGCCGATCTGGGCCTGCACCGCTCGATGATCCGCCGTCTGGCCATGCAGGCCGCCGAGGAACAGTACGCGCGCTGAGCGCAACGAAATACCGAGATCAGGTCCACTCCTCCTCCCATCGGACCTGTATTTCAGCGGCAGCATCTCTCCTCCTTCCTGATGCTGCCGCACCCTATACCGGCCTCAACCTGCCGGAAGCCGATACATCGGGGCTCTCCTCCTCCCTGCCCTGATGTTGAAAGCGCGCGGCGGCGTCCTCCTCCTCCCTGACGTCGCCGCGCACTTCGAGATACCGGGCAAGACCCGGGAACGAATGCATCGGGTTCTCCTCCTCCCTTCCCGATGTGAAAAGAGCGCGGTGGCACCCCTCCTCCTCCCTGGTGTGACCGCGCGCTTCAGATACCGGGAAAAACCCGGGTTCGGATGCATCAGGGCCCTCCTCCTCCCTGCTCTGATGTTGACAAGAACGGCGGTTCCCCTCCTCCTCCCTGGGAACCGCCGTTTCTTATTTTCAGACATGAAAAAGGCGCCCGAACCGGGCGCCGCTCAAACGATCGAGCATGTGCCGGCAGGCACATTCCGCTGGATCAGAAGGGGACGTCGTCCTTGGCCGAGAGGAACCGGGCGACCACCTTCTTCGTCCCCGCCTTGTCAAACGCGACCTCGACCTTGTCACCCTCGATCCCGACCACGCCGCCATAGCCGAACTTCTGGTGGAACACCCGCTCGCCCAAGGTAAAGCTGGCCACGGCGGTCGCGTCGATCACGGTGTTGCGGGACTCGCGCGGCTGCGACATGCCGTATTGGCCCTGCCGCGCCTGCATCCGTTTCCAGCCAGGTGAGTTGTAGACATTGGCCTGCGCCGCACGGCTCTCGATGCCAGCAGACATCTGGCCGCCGCCATAGAGACCCGGAGGCGTCAGAACCTCGACATGATCCTCGGGCAATTCGTCGATGAAACGTGACGGCATCGCGTTCTGCCATTGCCCGAACACGCGCCGGTTGGCGGCGAAGGAAATGGTGCAGACCTCTTCGGCGCGGGTGATGCCCACATAGGCGAGCCGCCGTTCTTCCTCGAGCCCTTTCAATCCGGATTCGTCCATCGACCGCTGTGAGGGGAACAGCCCGTCCTCCCAGCCCGGCAGGAACACGGCCGGGAACTCCAGCCCTTTGGCCGCGTGCAGGGTCATGATCGAGACCTTGGGCCCGCCGCTGTCCTGTTCATTGTCCATCACCAGGCTGACATGCTCCAAGAACCCCTGCAGGTTCTCGAAGTTGTCCAGCTGATTGACCAGTTCCTTGAGGTTTTCCAGCCGCCCCGGCGCCTCGGGCGTCTTGTCGTTCTGCCAATGGGCGGTATAGCCGGATTCATCCAGCACGATCTGCGCCAGTTCGATATGCGACACCTCGGGCGGGCCATAGCGCACGGGCGCGGTGCCGTCGTCGATGACCGCATCATCCTCGATCTCGATGCGCGGACCGCGGGTCAACGCGTTCCAGCGGGCCAGCCCCTCGACCAGTTCGCGCAGGGCCGCGCCGCCTTTGCCCTTGATCAGCCCTTGTTCCACAGCGATCCGTGCACCCTGAACCAGCGACACGCCATGTTCGCGCGCGGTGCGCTGGATCGTCTGCTGCGCCTTGTCGCCAAGGCCGCGCTTGGGGGCGTTCACGATCCGCTCGAAGGCCAGATCATCCTCGGGGCTGACCACCAGCCGGAAATAGGCCATGGCATCGCGGATCTCCATCCGTTCATAGAAGCGCGGTCCTCCGATCACCTTGTAGGGCAAGCCGATGGTCAGGAAGCGGTCCTCGAAGGCGCGCATCTGGTGGCTGGCGCGCACGAGGATGGCGATTTCGTCCAGGTTCATCGGCCGCACGCCGCGGGTGCCACCCTGCATGGCGTCGATCTCTTCGCCGATCCAGCGGGCCTCTTCCTCTCCGTCCCAATGGCCGATCAGGCGGACCTTTTCACCCTCGGGCTTGTCGGTCCACAACTCCTTGCCCAGACGGCTTTCATTGCCGCGAATGACGTTCGAGGCGGCGGCGAGGATATGCGGGGTCGAGCGATAGTTCTGTTCCAACCGCACCACATGAGCGCCGGGAAAGTCTTTCTCGAACCGCAGGATGTTGCCCACCTCGGCCCCGCGCCAGCCATAGATCGACTGGTCGTCGTCGCCCACGCAGCAGATGTTCTTGTGCCCACCGGCCAACAGCCGCAGCCACAGGTACTGGGCGATGTTGGTGTCCTGATACTCGTCCACGAGGATGTAGCGGAACCAGCGCTGGTATTGCTCCAGCACATCCGCGTGGGTCTGGAAGATAGTGACCACGTGCAACAGCAGGTCGCCGAAATCCACCGCGTTCAGCTCGCGCAGTCGGGTCTGGTATTGCGCGTAAAGCTCGACGCCCTTGTTGTTGTAGGCCCCGGCGTCAGCGGCGGGCACCTTGTCGGGGGTCAGGGCGCGGTTCTTCCAGTCGTCGATGATGCCGGCCAACATCCGCGCAGGCCAGCGCTTGTCGTCGATATTGGCGGCCTGCACCAGTTGCTTCAGCAGGCGCAACTGGTCGTCGGTGTCGAGGATGGTGAAGTTCGACTTCAGCCCCGCCAGTTCGGCATGGCGGCGCAGCAGCTTGACGCAGATCGAGTGGAAGGTGCCCAGCCAGGGCATCCCTTCGGCGGGCTGCCCCAGCAGGCGGCCGACCCGTTCCTTCATCTCGCGCGCGGCCTTGTTGGTGAAGGTCACCGCCAGGATCTCGTTCGGGCGCGCCCGGCCGGTGTTCAGTAGGTGTGCGATGCGGGTGGTCAGGGCCTTGGTCTTGCCGGTGCCCGCCCCGGCCAGCATCAGGATCGGGCCATCCAACAGCTCGACCGCTTCCCGCTGAGCCGGGTTCAATTCATTCAAGTAGTCCGCCTCGGGCCGAAGCGCGGCCATGGCGCGGGCCGACAGCGAAGCGCCTTCGAAGGCGTCATTTTCATCGAAACTGCTCATGCGCTCAAACTAAGCCGGAAGCGCGGCGAGGGAAAGAGTTTGTTCACGGCTTGTTCGCAAGGTTTTACGAATTTCTTTCGTTGCGCTGGTTGAGCCGTCAGGTGCGGGCTGCATCCGACTGAAGCCCTTGCCGAATCGCGCGGCAGGTCGGATCAATCTGCATGGACCTGCACAGCACCTATCCAGGCATCGAGGATCTGAAGCGCCGCGCACGCCGTCGGCTGCCGCGTTTTGTCTGGGATTATGTCGACAGCGGCACCGGGGCCGAGACCGCGCTGAAACGCAACCGGGCGGCGCTGGACCGGATCGGGTTTCTGCCCGCCATCCTGAAGGGCCCGCTGGAATTCGACACCAGCACCCGCTTTCTGGGACGCGACCATCCGCTGCCCTTCGGTATGGCTCCGATCGGGATGTGCGGACTGGTCTGGCCGGGGGCCGAGGCGCTGATGGCAAGCGCCGCCGCGCAGGCGGGCATTCCCTATGTTCTGTCCACCGTCGCCAGCCAAAGCCCCGAGGACATGGCCCCGCATATCGGACCCGACGCCTGGTTCCAGCTGTACCCGCCCAAAGACCCCGAGATTCGCGCCGACCTGCTGAACCGCGCCCGGTCCGCCGGGTTCGGAACGCTGGTGCTGACGGTCGATGTGCCCGTGGCCTCGCGCCGGGAACGGCAAACCCGCTCGGGCCTGACCCATCCGCCGCGCCTGACGCCGCGCCTGCTGGCGCAGATCGCCGCCCGGCCCGCTTGGGCCTGGGGCATGGCGCGCCACGGCAAGCCCCGGATGCGCACGCTGGACAAATATATCGACGGCACCGCCAACCTGCCGCCCACGGCGCATATCGGATACCTGCTCAGGACCTCTCCGGGCATGGATTACGTCAAATGGCTGCGCGACCACTGGCAAGGTCCGTTCATCATCAAGGGCGTGCTGCGCCCCGAGGATGCCGAGCGGTTGAAACAGGCCGGGGTCGACGCGTTGTGGGTGTCGAATCACGGCGGCCGCCAGTTCGATGGTGCCCCGGCCAGCGTCGACATGCTGCCCGCCATCCGCGCCGCCACCGACCTGCCGCTGATCTTCGACAGCGGCGTTTCGGGTGGGCTGGATATTCTGCGGGCGCGGGCCTTGGGCGCCGATCTGATCATGCTGGGGCGGGCTTTCCTCTATGGCGTTGCAGCATTGGGTGCCCGCGGCCCGGCCCATGTCATCGATATTCTGCGGCAGGACATGCTTGCAAATATGGGACAATTGGGTGCCGCCACGCTGAAAGATCTGCCCGATGTTAACGCAAACATTGATGCCGCGATGCAGCGTGTGCCATAAAACTCGGCAATAGGCGGCGTTTGCGAGCGATAACATGCCGGTTCTACCCAGAACTACAGATATATCTGCGCGCAAACTCGGTCTATTAACACGGCCAAATGCAAAAGACCGGGACTTGCCATGACTGACTTCAAGAAAATCCTGATCGCCAACAGGGGTGAGATTGCCATTCGCGTGATGCGCGCCGCGAACGAGATGGGCAAACGCACCGTCGCCGTCTATGCCGAGGAGGACAAGCTGGGCCTGCACCGGTTCAAGGCGGACGAGGCGTATCGCATCGGCGAGGGTCTGGGCCCGGTCGCGGCCTATCTGTCGATCGACGAGATCATCCGCGTCGCCAAGGAAAGCGGCGCAGACGCCATCCATCCGGGCTATGGTCTGCTGTCGGAAAACCCCGATTTCGTGGATGCCTGCGTGCAGAACGGCATCACTTTCATCGGCCCCAAGGCCGAAACCATGCGCGCTCTGGGCGACAAGGCCAGCGCCCGCAAGGTGGCGATTGCCGCCGGTGTGCCGGTGATCCCGGCGACCGAGGTGCTGGGCGACGACATGGACGCGATCCGCAAGGAAGCGGCCGAGATCGGCTATCCGCTGATGCTCAAGGCGTCCTGGGGCGGCGGCGGCCGCGGGATGCGCCCGATCTATTCCGAAGACGAACTGGAAGAAAAGGTTCTGGAAGGCCGCCGCGAGGCCGAGGCCGCATTCGGCAATGGTGAGGGTTATCTGGAAAAGATGATCACCCGCGCCCGCCATGTCGAGGTGCAGATCCTGGGCGACAAGCACGGGCAGATCTATCACCTGTATGAACGCGACTGCTCGGTCCAGCGCCGAAACCAGAAGGTCGTGGAACGCGCCCCTGCCCCCTATCTGACCGAAGAGCAACGCGCCGAGATCTGCGACCTGGGCCGCCGCATCTGCGCGCATGTGAACTATGAATGCGCCGGCACGGTCGAATTCCTGATGGATATGGAGACCGGCAAGTTCTATTTCATCGAGGTGAACCCGCGCGTCCAAGTCGAACACACCGTGACCGAAGAGGTCACCGGCATCGACATCGTGCAGGCGCAGATCCTGATCGCCGAGGGCAAGACCCTGGCCGAGGCCACCGGCAAGGCCAGCCAGGACGAAATCCGCCTGAACGGCCACGCGCTGCAGACGCGGGTCACCACCGAGGATCCACTCAACAACTTCATCCCCGACTATGGGCGCATCACGGCCTATCGCTCGGCCACGGGCATGGGCATCCGGCTGGATGGCGGCACGGCCTATGCGGGCGGGGTGATCACGCGGTATTACGACTCGCTGCTGACCAAGGTCACCGCCTGGGCGCCCACGCCGGAAAAGGCGATCGCCCGAATGGACCGCGCCCTGCGCGAGTTCCGCGTGCGCGGCGTTTCCACCAACATCGCCTTCGTCGAGAACCTGCTGAAGCACCCGACCTTCCTGTCGAACGAATACACCACCAAGTTCATCGACGAGACGCCCGAGCTGTTCCAGTTCAAGAAGCGCCGCGACCGGGGCACCAAGGTTCTGACCTACATCGCCGACATCACGGTGAACGGCCACCCCGAAACCAAGGATCGCCCGCTGCCGCGTTCCGACCTGAAGGTACCCAAGCCACCCGCACGGAAGGGCGAGCCCCAGATGGGCACGCGCAACCTGCTGGAACAGAAAGGCCCGCAGGCCGTGGCCGACTGGATGAAGGCCCAGCGCCAGTTGCTGATCACCGACACCACCATGCGCGACGGGCACCAGTCGCTGCTGGCGACCCGGATGCGCTCGATCGACATGATCCGCGTGGCACCCACCTATGCCGCGAACCTGCCGCAGCTGTTCAGCGTCGAGTGCTGGGGGGGGGCGACTTTCGACGTGGCCTATCGTTTCCTGCAGGAATGCCCCTGGCAGCGCCTGCGCGACCTGCGCGAGGCCATGCCCAACCTGATGACCCAGATGCTGCTGCGCGGCGCCAACGGGGTGGGCTATACCAACTATCCCGACAACGTGGTGCAGGAATTCGTGCGCCAGGCCGCCAAGAATATCGACGTGTTCCGCGTGTTCGACTCGCTGAACTGGGTCGAGAACATGCGCGTGGCGATGGATGCGGTGATCGAGAACGGCAAGATATGCGAAGGCACCGTCTGCTATACCGGTGACATCCTCGATCCGAACCGCGCCAAGTATGACCTGAAATACTATGTCGGCATGGCCAAGGAACTGCGCGACGCCGGCGCCCATGTTCTGGGCCTGAAAGACATGGCCGGCCTGCTGAAACCTGCCGCCGCGCGGGTGCTGATCCGCGCACTGAAGGAAGAGGTCGGCCTGCCGATCCACTTCCACACCCACGACACCGCCGGCATTGCCAGCGCCACCATCCTGGCGGCCAGCGAGGCGGGTGTGGACGTGGTGGATTGCGCGATGGACAGCTTCTCGGGCAATACCAGCCAGGCGACGCTGGGCACCGTGGTCGAGGCGCTACGCCACACCGACCGCGACACCGGCCTGGACATCAAGGCGATCCGCGAGATCAGCGATTATTTCGAGGCCGTGCGCGCCCAGTACGCCGCCTTCGAATCCGGGCTGCAGGCCCCCGCCTCCGAGGTCTATCTGCACGAGATGCCGGGCGGCCAGTTCACCAACCTCAAGGCGCAGGCGCGTTCGATGGGGCTGGAGGAACGCTGGCACGAGGTGGCGCAGATGTATGCCGACGTGAACCAGATGTTCGGTGACATCGTCAAGGTGACGCCGTCCTCGAAAGTGGTGGGTGACATGGCGCTGATGATGGTCAGCCAGGGCCTGACGCGCGAGCAGGTCGAAGACCCCGACGTTGATGTCGCCTTCCCCGATTCGGTCATCGACATGATGCGCGGCAACCTGGGACAGCCGCCGGGCGGCTTCCCGGAGAAAATCGTCAAGAAGGTGCTGAAGGGCGAGCAGCCCAACACCGAACGTCCCGGCAAGCACCTGCCGCCGGTCGACCTGGAGGCCACCCGCGCCGAGCTGTCGAAACTGCTGGAGGGCAAGGAAGTCGATGACGAGGACCTGAACGGATACCTGATGTATCCCAAGGTGTTCCTGGACTACATGGGCCGTCACCGGATCTATGGCCCGGTGCGCACCCTGCCGACCAAAACCTTCTTCTACGGCATGGAGCCGGGCGAGGAGATCTCGGCCGAGATCGACCCCGGCAAGACGCTGGAAATCCGGTGCCAGGCGATCAGCGAGACGGACGAGAAGGGCGAGGTGAAGGTGTTCTTCGAACTGAACGGTCAGCCCCGCGTGATCCGGGTGCCCAACCGGATGGTTCAGGCCTCGACCATTCAGCGGCCCAAGGCCGAGCCGGGCAACGCCAACCATGTCGGCGCGCCGATGCCGGGCGTGGTGTCGACCGTTGCGGTGACCGCCGGCCAGGAGGTCAAAGAAGGCGACCTTCTGCTGACCATCGAGGCGATGAAGATGGAAACCGGCATCCATGCCGAGCGCGACGCAACCGTGAAGGCGGTGCATGTCCAGCCCGGCGGCCAGATCGACGCCAAGGACCTGCTGATCGAACTGGAGTGACCGGTATCGTCACGAAATAGAAGGCGCGCCGCAAGGCGCGCCTTTTTCGTTTTGATCAGGTCAGCCGTCGCTGGTTACCGCGACGGGTTGTTGCAGCAACTGGTCCGGCGTGTCGTCGATCGAAACCTCGTCGTCCTGCTCGATCGGCGCTGGCAGGCCCAACAGGTCGTGCAGTTCATGCAACGCCGGATCCGACAGGTCACGACCGCCGGTCAGCGTATCCAGCGCCTCTTGCGGATCATCAGTTTCGGCCAGCGCGTCTTCGGCCTCGGTCACGGCCTGTTCGGCCTCGGCCACGGCGGCTTCATACTTGTCCTGCGCGGTGATGCCGTCGGCGGCTTCTTCCTCGGTCGGCGCGAACTGGTCTTCGATCTCGGAGTCGCTCAGGCCTTGCAGGTCGGCCAATTCCCGTTCGCGTTGTTCAAGATCCTCGGCGGCGCCGGAAAAACCCAGTATGCTTTGCTGATAGCTGTAAAGCTTGCCCGGCATGCTGTTCGGAGCCGCGTTCATCAAAGCCGTCTGGCTGGCGTGCGCAGCATTCAATCCCTTGAGTTCGGACGCGATCTTGCCATGTTTGTTGGGTTTGGCATAGGGTTCCTTCACCACCGCAGTCACAGGTGCAATCCTTGCCTTGCGGACCGATGTCCCGGCTTTCTTTTTCCCTTTGAACAGGTTGTCGAGTTTCGCCACGAACCCGTTCCGCCGCGTCGCGCGGTTATTCGATTTGGCTGACTTGCGCTCGGCTTTGGGCTTGGACAGCCCCAATCCGGACAAGAAACCCTTGCCCTGGCCTGACTTGCCTTTGCTGGCATTGCCGCGCCCGGAATTGCCGCTCTTGGCACCTCCGCGGTCGCCGGCCTTGTCGGCCCCTTTGCCCTTGCCGCCATCGTTGCCGCCGCCTTTGCCCCCGCCGTTGCCGTTGCCATTTCCGTTCTTGGCAATCGCAACATCCGGCGTGGCCACAACCGCAACGAAGCCGACCGCCCCGGCCAGCAACATCGATGTCGCCACGACCCGCGAAATTGAAGAAATCCAATGCATCACCAACTCCTTCCAAGCTATCCGGGACGAACGCATCACGACACGGATTGCGGACAAATATAGGTTAATGAGTACACTAAATTTCGAAAGTGGCAAAAACCTGACGACGAAACACTGTCAGCTGTTGGACACCAGTGTTGGGACTTGCATCACAACCATTGACTCCATGTGCTCTTGGCGGGGCTTGTCCGACTGACCGGCCATCAGCGCCAGCAGGATTGCGCCCGCCAGGGCCACAAGCTTCAAATTCTCGACCCTGCCCCTCATTTCACCTCCACCAACGTCTCAGCCGGGTGTTGCAGGTTTTGAACGGCCGCTCGGCGCTGTTCCGTCGGAAAAATTTTTTCGGCTTTCGTGCGTTTTTCCTCTTGCAGCTTTCCGCCAGAATTTATAGTTCACGCCTCACTCGACGGCGCGGGCGTAGCTCAGGGGTAGAGCATTACCTTGCCAAGGTAAGGGTCGTGAGTTCGAATCTCATCGCCCGCTCCAACGAGGACCGAAAGGTCATACAAGATATCTGTTTGCGGGCGTAGCTCAGGGGTAGAGCATTACCTTGCCAAGGTAAGGGTCGTGAGTTCGAATCTCATCGCCCGCTCCAGATATCCACTTCATCCGAACTCCAAGACAAGTCCGACCCAGCCACAGATCGGCCGGATCGGTGCAATTTGTCAGAACGCCTTGAACGTCATCGTGGTCAGCGACCGTTCGATGTTGGGAATGTCCAGTAGCCTTTCGTTGATGAAATGCCCCACGTCCTGATCCTTGGGGATATAGAGCTTGAGCAGCAAGTCCCACTCTCCGCTGGTCGAATACATCTCCGAATGAATCTCGCGCAGGGCGATTTCTTCGGCGACCTTGTAGGTGGTGCCGGGTTTGCAGCGGATCTGGATGAAGACGCAGGTGGACATTGCTATGACCTTGTTGGTTTCCTTGCGCGCAGGCTGGCACGCCGGGCAGCCGGGCGCAATCCCTTGCAACAGTTGGCCGCGACCGAAACGATCTGACTGGAATCCCCTGCCCGTCCCCGTCTATAAGCGCCCCTGTAGCAAGAGGATTTCGCCAATGCGCACAGCTTCGATCAGCCGCAAGACCGCCGAGACCGAGATCGCGGTCGAGGTCAACCTCGACGGCACCGGCACCTATGACAACCAGACCGGCGTGGGGTTCTTCGATCACATGCTGGACCAGTTGGCGCGGCATTCGCTGATCGACATGACGATCCGGGCCAAAGGCGACTATCACATCGACGATCACCACACCGTCGAGGACACCGGCATCGCACTGGGTCAGGCGCTGACGCAGGCGCTGGGGGACAAGAAAGGCATCCGGCGGTATGGCGAGTGCCATCTGCCGATGGACGATGCGCAGGTGCGCTGCGCGCTGGACCTGTCGGGCCGACCGTTTCTGGTGTGGAACGTGAACCTGCCGACGCCCAAGATCGGCTCGTTCGACACCGAACTGGTGCGCGAGTTCTTTCAGGCCCTGGCCACCCATGGCGGCATCACCCTGCACATCGACCAGTTGCATGGCTTCAACAGCCACCACATCGCCGAGGCGGCGTTCAAGGCCGTCGCCCGCGCCCTGCGCCAGGCGGTCGAGACCGACCCGCGCAAGGGCGATGCGATTCCTTCCACCAAGGGCGCGCTCTAGATGCTGACGGCGATCATCGACTACGAAAGCGGCAACCTGCACTCGGCGGAAAAGGCGTTTCAACGCATGGCGCGCGAGCTGGACGCGGGCGAGGTCGTCGTGACCTCGGATGCCGATGTCGTCGCGCGCGCCGACCGGCTGGTGCTGCCCGGCGACGGCGCCTTTCCCGCCTGCGCGGCCGAGCTTCGCGGGCACAAGGGCATCCATGATGCGATGGTCGAAGCGGTCGAGCAGAAGGGCCGCCCGTTTCTGGGCATCTGCGTCGGCATGCAGCTGATGGCGACCACGGGCCGCGAATATACCGACACGCCGGGCCTGAATTGGGTGACCGGAGACGTGGTGCGGATCGAGCCCGAAGACCGGGCGCTGAAGGTTCCGCATATGGGGTGGAACGATCTGGTGATCGAGAGCGAGCACCCGGTGTTCAGCGGCGTCGCCTCAGGCGATCACGTCTATTTCGTCCACTCCTATCATTTCCGTGTCGCCGATCCGGCGCAACGTCTGGCCCATGTGGACTATGGCGGACCGGTCACGGCCGTGATCGGCCGCGACACGATGATCGGGATGCAGTTTCACCCTGAAAAAAGCCAGGATGTGGGCCTGCGGATGATCGGGAACTTCCTGACCTGGGCTCCCTGACCGGTTACTGCACGCGGGTCCAGGCCTGGCCGCGACAGATCAGGCCGCCCGCGACGCAACCCTTGACCGTCAGCTTGTTCTGACCGTCAAGCGACATCTTGGAATTGTAGGTCTTGTCCCGGTCCGGCGCCCAGATCTTGCCGCCGCTATAGCTGCCGCCGCCATCCGCGACCATGTCCCAGATGATCTTCTTGCCAAGATTCTCGTAATCCAGCTGCTGGTTTCCGTCCTTGTCAAAGGCACTGTCGATGGTGCCGCAAACGGCGCTGCCGCAGGGCCCGATCGAGACGTGCAGATATCCGCCGGTATCGCCCGGCTGGGTTTTCCAAAGCCCGTCGACCGGGTCATCCGCCCGTGCGCCGGTGGCCAAGGTGACAAGTGCGGCCGCAGCGGCCAGAGCAAGTTTGTTCATGGTATCCTCCCTGTTTTGCAGGCAGTCTGACCGCCGGCACCCGTTCGGGCAAGATTGACTTTGCGTCGCGTTGCATCCTCTGCCCCGCCTGTGCCATATCCCGCGCCAGTACCAGTCACGAAAAGGCCGCCCGACATGATCCTCTACCCTGCTATCGACCTGAAAGACGGCCAGGCCGTGCGCCTTCTGCGCGGCGAGATGGACAAGGCCACGGTCTTCAACGAAGACCCTGCCGCCCAGGCTCGCGCCTTTGTCGAAGCCGGCTGCGAATGGCTGCATCTGGTGGACCTGAACGGCGCTTTCGCCGGGGAACCCGTGAACGCCGCCCCGGTCGAAGCGATCCTGAAGTCCTGCGACGTACCGGCCCAGTTGGGCGGCGGCATCCGCGACATGGCCACGATCGAGACATGGCTGGACAAAGGCCTGGCCCGGGTGATTCTGGGCACGGTTGCGGTGGAAAACCCCGATCTGGTCCGTCAGGCAGCCAAGGCCTTTCCCGGCCAGGTCGCCGTCGGCATCGACGCGCGCAACGGACGCGTCGCCACCAAGGGCTGGGCCGAGGAAACCGACGTGATGGTGACCGACCTGGCGCGCAGCTTCGAAGACGCGGGCGTGGCGGCGATCATCTACACCGACATCAACCGCGACGGCGCGATGCAAGGCCCCAATGTCGAGGCCACGGCCGATCTGGCCCGCGCAGTCTCGATCCCGGTGATCGCCAGCGGCGGGGTCAGCTCGCTGGACGACCTGATCGCCCTGCGCGACTGCGGCGCAAGCCTGAACGGCGCGATTTCAGGCCGCGCGCTCTATGACGGCGCGCTGGATCTGCGCGACGCCCTGGCGGCGTTGAAGGGTTAAGATATTGCAAGCGGTCCGCAAACAGGTTCTGCCTGAGCAGTCTTAATTGTGGTCGCTGTTCACTCCGGGCGATTTTGTTGATGGGTACTCGGTCCAAAGCGACCTTGCCCCGTTTGACGCGATGAAAATCGGTCTGAACATGCCGGGGTGGGTGAAGATCCTGATGGGAATCCGGAACGCAATCGTTGCCCCATTCGGTTTGAAGGGCGGCAAGCACCTGAACACCCGCGCGAGCACGCCAGACGCTGGCACCGGCGCGATTTTTCCCGTGACCTACAGGGATGAGAGAGAGGTCATGGTGGGAATCGATGACCGCCATCTGGATTTCCGCATCGCCGTGCATCGCGACAAAGACCGCATAGTCATGGCAACCTGGGTGCGGACTCACAATCGTTTGGGACGGATCTATCTTACGGTGATCATGCCCTTTCACATTCTGATCGTGCGCAATTGCATGAAACGGATCGCGCGCACCTCTGCGGTATGACGCCGATCAGTTGGCCGCCGCACTCGTCAGCTTGCTCAACGCACCGCGCATCTTGTCGATCACCGGGGATTTTTCCACCGCATCAAGCTCGTCCATGGTTTCCTTGGGATCCTCGTAGGCCAACCAGACCTGGCCGTCGGCATCCTCATAGGCTTGCACCTTGAGCGGAAGGAACAATCCCGCACGCGGGTCGATCTGCATGGCGGGCGTTCCCAGGGCCGGGTTTCCGAAGATCAAAACCTGATTGGGCGGTATCGTCATGTCGACCTTGTGCGCACCGGCCGCGTGGTCAACGCGGGCAAATACAGTCGCGCCTGCATTTTCGACGGCAGCCTGCAGCGCGTCGATGGCCTCGGTCACGGACTTGTCGGTCGGGACCTTGATGATGTCGTCAGCCATCGCCCAAGTCGCACCGGACAGAATGAAAGCGAATGAAAGCGGTTGTAAGAAACACGTTGCGCATGGTTTTCACCTCCTGCTGAAATCCGCTTCAGTTTCACGAGGTTCCGGGCGCAGGACAATCACAACTCTGGCATCGGCGGGGCTTTGCCGGTAGAGGTGCGGCAACAAAGGACAAACCATGCTGAAAACCCGCATTATTCCCTGTCTGGATGTCGCCGATGGCCGCGTGGTCAAAGGCGTGAACTTCGTGGGCCTGCGCGACGCGGGCGATCCGGTGGAATCGGCCAAGGCCTATGACGCCGCCGGCGCTGACGAGATCTGCTTTCTCGACATCCACGCCACGCATGAAAACCGCGGCACCATGTTCGACGTGGTTCAGCGCACGGCCGAGCAGTGCTTCGTACCGCTGACGGTGGGTGGCGGTGTCCGCACCAAGGAAGACGTGCGTGCACTGCTGCTGGCCGGGGCCGACAAGGTCAGCTTCAACTCGGCCGCCGTGGCCAACCCCGACGTGATTGCCGAAGCCGCCGACCAGTTCGGCAGCCAGTGCATCGTCTGCGCCATCGACGCCAAAACCGTCAGCCCCGGCAAATGGGAGATCTTCACCCACGGCGGACGCAAACCCACCGGCATCGACGCCGTCGAATTTGCCAAGACCGTCGTTGCCAAGGGCGCGGGCGAAATTCTGCTGACCTCGATGGATCGAGACGGCACCAAGGCGGGGTTCAACATTCCCCTCACCCGCGCGATCTCGGACGCCGTGGACGTGCCGGTGATCGCCTCGGGCGGCGTGGGCAATCTGGACCACTTGGTCGAAGGCGTGACCGAAGGCGGGGCCAGCGCGGTGCTTGCGGCGTCGATCTTCCATTTCGGCGAATACACGATCCGCGAGGCCAAGGAACATATGGCCGCTGCGGGCATCCCCATGAGGCTGACATGAGCATACTGAACGATCTGGCCGGCACGATCGCATCCCGCAAGGGCGCGGACCCCGAATCAAGCTGGACCGCCAAGCTGCTGTCCAAAGGCCCCGAGAAATGTGCGGAAAAGTTCGGCGAAGAGGCCGTGGAGGCGATCATCGAAGCTGTCAAGGGCGACCGCGCCCGGCTGACATCCGAGGCCGCCGACGTGCTGTATCACCTGCTGGTGATGCTGGCCGCGCGCGACGTGGCGCTGGATGACGTTCTGGCCGAGCTTGCCAGGCGGCAGGGCACCAGCGGCATCGCCGAAAAAGCCACGCGCGACCGGGGCTGACACCTGGCTTTCGCCAATAACGTCCGCGCCCTATACTGGTTGACCGAAGCGCCTGTCGGGCGCAGGGGCGACAAGGGACGCAGGCATGTTCAAACCCATGATCTGGGCACTGACGACGCTGGCCATTCTGGGGCTCGGCGCGTGCTCATCCGCGCCGCCCGCCCGCAGCGACGATGTCGCACGGCTGGCCGCCCAGATCCGGGCGCTGGGGCCCGAAGTGGACCCCGGAGAGGCCCAGCGCGCGGCCCGAATCGCCTATGCCTATACCGCGCAGCTGGCGCAGGAATACCAGATCACAGACCCCCCCTTGATCCACAACGCCAAGGTCAACAAGGGGCTGCGGCGGCGCGGGCTGTGCTGGCACTGGGCCGAGGACATGGAACGCCGCCTGAAGCAAGAGGAGTTTCGCACGCTGACCCTGCACCGCGCGATCGCCAATGCCGACAACCCGTTCCGAATCGATCACAGCACCGCCATCATCAGCCGACGCGGTGATTCGATGTACGACGGTGTCGTTCTGGACCCATGGCGCTATGGCGGGGTCCTGTTTTGGAGTCCATTGCGCGAGGACACCCGCTATGACTGGGTCCCGCGCGACGTAGTTCTGGAGAAACGGCGGCAAGAGCAGCTTGCGGAAATCAACGCCGTGGCGATGAACTGAGCGGTCAGAGTTTTGATGAGATGATGCCGGTGGCGAACCCGCCCATGCGCAGCTCGCCGAACAGGCGCTGATATTCGATCTTGGGGCAGCGATTCATGACGACATCGACACCGCGCGCCTGCGCCACCGCGGCGGCCTCGGCGTTTTCGACGCCGATCTGCATCCAGATCGTACGCAAGTCGGGAAATGCAGCCAGCGCCTCGTCCACGATCGGAGGAACGGCTTCGGACCTGCGGAAAATGTCCACCATATCCACCGGTTCCGAGATTTCGGACAGCGACGCGCGCACGGTCTGCCCGAACAAGCTGGCCCCCGCATGCCCCGGATTGACCGGAATCACCTTGTATCCTTTCAGTGAAAGGTAGCGCGCCACATAATAACTCGGTCGGACCGGGTTCATCGACACACCCACGACCGCGATGACCCTGGTCCGCTGCAGGATGGATCTCAGGTATTCATCGGAATAGCTGCTCATGCGTGCAAGCCTAGCTGCAGTTCCGGCAAGAAAAAAGCGCCCAAGAAACCTTGGGCGCCGAGTTTTGGAACGAGGGACAGTGAAATGACCCGCGGCAGTTCCATTCCGCGGTCACTGTGACATTTAGGCACGAGTTTCGGAAAAAAAAGAGGCGGCGCACGATTTTGTGATGACAAAACGCCACAAGCTGAATCCCGCGGCTCAGCGATAGAGGATATCGGGCCAATTCGTCTCGGCCTTGCGGATGTAATCCGCCATGTTGGCCTCCCAGACTCTTTCGATCTCGGGGGAATGCGTCAGGTACAGGCGACCGTCCACGATTTTCCATGCGGCCGGGTCGGCGCTGCTGAGCTGACCATGCGCCATTGCATAGGCGCAATACCCACCGAACCGTGGCGCGAAAGCCCGCGGGTTGCCCTCGAAGGCTTCGCGATTCTGCTGCGAAACGAAGCGCCAAGCGACCCCCTTCCACATCACCACGATGTCCGGCTTCCCCTTCATCGGCCGACCATCCCGGAAATATGCCACTGTGTCGAAACCGGCCATCGCGCCGCTATCGGTTGCGAAGAACACCGCACGTTTTTGCGCCCAAAGCACGGAGGGGACGGCGACGGACAGGGCCACGCCAGAAAGAACGGAACGTCGGGTCAGCATCATCATCACACTTCGAAGTCAACAGAACCCCAAGATGCAACTTTTCCCTCTCGGCGAAACCCTCTTGACGCAGTTGTGAAGCCGCGTGTCACGCTTCGTTCAATCGAAAACGTCTTCGATGACATCCCAGGCCTCATCCAGCACCCGAGACAGCAGGCTCTTTTTCTTTTTCCGGCGCTTTTTCTTGACCGGCACGTTGCGCGGCACGGCTACGCTGGCGGGCTTTCGCGGCGCAGGCTCCGGTGCCTTGCTGCAGGGCAGCATCTTGAGGTCACGCAACGGCGCGCCGCAACTTGAGCAGCTCAGCTCATGCCGCACGCGACCTCTCAGAACCAGCGCGGCGCGGGTGCCGCAGTAGCAGCAGGTGGCTATCTTGGACGGGGCGGGAATGGGTCTCTCCTCTCAGTGCGGCTGTGACGCATATAGGGCAATCGCCGCAGCATTTGAGACATTCAGCGAACCAAAACCGCCCGCCGCATCGATTTTGACAAGTTGATCCACGGTCTCCTTGGTTTTTTGCCGCAGGCCTGGCCCTTCGGCTCCCAAAACCAAGGCCACGGGTCGATCGCGCTTGCCGTCCAGCGCCGCCTCGATGGTCTGGTCGGCCTCGCCATCCAGCCCCAGCACCAGGAACCCCATGTTTTGCAATTCGACGATGGCGTCAGCCAGGTTGCGTACTCGCAGATAGGGCTGGCGCTCCAACGCACCGCTGGCGGTCTTGGCCAACGCACCGGTTTCCGGTGCCGAGTGGTGGCGCGTCCCGATGACCGCACTGGCGCCCAACACCTCAGCCGAGCGCAAAATCGCGCCCACATTGTGCGGATCGGTCACGCGGTCCAGCAGCAGCACCCGAGGGTTTTCACGCCCGATGCAGTTCTCGGCAAGGCCACCCCATTCCAGCGGTTTGACCTCGAGCGCCACGCCCTGATGCACCGAGCCCGGGTCGATCGGCGCCGTGAATCTGCGCGCATCGACAAGCTCAGGCTCGATGCCGGAAGCGGCGATCGCATCGGCCAGCTTGTCCTGCGCGTTGCGGGTCACGATCAGGCGCAGTTTCTGGCGTTTTGGGTTCATCAGCGCATCGCGCACGGCGTGCAATCCGAACAGCCAGACGGTTTCGGAACCGGCCGCCTTGCGCGCCTGCTCCTTCTCGATCACCCACTTCGGTTTCTTCATTTTGCTGGCCTCCGGGCCGGGAAAGATGTTTCCTGCGCCAAAGCGAAATTTTCCTGTTGACGCTGCTTTTGAGCGCTAGTAATCACGCCTCCACGTCAGGTGCAACGCCTGACAGTGGGCGACAGGCCGCAAGGTGTGGCAGGGGACTGTAACTCCCTCGCGGAGACGCACGCCTGGTTCGATTCCAGGGTCGCCCACCATCTTCTTCCGCAAATCAGAGCGCAGATAGATGGCGCACACCGGATGGGTCCGGGTGATCCCTTGCGCTTGCCCTCCATTCTGCAAGGAAATTCAGGCAAAGGTTGAGTGCCCGGAGATCATGCGATGCCCCGAGCATCAACGGCCGGACATCGGACGGCGTGGGAATGGCGGCTGCGTCGAGACACACGATGCTTGTATCGAAACGGGATTTTCTGACTCATCCTTTCCAAAGAGCAACTTAGCATCCGCCAGTTCCAATAATTTACAAAATCATAAATCAAAGAGTTCAATAATTTACAAAATAATATTTCATTTCTAGGGACTTGTTGGGGAATTTTCATACCACCCCCCATACTTGCCCTGCGAGGTTGTGTTTTACCCGACGGAAGAGGAGCCCGAGGGCGCAACCCGCTGAATGGGAGGAATTCATGTCAAACAAATCTGTCACGCGTCGCGGCGTGCTGAAGTCTGGTGCCGTCACAAGCGCCGGCCTGGCTCTGCCGACGATCTTCACGGCCTCGTCGGCCGCGGCCTATACCAACGAACCCACTGGCGGATCAGTCACGCTGGGCTTCAACGTGCCGCAGACCGGCCCCTATGCCGAAGAAGGCAATGACGAGCTGCTGGCGCAGCAGCTGGCGGTCGAGCATCTGAATGGCGAAGGCGACGGCGGCTGCCTGAACACCTTCACGTCCAAGGCGCTGAAGGGGAACGGCATCCTGGGCAAGAAGGTCGAGTTCGTCACCGGCGACACGCAGACCAAGTCCGACGCGGCCCGTGCATCGGCCAAGTCGATGATCGAAAAAGACGGCGCGATCATGATCAACGGCGGCTCGTCCTCGGGCGTGGCCGTGGCGGTTCAGGGCCTCTGCCAGGAGGCGGGCGTGATCTTCATGGCCGGCCTGACCCACGCCAACGACACCACCGGCAAGGACAAGAAGGCGAATGGCTTCCGTCACTTCTTCAACGCCTACATGTCGGGTGCGGCGCTGGCGCCGGTGCTGGCCAAGGAGATGGGCACCGATCGCCGGGCCTATCACCTGACCGCCGACTACAACTGGGGCTGGACCCAGGAAGAGTCGATCGTGGCGTCGACCGAGGCAATGGGCTGGGAGACGGTCAACACCGTCAAGACCCCGCTGGCCTCGACCGACTTCTCGTCCTACATCGCGCCGGTTCTGAACTCGGGCGCGGACGTGCTGGTTCTGAACCACTACGGCGGCAACATGGTCAACTCGCTGACCAACGCGATCCAGTTCGGCCTGCTGGACAAGGTCGTGAACGGCAAGGACTTCAAGATCGTCGTTCCGCTGTACTCGGAGCTGATGGCCGCGGGCGCCGGCGAGAACATCAAGGGCGTGCTGGGTTCGATGAACTGGAACTGGCAGCTGCAGGATGAGGGCACCAAGGCCTTCGTGAAGTCCTTCGGCGAGAAATACGGCAAGCCGCCGTCGAACTCGGCTCAGACCTGCTATGCCCAGGTTCTGCTGTATGCGGATGCGTGCGAACGCGCCGGCACCTTCAACCCCTGCGGCGTCGTCGAGGCCCTGGAAGGCTTCGAGTTCGACGGGCTGGGCAATGGTCCGACCCTGTACCGCGCCGACGACCACCAGTGCTTCAAGGACGTGCTGGTCGTGCGTGGCAACATGAACCCGACCAACGCCTATGACACGCTCGAGATCGTCGAGATCACGCCGCGGGCGCAGGTGGAATACGCACCCGATCACCCGATGTTCGCCGGCGGCGAACTGGGCAAGTGCAACCCGGGCGCGTAACCCCGACACTCGGTTTTTCGCAAGAAAACCCCTGAGTCCTCAAAACGGCTCTCTCCGGTCAGATGACCGGGGAGAGCTGCCGGGACCAGTCAAAGGTAAGGACAATGGACGCAATCCTACTGCAAATTCTGAACGGGCTGGACAAGGGCTCGGCCTATGCGCTGATCGCGCTGGGGCTGACGCTGATCTTCGGCACGCTCGGCGTGGTGAACTTTGCCCACGGGGCTCTGTTCATGATCGGCGCCTTCTGTGCCGTCACGCTTCAGAAGATCTTCAACCTCAGCTACGAGGTCATCGACGAGACCCAGACCGACTTTCTGGGCAACCCGCTGAAGGTGAAGACCCCCTATGTCGAAAGCTGGTTCGGCCCGGAGATGGGCGCGACCATCATCGACTGGTCCGTGCCGCTGTCCATCCTGTTCGCCATCCCGATCATGCTGATGGTCGGCTACGTGATGGAGCGCGGCCTGATCAAGCATTTCTACAAGCGTCCCCATGCAGATCAGATTCTGGTCACCTTTGGCCTGGCCATCGTTCTGCAAGAGATCATCAAGTATTTCTTTGGCGCCAACCCCATCCAAACCCCACCCCCCGCGGCGTTGAGCGGGTCCGTCGATCTGGGATTGGCGCTGGGTTTCGATCCGAACGCCATCGTCTATCCGATCTGGCGGCTGGTCTATTTCCTGTTCGCGGTCGTGATCATCGGGGGCGTGTTCTCGTTTTTGCAGTTCACCACCTTCGGCATGGTCGTGCGCGCCGGAATGGCCGACCGGGAGACCGTGGGCCTTCTGGGCATCAACATCGACCGGCGGTTCACCATCATGTTCGGGATCGCAGCCGCCGTGGCTGGCCTCGCGGGCGTGATGTACGGGCCGCTGAACCCGCCCAACTATCACATGGGAATGGATTTCCTTGTGCTCAGCTTCGTGGTCGTCGTGGTCGGCGGCATGGGTTCGCTGCCCGGCGCGGTTCTGGCCGGCTTCCTGCTGGGCATCCTTGAAAGCTTTGCCTCGACCACTTGGGCGACCACCACGATACCGGGCATCAACCAGATCATCATCTACCTTGTCGCCATCATCGTTCTTCTGACCCGTCCGCGGGGTCTGATGGGCCGCAAAGGCGTGATGGAGGAATAACCCATGCTGGGACTGAACAAAAAAGACACAAGCCTGCTGATCGTCGTCGCAATCCTGACGCTGCTGGCGCCCTTCATCCTGAACCCCTTCCCCAGCGACAGCGCCATGGCGCAGTTCAACGCGGGCTACCCGGACCTGATGCAGCGGTTCGTGATCTTCGGCATCTTTGCCATCGGGTTCAACATTCTGTTCGGCCTGACCGGATACCTGTCCTTTGGCCACGCGGCCTTTCTGGGGGTGGGGTCCTACTCGGCCGTTTGGATGTTCAAACTGCTCAGCTACAACGTCATTCCGGCCATCGCGCTGAGCGTCGTGGTCGCCGGGCTGTTCTCGGTGCTGATCGGTTACATCAGCCTGCGCAGGTCGGGGATCTACTTCTCGATCCTGACGCTGGCCTTCGCGCAGATGAGCTTTGCGCTGGCCTATTCGGTGCTGTCGAACCCCAAGTTCAACCTGACCAACGGGGAAACCGGCCTGCAGGTCTATGCCGACGACCCGCAGATCCTGCAGGGGGCCAATGCGCCCGATCTGCCGCATCTGTTCGGCCTGCCGATGCGCGCGACCTACACGATGGATGTGGGCGCGTGGAGCTTTGACTTCAACGCGGGCTACTATCTGTGCGCGGTGATCATGATGGTGGTGTTCTACCTGGCGATCCGCATCTTCCGTTCGCCCTTCGGCATGATGCTGCGGGCGGTGAAGTCGAACCAGCAGCGGATGAACTATACCGGGTTGAACTCCAAACCCTACACGCTGGCCGCTTTCGTGATCTCGGGCATGTATGCCGGTCTGGCCGGTGGCCTGATGGCCGCGATGGACCCGCTGGCCGGCGCCGAACGGATGCAATGGACCGCCTCGGGCGAGGTCGTCTTGATGACCATCCTGGGCGGCACCGGTACCCTGATCGGGCCGGTTCTGGGTGCAGGCTTCATCAAGTATTTCGAGAATATCTTCTCGAAGATCAACGACAACGTGCTGCACAGCTGGTTCGCCTTCCTGCCCGACGGGCTCGAGGACGCGGTGGTGTTCATCATCCACCCGTTCATCGGCAAGGGCTGGCACCTGACCCTGGGCATCCTGTTCATGCTGGTGGTGATCTACCTGCCCGGCGGGCTGGTCGAGGGCGGTCAGCGATTGCTGAACTGGATCCGCCGCAAAAGCGTCGGCGGGGATGACACCCGCGAAGGCAAAACCGAGCCGGCAGAATAAGGAAACGCGTCAATGGCAATTCTGAAAGTAAAAGATGTCAGCAAGCGCTTCGGCGGCCTCAAGGCCCTGAGTGACGTGAACCTGAGCGTCGAGGAAAACTCGGTCCATGCGATCATCGGCCCCAACGGGGCGGGCAAGTCCACCCTGCTGAACTGTCTGGTGGGCAAGCTGATCCCGGATACCGGATCTGTCCTGTTCGACAACCAGTCGGTGCTGGGACGCGAGCCGTACCAGATCAACCAGATGGGCATCAGCCGGGTGTTCCAGACACCCGAAATCTTCGGAGACCTGACGGTGATGGAGAACATGCTGATCCCCATCTTTGCGATGCGCGACGGGGCATTCCGCATGCACGCCTACGAGACCATCGCCAACGAAAAAGAGGTGCTCGAACAGGCCGAGGCCATGCTGGAAGAGATGAACATGGCCGACAAGCGGCACATGCACGCGGCCTCGCTGTCGCGCGGCGACAAGCGGCGGCTCGAGATCGGCATGTGCCTCAGCCAGAAGCCGCGCCTGCTGCTGCTGGACGAGCCCACGGCCGGGATGGCACGGGCCGACACCAACAACACCATCGACCTGCTGAAACAGATCAAGGATGAGCGCGACATCACCATCGCGATCATCGAGCACGACATGCATGTGGTGTTCAGTCTGGCCGAGCGGATCACCGTTCTGGCGCAGGGCACGCCGCTGGTCGAGGACACCCCAGAAAACATCCGCGGAAACCCCAAGGTCCGAGAGGCCTATCTGGGCGAGGCGGCGTGAGGAAAAGCTATGAACGAGAAACCTGACTTTTCGAAAAACGCCAACATGGCCAGCACTGCGCCCGCGTTCCTGTCGGTGTGGGACATGCATTCGTACTATGGCGAAAGCTACATCGTCCAAGGCGTCAGCTTCAACGTCCACGAAGGCGAGATCCTGGCCCTGCTGGGGCGCAACGGGGCCGGCAAGACTTCGACCCTGCGCTCGATCGCGCGGGTCAGCGACCCCGAGGTGCGCCACGGAGAGATCTGGCTGGACCACAAGCCGCTGCACAACATGACCAGCTACGAGGCCGCCGCCGCCGGGTTGGGCCTGGTGCCCGAAGATCGGCGGATCATCCCCGGCCTGACGGTCGAAGAGAACCTGCAACTGGCCCAGATCGCCCCGCCGATCGGCTGGTCGCTGGAACGGATATACGAGCTGTTCCCGCGTCTAGGCGAACGGCGCAAGCAGGAGGGCGTGACCCTTTCGGGCGGCGAACAGCAGATGCTGTCGATCGCCCGTGCGTTGGCCCGGGACATCAAGGTGCTGCTGCTGGACGAACCCTACGAGGGGCTGGCCCCGGTGATCGTGGACGAGATCGAAAAGACGCTGATCCACATCAAGCAGCAGGGCATGACCACCATCATCGTCGAACAGAACGCGGTGCGCGCGCTGCAACTGGCCGACCGGGCGATCATTCTGGACACGGGCTGCATCGTGTTCGACGGCACTGCCGACGAGGTGCTGGAAAACACCCAGCTGCGCGAGGAATATCTGGCGATCTGACCCGCGTCAGTTGGGCAGGCAGGCCCATTTGACCACGACCCGCCCCTGCCGCAGGACCAGAACCATGCCGAACTGGTTCAATACCGCTTCACTCTGACTGGGGCGCAGCAAGGCGATATCGCCGGGCTGCGCCTTTGTCGTTTTGGGACCCACCCAGACCTCCTGGTTGCTTGAACGCCCGAACACGCCGGAATAGCCGAACCCTTCGGGCCAGACGGGGCTGGCCAGGTAATGTCCGCCGGAAATGGCGAGGTTGGTCCGGCGAAGCCCGGGCAGGTCGATCCCAGGCACCGGGTTGCGCGGCATGACCTTGAGGATCGGTGTGGCCAGGAACAGGGCGGGCAGAAACGCCCCGGTCGATGCATGGTCGAAATCCGAAGGTTTCACCAGAACCGACCCAAAGGCGACCTCGGTCGCCGGGGTTCGCGTGGCCGGATCCTGAAAGGTCAGGCTGCCACCGGTGTTCAGGCACAGCCCCTGCGCCCCCTGCCCCAGCGCAGCGACCGCTTGCCCAAAGGCTGTCGCGCTGGCGCGCCGCGCGCGGCGTCGGAGCGGCCCAGGCAGTTTGGCCAGATGCACCTCGTACCCCATCACGCCCGACAGGGTGGCATGGGCATGATCCGCGATCCGCGACGCGACGCCTGCGACCTGATCGGGGGTCAACCCGCCGCGATGCAGGCCCACGTCGATCTCGAGCGACAAGCGCAGGGTTTGGCCCGTGTCAGCGGCAAGCGACAGATATGCGTCCAGCCTTTGAGGCGTGTCGATCAGCCACTGCACCCTCCGGGCGGCGTCGGGATGCGTCTCAAGAATCCGCCGGGCGGCCGTCACCGGCAGCGGTTTGCCCAGCAGGTGATCGGTGTCCGGCTCGGCGGCTAGCAGCGCGGACAGCATGGGTTCGGAAAAGCTCATCAGGCCCGTTGTCGGAAGCCGGCTGCGGATATGGTCCAGCAGAGGCAGGCACGGCAGAGACTTGGCCACCAGCCGGGCCTGCAGGCCATGGCCCAGCCCCGCGCGGGCGGCGTCGCAATTCGCCTCGACCCGGTCCAGATCGACGACGGCAACCGGCCGATCGACGCCATGATCGCGCAGCGCCTGGGCGAGTTGTTCAAGATACTCTGCGGTCATGGGCGAAACATCCGGGCCAGCGCGGGCGTCAGGAACTTGCCCTTTGGGTCCAGCTTTTCGCGCAATGCGCAGAAGGCGTCGAAATCGGGATAGAGGCGCGACAGATCGGAATAGGTCAGGCTGTGCAACTTGCCCCAATGGGGGCGGCCGCCGGCCTGCAGAAACATCGGCTCCATCGCCTCGAAATAGCGCAGATGGCCTTCCTTCGCATCGGTGTGGATGGCAACCGACACGCGCGGGCCACCTTGGAACGGTGACAGGCAGGCGTCGTCGCCTGCGGTCTGGCGCACCTCGATCGGGAAATAGATGTAGGCGTGGTCACGCTCCAACCGTCGGATCAGTTCGGACAGCACGTCACGGGCGTTTTCCGGCGGCAGGTGGTATTCCATTTCCTTGAACCGGATGTGCCGCTCGCTGCACAACACACGCCAGCTTTCGCCGACGTGATCCTCGTCGGACTGGGCCAGCGTCAGCAGACGCAGCAGGGCGCGCCGCAAGCCGGGGCTGAGCCGACCCGCGTTGCGCGCCAGCTTCAGAACCTTGACGGCGATCATGTCCAGATCGCGCGGCGCGCGGGTCTCGGGCGCATCGGTGATGTCATGCCGGATTTCAACGGTCTTGCCGGTGAAGGGAATGTAGAAGAACTCGAAATTTCGGTTCTCGTCCCAATGCTGGTGCATACGCTCCAGTGTGCCTCGCAGGTCTGACAGACGCACCCGGCGGCGTAGGTTGTATTGCGGCACGACGTTGATCTGCGCCTCGGTCACGATGCCCAGCAGACCCAGCGAGACCTGCACCATGTTCAGCGGAATGTCTGCGGTGGTCAGGGTCTGTCCGTCAGCGCCGATCAACCGGGCTGCAGTGATCTCGGCAGACAGGCACGGCAGGGTGCGCCCTGTGCCATGGGTCGCCGTGGCCGCCGCGCCGGCCAAAGTCTGCACGTTGATATCACCCAGATTGCGGAAGGCCATGCCATGCTCGGCCAGTGCCGGTGACAGGTCGCGCAACCGGGCATTGGCGTTGACCCAGGCCCGTTCGCCTTCGATCTGCGTAACGGCAGGCAGGTCCAAGGCGGTAAGGTCAATGATGTGTTGCGCCCCCGGAACCAGCGGGGTGAAGGAATGCCCTGCCCCGACCGGACGCAGGGTTTCGGCCGAGGCGATCAGTTGCAGCAACTCTTCGGTCGTGGTCGGCCGCTTGGGTCGTATTTGGCTGGTCTGGTTGTCTGCCCAGTTCTGCCACATGGCTGATCCTCCTCCCATCCGGGGCAGAGGATTGCAGCCAGCGCGAAACCGAACAAGCCCGGTTTTCAGGACGTTACGTCGGGAAAGCAGTTATTCGGCGGCAGGCCGCAGGTTGGCGACGCTGTCGAACCAGGCCTCGATGGCGTCCAGATCGGGTTCAAGCGGCTGCGCCGCACCATCGGTGAAATCCACGAACTTGTCACGGTTCAGGCCGTTGACCCCGACCAGCACCGGGATATCCAGCGCCAGCGCCTCGGCGATGACGGGGCGGAACCCGCGGCCATCGGCCTCGTGCTTGCCGAACTTGTTGACGATCAGCAGTTGCGGACGGTCGGCCAAAGAAGCCGTCACATATCCCACCGCCTGCTCCAACGCGGCCGGGTCCAACCGGCATCCGCGCGACTGGCTGCCCAGCGATTGCGAGATGCGGATGGTTTCGCCATCCGGCAGCACGCGAAGGTCCATGTCGCATTTGCTGCTGTCGGCGCATTCGGTGTTGGTCTGAACCACACCGGCCAGACGGGCGCCCTTGGCCAGCAGACGTTCGGCTACCGCGCTCAGCAGGCGGTCGGTTGCGCCGCGATCGGTGGTGGTGACATAGGCCAGATGCATCGGCAGACCTTTCTGGGTTTCATCTTGTTGTTTCAATTAGCACGCATGGGGCGCCCCTTCCAGCACCCGCATCAAGGCAGCGGAGACACTCCGATTACCAGCGCGTGCAAGTGCAACAGCGCGGCATAGGCCAGCCCCGCCACCAACCAGACCCAGGGCCTCGGCCAGGGGCTTGGCAGCCGCAGCGACAGGCGTGCCGTGTTGCGCGACAGGCGCGGCCAATCGGCCCCCATCTCGCGCGCCTTACGTCTGTCGATCAGGGCCATGCCCATCCATGCGAAACCCGCAAACAGGCCGAACAGAACCACATGCGCCAGGCTGCCATTGGCCAGCAGATGCGCCAGCGCCCACAGCATCATCGCCAGCAGGATCGGGTGGCGGGTGGTGCGCAGGATGCCGGGCTGCTCGGGGTTGAACGGGCGGCGTCCCAGGCCGCCGAAGGAAAACGGGTTGGTCGCCGCCAGCCCGGCCACCGCCAGCCAGCAGACTAAGGGCATCACCAGCAGCGGCACCCAGCGCAGGATCGCCAGCGGCGGGATGACCTCGACATAGGGCGCGTCGGCCGCGGCCACGATCAGCCAGGCCAGAACCGCCAGCGACAGCGCCGAATAGACCGCGAAATAGGGCCCGCGCCCCATCACCCCGATCAACCGGCCGCGCACTGCCGGTCGCGCCGGAATGGCGTGACTGAGCAGAAAGATCAGAAGTGCAGCAACAAAAGCGCCCCAACCGGCCATGGTCATCTCCGCCTGTTTTGCGCCCGGAAT
>GG704596.1:40972-152774 GCA_000161775.1 Ruegeria lacuscaerulensis ITI-1157
AATGGCCATCGCCGCCCCGGCCGAAATGCCCAGCCCCACATCCGCCTGCCCCAGCGCCAGATAGATCGACTGACCCAGACCGGTCGTGCCGATCAGCGCCGCGATCACCAGCATCGCAAAGGCATAGAGGATTGTTTGGTTCAGCCCCAGCAGGATCGTGGGCGCAGCATAGGGCGCACGCACGTCGCGCATGATCTGCCACTCGGTCGCGCCGCTCGAGATCGCGGCCTCCATCATCTCGTCCGGGGTGTTGACCAGCCCGTGGCGGGTGTAACGGATCATCGGCACGATCGCATAGGCGCAGATCGCCAGGAAGGCCGAGAACTCGCCGATCTGGAACACCATCAGCACCGGGATCAGGAACACGAACAACGGGATCGTCTGCAGCATGTCGCAGATCGGGCGCACGATCCTCCAGACTGGCGACCAGACCGCGCTGGCGAGGCCGATCAGCCCGCCGACGACGGCGCAGAAGAACACCGCCGCACCGCTGAGATAGAGCGACAGCAGCGCCCTCTCCCACAGGCCCGAGATCAGGATCGTGCTCAGCAGCGCCACAGACAGCGCCGCCAGACGCCAACCGCCCGCCACCCAGCCCAACGCCGCCACGCCGGTCAGGACGAAGGGCCATGGCAGGTTCGCGATGCCGGTTTCCAGCATGCCGATCAGGATCAGCGTGACCAGACCTCCGGTCAGGTGCCCACGCCATGCCATCAGCAAGGCGATCACCGCACCGGCGGCGAACAGGCCATAGCTCATGGCCGGGGTCCACTGGAACCCCCAGGTAAAGGGCAAAACCGCCTGATCCAATCCAATCCGCAGCGGCAGCAGGACATAGAACATCGAGTTGTTCTTGAGCGAATCCAGCCACGGTCCATTATTCTGGGTAAAGGCTGTCAGGCCGCTGTCCACCGCCTGCGCCACCGGGTCCAGCAACGTCAGCCCGGACGGATCCGGCAGCCGCGCCCAGAACAGCAGCGTGAACAGCACCGCAAAGCCGAGTACCGCCCAGACGACGCGGTTGTCATGGCGTTTGCGTTCAGTGGCGAGCGTGCCGCTCATGCGGTCGATCACCACGGCAAAGACAACGATCACCATGCCGGCCAGCAGAGATTCACCGAACTGCGCCTTGCGCATGGTCAGCAGGACCTCCCAACCGATGTCGTTGAACCCGCCGATGACCGCAGCGATGATCACCATCGACAGGGCCGCCATCAGGCACTGGTTCACACCCACCATGATCTGCGTCACCGCCGCCGGAATTTCCACCTGGAACAGCTGCTGGAACCGGGTGCCGCCCGACATGATGGCGGCTTCCTTGATCTCGGGCTCAACGCGCTCCAGCCCCAGCATCACATTGCGCGCCATTGGCGGCGCGGCGTAGATGGCCGAGGCGATCAGCCCCACCACCGGGCCAAACCCGAACAGCAGCAACAACGGTGTCAGATAGGCAAAGGTCGGTACCGTCTGCATGATGTCCAATACTGCCTGAACGGCCGATTTCACCCGCGGCACCTCGTTGGCCAGAATGCCGATCGCTCCGCCGACGATCAGCGCGACGGGGACCGAAACGGCCACCAGAGCCAAAGTATTCATGCTCTCGGCCCAATAACCCGAGGCCAGCACGAAGCTGAGGCCCAGAAAGCCCAGCGCCGCCATGGGCAGTCCGCCCAGATACCAACCGAGTGCCGTCACCAGCCCGATCAGGATCGGCCAGGGCGTATTGCCCAACACGAAATTGGCCCAGTCCATCGGATAGGCCATCAGGTCGGAAAACAGCCGGGCCGCCGGTTTGATCGCGTTCAGAAACCAGTCGAGGAAGGCGCCCACCCAGTGCGTGGCCGGCACCTCCCACGACGCGGGCCATTTCACCAGCCATGGCGCATGCGGCTCCAGCGCCAGGCACAGCGCGCCCACGACCAGCGTGATCAGCGCCGCCTGCGCCCCGGCCGTCAGTCGCGCACGGGCGGGCGTCGGTATGTCGGCAACGGCAGTCATGCGTCATCCACCTGCAAAGCAGCGGCCAGATCCAAGGGATTCACCGTGCCGACGATCGCGCCGGTTTCGTCATGTACCGGTACCGGCTCGTACAAGGCCATGCAACGCGCCAGCGCCGCGTCCAGCGTCATGTTCACGGTCAGACCGGGGTCGTCCGGCCCGCGCTCGGCATCACCCGGACGCATGACCGAGGCGACCTTGGCGTGCTGGCCCTTGGCCACGTCCTTGGAAAACTCGCGCACGTAATCATCGACCGGGCGCAGAACGATGTCCGAGGGCGTGCCGATCTGCACGATCTTGCCGTCGCGCATGATCGCGATGCGGTCGGCCAGCTTCAGCGCCTCGGCAATGTCGTGGGTAATGAAGACGATGGATTTCTTCAGCGTCGCCTGAATGCGCAGGAATTCGTCCTGCAGCTGCCGCCGGATCAACGGGTCCAGCGCCGAGAACGGCTCGTCCAGGAACCAGATGTCGGGGTTCACGGCCAAGGACCGGGCGATGCCGACGCGCTGACGCTGGCCGCCCGACAGTTGCCGGGGAAAGCTGTCCTCGCGGCCTTCGAGACCGACCAGCGAGATGACCTCTTGCGCGCGGGCCAGACGTTCCTTTCGCCCCACGCCCTGCACGCGCAGCGGATAGGCCACGTTTTCGGCCACCGTCATGTGCGGGAAAAGCCCGAAATGCTGGAACACCATGCCCATCTTCTTGCGGCGCAGCTCGGTCAGTTTCTTCTTGGGCGCGCCGCGCACGTTGTCGCCGTCAATGCGGATTTCACCGCCCGTTCCCGGCAACAGCTGCGAGATGCAGCGGACAAGGGTCGACTTGCCCGACCCCGACAGCCCCATGATGACGAACAGTTCGCCATCGCGGACGTCGAAATTGACGTTCTGCACGGCGGGAATGAACCCGTGTTCGCGCAGCTCGGAGGCGGCCTTTTCGGCGTCATCCCCTGACCGAGCCAGCGCGTCGGTCAGGGCCTTCTCTGCACCTTGGCCAAAGACCTGCCAGAGATTCCGGCAGGCAATGGCGGGCGTATTCGCGTCAGTCACTTAGGCGGCTCACTTGGTTGCCGCGTCCACGACCGGACGCCATTTGTCTTCGTTCTGCGCCATCCAGTCGGCCACGACCTCTTCGACCTTGCCGCCGTCGACATCGATCGCGCCCATCATCGGCTGCTGATCCTCGACGCTCAGTTGATAGTTCGACAGGATCTCATAGGCCGCCGGCCATTTGTCGGCCATGCCGCTCCAGGCGGCCTTGAAGATGCGCGAGGGCGCAAAGTCGCAGTCGTTGACGGCATTGGGGTTCGGGCCCCAGGCCGGGTCGGTGAAACAGGCCTCTTCGCCCGGCGGCAGATCGACGAATTTCACGTCATAGGCCGACATCGCCCAGTGCGGCTGCCAGAAGGTGATCAGCAGGGGCGACTTGCGCTCGGTCGAGGCGCGCAGTTCGGCGATCAAGGCCCCTTCGGACCCGGCGGGCACGGCCTTGAACGGCAGGTCCAGACCGGCCATGCGGTCGGCGCCCGGGGTGCCCCAGTCGGCCGGATAGTCGACCAAGCGACCCATCGGCAGGGTTTCAGCGGTGGCGAAGACCTGCGCACAGTCTTTCAGCGCCTCCCACGCGGGCAGGCCCGGGCAGAGGTCGGCCACATGCGCCGGATAGGCGATGCCTTCCTTGGCATCCAGGCCCAGGTCGCCGATCTCGACCACGGTGCCCTCGGCGATCTTCTTGGCATATTCGTCCGACACGTTCGACGACCAGATTTCCAGCGTCGCATCGATGTCGCCATCGGCCAAAGCCTGGAACTGGTTCATCATACCCGCGGTCACGTATTCGACATTGTAGCCGGCGGCCTCGAGCATCTCGCCGGCGACATGCGTGGTGACGTGCTGGCCGGTCCATTCGTTGATGGCCAGTTTGATCGGCTCGTCCACCGCGCCCATCTCGGCCGCGTGAACCGCGCCTGCGGCAACCACCGCCAACAGACTTACACTGAGTTTTTTCATGGATTTGCTCCCTGTCTTCCTTTTTTGCCCACACCGGCAAGATTGTCCCGCCGGCTGACATGCCTGGTGACATGTTCATGTCGCAACATGCACAAATTTGGCCGGAAATGAAAAGTGAACACTTGGACTGACTGGAAACATTTGCCTGTCCCGCTTCCTCTTTGTTCCGGTCCGAGCATCAAGACCCAGCCGCGCGCATCCGGTTTCGGCGTGGCAGGTTATTGATTGACCAGTCAATCACAAACCCGAATCCCCTCATTTGTCGAGCATTTCTTTCGAAGAACTCGAAAAAACACCGCGTTTCCGGGGATTCGGCCCCGCTGAACACAGTCGCACTGCAGGCTGGGGTTGCACGGATGGGAACAAATCAACAACATTCACGTCGGAGGATCGGCACATGCAACATTTCGACGGAATCCATGGCCTGGCGGCTGATCGGCACGGCGGGATCGACGCGCTCGAGCAGAAACTGGCCCGGCCCAAACCCACGGACGAACCGCCCGGATGCCCGATGACCGCTGGCTGTCGATCCTGACCAAATGCATCTTTCAGGCCGGGTTCAACTGGAAGGTCATCGAGGCCAAGTGGGATGGATTCGAAGCAGCCTTCGATGGGTTCGACGTGGGGCGCTGCGCCTTCATGGATGACGAGAAATTCGACGCCTTGCTGCAGGATACCCGCATCGTCCGCAACGGGACCAAGATCGCCGCGGTGCGTGACAACGCCGCCTTTCTGCTGGACCTGCGCGCCGAGGGCGGCGCGGGCAAGGTTCTGGGCGGCTGGCCTTCGACCGACTATGTCGGGTTGCTCGACATGCTGGCCCGGCGCGGGTCTCGGCTGGGCGGGGCCTCGGCCCAATACGCGATGCGGTTCGCCGGGCGCGACAGCTTCATCCTGTCGCGCGACGTCACCGCCCGCCTGATCGCCGAAGGGGTGATCGACAAGCCCGCCACCTCGAAAAAGGCGATGGCGGCCGTGCAGCAGGCGTTCAACACATGGATGGATCAATCGGGCCGATCGCTGACGGAAATCAGCCGGGTTCTGGCCATGAGCCTATGAAAACCGCTTGCGGCCCTGCCCTGCCGGGCTAGGCTTGGATCATGATCCGGTTGGCTGTGCTCCTTGTCGCGCTGATGCTCCTGTCCTGCGGTCGTCCGCTGACCGAGCGGGAAAAGGCCTTTGCCGCCCAGGTGCAGGGCGACACGCTGGACCTGGATCGAGTGCGGCTGGTCCAGGGCGCCCCGGTGGCTGCGATCACTTATGACCGCAAGGCCCGCCCTCGGTTGGCGTGCCGCGAACGCATTCTGCCCCCCATCAAGACCGAGACCGTTACCGGAAAACCCGCAGCCGTGGCCCTGTTCAACCGGGTTTATTTCACGCGGGACTGGTATCTAAGGGACTACATGGCCAGCTATCCCGAGCGGATCAACCTGGTGGCTGCGATGCTGCTGGCGCATGAACTGACCCATGTCTGGCAGTGGCAGAACCGCGCTGTGACAGGCTATCACCCCTTGCGCGCCGCGGCCGAGCATGGCGGGCGCAAAGACCCGTACCTGTTCGACTTGGACAATTCAGCCGATTTTCTGGACTACGGGTTTGAACAGCAGGGGGCCATCGTCGAGGAATATGTCTGCTGCCGCGCGCTGGACCCCGACGCGCCGCGCACCAAACGGCTGCACGAGATGTTGGGCAAGTATCTCGACCTTGCCACCCTGCCCGGCGACCGGCGCGAAAGCGACGTGGTCCTTCCCTGGAGCGGCGCAAAGGTTCAGGGCATCTGCCGCTGAGAATCATCCGCCTTGCAGGGTCTTCAGATAGGCTACGAGGTCGGCAATGGGCTTGCTGGTCAGGATCGGCTGGCCTGTCGGCGCCTTGATCGCCGTGTCCTGCCCTTCGAAATAGGGGCCATAGACCGGCATCGGGCTGCCGTGGCTGACCAGCGGATCGCGCCCGTCGATGCGTTTGACCACTCGTTCGGTGGGGAAAACGCCATCTTCGCCACTCAGCGCCGTCAGATCCGAGGGCTGAATGATCAGCACGCCAGCCATCGGGCCGCGACCGGTTGCATCCAACCCGTGACAGGTGGCGCAGTGATGCAGGTACAGTTCTTCACCCGCCTCGGCGTCCTGCGCCCAAGCGCCCGGGGCGGCCAACAGAGCCAGCGTAGCAAAAGTCAGCAGTTTCATCGCATTCCTCCATCCAGACCGGCACTTGCAGGCTTGCCCGGACCGGTGCAAGCCGCAATGATCCAGATCAACGCAACAGGCGACAAGGACCGGGGCAATGACACAATACGCAGCCATCATGCTGGCCGCCGGGATCGGCGTACCCATTTTAGCGGCGCTGAACGCGGCCTTGGGCAAGTTGATCGGGTCGCCGACCGTGGCTGCGGTGATCCTGTTTGCCGTGGCCTTTGCCGCCTCGGCGCTGGTGATGCTGCTGGGGCCGGGCACGCAGGCCGCGGCCAAAGTCGCGCACACGCCAAAGCACCTGTTGCTGGCCGGGGTTCTGATTGCCTTCTACGTCCTGTCGATCACCCATGTCGCGCCGCATTTCGGTGTGGGCAACGCGGTGTTCTTCGTGCTGTTGGGCCAGTTGATCAGCACCGCGGCCATCGACCACTTTGGCCTGTTCGGTGCGCAGGTCACCCCGCTGACCCTGATGCGCGCCGGCGGGATCGCGGTGATGGCCGCAGGCGTGGCGATCACTCAGCTGGCCTGAGCACCCCTCCGTCCAGCCGCAGCATCCGGTCCATCCGCGCCGCCAGGTCAAGGTTGTGCGTGGCGATCAACGCCGACAGGCCTGATTCGCGCACCAAGTCCATCAGCGCGACAAAAACCTGATCCGCGGTGCCCGGGTCCAGGTTTCCCGTGGGTTCGTCCGCCAGCAGAACCCTTGGTTCGTTGGCCAGGGCCCGGCAGAAGGCCACCCGCTGCTGCTCGCCCCCCGACAGGGCCGCCGGGCGGTGATCGGCACGGCCGGCGACGCCGACCCGTCCCAGCAGATCCATCGCGCGGGCCTTGGCCGCCCTGTCGGACACGCCGTTGGCCAATTGCGGAAGCACGATATTTTCCAGCGCCGTGAACTCCGGCAGCAGGTGGTGGAACTGATACACAAAACCCACATCCCGCCGCCGCATCGCAGTGCGGGTGCGGTCGCCCTTGCCGGTCGCGTCCTGCCCGCCGATCTCGACCCTGCCGGAATCGGGTGTGTCCAGCAGGCCGGCGATGTGCAGAAGGGTCGACTTGCCCGCCCCGGAGGGCGCCACAAGCGCCACCGCCTCGCCCGCGCGCAGTTCCAGATTGGCGCCGCGCAGCACCTGAACCTCGGCGGGCGTGCCTTTCAGATAGGTCTTGGTCAGGCCGGTCAGCCGCAAGGTGACATCATTCATAGCGCAGCGCCTCGACCGGGTTCAGCCGCGCCGCGCGGCGGGCCGGGAAATAGGTGACGAAGAAGGACAGGCCCAGCGACAGCCCAACCGCCTTGAGCACGTCCGACAGGTGCAGCTCGGCCGGCAAGGCATAGATGCCCCGGATCGCCGGATCCCAGACACCGCCGCCCATCACATAGTTCACGAAAGAGAAGATCGGGTCTATATAGAGCGCGAACAGGCAGCCCAGGATGACGCCCATCGCGGTGCCGATGATCCCGGTGAACGCCCCGCAGATGAAAAACACACGCAAGATCGACCCCTCGCTGAGGCCGATAGTGCGCAGAATACCGATGTCGCGCCCCTTGTTCTTCACCAGCATGATCAGGCCTGACACGATGTTCATCGCGGCAATCAGCACCAGGATCGACAGGATGATGAACATCACGTTGTCCTCGACTTCCAGCGCGCGCAGGAAACCACCCGACGCATCCAGCCAGGTCCAGATCTGCACCCGCTCGCCCGCCGCTTCCAGGATCGGGATCAGGATCGGGTTCAGGTCTTCGGGGCGGTCGACCATCACTTCGATCTCGTCGGCGACGCCCTCGCGGTTGAAAAAGCTCTGCGCCTCGGAAAACGGCATGTAGACGCGGGTGCGGTCGATGTCATAGCGCCCGGCCGAGAACACATAGACGACCTCATAGGCATTCACGCGGGGCGACGTGCCAAAGGCGGTCTTGACCCCGTTGGGCGAGGTCAGCTTGACCCGATCCCCCACAGTGGCGCCGATGGCGCGGGCCACGCCAGAACCGATGGCGATTCCTTCCTCGAACCGGGTCAGATCGCCATAGGCTTGATCGCTTTCAGCAATACCGGGCAGACTGAGCAGGTCATCGGGGCGGATGCCGAACACCTCGGCGCCGCTGCTGCGGTCGCGGTTTGTGATCAGCACCTGCCCCTTGACCAGCGGCGCGGCGCGTTGAACGCCCGGCACCTGAGCGATGCGTTCGGCCATGGCGTCATAATTGGCGATGGTGCGGTCCACCCGGCCCTGCGCGTCGATGTTGCCGGCGGAATACACCGTGACATGCGCGTTGGCCCCCAGGATGGTCCCCACGAATTCGGACCGGAACCCCGACCGGACCGCCAACGTGGCGATCAAGGCGAACACGGCCAACGTGATCCCGATCAACGAGATCCAGGTCATCACGCTCACGCCGCCCTCGGCACGTCGGGCACGCAAGTAACGCCAGGCGATCTTCCATTCGAAGGCGGCAAAAGGAGGGGGTGTTCTGGCCATTCCTGCTCCGGCGGTTTTCCGGGCGACATTTCCGGCATTTGCAGGGATGGTCAAGCGCGTTCTGGAAAATGGCCGCGGTTCAGCTGCTCAATGCCGCAGTCGAGCCAAGTACACGCTTTGTCGACTCTCGATCGCTGATCCCCCTGTCCGACAAGATGGCGAAAATGCGCTCTTGCAAGTGGTCGGGCAGCTTCGAAATCGCGCGATCGTGCAGACCCAAACTCAGGATGCCGGGATCATTCATCCTTTGGACATGCTGCTCGAGCTTGGAGGAGTCGTAAGTCGGCCACAACCCCACGCTGGTGCTGGGCGCCTCCTCGAACCACGGCCGCAGTTGAGGGTCAGAGCGAAGGCAGTATGCGTTCAGCAACATGAACTCTGACGGACGACGGCGCGAAGCGAAAAGAGACTGCACCGATCCGTAGCGTTCATTGATTTCATCCAGCAACGACAGCACAAGCTGGCGCCGAACCGGGAACGGCGTGGAAAACGTGGTTGTCCGGGCTTGGCCCAGGTCGGGCACGCTGACATCGAGCGCGTCGAGGCTTTGCAGCAGCCAACTTTCGTGAAACTCGCTGATGACCGACATGAACGGCAGTCTTGCCGCCCCCTCGGCCGAGAAGAAATCTCAGTCATCGAAGGGTCTGAGAAACACGTTCTTGGTATCCAGTATGACAATCTGTTCGGCTTCCGCCACCCGCGCGGCGCCCAGCTTCAGAACTTGCTGCGCCCGATACCCGTTGTTTCCACGCCAGCCGCCCTTGCGCACAAACGGGATTCAGTAACGGTTCTCGATCAGCAAACGGTCCGACAGCGACCGCCGCGCCCATTGCCCCGCTTGCAACAGGACATCGTCACCTGACAACAGCCGGACCTTGTCACGCAATGGCCCGTACTCTCTCAGGATCGGCTCGATCCGTGTCCGCAGGCCGGACTCGTCCCTGTCATTGAGCACGACGTGGATGGATGCAACCTTGTCGGGCTGAGCGAAACACGCAAACGAGCGCGCCTGCAATTCCAGCAACGGATAGTCCCCGGAATAGACGATGGTCACAAAACTCAGCACTGCCGTTTTCCTCTGGTTTGGGCTGCAGGAATGCGCTGAACACCGCTGTTGCAGCTAATCTTCGGGACGCCAAACCGAGATTGGCGGCGACTCGGAAATCTGCCGCGCGCCAGCAAAACGCGACCTGACCAAACCGGACACAACAGAGAGTTGTGAACCGCGTCACAGACACCAGTAGATTGTTTCGGCTATCACATCAATTCAGGGTCCAACCAAGTGACTGAACTCAAAATACAACAACCGAAAAGCAATTTTGTTTCAAATTTTGATTACTCAGCGAAATTTTGGCACTCTGTAGTTGGGGTAACTAGTAAATAGAGCGGAGGCGCTCATGAATATTGAAAATGATATTGCCAAAATCAGTCCCGTCCGGGCCAAGGCACCTTCAAAAGAAATCGACTGCGAAACCGCGGCATTGCTGCGCGCAGTGATCCTTCCGGCGTTTTCATCTGCGGCCAGTTGGGCCGGGCTTGCCGACAGTCTTCGGAATAAAGGGTATCGTCTCGCGTTCCAGAGTGGGCGGTTGTGTCTGATGGACCGGTCAACTGGCATACGCGTATGCGGACTTCGGTTTCTCGGCATCGAACTGCGCGATCTGGTGCGCCGACTGGGACGGCCGACCGTGGTTGCCCGCGGCAACGGGGCCAATGGTGATTTGCTGATCACACGCCCCATTCCGGGGACCTCTTAGTCGTCAGTAGCTGCGCCAGAACTGCACGGCCCGGCGCACGCTTTTTAGAAGACTGTGCTTTGCTGCCGCGCGAATCGAAGCGGGTGTGGCTGGATCGGCCAGAACATCCCGGATCAACCTGATCGGCATGTGTCCGCGCCTATAGAATTCGGCATAGTCTTCCAAGGAAAGGTTTTGGGCGGAAGGGTACCGCGCAAAGTGTTTTTTCCAAACTCGGGCATAATCCTGCCCGGTCGCCTCTTGATCGCTGGTCTCACCGCGATCCCAGAACAGCGAAATCGGCTCATCCATCCTTTCGCCGTGATAGCCGCCAGCAACCAGCCGCAACATCAGGTCATAGTCGGCAGCGATGCGGAACTGAGTGTCGTGCCCCCCCAATTCCTGAAAAACCTCTCGCCGCAGAAAAACAGAGTTGTGGCAAAACGGCATACGTTGAAGGATGGCCTTGACTGACATCCTCTTTTCCATCCGTTCGCTGCCATCCCCAGACCGATGGAGCGTCGATCCGAAAAGATAATCGGGGCGGGTCGCCGTCAATCGCTCCACCGCCCGGTTCAGCACATCGTCGGCCGCCAATGAATCGTCGGAATTGAGGAACAGAACGTATTCACCCCGCGCTGCCTCGACGCCGCGGTTCATCGCGTCATACAGGCCTTGGTCCGGCGCGCTGATCAGGCGCGTGCGCGGCGCGTCGGCGATCAGCCCCTGAATGAATTCGACGGTGCCGTCCGTGGACGCTCCGTCCTGAATGATGTGCTCGGCCCGGTCGCAATTCTGCCGCGCCATGCAGTCGATGACGCAGCGAAACGTGTCCTCACGCCCCTGCGACAGCAGGTTCCAAGTTGCCGTGATCACCGAGATCAGCGGCGCGTCACCTGTTTCAGACGGAGCGCTCATAGATCTCGGCAATGCGGGTTACGGCGGCCTCGGGGCTCAGCTCTTCGCTTTCGCCGGTGCGGCGGCTGGTCAGTTCGACCACCCCGTTCTTCAACCCGCGCGGGCCGACGGTGATGCGCCAAGGCAGGCCGATCAGGTCCATCGTGGCGAACTTGCCCCCTGCCCGCTCGTTGCGGTCGTCATAGAGCGGCTCGAGCCCCAGCGCCGTCAAGGCCTTGTAGATCTTGTCGCAGGCCGCGTCGGCCTCGTCATCGCCCTGTTTCAGGTTGACGATGCCGCAGTGGAACGGGGTCACGCCCTCGGGCCAGATGATGCCCTTGTCGTCGTGGCTGGCCTCGATGATCGCGCCGATCAGGCGGCTGACGCCGATGCCGTGGCTGCCCATGTGCACCGGAACCTGCTTGCCGTCGGGGCCTTGCACGGTGGCGCCCATCGGCTCGGAATACTTGGTGCCGAAATAGAAGATCTGGCCCACTTCGATGCCACGCGCGCTGCGGCGGCGTTCCTCGGGCACCTGTTGGAACAGGGCCTCATCATGGGTTTCGTCCGTGCGGGCGTAGAGCGAGGTGAACTCCTCCATGATCGCCTGGCACTGGGCCTTGTCGTCATAGTCGATGTCGCGCTGACCCAGACGGATGTCGGTGACCGCGCTGTCATAAAACACCTCGGATTCGCCGGTATCGGCCAGCACCAGGAATTCATGCGTGTCGTCACCGCCGATCGGGCCGCTGTCGGCGCGCATCGGGATTGCCTGCAGGCCCATGCGCTCATAGGTGCGCAGATAGCTGACCAGGTGGCGGTTGTAGGCGTGCAGCGCGTCCTCTTTCGTCAGATCGAAATTGTAGCCGTCCTTCATATAGAACTCGCGGCCGCGCATCACGCCGAAACGCGGGCGGATCTCGTCGCGGAACTTCCACTGGATCTGGTACAGAGTCAGCGGCAGATCCTTGTAGCTGCTGACGTGACCGCGGAAGATGTCGGTGACCAGTTCCTCGGCGGTGGGCGTGTACAGCATGTCGCGACCGTGCCGGTCCTTCATGCGCAACATTTCCTGACCGTAATCATCATAGCGCCCGGATTCCCGCCACAGATCGGCCGATTGCAGGATCGGCATCTGGATCGGAATGTGCCCGGCGCGGATCTGCTCCTCGTGCACGATGTTTTCCAGCTTGCGCAGCACCTTGAAACCCAGCGGCAACCACGAATAGATCCCGGCGGCAGCCTGCTTGATCATACCGGCGCGCAGCATCAGCCGGTGGCTGACGATCTGGGCCTCGGACGGGTTTTCCTTGAGTACGGGCAGAAAGTAACGGCTGAGGCGCATGTTTTTACCTTGCAGGTGAGAATTCCACGGACACGTGATTATGCCAAAGCCCCGCCGGGGGCAATCGGGCAATGGCGGATTTGCTACCTCGGGTCAGTCGGAATATTGATTGATCCGCCAATCAGCACTCGAAAAAGTGGCGGGACCGACGCGAGACGAGGCCTTCATGCAGACCATACGAGAACGCGCCCGTGACATCCCCTTAGTACACAAGACTGATGTTCTGGTGGTGGGGTCCGGCCCTGCTGGTCTGGCCGCGTTGCTGGCGGCCGCGCGCGCCGGGGCCGAGGTCGCTCTGCTGGACCGGTTCGGCTGCATGGGCGGCAATATCACCGCCGTCGGGGTCGAGGGCTTTGCCTGGTACCGGCACGACAAGACCATCGAGGCCGGCGGCATCGGCTGGGAGTTCGAGCAAAGCGCCAAAGAGATGGTCACGGCGGTCTCGGAAAGCCAATCGCTGAACTACGAGTCGGACAGCGAGGGTTTCCAGCTGGTGGCCGACCGGCTGGTCGAGGACGCCGGCGTGGCCCACCGCGCCGGTGCCCAGACCCGCAAGACCGAGCCGGAAGAGATGATGGCGGCCTTGGTCATGTTCCACCTGGCCGGGGCCGACAAGCCTGCCTTCATCGAGGGCGCAAGGGCCGACCCGCAGACCTACAGGGACTGGGGCGGCGGCGGCGAATGGAACATCGAGACCAGCGGCAAGGAAGACGACATGTTTTCGCCCTTCGTCTACAAGCCCTTCCAGCAGGCCATCGACCAAGGCCTGATCCCGGCGCATCTGAGCACCATCGCCGGGACATGGGGCGCGATGCATGACACGGGCGAGCTGACGTACATGAACCTGATCCATCTGGCCGGGATCGACGGGACTGACCCGGACAGCCTGACCGGAGGCGAGATCGAGGGCCGCCGCCAGACCATGCTGCCGATTGACGCTCTGCGTCAGTTCATGCCCGGATGCGAAAACGCATGGCTGCGCAACTTCGGCATGACCATCGGCATCCGTGACACCCGCAAGATCGACGCGGTCGACAACATGACCGAGGACGACCTGCGCCATCAGGCCCCGTTCGACGACACGATCGGCGCCTACCCCGAGTTCATCGACGGCTATGGCATCCACCCCAAAAGGACACTGACGCGTTGACCGTCATCGCTCGCGACCCGGTGGGTGGGCTGGAGGTCCAAACGCGCGACGGCGGCTGGATCAGCCCGGACTGCCCGCCCGGTGGCTTTGTCGTAGATATTGGCGACATTCTGGAGCTTTGGTCGGGCGGGCGCTTGAAATCAACCCCGCACCGGGTGGTCAACAGTTCGGCAAGGAACGTTATTCCTTGCCGTATTTCGCAGTGCCTCGCCACGATATCGAGATCGCTCCGCTGTTGCCGCCAATACCCGGGTTTGACCGCCCCGCAGTCCACTGCGGCCACTGGTCGGCCGAGACCTGGCGCACCAACTGGCCTGACGAACCCGCCGGCGAAGACGCGCCCGAATTGGGAACTCTGACGGACTGACACCCGAAAAATCCGCCGCGTGAACCACTTGCATCACCAGTTTGCATCCGCCAAGAACGATGCCAGGGGCACAAACAGGAGGCCGCCATGGGATTGCCGGTAAAAGATCAGCTCAGATATTGGGGGATTGCGGCGGCCGTTTTCGTCTTTCTGCTGTGGCTTTTGGGCGATGTCCTGTTGCCCTTCGTAATCGGCGGGGCGATTGCATATTTCCTAGACCCCGTGGCCGACCGGCTCGAGTCTCTGGGTCTGTCGCGCGTGGCCGCGACCGGGATCATCACGGTGGCCGGCATTCTGCTTTTTGTCCTGATGATCCTGATGGTGGTTCCCGCCCTGATCACCCAGTTGATTGACCTGATCGACATTTTTCCAAGCCTGTTCAGCCAGTTGCGAGATTTCATCGAGCGGCAATTCCCATCACTGCTGGACGATCAGTCGAATACGCACCAGTTCCTGCTGTCGCTGAGCGACACTCTCCAGGGCAAGACCGGTGACATCCTGAAATCGGTGATGGCCTCGGTCGGATCGGCGGTCAACGTGATCGTTCTGCTGGTTATCGTTCCGGTGGTGGCGGTGTATCTGCTGTTGGACTGGGACCACATGATCGCCCGCATCAACGACCTGCTGCCCCGCGACCATGCACCGACCATCCGCCGGCTGGCGGGCGAGATCGATGCGGTGCTGGCCTCGTTCGTGCGGGGCATGGGGACGGTCTGCCTTATTCTGGGCACCTATTATGCCGTCGCGCTGATGCTCGTGGGCCTGCAATTCGGGCTGGTCGTGGGATTCATAGCGGGTCTGGTCACCTTCATACCGTATCTCGGCGCGCTGATCGGCGGTTCGCTAGCGATTGGCCTTGCCCTGTTCCAATTCTGGGGCGACTGGACGTCGATCGGGTTGGTGGCCGGAATTTTTGCCATCGGACAGGTGGTCGAGGGCAATTTCCTGACCCCCAAATTGGTCGGAAATTCCGTCGGGCTGCATCCGGTGTGGCTGTTGCTGGCCCTCTCGGTTTTCGGAGCGCTGTTCGGGTTTGTCGGTATGCTGATCGCGGTTCCCGTCGCGGCGTCGTTGGGCGTGCTTGCACGTTTTGCCACTTCGCAATATCTGACAAGCCGCCTGTACACCGGGCACCAACTGCCGGATCAAGAAAGCAAGTGAATGGCCAGACAGCTGAGTTTTGACCTTCCAGCCAAGACCGCGCTGGGGCGTGAGGATTTTTTCGTCTCTCCCTCGAACGCTCTGGCGGTGGCGATGATCTCGGCCAATTCGTGGCCCGGCAACAAGCTGGTCCTGTCCGGCCCTGCCGGATCTGGCAAGACCCACCTTGCCCATGTCTGGGCTGCCGAAACCGGCGGGCAAATCATACAGGCCACAAATCTGCGCCACGATGACGTACCCCTGCTGGCCCGCGCGCCAATCGCGGTCGAGGACGTGCCGATGATCGCCGGCGACATCGAACAACAGAAGGTTCTGTTTCACCTGCACAACCTGGTTCTGGCCGAGGGTCACGCCCTGCTGCTGACCGGGCGACTGGCTCCGAAATACTGGGAATTGCCATTGGCGGATCTGCAAAGCCGGGTCGAGGGCGCCCATCACGTGGCACTGGACCCGCCCGACGACGCGCTGCTGTGTGCGGTTCTGGCCAAGCTGTTCGTGGACCGGCAGCTGAACCCCGGGCCCGATGTCATCGCCTATCTGGTCAAGCACATGGACCGCAGGTTCGAAACTGCCGCCGATGTGGTGGCACAGCTGGACCACGTCGCTCTCATGGAAAAGCGTGAAATCACGCGCACGCTGGCCATCCGCGTACTGAACAAGGACATCGAAGATCCGGTCTCAGGTGATTGACCCGTTGGGTATGATTTCGCATCCTGCGCGGGCAGATGTTGGGGAGAACATGGAACTTATCGCACAAAGGATCCCGGATTGGGGATCATTCGGAAGACCATTGTTCGATGACCCGGACATCCGCGATCTGTCGCGTGTCGGGGTGGTCGATGTGGGGTCGAACTCGGTCCGGATGGTGATCTTTGACGGCGCGGCACGGTCGCCGGCCTATTTCTACAACGAAAAGGTGATGTGTGAACTGGGCGCCGGTCTTGCCGAAACCGGACGCCTGAACCCGCGCGGACGCGAGCGTGCGCTGGCCGCCCTGCGCCGGTTCGAGCATCTGTCGCGCGATCTGGATCTGCCCGGACTGCACGTGGTGGCCACAGCCGCCGTGCGCGAGGCCGAGGACGGTCCCGAATTCTGCGAACAGGTCAAGGCCGAGACCGGGTTGCATGTGTCCGTCATCGACGGCGAGGAAGAGGCCCGCCTTTCGGCCCAGGGCGTTTTGTTGGGCTGGCCCGGCGCCTACGGGTTGATCTGCGACATCGGTGGGGCGTCGATGGAACTGGCCGAGATCGGCGACGGCGCCGTGGGGCGCTGCGTGACCTCGCCGCTCGGGCCGCTGAAGCTGCGCGACATCAAGGGCGGACGCCGGGCGCGCAAGGCACATATCAAGGAAACGATGGAGGCCCTGCGCGACAAGCTGGGGCCGCAGCGCGACCGGCTGTTCCTGGTAGGCGGCAGCTGGCGAGCCTTTGCTCGGCTGGACATGCTGCGCCGCGGTTATCCGCTGAACGTGCTGCATGAATACCGCATGACCACCAAGCAGGTCCGCGAGACGATCAAGTTCATCGAAAGGAACGACGCCGAGAAACTGCGGTCGCGGGCTGGGGTGTCAGCCTCACGCATGGCGCTGATTCCCTATGCGATGGATGTATTGTCGCGCCTGATCCGCACGTTCAAACCCAAGGATATCGCTATCTCCAGCTATGGTATCCGCGAAGGGCTTCTGTATGAACAGATGCCCCAGATCCTGCGCGACCGGGACCCTTTGATCGAGGCCTGCCGGTTCTCCGAACAGAAGGACGCCCGGCTGCCGGGGTTCGGCCGCCACCTGTTCGACTTCGTGATGCCGCTGTTTCGCTCGGCGCCAGAATCCCGGATCCGGTTGGTCAAGGCTGCCTGTCTATTGCATGACGTCAGCTGGCGCGCGCACCCGGATTACCGGGCCGAGGTCTGCTTTGACAACGTGACCCGCGCCAATCTTGGTGGGCTGAAACATTCCGAACGTGTGTTCATCGGCTTGGCGCTGCAGCATCGCTACCGCAACAAACGCCACGGAAACCGGTTCGCGCCGCTCTATGATCTGCTGGACGAAAAAGACCAGAAACAGGCCGAGATCCTGGGCAAGGCGATGCGGTTCGGGGCGATGCTGTGGATGCAGAATGACGCGGCCATCGGCAAACTGCGGTTCTACCCCAAGAAACGCGAGCTTGAGCTGTACCTGCCCGAGTCGATCAGCCCGCTGTTCAACGAGGTCGCCGAGGCGCGGTTCAACTCGCTGGCCGATGCGTTGAAATCCGAACCGCGTGTCGTCATCCAAAAGTGACCCGGCCAGTCAGATATCCGTAAGATTTTCGCCCTCGGGTTCTTCTTCGGCTTCCGGTGTGGGGCTGTCCGGCAGGGGCGGATTGGGCTTTTTGCGAATGATTATATCGCCATTGGGCAGCATCTCGGGCGCTTCATAGGCGCTCCAGTCCTGGACCTGCGCCGCCAGTTCGGCCAGCGCCGGCCCCATCTCTTGCAGGAAGGACTGCATCGCGGGGCCAAACTGCTCGGCCAGATCGCGCAGATCTTCCAATGCCGGCTCCAGCTCTTGCCGCAATCCCTCGAAGAACAGCTCGGCCCCCTGCTCCATCAGGGATTTGCCCTGCGCGTCCTGCGCAACGGCGGGTACGGCAGAAACCGACAACAGAGCGGTCAGAACAAGATGTTTCATGCGTCGAAGATAGGGGCCCGTGGGCCGAGATGAAAGGCCTACAGGTCGATATCCAGAGTGACCGGAAAATGATCGGACGCGGTCACAAGCGCGTCGCGCAGCTCGGGGACGCTCCAACAGTGTTCATCCCGAAAGGGATGCCAGATTCGCCACGCCGGGCGACGCGCCCGCAAATCCGGGCTGATCATGATGTAGTCCAGAAGCGCCTCGAGATACTGCCCTTCTTCGGGCCGCGGAAATCGGGCCGTCGATGGGATCCAGCCCGGCCGACGTCGGCAGGCCTGCGCCGCGTGGGGGTCGTACAGGCCGGTCTGCAACAGGATCTCGACCGAGGATCGTCCGAACAGGTTCTCGAATTCATCCAGCCCCGGGCCGTCATTCAGATCCCCAAGCAGAACAACGGGTTCTCCGGCGTCCAGATGCGCCTTGACCCGATGCGAAAGCCACACGGCCTGGGCCAATTGCTTGCGCCGATTGGCGATGGAGATCCGTATCAACGCGTCGCGGGACTCGGCGCCATGCGGCGCCTTGGATTTCAGATGCGCTCCGATCATGCGGAACTGAAACCCATCCGAAGATTCGGCCGCCAGTTCCAGCGGCGGCTTGGAAAAGCGAACGATGTCCTCGGTCGCATCGATATCCAGATCAATCCGAAACTCGCCGTCGAACCTGGGGGCGTCGCCCGCAAACCCGTCCGTTTCCCGATCGCCTATCGGGTCGTGGCGGACGCGCAGTCGGGCCGGATCATACAACACAGCCAGTTCCTGATGGGTCTCGTTGGCAAACCCCATGATGGCATTCGTCGTGCGCAGTTCGAAGGTTTCGGCAAATTCCTGCAGCGCCCGAACGGTATTCTGGCTCTTTCCGGTATTGGGAGCCTCGACGATCAGGATCGCGTCCGCGTCGATCGCGGTCAGAACGGTTGCGATGGCCTCGACCTGCTGCGCCTTGGTGACGTTGCGCCGGCCTGACCAACTGTCATCGACGATCAGCTTGTCGTCGCGATCGAAAAGGTTGGCGAACCATTCGATATTGTAGGTCGCCAGCCGCATCGCCTCAGGCCCGCGCGCCGTTGATTTCATCCCAGGCGCGGTTGATGTCGATCATCTTCTTCTCGGCCAGACGAATCGCTTCTTCGGGCACACCGCGCGCCATCATGGCGTCGGGATGGGTGTCCCGCACCAGCTTGCGCCAGACCTTGCGGATCTCGGGTAGGGGCATGTCCGGGGTGACTCCCAGAACCGTATAGGGATCCTTGGGCGCATCGGGCACGAACCGGGCGCGCAGTGCCTTGAACTGCGCCTCGGACTGACCGAAGATCCGGGCCACATCCTCGAGAAACCGGTTTTCGTTGGGGTGATAGAACCCGTCGGCCATGGCGATATGGAACAACCCTTCCATCAGGTCGCACAGGGTCGTGCTGTCCTCGGAGAACATCCGCGCGATCTTGCGGGCATATTCCTGATAACCGGCCACGTCCTGACGGGCCAGGTTGAAGACACGGGCGGCGCCTGCCTCCTCCTCGGGCGGAATGCGGAACACTTCGCGGAAGGCCGTGACCTCGTCGCGGGTCACCTGCCCGTCGGCCTTGGCCATCTTCGCCCCAAGCGCGATCACGGCGATGGTGAAGGCCACCGACTTTTCGGGCGGCGTGCGTAGTTTTTCGAATATCGTGGCAAGGCTTTCGCCCTTGGCCAGCGCGCTCAGCGCCTCGGAGATGCGGGACCAGATCGACATGGGCGCACTCTAGCGCGCCCAAACCAGGCTGTCAGGTGCGACCAATCATTCCGGACGAAGAATTTTCTGCATCAGCACAAGATCCAGCCATCGGCCCCATTTGAACCCCACCTCGGGCATGCGCCCAACCTGCGTGAACCCCAAAGCCGAGTGGAAGGAAACCGCCGCGGGATTCTCGGCCGAGATCCCGGCAACCAGAACATGAACCCCATCCGCCCGCGCGACCCGTTCCAGGGCTTCCATCAATCTTCGACCACCCCCCGCCCCTGCGCCTGCGGGTCCAACATGATCGTGTGTTCGCGCGTGGCGTCATATCCGGGACCGGTGCGAAACCGCCCGTAGGTGGCAAACCCGACCACCTGGTTCCCCCGTTCGGCAACCTGGAATGCAGGCCCTCGCGCGGCGATGTCCTCGGCAATACTGGCCGGGCTGCGTTCTTGGGTCGTAAAGGTCACCAAGGTATCCCGAACCACCTGATTGGTGATTGCCGCGATCGCCACCGCATCCTGGGTCCGTGCAGGTCGGACGATCATTCCAGCACACGCAGACCATGGGGCGTGTCGAACTCGGCCCGCAACGCGGCCGCCCCCGTGTCGAACACAACCCGATCCATCTGGCCCAGCAACCGCGCCATCGTCAGCGCGTCGGGATGAAAGATGACCAACCGTCGAAGACGGCACCCACTGGCTTGCAGCATCCCCGCTGGATGCAGGTCGCCCTGCCACTGGATCAGCGCCGGAAACAGATTGTCAAAAGGCAACCGGCCCGTTTCGGGAACGGCCATCTTCCAACGCAAGGCGCCGCGTTCAAGGTCATCGACCTGTCCCACATCAACCGGAAACGCATCCAGATCGGCCAACAAATCGGAAACCCGACAGATCCAGTTGCTCAGCTTGGGCGGCCCTGCGAACCGATCCAGATCAAACCAACGCGGCCGCCCGGGATCGGGGGCCTGCGGGTCAATCGCAATCGCCTCAAGATAAAGGCCTTCGTCCAACCCAAGCAGATAGTTGTGCGTGCCGAACGCCGCGTGCTTGCCGCCCGGCGCCATCTGAACGCCCAGCGCTTGCTCCACATGGGCCACGGCCTCTTCCAGCGTTGCGGCGGCCACCGCAAGATGATCCAGTTCCATGACCGAGCCTCCACCTTCCAGCCCCGACCTCATCCCCACTCGATACCACGAACCGCCAGACCCCAACACTTCATCTGGCCCCAAATATCCTCGGGGGTGAATGCACGAGGCCAAAGGCCTCGTGCAGAGGGGGCAGACAGCCCCCCAAGTTACAGTTCAGCCGCGCGCCTCGCGGATCAAGCGCAAAATGTCCTGCGCCGCCTCGGGGATGTTGGTCCCCGGCCCGAAGATCGCCTTGACCCCATGATCGTACAGGAACTGGTAATCCTGCTGGGGGATGACGCCACCGCAAATCACGATGATATCTTCGGCGCCGGCCTTTTTCAGCTCTTCCACCAGTTGCGGCGCCAGCGTCTTGTGGCCCGCCGCCTGGCTGGAAATGCCAACCACATGCACGTCGTTGTCGATCGCGTCCTGCGCGGCCTCGGCCGGGGTCTGGAACAGCGGACCGACGTCCACGTCGAAACCGATATCGGCGAACGCGGTGGCGATCACCTTGGCCCCGCGGTCGTGACCGTCCTGGCCCATCTTGACCACCAGAAGACGCGGGCGGCGGCCCTCTTCCTCGGCAAAGTCCTCGATCGATTTCTGGATGGCGGCAAAGCCCTCGTCACCTTCATAGGCCGCGCCATAGACACCAGCCAGCGTTTTCACTTCGGCCCGATGACGGCCGAATTCCTTTTCCATTGCCATGCTGATCTCTCCTACGGTTGCGCGGGCACGCGCGGCCTCGACGGCGGCTTCCAGCAGGTTGCCCCCCTCTTTCGCGCGCCGGGTCAGTTCGTCCAGCGCGGCCTGACATGCGGCCTCGTCCCGGGTCGCGCGGATGCGTTCCAGCCGGGCGATCTGCGCCTCGCGAACGGCCTGGTTGTCGACCTCGAGGATCTCGATCGGGTCTTCCTTTTCCTTGCGGTACTTGTTGACGCCGACGATCACCTCTTCGCCCCGGTCGATCATGGCCTGGCGGCGCGCGGCGCTTTCCTCGATCCGCAGCTTGGGCATGCCGCTGGCAACCGCCTTGGTCATGCCGCCCATCTCCTCGACCTCTTCCATCAGGGCCCAGGCCTTTTCGATCAGCTCTTTGGTCAGGCTTTCAACGTAATAGGAGCCGGCCAGCGGATCGACCACGTTGGTGATGCCGGTCTCTTCCTGCAGGATCAGCTGGGTGTTGCGCGCGATCCGGGCCGAGAAATCGGTGGGCAGCGCGATCGCCTCATCCAGCGCGTTGGTATGCAGCGACTGGGTGCCGCCCAGAACCGCGCTTAGCGCCTCATAGGCCGTGCGGATCACGTTGTTGTAGGGGTCCTGCTCCTGCAGCGACACGCCCGAGGTCTGGCAATGGGTGCGCAGCATCTTCGAGCGTTCGTTCTTGGCCCCGAACTCGGTCATGACCCGGTGCCACAGGGTGCGCGCGGCGCGCAGCTTGGCGATCTCCATGAAGAAATCCATGCCAATGGCGAAAAAGAACGACAGACGGCCAGCGAACTTGTCCACATCCATGCCGGCGTCGATGGCGGCGCGGACATATTCGCGCCCGTCGGCCAAGGTATAGGCCAGCTCCTGCACCAGGTTCGCTCCGGCCTCCTGCATGTGATAGCCTGAGATCGAGATCGAGTTGAACTTGGGCATCTCGTTCGAGGTGTATTCGATGATGTCCGAGATGATCCGCATCGAGGGCTCGGGCGGGTAGATATAGGTGTTGCGCACCATGAACTCCTTCAGAATGTCGTTCTGAATGGTGCCCGCCAGAACCGACTTGTCATGGCCCTGCTCTTCGCCAGTGACGATGAAATTCGCCAGAATCGGAATAACCGCGCCGTTCATCGTCATCGAGACCGAGACCTGATCCAGCGGAATGCCGTCAAACAGAATCTTCATGTCCTCGACACTGTCGATGGCCACCCCGGCCTTGCCCACATCGCCCACCACGCGCGGGTGGTCGCTGTCATAACCGCGATGCGTGGCCAGGTCGAAGGCGACCGAAACGCCCTGCTGACCGGCCGCCAGGTTGCGGCGGTAGAAGGCATTCGATTCCTCGGCCGTGGAAAACCCCGCATATTGGCGGATGGTCCAAGGGCGGCCTGCATACATCGTGGCCCGCACCCCTCGGGTGAAGGGCGCGAACCCCGGCAGGGAATGCATGTGCGGCAGGTCGGCGGTGTCGTCCTGCGTGTACAGAGGCTTGACCTCGATCCCTTCCAGCGTGGTCTTGGTCAGGTCCTCGACGGGGCGCCCCCGCAGTTCCTTTTCGGCCAGCGCGCGCCAGTCCTTCATATCGGTCATGTCGATTTCCTCTGTTCAAATCCTGTTTCCTCGGGAGCAATCCCGCGATCATGTGTACCCGTGTGTGATACCAACTCGGCAAGGCCGTCGGCCCCCGCAGCCAGCCAGGCGAGATCGTATGCATATTCGATGCTCAGCTTCATCGACTGCTGGGCGTTCAACCCATGCGGAGCCGGTCGGGATGTGCCGTTGAGCGCATAGCTCTTGCCGGTATCCGGCACGGCCAGACCAGTTAGAATTTCCAGCTGTGCCCGCTGCTGTCCGCAGAATTCCTCGAAGGGGAAGACCTGGAAAGCTGTGCCCGGGAACGCACCGCTGAAATCCATGATGACATCTCGCCAACTCCTGTTGCCATTTGCAATGCGGCTCCAGCGCTCGGGTTCAAACGATTTGTTCCTGCGCTTGAACAGATAGGCCGCAGCCGACGCCCAGTACATGTCCAAAGACCTGATGTTCAGCGCAATCTTGGAAACCCTTCCTCCAAAGGCCTTGGCCAGCAGATACCCACGCTCCCGTGCATTCGGATACAACGACGCGCAGGCAAAGTTGCGAACCATCGACCCCACAAAGTTTTCCTGACTGATCAGCACCGCCCGAGCACCTCGGTGCATGCACGCATCCAAGTCCCGCTGCAGACCGGCGCAGACCTCAGGCGTCAGTTTGTCCAGGTTGTTCAGACCAATGGAACGGGCCCGCTCAGGCCCCCAGTACACAAGGCCGAGATGTTCCAGAGACTGCGCATTCTCGGTCATGTAGCCTTGAAAACTCGTGGTGGCGCAGCGATGCGCACCGCAGTGCAATATCACTTCCATGCGACCGCTCCGCCGCCGGATACTTTGATGCCGATCGTTTCGGACCCGCCGCGATCGCGCAATCGTTTCGCTGCAGGGCATGTTTTTTTGATGCCCAAACTCATTTCGCCAGTCGCATTCGGCGCGACAGAGGCTATATTCAGGGTGACGGGAGACGTAATGACACGCTTGATTACCTTTGTTTTTTGCGCACTTATGCCGCTGACCGCTTTCGCGGCCGATGGTTCTGCCACGGATGAGGCCCCATTCATCCGCCCCGCCGGCGACAGCGAGCTGAGCGAGTTCCTCTGGACCCATCGCCCGATCGTGGTGTTCGCCGATACGCCGGCCGACCCACGGTTCCAGCAGCAGATCGAAATGCTGAAGGAGGGCGAAGACATGATGCGCGAGCGCGACGTTATCGTCCTGACCGACACCGACCCGTCAGCCCGCTCTCCGATCCGGACACAACTGCGCCCGCGCGGGTTCGCGATGGTGTTCGTCGACAAGGACGGGGTGGTGAAACTGCGCAAACCCACGCCTTGGAGCGTGCGTGAGATCAGCCGGTCCATCGACAAGACCCCCCTGCGCGAACGTGAAGTTCGCGAACGGCGCGAGGGGCGCTGACACCGAAACATCGCCCGGTCGCCACCCTCGGCCATGGCCGTGGCATCCGCGCGCGATGCACGGATGCCGGACAGCGTGACGGAACAGGCACTTCCCGCGCAGGCACACATGGCTGTTATTCGAACTCCATGATCACGTCGTCGACGGCCAGACTGTCACCCGGGCCGGCGTTGATCTTGGACACCACCCCCTTGCGCTCGGCGCGCAGGATGTTTTCCATCTTCATCGCCTCGACCGTGCACAACGCCTGGCCTTCCTGCACTTCCTGCCCGACCTCGACATCGATCTTCACGATCAGGCCCGGCATCGGGCACAGCAGCAATTTCGACGTGTCGGGCGGCAGTTTCTCGGGCATCAGCTTGGCCAGTTCGGCAGCGCGGGGCCGGCGCACATGCACCTTCATGTCCGCCCCCCGGTTGCGGATGCGGAACCCGCCCGAGATCTTGCCGACCTTCAGCACCAGCGGGCTGCCGTCCACGTCAAGAACCGCCAGTTGGTCGCCGGGCGTCCAGTCGGACGAAACCCGGTATGTGCCGCCGCCTTCAAAGCTGACGGTCGACCCTTCGGGATCGGCGGCGATTGTCACGTTGTATTCGTGGCCCTGCAAGGTGACGGTCCAGTCCGTTCCCACCTTGCGTTCATGATTGTCCATCCGGCCCGACACGCGGGTGCGACGGATCTCGGCCACCCGGTGCATCGCCGCGCACGAGGCCGCGATTCGGCGCAGGTCGCCTTCGGGCAGTTCGACACCGTTGAAGCCATCGGGGTATTCCTCGGCGATGAAGGCGGTGGTCATGTCACCACTGACGAATTTGGGGTGATCCATCACCGCCGACAGGAACGGCAGGTTGTGACCGATGCCTTCGACCTCGAAACTGTCCAGCGCCACTCGCATCGCCTCGATCGCCTGTTCGCGGGTCGGCGCCCAAGTGCAAAGCTTGGCGATCATCGGGTCATAATACATGCTGATCTCGCCGCCCTCGAAGACGCCGGTATCGTTGCGAACGGCTGTCTCGCCGCTGGGCGCATCGCCCTGCCATTTGCCGTTTTCCAGCAGCGGCCCTGCGGCCACCTCCTGCGGTGGACGATAGCGGGTCAGCCGCCCGATCGAGGGCAGGAAGTTGCGATAAGGATCCTCGGCATACAGGCGATTTTCGATGGCCCAGCCGATCAGCTTGACGTCGTCCTGCGTGATCGACAAAGGCTCGCCTGCGGCGACGCGGATCATCTGTTCGACCAGATCCACACCGGTGATCAGCTCGGTCACCGGGTGTTCCACCTGAAGGCGGGTGTTCATTTCCAGAAAGTAGAAATTCTTGTCCCCATCCACGATGAATTCCACCGTGCCCGCGCTGGCATAGCCCACGGCCTTGGCCAACGCCACGGCCTGCTCGCCCATCGCGCGGCGGGTCGCCTCGTCCAGGAAGGGCGACGGGGCCTCTTCCACCACTTTCTGGTTGCGGCGCTGAATCGAGCATTCACGCTCGCCCAGATAGATGCCGTTGCCATGTGTGTCACACAGAACCTGAATTTCGATGTGGCGCGGTTGCGTCACGAATTTCTCGATGAAGATCCGGTCATCCCCGAAGGAATTTGCCGCCTCGTTCTTGGAGCTCTGAAAGCCCTCGCGCGCCTCCTCGTCGTTCCAGGCGATGCGCATACCCTTGCCGCCGCCGCCGGCGCTGGCCTTGATCATCACCGGATAGCCGATCTGCTGGCTGATCTTCACCGCCTCGTCCGCATCCTCGATCAGGCCCATGTATCCGGGAACGGTGCTGACATTAGCCTCCTGCGCGATCTTCTTAGAGGTGATCTTGTCACCCATGGCCTCGATCGCGCCTTTCGGGGGGCCGACGAAAACCACGCCTTCGGCCTCGAGCGCCTCGGCGAACTTGGCGTTTTCCGACAGGAAGCCATAGCCCGGGTGAACCGCCTGCGCGCCGGTCTGACGGATGGCGTCCATCACCTTGTCGATCACGATATAGGACTGGTTCGCCGGCGGCGGGCCGATATGGACCGCTTCGTCGGCCATTTCCACGTGCAACGCGTGCTTGTCGGCATCCGAGTAGATGGCGACCGTGCCGATTCCCATTTTCCGAGCGGTCTTGATGACCCGGCAGGCGATCTCGCCCCGGTTGGCGATCAGGATCTTGTTGAACATGGAACGTCCTCTGTCTTGGTGTTCTGGGCAAACGAAAACGCCGCTGCCGGGCTGATGCCCCGCAACGGCGTTCCGTCAATTGATGGGCGGGACGCCGTGCGCCCCGCAATACCGGTGTCAGTAACAGTTGTTCTGGGTTTTGCAGTACAGCACATTGCCCGCCGCGCCGACCGCAGCCCCAAGGATCGGGTCCGCGCTGACGACCGCCGCTCCGATGGCTCCGACGCCACCACCCAGGATCGCCTGTTCTCCGGTTGTGTCACCGCAGGCGGTGATGCCGGCGCACGCCGCCAACGCAAGAATAATTCGTGAAGCTCGCATTCGATCTGCCCCTTTTGGTTTCTTGACGAACTGCCTTGCAGTTGCCCGAAACCGGCCTTGTTATTCAATATCAGACCTGTCCCGGCCGGATCATGCGCGGGTTTTCGCCGCGACGGCCCCGCCGATGATACAAAGAAAAACGCGGACAGGTCGGTGTTGGAAACACTGGCCTGCCCGCGGAAGGAAGGGGTACGGAATAGTAGGTGCTTGTGCGACGCAGGCAAAGTCGAGCCGCACTGCCAGAACACTCTGCCTTGGACAATTTCACGCTCCAAGCAATCATTGTTTCCCTCCGGATTTCCGGCTGAAATCTGCCCATCCGCCGGGTAGACGCGCGATTTCGCGCCGAAACACCGGTTGTCACGTTGGTTGATCACGGGAAGTCCACCGCCTGTACCCTGACAGGCCGGCATGGTTCCGCCCTCGGGGTCGTGGGGCTGATATGACAGATGCCAGACCACCGGCTAAACCGACCCGTCAAAGATGTCGGGAAATGACTGACGCGCCACGTCCACATCTATTTTCAGCAGCGCGTCATAGCTGGCGGGATCGAACGGATCTTCTGCAGGAACGACCTCGCGGCCGAACAGCCAGCTCAGGCGGCCGGCGTCCAGGTTGCCCCGTTCGAACGGTTGGTCTCCGAAATGCTCCCACAGGGCCTGCATGAAGGCCGCGTCGGCACGGCGGTCGGCCGGTTTGCGATCGCGGAACCGTTCGCGCCGCGTCAGAGGTGTCACGCCCTTGGGGTTCGCGCGCCGAATCGTGAAATGGAAATCGGTGCCGGGCAGACGGCCGGGAAATCCGCGGTGTTTCAACATTGGCGCACCTCGGCACTTGCCGGGATCATGCGCGGGCAAAGGGATGAAAAGGTCATGGGCAACTCCAAAGCCGCAATTCTGTCTTGGGACGCTCGGGCAGCATGAGATCGAATGGTCATGGTCAGAGCTCCTCCCAGATACAGGCGGATTGCTGCAGCCGAAAGGCTTCGAAATACTGGGTTGCATCCGGATCGGAATTGCCAAATTCGACCGGTCGATCAGACAGCGATATCACCACCCGCGCCGGCTGCAGCTGGTGATGCGCCACATATGGAATGACAAGTGTCCGGCACAGATGCGCCATATCCGCCGCGGCAACATCATAGCTGATGCGACCGACCGCGTCGCCGATCTTGGGGGCGATAAACCGGAACCGCAGCCAGAGCTCTCCAGGGTTGTTGTCCAGCAGGACTTCTTCCAATTCCACGAGCTGTCCGGACGGAACCGACAGCCGGTTGCCGTCCTGCGCGGAAAGTGGCCCGGCGAGTCCGACAATTGCCAGCACAAGAGCGCGACCCCGGACCCACCAAGGGCGGGCTCCTCCTTCCGAGGTCGCGTGCGCAGGGCAGTTTGCCTGCGCTGTTCTGTTGCGGGACGGGCGGATCATGATACGGTTTCGCGATGTCGGTCAATCCTGAAAGTTCGGCGGAAACGGGCCTGCGCCCCGCCGCTTACAGGGGGATGTTGTCGTGCTTTTTCCACGGGTTCTTCAGCTGCTTGTTGCGCAGGCTGGCAAAGGCCCGCGACACCCGGCGGCGGGTCGAGTGCGGCATGATCACCTCGTCGATGAACCCACGTTCGGCGGCCACGAACGGGTTGGCAAAACGGTCTTCGTAATCCTTGGTGTGCTGCGCGATCTTTTCGGGGTCACCCAGATCGGCGCGGTGGATGATCTCGGTCGCACCCTTGGCGCCCATCACTGCGATCTCGGCGGTGGGCCAGGCATAGTTGAAATCGCCGCGCAGGTGTTTCGACGCCATCACGTCATAGGCACCGCCATAGGCCTTGCGGGTGATCACGGTCACTTTGGGCACCGTGGCCTCGCCATAGGCAAACAGCAGCTTGGCCCCATGCTTGATGACCCCGCCATATTCCTGGCTGGTGCCGGGCAGAAAGCCCGGCACGTCGACGAAGGTCAGGATCGGGATCTCGAAACAGTCGCAGAAGCGCACGAACCGCGCGGCCTTGCGGCTGCTGTCGATGTCCAGACACCCGGCCAGCACCATCGGTTGGTTGGCCACCACGCCCACGGTCTGCCCCTCAAGCCGGATGAAACCGGTGATGATGTTCTTGGCGAAATCCTCCTGGATTTCATAGAAGTCACCCTCATCCGCCACCTTGGTGATCAGTTCCTTCATGTCATAGGGGGTGTTGGGATTCTCCGGAACCAATGTGTCCAGCGACATCTCGATCCGCCCCGGCTCGTCGAAGAACGGGCGCACGGGCGGCTTTTGCCGGTTGTTGAGCGGCAGAAAATCCACCAGACGACGCACTTCTGCAAGCGCCTCGACATCGTTTTCGAAAGCGCCATCCGCCACGCTGGACTTCTTGGTATGGGTCGACGCACCGCCCAGCTCCTCGGCGGTGACAACCTCGTTGGTGACGGTCTTCACAACATCGGGGCCGGTCACGAACATGTACGAGGTATCCTTGACCATGAAGATGAAGTCGGTCATCGCCGGGCTGTAGACCGCGCCGCCGGCACAGGGGCCCATGATCACCGAGATCTGCGGTACCACGCCCGAGGCCATGATGTTGCGCTGGAACACCTCGGCATAGCCCGCCAGCGAGGCAACCCCTTCCTGGATTCGCGCCCCACCCGAGTCGTTGATGCCGATTACAGGCGCGCCGTTCTGCATCGCCATGTCCATGATCTTGCAGATCTTCTGCGCATGCGTTTCCGACAGAGAACCGCCGAACACGGTGAAATCCTGACTGAAGACATAGACCATCCGGCCGTTGATCGTGCCCCAGCCGGTCACCACGCCATCCCCGGCGGGTTTCTGTTTTTCCATGCCGAAATCGGTGCAGCGATGGGTCACGAACATGTCGAATTCTTCAAAGCTGCCCTCGTCCAGCAGCAGCTCGATCCGTTCGCGTGCCGTCAGCTTTCCGCGGGCATGCTGCGCGTCAATCCGCTTTTGCCCCCCTCCCAGGCGCGCATTCTCGCGGCGGTTTTCCAGCTCGGTCAGGATATCCTTCATCTCGATCGTCCCCTGTGAAATTTAGGCCGACAATATAGACTGGAAGACAACACCCAAAGCGCTTTTCGGCAAATTTGCAAATTTTTGGCAACAGCATTCTTGGGAATTGAAAACTCGCAAACTCACCCCGCAATTTCATGGCCTTTGACCGAATCTCATTTTAAGAGTGAACCATGCAGTTCAGTTCCACTCCCGTACACCGCACCCCCCCTACGATCGCGACGCTTGTACTTCTGTCAGGCCTCAGCGCGCTCAGCATGAACCTGTATCTGCCCAGCCTGCCCTTCATGGCGGTATATTTTCAGGCAGACTACAAGATCATGCAGCTGTCGATCGCGCTGTATCTGCTGGTGAATGCGGTGCTGCAAATCCTGATCGGGCCAATCGCCGACAAGGCCGGGCGAAGACCTGTCCTGCTGTGGGGGCTGGCCTTGTTTCTGCTGGCGACGCTGGGCTGCATCTATGCCCCGAATGTCGAGACTTTCCTGGCCTTTCGCATGGCACAGGCGGTGATCGTCGTCGGTATCGTCCTCAGCCGTGCCGCGGTGCGGGACATGTACGATCAGGATCAGGCAGCCTCGATGATCGGATATGTCACGATGGGCATGGCGGTGGTTCCGATGATCGGCCCCGCAATTGGCGGCGTTCTGGAAGAAAGCTTTGGCTGGAAGGCCAATTTCTGGCTGCCTTTTGGATTGGCCGCCATAGCCCTGGCTCTGACATATGTCGACTTTGGAGAGACGTCCGTAAAAAGCGGGAAAACCCTGATCCAGCAATTCCGCGAGTACCCGGAACTGCTGACATCGCCCCGGTTCTGGGGTTACTCACTGTCTTCGGCATTTTCCTCGGGCGCGTTCTTTGCCTATTTGGGAGGCGCCCCCTTCATCGGGACCGAGATATTTGGCCTGACGGCGGCTGAGGTCGGCATCTATTTCGGCGCTCCGGCGGTTGGCTACTTCTTCGGCAATTTCATCAGCGGCCGGTATTCGGTTCGCTTTGGCGTCAACCGCATGGTGCGCTGGGGGTGCTGGTTGAACGCCATCGGAGTCGCGCTGTCGGCGGCCCTGTTCCTGATGGGCATGGGGTCCGCGATCAGCTTCTTTGGCTTCATGACTTTCGTCGGCCTGGGCAACGGCATGTCGATCCCGAACGCGACCGCCGGATCGCTGTCTGTTCGCCCACACCTTGCGGCAACCGCTTCGGGGTTGAGCGGGGCAATTATGCTGGGCGGTGGCGCTGCGCTCAGTGCTCTGGCCGGCGCGTTGCTGACGCGCGAAACCGGCGCGATGCCGCTGCTTTGGCTGATGCTGGCAACGTCGGTATTGGCCATCGTGGCCATCAGCAGCGTGATCTGGCGGGAACGGCAGTTGGGTCTCTAGCCACCTTGCGCCACAGACTTTGCAAAGTTAGCCTGACCCCACGGAATAACTGCAAAGAAAACAGATGGCCACTCAGAAACTGTATGCAGGCGCAAAACTGCGCGAGATGCGAACGCGTCTGTCCCTGACGCAAAAGGAATTTGCCGCCAAGCTGGGCGTATCCCTGCCCTATCTGAACCAGATGGAAAACAACAACCGGCCGATTTCGACGACGGTGGTTCTGGCGCTGGCGCAGGAATTCGGCATGGACGTGACCGAATTGAGCACCGGCGACAGCGAGCGTCTGGTCTCGGACATGCGCGAGGCGCTGGCGGACCCGGTCTTCGCCGATGCCATCCCGCCGCTGGCAGATCTGCGGCTGACGGCCTCCAATGCCCCGGCCCTGGCGCGAGCCTTCATCGAGTTGCACAAAGCATACCGGCAGACCCACGAGAGGCTGGCCTCGCTGGACGAAGCGCTGGGCCGCGAGGACGCACGCATTCAGGCCAGCCCGTGGGAAGAGGTGCGCGATTTCTTCCATTATTGCGACAACTACATCGATGCGGTGGACCGCGCCGCCGAACGGTTCGCCGCCCGCTCCGAAGGGTCAGGCGGGATCCGTCAGGCGGCGTTGGACAGCCTGGCCGAGCGTGGGGTTCAGGTGATTTTCGAAGATGCTCCGGCCCTGCGCAGCTATGACCGCGCCACCAAAACCTTGTGCCTGTCGTCCCGCGCGGCGCCGCAGACACAGGTCTTTCAGCTGTTGCTGCAGGTCGCCCTGATCAGCCAGGACAAGCTGCTGGAGGCCACGCTGGACTTTGCCAAGTTCCAAAGCGACGAAGCCCGCGCAATCGCCAAGATCGGGCTGGCGAACTATTTTGCCGGCGCATCCCTGATGCCCTATGGCGCCTTTCTGGACGCCGCCCGGGACTATCGGCACGATCTGGAATTGCTCAGCAACCGGTTCGGCGCCTCGATCGAGCAGGTGGCCCACCGTTTGTCCACGCTGCAGCGTCCGGGCGCCAAGGGCATTCCTTTCTTCTTCGTCCGCGTCGATCAGGCGGGGACGATCACCAAGCGGCACTCGGCCACGCGGTTGCAGTTTGCGCGGTTCGGCGGGGCCTGCCCGCTTTGGAACGTGCACCGAGCCTTCGAGACCCCCGGCCATTTCCTGCGGCAACTGGCTGAAACGCCGGACGGTGTGCGCTATATCTCGCTGGCGCGGGACGTGTCGAAATCAGGGGGCTCCTTCGGCGCGCCCGTGCGGCGCTATGCCATCGCACTGGGCTGCGAGGTGCGCCACGCCGAGGCGCTGGTCTATGCCGATCATCTGGACATCAACAATGCCAGCGCCTACGAGCCGATCGGTATTTCCTGCCGCATCTGCGAACGCAAGACGTGCCACCAGCGATCGGTGCCGCCACTGGAACGCCGCCTGAGCATCGACGCGAATACCCGTGGCACCCTACCCTATGAGGTGACATAAAAAAGGGGCGGGTCGGTCACCCGCCCCGCGCGGCGTCAGGCCGTGGCCTTGGTCAGAATCGCCCAGATCTCATCCTTCAGTGCCGCGCGTTTCTTGCGTAGCTCGGTTTCGGCCAGTTCCTCCATCGGCTCGATATTGGTTTCCGCGCGGTGCACAGCACGATTGACCTCGTGGTATTCGTCCACCAGCCGGGCGAAATGCGCGTCCGACTGCTTGAGCTGGCTCATCAACTCGACCTTGTCGGGGAATTCTTCGGCCAGTTCATGTGGCGTATGAGACATGTCTGTTCGCTCCTTGTCTTGATGTTGCCATCAACGGCTAAAGCGCCTGAGCAGACTCATCTTTGACGCGGATCAAAACCCGGACGTTTCGGCCGGGTATTTTTCACCGACGTGCGGCGCGCCATCCGGCCGCACGCGCTTCGGCGGGTGAACAGAACCAGCGTTCGCCCTTGGCCGGGCTGATCTTGGTGCGCGCATAATGCCTCTGACCCGGGACATGATAGATGCGCTCGCCCTTGGACGAAACGTTGCCCTTGATGTCGCAGCCTTTGCTGGAAACCTTGCTTTTCTGCCCGCGATACAGCCAGGGCGCCTGGACCTTTCCGGCGTGCAGCCCCACCCCCGCGGCCACGGCCCGGTTTTCGGCGGCGATGTAGTCACCCGAGTATTTTCGATAGGCAAAGGCCAGACCGGCCCGAACCATCAATTCACCGGCATCAGCCCCGGCGACCCTGCACGCGGCCACGATCCGGCCGTAACGGTCGATATCGCGCTGCGTACAGACGGCGCGCTTGCCGCCGAAACTTTGGCGGACCTGATTCGTGACCCAAGCACCGCAGGACCAGATCGCGCCGCCTGCGTCCTGGCAGGTCTGGTCCAGCTCGGGCGCATCTATCCCATGCAGACGCACCCGAACGCCCCCCACGTCCCATGTGTCGGCATCGATGACGCTAATGCGCCCCGTCAATGGCGCTGCGGCACATGCTGTCACCGTCAAGCACAGAACAAACGCGGAACAAATTCTTAACATGGGTCCGATATGCCCGGCCGCAGCCGGACATACAACCCACGATGACGGAACCGGTTAACGCTGTGCGGTCTGCCAGTTCGGGTGGATCCACGGCCGGTCATTGGCCTTGGGCAACGGGTCTTTGCCCAGCAAATGATCCGACATCTTTTCACCCACCATGATCGACGGCGCGTTCAGGTTGCCATTGGTGATCTGTGGAAAGATCGAGCTGTCCGCCACGCGCAGCCCATCCACCCCGATGACGCGCCCCTGCGGGTCGACGACCGCGTTCGGGTCGTCCGCACGCCCCATCCGGCAGGTGCCGCAGGGGTGATAGGCGCTCTCGGCATGTTCGGCGATGAAGGCGTTCAGGTCTTCGTCGGTCTGCACCTCCGCACCGGGTTGGATCTCTTTGCCCGCATAGGGTTTGAACGCGTCCTGGCCGAAAATCTCGCGGGTCAGGCGGATGCAGGTGCGGAAATCCTCCCAGTCCTGCTCGGTGCTCATGTAGTTGAAGCGGATCACCGGCGCGTCCTCGGGCTTGGCCGAGCGCAGCGTCACCGCCCCGCGCGAGGGCGAGCGCATCGGCCCCACATGCGCCTGGTAGCCGTGCCCCTCGGCTGCGGCCTTGCCGTCATAGCGCACCGCGATGGGCAGGAAGTGGTACTGGATATCCGGATATTCGACCCCCGGCTTCGACCGGATGAACGCCGCGCTTTCAAACTGGTTCGACGCGCCAAGACCGGTCTTGGTGAACAGCCATTGCGCCCCGATCAGGCCCTTGCCGAACAGGTTCCAGTATTTGTACAGCGTGATCGGCTGCAGCGAGGCCTGCTGGATATACAGTTCCAGGTGATCCTGCAGGTTCGCGCCCACGCCGGGCCTGTCGGCGACCACGTTGATGCCGTGCTCGGCCAGGTGCGCGGCCGGCCCGATCCCCGACAACATCAGAAGCTTGGGCGAGTTGATCGACGAGGCCGCCAGCACCACCTCGCGCCGGGCGCGCACGATCTGCGTGCGGCTGCCACGGACCAGTTCGACCCCGGTTGCGCGCCCCTCCTCGATGACCACGCGCGTGGCGAGGCCCCGGACGATGTCGCAGTTCGGCCGTTTCAGCGCGGGCTTCAGATAGGCATTGGCCGCCGACCAGCGCCGCCCTTTCCAGACGGTCTGCTCCATCGGGCCGAAGCCTTCCTGTTTCTCGCCGTTGTAGTCGTCGGTCAGCTCGTAGCCCGCCTGCCGCCCGGCCTCGACGAAGGCCTTGAACAGCGGGTTCTTGCGCGGCCCCCGCGACACATGCAGCGGGCCGTCGGTTCCGCGCCATTTCGGGTCACCACCATGGCCGCCGTCGTGCCAGTTTTCCATCCGCTTGAAATAGGGCAGGACATCCGCATAGGACCAGCCATCCGCGCCCATATCGGCCCAGGTGTCAAAGTCGCGCGCATGGCCGCGCACATAGACCATCCCGTTGATCGAGGACGACCCCCCGATCACCTTGCCGCGCGGGCAGGCCAGCCGCCGGTTGTTCAGGTGGGGTTCAGGCTCGGACTGATAACCCCAGTCATAGATCGACATATTCATCGGATAGCTCAGCGCCGCCGGCATCTGGATGAACGGCCCGGCATCGGTGCCGCCATGCTCGATCACCAAAACCGAGGCCCCTGCCTCGCTCAGACGATAGGCCATCGCGCATCCGGCGGATCCGGCGCCGACGATGACGAAATCTGCTTCCATGGTCGTTTCTCCATTGGCCCCGACCGGTGGCGCGGGATATCCCGTGCGTTGCCACCGGTGGGCGTATCTTCAAAATGCGAAAGAAGTCATTCGCCGCGCGGGAAGCGCTGGTTTTCCTCGAGGTTGTCCAGATTCATGTGGTTGCGCATGTAGCGCTCGGACGCTTGCTGCAGCGGCTGATAATCCCACGGGTAATAGCCGCCCTGCCGCAGCGCCTCGTACACGACCCAGCGCCGCGCCTGGCTGGCGCGCACCTCGGCGTCGAACCGGTCCAGATCCCAGCGCGCCTCGGACTTGGCCCGCAGGGTTTGCAGCGTGCCGGCGTGCTCTGGCTTGTCGGCCAGGTTTTCCAGCTCGTGCGGGTCGGCCTCGAGGTCGAACAGCTGATCAGGGTCCAGCGCGCAGCGGTTGTATTTCCACTTGCCATAGCGCATCGACACCAGCGGCGCATAAGACGCCTCGGCCGCGTATTCCATCAGAACCGGCGCCGTGCGCTCGGTGCCGTTGGCCAGCGGCACAAGGTCCTGCCCGTCCGTCCATGGGGCAATCTCCGACATGTCGATGCCCGCTAGCGCCCCCAGCGTCGGGGTCACGTCGATCGTGGAAACCGGGGTGTCGATGCGGCCCGTCGGCAGGTTCGGTGCCGAGATCATCAGCGGCACCCGGGCGGAACCCTCGTAGAAGTTCATCTTGAACCACAGGCCCCGCTCGCCCAGCATGTCGCCGTGGTCCGAGACGAAGAGGATGATCGCCTCCTGCCGGGTGGTTTCCAGCACTTCGAGGATCTCGCCGATCTTGTCGTCCAGGTACGAGATATTGGCGAAATAGGCCCGGCGCGAGCGGCGGATGTCTTCTTCGGTGATGTCAAAACTGCGCCAGTCATTGGCGTCGAAGATACGCTGGGAATGCGGATCCTGGTTGTCATAGCCCAGATCGGCGACCTCGGGCAGCAGATGCTCGCAATCCTCGTAAAGGTCCCAGAATTTGCGCCTTGCAACATAGGGGTCGTGCGGGTGGGTAAAGCTGACGGTCACGCACCACGGGCGGTCATCCTTGCCACGGGCCAGATCATACAGCTTGGCCTTGGCGTGATAGGCGACCTCGTCATCATACTCCATCTGGTTGGTGATCTCGGCCACGCCTGCCCCGGTGACCGAACCCATGTTGTGATACCACCAGTCGATGCGCTCGCCCGGTTTGCGGTAATCCGGGGTCCAGCCGAAATCGGCCGGATAAATGTCGGTCGTCAGGCGGTCTTCGAACCCGTGCAACTGGTCGGGGCCGACGAAATGCATCTTGCCCGACAGGCAGGTGTAATAGCCCGCGCGGCGCAGGTGATGGGCATAGGTGGGGATGTCGCTGCGGAACTCGGCCGCGTTGTCATAGACCCCGGTGCGCGAGGGCAACTGACCAGACATGAAACTGGCCCGCCCCGGCGCACATAGCGGCGAGGCCGTGTAGGCATTGGCAAACCGTGTCGACCGCGCCGCCAGTTTCCGCAGGTTGGGCGCGTGCAGCCACTCGGCGGGACCGTCGGGAAAGAGGGTTCCGTTGAGCTGATCCACCATCAGGATCAGAATGTTGGGTCGTGTCATTTTTCGGCCTCGAGCAAGGTCGTCAGGACGCGCATGGCGTGGGTAACCGCCAGTTGCGGTTCCTCGGGCGCGGACAAAGCGGCGCGGATGTACAGACCGTCGATCAGGGCGATCATGTTCTCGGCCGCTTCGACCGGGTCCTTCATCAGCGGTCGCAAGGCGTGGATCAGGTTCGACCGGATCCGCGCCTGGTAGATCTGCCACAGGCGCAGCGCGTCATCGTTGGTTTGGGCCAGAACGTAAAAGGTCATCCACGCGGCGATCACGTCGGGCGTGAAGCAGGACGGCGCGAAACAGGCGCGGATGATGGCCTGGGCACGCTGGTCCGGTGGGGCGGATTTCAGCTCGGCCCGGGCCTCGGCGCCGAAATCGCCCAGGATGCGGCGCATGGCGGCCAGGAAAATCTGGTCCTTTCCGCCGAAATAGTGATGCGCCAGCGCACTGGACATGCCAGCCCGCTTGGCGATCTGGCTGACGGTCACGTCCAGGGACTTCTTCGCGCCCAACTCGGCGATCGTCGCTTTGACGATCGCATCGCGCCGGATCGGCTCCATTCCAAGCTTCGGCATAAACGCCCCCAACATGACCACTGTCAAAAAACGCTACGGCTTTTTTATTGACTCGTCAATCAAGGAGGGATTGGCCGGGCCGCAATCAAAGCTTGGGGGCCAGGCTGGGCGGCGTGACCCCGCTGCGGTTCAGCACGGCCTCGCGCCAGGTGATGAAGCTGACCGCCCCCAGGATCAGCGTGCCGCCCGCGACCACCCAGATGTCCACGCCTTCGTGAAAGACCAGCGCGCCCAGCAGGGTGGCCCAGATCAGCTGCAGGAAGGTGACCGGCTGGGTCACGGCGACGGGGGCGGCCTGCAGGGCCAGGGTCATGAAGTAATGCCCGGCGGTGGCAAAGCTGGCGATCAGGAACAGCACGCCGATGTCGCGCAGGCTGGGCGGCGTCCAGACCGCAAGCGCGAAGGGGATCAGGAAAATCGTCGTCCAGATCGACAGATGTGCCACCACGACCGAGGGCCGCACATCCCGCACCATCGCCTTGGCCAGCAGGTACGACCCCCCCAGCATCAGCGAGGTGCCCAGCATGGCCAGATGCCCGGCAGAGACCTCGCGAAATCCCGGCCGCAGGATGATTGCAGCCCCGACGATGGCCACCAGCACGGCGGCGATGCGGCGAAAGGCCATGGTCTCGCCCAGAAACAGCGCGGCCCCCAGCGTCACATAAACGGGGGTGAGATAGTTCATGGCCGTCACCTCGGCCAGCGGAATGCGGGTCATGGCAAAGAACCACAGCATCACGCCCACCGCGTGGATGGCGCCTCGGGACGAGAACAGAGTCAGGTTGCGGCGGGTCAGCCGGGTTGTCAGGATCGCCCGCGCGGCCGGCAGCAGGAACACAAGACCCAACGCATAGCGCAGGAAGGCGGCCTGGATCGGGTCCATCGTGGTGCCCAGCGATTTGACCAGGGCGGTCATCCCGACAAAGGACAGGCCGGCCGTGAACATCCAGAACATGCCGGCCAGGGGCCGGGATTGGGCGGCAAAAGCTGTCATGGATCCGGTTGAACACCCAAAACCGCCGGGGAACAAGCCCTTACATCGCCACCAGTTTCCACGCGATGGCCAGCATCACCAGCCCGATCAGCAGGTCCAGCACCTGCCACGCCCGCGGCCGGGCGAAAACGGGCGACAGCACCCGCGCCCCGTATCCCAACGAGAAGAAAAACACGAAGCTGGCCGACATCGCCCCCACCGCAAACCCCAGCCGGTCGGGATACTGGGCCGAGATCGACCCGATCAGCACCACCGTATCCAGATAGACATGCGGATTGAGCCAGGTGAAGGCCAACACCGTCAGCAGCGCCGCCCGCAAACTGGTGCGCTGCCCTTCGGCCAGTTCCAGCGCCGCTCCGCCCCGCCAAGCCGAGGCCAGGCTGCGCAGCCCGTACCATGTCAGAAACAGCGCGCCGCCATAGCGCATCATGGGCTCGAACCAGGGCGCGGCCTGGGCCAGGCTGCCAAAGCCGGCAACCCCCGCGGCGATCAGGATCGCATCCGAGACGGCGCAGGTCAGGCACAGGGCAAAAACGTGTTCGCGCCGCAGCCCCTGGCGCAGCACGAACGCGTTCTGCGCGCCGATGGCCAAGATCAGGCTGAAGCCCAGCGCGAAGCCGGCGATCATGGATGCAGTCATGGAACCTCCTGTTTCACTTCGGTTGACTAACGATTGGCGTGCCCGGTATCAAATTAAAGATGATCAGCCTAAATAAGTTTTTCTAATGATGCTGGATCCGAACCAGCTGGCGGCCCTGGCCGCGATTCTGCGACACGGGAGCTTTGACGCCGCCGCGACGCACCTGGCGGTAACACCCTCGGCGGTCTCGCAGAGGATCAAGGCGTTGGAAGATCGAGTAGGTGTGGCGCTGGTCCGCCGGGGCACCCCCTGCACCGGCACCCCTGCGGGCTTGCGTCTTGCGCGCCACGCCGAAGACGTCGGGCTGCTCGAGGCGCAATTGCGTCGGGAACTTGCACTGGACGAGGGGAGCAGCACGGCGCAAGTCCGCATCGCGGTGCCCGCCGACAGCCTGTCGACCTGGTTCATCGACGCTATGGCGGCCGTCGATGGATTGCTGTTCGATCTGGTGATCGACGATCAGGACCACTCGGCCGACTGGTTGCGCCGAGGCGAAGTGAGCGCAGCCATCTCGGTTGGAGGTCCGGTCGTACCGGGCTGTGACGCCACCCCGCTTGGAAAGTTGCGATACCTGCCGACGGCCAGCCCTGAATTCGTCGCACAGTGGTTTGCCGAAGGTGTTACCGCTCAGACCCTTGCGCGGGCACCCTGCCTGACCTTCAATCAAAAGGACCTGTTGCAAAAGGCATGGATCGAGCAACAGACTGGCCGGCGCATTTCTCCGCCCACCCATTTCTTGCCGTCGTCCCACGGGTTCGTGGAAGCTGCGGCTGCTGGTCTGGGTTGGGGCATGAACCCCGAACTGCTTGCGCGGCCGGCAATCGACGACGGAAGCCTTTCCGAAATAGTTCCCGATGCCCCGTTGGATGTGCCTCTGACCTGGCAGGTGGGGCGAATACTTGCGCCTGCCCTGGCCCCATTGACCTCAGCAATAAAAACCGCGGCGTCACGCGTTCTGGCGCCGCTCTGACTGCCGCCGCCCCAGGCTCCGCGACCCGTGCGTCGGGACAGGTTCCGATTGCACGGCCGCCCGCCTGCAATTCTGGGTTCGTTGACTGGAATAGCCGCCAAGTGCCTGCACGTCCCCCGGGCGTGTCGGTGCCCCCCTTTCATCGCTGGGCCGTTGTCCGACAAAAAACCTTCGGGCGAAGCGGGTTCCATGGGCGGCTAGGATCGCAACGAACAATAATGCCGCAAACGGACCACCGTGACGATCAGGTTGCAAGCTGCGGACCGCAACCGGAACGACGCCGACCCCGGACCGGCCTGATATGGACCAAGGCCGCGCTGTTCGGGGTCTGCGCGCATCACGGAAATTCAGGGCTTTGAGCAAGCAACATGCCTGGTTCACCAAACCCGTTGCCCAGCGAACATGGGCAACGGGCGCGAAACCAAGCCTGTTCGACCGCACTGTATTTCTCTGTGTGAATAGCTTGGCCGAACGACCATCAGACGGAAAGCCACACACCTGCGCCGGACAAGCATCGATGGGCTTGTGGTGTCATGATAAGGCTCTTTGGCAATCACCAAAGCCGCGGGCCCGTGTGATCGGCCAAGGCCACCCCAGGCCACATCGAAATGAACAGAGCCATCAAGCGTGGTCACATCCATCACCAGCAATCGGTATCAGGGGAATTCCAGTTCATCCGCGAACTGCTCCAAACCACATGACGCAGTGCGCTGACCGGATCACGGAACTGACCTCATCCCGTTGATGCAAAACCCCTTGGACTGGATCCGACTCGGCCTGATGGCGCGTTCCTAGCCTGAGGCACCGGCCGGTGTACCGCCGTTTTCTGGAAAGAAGCAGGCTGCGGAATGGTCTTCATCCGGCAGAACAGGCCGTTCGGCGCGGCATCTGTCCTGCACCTTCCAGCACCGTGGCGCAAAGGGGCAGCCGTCGGGAATGGCCAGCGGTGACGGCAACTCACCCTTGAGCTGGATGCGTTCCTTCCTGGCGTCCGGGTCGGCCTGCGGCGTCGCCGACAGCAGAGCCTTGGCATAGGGGTGAAACGGAGCGCTGAACACCGCATCCCGGCTGCCCTTCTCGACCGCGCGGCCCAGATACATCACGATGACCTCGTCCGCGACATGCCGCACCACGCTGAGATCGTGCGAGATGAACAGATAGGCCAGTTGCATCCGTTCCTGCAGATCGACCAGCAGGTTCAGGATCGAGCTTTGGATGGACAGATCCAGCGCCGAAACCGGCTCGTCCAGAACCAGCACTTTCGGGTCCAGCATCAGGGCCCGCGCGATGGCGATACGCTGGCGCTGCCCGCCCGAGAACATATGCGGATAGCGGTCGAAATGTTCGGGTCGCAGACCGACGAGGCCCAGCATTTCGCGGGCCTTGGCCGTGCGTTCGGCGCTGCTGAGGTCCGGGCGGTTGATCTTGAGCGGCTCTTCCAGGATGGCCCCGATGCGATGGCGCGGGTTCAGCGATCCGTAGGGGTCCTGAAACACGATCTGAACCGATTTGCGCAGCGATGCCCAGTCGGACGGGCGGATCGGCTTGCCGTCCAGCGTCAGGGTGCCCGAGGTCGGTTCCTCGATCATGGTCACCATGCGCGCCAGCGTGGACTTGCCACAGCCGCTTTCGCCGACCACGGCCAGGGTCTTGCCCGGATAGAGCGCGAAATCCACACCGCCCACGGCCTTGAGCGTCCGGGTCTTTCCGAACAGGCCTCCGCTGACCTGATAGTGCCGCTGAAGCGCGGTCGCCTGCATAACCGGGTTCGTCATGATGCAACCCTTTCATCGGTATTCAGTGGGTAGAAGCAGCGGGCCCGGCCCAGGTCAGGCCCCAGCGCGGGTGGCACCTGGGCCTTGCATTTCGCATCGGCAAACTTGCAGCGCGGCGAAAACAGACAGCCCTCGGGGCGGTCGAACTGCCCGGGCACGACGCCGGGGATGGTGGGCAGGTGCTTTTCCGTTGCCCGTTCGGGCAGCGCATCCAGCAGCGCCGCCGTATAAGGGTGATGCGGCGTCCGGAACAGGGGCCCGACGCGCTGTTCCTCGATCTTCTGGCCGGCATATTGAACGCTGACCCGCTCGGCGGTTTCTGCGACCACGCCCATGTCATGCGTGATCAGAACCAGGCCCATGCCGGTTTCGTCCCGCAGCGCGGTCAGCAGGTCAAGGATCTGCGCCTGGATGGTCACGTCCAGGGCCGTGGTCGGTTCGTCCGCGATCAGCAGCTTGGGTTTGCAGGCAATCGCCATGGCGATCATCACGCGTTGGTTCATGCCGCCCGACAGTTGATGCGGAAATGCCCCAAGGCGCTTTTCCGGGTCGGGGATGCCCACCTGCTCGAACAGTTCGATCGCGCGGGCCTGCCGTTCGCGCCGACCCATGCCAAGGTGGATGCGCAGTGCCTCGCGGATCTGCCAGCCCACGGTGAAACACGGGTTCAGCGACGACATCGGCTCCTGGAAGATCATGGCCAGGTCCTTGCCGATCATCTTGCGGCGCGCGGCGGCATCCATCGCCAGCAGGTCCTGCCCGTCAAAGCTTACTTCGTCGGCGGTGACCGTCGCGGTCCAGGGCAGCAAACCCATCACCGCCAGCATCGACACCGACTTGCCCGACCCGCTTTCGCCGACGATGGCCAGGATCTCGCCTTCGTCGACATCCTGATCCACGCCGTCCACGGCGCGGAACCGGCCGGATGCGGTGGCAAACTCGACGCTCAGGTTTCGGATACGCAACAGGGACATCGGTCTAGCTCCGCTTCAGTTTCGGATCGAGCGCATCACGCAGGCCGTCGCCCATGAGGTTTATCGCCAGAACGGTGATCAGGATGGCAAGACCGGGGAAGGTGACGACCCACCAGGCGCGCAGGATGAACTCGCGGCTTTCGGCCAGCATGGTGCCCCATTCTGGCGTGGGCGGCTGCGCCCCCATGCCCAGAAAGCCAAGCGCGGCCACATCGAGGATCGCGTTCGAAAACGACAGTGCCGCCTGCACGATGATCGGCGCGACGCAATTGGGCAGGACGGTGATGAACATCAGCCGCGGCAGGCCCGCCCCGGCGACGCGGGCGGAAATCACATAATCCTTCGAGCGCTCGGCCAGCACCGCCGCGCGGGTCAGGCGCACGAAATGCGGCTGATAGGCGATGGCGATGGCGATCATAGCGTTGATCAGAGACGGGCCGAGGATTGCCACCAGCACCAGGGCCAGCAGCAGCGCCGGGAAGGACAGGATGATGTCCATGATCCGCATGATGATGGTATCGACCCATTTGGGCGCAAAGCCCGAGATCAGCCCGATGATGATCCCTCCGGCCGAGGCCAGCACAACCACCATGATCCCCACCAGGAAGGTCAGCTGCGAGCCATAGAGCAGCCGGGACAGCAGGTCGCGGCCCAGCGGATCGGTCCCCAGGATATAGGACCAGCTTCCGCCCTCTTGCCAGACCGGCGGCAGCAACGTCGCGGCACGGTTCTGTGCCGTTGGATCGTGGGGCGCGATCAGCCCGGCGAACACCGCGATCAGCACCAGCGCGGAAAAGACGTAAAGACCGATGACCGCGCCGCGGTTTTCGCGGAAATAGTACCAGAATTCGCGCAGCGCGCTGGGGCGGGACGGAGCCGTTGTGATTTGCGTAGTATCAGCCATGTCAGCGCTTCCGGATCTTGGGGTTGATGAGACCATAGAGCATGTCGACGATCAGGTTCACGACCATGACCAGCACCGCCACCAGAAGCAGCCCGCCCTGCACCACGGGGTAGTCGCGGCGGAAGATGCTGTCGACCATCCACTTGCCGATGCCGGGCCAGCTGAAGATCGTCTCGGTCAGGATCGCACCGGCCAACAGGGTGCCGACCGACAGACCGATCACCGTGACCACCGGGATCAGCGCGTTGCGCAAGGCGTGGATGCCATTGATCCGCGCAGGCGTCAGCCCCTTGGCGCGTGCGGTGCGGATATAGTCTTCGCCCAGCACCTCGAGCATCGCCGAGCGAGTCTGGCGCGCAATCACGGCCAGCGGAATGGTGCCCAGCACGATGGTCGGCAGGATCAGGTGACGCACCGCCGAAAGGAACGCCCCCTTCTGCCCCGACGCAAGACTGTCGATCAGCATGAACCCGGTTGGATCGGGGAAATAATATTGCAGCCCGATCCGCCCGGACACCGGCGTCCATTGCAGATTGCCGGAAAACACGATGATCAGCAGCAGCGCCCACCAGAAGATCGGCATGGAGTATCCCACCAGAGCCGTCGACATCAGCGCCCGGTCAAAGAACTTGCCGCGGTTCACAGCCGCGATCACGCCGGCCGGCAGACCCAGCGCCACCGCAAAGATCATCGCGCAGATCGACAGTTCCAGCGTGGCCGGAAACAACGAAAAGAACTCGTCCCATACCGGGCGTTTGGTGACGAAGGATACCCCCAGATCACCCTGCAGAACCCCGGTCAGATAATCCCAGTACTGAACATAGATAGGACGATCATAGCCGAACTGCGCAGCCAGCTCGGCATAGCGTTCCTCGGAGATGCCCCGCTCGCCCGCCATCACCTGAATGGGGTCGCCCGGCAAGGCGCGGATGAAGCTGAAAGACACCAGCGTCACCCCGATGAAGGTGGGGATGAACGTCAGCAGTCGGGCCAGAACATAGTTCAGCATGAAATCACCTGTAGGTCTTTCGGGAAGCGGGTCAGGACCTGGCAGCCGTCCTGGGTGATCAGAACGTCATCTTCGATCCGGACACCGAAATTCCCGATCTGATAAAGGCCTGGCTCATTGGTGTAAACCGTTCCGGCGGGCAGCTCGGCCATGTTGCCGCGCATGATATAGGGCGCTTCGTGCACGTCGCGGCCCAGACCGTGCCCGGTTTTCGTGCGAATACGGTCGGCAAAGGGAGAGGCCTCGAACACGCAGGTTGCGGCATCGTCGATCTCGTGCGCGGTCACGCCCGCGCGGGTGACCGCCAGCGCGGCCAGGTTGGCCCGCAGAACGGTTTCATATACGGCCTGCGCCTCGTCTGACGCGTGACCCAGGAACACGGTGCGGGTGATGTCGGCGGCAAAGCCATCCTTGCGCGCGCCGAAATCGATCAGCAGCGCGTCGCCCTCGCGTACCGCATAATCCGCGCGTGCATGGGCATGGGGGCGGGCCGAGTTGTCCCCGGCGGCGACGATGGGCGGAAAGGACAGCCCGTCGGCGCCTTCCTCGAACAGAAAGCGGATCAATGTCTGCTCGATCTGCTTCTCGCTCTGACCCGGGGCAACGGTTTCAAGCGTACGCGTCAGGGCCCGTTCGGAAATGTCGATGGCGCGCTGCAGGGCCGCGATGTCCTCGGGCGTCTTGATCATGCGCAGGCCGGAAATCTCGGCCTCGGCGTCGATTATGCGCAGATCTGGCTGGGCGGCCAGCAGGGCATGATGCACGAAGACCCGCATGACCTGGCCCTCGACCGCCAGCGACGAGATCCGCAGGTGATCCATCAGGGCCACGAAGGCGTCTTGATACCCGGTCTGATCGCGCCAGTCGAAAACCGCGCCTTCAAACCCGGTCAGCTCCCAGCTTCCCAACTCGAGGTTCGGGACAAGTGCCGCCGCAGCGCCCTCGGCCGGGATGACCAGCAGGAACGGCCGCTCATGGCTCATGAAGCTGTGGCCGAGCGCGCGGGTGAAATTCGGGCCGGGCACCAGCGCCACGGCATCCATGCCCAGATTGCGGGCGACCCCGGCATATTCGGAAAGTCGATCGGATAGAGTCGTTGACATGGACGATGCGCCCCCAGCCTCGTCGGAATATGGTCGGGGCGGCACAACCTGCGCCGCCCCGGTCGGTGATGTCGGCCGATCTACTGCTTCAGGCCGACCTGATTGAAGATGTGCCCGCCCAGCGGATGCACGACATAGCCTTCGACCTCGGGGCGCATGGTCATGTACACGACCGAATGCGCGATCGTGGCCCAGGGCGCCTGCTCCTTGAAGATTACCTGCGCCTGCTTGTAGAGCTCTTCGCGCTCTTCCTGGGACGACAGAACCTTGGCCTTCTGGATCAGCGCGTCGAACTCCTCGTTGCACCATTGTGCGCGGTTGGATTTCTCGACCCCGTCGCAGCCCAGCAGCACGGCCAGGAAGTTGTCCGGGTCGCCGTTGTCTCCGGTCCAGCCCAGCAGAACCGCGCCGTCACGATCCTTGGCCTTCGACCGCTCGAGGTATTCACCCCATTCGTAGGACACGATTTCCACATCCACGCCGATCTTGGCAAAGTCTTCCTGCATCAGCTCGGCCATGCGGCGGGCATTCGGGTTATAGGGCCGCTGCACCGGCATCGCCCAGATCTTCATCGACAGATCAGTAATGCCTTCGGCCTCGAGCGCGGCCTTGGCGGCTTCGGGATCATATGGATCGTCCTGGATCTCGTCGTTGTAGGACCACATGGTCGGCGGGATCGGGTTCTTGGCGATCTGACCCGAGCCCTGGAACACCACGTCGATGATGGCCTGCTTGTCGATGGCCATGTTCAGCGCCTTGCGGACCTTGGGGTTGTCGAAGGGCGGCATCTGGGTGTTGTAGGCCAGATAGCCTACGTTCAGGCCCTCCTGCTCCATCACCACGATGTCTTCGGCATCCTTCATCGCCTGAACGTCGGCCGGGTTCGGATAGGCCATCACATGGCATTCGCCGGCCTGAACCTTCTGATAACGCACCGAGGCATCCGGCGTGATCGCAAAGATCAGGTTCTCGACCTTCGCATTGTCCCCCCAATAGTCGTCGTTGCGGACATAGCGGATGACCGCGTCTTTCTGATAGGCTTGGAACTTGAATGGGCCGGTGCCGATCGGCGCCTGGTTCAACATCTCGGGCGTGCCGGCGGCCAGCATGGCGTCGGCATATTCCTTGGACACGATCGAGGCGAAATCCATCGCCATGTTTGCGATGAACGGCGCCTCGGGGCGGGTCAGGTGGAATGCAACCGTGTAGTCGTCAACCTTTTCGATGCGGTCGATCAGGTCCGGCATCGACATCCCGCCGAAATATTCCCAGGTGCCGCCGGACACCGTGTGATACGGGTTTTCGGGGTTGCCCTGACGATCAAAGCTGAAGATTACGTCATCGGCGTTGAAGTCGCGCGTGGGCGTGAACATGTCGTTGGAATGAAACTTCACGCCCTTGCGTAGCTTGAAGGTCACGGTCTTGCCGTCGTCGGACACTTCCCAGCTTTCCGCCAGACCAGGGATGGTTTCGGTGGTGCCGACCTTGAATTCGACCAGTCGGTTGTAGATCGGGTGGCTGGAGGCGTCGAAGGTGGTGCCGGCCGTGTAAAGGGCCGGATCGAAGCCTTCGGGCGATCCTTCGGAACAATAGACCAGCGCTTGCGCCTGAGCGGACACGCCCAGTACGCTCAGCAAAAGGCCCGTGGCCAAAAGTTTGTTCAATGACATCTTTTTTCTCTCCTGGTTGGTATGGTGTTGTTGGTTACGGATTCTTGCGTCCGTCGAGGACCGGGTTCAGCGCCTGAGCGGCAGCATCTCCCGTATTCCTTTCGATGGCTCGGCCTCTGATTGCGCAATTTCGCCGGATTTTTCGTACTGCATCCGTCCGACCCAGAGTATGCGGGCCGGCCTGTCGGTTTTGTTGGCCCAGCAATGCGGTGTGGTTCCCAGGTAATGAAGGCTGTCGCCCGGGCCCATGATGTATTCCCGCTCGCCGACGATCTGCGAGATCGTGCCTTCGAGGATATAGATGATCTCCTCTCCGACATGGGTGACCACCTCGGATTCGTAACCGGGTGGGACATTCATCACATACGAGGTCAGCTCGTGACCGGCGCGTTCCACCCCGATCTGTTCATATTCGATGGATGAACCGGCCACCGCGAATTTCGGCCGACTATCCCCGCGTGTCAGGCTGTCTACCGTGTGCGGGGTTCTGACGAAGTAATCGGTATCGACCTCCAGCGCCTGCGCGATCTGGGTCAAGGTGCCCAGCGTAGGCGTCGCATTGCCGCGCTCGACCTGGCTGAGATAGCCGACGGAAACACCCGACACGTTCGACACGTCCTGCAATGTCATCGACAGCCTTTGCCGCCGCGTGCGCATGCGCCGCCCCAGCTCGTCCGCCGAGCCATGCCTGGGTGTTGTGTCGATTTTATTCTGCACGTGTCCGCAGCGGGGTTGCCAGCTTTGTGATGGCGCCCAGCGTGGTAAAAAAAATTTTGTTGTCAATAAAAATATTATTCTTCCGGTCAAACAGCCCTGTACTCGGCCATCGGCAATCGACAGGCTTTTCCGCAAGAACCCGTTGCCGGACAGGCAGGCGCATCTGCAGGATGCGGCCGAGAGCGGCCAACACTGCCGGTCGTGACCGCAACCGCCCGAGCCACCAAGACTTGGGCGTCGAACCCTTTGTGAATCCTGCGCCAGATCCGGGGTTGGGGCCACCACGCGTGCGCGCGACCCCGCCCCCCTTCCCCCTCCGCGGCCCGGCAGGGCATCGCGACACAATGTCCCCAGAGGACCCTTGCTGCCGCGATGAAACGATTGGAAAGGCGCGCGGCTGTTGCATCTTGCCTGAAGCGAAGTTCAAGATGGGTTCATGCGGCGCTCACCGGCGGGCTCAGGCCCAGGCCAGCGCGGTGCCCGCGATGACGAGGGCAATGCCCAGCCCCTCGCGGTAGGAAAAGGACTCGCCGAACAGGAAGAACGAGGCGATGGCGATCAGCACGACCTCGGCCCCCAGAATTCCGGTATAGATGATGCCCAGCCGTTCGTCGCGCAGCGCGGCAAGTTCCAGCGTGGCGGCGGCCAGCAAGGTGGCGACGATCAGCAGCCCCAGCCCGAGGCCGGGGAGTTTCCACCAGAATTTCATCGAGATCATGGCCACGGAATAGAGACCCGCCGATCCAAGCGCGATGATGGGGATCATGGACATGGGGCCTCCGCCGCTGGTTTCCGTAAGGTCAACCTTAGCAGGTGCAGGTCGGCGGGGCTGTGAAGTGGCTCACATTGCGGGGAGGCCCCTCCCAGACTTGTCGACGGTCGGCGGGATCAGTTCAGGCCGAGCATGTCCTTGGCCTTGGCCAGCGTATCGACCGAGGCCTGGTGATCCCCGGCGTCGTGCAGTTTCTGGCCTTCGTCGCGCAGGGCCTCGACCTGCGCGATCTGCTCGTCGCTGAGCTCGGTCCCCGCCGCCAGCGCCGCGTTGATGGCGGCGATGTCGGTGGGGCATTGAGATGCGAAAGCGGGCACGGCGAACAGCCAGAGCGCAGAAGCGATCGTCAGATGTTTCATCGGTGTATCCTCCCATGGTGAGGGACGGAGTATATCACGAAACGCTCTCCGGCTCAGCGGACCTTGGTCGGGTGAAATCGCTTGGGCGGCCAGCGCGGGTGCGACGGTTGATTGGCAGAGATGAGGGCAGCGCCGGCCCGAGGGGGTGAGGCCCTCCCAGGAAACGGTTCGGTGGACCGTTTCAGGGCCGAACGGGCGGAGCCCCGGGGCGCAAACGCGCCGCCCGTTTTGCCGGAGGCAAACCTTCGGTTTGACGGGGGCGGGTCATGCCGGTGGTATGCTCTCAGCATGACGCGGCCCGGCGGTGCCGGTGGGTGGGTGGGAATACCTCAATGCAAAGCTGATCATAGAAACCACCCGAAGAGATTTGCAAAACTAGTCCTTTGCCACCTCAGACGATTTTTCGTAGAACTTTTGCGCAAACTTCAAATCTGAACCCTTCAATCCCATTGCAATGGGACCCTTAATAAACTTGATGCCGTGGTTGGCTATCTGACCTGTCCGTTCACATTTACTGAATTTTGGCTTCAACTCTCGTAAATATCGCTGCTCAGTAAGTTTCAGCTTGTTGTTTTCGGAGCAGAAAGCTCTGTGCAATGAATACGCTATACAATCCGCCACAGCCAAGAGAGGTTCATCCTCCTTTGTTTTCGCATCAATTACATTTGGGAACAAATTGAGGAGTTTAGCCGCTCTTGGGTCGATCGGTTTTTCACCAATTTTTTTGAGATAGCGATATAATCGCGCATAGTCATGGCCACGCTTTTTCTCGAAGACAATTGCAACTTCCGATGCTGTCCACCTTTGCAAACCAATGTAGTGACCCACTAGTTCAAACAAATATTGAGCGCATTTGTTATAAAAATCTTGAGCTTGGTCTTCCCCTGCAATCATTGCCTTGTAGGAGCCTAACGTAGATTTCTTTGAAATCACGCCGAAGCTTAAAACTCGAAGCTTAGATACTTCACGCGCGAAATAGCTGACTTGAGCATGACTCATATCAGTGCAGTGCAGCGTCGAAACGTCTAGAGACTTTCGCATTTCGAAAACCCGGTTTCGGTAATCGTCCATATAAGAAGTAGGGACGAGAACTGCACCCATCGTCAAATATGACGACGCACCAAATGGCTTCTCGTGCGTCATTACTCGGTCTAAGCCTTGATCGCCGCTCTCGTCGATCAACAACGTAAATTTCTTAGGCATAAATGCATCCACCAATCCAATGGTGGACACCTTAGCAATCAACTGTCCATCTTCAACGCGGAAATAAACGCCTCCTGCGGGATATCCACCTTCCCGAACTGACGCATCTTCTTCTTGCCGGCCTTCTGCTTGTCCAGCAGTTTCCGCTTCCGCGTCGCATCCCCGCCATAACACTTCGCGGTCACGTCCTTGCGCAGGGCGCTCAGGGTCTCACGCGCGATGACCTTGCCGCCGATGGCCGCCTGGATCGGGATCTTGAACATGTGGCGCGGGATCAGCTCTTTCAGCTTTTCGCACATGGCGCGGCCGCGGGTCTCGGCGCGGTCGCGGTGGACCATGACCGACAGCGCGTCCACCGGCTCGTCATTCACCAGGATCGACATCTTGACCAGGTTGTCCTGCCGGTAGCCGGTCATCTGGTAGTCAAACGACGCATAGCCCTTGGTCACCGATTTCAGGCGGTCGTAGAAGTCGAAGACGACCTCGTTCAGCGGCAGGTCATAGACGACCATCGCGCGGCTGCCCGCATAGGTCAGGTCCATCTGGATGCCGCGGCGGTCCTGGCAGAGTTTCAGCACGTCGCCCAGGTATTCATCCGGAACAAGGATGGTGGCCTTGATGCGCGGTTCCTCGAGGTGGTCGACCTTGGACATGTCGGGCATGTCGGCGGGGTTGTGCAGCTCGATCATCTCGCCGTCTTTCATGTAGACGTGATAGATCACCGACGGCGCGGTGGTGATGAGCTCGATATCGTATTCGCGTTCGATGCGGTCGCGGATGACCTCGAGGTGCAGAAGGCCGAGGAAGCCGCAGCGGAAGCCAAAGCCCAGCGCGGCCGAGGTTTCCATCTCGTAGGAGAAGCTGGCGTCGTTCAGGGCCAGTTTCTCGATCGCGTCGCGCAGGTCTTCGAATTCGGCGCTGTCCACGGGGAACAGGCCGCAGAACACCACCGGCTGCGCGGGTTTGAAGCCCGGCAGCGGTTCCTCGCAGCCGTTGCGGTCATTGGTGATCGTGTCGCCGACGCGGGTGTCGCGGACCTGTTTGATGGATGCGGTGAGGAATCCGATCTCGCCCGGCCCGAGCTGATCGACCATCTGCATCTCGGGGCGGAAGACGCCCACGCGGTCGACATGGTGCAAGGTGCCGTTCGACATGAACTTGACCCGCATGCCCTTTTTCAGAACGCCGTCAACGATGCGGACCAGAACGATCACACCCAGATAGGCATCGTACCATGAATCCACCAGCATCGCCTTGAGCGGCGCGTCCAGATTGCCCTTGGGCGCGGGCAGCTTGTGCACGATCGCCTCGAGCGTTTCGTGGATCCCCTCGCCCGTCTTGGCCGAGACGCGGATCGCGTCGCTGGCGTCGATGCCGATCACGTCCTCGATCTGTTCGGCGACGCGGTCGCAGTCGGAGGCCGGCAGGTCGATCTTGTTCAGCACCGGCACGATCTCATGATCGGCGTCGATGGCCTGATACACGTTGGCCAGCGTCTGTGCCTCGACCCCTTGCGTCGAGTCGACCACCAGCAGAGAACCTTCGACCGCGCGCATGGACCGCGAAACTTCATAGGCAAAGTCGACGTGGCCGGGGGTGTCGATCAGGTTCAACACATACTGCTCGCCGTTGTCGGCGGTATAGTCGATGCGGACCGTGTTGGCCTTGATGGTGATGCCGCGTTCGCGCTCGATATCCATGCTGTCGAGCAGCTGTTCCTTCATGTCGCGATCCCGCACCGTTCCGGTCTCTTGGATGAGCCGGTCGGCAAGGGTGGATTTGCCATGGTCGATATGCGCGACGATGGAGAAATTGCGGATATGAGCGAGGTCTGTCATGGGGTGGGATATGTCCGCAGAATGTCCCCTCGTCAAGCAGGGAAGCACAGGGTACAAGGGACAGGCACGAGTTTGATGTCTGGCGTTTACCCGATCTTGGGAATGACCGCCCAGACTGGGGTTAAGGAGAAGCGGGTAGAGCATGGCAGATTATTCAATCTTCGTCCTGGGCGAGTCCCAGATGACGATCTCGGGTGGGCAACAGCTGGACGGGGTGACACAGGGCGACGGCTCGCACCTGGTGGGGCAAACGATCACGTTCAACTCGCGCAGCGCGACGGAGGTGTTCATCACCGATGTCGGTGCCGACACCGATTTCAGCGACAATGACGGCAACCAGCGTCTGGACGGCGACCAAATCATCGACGGAACACTGTATTCCAGCGGCACGCAGGTCGAGGCCGAATACGGCATCACCCTGACCGACGGCACCAACACTTGGCAGGCAATCGGGTTCAATCTGAACAATTCATCACCCAGCTTTGGAACGATCGAGGGGCTGGCCTTTATCGGTGGACCCGGAAACTTTCCTCCCGTAGGCGTGCCGCTGACGGTGGTCAGCGCCCAGGAAGGGCCCAATTTCGACTCCAGCGACTATGTCACGCCGATCTGCTATGGGCCTGGCACCCTGATCGAGACCGAGCGCGGCCCTGTCGCAGTCGAAGATCTTGTCGTGGGCGACCGGGTCTGGACGCTGGATGATGGGTTGCAGCCGGTGTGCTGGGTCGGCCGCCAGAGCGTGATCGCAGCCGGACGGTTCCGCATGGTGACGATACCGGCAGGGACCCTGGGCAATACGGCGCCGCTGTGCGTATCGCAGCAGCACAGATTGTTGATCGCTCACCCGTCAGTCGAGTTGATGTTCGGTCTGGATCAAGCTTTCGTGCCGGCCATCAGCCTCGTGGATGCCGGGGGCGCCTCGCTTTCGGCGGCCCGCACGGTGACCTATCACCATTTCATGCTGGACCGGCACGCCGTCGTGCGCGCCAATGGCGCACTTTCGGAAAGCCTGCTGGTGTCGGCGGCGCAGTCAGGCACGCCGGACGCGCTGTTCTTTCCCGAATTGGACGGCGCCGCGACCATGGCAATCGCCCGACCCGCCCTGACCCGCCGTGAAGGCGCTATTCTGATGCGGGGTATCATGAACGTTGATCGGGAACCGGGTTTGATTCATACTGCGCACAACTGAGAGAGGCGCAAGACCTCTCCGGGCAGGCAAAACGAGGCGAGAGCATGAAACATTTCCTATTGATCGCGTTCTGCGCATCGACGCTGACGGCGGTGGCTCCGGCCATGACCGAGGCGGCGCAGATCAAACGGGCGTGTCTGGCGTCGGATCGCGCAGCGGCGACACGGCAACGGTGCGGATGCATTCAGGGTGTGGCCGACCAGGTCCTGACCCGCAAAGACCAGAAAACCGTGGCCAGGTGGTTTACCGACCCGCACGAGGCGCAGGAATTCAAGATGTCGAAAAGCGCCCGCGACGATGCTTTGTGGGAGCGGTACCAGGCCTTTGGGCAGGTCGCACTGGCCAGCTGCGGCTAGGCACCGGCACGGCCGCAGTGCTTGAACTGACCTGCGCCGCGCCGCAGGAATGGCGCAGCGAAAGGTATATTGCATGGGAATGAAGGGGCTGACCCTGCGAGGTCTTGAAGTGTTCGAGGCCCTTGCGCGGACCGGATCCGTGGCGCAGGCCGCCGAGATCACGGGGCTGAGCCAACCCTCGGTCAGCCAACAGCTGCGCAATCTGGAAAAGGCTCTGGGCACCGATCTTGTGGACCACAACCGCCGCCCGATGCGCCTGACGCCTGCCGGGCGCAGTTTCCTGCCCCGGGCCGAGGCGGTTCTGGCCGAACTGCAGATGGCCCGCAGCGAGCTTTCGGTCATGGACCTGGGCCATCTGACCACCCTGTCGATCGGGCTGATCGACGATTTCGACAATGATCTGACCCCGCGCCTGGCCACGCTTCTGGCCGAGCGTCTGACCCGGTCGCGGTTCAAGCTGATCACCCTGTCCAGCCTGGACCTGTTCCGCGCGCTCGAGGACCAGAGCCTGCACATGGCCGTATCGGCTCACAGCGGCGAGGTTCTGGAGGACGTGGTTGAATATCCTCTGGTGCAGGACCCGTTCATCCTTGTGGTGCCCAAGGGCAGCGCTGTGGACGAGGCAGCACTGCGATCCCTGCCGTTTCTGCGCTATGCGCGCGAACAGTTGATCAGCCGCCAGATCGAAAGCCATCTGGCCCGCGCGCGGCTGGAGTTCGAGGACCGATTCGAGATCGGCTCGCACCTGGCGCTGATGGCGATGGTCGCGCGGGGGCTGGGCTGGGCGATCACCACGCCGCTGGGCTACATGCGGGCCGCCCGGTTCCATGGCGGGCTCGAGGTGCACTCCGCCCCGTTCGGCACGGCGTCGCGCAGGATTTCCCTGTTCACCCGATCGGACTGGTCCGATCAAGTCCCGCGCGAGGTGGCCGGCATGACCCGCCACCTGATGCAGAGCCAGATGATCGACCCTTGCCTGACACACCTGCCCTGGCTGTCCGGGCAGTTCAAGGTGATCGGCGACTAGGCATCCAGAAACGCGATCAGCCCGTCGACTGCGGTTTCGATCAGATCCAGCGCGCCGTCGAAGTCGCGCGTATAGTACGGATCGGGCACATGATCGGCGCCGGACTGAGCCGCGAAATCAGTCAGCAGGCGCACGGGGGTCGCGTTTCCCGCCGGGCGGAGCGCTTCGATCCTGGCGATGTTGCCGTCGTCCATCCCGACGATCAGGTCGAACCGGTCGAAATCGGCTGAGGTGAACTGACGCGCGCGCAGGTCGCTCAGGTCCAGCCCACGGGCACGGGCTGCGCGCTGCATCGGGCCGTAGGGCGGCTCGCCCACATGCCAGTCCGAGGTGCCGGCGCTGTCGGCGTCGTGATGGGGCGCCCGGGCGCGGAAAATGCCTTCGGCGGCGGGCGAGCGGCAGATATTGCCGAGGCAGACAAACAGGATACGCTGTGACATGACTTGGGTGTAGCGCGCGGAGGGCGGATGGAAAAGATCGTGATTTTGACCGGGGCCGGGATTTCGGCCGAAAGCGGGCTGGGCACCTTTCGCGACGAGGGCGGGGGCTGTGGGCGCAACACCGGATCGAGGACGTGGCCACCCCCGAGGGCTTTGCCCGCGACCCGGCCTTGGTGCATGCGTTCTACAACGCGCGCCGGGTGCAGGCGGCGCAGGCGCATCCGAACGCGGCCCACCGGGCACTGGCCCGGCTGCAGCGCGACTGGCCCGGCGAGGTGGTGATCGTGACGCAGAACGTGGATGGCCTGCACGAAGCCGGGGGCGCGTCGGGCGTGATCCACATGCACGGCACGCTGGCGGGTGCGCTCTGCGCAGCCTGTGGCCACCGCTGGCCCGCCCCGGCCGAAATGGCTGTGGATGAACCCTGCCCCGCCTGCGCAGGCCCGACCGCGCGGCCTGATATCGTCTGGTTCGGCGAGATGCCATATTTCATGGATCAGATCTATGGCCACCTGGCGCAGGCCGATGTTTTTGCAGCCATCGGAACCTCGGGGCAGGTCTATCCGGCCGCGGCCTTCGTGCACGAGGCCACGGCGGCCGGTGCGCGGACGGTCGAGCTGAACCTCGAGCCTTCGGTGGGTGTATCCAGTTTCGACGAGGCGATATTCGGCCCGGCCACGCAGGTTGTTCCGGCTTGGGTCGATCGCCTGTTGGACCAAAGGTGACGAGGGCCGCCCCTCGGGTTATGCTGGGTGAAACCAGACAGGGAGTGCGCAATGACCGAACCGGACAGGCCGCAGGGCGAGATCCTCGATGATGACATGCTGGTTGGGCGTGCGGCGCTTGGGGAAACCCTGGCCGAGCTGTGGTGGACCTTCCTGTTGCGCGGGTTGCTGGCGGGGGCGGTGGGCATCGCGGCGCTGTTCTGGCCCACAGGCAGCATCGCGCTGCTGCTGCGGCTGGTGGGTGTTCTGCTGATCCTCGATGGCGGGCTGACGCTGCTGGGCTTCGGGCGGCGCGGGCTGATCGGCGGCGCGGGTTTCGGCGCGGTGCTGATCGGGCTGGTTCTGCTGATCTGGCCCGAGGGCACCGCAAGGCTGGCATTCTTCCTGCTGGGGGCCTGGGCGCTGATCATCGGCATCGGGTCGCTGATGTCGCTGGGTCAGATGCACCCGCTGGACCCCGAGCGGGCCACGGTGCGCAATTCGGGCCTAGTGGCGCTGGTGATCGGGCTGGTGCTGATCTTCTGGCCCGGCAGCGGGCTGGTGGCGCTGGGATGGGCCATCGCCTTTTCCGCGCTGGCTTTCGCCGCGGTCATGCTGTTCATGGCGGCCCGGTTCAAGCGCGCGGGCGATCGGGTGACGATCCGTACCGTCAACAGATAGGTCCGACGCAAACAGGCCGGGCACCGCCCGGCCTGACGCATGGATGACGGCCGCAGCGCGGCCCGAAGACAGGCGTGCCGTCAGTTCGAATGCTTCATGTGGCCGTCCTGGCGCTCGAGATCGACCGGGATTTCGACCTGCACCTCGCCGGCCTGCTCGAACACCAGCGTGACCGGAATTTTCGCACCCTGCTCGAACGGCTTTTTGATTCCCATGAACATCACGTGGTCACCGCCACGTTGCAGCATGTGGGCTTCTCCGGCCGGGATGGCAAAGCCTTCCTCGACCTGCATCATCTTGGCGACGCCGTTCTCGTCGATCTTGTGCGTGTGCAGCTCGACTCGGGCGGCGACCTCCGACTGGGCTGAAACCAACCGGTCATCGGTGTCGCCGGTGTTCTTGATCATCATGAATGCCGCACCGGCCTTGGCGTTCATGCCCGAGGACCGGGCATAGGCATCCTCGACCGAGATGATGCTGTCGGCAAAAGCGGCGGTGGACAGGACGGCAGCGGCCAAAGTGGCCAGAAAGGTGGGTTGGAAGCGCATTTGGGCCTCTCCTTGAAACGTGTCTGAATGTTCTGGAAACGGTTTCAGACGCGAACCGGAGGCCCCCTTGCCGGTTGACCGTGGACCCGCGCGACCACCAGATTCGATATTCCGCGCAGCGGGCCGGGCTGAACCCGATCCGGCGCCGACGGATGCGGTGATTGGTCCGCAAACACCGCCCCAAGAAGACTGAGAGCATAGTCCGGGCAAAAATGCGGCGCCTTGGTCGGCTGGCCGTTCTCGTCCATGTAGACCACGACCGGCCCCGTGCCCGAACACAGCACCATCTGCCCCACGGCCCTGTCCATGCCGCGCGAAGCTGCAACGCTCTGCGCTGTCAGTGCGAGAAGCAGCGACAGGGCAATCGACAGGAAACTATGATTAACGCGGGTCATCTTGCCCGAGGTATAGGCGTGATCGCGGAAATCCGGCAAGGGGATTGACCCGCCTGAGACAGTTTGGCGCTGCAAAAAACGGGGCGGCCAAAATGGGCTGCCCCGTGTCCAGTCGTCAGGGAGGTCAGGAGAAATCGCGGTCGTCGCGCTGTGTCGTCAGGCCTGTGTGCAGGCGGTTCACCCGCCGTTGCATCCGGGTGCAAATGGATACCGTCTCGACCAGAATTGTCGAAAGCACTGAAAGGAATTTGGAGGTTTTCGCAGACATTTCATCGCTCCGCCGCTGTAATAAGTACATACTTAAGGAGATTCTCGCGCACTGTATGTGAACAATTTCACCGTTTGACGCGAAATTGTTTAGCGTCAAGGATGCGCGCCCGCGAAGGCCCAAACCCGTGCAAAGATGTCTGCGCAACGAAGAACCCCCGCGCCAACAGGCACAGGGGCTGAAAATCAGATCTGAGAGGAAATCATGCCGAGGCTTGCGCCTTGGCGATTTCCTTTTTCACTTTCAGTGCGTTGGGGGACAGATCCTCGTCCTTGGCCTTGGCCAGGAAGGCGTCCAGACCACCACGGTGGTCAACCGAACGCAGGGCAGCCGCCGAGATGCGCAGCTTGACGCCGCGGCCCAGGGTTTCCGACTGCAGCGTCACGTCGTTCAGGTTGGGCAGAAAGCGACGCTTGGTTTTGTTGTTGGCGTGGCTGACATTGTTGCCAGTCATCGGGCCTTTTCCGGTCAGTTCGCAACGACGCGACATGGTTTCTTCCTTTGTTTCTGGTGGGCCGGGCATCCGCCCGCGTCCAAATCACAAGGGGCGCAACCCGAAGTCGCGCCCGAAAACTGGTTGGATGCGTTTAGTGGGAATCGCGGGAAGGGTCAAGACGGGTTGCGCGAATTCTTTGCCCCCTGTTCGGTCAGGTTCCCGCACCCCAGTTTTCGGCCAGCAACGGCTTTGCGTTGCGCAGGTGCCGCGCGATCAAACGGGCCTGTTGGGGCCCGCGCGGAATGGTGCGCGCCGGGGTCGGCATGCGAACACCACCGGCCAGTTGCGGAAAAAGAGCGAGGATTTCTTCCCGCGCCTCCGCGCCCAGCGACCGCATCGCCTCGGGGCCCGTGAAAAGGCTTTCGGTCGGGGCGCCCTCGGCGAACACGATTCGGTGCCGGTCGAACAGAATGTGGTAATATTCCACCCCCGCTACGGAGTCATCCACGAAGATACCCGGCAGCGCGGTCAGCTTGATGGCGGGGATCAACGCCTGGTCCTGTCCGAACATGCGCCGCGCGATGGGGGACTGGGCCAGCATGCGGTGTTGCCGCGACACCAGCAGATCGCGCGCAGGAAGCCCCGCTCCCAGCGCGCGCGCCATGATCCGCACCGGCATCAGTTTGGGGTTGTCGCAAAGCGCCGGGGCCGCAAGGCGACGGCGCCCGATCCATTGGATCGGCGCGGCCGCGCCCGACTCGGTACAAACCAGCGCCCCCGGCCGCAGATGCTGGACCGGCACCTCCCCCTGCGGGGTCAGAATCCGGGTGCCACGGACAAAGCAGGGGACGCCGGATCCGTTCTCGAACTGCGAATAGGTGATCGTTTGGCCCGACGGCAAGGCGAAGGTTCCGCTGGTCAGCGAGTAGCTTGTGCCATCAACCACCGTGAACGTGCCGAAGCTGCTGTCGGTGACGACCGTCCCGGCAGGCAGGTTGAGCGTATCGGTGCCCGACCCGCCCCGGATGTCGCCGGACACCGAGGTCGTCTGCAGGGTCAGCGTGTCATTGCCTCCGCCCAGGCGGATGTTGCCGATGGTCGAGCCTTGCAACGTCACGGTGTCGTCATCGCGGCCGGCATTCAGCTGACCACCGATGGTGCTGTTGACAATCGTCAGCGTGTCGATCCCGGCATTGCCGCGCACCGAACCGGAAATCGTACTGTTGGAAACGGTCACGACATCATTGCCGCCACGCGCGCGAATGTCGTCGATCGGGCTGCCCTGAGGGCTGCCGTTCAGCGTACCGTTGTCATTGGTGACATCGATGCTGTCATTGCCACTCGTCCCGTTGATATTGGGCATGATGGATGGACCCCGTCGATGCTGTCCGCCCCATGCACAAGCGGCAAGGACCCGGATTTCACCCGCAGGCTACACCACAACACAAAGTTGTATCAAGAATTCAGTGCCCTGGCCGGTCAACCGGTTTGAAGCGTCGCCAACATCCGCTCGGCCGCAGCCGACGGGCTGAGCCGCCCAGCCCCGACCTCGGCGCCAAGACGCTCCAACTCGGCCCGGGCCTGCGGGGTCTCGAGCTTGGCCAGCAGCGCATGACGCACCTCCTGGTCGAACCAGTATCGGGCCTGTTCGGCGCGGTTGGCCTGCCAATGGCCGTTCTGCTTGCGCCAGTCGGCAAGGGCCTGCATCTCGGCCCAGGCCTGGTCCAGGCCGTGTTCCTCGACCGCTGAAACGGTCATCGCCTTGGGAAAGCCCTCGGGGTCCTGCGGGCGTTTGCGCAGCAGGCGCAGCGCCCCGGCATAATCGGCGCAGGTGCGGGTGGCAGTGGCTTTCAGGTCGCCGTCGGCTTTGTTCACAAGGATCATGTCGGCCATCTCCATGATGCCGCGCTTGACGCCCTGCAATTCATCCCCGCCAGCCGGGGCCAACAACAGCAGGAACAGGTCGGACATTTCCGAAACCACGGTTTCCGACTGGCCCACGCCCACCGTTTCAATCAGCACCACGTCGAACCCGGCCGCCTCGCACAGGGCGATGGCCTCGCGCGTGCGGCGGGCGACGCCGCCCAGATGGCTCTGGCTGGGCGAGGGGCGGATGAAGGCGTTCGGCTCGCGGCTGAGGCGTTCCATCCGGGTCTTGTCGCCCAGGATCGAGCCGCCCGACCGGGCCGAGCTGGGATCGACCGCCAGAACCGCCACCCGCAGCCCCTGCCCGATCAGCATCATGCCAAAACTCTCGATGAAAGTGGATTTGCCCACCCCCGGCGTTCCCGACAGGCCGATGCGCAGCGCTTGCCGCCCGGCGCCCGACAGCGCGTCGAGCAGCTGCGCCGTCTGGGCGCGGTGATCGGCGCGGGTGCTTTCGACAAGGGTGATCGCGCGGGCCAGTGCCCGGCGGTCGCACTTGAGGATCCTGTCGGCAAGCTCGGCTGTGGTCATGGGTGGGGTCCTTCGTCGAAATCTGCCCTAGATGACGGCGGTGGGCCGGGTTTGTCCAGTACCGCCGGGCGCGGGATTTGACGCAGGCGTTCTGGACCTCGGCCGGGGCTTTGGCGATAAGGCGGCATGACCCGTCTACCGATCGACGATGCCCTGCCCGACCTGATCGCCGCGCTGCGCGCGCGCGGCCGCGCCGTGCTGCAGGCCCCGCCCGGCGCCGGCAAGACCACGCGCGTACCTCTGGCGATGCGCGACGCCGGCCTGTGCGACGGGCGCATCGTGATGCTGGAACCGCGGCGGCTGGCCGCCCGCGCCGCTGCCGAACGCATGGCCGAGACACTGGGCGAACGCGCGGGCCAGACCGTCGGCTATCGGGTGCGGGGCGAGGCGAAAGCGTCGAAAGCCACCCGGATCGAGGTGGTGACCGAAGGCATCCTGACCCGGATGCTGCAATCCGAACCCGACCTGCCCGGCGTTGGGGCGGTGATCTTCGACGAATTCCACGAACGCTCTTTGAACGCCGATCTGGGGCTGGCCCTGTGCCTTGAGGTCGCCGGCGCGCTGCGCGACGACCTGATCCTGCTGGCGATGTCGGCCACGCTGGATGCCGATCCGGTGGCGCAGTTGATGGACGCGCCGCTGGTGACATCCGAGGGGCGCAGTTTCCCGGTTCAGACCCGCTGGCTGAACCGCCCGCTGGGCCCGCAGGCGCGACGGCTGGACGCGTTGATCGACCTGGTGGTTCAGGCCGAGCGCGAGACCCGCGCCACCGGCGGCGGCATTCTGGTGTTTCTGCCCGGCGAGGGCGAGATCCGCCGGGCCGAGGTCGCGCTGACCGTTCGGTTGCCCGGCGATTGCGCGATCCGGCCGTTGTTCGGCGCCCTGCCCTTTGCCGCCCAGCGCGCCGCCCTTGCGCCGGCCGAGGCCGGGCGCAAGGTGGTGCTGGCCACCTCGATCGCCGAGACCTCGCTGACCATTCCGGACATCCGGGTGGTGGTGGACATGGGCCAGGCCCGCCGCGCGCGGTTCGATCCGGGCTCGGGCATGTCGCGGCTGGTGACCGAGCGCGTCACCCGCGCCGAGGCGACCCAGCGCGCGGGCCGCGCAGGCCGCGTGGCCGAAGGCCTGTGCTATCGCCTGTGGTCGAAGGGTGAGGAAGGCGCCCTGCCCGCCTTTCCGCCCGCCGAAATCGAAGCCGCCGACCTGACCGGCCTTGCGCTGGAACTGGCCTTGTGGGGGGCCGAGCCGCAGGATCTGGCCTTTCTGACGCCACCGCCCGAGGGGGCGCTGGCCGAGGCGCGCGCGCTGCTGCGGATGCTGGGCGCGCTGGACGGCAAGGGCCGGATCACCGAACATGGTCGCGCACTGGCTGGCCTGCCGCTGCATCCGCGGTTGGGGCACATGCTGGTCACGGCCGGCGCGCAGGCCGCCCCCCTTGCCGCCCTGATGGCCGAGCGCGACCCGTTGAAAGGCGCACCGGTTGACCTGTCGCTGCGGCTCGAGGCGCTGCGCGATCCGCGCGCCTATCAGCGCAACCGGGTCTGGCCCGCCAATCCCGGCGTTCTGGACCGGGTCCGGTCCGAGGCGAAACGGCTACGCGGCCAGATCAAGACCGATGGCGACCCGCTGAGCCCGGCGGCGATGGCCGCGCTGGCCTATCCCGACCGGGTCGGACAGCGGCGAAAGGGCGACGCGCCGCGCTATGTGCTGTCGGGTGGCAAGGGTGTGGTGATGGACCCCGGCGACCCGCTGGCCGCGGCGCCGTATCTGGTGGCCATCGACACGGACGGCAACCCGCGCGAGGCCCGGCTGCGCATGGCCGCGCAGATTTCCGAGGCCGAGATCCGCGCACTGTTCGCCGACCAGATCGAATGGGTCGAGGCCTGCGCCTGGTCGAAACGGGACCGCCGGGTGGTGGCCCGGCGGCAGGAACGGTTCGGGGCGCTGGTGCTGGATGACCGCATCTGGAAGGACGTGCCCGACGAGTCCGTGGCCCGCGCGATGCTGGACGGCGTGCGCGATCTGGGCCTGCGGCTGGAGGGCAAGGCCGCGCGACTGGCCGCGCGGGTCGAGCTGGTGCGGGCGGCGGGCGTCGACCTGCCCGATTTCTCGGAAAACGGGCTGATGGACACACTTGAGGACTGGCTTCTGCCGATGCTGACCGGCGTGCGCAGTGCCGAGGATTGGAAGCGGTTCGACCTGCTGCCCGCCCTTCAGGCGCGGCTGAGTTGGGACCAGATGCAGGAACTGGACCGCCGCGCGCCCCCGGCCTTCGTCACGCCGCTGGGGCGCAAGGTTCCAATCGATTATGGCAAGGCGGTGCCCGAAATCGCCGTTCGCCTGCAGGAGATGTTCGGGGTCACCCAGCGCCCTATTGTGGGCGACGAGCCGCTGAAGATCACCCTTCTGTCGCCCGCGCAGCGCCCGATCCAGATCACCCGCGACCTGCCGGGGTTCTGGGCCGGGTCCTATGCCGATGTGCGCAAGGACATGCGCGCGCAATACCCCAAGCACCCCTGGCCCGAGGACCCGACCCGGGCCGATCCGACCCTGCGGGCCAAACGCAGGGGTGCTTGAATACCGCCTGTCAGATTGATATCTCTCGCCGTCTGGAAGTCAGAACAACAAAAAAACGGCAGGCACCCGCAATGACATGGCTGCACAAATTCTGGGAGGGGGTCTTGAAACCCCTGTTTCAGCGTCCGCGCCTCGTGCAGTTCGCGGCGCTGTGTACCCGTGGCGATGGCCCCGATACGCAGGTGCTGCTGGTTACCAGCCGCGACACCGGGCGGTGGATCATTCCCAAGGGCTGGCCGATTGACGGGCTGAACGGGGCCGAGGCGGCGGCGCAGGAGGCCTGGGAAGAGGCCGGCGTGCGCAACGCCGAGGTCGATCCAGAGCCGGTCGGCAGCTACTGCTACGGCAAGGTCCGCAAAAGCGGCGTGATCGATCCGGTCTGCACCACGGTCTATCGGTTGCGGGTCACCGACCTGGCCGATGAATTTCCCGAAATGCACGAACGCACCCGCGAGTGGGTCTCGCCGCAAGAGGCGTCCGAACGCGTCCATGAACCAGAGCTGAAAAAGCTGCTGTTGAGGATCTAACCGCCGGTACCGCTCAGCCCGGCACGGATCTGATCGGCGGTCAGCGGACCCGTCTCGCCCCGTGTGATCAGCCCGGCCACCCGGTCGCAGATCGGGGTCGGCGTGCCGGTTTCGCGGCCCAGGCGAATGATCTCGCCCTGCAGGCTGTCGATTTCGGTCGGGCGACCGGCATCCAGATCATAGGCCATCGAGGTCCGCGCGGCGGGGTCGATCGTCAGCATCCGTGCCGCGATGCGCGAAAACAGCGGCGTGGGCAAGCGCAGGATATACGGCGTCATCCATGACGGCAGCGGCGTGGTCGAGGCCACGGAGCGCCCGGAGGCGGCCAGAACCGCCAGCGCCTCGGCCATCTGATCGGCCATCAGACGGCGCCAGTCGCGGTTCAAAAGCTGTTCGCGCAGGGTCAGGCCCGACAGCGCGTTCAGCGCGTTGTTGAGGTTGATGACCAGCTTGCCCCATTGCACCGCCTCGATCCCGTCGGTTTCGGTGACGGGCAGATCGGGCGAGGACAGGCGGCGGGCCAGCGCGCCGGGCCCGGACTGGACCACGATGTCGCCGGATGTCGCGCGATGCCAGGTGGCCGGACCGGCAGGCACCACGTTGAACGGCACCATCCCGGCGCGCACGTCCCGCCCGGGCAGCGCGGTGCGCAGCGTGCGGGCGTTTTCCATCCCGTTCTGCCACGAAATGACCGGGGCCGCAGCCGGGGCGTGCGCGGCGATCAGGCGGGCCATCTCGGCGGTGGCGCCGGTTTTCACCGTGACCAGAACCAGATCGGCGTCGGACAGGCAGGCAGGGCCTTCAGACAGGGTCAGACGCTCAGCGGGGATCGTTTTGCGCATGCCGGAATAGTCGGTCACGGTCAGCCCGTTCCGCCGGATCGAGTCCAGCACCCGCGCCCGGCCCAGCAGCGTGACGTGGTGGCCGGCATCGGCCAGCAGCCCCCCGCAATAGCATCCGATGCTGCCCGCGCCCGCGATCACCAGTTTCATGCCGCCCCCTTCCGATTTGCCGCCAAGGATCGCCGGGATCCCTCGGGCAAGCAAGCCGGGCGAGCGCTGACGTGACGTTCAGCGCGCGCGCCGGGGTTTGGTGCGTTCCAGCTCCGGGGTGATCGGAATGAACTCGTCCTCGTCCCCCGGCGGCAGGTGGAAGGCGCCGTTGGCCCAATCGGCGGATTTCCATTCGCGGATCGCCGTTTCGATCTTGTCCTTCGAAGACGAGACGAAGTTCCACCAGATATACCGATCCTCATTCATGGTGGCTCCGCCCAGCAGCATCAGCCGCGCACCCGCCGGCCCGGCGGTCACCGACAGGCGGTCACCCGGGCGGAAGACCATCATGCGGCCTTCCTCGAACCGGTCACCCGCGATCTCGACCGAGCCTTGTGTGACGTAGACGCCCCGATCCTCGTGATCGTCGGGCAGCGGAAAGGCGGCGCCGGGGTCCAGTTGCACGTCCAGATAGAAGGTTTCCGACAGCATCGTGACCGGGCTGGTTTCCCCATAGGCCGAGCCAAGGATCAGTCGGGCGCTGACACCGGCATCCTGGATATGCGGCAACGCGGCCTGCTTGTGATGTTCGAAATCGGGGGCCATGTCCTCGTGCGCTTCGGGCAGCGCAATCCAGGTCTGAATGCCGAACAAGCTGTGCCGCTTGGCGCGGGTTTCGGCGCTGGTGCGTTCGGAATGGGTGACGCCGCGACCCGCGACCATCCAGTTGACCTCGCCGGGATAGATTATCTGATGGGTGCCAAGGCTGTCGCGATGTTCAAACTCGCCCTGGTACAGGTAAGTAACCGTGCCCAGCCCGATATGCGGATGCGGGCGTACGTCGATACCGCCATCGGTGATGAACTCGGCCGGTCCCATCTGATCGAAGAAGATGAAGGGCCCCACCAACTGGCGCTTGACCGAGGGCAGCGCGCGGCGCACCTCGAACCCGCCCAGGTCGCGGGCGCGCGGAATGATCAGGGTTTCCAGCGCCGATCCTTCGCTGACGCATTCGGGGCTGTGGGTGGGGTTCCAGCTCATGTCGGCCTCCAATCCGGTGCGGCGGGATGTTCACCCTTGCCAATCTAGCGCAAAATACCAGCGGACAAAGTGCATCTGCGCACAGAAAGGCTGCACCCCGGATCAGCCCTGTGCGCGGGGCCAGAGCTGCGGGAAAAACGGGCCGGCGATCCGGTCGCCCTCGGCATAGCCGGCGGCCTCAAATTGCGCCCGTTCCTCCTTGGCCCAATCGCCGCGATACCGGATCACCCCGTCCGGCCCGGTCATGCGCAGGGTGAAGCGGCGCACGGTTTCCGTGGGCGTGACCGAGGACAGCCCCCCGGTGCAGCGTGCGCATGTCGAAATAGATGCAGTCGCCCAGCTCCATATCCCATTGCAGCAGGTCATAGGCGCCGGGGTCGGCATTCACGTCCGGTGGCGGGTGATAGGTGCGGCCTGCTACCTGCGTGGGTTCATAACTGGGGTGCCCGTCGGCGAACCGCACCCGCATGAACAGCTTGTCCCACAGGTGCGAGCCGCGCACGAAGGCGATCCCGTTGTCCTTGCTGACCGGTTCAAGCGGCAGCCACAGCACGCACATCGAGCCTTCGAAGTCGAAATAGGATAGGTCCTGATGGAATGGCGGGCGTGAGGTCGATCCGGCCTCGCGCAGGAACCAGTTGTCCATCACCAGATTGATCGGCGCGGCGCCCAGCAACTCGGACGCGATCGGCGCGCAGGGCGAGTTGCGGACGAAGTTCTCGAACTGGGGAATCTTGCTCCAGGCCCAGAAGTCCTCAAGATAGGCGGGCGCGTCCGGGTCCTTGGTGTGGCGGGTAAAGTTCTCGGTCGGGGTTTGCAGATCGGCGTCGATGCCCGCGCGCAGCAACTCGATCCAGTCCGCGCTGAATTTCTGGCGCAGCACCACCGCACCATCGCGGCGGAAGGCATCGATTTCATCCTTGGTCAGCAGGTTGGCATCATTCATCGGCTTCCCCCTTGGTGACGCAAGAAAAAGGATCGCATCCGAATGGCGCAGACGTCAAAGACTATCGCCGCCTTGGTCCTTTCCACGCGCCTTTGTCCGCCGGGTGGCCGGATTTTGCCGGGAACGCTCGGAATGAGCCGCGATCGTGCTATTCTTCCACTGTGGCGGTTGGAACAGCTGCCGGGTCAGCACAGGAGAGGTTTCGATGCCCGGAGATTCACTGAACCGAAGAACCATGTTGGTGGCCGGCACCGCGTTGGTTGCCACGGCCGGCAGCGGCCTGATCCTGCCCGCGCGGGCCAGTGGGTTGGCGCCGACCCCGTCGATGCGGGGCGGATCGAACAACTATCGTCCGGGCGCGCCGATCGTCGACCGGATCGGCGGCGGCGGCTTCTGGATGACCGGCACAGTACGTCGGGCCGGCGACGGCGCGCCCCTGCCCGGTCAGCGCATCCAGGTCTGGGCGCACACAACCGAAGGCCACGAGCGCGACCCGCAGAGCCACGGCGCCACCCTGACCGATGCGAACGGAGAATTCCGGCTGGAGATGCCGCAGATCGTGCCTGCCTTTGGTCAGCCGCACGGACATCTGGCCTATGACAGCGGCGAATTCGAGACCGTCTTCCTGCGCCCGATCATGTCCAGTGCGCGCGACAAGACCCTCGCCGCGCATTTCGTTCTGCAACCGGTCTGAACCAGGTGCCACGCCCGGGCGTCCTTGCGGTCTGGCTGGCGCTGATCGCGGCCATTGCGGTGCCCGTGGTGGTGGCGGGGTTCAGCCCGTATCTGGCCTGGCGCAGCCCGATCTACATCGCTGCGGGCTTTGCCGGAGTCATCGGGTTGGGATTGCTGCTGGTACAGCCGCTGCTGGCCGCGCGCGTGCTGCCGGGGCTGACCGCGATGGACAGCCGAATGGTGCACCGCTGGATCGGGATCACCCTGATCGCCATGATTGTCCTGCATGTGGGCGGGTTGTGGATCACCAGCCCCCCGGATGTGGTGGATGCCCTGCTGTTCCGGTCCCCCACCCCCTTCTCGGCCTGGGGCGTGGTGGCCATGTGGGCAGCGCTCGCCGCCGTGGCACTGGCCGCGTTGCGCAGCCGGCTGGGTTGGCGGTTCCGCCTTTGGCGGTTGGCCCATGCCAGTCTTGCGTTGGTGACAATTCTGGGCACCGTCGTGCATGCCGTGCTGATCGAGGGCACAATGGAAACCGTCACCAAGGCCGCGTTGTGCGGGCTTGTAGTGTTCGCCTGCGTCGGGGCGTTGATCAGATTGCAGGTCTGGGACGTGAAACCGCGGGGTTAGGCAACGGGCGCAGGTCAGGTCGCCAGACGCTTGGCATAGGTGGCGCGGTTCATCTCTACATCCCGCACCGTGATGCTGCCGACCGTCGGCGCAGCGGCGGTCAGAACATCCAGAATGATTGCGTTCAATTCGGCTCGCGTCCGTTCATCCCGTCCCTGCATCAGCAACAGAGAGGCATGAATGAACGTCTGCGGCTCGGTCCCGATGAAGGAATACGGGATCGGCATGGCGCGGATTTTGAGCGTTGGCGCGTCAAATTCCTCATGCGCGGCGAGGACCGTATAGAGTTCTTCGCATATGGCTTGAAAATCGTGCGATTGCTCAAGCCCGGCGGAGAATTCCAGAACGACGTGCGGCATGGGAGCCTCCAAGAATTAACGAGAACCAGCGGCTCCCATTGAATTTCCGAGGGGCGTCAGACCCCCAGACACCAGCGCATCACCGCCTTCTGTGCGTGCAGGCGGTTTTCGGCCTCATCGAAGATCACCGAATTCGGCCCGTCCATCACCTCGGAGGTCGCTTCCTCTTCGCGGTGGGCGGGCAGGCAGTGCATGAACAGGGCGTCGGGCTTGGCGTGGGACATCAGGTCGGCATTGACCTGATAGGGCCGCAGCAGGTTGTGCCGGCGTTCCTTCGCGGATTGGGAATCATGCATCGAAACCCATGTGTCGGCCACCACCAGATCGGCGCCTTCGACGGCCTTGTACGGATCGCGCTCGATCACCACCTTCGAACCCTTCTGGCGGGCAAAGCCGATGAACTCTTCCTCGGGGTCGAACTGGGCGGGGCCGGTAAAGGTCAGGTCGAAACCGAACTGGCCCGCCGCATGCAGGAACGAGGCGCAGACATTGTTGCCGTCACCCGTCCAGACGACCTTTTTCCCGGCGATGGGGCCGCGGTGTTCCTCATAGGTCAGCACGTCGGCCATGATCTGGCACGGGTGGGTGCGGTCGGTCAGGCCGTTGATCACCGGCACGTCCGAGTATTCGGCCATCTCGGTCAGGATGGTTTCGTCGAAGGTGCGGATCATGATCATGTCGACATAGCGCGACAGCACGCGGGCGGTGTCGGCGATGGTCTCGCCATGGCCCAGCTGCATGTCCTTGCCCGACAGCACCATGGTCTGACCGCCCATCTGGCGCACGCCCACATCGAATGACACGCGGGTCCGGGTCGAGGGTTTTTCGAAGATCAGCGCCACCATGCGGCCGGCCAGCGGCTGTTCGTCGTCGGGCGCGGCCTTGGGACGGCCCAACCGGGCCTGCTTCATGGCACCGGCCTGGTCGATCATCGACCGCAGCGCGGCGGCGTCGGTTTTGTGGATATCAAGGAAATGGTTCATGTCGGTTCGCTTTTTCACTGTCGGTTGCCGGGGGCGGTGCCCCCGGTGCATTCGGGAATAGGTGTGTCAGGCCGAGGCGAGTTGGCCTTGAACCTGCCTGGCGGCTTTCTCGAGACGGATCAGGGCCTGGGCGATGTCATCCTCGGTCAGGGTCAGCGGCGGCAGCAGGCGGATTACGTTGTCGGCCGCAGGCACGGTGATGACTTCGTTGTCATAGCCGGCCGCGACCACATCGGTGTTGGGCGCCTTGCATTTCAGACCCAGCATCAGGCCAGATCCGCGGACTTCTTCGAAAACGTCGGGGTGATCGGCGACTAGGCCCTCGAGCTTTTGGCGCAGCAGTCCCGCCTTGCGGTTGACGCCGTCCAGGAAGGCCGGGGTCGCCACATGGTCCAGAACCGCGCAGCCCACCGCGCAGCCCAGCGGGTTGCCGCCATAGGTCGACCCATGGGTGCCCGCGGTCATGCCGCTGGCGGCCGCTTCGGTGGCCAGCACCGCACCTAACGGGAAGCCGCCACCGATACCCTTGGCCACCATCATGATGTCGGGCGTGATGCCCGCCCATTCATGGGCAAAGAGTTTCCCGGTCCGGCCGACGCCGCACTGCACCTCGTCGAGGATCAGCAGCAGCCCGTTGTCGTCGCAGATCTGGCGCAGGGCCTTGAGTTCGACATCGGGGACGGGGCGAATGCCGCCCTCGCCCTGGATCGGCTCGATCATGATCGCGGCGGTCTTGTCGCTGATCGCGTTGGTCACACCGTCCAGATCGCCAAAGGCGACATGGACGAACCCGGGCAGCAGCGGGCCGAACCCCTTGGTCATTTTCTCGGACCCGGCGGCGGCGATGCCTGCCGATGAGCGCCCGTGGAAAGACCCCTCGAACGTGATGATCTCGACCTTGTCCGGCTGGCCCCGGTCGTAGAAATGCTTGCGCGCCATCTTGACCGCCAATTCGCAGGACTCGGTTCCGGAATTGGTGAAGAACACCGTGTCGGCAAAGGTCATGTCCACCAGCTTGTCGGCCAGCGCCTGCTGCTGCGGGATCTGGTACAGGTTCGACACGTGCCACAGCGCATGTGCCTGCTCGGTCAGGGCATTGACCAATGCCGGGTGCGCATGGCCCAGCGCGTTCACCGCGATCCCCGCGCCCAGGTCAAGGAAACGTCGGCCGTCCGCCTCGGTCAGCCAGGCGCCTTCGCCCTTCACGAAGGTCAGCGGAGCACGATTGTAAGTCGGCAGAACGGACGGGATCATCGGATCATCCTTTTTGGAAAACTTGAACCCAGTGACTGAAACACTGAGACCGGGTTCGTCAACAGATTTGGTGAGAGATGCGCGGATTTGGGTCGCGCGCGCAGGATCAAACGGGCCGGTTACGCGGTGATGCGTCGGCGTCGGAGCGGCAGGATATGCGCGAGTTTGATCATGGGCGCCCGTATAGCGGGACCGTCACGATGTGAAAAGCCGAAATCGCGACAGCGGTTGAATTTGTTGGAGACTCAACCAATCGGCACTTGTCATCCGGGCCGAGCTGCCGCACCTCTGGGCCATGTTCACGCCCAAGTCACACAACCCGGCATTGGCCGCCGGTCTGATCTTTTGCGCCAGCGCCTTCATCGCGGGCACCACGCTGCTGGCCAAGGCGCTGGGCACCGATGCGCTGGGGCCGCCGCTGCATCCGCTGCAGATCAGCCACGGGCGGTTTTTGTTCGCCTTCGTCGCGATCGCAGCCACCGTCGCGGTGCTGCGCCCCCGGCTGCGGCAACCGCATTGGGGGCTGCATCTGGGCCGCACCAGTTTCGGCTGGGCGGGGATTTCGCTGATGTTCGCCTCGGTCGCCTATATCCCGATCGCCGATGCCACCGCGATTTCCTTCCTGAACCCGGTTTTCGCGATGGTGCTGGCCATCCCGCTGCTGAAAGAGGGCGTCGGCCCCTGGCGCTGGCTTGCGGCGGCAGTAGCGCTGGCCGGAGCGTTGATCCTGCTGCGCCCGACGCCTGCAAGCTTTCAGCCCGCCGCCCTTCTGGCGCTGGGTGCGGCGGCCGTGATCGGGATGGAGCTGATTTTCATCAAGAAACTGTCCGGCCGCGAGGCGCCGATCCAGATTCTGCTGGTCAACAACGCGATGGGGGTGACCATCGCCACGGTCGCGGTTCTGGCGGTCTGGGCACCGCCTGCGCCCGCGCAATGGGCGGCGCTGGCCGGTATCGGGGTGTTGATGGCCTGTGCGCAGGCCTGTTTCGTCAACGGCATGGCGCGGGCCGATGCCTCGTTCGTGGCGCCGATCAGCTATGCCACGCTGATCTTTGCGGGCCTGTACGATTTTGCGGTGTTCGACGTGATCCCGGATGCGGTCAGCGTGACCGGGTCGGCCATCATCCTGACCGGAGCGCTGATCCTGGTGTGGCGCGAAGGGCGGGCGCGGCGGGTCAGGCCTTGAGCCGATAGCCCGTGCGCAGCATCTGCCAGGTCACCGCACAGACGGCCAGCGTGGCCCCGCCGCAGACGGCCAGCCCCAGCAGCGGCGAACTGTCCGACACGCCGATCATCCCGTAACGCAGCCCGTCGATCAGGTAGAACACCGGGTTGGCATGGCTGAGGCGGTTCAGCAGCGGCGGCAGCGCCTCGACCGAGTAGAAGGTGCCCGACAGAAAGGCCAGCGGGGTGACGATGAAGTTGGTGATGGCCGCCATCTGGTCGAACTTGTTGGCGAAGATGCCGGCAAACAGGCCCAGACCGCCCATGAAGGCACCACCCAGCACCACGAAGGCCAGCGCGATCAGCGGATGCGCCGGCACCAGCCCCAGCACCAGCGCCAGGGCCGCGGCCACGACCAGCGCGATCAGCACGCCCCGCGCGATGCCACCCGCCAGATAGCCCAGCAGGATTTCGAGCGGCGAAAGCGGCGGCATCAGGGTATCGACGATGTTGCCCTGCACCTTTGCGATCACCATCGAGGACGAAGTATTGGCAAATGCGTTCTGAATCACCGTCATCATCATGATCCCGGGCGCCAGGAAGGTCAGGAAGGGCACGCCCATCACATCCGGCCGACCCGGGCCAACGGCGATGTTGAAGATCAGCAGGAACAGGCCCGCAGTGACCAGAGGCGCCAGCAGGGTCTGCGTCCAGACCGCAAGAAAGCGCAGGGTTTCGCGCTGGGCCAGCGTCCACAACCCCATCCAGTTGACCGCTCCGAAACGGCGCATGTCCTGATCCGCGAGATTCTGCATTCCTGCCCCCAATCTGATTCGATGACCGCTTGTAACTCGGCCCGCAGTGATTAGAATAGGGCGCTGAGACGAATTCCGAAGGCGGCCCGTGACCGAGGCCGCTTTCCCGCTTTTGAAAGGCTACCCATGTCCTGGACAGACGAGCGCGTTGAACTGCTCAAGAAAATGTGGGGCGAAGGCCAGTCGGCCAGCCAGATCGCCAAGGAACTGGGCGGGGTCACCCGCAATGCGGTGATCGGCAAGGTCCATCGTCTGGGCCTGTCGAACCGGACCGCCGGCGCTGCACCGGCCAAGGCCGAGCCCAAGGAAAAACCGGCCCCCGCGCCCAAGGCCGAAGCCAAGCCCAAACCCGCCCCCAAGACCGAACCGGCCCGCCCTGCAGCAGCCGCGCCGGCCGCCGAGGCGAAACCGGCCACGCCGCCGCGCCGCCAGATCATTCCGGCCGGCCAGCCGCTGCCGCCGCAGCCTTCGGCCAATGAGATCAGCCCCGAGGCACTGGCCAAGGTCAACGAGGTCGAGAAGAAGGCCAAGAAGCTGACCCTGATGGAACTGACCGAGAAGACCTGCAAATGGCCCGTGGGCGATCCGGCCACGGATGATTTCTGGTTCTGCGGTCTGCCGGCCGAGCCGGGCAAACCCTATTGCGAGGCGCATGTGGGCGTGGCCTTCCAGCCGATGAGCTCGCGCAGGGATCGGCGGCGTTAGAATTCAGCTATGAACGCTGCTATCGGCGGCGTGACATTATCTTCTTTCTCTGCTGCCCACCCGTCGCAAGAAGAGTGGGCAGTATTTTTTTGAACAAAGAGATTTGGTCATTCAGCCCGCCATGAAGTTCAAGATCCTGTTCTGCGCCTACAGCGTGCTGATTTTCGCGGCCTACATCGAGCCGTTTGACCCTTCGATATTCGAGCCGAATGAGCGCGGAAAAACCCTGCCTTTGTTTTTTCAGGCCACATATTTGTATTCATGGCTTGCGCCCACCATTCCCGCATTCATTGGTGGCCTTGTGTTACTGGGATTGCCTTCGATTCCACAACTCGTCGCCAGATGTATTGCCGTTTTTTCAATCGTTTCCGGTTTGTTTCTGACGTTGTTTGGGATGGTGCTCTCGCTTGGTTCTGACACCCAGATTCTGCACGGTGTCACCCTGACGACAGCCGTCGCCGCAAGCTTTCTGATTTGGTCGGGATCGGGCGGGCAGCCACAGCCCTCTCGGGTGGCGAAGATTGGTATTTCAATCGGGACAATCGCCGCGCTCTGGTCGTTGTTGACAGTTCCGATGATCCTTGTTCAGGCGCGTTTCATAGCGGACGGCGCACCGTATTGCATCGCCGAACACTCGAAAAACGCGCCAATCGAGGCAGTACGCGATTTACGGGGCTTCTCATTCTACACGACTGCGACGGGATACAAATCCACGTCAAAATGGTACTTTCACGGCCTGATGATAGTGGATCACCCCGATGCGCAACGGGTCTATAATTGGTCTCCAGGAAGATGGCGTTTCGATCTGGTTGAGCGCCCGGATGCAATGCTTGTGTCAGTCAGAAATGTCTGCGTCCCAAGCTGACCCTTACTGCGCCGGATGTGATGGTAAATTCGGCATCGCGACCCATCCGGGCAGTTCGTCCGGCGAAACTGAAACATGCAGGCGTTCTGACGGGTCCTGCCCGACCTTGCGGTGCTTTCGCAGCAGGAAAATCTTGCCCCAGCCGCGCCATGTGCCAACCGACGGCGCATGGGGATCAATGGGAAACCGATCGCGCCAGCCGTCGGGCAAAGGCAGACCGTGCAATTCCGCCTTGTCCAGCATCCAGATCAGGGAAATGTTGCTCAACGGCCGCGCCTCTTCGTAGCCGTTCAATTGGCCACCTACGTCGCCATGGGTTCCACGGAACCAGACCTGCTCCACATGGCCCTTGAACTCGGGCGTGCAGGTCCACAGAACTGGTTCGAACACTTCGCGCGTCTCATCCAGCGCCAAAGCGTGATACCCGTGGCGGGTGACTGGGCCCAACTGATGATTGTGAAATGCGTGCTTCTCTTCGGCCCAGCGCCACAGCAGCGGCAGACGCAAACCCAGCGCCTTGACCGTGTCCCAGACGCCGATCATCTCGATCTCGACGCCGTCATGGCAATAAAGCCGCCGGAAATCCTGTGCAGCCTTGCCGCGTGGGTTGTTTTCGTAGTGGCGGTAGGCCTGTTTGATGTTGCGCTCGGTCGCGTGTTCGGGGCGCAGCAGGCCGATCATGTCGATCACGCCCGCCAGGCTGCGCACCCCGTAGGCCCCGCGCGAGTACCCCATCAGATAGATCCGATCGCCCGGCTTGTAGCGCGACGCCAGATAGCCATAGGCCCGGCGAATCTGCCGGTTGATCCCTCGCCCCATCATCACGTCGAGCGTGGTTTTCCAGCTGTCCCACTGGACGCCACCTTCGTAGAACACCGACACGGTACCGCCCATTTCGCGGCACATCCGATAGGTCAGGCCGGCATGGGTTTCCCGGCCGGGTTCCAGCGTGGACATGGTGCCGTCGAGGATGATGACATGGCTGATCGGCTCGCGATGACGCGTTTCAGCCGAATGTTCCGACCGTAGCGGTCGGCCGAGCCATCCGAGGAGTTTTCTACCGATCCACTTCAACTGCATCCGACAGCATTTCCCAAACCCTGAGAGGTGTGAAAGGCATATCCGCCTGCCGCACCCCGTGATCCCACAGCGCGTCCTGCACCGCATTCGCCACGGCCGCCAATGCGCCGACCGTGCCTGCCTCGCCACAGCCTTTCATGCCCATCGGGTTGGCCGTTGACGGAACCGGCGCCGAGGTAAACCCAATCATCGGCAGGTCGGCCGCGCGGGGCAAGGCGTAGTCCATGAAGGTGGCCGTCAGCAGTTGCCCTTCGGCATCATGCACAACGTGTTCGCACAGCGCCTGGCCGATGCCCTGCGCCACGCCGCCATGCACCTGGCCTTCGGCCAGCATGGGGTTGATGAGATTGCCGAAATCATCGACGACAGTATAGAGGTCGACCGTCGTTGTGCCAGTTTCCGGGTCGATCACCACCTCGGCCACATGGGCGCCGTTGGGATAGCTGCGCGCCTCAAGCCGCGTGCGGGCTTCATGCTGCAGCAGGTCGGTGCGGCCATCCGCGCGGGCCATCTCGGCCGCTTCGATCAGCGTTGGCGTCAGGTTCGACCCCGGCGCGCGAAAGGTTTCATGGTCGAAGGTCACATTGCTTTCCTCGACCCCCATCTTGCCCGCCAGATAGGGCGTGAATGCGGCAATCATCCGGTCAATCGTGACCAGCGTCGCCGCGCTTTGCACCGTGACCGAGCGCGACCCGCCGGTGCCGCCGCCCTGCGCCATGCGGTCGCTGTCGCCCTGCACGACCCGGATCCGGTCGGCCGGAATCCCCGTCTGATCCGACAGGAACTGGGCATAGACCGTTTCATGCCCCTGCCCGTTCGATTGCGTCCCGACATAAAGGTTCACGGTTCCGTCCTGACAGAATTCGACTTTTGCGCCCTCGGAAGGGTCACCCAGAATGCTTTCGATATAGTAACAAAGCCCCTGCCCCCGGATCAGGCCGCGTTCGGCGTCGGCGGCCTTGCGCGCGGCGAAACCGGCGGTCTGTTCGGCGGCGCGGGACAGGACCATTCCGAAATCGCCCACGTCATAGGTTTCACCGGTGGCCGAGACATAGGGAAAGGCCTCGGGCCGGATGAAGTTGCGGCGACGCAGCTCCCACGGGTCGACACCCAGCTCGCGCGCGGCGCGGTCCATCGCGCGTTCCAGCACATAGATCGCCTCGGGGCGGCCGGCACCGCGATAGGCGTCGACCTGAGTGGTGTTGGTGTAAAACCCCTCGACCCGCAGATAGGTTTTCTGCACGTCATAGACGCCGGGCAGCACGCATTTGAACAGGTTGGTCTGGATCGCCTGGCCGAAATGGCTGTTGTAGGCGCCCAGATTGCAGCGGCTGTGGACCCGGTAGGCGGTGATGCGAAGATCCTCGTCAAAGGCCAGCTCGGCCAGAGAGGTCAGATCGCGCCCGTGATGGTCGGATAGCATCGCCTCGGTCCGGTCCGACATCCAGTGCACGGGCTGGCCCAGCTGCATCGCCGCCACCGCGACCGAGAAATACTCGGGATACGGCATCGCCTTCATGCCGAACCCGCCGCCCACATCGGGCGTGGTGACGTGGACGGCCTGCGGGTCCAGCCGCAGCTTGTCGGCCAGCTGCGCCTTCATCCCCCAGACACCCTGCCCGCCATAGCTGAAATGCAGCCGCCCGTCGGACCAGACCGCATTGCAGCCGCGCGGCTCGATCGAGTTCACGATCACCCGGTTGTCGGCCACCTGCAGCGACACGACATGGGCGGCGGCGTCAAAGGCGGCCTGGGTCTCGGCCTCGTCGCCCACGGCCCAGTCAAAGGCGCGGTTGTCGGGGGCCTCGGGGTGCAGCGGCTCACCACCCGGCGCAAGGTCCAGCTTGGCGGGGCGGTCGGTGGTATCCATCCAGATCAGCTCGGCGGCGTCGCGGGCCTGCGCCAGCGTTTCGGCCACGACCATCGCCACCGGCTCGCCGACGAAGCGCACCCGGTCGCGGGCCAACATGTGGCGCGGGGGATCGGCGGCGCGGGTGCCGTCGCGGTTGACAAGGATCGTGGCGCTCAGCACCGGGTCGATTCCGGCGGCGATCAGGTCATCGATGGTCAGCACCAGCCGCACGCCGGGCGCGGCGCGGGCGGCGTCGAGGTCAAGCCCGGTGATGTCGCCATGCGCCACCGGGCTGCGAAAGAACACCGCGTGCAGCGCGCCGGGCGGCACCGTATCGTCCATATAGCGCCCCTGACCGGTCAGGAACCGCTGATCCTCGGACCGGGTGACCGGTTGGCTCTTGCCGAATTTTTCCATGACGCGCCCCTTTCGCTGCCTCTGACCGCGACCCTAGCCGTGACGCGGCGGATGTCCAGTGCGCAGGGTGCTTGGCCCTTTCCCTTCCCGCCGCCATTCGCTATTGCAGGCGCTGACCCAAGATCGATGACGCAGGACGCACCCGATGGCGATGGACAAGACATTCAACGCGGCCGAGGCCGAGGCCCGGATCTACAAGGCCTGGGAACAGGCCGGAGCCTTCAAGGCAGGCGCGAACAAATCGCGCGACGAAAGCTTTTGCATCATGATCCCGCCGCCGAACGTGACCGGCGCACTGCATGTGGGCCATGCGTTCAACAACACCCTGCAGGACATCCTGATCCGCTGGCACCGGATGCGCGGGTTCGACACGCTGTGGCAGCCCGGCCAGGACCACGCCGGCATCGCCACCCAGATGCAGGTCGAAAAGAAGCTGATGGCCGAGGAAGGCAAAAAGCGCACCGACTACACGCGCGAGGAGTTCCTGGCCAAGGTCTGGGAGTGGAAGGGCGAATACGGCGGCACCATCATCGAGCAGCTGAAACGCCTCGGCTCCTCCTGCGACTGGTCGCGCAACGCCTTCACCATGGCCGGTGCGGCCGGCGACCCGCGCACGGGCCACGAAAACAGCCCCAACTTCCATGACGCGGTCATCAAGGTCTTTGTCGACATGTACGACAAGGGCCTGATCTACCGCGGCAAGCGGCTGGTCAACTGGGACCCGCATTTCGAGACCGCGATCTCGGACCTCGAGGTCGAGAATATCGAGGTCGCCGGCCATATGTGGCACTTCAAATACCCGCTGGCCGGGGGTGAGACCTACACCTACGTCGAAAAGGACGAGGACGGGAACATCATCCTCGAGGAAGAGCGCGACTATATCTCGATCGCCACGACCCGCCCCGAGACCATGCTGGGCGACGGCGCGGTTGCGGTGCACCCGTCAGACGAACGCTATGCGCCGATCGTCGGCAAGCTGTGCGAAATCCCGGTGGGCCCGAAAGAGCATCGCCGCCAAATCCCGATCATCGCCGACGAATACCCCGACCCGAATTTCGGCTCGGGCGCGGTGAAGATCACCGGCGCGCATGACTTCAACGACTATCAGGTGGCCAAGCGCGGCAAGATCCCCATGTACCGCCTGATGGACACGCGCGGCCACATGCGGGCCGACGGCGCGCCCTACGCGGACGAAGCCGCCAAGGCCCAGGAATATGCCCGCGGGCGCGAATTCACCGAGAACGAGATCGACGCGATCAACCTGGTGCCCGACCATCTGCGCGGCCTGGACCGGTTCGAGGCGCGCGCCAGGGTGGTCGAAGAGATCACCGCCGAAGGTCTGGCCGTGATGACCCGCGCGGACGATCCGCGCCTGGGATCGACCGCGCTGAAACCCGATGCCGAGGGCGCCGACGCGCTGGTGCCACTGGTTGAGAGCAAACCGATCATGCAGCCCTTCGGCGACCGCTCGAAGGTGGTGATCGAGCCGATGCTGACCGACCAGTGGTTCGTCGAGACGTCAAAGATCGTGGGCCCCGCGCTGGACGCGGTGCGCGACGGCCGGGTCAAGATCATCCCGGAATCGGGCGAAAAGACCTATTACCACTGGCTTGAAAACATCGAACCCTGGTGCATCAGCCGCCAGCTGTGGTGGGGGCATCAGATTCCGGTCTGGTACGGGCTGGACCTGTCGGCCGAGGATTTCAAGGATGACGAAAACGACGGCGAGCTGGACCTGGTCGAACTGGGCCGGCTGCTGAACGAAGGCGGCATGCTGCACCGGGGCGCGGTCATGGAGTGCGCCGCCAGCTTCGAGGACGTCACCGGGAAATTCCTGGATGACAATGCCGACATTCCCAGCCCGCTCAGCCACGCCACGGTGATCGAGGTTGCCGACAAGCACGAGGCGATCCACCGGTTCGCCGAAAGCCTGGCGCAATACGCCATCGACCGCGACCCGACCAAGCTGGTCTATCCGGTCTGGCGCGACCCGGATGTGCTGGACACCTGGTTCTCGTCCGGCCTGTGGCCCATCGGCACGCTGGGCTGGCCCGAACAGACCGAGGAGTTGCAGCGCTACTTCCCCACCGATGTCCTGATCACCGGGTTCGACATCCTGTTCTTCTGGGTCGCCCGGATGATGATGATGCAGCTGGCCGTGGTGAACGAAATCCCGTTCCACACCGTCTATCTGCACCAGCTCGTCCGCGACGAGAAGGGCAAGAAGATGTCCAAGACCACCGGCAACGTCATCGACCCGCTGGAAATCGTGGACGAGTTCGGCGCCGACGCGCTGCGCTTCACCAACGCCTCGATGGCGGCGATCGGCGGCGTGCTGAAACTGTCGCGCGAGCGGATCACCGGTTATCGCAACTTCGGCACCAAGCTGTGGAACGCCGTCCGCTTTGCCGAGATGAACGAGGTCTTCACCGACGCCGTCCCGCAACTGGACGTGGCCGACCTGCAGCCCAAGGCCGCCGTGAACCGCTGGATCATCGGCGAAACCGCCCGCGTGCGCGAAGAGGTCGACGCGGCGCTGGAGAGCTATCGCTTCAATGACGCGGCCAATGCGCTTTATGCCTTCGTCTGGGGCAAGGTCTGTGACTGGTACGTGGAATTGTCCAAACCGCTGCTGCAGGGCGACGATGCCGAGGCCCAGGCCGAGACCCGCGCCACCATGCGTTGGGTTCTGGACCAGTGCCTGATCCTGCTGCACCCGATCATGCCCTTCATCACCGAAGAGCTGTGGGGCCTGACCGGCACCCGTGCCAAGATGCTGGTGCATGCCGACTGGCCCAGCTATGCCGCCGACGATCTGGTCGATGCCGACGCGGATCGCGAGATGAACTGGGTGATCTCGGTGATCGAGAACACCCGCTCGGCCCGCGCCCAGATGCGCGTCCCGGCGGGCCTGTACGTGCCGATGCTGGTGACCGAGATCGACGCCCACGGCCAGGCCGCCTGGGACCGGAACGAGGCGCTGATCAAGCGGCTGGCCCGGATCGACAGCCTGACCAAGGCTGACACGCTGCCCAAGGGCACGATCTCGATCGCGGCCCCCGGCGCGTCTTTTGGCCTGCCGCTGGCCGACATCATCGACATCGGCGCCGAGAAGGAACGGTTGGAAAAAGCCAAGGGCAAACTGGCCAAGGAACTGGGCGGTCTGCGCGGGCGCCTCAACAACCCCAAATTCGTGGCCTCGGCCCCGGAAGAGGTGGTCGAAGAGGCCAAGGCCAACCTGGCCGCGCGCGAAGAGGAAGAAGCCCGCATCAACGAGGCGCTGGCCCGACTGGCCGAGATCGCCTGATCCGTCAGCCCCTCGCACACGCTTGACGAAACCCCGCCGCGCACGCCCGGCGGGGTTTTTTGCACCCGACCCTGTTCACCGGGCCAAACGGTTGCTAGCAATCTCGGGACCAATCCACCGAGGCCCCCATGTCCAGACCCTTTCCGCCGATGCAGACCGTTTCAACCGGGCTGGTCGTGGCCGTAGTCGGCTTTTTCAGTTCCTTTCCGATTGTCCTTCAGGGGTTGGATGCCATGGGCGCCTCGGGGCCGCAGGCGGCATCGGGGCTGATGATGGCCGCCCTTGCCATGGGGCTGGCGGCGATCGTGCTCAGCCTGTGGTACCGCCAGCCGATCAGCGTGGCCTGGTCCACGCCCGGTGCGGCGCTGCTGGCGGTTTCGGCCGTGCCGGCCGCGGGTTTCTCGGGTGCCGTCGGCGCATTCCTGTTTGCGGGTGCGCTGACCGTGCTGGCCGGAATGTGGCGCCCGCTGGGACGGTTGGCGGCGGCGATTCCCACCTCGTTGGCGCAGGCGATGCTGGGCGGAGTGCTGCTGCCGCTGTGCATCGTCCCGTTTCAGGCCGCGGTCGAGATCCCCTGGCAGGCCCTGCCGGTGATCCTGACCTGGTTCATCGCCGGACGTGTACACAGACTGCTGGCGGTTCCCGCCGCCGTTCTGGCCGCCGCGCTGGTCGTCGTTCTGTTCTCTGACGGCCCATCGGTCCGCCCCGACCACCTGCTGGCCGCGCCGGTCTGGACCACGCCCACCTTTTCGGTGCCGTCGATGATCGGCATCGGGGTGCCGCTGTTCGTGGTCACGATGGCCACGCAGAACATCCCCGGCATCGCGGTCATGCGCAGCTTTGGCTATGCCCCGATCGCAGGGCGGCTGTTCTCGGCCGTGGGCGGGGCCAGCATCCTGTCGGCCCCCTTCGGCGCGCCGGCGACGTGCCTTGCGGCCATCACCGCTGCCATGTGCTCGAACGAGGACAGCCACCCCGACCGGGATCAGCGCTATTGGTCTGCGGTCATGGCCGGGGTGTTCTATTGCCTGTTCGGGGTATTCGCCGTGGCCATTACCGGGTTTGCCGCCCATGCCGATCCGATGCTGATGGGCACGTTGACCGGCGTGGCGCTGATCGGGGTCATGGCCAACGCCACCTTCGCCGCGCTCGAGGTTCCGGCCGAGCGCGAAGCCGCGATCCTGACCTTTGCCATCACCGCCTCGGGCATCACCGTTTTCGGTCTGGGCGCGGCGGTCTGGGGTCTGCTGGCAGGCGGCATCGCCCATGGGGTGACGACGCGCCTGCGGGGTTGAGTTGGATCTGGCCGCGGCCCGCGAGGTTTACTTGAACTCGGGCTTGCGGCCCTGCATCTGGGCCATCACCACTTCCATCTGGTCGGGTTTGCCGATCAGTTCGACCTGTTCGGCGGATTCGGCCAGCAGAACCTCGGCTCGCGACTTGGTTTCGGCCACCTCGATCAGGCGTTTCGCGGCGCGGATGGCCGAGGGGCTCTTGCCCGCAATATCCTCGGCCAGTGCGATGGCTTCGGTCAGCGGATCATCCGACAGGCTGGTGACCAACCCCCAATCGGCGGCCTGGGCGGCTCCTATGGGCCGCGCGGTATAGGTCAGCAGGCGCAGCACGTCGGACCGCACCAGTTTCGGCAACAGGACCATGCCGCCCATGTCGGGGATGATGCCCCATTTCATCTCCATCACGGCCAGCTTGGCATCGGGGTGAGCGATGCGGATATCGGCGCCCAGCGCAATCTGCAGACCACCGCCATAGGCCACGCCCTGAATGGCGCAGATCACCGGCACCGGCACGCGGCGCCAGATCAGCGCCAGTTCCTGCATCTCATTCGCGTCGTCATGGCTGCGAGTCATCAACCACTCGGTCGGGTCCTTGTGCGCCATGGCCGCAAAACTGGCCATGTCGAGCCCCGCGCAGAAGCTTTTGCCCTCGCCCGACAGCACCACGGCACGGGCGTCCGAGGCGGCGACCTCTTGCCCCGCTGCCAAGATTGCCTTGACCATCGCATCGTCCAGCGCGTTCATCTTGTCGCCGCGGGTCAGGGTGACATGGGCGATGTGGTTCCTGTATTCAACTGATACGCGCGCCATCTGGGCCTCCGGGTTTGGTGTTCCGGGCAAACCATGCCCCGAAACCCGCAGCCGACGCCAGCCCGACGTGAGGGCAGACCGGTGCGGACGCCCCGGCCTCATGCAAAGCTTGCCCCGGCCATGCCCTTGGGATTATCTGCGCCCATGACCGGACCCAGATACACCCCGCTTGCCCAATCCCTGCCCGCAACCGTGCCCTTCGTCGGCCCCGAAACGCAGGAGCGCCAGCGCGGCGCGCCCTTCGTGGCCCGGCTGGGCGCGAACGAGAGCGTGTTCGGCCCCTCGCCCCGCGCGATCGAGGCGATGCGGCAGGCCGCTGACGGCATCTGGATGTATGGCGACCCCGAGAACCACGATCTGCGCCATGCGCTGGCCGATCTTCACGGGATCAGCCCCGACAACATCGTGGTCGGCGAAGGCATCGACGGGCTGCTGGGCTATCTGGTGCGCCTGATGGTCGGTCCGGGCGATGCGGTCGTGACCTCGGACGGGGCCTATCCCACCTTCAACTACCACGTCGCGGGCTATGGCGGGGCGATCCACAAGGTGCCTTATGCCAACGATCACGAGGACCCGGCCGCCCTGTTCGCCAAGGCGGCCGAGGTCGGGGCCAAGCTGGTCTATCTGGCCAACCCCGACAACCCGATGGGCAGCTGGCATCGCGGCGCCGACATCGTCACGGCGATGGACGCTCTGCCCGACGGCTGCCTGCTGGTGCTGGACGAGGCCTATGTGGAATGCGCGCCCGACGGCACTGCCGCGCCGGTTGCGGCGGATGATCCGCGCGTGATCCGGATGCGCACCTTTTCCAAGGTCTACGGCATGGCCGGCGCACGGGTCGGCTATGCGATCGGAGCGCCCGAGTTGATCTCGGCCTTCAACAAGGTGCGCAACCATTTCGGCATGAACCGCCTGGCGCAGGCCGGCGCGCTGGCCGCCCTGCACGATCAGGACTGGTTGGTGCAGATCCAGGCTCAGATTGCCTCGGCCCGCGACCGGATCGGTGCGATTGCGCGTGACACCGGGTTGACCCCGCTGCCCTCGGCCACCAATTTCGTGGCAATCGACTGTGGGCGCGACGGAGCATTTGCCAAGGCGGTGCTGGAAGTGCTGGTGGCGCAAGGGATCTTCGTGCGGATGCCATTTGCAGCCCCGCAGAACCGCTGCATCCGCGTCAGTTGCGGCACCGAAGCCGACCTGAACGCCTTTGCCGCCGCCCTGCCGCAGGCGCTGGCGGCGGCGCGCAGCGCCTAGCCCGCAAGAACCGCCGCCGCAGCCTCGAGCGCGCCGGACCCGCGCGGAATCTCCAACGCGGTCATGGCGGTTTCGATGCCACCCAGCAGACCCATGACCATGTGCCCGTTCAGATGGCCCATGTGGCCCAGCCGGAAACATGATTCCTCGTCCGCCATGCCCAGCCCGATGCCAAGGGTCAGGCCCAGATGCCGCTCGGTATAGCTGCGCAGGGGCGTGCCGCGACCCTCGGTCAAGCGCAGGGCGGTGACGGCATGGCTGCGATGCGCACGATCGCCGACGTTCAGGTGCAGCGCCCCTCCCTCGGCCCAGACCTCGCAAGCGGCCCAGACGGCCTGTGCCAGCCGCGCATGGCGGGCCCAGACATGCTCAATCCCCTCGGCATGGATCAGATCCAGGGCGGCGCGCAGACCATACAGGTGGTGCGTCGGCGCGGTGCCGCCGAAATACTGATAGAACCAGTCGGGCTGTGATCGCGGCTGCCAGTCCCAATAGGCCGAAACCCGTGGCATCGCGGCCCGTTTGGCCTTGGACCGGTCGTTGAAGAACACGAATGACATGCCCGCCGGGGTCATCAGCCCCTTCTGGCAGGCGGTGACCATGACATCGACGCCCCAGTCATCCATCTCGAACCGGTCGCAGCCCAGAGAAGCGATGCAATCCGCCATCAGCAATGCCGGGTGGTTCAGGTCGTCCAGCAGCGCCCGCAGCGCCGGAATATCGTTGCGGATCGAGCTGGACGTGTCCACATGCACCGCCAGAACCGCCTTGATCCGGTGGTCGGCATCAGCCCGCAGGGCCTGCGCGATCCGGTCCATGTCCCACGGGTCGGAGGGGCCGAAATCGATCAGTTCGACCTTGACGCCCAGACGCTCGGCCATTTCCGCCCAGCCGTGGCTGAACAGACCCGAGGCGGGCACGAGGACGGTTTCACCGGGGGCCAGCACGTTGGACAGCGCCGCCTCCCACGCGCCGTGGCCGTTGGCGATGTAGATCGCCACTTCGTGCCGGGTACGGGCCACGCGGCGCAGATCGGCGATCAGGCCGGGCATCATCTCGACCAGTTCACCGGCATAGATATTGGGCGACGGGCGGTGCATCGCCTGCAGCACCGCGTCCGGAATCACGGAAGGGCCCGGAATGGCCAGATAGTCGCGCCCCTGCGCGAAGAAATTCTTGCCTGTCATGTGGATCAACCTGCCTTGATTGGCGCCACCCTAGCGCCCGGTCCGGCAAGGTCAATCCATCAACGCAGCCGCCTCACGCGCGAGGGCTTCGATCCCCGCCCAGTCGCCCTGCGCCACCATCTGTTTCGGCGCGACCCAGCTGCCGCCCGCGCAGATCACGTTGGGCAGGGACAGGTAGTCGCGCGCGTTGGCGGGCGACACGCCGCCCGTCGGGCAGAAGGTGATCTGCGGCAACGGCGCGCCGATCGCCTTGAGCGCAGGCGCCCCGCCCGAGGCTTCGGCCGGGAAGAATTTCAGCATGTCATAGCCCTGCTCGAGCAGGCGCATCGCCTCGGTCGCGGTGGCCGCGCCGGGCAGCAGCGGAAGGCCCTCGGCCTCGCAGGCGGCGATCAGGGCATCGGTGGCCCCGGGCGATACGCCGAACTGCGCGCCCGCCTCTTTTGCGGCACGGACATCGTCGGGCGTGACCAGCGTGCCGGCCCCCACGACTCCGCCGGGCACCTGCGCCATGGCGCGGATCGCGTCCAGCGCCGCGGGCGTGCGCAAGGTCACCTCGAGCGCGGGCAAGCCACCGGCCACCAGTGCCTCGGCCAGCGGGCGGGCATGGGCGGCGTCATCGACGACCAGAACCGGGACGATGGGCGCCAATGCGCAGATCTCGCGGGTGCGTTGGGTTTTTGCGGACATAGGCTCAGGCTCCGAAAATGCTGGCACCGGCATCGGCCGAGCCGACGGCGTTGCGGAACGTGGTGAACAGGTCGCGGCCCACCCCGTATTGATGCGCCGAAAGATCGGCGGTGGCGATGGGGCGGTCCAGCACGCCGGGGGTCAGGATTTCAAGCTGGCCCCGTACCGCATCGACGCGCAGCAGGTCGCCATCGCGCAGCTTGGCGATCGGGCCACCATCCAGCGCCTCGGGGCAGACATGAATCGCCGCGGGCACTTTGCCCGAGGCCCCCGACATGCGGCCATCGGTCACCAGCGCCACCTTTTGGCCGCGCCCCTGCAGGATCGACAGGATCGGGGTCAGCGAGTGCAGTTCGGGCATGCCATTGGCCTTGGGGCCCTGAAAACGGACGACGACGATGACATCGCCGGTGAACTCGCCTGCCTTGAACGCGGCCTTGACCTCGTCCTGGTCATGGAAGACGCGCACGGGGGCCTCGACCACCTGGTGTTCGGGGGCCACGGCCGAGACCTTCATCACGCCGGTGCCCAGATTGCCGGTCAGGCGCGACAGGCCGCCAGTGGGCTGGAACGGGTCACTGGCCGGGCGCAGGATCTTGTCGTTCAGGCTGTGGCCGGCGCCGTCCTGCCAGACCAGCGCGCCATCGATCAGCTTGGGTTCCTGCGTGTAGTGATGCAGCCCCTGCCCCGCCACGGTCAGCGTGTCGGGATGCAGCAGGCCTTCATCCAGCAGCGTGCCGATGGTGTACCCCAACCCGCCCGCGGCGTGGAAATGGTTCACGTCGGCCAGACCGTTGGGATAGACCCGCGCAACCAAGGGCACGACGCCCGAGATGTCCGAGAAATCCTGCCAGTCCAGCACGATGCCCCCGGCGCGGGCCATGGCGATCAGGTGGATCAGCAGATTGGTCGACCCGCCCGTGGCCATCAATCCCACGATGCCGTTCACGAAGGCCCGTTCGTCGAGGATCTGGCACACCGGCGTGTAATTGTTGCCCAGCGCGCTGAGCGACAGGGCACGGCGGGCGCCTTCCTCGGTCAACGCATCGCGCAGCGGCGTGTTGGGGTTAACGAAGCTGGAACCCGGCAGGTGCAGGCCCATGAACTCCATCAGCATCTGGTTGGTGTTGGCGGTGCCGTAGAAGGTGCAGGTGCCCGGCCCGTGATAGGCGGCCATCTCGGCGGCCATCAGCTCTTCGCGCGTGGCTTCGCCGGCGGCGAATTTCTGGCGCACCTTGGCCTTTTCGTCGTTGGGCAGGCCGCTGGTCATCGGGCCGGCGGGCAGAAACACCGCCGGAAGGTGGCCAAAGCTCTGCGCTGCGATCACCAGCCCCGGCACGATCTTGTCGCAGACCCCCAGGAACACTGCCGCGTCGAAGGTGTTGTGGCTGAGCGCCACCGCCGCCGCCAGCGCGATCACGTCGCGCGAGAACAGAGACAGTTCCATCCCCGCCTCGCCTTGCGTGACCCCGTCGCACATGGCCGGAACCCCACCCGCGACCTGCGCGGTGCCGCCCGCGGCACGGGCCGCGCGACGGATCAGTTCTGGATAGCGCTCGAACGGCTGGTGTGCCGACAGCATGTCGTTATAGGCGGTGACGATGCCCAGATTGCCCACGCTGGTGGTGGCCAGAGTCTTTTGATCGGGGCCAGCCCCGGCATAGGCATGGGCCTGACCGCTGCAGGACAGATGCGCGCGCGCCGGCCCTGCGGACCGGGCCTGCTCCATCCGCTGCAGATAGGTGCGGCGGGAATCCGCGCTGCGTTCGATTATTCTTTGGGTCACATCGGTGATGACGTCGTGAACCATCTCAACCTCCGATCTGGCGCCAGCGGCGCCCGTCGCGATGCATCAGCATCAATGCGTCTTCCGGGCCGGAACTGCCCTGGTCATAGGGCGACGGACGGTCGCCGCGCTCTTCCCAGCCCTTGATGATGGGATCGACCCAGGCCCAGGCGGCCTCGACCTCGTCGCCGCGCATGAACAGGGTCTGGTCGCCACGGATCACGTCCATCACCAGCCGTTCATAAGCGTCCTGCGCGCGCACATCAGCACCCAGCGCCTCGGCAAAGCTCATGTCCAGCGCCACGTCCGTCAGGCGGAAGCCGCCCGGGCCGGGATCCTTGATCGTGGTGCGCAGGGTGATGCCTTCGTCGGGCTGCAGGCGGATCACCAGGACGTTGCCGTGCAGCGGGCCGACATTGGGAAAAATCGTGTGCGGCGGGTCGCGGAAAAACACCGCGATTTCGGATTCACGCGCGCGCAGACGCTTGCCCGTGCGCAGATAGAACGGAACCCCGGCCCAGCGCCAGTTGCCCACGCGCACCTTCAGCGCGATATAGCTTTCGGTCAGGCTGTCGGGATTGCCCACATGGTCGACATAGCCGTCGCCGCCCTTGTCCGCCCGGTACTGACCGCGGGCGATGTCGGTCGGGGCGACAGGTTCCAGCGCTTCGATCACCTTGACCTTTTCGTTGCGCACCGCGTTGGGCGAGAAGGTCGACGGCGGCTCCATCGCGGTCAGGCACAAAAGCTGCACCAAGTGGTTCTGCACCATGTCCCGCATCGCGCCGGACTGGTCGTAGTAGGCGCCGCGCCCTTCGACCCCGACGGTTTCGGCCACGGTGATCTGGACATGATCCACATGGGTCGCGTTCCACAGCGGTTCGAACAGCGAGTTGGCAAAGCGCAGCGCCATCAGGTTCTGCACCGTTTCCTTGCCCAGGTAATGGTCGATCCGATAGATCTGATGCTCTTCGAAACAGGCGCGCAGACCTTCGTTCAGCGCCTTGGCCGAGGCCAGATCATGGCCGAAGGGTTTCTCGACCACGATGCGGCTGTCGGGCGTGGCCAGCCCATGATCATGCAGGCGCTGCGCGATGCCGGGAAACAGTTTCGGACCGACAGACAAATAAAAGGCGCGCACCACGTCAGGGCGCAGCGACTTGGCCAGCTTGTCCCAGCCGTTTTCGCCCAGCGCATCAACCGGCACGTATTCGACCCGGGCCAAAAACCGATCCAGCACGTCCTTTTTGAAGGACGGCGCGAATTCCTTCATCGACTTGCGCACCTGCGCGCGGAACCCGTCATCGTCCATATCCGACCGCGCGGTCCCGATGATGCGCGCATCTTCGGGCATCTGCCCCACTTCGAACCGATGGTAGAGGCCCGGCAGGATCTTGCGCTGGGCCAGATCTCCGGTCGCGCCGAACAGGACCAGATCGAACGGATCTACCGGGATTACGCGTGAAACCATGGCTGGCTCCCTTCTTGGGACAATCCGGCGCAGTCTGCAGCCAGTTACCCTGTTACCGCTAACATTCGTGGCTTGGATAGAAAGACCAAGCCCAAAAAGCAAGCCCGGATTTCGGAATCGGGTCTTTTTTCGCGGTCATCATGGCCTCAGCCGTTGGCGCGCAGATACTCCATGATCGCCGGGCGCACCGATTGTTCGCCGCGATGACGGGCGTCGGCGATGATCTTGCGGACCTCCTGCAGGTTGGACCGCAACAGCAGGCTCTTGACCGGGCCGATCGAGGCCGGGCGCATCGACAGGGTGCGGATGCCCATCGCCGCCAGGCACAGCGCCTCGATCGGGCGGCCGGCATCCTCGCCGCAGAAACTCAGCGGCGTGTCGGAAATTCCGCACCGCTCGACGATGCGTTCGATCAGGCTGAGGAAGCTGACATTCAGCGTATCATAGCGGCGGCGCACCAGCTCGTTTTCGCGGTCGGCGGCGAAGAAGAATTGCTTCAGGTCGTTGCCGCCGATCGAGATGAAATCGACCTCGTCAAAGAACTTCTGCGGGGCAAAGGCCAATGACGGTGTTTCCAGCATCGCCCCAATTTCAAGCGTTTCGGGCAGCACATGGCCCAGACGCTTTTCGCGGTCGATTGTCTTGTTCACCTCCCACCTGGCCTCGCGGTATTCCTCGGCTTGGGCCACGAAGGGAAACATCACCGTCAACGGCCGCCCTTCGGCGGCGCGGATCAGGGCCTGAAGCTGCATGCGCATGACCCCGCGTTTGTCCAGGCCCACGCGGATGGCGCGCCAGCCCAGCGCCGGGTTGGGTTCGGCGACATGCTTCATGTAGGGAAGAACCTTGTCCGACCCGATATCCAGCGTGCGGAACACCACCCGTTTGCCATCGGCCGAATCCAGAACCCGCTTGTATTGCGCCACAAGCTCGGACCGTTTGGGCATCTGGCTGCGGATCAGAAACTGCAATTCCGTGCGGAACAGGCCCACGCCCTCGGCCCCGGACGTCTTGAGCGACGGCAGGTCGGCCATCAGGCCGGCATTCATCACCAGATTGATCCGCTCGCCATCCTTGGTCACGGTCGGGGTTTCACGGATCGACGCATAGCGTTTCTGCGCCTCGGCCTGCATGGCCATCTTGTCGCGGAAGGCGCTGACGACGGTGTCCTCGGGGCGCAGATGCACGACGCCCTCATCCCCGTCGACCAGAATGTGGTCGCCGTTCAAGGCCTCGGTCGTGATCCGGCCCACATGCACCACCAGCGGGATGGCCAGGGCGCGGGCGACGATGGTGGCATGACTGCCGACCGAGCCTTCCTCGAGCACGATACCCTTCAGCGACCGGCCGTATTCCAGCAGATCGCCGGGGCCGATATTGCGCGCCACCAGAATCGGATCGGGCGGCAGCTCCTTGCCGTTGTCGCGGCCCTGCCCCGTCAGGATGCGCAGCAGCCGGTTCGACAGATCGTCCAGATCGGCCAGCCGTTCGCGCAGATAAGGGTCGGTGACCTGGCTCATCCGGGCGCGAGCCTGCGACTGTTCCTTTTCCACCGCCGCCTCGGCGCTGAGGCCTCGGGCGATATCCTCCTCCATCCGCCGCATCCAGCCCTTGGAATTGGCAAACATCCGATAGGCTTCCAGCACCTGTAGCTGTTCGCTATCGCCGCCCTGAGAGATTTCCAGCATCTTGTCGACGCCCACGCGCAGTTCCTCGACCGCCGCGTTCAGACGCTCGAGCTCGCGATGGGGATCGTCGGCGATGGGATTTGTAACCACCACGCGCGGTTCATGCAGCCAGACATGCCCCTCGGCCGAGCCCTCCTGCGCGGGGCCGCCCCGCAGCAACAGGGCCTGCTGGTGCAGCGGCGACAGGGCCGCCCCTTCACCGACGAAAGCGCCCAGTTCGGCCATCTCGGCCAGCACCATGGCCACCACTTCCAGTGCATAGACCTCGTCCGAGGAAAACTCGCGCGCGGCGCGCGACTGCACGACCAGAACGCCCAGCTTCTGGCCCAACCGCTGGATCGGCACGCCCAGGAACGACGAATACCGCTCCTCTCCGGTTTCCGGCATGTAGCGGAAACCCTTCTCCGAGGGCGCATCGGCCGTATTGACCACCTTGCCGAACTTGGCCACGCGCCCCACGAGACCCTCGCCCAGACGCATGCGGGTCTGGTGAACCGCTTCGGGGGCAAGCCCTTCGGTGGCGCAGAGTTCAAGGGTTTCGTCGTCGCGGAACAGGTAGATCGAGCACACCTCGCACCGCATGCTGTCGGCGATCAGGTGCGTGATCCGGTCAAGACGCTCCTGACCGGCCGCCTCGCTTGCCATCTCCTCGCGCAGCCGCCCCAGCAGCTTGCGGGATTCTGTTTCCATTCCGTCTGCCATCGCCCGGTTCATCCTGCGGTGTCAGGCGAGACCTTGGCCGAGATGCTCAGGCCGCCTTATCCAGTTCAAACGCATCATGCAGCGCCTGAACGGCAAGTTCCATGTATTTCCGGTCGATCAGCACGGAAATCTTGATCTCGGAGGTTGTGATGACCTTGATGTTGATCCCCTCATCCGAGAGCACCTTGAACATCTTGGCCGCCACGCCCGACTGCGAGCGCATGCCGATGCCCACCACAGAAACCTTGGCCACATCGGTGTCGGCGACCAGCTCGGCATAGTTCAACTCGCCACGCTCCTTGACCGCCAGCAGGGCCTTTTCGGCGCGCGCCACCTGGTTGGTGGGGCAGGAAAAGGTCATGTCCGTGCGCCCCTCGTCCGAGATGTTCTGCACGATCATGTCGACGTTGATCCCCTCATCGCTGAGCGCGTTGAAGATGATCGCGGCGATGCCGGGGCGGTCGGCGACCGACACGACGGTCATCTTGGCCTCGTCCCGCGAATAGGCCACACCCGAGACTACATTGGATTCCATGATTTCCTCCTCGTCGACGACCAGGGTTCCGGCCTCGTCGGACTGTTCCTCGAAGCTCGAGAGAACACGCAGTTTCACCTTGTACCGCATCGCCAGCTCGACCGAGCGGGTCTGCAGCACCTTGGCCCCCAACGAGGCCAGTTCGAGCATTTCCTCGAACGAGATCTTGTCCAGCTTGCGCGCCTTCTCGCAGATGCGCGGATCGGTGGTATAGACGCCGTCCACATCCGTGTAGATGTCGCAGCGCTCGGCGTCGAAGGCGGCGGCGAAGGCCACGGCAGTGGTGTCGGAACCACCCCGGCCCAGCGTGGTGATCCGCCCTTCGGGGCTGATACCCTGAAAGCCCGCCACCACGGCGACCTTCATGCCCTCGCCGAACTTCTGGTTGATGTTGTCGGTCGGAATGTCCAGGATCCGCGCCGCCGAATGGGCGCCATCGGTCAGCAGCGGTACCTGCCAGCCCTGCCAGCTGCGGGCGGGGATGTCCATTTCCTGCAGCGTCAGTGCCATCAGGCCGGCGGTGACATTCTCACCCGAGGATACTACCGCATCATATTCGCGCGCGTCATACAGCGGCGAGATCTCGTCGACCCAACCAACCAGCTCGTTGGTCTTGCCCGACATGGCCGACACGATGACGATGACGTCATAGCCCTTGGCCACTTCGACGCCGATGCGCTTGGCCGCGCGGCGGATGCGGTCGAGGTTGGCGACGGATGTGCCGCCGAATTTCATCACGAGTACGGGCATGGGGGCAAATGTCTCCGCGCCTTGGATTTCCGGTCCCGTGCGTCTTATGCGAGGGGACCCGATAGGGCAAGGGTGCAATGCGGCGTGCCGTGCGGCGCGCGGTCGCTTTACAACCGGCGCCGGCAATGTCAGCGTGGGATCAGCCGTTTACGCCAAGAGGTCTTTCATGCTGCGTTTCGTTTTCGCCCTTGTGCTGATGTCCACGCCCGCGGTGGCCCAGGTGGCCACCCTGTCCGGCACGGATGGCCAAAACGCATTGGGAACCGTGCCCTGCACCGCCGTGTCAGGGCAATCGCTGCAAAGCTGCCCGGCCGAGTTGCGCCGCAAAGAGGACGGAACCGCAACGCTGGCGGTCCAACTGCCCACCGGCGAGGTGCGCCGCATCTATTTCACCAATGGCGAGCCCGATTCCAGCAGTTCGACCGCTCAGATCACGTCGGAAACACGCGGCGATATCCTGGTGATTTTCATCGACCCCGGCGAAGTTTACGAGATCCCCAAGGCGGCGCTGGCAACTCAGTAAGGATGCGCCTGCCCGTCCCAGGTTTCGAAACACCCGGTGGTATCGAGGCTCAGCGCCTCGAAACGCTCGGCCAACCCGGCAACGGCCTGTGAGACGGTGATGTCGGCAGCCTGACCGCCCATGTCCGTCTGCACCCATCCGGGGTGATAGATACCCACCGCGATGCCGTCGCCCTTCAGATCCACCGCCAGGTTGCGCCCTAGATTCAGCGCGGCGGCCTTTGAAGCACGATAGATGTAGCTCCCCCCGGGCGCCCGCGTGTGCGAGGCCATCTGCGACGAGATGATCGCGATCTTGCCGTGCGCGGCCCGTAGATTGGGCAGCAGGGCCTGAATGGTCAGAAATACGCCGGTCACATTGGCGGCGAAGGTCTGGGCCCACATCTCGGCCGGATAGCCGTCGATCGTCTGGCCCTTGTCCAGATAGACGCCGGCGTTGCAAACAAGCAGGTCAATCGGTTGCCCATCCAGCGCGCGCGCCATTTCGGCCTGCTGGACCGGATCGGTCACATCCAGTTGCACCTGAGCGCTGCCGTCGCGGGCGGTGCCGGTGACCTGATGACCCTGCGCCCGATAATGGTCAGCCAGAGCCCGGCCAATTCCGCGATTGGCGCCGGTGATCAGTACATGCATCGTTCAATTGGTCTTTCGGCTGGGAACAAAGGGCAAGGGCACCACGGGCACCCCGTCATCGATCAGCGCCTTGGCGTCCTCCAGCTTGGCCTCGCCATAGATCGGACGCTCGGGCGCTTCGCCCAGATGGATCTTGCGGGCCTCACGCGTGAAATCGCGACCGACATAGTCGGAATTGGCCTCGATCTTGGCACGCAATTCCTTCAGCACGCGTTCGATTTCGACCTGGGGCGCGGCTGCAGAGGAACCCGGGGCAGATTGCGGCAGCTGGGCTGCGGCCTTGCGCCCTGTTCGTACGCGAGGGGTCATGATCGCCTTTTCCACGGAGGTGCAGCCGCATTCAGCACAGGAGACCATGCCTGCCTTTGCCAGTTTCTCATAGGCATCAGCCGACTGGAACCAACTGTCGAACCCATGACCATTGCTGCATTTCAATGCGTATTGAATCATCGCGCGCCCAAAATCTAGGTTACCGAATAAATACTGACCGCCATCGCAATATCAAGTCTCTCAAACGGTGCTTCAGCCCGAGGGTATCGTGAAACTCCGGATCAGCGCGGAAAGGTCGCGGTCAGAAACCCTATCTGCGGCATCCTCAAATGAAAACCATTCACGCCGGCGCTGCCCCGCCTCAGGGTAATCATCCGACAGGGCCGTTACCCGCAAAGGGTATACACGCGCCCGACACATCACCTGCCCGACATCTTTACGGCGCTTTACGAACGAAAAATGCCCAATGCTGTCTGCGGCACACGAACCGGATACGCCCGCTTCCTCCCAAGCTTCGCGGGCCGCGGTTTCCGAGCCGCTCAGACCATCTATTGGCCAGCCCTTTGGGATGATCCAACGGCCTGTGCCACGGGTTGAGATCAACAGGGTCTGGGGCCCGTCAGCCCTCAGCCGGAAACACAGGGCAGCCGCCTGCCGCATGACTGGGAGGGCGCCGAACGCGCCAGCGATTTCCGGCGCAAGCCGTGCGTTTTTCACGCTGCTCAACCTCTCGATAGGTCAGAATTGCCTGTTTCCCTGCCCGGTTGCATCCGGACCTGTTCACTCAGCCTATCACACCCGGTGGCATTGTCCAAGTTTGCGCACTCAGATCAGCGCAGCATGCGACGCGACAAGCGCCGCACGAGTTCCTCATGGGGGATTTCCGCGTCGATTTCCAATCGGCGCAGACCGAAATGGACACGGGCGATTTGCTGATAATAGCGGGTATAGACGTAGTTGGTCCCACCCCCGGCGATCGCACCCAGAACCGGAAGTGTCTGCGCCGCAAGCTTTTGCCCCAGCACCATCGAAAGACGCGGCGCAACTGCCGCAATCAGCTTTTGCATCGCTGGACCGTTCAATGTCAGGCGCACCGAGAAGAACCCCAGATCGGCGCCATCGTCATGCGATAGCGGGCCAGCGGCGGACAGAACCCGAATGCAATCGAATTTGACGCTCTCGGTCGACGGATCAAACCCCTCGCGGGCTGCGGCCCCCTGGATCGCGCGCAGCAGCATCGTCGTGGTGGCGGGCAATTCAATCAATGCCGTGCTCAGACCGCCCATGCCGCCAGCCGCGCCCATCGCGGTGGTGAAGACCGTGTTGACCCACGGCGCCTGATCCGGCACGGCGCGCCGCGACCCATCCGCTGCTCGGATGGCCACCCAAAGCGCCTGTTCGGTGGCTGCTGTCAGCCCGGCTCGAACGGGAGCCGGCAATTGTTCCAGCAACGACTCGGCAGACCCACCGAGGCGGTTCAGAAACTTCACTCCAGCCCCCCCGGCGTCGCGATAATGACCCGCAAGGCGGTCAAGCTCGGCTTCGGGGTCAAGGCCTTGCACAAGAACTACATCATGCATCCAATCTCCTCCTGCCCCTGAAAGATCGGGATCGCAGCGCGCTGTTTCAATAGATCAGCGGATCCAACGCGTGACCTGCCCGCGGATGCCTTCCCAGGCACCGGGCCGCAATTCAAGCCCAAGCACGCGGTCCGGGTTCGTCGGAGGCGGCATCTCCACCCCCTCCAAACGGGAAAAGCCGAAGCGCGAATAGTAAGGGGCGTCACCGACCAACATCACCCGCTCCCACCCCCGAGACCGCCCGGCCTCGATTCCTTCATGAATGAGGAAACCGCCAAGTCCTTCGCCTTGGTGGGTCGGATGCACGGCAACGGGCCCCAGCAAAAGCGCGTCGTGTGCACCGATATGAACAGGCCAGAATCGGATGGCCCCAGCCAAAATGCCCTGCCCGTCGCGGGCCACCATCGACAGCCCCGACACGGGCGAGATCCCGTCACGCAAGCGATAGGACGACAGGGCCTCGCGCCCCGGCGCAAAGCACAGGTCGTAGAGGGCTTCGACTTCCCACCAATCCTCCGGCTCTTCCGGCCTGATCCCGAACTGCTGCACCGCGGCCCTCTTTTCGACTCTGGCAATCGCCCTAGCACTTCGCTAGGCCTTGAGCAAACGCTTGGAGTTCAGATGTTCTATCGCCCCAAAGACGGCCACGGATTGCCGCACAACCCGTTCAACGCCATCATCACGCCGCGCCCGATCGGGTGGATCTCGACCCGCAGCACGGACGGCATCAACAATCTGGCGCCCTATTCGTTCTTCAACGGGGTTGCCTATACGCCGCCGCAGGTGATGTTCGCCTCAACCGGCACAAAGCACGATCAGGACCGCGGAAAGGACAGCATCGCCAATATCGAGGCGACCGGCGTCTTTTGCGTCAACGTGGTGGCCCACGCCCATCGGGATGCGATGAACGCAAGCTCGGCCAGTTTACCGAAAGAGGTAGATGAGTTCGCCCATGCCGGCCTGACACCTGTGGAATGCGAAACCATCCCCTGCGCCCGCATCGAGGGCGCACCAGCCGCGCTGGAATGCAAGTTGACCCAGATCGTCACGCTACCAGGCGAAGCCAACCGCGTGGTGTTCGGAGAGGTCATCGGCGTGCACTTGCGCGATGATTGCCTGAAAGACGGCAAGTTCGACGTCACCACCTTTCAACCGCTGTCGCGGCTCGGCTATCGCGATTACTCGGTGGTGACGGATCTGTTCTCACTCAGTCGCCCTGACGATTGAGCCGGGTTTGGGGGCTCTGCCCCCGTCGCGCTGCGCGCGTCTCCCCCGGGATATTTGAGGCCAGATGAAGGACTCGCACGTTCTTCATCTGGCTGTAAATATCCCGGAGCGCGAGGCAGAGCCTCGCATTGCATCAGTGGCCGCCCAGAATGCCGGTTCGAACAGAATAGTCGACCGCAAGGCCGTAATCCGGGTCATCGTCGCTGTCGACCATCAGGTGACCTGCTTTCTTGAGCAGTTTGTGACAATCCCGGCTGAGATGACGCAGCATGACACGCTTGCCCGCCGCCTCGTATTTCGCGGCGACGTTTTCGATGGCCTGAAGGGCCGATTGGTCGACCACGCGACTGTCGGCAAAATCCACGATCACGGTATTGGGGTCGTTCTCGACATCGAATAGCTCGATGAACCCCTCAGATGAACCGAAGAACAGGGGGCCCTTGATCTCGTAGACCTTGGCGCCTTCTTCGGTTTCGGAATCTCGTGTCACCGCGTGGATGCGCTTGGCGTTGTTCCAGGCGTAGGCCAGCGCCGAAACGATCACGCCGACCACGACCGCCACGGCGAGGTCTTCCATCACGGTGACGACGGTGACCAGAATGATGACGAAGGCGTCGGTCCGCGGCACCTTGCGCAGGATGTTGAAAGAGTTCCAGGCGAAGGTGCCGATCACCACCATGAACATTACGCCAACCAGCGCGGCCAGCGGGATCTGCTCGATCAGAGGCGAGCCGACAAGGATGAATACCAACAGGAACAGAGCCGCGGCGATCCCGGCTACTCGGGTGCGGCCGCCGGATTTCACGTTGATCATCGATTGCCCGATCATCGCACAGCCACCCATGCCGCCGAAAAAGCCCGTAACGACGTTGGCGGTGCCCTGCGCGATGCATTCCTGCGAAGCGCCGCCGCGCTTGCCGGTAATCTCGCCCACCAGGTTCAGGGTCAGCAGGGATTCGATCAGGCCGATGGCCGCCAGGATCACGGCGTAGGGCAGAATGATCTGGAAGGTCTCCCAGTTCAGCGGAACCATTGGGATGTGGAATTTCGGCAATCCGCCCTCGATCGAGGCCAGGTCACCCACACGCGGAACCTCCAGCCCCATGCCGATCACCAACGCGGCTACCACGGCGATGCCCGCCAGCGGCGCCGGCACGATGCGCGTGATGCGCGGCATCACCCAGATCACCGCCATGGTCAGCGCGACCAGCCCCAGCATCGTATAAAGCTGCATGCCCGACAGCCATTCGCCGCCGCTCAGGCCGTGGCCGGTGTTTTCCATCGTGCCCGGCACCTTGAACTGGCCCAGCTGCGCCAGGAAGATCACGATCGCCAGACCGTTGACAAAGCCCAGCATCACTGGATGCGGCACCAAGCGGATGAACCGGCCCCAATGCATGGCCCCGGCGATGATTTGCAGAATCCCCATCAGGACCACGGTGGCGAACAGGTATTCGACCCCATGCTGCGCCACCAGAGATACCATGACCACGGCCAACGCGCCGGTCGCCCCCGAGATCATGCCCGGTCGCCCGCCGATCAGCGCGGTGATCAGCCCCACTAGGAACGCCGCATACAGGCCCACCAGAGGGTGAACCCCGGCAACGAAAGCAAAGGCCACCGCCTCGGGCACCAGGGCCAGCGCGACGGTCAGGCCCGACAGAAGCTCGATCCGCAGGCGCGCGGGGGTCAGCTTTTCGTCCGGCATCCAGCTCAGATCGGGAATGGCGAGGCGATTGGCAAAGCTTGCCAGCAAGGCTCGGGGCATGGATTGGTCCTGTGGGTCAGAATGTTCGTGCGAAGGCAGGTCTATACCCGCCTTCGACGCTGTCTGCTAGCCCATCGATTGCTGACTGTCATGCAAAAACTGCAAGATACCGCGCCTCGTGGCCCATGTCGGGCGCAAAAACACCGGCAGGCCTTGCCAAACGGCCAATGAGCCCGCAGAAATTCCCTCAGGCAGGCATCGCAGCGGAGACAGAACGTGACCCAGACCAAGATTGCAGTTATCGGCGGATCGGGAATCTATGACATCGATGGGCTGGAAACGCCGCAATGGGTTACCGTGGAAACGCCCTGGGGCGCGCCGTCCGACCAGATCCTGACCGGGACATTGGACGGCATCGAGATGGCCTTTCTGCCCCGCCATGGGCGCGGGCATGTGCATTCGCCGACAGAGGTGCCCTATCGCGCCAATATCGACGCGCTGAAACGGCTGGAAGTCACCGAAGTGATCTCGGTTTCGGCCTGCGGCTCCTTCCGCGAACAGATGGCTCCTGGCGATTTCGTGGTCGTCGATCAGTTCATCGACCGCACCTTCGCCCGCGAGAAAAGCTTTTTCGGCACTGGCTGCGTCGCGCATGTCAGCGTGGCCCATCCGACCTGCCCGCGCCTGGGGGATGCCTGTGAATCCGCCGCCCGGGCGGCCGGCATCACCGTGCATCGCGGCGGCACCTACCTGGCGATGGAAGGGCCGCAATTCTCGACGCTGGCGGAATCGAAGATGTACCGCGAGCAGTGGGGCTGCGACGTGATCGGCATGACCAACATGCCCGAGGCCAAACTGGCCCGCGAGGCCGAGCTTTGCTATGCCTCGGTGGCGATGGTCACCGACTATGACAGCTGGCACCCCGATCACGGCGAAGTGGACGTGACCGCGATCATCGCGACGCTGACCGGCAACGCCGAGAAGGCGCGCGCCTTGGTCAAGGGCCTGCCCGCCCTGCTGGGAGCGGACCGCGCGCCCTGCCCGCATGGCTGTGACCGTGCGCTGGACCACGCGATTTTGACGGCCCCGGAAAAGCGCGACCCGCAAGTGCTGGCCAAGCTGGATGCGGTGGCGGGCCGGGTATTGTAGGCGGCCTTGACGGCCACGTGTTTTCTTAGGCTAGCTGCTGCGGATTTGACGGAGTTGGATGATGGATTTTGAACTTTGGCTGGCCTTTGTCGCCGCCTCGACCGCCCTTCTGCTGATCCCGGGCCCGACGGTCCTGCTGGTGCTCAGCTATGCGCTGTCCAAAGGGCGCAGCGTGGCCGTGGCCTCGGCCACGGGGGTTGCGCTGGGGGACTTGATCGCCATGACGGCCTCTCTGCTGGGGCTTGGGGCGCTGGTGCTGGCGTCGGCCACGCTGTTTTCTGTGCTGAAATGGGTGGGCGCCGCCTATCTGGTCTGGCTGGGCATCAAGCTGCTGCGCAGTGCGCCGTCCGGCGGGATGCAGGCGGTTGCCACCGGGCGCGACGTCACAGCGCGCGGCGTGTTCGGCCATGCGGCCGCCGTTACTGCCCTGAACCCGAAATCCATCGCCTTCTTCATCGCCTTCGTGCCGCAATTTCTGCGCCCGGCCGAGCCGCTGGGCCCTCAATTCGCGATCCTGATTGCCACCTTCGTGGGGTTGGCGGGGCTGAACGCGCTGGCCTATGCGCTGCTGGCCGACCGGCTGCGCCGCGTAATCGGCCGCCCCGGCATCATCACCGGCATGACCCGTTTCGGAGGGCTGACCCTGATCGGAATGGGCGTGGCCACGGCGGTACTGCGTCGCCCGGCCTAAATTCAGTCAGGTCCCGGCATTCTCGGCCATGAAAGCGCGGATGAAGCGGCGGATCTCGCGCGCGGCCGAGGTGTCGAGATCGCGGCACAGAGCAACGAACGCGTCGCGCTCGTCCTTGTCCAGGCGCAGAACCAGCTGGCTGTTCTTTTTGGTGGATCCTTCGAGGTCGGCCTTCGCCACGGCTGTCATCCTTTTTCTGGGCCTGCATCAGCGCGTGGCACCTTGTATAGAACAAGCGCATCGCTTGTCGATACCCGCACCGGCCGGACCACGCGCCCTTGCCGCCGCAATTTCCGCAGCAAAAACGCCCATTCCGGCAACCGCCGCTTGCATGACCGACAGTGATGCGCCAAAAACCGCCGTGTTTTGACGCAAGAAGGGTTGCCCCATGTCCAGAAACAAAACGGTCAAGGACTACATTCGGACCATCGTCGATTTTCCCCACGAAGGGATCATGTTCCGCGACGTGACAACCCTGTTTGCCGATCCGCGCGGGTTTCGCATGGCCATCGACCAGATGCTGCACCCCTATGCCGGCGAGCGCATCGACAAGGTCGTGGGGCTCGAGGCGCGCGGTTTCATTCTGGGCGGCGCGATCGCGCACCAGCTGAGCGTGGGCTTCGTTCCGATCCGCAAGAAGGGCAAGCTGCCGGGCACCACGATCAGCGAGGAATACAAGCTGGAATACGGCGAGGCCATCGTCGAGATACACGATGACGCGATCCAGCCCGGCGAGAAGGTTCTGGTGGTCGATGACCTGCTGGCCACCGGCGGCACTGCGGCAGCGGGCATCAAGCTGATCGAACGGCTGGGCGGTGAGATCGTCAGCTGCGCCTTCATCATCGACCTGCCCGAGCTGGGTGGCCGCAAGGTGCTGGAGGAGATGGGCATGGACGTCCATGTCTTGTGCGAATTCGAAGGGCTGTGAACAGATAACGGTCACGATTTCGTGACTTGCCGCTGTAAACGCCGCGCGCTTAGCGCGGCGTCGTTCGTTTTCCAGCCAATAATTTGACCGGGCCGGGTGATCTCGGCCCGGCAGTCCGCCGTATCGCCCTTGATGTCGCCGTTGACATCTCCAACAAGGGAAGAAATTCATGTTTCGCAAATTCGCTGTTGCCGGTGTCGCCAGTATCCTGTTTTCAACCGCTGCCATGGCTGACGGCCACGGCAAGGACATCGTGGACACCGCCGTAAGCGCCGGCAGTTTCAACACTCTGGTCGCCGCCGTTCAAGCCGCCGAGCTGGTCGATACGCTGAAGGGTGAAGGCCCGTTCACCGTGTTCGCGCCCACGGATGAAGCTTTTGCCGCGCTGCCCGAAGGCACCGTGGAAACACTGCTGAAGCCCGAGAACAAGGATCAGCTTGTGGCGATCCTCACCTATCACGTGGTTCCGGGCAAGGTGATGTCGGGTGATCTGTCCGACGACATGACCGCCGCCACCGTTCAGGGTGGAGAGATCACGATCGACCTCGACAACGGTGTCATGGTCAATGACGCAAATGTCGTTCAGGCCGATATCGAAACCAGCAATGGCGTGATCCACGTCATCGACAAGGTGATCCTGCCCGCGTCGTAAATGACGCGTAGCTGCGGCCCGGAGCGTCCGGGCCGCACTCACACATCTGACAGGACGGCGCCGGGGTTCATGATCCCGCGCGGGTCCAAGGCGGCCTTGATGGCGCGCATGGCCGTCAGTTTGGCCGGATCACCGTAGCGTTCCAGATCACCGGTCTTCAGACGGCCCACCCCATGCTCGGCACTGACTGATCCTTCAAATTCATTCACCAGGTCATGAACCGCGCGCTTGATCGCGGCGCGCCGGTCATCGAACTCGGCCCGGTCGTGGCCTTTGGGCGGGAAGACGTTGTAGTGCAGGTTGCCGTCCCCCAGATGACCAAAACAGTTCACCCGGAACGGTCCGAGGGCCGCAATCGCCTCGCCGCCTTGCCGGATGAAATCGGGGATGCGCGAAATCGGAACCGAGATATCGTGGCTGGACACTGAACCGATCAGCCGGTTCGCCTCGGGGATGCGTTCGCGCACCGACCACAGCGCGTCGCGCTGCGCGGCGCTTTGGGCGATGACGCCGTCCGACACCAGATCACGGGCCTCGGCAGCCACGAAGAGGGACTCCAACGCCGCCTCTGGCTCGTGCCCGGCCGGCAATCCCAGCTCGATCAGGACCGACCATTCCGGCGGTGTGTCAAAGGGTTGCCGCACGTCCGGCAGGACCTCGGCCAGAAAATCCAGCCCCTGTCTGTGGATCAGTTCGAACGCGCTGACGGTTTCGCCCAGATGGTCGCGGGCTAGGGCCAGCAGGTCGATCGCCGCTTCGGGGCTGGCCACCTGAAAGATCGCCGTGCCCAGCCCGGCAGGGCGCGGGAACAGTTTGAGCGAGGCCGCGGTGATGACCCCCAGCGTGCCCTCGGACCCGATCAGCAGGTTGCGCAGATCATAGCCGGTGTTGTCCTTGCGCAGCCGCCCCAGCCCGTGCCAGATCTCCCCGTTGGGCAGAACCGCCTCGAGCCCGAGGCACAGATCCCGGGCATTGCCATAACGCAGGACGTTCACGCCCCCGGCATTGGTGGCGAGGTTCCCCCCGATCCGGCAGGATCCCTGCGCCGCCAACGACAGCGGAAACAGCCGGTTGGCCGCTTCGGCCGCGGCCTGAATGTCGGCCAGCACTGCACCAGCCTCGGCGATCAGGATGTTTTCGGTCGGATAGACGGCCCGGATCGCGCGCATCCGCTCGAGCGACAGGATCAGGGGCGCGGGGCCATCCGCCATGACCTGCCCGCCCACAAGACCGGTGCCGCCACCGTATGGCACCACCGGGACGCGGGCGTCGGACGCCAAGCGCACCAAGGCCGCGACCTGCTCAACCGTGCGCGGCAACGCCAACACCCCCGCCTGACCGGCAAACCGACGGCGCGGCTCTTCCAGATAGCGCGGCTCGACCGGGCGCAGAATATCGTCACCCAGGCGGGCGCGGATGGTTTCGGCAATGGTTTCGTCGGCAGGGTTCAAATGCATGCCCCCTGCATGCCCAAGCCCGCGGCGCACGGCAAGGCTTATTCCAGTTCCATCAGATATCGCGGCTCGAGCACTACCACCGTCGGGCGGTCCGGCAGGGTCCGCAGCGATACTTCGAATTCCGAAACCCCATCCCGGCGCACCGGGAAATCGGATCGGATATCGGCCAGGAACCGGTCCAGCGAATATCCCGAGAACCAGTGCATCGGAATGATGACCGAGCTTTTCAGCCGCTGCAGCACCGAGATCATCTCGGGCAAGGGCATGGTCGTGCCCCCGTCCACCGCCGCCATGACCACGTCCAGCCGCCCAAGGGCCGCGAACTGTTCGTCGGACGGCACATGGTGCAGATGCCCAAGATGGCCGATGCACAGGCCTTCGACCTCGAACACGAAGATCGAGTTCCCGCGTTCTTCCACCCCACCGTAAGCAGACCGGATATCGGTCGAGACGTTGCGCACCAGCAACTCGCCCAGATCGAGGTAATGTTCGATGCCCTGTCCGAACTCGCCCCATCCTGGCAGAACATGCGGAATGGCCGGATCGGGATAGGCGGTCCAATGGGTGTCATGGGCATGGTTCATCGTCACGATGTCGGGGATCAGGTCCGCGCCGCCGATGAAGCCGGTATAGTCGGTCACGGCATTCAGCCCGCCGGGTGTTTGAATCAGGAACGACGCGTGCGCAATATAGCTGATCCGGACCGAGAATTCGGGCACCGGGTCCTGCCACGCCGCCTTGTGCAGATATTCGATGCCGGGGGTGTTCTGGGCGATGGCGATGCAATGACTCGGCCGCCGCTCCTGCGCCGCCGCCGTCCCTGCCAGAAAGATCAAACCCGCCAAAATACTCCGCATGACGGACAGTCTAGCGCATCGGCGCCTCGAGTCACGTCACGGGGCCTGGATTTCGGAAACAGGCCCGCCCGGATCAGGGCCGAACGGGCGCCCTAGCCCGCGTCCGTCCGCCCGCGCCGGTCCGAGCGCAGTGACGCATAGAGCACATGCGTCCGCCACCGCCCGTTGATCTGCAGGTAGGATTGCGCCACGCCCTCGTATTTGAAGCCCGAGCTTTCCAACAGCCCGCGAGAGGCGGCGTTTTCCGGCAGACAGGCGGCCTCGATCCGGCTCAGGTCCAGTCGGGTGAAGGCGTAATGCACCACGGCGCCGATGGCCTCGCGCATGTAACCCTGCCGGGCAAAGGCCTGCCCGGTCCAATAGCCCAGCGTTCCGGCCTGCGCCGGCCCCCGGCGGATGTTGTCCAGCGTGATGGCACCCACCAGAACGTCGTCGGCGCGGCGGAACAGGAACAGCGGAACCGCCGTGCCATTGGCCACCGAGCGTTGCGCCCAGTAGACACGGTTGGTGAAGGATTTACGGCTCAGATGGTCCTTGGCCCAGATCGGCTCCCACGGGGTCAGATACTCGCGCGAGGCCAGCCGCAGCGCGGCCCAGTCGTTGAAGTCGGAATGCACGGGCGGGCGCAAGCTCAACCGCTCGGTCTCGAGTTTCAGCCTGCGTCTGCCCAACAGCATCACGCCGCGCGCCTCTCCTGCAACTGCTCGAGCGTCGGCGCACCACCCACCGGCCCATAAAGCGCCAGCGCTGCCGGGGCCTGAACCGCCATCTTCTCGGCAAAAGCGCGGACGTCTGCGGTGCTGACCGCGTCGATCTTGGCCACGGTTTCCTCGAGCGGCGGAACACGGCCCCAGATCTGCACCAGCCGGGCCAGACGCTCGGCCCGGTTCGAGGGGCTTTCCAGCCCCATCAGAATACCGGCCTTCATCTGCGCCCGGGCGCGGGCGACCTCCTCGGGGCTCATGTCCTCGGCGGCGCGCTTCATCTCGTCGATGGTGATGGTGGCCAACTCGCCCACCTGATCGGCCGAGGTGCCGGCATAGATCGTGGTCGTCCCGGTGTCGGCATAGGCGCTGGTCTGGGCAAAGATCGTATAGCACAGCCCGCGGGTCTCGCGCACTTCCTGAAACAGGCGCGAGGACATGCCGCCACCCAGCGCGGTCGAATAGATCTGCGCGGTATAGATCTCGTCATCGCGATAGCCCGGGCTTTCCAGCGCCAGTGCGAAATGCGCCTGCTCCAGCGCCTTGTCCCGCCGCGCCTCGCCGCCGGTGAACCGCGCGGGTTCCGCCGGCAGCCCCTTGCGGGGTTGCAGATGGCCGAACATTTCTTCGGCCAGTTTCATCAACTGGTCATGATCGACGGCACCTGCCGCCGACAGGATCATCTGATCGGGCGCATAGTGCTCGGCCACGAAGGTCGACAGGTCGTCGCGCGAAAAGGCGCTGACCCGTTCGGTCGGCCCCAGAATGGTGCGGCCCAGCGGCTGATCGCGATAGCTTTCTTCCTGCAGCCAGTCAAAGATCACGTCGTCGGGCGTGTCATGCGCCTGGCCGATCTCCTGCAGGATCACACCGCGCTCAACCTCGATCTCGCGCGGGTCAAAGACCGGGTTCAGGACGATGTCGCCGATCACGTCCATCGCCAGCGCCACGTCGTCCTTCAGCACCCGGGCGTAATAGGCCGTCACCTCGCGCGAGGTATAGGCGTTGATGTAACCGCCCACATCCTCGATCGCCTCGGCGATCTGCAGGGCCGAGCGCCGCTCGGTGCCTTTGAAGGCCATGTGCTCCAGGAAATGCGCGATGCCGTTCTGCTCGATCCGCTCGTGCCGCCCGCCGGCGGTCACCCAGATGCCGATGGCGGCCGATTGCAGCCCCGGCATCTGTTCGCTGACGATCCGAAAGCCGTTTGTTAGTTGGTCCAGTCTGACAGTCACTCAGCAATGTGCCTTTTGATATGATCCTCGATGGCGCCCAGATCGTTGGCGATGCGGGTCACCCGTTCCGGACGTTCATACAGATCGGACATGCGCGAGGGAAGAGGCGGATGCACACCGCTGGCCTGCTCGACAGCGGCGGGGAATTTCGCCGGATGCGCGGTGGCCAGCGTGACCATAGGCACATCCGCGGCGCGAGTGTCTTCGGCCACCTTGATGCCCACGGCAGTGTGCGGGCAGACCAGCTCGGCGCTGTGTTCCAGCGTGGACTTGATCGTGGCGAGCGTTTCCTCTTCGGACACACGACCCGAGTCGAAGTTTTCGCGCAGGACCTCCATCGCGCCCTGGCTGACGTGAAAGCCGCCCTGTTTCAGCTCGTCCATCAACTGCGCCACGGCCCGCCCGTCCTCGCCATAGGCATAGTACAACGCGCGTTCAAAGTTCGAGCTGACCTGAATGTCCATCGACGGGCTGATCGAGGGAATGGTGTCGCCCTTGAAATAGCCCTGCCCCGACAGGCAGCGATGCAGGATGTCGTTCTGGTTGGTCGCCACCACCAGACGGTCGATGGGCAGACCCATCCGCTTGGCGATGTAGCCGGCGAAGATGTCGCCGAAATTGCCGGTGGGCACCGTGAAGCTGACCTTGCGATGCGGCGCGCCCAGGCTGGTCGCGGCCGAGAAATAATAGACCACCTGCGCCAGCACGCGGGCAAAGTTGATCGAGTTCACTCCGGCCAGTTTCACCCTGTCGCGGAAGTCAAAATCGTTGAACATGTCCTTCACGGCGGCCTGACAGTCGTCGAAATCGCCATCGACGGCCAGCGCGTGCACGTTGCTGTCGGCGGGGGTGGTCATCTGGCGGCGCTGCACCTCGGACACGCGACCGTGCGGGAACAGGATGAACACATCGACCGCATCCAGCCCCCGGAACGCCTCGATCGCGGCCGATCCGGTGTCACCGCTGGTGGCGCCCACGATGGTTACACGCTTGCCCCGCCGCTTCAGCGCCACCTGGAACAACTGACCGATCAGCTGCATGGCGAAATCCTTGAAGGCCAGCGTGGGTCCGTGGAACAGCTCCAGCAGAAAGTGGTTCTCGTTCAGCTGCTTCAAAGGCGCGCGGGCATCATGGCCGAACCCGGCATAGGCGCGGGCGATGATCTCTTTGAACTCATCCCCGGCGAATGAACCGCTGACATAGGGCCACATGACGCGGAACGCGATCTCTTCATAGGGCAGCCCGGCCAGCGCGGCGATCTCGTCCCGGCTCAGAACCGGGATCTCGGCCGGCAGGTAGAGGCCGCCGTCGCGGGCCAGACCGGTCAGCATCGCCTCTTCAAGGCTCAGTTCGGGCGCCTGCCCGCGGGTCGAGATGTATTTCATTGCGCGTCACTTTCTGATGGGGCGCAGCCGCGCCACAGGAAATATCCGGTCATTGCGGCCCAGACCAGCGCCAGGCCGAACCATGTCACCGCGTATTGCAGATGGTCGTTGGGAATACCCGCCGTATCCACCGGCAGCGGCGTGATGGCGGGATCGGTCTGGCTGCGGGCAACCAGAAGGATCGGCTCGGCCCCAAGCGCATCGGCCAGAGCGGGCACGTCGCGGGCAAACCAGATGTTGCCCGCCGGGTCCGGATCGGGGGTATAGCCGTCGATCTCATCCGGCCAATGCAGATTTCCGACAACCTGCATGGGGCCGATCTGGCGTTCGGCCTGTTTGACCGTTGTGGGCACAAAACCCCGGTCCACCAGAATCGTGCGATCACCGGTTCGGAAGGGCGCGATGATCCGATAGCCCGGCCCGACCTGCTTGACGGAAACCAGTACATGGATTTCGCCGGGCAGCATCTCGCCCGATACTTCGACGGGCAGATAACGGTCGGCTTCGGGATCGACCGCCTCGGGCAGCGGCACCGGATCGGCGGCGATCCGGGCTTCGATGTCGGCCAGAATGCCCTCTTTCCACGCCAGACGCTGAACCTGCCAAGTGCCCAGAGACACAAGAACCGCCAGCCCGGCGAGGCCGAATATCAGCAGAAACAGGATGCGGCGCATATCTGGCCCTTGTTGCGTGTCATAGAGGCTCGGGGTCAAGCCGGCGTCTTGTTACGGTCTGAGTGCAAGGGAATGCAACCTTGCAATTGTAAGGGGCGCAATCCCTTGCGCACCTGATCGAGAAAAAGCCGCCCCGAGGGGCGGCTTTTGCAATTCAACAGCCCTGTTCGGCGTTACATCAGCGGTGCCTGACCCCAGATGTAGACGGCGAAGAACAGGAACAGCCAGACGACGTCCACGAAGTGCCAGTACCAGGCGGCCGCCTCAAAACCGATGTGCTTCTCGGGCGTGAAATCGCCCCGCATCGCACGGATCAGACAGACCGTCAGGAAGATGGTGCCGATGATCACGTGCGCGCCGTGGAACCCGGTGGCCATGAAGAAGTTCGAATAGAACTGATCACCGCCGAATTCCCAGCCTTCATGGGCCAGCAGTTCGAAATATTCATAGGCCTGCAGCCCAGTGAAAACGATCCCAAGAAAGATCCCGATGGCCAGACCCTGGACCAGTGCCTTGCGGTCATTTTCGTGCACCAAGGCGTGGTGAGCCCAGGTCACGGCGCAACCCGACAGCAGTAGGATCAGCGTGTTGATCAGCGGCAGGTGGAACGGGTCCACCGCGTGGATATCCGGCTGGATGTACTCGGTGCCGGCATATTCGTACATCGGGTACATCCGATGTTTGAAGAACGACCAGAACCAGGCGAAGAAGAACATTACCTCGGACATGATGAACAGGATGAAGCCATAGCGCAGACCGATGCGCACGACAGGCGTATGGTCACCGGCGCGGCTTTCGGCCACCACGTCCGACCACCAGCCGAACATCGTGTACAGAACGGCCACAAGACCGGCCCAGAACACGAAAGACGTCACTCCGTGCATCCACAAGACGGCTCCGAACAGCATGACGAAGCCACCGATCGCGCCGATCAGCGGCCAGATCGAAGGGGCCAGAATGTGGTAATCGTGGTTTTTTGCGTGTGCCATCAGCGTCCCTCACCTACAGGCGTTAGTTCGTGTTTGTTTTTGCCTGCGCATCCAGGGCGGCATGGCCCTCGGGCAGGTCGATTTCGTAGAATGTATACGACAGCGTGATCGTATGAACATACTGTGCTTCGGGGTCGTCGACAATTTCCGGGTCGACGAAGAAAGTTACGGGCATTTCGACCCGCTCACCCGGCTGCAGCACCTGCTCGGTGAAGCAGAAACAGGCGATCTTCTGGAAGTATCCTCCGGCGGAATAGGGCGTCACGTTGTAGGACGCCTGCCCCGCGACCGGTTTGTCGGTCGGGTTGTACGCCTCATAGAAGGCCAGACCGGTCTCGCCGATGCGCACCTTCATCTCGCGCTCGACGGGTTTGAACTCCCACGGCATGTCCTTGGCCTTGGACGCGTCGAAGCGGATGGTCACCACCCGGTCGAGGATTTCCCCGGGGGCCTGTTCGGCGACACCCGTGGTACCACCAAAGCCCGTGACCCGGCAGAACCAGTTGTAGAATGGCACCGACGCCCAGGCCAGCCCGCCCATCAGGACGACCACGCCGACCAGTTGCAAAACTGTCTTCTTGGGTCCGGTCAACGCCATCAGTTCTGCACCTGCTCAGCTGGAGCACCGAAGTTGCCACCCGACACCTTGACGATGGTCAGGCCGAAGATGATCACGATGAACGCCGCCAGCGTCAGACCGACACCCAGATTGCGGCCGAACCGACGCTGATGCAGCTCGTGACTCTTGCGCAGGCTCATGACCAACCTCCCAACCCGTAAGGTTTCAGCAGCGCTTCGGCCAGGATCGCGCCGAAATGCAGGAACAGGTACAGCAGCGACAGTTTGAAGAAGCTGCGCTCGACCTTGAAATTGTCCGCCTCGGCATCGTCCTCGGTGCGCCGCGCGATGGCCCAGGCCCCCCGCAGGAAAAAAGCGTTCAAAATAACGGCGACAGTCAGGTAGATCGGCCCACCGATACCCGAGAACGCGGTGCCCACGGCCAGCAGGGCCAGCAAGGCGGTATAGACCAGGATATGGGTCCGCGTGGCGCGGCGTCCATGCGTCACTGTCAGCATCGGCACGCCCGCGTCGTCATAGTCCGAGCGCATGAACAGCGCCAGCGCCCAGAAATGCGGCGGGGTCCACATGAAGGTCAGGGCAAACATCAGCCACGGCTCAAGCGTCATCGAACCCGTAGCGGCAACCCAGCCGATTACCGGCGGGAAAGCGCCCGCGGCACCGCCGATCACGATGTTCTGCGGCGTCAGGCGCTTGAGCCACATCGTGTAGATCACGACATAGAAAAAGATGGTAAAAGCCAGAAACGCTCCCGCGAACCAGTTGGTCGCCAGGCCCAGCATGATCACCGACAGGCCCGACAGGGCCAGACCCAGCGCCATCGCCTCGCCGGGCTCGACCTTGCCCGACGGGATCGGACGGCCCTTGGTACGTTTCATCACCTTGTCGATATCCGCGTCCCACCACATGTTCAGCGCACCCGAGGCGCCGCCACCGATGGCGATGAAA
>GG704596.1:152973-154518 GCA_000161775.1 Ruegeria lacuscaerulensis ITI-1157
AGCCTGTCCTTGGTTTCGATCGGGCCTCAGGCCCGGGGATCATCAGTTCGAGGCGATCTGGAACGACGCCGGCAGGCCGGCATATTCTTCCTGCGCCGATTTCAGCCATTCCTCATAGGCTTCTTCGCTGACGACTTTGACCGTGATCGGCATGTAGGCGTGGTCCTTGCCGCACAGCTCGGAGCACTGGCCGAAGTAGATGCCTTCTTTGTCGGCCTTGAACCACAGTTCGGCCAGACGGCCCGGAACGCCGTCCTGCTTGACGCCAAACGCGGGGATCGTCCACGAGTGAATCACGTCAGCCGCGGTGACTTGCATCACGACCACCTTGTTGACAGGCACAACGACAGCGGTGTCGGTGGCCAGCAGCCACTCATCCTCACTGTAGCCGGCATCGGCCAGCTTGGCGCGCATCGCGTCATCCAGAACGAACGGCGTCACGTCCGCATCCTCGGGGCGTGCACCCTCGTCCAGGGTGGCCGGGTGACCCAGCAGGTAGCTGTCGAAGGCAAAGTCGTGGTCGACATATTCATAGGTCCAGTACCACTGGTTGCCGGTTACCTTGATGACGACATCACCCTCGGGGATTTCCTGCTGCTTGAACAGAACCGGCAGCGAGAAGGCACCAATGAAAACCAGGATCAGAATCGGGCCCAGCGTCCAGGCGATCTCGACCGGGGTGTAGTGCGAGAACCGCGCCGGTGTGGGGTTGGCACGCTGATTGTAGCGCACGATGCAATAGATCAGCAGGCCTGCAACCAACAAACAGATGGCCGTGATGATCACCAGAATCATGCCATCAAGGCGCTGAATCCCTTCGGCCAGGCTGGTGGCCGCAGGTTGGAAGCCCATGCCGCCATCGACCGGTTTGCCGATGATCTCAAGGTCCTGGGCCATGGCGGGAAGGCCGGAGAGGGCTGCGAACACCCCCGAAAGCATCATTGCGTTCTTCATTTTCTGTCCTGATCGTTTGATCTTTGCGTCTTTGTCGGAAAGCTGTGAATCGTCCACACCTCTCCCGTTGTCTTTGGCCGCGTTAAAAACCATATTCCGGGGGTTAGATAAAGCAAAATGCTTGCGTCAAACAGACGCTATTTTTGATCTGGATCAAATCCGAAAGGCCGCACCCCATGTCTCAAGCCCCGTTTCGCCCGTTCGAAACCGTCCTGCCGCACGACGAGGCGCTGGCAGTGCTGCGCTCGGCCACCGATGGCGCCGAGGACGGCGAGTTGTTCGTTGAACGCCGCAAATCCGAATCCCTGGTCTTTGATGACGGCCGTCTGCGGTCGGCCTCGTACGATGCATCCGAGGGGTTCGGCCTGCGGGCAGTACAGGGTGAGGTGGCGGGCTATGCGCATTCAACGGACGTATCGATCCCGGCGCTGAAGCGGGCGGCCGAAACCGCGCGGCTGGCCGTCGGGGATGGCGGCGGGACGCTGGCCGAATCACCGCGGGCCACGAACAGGAAACTGTACACAGACCAAGACCCGATCGAATCCGCCAGCTTTCCGGTCAAGATCGAAACCCTGCGCCAGATCGACAGCT
>GG704596.1:155061-176404 GCA_000161775.1 Ruegeria lacuscaerulensis ITI-1157
GGGCTGGACGGGCTGATCGACCCGGCCGATTGGCAGGACAAGGCCCGTGAAGCCCTGCGAATCGCGTTGGTGAACCTCGAGGCGGTGCCCGCGCCGGCCGGCGTGATGGAGGTGGCGCTGGGCCCCGGCTGGCCGGGCATCCTGCTGCACGAGGCCATCGGGCATGGGTTGGAAGGAGATTTCAACCGCAAGGGCAGCTCGGCCTTTGCCGGGCTGATGGGACAGCGGATCGCGTCCGAGGGCGTGACCGTGGTGGATGACGGGACGATCCCGGATCGCCGGGGCTCGATCACCGTGGATGACGAGGGCACGCCCAGTTCACGCACCGTGCTGATCGAGGATGGTATCCTGACCGGCTATATGCAGGACCGACAGAATGCGCGTCTGATGGGGGTGACCCCCACCGGCAACGGACGGCGGCAAAGCTATGCACACAAACCTATGCCGCGCATGACCAACACGATCATGCTGGGCGGCGATGCCAACCCGGCGGACCTGGTGGCCGAAATCAAGGATGGCATCTGGGCCGTGGGATTCGGCGGCGGACAGGTCGACATCACCAACGGCAAGTTCGTGTTCAGCTGCACCGAGGCCTACCGCGTGGAAAACGGCAAGATCGGCGCCCCGGTCAAGGGCGCGACGCTGATCGGCGACGGCCCATCGGCGCTGAAACGCATCCGGGGCCTGGGCAACGACATGGCGCTGGATCCGGGCATGGGCACCTGCGGCAAGGACGGCCAGTGGGTGCCGGTCGGTGTGGGTCAGCCCACCGTTCTGATGGACGGTCTGACCGTGGGCGGGTCTGCCACCTGACACGAATCAAGGTGAGCGCGGCCGAAACCTGGTTAATGCAGGCCGCCTCACCCAAGGTCCAGCGCGCGCCTACAGAAAGAATTTTTATATTTATAACATATGCTTAACAAGTACACTGGCGAAACCCCCCGCCTGATCCGATAAAACTCTACGCGATTCACCCGCTGTTAACCCCAACAGCCGTAAACCAGTTCTGCAATCAGGCGGAGCAACGGATGACCGAAGAGCAGCAATCTTCCAATCACCCCCCACTCCCACCCACCACGGAAGAGGACCGGTTTTCCTGGCTTCGCCTGTTGCGTTCGCGCAAGGTCGGCCCGGCAACGTTCCGGCGCCTGCTGCACGAACATGGCTCGGCGCAGAATGCGCTGGCCGCGCTGCCCGAACTGGCACGCGCTGCCGGAATAGAAGGGTATGAAACATGCCCGCCCGGCGTGATCGAGGCAGAGCTCAAGGCCGCAAAAGCCGCCAAAGCGCGGCTTTTGTGCCTTGGCTCTGCCGATTACCCCTCTGCTCTTGCCGATTTGTCCGACGCGCCACCGATGCTGTGGGCAATCGGCGACATCTCGGTTCTGCGGCGACCGATGATTGCGTTGGTCGGGGCCCGAAACTGTTCGTCGCTGGGCGCGCGAACGGCGCGTGCTTTGGCGGATGGGCTGGGCGCGCAGGGTTTTGTCGTGGTTTCCGGGCTGGCACGGGGCATAGACACGGCCGCACACAAGGCAGCGCTGGGTTCCGGGACGGTCGCGGTGATGGCGGGCGGAGTCGACATCATCTATCCGGCCGAAAACGCGGACCTCGCCCGCGATATCTCGAAGCGCGGCCTGAGGCTGTCCGAACAACCCATGGGCGTCACCCCGCAGGCCCGGCATTTTCCCCGCCGCAACCGGATCATCTCGGGGCTGGCGCAGGCGGTCGTGGTGGTCGAGGCCGCGGCGAAGTCAGGCAGCCTGATCACCGCACGGGACGCGCTGGATCAGGGGCGCGATGTTCTTGCCGTGCCCGGACACCCGTTCGATGCACGCGCGGCAGGGTGCAACCTGCTGATCCGCGAGGGTGCGACGCTGGTACGCTCGGTCGAGGACGTGATCGAAGCCTTGCCGCCGCAAGCGCCCGATCTGTTCAACGCGCAGGTTTCCCCGCCCCCCGCTCCGGGCGACATGCGCCCCCAACCGGCGGTTGATCTACAGGCCACGATCCTGTCGCGCCTCGGTCCTTCGCCGGTGGCCGAAGACCAACTGATCCGGGACGTGCAGGTTCCGGCCAGCGCCGTCGGTCCGGTTCTGGTCGAACTGGAACTTCAGGGCCGCATCCAAAGACAGCCCGGCGGGCTGTTGTCGCTGGCGGTCTGACCGGGGGTCGACCGGACGGTTCGCCAGCCTGCAACACACCGGATTTCCGGCCTGTAATACAGTGCATTGACAAATCCGCCTTGCCCTACACATCTTGCACGGCCATACAAGGCGCCCAATCCGTCGAGCGAGGTAATCCACCAAATGCCTGTAGTTGTTGTAGAATCCCCGGCCAAGGCAAAAACGATCAACAAGTATCTCGGCCCCGACTACACGGTTCTGGCCTCGTACGGCCATGTTCGCGACCTGCCTCCCAAGGACGGTTCGGTTGACCCAGACCACGATTTCTCGATGAAATGGGAGGTCAGCACCGACAGTCGAAAACACGTCAAGGCCATCGCCGACGCGCTCAAGGATGACAACGCGCTGATCCTGGCCACCGACCCCGACCGCGAGGGCGAGGCGATCAGCTGGCACCTGCAGGAAGCGCTGACCAAGCGCCGCTCGATCAAGAAGGATACGGCCGTCAGCCGGGTGACCTTCAACGCCATCACCAAGGATGCGGTGACCAAGGCGATGCAAAACCCGCGCGAGGTGGACATGCCGCTGGTCGAGGCGTATCTGGCCCGGCGCGCGCTGGACTATCTGGTCGGCTTCAACCTGTCGCCGGTTCTTTGGCGCAAGCTGCCCGGCGCCAAATCGGCCGGGCGCGTGCAATCGGTCTGCCTGCGCCTGATCGTAGAGCGCGAGATGGAGATCGAGGCGTTCAAGCCCGTGGAATACTGGTCGGTCAAGGCGCTGTTCGAAACGCCGCGCGGCCAGACCTATGAGGCACGTCTGGTCACCTTGGCCGGCAAGAAGCTGGACAAGCATGACATCGCCAACGCCACCCAGGCCGAACTGGCGGTGCAGGCCATCACCAGCCGCGCGCTGAGCGTGACCTCGGTCGAGGCCAAGCCGGCCGCGCGCAATCCCAGCGCTCCGTTCATGACCTCGACCCTGCAGCAGGAAGCCAGCCGCAAGTTCGGTATGGGCGCGCGCCACACGATGCAGGTGGCCCAGCGTTTGTACGAGGCCGGGCACATTACCTATATGCGAACCGACGGCATCGACATGGCGCCCGAAGCTGTCGCCGCCGCGCGGGACGTGATCAAGGACCGGTTCGGTGCCGAATACGTGCCGGACAGCCCGCGCATGTACAAGAACAAGGCCAAGAACGCGCAGGAAGCGCACGAATGCATCCGGCCCACGGACATGACCAAGGACGCCGCTGCGCTGAAACTGTCGGATGACGATCAGCGCAAGCTGTACGATCTGATCTGGAAGCGCACGATCGCCTGCCAGATGGCTGCCGCGCGGCTGGAACGCACCACTGTCGAAATCGGCAGCGATGACGGTCAGGTGGGCCTGCGCGCCACCGGTCAGGTCGTGCTGTTCGACGGTTTCATGCGCGTCTACGAGGAAGGCCGCGACGATGTCGAGGACGAGGATGACAAGCGCCTGCCCCAGATCATGCAGGGTGATCCGGCGCGCTTTGCCAGAACCACGCTGAAGGATCAGTTTGACAAGGCCACCGCCGACGGCGCGGACAAGAAGGCCATCCTGTCGGACAACCAGGCGGTTCTGGCGCTGCAACACCACACCCAGCCGCCGCCGCGCTATACCGAGGCGACCCTGGTCAAACGGATGGAGGAACTTGGCATCGGGCGACCCTCGACCTATGCCTCGATCGTCACCACGATTCAGGACCGCGGTTACGTCCGCAAGGACAAGAACCGCCTGATCCCCGAGGAAAAGGGCCGGATCGTCACGATCTTCCTGCTGAATTTCTTCCGTCAGTATGTGGGGTACGAATTCACCGCCAATCTCGAAGAGCAGCTGGACGAGGTGAGCGCCGGCGCCCGCGACTACAAGGACCTGCTGTCCAAGTTCTGGCGCGATTTCTCGGCCGCGATCGCCGAGACGTCCGAGCTGCGGATCTCGGAAGTGCTCGACAAGCTGGACGAGGCGCTGGCCCCGCAGCTGTACCCCCCGCGCGAGGATGGATCGGATCCCCGCATCTGCCCCAAATGCGGGGTCGGACGGCTGCACCTGAAAACCTCGCGGACCGGCGGATTTGTAGGCTGCGGGAACTATCCCGAATGCACCTATACCCGCCCCATCGCCGGTGAAGGCGCCGAGGGCGAGGAACGTCTGCTGGGCGTGGATGGCGAGGACGAGATCTGGCTGAAATCCGGACGCTTCGGCCCCTATGTCCAGCGCGGCGAGGCCACGCCCGAGAACAAGAAACCGCCGCGCGCCTCTTTGCCCAAGGGCTGGAACAAGGATGACATGGACCTCGAGAAGGCGCTGACTCTTCTGAGCCTGCCGCGCGAGATTGGCGAACACCCCGAGGGCGGCATGATCAGCGCGAATTTCGGGCGCTTCGGCCCCTATATCATGCACCAGCTGCCGGATGAGGCGAAGCCGGTCTATGCCAACCTCAAGGATCCTAACGACGTGTTCGAGATCGGCATGAACCGCGCCGTCGAACTGTTGGCGGAAAAGCGCGCCAATCCCGGGCGGCGCGGGCGGGCTGCGGCCAAACCGCTGAAGGAACTGGGCGAGCATCCCGATGGCGGCGCGATCCAGGTTCTGGACGGGCGCTATGGGCCTTATGTGAAGTGGGAAAAGATCAACGCGACCCTACCCAAGGACATCAAGCCCGAAGACGTGACGCCCGAAATGGCGGTGGAACTGGTCAACGAGAAGGCGGCCAAGAAAGGCACCCGCAAAAAGGCCGCGCCCAAGAAGAAAGCCACCAAGAAGAAAGCCGGCTGATCCCGGCCCCCGCGGGCGGTTAGGTAGAAATACCACCCGCCCGCAGTTTCATTGACTTCCCAATGACGTGGCGGCACAACCTGCCCATCACCATGTCATTGGGGGAGTTTTCCATGAAGAAAGTCTATGCCAATGCCACCGAGGCCCTCGATGGGATACTTCGGGATGGCATGCTGATCGCGGCCGGCGGGTTCGGCCTGTGCGGCATTCCCGAATTGCTGCTGCAGGCGATCAAGGAGTCGGGCGTGAAGGATCTGACCTTTGCCTCGAACAACGCAGGCGTCGACGATTTCGGCATCGGCATCCTGCTGCAGACGCGGCAGGTCAAGAAGATGATCAGCTCGTATGTCGGCGAGAACGCCGAGTTCATGCGCCAGTACCTGTCGGGCGAGCTTGAGCTGGAATTCACCCCGCAAGGCACCCTGGCCGAGCGCATGCGCGCCGGTGGCGCGGGCATCCCGGGCTTCTACACCAAGACCGGCGTCGGCACCGTGATCGCCGAGGGCAAGGAACACAAGGAATTCAACGGCGAGACCTATATCCTCGAGGAAGGGATCTTTGCCGATCTGGCCATCGTCAAGGCATGGAAGGCCGACGACACAGGCAACCTGGTGTTCCGCAAGACCGCCCGCAACTTCAACGTGCCGGCGGCGACCTGCGGCAAGATCTGCGTGGCCGAAGTGGAAGAGATCGTGCCGCGCGGTTCGCTGGATCCCGACTGCATCCACCTGCCCGGCATCTATGTGCACCGGGTCATCCAAGGTCAGCACGAAAAGCGCATCGAACAGCGCACCACCCGCAAGAAGGAGGAAGCGTAATGCCCTGGGACCGCAATCAGATGGCCGCGCGCGCGGCCGAGGAACTGGAAGACGGCATGTATGTGAACCTCGGCATCGGGATTCCGACGCTGGTGGCGAACTACGTGGGCGACAAGGATATCACCCTGCAATCGGAAAACGGCATGCTGGGCATGGGCCCCTTCCCCTATGAGGGCGAAGAGGACCCCGACCTGATCAACGCCGGTAAACAGACCATCACCGAACTGCCCCGCACGGCCTATTTCGACAGCGCCACGTCCTTCGCCATGATCCGCGGCGGCAAGATCGCGGCGGCGATTTTGGGCGCGATGGAGGTCGACGAGAAAGGCGATCTGGCCAACTGGATGATCCCGGGCAAGCTGGTCAAGGGCATGGGCGGCGCGATGGACCTGGTGGCCGGGGTCGGGCGGGTCATCGTTGTGATGGACCACACCAACAAGCACGGCCAGTCCAAGGTGCTGAAGGAATGCACCCTTCCGCTGACCGGCAAGGGCGTGGTTGACCGCATCATCACCAACCTGGGCGTGCTGGACGTCGTCGAAGGCGGCCTGAAGATCGTTGAACTGGCCGATGGTGTCACCGAAGAAGACCTTCGCGCGGCGACCGAGGCGACCATCGTCGATTGAACCGATCGGCGTTGGAAAATGGAAAGGCCTGCGGTTGCGCCCAGCCGATTACTATTTCAACGCCTGCTTGTGAATTTCGTGGAAACAAGCGCCTAAGATATGAACCCCGGCAATGTGTTGGCTCATTGCCGGGCGTCCATTCCGCAGAAAAGGTAGTTCGGGCAAAGCGGAATGGGTTCAGATCGGGAAAATCAACATATCTGGATGCTGGCGGCAGTCTCGGCCTGCCGGGACCTCATGGCGATCTGCAGATCAATGCATGCCGGAATCCGTCTTGCCCGAATTCCGCAATGCAAGACTTGCGGCAAGTCTGCGCAAATCAAGAGCAACAAGGGCATCGCGGCGCAGCTTCAAAGAATATCAGCCTCTCTCGAACCATCGGTCGAGCCGGGCTGCCTGACACCCGGCGGCAGCAACGCGCGTGCGGGTGACTTCAGCAATCCCAAGGCCCAAGTCTGCAAAGCCTGCTTGAAGACGTCACGACGGCTTCGGTGCAAGTCTTGCCGGCGCTGGTTCTCCGTCACGAAGCAGCTCTTCGGCGGACAGAAGCAACGGCACAACAACAAGACGGTCTTCACGGCGATCGTCACGAAGAAGCTGATCCGGGGCATCGCCCAAGTTACAGAATGCAGCTACGAGGCTGTGTGTGACAAAATTGATTTCATCTACGCGCAGTGTCGTGGATTTTCTGGCGCGCGAAATCAGGGCACGTCGTATCAAGCGGAGATATGTGCGCCTGAGCGTCGATCCAGGCAATAACCAGGTCGATATCGACGAAGCGGCGTGCATGAATGGTGATTTGGCTCCACGCTCTCGCGAGTATTTCCACGCTCATCCTCAATATCTGGGAACAGACGATTTCTCCGCAATCGCGCGCCGCCAGGAGACCGAGGTTTGACCCTTCGTTGAAGAAGAACATATGCTGGAGGAAGGCCTGCTCCGCGAGACGGAAAAAGGCGCGCCGACGCTGGTCGGCCCCGAAATTGGCCGATGAGCCGGGCAACGGGTTGCAGGGCATACCTGCGACAGCCGCTCGGCAGGCGCTCTCATCGGATCCGAATTGCGCCCGAGGGGGCCCTGCCTATGCGTCTGACCGCATATCCCGCTCAGCTTTCGAGACACGACGCAGTGAGCGCCTCGATCGCGGCCATGACCTCGGCCACATGGCGCGAATCGCGGGCCGCCGGGTTCGGCGAGGCGAAGCGGCCGCTGTCATTGTCGAAATAGGTGCCCGAGGCGTCGGCGAATTCCTCGGACAGCGCGGCGCGGCGCAGGATGTCGGCACCGATCCGCGGATCGTTCCCGGCGACGCCGAATCCCTCCTTCACCATCCTGGTGGCAAGAAGCGATCCGGGATTCACGGCGATGAAGGCCGGTCCCTCGGGATGGGCGCGCGCCATCTCCTGCGTCCAGATCGTCAGGGCCAGCTTGCTCTGCGCATAGGCCTCCATGTCCGCAAGCCGTCGCTTGCCCATCATCGCAGCCACATCGACCGGCGCCTGCGCCGCCGAGGAAAGGTTCACCACCCGCCCCTCGGCCGGGATGATGGGCAGAAGGCGCCGGGTCAGCACATAGGGTGCCAACGTGTTCACCACGAATCGCACGTCCATCCCCTCGGGCGTCAGCGGCTGCGGCGCCTTGAGCACGCCGGCATTGTTGATCAGCACATCGAGGCGCTGATGACGCGCGCGTACGCCATCGGCCAGCGCTGCCGCCTCGTCGAGCCGTGACAGATCCGCGCGCCACGCCTCCGCCCCGCCGCCAACTTCGCGCGCGGCGGCCTTCAGCTTCTCTTCGCTGCGGCCATGCAGCAGGACGTGATGCCCCTCGGCGGCCAGCATCCGGGCGGTCAGAAGGCCGATGCCATCGGTGGCGCCGGTAATCAGGATGGTCTTGGTCATGGGCAATCCTCGGTATGAAATTCGGGCAGGACCTCTTCGGCCAGCCGCTTCATCGTCGCTTCGATGTCAGCGCCGTTGAACCGAAGGTTCAGCGCCACATGGTTGATGCCGAGCGCGCGGATCTCTTGCAGATACCTGCGAAGGTAGTCGCTGCCGGATTGAAAGCCCAGATGGATCGGGCGCGGAGGCGCCTCCGGGCGATCCAGCAGGTCGATGTAGAGCGACTGCATCACCGGCTTGTCGGGCAGGCCCGCCTCGGCGATGCGGCAGCGATACTCGGCGACCACGCGGCCCTGAGCAGCCGCAGCGCGGGGATAGGTCATCCAGCCATCGCCTTGGCGCGCCACCCAGTCGGGCGACTGCTGGCTACCGGCGGTGATCAACATCGGCAGGCGACCGGCCGCGGGCTTGGGCAGCATGTCGATGGTTCCGTCCAGTCTGCCATACGGGCTGTCGAGGCGCGGGCGATCCTCCGCCATGGCGCGGATGTATCGGTAGCTTTCGCGAAACCGGGTGCCACGATCGTCGAAAGACGTGTTCAGGGCCGGGTATTCCTCGGGCCGGTCGCCCGAGGCGACCCCCAGCAGGAGCCGACCGCCCGACAGCACATCGGCCGAGGCCGCCGCCTTGGCCACATGCGCCGGGTGGCGCAGGGGCAGGACGATACTGGCCACGCCGAGCGCGATGTTGCGCGTCCCGCCCGCCAACAGCCCGAGATAAACGAATGGGTCGAAAACCTGCCCCGCATCACCGAAGGATGGCACGTTGAACGGGACGTCGCGCAGCCAGAGCGCCGCGAAGCCCAGCTCGTCGGCCAGCTTTGCCCGCTCGACATGGCGGGTCATCGCGGGCACGGGGCCCGCGGGGTAGCCTTCCAGCGGAACGACGAGCCCGAGCGTCAACCGACCGGGCCGGAAGACGGCGTTGTAGGCGCGGTTCAGCGGTGCAAAGCCCGGCAGGCGGCCTTCATCCGGCATGGCGTGATCTCCTAGCGAGGGTCGGACGGGCCGCCCGGCAGCGGGTCGGCCCTTGCCCGGTTTGTCGTTCAGTACCAGGTGACGGTGTCTTCCAAGGACCGCCGCGTCTTGGGGAACTCAGGATCTTTGGCCCGATAACCGAAGGCAACCATGACGGCAGGCTTCCATTCGGTCGTGTCGATGCCGAAATGATCCCGAAGCGTCCGGGTCGTGCGGTCCATGTCGAAACCCTCGATCGGGCAGCTGTCGATTCCCATCAGGGCCGCCGCCGTCATCATGTTGCCCAGCACGATATAGGCCTGCTTGCCCGACCAGTCGGTGATCTCGCGGTCGGTGGTGATATTGTGATCGTGCTGCTGGAACTTTTCATAGGCCTGGTTGAGGAAGGCGATCACATCTTCGGGCAACTGCTTGACCTCGCGGTAGTGGCGCTGCAGATGGTCCGAGCCCGCGCGCATCAGCTTGCCCGTCGCGGCCAGCAGGATGCCGAAATGGCTGGCGGTGCCAAGCTGGCCGGATGTCCCGTTCATCATTCCGTTGGCGCCCCACGAGAATTCGCGGAACAGCTCGCGCTTCTCGGGGGTCTGGATCATCAGGATCCTGAACGGCTCATGCCCGAATGAGGTCGGCGACAGGCGCCCGGCCTCGAAGATCGTCTGGAAATCCTCGTCGCTGATCTTGCGCTCGGGGTCGAAGACCTTGGTCGCATGGCGGAAGTTGAAGGCATCAAGGATTTGGCCGCGGATATCGGGCACTGTATCGGTCATCGCGTTCATGTCTGGCTCCTTCGGATTGGGACGAGTCTGTTTTCGTGTACCAGCTCAGATAACACTTGCGCACGGCGATAAAATCGCGCCTGATCCGATTTCAGTTTTCGCAATTCGGATATAATGACAAATGGACACCGAAGCGCTGCGCCTGTTCGTGATGGCGGCTGATCGGCTCAACATCAGCGCCGCCGGGCGCGAACTGGGCCTTGCCCCCGCGGTTGCCAGCGGCCGCCTTGCCCGGCTTGAGGCCGAGCTGGGGGTCGAGCTGCTGCACCGGACCACCCGCAAGGTCTCGCTGTCGCTGGAAGGGGCCGAGTTCCTTCCCTATGCGCGCGAGATCCTCGCCCAGAGCGACGCCGCGCGTGCGGTGCTTGGCAACAGCCAGTCCCACCCCCGCGGGACGCTGCGCTTCGCCGCACCCAGCAGCTTTGCGCAATTGCATATCATGCCGCTGCTGGCGGATTTCCATGCGGGACACCCCGATCTGACGCTCGATCTGCGGCTTTCGGACAGGCAGACGGACCTGATCGAGGGCAGCTTCGATCTTGCCCTGCGCAGCGCGCCCCTGGCCGACAGCAGCCTCAAGGGGCGCAAGCTTGCGGATGATGTGCGCATCCTGTGCGCCTCGCCCGCCTACCTGGCCGAACACGGCACCCCCGAAGCGCCGGACGATCTGTCGCGTCATCGCTTCATCGCCTGGGCCAATGCCGACCCACGGGAGCTTGTGTCTTCAACCGGAGCGCGGTTCACGCTGAAGCCTGCCGCAACGCTCTGCCGCGCCATCATCGATGACGGCACCTCGCAGCGCGAGGCGACCCTCGCCGGGGCCGGGATCTCGATCAATTCCGAATGGAGCGTTGCCCACGAGATCCGGCGCGGCCGGCTGGTGCGCGTTCTTCCCGAGTGGCGGCTGAACGACCGCGCGGTCCTTTGGCTCGTCTATCCGCGCTCAAACATCCTGACGCCGAAGACCCGGGCCTTCATCGACTTCCTGATCGAGCGCCTGGGCAAACGAAAAGCATGGCGCATGTGAGAGGTGGTTGCGGATCACCCGATCTTCGCGCCCGCACTCGCACAAACGCGGTCGTAAGGGCACATATCGCACAGTGCACCCAGGAACAGGCCCTCAACGGTAAACGGCTTGGCGGTAGCTGGGGCTTATTCAATTCATGGTCTGGAACACGCAGCCATCCGAGATCAGGTCGGGCGGCGTAGCGCACAGAGCGCGCGCTGCCTGGAATGCTGCAAGAACCTTCGGGACATAATCGCGCGTTTCGGCATAGGGCGGCACACCGTTGTGCTTGCGCACGGCCCCCTCACCGGCGTTGTAGCCGGCCAGAACCAGGATCGGATCACTTCCGAACTCTTCCATCAGCCAGTCCAGATACTTCACGCCACCGGCAATGTTCTGTTCCGGCAGCATGCTGTCCGTCACCCCGAACCGCTTGGCCGTGGCGGGCATCAATTGCATCAACCCCTGCGCGCCGGCCGAACTGACCGCCGTTGTGCGTCCACCCGATTCTATGGACATCACCGCCAGCACCAGCGCCGGCGACACCTTGGTACCGACGGTCGAGCGCAGAATGTCGACACCGCGCTGCTCGACGATGCGCTGCAAGGTCTGAAGCCGCGGCGCCGCGACCCCAACCGACGACAGCGCCTGAAGCGCCGGATCCAGCCGCCCAGGACCGGCCTTCGCCATGTCGGGCGAAATCCGCTCCCAGAATGCCTTGTACGCACCCGCGGGCGTTTTCTTTGGTTCTATCTGAGGGAGGTCAGCCGACGGCACCTTGGTGCGGGCGATGATGTCCGGCACCACCAGGGTTGGGCCGGTGCTGGGGGCGGATGGCGTCAGCGCATGTTCTTCCGGTGTGATCTGGACCGTGACACGTGGACGAGTGCCGGGCTTGGGTGCCTTGACCCTTTTGTATACGCCGCGTGGCTCGAAATCAGACGCCGCAGCCGGCGCGGAAGCCGCGACCAGCAACGCCAAAAGGCCGGCGCATATACGGGCGCTCGGGATCGTCATGTTGCCTGCCTCATCATTTCTTTTGGGTTGATTTGATACGCGAATCTTCCCGCGAGGCCAGAAAAACCACGCGAATTGGGGCAGTTTTGCCTCATTTGACGCAATTTTGCACCTCGCCCACCTGGGCTACGGCACGCGCAATAAATTTTTATCTTTGTTTTTCATCAACTTACCAAACTAATGACCAAAAAGTTAAGCTTGGGGCAAAAAATTCGTTGTTTGGCCCAATTCCTGCCACGCACGACGGGCAAACATAATGCCATACCGAGACGGTCATGAGCCGGTTGAGAGACAAAGCTCTGCAAGACCCCGAGGTTTTATTGACTTTTTGATCCTTTAGGAGGGACACAACATGATCAAGTTCATCAAGAACTTCCGCAAAGACGAAGACGGCGCCGTAACTGTTGACTGGGTCGCTCTGACCGCAGCCGTCGTTGGCCTGGCAGCCGTTGCATACACGCAAGTTGGTCAGGGTGCAGACGATCTTGCAAACGACGTTGAAACTGCTTTGACCGGCGTGACGGTTACAGCACCGAACGTGACAATCCCAACCGACTAATTCCGATTGGTCTAATTTATAGAAAGGGCCATGTCTTGCAGGCGTGGCCCTTTTTTGCTGCTCGTTGCTTGAGGAAGAAAGACGGAAGATCAATATGTTACATTTTTTTCAGCAGGAAGACGGGGCTGTAACCGTCGACTGGGTAATATTGACAGCCGGCTTGGTTGGTTTTGGCTCTATTATCTTCCTGAATCTGTCCGGCCCTATTCAACATGTGGACAAACAAAGCGGCGATGCGTTGTCTGGTGTCGAAGTACAGGAGATCCCACCCGTAGTCGAAGATTGATCCAAGGCGCATTATATTCCTGCAAAAAAGCTGGCCCTGATAAGAAAAAACAGGGATTGTCCCCCTTTTCGACACAATTGGTGTCTACTCAAGTGTCTTGAAAAGCATCAATCATCTTCCGCACGCCGACAATGGCCGGAGAAACGACCACGAGGTAACACATGCGCGCTGTATTTGGACTTGTTCTGATTGTCGGCATCGCTCTGGCGGGCGGCGCAGTATATCTGGCACGCAACTACATCACAGAGTACCAAAACGCCTTGGCGCGTGAAAGACAGGCAGCCCAAGAAGCGCTCGCAAGCGCAAAGGTAGACGTTGTGCCTACAGTAGGCGTTTTGGTTGCAAATCGTCCGTTAAAATACGGTGAACGCCTCACGGAAGAGGATATCCGCGTCGTTGACTGGCCCGAGAACGCCGTTCCGGAAGGAGCATTTACCGAAATGGCGGCATTGTTTCCAGAGACCGGGGCCAATGAACGGTTCGTGCTGCGCGCGATGGAGAAAGACGAGGCAATCATGGAGGTCAAGGTAACCAAACCGGGGGAGTTGGCCGGCCTGACTTCACGCCTTGAAAAGGGTATGCGCGCCTTTGCCATCAGCGTGGATGTTGCTTCGGGTGTGTCCGGCTTTTTGCGCCCGGGAGACGTGGTCGACGTATATTGGACTGGGTCCCTCAGTGGTGCTGTGGAAGGTGCACGGGGCGAAATTACCCGCTTGATTCAAACAAACATCGAATTGATCGCCGTTGACCAATCGGCTGGTTCGGATGTCACCGGAACAACGATTGCCCGCACAGTTACAGTTGCCGCGACACCAGAACAAGTGGCTGCCCTGGCGCAGGCTCAGAATACGGGGCGGCTGTCGTTGGCGCTTGTTGGAGTGCACGACGAAACCGTCGCCAGCGCCATCGAAGTAGACCAAAGAAAGCTTTTGGGGATCAAGGAAGCGGTCCCGGCCCCGAAGAAAGAAGCCAAGAAGGTTTGTACGATCAGAACGCGCCGTGGCGATCAACTGGTGGAAACGCCGATTCCCTGCACAAACTGACGCCAATACAATTCACTAGCCATCTGAGGGCCGCGCGGGTTGTGCGGCCCTTTCTCATTTGCATTGTTGCCCATTGTCCACATAAGGAGTTTTCCGGAAACCCTTGATTATTGCAATAAAACCGGATTTCGCGCACAGTTCCGTACCATAGGGCAAAAGACCCATAAAAATAGAGTGGTGATCGGAGAGGCAGGTCGCATGACAATACGTTCCTGGATTGGCGCGACCCTTTTGGGTTTGTCGCTTGTTATGAGCCCGGCCGGCTACGACGCCGCTCGGGCAGAGAATCTTCGCGTGGTCAAAAAGGGGACGGCGGAAACGCTGGATGTCCCCATGAACCGCGCCATCGTGGTTGAAAGCGAAACACCGTTCGCCGAATTGAGCATTGCCAATGCCGGCATCGCGGATATCTCGTCGCTCTCGGACCGCACCATCTACGTACTCGGCAAGGCACCCGGCCTGACGACCCTGACGTTGTTCGATGGGGCCGGCAACCTGATCGCCAATGTCCGGGTGCGGGTCGCTCCGGATGTGACCGAGTTCAAGGAGCGCCTGCGGCAGATCCTTCCGAATGAGCGGATCGAGGTGCGCACGGCCAATGACGGTATCGTTCTGTCGGGAACCGTGTCCAGCTCGGCCAAGCTGGCCCGGGCGCTTGAACTTGCTGAACGCTATGCGCCCGAACGGGTATCGAACCTTATGAATGTCGGCGGCGTTCAACAGGTCATGCTGAAGGTCCGTTTCGCCGAGATGAACCGCTCGGTCGCCAAGAGCCTGTCGGCCTCTCTGGGCTTTGGCGGCAGTGATGTAACCGGCGGCATCAATTCTTTGAACAATTCGTTCTCACTGAGCAATGCGCTGGGCAACAACATCCCGGTTTCACAGTCCAACACCGGCGCAATCCTGTTCGGGTTTGGCGCGGGTTCGACGCAAGTACGCCTGCTGTTGGAGGCGTTGGAAGCCAAAGGTCTGGCGCGCAGCCTGGCCGAGCCGAACTTGTCAGCGCTCTCCGGCCAGGAAGCGACGTTCCTTGCAGGCGGCGAAGTGCCAATTCCGGTCCCGCAGGATGATGGCGTCGTGGCCATTGAATACAAATCGTTCGGCGTGGAAATCGACTTTATCCCGCGCGTCGTGGACGGTGATTTGATCAACCTTGAGATGGCTGCTTCGGTTTCTGCCATCGACACCAGCTCGGACTTTACTATCAACGGCGATTCGGTGCCCAGCTTCGTGACCCGTCAGACCAGCACCACGGTTGAACTGCGCGACGGTGAAAGCTTTGCCATCGCCGGCCTGATTCAGGATGATTTCACTGACCTGAGCAATCAGATTCCGTGGTTGGGTGACGTGCCTGTTCTCGGCGCCCTGTTCCGCAGCGCCGAATACCAGCGCGAGCAAAGCGAACTGGTGATCATCATCACTGCACATCTGGTGTCTCCGACCCGCGGTGAGGCGCTGGCCCTGCCCACGGACCGCGTGAAACCGCCCAGCGAGTTCGACTTGTTCCTGAACGGCCGCGTGTCGCGGACCGAACGTGCGGGCAATGGGGCTGCATCCGAAGTCGCCAACCAGGATTTCGGAAGCTCCTACGGCTATGTCCTGGATTGATAGGGAGGACAGACCAATGAACAAGTGGATCATCACTCTGGGTCTTTCGGTCGCGGTCGCAGGCTGCACCCGAGAGGCCGGCTATGAAATTGACCAAGGGGCGTTCGGCAACGCGACACTGAACAACATTCAGGTCATGAATGGCGAGCTGACTTATGGGCAGATCCTGGCGCAGCGTTTCGCGGCAGAGGTGCCCTCTCAGATCAACTTTGCCTTCGACAGTGCGCAACTCGACGCATCGGCCCAGCGCATCCTGCTGCAACAGGCCAACTGGATCAAACAGTTCCCAGAAGCACGGTTCCGCGTCTACGGCCATACGGATGCCGTGGGTTCGCAGTCTTACAACTACAACTTGGGATTGCGGCGCGCGAATGCAGTCGTGAACTTCCTGGTTCAGCAAGGCATTTCACGCTCGCGCCTCGAGGCTCTGGTGTCGTTCGGGAAAACGCGCCCATTGGTCGCGACGACCGACCGGGATCGCCGAAATCGCCGTACCGTCACCGAGGTTTCCGGCCTGGTCGAGCGGCATCCGAACATCCTGGATGGCAAATACGCCCAGGTCATTTATCGCGAATACGTGCAAAGCGCGACTTTTGCAACGCAGTTGTCGCGCGAAACGGCTGTCGGCTCGACCAGCGAACAATAAGTTTGAATTGGGCGGCATCGTCGCCCAATTCCCTACAATTGGTTTTTTTGCGCCCAATTCTTGCCCTACTTCCAAGCGACATTGTGAACAATTGGGTGCCTTGCGGCCAGAATTGACCGCTCAAGGGCGACAGCAAACCGTCACACGAAGTATAGCGTATCGACGTTTGCTGCACCCTCATAACGAGGATTGAGTGAATGACAAGTGCGACGCCGCAAAACGAAGATACGTCCATCCTGGCCTGCACCATCAGCCGTGATGTCCAGAACTTCGATCTGCTGATCGAGGATATGGAATCCGCTTTGGGTGAACGCTGGGGAGATCTGGGTTTTGCCGAAGCCCTGGCGTTCTTCAGCCAACCCGAAGCCGAATCGCTTCAATTCGTGGCTCTGGCCATTGATGGTGAAGACGAAGACAACCTGACCCTCATGGGTGAAATCATCACTCAGGCGAAAGAGAAGAACATAAAGGTCGTCCTGATCGCCGAGGATGTTACCCCGGCGGCCCTGCACCAGCTGCTCCGCAAGGGGGCCGACGAGTTTGTACCCTACCCGCTTCCGGAAAACGAGCTCCAGGAAGCCATCGACCGAATGAACAAGCCCGAGCCGGTGATCGAGCCGCAACCCGTTGCTGCACCTTTGTCGAACGGCGCACCCAAGGAAGGGGCGCTGTTCGTTGTGCATGGCCTGGCGGGTGGCGTGGGGGCAACCACATTGGCCGTCAACCTGGCTTGGGAGCTTGCTACGGTTTCCGCGAAAGATGCCCCCAAGGTGTGCCTGATCGATCTGGACCTGCAATACGGCACCGTGTCCACGTACCTGGATCTGCCACGCCGCGAAACGGTTTTCGAGATGCTCTCCGACACGGCGGCGATGGACGATGACGTGTTCGCCCAGGCGCTGCAAAGATACGACGACAAGATGGATGTTCTGACGGCGCCGTCGGACATGGTTCCGTTGGACCTTCTTACACCCGAGGACATTCAGCGCGTCATCGACATGGCCCGAAAGCACTACGACTATGTTCTGATCGACATGCCCAAAACCTTGGTGCATTGGTCTGAAACCGTTCTTCAGGCCGCCCATGTCTACTTTGCCCTGATCGAGCTCGACATGCGTTCGGCTCAGAACGCGTTGCGCCTCAAAAGAGCGCTTCAGGCCGAAGAGCTGCCGTTCAACAAGCTGCGCTTTGCCTTGAACCGCGCACCGAAATTCACGGATCTCAGCGGAAAAAGCCGGGTCAAGCGTATGGGCGAAAGCCTTGGCATCTCGATCGATCTGCAATTGCCGGACGGAGGAAAACCGGTCATGCAGAGCGGTGATCACGGGCTGCCCCTTGCAAATTCGGCCAGCAAGAATCCGCTCCGACGGGAAATCGCAAAGTTGGCACAATCCTTGCATAGCCTCGGCGGCAACAGCGCCGAGGCCGCCTAACACCAATCCCAGGGGGGGAGAAGCCGTCGTGTTTTCACGTTACAAGAAGCCGCAAGCCGCACAACCGGTGGCAACGCCCACGGAGACGGCAAAACAGCCCGCGCAGAAGCCGACATCCGCCGAGGCCTCGTCTTCGACTGCCGTGGCCCGCAAGCCACAGATCAAGACACCCGCCGAAGTCAAGGGAATGGACCGCGAGCGCAAGCGCAAGGAGCGCCTGGGCGAGATCAAGATCGAGCTGCATCGCGAACTGCTCGAAAACCTGAACCTGTCCGCGCTGGAAAACGCATCCGAAGCCGAGCTGCGCGCCGAGATCAGCGCCATCGCCAGTGAAGTTCTGGAAGCCAAGAACATCGTTCTGAACCGCGAGGACCGCACTCAGCTCAACAAAGAGCTGTATGACGAGGTGACCGGCCTTGGCCCACTGGAAACGCTGCTGCAGGACGATACGGTCAGCGATATTCTGGTCAACGGTCCGCATCAGATCTTTGTCGAACGGTTCGGCAAGCTCGAACTCAGCGACGTCACCTTCAAGGATGAAAAGCACCTGATGCGGATCATCGACAAGATCGTGTCGGCCGTGGGCCGGCGTGTCGATGAATCGAACCCCTATGTCGACGCCCGTCTGGCCGACGGGTCGCGTTTCAACGCGATGGTCCCCCCCATTGCGGTGGACGGATCGCTGGTGTCGATCCGGAAATTCAAAAAAGACAAGCTGGGCATCGATGACCTGGTGAAATTCGGCGCCTTCACCGAGGAAATGGCCGCCTATCTTCAGGCCGCCGTGTCCACCCGTCTGAACATCATCGTGTCGGGCGGTACAGGTTCCGGTAAAACCACCACGCTGAATGCGCTGTCCAGTTTCATCGACGATGCCGAACGCATCCTGACCATCGAGGACACGGCGGAACTGCAACTGCAGCAGACCCATGTTGGCCGGATGGAAAGCCGCCCGCCCAACGTCGAGGGCAAAGGCGAAGTCAGCCCGCGCGACTGTCTGAAGAACGCCCTGCGGATGCGCCCCGACCGCATCATCGTCGGCGAGACGCGCGGCGCCGAGGTGATCGACATGCTGCAGGCCATGAACACCGGCCACGACGGTTCGATGACCACGATCCACGCCAACTCGGCCCGTGACGGTATCTCGCGTCTTGAAAACATGATCGCCATGGCTGGGATTGAAATGCCCATCAAGGCCGTCCGCAGCCAGATCGCAAGCGCTGTGAACCTGATCGTTCAGGCCAGCCGCCTGCAGGACGGTTCGCGCCGCATGACCTCGATCACCGAGATCACCGGCATGGAAGGTGACGTGATCTCGATGCAGGAAATCTTTCGTTTTCAACGCGTTGGACTGACACCCGACAACAAGATCATTGGTCACTTCACGGCCACGGGCGTACGCAGCCACTATTCCGAGCGGTTCCGTCTTTGGGGGTATGACCTGCCCGCATCGATTTACGAACCGACAACAGTGTAGGAGATCCAGACATGCAACTGCCTATCGAGGCACTCATCTATGTCGCGATCTTCGTCGGAGTTCTGGCACTTGTCGAAGGTATCTATCTGGTGGCTTTCGGCAAGTCGATCAGCCTGAACAGCCGGGTCAACCGCCGCCTGGACATGCTGGACAAGGGCGTGGGCCGCGAACAGGTGCTGGAACAGCTGCGCAAGGAAATGCAGCAGCACATGAAATCCCAGAGCATCCCGCTCTATTCGCTGTTGGCCGACAAGGCGCAGAAGGCCGCAATTGCCTTCAGCCCCAGGCAGCTGATCATGATCATGGGTCTGGTTTCGGTGGTGGCCTTCATGGGCCTGAGCATCGGAACCAGCACCGATATCGTTCTGCGTGTTGCGCTTTCGGCGGCCATCGGCGTCGGCGCCGTCTACGCGTGGGTCAACCACAAGGCCAAGAAGCGTATGGCCCTGCTGGAGGAGCAATTGCCCGACGCTGTCGAACTGATGGTCCGGTCGCTTCGGGTGGGCAACCCGTTCGTATCCTCGATCCAGATCGTTGCAAACGAAGTACAAGACCCGCTGGGAACTGAGTTCGGCGTGATCGCCGACGAATGCGCTTATGGTCGGGGCGTTGGCGAGGCGCTCAAGGACATGGCCGAGCGTCTGGACATGCAGGATTTGCGTTTTCTTGCCGTCGCGGTCGGCATCCAGCAGCAGTCAGGCGGCAACCTCGCGGAAATCCTCGCAGGGCTGGCCAAGGTCATCCGTGCCCGTTTCCGCCTGTTCCGGCGGGTCAATGCGATCACTGCCGAAGCAAAGTGGTCAGGGAAATTCCTGTCGGGGTTCCCGGTATTCTGCCTTGTCTTCATCCTGGTCAAAGACCCCAATTACTACGATACGGTACTCGATCATCCGTGGTTCATTCCCGCATGCTTCTTCGTCGGCATAATGCTGACACTGAACCTGATCGTGATGCGCATTCTGACAAACATCAAAGTCTGAGGGATCGGCCATGGAGTATCTGACGCAAATAAACGACATGCTGACCCAACACTTGGGCGAGTTCGGACCGCTGATCGTCGTGGGTGTGCTGGGCATGTTCATGATCCTGGTCACCATTCCGATCCTGCTGAATCAGCCGGAAGACCCGCTCAAGAAACTGCAGAGGGCCAATTCCTCCCAAAAGCGGGACAGGAAAAACAAGAAAGAGCAGCTGCGCCAAGCCAGTCGGAACGAGCAGCTTGAGAAATTCGCTTCCTTTCTTGAGCCCAAGGATGAACAAGAGTATTCGGCGATGCAGCTCAAGCTGCGGCAAGCCGGGTATGTATCCAAGGACGCTGTCCGCTTCTTCCACTTTGCCCAGTTTTCCTTGGGAATCATCGGTATTGTCATCGGTGTCCTTCTGGTGACCGTGTTTTCCAACGGCCAGGAGTTTTCCGGTCAGCAGGTATTGATCCGCGTTCTGGTTCCCGGAGCCATTGGGTACTACCTGCCGAAATATTGGATCACGCGCCGCGTCGAAGAACGCAAGGAAGCCATCACTGCCGGGTTCCCGGACACGCTCGACCTGATGCTGGTCTGCGTCGAAGCGGGTCAGTCCTTGGATCAGGCGATCGTTCGCGTCGCCTCGGAGATGAAATCATCATACCCCGATATCGCACAGGAATTTGAAATCGTTGCCTACGAAATGAAGGCCGGCAAAGACAAGAACCAGGTTCTGCGCGACTTCGGCACCCGGTGCGGGGTTCAAGACGTCAGCTCGTTCGTCACGGTGATGATTCAATCCGCGACCTTCGGGACATCGATCGCCGACGCCCTGCGCGTTTATGCGGGCGAGATGCGGGACAAACGCGTCATGCGCGCGGAAGAGGCCGCGAACAAGTTGCCAACCAAAATGACGCTTGCGACAATGATGCTGACGGTGCCACCGCTACTGATCATCCTGGTCGGTCCTTCGGCAAAAGGCATCATGGAGTTCGGAAGCGGAGGCCAATAAACCCATGCCGCCAATTGACCGGTGCGCCCGTTTCGGGCTCCGCCGCCTGATCCAAGCCACCACGGTCGTTGCCGTGGTGGCTTCTTGCACGGATGGCGGTTTGAACCGAGGACCTTTCGCCCCGGGGGTTGATCCCAACGGCGCCCCCATTGACGAGATTGTCGTCGGAAACCGGCTGATGGCGGCCGGAGAATACGAGCTGGCAATGGAATCCTTCACGCGCGCTGCGCTGTCCGAAGGCATGACGCCGGAAATCCTGACCTCGATCGGA
>GG704596.1:176424-317606 GCA_000161775.1 Ruegeria lacuscaerulensis ITI-1157
CAGACAGGCGGTTGAGGAAGATCCCGAGTGGTCCGTCGCATGGAACAACCTGGGAGTTCTGTTGATGGAGATCGGCGAGTATCCCGAGGCTGTGCAGGTTTTTCGGCGCGCCTACGCGTTGGACAATGGCGAAAGTGACGCAATCCGGGACAATCTGCGCATGGCGCTCGCAAAAATGGAAAATCCTGTTAATACTGATGAGGAGGAAAAAGAAGAATACAAACTGGAGCAGCAGGGCGACGGAGCGTTCCTGTTGCGGAAGAACCAGTAGCAGAGGCAAGAGCAGCAAGGGACGCAAAAATGCGCCAACAACTCCTGATTCCGACGGTCGTCGCATGCGGGCTGATACTGTCTGCATGCGCCAAGGAAACCGAAGAAGAAAAAGTCGAACGCACGTTTCAGGAAGTCAATGTCATCGACGAGACCAACCTGAACGACGTGATGCTGAATGCAGCGGATCCGAACGAAGCGGTGACCTACTTCCATGGGGCGGCCTCCAAGAACCCCGACCGGATCGACTTGCAACGCGGACTGGCGATTTCGCTGACCCGGGCCAAGCGCAATACCGAAGCTGCGGGGGCATGGAAGCGCGTGACATCGATGTCCGGCGCCACGAACGAAGACCGGGTGCAATATGCCGCCTCGCTGATACGAAGCGGTGATTGGAAGGGGGCCAAGTCGGCGCTTGATGCCATTCCGCCGACCTACGAGACTTTCCAGCGGTATCGGCTCGAGGCTCTGGTTGCCGACTCCAACAAGGACTGGAAACGGGCGGATCACTTTTACGAGACAGCCGTCGGACTGACCACGCGCCCAGCGGGGATCATGAACAACTGGGGTTATTCCAAGCTGGCCCGCGGTCAGTACGCCGAGGCGGAACGCCTGTTCACCGAAGCCATCCGCCAGGACAAGACCTTGTTCACCGCCAAGAACAATCTGGTTCTGGCGCGGGCCGCACAGGGCAATTATGCAATGCCAGTTATTCCCATGTCGCAGATCGAGCGGGCCGAGTTGCTGAACACCATGGGCATTTCCGCGGTCAAACGCGGCGACATCAACCTGGCCAAGAACCTGTTCCGCGAGGCCATCTCGACCCATCCGCAGCATTTTGACGACGCGGTAAGATCGCTGCGCGCGCTGGAGGACGCCTGATAGATGGCCATCCCCGCCGGGGCGGCGCTTTGGTTTCTGCCATTTGTGCTGCCCATATGCTTTTACGTCGCATTCACCGACATGCGCGAGATGCGCATCAAGAACCACGCTGTGGTGGCATTGGCCTGCGTCTTTGTTATCGTGGGGCTGATCGCGCTGCCTCCATGGTCGGGTGATTGGATACCCGGTGCCATTGGTCCGTTCGGCTTCGCTCTTCCGGTCTATGCCTGGCAGCTGTTTCACCTGGTGGTCGTGCTGTTGTTCGGGATCCTGTTGAACGCCGCCGGTGTCATGGGGGCCGGCGACGCCAAGTTCTGTGCCGCCGCCGCACCGTTCGTGTGGCTCGGTGATCTATACTTGGTCCTGGCGATCCTGATGGCGGCCACCCTGGGTGCCTTTGCCACCCATCGTCTGGCGAAGCATTCGCGTCTGCGGCAGTTCGCCCCCACTTGGGAAAGCTGGGACCGCGGCAAGCAGTTTCCCATGGGCCTGGCCCTGGCCGGCGGTCTCGCCATCTACCTGATTCTCGGCGCAATTCACGGATCATAAGCATCATGCCCGCGCCTTGCCCGCGCCTTGGTCCTGCCACAAATCTGCGCCAGATTTCCTGCAATCGCCCCGCCTGGGGCAAGAACGCGTGACAACTGGATAGACGAGCAGCGCTCATGAACATGCAGACCACTTCCGTGATGGCCCCCCCTGCCCCCAAGGGCTTGGAGGAAATGCAGCTTTCCCTGGTGATGATGAGGGACATCCTGCTCAAGACCATCTTCCGCAAAAACGTAGACACGGTCACCCAGATTGCCGAAGCGATCTGTCTGCCTGCATCGGTCACGCAGGAACTGGTCGATATCGCGCGTGAACAGAAACTGCTGGAAGCGACCGGCACCCTGAGCGCCAACAGCGGCAACGAAATGGGCTATCAGCTGACCGATGCCGGCAAGGCGCGGGCTTTGGATGCACTAAGCCAGTCAGAATACTTCGGCGCCATGCCCGTCCCGCTGAATGTCTATCGCGAACAGGTCAAACGCCAGTCGATTCGCAATATCCAGGTGACACGCGAACAGCTGACCGGCGCCATGGGCCATCTGGTCCTGCCCGACAGCCTTCTGGACCATCTGGGCCCCGCGGTCAGCGCGGGCCGATCGATCCTGATGTACGGCCCGCCGGGCAACGGTAAATCCTCGATCTCGAACGGGATCCGCGATGCGTTGGGCGACAATGTCTACGTGCCGCGCGCCATCGAATATGCCGGCCAGGTGATCACCGTCTATGACCCGATCGTGCACAACGCCATCGAGGACGAGCCCGACGATCCCAACAGCCTGCGCCGCCGCAAACGCTTCGATACGCGCTATGTCAAATGCGAACGCCCCACGGTGATTACCGGCGGGGAACTGTCGCTGAGCATGCTGGATCTGGTCTACAACCCCACGGCGCGCACCTATCAGGCGCCGCTGCAGCTGAAGTCGACCGGTGGCATCTTCATCGTGGACGACCTTGGCCGCCAGGCCGAGCCGCCGCAGGCCCTGATCAACCGGTGGATCGTTCCGCTGGAAGAGGGCAAGGACATTCTGGGCCTGCAGTCGGGCGAAAAGTTCGAGGTGCCCTTTGACACGCTGGTCATCTTCTCGACCAACTTCCACCCGAACGAGATCTTCGATCAGGCCGCGCTGCGCCGGATCTTTTTCAAGATCAAGATCGACGGCCCGAACCAGGAAAACTTCCTGAAGATCTTCGCCATGGTCGCCCGCAAGCGCGGCATTCCGTTGGACGAGGCCGCGCTGGTGCATCTGCTGAAGGTCAAATATCCGACCATCAACAATGTCTATGCGAACTATCAGCCGATCTTCCTGATCGACCAGATGATCTCGATCTGCGAATTCGAGGGCATCCCCTATCAGATGAGCCCCGAATTGATCGACCGGGCCTGGGCGAACATGTTCGTCAAGGACGAAAAGATCGTGAAATAGGGCACAGCCTGACGCGCTCTTACTGCGAGAAGAGCGCGTCGACAATCTGGATCTGCCTGCCGCGGTCACCGCCGGTCAGGTCGCTGATCGGGGTTCCCGCCTCGGCGTCAAAGCCTGCCTGTTCCAGCCGTTGCAATCCGGTTTCCAGATCAAGCCCGCTTAATTGGATGACCACAGCCGCATCCGCGTCGTTGATTGCCCGGAAAACGGCCAGCATCGGATTTTCGCCGCCCCCAACGGGCAAGAAGGACAGAGCCAGCAGCCCTGCGCAACCCGCGATGATCGCCCGGGCCACAGGGCGCCTGAAATAGACAGTGAAGGGCCGCCAATTCACAACCAGATGGGCTGCAACCCCGATCATCATCGCCCATCCAGCCCATTCATGAATCGACTTGTTGAAGCCGCTGTTCAAATGAAAGAACATGAGGCCTCCCGTCGTTCCCATGATCAGGAAACTGCCGATCGTCAAAGGTGTGGCCCAGGTGCGCAGATCAGACATCATTCTCTCCAGAATTCATCATGCCGAAAGTGAAACGTTCGCGGTGCGGCGATCCGTCGAGGGTTTGACCTTTTTTTTCGCCCCGAATGCCACGACCACCCGGCCCGACACATGATCAGGCCACCTGACCGGATCAGAGCCTGGTTTTCCGCACGCGGCTGGTCCCTCCACCCGCATCAACAGGCCATGATCGACAGGGCGCAGGCCCCGGCGACATTGTTGATCGCGCCCACGGGCGGCGGCAAGACGATGGCCGGGTTCCTGCCCTCGCTGATCGAACTGGCCGATGGGCATGAGGGGCTGCACACGATCTATGTCTCGCCTCTCAAGGCGCTGGCCGCTGACATCAAGCGCAACCTGCGTGGCCCGGCCGACGAGATGGGATTGCCGATCCGGATCGAGGATCGCACCGGCGACACCTCCCCCTCGCAGAAAAAGCGCCAGCGCGTGGACCCGCCGCATATCCTGCTGACGACCCCGGAAAGCCTGGCGCTGCTGACGTCCTACGAGGACGCGCCACGCATGTTCCAAGGCGTCCAGCGCGTGATCGTGGACGAGATACATGCGCTGGCCGACAGCAAGCGGGGCGACCAGTTGATGCTGGCCCTGGCCCGGCTTCAGACCCTGTGCCCCGATCTGCGGCGCGTGGGCCTGTCGGCGACGGTCGAGGACCCGGACGCCATCGCGCGCTTTCTGGCCCGCCACCCCGACCCTTGCGACATCGTTCTGGCCGACCCCGGCCCCGACCCCGATATCGCCATGCTGCAAACGACCGAAAAGCCGCCCTGGGCCGGGGGCGGCGCGGCCTATGCCATCCCGGCGGTACTGGAGCAGATCCGGCAGCACAAGACGACGTTGATCTTCCACAACACCCGCGCCCAGGCCGAGATATTCTTTCACAACCTGTGGCTGGCCAATGACGAAGGCCTGCCCATCGGCATCCACCACGGCAGCCTCGACCGGCAACAGCGCGAACGGGTCGAGGCCGCGATGGTCCGCGGAGACCTGCGCGCCATCGTCTGCACCGGCAGCCTCGATCTGGGGATCGATTGGGGCGACGTGGATCTTGTGATCCAGATCGGCGCCCCCAAGAACGTCAAGCGCCTGGTCCAGCGGATCGGGCGGGCCAACCACCGCTACAACGCGCCGTCCAAGGCCCTGCTGGTGCCTGCCAACCGGTTCGAGGTGGTCGAATGCGTCGCCGCGCTGGAGGCCGCGCGCGAACACGACCTGGACGGCGAGCCGCGCGGCCCCGGCCCGCGTGACGTATTGTGCCAACACATCCTGATCGCGGCCTGCGCCGGGCCGTTCGATGCCGATGCCCTGTATGCCGAGGTCACCTCAGCCGGCCCCTATGTCGATCTGTCCCGCGCGGCCTTCGATGCCTGTCTGGAGTTCTGCGCCACCGGTGGCTATGCGCTGCGGGCCTATGACCGCTGGCAACGCCTGCAACAGCGCCCCGACGGGCTGCGGCAACTGCGCGACCCGCGCGCGGCGCAACGCATCCGCATGAACCTGGGCACGATCCAGGACAGCGATACACTGAAGGTCAGGCTTAAGCGCAACCGGGGCGGCAAACCCCTGGGCGAGGTCGAAGAGGCCTTTGCCGCATCGCTGACCCCCGGCGACACCTTCCTGATCGGCGGTCAGATCGTGCGCTATGAAGGGTTGCGCGAAATGGTCGTAGAGGTCACGCGCCGTGCAGACAAAAAGCCCAAGGTCGCCACCTTCTCGGGCACCAAGTTCGCCACCTCGACCCAGCTGAGCGAGCGCATCCTGAGGATGTTCGCACAGCCTGACTGGCCACAGCTGCCCGAACATACGGGTGAATGGCTGGATCTGCAGCGTCGGATGTCGCGGCTGCCCGGGCGTGACCGGCTGTTGATCGAGAGCTTTCCCAATGACGGCCGCGAAAACCTGTGCGTTTACGGCTTTGCCGGACGCAACGCACAACAGACGCTGGGCCTGCTGCTGACCAAAAGGATGGAGGAAACCGGGTTGGCCCCGCTGGGCTTTGTCGCGACCGACTATGCCACGCTGATCTGGGGACTGGACGCGGTGACCGATCCCAGCCCCCTGTTCCAGATCGAGGCCCTGCGCGACGGGCTGGACAACTGGCTGGCGGGCAACGCGGTGATGAAACGCACCTTCCGCGCTTCGGCCACGATCGCCGGGCTGATCGAGCGCAATACAGGTGGCCAACGCAAAAGCGGGCGGCAGGCGACGTTTTCGTCGGACATCCTGTATGACACGCTGCTGAAATACGACCCTGACCACCTGCTGATGCAGATCACCCGCGAAGAAGCCATGCGCGGGCTGGTCGATTTCGGACGGATCGAGGCGATGATCGCGCGCATCGGCGACCGGATCGACCTGATCCGGCTGGATCGAGTGTCACCGCTGGCGGCGCCGCTGCTGCTTGAGGTGGGAAAGGTTCCGGTCAAGGGCGCGGCCGAAGAACGTCTGCTGGCAGAAGAAAGCGCCCGTCTTCTGCAGGCGGCGGGACTTCCGGTCGAGTGACAAACGGCTTGCAAACCCGCACGGATCGAGCAAGGACCGGACCATGAACAGCCTTGAGTTTGTCTTTTCCGGTGCACGGCTGCACGCCTTGGGCTCGGGTGCTCTGTGGTGGCCCGATCAGGACCTGCTTTGTGTCTCGGACCTGCATCTGGGGAAAGCGTCACGGGTGGCGCGGCGGGGTGGCCCGGCCCTGCCCCCTTATGAAAACCGTGACACGCTGGCGCGCCTGTCCACCGACCTGAACCGGACCGGGGCAAGGACCGTGATCTGCCTTGGCGACAACTTTGACGACATCGCGGCAGCAGAAACCCTGGACGAAAACGATCGTCAGCACATCACGACCCTGCAGGCCGGCCGCGTCTGGATCTGGATCGAGGGCAATCACGACCCGGGACCCGTTTCGCTGGGCGGGGCTCATCTGGCCGAATGGCGGCACGGCGGACTGCAGTTTCGTCACATCGCCAGCAGGGGTTCACGCGGAGAGGTGTCAGGGCACTACCACCCCAAGGTACGGCTGCTTGCGCGTGGCCGCGCGATCGCACGCCCGGCTTTCCTGTTCGACAACCGCCGCCTTATCCTGCCAGCCTACGGCACCTATACCGGTGGGCTGCGCAGTTCGGACACCGTATTGTCAGACTTGATGGGGCCAGATGCGCGCGCGATTCTGACCGGACCACAGCCTCGGATCACCGCAATGCCGCGTTGAGGCTGTCTCAAACCAACCCGATTTCTTCCAGTTGGGGTTTGTATTTTCGACTGACGGGAACACGATCACCGTTTGCAAGGCGAAGAAACAGCTTTCCTTCGGATTTTTCCATGCCCTGAACCGCCGCCTCGGCTACCCAGTGCGACCGGTGGGTGCAGTGCCCGATCACAGGTTCCATCTCGGCGATGGCGTCGGCCAGACGCGACCGGATGGTGTACATTCCGTGCGTGGTGACCACGTCAACATAGTGATCGCGCCCCGTCAGGCGCAGAATCTGGCCTTCGAACCCTTCGGGCAAACGTCTGACCAAACGAGGCTGCAAAGGCTTTGCCGGCTTTTTCTTCTCGCCCTTGCTGATCAGCACCAGGCCCGAACTGAACAATACGCCATAGGCGCTCGCAGACCACAGGCTGGGCGCCTCGTGACCTGACGCAGAGAACAAAAGCAGCGTCAGCACCCAAAGACATGGCGTAAACAAGAAAAAGATGAGCAAAGCAAAAGCCACGTCGGGCATCGTCAGCCCGACATGGTAGAACCGATCCACAGCCAGTTTTCGGCCGCTCCAAGTCGCGAGAACCCCTGATGCCATCGCGCACAACCAAAACCCCAATCGCAGGAGGTATGGCAGATCGTTCTGGTTGAACGGGGGAAACGTGAACGCCAACAACGGAACGAACAAGGCACCAGCTGCCAATCGCTGAGGGGTGACTTGCGCGGCTATCGTTCTTAACGTCAACGTCATACCAATTCGACGGTCGCTCCGGCCCAACCCAAGCTCCAGAGATTGACCGCAACACAACTTCGTAACTGGCTGGGATGATTGGGATAACACGAAAACAACCGACGTCAAACACGTCAAAGGTGTGATGAACTTTTCGTGAGGCGAAAAATGTCACGCCGCGGACAGAAGCGTCCGTGCTGCCCACTGTCGTTTGGCGAGGCCTGTAACGGCCCCGCCAAGCTGATCAGGCGGTCAGGCCTTCGGGTTCGGGCAGACCATTGGCCCGGCAGCAGGCGGTCAGGGTGTTCGCCAGCAGGCAGGCGATCGTCATTGGTCCGACGCCTCCCGGAACCGGCGTGATTGCCCCGGCGCGCTCACTTGCACTTGCGTAATCCACATCTCCGACCAGCCTGGTCTTGCCATCGCGTTCGACCCGGTTGATGCCAACGTCAATGACGGTGGCGCCCTCCTTGATCCAGTCGCCGGGCACCATCTCGGGGCGGCCTACGGCGGCCACGACGATATCGGCACGGCGCACCACTTCGGGCAGGTTCCTGGTACGGCTGTGCGCGATGGTCACGGTGCAGCTGTCGCCCAGCAGCAGTTGCGCCATCGGCTTGCCCACGATGTTCGACCGGCCGATCACCACCGCATCCATGCCGGACAAAGAGCCATGATGATCCCGCAGCATCATCAGGCAGCCAAGCGGGGTGCAGGGCACCATGGCCTTCTGCCCGGTGGCCAGCAGGCCCACGTTCGAGATGTGGAACCCATCCACATCCTTGGCGGGGTTGATCGCATTGATCACCAGGTCTTCATTCAGATGCTTGGGCAACGGCAACTGCACCAGGATGCCATGCACGGCCGGGTCGTTGTTCAGCTTGTCGATCAGCGCCAGCAGGTCCTGTTCGGAGGTTTCGGCGTCCAGCTTGTGCTCGTACGAATTCATGCCGACCTCGACGGTCTGCTTGCCCTTCGAGCGGACATAGACCTGGCTGGCCGGGTCCTCGCCCACCAGCACCACGGCCAGACCGGGTGTGATGCCGTGTTCCTCTTTCAGCTTCGCGACCTTGTCGGCCACCTGTGCGCGCACCTTTGCTGCGAATGCCTTGCCGTCGATAACCTGAGCTACCATCCCACGATCCCTTCTGTTCAAACACCGGGCCGGGCGCATGCGGCGCCCGGTTCGTTCAACTCGGGCCGAGCACACGCTCTTCGCGCGCGATCGACCAATCTATCAGGATGCGCCACAGTCTTTCAGCGAGATCAGGGTCCAGGCCCAGATCGGCCGAGTTTGCACGCACCTTTTGCACCACGTCTTCGACACGCTCAGGGATTCGGGCCGGAAGGCCCTCGCCCGGCTTCAGCTCGGACGCGCGGTCGATATAGGTTGCGCGCGTCACCAGCAACTCGATCAACTGACGGTCCAGCGTGTCGATCTGAACCCGCAACTCCTGCATGGTTCCACAGTCCTGCGGCGGTGTCAGAGTGGGCATCGCAATCTCCTCATGGCCCGGGGATTCCCCGGACCACGAGATGTCTTATTCAGCGGCTCAGAACAAGCCCTCGATCTGGCCTGCGTCATTGAGTCGGATCGTCTCGGCCGCCGGTTTGCGGGGCAGACCGGGCATGGTCATGATCTCGCCGCAGACGACCACGATGAAGCCGGCGCCGGCGCTTAGGCGCACCTCACGCACCGGAACCGAATGGCCGGTGGGCGCGCCGCGCAACGCCGGATCGGTCGAGAAGGAATACTGGGTCTTGGCCATGCAGACCGGCAGGTTGCCGTATCCGGCCGCTTCCCATTCCTTCAGCTGGTTGCGGATCTTGGCATCGGCCAGCACCTCGTCGGCGCGGTAGATACGCTTGGCGATGGTTTCGATCTTTTCGAACAGCGGCATCTCGTCGGGGTAGATCGGCGCAAAGTTCGCGGTGCCGGCATCGGCCAGTTCCACGACCTTGCGGGCCAGATCCTCGGACCCTTCCGAGCCCAGTTCCCAATGCCGTGACAACACCGCCTCAACCCCATGTTCGGCGCAGTAGTCCTTGACCGCCTGAACCTCGGCATCGGTATCGGTGACGAAGTGGTTGATCGCCACGACGACCGGCACGCCGAACGATTTCACGTTTTCGATGTGGCGGCCCAGATTGGCGCAGCCCGACTTTACCGCGCCGACGTTTTCCGCGCCCAGATCGGCCTTGGCCACGCCGCCATTCATCTTCATCGCACGCACCGTGGCCACGATCACCACCGCCGACGGCGCGATGCCCGCCTTGCGGCACTTGATGTTCATGAACTTCTCGGCGCCCAGATCGGCCCCGAAACCGGCCTCGGTCACGACATAGTCGGCCACCTTCAGTGCGGTCTTGGTTGCAATGACCGAGTTGCAGCCATGCGCGATGTTGGCGAACGGGCCGCCATGCACGAAGGCTGGGTTGTTTTCCAGCGTCTGAACCAGGTTGGGCTGCATCGCGTCCTTCAGCAGAACGGTCATTGCGCCCTCGGCCTTGATGTCGCGGCAATAGACCGGCGACTTGTCGCGGCGATAGGCCACGATGATGTCGCCCAGACGTTTTTCCAGGTCCTTCAGGTCGTTGGCCAGGCACAGAATCGCCATCACCTCGGAGGCCACGGTGATGTCGAACCCACCTTCGCGCGGGAAGCCATTGGCCACGCCTCCCAACGAACAGGTGATCTGGCGCAGCGCGCGGTCGTTCATGTCCACCACGCGGCGCCAGGCAACGCGGCGCACGTCGATTTCCTGCTCGTTGCCCCAGTAGATGTGGTTGTCGATCATCGCAGACAGCAGCGAGTGCGCCGAGGTGATCGCGTGGAAGTCGCCCGTGAAATGCAGGTTCATCTCTTCCATCGGAACGACCTGCGCATAGCCGCCGCCTGCGGCCCCACCCTTCATGCCGAAGTTCGGGCCCAGCGAGGCCTCGCGGATGCAGATCATCGCATTCTTGCCGATGCGGTTCAGGCCGTCGCCCAGACCGACGGTGGTGGTGGTCTTGCCCTCGCCCGCCGGGGTCGGGTTGATCGCGGTCACCAGGATCAGCTTGCCGTCCTCGCGGTCCTGAACCGAGTTGATGAAGCGCTGGCTGACCTTTGCCTTGTCGTGGCCATAAGGCAGCAGATCGTCGCTGGAAATGCCCAGCTTGGCCCCGATCTCCTGGATCGGCAGCTTTTTCGCCTCTCGCGCAATTTCAATGTCGGATTTGTAGCTCATTGGGCAAGGTCCCTGATTGAATTCCGTGCAAAACCGACGCCAGGCGCCAGTGCTGTTCAACCCATACCGTCGTGTACCGTTCGGGTGGATGTGGATTCCGACATTTTCCGGCCGCGAAACGGCGTTGGCGGCATTCAGCGGTTTCGAATGGGAAACGCTTGCGCGTCAGGGCGACCAGGGGCGCTGATCGGGAACGAACAGGGTCAGGGTGTCGCCCACCGCCACCGCGCCCGGTCGTTCGACCCAGGCCGTCACCCCGCGCCGGCCTTGCGCGGCCGGCTTGAACGCAGCGCCATGGCCGGGCGCGTCGGCCTCGATCTCGCGGCCGGGCAGCACGCAGGGGCGGTTTTCCATGTCGATGGTCAGCGTCATCCCGCCATTGGCCTGCAGGCGAGAGGATGGCGGAACATGGGTAAAATCCGTGATCCCCTGCACAACGATGCTGGCCCCCAGCAGGCCCGGGTCCAGGCTGTCGACACCCATTTCTGCTGCGATATCGGCCAGCTCCTCGGCCGACAGGATCGTCAGCTGGCGCACGTTGCGGATCTCGGTGCCCCGCGGATACAGGTTGCTGACCCGAACGCAGGACGGGCGGTTGAGCCCTTCGTGGCGCGCGCCGCTGTCGCCCGCGAAATCAAGGTCCAGACGGTCTACCGACCGGGCACGCAGAGAGTCGCCGGCCGGGACATGCCCCAGCCAGACGATCGTGGCCTTGAAATCGGTTTCGCGCAAAACGGGCATGGAAATTTCCTTGTCTGACTGTCTATCCGGCGCAGCCTGCGCCCCATTGCAGGAAAGGCAAGAAAAAACCCGGCGCGGTGGCCGGGTTTTTTGCGTCATGCGGTGGGTTCGGGCTCCATCCCGCCCTCGGGCGGAGATTTCTTGGGCTTGGTCTTTGGAATGGCCGTCACGCTGGCCGCGCCGCCCTGGTCGGGCGTGTCGCTCTCGTCATCGCCTGCGTGCGGGGGTTCGCCCTTCATCACCCGCTTGATCTCGTCTCCAGTCAGGGTTTCGTATTCCAGAAGGCCCTGCGCCAGACGCTCCCATTCCTCGTGATGGTCGGTCAGGATCTGGTGCGCGCGCTCATATCCCTGCTGGATCAGGCGCTTGACCTCCTCCTCGATCAATTCCTTGGTGTGGGCCGAAACCGAGAACCCGGCAGTATTGCCCTGATAGCCTTCATGCGCCTCGGCATAGTCGATGTTGCCGACCTTGTCGGACATGCCCCAGCGCATCACCATGGCCCGCGCCAACTGGCTGGCCTGCATGATGTCGCCGGCCGGACCGTTCGAGACGTGATCCGCGCCATATTTGAGGACCTCGGCCGCCTTGCCCGCCATGGTCATGGCCAGCTTTTGCTCGCACTCGTCCTTGTGATAGTTCAGCTGGTCCATCTCGGGCAGGCTGACCACCATGCCCAGCGCGCCGCCTCGCGGAATGATCGTGGCCTTGTAGACGGGATCGCACAGCGGCAGGGTCATGCCGACGACGGCATGGCCGGCCTCATGATAGGCGGTCTTTTCCTTCTGGTCCTGGGTCAGCACCATCGAGCGGCGCTCGGCCCCCATCATCACCTTGTCCTTGGCGTTCTCGAAATCCTCCATGGTCACGAAACGCCGTCCGACCCGCGCGGCCATCAGCGCGGCCTCGTTCACCAGGTTGGCAAGATCGGCACCCGAGAACCCGGGCGTACCGCGGGCGATGATGCGCAGATCTACATCCGGGCCCAGAGGCGTCTTGCGGGCGTGAACCCCCAGGATCTTTTCACGGCCTTTGATGTCGGGGTTGCCAACCGTCACCTGACGGTCGAATCGGCCGGGGCGCAGCAGCGCCGGGTCCAGCACGTCCTTGCGGTTGGTCGCGGCCAGGATGATGACGCCCTCGTTGGCCTCGAACCCGTCCATCTCGACCAGCAGCTGGTTCAGCGTCTGTTCGCGTTCGTCGTTGCCGCCGCCGTAACCGGCACCACGATGGCGGCCCACGGCGTCGATCTCGTCGATGAAGACGATGCAGGGCGCATTCTTCTTGGCCTGCTCGAACATGTCGCGCACGCGGGATGCACCCACACCCACGAACATCTCGACGAAGTCCGAACCTGAGATGGTGAAAAACGGCACACCGGCCTCACCCGCGATCGCACGGGCCAGCAGCGTTTTACCTGTGCCCGGAGGACCGACCAGCAGTGCGCCTTTGGGAATCTTGCCGCCAAGACGCGAGAATTTCTGTGGGTTGCGCAGGAATTCGACGATCTCTTCCAACTCCTCCTTGGCCTCGTCGATGCCCGCCACGTCGTCAAATGTGACGCGGCCGTGCTTTTCGGTCAGCATCTTGGCCTTGGACTTACCAAAGCCCATTGCGCCACCTTTGCCGCCGCCCTGCATCCGGTTCATGAAATAAACCCAGACGCCGATCAGCAGCAGGAAAGGCAGAAGCGTGATCAGGAAAGACTGGAAGCCCGATTGCTGCTGCTTTTCGGCCCGCACAGGGATGTCTTTTTCGATCAACAGCTTGGTAACCTCGGCGTCACCCGGCTTGATGGTGACATAGTTGCCTCCTGACGCGGTGGAATAGCGTATCTGCTCGCCATCCAGCGTCACGTTCTTGACGTCGCCGGATTCGACAGCGCTGACGAAATCGGAATAGGTGCGTTCGTTGCTCTGAAGCGTTCCGCCCGGACCGCTGAACAGATTGAACAAAGCAAGGATCAGCAGGAACAGAACGACCCAGAAGGCGATGTTGCGCGCGTTGCCCAAGAAAAATCTCCCAAAAGACTTCGGCAGATGAGAAGCTGCCGTGTTGCACCTTAAAATAGAGATGATTGGCGCAGGTTCAATGCGATAAAAAGGTTGCGGTAAAAGTGGGATATGCGGGATCGATCCGGGCGGTCCAGCCATCGCCCGAACCACCAAGCGGCGCGGATACCAGCGTTTCACCCACCCAAACAGCCGGAGTGGCCAGAAGCGCGGCCCGTGGAAGGCCGCGGCTTCGCCAGTCCGGTAGCTGTTTCAACCCGCGTTCGGCCAAGGCTCGAACTTGTGCCCCCGGCAGGTCCGGCCCGGACACGATCCAGCGCCGATCCCATTGCAATCCGGGCGAGGTCACAAGGTCGGTCACGGGGTTCAGCTCTCTGCAAAACCACGCGAATTCGCCGTCTGGAACCAAGGCACACCCGCCAATCGTTGTCGGGCGACCTGCAGAAACGGCGGAAATTGTCCGATCAACGCTTGCCTGCCGAGGCGGATAGTCTCCGCCCGCGATCCAGCGGACGATGCCAATCACAATCCTGCGCTGCAATTCCTTGGGCAGCCCTGAGAACCCAGCGCAATCCAGACGTATGCTGCCGGCCTGCTCCACAGTCAGCCGTTGCGCGGTTTCTTGCGTATACTGCGCCAGCGCGGTGTTTGCGTGGCCCAGGTTCTCGGCCACCCGCGCCAGCGACTCGGCGGAAATGCCAAGTTCAGCCAGCTGACCCAAGCTCTGGCGGGCCTTGATCCTGTCGAACCGTATGTTCTGATTCGAAGGGTCTTCCATCCAATCGATTGCCTGCGCGACCAGATAGTCGCGAAGCTGGGATCGGGTCGCAAACAAGAGAGGGCGGACCAACGCGACACCGTCGAACATCCGGACCACCGGCATGGCCGACAAACCGGTCACCCCGGCCGCCCGCCCCAGGCGCATCAAAACGGTTTCAGCCTGGTCATCCGCCGTATGCCCCAGGGCAATGGCGGGGATATCCTGCGCATGCGCCCAGTCCCGCAACAGGCGATACCGGGCGCGACGGGCCTGATCCTGCAAGTTTCCGGTTCCGTCCCACCCGGTCCATTTCAGGATTTCGTGCGGGATCTCCAATTCCCAGCACAGCGCGGCGACTTTTGCAGCCTCTGCGGCGGACTCGGGACGCAGACCGTGGTCCACGGTAGCGGCAAACAGATTTGTATCCGTGCCCTCGGCAATGCGCGACATCAAGTGCAAAAGGGCGGTCGAATCGCTCCCGCCTGACACGGCCACCCCCAGCCTGGACGGCAAGGGGTTGGGCAGGCGCGCGCGAAGCCCCGATAGAAGCCTGTCGGCGTCCCGGATCAAGAACAGTCCAACGACGCCATTTCCTGCGTCGATGCAGCGACAAAGGCCGAGTCCGGGAACCTTGCGGCCACTTCGCCCAAGGTGATGCAGGCTTGCTCGACCTGTCCCAGGCGACCCAATGCAGCGCCCAGTTCGTACAGGGCCTCGGGCGCCAGCGGGCCCTCGGAATCACCGGTGAAGCTGGCAAGGAAAGCTCGGGCCGCCTCGCGGGTGTCACCCAGCGCCTCAAGTGCCTGGCCGCGGCGAAGGCTGGCTTCGGGGGCCAGCGGGCTTCCGGGATATTTGGTATCGAACTGCGCCAACAGGTCCGCCGCCGTCTGGAAATCGCCATCGGCCAGGGCCTGCAAGGCCGTGTCGAAATCATCCTGTTCGCCCACCGCAAGCTCGACCTGACCGGCACCCTCGGAAGCTGTAGACGCGGGCGCGGCGATCTCGGGCGTGCTGCTGTCGCCGCCCAGAGTCGAGGCCGGCTCGCCGTTGAATTCGCAGCCGGGTTCGAGCTCGCACAGCCGGAATTCGAGGTCACCGATACGATTGGTGCCATCGGCGACTATGTTCTGGATGCGCTGGTTCAACTGCTCGGTCTGGCGCGTGAGCCGCTGCAACTCGGCCTCGATTGCATCCACACGCTCCAGGACCGAGCTGCCGGACAGGTTCGGCGCGGGCGCGCCGGTGGTCGAAAACTCGCGCTTGAGACGTTGGATTTCGACATGCAGAACCGTCAGTTCTTGCCGAATATCCGCCAGTGTCTGCTGATCCTGCGCCTGCGCTCCCGTGGCGACGGTAAGGACCGCCGCCAGCACCAAACCCGCAAACTTCATGTCGTTACCCCGCGGTTGAGCCGGTCAGCACCGTCACCGCGCGGCGGTTCTTGGAATAGCATTCCTCGGTACTGCAAATTTCGATCGGGCGTTCTTTGCCATAGCTGACGGTCTGCAAGCGGTTACCGGCGACCCCGCGCGAGATCAGGAACTCGCGTGCGGCATTGGCGCGACGCGCGCCCAGGGCCAAGTTGTATTCGCGCGTGCCCTGTTCATCGGCATGGCCTTCGATGGTGGCGGTATAGTCGGTATTGGCCAGCAGCCAGTCGGCCTGCCCCTGCAGAATGCTCTGTGCCTCGGACGATAGCGTGGATTGATCGACCGCGAACAATACCCGGTCACCAACCGCCTGCTGGAAATAGGCCGGCGAACGCGGGTCGTTGGGCGAACCCGGCACGATCGAGCCTGATCCGCCCCCGGCACCGCCCAGGGCCGAAGGATCATTGTTGCTACAGGCGGTCACCAGCGCCAGCGCGCCCAGTGCCGCAATCTTGCTCAATACATTCATGTCGATCGCCTCTTGTTTCGTATTCTTTGTTTGCCTGTCTAACATAGCCGCGGTGCCTTGTGAACTTTGGCCCCCGCAGCCGGCTTCACTTCAACAGCGGCCCCCACGACGGATCGCTGCCCCCGTCCGGCGTGCGGACCGGGCGCAGGTTGCGGCCCGAGATATCGACCGAATACAGCGAGGATCGCCCGCTGGCGCCCTGCGTTTCGCGGGTGAACATGATGACCCGGCCATTGGGCGACCAGGTCGGGCCCTCATCCAGGAACGAGGCGGTCAGCAGTCGTTCCTCGCTGCCGTCCACGCGCATCACGCCGATATGGAAGCGGCCCTTGTTCTGCTTGGTAAAGGCGATCAGGTCACCTCGGGGCGACCAGACCGGGGTGCCATAGCGGCCCTGGCCAAAGCTGATGCGGGTCGCCTCGCCGCCATTGGCGGGCATCACGTACAGCTGCGGCGTGCCGGACCGGTCACTTTCAAAGACGATCCGCGAACCGTCCGGCGCATAGCTGGGCGCGGTTTCGATGGCGGGCGTATTGGTCAGCCGCACGCTCTGCCCCGAGGCCAGATCCATCTTCCACAGGTCGGTATTGCCGCCCTGCGTCAACGAATAGACGATCGAGCGGCCGTCAGGCGAGAACCGCGGCGAAAAGCTCATGGTGCCGTCCTGCGTTTTCAACTCCTGCTTTTTGACCCGGCCCACATCCAGCAGATAGATGCGCGGGCGGCCGCTTTCATAGCTGGTGTACAGCAGCCGGTCGCCCGCCGGAGAAAAGCGCGGAGCCAGAACGATGGCGGCGCTGTCGGTCAGGTACTGCACATTGGCGCCGTCGTAGTCCATGATGGCCAACCGCTTGCGCCGCTGGTCCTTGGGACCGCTTTCCGACACGAAGGCGACGCGGCTGTCGAAATAGCCACCCTCGCCGGTGATGCGGCTATAGACCTGATCGGCCACCTTGTGCGCCATCCGCCGCCATCCATCGGTCGGGCCGGAAAACTGCAACCCGTTGCCCAGTTCCTGCCCCGAAAACACATCCCACACCCGGAACCGCACCGTCAGCGTATTGCCCGAGAGGTTCACCGCGCCGGTCACCAGCGCGTCGGCGTTGATCGCCTTCCAGTCGGCGAACTGGATCGGGGCCTCGAAACTGTTGACCCGGCTGATGAAGGCCTCGGGCGCGATTTCGCGGAACAGGCCGGTGCCGGTCAGGTCGGCTGCGATCACGCGGCTGATGTCGGTGGGATATTGCGCGGCCGCCGGGGTGTCGGGCACGAAATTCGGCACCGCGAACGGCATCGGTTCGATGATGCCTTGATCCAGCTCCAGCCTCAGCGGCCCTGTCTGCGCAGAAGCTGGGGCCGACAGCAAGGTCAGGCCGACTAGGAGGCTGGTCAGAAGTCTCATCATTTGATCCGCATCCTCTCGGGATTGAAGGTGATCTCAATATCCTTCCAATGCGCGTATTTGTCAGCAGGAAGGTCGTATCCTTTGGCGCCACAGCGCAAAATCGCGCGCCGGGCGGCATCAAAAGCCTGTTTCGCGGCCCCCGCCGACCCGCCCGAGCTGTCCAGCATCCGCAGGCTGCCCGGAACGATCGTGCCGTCGCGGTTCAGCGAAAAACCGACCACGACGACGGTCTGCAGGGCATCCGTGGACAGAGACCCCACGTTCCAGCAGCGTGAAACGGCCAGGCGCATCGCGTCCTTCTCGCCGCCGGTCAGGGGCGGGCCGGCGGGTTCGTCGGACGCGCCCAGCGCCTCGGCCAGGGCATCATTGATGGCCGCCTGATCCTGCGGCGCCGGGTTGGTCGGCGCATCGGCTTCGGCGACGTCGGGCTGCGCAGCCGGTTGCGGGCGGCTGGGCCGGGGCCGCGGGCGGGGCGATCGCTGCGGCGACAGGTCGTCGCTTTGCTCGGCCTCGGTCACGATCTGGTCGGTCGCCTCTTCGGGGGCGGTCTGGTCCTGCTGTTCCTGCTGGATCTCGGCCCCCTCATCCAGCGAAACGGCCGGCGATTCGACATCATCGGGCTTGGCATCCGGCGGCGGCGGCGCGATGGGTTCCGGGGCGACCTTGTCGGCGGGACGCGGCTGAGCCTCGGGCAAGGCAGGCAAAACGGTCACCTCGGGCTCGGGCTCGGGCTCAGCCAAAACCGGAGGCTGTTCGATGATTTCCGGCTCGGGCGGCGCCTCGACCGGCTCAGGCTGCGGCTCGGGGTCCGGTTCCGGAGGGCTCACGGGTTCGGGCCGGGGCTGCTCTTCCTCAACCGGCTCAGGAGGTTCGGGCGCCGGGGGTTGCGCGTCCGGGGCCTCGAGCCCGCCGGGCGCCACCGCCACAGCCGGCGCATCCCGCTGCGCGGTGAGCGCGGCAAATTCCTCGGCCGAAATCACCGAAACTTCCTGCACCGCCATGGGCAGCGGGTCCGAGCGGAAAGCGCCGCCGAACAAGGCCCACCCGATCAGGGTCACATGGGCAATCGCCGAAATCTTGGTGCCGGTATCCACCGCGCGGCCTCACTCTCCGCCTTCGTCCAGCGTCGGCCCACCGGTGTCGGTGACCAGGCCGACGTTGGAAAAACCGCCAGCGTTCAAGGCTCCCATGACCTGCATGACCTGGGCATAGGGGATCGCCCCGTCGGCCCGCAGGAACACACGGTCGCTGCTGCGCTCGGCCGCGATGGCGCGCAGCTTGCCGATCAGTTCGTCACGCGCGACGTCGGTGGTCTGAATCTGCACCCGCCCATCCGCCGTCAGGGTCACGGTCAGAGGTTCCTCGTTGTCGCCGGGCAAGGCACTGGCCGCCGTCTTGGGCAGATCGACCGGAACACCCACCGTCATCAGCGGCGCGGCGACCATGAAGATGATCAGCAGCACCAGCATCACGTCCACGAAAGGCGTGACGTTGATCTCGGCCATCGGTTGCGACCGTCCGCGACGACGCCCCCGCCGACGCCCGTTTCCGCCCGAAGATTGCTGAACCGCCGCACCCATGTCAGCTGTCCAACTGGCGCGACAGGATGGTCGCGAATTCGTCGGCGAATGCTTCGTATCCGCCGATGATGTGATCGCTGTCCGCGCTGAGCTTGTTGTAGAAAATCACCGCCGGAATCGCCGCCAGCAGGCCCAGCCCGGTGGCCAGAAGCGCCTCGGCGATGCCCGGCGCCACGACGGCCAGATTGGTGTTCTGCTGCTCGGCAATTTCGATGAAGGCGTTCATGATGCCCCAGACCGTCCCGAACAACCCGATGAAGGGCGCGGTGGACCCCACCGTGGCCAGGATCGGCAGGCCCTTCTTCAGTTTCTCGGCCTCTTTCGCGATGGCCACGTCCATCGACCGGTCGATACGGGCCGTGGCCCCCGCGATCAGCCCGCCATCGTTGCGATGCGACCTGCGCCACTCGATCATACCAGCCGCGAAGATCTTTTCCGATGCGCCGTCGGGCTGTGGTCCGATCTGCTCGAACAGCTCGTCCAGCGGGTTGCCCGACCAGAAGGCCTGATCGAATGCCTCCGCCTCGCGCCGGGCCGCACGATAGTTGATCAGCCGTTGGATGATGATCGACCACGACCAGAAGGATGCGACGACCAGCATCAGCATCACGACCTTTACGATGAATGTCGCGCGGGCAAACAGCCCCCACATGGAGAAATCGATCTCCTGCGCAAGCGCCAGCGTTTCAGCTTCCATGAACCTGCTCTTTGTTTTGCCTGACGGCCGTTGTTTGGCCTTGTTTTGCCAGACGCTAACGCAGTTGCGGGCAAAATGCCAACAGAACCACAGGGCCTGAGCAAATTGTTACATCAATGCGCGAATCTCTGCCGGCAGCCGGATCGGCCTGCCGTCGCGGTTGATGCAGACGGCGGTGACGGTGGCGCGGAAGATCTCGGTTTCGCCCCGACGGATCAGCTGCGCCATGGTCAGGCGCACGCCCGAGATCGCAACGACCTCGGTCTCGACGATCAACTCGTCATCGAACCTGGCCGAGGCCAGATAATCCGCCTCGACCCTCCGCACGACCCAGACGATACCCGCCTCGCGCATTGCGTTCTGGTCATTGCCCAGATTGCGCACCCAATCCGACCGGGCGCGCTCGATATAGCGCAGGTAGTTGGCATGATAGACGACGCCCCCCATATCGGTGTCCTCGTAATAGACGCGAATGGGAAAGACGTGTTTCATTGCGGACGCTCCATCCGGGCAAACAGGCGCAGAGCGTGCGAAGGGTCCTGCGCCACCGCCGGCAGAACCGGATCATAGGCGGCGCGGATCAGCCCGGCAATTTCGGGTCTCAGGATCGTCGTCTCGCCCGCCACGGCCAGGGGCGAGCGGTCGCGGAACGCCGTGTCGGACCACAGCAGAATGGTCTGAACGACCTGCGACAGGGCCAGAGTTTCCGCCGGCACCTTCGACAACTCGCGATCCATCCGCAGAAAGACGAAAGCCGCTCGGATCGCTCCGTCTTCGTCGAAGCGGAAGACCCGGTACTGGTTTGCTTCGGCCTCTTCCAGCCGCGCGACCAGCGGGCCCAGATCGGAAATCAGCCGATCGAGGTCGGGGACCTCGGGCAACTCGCTCCACTCGCGAAAGAAGAACACCATGCAGTTGGCGCCCAGTTCGGGGTCGGTCTCGGCCATCTTGTGATCGGCCAGCGCAACCACCGCCTCGAACGCGCCCTTGACCGTGGCCAGGGTTTCATCCGTGACCCCGAACACGATGGGCACGATCGGTCGGCCCCAGCGCGCAAACAGGAACGCGCCATCGGATCGGGTAAACAGCGCCTGGATCTCTTCGGGGGTCACGCCCTGCCCTTCGTCTTTTGAAAATTCTCTCGCCCCAGCCTTAAAGTCTGAGGCCGGCGGCTTCAACCAAACAGGTCGCTCTGTCCTTTGGGCGCCGCCATGCCCAGATGCGTCCAGGCCTTCTGCGCCAGCATCCGGCCGCGCGGCGTGCGCTGGATCAGGCCCTGTTGCAGCAGGTAGGGCTCGATCACCTCCTCGAGCGAGTCGCGGCTTTCGGACAGGGCGGCCGACAAGGTCTCGATCCCTACCGGACCTCCGCCATAATTCTCGGCGATCAGTTTCAGATAGCGGCGGTCGGCCCCGTCCAGACCCAGCTTGTCGACGCCCAGCCGCGTCAGCGCGCCATCGGCCAGCTCGCGCGTGATGCGTCCGTCGCCCTCGACGATGGCGAAGTCCACGACCCGCCGCAACAGCCGCCCGGCGATACGGGGGGTGCCCCGCGACCGGCGCGCGATCTCGCGGGCTCCATCGTCCTCGGCCGGCGCGCCCAGCTTGCGGGCGTTGCGGGTGACGATCTCGTGCAGCTCGTCCTCGGTGTAGAATTGCAGCCGGGTCGGAATACCGAACCGGTCGCGCAGCGGAGTGGTCAGCAGGCCCATCCGCGTGGTCGCCCCGACCAGGGTGAAGGGCTGCAGCTCGATCCGCACGGTGCGGGCCGCGGGCCCCTCGCCGATCACCAGATCCAGCTCGAAATCCTCCATCGCCGGGTACAGCACCTCTTCCACCGCCGGATTAAGGCGGTGAATCTCGTCGATGAACAGCACGTCGCGCTCTTCGAGGTTGGTCAGGATCGCCGCAAGATCCCCAGCCTTGGCCAGAACCGGCCCCGAGGTCATGCGGAAGTTCACCCCAAGCTCGCGCGCCATGATCTGCGCCAGCGTCGTCTTGCCCAAGCCCGGAGGGCCGTGGAACAGCGTGTGGTCCATCGCCTCGTTCCGCTGGCGGGCCGACTGGATGAAGATGCGCAGATTGGCCCGGGCCTCGGCCTGGCCGATGAATTCGTCCAGCCCCTGCGGGCGCAAGGCGCGGTCGTTGTCCTCGGGCAGAGGCTGCGGGCGCAGGGTCGGGTCGGCATCAGCCATTCATTCAGCCTTTCGGAGCCAGCAGTTTCAACGCCGCGCGGATCAATTCGGCCTCGCCGGCATCTGGCAGGTTGGCGGCGGCCTCGGCCACGGCCGAGGCGGCCTCGGACGGGCCATAGCCCAGGTTCGACAACGCCGACAAAGCACCCGCCGACGCCGCACCCGCACCGGGTTTCGGAGCCCGCACCGGGGCCGGCGCCGGGTCTGCGGGTTCAACCACCTCGGCCACGGGGCCGTCCATTGCCTCGGTCACCGTGCCGCCCATCGCCATGACACCGGGCGCCTTGTCTTTCAGATCCAGCACGATGCGCTGCGCGGTTTTGGGGCCCACACCCTTGGCCGCCTTCACCGCGCCCCAATCGCCCAGCGCGATGGCCCGGCTGACCCCGTCCGGCCCCAGCGCGCCCAGAATGGCCAGCGACACCTTGGCCCCCACCCCCTGAACCGAGCAGAGCAGCCTGTGCCACTCTTTCTCGACCAAGGACAGAAAGCCATAAAGCTGCATCAGGTCCTCGCGCACCACCAGATCGGTGTACAGCGAGACCGCCTCACCCACACCCGGCAGGGCCGCCATGGTCCGGTCCGAGCAATAGACGATGTAGCCGACCCCGCGCACGTCGATCAGAAGATGATCCGCCGCACGATAGTCGATGCGTCCGGTCAGCTTGCCGATCATGTGGCCACCTGTTTGATGCGGGCCTGCGGCGTCGCCCCGTAGAACGCATGGCAAATCGCGATCGCCAGCGCATCGGCCGCGTCGGCCCCCTTGGGCTGGCACCCCGGCAGTTGAAGTTTGACCATGTGCAGAACCTGCTCCTTTTCGGCGTGTCCTACGCCCACCACGGTTTTCTTGACCCGGTTGGGCGCGTATTCGCCCACCGGCAACCCGGCCTGCGCCAAGGTCAGCAACGCCACTCCGCGCGCCTGACCCAACTTCAGCGTCCCGGCGCCGTCCTTGTTGACGAAGGTCTGTTCGATGGCTGCCTGGTCGGGTTGATGTTCGGCGATCACCTCGACGATCTGGTTGTGCAGCGACAAAAGCCGCTCGCCCAGATCATCCCCGTCGGATTTGCACAGCCCGTTGGCAACATGGCTCAGCCGGCTGCCATGTGATTCGATGACGCCCCATCCCAGGGTCCGCAGCCCCGGATCGATGCCCAGAATTCGCATGTTGTGCCTCGGCCTGCTCGGGTTTTCGTGATCTTTTTTACGGACTAGCACGAAGCGTGAACATTTTCCAAGCAAATTGACGACACTTCCAAAAACGACACCAGTATTCCACCCGCGACAGATCGGCCCGAAAACGACATGAGGAAGCCTGAAATCGACATGATTCCACCGGTGTTTTTCATCAATATTTCATAGGTTTTTCACACATCCCCAGCCTTGCAGAAACTGCATAGGACACATGCGTTTTCGGCCCTTGCCCAAGGACGATTCCGGCTCTAACTGCCGCCCAGCATTTTGAAACGAAGCACCAACCAGAAGGAAGCAGGATATGGCTGCACTGGAACCCACCCGCGCCGCAATCGGCTCGATCGGCCTTGCAGGCCGTATCGGCGCAATTCTGGCCTCGATCGTCAACGCCGTCATCGAATGGAATGACGCCCGCGTCACCCGCAAGGCGCTGAACGGCCTGAGCGATCGTGAATTGGAAGACATCGGTCTGTGCCGCGGCGACATCGAAGCCGTCATCGAAGGCCGCCGCTGAGGCTTTCTTGATCCACCACTCACTTTGCCCCTTTCCTCCCTCGAGGGGGCACATGCAAGGACACCGCGAACCGAAAGGTCCGCGGTGTCTTTGATCTTGAAGGCTCTTTAGGAGAGTTTGAAGATAATCTTATTCAATTGGTCGGACAGGAACTGGGTCGCGGGGTCGATCTGCATGATCCAGGCACCGGCCTGTTCGATCGAAGTCCCTTCATTCAGAGCGTCAACCCTGTATTGATAGCCAGACGGTCCGAGGTTCGACAGAAGGAAGGCCTTGAAGGCGAAGAAACCGAATAAAAACATCACCAGAACCTTCGCCGGAACCGCTGAGCGTACGCGCTGAGGTCGCATTACCACCAAGCCATCCCTGCGCATCGTCGCGCGATAGCCACGGCTCATCTTCTGGTGTTTTTTAGTCAGGCGATGGACGCGCTGATCAAATTCAAGTTGTTTTCCTGTCATGGCAGCCTCCGAAAACCGCCCCCCGCAGTAAGGAACGGTAGTCGCAGAATGCGTCAAAACCGTGGCAAAAATCCACGAAACTCCTGCAAATGGCCCAGATTCAGCCCTGTTTGGTTAAAACCAGCGTCGTCCACTCACCAATCTCCGTGCGTTCATGCGTATTGAACCCGTTTCGTGCATAAACTGATTCGACCTCGTCGGCCTGTTCGTTCAGGATGCCCGACAGGATCGCATAACCGCCGGAGCGAAGATACTGCGCAATCTCGGGGGCCAGAGCTATCAAAGGTCCTTTCAGGATGTTGGCGAAGATCAGGTCGTACGGGGCCGCCGCCAACAGTTCGGGATGATCAAAACCCGCCGCCTCGACGCAGCGTACGGCCCCGGCCATGCCGTTGGCCTTCAGGTTGGCCTCGGCCACTTCGACGGCGACCTGATCAATATCGCTGGCCAGGATGTCACCCTCCCAGACCCGCGCTGCCGCCATTGCCAGAACCGCCGTACCGCAGCCGATATCGGCGACCTTGCTGGCCGCGAACCCAGTCTCAATCAGCTTGTCCAGCGCCCGCAGACATCCCAGCGTCGTTCCGTGGTGCCCCGTACCAAAAGCCATCGCCGCCTCGATCAGCAGAGGAATGCGCCCCTCGGGCAGCTTGTCGGCATCGTGGCTGCCATAGACGAAAAACCGCCCGGCCTCGACCGGTGCCAGCTCGCGCCGGACATGGGCGACCCAGTCGGTTTCCGGCAGTTCCGACACCACGAAGGGCTTGGCCTCAAAGGCCGCCGCCAGCAGGGCCAGGGCGGCCTCGTCGGGGCTTTCGGTGAAATAGCCGCCGACCTCCCACAGGCCCGAGCCGTCCTCGACCTCGAAGACGCCCACGCCGGTGGGTTCGGGCTCCAGCCGCTCCATCGCTTCGCCCAGGCTTTCAGCCGCGGCTTTGCCTTTCAGGGTGGTCAAGGCGGTGAATGTGGGCATGGGAACCTCCTGCAGAAACCGCCTTTGCGCCTAGGGCCGTCAGCCGCCAAGGTCAAGCGTCCCGCGTGTCATTCGGCCGGCGCGGGGGCGTATTTCGAAAAGATGGTCTCGTTTCCTGGCTCGGGGTGGCGCGGGATCAGCAGCGACAGCGCCAGAGAGATCAGCGCCATGCCCGCCGCCAGGCCAAACACCGCTCCCGGCGACACGACCCACAGCAGCCCCAGAAGCGCCGGCAGGAACACCGCCGCAATATGGTTGATGGTAAAGGCCACCGCCGCGGTCGGGGCAATATCGGCCGGATCGGCGATTTTCTGGAAATAGGTCTTGAGCGCCAGAGCCAGCGCGAACAGCACGTGGTCGATGACGTAGAGAATGGCCGCCAGCAGCACGCCCCAGCTAAACCAGTAGATGCCGCCATAAGCCGCAAACACGATGGCAAGGCCCAGATACTCGAAAATCAGCGTGCGCCGCTCGCCAAACACCGCGACGGCCTTGCCCAGCAAAGGGGCGGCGGCCATGTTGATGATCAGGTTGATGAGGTACAAACTGGTAAGGTGATGCACTTCGAAGCCAAAGCGCTCGACCATCATAAACCCCGCGAACACGACGAAGATCTGCCGCCGCGCGCCCGCCATGAACTGCAGCGCGTAATACAGCCAGTAGCGGCGGCGCAGCACGATCTTCTTGGTCTGCGGTGTCGGCGCATCGAATTGCGGATAGGCGATCAGGCAGAACAGTGCGAGTACCGCGGTCAGCCCACCAGCCGCCATGAAGACCGTGTTGTAGGACAGGTCAAACCGGTCCCAGGTCAGCACGATCAGCCCATAGACCACCAGCGTCGAGGCCGATCCCATCGCCACCAGCCAGCCCAGCACCTGCGGGGCGCGGTCCTTGGGCAGCCATTGCAGCTGAAGCGACTGGTTCACCGTTTCGTAGTAGTGAAACCCGATCGAGCTGAACAAGGTCACGAACAGCAGCCCGCCGAGGCTGGGAAACCAAGCCGTCACTGCCGTGGCCACGCCCAGCAGCATCAGGGAAATCATCGCCAGAACCTGTTCGCGCACGAACAGGATCACCGCGATCACGCCCACGGCCAGAAAGCCCGGGATTTCACGCACCGTGTGCAGCAGGCCGATGTCTGCCCCGTCGAAATTCGCCACCTCAATGACGAAATTGTTCAGCAGCGCATTCCAGGTGTTGAAGGCGATCGGCATGGTCAACGCCATCACGAACAGCAGCGTGACGGGACGGCGCCAGAACGGCAGGTTCTGCGCCTCGGACAAGGGCACCGGTTTCAGCATGAAGGTGATTTACGCCCATTCCGCACCGTTGGCGAGGGGAAATCGCTGCCGCACATCCAGTCTGCGCTGATGCAGGGTCAGTAGAAGCTCTGAGGGTCGATATCGACGGTCAGGCGGATGTCACCCTTCAGGCGCAGCGGTGCGATCCAGCGGGTGATGGCGTCCTGGATCGGCGCCCCCTTGGGCGCCTTGACCAGCAGCCTTACCCGGTGCCGCCCGCGGATACGGGCGATCGGCGCCGGGGCAGGCCCAAAGACCTGTGCCCCGATCTGCCGCAGCGGCGAGTCATTGCGTGCCAAAGCGTTGCCGATGTCAAAGACGGGCCCGACTTCGGGGCCGGACAGCACGATCCCCGCCATCCGGCCATAGGGCGGCACCCCGGCCGCCTGACGACCGGCGGCCTCGGCGCGCCAGAACCCTTCCTCGTCCCCTGACAGGATCGCGCGGATCACCGGGTGTTCGGGCTGAAAGGTCTGTAGCAGCGCCGTCCCCGGCTTGTCGGCCCGCCCGGCCCGGCCCGCCACCTGCCGCATCAGTTGAAAGGTCCGCTCGGCCGCGCGCAGGTCGGACCCGTGCAGGCCCAGATCCGAGTCGATCACCCCCACCAGCGTCAGGTTCGGGAAATTGTGCCCCTTGGCCACCAGCTGCGTGCCGATGACGATATCTGCGTCACCCTCGGCGATCTCTTCGATCTTGGCCTTCAGCGCCCGGGCTGAGCCGAACAGGTCGGAACTGAGCATGGCGATGCGGGCGTCGGGAAAGGTCGCCTCGGCCTCTTCGGCCAGACGTTCGATGCCGGGGCCGACCGGGGCCAGCTTGCCCTCGACCCCGCAGGCGGGGCAGGCCTCGGGCATGGGCTTGGTCTCGCCGCACTGATGGCACATCAGACGTTTCAGGAACCGGTGTTCGACCATGCGCGCATCGCAGTGGTCGCAGGCGATCTGTTCGCCACAGGCCCGGCACAGCGTCACCGGCGCATATCCCCGGCGGTTTATGAACAGCAGCGACTGTTCGCCCTTCTCGATGCGCGCCTGCACCGCCTGGCGCAAGCTGGGGGAAATCCAGGTGCCCGGCTGCATCTTCTCGGCGCGCATGTCGATGGTTTTCATGTCCGGCAGCACCGCCGCCCCAAAGCGCGAGGTCAGGTCCAGCCGGTCATACTTGCCGGCCTCGGCATTGGCCCAGCTTTCCAGCGACGGCGTGGCACTTGCCAAGATCACGCGCGACCCGCAGATCGCCGCCCGCAGCACCGCCATGTCGCGCGCATTGTAATGCACGCCGTCTTCCTGCTTGTACGAGGTGTCGTGTTCCTCATCCACCACGATCAGGCCCAGATCGCGGAACGGCAGGAACAGCGCCGACCGCGCGCCCACCACCATCTGCGCATCGCCCTGCCCGACCATGCGCCAGACCCGGCGGCGTTCCGTCATCGTGGCACCGGAATGCCATTCGGCCGGGCGCGCGCCGAACCGCTCCTCGACCCGCGTCAGAAACTCGGCGGTCAGGGCAATCTCGGGCAGCAGCACCAGCGCCTGCCGGCCCATGCGCAGCGCTTCGGCCACTGCTTCAAGGTAAACCTCGGTCTTGCCCGACCCGGTCACACCCTTCAGCAGCGTGGTGCCATAAGTTCCGCTGCGCAGTGCCGCGCGCAACGTGTCGGCGGCTGCGGTCTGATCGGGGGTCAGCGCCTTGCCCGGCCGGTCCGGATCCAGCGTCGGATAAGGCAGGTCTCGGGGGCTGTCCTCCTCGCGCACGGCGCCCTGCTTGACCAACCCTTTGACGACCGACGAGGTGACCCCGGCCATCTCGGCCAGTTCCTTCAGGGTAAAGGCCAGCCCGCCATAGTCACGCAGCACCTCCAGCACCCGGGCCCGGGCATCGGTCATGCGGTCGGGCGTGCCGCTGCCCAGCCGATAGATCTTGCGCATCGACAGCGGGTCGCCCAGCCCGGGCGCGCGGGTGGCCAGCCGCAGCATGGCCGGCATCGGCGTCAGCGTGTAGTCGGCCGCGCGCTGCAGGAACAGGCGCATCTCTTCGCGCATGGGCGCCACGTCCAGCACCCGGATGACCGAGCGGATCTTGCTGCGGTCGAAATCTCCGCGCCCCGCACCCCAAACCACACCCAGAACCTTGCGCGGGCCCAGCGGCACCTCGACGAAGGCCCCCAGAAAACACCCCCCCTCGGGCGCCTTGTAATCCAACGTCCGGTCCAGTGGCTGGGTCGTCAGAACCGCCACCAGCTCACCTTGGTCGAAATGCACCGGGTCGCTCAATGCGCGCCTTTCTTCAGCAGGGGTTTCAGCACGGGTCTCTTTGAGGTAAAGGCATCCGCGAGCAAGGCCAACCCATCAAAGGACTGCCCCGATGAAATTCTTCGTAGACACAGCCGAAATCGACGCCATCGCCGAATTGAACGACCTGGGCATGGTGGACGGTGTCACCACCAACCCCTCGCTGATCCTGAAATCGGGTCGCGACATTCTGGAAGTGACCAAGGAAATCTGCGACCTGGTCGATGGCCCGGTTTCCGCCGAAGTCGTCGCCACCGAAGCCGAGGACATGATCGCCGAAGGCCGCAAGCTGGCGCAGATCGCACCGAACATCGCCGTCAAGGTGCCGCTGACCTGGGCCGGCCTGAAAACTTGCAAGACGCTCAGCGACGAAGGCCAGATGGTCAACGTCACCCTGTGCTTCTCGGTCAACCAGGCGATTCTGGCGGCCAAGGCGGGCGCGACCTTCATTTCGCCCTTTATCGGACGGCTGGACGACATCAACCTCGACGGCATGGACCTGATCGCCGACATCCGTCAGGTCTATGACAATTACGGGTTCGAAACCGAAATCCTCGCCGCCTCGATCCGCAGCGTGAACCATGTGGCCGACAGCGCCCGCATCGGTGCCGACGTGATCACCGCCCCGCCCGCCGTGATCAAGAAGCTGGCCGACCACCCGCTGACCGACAAGGGGCTCGAGGCCTTCCTGTCGGATTGGGCGAAGACCGGTCAGAAGATTCTGTGATCCGCTGATCCCACGCGCCACCGCGCGGCCCCGTCCGGGGCCGCGCCCGGCCCAACTGCACGGGCCTGATCTCCGATCAGGCGCCTGCAGGCGGGAGCGCCCTCCCCACATCACCCGGCAAATCCACCTAAGCGTGCATTTTTTCCAAGGCATTTCCGGCAGCGCGTGCTATAACGCCACCAACAAAAAAAGACCGGACAGGACATGAGCAGCAACCCCAAACTCGAGGACAACCTCCGCGCCGCGATTCTGGCCAAACCGGACGCCGTTCTGGACGACAAGGACCTGATGCAGGCCCTGGTCGCGGCGAACGAACGCGCGCGCGGAGACAACATCATCGACCTGCGCGGAATCGCGATGCAGCGGCTCGAGGCGCGGCTGGATCGGCTGGAGGACACGCACCGCTCGGTCATCGCCGCCGCCTACGAGAACCTGGCCGGCACCAACCAGGTACACCGCGCCATCCTGCGCCTTCTCGAACCGGCGGAGTTCGAGGATTTCCTGCGCACCCTGGGCACCGACGTCGCCGACATCCTGCGGGTCGACCGGATCACTCTGGTTCTGGAAACCACGGCCGCGCAACGCGATCCGGGCATCGCCAGACTGGACGGAATTCTGTCGGTGGCCGAACCCGGCTTCATCGACCGCTACCTGAGCCATGACCGGGGCGGCCCCGCCCGCGACGTCGTGCTGCGCGAGATTCGCCAGCCCAACCGATTGGTGCACGGTGATCAGGCCGGTGAACTGCAATCCGAAGCCTGCATGCTGCTGGATCTGGGCGAAGGCCGCCTGCCGGGCATGATCGTGATGGGCGCGCGTGACCCGCGGCATTTCTCTCCACAGTTGGGCACCGATCTGCTGGCGTTTTTCGCCGGCGTGTTCGAACGGTCGATGCGCCACTGGCTGTCATGAGCCTGATCTCTCCGGCCTGCCGCGACGCGCTGCAATTGTGGCTGGAGAGCCTCTCGGCGCTTGCCGGCCGGTCGGACAACACCACCAACGCCTATCGCCGGGATGTCACCGATTTCCTGGCCTTCATGACCCTGCACCACAACGAACGTCAGGGGTTGGCCGCGCTGGAACGGATCAGTGTGACGGACATGCGGGCCTGGATGGCGCAACAGCGCGACTCCGGAGTGGGCGCACGATCTCTGGCGCGCAAGCTGTCGGCGGTCAAAAGCTTCTATCGCTGGCTGGCCGAGCGCGAAGGCTTCGAACCCACCGCCGTTCTGTCCACCCGCGCGCCGAAGTTCACCAAAAAGCTGCCCCGCCCCCTGGCCGAAGACGCCGCCCGCGCCATGATCGAAACGGTCGAGTTGCAATCCAGTTCGGATTGGGTCGCGGCCCGCGACGTGGCCGTGGTGACCTTGCTCTATGGCTGCGGGCTGCGCATTTCCGAGGCTCTCTCGCTGACCGGTGCCGACGCCCCCCTGCCCGCGACGCTCAGGATCGTCGGCAAGGGCGACAAAGAGCGAATCGTTCCGGTCATCCCGGCCGCACGGCAGGCGGTGGACCGGTATCTGGAGTTGTGCCCGCACCCGCAAGGCGCGACGGAGCCTCTGTTCCGGGGCGTGCGCGGCAAGGCCCTCAATCCTAAGGCAATCCAAAGCGTCATGGCAAAGGCGCGCATGCAACTGGGCCTGCCGGCAACGGCCACGCCCCATGCCATGCGCCACAGCTTTGCCACGCACCTTCTGTCGGCCGGCGGCGACCTGCGCGCCATTCAGGAACTGCTGGGCCACGCGTCTCTGTCCACCACGCAGGCCTACACCGCCGTTGACACCGCGCGGCTGATGGAGGTCTACAACCGCACCCATCCCAAGGCCTGAACGCAACGGAATCGCCACGACCGCCCGTGCGGACCGTTCGGGTCGGGATTTTGCTTTGCATCTTGGACGCGCATCGTACATGACACGAGCCATGACACTCAGATTCAAAGCCCTAGCCGTTCATTTGTTCACCGCGACCGGAGCCGTATTTGCGATGCTGGCCATGCTGGCCGCGGTCGAGGAAAAATGGAGCCTGATGTTTCTGTGGCTTGTCGTGTCCTTCGTGGTCGACGGAATCGACGGCCCTCTGGCGCGGCACTACCACGTCAAGAAAAACGCGCCCGAGTTCGACGGGGTACTGCTGGACCTGATCATCGATTATCTGACCTACGTGTTCATTCCGGCCTATGCGCTGTTCAAATCCGGATTGATGGATGGCTGGACCGGTTGGTTCGCAATCATCGTCATCACCTTCGCCAGCGCGATGTACTTCGCTGACACACGGATGAAGACCAAGGACAATTCCTTTTCCGGGTTTCCCGGCTGCTGGAACATGGTCGTGGTGGTGATCTTTGCGCTGAAGCCCGATTTCTGGTTCAGCCTCGTCCTTGTGGCGCTGCTGGCCGTTGCAATGTTCCTGCCGCTGAAATTCATCCACCCCGTGCGCACCGAACGCTGGCGCAACCTGTCCCTGCCCATGGCCTTAGCCTGGACGTTTTTCGCCGGATGGGCTGCTTGGGTCGATTTCCACCCGCAAAGCTGGGCGCATTGGGGCCTTATCGTCACCAGCCTGTATCTGGTGTTCGCCGGCATTGCCCAGCAACTGATCCCGCAAAATACCGCATGACCCCACCGCGCAGGGCGGGGCCGAAGCTCAAAGAATTTCCTGGATCTCGAACTCGGTTCCGTTGTGGGTGAACACGTCGCCCTTCTGCAAACCGGCCATTGCCAGGTAGATCGGGCTTTGGGGCGAAATCCCCATATAGGTGTCGCCGTCAACGTCAAAGCGCGTGGTCGAGACGCAGACCACGAAATGCCGGTCATTCAGCTTGACCACCGCGCCCGGCTCGACGGTTTCCTTCGGACCGAAATCGGTGTTTTCGATCACGTCGATTTTGGCATGATGCGCATGCACCGGCCCGTCGAAAGCCGCCGCCAAATCGGCGCTCTCGCGCGAGGCGGCGATGTCGTCCTTGTCATGCACCTCGCGATCGTCCAGCTGCGACTCTTTCAAAAAGGCCTCGTGATGGGCCTGCGCGGCTTCAAGCTCCTGGGCTTCCAGGGCCATCAGGCGGTCGATGATGGCTTTCTTGCGGGCGGCCGGGTCTTTCTGAGCGGTCATGCAATGCGGTCCTTCACTTTCGGGTTCCGTCTCAGGTTGGGACGCTTTTCGGGGGAATGCAACTGTATTCCGGTGGTCAGATCAGCAGGCTCGCGGCGCCTTCGTGGCGCAACAGGGCCACCTTGCTTTCGATCCCGCCCTGGCCGGAAAACCCGCCCAATCCATTTGCCGCCAAGACCCGGTGGCAGGGGATGATCACCGGAATCGGGTTGGCCCCGCAGGCCTGCCCCACGGCCTGCGCGGGATGCCGCAGTTCATGCGCAATGTCGCCATAGGTGCGGGTTTCGCCGAAGGGAATTGCAGACATCGCCGCACAGACCGCGCGCTGAAATTCGGACCCGCTGACCCGCAGCGGCAGGTCGAACCGTTGCAGTCGGCCTTCGGCATAGGCCCTCAATTGCGAGGCGGCTTCTGAAAGCAGCGGAGTCGTATCGCCCTCCGTTTGGCCGCCCCAAGCCAGCCGAGTGATGGCGCCGCCTTCTTCCTCGACCCCGAGGCATCCGAACTGGGTTTCAACCGCAATCATCGGCATGGCTGCAGGGTTTCAGATCGGCACGCCGCCCGCAAGCCGCAAAAAAGCCCCCGCGCTATGGCGGGGGCTTTCGGGGGTACGTTCAGCTCAGGGCCGTATCGCATCGGCCGCAGACGCCAGGATGCGCGTGGCGCCCCACATCGGGCAGGATCTTCCAGCAGCGCTGGCACTTGGCCCCTTCGGCCTTTTCGAACACGACACCGACGCCCTCTACCTCGGGCAGGCGGAACGCCTCGGCCGGGGCCGGGTCGGCGGTGACGGTGAGGCCCGAGGTGATGCACAGGTCATCCACGTCGAAGGTCGCCAGCAGGTCGCGGGTTTCCGCATCCTCGACATGCACGATCGGCGCGGCTTCGAGGCTGGAGCCGATGACCTTGTCGCGGCGCTGCACTTCCAGCGCGGCGGTCACCACACGGCGCACACGGCGGATCTTGGCCATGTTCGCCTCGAGCTCGGCATCGCGCCAATCGGCAGGCGTGTCGGGGAAGTCGACCAGATGCACCGAGCTGTCCTCGCCCGGGAACCGCTCGAGCCAGACCTCTTCCATCGTAAAGGGCAGGATCGGCGCCAGCCAGGTGGTCAGGCGATGGTACAGGATGTCCAGCACCGTGCGCGCGGCCCGGCGGCGCGGGGTGTCGCCATCGCAATACAGCGCGTCCTTGCGCACGTCGAAATAGAAGGCCGACAGGTCAACGGTGGCAAAGTTGAACACTGCGCTGAACACGCCCTGGAAGTCGAACGCGGCATAGCCCTTGCGGACCTGCTCGTCCAACTCGGCCAGGCGGCTGAGCACCCAGCGTTCCAGACGCGGCATCTCGGCCGGGTCGATCCGGTCGGCCTCGGTGAAGTCGGCCAGCGAGCCCAGCATGAAGCGCATCGTGTTGCGCAGCCGGCGATAGCTGTCGGCGACCCCTTTCAGGATTTCCGGCCCGATCCGCTGGTCGGCGGTATAGTCGGTCTGGGCCACCCACAGACGCAGGATGTCGGCACCGTATTGCCTGATGACCTCTTCCGGTACGATGGTATTGCCGAGCGATTTGGACATCTTGTTGCCCTTCTCGTCCAGCGTGAAGCCATGCGTGACCACGTTTCGATACGGCGCGCGGCCGATCGTGCCGCAGGCCTGCAACATCGAGGAATGGAACCATCCGCGGTGCTGGTCGGTGCCTTCCATGTAGACATCGGCGATGCCGTCGGGCGCGCCATCCTCGCGGTCGCGCAGCACGAACGCATGGGTCGAGCCCGAATCGAACCATACGTCCAGAACGTCGAACACCTGGTCATAGTCGTCGGGGTTCACGATGCCGTCCAGCACCTGCTGTTTGAACCCGTCAGTGTACCAGACATCGGCGCCGTGCTCTTCGAACGCGGCCTTGATGCGGGCGTTCACTTCCGCGTTGCGCAGCAGATAGTCCGGGTCGGTGGGCAGAGCGCCCTTCTTGGTGAAGCAGGTGAGCGGCACGCCCCAGGCGCGCTGGCGCGACAGAACCCAGTCGGGGCGTGCCTCGATCATCGAATACAGGCGGTTGCGGCCCGATGGCGGCGTCCATTTCACCAGCTCGTCGATCGAGCGCAGGGCGCGTTCGCGGATGGAGTCGCCCATCTGGTTCATGCCGTCGTCCAGCTTGCGGTCGACGGACACGAACCATTGCGGCGTGTTGCGATAGATGATCGGCGCCTTCGACCGCCACGAATGCGGATAGCTGTGCTTGATCTTGCCGCGCGCCAGCAGCCCGCCGACCTCGGCCAGCTTGTCGATCACGGCCTTGTTCGCGTCGCCCTCGCCGCCCTTGCGCGACAGGATGTATTTGCCGCCGAAGAACGGCATGTCAGCGCGGAAGCTGCCGTCGTCCATCACGTTGTAGGTGATGACCTGCTCGAGCATGCCCAGATCGCGGTACAGCTCGAACTCCTCCATCCCGTGCGAGGGCGCGCAATGGACGAAACCGGTGCCTTCGGTATCGGTCACGAAATCGGCCGCGCGGAAATCGCGGATGTCGTCCCATTCGCCGTTGGAGCCTTCGGCCCCCGCCAGCGGGTGCTGCAGCTGGATCTTGGCCAGATCGTCCTGCGTGACGTCACACAGGCGGCGGTACATGGTGTCGTCCAGCCGCGCGCGCGCGAACACGTCGGCGGCCAGGTTGTCGGCCAGCAGGTACCGGTCACCGATCCGGGCCCAGCATTCCTCGGGGCGGCCGGTCACTTCGTACAGCCCGTACGAGATGTCCTTGCCGTATACCACGGCCTTGTTCGACGGCATGGTCCAGGGCGTCGTGGTCCAGATCACCACATAGGCGTTGTCCAGCGTGGCGTCACCGGTGTTCACCACCTTGAACTTCACCCAGATGGTGAAGCTTTCCTTGTCGTGATACTCGACCTCGGCCTCGGCCAGGGCAGTCTTCTCGATCGGCGACCACATCACCGGTTTCGAGCCCTGATACAGCGTGCCGTTCATCAGGAACTTCATGAACTCGTCCGCGATCACCGCCTCGGCGTGATAGTCCATGGTGACGTAGGGATCGGCCCAGTTGCCGGTGATGCCCAGGCGCTTGAACTCCTCGCGCTGGATATCGATCCAACCTTCGGCGAACTTGCGGCATTCCTGGCGGAAGTCGATGACCGGAACCTCGTCCTTGTTCTTGCCCTTCTTGCGGTACTGTTCCTCGATCTTCCATTCGATCGGCAGGCCGTGACAGTCCCAGCCGGGCACATAGCGCGCGTCGAAGCCCATCATCTGGTGGCTGCGCACGATCATGTCCTTGATCGTCTTGTTCAGCGCGTGGCCGATATGCAGGTGCCCGTTGGCATAGGGCGGGCCGTCATGCAGGATGAACGGCTTGCGCCCCGGCTTTTCGCGCAGGCGGTCATAGACGCCGATCTTTTCCCAGCGGTCCAGCCATGCGGGCTCGCGCTTGGGCAGGCCGGCGCGCATGGGGAATTCGGTTCGGGGCAGGTTCAGCGTGTCTTTGTAGTCGGGTGTCTGGGTCGTGTCGGCGCACATGGAGAGGCGTCCCTTGGATGATCTTGGCGTGTTTGGATCGAAGCGGTCGGTGCGATGAACTCAAGCACCTTTGCCCGGGGTCTCGGAAACTCAGAGCGCCGGGGAAATAATTCGAATGATAATGGCCAGAACGTCTTGCATGGCCGGGCTTATAGGCCGGTTGCGCCTATTGGTCCACATCTTCCGGCCCCTGCGGCGAATGGCGCAGCTTGGCCCAGCGGTTCAGCCATGCCAGACCCGCCAGCGCCAGCCCCAAGGCTAGCAACGAAAACACCCGGATCAGACCGCCCAGGCCCGAGATGTCGATCAGGAAAACCTTGGCCACCGCCAACCCGATCACCGCCAGCCCGGCCTTGCGCATCAGATCCGACCGACGCGCCAGCGACTGATAGAACAGCGCCGCGCCGATCACCAGCAGGGCCAGCGTGTAGGTATAAAGCTCGGGCTGGGACACGCCGTTGCCTTCATACATGCCTGCCGCGCCCTGCCAGAAATGCCGGATGGTCAGGCCCAGCCACAAGGCGCCCAGCGCAATGGACACCCCATGGCAGGCCAGCCGCAACTGCGCCGGCATCGTGGGGGTCCGCCACGCGGACAGGCCGATGACGAGGGCCGGCAGCAGATAGGCAATGGCCAGCGTGTTCACGACCGGCGGCCCCAGAACCGGCTCGGCCACCGCCCGCAGCACAGGGTTGGCCGAAACCACCGCCAGCCCCAGCCACACCAAACCTTGCAAGGCAAAGAACGCGGCCAGCGCGACCCGCACCCAGTTCAACCGTCCGCCCAGCGCAAACCGCTGCACCTGCGCGAAGGCCAGCAGCAGCCAGATGACCGCCATCAGCCCCAGCCCCCAATGGCTGTCCTGGGCCCCGGCCTGTCCCAGCCCCTCCAACCAGCGCATCAGCAGCAGAGACACCAGAACGCCGCCCGTCGCCCAGGCCGCGCTGTCCAGCATGACCTTGGCAACCGGCCGGTCCAACGGGCGCAGCATCCACCATGCGGCGACGTAACCCGCAACCGCAGTTCCATAGACCAGAGCCATTTCCGCAACCGGCGCATCCAGCGCCCAGCCCAGACCCGGGTTCAGGATCAGCCGGAACGTGACGGTGGCAACGCCGGCCCAGATGAACCAGCTCATCGGCGGCAGGGTGAACCGCCGGTCCAGCGCCGCCGCCGCGATGATCGTGACCACGAATGCGATGGTCAGCGCCGCCGAGCTGAGCACGATCACGCAGCCGAAAGTCAGGCAGGACAAGGCCGACAGCGTGGCCAGAGCCGGACGCATCCGGGCCGCGCCATCCACACGCGCAAAGCGCTCGGCCAGGACCACCATCAGCGCCGCAAGCGCGACCGCATGCAGGGCCCAGGGGTAGGCTCCGATCACGCTGGCCGGGCGCCAGCCAAGCTCAAGCGCGATGGCCAGCGCCGGGGCGTACAGCGCGGCGGCACCGGCCCAGACCAGCGGGTACCGTCCACCCAGAAACGACCGCCATGCCGCCAGAAGCGATACCACCGCGCCCAGCGCAACCAGCAAGGTCAAGGCCAACGGAAAAGCCGCCTCGGGCGTTTCGGAATAGGTCTGCCAGAACCCACGCGCCACCGCGCCGCCTTCAAACCCGTGCGTGAACACGAAACCACCCAGCCCAAGGGCAGGCAGCGCGGTCATGTCCTGCAGGGCCGGCGCGTCCTTGGCCCAGATCAGCAGAGCGAACGTCAGCCCCGCCAGCAGGATCACTCCCAGCCAGAACTCACCGCTCGTATCCGCCCATTGCAGTGCCAGAATGGCCGAGCTTGCCAGCACCGCCCCAAAGGCCAGGCGCGTCGGAAATTCGGGCCACGGACCGCTGGCTTTTCTGACAAGGATTTCGCTGAACATCGCGCCGTCGTGATCGGGCCAGACCCGGCGCACGGGAATGGCAATGGCGATCACGGCAACGGCGGCCACGTAGACGAGGAAAGCCGGTTCCGTGATCGGCGAACCCGTCACCAGCAAAAGGCCCGCCAAATAGGCGCCCACCAACGACAGCACCGAAACCCAGGCCCAGCGCCGCACCGTGTCGATCCCAAGCCCAAGCCCGGTGATCACGAAGAAATATCCATACAGCCAGGACGGGTCGGCCGACTCTCCACCCACGACGAAAGGTGCAGCAAAGGCTCCGATCAACCCGATCGCCGCCAGCAGCGGGCCGTGGAACCAGCCCAGAACCAGCCCGACAAGGGCGATGACGATCATGCCCGCCAAGGCCGCCTCGGGGCCGATCAAGTCATAGAGCTGGCGCGCCGCCAGAACGCCGCCGAACAACGTGACCAGCCCCGCGCCCGAAAACACCGAAGGTAGGTAGGCGGTGGCCGACGACTCGTCATCGCCGTATCGGCGCCGCACAACTTCGCCAGCCACGATCAGCAGCGCGCCGAAGCCCAGGGCCGCCAACACGCGCGCGGTTGGCGGCAGCAACCCGTTCTCGACCCCGTATTGCACCAGAAAAATCCCCGCCAGCGCCAGCGACAGGGCGGATACGGCATAGAACCAGTTCTCGCGCAGCCACGCGCTCAGATCGTCGAACCGCTCGGCGCGGAACACCACTGCGGCCGGAGGCGAAGCACTCTCCGCCACAGTAACCGGCTTTTCAGGCTCGGGCTGTTGGTCCGGTGAGGGTGGGCTTGCCTGTTTCGGCGGCCCCCAAGGGGCCGGTCGGGGTTTTGGCGTCGACACCTCTGCTGGCGCGGGCGGCGTCTGCACGGGCCGTGCCATGTCGGGTCGCGGCTCGACACCCAACCTGTTCTCCAACTGCTCGACCCGCCGCCGCAGTCGGGCATGGCCGACCAGCAAAACGACAATTGATACCGGCATCGCCAGAATGGCCAGGCCAACAAGGACAAGCAGAGATTCCAAATCGCACCTCCGGGCAAATCTGCATTTCACGCTACCCTGTACAGGCGCGGTAAGACAGTCTGGAAATCCCGAATGGTTTCAGCCTGTTGCGATCTGGCGCCAGTGATCTAGGGATGGAACATGGACCCGACGACATAGGCGATTGCCGCCGCCGCTCCACCAATCGCCAGCGTCTCAAGCCCCGAGCGCCACCAGGGCGCCAGCGACCAGCGGCTTTTCATCGCGCCGATGGCGAAGAACACGCCCAGCGTCATCAGGACCGAGGCCGGAAACGCGCCCTCGACCCCCAACAGGAACGGCACGAGCGGAACCATACCGGCCACGACAAAGGCCGCGAAGGTGGCCGCGGCGGCCTTGAGCGGATGCGGATCGACGCTGCCCAGCCCGTATTCGCCCTCGATCATCAGGTTGATCCAGGTATCCCGATCGGCGGTGATCGCGTCGGTTGCCTGTTCCAGCACCCGGCCCGACAAGCCCTTACGGGACAGGATTTCCAGCACCTCGCCGCGCTCGCCGTCGGGGTAGAGGCGGATGTGGCGCTCTTCGATGGCGCGGATCCGGCGGATATTGTCCAGCTCGGCCTTGGTCCCCGAATAGTTGCCCGCAGCCATCGAGAACCCGTCGGCCAGCACGTTGGCCAGGCCCAAGGCCACGATGACGAAGGGCGACAGCCCGGCCCCGGCCACGCCTGCCACGATGGCCAGCGTGGTCACCGATCCGTCGATCCCGCCATAGACCACGTCGCGCAGAAACCCGCGCCCGGGTGGGGCGTCGATCCGGTCTGCGATTTCCTGTTGGCTGTGGCCGTGATCCGCCATGGCTGGTCTCCCTTCCGGAAGATTGTGCCCTGCGCAGCGGCCTGATGGCTTTGCGGCAGATCAACCCTTGGAAAACAGCCCGCCCAGCGCGCGAGAGACCATGCCGCGGGTCGACGGCCTGTGCCGGTCCGAGAAGGGCAGCGGACGGCAGACCTCCATCGCGGCCACGCCGACGCGGGCGCTGAGGGCACCGTTGACCAGCCCCTCACCAAAGCGGCGCGACAGCTTGCTGAGGACCGACCCGCCCAGAACCGGTTCGAGCAGGTCGTCACCCACGGCCACCGCGCCGGTGGCCACCAGGTGAACGAACACCGCGCGGGTCAACCGCCAGCCCCCCAGAAACCCGGCCCGCCCGCCATAGATCTCGGCAATCCGACGGATCATCCGCAGTGACGCCAGCAGCGCCGTCGCCACATCGGCCAGCGCCAGCGGCACCAGCGCCGTCACGGTCGCGACCTGGCGCGCGGCGGCCTCGACCTCGCGGCTGGCGGCGGCGTCCAGCGGGGCCAGCAATTCATCCTCGACCAGTCCCAGCAGGCCCGAGGCGTCGAACTGTTCCTCGATCCGTTCGGCCAGACGGTCGCGGCCCCAGCGCGTATCCTCGCGCCCGCGATAGAACGCGATCAGGCGCTGCGTCACGGCCCGGGCCTGCGCCAGATCGGCATCGGCCAGCGCGGCATCGGCGGCGCGGCGCATCCCGTCCACCTGCGACAGCCGGCCCAGCGCGGCCAGTTCGCGCAGCGCGATCAGCAGGGCCACCAGCACCAGCGCGCAGATCAGGCCGGTCACGATCCAGCCCAGCACCGGAACGCTGGCGATCAACGAGGTGGCAAAGTTCCATGCGGCGACAGAGACCGCCGCCCCCACGACCGCAAGCGCCAGCCCCCAGAACCACCGACCCAGAACCGACGGCTTGCGCGCGGCCAGTCGGGCCGCGGCCTGCATCGCCTGCCCCTGGGGCGGCGCGATATCCGGTACCGGCGCGGCCTTCGATACGTCGGCGGCCGGGGCATCCTCGTCAAGCTCGATCAGAACCGGACCCTTGGCCATGCATCACTCCTTCCGTCGCCAGACGAACCGAATGTCCGGCAAATGTTCATCATTGTCGGCCCCGTCGCTGCGGGCCACTTCGACAAAGCCGTGCCGTTCGTAGAACCGACACGCGCCCGTGTTGACCTGAAACGCATACAGCACCAGTTCCCGGCGACCTGCCTTGGCGCAGTCCAGCAATTGTGTGCCGATCCCCTGATTCCGCGCGGCAGGGCTTAGGTACAGGCAATGAACCTCGGTCCCGTCCACGGCCAGAAAGCCTGCGACCTTGCCGCCCTGTTCGGCAACCGTGACCCATCCATTGTCGATCATCCGCCCGCAAAAGGCGATGGCTTCGGCACCGGAATGAAGCTCGGGCATCCAGTCGGTTTCGCGTGCAAAGGCGTGCAGGATATCTCCGACCGCCCCGGCGTCGAGGCTGCGCGCGGGCCTGAGGATAAAGGTCACAGCCGGTCTCCGATCAGAAACTGCGCGGCGCGGTCCAGCCGGATATGCGGCGGGCCGTCGCCGGGGCGCAGCGACAGATGCGCCGGGGAAAAGGTCATGAACCCGTAATCCTCGCCCAGCCAGGTGTCGGCCCCCTTGCGCGCGGGGCCCAGCAGATGGGCGGGGTCTTCGGGCAGCTCTCCGGGATAGAAGGCCGCCTGTTTTCCATTCTCCAAAGTTCCGCGCACGCAGGGCAGTTCGACGCCGTTGTGGGCACGGATCTCTTCGGTCGTCACGCGCAGCGCGGCGATGGACATGGCGGCCGTCTCGGCTCCGGCGAACCGGGCGCGGTCGCGCGCCTCGCGGGTCAGGGCCTCCATGATCGCGGTCAGGCGCGGGTGTTGCAGGTGGTGCAGGTGATCGGCCTTGGTGGCCGCGAACAGGATGCGTTCGACCCGCTTGCCCAGCAGCAGCTGGCTGAGCCATGCATTGCGGCCGGGCCGGAAGGCCGACAGGATGTCGCCCATGGCGCGGCGCATGTCCTCGACCGCCTGCGGACCCTTGTGGATCGCGCCCAGCGCGTCCACCAGCACCACCTGCCGGTCGATCCGGGCGAAATGATCCCGGAAAAAGGGCTTTACCACTGCGATTTGTAGGCCTCGAACCGGCGTTCCATCTCGCGGTGCAGGCTGCGGCGGCGCGAGGCGCCCTCGACCGGCAACGGCGCAAAGGTCAGCACCGGCGACCCCGCCAGATCACCCGGCAGCAGGAACCGGCCCGGCGTGCAGTCATAGAAACCCGCATCCCGCGCGGCGGTCAGATAGTCGGCAAAGCCCCGCGCCAGGGCCTGCGCGGTGGGTTCATCATGGGGGTCGGCCGAATCAACGGCTTTGATCTGAGCCAGGAAATCGGCCGCGGTCGGACGCTGCGCGATCCGCTCCAGCGTTTCGCGCGACCAGTCGTCATAGGTTTTTTCGAGCAGGGCCAGATCCAGCAGCCATTCGCCGGGATAGTCGACGATGTCCAGATGTACGGTGCGCGGCCCCTGCAGGCCGGCCAGCAGCCCGGCCGGGCGAACCTTGAACGACAGGCGCAGCTCGGACACGGCGCGGGTGCTGTCGGGCCAGTGGGGCTGCGGCCCGGTCAGGGCCGACAGGTGCGATTCATAGTCGAACCGGGGCACGGTGTCGTCGGGCTGCGGCTGCAGGTAGGCGGCGTTGATGCGGCCCTCCTGCTGGGCGACCAGGCCGGGCATCCGCCCCCGGTCCAGCAGGTTGGCCACCAGCGACGTGATGAACACCGTCTTGCCCGACCGCGCCAAACCGGTGACACCCAGCCGCACGACCGGTTCGAAAAAAGTCTCGGACACGCGGTCGCCGACGGATTCGACGCCGCGCACAAGACTGTCTGCCAGTGATGAGATGACCAAACCGCCGCCCCGCATTTCTTGTTTGTCCCAAGATAGGTAGCCGCTGCCCCGGTTGCCAGCGCTTTTGCCGCCTGCCCTTGCCCGGGCGCGCCCGGCAGGGTACCAGCAGCCCATGCCCAGATACGCGTTGAAAGTCGAATACCAAGGTGAACCGTTTGCCGGATGGCAGCGGCAGAAAGAGCTGCCCTCGGTCCAGGGCGCCATCGAGGCAGCCCTGTCGAAACTGCAGCCCGGGTCACACACGATCGCGGCCGCCGGGCGCACGGATGCGGGTGTTCACGCGCTGGGGCAAGTGGCCCATTGCGACCTGGAAAAGGATTGGGACCCGTTCCGCCTGTCCGAGGCGCTGAACTATCACCTCAAGCCGTTGCCGGTGGCGATTCTCAAGGCCGCTCAGGTGGCGGATGACTGGCATGCGCGGTTCTCGGCCATCGAGCGGCAATACCTGTTCCGCATCCTGATCCGCCGTGCGCCCGCGACCCATGACAAGGGCCAGGTCTGGCAGATCGGGCATCCGCTGGATGTCGCCGCGATGCAGGAAGGGGCCGACATGCTGATCGGGCGGCACGATTTCACCACCTTCCGGTCTTCGATCTGTCAGGCGGCCAGCCCGGTCAAGACGCTGGACGAGCTGCGCGTCGAACAGGTTCAGGGCTTTTCCGGCCCCGAGGTGCATTTCCACGTCCGCGCCCGGTCTTTCCTGCACAACCAGGTGCGCAGTTTCGTCGGCACGCTCGAACGGGTCGGCGCGGGCGCCTGGACACCGCAGGACGTGCGCGATGCGCTCGAGGCCACCGACCGCGCGGCCTGCGGGCCGGTCTGCCCGCCGCAAGGGTTGTACCTGGCGCGGGTCGGCTACCCCGATCCCGTTTTCGACTGACGTCAGAGCGCGCGCAGCAGCAATCCGCCCGCGATCACCGCGATCAGCAGTCCGGCCACCAGTTCGATCGTGGGCGCCAGCACGGCCGCAAACCGCGTGGCCGAGGCCGAGGCCAAGAGCCCTCCCCGCAACCCGAATGACGTCCAGCCAACCAGAGTGGTGACGGTCGCGGTGCCCAGCGCCATGGCAAAGGCCCCGGCGATACCGACCATCGCGATGCCCATCTGCCAGGTCAGGATCAGCACGAACAAGGCCCCGGTGCAGGGTCGCGCGGCGATGCCCGCGATCAGGATCAGCGCCTCGCGCAGGCTGCCGACCTGGGCCACCTCTTCGGCGGTGGGGCCGTGACGATGCCCGCAATCGGAACAGACCTCGCCGTCGTGGTGATGATGCCCGTGATCATGATGATGGTGATGGTGATGGTCGTGCGGGGCACTGTCCGCACGACCGCGCCGGGCGAAACTGCGCAGCGACCGCAGAACCAGCCACAGCCCGATGGCCGCGATCGCGCCATAGCTGACCGGGGCCATGATCTGTTCGGTGGCACCGACCAGGCTTTGCCGCGACATCTGGAACACCAGAACGCCTGCGTAAACCAGAACAATCGCCGTCACGGCCTGCCCCAGCGAGGACAGTACGCTGATCGCCGACAGACGCAGAAAGGCGACATTGCGGCCCAGCCCGTACCCTCCGATCAGCACCTTGCCATGGCCTGGCCCCACCGCGTGGAAGAACCCATAGGCAAAACAGACGGCCAGCAGCGTGGCCACGGCTTCGGGCTGTTCGGCCCGCGCGGCCCGCAGGGCACGGGCGATCTGGTTCTGGAACTCCCGCTGCTCGCCCGCGGCCCAGGAGGCGAGGCTGTCAAACCCTCCGCTGCCCCAGAACCACAGCAGCAGCGCAATCGCCAGGCCGACCGGCAGGATCAGGTAGCGGGACATGAAACGCGGATCTCGGTGGCAAAACGTTCACCGACCATAGGGATGTCGTTCTCCTCGAGGTCATAGTCGGCGTCCAGGGTCAGCAGAAAGGCCTGCATCTGGGCCAGTTCGCCGTCGATATCCGGCTCGAACCGGTCGATCCGGCAGGATTCAGGCCCGGATACGGTGACCGGGCGCGTCACCTGGTAGGCGGTATAGAATGTCTCGTCATAGGGTTTGGCCGACAGCGCCTGCGCGGGTACCGGCTCACCCTCGACCTTGCGCAGATGGGTTGTCACGACACGGCCATCCTCGGTCGTGGCGCGCGGCTCCAGCGGGCCGGACAAGGCAACCGGCTGATCACCGGCCAGGATGACCAGATCGCCGTTGTATCCTTCGACCCACTGCGCGTCGAAACCAGCGAGGCGCTGCTCTTCCGCCTCGGACAGTACGCCGTCGCCGTCCTGATCCAACCTCATGTCTTCAAGCACCAGCAGCGAGTAGAACTCGTCATAGGCCCAGGTGACGCGGACATGGGTCAGGTTGCCCGACTCGTCCACGATGAATTCCAACCCGGTGTCGATGAAGACATGCGGGTGCGCCACCGCGGAAAACGGCAGGCAACAGGCGATCAAGGCGGGTATCCAGCGCATGAACGCGAAGATAAGGTGCCCGACCGGCGCTGGCAACGCGGTTCGGCGACGGGCCGGGATTTTGCCGCTCATCTCGGCGGAAACAGGACCAGCGTCTGCAGCGCCGTGCCGATCGGGCCTTGGGTATCGTACAGAACCGACTGCGACATCCCGATGCCGCTGGGCTGCCAGTGCGACACGGAGTCCGAGGCGAGCCAGTCGGAGGTCGGCTCGCGGTGGATCTGCACCGTCAGGTCGGTGTTCATGAACCCCATTTCCGAGGTCGGCGCATTCCAAGAAATTCCGTTGCCGCAATCGGCCAGCGGGCACAGCGACTGGATCGGAGAGGGGGTTTCACCCTCAAGCAGAGGCGGGGTTCGCATCCAGATGGTTTTCGGCCCCGCCCCCTGGTTGCCGCCTTTGGGATAGGCCACCTCGGAATGATGGGCAAAACCGGGCAGGTCATGCCGCATTTCGCCGATGGGAAACGGGCCGTCTTCGATCTGCGACAGGTCGGGGCCTTCGATCGCCACATTCGGCACCCGCCCCAGATCCCGGCGCGCCAGATGCATCGTAGTGGCGGTGGCGCACAGCGTGTCATCGAGGTCATGCACCGTGACACGCGTGGTGGCCAGCGTCTTGGTGTGGCGCACGGTCTCGGCGGCCACGCGCAGACCCGACAGAGGCAGCGGGCGCAGCAGATCGACAGTCAGGCGGGTCAGCATCTTGTCGGGGCCGACCTCGATCTCGGCCGCGCGCACGATCAGGCCCGCAACCGGGCCGGCATGACAGTGATCGGCCGACCACGGTCCGCGCGCCGGGTCATTGCCGACAAAGGCCCCGTCGGGCGCGACCCGGAAATAGGCGGTCTCACCCACCACTGGCTGCATCGCCGCGTCCTGCATGTCAGATCTTTTCCTGGGTGTGCTTTTTCAACTCGGCCCGCGCCACCTGACGGCGATGCACCGCATCCGGGCCATCGGCCAGCCGCAGCGTGCGCACATGGGTCCAGGCGGTGGCCAGCGGCGTATCTTGGCTGACGCCCTGCCCGCCGAACATCTGCACCGCCTCGTCGATGACCTTCAGCGCAACGCGCGGTGCCACGACCTTGATCTGGCTGATCCACGGGGCCGCCGCGCGCGCATCGCCCTGATCCATGTACCACGCGGCCTTCAGACACAGCAGGCGGGCCATCTCGATCTCCATCCGACACTCGGCGATGATGTCGAAATTGGCGCCCAGCTGCGCCAGCTTCTTGCCGAAGGCTTCGCGCTGCAGGGCGCGTTTGCACATCTGCTCCAGCGCCATCTCGGCCTGGCCGATCGCGCGCATGCAGTGATGGATGCGACCGGGCCCGAGGCGCCCCTGCGCGATCTCAAACCCGCGGCCTTCGCCCAGCAGGATGTTCTCGGCCGGCACGCGGACATCGGTGAACCGGATATGCATGTGCCCGTGCGGCGCGTCGTCATGGCCATACACTTCCATCGGGCGCAGGATCTCGATCCCCGGCGTGTCGGCGGGCACCACGATCATCGACTGGCGCTTGTGCTTGGGCAGGTCGTCGCCGCCGGTCTTGACCATCACGATGTAGACCTTGCAGCGCGGATCGCCCGCGCCGGACGACCACCATTTCTCGCCGTTCAGAACATAGTCATCCCCGTCCCGCACGCAGGACATCGAGATATTCGTGGCATCCGACGAGGCTACATCCGGCTCGGTCATCAGATAGGCCGAGCGGATCTCGCCCTCGAGCAGCGGCCTGAGCCACTGTTCTTTCATCTTCTCGGTGCCGTAGCGCTCGAACACCTCCATGTTGCCGGTGTCGGGGGCGGAACAGTTGAACACCTCGGCGCCCAGCGGGGTCTTGCCCATCTCTTCGGCGAAATAGGCGTATTCGACCGTGGTCAGGCCAAACCCCTTGTCGCTGTCGGTCAGCCAGAAATTCCACAGACCGGCCGCCTTGGCCTTGGCCTTCAACCCTTCCAGTATCTCGGCCTGGCGTTCGGTGTACTGCCAGCGGTCGCCCTTGTTGATCTCGGCCTGGTATTCCTCTTCCAGGGGCATGATTTCGTTGCGGATCATCTCGCGGACCCGCTCCAGCAGCGCCCGGTTCTCCTCGCGCAAGACGAATGACATGTTCATGGATGGTCCCTCTCTCAATCCGCACCCGGTGCGTTGCCTCGGACCGAGGATGGCGCAGCGACAGGGACCCTGTCCAGACGGGTGACGGAACGTCACCGGCGAAGATTTTTACACGGCCCGCGCCGTGCATGAGGCTGTGATCAGGGGGTCAACAACCAGTTGCCGCCCGCATCACGGCATCGCCGGGTTCCGATCTGGCGCGGGGCGTCGGCGCCGCCGGGCTGAACGGAATGCTGCAGTTGCACGCAATTGCCGCGCACATCCTGCACCCGAACCGTGCCTTTTGACCCGGTTTCGGGATTGTCCCAGCTTTGCTGCGCGCCCACCGCCGGCGTTCCGCCCGACAGCAACGTTTTCGAGGCCGCGTCCAGAACCTGGAAATCGGCCGGACTCAGGCCCATTTCGGCGATGATGCGCGACAGGGGTTTGGCCTGCGCCGTTCCGCTTAACCCGACCAGAACCGCTGCGCAAAAGGGGAAGAAAAACCGGGGCATGCCTTGAAACTCGCTTTCTTCGAAATGGGTCCGAGGCCAAGCCTATACCCCGGGCGCGGTTCAGCCAAGCCCCGGGCTGGACATACCTTCAAATAAACCCGAACAAACCTATCGCATCCGGGGCGCTTTCGGCTTCGGCTCGATCGGCACATAGTGGCCGCGACACCTACCCGAGGTTTTTCGATGGCTCATCCCACCTATTACGCGCCCCATGGCGGCCACCCCGGTCAGGATCAGTTGCTGACCGATCGCGCCATGTTCACCGAGGCCTATGCCGTGATCCCGCGCGGCACGATGCGCGACATCGTCACCAGCTTTCTGCCATTCTGGGAGAAGACCCGGCTGTGGGTCCTGTCGCGTCCGCTCAGCGGTTTCGCCGAAACCTTTTCGCAATACATCATGGAGGTTCAGCCCGGCGGCGGCAGCGACCGCCCCGAGACCGACCCGGCGGCGCAGGGCGTCCTCTTCGTGGTCGAAGGGACCGTGGTCCTGACCCTCGCCGGGCAAAAGCACGTGCTGGACCCCGGCGGATACGCCTATATCCCGCCCGGGTCCGACTGGGCGCTGCACAACCGGTCCGACGCGGTGGCGCGGTTCCACTGGGTGCGCAAGGCCTATCAGGCGGTGCCCGGCCTGCCCGCCCCCGACCCGATCATCACCAACGAACGCGACGTGGCCCCCACCCCGATGCCCGGCACCGAGGGGCGCTGGGCCACGACCCGCTTTACCGACCCCGCCGACCTGCGTCATGACATGCATGTCAACATCGTCACTTTCGAACCCGGCGCCGTCATTCCCTTTGCCGAGACGCATGTGATGGAACACGGGCTGTATGTGCTGGAGGGTAAGGCGGTCTATCGCCTGAACCGGGACTGGGTCGAGGTCGAAGCCGGCGACTACATGTGGCTGCGCGCGTTCTGCCCGCAGGCCTGCTATGCCGGTGGACCGGGACGGTTCAGGTACCTGTTGTACAAGGACGTCAACCGCCACATGCCCCTGTCCGTGGCCGGGCGATAGCCGACAATCCCCGCCCGCAGCCGGCTTTTCCGGGTCGAGGCTTCCCTCGGGGGACGAAATTTGCTCTGATCGGGGCAGATTTCATGTGTTCATTCCCGGAGATTGCCTGATGAAACTGCGAAGGTCCATTTTGACCCTGGCCACGGTCGCGCCGCTGAGCGTCGCCGCCCCGGCCCTTGCAAACGAGGAAACAAGAACCGTATCGGTGATGAGCCGCACCTGGGCCGTGACCCAGGTGGCCGACGAACCGGTCGTGTACCGCGCCACCCGCGACAACAACAACCTCAACCCGTTCGGGCCGCCGCCACGCCTGCGCACGCTTCAGGCCATCGCGGCCATCCAGCAGGCGACCGGGTGCAAGGTGATCCGATCAAGCATGTACCAGAACATCTCGGGCCAGTTTTTCTCGCAGGTCAGCTGCGGCTGAGATCCGTCAGAACGGGCATTGAGATCGCCCGGGCGCCCTGCCATAGCTTGCGCATGAAGATTGCGATCAACGGATTCGGCCGCATCGGCCGCACGATCCTGCGGCAGGTCATGGCGCTGCCTGCGGGTTCGGATGTTCAGGTGGTGCTGATCAACGACATCGCGCCGCTGGAAACCTGTGCCTATCTGTTCCAGTACGACAGCACCTTCGGCCCCTATGCCGGGACGGTCGCGGCCCGGGACGCCGCGCTGGTGGTCGATGGCGCCGAAATCCCCGTCACCAACAGCGAGGATCTGGCGCAGGTCGATCTGTCGGGGGTGGATGTGCTGCTGGACTGCACCGGCATCGCCCGCAGCTCGGACGTGGCCGCACGGGGGCTGCAGGCCGGGGCGGCAAAGGTTCTGATCTCGGGGCCGTCACCCGCCGCCGATACCACGATCGTGCTGGGCGCGAACGAAGACGTCCTGGGCGAGGCGCGGATCGTGTCGAATGCGTCCTGCACCACGAATGCGCTGGCGCCGCTGGTCAAGGTGCTGGACGGCATCGGCGGCATCGCGTCGGGGCACATGACCACGATCCATTGCTACACCAACAGCCAGCCGATGGTGGATGCGCCGCGCGGCGACCTGGCGCGATCGCGCGCAGGGGCGCTGTCGATGGTGCCCACCACCTCGAGCGCGACCCATTTGATCGACGTGGTCCTACCGCATCTGGCGGGGCGCATCTCGGGCGCGGCGGTGCGGGTACCGACGGCCAGCGTCTCGGCCGTGGACCTGGTGGCGACGCTGGAAACGCCGCTGGACATCGGAGAATTCACCACCCGGCTGCGCCAGGCGGTTGCCGAGTCGGCCGTTCTCGGCTGGACAGACATGCCGCTTGTGTCGTCGGACCTGCGGGCGCGGCCCGAATCTCTGGTCATCGCCGGCCCCGAGATCCGCATGGTCGGCGACCGGCAGCTGCGGGTCTTTGGCTGGTACGACAATGAATGGGGATTCTCGGCCCGCATGCTGGATGTCGCAGGGCTGATGACCCGGGCGGGATAGCCCGCAGCGCGTGCGGCGTTGCGGGGTTTGGTCACGAATCTCAGTCGTGGGGCAGACTGCCGGCGCCGTGACCCGCCAGCCCGCCAGAGACCTCTTCGGTGGACTCCTCCGGCAATTCCTGCGGCAGGACCAGGTTCAACACGATGGCGATCAGCGCCGCCGGCAGAAGGCCGCTGGTCATCAGGATGCGGGCGGTGTCCGGCAGATGCTGAACCGCGCCCGGCTCCAGCTGCAGGCCAAGCCCGATCGACAACGAGATGGCGAAAATCACCATGTTGCGGCGATTCCAGTCCACGTCAGACAACATCGAAATACCGGCAGCCACCACCATGCCGAACATGACGATCACACCGCCCCCCAGAACTTCGATCGGAACAGTGCGTATGATGGCGCCGACCTTGGGAACAAGTCCGCACAGGATAAGGAACAGCGCACCAATCGTGACGACATGGCGGCTCATGACGCCGGTCATCGCGATCAGACCAACGTTCTGACTGAACGAGGTATTCGGCAAACCGCCAAAGATACCGGCGACGGCCGTGCCAACACCGTCTGCGTAGGTCGCTCCCACGATCTCTTTGTCCGTGGCCTCGCGACCCGCGCCGCCTTGGGTAATGCCCGAAACGTCACCGACGGTTTCGACCGCTGACACGAAAGCCATGAGGCAGAACCCGATCACCGCCGCAAGCGAGAATTCGAACCCATATTTGAAGGGCACCGGCAGCGCGAAACCAGCAGCCCGCGACCAGCTTGTTCCAATGGCTTCGAACGTCACCATTCCGACCATCAGGGCGTAAACATAGCCGACAGCCAGTCCGACCAGAACCGCAGACACCGACAGCATTCCGCGGGCAAAGAACTTGAGGCCCAGCGTGACGATCACGACGACCAGTGCCGCAGACCAGTTGAGCAGCGATCCGTATTCCGGCGTACCGATCGCAGGAACACCACCCGCCGCATACTGGATGCCGACCTTGACCAGTGCCAATCCGATCATCGTCACAACAAGCCCCGTGACCAATGGCGGCAGAGCGAAGCGGATCTTGCCAATGAACATCCCAAGGCAGGCGTGAAAGATACCGCCGATCAGAACGCCGCCGAACAGCGCGGCAAGGGCCTCGACGCCCTTGCCGGCCACCAATGGGATCATGATGGGCAAGAACGCAAAGCTTGTTCCCTGAACGATGGGCAATGCCGCACCAACCGGGCCCAGCGTGATGGTCTGCAACAAGGTCGCCAGCCCTGCAAACAGCATCGACATCTGGATCAGATACAGCAGCTCGGGAAAATCGGGCGAGTTCGACCCGAAGCCAAACCCGGCCGCACCGGCCACGATGATGGCGGGGGTCACGTTTGACACAAACATTGCCAAAACGTGCTGAATGCCTAGTGGTATCGCCTTGTGCAGCGCGGGCGTGTAATTCGGATCCCGAAGCTGATCGGGTGTTCCTATCGAAGTTTCGGCCATGATCTCAACTGCCTCCCTGTTTCTCATGGGGGTCTTGCCGCTTCTCCGGCGGCTTCAAAATTGGCTTAGCGTTCAACCACCTCGTAAGGGGTGTCGAACCAGTGCTCCTCGAGGTTTGCGCCTGAACCGATACGGTCGACTACCGCGAAAAGGCCGGGCGCGTGCAGAGGCGTCAACACGCCGTGCCATGTGCCGCGATGATAATTCACCCCCTGCCCCGGCTGCGTCACGAAGGCCAGCGGCTGGCCCGGAACGCCGCCCTCATCCGGCGCGACGATCACCAGGAACGGCTGATGCGTCATCGGAATGAAAGCCTGGCTGCCCTGAGGGTGACGTTCGACCATGTCCAGTTGATAGGGCAATGCCCGCGGATTGGCGTCGAACAGGCTGATCCCCGCGCGCCCGTCCGCAAAGTCCAGAACCGCCCGGTCGTGATACCGCCCGCACTGACCCTGGTTGATGATCTTGTCCGGCGCGCCCGAAACCTCCAGCACGTCGCCGAACGGCGCAAAGGCCTGGGCCGTCAGCGGCGCGATGGGAATGACCCGCGTCATGAGGGCAGCAGGTCGCGCAGCCGGAACTCGGCGATGCGCTCGACCTGGCGGCAGGCCTCGGCGAACTCGGTCTCGCGGTCATTCTCGATGCGCCGCTGGAACGCCTGCAGGATCGAGGCCTTGTCGTGGTCGCGCACCGCGATGATGAAAGGAAAGCCGAATTTATCGGTGTAACGCGTGTTCAAATCGGTAAAGGCGTCGCGCTCGGCGTCGGTCAGGGCGTCCAACCCGGCCGAGGCCTGCTCGGACGTGCTTTCGGCCGTCAGGCGTTTGGCCTGTGCCAGCTTGCCCGCCAGATCCGGATGCGCGGTCAGAACGCTCAGGCGTTCCTCGGGCGAGGCCGAACGGAACACCCGCGCCAGCGCGTTGTGCAGCCCGCCCGCCGTATCGTGGGCCGGCCCCAGTTCCAGCGCCCAGGCGCGCTCGGCGATCCAGGGCGAATGTTCGAAGATGCCGCCATATGCCGCCACGAAGGCGTCGCGGTCCATCTGCGAGGGGCGCGGGCGGTCCTGCGGCGGATGATGCGCGGCCCAGTGTTCGGCAATCTGCAACCGGGTCGCGAACCACACGTCGGAAAAGCCGCGCGCATAGTCCAGGAACCGCTTCAGCGCCATCACCCGGCCCGGCCGGCCGATCAGGCGGCAATGCAGACCGATCGACAGCATCTTGGGCGCGCCCGCCTGCCCCTCGGCATAGAGCGCATCGAAACTGTCGCGCAGATACGCAAAGAACTGATCGCCCGAGTTGAACCCCTGCGGCGTGGCAAAGCGCATGTCGTTGCAGTCCAGCGTATAGGGCACGATCAGCTGGTCGCGCCCGCCGGTGTGCACCCAATAGGGCAGATCGTCGGCATAGCTGTCGGCCACATAGGCAAACCCGCCTTCCTCGGCCACCAGCCGCACGGTGTTGTCCGAACACCGCCCCGTGTACCAGCCGCGCGGGCGGTCTCCGACCACCTCGGTATGCAGGCGGATCGCCTCGGCGATCTGGGCGCGCTCCTCGTCTTCGGGCATGTCCTTGTGTTCGATCCATTTCAGCCCGTGGCTGGCGATCTCCCACCCGGCGGTTTTCATCGCCGCCACCTGATCGGGCGAGCGCGCCAGCGCAGTGGCCACGCCATAGACGGTCACCGGCAGGTCGGCCATCAGGCGATGCAGCCGCCAGAACCCGGCGCGGGCGCCGTATTCATAGATGGATTCCATGTTCCAATGACGCTGGCCGGGCCAGGGCGCGGCGCCCACGATTTCGGACAGAAACGCCTCGGATGCCGGATCGCCATGCAACACGCAGTTTTCGCCACCTTCTTCGTAGTTCAGGACGATCTGTACCGCCAGTTTGGCGCCTCCCGGCCAGTTCGCATCGGGCGGATTTGCGCCATAGCCTATCATGTCGCGCTGGTATCTGGGGGCCTGCATGCTGAGTTCCGTCTCTTGTTGCGGCATTCTCTGTCCTTTTATTGCATGAAACCGCAGGGGATTATCAAATCAATCCGAACGCTGTTTCGGTTTCTTTGGGCGTTTCATCGGGCACGGGTTTCGCTGCAGAATGCGGCCTATCCGTTTGCCAAACCCGCTGACGACCGGCAAGACTGCACCACGCAACAGGCAGGAGAGACCCGTGACAGGATATCTGACGACCCATGTTCTGGACACGGCCCGCGGCTGCCCGGCCCAGGGGCTGAAAATCGCCCTGTATCGCGTGTCGGGCAATTCGCACCGCAAACTGGCCGAGATGCAGACCAACGCCGACGGGCGCACCGACAGCCCGATCCTGCCGCAGGACAAGTTCCAAACCGGCACCTACGAGCTGATCTTTTTTGCAGGCGACTATCTGCGCGCGACCGGCCAGGCGGGCGAGGATCCGCTTTTTTTGGACCAGGTGCCGATCCGGTTCGGCATGTCCGACCCGCAGGCGCATTATCATGTGCCGCTGCTGCTGTCGCCCTACGGCTATTCCACCTATCGCGGCAGCTGAGGGGTCAGCCCTCGACCTGGCGGACGACCGCGCCGATCCGGTCGATCACGAAATCCATGAACAGGCGCGCCTTGGGGTCCTGATGGCGGCGATGGGTGTACAGGCACGCCATCTGCACCGGCACGGGCGGCGTGTCCTGCGCCACCGGCACCAGGCGGCCGGCCTTCAGATGCTCGGCCACTTCAAAGACCGGCTTCATCGCGATCCCCTGCCCCGCCAGCGCCCAATCGGTCAGCACATCGCCATCATCGCATTCGAACCGGCCGGACACGGCAAAGCGTTTGGGGCCGTCGGGCGTCTGCAACAGCCATTGAAACTCGGTCGCGCCGGGATAGCGCAGGTTCAGGCATTCGTGCCGGTCCGCGATCAGATCGGCCCCCGATCGCGGCATGCCCCGGCGCGCGACATAATCCGGGGCCGCGCACAGAATCCGCTGACAATCGGCGATCTTGCGGATGCGCAGGGTGCTGTCCTCGGGCAGGCCGATGAAGAACGCAAGATCCAGCCCCTCGGTCGTCAGGTCCACCGAGCGGTCGGTCAGGCGCAGCCGCACGTCGATTTCGGGGTATTTGTCCAGAAATTCCGGCACTTGCGGTGCGATCAACCGCCGCCCCACCCCCAGCGGCGCGGCTACGAACAACGTGCCGCGCGGGGCTTCGGTCAGGTGCATCACCTGCGCCTCGGCCTGATCGACCGCGTCCAGCACCGCCACCGCGCCGGGATAGAAGGCCCGGCCCTGCTCGGTCGGCGACAGGTTGCGCGTGGTACGCTGGAACAGACGCACGCCCAGATGATCCTCGAGCTGCGAGATCCGCGCCGAGGTCACCGCCGGTGAAATCCGCAGATCGCGGCCCGCCGCCGACATGCTGCCCAGATCATAGACCCGGACAAAGGTGCGAATGTTGTCGAGATAGGACATCTTATCGTTTTTTTTGATACAGTTTGACAATATGCGGGAATACCGAAGAAACCACCGCTTGCCTAGTGTGCGGGCAAACAATCGGAGAGCCATGGATGTTTGAATTTGCCGTGTTCTGGGACTGGTTGGCCTTTGGCGTGCGCTGGCTGCATGTGGTCACCGCGATCGCGTGGATCGGGTCGTCCTTCTATTTCATCGCGCTGGACCTCGGCCTGAACCGCGACATTCCCGGCCCGGCGGATGGCGAGGAATGGCAGGTGCATGGCGGCGGGTTCTATCACATCCAGAAATACCTTGTGGCGCCCGAACGGATGCCCGACCACCTGACCTGGTTCAAATGGGAAAGCTATTCCACATGGCTCAGCGGCGCGGCGCTGCTGATGATCGTCTATTGGGTGGGCGGCGAGCTGTACCTGATCGACGCGCAAAAGGCCGATCTGGCGCTGTGGCAGGGCATCCTGATCTCGGCGGCATCGCTGACCGTGGGCTGGCTGATCTATGATTTCCTGTGCAAATCGGGCCTGGGCGAGCGCCCGACCCTGTTGATGCTGCTGCTGTTCGTTCTGCTGGTGGCAATGGGCTGGGGATACAACCAGATCTTCACCGGCCGCGCGATGATGCTGCATCTGGGTGCCTTCACCGCCACGATCATGACGGCCAACGTATTCTTCATCATCATGCCCAACCAACGGATCGTGGTGGACGACCTGAAAAACGGCCGCACCCCCGACCCGAAATACGGCAAGATCGCCAAGCTGCGCTCGACCCACAACAACTATCTGACTTTGCCGGTGGTCTTCCTGATGCTGTCGAACCACTATCCGCTGGCCTTCGCGACAAAGTACAACTGGATCATCGCGGCGCTGGTCTTTCTGATGGGCGTCACCATCCGGCACTATTTCAACACGCGCCACGCCCGGGCCGGCAACCCGACCTGGACATGGGCCGTCACCGCCTTGCTGTTCATCGCCATCATGTGGCTGTCCACCGCCCCGATGCACGAGCCGCTGGAAGAGGCCGAGGCGCAGCCGCTGACGCCCTATGAACAGCGGTTTGCCTCGGCCCCCGGCTTTGACGACGCTCATGACGTCGTGCTGGGCCGCTGTTCGATGTGCCACGCGCGCGAGCCGGTCTGGGACGGCATCCCGTGGGCGCCCAAGGGCGTTTTGCTGGAAACCGAGGCCGACATCGCACGCAACGCCAAACAGATCTATCTGCAAGCCGGGATCAGCCACGCCATGCCCCCCGCAAACGTGACCTACATGGAGCCCGAGGACAGGGCCGCCATCGTGCGCTGGTTCCGCAGCGCTGGGTCATAGTGGGTCGCAGCCCGGGGGCAGTGTCCGGACAAATGCCGCAAGGCGCGATATTTCTCTCCCAAGCCTGTTTCTGATGCTTTAACATGAACCCAGGGGTCGTGCCGCCGCATCAAAGTGGCTAACCATAAAGCGGTCCGGGACAGTTGGAGCCGATTGATGCAGGTGTACAGGCGGAAAGGCGCTATCAAGAGCTGGTTTTTGGGTGCGGCGTTTGCTGCAATTCCGCAGGCTGTGCTGGCGCTGGAAACCAACCTGTCGGCACCGGGCCTTTCCGGCGATCTGTCCAAGCGAATCGAGGAAACCTCATCTGTCATGACGGCCAAGTCGCGCGGGCTGGACACGCCGCTTGAAGTTCTGTCCGCCGCCTTGTCCGACTATCGGACGATCGTTCAGATTTTGTATGATGAGGGCTACTTCAGCCCCTCTGTCAGCATCAAGCTGGACGGCCGCGAAGCAGCCGACCTCAGCACCTTGAGTGTACCCGCACAAATCGACCGCGCCCTGATCGCCATCAAGCCGGGGCCCAGCTTTACCTTCGGAACCGCCGTCGTGCAGCCGCTGGCGCCCCAGACCGAAATTCCCGAGGCGTTCGCTCCCGGTAAGCTGGCGACGACCGGCGCAATTCAGCGAGCGGCCTCGGCCGGCGTGCAGGGCTGGCGGGATGCGGGCCATGCGAAGGCCGAAGTGGCCGGCCAGAAAATCATCGCCCGTCACGCCCAGGCCCGGCTGGATGCGCAGATCGATCTGGCGGCAGGGCCACGCCTCAAATTCGGCAAAATGTTCATCGAGGGCAGCAGTGACGTTCGGCCGCAGTCGATCGAAAAGATCGCAGGGTTTCCCTCGGGCGAGGTCTACTCGCCGCAAAAGCTGCAAAAGGTCGGCACCCGGTTGCGCCGCACCGGTACCTTCAGCACCGTTTCAATTCGCGAACGCGAGACGCCGAACCCCGATGGCACGCTGGATTTTGATGCCACCTTCGAAGACCTGCCCAAACGGCGGCTTACATTCGGTCTGGAACTGGCGTCGCGCGACGGGTTGGACGTGACGGCGACCTGGACGCATCGCAACGTTTTCCGACGGGCCCAGCGACTGCGGTTCGAAGCCGCCATTCGCAATATCGGCGGGTCCGAGGATATCGACGGCCGCATCGGCCTTCGCCTGGATCAGCCCGACCGCCTCGGCCCCGATGACAACACGTTCTGGAGTGCCCTTCTCGAGCGGCGCAACACCGACAACTACGACGTGACGGTCGCGTCTCTGACCTATGGTGCCCGACGGACGTTCTCGGATCGGCTGTATGCCGAGGCCGCTGCAGGTTTTTCGTTTTCGGACGCGGATGATGCCTATGGGGACAGACGCAAGTTCAAGTACCTCATCATACCGACCCGGTCTGAATGGGATGAGCGCGACAGCAAGGTCAGCGCCACGCGAGGGTACTACCTGGACGCGCAGATCATGCCTTTCATCGGGCTGGCCGGATCCGATACGGGTATACGGATGTTCTTCGACGGGCGCGGCTATACCAGCTTTGGCACCGGCGGTCGCGTGGTTCTGGCGGGACGTGTCCAGTTGGGATCGGTCATCGGGCCTCCGGCGGATGGGGTCACGCCTGACTTTCTGTTCTTTTCGGGCGGCGCGGGAACCGTGCGCGGGCAACCCTACCAAAGCCTCGGCGTACCGGTCGGCACTGGGATCGCTGGCGGCAGATCATTTCTCGGACTGTCCGGCGAGGTCCGCGGCAAGGTGACCGAGAAACTGTCCCTGGTTGGGTTCTATGACTACGGTATCGTGGATACGTCGCCCTTCATCGGACGCGGTTCCGAGTCCCACTCGGGCGCCGGCCTCGGGGTTCGCTATGATCTGGGCGGATTCGGGCCACTGCGGCTGGACCTGGCCTATCCCGTTCAGGGTGACACCGGGAACGGGCTGCAGTTCTACATCGGGATCGGACAGGCATTTTGATGCGTCACCTCTCATATCCCCTTGCGATCGCCGCCGTGTCGCTGTCTCTCTCCGCCCCGCCCGCAGCGGCGCAGGAGGAGGGATCCGGCGGCATTCTGTCCGATTTCCTGCAAAACACCCTGTCAGGCGACAATCGCAACGTGCGCGTCGTGGGCCTGCAAGGTGCGCTGAGCGCCCGCGCCACGATCGAGGAAATCACCGTGGCCGATGACGAGGGCGTCTGGCTGACCATCCGCAACGCCGAGCTGGATTGGAACCGGCTGGCCCTGATCCGTGGGCGATTTTCGGTAAACGCCCTGACGGCGCAGGAAATAAACATTGCCCGCGCGCCCGGCGAGACGACCACGGATGACCCGCCCCCCACGGCCGAGGCCCAGCCGTTTCAGCTGCCTGAACTGCCCGTCGCCATCGAGATCGAGGAATTGCGGGTGGATACCTTGTCGCTGGGCGAGCCACTGATCGGGGTTGCCGCCCGGCTGTCCGTCGAGGGCAAGCTGAACCTGGCCGACGGGACGCTGGACACAAAGCTGGACATCAATCGACTGGACCGCCAAGGCGACCGGGTCGCCCTGACCGCCGGGTTCCAGAACGAAAGCCGGCAGATCGACCTGGACCTGACCGTGTCCGAAGCGCCCGGCGGCCTGATTTCAACGGCGCTGAACATCCCCGACAGTCCGGCCATCGGATTGACGGCCAAGGGGTCGGGCCCCGTGACGGATTTTACTGCCGATATCGCCCTCAGCAGCGATGGCACAGACCACGTCAGCGGCCAGGTGCGCCTGCGCGGACTTGAGCAGACGGCAGATACCACACAGGACGGCCTCGCCTTCACGGCGGACCTGGGCGGCGACCTGACGCCGTTTCTTGCCGCCAACGTGGATACGTTCTTCGGAACGGAAACACGTCTGGTCGTGGACGGGCGGACCTTGCCGGACGGGGCCTTGGAGATCTCCAAGGCCGAGGTTTCCTCTCAGGCGATGCGCTTCGAGGCACAGATGAGCCTTGCAGCGGGCAACACTCTGCGGAAGGCGGCCATTCAGGGCCGGATCACGCCGCCGCAAGGCGATGACGTCGTTCTGCCATTCGGCGGCGGCGACACCTCGGTTGGCGCGGCCCAGTTCTCGGCCCTGTTCGACCAGGCAAACGGCAACTACTGGGATCTGAGCCTGACCGCCAACGACATCGTTGCGCCACAGACGCGCGTCACACAGGCCCGGCTGACGGCGCAGGGCACACTTGAGCAGGCCGGCGGGCTGGACCTGAGCGGCGACCTTCAGGCGTCATTGAGCGGCGTCGATTTTTCCGATCCCGCCTTGAACGAAGCGGTCGGCGACCGGGTCACGCTGGATGGGCGGTTCGACTATGGCTCGGATCAACAGCTCAGGCTTTCCGGGTTCGAGCTGGTCGGAACCGACTATGAATTGCAGGCCGACGCACGGATCAGCGGGTTGGAAAGCGGATTGAAGATCGACGGTACCGTCACGGCCGATGCGTCGGATCTGTCGCGGTTCTCAGGTCTTGCAAAGCTCGATCTGGGCGGACAGGCCAGACTGCGCGTTCAGGGGCAAGGCTCGCCGCTCGAAGGAAGTTTCGATGCCAAGCTGACGGTCGCGGGGCGTGACCTGTCAACCGGGCGCAACGACATCGACCCGGTGATCGCCGGAGAAACGGATATCGCGCTGGATGCACGGCGCGACACCGATGGCATCACGATCCGCGAACTCACCATCGAAGGCGAGACCCTGACCGCTCGGGCCAGCGGCGATGTCACAACACCCGGTGGCAACCTGGCCATCGACGGGCAGGCCGAGGTGAACGCGTCTGACCTTTCGATATTTTCCGGTTTGGCCCAGCGCCCACTGGCGGGCGCGCTTTCGGCGCAGGTTGACGGCATGGGCACGGTCCAGACGCTGGAATTCGACGGCACCGCCAATCTCGAGACCAACGACATCCGAACCGGGGTGGAGCAGATCGATCCAGTGTTGGCCGGCCGGATCTCGATTGCGTTTGATGGCGCGCGCAGCGGCGACCAGATCGTCATCCGGAAGGCGACCGTGGACGGGGCCGCGCTGAATGCCGATATCGCCGCCACAATAGACGAGCCTGCCGGGGCGCTGGCCATCGATGGCAAGGCCAAGGCCGATATCCCGGATCTGTCGCCGTTCTCGGCCCTGGCCAAACGCCCGCTTGCCGGGTCAATGGCCGCCGAAGTTGCGGGCCAGGTGGCCGCGGACACACGGACATTTGACGTCCAGGGCACTGTCACTGCCGACGACATCCAGACCGGCATCGACCTTGTCGACAGGCTTGTCCGAGGGCGCACGACCCTGACGGTGGACGCGCTCAATGACGATCAGGGCCTGAACATCCGGAACTTCCGGCTGACCGGAACCGCGCTTTCGGCGAATGCCGCGGGCCAGTTGAACCGCACTTCTGGCGGGTTGAGCTTCTCGGCGGAATTGGATGATCTGGCCCGCATATCCGCTACTTTCTCCGGACCGCTGAAACTGGATGGCAATCTGGCGCCGACCGCTTCGGGACTGGAAGGCAATGCGCGCCTCGAGGGACCCGACAGCTCATATGCCGCCCTTGTCGGTTCAGTAGACTCTGACGGGTCTGCAGACCTGGATTTTGATGCAAAATTCAATCGCATAGAAAGAGTCGCGCCCGACTTCCCCGGCAGCATCGAAGCCACGGGAAATGCCCGGCGCGACACGGGAATCTGGACGGTTGATGCCACGGCCGCAGGACCCGCCGAGATCAGCAGCACGCTCAAGGGAACCTATGACGAGGCGTCGGGTACGGCCGACATCACCGCGCAGGGCGGCGTCAACCTTGGAATCGCCAATATCTTCATCACGCCAAACAAGATCGACGGATCCGCCCGGTTCGATCTGGCCCTTGAAGGCAAACCGTCTCTGGCGGCGCTCAGCGGCTCGATCACCACGTCCGGGACCTCGATGGCCATCCCCGCCGCCGGTCAGACCATTACCGGCATCACCGGCCGGATTGACCTGGCGCAAAGCCGCGCGACGATCGCGTTGAACGGCGGCATGCGGGCGGGCGGCGGGTTCACCGTCAGCGGCCCCGTCGACCTGACGCCGCCCTTCAACGCGCAGATCACCACGGCAATCAACAACCTCGTTCTGACCGACAACCTGCTGTACGAAACCATCCTGAACGGGCAGCTCGCCATGACCGGCGCGCTGGCCGGAAACAGCACGCTGGCAGGGCAGATCACCTTCGGTGAGACCAACATAAATCTGGCCGCGGCCGCAGGCGCGGTGGGGGCCGCACCCATTCCGCCGATCGAACATGTGAACGAGCCCCGGGCGAGCCGGGTCACGCGCGCACGAGCGCATCTGGTCGAGGACGAGCGCGAAGGCAAAAGTGATTCGCGCATCGCGCTGGATATCGGTCTGCTTGCCCCAAAAGCCGTTTTCGTACGCGGGCGCGGCGTCAATGCGGAACTGGGCGGTGCGATCTTCATCCGCGGCACTACGGCCGCAGTGGTCCCGTCAGGTCAGATCGACCTGATCCGAGGTCACTTCGACATTCTCGGCCGCCGGCTGAATCTGACCAAGGGCGTCGTCAGCCTGCAGGGCGACCTGACCCCGTATATCGAATTCGAATCCTCGGCCAGCACATCGGAAGGCACTGCCACGATCGAAATCGCCGGGCCGCTGGATGCCCCCGTGGTGGATGTTTTCTCGGACCCCGAACGCCCGGCCGAGGAAGCCCTTGCCATGTTGCTGTTCGGCAACCGATTTTCCGAATTGTCGCCCTTCGTGATCGCGCAGATGGCGGCCTCACTGGCGCAGCTGAGCGGTGCGGGAGGCGATGCCACCCAGGGGGTACGCGATGCGACAGGGCTGGATACGGTCGACATTGGTGCCACGGAAGGCGGGGCAGGCCGCCTGGGCGCCGGCGCCTACCTGAGTGACAACCTCTATACCGATTTCACAGTGAATACCGAAGGCGATACCGAGGTGAACCTGAGCCTGGATGTCACCGACAGTTTCACCGTGCGCGGCACGGTGGACGGCAAGGGTGAAACCGGTATCGGCATCTTTTTCGAGCGCGACTATTGAGGGGCCGATCTGCCGCGTCCGTCAGTGTTTCCGGATACCGATAGGCTGCCCGATCTGCGGCGCAGGCTCCAGACCCGCATGGTCGGACACCATCCGGGTCAGCCGCGCCGCGGCCCAGTCAGGATAGGGTTCCGACCGGCCTGTTGTGTGGCTGACATTCATGAACAGGGCCTCTTGGGTGGCGCAGACCGTGCCGTCGTCTGCCCTGACCATCTGTGCTAAATAGTGACCGCGCTTGTGATCGGCGTCCAGCATCCGAAACCGGAAAACCAATGCCTCGCCCTCGCGAACCTCGCGCAGGAAATGCAGATGCGACTGCAGGATGTACGGCCCCTGCCCCAACGCCGCCACCTGTGGTTCGCCCAGCCCCAGGTGATCGACCAACAGCCGTTCGAAGGCCAGATCGAACACCACGCCGTAATACCCCACATTCATATGACCGTTGTAGTCGATCCAGTCGGGCCGGACCGAGAAACCGGTGATCTCGACCGGCGCGGGGTACGGTCCGTCATGGCCGCCCAAGGGTTTGGATTGCGGGGTCATTCGCCGTCGTCCTCCTCGAAGATCGCCACCGCGCGGATGAACCCGGCCGAGGCGCCCTTGATCTTGAACGGAAAGCACGAGATCTCGAACCCCGTGGGCGGCAGGCTTTCCAGATTGGTCAGCTTCTCCATGTGGCAATAGCCGATCTCCATCGACGCGCGATGCCCCTCCCAGATGATCGAGGGGTCATGGGTTTCCGCGTATTCCTGCGCGGTCAGCGGAAAGGGCGCGTCCCAACTCCAGGCGTCGGTGCCGGTCACGCGCACGCCGCGCTCGGTCAGGTACAACGTGGCCTCGCGCCCCATTCCGCAGCCTTTCATCAGGTAATCCGGCTGGCCATAACAGGTGCCGGCCGAGGTGTTGACCACGACGATATCCAGCGGTCGCAGGTCATGCCCGATCCGCTTCAGCTCGGCCGCGACATCGGCGGCGGTGACGACGTAGCCATCCTCGAAATGCCGGAAATCCAGCTTCACGCCCGGGTTCATGCACCACTCCAGCGGCACCTCGTCGATGGTGATCGCCCGCTCGCCCCGGTTCATGGTCGAGTGGTGATGGTACGGCGCGTCCAGATGGGTGCCGTTATGGGTGGCGATCTGCAGACGTTCGATGGCCCAGCCCTCGCCACCGGGCAGGTCCTCTTTCCTCAGACCGGGGAAAAAGGCCATCACCTGCTCGGCCGTCTGGTCGTGGCTCATGTATTCGATCTGCGGCAGCATGATCGGCGGGTCCGACACGATGCCGGTTTCCAGCGGAACGGACAGATCGACGAAACGGCGGGCCATGAACTCCTCCGGGATTGCGCGGCCCAAGGGTTGGCTGGCTGCAAGCTTCTGTCAAGCCATGAAAAAAGGCGGGCATGCGAGCCCGCCTTTCCAGGTTTCGTGAGTGGTTGCAGGCCCTACTCGGCCGCGATGGCGTCCTCGATCTTTTCGACGCGGATGGCCGAGAACTTGAACTCGGGGATCTTGCCATAGGGGTCGATGGCCGGGTTCGTCAGGATGTTCGCCGCCGCTTCGACATAGGCGAAGGGGATGAACACCATGTCCTCGGCGATCGCCCGGTCGGCGCGCACCATGATCTCGATCGAGCCGCGCCGGGTGGTCAGGCGCACCATCTCGCCGGGTTCGATCCCCATCAGCTTGAGCGTGCGCGGGTTCATCGAACAGTTCGCCTCGGGTTCGACCGCGTCCAGAACCTTGGCACGACGGGTCATGGACCCGGTGTGCCAGTGTTCCAGCTGCCGCCCTGTGGTGGCGATCATGGGGAATTCCTCGTCCGGGGCCTCATCCGGGGGGATGATGCTGGCCGGGGTGAATTTCGCACGGCCATCCGGGCGCGGGAAGCCGTCTCCGAACACGATGGATTGGCCGGGATCGGTCTCGGACAGCGAGGGATAGGTGATGCTCTCGGTCTCGAGCCGCTCCCATGTGATGTTGTCCAACGAGGCCATGGTCAGCTTCATCTCGGCAAAGACCTGCGAGACATCCGTGCAATCCCAGTTCAGCCCGATCCGCTGCGCCAGATCGACGGTGATCGCCCAATCCTCGCGCGCCTCGCCCGGCGGCGGCACCGCAGGGCGCACGCGCTGCACCTGACGGTTGGTGTTCGACACCGTGCCGTTCTTTTCATACAGCGCCGAGGCCGGCAGGATGATGTCGGCATAGTTCGCCGTCTCGGTCAGAAAGATGTCCTGCACGATCATCAGATCCAGCTTGGCCAGCGCCTCGCGGGCGTGGTTCACGTCGGGGTCGGACATGGCAGGGTTTTCACCCATGATGTACATGCCCTTGATCTTGCCGGCATAGGCGTGGTCGATGATCTCGGTCACGGTCAGGCCCTTCTCGTTCGAGAAATCTCCCGAGTTCCAGACCTGGCTGAACCTGGCCCGCACGGCGTCGTCGGTGACCGATTGGTAGTCGGGCAGGAACATCGGGATCAGGCCGGCATCCGAGGCCCCCTGTACGTTGTTCTGCCCGCGCAGCGGGTGCAGACCGGCGCCCGGCTTGCCGACATTGCCCGTCATCAGGGCCAGCGAGATTAGGCAGCGCGAATTGTCGGTGCCGTGGATATGCTGGCTGACGCCCATGCCCCAGAAGATCAGACCCGCATTCGCATTGGCGAAAATCCGGGCCACGCGGCGCAGCTGATCCGGTTCGATGCCGCAGATCGGGGCCATCTTTTCGGGGGTGAACTGGCGCAGGTGCTCCTTCTCGGCCTCCCAGTTCTCGGTCCAGCGGTGGATGTACTGGCTGTCATACAGCTCTTCCTCGACGATCACGTTCATGATCGCGTTCAGCATCGAGACATCGGCACCGGGCCGGAACTGCAGCATCTCGGTCGCGAATTTGCGCATGCCCACGCCGCGCGGGTCCATCACGATCAGCTTGCCGCCGCGCTTGGCGAACTGCTTGAAATAGGTGGCCGCGACGGGGTGGTTCTCGATCGGGTTGGCGCCGATGATGATGGCCACATCGGCATTCTCGATCTCGTTGAAGGTCGCGGTCACCGCGCCCGAGCCCACGTTCTCGATCAGCGCCGCCACCGAGGACGCGTGGCACAGCCGCGTGCAGTGGTCAACGTTGTTGTGGCCAAAGCCCTGCCGGATGAACTTCTGGAACAGATAGGCCTCTTCGTTGGTGCATTTGGCCGAGCCAAAGCCGGCCACGCTGCGCGGATCCTCATCCCGCAGCTTCATCAGCCCTTTGGCGGCCAAGTCCAGCGCCTCGTCCCAGGTTGCCTCGCGGAAATGGGTGCTCCAGTCGGCGGGATCGACGTTCAACCCCTTGGGCGGCGCATCATCACGCCGGATCAGCGGCTTGGTCAGGCGGTGCGGGTGGTGGATATAGTCGAACCCGAACCGGCCCTTGACGCACAGGCGGCCTTCGTTGGCTGGGCCGTTGATGCCCTCGACATATTTGACCTTGCCGTCCTTGACCTTGAGGCTGACCTTGCAGCCCACCCCGCAGAAGGGGCAGACGCTTTCGGTCTCGCTGTCGTAATCCTTGCTGTCGCCGCGCTGCTGGTCGTCCAGCACGGTGGCCGGCATCAGGGCGCCGGTCGGGCAGGCCTGAACGCATTCACCGCAGGCCACGCAGGTCGACTCGCCCATCGGGTCGTTCTGGTCGAACACCACCTGCGCGGTGTGCCCGCGACCGGCCATGCCGATCACGTCATTCACCTGCACTTCGCGGCAGGCACGGACGCAGAGGTTGCAGTTGATGCAGGCATCCAGATTGACCCGCATCGCCACATGGCTGTCATCCAGCAGCGGGATCTTCTCGGGCTCTTTCGCCGGAAAGCGGCTGTCGCTGACATCGTTCAGCCTGGCCATGTCCCAGAAATGGCTGGAGGCATCGTGCGGCTGCTCGGGCTGGTCGGCCACCAGCAGTTCCATCACCAGCGCGCGCGACTTCTCGGCGCGGTCGGTGTCGGTTTTCACGACCATTCCTTCAGCCGCCGGACGGATGCACGAGGCGACCAGCGTGCGCTCGCCCTCGACCTCGACCATGCAGGCGCGGCAGTTGCCGTCAGGGCGATAGCCCGGCGCGGGTTTATGGCACAGATGGGGGATCACCAATCCACGACCATTGGCCGCTTCCCAGATCGTGGTGCCCTGAGGCACGGTCACATCTTCGCCGTTCAGGTTGAAGGTGACGGTCTTGGTTTCGCTTGCGTCAAGCATGGCTGTCTCCCTCAGATCTCATCGGCGAAATGTTTCATGACCAGGCGGATCGGGTTCGGGGCCGCCTGCCCCAGACCGCAGATCGAGGCATCGCCCATGACCTGGCACAGGTCCTCCAGCAGGTCGGTGTCCCACTTCTCGGCCTGCATCAGCTTGACCGCCTTTTCGCAGCCCGCCCGGCAGGGCGTGCACTGGCCACAGCTTTCGTCCTCGAAGAAGCGCAGCATGTTCAGCGCGGCATCCCGCGCGGTGTCCTGTTCGGACAGGACCACCACGGCAGCCGACCCGATGAAGGTGCCGTGCGGTTGCAGAGTGTCGAAGTCCAACGGGATGTCGTCCATCGACGCGGGCAGCAGGCCCGAAGACGGCCCGCCCGGTTGATACGCCTTGAACGCATGGCCGAGGGCCATGCCCCCGGCGGCCTCAATCACGTCAAGAATGGTCGAACCTGCCGGCAGCAGGTAGACCCCCGACTTGGCCACCCGGCCCGAGACCGAATAGCAGCGCAGACCCTTACGGCCATTCTTTTCGACTGAGCTGAGGATTTCCGGGCCTTCCCGGCAGATCCTGGACACCCAGTAGAGCGTCTCGACATTGTGCACCAGCGTCGGGCGGCCGAATACGCCGACCTGCGCCACGAAGGGCGGGCGGTGACGCGGCAGGCCCTTCTTGCCCTCGATCGATTCGATCATCGCGGATTCTTCACCGCAGATATAGGCGCCCGCGCCGCGACGCAGGTCGATGTATCCTTTTTCGACGATCCCGGCCTGTTCCAGCGCAGCAATCTCGCGCCGCAGGATTTCCAGCACCGCCGGATATTCGTCACGCATGTAGATGAAGCAGGTCTGTGCCTCGACCGCCCAGGCGGCGATCAGCATGCCCTCAAGGAAAACATGCGGCGTGCGCTCCAGATAGTAGCGATCCTTGAACGTGCCGGGTTCGCCCTCGTCCCCGTTCACGGCCAGGTAACGCGGGCCGTCATTCACGCGGACAAAGCCCCATTTCTTGCCCGACGGGAAACCGGCACCGCCCAAACCGCGCAGGCCCGAGGCCAGAATCTGTTCCTGAACCGCCTCCCAATCGCCGCCCTCGCGCAGTTCTTTCAGCTTGGTGTAGCCGCCGTTCTCGACATAGGTCGCGAAGGTTTCGTAGTCAGGCAGATGGGCGTGGGTATCACCCGCCGCGATGGCGGCCTGCACCTTTTCGGGGGTCGCGTGGTCGATATGGTTGTGCCCGATTTCCAGCACCGGCGCGGTGTCGCAACGCCCCATGCAGGGCGCGCGCAGAACGCGCACTTCGGACGGGTCCAGCCCGTCCTCCAGCGCCTTTTTCAACTGCTGCGCGCCGGCCATTTCACAGGACAGGGAATCACAGACGCGGATCGTCAGGGCGGGGGGCGGCGTTTCACCTTCTTTGACCACGTCGAAATGGGCATAGAAGGTCGCGGTCTCATAGATCTCGGCCTGCCCGATCCGCATCTCGACGGCCAGCGCGGCGATGTGGTCGGCGCTGATATGGCCGTGCGTGTCCTGGATCAGGTGCAGGAACTCGATCAGCAGGTCGCGGCGGCGCGGACGGTCGCCCAGCAGGCGCTGAATCTCGGCCTGCGCTTCGTCCGTGAACTGACGGCCCTTGGGCGTGTGCCGCCCCTTGCCTTTACCTGACTTCCAGACGCCCTTTGGCGCGCCTGATGGCTTGGTATCCAATGGTGCCATGATGCCCTCCGAATTGAGGCCCCGTGTCTCATCAGCAATTCATATCGTCAAATCGCAAAACCGAATGGCACGATAACGACGGTTTATCACCGCAAAGACGTCACCACCCGTCGCAAGGCATCGACCGTGGGCAGTTCCGGGTCGCGCGCCAAGGTCGCCAGGCAGATCGGCTTGCTGACCACCGGATCGACCAGAGGCAGAACCCGTGTCCCCTTCAGATCGCCCAGTGCCCGCACCAGAACGCGCGGCACCACCGTCGCCGCCAGCCCTTCGCGCGCCATGACCATCGAGGCGGTAAACCCGCTGGTTTCGGCCACCACACGAGGATGTAGCCCTTGTTCGGCGAAAATCCTGTCGAGAATGCGCCGGTTCTGCATCTGCGGCTCCAGCAGGCTGAGCGGAAACTCTGCCACCCGCGCCCAAGGGATCGGGCCGGTTTCCTGCGTCATGTGCTCGGGGACAAGCAGCACATAGGTCTCTTCATACAGGGGATGAACATGGCGCAGATCGGTGCCGATGCTGTCGCCATAGGTGATCCCGGCATCGATGCTGCCTTCGTCCAGCCGGTACTGGATCGCGGTGGCCGACATCGTCTCGATCCGCGACAGGATGCGGGGATGGGCCGCCTGCAGATGTTTGATCAGGCGTCCGGTAAAGGCGATGGCCGTGGGAATCACGCCCAGGATCAGGGTGCCGGTGATCTCGCCCTTGATCGCCTGCACCTCTTGCTCCAGCGCCTTGGCGTCATCCAGAATGCGGCGGGCGCGGCGGACGATCATCTCGCCCTCTTCGGTCAGGCCCTGAAACCGGTTGGCCCGGCGCACGATCGACACGCCCAGCCGATCCTCGAGGTTGCGGATGCGCATCGAGAACGCAGGCTGCGAGATGCCGCATTCCTCGGCCGCCTTGGCAAAGTGGCGATGCCGCGCAAGCGCGGACAGCAGGTGCAGGTCGCGAAGGTCGAACACGGGCGGGCCTCGGGGTTGCGGAGGATGCCCGCAGGATACCGGGAATGCCCGCCGGGAAAAGAGGTTTCGCGATCAGGTGTTGAACAGGAAATGCAGCACGTCGCCATCCTTGACGACATAGCTTTTGCCTTCGGCTCGCATCTTGCCGGCCTCCTTGGCGCCCTGTTCGCCATTGCAGGCGACAAAGTCGTCATAGGCGATGGTCTCGGCGCGGATGAAGCCCTTTTCGAAATCGCCATGGATCACGCCCGCGGCTTGCGGGGCCAGCGTGCCGCGACGGATGGTCCAGGCGCGGGCCTCTTTCGGGCCGACGGTGAAATAGGTTTCCAGCTTGAGCAGGTCATAACCCGCGCGGATCAGGCGATCGAGGCCGGGTTCTTCCAGCCCCATTTCCTGCAGGAACATCTGTGCCTCGTCGGGCTCCAGCAGGCTGATTTCTTCCTCGATCTTGGCGCTGATGATGACATGCGCGTTGCCCTGCTCGGCCGCCATCTTGGCCACGCGTTCGGAGTATTCATTGCCGGTGGCCGCGTCTTCCTCGGACACGTTGCAGACATAGAGAACCGGCTTGGTCGTCAGCAGTTGCAGGTTCTTCCAGGCCTTCGCGTCCTCGTCGCTGACCTCGACCAGGCGGGCGGGCTTGCCGTCCTCCAGCATCTGTTGCGCGGCGGCCAGCAGGCGATCCTGCTGCTGGGCTTCCTTGTCGTTGCCCTTGAGCTTGCGCACCAGGTTGGCGCGGCGCTTTTCGATGCTTTCCAAGTCGGCCAGCATCAGCTCGGTCTCGATGGTCTCGGCATCCGCCACAGGATCGACGCGGCCCTCGACATGGGTCACGTCGCCGTCTTCGAAACAGCGCAGGACGTGGGCGATCGCATCAACCTCGCGAATGTTGGCCAGGAACTGGTTGCCCAGACCTTCACCCTTTGACGCACCTTTGACCAGGCCGGCAATGTCCACGAAGGTCATCCGGGTCGGGATGATCTGCTTGGACTTGGCAATGGCCGCCAGCTTGTCCAGACGCGCGTCCGGCACCGCTACGTCGCCCACATTGGGTTCGATCGTGCAGAACGGGAAATTCGCCGCCTGCGCGGCCGCGGTCTTGGTCAGCGCGTTGAACAGGGTCGACTTGCCGACATTCGGCAGACCCACGATACCCATTTTGAAACCCATTGCGGCCTCCTGATGCCATTCGACGGCTGCTTCTATGCATGTCACGAGGAATCCGCAAGGCGCTGGTCCGCCGCCCGACTGAGTCCCATCCGCAACATCACGATATTTCGCGGAATCGTGCGTCTTCTCGTGTTGAACTCACCGACATACGGTTCCTATCTACGATCCGAGTTCCTCAACGGTGATGATTTGACATGAAGTATCTTCTTGCCTCAGCCGCACTTTCAGCCTTTGCGACCATGGCTCCCGCTCAATCCGTGATCTTTGGGGCCGGTTATGCCGATTTCTCGGACAGCTTTTCGGTGGACCCGGCGATTTTTTCGCTGGAATATCAGCACCGGCCGTTCCACCGGGCCGAACGGTTCAGTGCGACCTGGGGTGTGGCGATTTCGTCGGACAAGGACGGCGACAGCCATATCGGTGCCGGTCTGATCGGCACCTACCGGTTTGCCGACCGGTGGTTCGTCGAAGGCAGCGTGATGCCCGGCTATTACAACGAGTCGCTGGCGCTGAATGACCTGGGCGGCAGCTTTCAGATCCGCAGCCTGCTGGGGCTGGGCTATACGCTGGACGGCGGCAACGCCGTGTCGATGGCGATCACCCACAAATCGAATGCCAGCACGCAAGAAAAGAATCCCGGGGTGAACGCCCTTATGCTGCGGTATCATCTGATCTTCTGATCCCGGCGGTCAGGACGGGATTGATTTTCGGCCAAAGTTTCTGCACATCAGGTCCAAACCTGTATGCAAGGATCGTCCATGACCCGTATCGACGCCAAGTTCGCCGCCCTGAAAGCCGAGGGGAAGAAGGCCTTTGTCGCCTATGTCATGGCCGGGGATCCCGACTATGACACCTCGCTTGAAATCGTCCGCGGCCTGCCCGGGGCCGGCGTCGACGTGATCGAACTGGGCCTGCCCTTCACCGATCCGATGGCCGACGGCCCCACCATTCAGGCGGCTGGTCAAAGGGCGCTGGACGGCGGCATGACGTTGCAGCGCACGCTGGATCTGGCCAAGGCATTCCGGGAAACCGATGACACCACGCCGATCGTGCTGATGGGCTATTACAACCCGATCTACAGCCGCGGGGTGGACAAATTCCTGGCCGACGCCAAAGAGGCCGGCATCGACGGCCTGATCGTCGTCGACCTGCCGCCCGAAGAAGATGACGAACTGTGCCTGCCCGCGCAGGCGGCCGGTCTGAACTTCATCCGGCTGGCCACGCCCACAACCGATGACAAGCGCCTGCCGCGGGTGCTGCAGAACACGTCGGGCTTTGTCTATTATGTCTCGATCACCGGCATCACGGGCGCGGCCGAAGCCGAGGCCACCGATGTCGGCCCCGAGGTCGCGCGCATCAAGGCGGCGACCGATCTTCCGGTGATCGTGGGGTTCGGCATCAACACGCCCGAGAAATCGCGCGCCATCGCCAGCGTTGCCGACGGGGCGGTGGTCGGCTCGGCCATCGTCAGCCAGATCGCCGCCGGCAAACCGGTGGCCGAGGTACTGAACTTCGTGAAATCGCTGTCGGACGGCGCCCACAGCGCCTGACGCCAAACCCCCAAACGGTTCTCAACCGCTGCAGGCCGCACGCCTGCGGCGGTTTTTCTTTGCGCCTTTGACCCACCTGACCTCATGCGCAACTGGCCGTTGCGCCACGGCGGAAGAATTGGTAAGGAAACCTAACCAATCTGCAGAAGGGCGCGGCCATGCCTGTCATTACCAATATCGACGACCTCAAACGCATCTATGAACGCCGGGTGCCCCGGATGTTCTACGACTATGCCGAAAGCGGCAGCTGGACCGAGCAGACCTTCCGCGACAACAGCGCGGACTTTCACGACATCCGCCTGCGCCAGAAGGTTGCGGTTGACATGTCAGGCCGCTCGACCGCGTCGCAGATGATCGGACAGGACGTGGCCATGCCGGTGGCCCTGGCGCCCGTGGGCCTGACCGGGATGCAGCATGCGGATGGTGAAATGAAGGCCGCCAAGGCCGCGCTGGATTTCGGTGTGCCCTTCACGCTGTCGACCATGTCGATCAACTCGATCGAGGATGTAGCCGAACATACCGGCGCGCCGTTCTGGTTCCAGCTGTACACCATGAAGGACGAGGATTACGTCCGCCGTCTGATCCAGCGCGCCAAGGATGCCAACTGCTCGGCCCTGGTCATCACCCTTGACCTGCAAATCCTCGGCCAACGGCACAAGGACCTGAAGAACGGCCTGTCCGCCCCGCCGAAACTGACGGCCAAAACGATCGCCAACCTGATGACGAAATGGGCTTGGGGCATCGAGATGCTGGGCGCGAAACGGCGCGAGTTCGGCAATATCGTGGGCCATGTTCAGGGCATCTCGGATGCCTCGTCGCTGGGCGCATGGACCGCCGAACAATTCGATCCCAGTCTCGACTGGAAGAAGATCGAGAAACTGATGGAGCAATGGGGCGGCAAGGTGATCCTGAAGGGCATCCTTGATCCCGAAGACGCCAAGATGGCCGCCAAGCTGGGCGCCGACGCCATCGTGGTCTCGAACCATGGCGGGCGGCAGCTGGACGGCGCGCTCAGCTCGATCCGGATGCTGCCGCGGATCATGGATGCGGTGGGCGGCGACGTCGAGGTGCATCTCGACAGCGGCATCCGCTCGGGGCAGGACGTGCTCAAGGCGCTGGCGCTGGGGGCCAAGGGCACCTATATCGGGCGCGCGTTCGTCTACGGGCTGGGCGCGATGGGCCAAAAGGGGGTGACCACCGCGCTGGAAGTGATCCAAAAGGAACTGGACACCACCATGGCCCTGTGCGGCGAGCGCAACGTTGCCGATCTGGGGCCGCACAATCTGCTTGTCCCGCAGGATTTCTGCGGCCGCTGGCAGGAATGACGCGGAAATCGTTTTTACCTCTTTCCAAATGGCCGGATTCGGTCTAAGGACGCCGCTTCACGCGGGGTGACAGCCTTGGAGGCACCCTGCCCTAACATTGGAGATTTATCATGGCTGGTGAGATTCCTGATCTCGTGGCTCTGGAACGGACGGGGACGGGCAAGGGCGCCGCTCGTCAGGCACGCCGCGACGGCATGGTTCCGGGCATCGTATTCGGTGGCGACAAAGACCCGCTGCCGATCCAGATTCCGTTCAACGAACTGTTCAAGCGCCTGAAGGCAGGCCGCTTCAAGTCGACCCTGTGGAACCTGAAGGTCGAAGGCCACGAAGACGTCCGCGTCATCTGCCGCGACGTGCAGCGTGACGTCGTCAAGGACCTGCCGACTCACCTGGACCTGATGCGCCTGCGCCGCACCAGCAGGATCGCTCTGTACATCCCGGTCGAGTTCATCAACGAGGAAGCGGCCCCCGGCATCAAGAAGGGCGGCGTTCTGACCGTCGTCCGTCCCGAGGTCGAACTGGTCTGCACCGCCGGTGACATTCCGGAAAAGATCACCGTCGATCTGACCGGCCTGAACATCAACGACGTCGTGACCATTTCGTCGGTCGAGCTGCCCAACGGCACCCAGCCGACCATCGATCGTGACTTCGTGATCGCCAACATCTCGGCCCCGACGGGCCTGGTCACCGATGATGACGAAGAGGGCGAGGACGTCGCAGTCGACGAAGTCGAAGTCGTCGGAGAAGACAAGGAATAAGTCCCATCCGGGATTGGTCCGAGTTTCGAACGGGGCGCTGGGTGGCGCCCCGTTTTTTTGTTTGAACCGCAGAGCCGGCTTGTTTACCTGATCCTTGCGATCGAAAAGCGCGGCGCAACGCAAGGAACCAAGGATGAAACTGTTCGTCGGACTGGGCAACCCGGGTGCGAAATACGCCAGGAACCGGCACAATATCGGCTTCATGGCCGTGGACGCCATCGCCGACGCGCACGGCTTTGGCCCTTGGCGGTCCAAGTTCCAGGGCGAGGTTTCCGAAGGCCGGCTGGGCCGCGAAAAGGTTCTGCTGCTCAAGCCGATGACATACATGAACCGCTCGGGCCAATCCGTGGGCGAGGCGATGCGGTTCTACAAGCTCGACTCGACCGACGTGACCGTGTTCCACGACGAGCTGGACCTGGCCCCCGGCAAGGTGCGCGCCAAATCGGGCGGCGGACATGCCGGGCACAACGGCCTGCGGTCGATCCATGACCATATCGGCGCGGCCTATGACCGGGTACGACTGGGCATCGGGCATCCCGGCCGCAAGGAACTGGTCTCGGCCTACGTGCTGGGCGACTTCGCAAAGGCTGATTCCCAGTGGCTGGAGGACGTTCTGCGCGGGGTTTCCGATGGCGCCGTGCATCTGGCCGAGGGCGACACGGGCAAGTTCATGAATGCTGTCGCCCTGCGCACCGCGCCGCCGCGCAGCTCGACCACGGCATCCAAGCCCGCGCCCAAACCGGCCGCCCAGCCCACCGAGCCCGAGGCCGACACGCGTTCGGCGATGCAGCGGTTGCTGGACAAGTTCAAATAGGCCGCCAAACCTGCCGCAACGTAGAGATTGCGGATGGCGCAAAGGCGCGGTCCAATGCAGACAAAAGCGGGAGGAAACCATGAAAACGGCCCTGAAATGGCTGCTGCGTATCGTGCTGATGCTGGCGCTGGCCGCCGTCATCGTCGGCGTCTGGAAACGGGACGAGATCCAGCGGTTGCTGGCCGTGAACTCTCTGTTTTCCGAGGAAAAGATCGTCCACAACTTCTCGCATATGGATCAGGCCTTTCTGACCGCTCCCCTGCCCCGCGGCCATGGCCCCACATGGGATCTGCCCTATGGCCCCGCCTACGACCTGCCCGAGGGCGGCCGGGACTGGGTCGAGGAGAGAGCTGTCACATCCCTGCTGGTGATGCAGGACGGCCAGATCCGGTTCGAAGAATACTATCTGGGCACCGGGCCCGATGACCGGCGGATTTCATGGTCGATGGCCAAAAGCTATCTGTCGGCGCTGTTCGGCATCGTCATGAACGAAGGGGCCATCGCGTCACTCGACGATCCGGTCGTCAAATATGCCCCCAAGCTGATAGGCAGCGCCTACGAACCCGCCACGATCCGCAATGTACTGAACATGGCCAGCGGCGTGACCTTTGACGAAGACTACCTGGACCCCAATTCCGACATCAACCGGATGGGGCGCGTGGTGGCCCTGGGCGGAGAGCTGGATGATTTCGCAGCCTCGCTCAAGGACAGTTTCGCCGCCCCCGGCGAGGTCTGGCAATATGTCTCGATCGACACCCATGTCGTGGGGATGGTGATCCGCGGCGCCACCGGCCGCAGCATTCCCGACCTGCTGACCGAGAAAATCGTGCAGCCGCTGGGATTGGAGCGTGACGGCTATTTTGTCACCGACGGGGCCGGCGTGGCCTTCGTGCTGGGTGGGCTGAACTTCACCACCCGCGACTATGCGCGGTTCGGGCAGATGATCCTGCAGAACGGGGTACGCGACGGCCGCCAGATCGTGCCGGCCGACTGGATCACAGAATCGACCTGGCCCAGCGCACCGACCGAACCCGGCAAGATCGGCTATGGCTATCAATGGTGGATCCCGGTTGGCGCGCACGAAGGCGAGTTTCTAGCCCGCGGCGTCTATGGGCAATACATGTATTTCGACCAGCCCCGCGGCGTTCTGATCGTGGCCACGGGGGCTGATCGAAAATTCCGCGAGCCCGGCGTCAACGAGCAGAACATAGAAATGTTCCGCAAGATCGCCCAAAGCCTGTAAGATCGATCCATGCAGAAACAGGACAGCATCAATGTACTGGGCGGGGTACTGGCCCCATGTTCGCGGAAACCGCTGACCGGTTTCTTTCGCGACGGGGCCTGCAATACCTGCCCCGAGGATCGCGGCAGCCACACCGTCTGCGCGGTGATGACGGCCGAGTTTTTGGCCTATTCGAAATATGTCGGCAACGACCTGAGCACGCCTCGGCCCGAGTTCGACTTTCCAGGGCTGAAACCGGGTGACCGCTGGTGCCTGTGTGCCGGCCGGTTCCTGCAGGCCCATGACGAGGGCTGTGCGCCGAAGGTTCATCTTGAAGCGACGCACCGACGCGCGCTGGAGATCGTGCCCCTGCACGTTCTGACCAGCTACCGCGCTGATCCAGGGAAATAAGGTTGAAACGAAAAACCCGGCACCATTGTCCTGTGCCGGGTCTGTGTCTGTTGGCCGACCTCAACCGGCCTCACGCCCTTCTGTGTCGGACATATCGAAATTCAGGTATTTCGCAACCGTCTGAACATCCTTGTCACCGCGTCCACACATGTTCATGCAGATGATGTGATCCTTGGGCAGATCGGGCGCGATCTTCATCACATGGGCCAGCGCGTGGCTGGGTTCGAGAGCGGGGATGATCCCCTCGGTCGCGCAGCACAGCTGGAACGCCTCAAGCGCCTCTTTGTCGGTAATCGAGACATATTGCGCGCGCCCGATATCGTGCAGCCAGGAATGCTCGGGGCCGATGCCCGGATAATCCAGACCGGCCGAGATCGAATAGCCCTCGAGGATCTGTCCGTCATCGTCCTGCAGCAGGTAGGTGCGGTTGCCATGCAACACGCCCGGCCGACCACCGGTGAGCGAAGCGCAGTGCTCCATCTTTTCGTTGACGCCCTTGCCGCCCGCTTCGACGCCGATGATGTTGACCGATTTGTCATCCAAGAACGGATAGAACAGCCCCATGGCGTTCGAGCCGCCACCGATCGCCGCGATGATCGTGTCCGGCAGGCGCCCCTCGGCCTTCATCATCTGTTCCTTGGCTTCCTTGCCGATGATAGACTGGAAGTCGCGCACCATCGCCGGGTACGGATGCGGCCCGGCCACCGTACCGATGCAATAGAAGGTGTCGCGAACGTTGGTTACCCAGTCACGAAGCGCGTCGTTCATCGCGTCCTTCAGTGTGCCGCGGCCCGAGGTCACCGGAATCACCTCGGCCCCCAGCAGGCGCATGCGGAACACGTTGGGCGCCTGCCGCTGAACGTCATGGGCGCCCATGTAGACCACGCATTTCAGGCCGAACTTGGCGCAGACCGTCGCGGTGGCGACACCGTGCTGCCCGGCCCCGGTTTCGGCGATGATCCGGGTCTTGCCCATGCGGCGCGCCAGGATGATCTGTCCCAGCACGTTGTTGATCTTGTGCGCGCCGGTGTGGTTCAACTCGTCGCGCTTCATATAGATCTTGGCGCCACCCAGATGTTCGGTCAGGCGCTCGGCGTGATACAGGGGCGACGGACGGCCCACATAGTTGGCCCACAGATCGTCCATCTCGGCCCAGAAACTCGGGTCGGTCTTGGCCTTCTCGTACTCCTCCTCCAGCGACAGGATCAGCGGCATCAGCGTTTCACTGACGAACCGCCCGCCGAAGATGCCAAAGCGGCCGTTTTCATCCGGGCCGGACATGAAGGAATTGAACAGATCATTGGCCATGGTGGTCTCCATCATCTTGCCCAACGTTCATAGGTGCTGGCGGCGGGATTTGCCATCGCAAATCGCGGCATTCGGGGCGAAGCAAACAGGTCAACCCGGCGACAACAGCCCTGGGTGGGGGTTATCCCGCCGCGCGAATGAAGGCGTCGATCAACGCCGGATCCTTGACGCCCGGTGCCGATTCCACCCCCGACGACACATCAACCTGCCGCGCGCCGGTCATCCGCACCGCTTCGGTCACGTTGTCAGGGGTCAGCCCCCCGGCCAGCATCCAGGGCCGGCGCCAATATTTGCGTCCGGCCAGCAGCCGCCAATCGAAGGCCAGCCCATTGCCCCCCGGAAGATCGGCGTTCCTGGGAGGCTTGGCATCGATCAGCAACTGGTCGGCCACGTCGGAATAGAGGTCGATCGCCGCGAGGTCCGCCTCGTCCGCAACGCCGATGGCCTTCATCACCGGCAGGCCGTAGCGGCTACGAATCTCGGCAACGCGCGCGGGGCTTTCCCTGCCGTGAAGCTGAAGCATGTCCAATGGAACAATCTCCAGAAGCCGGTCCAGCTTGGCATCGCTGGCATCAACCGTCAAGGCTACCTTGGCTACCCCCACGGGCACGCGGGTTGCCAGGTCGCGCGCCGCTGCGGGCTCCAGATGCCTGGGAGATTTCGGAAAAAACACGAATCCCACATAGCGCGCGCCCGCATCGACGGCGGCACGCAACGTTTCCGGTTCGGTCAGGCCGCAGATCTTGACGCTGATTTCGCCAGACATGAGGACGCTCAGCTGGCCTCATCCAGAAGGGCCAGCACGTCGTCCTCGCCTTGAGTCTGCTTTTTCTTGAGCTTCTTGACCTCGCGCTCGAGCTTCTTGACCTCGGTCTTTTTGACGGTGGCGTCCTTGCGATGCTTGTACTCGCGCAGCCATTCCCAGATGAATCCGATGACCAGCCCGGCCACCACGCCGCCCAGAACCACAAGGAACAGGGGCAGGTTTGTCGAAAGGTTGAAGCCCAGCAATTCAGCCAAAGCATCCGGCATCAACTGCAAGTGAACCGTCTGCCGATTGGCCAGCGAGACCGACACCAGAACGATTCCCAGCACCCCCAGGAACCCATATCGAATATAGCGCATCATGATTTCACGCTTTACCGTTCAAACGGTCCCTTAGCAACTTGCCGGTCTTGAAAAATGGCACACATTTTTCTTCGACCTGGACGGTTTCGCCGGTTCGCGGGTTGCGCCCCACACGCGCATCACGCTTCTTGACGGAAAAAGCACCGAACCCGCGCAGTTCCACCCGGTCGCCGCGTGCCATTGCGTCTGTTATTTCCTCGAAAACGGTATTCACGATCCGCTCGACGTCACGCTGGTATAGATGCGGATTTTCGTCGGCAATTTTCTGGATCAGTTCTGAACGGATCATGCGTGCTACCCTCCCAGGTCACCGTGTCGTCTCGTCTACTGGTTTGGACAGTATAGGAAAAAACGCCGGCATGGGGAACGCAAACTCTGGCCGTCCAAGGCGCAATTTGCAGAAAAGAACAGGAAATCTGCCCACCAGCATGTAATTTCATGCAATCAAGCACGACCCTAATGCCAATTAACCCGGGTTTTCAGAACGCGTTGATTCGAAAAAGAAACGGCCCCGCACGGATGCGCGGGGCCGCCAATTCGGGTCTGTGCCGATGGGCCGGGCTTAGTCGCCCGACTTCAGCGCGGCGCCCAGGATGTCGCCCAGCGATGCGCCCGAGTCCGACGAACCGTACTGTTGAACGGCCTCTTTCTCTTCGGCGATTTCGCGCGCCTTGATCGACAGGCCCAGACGGCGGGTCTTGCTGTCGACGTTGGTGACGCGGACATCGACCTTGTCACCGACCGAGAAACGCTCGGGGCGCTGTTCGGCACGGTCGCGGCTCAGGTCCGAACGGCGGATGAAGGACTTCATGCCTTCGTACTCCACCTCGATGCCGCCATCTTCGATCGCGGTCACTTCGACGGTGATAACCGAGCCACGCTTCACGCCGCCCACGGCTTCGGCGAACTTGTCACCGCCCAGGGCTTTGATCGACAGCGAGATACGCTCTTTCTCGACATCAACTTCCGAGACGACCGCCTGAACGACGTCGCCCTTGCGGTAGTTCTGGATGGCATCCTCGCCACGCTCGTCCCACGACAGGTCGGACAGGTGAACCATGCCGTCGATGTCGCCTTCCAGGCCGATGAACAGACCGAATTCGGTGATGTTCTTGACTTCGCCTTCGACCTGCGTGCCCTCGGGGTGCGTTTCTGCAAACACTTCCCACGGGTTGCGCTGGGTCTGCTTGAGGCCCAGAGAGACGCGACGCTTGGCGCCGTCGATTTCCAGAACCATGACGTCGACTTCCTGGCTGGTCGAAACGATCTTGCCGGGGTGGACGTTCTTCTTGGTCCAGGACATTTCCGACACGTGCACCAGACCTTCGACACCGGGCTCCAGCTCGACGAACGCGCCGTAGTCGGTGATGTTGGTGACGCGGCCCTTGTGTACCGAGCCCAGCGGGTACTTGGCAGCCACCAGATCCCACGGGTCTTCCTGCAGCTGCTTCATGCCCAGGCTGATGCGGTGGGTTTCCTTGTTGATCTTGATGACCTGAACCTTGATGGTCTCGCCGATCGACAGGATTTCCGACGGGTGGTTCACACGGCGCCACGCCATGTCGGTGACGTGCAGCAGGCCGTCAACGCCGCCCAGGTCAACGAAGGCACCGTATTCGGTGATGTTCTTGACGACACCCTCGACGGTCTGACCTTCGGTCAGGTTGCTGATGACCTCGGCGCGCTGTTCGGCACGCGATTCTTCCAGGATGGCACGGCGCGAAACAACGATGTTGCCACGGCGGCGGTCCATTTTCAGGATCTGGAAGGGCTGCTTCAGACCCATCAGCGGGCCAGCGTCACGCACGGGGCGCACGTCAACCTGGCTGCCGGGCAGGAAGGCCACGGCACCGCCCAGATCGACGGTGAAGCCACCTTTGACGCGGCCGAAGATGGCACCTTCGACGCGCTCGTCGTTGGCATAGGCTTTTTCCAGACGGTCCCAGGCCTCTTCGCGGCGGGCCATCTCGCGCGAGATGACGGCTTCGCCACGGGCGTTTTCTGCCGCGCGCAGGTACACTTCGACCTCGTCGCCGACAGCGATTTCGGGCGCTTCGCCGGGATTTGCGAATTCTTTCAGATCGACACGGCCTTCCATCTTGTAGCCGACATCGATGATGGCCTGGCCCGCTTCGATCGCGATGACCTTGCCTTTGACAACCGAACCCTCTTCGGGGGTGTCCATTTCGAAGCTTTCATTCAGGAGGGCTTCGAATTCCTCCATGGTTGCGTTAGCCATGTGGCGTTGTTTTCCTTTACATAACGTTTTTTCTGGCCGAGCGGTTGTCTCCGCCGGTCTTGGAGTTGGTCCGGCAACCCGAAACGGTTCCACAAAACAAAGAGGGCCGGCTGTGTCCGACCCTGCTCGTCTCATTGTTTTATGGCTCAAATTGCCTTGTCGACGGGCGCTCTATAGCGGGTTGGCGCCTGCACCGCAAGGGTTTCCGCACGTTTCCGGGGCAATCGGCCGCGACTCGCCGCGATGGCCCGGCGCCTGTGTCCTCCGATCGCAGCGTCGGCATGTGCCGAAACCAGCCGGACGACCCGCGAACCCGTCCAATCCGGGCTCATTGACGTGCCGCCCGCGGCGTTACGGCTGGGCAGGCAGCTTTTCCGCGATCACCGCGATTGCCTTGTCCAGCGCGGCCTCGATGCTCAGATCCGTGGTATCCAGAAGCACGGCATCGTCGGCCGGTTTCATCGGGGCCGTGCTGCGCTCGGCATCCCGCGCGTCGCGCTCGCGGACATCGGCCAGAACCTGCGCGCGGGTCACATCCGCGCCCTTCGCCACCAGTTCCAGATAACGCCGTTCGGCCCGCACTTCGGGGCTGGCGGTGACGAACAGCTTCACCTCGGCCTCGGGGCAGATCACCGTGCCGATATCCCGCCCGTCCAGCACCGCGCCGCCGGCCCGCCGTGCAAAGCTGCGCTGGAAATCGATCAAGGCCGCGCGCACCTCGGGGATCACGGCCACTTTCGACGCCGCCTGCGCGATCTCGGCGGTGCGCAGGTCGCCCTGCTCCAACTCCTCGGCCGTCAGGGACCGCGCCGCCTCGACCGGGTCGGTGCCGTCCAGCGTGCGTCGGCCGACCGCGCGGTACAGCAGCCCGGTGTCCAGATGCGCCAGCCCGAAATGCGCGGCAACGGCCTTGGAGATCGTGCCCTTGCCCGCCGCTGCCGGACCGTCGATGGCGACGGTAAAGCTCATGTGCGCTCGACCTTGGCGCCCAGGCCGTTCATCAACGGCTCGAAGATCGGGAACGAGGTCGCGATCGGGCTGCCGTCATCGACCGAGACCGCCTGTTGCGCGCCCATGCCCATCACCATGAACGACATGGCGATGCGGTGGTCCAGAAAGCTTTCGCAGGTGCCGCCACCGGGCACGCCGCCGATGCCCAGCCCGTCGACCGACCACCAGTCATCGCCCTCGTCAACCGTGACACCGTTGGCCCGCAAGCCACGCGCCATGGCGTCGATGCGGTCGCTTTCCTTGACGCGCAGTTCCTTGACGCCGCCCATCATCGTCTTGCCGGTGGCGTTGGCCGCAACCACCGACAGCACCGGATATTCGTCGATCATCGAGGCCGCGCGTTCGGGCGGAACGTCGATGCCCTTCATGTCGGGCGAATAGCGTGCGCGCAGATCGGCGACCGGCTCGCCGCCTTCCTCGCGCATGTTTTCATAAGTCAGATCCGCACCCATCTCGCGCAGCGTGGTGAACAGGCCCGCGCGCGTGGGGTTCAGGCCGATACCCGGCACCAGAACGTCCGAGCCCGGCGTAATCAGGGCCGCACAGACCGGGAAGGCCGCGCTGGAGGGATCGCGCGGTACGGCGATCACCTGCGGTTTCAACTCAGGCCGGCCGGTCAGGGTGATGACCCGGCCTTCGTCGGTATCCTCGACGGTGATTTCGGCGCCGAACCCCGCCAGCATCCGCTCGGAATGGTCACGGGTGGCTTCCTTCTCGATCACCACGGTCTTGCCCGGCGCGTTCAGGCCGGCCAGCAGAACGGCGGATTTTACCTGGGCCGAGGGCACCGGCACTTCGTACCGGACCGGCACGGGATCGGCCGCGCCGACGATGGTCATGGGCAGACGCCCGCCCGAGCGACCCACGGCTTGTGCCCCGAACAGCGCCAGCGGATCGGTCACCCGCGCCATCGGGCGTTTGTTCAGGCTGGCGTCGCCGGTGAAGGTCGCGCTGATCGGGCTGGTCGCCATCGCGCCCATGATCAGGCGCACGCCCGTGCCCGAGTTGCCGCAGTCGATCACCTGATCCGGCTCGGCAAAGCCGCCCACGCCGACGCCGTGCACCGTCCATTCGCCATTCCCGTGCGAGATCACCTCGGCACCGAAGGCGCGCATCGCCTTGGCGGTGTCCAGAACGTCTTCGCCTTCCAGCAGGCCCGAGATCCTGGTCTCGCCCACGGCCATCGCCCCAAGGATCAAAGAGCGGTGCGAGATCGACTTGTCGCCCGGCACTTCGGCCGTGCCGGTCAGAGGGCCGCAGGGATGCGAGGTCATCGGGATGGGCGTGCCGTGTCCGGACATGAGGGCTCCTTTTGCGCTATCAGTGCCCCTGCCGATTAGCGAATTGGCGCCGCAGCGTCCAGCCGCAATCACCCGTTGCGGCGGAAGGTCAGGTAGTGCGGCGTGCGGCCTTCGCGCAGGGCCTTCTGCTCGTAGCGGGTGGAAATCCAGTCGTCCCACGGCTTGCGCCAATCCTCGGGGCCCTCGGCCAGCCATTCGAAACCGGCGCGGGGCACCTCCTCGAGCGTCTGGCGGACATAGTCCGGGATGTCGGTGGCCACGCGGAAAATCGCGCCGGGTTTCAGCACACGGGCCAGCGGCTCCAGATGCTCGGGGGTCACGAAGCGGCGGCGGTGGTGCCGCTTTTTGGGCCACGGGTCGGGATAGAGCAGAAACGCGCGCGAAATGCTGGCATCGGGCAGCACGTCGAACAGGTCGCGCACATCGCCGGGATGCACCGCCAGGTTGGTCACTTCGGCCCGGCGGATCTTGCCCAACAGCATGGCCACGCCGTTGATGAAGGGCTCGGCGCCGATGATGCCGATATCGGGGTTCTGCTGCGCCTGATGCACCAGATGCTCGCCGCCGCCGAACCCAACCTCAAGCCATACCGGCCTGCCGCCAAACAGCGCGTCCAGGTCGATCGGGGTGCGGTCGGGGTTGCTGTCCCAATCCACTGCGCCCGGCGACAGGGCGGCCAGGTCCTCGGACAGATAGGTCTTTTGGCTGGGCTTCAGGGTCTTGCCCTTGAAGCGGCCATAGAAGTTTCTCCGGGGGCGTTCGGGTGATTGGGTGCTCATGCCGGTGCCATTACTGCGCTGGGGTTTGCGTTGCAAGGGTTGGAGCGCGCCTGATGAGCCCCGTCAAAACGGAAAAGACGCGCCACATCGGACGCGCCTTGCCTAGTTGTGTTTCGCGATGCCGCCTCAGACAGCCTTTTTCAAAGCCTCGACCAGATCGGTCCGCTCCCAGCTGAAGCCCCCATCGGCTTCGGGGTCGCGCCCGAAATGCCCATAGGCCGCGGTGCGCTGATAGATCGGCCTGTTCAGCTGCAGATGCTCGCGGATGCCGCGCGGGGTCAGGTCCATCACTTGTCCGACGGCCCGTTCGATCTCGGCATCGGCAACCTGTCCGGTGCCATGGGTGTCGGCGTAGATCGACAACGGCCGGGACACGCCGATCGCATAGCTCAGCTGGATGGTGCAACGCTCGGCCATGCCGGCGGCCACGACGTTCTTGGCCAGGTACCGCGCGGCATAGGCCGCCGACCGGTCGACTTTGGTCGGGTCCTTGCCCGAAAACGCCCCGCCCCCATGCGGAGCCGCACCGCCATAGGTATCGACGATGATCTTGCGCCCGGTCAGGCCGGCATCGCCGTCGGGGCCGCCGATGACGAACTTGCCGGTGGGGTTCACATGCCATTCGGTCTGGTCGGTCAGCCAGCCTTCGGGCAGGATGTCCCGCACATAGGGTTCGACGATCCGGCGAATGTCGTCCGAAGTCAGCGCCTCGTCCAGATGCTGCGTGGACAGCACGATCGAGCTGACGCCCACCGGCTTGCCGTCACGATAGATCACCGACAGCTGCGACTTGGCGTCGGGACCCAGCGCGGGCTCGGCCCCGCTTTTGCGGACCTCGGCCAGGCGGCGCAGGATTGCATGCGCATACTGGATCGGCGCCGGCATCAAGGCCGGGGTTTCCGTGGTGGCGTAACCGAACATGATGCCCTGATCGCCCGCGCCTTCGTCCTTGTCGCCCGAGGCATCCACCCCTTGTGCGATATGCGCGGATTGTTCGTGCAGCAGGTTCGTCACCTCGACCGTTTCGTGGTGGAACTTGTCTTGCTCGTACCCGATATCCTTGATGCAGGCGCGCGCGATCTCTTCGATCCGGCCCATGTAGTCATGGAGCCGATCCTGATCCGACAGCCCGACCTCGCCGCCGATCACGATACGATCGGTGGTGGCAAAAGTCTCACACGCAACGCGCGCTTCGGGCTCTTCGCTCAGAAAGGCATCGAGGACTGCATCGGAAATTCGGTCACAGACCTTATCGGGATGCCCTTCGGAAACGGATTCCGAAGTGAAGGTGTAGTTCTGTCGGGACATGAAAGCGCTCCATTAAGATTTTCCCCGTCACGCCAGGAAGCCGTTGTGACGGGCATTCGACCGGATACGCCTCGAACGAAAGTAGGTCAATCCAAAACTATCTCTTGCGGGAAAGAACGTTGCGCGCCAGCAGCAGCAGGATTGAGAGGATCAACAGGACCGGCACGTCACCCATTCTGGAATACAGGGTGGGCATCAGCGGCGCAGGTATCCGCGCGTCGACATATCCCGCTTGGCCCAACGGCAGCGCCTCGGTCACCTCTCCCAGCGGATCGATCATTGCGGACACACCCGTATTCGCCGCGCGGGCCAAAGGGACCCCCTGCTCGATCGCGCGCATTCTGGCCTGAGCCAGATGCTGAAATGGCCCCGACTTGGTTCCGAACCAGGCGTCGTTGGTGACCTGCAGGAATAACGCGGGTCGCGCGGGGGCGTTGGCGGTGATCTGCGGGAAAATGGCCTCGTAACAGATCAGAGGCAATACCGCCCCAATCGTTCCAGCCTGCATCAACCGAGGCCCTGGCCCCGCACTGAAGCCGCTGCCGGTGGTCGCAGCAAGACCGCTGATGCCGAAGCGGCCCAGCAGATCGCCCAGCGGGATGTATTCACCGAATGGAACAAGGTGGTGTTTGTCGTACAGACCTGCCGGGACACCCCTTTCGTCAAGATAGATCAACGAGTTGTAGATACGCGGCCCGTCCCCCCGCTGAATCCCGACGAAGACTGGCGACCCTTGCGCTGCAGCGGCAATCGCCTGCAGGTACGGCTGCGCGCTGCCCAGCCAGGCCGGAACGGAGGTTTCCGGCCAGACGATCAGATCAGGCCGCGGCTCAGCCGCCGTGAACTCGACTTGGCGCGCAAAAAAAAGCGGTGCAAAGGCCGGATCCCATTTCTGATGCTGGGGCGCGTTTGGCTGAATCAGGCGCACTGTCTTGTCGGTTTCGGATACGCTGGGACGCGTCGCGGCGTAAGTCCAAGACGCAAGCGAAAACGCCGCGACCACGATCGCCGGCGCCACGGCAGAGCGCAGCCTGTGATCGGCGGCCCACACTGCGCCCAGCGGAAGCACCACCAAGAGCGTCAGCGCCCCCAACCCGTAAGGCCCAACCAACGACAACAGCTGCGCGACCGGCGTATCGACCCAGATCTGCGCGATCCCGGCCCATGGGAACCCCGTCAGGACATAACCGCGCGCAAATTCGGCCAACGCGACGCAGAGCGCCAGAACAACGGACCGACGGACCGGGTGCACGCCTGTGCCGCGATACGCAAGCCCGAACGCCGCAGCCCAGAACAAGGCAAGCCCGCCCGACATGAACGCCAATGCGAACGGAGCCATCCATGCATGACGTTGCGCGTCCACCTGGAAAGGCTCGATGATCCAGCTCAGAGCATGGGCGAAGTACCCCGTGGCAAACAGCCATCCCATCCATGCAGCGCGCGCGCGCGTCTCGCTCGAAAGGTACAACGGCACGATCAGAATCAGGGAAACCGCCGTGGCCGCCCAATACCCGAACGGAGCCAGCCCGAATGCCGCAACCACCCCCAGCCCGAAGGCACAGGCGAAACGCAGCCAAGCGGGCCAGCGTGTGGCTGGGCTCATGCAGCCATGTCCGGCAGCATGACGCGCAAGCGCTTTATCCTGCGCGGATCGGCATCGATAACCTCGAATTCCGGGCCATCCGGGTGCAGTACCACTTCGCCGCGGGCGGGAACACGTCCAGACAGCATGAAGACGAGACCACCCAGAGTTTCGATCTCTTCCTCGTCCACATCTTCGTGGCTGGTCAGCGATCGGCCGATCTCGGCCTCGAAATCCTCAAGCGGGGCCTTGGCCTGGACGATGTAACAGCCGGGCCGTTCCTTGACCCACATCTGGTCTTCGTCGGCATCATGCTCGTCCTCGATTTCACCGACCACCTGTTCGATCAGGTCCTCGATGGTAACCAGCCCGTCGACGCCGCCATATTCGTCGATGACCAATGCCATGTGGCGCCGTTCGGTCTGCATCTTGGCCAGCAGAACACCGATCGGCATGGACGGAGGTACGAACAGCAATGGCCGCAACATCGACGGCAGATCGAACTCCTTCGAATCGCCATTGAAGCCATGCGTCAGGGCGAAGTCCTTCAGGTGCACAAACCCCAGAGGCGTGTCCAGCGTGCCTTCGTACACCGGAATACGCGACAGGCCGCTTTCGCGGAACACCTGCGCCAGTTCGTCCTTGCTGATCGTGACCGGAACCGAAACGATATCTGCGGACGGGATGGCCACGTCTTCGACACGCATCCGGCGAAGGTTGATCATGCCGCGCGATTGAGGCACCGCGGCCTGGTGTCCGTTCACCGGACCGCCCTGAGCTTCGTCCTGTGAAGAGAAGGCCTCCAGCAAGCGCGAGAACAACCCACTTTTTTTTCTGGTTTCTTCGCCGTTCTGTGATTGCGCGCTATGCGCCGCTCCAGAACTGCCGTCTATGTCGCCCATATTTCTATACCAATTGATCGGGCCCTCGGGCCTCTGTCACACATTATATGGGTTATCGATACCCAGTTTGCCAAGTATTTCGATTTCGCACCCCTCCATCAAAGTGGCGTCCGGGTCACGAACGTGATCATAGCCCAACAAATGCAACACTCCGTGAACGATCAGATGAACAACATGATCGTCCATCGATTTTCCGGCTTCATTTGCTTCGCGCAGACATGTGTCGTAGGAGATCGCGATGTCGCCCAGCACGATCTCTCCGGTGAAATCCGGTTCGGGCAATGGTGGCGTCGCTCCGGGTTCTTCGGGTGCCAGGTCTTCGGCCGGCCAGCTGAGCACGTTCGTGGGTGCGGGCTTGCCGCGGAACTCGTTGTTCAATTCGGCTATCCGGGAATCGTCGCACCCCAGAATGCTGACTTCGCAGAGATCGGGATTCATCCGCAGATAAGCAAGCGTCGCAGAAACCGCCCGGCGGGACAGTTCCTCCAACCGCTGCCAGCGGGAATCCTCCACGGAAATTTCCAGGTTCATGTCGCACTGCTCCACGGCCGACGGGCTGTCGGCATTCAGCCGGTTTCCCGTCCGCTGTCGGCCTCATACGCCTCGATGATCGCAGCGACAAGCGGATGGCGTACAACGTCCTTGGAGGTGAAGTAGTTGAAGCTGATGTTCGGGATCGTTTTTAACAGCCGCTCGGCATCTGCAAGCCCCGAGGCAACCCCACGCGGCAGGTCAACCTGTGAACGATCCCCTGTGATCACCATCCGGCTGCCTTCTCCAAGTCGGGTCAGGAACATCTTCATCTGCATTGTCGTGGCGTTCTGCGCCTCGTCCAGGACGACGAAGGCATTCGACAGGGTGCGCCCGCGCATGAAGGCCAGCGGCGCGATCTCGATCCGCTTTTCTTCGATCAACTTGGCCAGTTGCTTGCCTGGCAGAAAATCGTTCAGAGCATCATACAGCGGCTGCATGTAGGGATCGACCTTGTCCTTCATGTCGCCCGGCAGATAGCCCAGCTTTTCCCCCGCCTCGACCGCTGGACGACTGAGGATGATCCGATCCACGTGCCCGCCGATGAACATCGACACACCGACCGCCACGGCCAGGTAGGTCTTGCCCGTCCCGGCCGGCCCGATGCCAAACGCAAGCTCGTTGTTGAACAGTGACTGGACATAGGCCTTCTGCGCGTCGGTTCTTGGCTCGACCAGCTTTTTCCGGGTCTTGATCTCGACCGCGCCGCCCTTGAACATTTCCAGCTGATCGCCGTCGCGCGAGCCGGTGCCGTCCTCGGACCCGCCCATCCGCAACTCGCGGTCGACGTCTGCCGCGGCGACTTCGCGACCGCCCTCCAGTCGGGTGTACAGCGCCTGCAGGACCTCGATCGCCTGCTTTTGCGATTCGTCGTCCCCCATGACAACCAATTGATTGCCCCTGCGGACAATCTGAACGGTCAGCTTTCGTTCGATTTCGGCCAGGTTGCGGTCATATTCGCCGCACAGGTCAATCAATAACCGGTTGTCTGGAAATTCAACAAACGCCTCGCCTTGAGGCACTTCATCTTGCGGTGGGGTCAGGGCACCGATGGCCAATCCGTTCTCCTGTCTTGGCGTTGTCACACCGAGCGTAGACAAGTTGGATCAGTGGGCGCAAGCCACAGATCAAAAAAACTCACGCACTGCGTTCGAAATCGGCGACAGGGGGCGGTTTTTTGCCCGGAACTGACGCAAAAAAGGGACAGATGCGTCGTTGGTGTCAGAACCTGTAGTTCAATCCAAACCGCAGGCTGCGGTAGCTTGGCGTCGACTTGGTAGAAATCCCCGATCCGAAATCGATGACTTCCGATTGAAACTGGACATATTCCAGTTCCCCGGTGATCGACCAGTTCTCGCTCAACTGATGCTCGGCTCCGATACTGGCCGAGAACCCGGTGCGCCGGTCATCGTTTTCAACAGACGTTGTCGTTGCGCTGCTGGCGATGCTGCTGGTTGTCTTGATGTCGCCCTGAACAAGGCCAAGCGTCACGAAATAGAGCACAGACCCGCTTGGATTGGTCAGGCCGTTCTTGAAACGCACCGCAGCAATGTCCGAAATTTCCGAACCGCCACGAACCGTCGTCCCGCTGATCTCACGCGTCACGGTGTCGTCCATCGAGACGAAATCGTAGCCGATCTCGAACCCGTAGACATAATCGCGACCTCCTCGGGCGGGCAGGACACCGCGCCAACCGCCGCGAACTCCGCCAAAACCGCCGCTCAGGTTCAAGTCGCCGATCGAAAAGGTTCCCGCCGGAGCGCCCAGGCCGAATCGGTCCGATCCGCCCGAGCCATATCCACCGCTCAGCCCAAGATAAAACGCACTGACATCGTCGGAATACCGCTCCGGCCCCACAACGACCGGGTCGGCGGCGGCCCCACCCAGGTCGCTGGCGTCCGTCGGCGCTCCAAACAGCAGTGAAATGCCTGCCAGAACCAAAAATCGACCGACCGCAGATTGTCGGACCCCTGCCTCACGTATCACTCGCACCCTCCTTTGCGGCGGCCCGAAACCCAGACCCGCCACTTTCTTGCCTTCCGCCACCTGTCAAACCGCTATGGAAAGCATGGATATCCTCGGAACATAGGTCCTAACTATAAATCAAGGGTAAAATTTGGGGAGAAGAGTACTATTTGGTGTCGCGCCCAAAGGCCGGGAACGTCAGATCAATTCCCCGGCAAGTGAATTCGCCCCGGAGGCGGTAACGCGAACCGATCGCAAATCGCCCGCACCAAGGCCCTCGGCCTTGACGTGAACCGCATGAAGATACTCGGATTTCCCCACCATCTGCCCAGGCAGCCGGCCAGGCTTCTCGAACAGCACCTTCACTGTTCGTCCGACCATGGCATCCTGAATCTCGCGTTGATGCCGCGTGATGACCGCCTGCAGACGCTGCAGGCGGTCATCCGCCGCCTGCGGGTCCACCTGTGGGCGCTCGGCCGCAGGCGTGCCCGGCCGGGTCGAATACTTGAACGAATAGGCATAGCCATAGCGGACCTCTTCAACCAGATCCAACGTGGCCTGGAAATCTTCTTCGGTCTCTTCAGGGAAGCCCACGATGAAATCGCCCGACATCAGGATATCGGGGCGCGCCTCGCGAATCCGCTCGATCAGACGCAGATAGCTTTCGGCAGTGTGGCTGCGGTTCATCCGCTTGAGGATCCTGTCCGAGCCCGACTGCACCGGTAGATGCAGGTAAGGCATCAGCTTTTCGCAAGTTCCATGCGCCTCGATCAGGTCGTCGGTCATGTCGTTGGGATGCGAGGTGGTGAACCGGATGCGTTCCAGCCCGTCGATCCTGTTCAATTCCCAGATCAGCCCGGCCAAGGTCATGTCTCCGTTAGGGCCTGCGCCGTGATAGGCGTTGACGTTCTGACCCAGCAGCGTGATCTCGCGCACGCCGCGCTCGACCAGGTCCTGCGCCTCGCGCAGGATACGATCGGCGGGGCGGCTGACCTCGGCCCCGCGGGTATAGGGCACGACGCAGAAGGCGCAGAACTTGTCACAACCCTCCTGCACGGTCAGAAACGCCGTCGGGCCGCGTTTGGCCTTGGGACGGTTCTTGAGCTTCTCGAACTTGTCCTCTTCGGGGAAATCGGTATCCAGCGCCTTTTCGCCCGCACGCGCCTTGGCTTCCAGTTCGGGCAGGCGGTGATAGCTCTGCGGGCCGACGACCAGATCGACCAGCGGCTGCCGGCGCATGATCTCTTCGCCCTCGGCCTGCGCCACACAACCCGCCACGCCGATCTTCAGATCGGGCTTTTCGGCCTTCAACCCCTTGAAGCGGCCCAGTTCGGAATACACCTTCTCGGCCGCCTTTTCGCGGATGTGGCAGGTGTTCAGCAGGATCATGTCCGCATCTTCGGGCGACTGCGTTTCCACGTACCCCTGCCCGCCCAGCGCCTCGGACATGCGTTCGCTGTCGTAAACGTTCATCTGACAGCCATAGGTCTTGATATACAGCTTTTTCGGTTCGGACATGGGCTGGGCCTTTTGCGTTCGCTGGACCGGCGTCACTTATACGTATCGAACGCCGCTTGCAATGCCGGCGCAATTACCCGAATTTGGCGGCCAATTCCAGCGAGGCAGGCAGCAAACAGGCGATGCAGCACGATTCTCTCGATGATTTTCTGAAATCCGGGCGGGCGGCCCTGTCCAAGGGGCCGGTGGCCCTGATCTTCGCCGAGGACGATGTGGAAATCGACGGCACGCTGCGCCATCATCTCGACCTTGGGTTCAGATCGGTGATCGCCTTCATGCCGCCGGATTTCGCGATGGCCCCCGAACTTGCCCAGCGCGTGCACCGGGTGTCCATGCGCTGCACCCCGCGCGAGGCGGTCTTCGACGCCATCAACCGCATCATCCGCGCCGCGCCGTCGATCTGGATGTATTATTGCTACAACTCGGAATACCTGTTCTTTCCCTTCTGCGAGACGCGCACGATCGGTGAGATGCTGACCTTTCACGCCGAGGAACGCCGCGAATCGATGCTGTGCCATGTCATCGACATCTATGCCGATGACCTGAGCGTACATCCGAACGGGGTCGCCCCCGATCACGCCATGCTGGACAGCACCGGATACTACGCCCACAGCCGGCACGACCAGGACGGCACCCCGCTGGAACGCCAGCTGGACATGTCGGGCGGGCTGCGCTGGCGGTTCGAGGATCGAATCCCCTACGAGCGGCGGCGCATCGACCGCATCGGCCTGTTCAAGGCCCGCAAAGGGCTGACACTTCTGCCCGATCACACCTTCAACGAGCCCGAATACAACACTTATGCCTGCCCTTGGCACCACAACCTGACCGCGGCCATCTGTTCGTTCCGCGCGGCCAAGGCGCTGTGCAGCACGGCCGGGCCGGGCGGCCCGATCACCAGTTTTCGCTGGCCCAACTCGGTTCCGTTCCAGTGGAATTCGAACCAACTGCTCGAACTGGGCCTGATCGAGCCGGGCCAGTGGTTCTGAAGCCGCGCCTTCAGCGCCTAAGCAGGATCGGGAACCAGTCTTCGCGCAGGCGTTGCCCCGGCCGCATGTCATGTCCCGGAAAAGGCGGCGAGGTCCGCCCCGGACGCTCGACATAGCGCGCGTCGTCGCCCAGCAGACGCACCGAAAACGCCCGCCGACGCCGGTCCGAGCGGTTGCCCCGCGCGCCGTGCAGGGTGCGGAAATGAAAGGCGACCGCGTCGCCCGGCTCCATCTCGAACTCGACGATCCGCATCCCTTCGGCCTCGGGGTCGGGCACAGGCATGTACTGGCCTTCGTCGGGAAAGAACCCCTCCTCCGAGACCCAGCGCGTTGGCAGAACCTCTTTTTCCCACAGATGCGAGCCGGCTACGCACCGCAGCGTGGCCGCGCGCACCGGGTCCAGCGGCGACCAGAAACTGATCGTCTGCCGCCCCTCGACGAAATAGTAGGGCCCATCCTGATGCCACGGCGTGGCCATCGAGGTGCCCGGCTCTTTTACCAGCACGTGGTCGTGGAACATCTGCACGGTTTCGGACTGCATCAGGTCGGCAGCGACCTCGGCCAGGGGCGAAGACTGGATGACCTCCTGAAACTGCGGAATGCGCGACCAGTTGCAGTAATCGTCGAAGAACCGGCCCGTTTCGCCCTCTTTCCTGTTTTCCGAGGCATAGGGGCCGGGCTGTTCCATGTTCAGGGCCACCCCGTCACACAGGGATTGAACGTGATCGGCGAACAGGCCTTTGACAAGAACCACGCCGTCCTTCCGAAAGGCGTCGATCATCTGGGGCGTTACAAGGGGGTGTGGCATCGTGAACTCCGGCTGACGTGCCCGGCGATCTGTGCACGATCGACGGCTCGGTTCAACTGAAAGCTCCGGGATGCAATACCGCAGCCGCCAAGGACGAAGCGGCCGGGCTCTTCAAGCCTTCTTGCGCAGGCGGATGACCACATCAACGGATGCGATCTCGACCCCTTCGGGCGCCTTGGGCAGACGTTGGATCACCAGCTGATCCGAGGGCGCGTCACTCAGCCGGCCCTCGTCTTCCCAGAAGAAATGTGGGTGGTCATGCGTGTTCGTATCGAAATAACTTTTGGACCCATCCACCGTGATCTCTTGCAGCACACCCGCATCGCAGAAGGCGCGCAGCGTGTTGTAGACGGTGGCCAGGGAAACGGCATCGCCTCTCTTCTTGGCCGACTCGAACAGGCTTTCGGCGGTGACATGGCGGTGCCGCCCGTCTCCGACAAGCAGTTCGGCCAAGGCAACCCGTTGTCGCGTCGGGCGCAGCCCGGCATGCACCAACCAATTCGTCGCAATGTCGCGGCTCTGATCCGTCATGAATTCGCAATCCGATTGTCTGATCCAATATATAAGTGCCGTCCGTCGGCAATGTCAATTGAAATTGATTCGCAATCCGACCCGCCCCATCCGCCCGATGTGTTCGGGTGCTCTTGCAGGACCTTGCAAACGGGTGCTAGACGAGGCCAGATTGAACCAACAGACCCTAGGCAGGAGACGCGGCAGAATGGCCCAATTCCCTAGCAGCTTTGACAAGGACGATCTGCTGAAATGCGCCCGCGGCGAATTGTTCGGCCCCGGCAACGCGCAATTGCCGGCGCCGCCAATGCTGATGATGGACCGGATCACCGAAGTCTCTGCCGACGGGGGCGCGCACGGCAAGGGCCATGTGGTTGCCGAATTCGACATCACCCCCGACCTGTGGTTCTTTGAATGCCACTTCCCCGGCAACCCGATCATGCCCGGCTGCCTGGGCCTGGATGGCCTGTGGCAGTTGACCGGGTTCAACCTTGGCTGGCGGGGCTGGCAGGGCCGTGGCTATGCACTGGGCGTGGGCGAGGTCAAGCTGACCGGCATGGTGCGCCCCGACCGCAAGCTGCTGACCTATTACGTCGATTTCACCAAGGCCATACAAACCCGCCGCCTGACCATGGGTGTGGCGGATGGCCGGGTCGAAGCGGATGGCGAAGTCATCTATCAGGTCAAGGACATGAAGGTTGCATTGTCCGAAAGCTGACGCCAGCTGAAGGACAATCTACAGGGAACGGAACACAGGAGTACGCTTATGCGTCGCGTCGTCGTCACCGGATTGGGGGTCGTGTCCTCGATCGGGAACAATGCCGAGGAAGTTCTTGCCTCGCTCAAGGCTGGCAAATCGGGCATCGAGGCCAATGCGCAGATGGCCGAACACGGCTTTCGCAGCCAGGTCGCCGGAACGCTCAAGATCGACGTGGCCGAGCATGTCGACAAGCGCACCCTGCGGTTCATGGGTCCCGGCGCCGCCTATGCGCATATCGCGATGAGCCAGGCGATCGCCGATGCCGGGCTGACCGAAGATCAGGTCGTGAACCCGCGCACCGGCCTGGTGGCGGGTTCGGGCGGGCCGTCGACCAGCGCCATGCTGACGGCGCATCAGACCGTTCTGAAAACCGGCGCGACGAAACGGATCGGGCCGTTCGCCGTGCCGAAATGCATGTGCTCGACCGTGTCGGCCAACCTGGCCACCGCCTTCAAGATCAAGGGCATCAACTATTCGATCACCTCGGCCTGTTCGACCTCGCTGCATTGCATCGGCAATGCGGCCGAGCAGATCATGATGGGCAAGCAGGACGTGATGTTCGCCGGCGGCGGCGAGGAACTGGACTGGACCTTGTCGTGCCTGTTTGACGCGATGGGCGCGATGTCGTCCAAGTACAACGACACGCCCGAGAAAGCCTCGCGCGCGTTTGATCAGGACCGCGACGGTTTCGTGATCTCGGGCGGCGGCGGCATCGTGGTTCTGGAAGATCTGGACCATGCCCTGGCCCGCGGTGCCAAGATCTATGCCGAAGTGACGGGCTATGCCGCAACATCGGACGGGCACGACATGGTGGCCCCGTCCGGCGAAGGCGGCGAGCGCGCAATGCGCCTGGCCCTGCAGAACCTGCCCGAGGACCGGAAGGTGTCTTACATCAACGCGCACGGCACCTCGACCCCGGTCGGAGATGTCGGCGAAGTCGAAGCCGTCCGCCGGATTTTCGGCGAGGGCAGCGTGCCGCCGATTTCGTCGACCAAGTCGATGACCGGCCATGCGCAGGGCGCGGCGGGCGCGCTCGAGGCGATCTTCTGCCTGCTGATGCTCGAACATGATTTTATTGCGCCGTCGATCAACGTCGACACATTGGCCGAAGGCATTCAGCCCGGCGAAATTGCCACGAAAGTGGTTGAAAACGCAGGCTTGGACAGTGTCATGACCAACAGCTTCGGCTTTGGCGGCACCAATGGCTCCATGGTTCTGTCCAGGTTTAACGGGTGATTGAGATGTCGAACTGTCTGAAGGGAAAACGCGGCCTGATCATGGGCGTGGCCAATGACCGCTCGATCGCCTGGGGCATCGCCAAGGCCATGCACGAGGCCGGGGCCGAACTGGCCTTCACCTATCAGGGCGAGGCGTTCGGCAAGCGGCTTGAACCGCTGGCGCAAAGCCTGGGCAGCGACTTCATGGTCGATGCCGACGTGACCGACGACGCCTCGCTGGACCGGGCCTTTGGCGAACTGTCCGCACGCTGGCCGACGATCGACTTTCTGGTCCACGCCATCGCATATTCGGACAAGACCGAACTGACCGGCCGGTTTCTGAACACGACGCGGGCCAATTTCAAGCACTCGCTGGATGTGTCGGCCTATTCCTTCATCGAAGTCGCGCGTCGCGCCTATCCGATGATGAAGGACAATGGCGGCACCCTGCTGACCCTGACCTATCAGGGGTCGAACCGGGTGGTTCCCAACTACAACGTGATGGGCGTGGCCAAGGCGGCGCTGGAATCGGCGACCCGCTATCTGGCCAACGACCTGGGGCCCGACGGCATTCGGGTCAACGCGATTTCGCCGGGCCCGATGAAGACGCTGGCCGGCGCGGCCATCGGCGGTGCGCGCAAGACCTACAAGTTCTGCGACCAGAACGCGCCGCTGCGCTCGAACGCCACGCTTGAAGCGGTGGGCGGCACGGCCGTCTACCTGGCATCCGATGCAGGCGCCTGCACCAGTGGCGAGATCATCCGCGTTGATGGCGGGTTCCACGTTCTGGGCATGCCGCAGCCCGATTTCATGTGACTCGATCTTTCCCTGCCGCCGCCAAGATTTGACCAATTTTCGGCGGCAGGTTTGGTCACATGAGCAAACTTGACCGGATAATTGCCAGCAGCCCACGCGCCCAACAGACCCGCCGAAAGGAAGGGTTTCTCAGCGAGCGTGCGCGCAAACTGCTGCTGACCCTTACGACACTGTTGATCTTGTGGGTGTTCTTTACCCAACCGCCGGTGCGGTCCGCGGTTGGGTCTTTGTTGAATCTGGTGCCCGGGCTCTAGGCCCGGACCGCTCAGTTGACCGAAACGACCTCGATGTCGAAGGTCAGGTCCTGCCCGGCCAGCGGGTGATTTGCATCCAGCGTGACGGTGGTCTCGGTGGCCTCGACAACGGTGACCGGCAAGGCCTGCCCGTCCGGGGTCTGCATCTGCAACTGCGTGCCGGGATCCAGCGGAATATCGGCCGGGATACCCTCGCGCGGAATGTCCTGGCGCATCGCCGGGTTCACCGGGCCATAGGCCTCTTCGCAGGCCACTTCGACCCGCTTCTTGTCGCCGACTTCCATCCCCGGCATTGCCGAATCCAGCCCCGGAATGATCTGGCCGGATCCGACCGCGAATTCCAGCGGCTCGCGCCCTTCCGAGCTGTCGAAGACTCGGCCGTCCTGCAAAGTGCCGGTGTAGTGAATGCGAACGGTGTCGCCTTGTTTGATTGCGGTCATTGTGGCCTCCGGCCTTGAAGTAGAAAGAGCGCCCCAACCTAGTGCCTGCCGCGCTGTTGTAAACCCTTTTGCGCTTTTCCTGCAGGGACCATTGTGCAAACCTGCGCGCAATCACGGCGGAGTACCACATGGCAATCACGACCTGCGTTTTCGACGCGTACGGCACCCTGTTCGACGTGACCGCCGCGGCGCGGCTGGCGGCGGCCGAGCCCGGCTTTGAAGCGTTGCAGGCCAAATGGCCTGAGCTTGCCAATCACTGGCGCCTGAAACAGTTGCAATACACCTGGCTGCGCGCCGTGACCGACGCCCATGCCGATTTCTGGGACGTCACGCAGGACGGGCTGGACTGGGCGCTCGAGGCGACCGGCCTTCAGGGCGACCCGAACCTGCGCCAGCGCCTGCTGGATCTGTATTGGGAGCTTCAGGCCTATCCCGAAGTACCCGCGATGCTGAAGGCGCTGAAAGCCGGCGGAATGCAGACCGCGATCCTGTCGAACGGCTCGCCACCGATGCTCGAGGCCGCCGTCCGGTCGGCGGGCATCGGCGCGTTGCTGGACGATGTGCTGTCGGTCGAAAGCGTCGGCGTGTTCAAGCCCCATGCCAGGGTCTATGATCTGGTCCCCGAGCGGTTCGGCTGCGACCGGTCCGAAGTGCTGTTCGTCAGCTCGAACGGCTGGGACGCGGCCGGCGCCAGCGGATACGGCTTCGTCACGACCTGGGTGAACCGCGCCGGCGAACCGATGGACCGGCTGCCCTGGACACCAGCGCATGTGCTGTCCGACCTGACGCGCATCCCCGAACTGGCGGGCCTGTGATGCCGCGTTTCGCGACCGCCGATGGCCTGAACCTTTACTACGCGGACACCGGCCAGGGGCAGCCGCTGCTGTGCCTGGCCGGGCTGACCCGCAACAGTCTCGATTTCTCGTTCCTGGCACCGCATGTCGCCGATCTGCGCATGATCGCGCTGGATTATCGCGGCCGTGGGCAATCGGACCACGACCCCGACTACCGCAACTATACCGTTGCGCAAGAGGCGCAGGACGTGATCGCGTTGATGGACCATCTGGGCCTCGACCGGGTCAGCATCCTGGGCACCTCGCGCGGCGGGCTGATCGCCATGACGCTGGCCGCCACCTGCCCCGACCGTTTGGCCGCCGTGATCCTGAACGATGTCGGCCCGGTGATCGAGCCGCAGGGCATCGCCCGGATCATCGACTATGTGGGCCGCAAGCCGGTGTCGAAAACGCTCGATCAGGCGGCTGCGGTCCTGAAACAGATGATGGAGCCGCAATTCCCCGGCGTTCCGCTTGCGGTCTGGCGCAAACAGGCCGCGTTCCAGTACGAGGAAACGGCCGATGGTTTGGCCCTGCGCTATGACCCGGCCCTGCGCACCGCCCTGCTGGAGCAGATCGAAACCGGCGAAACCCCGGACCTGTGGCCCCTGTTCGACGCCTTGCACGACACCCCCACCGGCGTGATCCGCGGCGCCAACTCGGACCTTCTGAGCCGCGAAACGGTTGATGCCATGCGCGCGCGCCATCCCGGCCTGATCACGGGCGACGTACCAGATCGCGGCCATGTCCCATTTCTGGACGAGCCGCAATCTCTCGACATCATCCGCAAGACATTGGAACTGGCATGAGCACCATTGACCTGATCGAAGCCGCCGCCGACCGTCTGTCCGGCCATGTGCGCAAGACGCCTCTGCTGACTTCGCCCTTTCTGGACCAGATCGCGGGGCGCCGGGTGCTGGTGAAACCGGAATGCCTGCAGCATACCGGCAGCTTCAAGTTCCGCGGGGCTTGGTCGGCCATTTCAGCGCTGGACGACGCGGCCCGCAAACGCGGCGTGATCGCCTATTCCTCGGGCAATCATGCGCAGGGGGTGGCCCATGCCGCAACGCTGCATGGCACCGGGTCGGTCATCGTGATGCCCTCGGACGCGCCCCGGCTGAAGATCGAGAACACCCGCGCGCTGGGGGCCGAGGTGGTGCTGTATGACCGCGCCTCCGAGAGCCGCGAGGATATCGGCGAGGCACTGGCCGCCGAGCGCGGCCTGACCCTGATCCGCCCCTATGACGAACCGCAGGTGATCGCCGGGCAAGGCACGGTCGGCCTGGAACTGGCGCAGCAAGCCCGCGATCTGGGCGTCGAGAAGGCCGATGTGCTGGTGTGTTGCGGCGGCGGGGGGCTGACCGCCGGCGTGGCCCTGGCGCTGGACCGACACGCGCCCGGCCTGCGCACCCGCCCCTGCGAGCCCGAAGGGTTCGACGATGTGAAACGCTCGCTGGCCGCAGGCAGCATCCAGGCGAATTCGGCCACCTCCGGCAATATCTGCGACGCGATCCTGACGCCGCAACCCGGCGAGATCACCTTTCCCATCCTCAACCGCCTGTGCGGGCCCGGTCTGGCGGTCTCCGAGGCCGAAGCGCTGCAGGCGATGGCCCAGGCCTTTCTGCGCCTGAAGATCGTGCTGGAACCCGGCGGCGCGGTGTCTCTGGCGGCTGCGCTGTTCCGAAAGGACGAAATCGCGGGCGATGCGGTGATCGTCGTGGCCTCGGGCGGGAATGTCGATCCGCAGGTCTTTGCCAAGGCGTTGGAATTCCTGACCTGACAAGCGGCCGGGCCAGATGCCATAAGATGCGGTAAACGTTGCAGAAACACAAAAAAGTCAAAGGTTGCCCAGATGCACATCGCGGATTTCGGAGAGGTCAAGCTGCACTATCGCGAGGACGGAGACCCCCAGGGGGCGCCCGTCGTCTTTGCGAACTCGCTGGGGACCGACATGCGCCTGTGGGACCCGATCCTGCCGCTGCTGCCCGATGGTTTGCGCATCATCCGCTATGACAAGCGCGGGCATGGATTGTCTTCGCAGCCGCGTGGCCCCTATTCGATGGGCGCGCTGGTGCGCGATGCCGAGCAGTTGCTGGATCACCTGCAGGTCCGCGACTGTGTCTTTGTCGGGCTGTCCATCGGCGGAATGATCGCTCAGGGACTGGCCGTGAAACGGATGGACCAGATCCGGGCGATGGTGCTGTCGAACACGGCAGCCAAGATCGGCACTCCGGCGATCTGGGCCGACCGGATCGCGGCCGCGCGCAAAGGCGGGATCGAAGCCCTGGCCGACGCGACGATGGAGCGATGGTTTTCGAAGGCGTTCCGGTCCTCGCCGGACGTTCACCTTTGGCGCACCATGATGGTGCGGCAGCCATTGGAAGGGTACCTGGGCTGTTGCGCCGCGATATCGGGAACCGATTTCTACACGCCCACCAGCGGATTGCGCCTGCCGACCCTGGGCATCGCCGGGTCCGAGGACGGATCAACGCCGCCGGACCTTGTGCGCGAAACGGTCGATCTGATCCCCGGCTCGCGGTTCGAGTTGATCCGCAAGGCCGGACACCTGCCCTGCGTCGAACGGCCCGGCGACTACGCGGCGCTGCTGTCGGATTTTCTGGCCGAAACCGGGCACGTCTGAGAGGGAGGCGCCGGTGGCGAAGTTTCTGTTGATCCACGGGTCGTGCCACGGCGCCTGGTGCTGGCGCGACCTGATCCCCGAACTTAGGGCGCTGGGGCACAGCGCGCGCGCCATCGACCTGCCCAGCCACGGCGTGGACCCGACGCCGGTATCGGCCGTCACCCTTGAGAGTTGCCGCGACGCGGTGCTTGCAGCGTCCACGCCCGACACCATCCTGGTCGGGCATTCCTGGGGTGGTTATCCAATCAGCGCGGCAGCCGACCATGCGCCCGACCGGATGCGGGCGCTGATATACCTGTGTGCCTACGTGCCCCGGCCCGGCCTTTCGATGATCGAGATGCGCCGGCAGTCTCCGCGGCAACTCATTGCGGATGCGGTTGAAAAATCGACCGCTGGCCTGTCCTACACCGTCCTGCCGGAACGGGTGCAGGGCATCTTCTATCATGACTGCGCGCCTGAAACGGTGCGCTACGCCCTGGCGCGGTTGTGCCCCCAGGCCATCCGGCCCCAGGACACGCCATTGGACCTGAACGGCGGGTTTGCCCGCGTTCCCAAGGCCTATATCCGCGCCACCGACGATCGGACCATTCCCCCGGAATACCAAGAGGACATGAGCCGGATCGCACCACCGGATTTGCGCCTTTCCATCGACAGTTCGCACTCGCCCTTCTTTTCGCGACCCGGACATCTTGCACAGCAACTGAGCGGATTGGCCGCCCGGCTCTAGCGGTCGGGAAGTGACCGCACGTCACACGCCGTTTGCCGCCGTACACCACCCCGAGCGGGTTTCCAGGCCGGCATGGCCTCACTAGGCTCGGCCCGAAAAACAACGATTGGCACAGGCATGCGGCTTCCATTTCTTTTTGCGTTCGGAACCGTGATGATCGATGCAATGGGCATCGGTCTGATCATGCCGATCATGCCGCAGCTGATCGTCGAGGTTCAGGGCGGGTCTCTGGCCTCGGCCGCCATCTGGGGCGGCATTCTCAGCACCGCCTTCGCGGCCATGCAATTCCTGTTCGGTCCGGTTCTGGGAAATCTGTCCGATGCCTATGGGCGCCGGGTCGTTCTGCTGGTGTCGCTGCTGATGATGGCGCTGGACTATGTGGTGATGGCGATTGCGGGCAGCATCTGGCTGTTGCTGGCCGGGCGCATTCTGGGCGGCATCACGGCAGCCACGCATTCCACCGCCGCGGCCTTCATTGCCGACGTGTCGAAACCCCAAGAGAAGGCGGCCAATTTCGGGCTGTTGGGCGCGGCGTTCGGGGTCGGCTTCGTGCTGGGGCCGCTGATGGGCGGGCTGCTGGGCGAATATGGCACACGCGCGCCGTTCTGGGCCGCCGCGGTGCTGTCTGTACTGAATTTCTGCCTTGGATTGCTGGTCATGCCGGAAACGGTGACCAAAGGGAACCGCCGCCCGTTCCAGTGGCGTCGCGCCCGCCCCGACAGCGCCCTGCGCGCGATCGCCGGCCTGCCCGGTATCCGGCCGCTGCTGTGGGTCTATTTCCTGTATTCGGTGTCGATCTATGTCTACCCGGCCATCTGGTCCTATTTCACGGTCGAACGGTTCGGCTGGTCGACCCAGATGATCGGGTTGTCTCTGGCCGTCTACGGGCTGGGCATGGCTGCCGTTCAAGGCGGGCTGATCCGCCCGGCCACCCGGCATCTGGGCGAGCGCAGGACGATCCTGCTGGGCATGGTGTTCGAGATCGTCAGCTTTCTGCTTCTGGGTTTTCTGACCAATGGCACCATCGCCCTGATGCTGATCCCGATCACCGCCTTGGGCGCGATGGTCACCCCGGCCCTTCAGGCGCAGATGTCGCGCGCCACGCCGGATTCGCAACAGGGCGAGCTGCAAGGCGTGCTGGCCGCCCTCCACGCGCTGTCGATGATCCTTTCTCCACTGGTCATGACGGCGGTGTTCGCGCAATTCGCCCAGTCCGATGCCGCGATCTATCTGCCGGGGGCGCCGTTCCTGCTGGCGATGGGCCTGATGCTGGCCGGGTTCGCGTTGTTTTTGCGAGCAAGGGCTTCCGATACGTAACAACGACATGGGAATGACGTTTTCCGTCTTGCAGCCCGCGGCTTCAAACGCCACCGTGGCCCAAACCAAACGAGGGATCCATGCAGACCATCAAAGCCGCCGTATGCCGCGCCTTCAACGAGCCGCTTGTCATCGAAGACATCCAGATCGCGCCGCCCGGCATGGGCGAGGTCGAGGTCACGTTGGATGCGGTGGCGATCTGCCATTCCGACATCACCTATGCCAGCGGCGCCTGGGGCGGGTTTCTGCCCGCCGTCTACGGGCACGAGGCCGCCGGTGTGGTCTCGGCCGTCGGAGAAGCCAGCGGAGGGTTCAAGGTTGGCGATGCGGTCGTGGTGACCTTGATCCGCGCCTGCGGATCCTGCCCGTCCTGCGCCAGCGGCAAGCCGGTGATCTGCGAAACGCCCTATGACACAGTCAAGGGCCCGCTGCGCACCGCAGATGGCGGGCCGCTGGAACAAGCGATGGCCTGTGGCGCCTTTGCCGAAAAGGTCGTGGTCAGCCACCGCCAGATCGTCAAGATACCCGACGCGATGCCCAAGGACGTGGCCAGCCTTCTGTCCTGCGGGGTGATCACCGGCGTGGGGGCGGCGGTCAACGCCGCGCAGTTGCGCCCGGGTCAGGATGTCGTGGTCATCGGCGCCGGCGGGGTGGGCCTGAACGCCATCCAGGGCGCGCGGCTGGCCGGGGCCCGGCGGATCGTGGCCGTGGACATGACCGAGGAAAAGCTGGAAATCGCCAAGGAATTCGGCGCCACCCACGGGGTTCTGGCCACGCTGAAAGAACCGTGGAAAGCAGCCTACAAGGCCCTTGGCGGTCGCGGGGCCGATGCGGTTCTGATCACCGTCGGTGCGATCCCCGCCTATGATCAGGCGCCCCGCTATCTGGGTCGCGGTGGCAAGGCGGTTATGATCGGCATGCCGCATTCCGGTGCGCAATCCAGCTATGAGCCGGTCATTCTGGCGGCCCTGGGTCAGGGCATGGTCGGGTCGAAGATGGGCGACGTGGTGATCCAACGCGACATTCCGTGGATGATCGATCTGTATGAACAGGGGCGGTTGAAGCTGGACGAGCTGATCTCGGGTCGCTGGACGCTGGAACAGATCAACGAGGCCATCGAGGACACCAAGACCGGGTCGGCCAAGCGCAACGTCATCGTTTTCGACCGGGGCTGACGGCTCCGGACCACCGGCGGGAGGAGACCGGATGAAACTGCAGGATCTCGACATCATCGTGACCGCCCCGCCCGCGCCGGGCTGGGGCGGGCGCTATTGGATTCTGGTGAAAGTCACCACCGACACCGGCATCACGGGCTGGGGCGAGTGTTATGCCTCCTCGGTCGGTCCCGAGGCGATGAAACACGTCATTCGTGACGTGTTCGACCGCCATATGGCCGGCGAAAACCCCGAGAATATCGAGCTGATGTTCCGCCGCGCCTATTCCAGCGGCTTCACCCAGCGCCCCGACCTGACCGTGATGGGCGCGTTCTCGGGGCTGGAAATCGCGTGCTGGGACATTCTGGGCAAGGACCGGGACCGCCCGGTTTACGCTCTGATCGGCGGCCGGATGAACGACCGCATCCGGGCCTACACCTATCTGTACCCGCTGCCGCAGCACAATCTGACCGATTTCTGGACCTCGCCCGAACAGGCCGCGGAAAGCGCCGCCGAAGCGGTCCGGCGCGGCTTCACCGCCGTCAAGTTCGACCCGGCCGGCCCCTACACGATGCGCGGCGGGCATATGCCGGCCATGTCCGACATCTCGATGTCGGTGGCCTTCTGCAAGGCGATCCGCCAGGCCGTGGGCGACAAGGCCGACCTGCTGTTCGGCACCCATGGCCAGTTCAACACCGCGGGCGCCATCCGCCTTGGGCAGGCGATCGAGCCTTTCTCGCCGCTTTGGTTCGAAGAGCCCACCCCCCCGGACATGATCGAGGACATGGCCCGCGTCGCCCGCAATGTCCGCATTCCCGTGGCCACGGGCGAGCGGATGACGACCAAGGCCGAGTTCGGCGCGGTTCTGCGCGCCGGCGCAGCCGAGATCCTGCAGCCCGCGCTGGGGCGGGCCGGTGGAATCTGGGAGATGAAGAAGGTCGCCGCCATGGCCGAGGTCTTCAACGCGCAGATGGCGCCGCATCTCTATGCCGGGCCGGTGGAATGGGCCGCCAACGTCCATCTCGCGGCCTCGATCCCCAACCTGCTGCTGCTCGAGACCATCGAAACGCCGTTTCATGACCGGCTGATCAAGGGCTCGATCCGGGTCGAGAACGGCTTTGTCGAACCGCCTTCGGCCCCCGGCCTGGGCATCGAGGTCGACGAGGAACTGGCCCGTGCCCACCCCTATTCCGGCGACGGTCTGCACCTGCAGATGCAGGAAGACCCCTGCGACTATGTCAACGGCAATGCGTTTCAGGGGGGCGCACCCGCGAGCGAGGGGTGACAAAACCTGACGAATTGGTGCATACAGGCCCGGCCCGATTGTCAGCGCTGCAAGGTATACCGTGATCCGTCAAGAATCCGACCAAACGTTCCAAGCCGCCGAACCGGCCTCGGACATGGCCGAAAGCGCGGCCCAGGCCACCGCGTTTCTGAAAACCCTGGCCCATGAAGGGCGGCTGATGATCCTGTGCCACCTGAGCGCCGGTGAAAAATCGGTGGGAGAGTTGGAGAGGTTGCTGAACCTGCGCCAGGCCGCGGTTAGCCAGATGCTGGCGCGGCTGCGGGCCGAGGGCCTGGTATCCACGCGGCGTGAAGGCAAAACGGTCTATTATTCGCTTTCGGACGGGAACACCTCGCAGGTCATCGATCTGCTGTATTCGCTGTACTGCAAGCCGCAAAGCTGACCCGGATCAGCGCGAGACGTACCCCGCAATCACCTGCATCAACTTGAACGCCGTCGCCGCGTCGTTTTCGACCACGGCCAGAAACTCCTCTTCGCCGATGCGCAGGCAGGTCAGATCGGTTTCGGCCACCATGCTCAGCGCTCGGGGTTCCTTGCGAATCAGGCCCAACTCGCCGACCAGGGTGCCCGGCCCGACGCGGCTCACCAATTGGTCGGGGCCGCCCTTTTGCGGCAGGTACAGGCCCGCCTCGCCCTCGATGATCATATAGGCCCCGTCTGTGGGTTGATCGTCCTTCAGGAACACGACCTCGCCAGCGCTGGCGCGATACCATTGCGCGCCAAAGGCCAGCAGGCGCAGCTGGCGCCGGTCCAACCCGGAGAACAACGGCGTCTGTTCAAGCGCACGCAGCTTGCGGACCAGATCCGCCGAAGCCGCGCCCTCGCCCTCGGATTCGGATGCGATTTGGTCTGACACGACCCGACCTTGCCGGATTTCAACATACATGTCGAATACGGCAGGGGTCTGGAACTGATCGTTCAGATAGATGATCGTCGTGTCGGGCAGCAGCGCACGCAGGTTCCGAAACACTGCGACCTGCGTTTTCATGCCATAGCTTGCCAATGCGTTTTCCAGGATCAGAATATCTGGCTTCTTGATCGTGGCGCGGGTGAAGGCAAGCGGCTCGGACAGGGCCGCCGACAGGTTCTGCCCGCCCAGAGTGACCGGGATGTCATAGATCAGTTCGATCACCAACGGGCGCGCGCCGTTCTCGGCCAACACATCTGCGACCAGCTTGCGAACCTCGTCCGAGCGCGCACCGCCGATCTGACTGACCTTGCCGAACAGCGCGTTCTCCATCACCGACAGCCCCGGTGCAAACGCCGCGGGGTCCAGCCGGACGAACACATCGTCCAGCCGCTCCATCAATTTATCCGCGTGGCTGTGGCGCAGTTCCAGAATGCGGCTCTTCAATTCATCGGAAAAGGCCGGGCCGATCTGCTCGGCCGAGATCACGAACGGCACCGCCAGCAAGCTGGCCAATTGCTCGTCATCCAGCCCGGCGGCTCCGGTTTCGCGCGTGCGCTCGACCAGTTCCACCGCCGCCTCATAGGTTGCGGCCTCGAGCCCCAGTTTCCGGAACAGCGGGTGGTCGGTTCCATCCAACCCGAAGATCTGCCGCAGCATTTCGATCACGTCGCGTGTCAACGCCACCAGCGTTTCGTCCAGCCCCAATTCCCTCAACTGCTGCAGAAATACGGTCTGCTGTGCCAGCAACTGCTGGGTGACCGGCAAGCGCGGCACCGCAAACAGAAGGTTTTCGGCCACCGGCAGCGCCGAATTGTACGTGGCGCGATCAAACAGCAGCGCCTGCTGCTCCAGCCCGGCCTTGCGAATGGCGTCCTGCACCACCGGCCGCAACTCGACCAGCCGGACGGCGAGTTCGGGATGCAGATCCGGATCAAAAACCTGTTCGGCCCCGCGTTGGAACAGGGTCGGCCCCGAACCCATGCCCTCGATCAGCTTCAGCCACCAGTCCCGCAGGTCCTGGTTGGTTTCAAACCCGGCCAGCGACGGATCGAGCCATTCGGCGTCGAGCGGATCGGGGCTGTTGCCGGCGCGCAGCGTTTCCTCAAAGTCGGGATCGTCGGGCGGCGGGGTCAACGGACGCTGCCGCAACGGCATCATCACGTTGTCGCCAATGGTCCCCTGAAACATCACCGGGCGCGAGGTCGCATGTCCGATCCGAGCAGCGATCACCGCCTGGTGCAGGCCGGACAGGTCCCGCCCCGCGACCTCGACCTTGCCCGATCCGGGCAGGATCTCGCGCGTCAGCAGATCGGCAAGCGCGCGGCGGTCTTCCTCGCTGGGGGCTGCGACGCCGATGGTCTGGCCAGCGCCGAAGGTCAGGTTCAGATCGTCCAGCACCTGGTTCCCGTCCAGATCGCGCACCGTCACCTGATCCAGCACGATATCGCCATCCAGGCGCGGTATGTCGCCCGGCTCGCCTTCGAACAGTTTTTCGTCGATCATGCCCTGAGGGGCAAAGCGTTCGATCACCACGTTCCACCGCAGCGACATGTCCTGGGTCTGATTGTAGTAGGTCAGCAGTTCCTTCCAGGGCGAGCTCAGATCCTTGTACGCGGCCAGTGCGGCCACCAGCGCCCCCAGCGAAATCGACCCTTGCAGCACCAGCAGACCGCCCACCAGGTAGAACATGAACGGCGTCAGTTGGGTGATGAAGTTGTTGATGAACTTCATGAAGAATTTCTTCTGGTAGATCTCGAACCGGATTCCGAACAACCGGCCCAGCTGCGCCGAGATCAACGCCAGTCGATAGCGCCATCCGCCGTTCTGGCGCAGGGTGGCTGCGCCGGCCGCGTTTTCGCCGATCTGAGCGGCCAGAACGCGCACCTCTTGAATGCGGCGCTTGTTCAGAAGGTTGATCTGCCGTTGCAGCCGCGGGATCAGCCAGGCCTGCACCGGGATCAGCGCCACCGCGGCCAGCCCGAACCAGACACTTTGCAGAAACAGGAACGACAGGATCGTCAGCATCTGCCCCGCCTGCAACACCGGCTGACTGATCGCATCGCCCATCAACCCGCCCATCGGCTCGCTTTCGGCGGTGATCATCGAGACCAGCTCGCCCTGGCTGACCCGTTCGAAATAGGGCTGCGGGAACCGCAGCGCCCGCCGGATCAGCTGATAACGGAACCGGCGCAGCATCCGCTCGCTCAGGACACCTTTCATTGTGTTGATGCGCATTTTCATCAAGCCGTGGGCCAGAACGGCGGCCAGAAACGCAAAACACAGAATGACCAGGAATGTCGTTTGCGCCAGGGAATAGCCCCAGACCTCGACGACCTCGCTCGAGGCGCCGATCGCATCGTTGATGATGCGCTTGGGCAGTTCCAGAGTCAGATACAGCAGTGGAAAAAGGGTCGCCGTCACGGCCAACAGGATCAGCTGATCGCGCTTGGAGTATTTCCAGATGAACCCGAAAATCGAACGTTCTATGGACTCTGCCCCTGCTGATGGACCGAAATTTGAAACTGGCAACGTTCGAATGAACAAAGCAGGCCGAAGTTACTGCATTCGCGTTCGGCGACGCAAATGGATTCAGGGGTTCGAAAACATATCCACCTTGTGTGAACAAGTTCATTTGCGAACACGCGAATTTGCACCTAGTCTTTGGTGGGGATGATATCGGGAGGGATATATTTGCCTGCCACACTAGGCACAGTGCTGCTTTTGGTTGCGTTGCTACAAGCCAAGCACATGTTCGCCGACTTTTTCCTCCAGACGCCCAAGATGTTGTCGGGGCGGGGGGTCTATCTGCATGGCGGACGCGCCCAACATGCTTTGGTGCATGTCGTGGGCTCGATCATTGTTTTTGCTTTTTTTGGCGCGCCTCTTGCATTCATCCTGATCATCGCAGCGCTGGAATGGATCGTCCATTTCAACATCGATTTCGTCAAAGCCAGCTATTCCGACAAAAAGCAGCTTAAACCCGATCAGGCGGCCTATTGGCGCGCGGCGGGGCTGGATCAGTTTCTACACAACCTGACCTATGTCGGCATGGCCTGGGCCTGGGTCGAGTTCGCGCCCGGATGATCAAAGTTCGACCGGGCGGTTGCGCTTGACCGGACGCAGCACGACATTCGTCTGCGCACTGGCAACCGCCGGCAGCCGAAACAGGAAATTCTCGAGAAACTCGTTGTAGGCCACCAGATCCCGGCACAGGACCCGCAGGTGGTAATCGGCCTGACCGGTGGTCGAATAGCACTCCTGCACCTCTTTGCACGTCTCGATCGCGCGGATGAACTCCACGATCCTGTCCGGGTCGTGGCGGGTCAGATGCACATGCACGATCGCCTCGAACCCCAGCCCCATCGCGGCCGGGTTCACGACCGCGCCATAGCGCTCGATGACACCCGCCTCTTCCAGCGCGCGCACCCGCCGCCACAGGGCCGAGGCCGACATGCCGACAGCATCCGCCAGATCGGAATTCGACATGCGACTGTTCTTCTGCAAAAGCGCCAGGATGCGGCGATCTCTGTCGTCCAGCTCCAACATGCGACCAGTTTATTTCAAAAACTCCCAACTGGTGAACAAATTTTTCGCAAGACCCCCAACTTTCCGGAGCAATTGGAACGTTTTTTCACGCAGGTCGGTCCAGAATTCTCGGGTTCAAACCTACGCGCGGACCCCTGCCATGAGCCACCACGACAGCGCCCTTCGGACCTATCAACTTGCAGACCGCTATAACCAGACCAGCGGCCGAGTATTCCTGACCGGTACGCAGGCGCTGGCGCGCATCCTGATGGATCAGGCGCGGCGCGACCGCGATTCCGGGCTGAACACGGGCGGGTTCGCCTCGGGCTATCGCGGCTCGCCCTTGGGCGGGCTGGACTTGGAGCTGTGGCGCGCGCGCGAACGGCTGAAATCCGACCGCATCACCTTCATGCCCGCCGTGAACGAGGATCTGGGCGCAACCGCCGTTCTGGGCGCGCAGCAGGCGACTCTGGACCCGCAGTGCGAATTCGAGGGCATCTTCTCGATGTGGTACGGCAAGGGGCCGGGCGTCGACCGCTCGGGCGATGCGCTGAAGCACGGCAATGCCTATGGCTCGGCCCCCAAGGGCGGCGTGCTGGTCGTGGCCGGTGACGACCACGGCTGCGTCAGCTCCTCCATGCCGCACCAGTCCGACGTGGCCTTCATGGCATGGTTCATGCCCACGCTGAACCCCGCCTCGGTCGAGGAGTATCTGGAATACGGCGAATACGGCTTTGCGCTGTCGCGGTTTTCCGGCACCTGGGTCGGGTTCAAGGCGATCTCGGAAACCGTCGAAAGCGCTCGCTCGGTCGAGCTGCGCCCCGACCGGCAGTTCATCCTGCCCGAGATCGACCTGCCCCCCGGCGGGTTGCACGTGCGCGCCGCCGACCTGCCCTCGCCCGAGATCGAGATCCGCATCCAGCACAAGCTGCGCGCCGTGCGCGCCTTTGCCGAGGCCAACCCGATCGACCGGCGCATCTATGACCTCGACCACGCCAAGTTCGGCTTCGTCACCACCGGCAAGGCCCATCTGGACCTGATGGAGGCGCTGCGCCTGCTGGGGCTGGACGAGGCCGCCTGCCGCCGTCTGGGCATCGACATCTACAAGGTCGGCATGGTCTGGCCGCTGGCCCGACGCAACGCGCTGCGCTTCGTGAAGGGCAAGGCCGAGGTTCTGGTGGTCGAGGAAAAACGCGGCATCATCGAAAGCCAGTTCAAGGAATATTTCTATGACTGGCCCGGCGACAAGCCGCACAAAATGGTGGGCAAATACGACAGCCACGGCGAGCCGCTGATCCCCTGGACGGGTGAACTCAGCCCGCTGATGCTGGTGCCCATCGTGGCCGACCGCCTGCACCGGTTTTTCCCCGAAGAGGAGCTGCCCGCCAAGGCCAAGGCGCTGACCGATCATCCCCCGCAACTGATCAACGTACCCGGCGCGACCCGCACGCCCTATTTCTGCTCGGGCTGCCCGCACAACACCTCGACCAAAGTACCCGACGGCTCGATCGCGGCCAGCGGCATCGGCTGTCACGTCATGGCCTCGTGGATGGATCGCCATACCGTTGGTTATGCCCAGATGGGCGGCGAAGGCGTGCCGCATGTGGTGGCGTCCAAGTTCAACGGCGGCAAGCACATCTTCCAGAATCTCGGCGAGGGCACCTGGTATCACTCGGGCTCGCTGGCGATCCGGCAGGCGGTCGCGGCCGGGACCAACATCACCTACAAGATCCTCTACAACGACGCCGTGGCGATGACCGGTGGCCAGCCGGTGGACGGCCCGGTCAGCGTCGCCGGCATCGCCCAGACCTGCCGCGCCGAGGGCGTGGAACGGATCGCCATCGTGTCGGACGATATCTCGAAATTCCACCACGCGGATTTCCCGGCGCAGACAACCTTCCACGACCGCGCCGAACTGGACATCTTGCAACGCGAGCTGCGCGAGATCCCGGGCGTCACCGTTCTGATCTATGAACAGACCTGCGCCACCGAAAAGCGCCGCCGCCGCAAGCGCGGCACGATGGAGGACCCCAAGCGGTTCGTCTGGATCAACGACCTGGTTTGCGAAGGCTGCGGCGACTGCTCGGTCGAATCCAACTGCCTGAGCGTCGAGCCGCGCGAAACCCCGCTGGGGCGCAAGCGCAAGATCAACCTGTCGACCTGCAACAAGGATTTCTCGTGCCTCAACGGATTCTGCCCCAGTTTCGTGACCATCGAAGGCGGCGAACGCCGCAAACGCATGGCAAAGCTGGATCTGGCAACACTCGAGGACGGGCTGCCCGACCCTGCCCTGCCCCGCCTGGACAAACCGTTCGAGCTGCTGGTTACCGGCGTGGGCGGCACGGGCGTGGTAACGGTGGGGGCGCTGATCACGATGGCGGCCCATCTCGAAGGGAAAGGCGCCTCGGTCCTGGATTTCACAGGCTTTGCTCAGAAATTCGGAACCGTTCTCAGCTATATCCGTTTGGGCGACACTCCGAACGCGCTGAACCAGGTCCGCATTGATCAGGGCGCGGCCGATGCGGTGATTGGTTGCGACGTCGTCGTCAGTTCGGCCCCCAAAGCCTCGGCGCATTACCGCAAAGGTACGCGCGTGGTGCTGAACCGGGCGGAAATGCCGACCGGCGATATCGTTCTGCGCCGCGACGCTCAGTTGCGGGTAAAAGCTCGTGAACAAGCCATTCAGAACGTGGTCGGGGCGGAAAACCTGTTCGGTTTCGACGCCAACGCGGTGGCGGAAACCCTGCTGGGTGATGCCGTGTTTGCCAATGTGATCATGCTGGGTTTTGCCTGGCAGCACGGTCTTGTGCCGGTATCGCAAGTCGCGCTGGGTCAGGCCATTTTGCTGAACGGCGTCGCTGCCGAAAAGAACCGTCTGGCTTTTGCAATTGGGCGCAACATGGCAGTTCGTCCGGACGTTCTGGCGCTGCCTTCCGACGACGTTGGTTCAGAAGAAACACTGGATCAGATGATTGCGCGCCGTACCGCCTACCTGACCGAGTATCAAAGCGCGAAATACGCGCAGGCCTATGCCGATCGTATCGCCGCCCTCCGCTCGGCGCTGCCGCAGGCTGACGAGACCCTGCTGCGCAGCGTCGCCCGCAACCTGTTCCGCTTCATGGCCTACAAGGATGAGTTCGAAGTCGCGCGGCTGATGACTTCGGACCATTTCGCAAAGGATCTGGCCAACCAGTTCGAGGGCGATTTTGCGATCCGCTTCCACATGGCTCCGCCCCTGCTGAGCCGCAAAACGGACGCCCGGGGCCGGCCGCTGAAAAAGGCGTTCGGACCTTGGATGCAGCCGGTTCTGCGGGGCCTGTCAAAGATGCGGGCGCTGCGCGGAACAGCTCTCAATCCGTTCGGCTATCACGCCGAAGCGCGCCTGCACCGCGATCTGCTGAATTGGTACCAGGGGCTGTTGGACCGCCTTGAGGCCGAGAACGGGGATCGGGATGCCGAAACGTGGCAATGCATCCTGGCCTGCGCCGACGAGATCCGCGGTTACGGCCCGGTTCGGATACAAGCGGCCGAGACCGCCAGACGAAAGGTCGAAGACTTGTTGCGCGCGCCGCGCGCTCAGGCCGCCTGATCCAGCGCCGAGGCTTTGTAGGCTGCGAGCCAAGCCGCATCCAGCCGGTCGACAACGGCTGGATCGAACCGCTCTTCGACCTCCCAATACCGGCCGGATGGCACCACGTAACCTACCTCACACTCGGCCTGCAGCAGAGCATCGACGTGTTCGGTGCGCGGCAGGGCCTCGGGGATCAGTTCGGTATGCGAAACGGATGGATAGACCAGCCGGCTGGGTCCGGAGGACAACCGCACCACATTGCAATCCTGTCGCGCCGCCAGCAGCGCCAGCCGTGCCGATTTCGCCTCGAGCGAGCGCAGGGTGACGTCGGCGCGCAAGGGATCGGCCGTTCCCTGGCCGTAGAAATGCGTATTGCCCGAGCGCGGATAGACCATGTCGCAGCCAAAGAAGGCCATCACTGATGGTTTGAGGGCACCCAACGCCCAGTACCCGGCGGTAAAGGCCATGGTGCCACCGGCATAGACAAAGCCGCCATACGCGTTCTGGATCGGGACATAATCCTGCGCCGTCACGATGCGCTGCGTCGCTGTCAGACAGTCGGGGCGGTTCTCGGCCGGAAAATCCTCGGGATGGATCAGGAAATCCCAATCTTCGCGGATGCGCCAGGCGTTGTTGATGGCCACGATATGAGTGAACGGCCCACGCGCCCAATCCCGCGCCGCCAGCGCTGCGGGCGCACTTCCCAAGATCAGAACTTTGGTGTCATTCTCCGCCATCGCACCTGCCCTTTCTCAGTGTTTCCCGAGAGCTAGCGCATTTGTCCGGCTTGGCTAGCCAAGGACCGAAAAGCTGCTTTCCTCGTTGATGGGCCGCTTGCGGGAATAGAAGCCCACGTCGATGGTGCGTTGAATATGGGGCAATTGGAATTGCAGCGGCCAGGTGTCGTGATCGCCACCGCCCTCGCAATACTCGATCAGGGCCGCCATCATCTTGCCCGCGATCGGTGCGTTCTTGTATTGGTTCCCGCTGGTTCCGCAGGCCATGTAAAACCCTGGCAGGCTGGACTTGTCATAGATCGGGATCCAGTCAGTCGAGGCGTCGTACAGATCGACCACACCACGCGTTCTGGACGGAATGCCCAAGCTGGGAACGCGCTGCGCGTATCGCATGGCCTGCGTCGTCCACTGGTCGGTGAAGTCATGGTTGTAGTGGACATCGTCCTCGCACCACTGATGCGGGTCGCATTCCGGGTCTTCCGAGCCGATCAGAATGTGGTTTCCATGTTCCGGCCGGCAGTAGCATGCGATGTCGCTGTCCGAGACGATGGTGCCCTGACACTCGAAATCGAACCCTTCGGGCGCGGGGACATGGACCACCTCCTGCCGCAGCGGGCGGGTTTCGATGGTCATGTCGTCCAGCACCCCGGCCATGCGGTTGATGATCGACGATCCCGGCCCGGCCACGTTGATCACCACCGGCGCGTGAATCTCTTCGCCCGAGGCCAGCCGTACGCCTTTGACCCTGCCACCTTCCTGCAAGATTTCGACGACCTCGGCCCCGGTCCGCACCTGCGCACCGCGCTGCGTGGCCGCATGCATCAGGTTCTGCGCCGACAGGGCCGGATCGGTGACATAGCCAGCCTTGGGCCAGAACACCGCCCCCTGCATCCTGCTGCCATTGGGCTGACCAAAGGCTGGATCGTCCATCCGTTTGGCAGGGGAAAAACTGTCCAGCGAGTAGATCGGCAGACGGTCGAGAATCTGTTCGGCCGACCATTCCTCAAACGGGCAATCCAACTCGGCGCTGTATTTCATGTGCTTTGACAGGTGGCCATTGGCCTCGGTCTTCATGACCAGGCACCCGGTCTCGCGGAACTGCGCCAGATCGGCCCCGTCGGACAGGCCCAGATACTCGGCCCAGTCGCGCCAGTAGTGATAGCCCTCCCATGCAAAGGCGGTGCCGTCGAAGGTGGAATAATGCATCCGGACAATCGCGCAGGACCCGGCGGTCGAGCCGTGCCCCACCTGCGCGTTGCGGTCCAGCGACAGGGTCTTCCAGCCGGCCTTGGTCATCTCGAACGCGATGGCCGCGCCGATCACGCCCGTTCCGATGATGATTGCGTCAGGCTGGCTCATGGCTTGATCCTCCCTCCCAGCAGCGCTTGGCATAGGCGCTGAATTCCTCGATTTCCTCGGGCCGCGGCTCGACCCCGGTAAAGACGTACAGGTAGTGCGGCACCAGAGACAGGCGCGTCGCCAACGGCTCGTTCAATTGCGCCAGATCATAGCCGATCTGCATGTAGTACAGCACGCGCGCGCGGGTTTCAGCTTCGACCGCCTCATAGCCATGGCGGGCGAACATGGCGCGCAGCGCGGCCAGGCGGCGCGCATCGGACAGGTCCAGCATCCGCCGCACCTTGCCCGACCGCCGCGCCCAGTCGCGCACGGCAAAGTCCAGCGCCGTGTCGAACAAGGCGGTGTTGACCACGCAACGATGCACGTTGCAGACGGCGGCGGTGATGGTCTCGGCCGGGGCCTCGGCCTGCGCGATCAGGGCGGCGGTGTTGGTGGCCTGCCAGCGATCCAGCAGCGCATCCAGCAGGTGTTGCCGGGATTTGAAGTACCAGTAGAACGAGGACCGCGACACCGCCATGCGCTCGGCCAGGTTCAGCACCTTGACCTGCTCGACCCCGTCCGAGATCAGCACATCCATCGCCACGTTCAACCAGTCGTCGCGCGTGACCTTGACGTTCCCGACCAGAGGCTCGGCCTTGGGGTCGTCACGATGCAGGATGGGTTTGCTGTTCATCTCAACTCTCCGGCGGCGCGCCGCCCTCGGCGGTTCGACGGGCGATGAAGTCGCGCATGGCGTCCAGCCCGGGCTGGCCCTGCGCGGGTGGTTCGAAATTGTTCAGAATGTTACGCCAAACCGTAGTGGCCCGGTGGTTCGCATCGACCGATCCGCGTTCGGTCCAGGTGCCGAAATTGGCATAGTCATGCAGGTGCGGTTCGTAGAATTCGGTGGTGTAGCGCTCCATCGTCTGGCTGGCGGCGAAGAAGTGGCTTCCGGGCTCGACCTCGCGCAAGGCAGTGTCGAACCCGATTTCGGCCCGCCCGGCCTGCGCGCCCGCGCAGAGCTCGGCTACCATGTTCAGCACCTCGGCATCGCAGACCAGCTTTTCGAAGGACACGGTCAAACCACCTTCCAGCCACCCGGCCGAATGGATGATCACCGTGGCCCCCGCCATCAGACAACCCCACAGCCCGAACTGATTTTCATTGGCCGCCTGCACGTCATTGGCGTTCGAGGCCGAGCCGGCCGCCGACCGCCACGGCAGGCCCAGATGGCGCGCCAGCTGCCCCGCCGCCAGCGAGGCCTGAAAATGCGAGGGCGTGCCAAAAGCCGGGGCGCCGGATTTCATGTCCACGTTGCTGGTGAAGGTGCCATAGCAGACCGGCGCGCCGGGTCTGGCCAGTTGGGTCAGCGTCAGGGCCGCCAGCGCCTCGGCATGGGACAGGGTGATCGCGCCCGCGACCGTGATCGGCGCCATGGCCCCCATCAGCGTGAACGGCGTGATGATCGACATCTGCCCGTGACGGGCAAAGTCGATCAGTCCCTGCGCCATCGGAATGTCCAGCGTGCGCGGGCTGTTGGTGTTGATGATCGTGTAGCAATGCGGCCGGGCGCGGAACTCGTCATCCGACAGGCCCCGCGCGACCGAGAGCATTTCAAAGCAATCCATCACCTGCGGCGTCCCGCGCGAGAAGAAAAACGGGAACTTGTCGGTCAGCTCGATCTGCGCCTGCGTGGTGAAATAGTGGCGCAGGTGGGTGGGCACGTCCTGCGGCTCGACCTGCGGCGAGATCATCTGGAACACGTCGAAATGATGGGTGAGTTTCAAGAACTCGAGGTAATCCTGCCCGCTGGCCGGGCGGCGGCCGCGCTCCAGATCGGTGGCATTGGGCGCGCCTGCGCCGGGCTGGAAGACAAGGCTGCCCAGTTCCAGCGTAAAATCGCGATGCCGCGCCCCGGCCCGGCAGTCGATGGATTTGGGGGCCGAAGTCAGTGCGGCCTCGACCAGATCGCGGCCGATGAACACCATCTCGCTGTTTTCATCCACCCGCGCGCCCGCAGCGGCAAAGAGGCGCCGCGCCTCGGGCAGCAGGACCTTGACCCCCAGTTCCTCCAGCGTGCGCAGAGCAGTTTCGTGCATGTCGGCGATCTGATCGGCAGGAAAGACCTCCATCACCGGAAACGGGTTGCGCAACTGGCGATAGTTCACATCGCGGCTGGCGGTGTCCGCGCCCCGGCCCCGCCGCCGGCCTTCTCTGCCCCGCGCCGCCACGATCAGCCCCGCATCGCCTTGCCCTCGGGGTCATAGGGCGACGGCGCGATCACCCGCGCGGGCCGCTCGACCCCGACCACATGCACCGACAGTTCGGTGCCCGGCTGCGCCTTGTCGCGGTCCACCAGCGCCATGGCCAGCGACTTGCCGATATAGTGGCCATACCCGCCGGAGGTCACGAAACCCACGCGCTGGTCGCCGGCCCAGACAGGTTCGTACCCGCTGGCGTCGGCATCCAGAGCGTCCACCTCGAGCGTGACTTGAACCTGCGCCGGGCCGTTGCCCTCACGTTCGGCCAGTGCCGCGTCCTTGCCGACGAAGTTCTTGGTCCAGTCGATCCAACGGTCCATGCCGGTCATGCCGGGGGTGTAGGCCTGGGTGAACTCGGCCGACCAGATGCCAAAGCTTTTCTCAAGCCGCGTGGACAGCATCGCGTTGAAGCCGCATTCGCGGATCCCTTCGCTGGCCCCGGCCTCGAGCAGCGCGCGGCGCAGGGCAATGTGGTCACCATAGCGGCAGTTGATCTCGTACCCCTTTTCGCCGGTGACCGACATGCGGGCCACGCGGGCGCGCACGAGGCCGATGTCATAGGCACCGCAACCCATGAATTTGAGTCCCGAGATATCCTGCTCGGCCAGTTTCTCGACCACCGCCTGAGATTTCGGACCAACCACGGCGAAGCCGCAGACCTCCTCGCCCAGGTCACGCACCTGTACGCCGTCGATCATGTGATCGTCGAACCAGCGCATGTGCCAGGCCCGCAGGTAATAGCTGCCCATGATCCACCGGGTGCCGTCGCCCCAGTTCAGAACCGTCAGGTCGCCCTTCAACCGCCCGTTCTCGCCCAGCATCGGCGCCAGTTTCGCGCGGCCCGGTCCGGGCAGTTTCGAGGCCATAACCTTGTCAAGCCAGATTTCCGCATTCGGCCCCGAAACCTCGAACCGTGAGAACCCGGTGATGTCCATCAAGCCCACGCCTTCGCGGATGGTGCGGCATTCCTCGGCCACGATGTCGAAGGCGTTCGAGCGTTTCAGGGTCGGCGTTTCCTCGAACCCCTTGGGCGCGAAATAGAGCGGCACCTCGAGATCCCAGCTGATGCCCCATTTGCAACCCGCTTCGGTCATCGCGTCATGGGCCGGCGACATTTTCAGCGGACGTCCGGCGGGCAGTTGCTCGTTCGGATAGGTCATCACGAAACGGCGGGAATAGAACTGCCCGGTCGTCTCGCGGATGTAGCGCTTGTTCTGCGCGTAATCGCCGTAGCGCGCCACGTCCATCGGCCAGGCGTCGGCCTCGGGCTCGCCATGGATCATCCACTCGGCCAGCGTCTTGCCGACGCCACCGCCCTGCAGGAATCCGGCCATCACCGCGCAGGCGGCCCAATAGCCGCGCTTGCCCGGCACCGGACCGACCAGAGGGTTGCCGTCGGGCGAGAAGGTGAACGCACCGTTCACCCATGTCTTGATGCCCACGTTCTGGATCGCCGGGTAGCGTTCGAACCCCAACATCAGTTCGTTTTCGATGCGGTCCAGCTGCTCCTGGAACAGCTCCTCGCCATAGTTCCAGGGCGCGCCGTCCATGGCCCAGTGCTCGTGATCCACCTCGTAGATACCGACCAGAACGCCCTTCTGATCCTGCCGCATATAGGTGAAGCCCTCGAGATCCACGGTCATCGGCATCTCGAAATCGGCCGTCGCGACCTCGGGCACGGTGTCGGTGATCAGATAGTGGTGTTTCAGTGGCGACACTGGCAGTTCGATCCCCGCCATGCGCCCCACCTGCTTGGCCCACAGGCCGGCGGCGTTGACCACATGTTCACAGGTGATCGTGCCCCGGTCGGTCACCACCTGCCAGCCATCGGCGGTCTGGATCAGTTCCTCGACCTTGGTTTCTTCGTAGTATTCCGCCCCGCGCTTTTTGGCGGCACTGGCATAGGCCTGCACGGTGCCCGTGGTGTCGATGTAGCCCTCTCGGTCGGCCCACATCGCGCCCAGAATGCCGTCGGTAGACATGATCGGACAGCGTTTCTGCGCCTCTTCCGGGCTCAGCAATTCGCAATCGTCGATGCCGATGGACTGGAAGATGCGGTAATTCGCCTGCAACCACTCCCACCGCTCGGGGGTTCCGGCCAGCGTCAGGCCGCCGGTCATGTGCAGACCGATATTCTGGCCCGACTCCTTCTCGATCTCACTCAGCAGGTCGATCGTGTAGGCCTGCAACGCCGCCATGTTCGGATCGGCGTTCAGTGCGTGGATCCCCCCCGCGGCGTGCCATGATGACCCCGAGGCCAGCCGCCGGCGTTCCAGCATGACCACATCCGACCAGCCGAACTTGGCCAGATGATACAGAACCGAGGCGCCGACGACGCCGCCCCCGATGACAACAACGCGATACTGCGATTTCATCCCGACCTCCCCTGGACGATTCCCAAAGGACGCTAGGGGCACTGTTCACTTCTGTCTAGACATTTCTGTACAGTGCTGTCAGGCGCTCGCGCTGGGCCGCGCCTGCACGCTGTCGAACCAGGCTTGGGTTGCCGTATTGCCCTCGGGGATGCGCATCTTGATGACGCGGGCGAAATCCACGAACACGAAGGTCGAGATGTCGGCCAGCGAGAACGCCTCGCCCGCGATGAAGGGGCTGTCCTGCAGGCGCTCTTCGAGCAGGTCGAAGAACGCTCTGACGCGCGCGATGCCGCGTTCGGCCAGTTCGGGGATCTGCGGATGGTTCTGCGGGCCGGGAATGGCGCGGTCCTTGAAGGCCGGATGCGTGTTGCGCAGCGCGTCGGCGATGGGCGCCCCGCCCTGCTGTTCGACGATCGCATTCCACATCAGCACCAGCCCTTTCTCGTCCGGTGTCCGCCCCATCAACGGAGGCTCAGGGAAGCGCGCCTCGAGATAGGCAGCGATGCCGAGGTTCTCGGTCAGAAAGGTCCCCTCGTCCGTGACCAGAACCGGGATGGTGGCGCGGGGATTTACCTTTCGGAACGCCTCGCTCATTTGCTCGCCCTTGGCGATCGAGATGTCGCGGGTTTCGATCTGCAGCCCTTTTTCGGCGATGAACATGCGGGCGCGGCGCGGGTTCGGGGCGGTTGAGCAATCGTAAAACAGCATGGGCAGTCCTTTGCGTGAACGTCACGCGAAGGTTAGACCGCCCGCCGTGCCGGGATCGAGTCCCCGCGCAAAGTGACCCTGCGGAAGGCCGCTCAGCGCCGGTAGATGAAGCAGCGACCCGGCACCGCGCCTTCGGGAAGAGGCTGTTCCGCCAGCGTTTCGAAATACATCCGGTCGCTCGAGACCATCAGACCGCCCTCGGCCAGAAGCGGTTCGATCAACGGCGACACGAGGCGGGCGAAGGCGTCGTTCTTTTCGCGGTTGTGACCGCCCAGGTCGGCATGGATCAGGCTGGCGGTCGCGCCGAACCGATCCAGCGCGGCGGGCAGCGTCTCGCGCACGTCGCCCAGGATCAGACGGTCTTCGGGCGGCGTGGAATCGGGGTGCGAGGCCACGGCGCGTTCGAACACATAGACCGGGCGATCCTGGATGCGCAGGATCATGTGGTGATAGGTCCGCCCGTTGCCCAGCCCCAGCTCGAACACCGGACCGGCCATGCCGGATGTCTGGGCGATAGCGGCATCCAGGCAGGCCCGCTGCGAAACCATGCGGTCGATGAACAGGTCCAGGCGGCTTTGCTGATGTGGCACGATCTGATCTCTCCGTGATATCTTGCGGGCCCGCTGGCGCAGACCGGTAGGGCCTTGGATGACAAAAACTCAAGCCTTTGTGTAGGGACAATGCGCCAAGGGACGCGATTCCGCGACGTTTTCCCCCAAGAAGGTGTTTGACTAGTTGCCCCCGAGCGCGCGAAACTGCGTCAAAAAACGGGGAGTTGATCAAAGCCATGCCCACCGGCGGCCAAACGGGCGGGAGCCCCGCATGACGGCCTTGCTGTCTGTCCGAGACCTGAGCGTCGGTTTCGGGGACGGGGAGTCCGTCGTCAAGGATGTCAATTTCGACGTCGAGGCCGGGCAGACGCTGGCTCTGGTCGGAGAGTCCGGGTCGGGCAAGACCATATCATGCCGGGCGGTGCTGCGCATCCTGCCGCGCGCGGCCCAGATCCGAAGCGGTACGATGACTTTCGGTACCGGACAAAACCGGCTTGATCTTGCCACACTTGGCGAGCGCAGGATGCGCGACATCCGGGGGAACCGGATCTCGATGATCTTTCAGGAGCCGATGCGGTCGCTGTCGCCGCTGCACAAGATCGGCAACCAGGTCAGCGAAGTCTTGTGGCTGCATCGGGGCGCCTCCGAGTCTGAGGCGCGCAAGGAAGTGCTGAAACAGTTCGAGCGTGTCGGCTTTCCCGATCCCGCGCGGGCCTATGACTCCTATCCCTTTGAAATGTCGGGCGGGATGCGACAGCGCGCGATGATTGCCATGGCCATGGTGGCCAAGCCCGACCTGCTGATCGCCGACGAACCCACCACCGCGCTGGACGTGACGACGCAGGCGCAGGTTCTGGGGCTGATCAAGGACCTGCAGCAGGAAACCGGTATGGCGCTGATCCTTGTGACGCATGACCTGGGCGTGGTGGCCAACATGGCCGAACAGGTGGTCGTGATGCACAAGGGCCGCGTGATGGAGGCAGGATCCGCCCAGCTGATCCTGACCGAACCGGCCCATCCCTACACCCGGCAATTGTTCGAAGCCGCACCGGAAATCCCCGACGAAGACGCCGTGGGCATCCCCATGCCGGACGAGGACCTGATCCTCGAGATGAAGGGCGTTTCCAAGACCTACACGATGCGGGCGGGCCGCGGGTGGAAGGCCGACAAGCTGATCCACGCCTGTCGTGGCATCGACCTCAAGCTGGCCCGGGGCAAAACGCTGGCCGTGGTCGGCGAAAGCGGGTCGGGCAAGACCACGGCCGCGCGTATCGCACTGGGCGCCGAACTGCCCGACCCCGGCGGCGAGGTTCTGTTTCGCGCCACGTCGCAGGACGATCCGATCCTGGTGCACCAGATGACGCGCGCCGAACGCACGCTGTTTCAGCGCAAGGCGCAGATGGTGTTTCAGGACCCTTACAGCTCGCTCAGCCCGCGGATGCGCATTCAGGACGCATTGACCGAACCGCTTGAAATTCACCGGATCGGCACCCCGGCCGAACAGCGGGACAAGGCGGCCGAGATGCTCAAACGCGTCGGACTGAACGCCGACATGCTGAAACGCTATCCCCATGCCTTTTCCGGCGGCCAGCGCCAGCGCCTGTCGATCGCCCGCGCGATGATGCTGGACCCAACGCTGATCATCTGCGACGAACCGACCTCGGCGCTGGATGTCTCAGTGCAGGAGCAGATCCTGACGCTGCTCGAGGATCTGCAGGACAGTCTGAACCTGTCCTATTTCTTCATCTCGCACGATCTGGCGGTGGTGGCCCGCATCGCAGACGAAGTCGCCGTCATGCGGCAGGGGCTGGTGGTCGAACAGGCCCCGCCCGAGACGCTGTTCTACAACCCCCGCCACCCCTACACCAAGGCGCTGATCGCGGCCCAGCCCGAGCCCGACATCAACCGCCCCATCGACCTGAAGCTTGTCGCCCTGGGCGCCGGATCCCCGGACAGCTGGGATGACGCCTTTCGTTTCTCGGACTCCGTGATACCTTCACTGGTAGAGATGGAGCCCGGCCATAAGGTACGTTGCCATGTTTAAGACTTCACGATTGCTGACGCTGGCCACTGTTCTGGCCTCTGCCCTCGAGCTTGCCGCATCGGCGGACACCCTGCCCGAGCTGCAGGAAAGCACATTCTGGAAGACCGAAGTCGATGCCGGGCACCTTCCCCCGGTTCACGAGCGCATCCCGCACGAGCCGCTGATCGTCGATCTGGAGGCCAAGGGCCGTGCCTTCGGCAAACAGGGCGGCACCCTGCGCACCATGGTCACGCGGTCCAAGGACATCCGTCAGATGGTCGTCTATGGCTATGCCCGGCTGGTGGGCTATGACGCCGACTACAACCTGGTGCCCGACATTCTGGCCAGCTACGAGAACGACGGCAACCGCAAGTTCACCCTGCATCTGCGCAAGGGTCACAAATGGTCCACCGGCGCGCCCTTCACGTCCGAGGATTTCCGGTACTGGTGGGAGGATGTGGCCAACAACGAATTACTCAGCCCATCGGGCCCGCCCGATTTCCTGCGGGTCGAAGGCAAGTTTCCCAAGGTCTCGTTCCCCGATGAAACGACCGTGATCTATGAATGGGAAGCCCCGAACCCGAACTTTCTTCAATCGCTGGCGCAGGCCCGCCCGCCCTTCATCTATCGACCATCCGAGTTCCTGAAACGCTATCACGAGAAATACGCCGACAAGGAAGAGCTTGCATTCCAGGTTGAAGATGCACGCGTCAAAAGCTGGGCCGCGCTGCACAACAAGCTGGACAACCTGTACAAGTACGACAACCACGAACTGCCGACCCTTCAGCCCTGGCTGAATGCCAGCTCGGGAAAGAAGATCCGGCACAATTTCGTGCGCAACCCCTACTATCACCGTATCGACGCCAAAGGCGTACAACTGCCTTATATCGACGTGGTCGAGATGGAAATCGTCGCCTCCGGCCTGGTCGCTGCCAAGGCCAATGCCGGCGAGACCGATCTGCAGGGCCGCGGGCTTGATTTCCGTGATGCCTCGATCCTGAAAAAGGGCGAGGCAAAGGGCAATTACAAGACATTGCTGTGGAAGACCGGCGTCGCCTCGCAGATCGCGATCTATCCCAACCTGAACTATGACGACGAGGTCTGGCGCAACGTGCTGCGCGATGTGCGCGTCCGCCGGGCGCTGTCGCTGGCCATTGACCGACCGACCATCAATCAGGCCCTGTATTTCAAACTGGCGCATCCGGCCGCCATGTCGGTGCTGCCCGCCTCGCCCTTCTACAGTGAAGAAAACGCGCAGGCCTGGGCGCAGTACGACATCGACCGGGCCAACGCCCTGCTGGACGAGGCCGGACTGGACAAGCGTGATCGGAACGGCATCCGTCTGCTACCCGACGGCCGCCCGATGGAGCTGGTAATCGAGACCGCCGGCGAACGGCAAGAGGTCGAGAACGCGCTGCAGATCGTCACCGACACCTGGCGCGACATCGGCGTCAAGCTGGTCATGCGGCCGCTGGACCGGGACATTCTGCGCAACCGGGTGTTTGCCGGAAACACGATGGCATCGGTCTGGTACGGATGGGACAACGGGATCCCGCAGGTCTATACTTCGCCGCTGTACGTGGCGCCCACCGATCAGGTGTTCCTCTCCTGGCCGAAATGGGGCCAGCACTATCAGACCGGCGGCGGTTCCGGCGAACCGCCCGATCTGCCCGAGGCGCAGCGCCTTCTGGAACTGGCCCATGACTGGCAGGTCGCCACCGACGACGATCAGCGCCGCGCGGCGTGGGAAGCCATGCTCAAAATCCACGCCGAACAGGTCTATGCCATCGGCATCCTGAACGGGGCACCGCAACCGATCGTGGTGTCCAACCGTCTGCGCAACGTGCCGCAACAGGCCATGTGGGCTTGGGAACCCGGCGCTCATTTCGGGGTCCACCGTCCCGACGAATTCTTCTTCGCGGACTGACGGGGGCTGACAGATGATCATGCTCCGCTACGCGGTGTATCGCTTTTTCACGATGCTGCTGACCCTGGTGGTGGTGTCGGTGATGATCTTCGTGATCATCAACCTGCCGCCGGGCGACTATCTCAGCAACCAGATCGCGGAGTTGCAGGCCTCGGGGCAGTCGGCGGGCGTGGCCAAGGCCGAGTTCCTGCGCAAGGAATACGCGCTGGACCGGCCGATGTGGCAACAATACCTGATCTGGATGGGCTTTTTCCCCGGCCCCCACGGGTTCGAGGGGCTGCTGCAAGGCAATTACGGCTGGTCCTTCGAATTCGACCGCCCCGTAGCCGAGATTGTGGGTGATACGCTGTGGCTGACGGTCGTGGTCAACCTCGCCGCCATCCTGTTCGTCTATGCCGTGGCCCTGCCCTTGGGCGTGATGGCGGCGGCCAAGTCCCGAACCTGGGTCGACTACACGACCGCTTTCGTGGGCTATCTGGGCTTAGCCACGCCCAACTTTCTGTTGGCGCTGATCCTGTTCTATTACGGCCACCGCTATTTCAACCTGCCCATCGGCGGGTTGATGGACCCGGTCTATGAAGGCCAGCCGATGAGCTGGGACAAGATGAAGTCGATCCTGGTGCACCTGATCGTGCCCACTTTCGTGATCGGCACCTCGGGCGCCTCGGCGATGATGCAGCGCCTGCGCGCCAACATGCTGGACGAGTTGGGCAAGCCCTATGTCGAAACCGCTATCGCCAAGGGCATGGCGCCGTCGCGGATGCTGACGAAATACCCGCTGCGCGTGGCCTTCAACCCTTTCGTGGCCGATATCGGCAACCTGCTGCCCTCGATGGTGTCTGGCTCGGTTCTGGTGTCGGTGGTGCTGGGTTTGCAGACCATCGGCCCTACCCTGCTGACGGCACTGAAGACACAGGACCAGTTCCTGTCGGCCTTCATCCTGATGTTCGTGGCCCTGCTGACCCTGATCGGCACCATGATTTCCGACATTCTGCTGGTCATGCTTGACCCGCGCATCCGCTACGAAGGGCGTGAGGCATGAGCAGACTTCCCGATGGCCGCTATGTCGATGACGCCCCGTTCGACCCGCAGGCCGCCCTGCACGAGCTGGAGCGCAAGGACCTGGATGCCCCCAACTGGGTGCTGGTCTGGCGCAAGTTCAAGACGCACCGGCTGGGCCTGATCTCGGGCATCTTCCTGCTGTTGTGCTACCTGATGCTGCCCTTCGCCGGGTTCATTGCACCTTACGGACCGAATGACCGCAACGGCGAACACCTGTACGCCCCGCCTCAATCGGTAAACTGGTTCCACGACGGAGAGTTCATCGGGCCCTTCGTCTATCCGACCGTGGCCGAGGCCGATCTGGAAACCTTCCAGTGGAAATTCGTGACCGATACGGACAACCCGCGCAAGATCCGGTTTTTCTGCGAGGGTTCGGAATACAAGCTGGCCGGGTTGATCCCGTCCAATACCCACCTGTTCTGCCCGCCCGAGGGCACGACCCTGTTCCTGTGGGGGTCCGACCGGCTGGGCCGCGACGTGTTCAGCCGCATCCTCTATGGCGCGCAGCTGTCGCTGACGGTGGGCCTGATCGGCATTTCGGTCTCGTTCTTCCTGGGCATCCTGTTCGGATCGCTGGCCGGCTATTTCGGCGGGCGGATCGACTGGGTCATCAACCGCGTGATCGAGATCCTGCGGTCGCTGCCCGAGTTGCCCCTTTGGCTGGCGCTGTCGGCGGCGGTGCCGTCGAACTGGTCGCCGGTGGCGGTGTTCTTCATCATCTCGATCATCCTCGGCATCCTCGACTGGCCCGGCCTGGCCCGTTCCGTGCGCGCCAAATTCCTGTCGCTGCGCGAAGAGGAATATGTCCGCGCCGCCGAGATGATGGGCGCCAGTTCGGGCCGGGTGATCCGCAAGCACCTGCTGCCGAATTTCATGTCACACCTGATCGCGTCGGCCACGCTGTCGATCCCGGCCATGATCCTGGGGGAAACCGCGCTCAGCTTCCTCGGCCTCGGACTGCGGGCACCGGCGGTCAGTTGGGGCGTGATGCTGAACGACGCACAGAACCTTGCCTCGATCGAGATCTATCCATGGACGGCCATCCCGATGCTGCCGATCATCGTGGTGGTGCTGGCCTTCAATTTCCTGGGTGACGGGCTGCGCGACAGCCTGGACCCCTATCAGCAATGAGCTTGCTAGCGGCGCTTCCGCCGGCCGAGGCCTATCGGGTCACAGGGACCGGTGCGCTTGCCAGCGCCTTTGCCGTCTCGGACCTGGCCACCGCCAGTCTCGCCACCGTCGGGGTCGAGCTGGCCCGCTTCATGCAGGCCGCCAACCTTGCCGCCACGGCGCCGGCCGTGTCGGTCGATCGGCGCCTGGCGTCCCTCTGGTTCGGGTATTCCTTCAAACCCGACGGGTGGGAAATGCCGAACCTCTGGGACCCGATCGCCGGCGACTATCAGGCCGCCGACGGCTGGATACGGCTGCACACCAACCTGCCGCATCACCGGGCGGCCGCGCTCAGGGTGCTGGACACCCCGGCCGACCGCCCTGCGGTAACGCAAGCGATCCGCGGCTGGTCGACCTCGGATCTGGAAACCCGGGTCGTGGCACAGGGCGGCGTCGCCGCTGCCATGCGCAGCCGCACCGAATGGCTCGACCACCCGCAAGGCCGCGCCGTCGCCCGCGACCCTCTGATCGGCTGGCGCGGCCCACGGCGGATCACGCTGCGCGACCGGCCCCGGGCAACCGCTGCCCGCCCCTTGTCGGGGCTGCGGGTTTTGGACCTGACCCGCGTTCTGGCCGGGCCGGTCTCGACTCGGACGCTGGCGGGGTTCGGGGCGCAGGTGTTGCGGATCGACCCGCCGGGTTGGGACGAGCCCGGGGTGATCCCCGACATTTCACTGGGCAAGCGCTGTGCCTATCTGGATTTGAAATCACCGGCAGGAATGGACCGACTGCAGGAGCTGTTGGCCCAAGCCGACGTGTTCGTGCACGGCTATCGCCCGGGGGCGCTGGACGCACTGGGGCTCGACAAGGCCACACGCGACGCGATTGCACCCAACCGCATCGAGGTCACGCTGAACGCCTATGGCTGGCAGGGGCCTTGGGCAACCAGGCGCGGATTCGACAGCCTGGTGCAGATGAGCGCAGGCATCGCCGATGCCGGCCGTCTGTGGGCCAAGACTGACAAACCGACCCCGCTGCCGGTTCAGGCTTTGGACCACGCGACCGGGTACCTGATGACCGCCGCCGTCCTTTCGGCCCTGACCGAGGCAACCCTGGGCCGTTCCGTCATGGATGCCCGGCTGTCGCTGGCCCGCACGGCGGAACTCTTGGCCAGCCTCGCCAAGACCGATACCACCGAAGACATCACCAAGCCGACCCCCGCGGATTATACCCAAGACACCGAGCAATCGGGGTGGGGGCCGGGTCATCGCCTGAAGCCAGCACTGAACGTCGGGCCTGCCGGAATGCGCTGGCCCCTGCCCGCGTCCCGGTTGGGCACCTCCGATCCCGTGTGGGAGCCATCCTGACCCCACGCGCCACCGCCGCGCGGCACGCGCGGCGCGGCCCAACGCCTCGGCGGTGTCTCGTCAGAGACGCCGCGCCGAGGGGGCGGGAGCCGCCCGGTCAGCGATCGTCGCCGCCGGGCCCGATATCGTCCAGATAGTCTTCGTCGATCGCGGCCTGAACCGCACCGGTCACCGCCTCGCGCTGCTGCGGCGTCAGGTCGTCGGCCTCTTTGCCGTCGGCCAGGCGCACCGTCACTTCGCGGTGGGCGAACTTGATGCCTTCGCGCGCGAACAGTTCCCTGATCTCCTGATAGACCCGCTTGCGCACCAGCCATTGATCGCCCGGCTTGGTCATGAACTTGACCCGGATGATCATCGCGGAATCCTGCATCTCGATCACGCCCTGCGATTTGAGAGGCTGGATGAAATTGTCGCCGATCACCGGATCGCTCAGCAATTCCTGCCCAAGCTTCTTGATCAGCTTGCGCACCTTTTCGACATCGGTGTCATAGGTCACCCGCAGCGGCAGCTTCATGATGACCCAGTCGCGGGAATAGTTGGTTAGAACCTTGATCTCGCCGAACGGAATGGTGTTCAACGCCCCCAGATGGTGGCGCAACTGCATCGACCGGACCGAGATCTTTTCGACCGTCCCCTTCACGTCGCCGATATCGACATATTCGCCCTTGCGGAACGCATCGTCCAACAGAAAGAACGCACCCGAAAAGATATCCCGCACCAGAGTCTGCGCCCCAAAGCCCACCGCCAGACCAACGACGCCGGCGCCTGCAAACAGCGGGCTGACATTGATGCCGACCTCCATCAGGGCGATCAACCCGATCGAAACGACGACGATGGCCAGAATGGCGCCCCGGAACAGGGGCAGCAGAGTCGCCAACCGGCTTTGGCTGCTCTCGCCTCCTTCGTCGCCCAATTCGGCCTGGCCACCGCTTTCCTCGACCTCTTCGGCAATTTTCGTGTCGATCCAGATCCGGAAGAAATGAAACAGGATATATCCGATGAACAGGATCACCATCACGTCCAGCGCGCGCCCGACGGGCAGATCCTCGCTCCAGCTGGCCTCGGGGTTCCAGATCACCACCAGCGCATAGATGCCGACCACGAAGGCCAGAATGCCGGCCACGCGCCGGGCCAGATCCTCGTAGGTGACCATCGTGTGGCGCCGCTGCTCGGCCTCGGGCGATTCCGAAGTCTGGCGCGCCTCGTCATCCGTGTCGGCCTCGGCGTTCATCGCTTCGATCTGGCGATTGCGGTCGAAATACCGTTCCAGAACATAGTTCATGGCGCCGTAGGCGATGACCACCGACATGAAGATCAGATAGCTGCTGGCCACGATCGGAATCGAATCCTCAGTTTCCAGAACCAGATCCACCGCCAGCTTGAACCAGCTGAACACCAGGTACACGATCAAAACCGGCGCCCAGCCGAACGACACGAAGCGCAACAGCCACGACACCTGGTCCGGCCTACGCCCGCCCCGGATCGCGTTCGAGATCGCCCGCGCGTTGAACAGGATCATCAGGATGTTGCCGACCAGGCCGATCAGGGTCAGCCCGCCATAGACCATGGCATAGACATTGTAGTTGAGGCCGAAATCCGCCACCCAGGTCGAAAACAGAACCGCGGTGATGTCGTAGGTCGCAAGGGCCGAGGCCCAGTAATACAACCGCTTGGCGTCCCGGTCCGAAAACGGCGGCAGGCGATATTGGCTGAGATAAGGCGACAGCACCATCCGCCACAGGTCCGACACGGTGCGCGACAGGAAAAAGGCCGTGAAGATCGCCGTCACCGTAAACTGGATCGAGATATCCTCGGCCTCGCCGAAAACCAGATAGCCCACCAACAGCGCCATCAGCATGGCAAAGACCGTTGCACCCATGCCCATCAGGAAGCGGAACACCAGGAACGGCATCTTTTCACGATATCCCTGCGGGTTGTCCTTGGTGCGCGCCACGACCCACCGTCGGGCAAAACGCTTGCCGTACAGCTCGATCGACAGCCACCGGCCCAGCAGCAGGAACAGGATATTCCACCCCAAAACCTCGACATAGGTCATGATCCGACCATCGGGGCTGGTCTGTTCCAGGATGTAGCGCACCTCGAAGATCGAATAGGGCAACGCCTCGAGCCGCGACCGGACGGCCTCGCTGAATTTGGCAACGCGCTCCTGCGCCTTCATCAACTGCGAGCTTTCCGACATCGGGTCGCGCGGGGGACCTTCTTCCGTGGCGCCCTTCCCCGCCGAAGACGAGACCACCTGCCCGGCGCTGTCGATCACGATCACGCTGGCGCCCGCCTCGGTCGCGGCGCGGATGGCTGCCGCCACATCCGAGGCACCGCCCGTTTCGGTCTGCTCGTCCGTCGCTGTCGGGTAGCCCGGAATCAAAGATGTCTGGGCCGGTGCCGGCAGGGTGCCGGCAACAACCATCGCCCAGCAGACGCATATCACGCGGACAAGAAAGGTCAGGTTCATAGAGTATTGCATCCGGTTTTTCTGGCTAGGCGACAGCCTACAGGTCAGACAGGCCCTGCACAAACCGTCCCGTCCAGATTTCCCGACAACGTGTAGCAGCGTGTTTTTTGCAACAATCCAGGCGGCAGGCGTATTTCCAAATGTCTGAATTCCAAGTAACAGGGCCGAAGACCGGTCACCGATCGATGGAATGCGCGTTCTCGCGTTCGTATCATCACAGCCTCGGGGCTGTTGCCAAATCGCAATGCCTGACGCATTTGCTGCGCTGAAACAGCGCCTTTGGCAAGCGGAGCCGGAAAAGATACGCTAACAGGTGCAAACGCGCGGAAAATGCACCTGGACCAACGATACGGGCGAAGGCATGGGCCAAGGCACAAAAGACCAAATCACCGGCCGCGCGCCGCGCATCCTGTTCTACAGCCACGACACGTTCGGGTTGGGCCATCTCCGGCGCTCGCGCGCGCTGGCGGCTGCGATCACGCAGGCCAATCCGCAGGCTTCGGCGTTGATTCTGACCGGTTCTCCGGTCGCCGGCCGGTTCACCTTTCCGCGGCGCGTCGACCATGTACGCCTGCCCGGCGTGACCAAGCGCGCGGATGGTTCCTATGCCGCGCAGACCATGGGCATGAGCATCGACGAGGTGACAGAGCTGCGGTCGGGCCTGATCCAGACGGCCGTGCAGCAATTCGACCCCGACGTTCTGATCGTCGACAAGGAACCCACCGGGTTTCGCGGCGAGCTGCTGCCCACGCTGGAACAGTTGCAAGAAACGGGACGCGCCAAATTGGTTCTGGGCCTGCGCGACGTTCTGGACGAGCCCGAAGTTCTGGCCACAGAATGGGCCCGCAAGGACGCAATCAGCGCGACCGAGACATTCTATCACGAGATCTGGGTCTATGGTCTACGCTCGGTCTACGATCCGACCGAAGGGCTGCCTCTGGGCCCCGCGACGCAGGCGCGCATTCACTGGACCGGCTATCTGCGCCGCGATCTGGGGCCGGTCGGCACTCCGCCCGAACAGCCCTACATCCTGATCACGCCCGGCGGCGGCGGGGATGGCAAGGCCATGGTCAACCTTGTGCTGTCGGCCTACGAGCAGGACCCGAGCCTGTCGCCGCGCGCCATGCTGGTCTATGGCCCCTTCCTGTCGGGCGAGTTACGCAACGAGTTCGAAGCCCGCGTTGCTGCCCTGAACGGACGGGTGACCGCCGTGGGGTTCGAATCGCAGATAGAAACCCTGTTTGCCGGCGCAGCCGGCGTTGTCTGCATGGGCGGCTACAACACCTTCTGCGAGGTTCTGTCCTTTGACAAGCGCGCGGTGATCGTGCCGCGCACCACTCCCCGGCTGGAACAATGGATCCGCGCCTCGCGCGCCGAGGATCTGGGCCTGGTCCGGATGCTGGACGAAACCCGCGATGGGTTGACTCCACAGGCGATGATTGCTGCCATCCGCAACCTGCCCAACCAGCCGCTGCCGTCGCAGGCGATCGGCGCGGGCCTTCTGGATGGACTGGATTACGTCACCCGCCGCGTTGAGGCTTTGTTGGGGCAGGAGCAGGAACGGGCCACGGGATGAGCATCTCTACGCCGAAGCTGGCGGTGTTGGTGAAAGGCTGGCCGCGCCTGTCCGAGACGTTCATCGCGCAGGAGCTGGTCGCGCTGCAGCAGGCCGGCCACGACTTCGACATCTGGTCTCTGCGTCACCCGACCGACACCAAACGCCACCCGCTGCACGACCGGTTCGCCGGCACGGTCCATTACCTGCCGGAATATCTGCACGAAGACCCCGAACGCGTCTGGGCGGCGCGCCGGGTCGCGCAAACCTTGCCGGGATACGGCCGCGCCTATCGGGTCTGGCGGCAGGATTTGCGGCGCGATCCCACGCACAACCGCATCCGCCGGTTCGGTCAGGCCTGCGTTCTGGCCGCCGAACTGCCCGCCAAGACCCGCGCGCTGTATGCGCATTTCATGCATACGCCGTCCTCGGTCGCGCGCTATGCCGCGATCATGCGGGATCTGCCGTGGAGCTTTTCGGCCCATGCCAAGGACATCTGGACCTCGCCCGACTGGGAAAAGCGCGAAAAGCTGCACGCCGACACCCACGGCGCGGCCTTCGGCGCCACCTGCACCGCGATCGGTGCACGCCACCTGCGCGAGCTGGCCGATGATCCGGAACGGGTCGAACTGATCTATCACGGGCTGGACCTGTCCAGATTCCCACCCGCCCCCGACCGCCCGTTGCGCAAGGTGGGCGCGCCGTTCCGCATGCTCTCCGTGGGGCGTCTGGTCGAAAAGAAAGGCTTTGATCGCCTGTTGCGGGCGCTGGCGCTTTTGCCTGCCGACCTCGACTGGCGCTGGACCCATATCGGCGGTGGCGCCTTGTCGGAGAGCCTGCGAGACCTGGCCGCAACCCTGGGTCTGTCGGACCGCATCATCTGGCGGGGCGCCTGCGACCAGCCCGAGGTGATCGCGGCCATGCGCGCGGCCGATCTGTTCGTTCTGCCCAGCCGCATCGCGGCGGATGGCGACCGGGATGGCCTGCCCAACGTGCTGATGGAGGCCGCTTCTCAGAAGCTGCCGATCCTGTCCACCCCGGTTTCGGCCATTCCTGAATTTATCCAGAGCGGGACACACGGGGTTCTGTCAACCGACACGCCCGACGCTTTGGCGGATGCGATCTCGGCCCTGGCGGCCGAACCCGCGAAAGCCGCGGCGATGGCCGACGCGGCCCATGACCGGTTGATTTCCGAATTCCGCATGGAGCCCGGCATCGCGCGGCTGTCGGCCCGGCTGCGGGCGCTGTGCGCGGATCAGGACTGATGGCACGGGTCGCCTTCTACGCGCCGATGAAAGCGCCGGACAGCCCGGTGCCGTCGGGCGACCGGCAGATGGCCCGCAACCTGATGGCCGCAATCGGGGCCAATGGAACACCGGTCGATCTGGTCTCGCGCCTGCGCATCTATGACAAGGCGGGGGACGCATCGGTCCAGGCCGCGCTGCGTCGGGCCGCCCGGTCCGAGGCCGAGCGGCTGATCGCCGACCTGCCCGGCGATACCGGGCTTTGGGTGACCTACCACAACTATTACAAGGCGCCCGATCTGCTGGGGCCTGTAGTGGCCAAGGCCCGCGGCATTCCTTATGTGCAACTTGAAAGCACCCGCGCCCTGTCGCGCCTGACCGGGCCATGGGCCGGGTTCGCCCGCGCCGCCCATGACGCGTGCGATGCGGCTCGGGTGATCTTCTATCACACGGCGAATGACCTCATTGCGCTGAAACGTGACAGACGAGGCAATCAGGTCCTGGTCGAACTGCCCCCGTTCCTGCCGCGTAAGGATCTGCCGCCCCTGTCGCGCTGCGACGGCCCGATGCTGGCCGTGGGCATGATGCGGCCGGGCGACAAGCTGGCCTCGTATGCGATCCTGGCACAGACGCTGGCCCTGCTGAAAGGCGACTGGTCGCTGGACATCGCCGGCGACGGCCCGGCCCGGGCGCAGGTTCAGGCCCTGATGGCCCCTTTCGGGGCGCGGGTGCGCTTTCTCGGGCAATTGGACGCCCCCGCGATGCAGGACGCCTATGCGCGCGCTGCGCTCTTGGTCTGGCCGGGCGTGAACGAGGCCTATGGGATGACCTATCTCGAGGCGCAGGCCGCCGGAGTGCCGGTGTTGGCGCAGGATCGCCCCGGCGTACGCGACGTGCTGGCGCCCTCGTGCTATCCCAAGCCGGAGGAAGGGCCGCAGGCGCTGGCCGCCCGCATCGACATGTTGCTGGCCGATGCCGATCTGCGCCGGGCCGAGGGTGCAAGGGCCCGTCAGCGCATCGCCGAACGCCACCTTTTGCCCGCAGCCTCGGATCGGTTCTGGACCGGCGTCGCGCACCTGCTGGAGGACCACGCATGACACGTCTGGCCCTGCTGCGACACGGTCATACCGCCTGGAACCGCGCCGGTCGCATTCAGGGCCGTAGCGACATTCCTCTGGACGACGAGGCCCGCGCCCAACTGTCCGGCCTGCGCCTGCCGTCCCATTGGGACAAGGCGGAGCTGTGGTCCAGCCCGCTGAGCCGCGCGACCGAAACGGCGCAACTGGTCACGGGGCGCGTACCGCGCACCGATCCGGCTCTGACCGAGATGGACTGGGGCGACTGGGAAGGAAAGCGCGGGCTGGATCTGATCGCTGACCCCGGCAGCGGTTACCGACATATCGAGGACTGGGGCTGGAATTACCGCCCGCCCGGCGGCGAGAGCCCGGCCGAGCTCTGGGCGCGGCTGGAACCCTGGCTGGCCGGTCTACAAACCGATGCGGTCGCCGTTTGCCATATCGGGATCATGCGCGTCATTCTGGCCCGGGCCTGGGGGTGGGATTTTGCCGGCCCCGCGCCATTCCGCATCAAACGCAACCGCCTGTATGTCGTCGATCTGAACCGGATGCAGCCCGAACCCGAACCGGTTCACCTGCCCCCGCGCGAGGACATGTCATGAAGGTCATGATCGCCGTCACCCATCTGTTGGGAACCGGGCATCTCAGCCGGGCCCTGACGCTGGGGCGGGCTTTTGCCCAGGCCGGTCACGCGGTCACGGTCGTCTCGGGCGGGATGCCCGCGCCGCAACTGGATCGTGCCGGCCTGAGCCTTGTGCAACTGCCGCCGCTGCGCTCGGACGGCACCGATTTCACGCGGCTGCTGACAGACGGGGGCGAGCCCGCCGATGAGACCTATCTGGCGAAACGGGCCGCGATGCTGTCGGATAGCCTGTGGACCGGTCAGCCCGACATCCTGATTACCGAACTGTTCCCCTTTGGCCGCCGCAGCCTGAGCGCCGAGTTTCTTGCCCTGCTGTCGGCGGCAAGGGACCTGCCAGCGCGCCCGGTTGTCCTCAGCTCGATCAGAGACATCCTGGCACCACCCTCCAAACTTTCGAAAGCGCAGCGGGCTGATGAGATCGTGGATGACTTCTATGACGGCGTACTGGTGCATTCCGACCCGCAGATCACGCCGCTGGACGTCAGCTGGCCGGTGTCCGAGAGGCTGGCAGGCCGCCTGCACTATACCGGTTTCGTCGCTCCGCCGGCGCCGCTGCCCCATCGCGGTGGCATCGGCAAAGGCGAGGTTCTGGTAAGCGCCGGCGGCGGCTCGGTGGGGCAGCCGATCTTTCGCGCGGCCATCGAGGCCGCCCGAAAGATGCCAGACAGCCGCTGGCGGCTGCTGGTCGGCGGTAGCGATGCCCCCGCCCGCATGGATGAACTGCGCAAACGCGCCCAAGGCTGGCCGATCACGATCGAGCCGGTCCGCCCGGATTTTCGCAACATGCTGCCTCTGGCGGGGGCGTCCGTCAGCATGTGCGGGTACAACACCGCGATGGACCTGTTGCAGGCGGGTACGCCGGGCGTCCTGATCCCGTTCGACGATGGCAATGAGGTCGAACAGACCCTGCGCGCCCGCAGCCTCGCCCATTTACCCGCGATACGCGTGTTGCCTTCGGCGGAGCTGACCGGAGACTCACTGGCTCGTTCGGTCGCAGCAGTGATGGAGCATGGCCCGCGCGTTCCTGCCAAGCAAGGCTTTGACGGCGCGCATCGGACGGTCGAGATTGCCCTGCAGCTACGGGAGGTGCGCGGATGACCTGGGACTGGACCCCGTTGGCCGACGAACTGCGCACCTGGTCCCGGGCCGGGCTGACCTTGCCGCTGTGGTGGCGCGACGATGATGCGGTGGAGGCGACGCCGCAACTCGAACGCCTGTCGGACCTGTCGCGGCGGCTGGGCCTGCCGGTTCACCTGGCCATCATTCCGCAAGGGGCCCGGCCGGATCTTGCCGCGCTGGTCGCCCAAACGCCCGAGCTGATTCCTGTGGTTCATGGCTGGGCCCACCACAACCACGCGCCCACCGGCGAGAAGAAGGCCGAATTCCGCCTGCACCGCCCACTGGAGGCCATCAAGGACGACGCCCGCCGTGGCCTTGCGCAACTGCGCGGCCAGTTTCGGGATCGGCTGCGCCCGATGTTCGTGCCGCCCTGGAACCGGATCGCGCCCGAAGTCGCCGCGACGCTGCCCGAACTGGGCTATCGGTTCCTGTCGACGGCGACGCCGCGTGCCCAAGGGCTGGCGGCGCCGGGGCTTGAGCAGGTAAATACCCATCTGGACCCGATCGACTGGCGCGGCACGCGCGGGCTGGCCGATCCCGACGCGCTGATCGGGAAAACCATGGCGCTGCTGCGCGACCGCCGGCTGGGCCGCTCCGACGCGGAAGAACCGTTTGGCGTGTTGACCCACCATCTGGTCCATGATCAACAGATCTGGGATTTCACCGAAGCATTGCTGACGCAACTTCTGCAGGGTCCTGTCCGCATCTGGACGGCACCCGCGCACTGAACGATCAAGGGAGACCCCGATGAGCCGACTGGATTCCATGCTGCGCCGCCTGACCGCCCAGCGTGACGGGCTGAACTGGGCCGCGGCGCAGATCGAAGGCCTTGACGGCGACGTGCTGGACATGGGGCTGGGCAACGGTCGCACCTACGATCACCTGCGCGAGATCCTGCCCCAAAGACGCATCTGGGTGATGGACCGGGTGCTGCAATGCCACCCCGACAGCACACCGCCCGCCGAGGACTTCCTGCAAGGCGAGGCCGAGCCGATGCTGCGGAAACTCGCCGCCAGCGGTCCGCGTATTGCCCTGGCGCATTACGACTTCGGTCGCGGTATCAAACATGAGGACGTCGCCGAAGCCGCCCGGCTCAGCCCGCTGATCGCGCAGGTGATGATACCCGGAGGGTTGCTGATCTCGGGGCAACCTCTGGTGGGTTTCCCGCAGATAAAAGGCCCAGACAATATTGCGCCTGACCGATACTTGTTCTACCGAACCTGACAGATAAGAAGCCGCGTGCGGCATCATCGTGCAAGGCATTGTGTCACCTGCCAGCCGGCACAGACCTGCCTTGCCGGATGGCGGAAAACATCGCAGCCCCATGACCCACCTCGGATGGCCATCCATCGTGGAAACCAGGTGGCTAGCCTGTCACGGCCGTGCCATTTTCCAGCAAAACCGTAGGACCGACTGGACCAGAAATTCGGGCGCAGTGGTGAAATCTCGGATCGCATCAAAGCGCTCGCACACGTACCCAAAAGGCGCCTTCTCGGAGTTTTTGCACTGTCGATCCAGCCACGCTGAGAACTATTTTGTCGGGCCACGCAAGCATACCATTGGCAAGGCCGCATTCATCTGTCATCCGAGACAGGCTTTTTTTGGACGCGTGAAAGGCCAACGCGGCAGGAGGCCGATGTGACATTCGCAAGATACGCGATCTTTTTCGTACCGCCCGTCGACACCGAATGGGCAAGGTTCGCAACGGCATGGTTGGGTTGGGATATCAAAGCCGGAAAGATGGTCAAACACCCGACCGTCGACGGCTTCGATGTATCTGCCGCGACCGAAGCACCCCGCAGATATGGGCTGCATGCAACGATGAAGCCCCCCTTTCGACTGCGCGCCGGACACTGTCCGGCGGTGCTTCAGGACGCCTGCGCGCGTCTTGCGGCCTCGCATCGAACGGTCAGGTTGCAGGGATTGGAAGTCGCGCGTCTCGGCCGTTTTCTTGCGTTGCGCCCGATCGGCGACGCAAGCAGCCTGAACGCGCTGGCCGCGGCCTGCGTCAGCGATCTTGACGGGTTTCGCGCACCGATGACCCAGTCCGAATTGGCGCGACGCCGTGCGGGGCGGCTGACCATGGAACAGGACGCAAACCTGACGAACTGGGGTTATCCTTATGTTCTGGACGCTTTTCGATTTCACATAACGCTGACCGGACGGCTGGACAAAACAAACCTTGCTCGGGCTCAATCCGTTCTTTCGGACCGGCTGACCCCGTTGCTTCCCAGCCCCTTCGAAATTCGCGATCTCGCCTTGGTCGGCGAGGACGCCATGGGGCAGTTCCACTTGATCCGTCGCTATGAACTATTGCCCTGAAAAGGCTTCTGACGAGCATCAACGGTGGTCCCGCTGCTGGGATTCCAAGCGCGTTTGAACCAGGAGTGGCTCAGCCGGGAGGCGCACGAGTTTCTCCGCGCAACAACGATCTGACACTGCCCCGAAAAATCGTCGCCCGGGCCCGGCCTGGCCGCTTTGCTGGGGTCGAGCGGTTTTCTTGAGCGCGTAGTCCCATTTCCTGGTGCGTTTGCGGCAAGCTGGCCCGCTGTCGCGAGCGCCGTGCCGCACACTCGGCCACACGACAGTCGCACCTGCGGCGCCGGTCGTGCAAATCCAAGTTACACGCGAGGGCTGGGCATTTTCACTGGTCCCGTCTATATGCGACATCGACACTCGCATCCAAGACTTCCATCACGGGGCCGCCATGAGCTTTGACCGCAAGATCAAGATCGCACCATCGATCCTTTCCGCCGATTTCGCCAATTTCGGACAGGAAATCCAAGCTATCGAGGCCCAGGGTGCCGATTGGGTCCATGTTGACGTGATGGACGGGCATTTCGTGCCGAACCTTACCTTCGGCCCGCCGGCGGTCAAAGCCTTCCGTCCGCATGTCAAGACGGTGATGGATGTACATCTGATGATCACGCCGGTCGACCCCTACATCCAGGCCTATGCCGATGCCGGCGCGGATTATCTGACGGCGCATGTCGAGGCCGGTCCGCACACGCACCGCACGTTGCAGGCGATCCGCGCGGCCGGAATGAAGGCAGGCGTGGCGCTGAACCCGGGCACTCCGGCCGAAGCGGTCGAGCACCTGCTGGATCTGGCCGATCTGGTCTGCGTGATGACGGTGAACCCCGGCTTTGGCGGGCAGAAATTCATCGACATGACCGCGAAGGTCCGCCGCCTGCGCGAGATGATCGGAGATCGCCCGGTGCATATCGAAATCGACGGTGGCGTCGACACCACAACCGCCCCGCTGGTCGCAGCGGCCGGTGCCGACGTTCTTGTTGCCGGTTCGGCGGTCTTCAAGGGCGGGTCGGTTGCAAACCCCGAAATCTATGGCCAGAACATCCGCGCCATTCGCGCCGCAGCCGAAGGCCACGCGGTCTGACGGCTGCTCCCGCCCGTCGTCGACGTTTTTGGCAAAACGCCTCCTCCTGTTGG
>GG704596.1:317626-362868 GCA_000161775.1 Ruegeria lacuscaerulensis ITI-1157
CGGGCCCAAGGCCGCCAGCGGGATCGGCGCAGCCGATGTCGCGCGGGCGCGGGAGCTTTTTGCCGACCCTGCCCCTAGGCCAGTTGATCGGCGAAATGCGAAAGCAGCCTGTGCTTGAGGATCTTGCCCGTGGGCGCGGCGGGCAGTGACATGGCCAGCACGATCCGGCTGGGCCGTTTGTAGCCCGCAAGACGTTCCGCCACGAACTCCGCCAACTCTGCCTCGGACACAGCGCCGATTTCTGGCACCTGAACAAAGGCCAGCACCTGTTCGTCGCCGCCCACCCGATGCCCGATCACCGCAGACTGGATCACCAGCGGGTGGTCGTTCAGCGCGGCCTCGACCTCAGGCGGATAGACGTTGAAGCCGCCGTGAATGATCAGTTCCTTGGCGCGGCCGACAACGTGCAGATTGCCCTGCGCGTCGAGCCGGCCGAGGTCGCCCGTGCGCAGCCATCCCTGGGCCAGCACCCGGCCCGTTTCCTCGGCATTGCGATAGTACCCCTTCATCACATGCGGGCCGCGCGTCAGGATCTCGCCCACGCCATCTCCGCCGCCGGGTATGGTTTCGTCAATGCGCAGATCGACCCCAGGCAAGGGCGGGCCGACCGAGATATCCGGATCCCCGATCCGGTTGTGCGAGGCGCAGATCCCCGCCGTGCTTTCAGTCATGCCATAGCCGTTCTGCAGCGCGACGCCATAGAATGCCTCGGCCTTGCGTTTCCACGCCGGATCCAGCGGGGCGGCCCCGGACGATGTGTAGCGCAGGGCGCCCGAAGGCAACCGCTCCAACCCCTGTTCCCTGGCATATTGCATCAGCAGCGCATGCATCTGCGGCACACCCGAAAACACAGTGACGCCCGCGTTCAACGCGGCAAAGGCGCGGTCCGCCGCGAATCTGGCATCCAGTTGGACGAAAGCACCGGCCAGCGCCGACCCGGTGACGATCGAGGCCAGTCCGAAGATGTGCGAAATCGGCAGCACGCCATAGACCACGTCATCCTGCGTCAGCCCTCGGAAATTCGCCGAGGTCAGCCCGCCGAACCGCAGGTTTTCGTGGGTCAGCATCACGCCCTTGGGCGTTCCGGTCGTGCCGGTGGTGAACAGCATCGCCGCGACATCCGCCAGATCGGGGTCGGGCGCGCTCGGGTAGGGCGCGGCCAGGTGCATCTGCCCGAAGGCCCCGGAAACAGGCTGGGCCCCGGCCCTTTGCGCATGGTCGCGCGCCTCGGGGGACGCCACCGATGTGAACAGAATCACCGCCGGAGAGACGTGATCCACGATGCGGGCCAACTCGGCCTCGGTCTGGCGGGCGTTCACCGGCACCACGCAGGCGCCGATCCGGGAACAGGCAAACAGCGCGGCCACCGCCGCACAGCAATTCTCGAGCACCAGCATGACCCGATCGCACGGGCGCACCCCCGAGGCCAGCAGGATGTCTGACAGCTCGGAAATCGCGCGGTCGAGCTCGGCAAAGCTCCAATCGGCGCCGAACCCGTCGGCAAAGGCGCGGGCCCGCGGGCGGGTCCGGATCTGGGCATCCGGATAATCGTGCCATTTGTTCATGTCCCTTCGCCCTCCCCTGCGCCGGAACCGGTTTTGCGCTCAGCGTTTCGTGGTGCGCTTGAACACCCCAGCCGCCGTTGCGATCAGGGTTCCGTCGTCGCTGTGCAACTCTCCGGTCACATAGGCCAGCGTGCGCCCGCCACCCGTTGCGCGCCCCGTGGCCGTCACGCGCCCCTGACGCACCGCCGCCACATAGCTTGTGTTCAGCGACAGGGTCAGAACCAGCGGATGTTCGTCCCGGTCGAACCAGGCCGAGGCGGTGTTGCCGCAAGCCACGTCCAGAAGCATGGCGATGATGCCGCCATGCAGGATGCCCTGGCTGTTCAAGTGATCCGCCCGGATGGTCAAATGACACCGGGCACGGCCGTCGGGGTCGGACAGATCCACCTCGAACCCGATCGCGTTCTGACAGCCCGATCGCCGGACCCTTGGGTCGTCTTCAGGCCGCGCCGAGTGCAATGAACCGCTCCAAATGATAATCCGCGTCGCCGAACCTGTGATCCGACATGACGATCCGCTTGGCAATATGCGCCAGCTCATATTCCTGCGTCATGGCGATGCCGCCATGCATCTGGATCGTTTCCTCGGCCACCAGCCGGCCCGCCCGCGACGCAAGGTTGCGGGCCGCGGCGATCTGCCGGTCGCGGTCGGGTGCTTTAAGGTGACCGGCCGCGTTGATCACCGCCGAGCGCGCCTGCTCCAGCTCGATCAGCATATCCGCGAACCGGTGCTGCAGGGCCTGAAAGGTCCCGATCGGGCGGCCGAACTGCTTGCGCGTCATCAGATATTGCCGTGTCAGTTCCACCGCACTTTCCATAGCGCCCAGAACCTCGGCGACCAGCGCGCAATTGGCTGCGGCCACAACGTCCATCAGCGGATCGAACCCCTGCCCCGCGGCGCCCAGACGCGCGCTTTCCGGCAGGCGCACATCGTCCAGAGTGACCTCGGCCGCGCGGCCCCCGGCCAGCATCGGATACCCGCGCAAGCCCAGACCCGGTGTGCCAGCAGGCACCAGGAACAGCGAAATGCCGTCCAGATCGAACGGCCCGCCCGTTTCGCGCGCGGATACGATCAGCTGCCCGGCGGCCTCGGCATTCACGACCACGGCCTTGCGCCCGCTCAGGATCAGGCCCGTGCCGTCGGTCCGCACGGTGGTTTCGACCCGGCTCAGGTCGTACCGGCTGGCAGGCTCGCCATGCGCCAGCGCCAGGTGCAGCTTGCCCGAGATCACCTGATCCAGCAGGGCCCGCTGATCGGGGCTGCCCACCTGCGCGATCAGCCGACCGCCCAGAATGCAGCTGTCCAGAACCGGCTCGACCACGCCGGCGCGGCCTAGTTCCTCGAACACGGTGGCGATGTCAAAGCCCGCCCCGCCGAACCCGCCATCCGCTTCGTCGAACAGCGCGCCCAGAACGCCCAGATCGGCCAGTTCGCGCCAGATGTCGGCGCTGAACCCCGCCGGGCTGTCCAGAATGTCGTTGCGCACCGGAGTCGTATATCGGTCGGCCAGATAGCGCCGCAGCGTGTCCTGCAGCATCTGCCGTTCTTCGGTCAGGTTGAAATCCATCTCAGCCCCCCATCTTGACCTTGGCGATGATCCCGCGCTGGATCTCGTTCGACCCGCCGAAGATCGACAGTTTCCGGTTGTTGAAATACTGGGCGGCGACCGGCGCGGCATAGTCCGGCCCGATCGGGTCGTTGTCGCCCTCCACCGCCTCAGAGGCGAAAGGCATCGCATAAGGCCCCACCGCGCGGCGGGCCAGGTCGTTGATCTCCTGCCGGATGATCGTGCCCTTGACCTTCAGCATCGAACTTTCCACCCCCGGCGCCTGCCCGGCCGCAGCCTGGCTGATGATGCGCATGTTGGTGGTGGCCATGGCCATCAGGTCGATCTCGACCCGCGCCAGCCGGGCGGCGAAATGCGGGTTCTCGATCAGGGGGCGGCCATTCGCGGTTTCGATCCGGGCAATCCGTTTGACCATGTCCAGCCCCGCCTGGCTGAAGCCGACACCGGCAATGTTGGTGCGTTCATGCGTCAGCAGATACTTGGCATAGGTCCAGCCCTTGTTCTCCTCGCCCACCAGGTTTTCGACCGGGACGCGCACATCGTCAAAGAACACCTCGTTGACCTCGGGCGTGCCGTCCAGCAGGACGATGGGGCGCACCTCGATCCCCGGCGTGTTCATGTCGATCAGCAGGAACGAGATCCCCTCCTGCGCCTTGGCCTCGGGGTCGGTGCGCACCAGGCAGAAGATCCAGTTGGCGTATTGCGCCAGCGTGGTCCAGGTCTTCTGGCCATTGACGACATAGTGGTCGCCGTCGCGCACAGCGCGGGTCTTCAGCGAGGCCAGGTCCGACCCGGCACCCGGCTCGGAATAGCCCTGGCACCACCAATGTTCACCATTCAGGATGCGCGGCAGGAAAAAATCCTGCTGCGCCTTCGAGCCGAATTTCTGCAGCACCGGGCCCAGCATCGACAGGCCAAACGGCACGATGCGCGGCGCATAGGCGGCGGCGCATTCCTCCTCGAAGATATGGCGCTGAACCGCGTTCCACTCGGCGCCGCCAAACTCCTTCGGCCAGTTGAAATTCAACCAGCCGCGCTCGTTTAGCGTGGCGTGCCACCACTGGTACCCTTCCTTGCCGATGTTCCGGCCAGCCCGGATCTTGTCCGAGATCTCCTTGGGTAGTTTCTCGGCCAGAAAGGCGCGAACCTCGTCGCGAAAAGCCTTCTCCTCGTCCGTATAATTCAAGTCCACAGCCGCCCTCCTCCTCGACGCGATCGGAACCTTGCCTGCTCGGCCCCGCGGGCCGGGCTGCGCCGGGCCGGCCCTCGATGGGCTGGCCCGGTGCCCCTTTTCTTCAATAGATTTCGAACAGACCGGCCGCGCCCATGCCGCCGCCGATGCACATGGTCACGACACCCAGCTTGGCCCCGCGCCGACGCCCTTCGCGCAGCAGATGGCCGACCATCCGCGCGCCGGTCATGCCGAACGGATGCCCGATGGCGATCGAGCCGCTGTTCACGTTGCATTTCTCGTCATCGATTCCCAGACGGTTGCGGCAGTACAGCGCTTGCGAGGCGAAGGCCTCGTTCAGCTCCCACAGGTCGATGTCCTCGACGCTCAGTCCATGCCGTTCCAGCAGGCGCGGCACCGCAAAGACGGGGCCGATGCCCATCTCGTCGGGCTCGCACCCCGCCACGCAGAACCCCTTGAACGCACCCATGGGCTCCAGCCCCCGACGCTCGGCCTCGGCGCTGTCCATCACGACCACCGCGGCTGCGCCGTCCGACAACTGGCTGGCATTTCCGGCGGTGATGTAGTTTCCGGGGCCGCGCACCGGCTCCAGCGAGGCCAGCCCTTCCAGGGTCGTGTTCGGCCGGTTGCATTCATCCCGGTCCACGGTGACCTGCCGATGCGAGATCTCGCCGGTCTCTTTGTCCTTGACCGCCATGGTGGTCTGCATCGGCACGATCTCGTCGTCGAACTTGCCCGCCGCCTGCGCCGCCGCGATGCGCTGCTGCGACCGCAGGCCGTAGGCGTCCTGTTCTTCGCGGCTGATGCCATAGCGCTCGGCCACGATGTCGGCGGTCTCGATCATCGTCATGTAGATCGCTGGCTTGTGCTCCTGAATCCACGGCTCGGGCACGGGGCGGGTTTTTGGCTGGACCAGCGAGATGCTCTCGACCCCGCCGGCCACGATGGGGCCCGCGCCGCCCTCGGTGATGGCCTGCGCCGCCAGCGCCACGGTCTGCAGCCCCGACGAACAGAACCGATTCACGGTCATGCCCGAAACGCTGACCGGCAGCCCGGCCCGGATGGCGATCTGGCGGGCGATGTTGCCGCCGGTCTCGCCTTCGGGGAAACCGCAACCGATGATGCAATCCTCGATCTCGGCTCCACCCAGCCCCGAGCGTTCGACCGCGGCCTGAACCGCGTGGCCGCCCATCGTGGCGCCGTGGGTCATGTTGAAAGAGCCCCGGAACGACTTGGCCAGCCCGGTGCGCGCGGCGGATACGATTACGGCTTGTTTCATCACTGGGCGTCCTTGTTCAAATCGTCAAAGCTGCGGCCCTCGGCCACCAGTTTTTCCAGCAGCGGCGCGGGCTGCCAGAAATAGTCATCCTCGGCCGACCAGGCGCGGATGTCGTCCAGAATACCCGGCAGGCCCTGCAGATCGGCCCATTTCAGCGGCCCGCCGCGATAGCGCGGGAACCCATAGCCATAGAGCAGCACCACATCCACGTCCAAGGGGCGGCGGGCGATGCCCTCGCCCACCACCTTGGCGGCCTCGTTGACCATCGAGACCATATATCGCCGCACGATCTCGTCATCCGTGAACGTGCGCGGGGTGATGCCCTGCGCTGCGCGGTCGGCCGCGATCAGGTCCAGAACCTCGGAGTTGGGCGTGCCGCCGCGCTTGCCCTTTTCATAGACATAGGAGCCCTGGCCGGTCTTCTGTCCGAAATGCCCGGCCTCGCACAGTTTGTCGGCATAGCTGCTGTCGCGGGCGCGCGGGTCCAGCCCCTCGGCGCGTTTGCGTTTGCGCACCGCCCAGCCGATATCCAGCCCGGCCAGATCGGACACCGCGAACGGCCCCATGGCAAAGCCAAAATCGGTCAGCGCCTTGTCGATCTGAAACGGGCTGGCCCCGTCCAAAACCATGTGGTCGGCGCAGGTGCGATAGGTGCTGAGGATCCGGTTGCCGATGAACCCGTCGCACACCCCTGCGCGTACCGAGACCTTCTTCAGCCGATGCCCCAGCGCAAAGCCGGTGGCGACCACCTCGGGCGCGGTCTTGTCGGCCACCACGATCTCGAGCAGCTTCATCACATGGGCGGGCGAGAAGAAATGCAGCCCGATCACGTCCTGCGGGCGCGTGGTGGCGGCGGCGATCTCGTTGACGTCCAGATACGAGGTGTTCGTCGCCAGAACCGCCCCCGGTTTGCAGACCGCATCCAGCTGGGCAAAGACCTGTTTCTTGACGTCCATATCCTCGAACACGGCCTCGATCACCAGATCGACGGCGCTCAGCGCGTCATAGCCGGTGGCAAGCTGCAACTGGTCCGACAGGATCGCGTCGTGCTGCTGCTGGCTGATCTTGCCGCGCTTCAGGGCCCCGGCCAGGTTTCCGGCGATCCGGTCCTTGGCGGCATGGGCGGCCTCCTGCGTCATCTCCAGCAAGGTCACGGGCAGACCTGCCAACAAGGCGGCGGTGGCGATCCCCGCGCCCATCGTGCCGCCGCCGATGACCCCGATCTGATGCACCGGACGCGGCTCGACACCTTTCAGTTCGGGCAGCTTGCCCACGGCGCGTTCGGCAAAGAAGGCGTGGATCAGACCCTTGCGCTGATCCGATTCCATCAACTGCATGAACAGTTCCCGCTCGCGCGCCATGCCCTCGGCAAAGCTGGGCGCCTCGCAGGCGGCCTGCACGGCACGCACGGCAACGGCGGGGGACAGCTGGCCCCGGCCCTTCTTCAGAACGGCCTCGTAGACCGCATCGAAATCGACGGGGTCCGGCGCGGGCATCTCTCCGACCGCGCGGCGGGGCGCACCCGTGTCAAGCAGCTCTTGCGCATAGGCCAGCCCGATCTCGCGCGGGTCGCCATCCTGCACCTTGTCGATCACGCCCAGCTTCAGCGCCTCGTCAGCGCGGACATGGCGGCCGGTGGTGATCATGTCCAGCGCGGCCTCGACCCCGGCCACGCGCGGCAGACGCTGGGTGCCCCCGGCACCGGGCAGGATGCCCAGATTGACCTCGGGCAGGCCGACCTTGGCCGAGGGAACCGCGATGCGGTAGTGGCTGGACAGCGCAACCTCGAGCCCACCGCCCAGCGCCGTGCCGTGCAGCGCCGAAACCACCAGCAGGGGCGAGGCCTCGATCCGGTCGCACAGGCCCGGCAACCACGGTTCCTGCGGGGGTTTGCCGAACTCGCGGATGTCGGCCCCCGCGAAATAGGTCCGGCCCTTGCCGTAGATCAGCACCGCCTTTGCGCCCTCGGACTCGGCCCGTTCGATCCCGGCCAGCAGGCCCCGGCGCACATCCACGCCCAGTGCATTGACCGGCGGGTTGTTCGCCGCCAGCACCGCGATATCGCCAATCCGTTCGTATTCCACCGCCTCGGACATCAGACTTGGTCTCCTCTTGCCAACCCCAGCTTGTTCCGCATGGCGGAACAATATTCCGCAACAGATTGAACCCGTCCGCGCGCGGGTTCAACCCCTTATACCCGACTGCGCCGCCGGGCCGCATTTCTTGCCGGCGAGCAGGCCCCAAACAACTTGTGAACCGGATCGCGGAAAACCGTGCTAGGCTTTGCCCACCCGGCTAATGAATTCGGCCGGGAACGAAAACAGATTGCAGAACAGGGAGTTTTGAAATGTGTGACGTTTGCGTAATGAACGCGGTGAAAGACCGGATGTTGTCCCGCCGTTCCTTTTTCAAGGCTGGCGCGGCGATGGCGGCAGGCACGGCGTTTGGGACGGTAGCAGCCCCGCCGGCGTTGGCCGCGGGTCATGGCGAGGTGCTGGACATGACCCATGTCTACGATGCCGACTTCCCCACCTATTTCGGCCAGCCGGGGATCGAGGCGACCCAGGCCTTCAATTTCAAGGAACATGGCTTCAACCTGTTCAACCTGGCCGTCAACGAACACACCGGCACGCATGTCGATGCCCCGCTGCATTTCTCGGCGGATGGGCAGTCGGTGGATGAAATCCCGGTGTCGAACCTCGTCTGCCCGCTATGCGTGGTGGACATTGCCGCCCGTGCGGCCGAGGACCCGGATGCGCAGGTCACGCCTGATGATCTGAAGGCGTGGATCGCTGCAAATGGCGACATCCCCGATGGCGCCTGCGTCGCCATGCATTCGGGATGGGCCGCCAAAACCGCCACACCCGAATTCCGCAACGCCGACGGCGACGGCAAGATGCATTTCCCCGGCTTCCACGTCGAAGCGGCGCAGATGCTGATCGAAGGAACCGGCGCGGTTGCGCTGGCCGTTGACACGCTGTCGTTGGATCACGGCCCATCGGCCGATTTCGTGACACACTACGCGTGGCTGCCCACCAACCGCTACGGCATCGAGAATCTGGCCAATCTCGACAAGGTGCCCGCCAGCGGAGCGACGCTGGTGGTCGGCGCACCCGCGCATCGCGGCGGGTCGGGCGGCCCGGCGCGCATCTTTGCGATGGTCTGAGCATGGCAACGGTTCGCCTGTTGACGGACGAAGAGGTCAGCGCAGAGGCGCTGGCCGTCTTCGATGACATCCGCGCCACCCGCAATACTGATTACATCAACAATTTCTGGCGCGCTCTGGCCCATGACCCGGCGCTGCTGAAAGCGACGTGGGAGCGGCTCAAGACCGTCATGGCCCCCGGCGCGCTGGATCCGTTGATGAAGGAGATGCTGTATGTGGCGGTCTCGGTCGCCAACAATTGCGAATACTGCGTGCATTCCCACACTGCCGCGGCCCGCGCCAAGGGAATGACCGAACAGATGCAGGCCGAGCTGTTGGCGGTGATCGCGATGGCCAGCCAGACCAACGCCCTGGCCACCGCGTTGCAGGTGCCGGTGGACGATCGGTTCAAGGCCTGAAATCCTGCATCCTGCCCGCAGATTTGCATCAGACGCACGGCGGGTATTCGGGCAGAACCCTAGCTGCACCGCAGCATCGGGTCTAACTACGCAGGGTCAACTTCGGACCAGAGGGGTTCTGCTCATGGCACATACGACGCGCCGCCCGGCGGTCTTCAACCGGCTGTCGGCAGTGGCCGATGTGTTTCACGGCATTTACGAGGCGCTGATCCGCTTGGGCGAGGCCAACGCCAAAGTCGTCAAGATCAAGCAGTTGCACGCGCTGACCGACGAAGAACTGGCCGCGCGCGGCCTCAAGCGCGAAGACATCGTGCGCCTGGTGATGGCGAGCGTCTACTAGGACACGCCGGTATCCTGCATCTCGGCCACGGCTTGCGCGGCCTTGGCATAGGCGACTTTGCACAGGTCAAAGTCCGCTTCGGTCAGCGCCAGGGACGGATAGGTCTTGCCCGGCGACTTGAACATCCCGTTCTGCATCAGAACCGCATTGAACCGGGTTGCCTTGGCCGTGTCCGCGCGAACCACATCGCGATAATCACGCACCTTTCCTTCCGTGAACACGATTTCGAACAGGGTCGGATCGCCGATGACGCGATGGGCGACCCCCTGCCTGGTCAGCGCGGCCGAGGCCATGTCCATCAGACGCTGACCATTGGCGCGCAGCCGGTCGTACTGGCCGGGACGGCGCAGCACTTCCATCGTCTTGAGCCCGGCCACCGCGGCCACCGGATTGCCCGACAGTGTCCCCAACTGCATCAGCCATTTCTCAGGCCCAACGGCGGGTTTGTCGAAATGGGCCATGATCTCGGCCCGCCCGGCGATCGCGGCCAGGGGAAAGCCGCCGCCGATGATCTTGCCCAGCGTGGCGATGTCGGGGGTCACGCCATACAGCTCCTGCGCGCCGCCATAGGCGAAACGAAACCCGGTCACCACCTCGTCGAAGATCAGCACGATGCCGTACTTGTCGGCCTCGTCCCGCAGAAGCTGCAAGAAGCCGGGTTCGGGCGGGATGATGCGTTGCAGCGGCTCGACGATGATGCCAGCGACCTGGTTGCCGTGCTCGGCCAGCAGCGAGCGGATGTAATCCGGGTCGTTGAACGGCGCGATCAGCATTTCGGCCTGAACGCTGGCCGGTATGCCCGCACTGTCGGGAACCGCCTGCGGGAAATTCACCATCCGCGACGGGGCCAGGCTCATCTGCGCTTCGGCGCTCATGCCGTGATAGCCGCCTTCGAACTTCACGATCTTGTCGCGGCCGGTAAAGGCGCGGGCCAGCCGGATCGCGTACATGTCAGCCTCGCCCCCCGACGAGACATAGCGGATCTGATCGGCGCAGGGCACGGCGGCGCAGATCTCCTCGGCCAGTTCGACCGCGCGCGCGTTGTTGGCGAAAAACGTCATGCCCTTGGGCAACTGTTCGGCGACGGCCTCCAACACCTCGGGGTGGCCATGGCCCAGCAGCATCGGCCCCGAGCCGATCAGCAGGTCGACATATTCTTTGCCGTCTTCGTCCCAAACGCGGCTGCCGCGGCCCTCGCGGATGAAGACCGACGGGTCGAAATTGCCAAAGCCGCCGCCGGGCAGCACCGCGCAGGCGCGTTGGCCCCAATCGGATTGGCTGAGATGTCGCGGCATGGTCGCCTCCCTAATCCAGTATCACGTCCGGCGCGCCCAGGTATTCGCGGTCGGGCGCGACGCCCAGGCCGATCCCGTCGGGCGGCGCGATCCGGCCGCCCTTGCGGGTCGGGCCATCCGGCGCCAGCCGCGGCGCGACATAGCCAGACAGGTCGCACACGTTCATCAGGCGCGCGGGTTCGGTGGCCGCGCCCAGATGCAGCAGGGCGGCGGTGGTGATGTCAGACCCCCAGGTGTCTTCGACGCACATCTTCGCCCCCAGATGCAGGCACAGGTCACGCGCGCGGCGCGCCGCCGACAGCCCGCCGAATTTCGACAGCTTCACCGCGACCGCGTCCATGCAGCCCAGCGCATGGGCAGCCAGCAGGCTGGCGGTGTCGTGCGCGCATTCGTCCAGCTTCATCGGCAGGCCGGTGGCGGCGCGCACGCGGGCGCAATCCTCGATCGTGGCACAGGGTTGTTCCAGCATCACGTCCAGATCCGCGACCGCCCGCCCCACCCGGCTGGCATCCAGAGACGTGGCGCCGCAGTTCCAGTCGCCATAGACCAGCGGCCCGTCGCCCACCGCCTCGCGCACCAGACGCAGGCGTTCGACATCGGCCTGCCAATCGGCATCCGCACCCAGTTTGACCTGGAACTGGGTGATGCCCTGCGCCTGTGCCTCGTGGGCGATGCGGGCCATCTCGGCCGGCGCGATGCAGGTGATCGAGTGATAGAGCGGCATCGTCTGCGCTCGCCGACCGCCCAGCAGCGCATGCAGCGGCAACCCTGCCACCTGCCCCGTCAGATCCCACAGCGCGATGTCGATCGCCGATTTGGCATAGACATGCCCTGGCAGGTGCCGGTCCAGCCGCGCCATCAACGCCTCGGGTCCGATCGGGTCGGCGCCCAGCAGAACCGCGGCCATGTCCTGCACCGCCGGGGCCACGCCGCGCGCATAGGCGGGCAGGTAATGCGGAATCGGACAGACCTCGCCCCAGCCGGTCAGATCGTCATCGGTGTCCAGCGCCAGAACCACCGTTTCAACCGTGTCACAGGCCTTGCCGTCGGCCATGTAATAGGCCTGATGGCTGGTCAGCGGCACATGCCAGAGCGAAATGCGGGTGATGCGGGTCATTGGTACACGGCCTTGGGATCGCCCAGTGCATCTTCATCCGGAGCGACGCCGAGGCCGGGAGTCTCGGGCAGTTCGAGATGGCCCTGACGGTTGCGTGGACCGCGCCCGCCCGCGACGTCCAGCGTCAGCATGTCCTGACAGGCCCAGACGCCCAGGCGGTTGTGGTCGGGGATGGTGGCGGCCAGATGTAGCGCCTCGGTATCGGCCAGAACCGAGCCGCCGGTGGCCATCACATACATGTCGATGCCATGCGCCAGCGCGATGTCCCGCATCCGCGCGGCCTTGGTCAGGCCGCCGACACGGTTGAGCTTGATCCCGAAGACCTCGGCCAGCCCGTCGCGGGCAATGCGCGCGGCGTCCTGCAGGTTGACCAGGCTTTCATCCACGCTGACCGGGGCGGAATGCAGGGCCCGGATGGCGGCGATGTCGTCCAGCGTCTCGCCGGGTTGTTCGAACATCACGCCCAGATCCTCGGTGGCCTTCATCACCCGCAGCGCCTGCTGCCGCGTCCAGGCGCGGTTGACGTCATAGAGGATGCGCTCACCCGCTGGGCGGTGCGCCTCGACATCGCGGATGCGTTCTATGTCACGCTCCACGTCGCCACCCACTTTGACCGAATGCACCCAATAGCCGCGGTCACGATAGCGATCCATCACCGCGCGGGTTTCCTCGACGGTCTTGGCCCCGACCGAGGAGGCGATCGGCGCGGGGCTGCGCGACCCGCCGCCCATCAGATCGGCAATCGGCAACCCCGCCGCCTGTCCGGCAATGTCCCAGCAGGCCATGTCGATCGGCGATTTGGCGTAAAGATGCCCGGGCAGCGCGTGGTCCATCGCCCGCTCGACCTCCAGAACCCGGCGCGGGTCCAGCCCCAAGACGAAGGGCGCCATGGTCTCGATCCCCGCCCGGATGCCCGGCCCATGCGCGGGCACATAGGTGTGGCCCCATGGCGTGCCCTCGCCCCAGCCGGTCAGCCCGGCATCGGTTTCGAGCTTGACGAAGGTGGCATCCAGTACCTCGAATTTCAGACGTCCGCCGGACAGCCAATAGGGATGTTCAAGCGGCAGATCGACGTGAAAGACCGAGATGCGGGTGATCTTCATGCGGCGTCCATCCTTGGCAGGGCGTTCAACCCCTCGCCCCGCCAAAGTACGAAAGTGAGGATCGGCTGATCTCCCGTGGACATGGCGTGGCTTTGCCAACTGGCGTGCAACCGCGTGCCCTCAGCGCCCACAAAGGCCCGTTCCCCGTCGACCTTGAAGACCGCGCCACCCGCCAGCGTCAGGTAAAGCTCCTCGGCCTGGTGGCTGTGCCAGTCATAGTCCAGCCCGGCGCCCCAATAGGCGACATAGCCCCGCAGCTGGGTCGAATGGAAATGACCGGTTGGCCCGAACAGCTCGAAATACCCGTACCGATTGCGAAAATCGGCACCGACCTCTGCCTCGGTATAGGTGCGTTTCCAGTGGGCAAGATGCGCCGCCGACCGGATCGCCTGCACCAAGCCCGTTGTCCGGGGTGATCCGGGTTGATCCAGCGCCTGTACCAGCGGCGTGGCGGGGATCGCCCGCGGTTGCAAACCGGTCGCGGTCAGGTCGGTGGGCCAGTTGCCGAATTCGGACAGCGCCGGCAGGGTCTGATGCAGGTGCCGCGCGGCTTCGAGAACGTTTTCGAGGGTCATGGGATCACCACGATGTTGCCGGTATGATGCTTGTCGATGAAGGCCTGCTGGGCCTCTCGCAGCTCAGTCAACGGGTAAGTGGCAGCCAAGGCTGGCTTGATTTGCCCATTTTCTATGTATTTCACGACATCAAAGAAGTTCTGCGGCGTGTTCACGGTCGACCCGGTGAAGGTCAGATCGCGCAGATAGAAGGTGCGCAGGTCGAATTGCACGATCGGACCGGCAATCGCGCCCGAACAGGTATAGCGCCCGCCACGCTCCAGCACGTCGATCAGTTTGGGCCACATCTCTCCGCCCACGACATCGGCGACGACGGTGATCCTTTCGCCTTTCAGCTCGGCCCGAAGGTTCCTGGGGCTGCGCGGCAGGATGCGATCCGGGCCCAGTTTGGCGACCTCGGGGTGCTTGGCCGCGCTGGCCATGGCGATCACGCGGGCTCCTCGCAGCTTGGACAGCTGGATCAGCGCCCCGCCCACACCGCCCGAAGCACCGGGGATCAGAACCGTATCGCCCTCGCCGACCTGCGCCCTGTCCAACATGCCCTCGGCCGTCACATAGGAACAACTGAAGGTCGCCAGTTCGGCATCGCTCAGGTCGGAGTCGATCGCCGCCACGCCGCGGATGTCGGCCTTGGTGTATTCGGCAAAGCCGCCGTCACATTCCGAGCCGAAATATCCGGCTTTGTCGCGGTTCATCGGCTCGGACCAGTCGCGCAGCCAGCCCGCCACGATCACCCGCCGGCCGATGATCGCAGGATCGGCCCCCTCGCCCACGGCCACGACCGTTCCAACCGCGTCCGCGCCCTGAATGCGCGGGAAGGTCAGGGGCGCGCGCCCCCAGGTGCTGTCGTCGTCATCCACCTGAGAATAGGCGCCGCCGGTGGTCGCCTCGTCCACCGCCTTGGAATACCAGCCGGTGCGGGTGTTCACATCCGTGTTGTTCAGCCCGCAGGCGCCCACCTTGATCAACACCTCCATCGGGCCGGGCGTGGGGGTGGGCCAGTCCACGTGCCATTCGTATTTGTCCAGATCGCCATGCCCGGTCAGGACCATGGCCTTCATGGCTTTCGGGATCATTCCGCAGCCTCCATCGCGGTATCGGTGCGGGGCCGGAGGCTTTGCGGGTCATAGGCGGGCGCGCCCAGGATCCGCCCGCGACGCGGCACGCCCGCAATCACCACCTGCACTTCGGTTCCCGGCACATTGGCCTGCGGTTCGACATAGGCAAAGGCAAGGATCTTGCCGACCGTGTGCCCGTAGGCCACCGAGGCGGTGGAGCCCACGACCTTGCCGTCCAGCAGGACCGCCTCGCCGCCGTGCCCATCGTTCTGGCCATCCGGTTCGATCTCGAGATAGGCGCAGACCCAGCGCAGATCGGGGTTCAGGGTCTGGTCCTTGCCCAGGTATTCCTTGTCGGTGCGGGCAAAGCGCAGCACGTCGGCTTCGGCCAGGGTGACCTCGTTGGTCAACTCGCCCGCGCCCTTGAAGGCCTTCTCCATCCGCAGCGCGTTCATCGCGAACGACCCGTAATCGGCGATGCCCAGCGGCGCGCCCGCGGCCCAGAGCGCATCGTAGACAGCCAAGGCGCAGTCACGCGGCATATGCAGTTCCCATCCCAATTCACCGGCATAGGACATGCGGAAAGCCCACAGCCGGTGACCCGCCACGTCGATTTCCTGCGCGGTCAGCCATTTGAAACCGGCATTTCTCAGGTCGGCATCTGTGCAGGCGGCCAGAACCTCGCGCGCCCGGGGGCCATTGAGGCTGAGCGCGGCCCAGTTGTCGGATCGCAGGATGATATCGACGTTTTCTTCGTCGCGATGCTGAGTCAGGTGATCCAGCAGGCGCTGCTCGAAGAAGGCGGCACAGACGAGGTAGTACCGGTCCTCGGCCAGTTTCACGACCGTCGTCTCCAGCTCGATCCGACCACGGCGGTTCAGCATGTGGGTCAGCGCGATGCCGCCCACCTTTTGCGGCAGGCGGTTGGCGACCAGCCGGTCCAGCAGGGCCCGGGCATCCGGGCCGCTGACTTCGACCTTGGTGAAGGCCGAGATGTCCATGATGCCGACCGCCTCGCGCACGGCCCTGCATTCGGCGGCGACCATGTCATGCACCACATTGCGGCGGAACGAATAATGGTCGCGCTGTTCAACGCCATCCTTTGCGAACCAGCGGGGGCGCTCGTGGCCATAGACCTCTTCGAACACCGCCCCCTTGGCTTTCAGCCGGTCATACAGGGGGGACGGCTTGATCGGCCGCCCGGCAAGACGGTTGAAATGCGGAAACGGAATTTCGTGGCGCAGCTTGTAATCCTCATGCGCCTTGGTGACCTGCCAGTCCTTGGTGGCATAGGCCCCGAACCGGCGCGGATCATAGTCGCGCATCGAAATGTCGGCCGCCCCATGCACAATCCACCGCGCCAGTTCGCGCGTCAGGCCCGGGCCCCAGCCGATGCCGATCTGCGTGCCGCAGCAGCACCAATAGTTTCGCACGCCCGGCGCCGGGCCGATCAGCGGATTGCCGTCGGGCGGGTGCGAGATCGCCCCGTGAACCTCTCGCTGGATGCCCAGATCGGCGAAAATCGGCATCCGGTTCAGGCTTTCTTCAAGCCACGGCATGACCCGGTCGTAATCGGCATCGAACAGCCAGTTTTCATAGTCCCACGGACAATGGTCATGCCAGACCGAGTTCGAATTCTCCTTCTCGTAGATCCCGATCAGCCCGCGCTTCTGCTCCATGCGGATATAGCCCGAGACCTTGCGATCATCGCGGATCACCGGCAGCTCGTGATCGAGGTCCTGGAATTGTGGCACCGGTTCGGTCACGAAATAGTGGTGTGTCATCGAGGTCATCGGCAGTTGCAGGCCCGACCATTCGCCCATCTGCCGGGCATAGGTGCCGCCCGCATTCACCACGTGTTCGCAGCGGATCGTGCCCCGTTCGGTCTCGACCACCCATTCGCCATTGGCCGCCTGGGTGATGTTGGTTGCCCGGCAGCGGCGGATGATCCGCGCGCCCAGCTGCCGCGCCCCCGCCGCCATGGCCATGGTCACGTTCGTCGGGTCCACATGCCCGTCATCCGGTGTGTGCAGCGCGCCCAGAACCCCGTCGAGATTGTAGAACGGGTGCAGTTCGGCCACGCGGTTGGCACCGACCAGTTCAATATTGAAGCCCAGCGACCGGCCCACCGACAGGGTGTGGCGCAGCCAGTCCATCTCGTCCTCGGTATAGGCCAGCCGGAACGAGCCGCATCCGTGCCATGTCACTGCCTGCCCGGTCTCGGCCTCGAGCGCACCGGAATAGAGCCCAATGTTGTAGTCCACGCATTTGCCCAGACCAAAGGAACTGGTCGAGTGGGTGATCTGCCCGGCCGCGTGCCAAGTGCTGCCGCTGGTCAGCTCGGCCTTTTCCAGCAGAACGACATCCGTCCAACCCTCGTGCGCCAGATGATAGGCCAGACCCACGCCCATGACACCTCCGCCCACGATCACCACGCGGGCCTGTGACGGCAGTTCCTTCCCGGACATGATTTTTCCTCTCACCGAGTCGCATTTCTTCTCGACAGGCTAAGGCCACATTTGTACCATCGTCAATCATGAATGACACAAATGTATCAAACACCGTTCTTGACCGGCTGACCCGTGAATGGGACGCCCTGACGCCCGAGGCGCAGAAGGCCGCCCGCTATGTGCTGGAGAACCCGGCGGATGTGGGCGTTTCGACCGTGCGCGAGATCGCCGAGGCCGCAAACGTGAAACCCAACACCTTCGTCCGCATGGCGCGGCAGGTGGGCTTTGAGGGCTACGAGGATTTCCGCGCGCCGTTCCGCGACGCCATCCGACGTGGCACCGTGTCGTTCCCCGACCGGGCCCGCTGGCTGCAGGAGATCGGCAAATCCGGCGAGCTGGGCGGCCTCTATGCCGACATGGTCGGGGCAGCGATCCGAAACATCGAAGAAACCTTCGCCGGGATCGACGCCACCCGGTTGCAGGCGGCGGCCGAGGCGATCTGGACATCACGGCAGGTGTTTACGCTGGGCGTCGGAGTCAACAACGCGAACGCGCGCAACTTCACCTATCTGGCCTCGACCGGGATGAAGCAGTTCCACGCCATCCCCCGGCCCGGCTCGACCCCGGTGGACGATCTGGCCTGGGCCGATGAACAGGACGTGCTGATCGCGATGACCTGCCACCCTTACCGGACCGAGGTGATCGAGGCGGTGAAGCTGGCCCGCGAACAGGGCATGACCGTGGTCGGCATTTCAGACAGCCCCGCCAGCCCAGTCATCCTGAATGCGCAACACGGCTTTGTCGTCGCCGCCGACACGCCCCAGTTCTTTCCGTCATCGGTTTCGACCATCGCGCTGCTGGAGACGCTTCTGTCCTTCGTGGTCGCCCTGTCCAGCGATGAAATCGTCGAGCGTGTCGAGCGGTTTCACCGCCGCCGGCACCAACTTGGCCTCTATGCGGAGGAGCCTGAATGACCGCACCGCTGACACGATCGCTGGAAGCCCGCTATTACACCGACCCGGCGATATTCGAGCAGGAGAAACAGGGCCTTCTGGCCCGCACCTGGCAATTTGCCGGCCATGTGGCGCAGGTGCGCGAGCCGGGCGACTATTTCGCCTTTGAAATCGCGGGTCAGAACCTGTTCTGCATCCGCGGGCGCGACGGCGAAATCCGCACCTTCTACAATGTCTGCCAGCACCGCGCGCATGAGATGGTGACCGGGGCCGGCAACACCCGCGTCGTCGTCTGCCCCTATCACGCATGGACCTACGAACTGACCGGGCACCTGCGCGCCGGGCCGAACATCAAATCGGTTCCGGGCTTCGACCGCCGTGCGATCTGCCTGACCCCGGTGCGGACCGAGCTGTTCAACGGCTTCATCTTCGTCAACCTCGACGATGACGCCGCCCCGATGGACGACTGGTACCCCGGCGTACGCGCGGAAATCCGCGCCTTTGTCCCGCAGATCGACGATCTTGAGCCGCTGGAATGGGTCGAGATCCCCGAAAACTGCAATTGGAAGGTCAGTATCGAGAATTACTCGGAATGCTATCACTGCCCGACCAATCACCCGACCTTTGCCACCGGGGTGGTCAAACCCGAGACCTATGACATTCAACCCGATGCCGGCGGCGGATACGTCCTGCGCCATACGACCGAGTGTCAGAGCCTCGACAAGATGACCTATCCCATCGACCTGTCTGTGACCCATGCGGGCGACTATCAGTCGTGGTTTCTGTGGCCGATGTTCTCGTTCCAGTGCTATCCCGGCAATGTGCTGAACACCTATCACTGGCGCGCGCTGGATGCCGATCACTGCACCGTCTGGCGCGGATGGTACACCGAGGGCGGGTCCGAAAGCGCGGTGATCCGCCAACTGGCTGTGCAGGACCGGGAAACCACGGTGGAAGAAGACATCCGGTTGGTTGAAAGCGTGCATCGCGGCCTGAAATCGCGCGGCTATCGCCCCGGCCCGCTGGTGCTGGACCCGGCTTGCGGCGTAATGTCGGAACATTCGATCGCCCGCTTGCAGCAATGGATGCGCGAAGCGGTGGATACAGATGCAAGCGGAGTGGACGATGGCCGACATCTTTGACGAAGACCTGTTCCTGAAAGGACTGGCGCAGCGGAAGGCGACGCTGGGCGACGAATACGTGGAAAAGAACCTGGCCGTGGCAGATGATTTCACCCGCCCGTTTCAGGAGGCCATGACAGCCTGGTGCTGGGGCTTTGGCTGGGGGGACGAGGTGATCGACCCCAAGACCCGCTCGATGATGAACCTGTCGATGATCGGCGCCCTAGGCAAGATGCACGAGTGGGAGATCCACTGTCGCGGAGCCCTGAACAACGGCGTCAGCAAGGAGGAGATTCGGGCGATCATCCATGTCGTCGGTATCTATTGCGGCGTCCCGCAGGCGCTGGAATGCTTTCGCGTGGCGCGCAAGGTTCTGACCGAGGCCGGTCAGCTTTAGCCGGTTCCTGTCCCGAAGATCGAGATCGCCCGCCCCCGTGCGGGTTTTCTCATGTCAGCACAAATACGTTACTGAATTTCGACCCGGCGGACAATTGCGTTACATTTTTCTTGCCGCGAATCGCTTCCGGGCGTATTACCCGACCAAGCGGTCACTTATTGACCCGGACGCAAGACACGAGGTTCTGACGCATGGACGCTTTCATCTGCGACGCACAGCGCACCCCGATCGGACGCTATGGCGGGGCCCTGTCCCAGGTTCGCACAGACGATCTGGCCGCGATTCCGCTGGCTGCGCTGAAAGAGCGGAACCCGCAGGTGGACTGGGCCAGCCTGGATGACGTGATCCTGGGCGATGCCAACCAGGCCGGCGAAAGCAACCGGAACGTGGCCCGCATGGCCGCCCTGCTGGCCGGTTTCCCGGTTCAGGTGCCCGGCACCACGATCAACCGCCTGTGCGCCAGCGGCATGGATGCGGTCGGCATGGCCGCTCGGGCCATCAAGGCGGGCGATTATGACATGGCGATTGCCGGTGGCGTCGAAAGCATGTCGCGCGCGCCCTTCGTGATGCCCAAGGCCACCAGCGCCTTTTCCCGCGCCAACGCGGTCTATGACACCACGATCGGCTGGCGTTTCGTGAACCCGAAGATGGATCAGATGTACGGCACGGATTCGATGCCGCAGACCGCCGACAACGTGGCCGAGGACTATGACATCAGCCGCGCTGATCAGGATGCCTTTGCCGCGCGCAGCCAGGCCCGCTGGGCGGCGGCGCATCAGGCCGGGGTGTTCGCCGAGGAAATCATCCCCGTCACTATCCCCCAGCGCAAGGGCGACCCGCTGCTGGTGGACACCGACGAACATCCCCGCCCCGGCACCACGGCCGAAAAGCTGGCGGGCCTGAAAGGCGTCAACGGGCCGGACAAGACGGTGACGGCGGGCAATGCCTCGGGCGTCAATGACGGCGCAGCGGCCATTCTGCTGGCTAACGAGGCCGCCGCGCAGAAGAACGGCCTGACCCCGATGGCCCGTGTCGTGGGTATGGCGGTCGCGGGGGTCGAGCCTCGGGTCATGGGAATCGGCCCGGTCCCGGCCACCCGCAAGGTGCTGGCTCGCACGGGGCTGAGCATCGAGCAGATGGATGTGATAGAATTGAACGAGGCTTTCGCGGCCCAGGGTCTGGCCACCCTGCGTGAACTTGGCGTGGCCGATGACGCACCCCATGTGAATCCCAATGGCGGCGCCATCGCCATCGGCCATCCGCTGGGCATGTCCGGCGCGCGGCTGGTCATGACGGCGGCCTATCAGCTGCGCCGCACCGGCGGGCGCTATGCCTTGTGCACCATGTGCGTGGGCGTAGGCCAGGGCGCCGCGCTTATTCTCGAACGCGTGTAAGGGAGGAGACCCGACATGTACGCTCAGATGATCAAGACGGCAGGAACAGGCGTCAAATCCCGCGAGGAAATGACCGAGCAGGAACGCGCCTTTCAGGACAAGATCGACGCCGACATCAAGATCGAGCCCAAGGACTGGATGCCCGACGACTATCGCGCGACGCTGATCCGCCAGATCGGGCAGCACGCCCATTCCGAGATCGTCGGCCAGCTGCCCGAAGGCAACTGGATCACCCGCGCGCCCACGCTGGAACGCAAGGCGATCCTGCTGGCCAAGGTGCAGGACGAGGCCGGGCACGGCCTGTACCTGTACTGCGCCGCCGAAACCCTGGGCGTCAGCCGCGACGAACTGACCGAGATGCTGCTGGACGGGCGGATGAAATACAGCTCGATCTTCAACTATCCAACGCTGAACTGGGCCGATATCGGCGCGGTGGGCTGGCTGGTCGACGGGGCGGCGATCATGAACCAGGTGCCGCTGCAGCGCACCTCGTACGGGCCGTATTCGCGCGCGATGATCCGCATTTGCAAGGAAGAAAGCTTTCACCAGCGCCAGGGCTATGACGCGATCCGCAAGATGGCCGAGGGCACGCCCGAACAGCGCAAGATGGCGCAGGACGCGCTGAACCGGTTCTGGTACCCGGCGCTGATGATGTTCGGCCCGTCCGACAAGGACTCGGTGCATTCGGCCCAGTCGATGGCGTGGAAGATCAAGATCAACACCAATGACGAGCTGCGCCAGAAATTCGTGGATCAGACCGTGCCGCAGGCCGAGTATCTGGGCCTGACCATCCCCGACCCCGACCTGAAATGGAACGAAGAGCGCGGGCATTACGATTTCACTCAGCCCGACTGGTCGGAATTCTTCGACGTGATCAAGGGCAACGGCCCCTGCAACACCGACCGCCTGGCCGCCCGCAACAAGGCCTGGGACGACGGCAGATGGGTGCGTGACGGTCTGCTGGAACATGCCCGCAAGAAACGCGCCCGCAAGGTCGCAGCCGAATAACCCACCCGATAGGAGGACACCTGATGAAAAACGAATGGCCCCTGTGGGAAATCTTCATCCGCGGCCAGCACGGCATGAGCCACCGCCATGTCGGTTCGCTGCACGCGCCCGACGCCGAAATGGCGATCAAGAACGCCCGCGACGTCTATACCCGCCGCAACGAGGGCGTCTCGATCTGGGTAGTCGAGGCCAACAACATCACCGCCAGTTCGCCCAGCGACAAGGGTCCGCTGTACGAGCCCAGCGAAAGCAAGGTCTATCGTCATCCGACCTTTTTCGACATCCCCGAAGAAGTGGGGGCGATGTGATGACCCGCGACGAGGCATTCCTGCAATTCCTGCTGCGGATGGGGGACAACACGCTGATCCTGGGCCATCGCGTCAGCGAATGGTGCGGCCACGCGCCGGTTCTGGAGGAGGACATCGCCCTGGCCAACACCGCGCTGGACCTGATCGGCCAGACGCAGATGTGGCTGGGCCTGGCCGGAGAGGTTCAGGGCGAAGGCAAGTCTGCCGATGATCTGGCCTTTCTGCGCGACGCCTGGGATTTCCGCAACGTGCTGCTGGTCGAGGTGCCCAACGGCGATTTCGGCCGCACCCTGATGCGCCAGTTCCTGTTTGATGCGTGGCACTCGATCATGCTGGGCCGGCTGATGAAATCTTCCGACGACCGGGTCGCGGCGATTGCCGAGAAGGCCAGCAAGGAGGTCGCCTATCACCTGGAACGGTCCAGCGACACGGTGGTCGGGCTGGGCGACGGCACCGAGGAAAGCCACAGGCGCATGCAGGAGGCGCTGGATTACCTCTGGCCCTATGTGGGCGAGATGTTCGCCAGCGACGAGGTCGATGCCGAGATGGCCGCCGCGGGCATCGCCCCCGATCCGGCCAGCCTGCGCGAGGAATATGACGCGCTGGTTCAGCGCGTGCTGACCGAGGCCACCCTGACCATTCCCGACAGCCGCTTTGCCCACAAGGGCGGCCGCGACGGGCGCATGCATACCGAACATCTGGGCCACCTGTTGACCCAGATGCAGTGGCTGCAGCGGGCCTATCCGGGCGCGACCTGGTAAAGGCCGATGGACCGCGCCACCGTAGAGCAGGTCTGGGAATGGCTCGACGCCGTGCCCGACCCCGAGATCCCCGTGATCTCGGTCGTCGATCTGGGCATCGTGCGGGACGTGACATGGGAGGGCGACACGCTGAAGGTTGCCGTGACGCCCACCTACTCGGGCTGTCCGGCGACCTCGGTCATCGCGATGGACATCGAAACCGCCCTGCGCGACCACGGCATCGACAAGATCAAGCTGGAGACCCGCATCTCTCCGGCCTGGACGACCGATTGGCTCAGCGACAAGGGGCGTGCGAAGCTGAAGGACTACGGCATCGCACCGCCCCAGCCCGCAGGCGGACCCGACCGCTGCCCGCATTGCGGCAGCACGGCAGTGGAAAAGGTCAGCCAGTTCGGTTCGACCCCGTGCAAGGCGCATTGGCGCTGCACCGACTGCCTGGAACCTTTCGACTATTTCAAGTGCATCTGAGGAGGACCGGATGGCACGTTTTCACGATCTGGAAGTCACCGACATCCACAAGACCATCCGCGACGCGGTCGTGGTCACGCTGAAGCCGGTGAACGGCGCGGCCGAGGAATTCGACTTTATCCAGGGCCAGTACCTGACCTTCCGCCGCGAATTTGACGGGGAAGAGCTGCGCCGCTCCTACTCGATCTGCGCGGGCAAGGATGACGGCGTTCTGCAGGTGGGCATCAAACGGGTCGAGGGCGGCGCCTTTTCGACCTGGGCCAATACCGAGCTGAAAGTGGGCGACAGGCTGCAGGCGATGCCGCCGATGGGAGCCTTCCACACGCCGCTGGATCCGGCCGCGCACCGGCAGTACCTGGGCTTTGCCGGCGGGTCGGGCATCACCCCGGTGCTGTCGATCCTCAAGACCACGCTGGCGCGGGAACCGCATTCGCGCTTCACGCTGGTCTATGCCAACAAGGGCGTGAACACGATCATGTTCCGCGAAGAGCTGGAAGACCTGAAGAACCAGTACATGGGTCGCCTGAACGTGATCCATATCCTGGAAACCGACGCGCAAGAGATCGACCTGTTCACCGGGTTGGTGACCAAGGAAAAATGCGCCGAACTGTTCCAGCATTGGATCGATGTCGAAAACACCGACACCGCCTTCATCTGCGGCCCCGAGCCGATGATGCTGGGCATTGCCGAGGCGCTGCGCGAACACGGGCTGGACGACAGCCAGATCAAGTTCGAGCTGTTCGCGAGCGCCCAACCGGGCCGCGCCAAACGCAAGCAGGGCGATGCCGCCAGCGCCGCGCAGGCCAACCAGACCCAGGCGCGGGTCACGTTGGACGGCGCCACCCAGACCATCACCATGCCCAAGGACCAGACCATTCTGGATGCGGCGCTGGAAAACGCGATGGACGCGCCCTTTGCCTGCAAGGCCGGGGTCTGTTCGACCTGCCGCTGCAAGGTGATCGAAGGCGAGGTCGAGATGGTCGCCAACCACGCGCTCGAGGATTACGAGGTCGAAAAAGGCTATGTGCTCAGCTGCCAGGCCTACCCGCTGACCGACAATGTCGTCGTCGATTACGACCAGTAAAGGGAGAGGGACCATGGCCGAAGACATGAGCATCGAAAGCTACCTAGCGGCAGGCGGCGTTCTGACCAACCCGACCAATGTGCCGCCCCGATACCGGGCCGAGCTGATGAAGCTGATGGCGACCTTCGTCGATAGCGAACTGGCCGGTGCGGCTGGGTTTGCGGACATCATCAACCAGGGGCCGGGCATCAAGGAACGCATCGCGGCGGCAAAGATCGTTCTGGAAAAGACCGACAATGCCGACCGCGTGCTGAAGATCATGGGCGAGTTCGGCGCGGATACCGAGCGCTATGCCACGCATCACCCGTGGACCGCGCGGCTGGACCGTTCCGCCGATATCGGGGCCACGCGCAGCGAACATGACATGCGCCTTGCGGTCTTCAACTATCCGATCAAAGGCTGGACCGATGCGGTGGTGATGAATCTACTGATGAGCCGGGCCGTGGGCGTGCAACTGGCCGAGTTCGCGCTGGTGTCCTATCAGCCGCTGGCCGAAGCGTTCCGCGCCATCGCCCCGATCGAGGCGCATCACGGTGAACTGGCCCTGGAAGGCGCGGTCAAGCTGTTGGATCAGGGCGAGGCACCGGCGATGCAGGACTCGGTCGATTACTGGTGGCCCCGCGTGGCCGCGAGTTTCGGCGCGGGCAACCCCGAGCGGATGGAAAAGCTGCGCCAGATGGGCCTGCGCCGGGCCTCGGGGGTCGAACTGAAGAACCGCTGGCTGGCCGAGGCCGCCGAGGTCGTCACGCGGCTGGGCCTGCGCACCCCATGATCATCGCCCGCCGGGGCGGCTGATCAGGCCGTATTTCAAGGCAAGCGATCGCAGACCGCGATGCCGTGGCCGGGCCACCTTGCCCGTGCCCGCGTCACGCGCACCTGCCTTGCGGTTGAATTCATAGACGTCGATGATGCGCTCGGCGCAGCCGCAGGCCTCGCCCATCCCGACCTTGGCGAAATAAAACTTGTCGAACCGTTCCGTTTTTTGCATGGCGCCCTCCGACTGCAAGTAAACGCCGGGACACCCGCAAAAGCCAAATCACAATACCAGCAGGGCCGGAGCTACAGCGCCTTGACGCCCGACAATGTCAGGTTGCTGACCAGCGCGGCATAGTCCCGGCGCGCCTGCGCATCGGCACCGGAATTCCACATGTAATACCAGTTCAGCATGCCGAAGACCGACATCGTGGCCGAACGCAGCTTGGCCCCGTCGCCCTGGAACACGTCGGGCGCGACCTCGGACAGGATCGCGCTGAGGAAATTCACCATGTCGCGCTGATACCCGCGCAACAGGCGCTGCTGATCCTCGGGCAGAGCCGACATGCCGCTGGTCTGGACCCGGTGTTCGTCATCCACGCCCTGATAGGCCAGCAGGATCTCGGCCACCACGCGGTGCAGCTTTTCGGGCGGGCTGAGGCCGTCCATCTCGAGCCCGCAGATCAGGTCGCGCAGTTCCCGCAGATAGGTCTCGAGAATGTCGAACAGGATCGCGTCCTTGCTGTCATAATAGTGATAGATGTTGGCCTTCGAGATCCCGCATTCGCGCGCAAGCTGGGTCATCGAGGCGCGGTCGAAGCCTTCGCGGGCAAAGACCCGCGCCGCCGATTTCAGGATCTGGGCGCGTTTCTGGTCGTGATCTTTTGCAATCGTACGGGCCAAACCTCACTCCTTGTCTCGGTTGTCGACAACGCGCTTGGCCTTGCCTTGGCTGCGCTCGACATCGCCGGGGTCCCCTACAACGATCTCGGTGGAAACGCCAACGATGTCCTTGATCCGCTTGGTCAGCATGCGGGCGGCGGCGGTCTTGCTGAGCTCATCGGCCGCGTCGGGCATCGCCTCGACAAAGACGCGCATCGCGTCCATGCGGCCGGATTTGTACAGCTCGATCTGGTAATGCGCGGCGATGCCGCCGGTGGCCATGACCTGTTCCTCGATCTGGCTGGGGAAGACGTTGACCCCGCGCAGGATGATCATGTCGTCGCTGCGGCCGGTGATCTTCTGCATCCGCCGCATCGAGCGTGCGGTGCCCGGCAGCAGCCGCGTCAGGTCGCGGGTGCGGTAGCGGATCATCGGCAGGCCTTCCTTGGTCAGCGTGGTAAAGACCAACTCGCCCATTTCGCCGTCGGGCAGAACCTCGCCGGTCTGCGGGTCGATGATCTCGGGGTAGAAGTGATCCTCCCAGATGACCGGGCCGTCCTTGGTTTCCACGCATTCGTTGGCGACGCCCGGCCCCATGATCTCGGACAGGCCGTAGATGTCGACCGCGTGCATGTCAAAGGCCTGCTCGACCTCTTTGCGCATCGCATCCGTCCAGGGTTCGGCCCCGAACACGCCCACCGACAGCGAGCTTTCGCGCGGGTCCATCCCGACCTTGTGATACTGTTCCAGGATGTTGAGCATGTAGGACGGCGTGACCATGATGCCGTCGGGTTTGAAATCGGTGATCAGGGCCACTTGTTTCTCGGTCTGCCCGCCGGACATGGGAACGACCGTGGCGCCCAGCCGCTCGATCCCGTAATGCGCGCCCAGACCGCCGGTGAACAGGCCGTAACCATAGGCGTTGTGGATCATGTCGCCCTTGCGCAGACCGCTGGCGCGCAGGCTGCGGGCCACCAGATCGGCCCAGTTGTCGATATCGGCCTTGGTATAGCCCACGACGGTCGGCTTGCCCGTGGTGCCTGACGAGGCATGCAGGCGAATGATCTGTTCGCGCGGGACGGCAAACAGGCCGAACGGATAGTGGTCGCGCAGGTCGTTCTTGTAGGTGAAGGGAAACTTGGCCAGATCGGCCAGGGTTTTCAGATCGTCGGGATGCACCCCGGCCTCGTCGAACCGCTGCTTGTACATCGGCACGTTGTGATAGGCGTGACGCAGCGACCATTTCAGACGGTCCAGCTGCAAGCTGCGGATTTCATCGATCGACGCGATCTCGATCGGGTCAAGATCCGCTTTGTTCGGGGTCAGATCCTTCATGATGTCCTCCTCACCTCAAGATTCTGGAAACAGGGTGCCATTGATCGCGCGGGAAAAGCCCCGGAACTCGGCGATCTTTTGGCCGCCCTGGTTGGTCACTGTCACGTCATAGATGCCGCTGCGGCCGGTCAGGCTCTGCTCGGTCGCGCGGGCGGTCAGCCGGTCGCCCAGCCGGCCCGGCGCGACATAGCTGATCACGTTGTGCTGGGCCACGGTCGACTGGTTGCGGCTGTTGCAGGCAAAGGCGAAGGCGCTGTCGGCCAGCATGAAGGTCACGCCGCCATGGCAGATCCCGTGCCCGTTGCAATGGTGCTGCTGCACGGTCAGCGCCAGTGTCGCGGTGCCCTCGTCGACCTCGACCAGTTCCATCCCCGCCCATTTCGAGGCATGGTCCTGCGCCCACATCGCGGCGGCGGCTTTTTCGGCGCGTTCTTTCGGCGTCATGCTCATTTGCCCCGAAACTCCGGGCTGCGCTTTTCCAGAAAAGCTGCGACACCCTCGGCATAGTCGGCAGATTCACCGCAGGTCTTCATGGCGTCGGCCTCGATCTCCAGATGATCGGTCAGGCTGTTGGTCGCGGCGGCCTGGATGGTCTGTTTGGTCAGACCCAAACCCAACGTCGGGCCATTCGACAGGCGTTCGGCCAGCGCGCGCGCCTCGGTCATCAAATCGGCATCGGGCAGGGCTTTCCAGATCAGCCCCCAGTCCTCGGCCGTCTTCGCCGCCAAGGGCTCGCCGGTCAGGGCCAGCCCCTTGGCGCGCGCCTCGCCCAGCAGATGCGGCAGGTGCCAGCTGCCTCCGGTATCGGGGATCAGCCCGACCTTGGCGAAGGATTGGATGAATTTCGCGGACTCGGCGGCCAGCACGATATCGCAGGCCAGCGCCAGATTGGCGCCCGCGCCCGCGGCAACGCCATTGACCGCGCAGATCACCGGAAAGTTCAGCGACCGGATCAACCGCACCAGCGGCGCATAGAAGGTGCGCACCGTGTGGCCCAGATCTGGCGGGCCGTCCATTTTCGACGGGTCGCGATCGGCCAGATCCTGCCCCGCGCAGAACCCGCGCCCGGCCCCGGTCAGCAGGATCGCCCGCGCGCCCTCATTGCGCGCGCCTTCGATGGCGCGGCGCAGGGCGTGGTGCATTTCCTCGGTGAAACTGTTCAGGCGATCAGGGCGGTTGAGGGTGATTTCCACATAATTTCCACGCCGCTGCGCAAGAATCGTATCGCTCATGGGCCGCTCGCTTTGCATTCGTTTCGATATTCTTCTTGCATTAACCGAACGGTTGGTCAATAAATTTCTCCGACGAAGCGCCGAATCCGGGCTTTCGGCCGGTTGATGGTTACAAAAAGGACCATTAACGCATTTATGACTCATGTTTTGGAGGAGGAAACCAGTCATGAAACTCAACGGGATCAAAACGCTGTTGGCGACGGCTGCCTTGGCAGTGTCGGGCAGCGTGGCATTTGCAGCGGATTACACCCTGACGATTTCCAGCTGGGCGCCGCCCACCCACGGGATCAACGCCAAGATGTGGCCCAAATTCGTCGAGATGGTCGAAGAGGCCACCGACGGCAAGGTGACTGCCGAGCTGAAGCTGGGCATCGCCCCGCCCCCGGCCCAGATGGACCTGATCATGGATGGCGCAGCGGATGCCTCGATCATCTTCCATGGCTACCAGCCGGGCCGTTTCGTGACGACCAAGCTGATCGAACTGCCGGGCTATGAAGGCTCGGCCGAGGCCGCCTCGGTCGCCTACTGGCGCGCATACGACAAATACCTGAAGGCCGCCGACGAACACCGCGGCGTCAAGGTCATTGCCCTGCACACCCACGGCCCCGCCCAACTGCACACCAGCAGCCCGGTGACCTCGATGGACCAGATCTCGGGCCTCAAAGTGCGGATCCCCGGTGGCGTCGGTGGCGACGTGGGCACCGCGCTGGGTGCGACCGGCATTCAGGTTCCGGCCCCCAAAGTCTATGAGACCTTGGCTTCGAAGGCCGCCGACGGCGTGGTCATGCCGTTCGAATCGCGGAAGGGCTTCAAGCTGACCGAAGTGGCCCCGAACGTCTATGAGATGCCGGGCGGCCTGTATCGCGGGTCGTTTGCCTTCATCATGAACGAAGACACGTTTGCCGACCTGCCGGAAGACATCCAGCAAGCGCTGGAGGAAAACGTGTTCGGCGAGCCGCTGAGCCGCGAGATCGGCAAGATCTGGGACGAGATCGACGCCATCGGCCGTGAAGCGACCGTAAACACCGAGGGCAACGCGATCCATGCGGCCAGTGCCGAGGACATGGAGAAGTTCTCGAAGATCGCCGAGGACGTGCGCGCCAAGGTGATTGCCGAAGTCAACGAAGCCGGGGTCGATGCGCAAGCCGCCTATGACATGATCAAGTCGGAAATGTCCTCGAACTGATCCCTGATGCGGGGCGGCGCGGGCCGCCCCCACCCAGCCCCATTCGGAGCCACCCGATGACCCCTCTCATCCAGCTTGTACGGCGCGCCAGCGTCCTGCCGGTGATCGTCGCCTGCACGGCCCTGTTCATCCTGATGGTGATGACCTTCTGCGACGTGATCCTGCGGTCGGTCTTCAACGCGCCGATCGAGGCCGCCACCGAACTGACGCGCATTCTGATGGCTGTTCTGGTGTTCTCGGTGCTGCCCATCATCTCGGTCACCAACGGGCATATCGCCGTGGACCTGACCGACGGCATCTTCCACCGCCTGCGGCTCAGCCGCCTGCGCGATGCTGTGATCTATGTCCTCAGCGGCGTCATGCTGTTTTGGCCGGTCCAGCGCGTCTGGATCCTGGCCGAACGCGCCCGCGACTATGGCGATGTTACCGAATACCTCAGCATCCCGACCTACCTCGTCGGCTGGTTCATCACTGCGTCGGTGGCGATCACCGCCGTGGTGATGATCCTCACCGGCCTGCTGCACCTGTTTGCCCCCAAGACCCCGACGGAATCCACTCAATGACCGCTGCTCTCATCGGATTTGCCCTTGTCCTGATCCTGGTGCTGATGCGCCTGCCCATCGTCTTTGCCATGGGGCTGGTCGGCACGTTGGGCTTTGCCTATGAACGCGGCGGCTCGATCTTTGACGAGCGCGGGCTGAAGGCCGCGATGTCGATGGTCGGCCGCCAGATCACCGATACCGCGCAGGATTACGGCCTGTCGGTCGTGCCGCTGTTCATCCTGATGGGCCTGTTCGTCAACAAGGGCGGCATGGCGCGCGAACTTTACGCCGTTTCCAACGCCTTTCTGGGCCATATGCGCGGCGGCATCGCCATGGCGACAGTCGCGGCCTGCGGCGGGTTTTCTGCCATCTGCGGATCGTCGCTGGCCACTGCTGCAACCATGTCCAAAGTCGCCATGCCGGAAATGCGCCGCTATGGCTATTCCGACGAACTGTCGACCGCCTCGATCGCCGCAGGGGGCACGCTGGGCATTCTGATCCCGCCCTCGGTCATCCTGGTCATCTACGGGCTGCTGACCGAAACCTCGATCGGCAAGCTGTTCATGGCCGGCATCATCCCCGGCATTCTGGGCATCCTGTTCTACCTGTTCGCCGTGCGCTGGACCGTGTGGCGCAACCCTCAGGCCGGCCCGGCCGGTGAACGCGCCAGCTGGGGCGAGCGCATCAGCGCGCTGGGGTCCGTCTGGGCGGTACTGCTGCTGTTTTTCCTGGTGATCGGCGGGCTGTATGGCGTGTTCGATTTCGAACCCCTGAACCTGACCTTTTCGCCGACCGAGGCCGCAGGCATGGGCGCCGCCGGCGCCTTTCTGATCGCACTGTTCCGCGGCGGGCTGACCGTGGGATCGACCTTCGAGGTGCTGAAGGAAACCTGCTTTACCGCCGCCGCGCTGTTCGCAGTACTGATCGGTGCGCAGATCTTTTCGAATTTCATCAACCTGGCCGGCCTGCCCGAGGCGCTGATCGCCATGGTCACCGCCTATGACGTGTCACCTTTCGTGGTGATCCTGATGATCCTGGGGATCTACATCATCCTGGGCTGCGTATTTGAATCCCTGTCGATGCTGCTGCTGACGGTTCCGATCTTTTTCCCGCTGGTGACCTCGCTGGGCTATGACCCGATCTGGTTCGGCATCGTCGTGGTGGTGGTGACCGAGATTTCGCTGATCACCCCGCCGGTGGGCCTGAACGTGTTCATCCTGAAAGGCGTGGTGGGCGATGTCTCGACCGGCACGATCTTTCGCGGCGTGACCCCGTTCTGGGTGGCCGACATCTTCCGCCTGGCGCTGATCGTTCTGGTCCCCATCATCGTTCTGTATCTGCCGCAACAGATGGGCGCGCTGGGTCACTGAGCACATTTCGCCGCGCAAGGCGGCCCCAATACAGGAGCATTTCATGTCTCTGAAACAGATTTCCAGTTTCGCCGCGGGCCAGTGGGTTGCGCCCGGCGCCGGGGCCCGCACTATCGCCTCGGCCATCACCGGAGAGCCCTTCGCCACCGCCGGCAACGACGCGCTGGACGTGCAGGCGATGCTGGCCCATGCCCGCGACTTGGGCGGGCCTGCCCTGCGCCGGCTGACGTTCCATGAACGCGCCAAGATGCTCAAGGCGCTGGCACAGGCGCTGTCGGAACGCAAACAGGCGCTCTATGACCTGAGTTTTGAAACCGGCGCCACGCAGAAGGATCATCTGATCGACATCGACGGCGGTATCGGCACCATGTTCGTCTTTGCCTCGAAAGGGCGGCGCGAGATGCCCGACGGCCATGTCTATCTGGACGGTGATGTCGAGCAGCTGTCGCGGAACGGCACCTTCCTGGGCCAGCATGTATGCACCCCGCTGCAGGGTGTCGCGGTGCATATCAACGCCTTCAACTTCCCGGTCTGGGGCATGCTGGAGAAACTGGCCCCCACCCTGCTGGCCGGGGTTCCCGCCATCGTGAAACCCGCCACCAACAGCTGCTATGTCACCGAATTGGCCGTGCGGATCATGCTGGACAGCGGGATCCTGCCCGAAGGCGCACTGCAGCTGGTCTCGGGCGGGCTGGGCGACATGCTGGATCACCTGACCTGTCAGGACGTGGTCAGCTTTACCGGATCGGCCGACACCGCGATCAAGCTGCGGCAGAACCCGGTGATCGTGACCAACTCGGTGCGGTTCGTGGCCGAGCAGGATAGCCTCAACGCCTCGATCCTTGGCCCCGACGCGGCACCCGGCACGCCCGAATTTGACCTGTTCGTCAAGGAAGTCGTGCGCGAGATGACGACGAAGGCCGGGCAGAAATGCACCGCCATCCGCCGCATCATCGCCCCTCAGGCGCAGGTCGAGCCGCTGATCGCGGCGATCTCGGCCAAGCTGGCGCAGACCACGATCGGCGATCCGCGGCTGGACGGCACGCGCATGGGCGCGCTGGTCTCGGACGGTCAGAAGGCCGACGTTCTGGCCAAGGCCCGCCTGATCGGGCAGGAGGCCGAACGCGTGTTCGGCGACCCGGATGCCTTTGAGGTGATCGGCGCCGATGCCGAAAAAGGCGCCTTCGTCCCGCCGATGCTGTTCCACTGCGCCGATCCCGATGCCGCCCGGCACGTGCATGACACCGAGGCGTTCGGCCCGGTCTCGACCATCGTGGGCTATCGCGATCTGGACCACGCCATCGCGCTGGCCAATCGCGGCCAGGGGTCGCTGGTCACCTCGCTGATCACCCATGACCCCGAGGTCGCGCGCCAGGTGGTGATGGGCGCAGCCGCCTTCAACGGGCGGATCTACATCAACGACCGCGACTCGATGCAGGAATCCACCGGCCATGGCTCGCCCCTGCCGCACATGGTCCATGGCGGCCCCGGCCGCGCCGGTGGCGGCGAGGAAATGGGCGGCGTGCGCGGCGTGAAACACTACATGCAGCGCACGGCCCTGCAGGGCTCGCCCCGGATGCTGGCGACGATCGGCCGTAAATGGATCCCCGGCGCGCCCGAGATCCAAGGCCCCGCGCATCCCTTCACCCGCAAGTTCACGGAGTTGCAGATTGGCGAGACCCTGAACACGGCGCCCCGGACCATCACGCTGGACGACATCGAACATTTCGCCCATTTCACCGGCGACACCTTCTATGCCCACATGGACGAGGACGCGGCGGCCAGAAACCCGTTCTTTCCGGGCCGGGTGGCGCATGGCTATCTGCTGCTGAGTTTTGCCGCCGGCCTGTTCGTCGAGCCGAACGAAGGGCCGGTGCTGGCCAATACCGGACTGGACGGCCTGCGCTTCATGAAGCCGGTCGTGGCCGGCGACAGCATCAAGGTCCGGCTGACGGTCAAGCAAAAGACCCGCCGTACCGACGACTATGGCGAGGTGCGCTGGCACGTGACCCTGACCAATCAGGATGACGAGAAGGTCGCCGAATACGAACTGTTGACCATGAACGCCTACTGAGCGCACGGCAAAGTGTTTTTCTTGCACCGTCGGGCCGGATAGACTGGGCGCATGACCAACGCGCATCCGTGGTTCACCCAGGCCGTGGCCGAACTGGCCGACCCGCAGAATCAGCGGGTCTGGTCCATCATCGTGTCGCTGTTCGGCGACATGGCGCAGGAGCGCGGCGCCAAGATCTCGGGCGGGGCGCTGGGCCGCATCATCGAGCCGATGGGCATCAAGCCCGAGGCGATCCGCGTGGCCCTGCACCGTCTGCGCAAGGATGGCTGGGTAGAAAGCGACCGGGTCGGGCGCGTTTCGATGCATTTCTTGACCGAATATGGCCGCACGCAATCAGCCCGGGTCACGCCGCGCATCTATGCGCGCGACCCTGCGCCGGATACGCCGCTGCACCTGTTGATCGCCGAAGATGGCACCGGCACCCGGCTGCTGGAAGACATCCTGCTCAGCCACGACTACACGCCGATCGGCCGCAACGCCGCGTTGGGATCGGGGGCACCGCCCGAAGACCAGAACGATCTGCTGATCCTAGAGGTCACCGCCCGTTCGGTTCCGCGATGGGTGCATGAAAAGCTGTTTCCGCCGGATCTGCGCTTGGCTTGCCGGTCCTTGCACGAGGCCGTGCGCCACGTGACCCAGAGCCTCCCGGCCAGTTGGGAGCCCACGCCCTGTCAGATCGCCACCCTGCGCACGTTGATCGTGCACCGGTGGCGGCGCGTCGTTCTGCGTCTGCCCGACCTGCCCGACGGATTCTGCCCGCCGGACTGGACTGGCCCGGCCTGTCGCGCGCAGGTGTTCCGCCTGCTGGACCAACTGCCGCGCCCCCTGCCCGACGATCTGAACCAAGACTGACCCTGCGGCAGGTTTTCCTGAAACGCAGTTTGACCCTATCCTGACCTTGTACCTTTGGGAGGAGGTGCAGGCATGACCCACGACACTGACATGCTGATCGTAGGGGCCGGGTTCTCGGGGCTGATCATGGCGATCGAGGCCCGCAAGCGCGGCATCCACAACATCGCGATCCTTGAAAAGGCTGATGACATCGGCGGCACATGGCGAGAGAACACCTATCCCGGCGTGGCCTGCGATGTGCCCTCGCACCTGTATTCGATGGCCACCCATCCGAACCCGGACTGGACCCGCGCCTATGCAGGCGGGGCCGAAATCTGGGACTACATGCGCCGCGTTGCGCGTGACGAAGGGCTGTACGATCTGTGCCATTTCCACACCGAACTGAAGTCGGCCCGCTGGGACGGCACGCATTGGCAGGTCGAGACGACCGGCGGCGCGCAATGGACGGCACGGTTCCTGGTGTCGGCCATCGGCGCCCTGCACATCCCCAGCACTCCCGAGATCCCGGGAGCAGCGGGCTTTCCGGGTCCGGCATTCCACTCGGCCCAATGGGACCACACGGTGCCGCTGCAGGGCAAACGCATAGCAGTTGTCGGCACCGGCGCTTCCGCCGTTCAGTTCGTGCCGGAAATTGCCAAAACCGCCGCCCATGTCACCATCTTCCAACGCAGCGCTCCTTACGTTCTGCCGCGTCCCGACGGGCCGATTGCTTCCTGGGTCCGGCACCTCTATCGCCGCATTCCGCTGCTTCCGCGCATCCGCAGACAGTTCATCTACTGGCTGTTCGAATTCCGCCACCGGGTATTTCGCGGCGAAAAACGCGCGGTCGACTTTGCCATGAAGATGTGGCGCAAAGGGCTGGAGGAGGCCATATCCGACCCCGAAATGCGCCGCATTCTGACACCGGATTACCGGATCGGCTGCAAGCGCGTCCTCAGCTCGAACGACTGGTATCCGGCGCTGGCCCGCGACAATGTCAGCGTGATCCCGCATGGGGTCGAGCGGATCGAAGAGTCCGAGATCATCGCGACCGACGGCAGTCGGACGGCGGCCGACATTCTGATCTGGGGCACAGGATTTCATGTGACGGACGCGGTCCAAAGGCTGGACATCCGCGGCGCGGACGGGCTGAGCCTGCCAGACGTTTGGGCCGAGGGCATGCAGGCCAATCTGGGCACCGCCATTGCCGGGTTTCCCAACTTTTTCATCCTGCTGGGGCCGCATACCGGGCTGGGTCACAATTCGGTCGTTCTGATGATCGAAGCGCAAGTTGCCCATATCGGCCGGGTGCTGGCGGAGATGCAGCGCGCGGGTCTGCCCGCGATTGCTCCAAACGCTGACCGGCAGGCCGACTTCACCCGCGAAATGCAGGAGCGTCATGCCGACAGTGTCTGGCAGGCTGGCGGGTGCACTTCGTGGTATCAGGACGCACAGGGGCGCAATACGACGCTGTGGCCCGGCACCGTTTCGGAATTCCGCAAACGTCTGGCGAAGGCCGGGCTCGAGCATTACCATCGCGTTGATCCCGCCCAGACCAAAGGACCTCCGTCATGACCACCCTGCTGACCATTGCGCTGATCATAGGTGCCGCGTTGATCCTGATGCATCTGTGGACCCGGCGCCTGACGCGGTTAGGAACGCAATCCGTACCTCAGCCCGGGCAGATCCTGCCGGTGAACGGCGGTTCGATCCATTATGTCGAACAGGGGGATCCCGAGAAGCCTACGGTGGTGATGATCCACGGGCTGACCGGCCAGTTGCAGCACTTCACCTATGCCATGACCGACCTTCTGGCCGACGACTTTCACGTTGTCGCGGTTGACCGGCCCGGTTGCGGGTATTCGACCCGCGATCACGCGCGGCTGGCCACTCTGCCGGAACAGGCGCGGATGATCCATGAATTTCTTGAAGCGAAGGACGTGACACAGGCCATTCTGGTCGGGCACTCACTCGGCGGTGCCGTATCGCTGGCCATGGCACTGGACTACCCCGAACGGATTCGGGCGCTGGCGCTACTTGCTCCCCTCACGCACCGGGTGCCCAGCACACCCGCAATCTTCAAGGCGTTGGAAATTCGGACCGAATGGCTGCGCAGCCTGATCGCCAACACGATCGCAGTACCTCTTGCCAAAACAACCGCCCCTCATGTGATCGGCGAAGCGTTCGCTCCCGAGCCCGCACCGGATGATTTTCTTGACCGCGCCGGCGGCGCATTGGGTCTGCGCCCGTCGGCCTACATCACCGGCTCCCAGGACCTGGCCGGAGTGGACCAGAGCATCGACGAACAGTCTCGGCGATATGACGATCTGAAAGTCGCGGGCGGCGTCCTTTTTGGGGCCGATGACCCGATTCTATCACCCAGCCAGCAAGGCGCCCCCATGGTCGATTACGGACTGAGTTTTGAACAGCTTGAACAGCGCGGCCACATGATTCCGCTGACAGCGCCCGAATCCTGCGCAGAGTTCGTCCGCCGCATGGCCCAGGCTTCGGGGTCGCCGTCGGAGTCTACAAGTTCGGCCGGATGAAAATTCCCATCTTTTCGTGGCATTTCCCTCTTGACCCTCTCAGGCCCCTCCCTTAAATCGCCTCTCACCGTGGCGGAGTAGCTCAGTTGGTTAGAGCAGCGGAATCATAATCCGCGTGTCGGGGGTTCAAGTCCCTCCTCCGCTACCAAATCTTCCCTAAAAAATCAGGCACTTGCAGTCAGCAGCCAAAATCCTCCCAACGAGTTTTTCGCCGGGACTGCAATGGGACTGCACCCCCGGCTCTTACGATTCTATTTCGATTTCAGCAGATTGTCTTGTCGATCAGGTCAAATCCTCGATCGGTAGGCATACAGAACAAGCACTGGCCACCGCTGGCCTCCGCCCAAGCTTCCCCGATCTGGCGCTTGGCTTCCTCAGCTTCGTAAAGGTGCGCCCCCTTGTATTCGACCACAAGGATGCGCCCATCGTTCAGCATGGCCACAAAGTCTGGATAGAACTTGCCGTGCGGTAGTTGAAGCCAAAAAGAGGTCTTCTTGTTCTCGACATTCCGAATCCAGTATTTCACTGCGTCCAGTCGATCCAGATACACGGCGCAATCAAACTCCTCCCCCTCGGCTTTCAGATCGCCGATCAAAGGGGTGTAGTGCTTGTTGAACTTTGTTGCACCGGCGTAGGGCTGGTTAAATGCGTAGCTCTGTTCGTCGAATATCATAGATAGCTCGGCGCTGGTGTCGAACTGATCGGCATGGGCGGCGAACAAAGCGGCGTAGTTGTCGGATTCTCGGTTAGATCGCAGGTCGGAAATGAACCCTGCAAGAGCCTTGCGCAGGTCATACTTGTTCCGCGCCAATACATCCAAGTCATACCCGTTCTCGATGAGCTTGTTCAGTGCGCTTCTGATGAAGACGACGGCGCTTGGTTTGGTGATATCCGGGTGTTTGATTCCGATATCGATCCAGTTGGCAAGCCTGGCCAGTGTCCAGGCTGGTTCTTGGATGACGGCAGCAAGTTCACCTTGGACACGCCGGGCAAAGTCGATCTCTACTTTGCCGCTTGTGGAAATGTCGATCTGTCCAGACTGACTTTCATCGACGATTTTGAAGCGATTGACGATATCCGAGGCGTCGCACTCATCCAGCCGCCAAGGAAGGTCAAGGAAATGCTCCTTGCTGAATAGCTGCAACTCGCCCTGTTTGCGGAAACCCAGCAACGGGACGATGAATGGCGGCTTGTCGGTGTCCTCTGCCGCCGAGGTCTGAAAGTTGTTCGTCTTTGCGTATAGGCGTTCGACAACAGGCGCAGCTTTGGGGGATTTGGCAAAGGCAAGCTGGATCAGATTCCGGCTTTCCTTAGTCATGGGACCTTTGAATGCCAAGGACCGGCTTTCCGAGTCATAGGTCAATCGCTGTTTGACCGAAGCCGGCAGCCTTTCGATGGCTTCCTGCACGGCTTCGTCCGGCAGATCATCCTCGGGCAAGGGATCGGACCTATGTTCAAACTCTTTGGCTGCTTCCTCAAAGGCCATGTCGCTCTGCGGGGCGATGAACGCAGCGGCTTCGAGTTTGTTGAAACCCGCGCCCTCCACAAGGCCGTCTTTTAGCTTCTGAGCCGTGGCGTCGAAGCTGGCAGATGCAACATAGGCGTATGCCTGGTTGAGCGCCGGACGGTTCTTGAGCTTCGCTTTGGGCATCCGAAGAACGCGGCCCAGGATTTGCTCAATGGCGGTTGAGGAAACCTGTTCTGCAACCGAACACAGCACATAGGCAAAGGGGCAGTCCCAGCCTTCTTTCAGTTTCTGCACTGTGATGATGTAGCGGATTCGGCATTCCGGGTCCGAAATGTCATGATCATCCAGGTCCTTACGAGGCCCGGAATGCACCGCGATCTGATCTTGCGAGATACCCTTGTCCTCGATCAGAAACTTCTCGATCTTGTCGTAGGTCAGGCGTGTCGGATCGGTGGCCGAGTTGCTTTGTGCCTGAAAAAGAACCAAAGGTCGGATGTATTCTCCGGTCTGGGCTTGCTCCGCCTTTGCTGCTTCCTCCAAGGCCGCTTGGCAATCCAGCGCCGCGCCAATCGTCTTTTGCCAATCCCGATCCGTGGTGAGCTTGATCGGCATCTTGATCATCTGCTCCGCTTTCAACTCAGCGGCGGAAACCGAATAGAGGATATTGGATGCGTGTTTGTCCCGGGTTGGGTCATGGTCGGTCTGTGGAGTCGCTGTCAGTTCCAAGATCAGCGAGGGACTAAACCGAGCCAATGTGTCGAAGGACAGTGCCGTGCGGGCGTTGTGGGCTTCATCAACGATCACCATAGGCCGGTGCAGACGCAGCAGATTGGCCAGAGAAGCCACCGGGCGATCTGTGCCCTCAACCTTCTCCAACCGAGCTTCCTGCGCTTCTGACAGGCCCGAGAAGTGGTCCATCAGAGCGCCAGCGTCCTGATAGACTTTCAAGCCTTCGGTGTTCTCGGTTCCGTTCGGGTTTTCGCGCCGAAAAGACTGGATCGTTGAAACGATGATGCAGGCCCCGCCCTCTGCATCGGCGCGGGACATGGCCAGGGCCTCGTCTTTCGTCAAGATCGCGACATTGCGCCCAAAATCCTTGGCCAAGGCCGCCCGATAGGGATGTTCAGGGTTCTTCAAGGCCGCAACGGTTTGTTCAAGGATCGGCGTCGATGGCACAAGCCACAGCACCATCGGGTTTGCAGCCTGCAAATACTCCTGCGCAGCGATGCCAACGGAATGCGCCGCCATGATCGTCTTACCGCCACCCGTCGGCACACGAAGGCAGACATAGGGCGTTCCCTGGGCAATCACCGGGGCGTCGCGGTAAGGCAGGTTGGTTGCTTTGTAAAAGGCGACATTGCAGCCATCATTGTTGCAGTCGCGCAGATAACTGCGGAAACGGTCGAGTGCCGCTTTCTGATATTCTTTCAGGTCGAGATTCACAGCAGCCATATCAAGCCCCCTCGATCTGATAGGGGATTTGCTTGAACACGACGCCCTCTGCTTTCAGCCGCTCAGGCGAGACTGTGCAGCCCTCGGCATAGACGACACGCTCGCCATCAAAGCCCTCAGGGGCGGACGGCAAGCTGGCCAATGCATCTGGCGTCAGCACATTCCCGGCGGCTTCGCGGGGGAAGCCCTGTTCGGCGGGAGAAAACAGCAGATAGACAATCTTGTCCTTGTGCTGTCCGATCAGCGGGGTAGAGCCATCCACCTTTTTCGGCAACGGTGCGCCGGTTTCAGAAAAGAATACATGCGCGGCCAGATCGGGGAAACTCACCGCTTCGTCGATATCGCCGAACTCATTGAAGAGCGGTGTGCCCAAGCGGCAATAGCGGAAGCCACCACCGAGACCTTCAACTGGCTTTCCAGGGTCGCCGCCCTTGTCATAGCCATTGATAACACGGCGCAGGCGTTTAGCGGTGATCTCCGACGCGATTTTCTCATCCATTTCGACGAGAATAAATCTTCGGTTTCCGCCATCTTTTTTGTTCAAATCGAGAACCGCTTGCCCGGTCGTGCCGGAACCGGCGAAAGAGTCGAGGATCAACGCCTCTTCGTCGCCAATCATGTGCATTATTTTCTGCACAAGGCTTATTGGCTTTGGGTAGTCGAAGGGCTTTCTGCCATCAAAAATGTCCTTCAACTGTTTGCCTGCGTTGTCTGTTGATAGTTCCGGCCCCCACCAAAACGACTTTGGTTTTGTGGTGCGTTCAATAGCCTCCCCAGTTTCATCATCGTAGTCTTCCGAGTAGTCCTCTGGGTCGTCCTCAAATAGGCTTTCTTCCCGATCCACATCCAAGTAGATACGGTAAGACAGGTTCCACTTGTCGTTGGCGCGCGCATAAGACGGAATCAGCGAAGACAGATATTTCTCAACGCGAGACTTACCCCAGCGCCAACACCCTTCGGTCCCGTCCTTTTTCATTGGCCATATCTCGATCCACCCGTCCCTTGGCTTCAAGGAGAGTTCATTCGTTTCTGGGTGTTTATAGACGGGAAACCACAGTTGGGGTCTTTCTTGGCGAGTATCCGCGCCACCGCGTTTCCTCAGGTCGCGGAGTTCGTAGCGATAGCCTTCTTCATCAACATGCTTAAATCGTGCTTTTTGTTGTTGGCTGAGCGGCAACCCGTGAGAAACAAAATCTGTTTTTGCAACCATCACCAGATATTCATGGCAGGTTGAAATATACTCACGGTCGTTTCTTCCTTTCATGTTATTAACAACGGGAATAGCGATCTGCGAGCAGCCGGAAAATACATCCTCCAGAACAAGCTGGAAGTTTGCTATTTCATTTGCATCTATTGAGGCAAACAAAACCCCATCTTCCCGAAGAAACTCACGCAGCAACCGCAGGCGCGGATACATCATGCAAAGCCACTTGTCGTGGCGCGATAGGTCCTCGGCCTCTTTGCCGACGACCTTGCCCAGCCACGCCTTTATCTCGGGTGAAGCAACATTGTCATTATAAACCCACCCCTCGTTCCCGGTGTTGTAGGGCGGATCGATGTAGATGCATTTCACCTTGCCCGCGTAGTAGGGCAGCAGCGCTTTCAACGCTTCCAGGTTGTCGCCCTGCACCAGCAGGTTCCCGGCGTCCGGATCGCCTGCCGAAAGCTCTCCATCGCAATGGACAAGACGGTAGGGCACTTCGCGGTGATGATTGACGACGGCTTTCTTGCCGATCCAGTCCAATGTTGGCATGTCGATTTTGTCTTCTCTGCTCGGTAGCCTGGGGTTGCAGGCCGGGAAAATCTGCCTACATGACTACCGCCTACCGGAGAGACGATGCAATGCACTTGCAGATGGAACCGTTCGGAAAAAATTTTGGCTTCGGACTTCGGATTTGGGGGAAAGAGGAAATATAGCTTCCGCCTAACCAAAGAAGGAAGACCATGACACCTCAAGCCCAAACCATCACTGACCATCTTGTCGATATCAAAACCGTATGCGCCGTGCTTTGCCGTTCTCGTGCCAGCATCTACCGCGACATTGAACGCGGCGATTTTCCCAAGCCGATCAAGCGGGGCCATTCTTCGCGCTGGCGGGCTTCCGATTTGAATCGGATCATTGCACAAGACGGCGACATGGCCGCATAACGCGCCTCACAGTTCGCCCTTCTACATCCTCTTCTATACTTCGCGCTCAGCCCCGCCTCTGCGGGGCTTCGTCATTCCAGGCGGGTGGCGATGTGCTTCTTGGGCAGGGGGACACAGTGCTGAGCGGTTCTGCCCATCTCGAGGCAAGAGACGCGCGCGCAGGGTATTGCGCAGCATTATCAACTCACGATAAACCCGCCGAAAGCGACGCCCACGGCGAAAACGGCGAATAAGCCCAAGGCCGGCAAACGCCTGGAATGGCGGTTGTCGCCCTGGGCGCGGTTGAGAGCGGCTTTGGTTTGAGCAATCTGCTGTGCCAGCGTGGATTCCAAGCTGGCGATTGTATCTGTCAGTTTTGACTGCCTGCTTGAAAGGCGGTCGATCTCTCTGAGCAACTTGGCCATCCCCGCTACCGCATGTTCGCTGTTCTGGGAAGCCGCCGCTGCGCTGCGTCTCGTGGCTTCCATGGCCTGCTCCCAATCGTATGTTTCCTGCATTGATTTGCACCTCTTTCAGTTGGTTGATTTCACGGATGATTTCGTTGGCCTCGGCTCGCGTATGGCCTTGGTCGATGCGCTTCCATTTCTCTTTTCTGGTCTTCTTGGCTTTCGGCGTTGCCCGCGCACCTGCGCCCTCGTGTATCGTTGGAATCTTGTCGATGCCCCTGTCTGCGTATGACAGGTGGCTAATCTCGGACTGAGGCCCGAATCCCCATTCACGCATCATTTGATTGTGTAGCTCAGCCCACATTCTTGCGGCGTCCTCGATGGCATTCTTGCGCGCAAGCCCCAAGGTGCTTTTGGGCCTGCCGCGCCCGCCGGTCCTCTGCTGCACATCGAAGAATACGAAATGGGCGTGCGGGTTCTTTGTGTCGTTGCCGTGCTGGTCATGAATCGCGGCGACATACCCCGCAACGCCCTTGCTCAATCGCTCGGCAAAGGCCCGTGTCAGCGCGTCCCGCTGTCCAGGGCTGGCCTCTACCGGCAAGGCAATCACAAAACGCTCACAGACGCGCCCTTTGCGCCTTTGGGCCTCTTTTTCGGCCTGGGCGGCAGTCTCTGGGTAGTTGTTTCCCGAAAGTCGTTCTTGAATGACCGCCCGCGCCGCTTGCGGGCGAGTGATGTATCGGAGATGCGCCGCAGTCTGGCCGGGTGCGGCGGCACGGGTTTCATCTGTGCGCTTCTCTGAAAAGGTCTTAACTGAGTGTCGAAACGAAAACAGTGCCATTTCCCTGATCGGGTTGGCGTGGATAAAATGCGAAGCTTTTTATCCGTTGTGCGCCTTCCCTATCTCCTTTCCGGACTGGAAATAGGAAACTGATCATGCAATCGAAAAATCTCGACATCTTGGCCGACAAGCGGAAGCAGAACGGCCAGGTTTTGATGATGCTCGCCAACTACTGCCGCAAACACCGGATGATAGACTTCGATCTTCGGTGCGCCCCCTCAGACGATTTGGGCCGGATCGGCAACGAAATCGTAGATCTTTTCGTAGATCGAATGGGAGAACACCAAGCACAAACGCCCCCGTGTCCGAGGGCGTCTGGCGGAGAAAACACAGCTAAGAATCGTGGCCTATCGCGGTCGAGGTGATGTTTGCATCATGCCGCAGCTTTGCTCTCAATGGCGCGCAACCTGACACCTTTTTCAGATTCTTCTATCTTGCTCTCTGCCAATAAGGCATCCAGTGCTGCTCTGACCTTCTTGCGCATTGTATCCGCGTTGCCACGAATGTTGTTGAAAGGCTCGCCGGACATTTCGCCAATCACCTTGGGTTTGTGCCATTCGCCGCCATCCCGCCTGTGAAGCTCAGTGAGAACACGCAGCACATCCTTTGATCTTTGGGCGGAAACAGAGGAACCGGCCTTATTTGCTGGTTTGGGTCTGTTTTCTTCAACGAGCGAACTACTGGGTTCGAAGGGGACAGCCCAAGGCACTGTCGTGATTTCGTCGTGCCGGTTTCTACCGATTTCAAACCCTTTGATTTGGAATGCCATAGGTGCGGGTTTGGTGTCTTCTCGCTGCTTATTCACGCGAATGAACACTGTTCCGTCAGGCTGAGATTCGTCGGCTTTGTGAAGCGTGAAGCCTGTATCGACATTTGCCGTCAAAGTGGTTGAACCGCGTGGCCGGGAGGTTTCACCGGCCCCCATGTGATGGACAATGAGCACATGAGCATTTGTTGTCTTTGCGAGATAGGTGGCATTTGCCAGGACACGGCTGGTGTCTTTTGAAGAGTTTTCATCACCATCGCCCATGCACAGATTGAGGGTATCAAATACAATCAGCAGATCGTCGCAGCCGTTATATTCGCGGAACATCTTAGCATCGGCAGCAAACTGCTTGATCTCTTGCGAATCCGACAGATTGACTGCCATATCCAAAATCTCAACTGGCGCGGTTTGAGCAGCGTTCTGGCTCAAATACGGATAAGTCCGCTTTAAATATCCTTTCGGAGCTTCTGCGGCGATTATTAGAACAGCCGCGCGAGCGACATGCATGCCGCAAAAGTCGCGCCCCATCGCTACATGCGCGGCTATGCTTGCAACAATAGCCGACTTCCCGAGATTTGAAGGGCCTGCGAACATACTGACTTCACCGGGAAACAAAAACCGTTGGACGATGTAGTCAGGATCGGGGTTGGGTCGAAATGTGTTTGCTGAAATCGTTCTGCGCCCCAGTATGCGCGGTTTGCAATCATTCTTTGTTTCCTTGAAGTGGTTGGTTTGGCTCATATTTTTTCCTGTATCCTAATGTTTTTTAGTGCCCTTGGCGGCACCGAAATGGACTTTGGTTCTCCATGTCCGGACGAAAAACAAAACAGG
>GG704596.1:362978-428488 GCA_000161775.1 Ruegeria lacuscaerulensis ITI-1157
CGTCCGATTTCCTAAGCGGGCGTGGCAGCCTTACCGGTGCAAATGATCACTTCGTATGCACGCGCCAGTTTGTTCAAAGCCTCCGCTCTGGGGTCCTCAACTCCTTCAAGAATCCGAGTTGCCGCAAGGTAGTGTTTAGCCGATCCGCTTGCTCCAGATTTTGCCAAGGGGTCGAGGTGGGCCAAGATCGCATCAATAGTTTCAACTGGCGTCCGCAGTTCTTTCAAAAGCGTCGAGCCGGTTCGACGGATATCGTGCCGCGTCCATTGCCCGGTCCCGCTGGCCTTAAAAACGGCTCGGCTGGTCCTATCCCAGTTTGACAAAACACCGCCATCACGGTTTGGGAATACATAACTGTCGCGCGGCGTTTTGCTCGGGTAGCCAGGTAGCGACTTCAGAAGCTCCAATGCAGCTTGCGAAAGCGGAAGATCGTCCTCTCTCTCTCCGCCTTCGGTAGCCTTCACTTTGCGCGTCCAAACACCGGTCTTGAAGTTTATGTCGCACCATCTTGCATTCGACACCTCGCTAACCCTTGCAAGCGTAAGGAACATGAACTTCATAGCAATCGGCCCGAAGTCCTTTTCGGGCGATATATTTCGACGACGCAAGCTGGGATGAACCGGGTAGGTCAGCAGCGGCAGAACCCTGGCTAACTCCTCCTCAGACAGAACACGCGACCTGATGCCAGAAATGCTGGGATCATTGGTCGAAGGGTCATGAACACAGTGCACATCCGGAGCAACAAGCTTTTTCAGGCGTCCTGCGCCAACCTTACAGTATTCTCCGCGTTGCGCCGCCCAATCGAAGACAGGAGCAAGGTAAGCCAACGCTCTCGAAACCTGACCATTTGCGCTGGCTTTGCCATTTACTGGCCGCGAAGGCTGGTATGCGCTGGCGCAAGCGGCAAGGTCAGTTTCGGTGATATCTTCAACTGGCTTGTGCAACAGTCGAAAGAAGACGCATTCGATTGTGCTACGCATGTTTGCTTTGGAGTTGGGGCCACCACGCGGACGCCAGCCCTTTTTGTTTATTGCGAACACTGGCTGCACCTCGTCCAAGAGCTGCATCAGAGTGGTGCGGTCGTTCTTCTCAGTGCCGACAGGCATTGCGAACTCTTCACCGCCATATTTCAAGCCATAAGCGATCTTCCGGCACCGCTCACGACCTTCCTTGATCGACATTTTGGGATAGGTGCCGATGGTAATAGTGCGCATCTTGCCTTTGTGGTCCCTAAGCATCGCCGCCATTGTCTTTCGTCCGCTCGGCATGACCCGCAGCGTGAAACCTTCTACCTTGGTATCTTTGATGTGATAGCGAGTGGGCCTGATCTCAGCGTGTTTTGCCGTTTTGTCAGTAATCTCAACTTTGTTGGATTTTCTCGGTTCCGCAGTCATCGTTCGTCCTTGCCACTTGTTGTTGCAGGAGCGAATTTGGCTTGATCCACTTTCCCAGAATGGGACTGCGGAGGACTGCAAAAGCCGTTAGATTACCTGATCCAGACTGCGACAGCGTGAGACAATGTCTGTCGCCAAGACAACACAACGAAGCACGAAAATAAATATTCTTTTCAGGCGCTTAAATGTCTCAAGAGGTCGCAAGCTGTTTTAGGTCGGCGCAGATTGCACAAGGAAGGAAGCGATCTCGGGCGGAATCATAATCCGCGTGTCGGGGGTTCAAGTCCCTCCTCCGCTACCACCTTCCCCCTTGAAAATATGGCCCCGGACGACGCCGTTTGTTCGCGTGCTCCCCGTTTACGGCTCCCTGTACCATTTCTGTACCATTTAATCTCACGTTCATATCTCTGTCGGTATGAACCGCACCGGGTTTGCCGGAGGCTCCAACTCTTGAGTAGGATGGAGCATCATGAGCAAGACGACGAACAAGTATTCCCCGGAAGTGCGCGAGCGTGCCGTTCGCCTGGTTCTGGACAATTCCGGGCAGCATGAGAGCCGGTGGGCGGCCATCGTGTCGGTATCGGCGAAGATTGGTTGTGCGGCGAACACGCTGAACGACTGGGTCAAGAAGGCGGAGGTGGATCGCGGCGACCGGGCCGGTGTGACCACCGAGATGGCTGAGAAGATGAACGCGCTTGAGCGGGAGAACCGCGAACTGAGACAGGCCAATGAGATCCTGCTCAAGGGTGAGCCAGTGAAGGCGCCACTGGTTCAAGCCCACTGGCGAACGCATATTTTGCCCAGGCGGAGCTCGACCGCCGGTCCAGGACATGATCGCCTTCATCGAAGAGAACCGTGAAGCCATCGGGGTCGAGCCGATCTGCAGGCACCTGCCGATTGCCCCATCTATTACCCGGCAAGCGAATTGCGCAGCAATTCTGCCGAGAGGGCACGTTCTACGATCACATGGCCAAACGGGCGAACCCTAATCTGCTGTCAGATCGAACCAAGCGCGACAAGGCTTTGCGGCCCGAGATCGAACGTGTCTGGAAACAGAATTACAAGGTCTACGGGGTTCGCAAGGTCTGGCATCTCCCTCTCAGGACATTGCTCTGCAATGCCCTGCCGGGCAGCGGATGCGCCGGGAAGGCTTCGATGTGGCCAGATGCACGGTGGCGCGGCTGATGAAGGATTTGGGCTCGGAGGGGGTGATCCGTGGCAAGAAAGCCACGACGACAATACCTGACAAGTCGCAGCCATGCCCGCTGGGCAGGGTAAACCGCCAGTTCCCCGTGCCTGCACCGGATATGCTCTGGGTCAGTAATTTCATTAACGTGGAGACGTGGCAGGGCTTCGTCTATGTGGCGTTTGTCATTGATGCTTTCGCCCGCCGCATCGTGGGTTGGCGGGTCAGCCTGACAGCAAACGCCGGTTTCGTGCTCGATGCGCTGGAACAGGCCGTTCATCAGCGGCAACCCGGATCAGGGCTTGTGCATCATTCGGATCGCGGGTCGCAATACCTGTCAATTCGCGATACCGAACGGTTGGCCGAAGCGGGTATCGAACCTTCTGTGTGCAGCGTAGGGGATTCGTATGACAATGCCCTGGCCGAAACGATCAATGGCTTGTTCACGGCCGAGGTCATTCATCGCTGCGGCCCATGGCGCAGCTTCGCCGCCGTGGAATACGCCACACTCGAATGGGTCGACTGGTTCAACAACCGCCGCCTGCTGGAACCCATCGGAAACATCCCGCCGGCAGAGGCCGAAGCAAACTACTACGCAGCTCTGGAAACTCAGACCATGGCCGCGTAACTTAAACCAACCTGTCTCCGGCAAACCCGGTGCGGTTCAGACGGGGCATTTGCCATCGGAAAGCGTAAGCTACGCCTCTCTTGATTGATTGGCTGTTTAGGTCATGCCGATGTTACTACTTCTTTGATTAGGTAGTTCATCTGCGAAGAGTTCCCAAAATATTCAAGCTTGTGATTTCGTGAAATCGGCGCAAGTTTTCTGTGACCCACTGCGCTCGCCCAAGATAACCAATCTGATCTTCCCGCGACGAGATGTTCGTCTCTCATCTCAACAAGACCAAATCGATTGTCAGGTATCTCTAGGATTTTCGCCTTCGAGATGATGGTCGCGTTGGCGTTGTGGAAGGGCGTGGTGGATTGGAGGAACCACCATGCAAATACCAAACTTGCCTGCCATCCGAGCCCGCCGCCCCGCTTGGAACCAGGGACGCATTATAGGTCAGAAACGACCACTTATGCCCAGACATGTCTGGGCAATCCGAGTGCGCCTGGAAATTGCCGAGAACCATCGCGATCTGGCGCTGTTCAACCTGGCGATCGACGGCAAACTACGCGGGTGCGATCTGGTCAAACTGAAGGTCGCGGATGTCTACGCCGCTGGTCAGGTAAAGGAACGCGCCTCAATCATTCAGAGCAAAACACAGAAACCTGTCCGTTTTGAGATCACCGAGGGCACGCGAAAGTCGCTGCTGTGCTGGATGGAACAACCGCTGATGACCGGATCGGAGTACCTCTGGCCTGGGCGTTTCCACGAACGGCTTCACATTTCCACGCGACAATACGCGCGCCTGGTTCGGGATTGGGTGGAATCGATCGGTCTGCAGCCGAGTGCGTACGGAACACATTCGATGCGCCGGACCAAGGTTGCGCAAATCTACCGAAAGACAGGAAATCTGCGAGCGGTACAACTTCTGCTTGGTCACACCAAGATGGACAGCACCGTCCGGTACCTTGGCGTCGAATTGGAGGATGCGTTGGCGATCGCCGAGGCGGTGGAAATCTGAAGGCTTGGGCCGTCTTCATGGACGGCCCATACCGGCCTTTCAGCGCTCTATGCCGGCATGCCACCGACCTCGTCCGCCGGGTGCTCTTTGAATGGGGTATGGGCGATACGCTGACCCACCTCCCGGCCAGCAGGACCATCCTCCGGCCCGGCGATGCCGTCGATCGCGCCGTGCAGGATGTTCTCGGCCAGTGCCTGGAGCAGGCGCAGGGCATCCTCCGGCAAAACCGGGACAGGCTGATCACCGTCGCAGAGGTGTTGCTGGCCGAGCGGGAGATGACGAAGGAGCGGTGCCGCGACGTGCTAGAAGGGTTTCATCCGAACAACGCCAAGCCGGCCCAGCCCGAAGGCGAAGGTTTATCCAGCATCTGAGATGCGCAGGCGCGTCGAGCGCACGCGCGACGCCATTGCAGATTTGCGGCTCGTTCTGGGGGCCGCTGGAAAACCAACAGAGCAGGTTGAAGGCGGTACAAATCACGCCCAGACTTTACAGCTTGTCGTTGATGCAATGACTGAGGTCTTCATTGATATTGTCGGAACTGAACACGTGAAGAGAACAGCTTTCGAAAAAGACATCGACGGCTTGTTCCCCGATTTCAGCCGGGGCAACATCGGGGACACCGCCGGGCCGCCGTCCAAACCGACCTTGACCGAGAACCGCGAAGCCATGCGCCTGCGCACCGGCACCGATGGCAAGACCATCATCGACGCCCCGCCGCGCTACCTGCTGGTGCCCGCCGATCTGGAAACCGGGGCTGAGGAAATCCTTGCCGCGATCCAGCCCGGCACCACGGCGGACGTGAACCCCTTCGCGGGCAAGCTGAAGCTGCTGGTGGAACCGCGCCTGCCGTCGGGCACGTGGTATCTCTTCGCGGACCCGGCCCGGCTGGCCTGCCTGCGCTATGCCTACCTGAGCGGGGCCGAGGGCGTTCAAGTCCAGCGCCGCGAAAGCTGGGACACGCTGGGGCTGTCCTTCCGGGGCTTCCTCGACTTCGGCGCGGGCTGGCTCGACTGGCGCGGCGCGCAGCGCGTGGCGACTTCGTAATGGCCCTGACGCTCGACCAGCTCACGCAAGCCCGTGACGCGCTTCTCACGGCGCGTGCGGGCGGCGTGCGGCGCTTCCGCGACCAGAATGGCGAGGAAGTCGAATACAAGTCCGACGCCCAGATGGCCGCCGCTCTGGCGTCGCTGGACCGGCAAATTGCCGAGCTGGCCGGGCGTCGGACGCCGACCACCCTTCATTTCCGAACCTCGAAAGGAACCTGAAATGCGCAACTTTGTGCAACCCGGTGAAAACCTCACCGTGACCGCCGTGGCCGCCGCCAACTCTGGCGATGGCGTCAAGCTCGGCAATATCTTCGGCATTGCATCGGGGGACGCCGCCATTGGCGATCCGCTGGTATTGGTGACGGAAGGCGTCTTCGAGATGCCGAAAGTCTCCACCGATGAACTGGCCGTGGGCGATGCGGTCTACTTCCGCACGTCCGACGGGGCAGTGACCGGCACCGCCAGCGGCAACACCAAGATCGGCGTGGCCGTCTCGGCAGCGGGCAACCCGTCCGGGACCGTCTGCGTCCGCCTCAACGGCACGTTCTGAAGCCGTGCCCGCCGTCTCCAAACATACGCGCACTGCTCTTCCGCCGCCCACGCGGCGGGGGCTGTCGCGCGTGGAGGCGGCGGAATACATCGGCGTGAGCGCGTCTAAATTCGACTCGATGGTAGGCGACGGACGGATGCCCAAAGCCAAGAAAATTGACGGGCGGCGGGTCTGGGACGTGCGTGCTTTGGACCGATTTTTTGACGCCTTGCCCGGTGGAGACGAGTCCGACCACAATGCTTGGGACGAATAGATGCCCGAGGATTCGATGAAATTCAGATTGAAATATGTGGTGGAAGACGTGGACCGGCACGGCAATGTCCGCCTCTACTACCGCCGCAACGGGCGGAAGGTTCGCCTACGCGGCCCCGCCGGTTCACCTGAGTTCTTGGCCGACTACCGCACCGCCGCTGCTGGTCCGAAAGAGGCCAAGACCGACAAGGCCGGGCGCGTCGTGCCGAAGAGTTTTAGGTGGCTTTGCGTCCAATACTTCAAGAGCGCCATGTTTCAAGAGCTGGACCCCCGGACTCAGAAGGTCCGCCGGTCCATCCTTGAACGCTTCTGCGAGCACAAGGGCGACGGGGACAAACCCTTCGCTCAATTGCTGCCCCGCCATATCCGCGTCCGCCGTGATGAGATGGCCGACCGACCCGAGGCCGCCAACGGCATGGTGAAGGCCGTGCGCCAGCTCTACCGCTACGCGCTTCGCTATGACCACCACGACGACAACCCGGCGGAGAAGGTCGAATATCTGAAGGGCAACCCCGACGGCTTCCATTCGTGGACGCTGGCCGAGATTGAGAAATACGAAGAGGCGCACCCGATTGGCACGCCCGCGCGTCTCGCCTTGGCGCTTGCCCTCTACACCGGCCAGCGCCGCGCCGATCTTGTGGTGCTGGGCAAGCAACACGTCCGCGACGGATGGCTGATCTTCACCCAGCACAAGGGCAGGAACCGGAAGCCGGTGCGGATGGAAATCCCCGTTATCCCAGAGCTGCAACAGATTATCGACGCCACGCCCACGGGCGATCTGACCTTCCTTGTTACCGCGTTCAATCGGCCCTTCACGTCCAACGGGTTCGGCAATCGCTTCCGCAAGTGGTGCGACGATGCCGGGCTTCCGCAGTGCTCCGTCCACGGGCTTCGCAAGGCCGCCGCCGCCCGGCTGGCCGAACTGGGATGCACGGAACAGGAAATCATGTCCATCACCGGGCACCGGACCAGTAAGGAAGTTACCCGCTACACCCGCGCGGCCAGTCAGAAGACCCGTGCGGAAAGCGCGCTTCGCCGTCTTTCCCGAGAACAAACCCCGAACGAAAGTGTCCCACTTTTGGCGGCGGTTGTTCCCGGTGGGACAAAATCGCAACCTAAGTAGCTGATATTAAACGCTTCTAAAGAAGGATGGTGCCCGGGGGCGGAATCGAACCACCGACACGAGGATTTTCAATCCAGGTCATGCAATTTTTGCGCGCATCCGGATGCGTCGACCTGAATCGCCTCAATCGCCGTAAGTAATTATTTTTTCTAAATATTTGCAATAATTATTTTCGCGACATACGTGCACTGTGAAGTACGAAAAAGCAGCCCAGCGTGGCAGATTTGTTGCCCCAGTGTTGCCCCAGAAAGAACCGGACATGTCGAACAGGAAAGCTCTGACCGATGCATTTGTGCGTACCGTCACCGTGGACAGGCGCACCGAATTCTCCGACACCCAGTGCCCTGGCCTGAAGCTGCGCGTCTCTAAGACGGGCAAAAAGAGTTTCGCACTCAAGGCCCGCGACGCGTTCGGCACGGTGCAGACCGTCACCCTTGGAGAGTATCCGGCCACAACCTTGCGTCAAGCCCGGGACGCGGCGCAGGAGGCCCGGCGGCTTCTGCGAGTAGGGAAGAACTTCGCGGCGGAAAAGCGCACGCGAAAAGCGGAGCGGTCGAGAGCGCCGACACTGGCCGAACTGATCCAAGAGTATCAGGTAGTCGGGAGCGTCACGACAAAGGTGTGGCGCCCGCGGGCGGATGGTCGCCTGCCGGAGGCGCAGAGTTCAGTCCAGCGAGTTTTCGCACCGCTCCTCGACAAGAACGTGACCACGCTCACCGCTGAAGATTTCGCCGATGTTATGGCTAACTACCGCCCGAAGCAGAGGGGCAAGGTGTCCGCGAACGGCAGCGTATCCCGCGCGCGGTCATACCTGTCGGTCGTCATGGATTGGGCGGCGAACCGGAAGCGCTTCGGCAAGATTGGGGCTGGCCGAAACCCGGCCCTGGACGTGGTCGACATAAAGCTCACGCACGACCCAGCGATCTCGGACCCCTCGATCACCGGGGGTCGGGAAAGGGTTCTCACCGAAGATGAGTTGGCCTTGGTCTTGCCGTTGATGACCTACCCTGCCCCGAAAGCCTTGAGCAGCAGGCTCGCAGCAGAGGACCATCTGCGGCCGGTTGCACATCGGTTTATCCTGCTGACCTTGGCCCGCCTTCGTGAGGTTGCGGAAATGAAGTGGCGCGACGTCGATTTTCGATCAGGCATCTGGACGAAGATCCCCATCGACAAACGATCTGCTGCCGAAAGCCGCAGACAGCGCGTCCCCCTCTCCGACGCGGCCATGCACCTGCTGAAATCGCTCCCGGGTGCGGATACGGCCGACCCGGACGATCTGGTGTTTCCAAATTCCTACGGACAAGTGGAAGTGAACTGGAACCGGGGCACCGAGGCGATCAAAAAGGCGAGTGGAACCAGCGGATGGACGCGGCATGACCTTCGCCGCACTTCGGCGACGATCCTCGCAGCCTTAGGTGCACCCATCGACCTGATCGCGGACATCCTTGGGCACTCGAACCGAACGAAGCGGCACGGCCTGTCTGGGGCGGTGGAACACTATGTCATCGCGACGAAGATTCTCAGAGGCGTCGAGGACCCGCGCAAGGTCGTGCTGGATCAGCTTGCGACGGTTCTTGACGCGATTGAGGCACGAGCCAGGGACGCTGGCGATCTTACGAGTGGTGTCTAGGGACGGCTGTGTGGCCACCAAACTCAATAGTCCCCGGGAAGCTCTGGTGGTTGGTCATTGGCTTCGTCAATAGGGCCATTCGAAACATCTTCCGGCAGCGCTTCCGCAACGGCGACACGAGGGACATTTCCGGCATTATCCGAAAATACCGCAAGAAAAGTGCTCCACCGCGCCTCATGCGGACTGCCCTCTTCGATGATGCTGCCCGCCAACAGATCGAGGATCGCGCGGTTGCCCTCGGGGCCGATCAGCATGACCGCAGACCCCTGGGCGACAAACCGGTGTCGGAGGTGCACGCCTGCCTCTTTCGCCGCACGATACAGCGCGGCTAGCCATCCGACTCGGGTTCGATTTCGCCGAGCAGAAAATCCAACCTTTCCTCCAACGCTCGGATGCGGCGCTCCAAGGCTTCCATCACCGTAGCCAAGGTCCGGAATGCCGTCGCCTGCTCCGCCAGCCGGTTCTCCACGTCGATAAGAAGCCCAATGAGCCTTTCGGCGAATTCCGTTGTCACGTCCTGCTGCTCCGGGTCCAGGAGTTGCAGGAGCGGGTGCAGGCGCCGGACATCTTCGCGCGTCTTGTCCAGCTTGAGGTGGGTGAGATCGTGATCCGATATCAAATCGTTCATTGTGTGTTTCCTTCAGGTGACCGACTACCGGGTGGGGAATGGCGCGCAGTTGGCGGGCAATGTTCACAAGCAGCAGGATGACCCCTGCCACTCGCAGTTGGGCTGCAAGGCGAAAACGTTTCAGGATGAAGCGCGAGGAAAATGCCGCACCTGCATCCCGGGGATTAACCGACCGTCCCGTCGCAATGCTGGTCGGAACAAGCAGCTCTGATCGGTCGGGGGCACGCTGGACACGCCACGGAGACCCATGCATTTCCAGCGCATCGTTCAGGTCATCGGCAGTAACGGGTCTCGACGATTTCATTGCTGCGTTCAGGTCCGATGCAAAACTCCAAGCGGCTTTGTTTTTGCGGGCTGCCCTTTGGGCGAGTTCCGGGGTGAGCGTCAGGCTGGGATCCGACCGCCAGGGCAGGTCCGGCAGCCCCAAACGCTGCCGAAGGTCGCGCTCCAGCCGGTCGGTAGTGCGCACAGAGGTCGCGACGTCGAGGGGCCGCCCCACGAAAGTTTGACATGCGCTGACGATGTGGACGTGGTCACAGGATGTCTCTTCTCTGCCCCAGAGGAGCCAAGGCACCCGTTCTGGGGGCAGACCGCTGGACCTGAGAACATGCCGTGCGACGACCAGCCATTGGCTATCTGACAGCGATGCTCCACGGGGCATGGACAGCGTGAAATGAACGAGGCCCTGTCCATGCGGGGCATCGAAAGGGCGCAGGAAATCGACCGCTTGCCTCCATGTCCGAACGGGCATCGACCCGGTCAGCACCACCCCGTCCTTCGAAAGGTAAGGCAGGATCGTGCCGGCCAGGCTGTGAAACGTCGTGTATCGCCTCACCGAGCGGCCCTTTCGATGACGGCGCTCAGGGCCGCGCGTGACAGTTTCTGCAGATCGGCAACGTCCCGCTTCTTGAGCAGGTGAATGCGCCCGTTCTGGGCGCGATGGATCTGGTGGAGCGCGTAGCTTATCCGTGCGATCTCGGCAGCGACGTCGTTTTCGGCCGGGTCGCCGTAGTTGAGCGCGGCGTGGATCATGTATTTCGAACGCGTCCCAAAACCGTTCTGCGCTGCGCGGGCGTCGATCTGGCGGGCTTCCTGCTTCGAGAGTCGGACGGTGCTAGCGATAGTCTTTGTCGGCATTCTCTATTCCCTGAGTGAGTAATGCCAAATTACCGTTCGCGCCGTTCCACCCGAAGAGTTTTGACCAAGACGGCGATCCATGAACCGACCTCGAAAACGCGGTTTCCACCAAGAATTATTGGCGAATCCACGGTTTCAGAGAGGATGCAAAAAAGTGTCAGCCGCTCTCGGCTTCAGAAATACTCGGCGTTTTAGGATTTTGTTTTTCACAGCCCCGGCAGAAAAATGACGTCACACCATAGGTTCTTAAGATCAGGGAATTCGGGAACACTATATGAACGACTTTCGGTGGGTGGGACGCCTTCGATCCCTTCCGTCAGATGCGAAGACGCGTAGACCGTCGAGACACGAGAGGCGGCAACGCCCGGACACATCCTTTTGAAGCCAAGCAAGAAGCTCCGACTTTGATCAGACCTAGGATCGCGGGCGGCGCAAACTCTTAGGCCGCTTTTTGGGCCTTCTGTATGCTCCGCAACGCATCATCCCTGCACCTGAGCAGAATTGCGGAGGTTTCCTTGTCGGTTAGGGACTCGAAAAGCACCCCGCTGCCCCGCAGGTTCAATGCCTTCATGAACTCACGGAACGTGGCCTCGGTACCATAAACGTCCGGATGGCTGCGCATCGTTTGGATAATTCCCCTGAGCAGGCTTGCTCGGTTGCTCAGCATTGGGCGCTCGACCAAGTTCGAGCGGATGTCCGCGGTCCGCAGAAGCTCCTTCAGAACACCAGCCTGATCCTGTGGATCGACCCGCCAGGCAATAAAAGCGTTCCACCATAGACGCGACACCGCATTGTCGTCACGATAGCCGGTTCTACCACGGGCAAAGTAGTGAGTTTCGATCTGGCTGATGTTTTGATGATGCACCTTCTTGCGCAGTTCGGCCGCCTTCTGCTTGGCGCCGGTCAGGCCGCCCAGCAGCCCGCCAGACTCTTTCGGCTCGTCTTTAAGAGGCCACCGCTTCCGGGCGTATTCCAGACACTCGAAATGCGTCAGGCGCGCCCATACACGTTCTTCGGTCGCCAGCGCGGGCGTCATCCCGCTGAAGGCCCCGAACACGATTAGTGAGTTGCCGACCTCCGCAGCGCTACCACCAGAGGGATCCAGCTTTTCAAACTGTTCGGGATCCACCTCGACGGACGATAGTTCCATTGACCATCCGTTCAGATGAGCTTGACTGTCGAAACCAGAGCTGCGGTACCGTTCAAGGTTGGACGGAACATTGGCCTTCAGGTCGGCAAGAATGCTCTCTGCAAAATACTTCAGTTTAGGCATTGTCCATAATCTCCGTGAATGCTCCTCCCAACTTCTCCACGGGAGAGCCCAGAAGCCGTTGTGCGCTCTCAAGGAGAGGAGCCCCTTCAATATCGATGTTGAGGTGTTCACACTTCGCAGAGAACACACGGTACCAGGGTCTATCTTCGAAACCGGATCCGCCCTGCCCGCGAATGCTCTCCAAGACCTCCATGACGACGGGCAAATACACAGCACTCAATAGCAGTGGCTTGCCTCCTTTGGTTCCTCTCAATTGCTCGATGGACTTGAAGAGATCGACGGGCGCGAGAACTCGGATAGAGTCGGCCAGCAAGTCGAGTTTCAGACGGCCTTTGGGGATATCATCCGACGGAACCAACTCAAAAATGCTTTCGAACCTTCTCAGTTTATCCTGCCCGACGCTGAACACAGTGTCGTTCGCAAGGCCGATGATTTCCGCTGCGCGGACGGAAATCTTGCCTCCGAATTCAGGATTCAGGCTCGTAGCGGACCAGTTCTTCAATGGGCGCTTCAGCCAGATAACCGGTTTGACTTCGACCCTGCCGTGCAGCGCACCACGGTCGAATTGCCACGTCCCCGAAGTTTCGTCCGCCGCACGAAGTTCCGAAAAGAAGGTGTCCTGGCAGCGGATGAAGGCACCTGCAAGCGCTGCGTCAGTGTCAATCAATTCCTGCACGTCGGGCGAGGACAGCGACAACTGAAAATCGACCTCGACATTGCCGTCAGAAGACTCCCGAACTTCGGCGATCTGAAGATCAAAGTTTCCGCTCAGAAAATCGTCGTTCCCGTCACTGAGAACAGGGTGAGGGAAATGGCTGTTCAGATCGACCTTCATGCGCTCACCCTCCGGACTGCGGATACCTCAACGGGGCCAGTGTAGTCGTCATCAAAGGTCACTTCGATCTCGACACGTGCGCCTTGATTCACGCTCAGCTCAACGCGTCCCTTTCTGACGGAACAATTTGCGGCACCGGACGCGCTTGAAATTCTCAGCTCCGTCTCGTCATACACACCCGTAGCGAGGAAGGTGAGTTCGATGTCTCCGGCCTCCTCCGGAGTAAAGAAGACCTTCCTGGTCCGCGGGCTTTTCTCGACGTTGCGCACTGTTGCGAGCCGAACAACCGGTTGCTGCCCCCTCGTGCCGTCACCTCCTTCGCCAGCACCCGAACCGTCACCTTTTCCATCAGTTCCGGCACCTCCGGAGCCGCCATCGTTGCCCGCCCCTCCCGCGTCACCCGGTACATGCCGCGCAACCGGCTTGCGAGGCTTCGGACGGATACGCTTTGCTGGCGTGAACCTGATCGTTTCCGGGTCGTCCTCAGCAGAGGGCACTTTCGCTTCTTCGCTGCCCGCGTCGGCAAAAAACTCTCCGAGTTCGTCAAGCTTGACCGCGTCACCGCCGGTGATTTCCGCGTTTTCCCTTATCAGATTTCGGATCTCATGAATGAGCCGCTTCATCGCCCGGGTAACTCTCTTCTGCTTCGCGGGGTCATCAAGCCGTCCTGCAGAGAATGCGTTGTGTTGCGGGTTTTCCAATGACTTCAGAACTTTGCTGGCTTCGTCGTCCGACGGCTCAACCAGCATTATGAAATCACGCGCGCCGGGAAACCTTGCAAACTTGTCGCCAAAATGCTCGAGGGAATCGGCGATCAGCATGCCATTGCGAACGATCGCCACGCGCTTGGGCAATCCTTCCTCGACGAGGATTTTCGCCGTGAACTCGCCCAAGTCATCCACGCGGAAACGTTTTGCTACGGCGATTTCCGATTTGCGACACCGATAGAGTTGCCGCGCAAGCCGGATATCATCGCCATGCGAAGCCTCTTCCCCGGCCTCTTCGATCGCGCTGTCTTGGAGCAGTTCAGCCAGCGTTTCGGAATTGACGATGCGCGCAGAACCCCCGACCTCGAACTCGATGTCTCCGTCGTCCACTGCCGCAAAGAAGTTCGACAGAAGCGGGACCGTCATACGATCGACCCAGTCCTCCCGGCCCCGAAACCCGATGGCAAAGACAGAGGTCCCCTTGGATTCGCGGCGAAGCCACTCCGGGACCAACTTCGGATCTTCAACCGCCATGAAGTGTTCCGGATGCCCCCAATATCCTTTGGCGGTCCGCTCGATACCGCCTGCATCCCGGTGCGAAACAAGCTGCACCTTGCCCTGAAGCGCGAACCTCGGTCCATCAGGAGTCTCGTAGACCGTCGAATAGAATACCGTGCGAAGATCGGAGACGGCGAAGGTCGCATTTTTCCCGATCCCGAACGAGCCACCCGAGGTCTCGGTCGACTTGTTGCTCTTGCCGGAACTCTTCACAAGGGCATGGAACTTGGAACCACTGTCGTTCGGCGGACCTTCCAGTCCCGTGGTATTGTAGTCCGCAATCTCAAGCACGGGGATGACGTCCTTCGTCACGACGTCATGGGCATTCTCGAAGAAGTCCCGGTCCTTTTCGCTTCCGGTCGCGCGGGCTTCTTTCAGGCAAGACTCAATGGTTTCCCTTAGCTTCTCGATGCCGGGGATCTCAGCGGCCTTTACCTGATGTTCGCGGAGCACCAATCGAACGGGGCGCCCCACCGCTGCATCCAGAGTGTTCTGACCAGCCTCACGGCTACAGCTGACAAATGGCGTGTCACGGAAAGTCTCGATACCAGCGTGGCCCAGACCCTCGACTTCACCCGCCTGGTTTTCCAGAAACTCCAGCCGCACTTCTTTCATCTCAATCAATCCCTACTTCAACCAATCCGAAAGCCGTCAGCGCGGCTCTTCTCGCCTCGCGAAAAACGGCTCTTCGCAGTGTCAAGTTCCCTCTGAAGCGCCCGGAAAATCTTCCGAACATCCTCGTCCGTGAATTCGTAGGCAGAACGATTTGAGAGATTTCCGATCAGCTGGAGATCCTTGATCGCCCGGTTGACCCTGCTCTCCGCAAGCTCAACGAACTTCGCTCTCTTGTCGCGGTCCGCCATAAAAACATCCCTATTTCACTTTACACAGGAGGAAATTTGGCGTGATGCTTCCCACATTTCAAGATTTTTCTACAACATTTTCTAAATATTACTCCTATTTTAAGTATTTTTGAGCCTCAGAGGCAGCCAGATTTGCTGTTATCATATTGTTTTAAGTAATTTCTTTGGTGACTGACGCGCACCGTGAAGTCAGACTCATTTCTGGAGACCCAAAGAACTCTTGAGCCTCAGCACCAGCGCTTCGAGCCTGCGCCGGGGAAACATGGCGCCCCGGCGGCGGCCCCACGCAATCGAACCCAGAGCCACGGATAGGCGCCCCCCCCCTGCAAAGCGCGAAGCAGCTTGCTCACAGGTGTCGGCCTGAAAACCCCTAAGAAGTGATACGATATCGCACCGCAGTCAGAGCCGCAGACTCGTGATCGGCCGAGCGCACCGTACCATGATGCTCACGAGATACAGGGAGCCGTATCGCTTCGGCACTGGGACGCAGTCTGAAGCGCGGGTTCAGTTCGAACGAAACGCTCACAAGCAATGTGGATATCAGAGCTTTCTAGCGCGGGAACGGGACAATTATCGAACACCGGCAACCTGTCCCTGAGAGAACCGCTCCTGGATGACACGCAACCCGCCAAAAACAACCCAAGATAGCAAAAGGACTCCGGGAAAGAGCACGGGTTCACTAATCACAAGGCATTGCAACTCAATAGCCTGCCGTCACCCCAGCAGTCGCCGCACCGCCTTTGCGATCTGAAACGCCAGATAAGGAGGAACCGCGTTGCCGACCTGATGGTACTGTTTGGTGCGCGGACCGCAGAACAAGTAGTTGTCCGGGAACGTCTGCAGACGCGCGGCCTCGCGGACGGTCAGCGACCGGCACTGCATGGTATCGGGGTGGATGAAATAGTGGCCATCCTTGGAAATGTGGCTGGTGACGGTTGTCGACGGCCGATCCGAGCGCTGCGTCCGGAAACGGTCGGCAAAATCGCCAGACCTCCGATTTCGGTGCGCCGGCTGCAAAAACTCGGGGAACTCCGCAAGCTTCGGTGACCTGCCGAACGCCCGGGTAAATGCCGACGAAAAAAGATAGCGACCCAGGTCGTCCGGAATATGCCCTCTGGTCTCGTGCTGAAGAACTACCTCCAACCGGTCGTCCAACAGCCAATCCGCAAGCTGCGCGGGCAATTCACCTGAGCGTTTACGCCGACTGCTGGAGCGGAGGCGGGGCAATCTATTGGCCCCGGCCACGGCGCGAGCGATTTCGCGGACCTCCTGCGGCGCCGCGTCCGAAGCCGCAATGGCGGAAGCCTGCGCCTGCACGGCCGCCAGCCAGGCGTCAGCATCATCGCCGCGGCTCAACCCACTTCTCACTCGGGGCAGATCGCGCAGAACTTCAGCCACCGTCACAGGGGACTGCGGACTGCCGAGGATGGGTCCTTCGAGTTCAATTTTCTTGGCGAGGTCGCTCCGAACCCCGAGAATGATCACCCGATGCCGCGCCTGCGGAACGCCATGGTCCTCGGCCTTGATCAGGAAATCCCGGGCAGCAGCTCGGGAACCGTCCGAAGGGGCGGGTTTCGAAAGGGGCAGCAGGTGGTAGCCGTCTCCGGCCACCTCGAGGTCGTCGAGAACCCTGCTGAAGATGCCGCCACCGTCCACTTGGCTGGACAGCATTCCCTTGACGTTTTCCATGACGAAGGCCGCGGGGCGAAGCCTGTCCAGAATGCGTACATATTCCCGGTAGAGGAAATGCCTGTGGTCGTCCTCGGGCACGTATCCAGCCTTGCCCTTGTTGCGCGCCCGACCGACCAGTGAATACGCTTGGCACGGCGGTCCGCCGATCAGGATCGTGTTGCCGTTGTAGTCTTCGCGGGTGCGGTCAAGCTCGACCGCGAGTTCTTCGAAAACCCCAGACTCTCCCAAAACACGTTGCCTTGCTTCTTCCTTCGCGAGCTTCCAGTTGGCCGGGTAGAGATCGGCCCAATCGGGCAGAGGCGAACCGCAATTCAGGGCATCATGGTACTCTTGCGGAAACTCGTCAAACGACCGAAGAAAAGCCCGCAGCTGGAGCGTCTGTATCGCGTGGTCGTCCATCTCGACCGACAGCTTGATCTTCATAGGCGCGCCGGGGTCGCGCCCTGCCTGAGAAAATCCCTCTCCCAGCCCTCCCGGACCGGCAAAAAGGTCGATGATGGCAAAATCTTCTGGCATGCTCTTCCTCTGCTTCGGAGGTTCTACCAGGTTTCAACAGATGTTCCAGGTCGAAATCCGGACCGTGGGCGATATGTTGAGCACATGACCGATACAGTTGACCGGAAGACTCGCTCACGGATGATGTCACGCATCCGCGGCAACAATACGAAACCCGAAATTCTGTTGCGCAAAGCTTTGCATGCTCAGGGTTTCCGGTTCCGTGTGAATGTCCGGAGGCTTCCAGGATCCCCTGACATTGTGCTGCCGAAGTGGCGCACTGCCATTTTCGTTCACGGTTGTTTCTGGCATCGGCATGCCGGATGCCCGAAAGCTGCCACCCCCAAGTCAAATGTTTTGTTCTGGCAGGAAAAGTTTGCAGCCAACGTGCGACGGGACGCCGAGGCCATTCAGCGATTGCATGATCTGGGTTGGCGGACCCTCGTCGTATGGGAGTGTGCCGTGGGCTCGGGCGTCGACAACCAACTCACACGCGAGTTGGCAGACTTCATTCGATGGAGCGGCGAAATTCACGGCGAGCTTTGATCACATCAACACTTTATCTTCACGCCTACGTTTTTCACTTAACGGCCCATAAGAGACATTCGCCATCCAATCCCATTGCACCAGCAGCAGTCCGCATTGCCGACATTAGCTGCAAACGCGAGGCCCGGGATTTCCCTATCTGACCCTTCACTTCCGTTCGCATCGATCGTTGGCAGGCAATAGCAACCGCTACTCAACAGAACTTGCGGCTGACTTAATGAGGGTTTCGACCATTGGTCGCCTATCGAGTAAGCGGCGGGCGCTGAAAATAAGGTATCGAGCTTCAAGCTCGTGTCAGTTGGGCTGAGAAAACGCTCTGTTTTCTTAGAAGGCGTCGGGTAATCGGCTCTTGCCGCTAAAGGACCGAAGCCCGTGCGTGAAAATATGGTTGCTCCAAGCATGTTGTCAGCTTCGGCTAAGTGCCCCGAGGAAATGTTGAGCCTAATAGCTTGAGTCTACGCCGAATGTGACCGCTCGTCAGCGCCCTGACCATCCTCTATTATTGTTCTACGTCTTTTTTCGGGCAGCCAAAGACCAAGATCTTATGTTCACGGCAATTGGCGCAAGGTCTGTCTTGCTTCTTCCCCCCCCGGCGTCACAACATACACCGGACGAACGATCTGGAGAAGTACATTGGGCCCAAAGGTTTTTTTGTCTTTGTCATTTGTGGATGACGACCTTGTCGACAGGGTTTATCGAAAACTGCCGGCGGGTTTGGCGTTCTTTTACAAAAAAAGCTTCGAAAATAGCGCGTCTCTGATTTCTGAGATGCAAACAGGTGTTAGCGAGTCTAAGATTTTCGTCCTGTTCGCTTCTCGCGAGGCGATGGAATCCGGTGGCGTACAGTTTGAGATAAACGAAGCGCAAAGAAAAACCATAAGCGACTTCGGCTATCGAGTACTGGTCTATCCGACTAGCTCAAAAGTAAGCCACTCGGATCTTCCGTCATGGCTGCAACCATACTGGATGCCGCGTGCGGGTTATAGCGCGAACGATATCGCACGTCACATAACGCAGATTCTTATCGATGAGTATAGAACCGACATATTTGGTGGCGATCAGGTTATTGGCCGGGGTAGATCCAACGATGATCTGTCAGCCAGTGTGGCCGAGCACATATCCCGTCATCAAAAAAATCCAAAAGTCATAATACTTTCCGGTGTTCGCGGTGTCGGAAGAAAGACATTTGCTCAGTACTATGCAAAGAACTCACTTTCGTACTTGGGAAATGCTCCGTACGGGCCGAGGATATCTCTTGCTGATCATGCCGACATCGCAGACCTATATCGGTCTGTTCTGACTGAGGTTTCCGACGTGATATCACAAGAATCGTTCGAAAGGGAGATGGACGCATTCACAGCTTTGGAGATGACCGAGCAAGCGAAAAACTTAGCCTCCAAGCTTTCTTACTTCTCAGACTTATCTCAGGTCGTAGTGATTGAGTCCTCACGTGGATTTCTCGAGGACAAGGGAGGTTCTAAGGATTGGGTTCTTCCACTTTTTGATTTTCTGAGCGACGATAGCATAATATTTTTGATTTCGAGTAGGCTTATACCGCAGGAAGAGTTGGCTGGTCGCAATAGCGTTGTTCAGTATCGAGTTCCCGAACTAAGCGACAAGGATACAAGGACCTTGATGGTCATGACAGCCCAGTATCTCGGAGTTCCGGATTATTCTGTTAGTGATGATTTGGTCGTGGCTATTGGTGGTCATCCGGATATAGCCAGGCAGGCCGTGTTGCTCTCGAAGGTACATGGGAACGATTTCTTTAGTCGAGATCCGAAGAAGCTCTATGATGTCCAGAACACTATATTGAGCGAGAGTATCGCTGAGGATTACTTGGAGCAGCGGGACATAGAGATTCTATCTTTGCTTAGCTGGGTTCCCGCACTTCCAAACGACCTTCTTTGGCGAACTATTAAGAAACTGGGGCGATCGCAGGAGGAGTTTTCCGAGTCCTTTGAGAACATGGTTCATGCATGCTTGATTGTCCCGTTGGGAAGTCGAGTATCGATTTCTCCTGCCATCAGAATGCCGTTCCGTCGTTTACACCCAAGCACGGATGAGCTTGTTACAGCATTTTCGAAGGTGCTTCGGGATGAATGGCAACGCGGCGTAGACGCAGATGAGTTTCGAGCAGATTTATTTGAGGCGTTTGTTTTCATGCACTCACTTGAGGGTAGCGCTCTCCCAAAGGAACTTGAGCGCTTGGTTACACCCGGGATGCTCCACGATGTGGTTCGGCAGAACTATAATCTTGGTAAGGATAAGTACGACACAAACACACTGAAGAAGGCGATAGAGTGGGGAAAGATGGCATCGGGCATGAAGATGAACGATGCGACGCGTGAAGAAATAATGTCAATCGTTGCTCGTGCACAGATAAGGGTGCACGACTATTCCGGTGCTGATGAAACGATAGCTACAATGAATTCTATGGGCTATCGATCGTCCGCATTTCTGGCGGGCCACAGCCTGAGGAGGCAGGGCAAGATAGGTGATGCCATTCCACTTCTCGTTGAAGCAGTCAAAGAACGAAAAGCGATCAGGTCAGCGGTTCATGAGCTTGCACTATGCTACAGACGGGAAGGAAGTTTTGCCGAGTTGAAGGAGCTATTGGAAAAGCATTCTTCACTTGTAGCGGACAGCGCTTTCTTTTTGGATTTTCAGATTGGGCTCGACATTTCCTCGGGGCGCTTTGCCGAAGCTGAAAGCAAAATCGCGAACCTATCGAAATTGAGCGACGATAACGGTCGTTCCGGTTTTCGGGAAGCGCAGCTGCTCGAGCGCAGAAACGAACATCATAAAGCTAAGCTGGCTTGCTCTGAACTACTTAGAATGGGAACTGGAGTCCCACCGAAAATTCGCTCGCTCAGAGCTGTCTCTGCAGCGAACTCGGGTGATTTCAGTTTGGCCGATCAGGATATCGAGTTTCTTGCGAAGATCCCTGCATGGTCGAAAGTAGCGGATAGATGCCGAGCGCTACGCTACATGGCAGCAGGCGATCTTGATCAAGCTGGGGAGATCTTGGATGGTTTTGCGACCAAGAGCCCTGAAGACTGGCTGCTTTTGGCTAGATGGATGGACCAGAAGGCAAAACACAAGGCGACGCTGATCACGGAACGCGACGATTTGCTGACGCGTGCCCACGAGATTCGCATCAGACATAGACTTCACTTTGACTTTGATTTCGACGACGACACGTAACGTTTTTGATCGGGCACATTCTGGGCAAGAACGGACTTGTCCAGGTCACGCCGCACTTAGGAGGCGTTACAACTCCTTGGGGATTTTGGCTCCGGTGGTAGGGGTCGAACCTGCGACCAATTGATGAGCAGTCAATTACTTCCCCTTTGTCTATTGAATGGCAGCTTTCAAGAAGTATGCATACGTTATTCGCTCCCGCAGCGAACGACCGCACCCCGCCCAATGTGACAGCGTTGGTGTCTTTTGGAACCGTGATATGACCCCTGCGGATTTTTCGCTCTAATAGCTACTGCCGTTCCCCATACACCTCTCCCCTGGTCCATGCATCAAGTATGCGGCGTATCATCTCCGGTCGGGTCGGTATGTCCTCTTCGCGCCTGCGAGCGTCGTCGAGCAGGGTTATGAGGTCGCGATGGAGGCGTAGGGTGAGGGCTTCGGTGTCTTTTTTCGGTGGGGCCATGACTTTTCTGCTTTATGATGTTGACATCGTAATCGCATAGTCCCATATTGAGCGGACGGAAGCAAGAGCTCCTACCCTCTTGCCTCCGCCCTGACCACAACGATCGCTAGGAGATCCTTATGGCTGACACGCCCTCTAGCACGCCGCATCCCGCGGCTGAACCGCTGAACGCGCTCATTTCTTCGGACAAGCTCGCTTTCCGCGCCGCGCTCGACCAGCTTTTCGTCGCCCTGCGCGCGGACTGGCTGCTGTACGAGACCCGGGCCGATCTGAATTCTGAGCCGGGCATGGAGCTGGGCGACACCGCCGCCAGCGCCTGGTCGCTGGCCAGCGCCGGGCTGCGGGCTGTCCGGGATATGCGCGCCGCGCATCCCGACCTGCGGACTGCCGCCGGGCAGATGCTGCGGGCAGTGGAAGACGGAATGCCGAACCAGTCCGACCTGCTCCAGTTGTCCGGCGCGCTCTTTGATCTGGCCCGGTCGCAGAAGGCAGCCGCGCCCGATCTCCATGCGCTGCTGATGGAGGCGCAGGCCCTGATCGAGGCTTGGCGTGGCAATCTCGCCCTCATGGGTCTGCCGCGCGCCGCCTGAGCTTTCCCGACCGGCCTGCACCCTTTTCCCTGTCCGGGTTTCCCGGACAGGCCCCGCCGGCCTGTCTTCATCCCTTTCTTTTCCTCTCCACCCGCCCGCAGGCTCTGCGGGCCTTGGGTGGACTCTGTCCGGAGTTTTTTTCCATGCCCACCAGCACCACGCTGTTCCCGTTCCCCATCGATGGGGCATTCCATCCTGTCTTCCTCGGCCCTGTCAAACGTCACTGGACCGCCGCCGCCGAGCGCAAAGGATTCTCGCTGATCGGCCGCGCGGTGGATCGCCTGCATGTGGTCCTCGGCTGCCATGCCTGCGGCCAGCCCACGCTCAAACGCATCAATGTGGTGCGCGATCACGCGCCCGAATGCCCCCACTGCATCGCCGCCCGCCGCGCAAAGGCCGCCCGGAAGATGGGCGCCCGGCTGATCGGGCCGGACCCCGAAGGTGACCGGCATTACGGGGTCTATGAATTTGCCTGTGGCCATACTGGCCGCCGTCAGCACCACCGGGTCGAACGGGCCGCCGATGGTGGGCACGGACTGAGCTGCGAGACCTGCACCGAGGAGCGCCACGCCGCCGAGGCAGAGGCGCAGGGCTGGGAGCTGATCGGCCAGGCGCGGCGGCGTCACCCCAGCTATCGCCGCTACGCCCATGCCTGCGGGCATCAGCAGGACGTGGCGGTGGCCAACATGCGCCATGGCGATGTCGATTGCGCGGGCTGCGGCGAGAGCTGGGCGTCGAAGCCGAGCCAGATCTATCTTCTGTCCTTCACCCTGCCCGATCTGCCTGTGATCAAGCTCGGGTTCAGCTCGAACCCTGCCTTCCGCCTGCGCCAGGTGCAGCGGGATCCCGGACAGACGAAGGGCAAGCTGTTGCGCGTCGTGCCGATGGAGTCCGGACATCGCGCCATCTGCATCGAGAAGGCCCTGCACGCGCATATCAAGGCGCATCGCCCGGACCTGATCGTGCCGCCCGACCTGTTCCGGGGCCCGATCCGGACGACCTCCGAGATCTATCACCATCACGCCCGGTCCTACATCCAGGCGCTGCTGGAGGCGGTCGCGGCGGGCTGGGACCCCAGCGCCTCCGAGTCTCCGGACAACGCCGCCGCCTGATCCGATCCGGGGCCGCCAATCTGCGGCCCCCATTCTCCACCTTGTCCGGAGTTCTCCTGATGCCCCAGACCCCACGCCCCGCGCCCGCCGGCGCGCTGTCTCCGCATGCCCTCTCGCTCCTGCGCCCGCTGCTGCGCCGCATCGCCCTGTGGCACCGTGATCTGAGCGCCGATCTCCAATCGGACAACGGCCCTGACGACGACGAGTCCGACACCGGCCCGGCCCGCCCTGACGTGCGATCCTTGCCGCCGTTCCTACGCATGGATGAGCCTTATAGCGCCACGCCCGCAGCGCATGGGATGCGCGACCGCGACATCACCCGTGCGATCGCCGACGGCCGAGACCCCTGGGCCGAGGCGGACGGCACCGGCCAGATCAACCGGCTGCCCGACCCTCCGATCGACGCGATGGTCGCCGCCGCCCGTTTTGCCGCGCTGTTCGACAGCCCCGAGGACGTAGCCGCCGTCACCGGGGACCGGGCGTTGACGGTAATTGTCGCCCCCAGTTCGGAGGATCGCCGGCTGATGTGGGCCCAGATGGATTCCATCCTCGGCTGGCTTGCGGATCTCGACGCTCCGGGCGGTGCCCGCTGGCGCGGCATCGACACGCCGATCCCGAGCGCGACCGAGCGCGATCGCGCGCCCAGGCGGGGTGTCGACGGACGCAATGCCGTCGCCTCTTCCGTCCGTCAGGGCCGCAAGGCCATCTGTTTCCTTCCCGACACCGGTTCCATGTCCGAGATCGAGCGGGCGCTCTGCCGGCGCATCTTCACCCTGCCGCCGCTGTCGCGCGAGATCTGCATCGAGATCCTGCGCGCGACCCATTCCGCCACCGGTCGGGTCGCCGAGGACGCCCTGCGCGACCGGCTGCCCGCCGACGGCGCGCTGGCCGCGCTGCCACTGCCGGTCATCGAAGGGGCCTACTGCGAAACTACCACGCTGGCGGTTGCGGATGCCCTGGCCGACGCCGCCGCGCGGATGCGGCGGCCTGCGGGGATCACCCTTGCCGACGTGGTACTGAACGCCGAGGTGCAGGAACCCATCGACCGGCTGGTGGCCGATGTCCGGGCTTGGATGTCCGGACAGTTGGGCTGGGACGAGGTCAGTTCCTCGGTCTTGCTGTTCGGGCCGCCGGGCAACGGCAAGACGCTCCTTGCCTCGGCCATCGCCGGGTCGATCGGCGGGCCGCTGGTGGCCACCAGCTACTCGGACTGCCAGAAGCACGGCCACCAGGGCGACATGCTGCGTGCTCTGTCCGAAAAAGCCGAGGCGGCGATCCGGTCGGTGCCGTCAGTGTTCTTTCTCGACGAGCTCGATTCTTTCACCCACCGCAACGCGGCGCATCGCCGGTCGGACTATATCGTGGGCGTGGTGAACGGGTTGCTCGAGCATCTCTCGCGGCTCAACGACACGGCCGGCGTCGTGGTTCTGGGCGCGACCAATTTCCCGGACATGGTGGACCCGGCCGTCATTCGGCCCGGGCGCTTCGACCTGAAGCTCGAGATGGGTAATCCCGACCGCGCAGCGCTTGTCCGGATTTTGCGCCTGGCCCTTGGGGACGATGCGGATGACCTCAACCTCTCCCCGCTCGCCGACCAACTGCTGGGTCTCTCCGGCGCGCAGGTCACAGCACTTGTCCGGGATGCCCGCGGCCTGGCACGGGCCGCAGGTCACCCCCTGCAGCAGCGCCACCTCGAGGCCGCCGCCCGTCGCATTGCGCCGCCGCCGGATACGGATTTCCTCTGGCGCGCGGCAATCCACGAAGCACGCCACATGGTCGTGGGTACGGCCTGCGGGTTGGGCCTGCCCGAACGCGCCGTGCTCACCGTGGATGGCGGATCGGTCGAATACCCGCGCCCCCGCATCGAAACCCGCCAGACCGCGCAGTCCCGCCTGAGCACCCTGCTGGCGGGCTACGCCGCCGAACGGCTGGTCTTCGGCGAGGTCTCCAGCGGCGCCGGAAATGGGCCGGGCTCGGACCTCGCCCGTGCCACCGACCTCGCGCGTCGGATGCGCTTCGAATGGGGCATGGGCGACAGGCTGACGCACCTCCCGGCCAGCGGGGCCATCCTCCGGCCCGGCGATGCCGTCGACCGCGCCGTGCAGGATGTTCTCGGCACGTGTCTGGAGCAGGCGCACGGCATCCTTCGGCAGAACCGCGACAGGTTGACCGCCGTCGCAGAGGCGTTGCTGACCGAGAGGGAGTTGTCGAAGGAGCGTTGCAGGGAGGTGGTGGAGGGGTTTCATCCGAACAACGCCAAGCCGGCCCAGCCCGAACCCGCGATCCACAACCCGGGGCCGCCGGAAAGTTCGGGATGAACTCTTATGTGGATAACCCCGCGCGCACCATTGCATGCCGGCAAGTCGCGACATTTTTCGTTACCACAGACAACAGCAAAGCGAGATTGCGAATGGCTATCGACCCGAAACTCAAACTGCTCACCGTCGAAGAAGTGGCGGAAATCTTCCGGCGCGACCGGACCACGATCGACCGCTGGTGCCGCGAACGGCCGGGCTTCCCCAAGAAGATCAAGATGGACCCTGTCGGGTCGCGGTTCCTCGCGGCTGAGATCGAGGACTACATCCGGCAGTGCATCGCGAACCGGTGAGGGGCGATTCTGGTGGCACCGGGTTTTGCACGGCAGATCCTGGTCTCGGCGAGACAGGTCTGCCCGTGCGTTGCCCCGAGATGCATCACGCGGATTTGTTGCCCCAGTGTTGCCCCAGACCGAGATTCGACCGACATCAGCACTGAATCGCAGCGCTCAAAGTGGAGAATTTACGTTTTATTTCATTGACTTGAAGTGGTGCCCGGGGGCGGAATCGAACCACCGACACGAGGATTTTCAATCCACTGCTCTACCCCTGAGCTACCCGGGCACGGGAACGGCGTTTGCCGTTGGGTGCAGGCCTTCTATGACTTGCCAAACGCGGTGTCCAGAGGGTTTTTGAGATTTTTTCAGTGCGGGCGACCTTCGTTTTCGACAGCGTCCTGAATCTCTTCGTCAACGTCTTCCTCACGCTGCGACGGAACCGCATAAGAACCGTTCAGCCACTTGCCCAAATCTATATCTGCACAGCGTTTAGAGCAAAACGGGCGGAAGGGTTTGACCGTATCTTCTCCGCAGATCGGGCAGCTCATTTCAACACCTCCGATAATGGAATGCGGCCGCGTTTTCGCTGCAACTCGTAGTGGCCCAACGGTGTCCAGCCGGCAAGGACCGTTTCCTCGCTATCCGCCTTGAACGCAGCGCGCAGCGCGGATTCGAACCCTCGCCGGTCTTTCTTGGGCATCGGCGCAAGATCCAAGGTGATCTGTCCGCCCAGCCCACGCACACGCAGCGCACGCGGCAACTCCTTGGCGCAGGCGAAGTTGGCCTTGGTGCCCGCGGCCAAAGACCCGTCCGCACCGGTGTTCACATCCACGGCCACCAGCGCCCGGGTGGGCTCGATATACATGTATGCCCCGCCCGCCAAAGGATGAGCCGCAGCTTGAGCGGCGTCCAGCGCCTCGAGCACGCCATGGGTCGCGAAGCCGCCGGCCTGTGTCGAGACCTCGGCCGGTTCTACCCATTCGCGCCAGGCCAGAACATGCGGGCCGTCGCCTTCGGACAGGGTTTCCGTTGCGTCTCCGGTGTCATTCACGACCTGTTCGGCCAGCGCGCGCATGGCGGCGATATCCTCGGCGATTTCATCGGCATCGGCACCTCGGCAACTGGAGCGCAGGATCAGCCCGAAGGGGCTGCCGTCCATCTGTTCGTGCGCGATGACCAGAAGCCGGTCGCGTTCGTCGTCATCGCGGATCGAACGCGAAATGTTCAGGCCCGGTGCATCGGGCGTGACGATGGCATATCGGCTTTTGAACAGGACGCGATTCGTGACCGGCAGGGCCTTGCCGGGCTCGGCGTAACCGGTGACCTGAACCAACAGCATCTCGCCCGGCGCCAGGCCCTTGATCTGCCGAAGGAATGCCGGGCCATCCGGCGTGGTCAGGAACATACCGCCCTGCCCCTTGATCGCCCGGTCCGCCCGAGCCCGGTAGATGGTTCCGGGGGCCGGGGCATCCGCGGCAATCAGGAAATCATCCAGCTTGCCATCCACCATCAGGGCGGCCGCCTCGCGGCCCTGGATATGATCCAGAATGATCGTGCGACCTTTCATGATACCTCGCGATACAAGGGATAGCCGATGCCCTGAAGCAATCCGGCGGTTTCGCACAGGGGTAGCCCGACGATACCGGTGAACGAGCCTGAGATCCATGGAATGAACGCCCCCGCCGGTCCCTGAATGGCATAGGCACCGGCCTTGCCCTGCCAATCGCCTGTGGCGAGATAGGCATTGATTTCCACGTCCGAAAGACGCTTGACCTTGACTTGGCTGACGACGTCACGCTGCAACACTCGATCGCCGCGACGCACCGCAACCGAGGTGATCACACGGTGGCGACGTCCTGAAAGGGCATGCAGAAATTCGGCTGCCTGTACCGCATCCTCGGGCTTGCCCAAAATGCGTCGACCCAGCGCAACCGTCGTGTCGGCGCACAGGACGATATCGTCCGGGGCCGCCTTAACGGCATGCACCTTCTCGCGGGCAATGCGCGCGCAATACGGCAGCGGAAGCTCGCCCCTGCGGGGATCTTCATCGATGTCAGGGGCAGAAATGGCGTCGGGCCGCACGCCAAGCTGCGCCAGCAGGTCCAGCCGCCTGGGGCTGCCCGATCCTAGGATGAACGCCATTGCGGCTGGCGTTACTTGAAGCGGTAGTTGATCCGACCCTTGGTCAGATCATAAGGGGTCATCTCGACCTGAACCTTGTCGCCGGCCAGAACACGGATGCGGTTCTTGCGCATCTTGCCTGCCGTGTGTGCGATGATTTCATGGCCGTTTTCCAGCTCGACCCGAAACGTCGCATTAGGCAGGAGTTCCTTCACGACACCGGGAAATTCGAGCGTATCTTCCTTGGCCATGTTGTCTCCATCCTTGCGTTGCCCTGCAGAATCTGCAGGTGGCGCTTAGATGAGCCTATTTTGGCCTTATTTCAAGGGTGGAATCAACTAAAGGCGCGACATTGTGACCGATTCGACTCGGGGCGTCTGTTCGGCCCAGTGGGTTCGGTTCAGGACGTGGCCGTCCGCCCGAACCCCGGCGATGGCCGACAGATCGACCTCCGCATAGGTCCAGCCGGGCTGGTTCAGCACCCCCTCGACCAAGACGCCGGTTTGCGGGAAACCCTTGTCCGGCGGGCCGAAAATGCCTCCGGTTCCGGTGTTGGCATCCACGGACTGAGACCAGTCGTTGTTGCCCACCACGGACGACATCACCGTAACACATTGATTCTCGAGCGCCCGCGCCATCGCGCCGATGCGCACACGCCAATAGCCCGACAGGGCCTCGGTGCAGGACGGAACAAGGATAAGGTCCACCTCGGACAGGGCGCGGCCCAGCAGGGGGAACTCGGTGTCATAACAGATCAGAACGCCGATCCGGCCCAGAGCCGTTTCAAAGATCTTGAGCGGCCCGCCGGGGGCGATGTCCCAGTCTTCGCGCTCGAACCGGGTCATGATCTGTTTGTCCTGGTGGTCCTGTGCGCCCGAAGGGGCATAGAATTCGGCGCGGTTCACCGGGCGCCCCGGACCAGCCTGAACCGGGGCGGATGCGCCAAGAATGTACAAATTGTACGTGCTTGCCAGACGCCGGTGCAGGGTTTGTACATCTTCCATCCGGTCCGAAACCGCCTGAATCGACCGCTCGAGATCGCCAGCCACATCGGCTCCGTCCAGCGTCGACAACTCCATCGCGCCGTATTCGGGAAACACCAGCAACTCGGCCCCCTGCCCTGCGGCCTGCGATACCCAGGCGTCCAGCTTGTCTTCGTATTGCGCCCAGCTGTCGAGCCAATCGAGATTGTAGGCGGCGGTGGCGATTTTCATGGTGCAGGTCCCGATGCGGTTCTTGAGACGGAGTAAACAGTCGTTGGCACCCGGTGTACAGGCCTGTAGGGTTGGCATCTGCACCAGAAACACTTGCTCTGCGTCACGCACTTTCAGACCAAAAGAGGCAGGTTGAGAGATCACACGGCCCAGGCCCAATCTGGACATTGGCAATCGGCCATGCGCACTGTGACCCATGTCGCTGACCGATGACTTGCAGCTCATTCTCGAGACTGTCCTGCCAGCCGACCCCAGCTTTCGGCGGGTCGAACAAGCCGTATTGAACAGCTGCATCAGAGACAGCCGGCGATATGCTTTGGCGGGTTCGGTCGAGGCGTTTCTTTTTTCCGCGATGCGCCTTCTGGCGCTTCCCGGGAACGGTCACACACGGTTGATCCCGAATGATGCCATCGCGACGTTACCTCTACGGTTCGTGGGCGTGGGGCGTTCCGTGCAACTCATCGGCACGGCGACTGGGATGACTGCACCACAAGGCGCGCTGCTGACGGTCAACGGTGCAACCATCAGCCAAATCGAAGCCGCCGCCGCGGAATTTCTGGCGGGAACGCGCCAAAGGAAACGGGTCATCGGACCGATTCTCCTGGCCTGGCCGTCCGCTTTGGAACGTTTGGGCTTTTCGTCCAACAACGGCACGACCGAGTATCGTTTGCAGGTCAAAAATGGGCGTACAACAAATTTGAAAGTAGCGAATGAAAACACCGTCCCTGCGACGACGCTCTACCCGAGAAACGAACACGGCCAGACTGATCCGACCTGGAAACCCGAGGCGTTTGTGGAGATGGAGGATTGGCAGGAACTCGGGTTTTCAATCCTGCTGCCAAGTTTCTTTGACCCAGGCAAAGATGCGCTGCGCAAAGCCATGTCAGAGGCAGCGGATCGCGTGAGCGCCTGCGCAAACAGAACTCTCTTGATTGACGTTCGTGGAAATACCGGCGGGGATTTTCTTCTGACGATGCCCTTGATCGACGCAATCTCGCAAAGCGCAAGCCAGCAGGTTGTCGTGCTTGTCGACAAATTCACGTTTTCAGCAGCGATCGTGTTTGTCGCCATCCTCAAGCATCGCTTGGGTGACAGGCTCAAACTCATCGGGGAAGAAATGGGAGACGGACTGACGTTCTTTGCCGAGGGTGGGTTGCTTGACTTGCCGGCGAGCGGAGCGGTCGTTCGATACTCCTCCGCCTTTCACGATTGGAAGACGGGAACGTCTGACGAAACGACACCGCCCGAAATCGCGCGGCAAATCGTGCCCGTGGGAGAACTGAACTTCGATCGGGAATGTGTCGCAGGACACTTGGGCGCTGGAGCACGAGGAGCGTTCTATCGACGGATCCTCGAAGATTTTCGCGGCTAGACGAACGGCTGTAGTCGCGCGTGCCAGCGGGCACACACAACGCGTTGCGGAGGGTTCACAGATCCCTGATCCAGAACTGCAACCGTTTGAGGGTTTCCGAGTCCTCGCCCAGATCCTTCCACGAAAACCGGGCGATCACGCCGGGCAAGGGCGCATAGCCCCGCGCGCGCCAGAACGGGTCGAGCGGCCGGTAGCGGGCCGGCCGCATCGGGTGGTCGTCCGGACGCTGCACGCCGCAGAAGGCAGACTTGGCAAAGCCCAAGGCACGGGCATGGCTTTCGCGCAGATCAAAGAACGCATGTCCGACGCCCTGCCCCCGATAGTCGGGCAGGAGTACGGATTCGGCGCAATAGAAGATCTGCGACAGGTCCAGCCCCGTGCCGTCGAAAGCGGCTGCGAAATCCTCGGCATGGTCGGCCAGCGGCGCGCCGGTCGCGGCACCGACCAGTCGGCCGCCGTCAAAGGCGCCGACCACGATCGCCCGGTCGCTGTCGCGGTAGGATTGCAGGTATTCGCGCTCGTAGTCCAGATCGCCGTCATAGAGATAGGGCCAGTCCCGGAACACCGCGATGCGTAGGCGCGCTACGTCGTCCAGCGCCGCCTCGAGCGCCGGCCCTGTCAGCGCGCGGACCTGCGTGACCTCAGCCACCCGACACCTGTTTCACCCAGTCAGCCAGATTGTAATAAGTGGTCACGCGGGTGATCTTGCCGTCCTTGAGGTCAAAGAACGACCCGGCAGGCAGGCGGTAAGACTGGCCCGAGGCCGCGGGCAGGCCGGCATCGGTTTCCAGATAGGTGCCGTTGACGACGTATTCGGCGGCCGCGCGGGTGCCGCCCTGGGCCTCGAAGATCACCATGTCGGTCAGGGTCTCGCGATAGCAGCGGTTCATATGCGCGCAGAATTCGGCGAATTTCTCTTTGCCGACGCGGATCTGGCCTTCGTTCACGTGATGAGCCACGTCGTCGGACAGGCAGGCCAGCATGCCGGCCACATCCCCGGCGTTGAAAGCATCGAAATAGGCTTGGACGGTCTGGGTCATGCGATCTCCGTAGGTTCCCCCCAGCGATCCTTCAGGTGCTTGATGATCTGATCGCGGGTCTGACGGTAGTGGTGTAGCTTTTCCTCGCGCGTTTCGCCCAGTCCGGTAGGGTCCATTATTGGCCAATAATCGACATCCAGGTGAAAAATCCGCGTCAGCTCCAGCGCCTTGCGCTGGCTGGCAGGCGACAGGGCCACGATCAGGTCGAACGATCCCAGATCGTCGCCCCAATCCTGCATCTCGTCGAACGACCGCGACCGGTGGCGTGACAGTTCCACGTCGATCTCCTGGCAGACGGCGATGCTGAACCCGTCGATTTCAAGGTCGTTGTGTACCCCGGCCGACTGCACATATGTGCCCGTGCCGTAGAATTTCTTCATGATGCCTTCCGCCATGGGCGAGCGCACCGCGTTGTGGTCGCAGCAGAACAGGACCGAATGCGGCAGAGGCTTCACCCGTCAGCCTCCGGAATGCAGCACGCAGATCAGCGTGAACAGGCGGCGGGCGGTATCGGTGTCGATCTCGGCCTTGCCCTCGAGCCGTTCCTGCAGAACCCGGCTGCCTTCGTTGTGGATACCGCGCCGGGCCATGTCGATGGTTTCGATCTGGCTGGGAGGCAGGGTCTTGACCGCATCGAAATAGCTTTCGCAGATCTGGAAGTAGTCCTTGACCACCTGCCGGAACGGGCCTAGCGACAGATGGAACTCGGCCGCTTTCTGGCTGTCTTCGGTGGTGACGTCGAACACCAGCCGCTTGTCGCGGATCGACAGCTGCACGTGATAGGGGCCGTCGGGCACCAGCCGATCGTCGCGTTTGGGCAGGGCAAACGAGTTTTCCTCGAGCAGGTCATAGATCGCAACTTTGCGCTCCTGCTCGATCTCGGGCGTGGGCGGCGGCAGATTTCGATCGTCCAGTTCGATATGCGAAATGCGGGTCATGGTCATCGACTTCCGTTCAGGTCAGGCCAGACCTAGCGCACCTATGCCCGCGGGACAACGCGGGAAACGGGCTGGACGCAAGGTCAGATGGGGTGCTCGTTGGGGTCGATCCCGTGCTTTCGCAGCAAGGTGTCAACAAGCGAACCGGGATTGATATCGCGGTCCTTGAATATCTTGCGGAACCACGAGCCGTAGAAATGGATCGAGGTTTTGTCACGCCAGTTCAAGAAATCCAGCTTTGAAAGGTCAGGGTCGTTCCAAAGCGCACGATGTCGCGGCGGTATGGCGTAGACTTCGGTGCGCTCGACGGCCATTTGCCGTTCCGTCCCTTTGTAGACGAAATGATACAACATCGGCGGGCCCAGACTGAACAGTGGCAGGCTCCAATAGGTCGATCTGCCGAAGATTTTCAGATAGGCGCGCTGCTGCTCTTCGGGCCACCAGGGTGGAACCAGATCACTGTTAAATGCAAAGTCGCACATTTCGGCCAAAGCGGGGCTGTCGCTGGGAAAGGCCAGCACTCCATTCATCATGCGCCGGGTCTTCCGGTTTCCGAGCGGAAACAGGTACCCTTGTTCAGTTTGAAACGGCCGCAGGGCATAAGCATCCGCATCCACCCATATCTGATCGGTCTGTTGAAGAAGCTTCAGGCGGAACAGGTCCGCATGTACTGCGACCGACCGCGTGATCGGATCGCGATAGATTTCGGGCGCGTCGAATACCTCTCGCGCATCGCGGGCCTCGACATAGCCCGGAATGTCCTTCAGATCGCCATAGTGATAGACGATCGGCTTCTGATCCAAATCCGCAAAGGATTTCAGGCACAGATGCTCCAGAAAGCTGAAGCGCTCTCCGATCCAGAGGGTTGCGACACGTTCCAAATTCGGCTCCGGGTTTGCCCTGCGACGTCACCAGTTAAAACGCACGGGTCAGACGACCACCGCAAGTGGTTTTGCACGCGCCGCGGCAGTCCCAAGCCGGATGTGACCCCGCCGCCATGATGCCAAGGTCAACCGTTCAGCCGCTTGAGCCGCGCCCCCACCGATAGCCCGTGCGCCTCCAAGCTTTCCGACCGCGCCAGCTGCTCGGCCGCCGGACCGATGGCACGCAGCGCCTCGGGGGTCATGCGGCTGAGCGTGGTGCGTTTGAGGAAATCCATCACGCTGAGCCCCGACGAAAACCGGGCCGAGCGCGCGGTGGGCAGCACATGGTTCGGGCCGCCGACATAGTCGCCGATGGCCTCGGGCGTATACTGGCCCAGGAAAATGGCGCCGGCATGGATCGTCTTGCGGCTCAGCGCCACCGGATCGGCCACGCACAGTTCCAGGTGTTCCGGAGCGATGCGGTTCGACAGTGCGGCGGCTTCGTCCAGATCGCGCACAGTGATCACCGCACCATAGTCGCGCCAGCTGGCCCCGGCGATCGCGCGACGTTCGAGCGTCTCAAGCCGCTTGTCCACCGCCTCGGCCACGGCGCGGCCGAAACTGGCGTCATCGGTGATCAGGATGGACTGGGCGCTTTCGTCGTGCTCGGCCTGGCTGAGCAGGTCCAGCGCGATCCAGTCAGGATCGTTGTCCTTGTCGGCAATCACCAGAATCTCGGACGGCCCGGCGATCATGTCGATGCCCACCTTGCCGAACACCCGCCGCTTGGCCGCCGCCACGAATGCGTTGCCCGGCCCGGTGATCTTGTCCACAGGCGCGATGGTTTCCGTGCCATAGGCCAGCGCCGCAATCGCCTGCGCGCCACCGATGCGATAGATCTCGTCGACGCCCGACAGTCGCGCGGCCAGCAGGACCAGCGGGTTGACTTGCCCATCGGGCGTGGGCACCGCGATGGCCAGCCGTTCGACACCGGCCACCTTGGCCGGAATGGCATTCATCAGCACCGAGGAGGGATAGGAAGCCAACCCGCCGGGAACGTAAAGCCCCGCAGCAGACACCGCCGACCAGCGCCACCCCAGCGTGGCGCCCGACTCGTCGGTCCATTCCTGGTCCTGCGGCATCTGCCGTTCGTGATAGGCGCGGATGCGCGCGGCGGCCAGTTCCAGCGCCGCGCGGTCATCGGCGCTGACGGTTGCGATGGCCTGCGTCACCTCGTCGGCGCTGAAGGCCAGCGTTTCGGGCGTCAGCTGCAAGCGGTCGAATTTCGCGGTCAGCTCGATCACCGCTGCATCCCCACGCGCGCGCACATCCGCGATGATCTGCGCCACCACGGCGTCGACATCGGGGCTGTCCTCACGCTTGGCGGAAAGAAGGGCCTGGAAACCAGTTTCGAAATCGGCGGATGTCGTGTCGAGGAAAACGGGCATTGCGTACTCCGGGGCGTTTGAACGGGTCTTATCGCCCGCCGGGGCGGGCCTCAACCCTCAGCCCGAGGGGTGCAGCATTTTGCGCAGGGGAAATTGGGGAATGCCGTTCCAGTCCGCGGGCTGCCCCGCCGCGACCCAACCGTTCCGGCGATAGAAGCCCAGCGCGGTCTTGGTTGACATCAAATGAACCGTGGCGGCCCCGGACAGGGTCAGTTCGGCCTCGAGCCGGGACAGCAACGCGGCACCGACCCCCCGCCCCGCATGCCCGGGATCGACATAGAGCAGCGAAATCTCGGCCGGGGCGCGTACCCCACCAACGGCCGCCACCTGCCCGTTCCGCGCGGCCAGCCAAATCGGCGCGCCTGACGTGGTCCAGCCGTGAACGGCCTGCGGACATTTGTTGGCGGTCCATGCCGCGATCTTGTCAGGGTCGTTGCCATGATCGGCAACGCACAGCTGGGTGATCGCGCGGGTCAGAACGCGGCTCAGGCCGAACACGTCGAACACGGTGGCCCTGCGAATTTCAATACCTTCCGGCGCGCCCGAAAAAGCCTGGGATATCCCGCGCTTGTTCCTCACCTAGACCGGGTGGCTGGGCGCATGCCCCGAAGGCGCGCGGTAGGGGCGGGTGACGTCCCTGAGCGTGGCCTCGAGCGCCTCGACCGTCAGACGAATCGCGCCATCACCCGCCAGGCTCAGCAGCACCTCGCCCGCGCCGTCCTCGGCCGGGTGGAACGCGATATCCAGCAGCGACAGGATCAGGTCCTTGTCGGACCGGTCGATGCCCTGGCTGGCCACCGACAGGACCGAATCGAACACCAGCACCGACTGCACCCGCTCGTAGGGGCGGTTGCGGCGCTCGGCGGCTTCCTTGTCCTCCCACCGGAACCGGTTGAGCAGCAGGGCAAAGCGGCGGCGGGCCGGTTGCCAGGTCATCTCGCTGGCCGGAAAGACCGCATCCTGCGTCAGGGCGGCGATCACCCGCAGGTCGTCGGCATCCAGCGCGCCCAGGTTCAGCGGCGCCTCGCGCCCGTCTTCGAATGTTGCGTCTGCCATCAGCCCTTGATCCGTTCGATTTTGGCGCCCACGCCTTCCAGCTTGCGGACCACATGCTCATATCCGCGGTCCAGATGATAGACCCGGCTGACGGTTGTTTCGCCCTCGGCCGCCAGACCGGCCAGGATCAGCGAAACCGAGGCGCGCAGATCGGTGGCCATCACCGGCGCGCCTTTCAGGCGCTCGACCCCGGTCACCGTCGCGGTGCCGCCATGCACCTCGATCTGCGCGCCCATGCGCACCAGTTCGGGGGCGTGCATGAAGCGGTTTTCGAAAATCCGCTCCTCCAGCACCGAAACCCCATCAGCCGTGCACATCAGCGCCATCATCTGCGCCTGCAGGTCGGTGGGAAAGCCGGGGAACGGCTCGGTCACCACGTCGACCGCGCGCACCCGACCGTTCCTGCGCGAGACCTTCAGGCCCGCTTCCGTTTCCTCGACATCGACGCCGGCGGCAGTCAGCTTTTCCACGAAGGATTCGACCAGCGACAGGCGGCCGCCCAGCAGTTCGACCTCGCCGCCACAGATGGCGGGTGCCAGCATGTAGGTGCCCAGTTCGATTCGGTCGGTCACCACCTGGTGCGTGGCCCCGTGCAGCCGGTCGACACCCTGGATCTCGATGGTCGAGGTCCCCTCGCCCTGAATCTGCGCGCCCATCTTGCGCAGGCATTGCACCAGATCGACGATCTCGGGCTCGCGCGCGGCGTTTTTCAGAACCGTCGTGCCCTTGGCCAGCGTCGCGGCCATGACGATGTTTTCGGTGGCCCCCACCGAGGCAAAGCGCATCTCATGCACTGCGCCCTTCAGCCCGCCCGGCGCCTTGGCATGCAGGTATCCGTCCTTCAACTCGATCTCGGCGCCCAGGGCTTCCAGCCCCTCGATATGCAGGTCCATGGGGCGCGCGCCGATGGCGCAGCCGCCCGGCAGCGACACCACCGCCTGACCGAATCGCGCCAAGAGCGGCCCCAGAACAAGGTTCGAAGCACGCATCTTGCGCACGATCTCGTAATCCGCCGTGTGACTGGTCAGGTCATGGCTGGACATCGCCAGAACCTGCCCGTCCTGCAGGGCCGACACCTCGGCCCCCAGCGACTGCAGCAGCGCGGTCATGGTCTTGATGTCGCTCAGACGCGGTGCGTTGGTCAGCGTGAGCGGTTCTTCGCTCAACAGCGTGGCCGGCATCAACGTCAGGCAGGCATTCTTGGCCCCCGCGATCGGAATTTGGCCGTGAAGCGGCCCGTTGCCCGTTACCAGAATCGAATCCATCTGCTCTCAGTCCTTGTGCTGTCCCGTCCGGTCATCCTGTGCGCTGCGCGCCTTGGCCTGCGCCTTGCGCCGCGCCAGGTTGGCCTTGAGGGCCGCCTTGAGCCGATCTTCGCGCGTGGAGCCGGATTGCCCGTGTTTTTTGGGTGATTTTTTCTCTGCCATGATCTTTCTCTACAGGAGGCGAAAAAAACCGTCCAGAGACCCTTGCGCCCCGTTTCGTTTGAGTCTAATCACCCGCCCACAGCGCTGCTGTAGCTCAGAGGTAGAGCACTCCCTTGGTAAGGGAGAGGTCGAGAGTTCAATTCTCTCCAGCAGCACCATCCCCTTCCGATATCGTCATTGCGCACCGGCATCAAAAAAAGGTTATGGCGGGTACGTGTCCCGGCTCTGGCTTGGCGCATGGTCACGGTTGACCTGGCGGAAACCCACACATCCGACACCTTGTGGCGCCACTTATGCCCATATTGCAATTCATAGCGAGGCAACTCTGCCGTTTTTTGTTCGAAGGTGTTTTTTTAACGAGGGGGTAATTCGGCCGGGCCAGGGGCGAGACCGGAACGGGGCCTAAAGGCTGTCGTATCCGTGTCTCCCCCGCCGATTCTCTCAACCGCCCCGCAGGCGTTGCATCAGGTACACTTCAGCCCCTTCGGGGATGGGCTCGCTCAGCCCTGCCGCGATGATCCGGCCGTTCACCGCGACCGACACGCCCGCGTCGATCGGCGCCTGCAATTGCGGATGAAGGCGCACCAGTTCGCGCAGCAGCTCGCCGGTTGTCGCAGCCTGAACCTGCACCACTTCCTGACCCCCGGTCAGCGACCGGAGGCCGGACCAGAGATGGACCTCAACCATTGCCCTTGAGCGCGGCCAGAATGCGCGGCGGCGACATCGGCAGTTGCCGCATCCGCACGCCCGCCGCGTTCGAAACCGCATTCGCGATGGCCGCCAGCGGTGGCACGATGCCGGTTTCGCCCACGCCACGCACGCCGAACGGGTGGCCCGGGTTGGGCACCTCGACGATCACCGTGTCGATCATTGGCAGGTCACTGGCCACCGGAATGCGATAGTCGAGAAACACCGGATTCTGCAGCCGGCCATCCTCGCCATAGATGTATTCCTCGTTCAGCGCCCAGCCGATGCCTTGGGCCGCGCCGCCTTGGAACTGGCCCTCGACATAGGCGGGGTGGATCGCCTTGCCCGCGTCCTGGATGACCGTGTAGCGGGTGATCGAGGTCTTGCCGGTTTCGGGATCGACCTCGGCATCGACGATATGGGTGCCGAAGGACACGCCCGCGCCTTCCGGCGTCGCCTCGAAATGGCCCGAGATCGGGCCGCCGGTGCGCCCCATGTCGGCGGTGATCTCGGCCAGCGGCAGCGGGTCGAAATCGCCCGCGTTGGGGCCGGACGGCACCGCGCAACCGTTTTCCCATTTCACCGCATCCACCGGGATGCCCCATTTGGCCGCCGCGCGTTCGCACAGTTTCTCGACCGCGTGCTGCGCCGCCTTGATCGTGGCCAGACCGCTGGCATAGGTCACGCGCGAGCCGTGGCTGACGTCGTTGTAGCCCAGCGTGGCGGTGTCGGCGATGGTCACGCGGATGTTCTCGTAGGGGATGCCCAGCACCTCGGCCGCCATCAGCGCCATCGACGCGCGCGAGCCGCCGATATCGGGCGTGCCGACCATCAGCTGCGCCGAGCCGTCCTCGGACAGGGCCAGCGACACCGAGGTCTCGCCCCCGTGGTTGAACCAGAACCCGCAGGCGACGCCCCGCCCCTGCCCCGGCTTCAGCGGCGCGGAATAATGCGGGTGGGCCTTGGCGGCCTCGAGCGTCTCGACCAGGCCGATCCGGTCATAGGTGGGGCCATAGCTGGCCTTGGTGCCCTCGCGCACGGCGTTCTTCAGGCGCACCTCGACCGGGTCGAGACCCAGTTTCTTGCACAGCTCGTCAATGACGGACTCCACCGCAAACGCCCCCATCGGCGCGCCCGGCGCGCGATAGGCGGCCTGTTTCGGGCGGTTGGACATGACGTCATAGCCCACCTGCCGCACATTGGTCAGGTTGTAGGGCGCAAAGGCGCACATCGCGGTCATATCGCCCGGCGCACCCGGAAACGCACCGCCCTGCAGGCGGAACACGCCTTGGGCGGCAGTGATGGTGCCGTCCTTCTTCATGCCGATCTTGACGTCCATCGAGGCCGAGGCCGTCGGCCCCGTGGCCCGCAGAACCTCGGACCGGGACATCACGATCTTGACCGGACGGTTGGCCTTGCGCGACAGCGCCAGCGCCACCGGTTCGATGAACACGGTGGTCTTGCCGCCGAACCCCCCGCCGATTTCCGATGCGGTCACGCGCAGCTGCGCGGTTTCGATCCCCAGCAATGCCGCGCAGGTCTTCTGCACGATCCAGTGGCCCTGAGTGCAGCACCACAGCTCGCCCTTGCCGTCAGCGCCCAGCGAGGCAAGGCAGGCGTGCGGCTCGATATAGCCCTGGTGCGTGGCCTCGGTGACGAAGTGATCCTCGATCACCAGATCGGCCTCGGCAAAGCCGGCCTCGACATCGCCGTGACCGCTTTCGTGATAGCGCACCACGTTGGGGTGCATCCCCTCGGGCACCGAATAATCGGCCGCGCCCTCGCGGATCACCGGCGCGTCGGGCGCCATCGCCTTGTCCACATCGGTGACATGGGGCAGCACCTCGTATTCAACCTCGATCAGCTTGAGCGCATCCCGCGCCGCCAGCGCCGAACTGGCCGCAACCGCCGCGACCGCGTGCCCGTCATAAAGCGCCTTTTCCCCGGCCATGACGTTTTCCAGAACGTTCCAGAACTCGCCCTCGAGCCCTGGCTTGAACGGGACATCGGCAAAATCGGCGCGGGTGACCACGGCTTTCACGTCCCGATGCGCCTCGGCCTTCGAGGTGTCGATCCGGACGATCCGCGCATGGGCGTGGGGCGAGCGCAGGATGGCGCCGAACAGCATGCCCGGCGCGGTCACGTCGGCCCCGAACCGGGCGCGGCCGGTGACCTTGTCCAACCCGTCGGGACGGTTCGGGCGGGTGCCCACAAAGGTGAAATGCGACTTGCGATCGTCGAGTGCCATTACGAAGCCTCCCGCAGCTCGGCGGCCGTGTCCAGAACGGCGCGGATGATCTTGTCATAACCCGTGCAGCGGCACAGGTTCCCGGCCAGCCAATAGCGGGCCTCTTCCTCGGTCGGGTCGGGGTTCTTTTCCAGCAGCGCCTTGGCGGCAACCAGAACGCCCGGCGTACAGACCCCGCATTGCAGCGCGGCATGTTCGATGAACTTGCGCTGCAGCGGGTGCAGGGTTTCGCCCTGGGCCATGCCTTCGATGGTTTCGATCTGCTTGCCCTCGGCCTCGACCCCCAGCACCAGGCAGGAACAGACCAGCCGCCCGTCCAGCGTGACCGAGCAGGCCCCGCAATCGCCGGTGCCGCAGCCCTCCTTGGCGCCGGTCAGGTTCAGCTTGTCGCGCAGACAGTCCAGCAGGGTTTCACGCGCGTCGCACAGGTATTCGACCGTGTCGCCGTTGACGGTGGTGGTGACGTGATGCTTGGTCATGCGGTCTCTCCCTTGGCGCGGGCATAGGCGATTTTCGCGGCGCGTTTCGCCAGAACGCCGGCCACTTCGGTTCGAAATTCGATCGTGCCGCGCTTGTCGTCGATGGGTTTGCAGGCGGCCGAGGCGGAGGCGGCCAGCGCCGCCAGCGCGGCATCGTCCAGCGTGGTGCCGATCAGCGCCCGGGCGCAGTCTTCGACCAGCAGGACGGTGGGCGCCACGGCCCCCAGCGCAACGCGGGCCTCGGTGATCGTGTCACCATCGACGCGCAGGTTCACGCCCACGCCGACCACGGCGATGTCCATTTCGGTGCGCGGAATGAAACGCAGATAGGCGTCGCCGCCATTCGCGCCCCGCGCCGGGATGTGCAGGGCCGAGATCAGCTCGCCCTGCGCCAGAGAGGTCTTGCCGGGGCCGGTCGGGATGTCTTCGACCGCCACGACCCGATCGCCGTTCGGGCCGGTCACCGTCGCCATAACCCCTGCAGCCACCATGGCCGGAACGGAATCGGCGGCGGGCGAGCCGTTGCACAGGTTGCCAACCGGCGTGGCACGGCCTTGGATCTGGGTCGAGCCGATCAGGTCCATCGCCTCGACCACACCGGGCCACTCGCGGCCCAACTGGGGGTGTTCGCTCATCTCGGCGCCGGTGACGGCCACGCCCAGCGTCCAGCTGCCGTCGGCGTGGCGGGTGATGTCGCGCACCCCGTCGATGGCCTTGATGTCGATCAGGGTGTCAGGGGTCACGATCTCGGACCGCAGCTGCACCAGAACGTCGGTGCCGCCGGCCAGAAACCGCGTGATGCCCGTTGCATGGGCAGCCAGATCCGAAGCTTCGGCAAAGCTGGCGGGGCGGTGATATTGCATGATTGTACCTCGCGCCTGTTGGTCAGGGTTCACTGGGTTTGGGGCGACGTTAGAGCAGCCGCGCGGCGGCGTCCATGGCCCGCGCGACCTATTTTTTCGCCTGAAAATGTCGCTTTTCGACCGGCGTCAGAGGTCGATCTCGACCACCCCGCCCGGCTCGGCCGCGCGGCTCTGGCACAGAATCAGCGCCGTTTCCCGCTGCTTGCGCGACAGGACGAAATCGCGATGCTCGACCTCGCCCGCGATCAGCCCGCATTTGCACACGCCGCAGATGCCGTCGGCGCATTTCACGTCGACATGGATGCCGGCCTCGTTCAGCACCTGCGCCGCGTCCTTGTTGGCGGGCACCTCGAGGTCACGCCCTGACCGCGCCAGCCGCAGGATGAACGGGTGGTTTTCATAATCGGGCTGCTCGGGCACCGAGAAATACTCCAGATGCCGGGCCGCCTCGGGCCAGCCCTGACGTTCGGCGGCCTGCACCACCGCCTCCATGTAGCGGTCCGGACCACAGGTATAGACATGCCAGCCGTCGCGATAGCCCGCCAGGAACGCGTCCAGATCGGCGCGGGTGCCCTCATCCGAGACATGCAGATGCACGCGGTCTGCCCAGGGCGCAGCGGCCAGATCGGCCAGGTACCCGGCCTTTTCCCGTGAGGGGACGGAATAATGCAGGTCGAAATCGCGGCCCAGCGCGTGCAGGCGATGGGCGAAGGCGATCATCGGGGTGATGCCGATGCCGCCACCCATCAGCAGAGTGCGGGTGGCGGTCTCGTCCAGTTCGAAATGGTTGATCGGCTTTGACACGAACACCTTGCGGCCCGGCGTGAAAATCCGGTGCAGCAGGGCCGATCCGCCGCGGCCCTCATCCTCGCGCAGCACGCCGATCTGGTATTTCGACCGGTCCGCAGGGTCGCCCGACATGGAATACTGGCGCAGGAACTCGGGCGCCACCAGCACATCCAGATGCGCGCCCGCCGTCCATTCCGGCAGGGGCGCGCCATCCGGGGCGGAGAATTCGTATTTGCTGACATCAGGCGTCATCTTCTCGACCTTCGTCACCTCGACCCGCATGACGGGGGCATCGCCGGCAATCGTATAGCGATGCACCATCGACATGTCCCCGGCGGCCAGACGGGCCTTGTATTCCTCGGCGGTGACCATCGCCTGATAGGCGGCGATCCCCGCCTCGCGATCCATCGCGAACGGATAGGGCCAGGGATGTGGCGCAAGCGGGGCGGGATAAACGGCCAGCGTCTGATCCTCGTATTTCAGGTCCAGATCCTTTTGCAGATCGCGCCGATTCAGCGGGTGCGCGGTGGGCCGATAGGCGCCGTCGGGCTGCAGCTCCAGATCCCACCACCATTTCTTGGTGTCGTTCAGCCCGCCATGGCCCAGCACATCATCCAGTTTCGCCAGCGCGGGCGCAGCGGCGGGGATGTTCATCGCGGCCCAGCGGAAGGGGCGTTCGGCGAACAGCCCTTCCAGGTTCCACGGGCAGGTCTTCATGCAGCGCCCGCACATCGCACCGCCGGGGGTGGTGATCCGGTAGGTGGCGCATTTCTGGCTGTCGGATTTCCAGATCTCATAGCCGTTGAACATCAGCTTGGGCCCGGCCGTGATCGCCCCCGAGGGGCATTCGCGGGCGCATTTGTTGCAGCTCTCGCAGAACTGCTGCAGACCAAAATCGATGGGCTTGTCATGCGCCATCGGCATGTCGGTGGTCACCACACCCGATTTCAGGCGCGGGCCGAGGAACGGGTTCAGAATGACCTCGCCGATGCGGCTGACCTCACCCAGCCCCGACAAGAGCAGAAGCGGCGGCTGCAGCACCTCGCCATCCATCACCGTGTGCGCCTTGGCCCTGTAGCCCAGATTGCGGATCTGCCGGGCCAGCACCCCACCCAACAGAGAGAACCGCAGATAGGCGCGCATCGACTGGGCGACGCTGATCCAGTCATCGCCGGATGCGCCCTCCATCGTCTCATAGCCCTGGTCGATGATCATGCTGATGGCCTGATCGTGAGGCGGCACGATTTTCTCGCCGGTGGCGTCGTGGGAATACCACGCCCATTCGGGGCAGCGGCTGAGGCCCACGGCATCAACGCCCAGGAAATAGCTGGCCGCCTTCAGGTTGGCGGCGTTGCGATCTGCGTCATTGGGTTTGGGGCCATCGGCGCTGTCGCCGTCCTGCAGCAGGACGAACGCCCCCAGCGCGCGACGTTGCGCAAAGCTGGGCGCGGATTTTCGGACGTAGTGCCCGCCCTTGGCCGCGTCCTGCAGCGGTTTGCCCATGTCGCCGAACTGCGCCCGCGCGAACATGTCGGCGCGTTTGGGCACGCGGGCCACGTTCGCTTCGTCGATATAGGTGGTCGGGTTGTCCACGCGTTTGAGCGTCTCGAACGGGTGCGCGCCATCGACATAGCGGCGGCGGGCGAAAGGGTCGCGGTTCAGCGCGCTTTTGGCAAAACCCGCGCCCATCCACCACGCGGGGCCTTGGGTTCTGAACCACGGCTGCCGGTCGCGCGGGGCCAGCGGGCGATCATGGGCGATTTCCAACTCGGTGGTCACGGCGGCCAAGCCGAACCGACGCCCCAGCCAAGGGGCCACGGCGGTGCCATCCTCGGCCCAGACCAGCCCGGCGGCGGCGGCAAGGCGCGGCAGGTCCACGTCCGAGGACATCACCGAATGCGCCCGCGCGTCATACCCCAAAAGGCGGATGTAATTGGCGATCACCACCGCGTTTTCGCTGGCCAGCAGGCAGGCGCGGTGATCCTGCGCATCCAGGATCCACTCGGCGCCCGGCTCGGACGGATCGGGGTCGCGGTGATGCTCGTACAGGAACACGATGGCATGGCGATGGGCGGTGATCGGCCCCGGGTGGGCCGCGACGCTGTCGCGCAGGTCAGCCATGATCACGTCGATCCCCGAGGCCAGGGTCTTCGTCTGCCGGGTCTGCAGCGCATGGGCCAGCCGGTCGATATCGGGGTTGCGCCGGGGCCAGTCCAGCAGCGCCTGCGGCGGCAGAGGCCCGCAGCCCATCATCGAGGCATCGTTGAAATAGCCGAACGCCTTCAGGTGGTTGGCGCGCTCGACCGGATCGCGGGGCATCTCGGCCCGGGCCGGATTTACGAAGCCATCGCGGATGGTGTCAAGCATCGCCTGAAACTCGCCCATCGCGTTGACGATGCTGTGGGGCTGCTCGGGGCGGTTGAAACTCAGCACCGGCATCGTGTCCAGCGCAGACAGATCGGGCAGCACATCCTGCCGCCGCAGCCGTTCCAGCGGATAAGGACCCATGTGAACGGGTCGGTTCTTGTCCGAGAAAAAGCGGATCCCCATTGCGTGCCTCCTGTTGCCAAGCTTCCCCTAGCGCGGCATGAACAGCAATACCATTCATGGCGGATCATAGACGGTATGAAGAAAATCGATTTCACGGATCTGGACGGCAAGGTCCTGCGCACCTTCCTGACGATTCTCGAGAAAAACTCGGTGTCCAAGGCCGCCGACCGGCTGGGTGTCACGCAATCGGCCATCAGCCACACGTTGGCCAAGCTGCGGCAGGTGCTGGGCGACCCGCTGTTCGTGCGGTCGGGCCAGGGGCTGCGCGCAACCGAGCGAGCGCTGGCGCTGAAAGACCCGGTGCAGAGGGTGCTGGACGGGATGCGCGCCCTGACCGACGAGCGGCCGTTTGACCCGCTGTCCGAAGAGATCACCGTGCAGATCGCCACCAACGACATGCCGCGCGAGCTGATCTTTCCGCAGTTGCTGCGCAGGGCGCGGGCCGATGGGGTGCGGCTGCGGCTGGGGTTCATGCCCTCGGGCGTGCCCGACCCGGAACTGCTGCGCAGCGACAGGTGCCAGCTGATGCTGACCCCGCTGCCGCCGGACGGTCCCGACATCTTTCAAAAGCTGCTGGTGAGCAGCCCCCTGATGGTGTTCTACGACGCCGAACGGCGCGACCCGCCCGCCGACTGGGCCGCCTATTGCGCCTCGGACCATGTCGAGGTGCGGTTTCCCGACGGGCGCAACGCGCGGGCGGTGATGCGCGGCGTGGATCAAAGCCAGATCCGCCCGCCCACCGTGACCCTGCCGCATTTCAACGCGATCCCGGCCTTCGTGAAGGGCAGCGACCTGATCTCGACCGACACGGCGCTGATGAAACAGGGGCCTTTGGCGGCGCTGGACTGCGCGCCCCTGCCCTTCGACTGTCAGCCGGTTTCGATCTACATGGTCTGGCACCAGCGGTTCGCCAACGATCCCGCCCATCGCTGGCTGCGGGGCCAGATCGCGGCGATTGCCGCCACGCTTCAGGCCTGAGCCCGCAACCAGTCGCGCATCAGGGCCACCAGATCCGGCTGCCGCGGCTTGCGCGGGGTGACGATATGGAACCCCAGATCGTCCAGCAACACCTGCGCCAGCGGCTGCACCAACCGCCCCGCCGTCAGCTCGGCCGCGACCAGTGGCGCATTGGCCAGCGCAAAGCCCTGCCCGGCCACGGCGGCGTCGATGGCCAGGCTGGTCTGGCTGAAATTCATCATCCTCGGGCGCCCCTGCACGCCGGCGCGTTCCAGAAACAGGGGCCACAGGCCGTGTGAATCGCTCAGCATTACATGCGCCAGCAGGTCTTGCGCCGATGTCACCTGCGCGGCCAGGTCGGGGCTGCCGACGACGACGAATTCGGTGGGGAACAGCGGCTCGGCCACCAGGCCGTCGCCAAACGGCGCGCGGCCCTGCCGCACCGCGATATCCACCCCGTCCGTCTGGAAATCAGCCAGCCGCTCGCGCGCATCGACCTGCACCGAGACATCCGGGTGCCGCGCGGTGAAATCGCCCAGCCGCGGCACCAGCCATTTCGAGGCAAAGCTGGGCGTGACCGATAGGGTGATCTGGCGCTGGCCGGACAGGTCTTCGACCGCCTCTTCGATCAGTCGGAAGGCGCGGCGCAGGGGCGCGTGGAACCGCCGTCCGGCCTCGGTCAGGCGCAGGCCGCGCGGCAGGCGGTCGAACAACGGGGTGCCCAGCCGCGCCTCGAGGCCCCGGACCTGCTGTGCCACCGCCCCTTGGGTGACACCCAGTTCCTGCGCCGCCAGCCTGAAGTTCAGGTGTCGGGCCGACGCCTCGAAGGCGCGAAGGGCATTCAGCGGAGGAAGGGCAGCCATGGCGTCCACGCAGTAGATTTCCTACACCCTTAAGGCAGAAGAACTGATTGGTCAAACGTCCTGCCACGCGTCATCTTGGCGGCAGATTGAAACGGAGAACGAAGATGACGGAAAAAGTGGCTCTGATCACCGCCGGCGGCAGCGGCATGGGCGCGGATGCGGCGCGGCGGCTGGCGGCGGACGGGTTCAAGGTGGGCATCCTGTCCTCGTCCGGCAAAGGCGAGGCGCTGGCGGCCGAGCTGGGCGGCGTGGGCGTGACCGGCTCGAACCAGTCGACTGACGACCTGCAGAAACTGGTCGATGCGGCGATGGCCCATTGGGGGCGGATCGACGTGCTGGTGAATTCGGCCGGGCACGGGCCCCGCGCGCCGGTGCTGGAACTGACCGACGAGGACTGGCATCAGGGGATGGAGGTCTATTTCCTGAATGCCGTGCGCCCGACGCGGCTGGTGACGCCGATCATGCAGGCGCAGGGCGGCGGGGCGATCATCAACATCTCGACCTTCGCGGCGTTCGAGCCGGACCCGGTCTTTCCGACCTCGGGCGTGTTCCGGGCGGGGCTTGCGGCGTTCACCAAGCTGTTCGCCGACAAATATGCCGCCGAGAACATCCGCATGAACAACGTCCTGCCCGGCTTCATCGACAGCCTGCCGGAAAAGGAAGAGTTCAAGGCCAAGATCCCCATGGGCCGCTATGGGCGCAGCTATGACGAGATCGCCTCGGTCATCGCGTTCCTCGCCTCCGAGGGCGGCGGTTACATCACCGGGCAGAACATCCGGGTAGATGGCGGGATCACCCGCTCGGTCTGATCGGTCAGACCCTTGCCTTGACCAGATGCGTCAGCGTCGCGCCGGTCTCGAAAAAGGCGCGGCGCAGGCCTGTCCAGCTTTCGCTGTGCGCAGGCTCGGGCGGCAGCGGCAGGCGGGCGGGGTCGCCCGACAACAAGCTGTCGGCCATCATGCGGCCGAACACCGTGCCCGGCCCGATCCCGCGCCCGGAATAGCCATGCGCCGACAGGGCGTTCGGCCCGATCTGCACCAGCTTCGGGATTTTGTCCGAGGTCATGGCGATGCGCCCGTGCCAGCCGTCTTTCAGCGGCTGGTCGGCCAAGGCGGGGAAGATCTGCGCCAGTTTGCGCGTGATCCAGCCGCGATGGGCGAAACTGCCCGCGTGGCCCAGATCGCCCATCGCCCCGATCACCAGCCGCCCGGCCCGATCCATGCGGAACGAGGTCATGATCAGCCCGGTATCCCAGCAGCCTTCGCCCCCCGGCAGCAGGGTGGCGCGGATGTCCTCGGGCAGCGGGTCGGTGGCGTATTGGAAGTAGTAGACCGGCACATAGTCCTGCCGGGTGTCGGGCAGCCCCGCGTGATAGGCATTGGTGGCCTGGATCAGCGCCTTGGCCCGCACCGAACCCTGCGGGGTGCCCAGATGCCAGATCTCGCCATCGTGGCGCAGCGCCTGCACCGGGCTGTTGGCGTGGATCGCGGCCCCGGCCTGCTGCGCGGCGCGGGCGAGGCCCTGCACATAGGCCAGCGGCTGGATCGTCCCGGCACGCGGGTCGAAAATGGCGCCGTGAAAGGCGGTGCTGCCAGTGCGGTGGGCGGTGTCCTGCGCGGCCATCAGTTCGACCGGCGCGCCGTCGGCTGACAGCTGTTGGTGGCGAGTCTGCAGGTCGCGCAGGCCCTTGGGCGAATGGGCCAGGTGCAGGGTTCCGGCCTGCACCGGCTCGCAATCGATGGCGTGGTCACGGATCAGGCGGAACACCTCGGCCGGGGCCTGCGCCAGCAAGGCGATCAGCCGGTCGCCGGCCTTGCGGCCCAGGTGGGCGCGGATTTCGGCCGGGGGCAGCCATAGTCCGGCATTGGCCAGCCCGACATTGCGGCCCGACCCGCCATGACCGATCTGGTGCGCCTCGAGCAGACAGACCGACGCACCCGCCTGCGCCGCATGCAGCGCCGCCGAACAGCCCGTGTAGCCGCCGCCGATCACTGCAAGGTCCACCGTGGCGGACCCGGTCAGGGGCGGGGCGTCCACCCGCTCGCGGCTGGTCTTGGTCCACAGGCTGATTTCCGGGTCGGTGGTCATGGGCGGGATGTCCTTGAATGCGCGCGCAGATTTCCCGAGGGCTCAGCCGATGGCAAGGGGTCTTTGATCCTCGCGCCCCAGCGCGATCAGGAAGGGGTCCTGCGCCTGCAGGGCCTGGAAGCAGTCCTTGTCGGTCATGCCGCGCCAGTTTGCCAGCACCAGCGATTGCGCCACCGCGCCGCCCAGCGTCGCGCCGGGGCCGGTGACGATGAACAGGTCGGGTGCGAATTCGCGGGCCGCTGTCTGCACCGCGTGGGTGAAATCGTAGGGCTCGGTCACCTGATGGCCCAGCGTGTAATCCCACAGCGCGCCCGTGTCGGTTGCCCCCGGCCACCAGATCTTGCCGCGCCCGTCGATCATCGGCAGGTCGGGCTGGGTGAACAGCGACACCGGCAGTTGGCGGCGGCCTTCCTGCGCCACCGGGGCCTGCAGGCGCGTGTGAAAGGCCGCGTGGTTGGCCAGCCGCATCGGGAACCGCTCTTGCACCACGGGCTGCGCGGCTTCGAAGGCCCTCAGCCCGGCCTCGTTGCCCGCCAGCACCAACATCCCGCCCAGGTCGATCGACAGGGCAAGGTCATGCTCCGGCAGAGCGTCGATGCGCGCCACCTCGGCCAAAAGCTCGGCCTTGCGGGCGGGGTCGCCGCGCCAGTCGTCGCCGGTGAAGGGATAGACCAGCTGCCCGCCGATCAGGTGGGTCTGCATCAGCGTGCCCATGGTGTTGACCAACCGGAACCCGTTTTCCGGTGACAGCGCGCCCGCGGCGGCCAGCGCGATATACCAGCCCATCGAGTTGCCGGTGACGGCCACCACCTCGATATCCTCGGCCAGCGCCTGCGCATCGGCCAGCGATGCGGTATAGATCAGGGGCGAAGCCACGTCGCCGCGCGAATATTTGCTGACCGAGAAGCGCGACGCGCCGTCCAGTGCGGTCACCGCCTCTTGGCCCGTTTCGGCGCGGATGGCGTCGAATTCGCGGAACAGATCCATCCGGTTCGAATGGTGACGATGCAGATAGCCCAGCTCGGGCTTGTTGTAGGTGCCCCGGCCGGGGCAAATCACGACGGCGGTGCGGGTCATTTCTGGGCTCCGGTCAGGGTCAGGGCGGCGGCCACGATCCCCTCGCGCGAGGGCAGCGGCGCGGCATAGGCGGGGCCGGTGGCGATGAAACAATCCTCGGCCACCACGCGGGCGGTGGGCAGGCCGGTTTGTTCGGCAAACAGCGTCATCAGCGCCTCGGACTGGCTGCCGGTGCGGCGGCATTCATCGACGATCAGGACGTGCCTGCAGCCCTTGGTCGCCTCCAGCAGCGCCTGTTCCGGCAGCGGCGCCAGCCAGCGCATGTCGATGATGCGGGTCTTGAGGCCCGCTGCTGCCAGTTCGGGCAGCGCCTGTTTCGACAGGTAATGGCCGTTGCCGTAGGTCAGGATCGCCAGATCGGTGCCGTCGCCATGCACGCCCACTTCGCCCAGCGCGATGCGTTCGCCGGGCGCGGGATAGCGGGTCATCCACGCGCCGTCCTGCGCCTCGTGCAGGTCGCGCATCGGGTAGAGCGCGATGGGTTCGAGGAACACCACCACGCGCTGCTCCTCGCGCGCAAGCCGCACACATTCGCGCAGCATCCGCGCCGCGTCCGCCCCGGTCGAGGGGCAGGCGATGATGACGCCCGGAATGTCGCGCAGCACGGCCAGCGAGTTGTCGTTGTGGAAATGGCCGCCAAAGCCCTTCTGGTATCCCAGCCCCGCGATCCGCACGACCATCGGGTTGGTGAACTGCCCGTTCGAGAAGAAGGGCAGCGTAGCGGCCTCGCCCCGGATCTGGTCCTCGGCATTGTGCAGATAGGCGAGGAACTGGATCTCGGGGATCGGGACAAAGCCGTTGTGGGCCATGCCGATGGCAAGCCCAAGGATCGACTGTTCGTCCAGCAGCGTGTCGATCACCCGGTCGGGGCCGAAGCGCGCCTGCAGCTTCTGCGTCACGCCATAGACGCCGCCCTTGCGGCCCACGTCCTCGCCCATGCAGACGATCTCGCCATGTTCCAGCATCAGATCGGTCAGCGCCCAGTTGATCAGGCGCGCCATCGGCTGCGGGTCGTCCATCGCGCGCAGGTCGCTGCCGAAGGCGGCGGCGCGGGCCTCGGCGCTGGGGCCGTTGGTGGGTCTGCAGAGGCGTTTCGGCGGGATCAGGCTGGCCGCGACCTCGGCGGCGGTGGACAGATGCGGGCGGGTGGCGGCCTCGGCCGCGATGCGGTCGGTGCGGGCGCAGGTCTGTTCATAGATCTTCAGCGCCTGATCGGGCGACAGCGCCCCGGCCTGATCCAGCAGGCGCACCGAATGCAGCAGCGGGTCGTTGGCCTCGTCGGCCTCGACCTCGGCGCGGCTGAGGTAGGTGGTGGGCACATCCGCCCCCGCGTGGCCGTAGAGGCGCACCGTCTTCAGGTGCAGGAAGGCCGGTTTGCGCCGGGTGCGGACATAGTCGGCCGCCTGCTGCGCCACCGCGAAGGTCTCAAAGATGTCCAGCCCGTTGGCCTGGAAATACCTGATACCCGGGCGATGCTCCATCGAGGCCTGAATCCAGCCCTTGGGCGTCTTGACCGAGATGCCGATGCCGTTGTCCTCGCAGACAAAGAGCAGCGGCAGCGGGATCGACTGCACGCTGGTCCAGCCGGCGGTGTTGATCGCGCCTTGCGCGGTGGAGTGGTTGGCCGAGGCATCCCCGAAGGAACACATCGCAATACCGTCCTCAGGCAGTTGCCGGTGTTCGGGGTCGAGCCGTCGCGCCGCGCCCAGGCTGTAGGCCGCGCCCACCGCCTTGGGCAGGTGGCTGGCGATGGTCGAAGTCTGCGGCGGGATCATCAGCGCCTTGGACCCCAGCACCTTGTGCCGCCCGCCCGAAATCGGGTCCTCTTTGGAGCAGGCAAAGCTCAGCAGCATGTCCCAGGCGATCTGCTGGCCGGGCACCTGCTCGGCCCGGGCGATCTGAAAGGCGGCGTCGCGATAGTGCAGAAAGGCGATGTCGGTCGGGCGCAGGGCATGGGCCACGGCGGCCATGCCCTCGTGCCCCGACGAGCCGATGGTGTAGAACCCCTGCCCCGCCTTCTGCATCGCCCGGCTGGTGCGGTCCAGCGCACGGCTGAGGACCTGAGAGCGGAACAGCGACACCGCCTCGGGCGCGGTCAGGCCCGGGCGCGGCGGCGCGCCTGCGGGCAGGTCGCGCGCGGCGACGCGGGTCAGGAAGTTTTCGTGAACGATCTGGGCGCGATCCATGAGTTCTCCGCGGTCACTTTGGAACACCGGCGATTTGCGGCCGGCCTTTGGGTCAGGCTAGCGATGGCGGGGGCAGAAAAAAGCCAAAAACGTCCTGATACGCTGAAACCGCGCGCCATTGGCCTGTTGGCCTCTCGGCTTGGAACTGTTCGGAATGCTCATGCCGTGGGAACCGCCAGCTGCTGAATATACTTGTATTTCATTGGCAGGCTCGGAATGCCAGTGATATTCAGTTCAAAAGGTATGAGGATTATTCATATGATTGCGCCGCGTCGTTTTCTTCCCTCAATCTCGTCTCTGTTGGCGCTCGAGGCGGTCGACCGTCTGGGCAGCGCCTCGGCGGCGGCCGAGGAATTGTCGCTGACTCAAAGCGCGATCAGCCGCCAACTGAAGGCGGTCGAAGAACAGCTGGGCGTGACGCTGATCCAACGCAACCAGATGCGGCTGCACCTGACACCTGCAGCCCGAGAATATGTGGAAACCGCGCGGGCGGCGCTGCAACAACTGGCGCAGGCTTCGCTGAAGCTGAAGGCCAACCCCACAGGCGGGTCGCTGAACCTGTCGATCCTGCCCGCTTTCGGCATGCACTGGCTGGCGCCGCGCCTGCAGGATTTCGCCCGCCGCCACCCCGAGGTGACGGTGAACCTGAGCACGCGGCTGAAACCCTTCGATTTCGCCGCCGAGCCCTTCGACGCCGCCATCCATTTCGGCCAGCGCGACTGGGCCGGGGTGGACTACCTGCCGATCATGCGTGAACAGGTGCTGCCGGTCTGCGCGCCGGGTCTGGCGCAAAAGGCCGCTGACGGCCCCGGCTGGCTGCTGGAGGCGCCGTTGCTGCATCTCGACACCCGGCCCGACGCCTGGGAGCGGTGGTTCGCGGCACAGGGTGTATCGGCTACGGGTCTGCGTGGGATGCTGTTCGACCAGTTCTCGACCATGATCCAGGCCACCATTCACGGGCTGGGGGTAGCGCTGCTGCCCAGCTACCTGATCGCGCAAGAGCTGCAGAACGGTCGGCTGGTCCCGGCCTGCGACGGGCCGCCGGTCAGCCTCGGCGACTACTATCTGGTCTGGCCACAGAACCGGGCGGAACCGGCGCCACTGGCCTCGTTCCGGGCATGGCTGCAAGGGCAGTTGGCGACGCCCCCGGACTGATCCGCCCGAGGCTCAGAACTTGCCGCTGTGGTTCTTCCATTCGCCTTTGGGGGCGATCTTTTCGGTCGAGTCCCAGTGTTCGACGATCTTGCCGCCCGCAACGCGGAACAGATCGTAAAAGGCGGCAGGGACACCGTCGAACTCGCCTTCGCACTGGGTCAGAACGAAATCGCCCTGGGCCAACACGCGGTGCAGCCGCTGGTAGTCGATCTGCCGCCGGCCCGCGCGGTGTTCGGACAGCGCCTCCTGCAAGACAAAGACGTCATCGCTCAGTCGCGGGTTGTGCTCGGTGAACGTTTCGGCATCCAGAAAGGTCCGCAACCCGTCCAGATCACCGCCCACCAGAACACGTTCGACAAAGGCGCGGACAATGGCGCGGTTGTCTTCGGTCCGGTCAAGGTCACTCGCCTCGGTGGGTTCTTCCACCATGGAATGGCCGGATAGGTTCGGACCTTGCCGCGGCTGGATGTTGTCCCAATGCTCGACCGCGCGCCCGTCTTCAAAGCGGAACAGCTCGAACCCGATATTACGGCGCGAGAAATCGTACTCGGTATGGGCGAACACGAAGTCTCCGTCCTCGAAGGCCCGCACGATGTTGACCCGCGGAGAGGTCCGAGACAGGCGCTGAAACAGCACCGCCAAGCCCTCGCTGCCTTCGTGGGTCTGCGGGTTGTGCTGGATGTATTTCGCCTCGTTGACCACCGCGACCGGCCCCGGATCGCCGGTTTCGATGCTTTTCAGCAACGCGCAGATCCGGTCCCTGTTCGATGCGGTCATGGGGCCTCCTGCCCGGTGGCGGTCGCGCCACACCGATCAGTGTGGCAGACCGCCGGATATCCGCCAACAGCGCCGATCAATGGCACCACCGCCGCGGCCGAGCATCGCTCGGGCGCGGCCGGGCCCAACCGGAGGAGGCGGCCCGCAAGGGCCGTTGACGACGGGCGGGAGCGCCCGGTCAGACGTCGATCGAGCGGGCGATGAGTTCTTTCATCACCTCGTTGGTGCCGCCATAGATCATCTGCACCCGCGCATCCGCGTAAAGCCGCGCGATCGGGTATTCCATCATGAAGCCATAGCCCCGAACAGCTGCAGGCATTCATGCATGATCTCGTTCTGCACCTCGGACCCCCAGTATTTCACCATCGAGGCGGTGGCCGCGTCCAGCTGCCCGGCCTCCAGCTTCGCGATGCAGTCATTGACGAAGCTGCGCAGCACCTCGGCCTTGGTCTTGCATTCCGCCAGCTTGAACCGCGTGTTCTGGAAGTCCATCACCCGTTGGCCGAACGCCTTGCGTTCCTGGGTGTATTTGACCGTCTCGGCGATGGCGAAATCGATCGCGCCCAGCGCCATGATGCCGATGGTCAGACGCTCCCACGGCAGTTGCTTCATCAGCTGATAGAAGCCCTGCCCTTCTTCGGAGCCCAGAAGGTTGGTCATCGGCACCTTCACATCCTCGAAGAACAGCTCAGCCGTGTCATTGGCCTTCATGCCCAGCTTCTTGAGGTTACGCCCCCGGCGGAAGCCCTCGGCCCCCTCGGTCTCGACCGCGATCAGCGACACACCCTTGGCCCCCAGCGACTTGTCGGTTTTGGCGGCCACGATGATCAGGTCGGCGGTCTGGCCGTTGGTGATGAAGATCTTGGACCCGTTCATCCGGTAGGAATTGCCATCCTTCTCGGCCGTAGTGCGGATCGCCTGCACGTCCGAACCGGTGCTCGGTTCAGTCATTGCCAGCGCGCCGACCATCTCGCCCGAGGCCAGCTTGGGCAGCCATTTGCGCTTTTGGTCCTCGCTGCCATAGGCGGTGATGTAGTGGATCACGATCGACTGGATGCCATAGCCCCAGCCCGCATCCCCGCGCGAGGTCTGCTCATAGATCGTGACCGCATCAAAACCCATGCCGCCGCCGACACCGCCGAATTCCTCGGGGATGGCCCCGGCCATCAGCCCGGTTTCCCCGGCCTTGCGCCAGAAGTCGCGATCAACCACGCCCTGCTCGGCCCAGGCCTCGATGTTGGGCACCAGCTCATCATCCATGAACCGTCCGGCCATTTCGGCAAACATGCGGTGTTCGTCAGTGACCCAAGGGGCGGTCGAAGTAAAAAGCGACATGATTGGTTCTCCGGAATTCTGTTGACGAAAAGGGTAGCTTTCGCCATCGATTCCGCCAATCCGGGTGACGCCGCGTCGGTTTGCCCCGCTACGCAACGTCCTTTGGCGTCAATGCCCTACGCGGTGCCGGGCGCCGGGCGGCGGCGGCGTTTCCGGGGCGCCGGCGAAACACTGGGCAATGGCCATCCACTCCTGCGCGACCGGCCCCTGAACCGACAGGCCGGTATCCGCCACGTTCCGGGTCTGGGTCACCACGCGCGCGAAGTCGACGGCCAGCCCTTCAATCAGGTCGGGACCGGGCGCGCCGAATTCCCACAGCGCCCCCGAGGGCGCGGTCAGGCGAAGATGTGGCAGCACCGGCGGCACCGGGCGGCCATGCACCGTGAAGGTCCAGCCAAAGGTGTTCACCCCCAGAACGACGATGTTGCGGATCCGGTCGGTCTCGGGCCGGGTCAGGCCAAGAATGTCGAATACTTCCTGCCCATGCGCCCAGGTCTCCATCTGCCGGGCGGTCATCGAGGACCGCACCGACATGTCCGGCCCCACCCATTTCACCCGCGCCTTGGGGTCCAGCAGAGCCCAACAATAAGCCATGCGGGTGTACAGATCGCGCCAGGCCAGCCGCAGGTCATGGCCCCGTTCGGGGATCACGGCGTTTTCCGTGGCACGAAAGCCCTCGGCCTGGATGCGCGGCATCACCTGCTGCACCCTTGCGTCGAACGCATCCGGATCGCGCTGCGACAGGTCGGCCATCTGGTTCCAGAAATGCAGGTGCACCAGCACGTCGTCGATCGTCCAGCCCTTGAACTGGGTCACGGTGCGCCAGTCGCTGGCAGCAAGACCCTCAAGGGCGCGGTCGAGAACCTGGCATTCCTCAAAGAAATCCGCAGCTTGATCCATGACGCTCCCACTCTCTGCCCGTTGGGCCACTAAAGCGGGTTTCGGCCGGTCAGGCCAGTGCGTTCTGCAAAAGGACCTGCGCGGCCTCTTTCGCATCGCGCGCCGGGTCGCAGCTGTGCAGCAGCACGGCGGTGACGATCGCACCCTCTTTCAACAGCAGCAGCTGGCAGGCCAGCTTGTCCGGGTCCCGCGCGCCGGCCTTGCGACACAGGTCGGTGAAATATTCCAGCAGCAGGCGCTTGTGCTCTCCGGCCTGCACGTGGATCGGGTGGTCGGGGTCCTGATATTCGGCCCCCGCCTTGATGAACATGCAGCCGCGAAAGTTATCCTCGCGGAACCATTCGCCCAGCGCGTCGAACGCGGCCAGCAGTTGATCGGCGGGGGTGTCGGCCAGCTCCTCGATCCGGCGCACGAACCAGTTGCGGAAATTCTCGTCCCGCAGGCGCAGCACCGCCAGAATCAGCTCTTCCTTGGTGCGGAAATGCTTGTACATCGAGGTCTTGGACACGCCGGTTTCGACCACCAGCCGGTCCATTCCGGTGGCGTGAAACCCGTCGCGGTAAAACACCTGCAGTGCTTTACGGACCAGCTCGTCCCGTTTGTTCGGACGCATGATTCGGCTCCTTTGCGTACAGATCAGTACATAATGCCTTTGCCACGCAGGTGCAATTCACACCGCTGAAGGCACTGTTTTTTAATCATATTCTCCATCCGGAAAGGCTGAGTATAAAACTTTTTTCGGCTCAAGGGTTGAAAAAGTTAACCGTTCTGTACACCTTATCAGCACAGTTTACCGATCTGTACACCCAAAGGATTTGACCGATGCGACGCCGCGCCAGCCCATTTCCCGCAAGCTATGTTCCCTTCCTTCTGACCGTGGCCCTTCTGGCCGCCACCCTCGCCTGAAAGCCACGACCATGACGCGCCCACCCTTGCCCCCGTTCACGACGCAGACCGCCATCGAAAAGGTCCGCAAGGCCGAAGATGCCTGGAACAGCCGCAACCCCGACGTCGTGACCCCGGCCTATACCGAGGACAGCCAATGGCGGAACCGGTCCGAGTTCCTGACCGGCCACGCCGAGATCCACGCCTTTCTGACCCGCAAATGGCGCACGGAACTGGACTATCGCCTGATCAAGGAGTTGTGGGCCTGTGACGGCACCCGCATCGCGGTGCGCTATGCCTATGAATGGCACGACGACAGCGGCCAGTGGTTCCGGTCCTACGGCAACGAAAACTGGGAGTTCGCCGCCGATGGCCGGATGGCCCAGCGACATACGTCCTTGAACGATCTGCCCATCAGCGATGCCCAGCGCCTGTTTCACTGGCCCCTAGGGCCGCGGCCCGCCGACCATCCCGGCCTGTCCGAACTGAACCTGTGAAAGGAGGCAGCCAATGCCCCGCGCCTTTTCCGAACTGACCTTCACCCCCGCCGTCCGCGCGCATCAAGAGCGGATGGGGTCCGCCGCCTCTTACTCCAAGTTCATCGACGGCGGCCCGCAGCAGGGCCACCTGATCGGCCCCGCCGAGCAAGCCTTCATCGAGGCGCGCGACGGGTTCTATCAATCCACCGTGTCCGAGACCGGCTGGCCCTATGTGCAGTATCGCGGCGGGCCTGCGGGGTTTCTGAGGGTGCTGGACGACCGGACCATCGGCTACGCCGATTTTTCGGGCAACAAGCAGTATATCTCGCGCGGGAATTTGGACGGCAATGACCGGATCGCGCTGATCCTGATGGACTATGCCAACCAGCGCAGGCTCAAGATTCTGGGCCGCGTGGACTTTCGCGAAGGCGCCGAGGCCGCGCGCGACCTTTTCCCCGACGCGGCCGAGGCCGAACGCGCGGCGATCATCCATGTCGCGGCGCTGGACTGGAACTGCCCGCGCCACATCACCCCCCGCTTCACCGAGGCCGAGCTGCGCCCGCATCTGAACGCGCTTGGCGGCCAGCTGGCCCAGCTAAAGGCCGAGAACGACCAACTGAAGCAGGCTCTGGCCCGGAAAGCCTGAGCCAACCCCCGAGACCCCGAACCCGTCAGCAACAGGAGTATCAATGCCATGCTACGTTCCATCGCCAACACCCTCGCCACCCTGACCGCCGGATCGGTCTTTGCCGTCTCGGTCGTGACCGTCGGCTTCTACCTCTCGCCCGAGGCCGTGCGCGCCGCCGAGCCCGACCCGTTCCAGACCCAGTTCCGCGCCCAGACCATCGACGGCATGAAGATCGCCTATCGCGAGGCCGGCGACCCGGCCAACCCGACGGTCCTGCTGCTGCACGGTTTTCCGACCTCGTCGCACATGTTCCGCAACTTGATCCCGGTGCTCGCGCAGGATTACCACGTGATCGCACCCGACTATCCCGGTTTTGGTGCATCCGACATGCCAGCGGCGGATGAATACGACTACAGCTTTGCCGGCACCGCGCGGATGATGACCGAGCTGCTGGATGCGAAGGGCGTCGATCGCTATGCCGTTTACCTGATGGATTACGGCGCGCCGGTGGGGTTCCGGATGTTCGCCGAGGATCCCGACCGCGTGACCGGCTTCATCATCCAGAACGGCAATGCCTATGACGAGGGCCTGCGCGAGTTCTGGGACCCGATCAAGGCCTATTGGGCCGATCCGACCAAGGAAAACGGCGACGCCCTGCGCGCCTTCCTGACCATGGACGCCACCCAGTGGCAGTTCACCCACGGCACCCAGAACCCCGACGCGATCAGCCCGGACAATTTCTGGCATGTCCAGTACCTGCTGGACCGCCCCGGAAACCAGGAAGTGCAGCTTGAGATGTTCCTGGATTACGGCACCAATGTGGGCGAATACCCCAAATGGCAGGCCATGTTCCGCGAACATCAGCCACCCGCGCTGTTGATGTGGGGCAAGAATGACGTGATCTTCCCCGAAGAGGGCGCGCATCCCTACAAGAACGATCTGACCGATCTGGAGTTCCACATCCTCGACACCGGGCATTTCGCGCTCGAGGAATTCGGCCCCGAGATCGCCGCCGAAATGCAGGACTTCCTGGCCCGCATCAACTGACCCCTTGCCCCCCGGCCTGTCCGGGGGGCGCCCCATACCGGAGGACTGACCCATGACCCCGCATGTTGACCGCATCGCCGCCTTTTCCGATGGCCCCGCCGGGGGCAACCCGGCCGGAGTGCTGATCGCGGATACCCTGCCATCGGAGGCCGAGATGCAGAAGATCGCCGCCGATGTCGGCTATTCCGAAACCGCCTTTGCCGCGCCGCAGGGCGCGGGCTGGCGGGTGCGCTATTTCGCGCCGGTGGGCGAGGTCGCCTTTTGCGGCCATGCCACCATTGCGCTGGGGGCGCAGTTGGCGCAACGGTTCGGCGACGGCGAATACGCGCTGCAACTGAATGATGCGCAGATCTCGGTCGAAGGTCGGCGTGACGGCGACAGGGTTGCGGCCACGCTGGTGTCACCGCCGACCCACAGCCGCGCGGTGGCTGACGATGTTCTGGCGCAGGCGCTGATCCTGTTCGGGCTTGCGCCCGGTGACCTGAGCACCGATCTGCCGCCCGCCATCGCCAATGCAGGCAATGACCATCTGATCCTGGCGCTGACGTCCCGCGACCGGCTGGCTCAGATGGATTATGACCTGCAAACCGGGGCCGAATTCATGCAGGCCCAGGGGTTCACCACGATCAACCTGATCTGGGCCGAAACGCCCCGGCTGTTTCACAGCCGCAACGCCTTTGCCAGCGGCGGGGTGCTGGAAGACCCCGCCACCGGCGCCGCGGCTGCCGCACTGGCCGGGTATCTGCGCGACCTGAATTGGCCGCATGGCGGCGAAATCGACATCGTGCAAGGCGAGGATATGGGCGCGCGATCCCTTCTGCGCGTTCAGATCGGCGCCACGAGGGGCGACGGTGTGCGCGTCTCGGGAACCGCCCGCGCCATCGACTGAGATGGGTTAGGGGCGAGCGCGGCCAGAGTGCACCATTGCCTCGATCCCCGCGGCGCAGAACTCGACCAGCTGGTCGATCCCCGACAGGTCTCCCCCCTGTGACAGCGCCTGCACCCGCCAGGCGCTGTTGAGATGCGCCAGCATCGCCGAGACCGAATAGACCTGGCCCGTGGCCAACAGCGCCGGGTCGGCCTGCGGATACAGCGCGGCGATCTCACGGATGAAGAGCTGGGCGGTGGAGTCGAAACACTCGGCGGCAATATGGCGCCAGCGCGGATCGACCGACACATGCGCCACCAGCCGCCCGTAGGCCATCCAGCCCGGACCGCCGGTTTCGGCAAGGCTGACATAGGGGCGGATGAAACAGTCCAGAATGCCCCGCAGGGTCAGCGGGCCCTGCGCGCGCCGATCCTCCAACGCCTGCACCCGGATCTGCGCCAGTTCGTCGGCGCGGCGTGCGACGGTCTGGAAGAACAGCTCTTCCTTGCCGCCGCCATGGTGATGGACCAGCCCCACCTGCACCCCGGCGCGCGCGGCGATGTCACGGATCGAGGCGCCCTCGAATCCCCGTTCCGCAAACAACGCCTCGGCCGCGTCCGGGATCCGCGCCTTGGTTTCAAGCGACCGGGCCGACGGCGCTCTTTGCCTTTGTTTTTCAATGTATTTCGCGCTCATGTTTTTCATCTTGCCTTATTTTGTACGTTCGTTCAAGTTAAGCGCCACGAACAGGGGAGGGTTCATGACACGGGCGCGCAAGGCTTATGCCTTGATCGGCGCCGGTCCGATGGGGCTGGCGGCGGCCAAGGTACTGAAGGAACAGGACATCCCGTTCCAGGGGTTCGAGCTGCATTCCGATGTGGGCGGATTGTGGGATATCGATGCGCCGCGGTCCACCATGTACGAATCCGCGCATCTGATCTCGTCCAAGACGATGACGGAATTTGCGGATTTTCCGATGGGCGACGACGTGGCCGAATACCCGTCGCACCGGCAGATGCGAGACTATTTCCGGGCCTTTGCCGATCATTTCGGCCTGCGTGACCACTACAGGTTCAACGCCGAGGTGATCGAAGCATCGCCCCTGGGTGCGCCGGGCGATGGCTGGCGGGTCACCTGGCGCGACGACCAAGGGACGCATAGTGGTGAGTTTGCCGGGGTGCTGATCGCCAACGGCACCCTGTCGGAACCCAACATGCCCGATTTTCCCGGCCGGTTCGATGGCGAGTTGGTCCACGCCGCGCAGTACCGCTATCCCAGCCAGTTCCACGGCAAGCGGGTGCTGGTGGTGGGCGCGGGCAATTCCGGGTGTGACATTGCGGTGGACGCCATCCATCACGCCGAACTGTGCGACCTATCGATGCGGCGCGGATATTATTTCGTGCCGAAATACGTCTTTGGCAAACCCGCCGACACACTTGGCGGGATGATCCGCCTGCCCATGTGGCTAAAGCGCCGGATCGACGGGATGATCCTGCGCTGGTTCGTGGGCGACCCGCAGAAATACGGCTTTCCCAAGCCCGACTACAAACTGTACGAAAGCCACCCGGTGGTGAATTCGCTGGTCCTGTACCACGCAGGCCACGGCGACCTGCGCATTCGCCCCGACATCGACCGGATCGAGGGCCGCACCGTTCACTTCAAGGACGGCAGCGCCAGCGACTATGACATGATCCTGGCCGCGACCGGCTACAAGCTGCATTACCCGTTCATCGACCCGAACCTGCTGAACTGGCAGGGCGATGCGCCGCATCTGTACCTGAACGCCATGCATCCCGAACGTGACGATCTGTTCGTTCTGGGCATGATCGAAGCCACCGGGCTGGGCTGGCAAGGACGCCACGAGCAGGCCGAAATGGTGGCGCGCTATATCAAGGGTCTTCAGTCCGGCTGCCCCGTGGCCGCGGCGTTGAAGGCGGAAAAACAAAAAGACTATCGGCGCGCCACCGGAGGCATGCAGTACCTGAACCTGCCTCGCATGGCCTATTACGTCGACAAGGCGACCTATCGCAAAGCCGTCACCGGCTGGATCGATCGGTTTCGGAAGGCCCGCGCATGACCGGCATCGACGAGATCACGCTGAATTTCAGCCCCGGCTCGCTGACCCTGCTGAACGCGATTCTGGCGATCGTGATGTTCTCGATCGCCATCGACCTGTCACCACGCGACTTCGACCGGCTGCGGCGCGCGCCCAAGCCGGTGGTAGTGGGACTGGCCGCGCAATTCCTGGTGCTGCCGGCGCTGACCTTCCTGCTGGTCTGGCTGACCGAGCCGCGCCCCTCGATCGCATTGGGGCTGATCCTGGTGGCGGCCTGCCCGGGGGGCAACATCTCGAATTTCATCACCCATCGGGCGGGCGGAAACGCGGCGCTGTCGGTATCGATGACCGCCTTCGCCACCATCGGGGCCATCGTGATGACCCCGTTCAACATCGCGCTGTGGGGCGGGCTGTACCCGCCCACCCGCGCCATTCTGCAGCAGACTCAGATCGACCCGGTGCAGATCGCCATCATCGTCGGACTGATGCTGATCCTGCCGCTGGTTCTGGGCGTGACCCTGAACCAGAAGCGCCCCGCCCTGACGGCGCGGCTGCGCGGGCCGCTGCAGATCCTGTCCATGGCCATTTTCGTGGCTTTCATCGTACTCGCCCTGGCGGCCAACTGGAGTTTCTTCCTGGGCTACGCCGGGGCGGTTGCCGGGCTTGTGATCCTTCACAACGCCCTGGCACTGGGGGGCGGTTGGGTTGTGGCCACTCTGACCCGGCTGTCCCCCTTTGACCGGCGAGCAGTCACGATCGAGACCGGCATCCAGAATTCGGGCCTTGGGCTGGTGCTGATCTTCGCCTTTTTCAACGGCTTGGGCGGCATGGCCGTGGTGGCCGCCTTCTGGGGGATTTGGCATGCCATCTCGGGGCTGGCGCTGGCGCAGCTGATGGCCCGGACCGAGGCCGCCCGATGACCCGCATCCTGATCACCGGCGCCGCAGGGCTGGTGGGCCGCGCCCTGCTGGACGAGCTGAGCGACCATCAGGTGTTTGCCACCGACCTGCGCCGCCCGGACACGCTGCCGGACGAGGTTCCGTTTCTGCGCATGGATGTCACCACGGGCGACCCCGCCCGGGTGATCGCCAAGGTGAAGCCCGAGGTGATCGTTCATCTGGCCTCGATCGTCACGCCGCCGCCGGGGATGTCGCGGGCCGAGGCCCATGCGGTGGATGTGGGCGGCACGCGCAAGGTGGTCGATGCCGCGCTGGCCCATGGCGTACGGCGGCTGGTCATCACCTCGTCGGGAGCGGCCTATGGCTATCACGCAGACAACCCGGTGCCGCTGCGCGAAACCGATCCGGTGCGCGGCAACCCCGAGTTTCCCTATTCCGACCACAAGCGGCAGGTCGAGGAATTGCTGGCCGAGGTCCGAACCGCCGCGCCGCAACTGGAGCAGGTGGTGCTGCGGGTGGGCACAGTGCTGGGCGACGGCACCGACAACCAGATCACCGCCCTGTTCCGCAAACCCCGCCTGCTGGCGGTGGCGGGCAGCGACAGCCCCTTCGTGTTCATCTGGACCCGTGACCTGGCCCGCATCCTGAAACGCGCGGCCACCGATGGACCGCCCGGGGTGTACAACGTGGCCGGGGACGGCGCGCTGAGCATCGACAATCTGGCCCGCGCGCTGGACAAACCCGTGCTGCGCCTGCCGGCCTGGGCGCTCAAGGCGGTGCTGGCCGTGGCCCGCCCTCTGGGCCTGTCGCGCTACGGGCCCGAACAGGTTCGGTTCCTGCAGTACCGGCCGGTTCTGGACAATACGGCGCTGAAGACCGTGTTCGGCTATGTCCCGCAGAAGACCAGCGCCGAGGTGTTCGAGCTTTGGAAACGGAGTGTGGGCCTGTGAAAACCGCAGTGATCTCGGGCGGGGCCGGCGGGCTGGGTCAGGCGCTCTCGGCCGCACTGCAAGAGCGTGGATGGCGCGTAGTCCTGCTGGATCTGAAGGTGGATGGGGTGCAGAACACCGCCACGCAGATGGCGATTGCCTGTGATCTGACCGATCCGGCTCAACTGGCGCGCGCCGTGAACGATACGCTTGCGCATTGCGACAGCATCGATCTGGTCATCTACAACGCCGGGATCACCCAGATCTGCGGGTTCGATCAGTCCGACGACACCAGCCACCGTAAGGTGTTCGAGATCAACTATTTCGCGGCCGTCTCGATGGCCCGCGCCTTCCTGCCCGCGCTGCGCCAGTCGCGCGGTGCGCATCTGGCGATCTCGTCGGTGGCGGGATTTGCGCCGCTGTATCACCGCACGGCTTATGCGGCCTCGAAACACGCGCTGGAAGGTTTCTTCAAATCGCTGCGGTCCGAAGAACGGTCCCATGGCGTGCGGGTGCATATCGCGACGCCCTCATTCGTGGCGACCAACCCCGGCCGGGCCGAGCGGCAGCCCGATGGCACCGCACGCCCCGGATCGGCCAGCGACGGCATGGACGAGATGACCCCCGAGGCGGCCGCCCGCGTGATCCTGCAAGGGATGGATCGCGGGCGGCCCGTCATCCCGGTGGGTCGGGTGGCGCGGCTGGCCTGGTGGCTGAATCGGCTGGCTCCACGCCTGTACCAGCGCCTGATGGAGCGCAAAATCAGCGGCGCGTGACGCACGGCCATTATTTGCGGCCTGTCTCCCGGTGCGGGGTTGCCCTTTGGCCGCGGCTTTGCTTTGTCTCTGGCAAGCATTCCGGCCATTGGGCGTTTCATGTCCCGGACCGGTCACAGGGAGGATCTCGAAAATGGCGAAAGTTGCATTCCTTGGCCTGGGCGTCATGGGCTATCCGATGGCCGGGCATCTGCAGGCGGCCGGGCATGACGTGACCGTCTACAACCGCACCGCGGCCAAGGCGGAGAAATGGGTGTCGCAGCATGGTGGCCAGATGGCGACCACGCCGCGCGGTGCCGCCGAGGGGGCCGAGTTCGTGATGGCCTGCGTCGGCAACGACGACGATCTGCGCATGGTCTGCACCGGCGAGGACGGCGCGTTCGGCGGCATGGCGGAAGGCTCGGTTTTCGTTGACCACACCACCGTTTCGGCCAAGGTCACGCGCGAGCTGTATGCGGCGGCAAAGGCGCGCGGGATCTCTTTTGTCGATGCGCCGATCTCGGGCGGCCAGGCCGGGGCCGAGAACGGGGTTCTGTCGATCATGTGCGGCGGCGATCAGGCCGCCTATGACCGGGCCGAGCCGGTGATGCAGGTCTATGCCAAGATCTGCCGCCGCATCGGAGACAGCGGCGCGGGCCAGATGACCAAGATGTGCAACCAGATCGCCATCGCAGGGCTGGTGCAGGGCCTGAGCGAAGCGCTGCATTTCGCCGAAAAGGCCGGGCTGGACGGGCGCGCGGTGGTCGAGGTGATCAGCGAGGGTGCCGCCGGCAGCTGGCAGATGTCGAACCGGTATGAGACCATGCTGGACGACCATTTCGACCACGGCTTTGCGGTGGACTGGATGCGCAAGGACCTTGGCATCTGCCTGGACACGGCGGACGAGACCGGGGCATCGCTGCCGGTGACCGCGCTGGTCGATCAGTTCTACAAGGATGTGCAGAAGATGGGCGGCGGCCGCTGGGACACATCGTCGTTGATCAAGCGCCTGCGGGCCTGGGG
>GG704596.1:428542-505354 GCA_000161775.1 Ruegeria lacuscaerulensis ITI-1157
AGGACCCCGGCGCGCGCGGGGCGGAAGTTCGAATGAATGATGTCAGTGAGTTTTGGGCGGCCGCGCTGCGGCGGGTCTGGGGGCTGGACGCCCGGCTCTCGCGGCTGGATGGCGAGTATGACCTGAATTTCCTGGTGCAGGCCACCAATGGGCAGGATTACGTTCTGAAGGTCATGCGGGCCGGGTGCGACCCGCAGTTGGTGGATCTGCAGATCAAGGCGTTGGAGCATATCGCGACCGAGGCCCCCGGGCTGCCGTTTCCCAAGGTGATCCCCGGGCTGGACGGTGGCTTGCTGCCGCAGATCGACGACGACGCGGGACGGCCTCGGCTGGCGTGGCTGCTGGAGCGGCTGCCGGGCCGGTGCTATGCCAAGGCGGCGCCGAAATCCGAGGATCTGATCCTGAAACTGGGCCGGGTATTGGGGGCCACCGATCGGGCACTGGAGCGGTTTTCGCATCCCGGCCTGGAGCGGCCGGAGTTCAAATGGGACCTGACCCAGGCCGGCTGGATCGCTGACAAGTTGGATGCGGTTGCCGACCCGGATCGTGCGGCCCTTCTGTGCGGGATTTGTGCGCAGTTCGATGCCGTCTCGGACATGCTGGCCGAGCTGCCCCGGCAGGCCATCCACAATGACGTGAATGACTACAACATCCTGGTGGAAGGAGAGCTGTCGGAGCGCCGGCAGGTTTCAGGCCTGATCGACCTGGGCGACATGTGCGCCGCACCGCGGGTGTGTGAACTGGCGATCGCCGGGGCATATGTGGTGCTGGACCACCCGCGCCCCGAACAGGCGCTGGCCGCGCTGGTGCGGGGCTATCACGCCGCAAACCGGCTGCGCCCGCAGGAAGTGGACCTGATCTGGCCCCTGCTGCGGATGCGGCTGGCAGTGTCGGTCGTCAACTCCACGCTGATGGCCGCAGAAAACCCGGACGACCCATATGTGACGATCAGCCAGGCACCGGCCTGGCGGTTTCTCGAGGACGCATCGGTCAATGGCGCGCTGATGCCCGCGCGGCTGCGGGCGGCCTGCGGGCTGCCCGTCACCGACGGGGCCGAGCGCATACACGCATACTTGACCGAGCATCGTGGACAGTTTGCGCAGTTGTTGGGGCAGGATCTGTCGGACGTTCCGATGGGTTCGCTGTCGGTCGAAAACTCGACCTGGCCGCAGAACCCGTTTCACATGCCGCTGGACGAGGCCGCGCGGGTTGGCGCGGAGTTCGGTGCGGGCCCGTGGCTGGGCTATTACAACGAACCGCGCTTGATCTATGCCGAGCCTTCGTTCCGCAAGGGTCCGTGGAAGGCGTCGGACCGGCGCACGGTGCATCTGGCGGTGGATGTGTTCGCGCCGGCGGGGACGCCCTTGCTGGCACCGCTGAGCGGGCGGGTCGAGGCGGTCGAGAACCGGGCGAACCATCTGGACTATGGTGGCGTGGTGATCTTGCATCACGAAACCCCCGAGGGTGACGCGTTCTATACGCTATACGGGCATCTGGACCCCGAGGTCTGCGACCGGCTGAAACCCGGCGATCCGGTGGCGCAGGGGGCGGCCTTTGCCCGTCTGGGCGATGCCGGCCAGAACGGCGGCTGGGCGCCGCATGTGCATTTCCAGCTGGCCCTGACCACGGACGGCATGCAGGCCGACTGGCCCGGCGTCGCCGACCCGGACGAGTTGAACCTGTGGCACGCGGTCTGCCCGAACCCGGCGGCCCTGCTGAACCTGCCGGACGAGAAGGTCTTCTATCGCCCGACCGACAAGGCCGAGATCCTGAACAAACGGCGGGCGCATTTCGGCGGCAACCTGAGCCTGACCTATGACGACCCGGTGATGCTGGTGCGTGGCTGGAAACATCACCTGTTCGACGAATGGGGGCGGCCCTATCTGGACGCCTACAACAATGTGCCGCATGTGGGGCACGCGCATCCGCGCATTCAGGCCGTGGCGGCGGATCAGTTGAAGCGGATGAACTCCAACACCCGCTATCTGCACCCCGCGCAGGTGGAGTTTGCCGACAAGCTGCTGTCGAAACTGCCCGATCACCTGCAGGTGTGCTTTTTCGTCAACTCGGGCACCGAGGCCAACGAGCTGGCCCTGCGCCTGGCGCGGGCGCATAGCGGGGCCAAGGGCATGGTGACGCCCGATCACGGCTATCACGGCAACACCAATGCGGCGGTGGCCATTTCCGCCTACAAGTTCAACAAGCCCGGCGGCGTGGGCCAGGCCGATTGGGTGGAACTGGTCGAGGTGGCCGACGATTATCGCGGCCGGTTCAAACGTGACGACCCCGACCGCGCGCAGAAATATGCCGACCTGGTCGACAACGCGATTGCCGCTCTGCAGCGCAAGGGGCACGGGGTCGCGGGGTTCATCGCCGAGACCTTCCCCTCGGTCGGGGGTCAGATCATCCCGCCCAAAGGCTATCTGCCAGCGGTTTACGAAAAAATCCGCGCCGCCGGCGGCGTCTGCATCGCCGACGAGGTGCAGACGGGCCTGGGCAGGCTGGGTGAGTTTTACTTCGGCTTCGAGCATCAGGGCGCGTCGCCCGATATCGTGGTTCTGGGCAAGCCGATCGGCAACGGCCACCCTCTGGGCGTGCTGGTCACCACGCGCGAGATCGCCGACAGTTTCGACAACGGGATCGAGTTCTTCTCGACCTTCGGCGGCTCGACCCTGTCCTGCCGGATCGGCAAGGAGGTGCTGGACATCGTCGATGACGAGGGTCTGCAGGACAATGCCCGCGTGATGGGCGCACGACTGATGGGTGGTCTGCGCGCGATCGAGGCCGAGTTCGCCTGCGTGGGCGACGTGCGGGGCATGGGCCTGTTTCTTGGGGTCGAACTGATCAACCCTGACGGCTCGGAAGGCACCGAGATCTGCCGATACGTCAAGAACCGCATGCGCGACCACCGCATCCTTATCGGCAGCGAGGGGCCGAAGGACAACATCCTGAAGATCCGCCCGCCTCTGACCATCGAGGCCCAGGATGTAGACATGATTCTGTGGGCGCTGCGGTCTGTGTTGACCGAGGTGGGCGACCATGCCCCTGCCCCGGTTTGCGACCACATTCATCACCAGGACGGGTGCGGCTGCTGCTGAGATACGCCCCGGCCGGATTCGGCCAGGGCAATTAACCGCGCTGTCAGTGCAGCACGGCCGAGGGGGTCTGATGGCCGGTAGACGGCAGTGGGATGGCGGCGGTCATGCGCCGCAGGGCCAGCCCGAACTCTTCGGACAGTGACGCCAGCGCGGGCGCTAAATCGGGGCGTACGATCAAGGCCGCCAGCATCATCGCATCCTCGCGCGCCCCTTCCGATGCCGCCGCGATCATCTGCGCGAAACAGCTTTCATCCGCGCCCAGACAGGCGCAGCCCAGCCCGTGCCGGATCAGAGGGCGGCGGGCGTGATGGGCGCACAGGCTGCACAGACGATCCAGCGCCAGCATGGCCAGTTGCCCATGATCGGCGCCCAGCGCGATGTCGAAGTCATGCGCCGCGTCGGCACGGCTGGCGGCACCGTCACTCCACATCCGCAGATACATGACGGCACCGGCCTCGATCGGGGTCAGATCCGCCAGCCGACCGACCGGGGCGCCGCCCCGGGTCGATGCGCCGCTCATTTCGTCAGGATCAATTTGCCCGCGCGGGTGATGCGCAGGGTGTACAACTGGTCGCCCAGCTCGATATGGGCCAGGTTGCCGCCCTGTGTCAGATCCTCGGCCTTGTGGGCCGGCAGCATCGAAACGGCATAGGCTTGGGTCGGATTCGGGTTCTGCGCGTTCATCGGGTCATCTCCGGTTGTGTTCAGGCAAAGCGCCTTTTCCGTTCAACTCTCATGGATCTGGCTGGCCCGGAACCGGGTTGGCTATGTGTTTACACGATTAATCTGATAAAAATACTAAGGTATGTCAAGTCCTGGTTTTCCGGTTTTCTCGCACAGGACCGTTGCGCCCCGCCAACGGGCTCGCTAGGCCGGTTGTCAAACGACGGAAGGGGGCAAGGATGACAGCGGCAATCGTATTTGACCTGGACGGAACGCTGGTGGACAGCCTCGCGGACATCGCGGCGGCGGCGAACCGGATGCTGGCCGATCAGGGGGTTGCGCCTCTGCCCGAGGCGACGATCCGAGGGTTCGTCGGCAATGGCCTGCCCAAGCTGGTGGAGCGGGTGATGGTCCATTGCGGTCTGGATCTGGATCGGCATCCCGACCTGACACAAACCACCCTGCGCCACTACACGGCCGCATCCAGTGCGCGGACGCGGCCCTACCCCGGCGTCGCCGCGGCGTTGGAAGCCCTGCGGCTGGAAGGAATGTCTCTGGGCCTGTGTACCAACAAACCGGCGGCTCCGGCGCGTCACATTCTGCGCGAACTGGCCCTGGAGCCCTATTTTGACGCAGTGATCGGTGGCGACACGCTGGATACGCGCAAACCGGATCCGTCACATCTGCTGGCCACTTTTGACAGGTTGGGGCGGCATTCCGCACGGATATTCGTAGGCGACAGCGAAGTCGACGCAGAGACCGCACAACGGGCAAATGTGCCATTCCTGCTGTTTTCCCCCGGCTATCGGAAATCTCCGCTTGAGCAGATCCCGCACGATGCCGCGTTTGACGATTTTCATGCCCTGCCCCAACTGATCCGACCTCGTGTCGGGGCATGACGCAAAAGCGGGCCGGTTGTCGCCGGACGGAAAAACGTTTGTGTCCGAGGAGGTATTTCGAGGGGCCGGCCGAGGGGGTAGGTAGCCAGCCCCTCGCGGGGAAAGTGGTAGGCCAAGTTCAACCTTGGTTAATCAGAAACTAGCCCAGACGCATCGGTGCGAACATTGGGGGTTTCCCGTAGAACCGCTAATTTTCAATCGGAATTTAGGGAAGCATCACAGGTTTCGGCGCAAGAATTGGCTGTTCAGGCGATATCCGGCGCGGCGGTGTCCAACTGTCCTTGGTACATTTCTGGATAGACGAACCGCGCCGCGGCGCGCGCGATCACCAGTTCCTCGTTCGTCGGGATGACCATGACCTGGACCCGCGACAGCGGGGTCGAGATGATCCGCGCATGGTCGGTGTTGGCATCGTGGTCCAGCTCGATCCCCAACCAACCCATGCTGCCGCAGATCCGTTCCCGCACCAGAACCGAGTTTTCGCCGATGCCGCCGGTAAACACCACCGCGTCCAACCCGCCCAAAACCGCCGCCAGCGCGCCCAGCTCTCGACGGGCGCGGAAGTTGAAATAGCTGATCGCTCGCCGGGCGGCCCCGGTGCCGACCTGCTCCAGCGTCCGCATGTCATTGGACAGGCCGGACAGACCCAGCAGACCGGACTTGCGATAGAGCAGCTCGGTGATTTCTTCGGCCGACATTCCCTTTTGTTCCATCAGATACAACACCACACCCGGGTCCAGCTGCCCGCAGCGGGTGCCCATGGGCAGCCCGTCCAGCGCGGTGAAACCCATGCTTGAGCCAACCGAGCGTCCGTTGATCATGCCGCACATCGAAGCGCCGTTGCCCAGGTGCGCGACGATCACCCGCCCGCCATGCAGCAGAGGCGCGGTCTTGGCCAGATGGTTGGCGATGTACTCATAGCTGAGCCCGTGAAACCCGTATCGGCGCACGCCCATTTCGTAGTATTCGGGGGGCAGCGCGAACGTGTCGTTCACCCACGGGTGGCTGCGGTGAAAAGCTGTATCGAAACAGGCCACCTGCGCGGCATCCGGAAATCGCCGGATCGCCGCCCGCACGCCCTGCAGGTTGTAGGGTTGGTGCAGAGGGGCAAAGGGCGACAGGCCCTCGAGCGCCTGAAGGCTGTCGGGGGTGAGCAGGATGGGTCGGTCCCGATCCGGCCCCCCATGCACGATGCGATGCCCGACCGCCACGATCTCGGCTCCCGGGAACTGCTGGGCCAGCAGGTCCAGAACGTGGTTCATCGCCTCCAAATGGTCGGGAATACCTTCGGGTACGGCACCGCCCAGAACACGCCCGTCTGAGGTTTTCGCGCCGATATGCGCCTCTTCACTGCCTATGCGATCAACCACGCCAGTGCAGATCGCGACCGGATCGTCACTCTGCAGCGTGAAAAGGCCGAACTTCAGCGAGGATGAGCCGGCGTTCAGGGTCACGACATGGGTCATGCGCCGCGCCCTCCCGTGCGGGCCGCATGCAGGGCGGCCACCGCGCATGACGCCAACCGCGCCTTGTCATCGTCTGCCCGGCTGTTGAGGATGATCGGCACCTTGGCCCCGAGAACCACCCCCGCACCTTCGGCATGGGCGATGTAGGTCAACTGTTTGGCCAGCATGTTTCCCGCATCGAGATTCGGCACGACAAGGATGTCGGCCCGCCCGGCCACCGGAGAGACGATGCCTTTGGTTCGGGCGGCGGCCATGCTGACCGCGTTGTCCATCGCCAGCGGACCATCGACAAGCCCGCCTCGGATCTGACCGCGCTCGGCCATTTTCGACAGAAGCGCCGCGTCGATCGACGAGCGGATGGCGGGGTTCACTGTTTCGACCGCCGACAGCACTCCGACCTTGGGCGTTTCCATCCCGATCGAGATGGCCAGGTCGATGGCGTTCTGAGTGATGTCGATCTTGGTTTCCAGGTCGGGCTCGATATTGATTGCGGCATCAGTGACCAGGATCGGGTGCGGCTGCCCGGGCACATCCATGACGAAAACGTGGGTGAAACGCCGCCCGGCCCGCAGGCCGCGCTCGCGGCGCAGCGCGGCGCGCAACAGGTCGTCCGTGTGCATATGCCCCTTCATCAGGGCACCCGCGTGCCCATCGACAACCAGGTCAACGGCGCGCTGGGCCGCCTCCGAATGCGCCGTTGCCTCGACGATCTCGATCCCGTCCAGCGATGCATCGAGCGCCTGCGCGGCTTGGGCGATCTTGGTCGGATCGCCGACCAGAATCGGCCGAATGATGGTTTCGCGGGCCGCAAGCAGGGCGCCACCCAGTGAATTGGGATTCTCGGGCGCGACCACGGCTGTGGGGATCGGGTCCAATGGACGGGACCTCTCGAGCAAGGCATCGAAATGGCGGTGGCGCTGCACCACGAGGCCCGGCACTTCGATATCCTTGAATGACATTTCGCGGTCGGGCGCGATGACCACCGCGGGCCCCGACACGATCACCGCGCCATCGCTGCAACGGGTGACGCTGGTATCCATCAGCACCTCGCGGTTCGGGCGTTTTTCAACAACCGTGACGCGGGCCAGCAGCTCGTCGCCCGCAACCGCGCGGCCCGAAAACTCGAGCAGCTGGGATTTGTACAGGGTGCCGGCACCGGGAAGAATGTTCCCCAGAACCGCCGAGATGAGCGCACCGACGAACAAGGCAGGCGCGATGGCTTCGTTCACCTTGTCCCCATCGCCGTCCTCGGACGCCAGATGCAGAGGGTTGTGATTGCCGGAATTGGCGGCGAACACATAGAAATCATCTTCGGTGCAGATCCGTTTCAACTCGGCGCTGTCGCCGATCTGAAGCTGGTCATAGGGTTTGTTGTGGTATCGCATATCGGGATCCCTGCACCTGTCCTGTTACCGCGGGCGAACCTGAGCGAAACTGGGGGCAATGTCCAACCCTTCCGCAACCGGACGTCCCGGCACGGCAGATTGACCCAAGGTCGCATACAGGTCCTTCGCCCGGGGCGCGCGAAACTGTCGCCCGGATCGCACCCGTGTAGCGCCGGCCCGACTTCTGCGACGAATCAATTTGGCACGACCGCAGGCACTGCAAGTCACTGAACCGCAACGCTGCGGCAACACGGGTGAGGATACATGCGAGCAGTGTCACGGGGTCCACTGCGCGGCCGCTGCTCCGGCAGCCCGTCCCTGCAAGCCCGGACTGGCGTTCCACCAAACGTGGGCGGTGGGGTCGAACGCACCAGGAATTTGGCTCGCGCCCGGCGGTAATAATGGCCCTTCAGCTGCGCCTGAAAACGAAATAACCCTAAATCTCTTGCGGTTTATGGCCATTTCAAGGCATTATTGTTCAAACATATTTAAAAAATTTACCCAATACAGAGGCGCCAACCGGGCACAGAGCACATCGCTCGTCACACAGTTGTGGGGAATACGACGTTTGGCCTGGTTAAAGATATTTTTGGTTACTTGGTTCGTACTGCTTTGGCCGTCCCAGACATCGGCCGATATCGGCACCGTGATCGGACTGAAACAGGGCGCCAAGATCTTACGCGCCGGTTCACCGCAAACCGTGCGGACCGGGATGGGCGTCGCTTCCGGGGATACGATCAAGACGGACGGCAGCGGTCTTGTGCAGATGGTATTCACCGACGGGACCAAAATCGCGATAGGTTCAAATGCAACCATGGTTGTGGACGTCACGATGCTGCGCGGAAACCGCAAGGCAAAGTCCTTTGCCGTGCAGGCATTGGGCGGAAGCTTCCGTTTCATTTCGGGCAATAGCCGAAAAAAGGCCTATTCCATTCGGACGCCGACCGCGACCATGGCCGTTCGCGGAACGATATTTGACCTGTGGGTTGTTTCCCGATCCCAGAGCGCCATGCTGGTGCTGGATGGAACGGTGCAATTGTGCGGCCTGAATGGCGGATGCCGGTCCACAGGGCGTCAATGCAGCATGCTGGCGACGACGTCTCAAGGTGCCGTTGGTCAGCCTGCCAACCAGGAAACGTACGACAATGCCCTTCGGGACGGATTTCCATTCGTTACCGCGCAAGAGCCCCTACTCGCTCCGCTGCAGGTTGACGTCGGCGGCTGCGCCCAAGAGGTCGCACCGATCAAGATCAAACACTCTGATGCAAAAGCGCCTCGCCGCACGAGAACACAAAGTGCCGGAGTGGCTGCCGCCGCTGCTCCAAAAGAAAAACCGCCACCGGAGCCGACAAAAAAACAGAACAAGTCGGGCCATCAGGATGGGTCCATTCCCGGCGGGCAATCAAAGAACAAAGACGGTTTCGGCAATCCGGGCAAAGGCAAGACCAACAGGTCGGGCCAAGGTGACGGCACCAACCCCGGAGGTCAGTCCAGAAACGCGGGCGGGACCGGCAACCCAGGCAAAGGCACCGCGAACAGATCCGGAGGAAAGCAGGGGGCCCGCACCGGGGAGACGCCAAAAGACAACGGGAAATCGGAAAACACCGCGAAGGGCAAAGGTCGCGGACAAGAGGAGAGCAACGGCAGAAATCGTGGCAAGGGATAGCAATATCGTAGCGTCGGTCGGCTGAAGACCTGCGGGTTGGCTCGGCATTTTTTGAAGCCGCGAACGAAGCTGCTACCCCTTCCGCGGAATTCGGAGGCTGACGTGTTGCCGAAATTCAAGGAAAGGATCAGCCGGAAACACACCTTTCGGCTTTTTGCGTTCGCGCTTGTCCTTCTGGGATGCTTCGTTCGCATCATCGACCCTTATCCGGTCCGTACCGCGCGCCTCATCTATTTTGACGTTTTACAACGGATATCACCACGCGACTACAATCCGGATCTGCCGGTGAGAGTTGTGGACATTGATGAAGAGTCCTTGCGGAATTGGGGCCAATGGCCCTGGCCGCGGACGCTGCTGGCGCAGATGGTGAAGACGCTGGGCGAGCACGGGGCCGCGGCCATCGTGTTCGACGTCCTGTTTGCCGAGCCTGACAGGTCTTCTCCCTCGCGGTTGATCGATGAACCGGCGCTTGAGGGATTGTTGAACTCGGAACACATCGCCACGCTTGTGGACAATGATATGTTGTTCGGCCTCGAGATCGCGAACTGGCCCGTGGTTTTGGGTACGGCAGCCCGATGGGCAGACAAGGGCGGCAAACTTACTGCCGCGGCCGGAATCGTCGAAATCGGAGAAACACCGACATCCGGCCTGATCTCGGTACCCGGCTGGACACCCATTGCGCCTCCCCTTGAGCGGGCGGCAACCGGAATCGGAGGCGTGAACGTCTCACCGCTGGGCGGCGCCAGCGTCGTGCGGCATGTTCCGACGCTCTGGCGTGGCCCCGACGGTCTTGTGCCAAGCCTGAGCATCGAAGCCCTGCGCGTGGCCTTGGGTGAATCCGCCATAGTGGTCGAAGGTGCGCCTGACGAGACCGGGATCACCTTGGCTGTTGAAGTGGGCGGCTTCCGGCTTCCGACCACGGGAAACGGTGAAATCTGGGTCAGGTACCGGCTCGATCGGCCGGAACTGTATCTTTCGGCGAACGCCATCCTGGCCAACCCGGAGGACCCGGCGCTGGGCGCACTGATCCAGGGTCACATCGTTCTGGTCGGAACGTCGGCTGCCGGTATGTTCGACGTGCATCAGACATCGCTGGGCGAAACCGTTCCGGGCGTTTCGATTCATGCACAAATGATCGAGCAGATTCTGACCGGCGAAATGCTGAAACGATCAGATGTGACCGCGGCGCTTGAATTGATCTGCTTCATATTGCTGGGAATAATCGTGACGGCAGTGATGTCCAGCCTTGGCGCCGTTGCCTCATTTGTGGCCGGTGGGGTCGCCGCATTCTTCGTGCTGGGAACAAGCTGGCTTGTGTTTCAGAACCAGTTGGTCTTGTTCGACGTCACCTTCCCGCTGTTGGGTGGTATGGCCAATTTCGGATTGCTGGCTGGATATCAGTTTCTTGCGGCGGAGCGCGAAAAACTCGCAATTCGCAAGGTTTTTTCGCACTACGTCGCTCCGGAAATTCTGGATGAGATGGAATCTTCAGGGCTCAAGCTGCAACTGGGCGGCGAAGCGCAGGAGATCACGGTCATGTTTTCGGACATTCGTGGGTTCACGCCCCTGTCGGAATCCGTTTCGGCAACGGATCTGGTCAGGCTTCTGAATGCGCTGTTTTCAGAAATCGGCGACCAGATTCTGGCCGAGCGGGGCACGATCGACAAATTCATCGGCGATGCCGTGATGGCCTTTTGGAACGCTCCTTTGCCGGTAAGAAACCATCAATTGCGCGCGGCGCGCGCCGCACTGCGGATGCGGCAGGCACTGGTTCGCTTCAACTCATCCCCTATCATGCGCCACCACCCTGCAATTGAATTGGCAACCGGTTGCGCATCCGGCATTGCCTGCGTCGGAAACATCGGATCGAGACAGCGTTTCAACTACACCGTCATCGGAGATGTCGTGAACGTTGCATCGCGGATCGAGCAGAGCTGCCGCCATGTCCACTACGATATCCTTGTGTCGAGCGCTGTGCATGGCGCTGTTTGCTCGGAACTTGCATTGCTCGAGGCGGGATTCGTCGATCTGAAAGGACGAAGCGAGCTTGAACCCGTCTTTGCCCTGGTTGGAGACCGGGGCCTGGCTGAAACCAAAAGATTTCAGGGCTTGATCCTGAAACACAGGGCCTTGGTCAACACGATCCGCAGCCGGCAGCCGCGCGATAAGGTTCAGGCGCTTTGCGCCGAATGCGAAAGCATGGCGGCGGCGGTGGAACCCGGGCTAGGGAAATTCTATCGGGCCATTCCGGGCCGGGTCGCTGACTTTCGTTCAGAGGTGCAAACAGAGAGAGCCGTTTTCAGCCACGGCGGTGACGGCATGGCCGACACCAAGCGAACACCTTGAGCTGCACCAGCTCATGTTGGCAAATGACCTGTCCAGACTGGGGGCGACACCGTGTCGATGAAACCAGGGAAGCTCTCACTGCTTCGTGCGTTCTTGATCTGGTTCGAGCAGCGCTGAACGAGGTTTGGCAGCAAAACCCGGCCACGAGCGACCGGAGCGGGTTCGACAGGGCAATCCTTGCTCCCAAGTCATTATTCATTCATATTCCTATATGAGAATAAAGGGAGCAAGACATGAATATCTCACGGCGTAGGATGATGCAGGCCATGGCGGCCATTCCGCTTGCGGGCGGCCTGCCGATCTTGGCCAGGGCCGACATTTCGATTGGTTCGGCCATGCTTACCACGGTCAGCGATGGCCATCTGATCCTGCCCGGCAGTTTCATATTTGCCCCCATGCCCAAGGATGAGCTTGGTGAGATTCTGGCGGAATACGGGATATCAGGTGAATCACTGGAACCCGAATGCAACCTGACCCTGTATCGCGACGGCAAGAACACCGTTCTGTTCGACGTTGGCGCGGGGTCGGATTTCGTGCCGACTGCAGGCAACGTTCTTGACAGTCTCGACGCGGCGGGCGTCACCCCCGAGGACGTGACCCATGTCGTGTTCACGCATGCACATCCCGACCACATCTGGGGGCTGCTGGATGATTTCGACGAGATCGTCTTCCCCGATGCGACCTTCATGATGGGCCGAGCCGAGTGGGATTATTGGTGGAACCCCGAGACCGCCAACACCATCGGCGAGGCCCGTGCCGCTCATGCCGTAGGCGCGAAAAGAAGGATGACCGCGATCGAAGATCGCGTGCAGCTTTTTGACGCCGATCAGGAAATCCTACCCGGAATCGCTGCGGTTTCGACCCCGGGTCATACTCCGGGTCACATGGCGTTCGAGATCCGGCAGGGCAACACGGCCGCGCTTGTCGTCGGCGATGCCATCGGCAATCACCACGTCGCCTTCCGCCGGCCCGCGTGGCACAGCGGCTCGGACCAGGACGCCGAGACGGCGGCCGCCACGCGGCAGGTTTTGTTCGACCGTCTGACGCACGAGGACCTGACCCTGATCGGCTTCCATCTTCCCGGCGGCGGCATCGGCCGCGCGGAAAAGGCCGGTGACGGATATCGTTTCGTGGGGGCTGCATGATGCGCGCAATCGTTCTGGCGGCGATGATGGCCGCCCCCGCATGGGCCAGCGAAGACATCGCGGACCAATATCCCGGCTCACCTCTGTATTCGAAACCGGTGGAATTCATTCCGAATGTCTGGTCGGCGATCGGGGCGACGGCGCCGCCCACCTATGAAAACTCGGGCCACAACAACAACCTCAGCTTCATCGTCACCGGCGATGGGGTCGTGGTGATCAATGGCGGCGCGGCCTATGTCCTGGCCAAGGCGCTGCACGAAGAGATCAAGGCCATCACCGACCAGCCCGTGAAGCTGGTGATTGACGAGAACGGTCAGGGGCACGCGATGCTGGGTAACTCCTATTGGGCCGAGCAAGGCGTTCCGATTCTGGCGCATGTGGATGCCGCACATGAAATCGAAGAGCGCGGCCATCAGCTGCTGGAGGAGATGAAGCGCTACAACCGTGACAAGGCCGAAGGCACGTTAGTCGCGCCGCCCACCGAAACCTTCGAGGATACGCGCGTCATCGAGATGGGCGACTACCGGATCGAGGTGCTGCATCTGGGCCCGGCCCACGGGCCCGGCGACACGCAGGTCTGGCTGCCCGAGCAGAGTCTGGTCATTGCCGGTGATATGGCCTTTCACGAACGGATGCTGCCGATCTTCGAGGATACCATCGTGGCGGACTGGATCGAAACCTGGGAAACCGGGTTCGAGCCTTTGGGCGTCACCTATGTCATTCCCGGCCACGGGCATCCCACCAACATGGACCAGGTGCGGCGCTATACCCGCGATTATCTGGTCTATCTTCGGGAAAAAATCGGCGCGCATCTTGAAGAGGGCGGCGATCTGGCCGATGCCTACTACATCGACCAAAGCCCCTACGCGCATCTCGACACGTTCGAGGAACTGGCCACGAAGAATGCCGGGCGCGTCTATGAACAGATGGAGTTCGAGTGACCGACCACGCCGCCCAACCTTTTCTGGCCCAGGGCGACAAACTCCGGGTGCCCGACGGCACCTGCCTGTTCCGGCCCGGCGACGAGAGCCGGGCCTTTCTGTTCGTCCTGACCGGCTCGGTCCGGGTTGAACAGACCAATGCCGCCGGTCGTACCGTCGTCCTGTACAGGGTCGAGGCCGGGGACAGCTGTGTTCTGACCACGACCGGGCTTTTGTCCGGGCGTCCCTATTCGGGCTACGGCTATGCCGAAGGCGACGTTACGGCGGTTTCGATTCCGGCCGCGCGGTTCCGCGCGTTGCTGAGTTCAGATCCGAGATTCCAGGAGATCGTGTTTCGCAACTTCGCCGAACGGGTGGGCGAACTGACCGACGTGATCGACGATCTGCTGATCCACCGCACCGATCAGCGCATCGCCCGCTGGCTGGCCGCTCGGGCCGAGCCGACCATCCACGTCACCCAGCAGGAACTGGCCCAGGAGTTGGGTACCGTGCGCGAAGTCGTCTCGCGAACGCTGAAGTCCTTTGAAAACCGCGGCTGGATCAGGTCTGGGCGCGGGACGATCACGGTGCTGCAGGCCTCGAGCCTCGCCGCACACGGGCGCAATACCGAAACGTGATTCAGTCACATACGTCGCGGCGATCTTCTGGCTTCATGGCGTGGACTCAAGCAAGGAGACACGACATGACTCGCAATCTTGGACAATTCGACCGTATCGCCCGCCTGGTTCTGGGGGCGCTGCTCATCATTCTGGCGGCCATGGGCACCATCGGTGTCTGGGGGTATCTCGGCGTGATCTTCGTCGGCACGGCTTTCCTGAACTTCTGCCCGATCTACCGGGTCCTCGGGATCAAGACCTGCAGCGACTGCTGAGACCACGCAGTTACCCGATGGTAGCCGACCTCACTTGAGCCAAGTCAAGGCAAGTTGAACGCAACCGGCTCAGAGTGTCGCGGAAACAACTCGCCGGTGGCCCTTGGTGGAACAGTTGATTGAACAGTTCGGAGAACCAAGGCTCCTGATGATCTCGGGGGCCTTGGTCGGGCTGGTGTTCGGCGCCGCGGCGGGTCACTCGCGTTTTTGCCTGCGCGCGGCAACGATCGAAGTCACCGAACGCCGGTTCGGCCCGAAACTGGCGATCTGGCTGATTGCTTTCACCGCCGCGCTGGCGCTGGTGCAACTGGCGATCCTTTCGGGGCACCTGGATGTAAGTTCGGCGCGTCAGATCGCCGGAACGGGCAGCCTGTCTGGGGCTGTCATAGGCGGATTGATGTTCGGCGCCGGGATGATCTTGGCGCGCGGCTGCGCCAGCCGGCTGTTGGTTCTGTCGGCGTCGGGCAATCTGCGGGCCATCGTGACCGGCCTGGTGCTGACCCTGACCGCTCAGGCCGCGTATCGAGGCGTTTTGGCGCCCGCGCGCGAAGCGCTGGCCGATCTGTGGACGATTCCGGGAGGGCCGGATCGGCTGCTGGCAGATACCTCGGCGCCATTGGGAGTGGCGGCCCTGCTGGCGCTGCTGGCCGCGCTTGTGTTCGGCTGGTCCAAGGGCGTGCGCCCGACCGAGTTGGTCGCCGCCGCGCTGGTCGGGGGGGGCGGTCTTTCTGGGCTGGTTCATCACTTATGCCATCGCCGCTGCGTCGTTCGAAGTGGTGCAGGTGCAATCCGTGACCTTCACCGGGCCCTCGGCCGACACGCTGATGGCATTGGTCAACGAACGGAATTTGCCGATGAGTTTCGGGCTGGGACTGGTTCCTGGCGTGTTCGTCGGGGCGTTGTGCGTCGCCCTGCTGAAAGGTGAAGCCAGGATCCAGCGGTTCGGCGCGGACACCCCGATGGAGCGCTACCTGGTCGGAGGCGTCCTGATGGGGTTCGGCAGCATGCTGGCGGGCGGCTGCGCCGTGGGTGCCGGATTGTCGGGCGGGGCCATCCTGGCGATGACGGCCTGGGTGGCCGTGTTCTGCATGTGGATCGGCGCCGTCACCACCCACAGCCTGCTTCACTTGCGAAAACGCAGCTCGGCCATTGCCTGATCCACGCGTGGCGTCATTGCGCAGCCAGTGGCTGCCGCGCCAATTGGCATCGCGCCCATAGCGTCCCGAGTGCAGCGATCAACCGGTCGATATCCCGCTGGCTATGTACCGGCGACGGCGTGATCCGCAGCCGCTCTGTCCCCTTGGGAACCGTTGGATAGTTGATCGGCTGAATATAGATTCCGTGCTCTCGCAACAGCATGTCCGAGATGAACTTGCATTTGACCGGGTCGCCGACCATCACCGGAATGATATGGCTGGGGTTTTCGATATGAGGCAGGCCGATCTCGTCCAGCCGTGCCCGCACCTGCGCCACCCGCGCCTGCTGCGCCGCGCGCTCGTCCGAGCTGGCCTTGAGGTGCCGGATCGAGGCCGCCGCTCCGGCCGCCAGAGCCGGGGGCAGAGCGGTGGTGAAGATGAACCCGCTGGCAAATGAACGTACGAAATCGCAGATCTCTGCCGAGGCGGCGATATATCCGCCCATGACCCCGAACGCCTTGCCCAAAGTGCCCTGAATGATGGTCAGCCGGTCCATCACCCCCTCGCGTTCGGCAATGCCACCGCCGCGCGGGCCGTACAGGCCCACGGCGTGAACCTCGTCGAGATAGGTCATGGCGCCATACCGGTCGGCCAGATCGCAGATTGCGGCGATCGGGGCAATGTCGCCATCCATCGAATAAACACTCTCGAATGCGATCAGCTTGGGCTGTTCCGGCGGCAAGGCAGCCAGCTTCGCCTCGAGATCGGCCAGATCGTTGTGCTTCCAGATTACCTTTTGCGCCCGCGAGTGGCGGATGCCTTCGATCATCGAAGCATGGTTCAACGCATCCGAAAGCACGACACAATTGGGAATTCGCGCCGCCAAAGTGCCCAGGGCCGCCCAGTTGGACACATAGCCCGAGGTAAACAACAGGGCGGCTTCCTTGTTGTGCAGATCCGCCAGTTCGGATTCCAGAATAACATGGTCATGGGTGGTGCCGGATATGTTGCGCGTCCCACCCGCGCCAGCACCGGTCCGGTCCAGCGCCTCGTGCATGGCCGACAGAACCTTTGGATGCTGGCCCATGCCCAGATAGTCATTCGAACACCAGATCGTCACCTCACCCGGTCCGTTGTGGCAGTTTGCGACCGGAAAACGACCGCGATGCCGCTCGAGCTCGGCGAATTTGCGATAGTTGCCCTCGAGCCGAAGCCGGTCCAGTTCGGATCGAAAGAAGCCCGTATAGTCCATCAGTCCGCGACGGCCTCGGTGACGATGTCGTCAAGAAGGGCCTGAACCTTCTGCATCGGGCCTTCGGGATAGGGGCGGTACCCGACCATCACCTCTCCGTCACGCTCGGTGACGAAGATGCCATAGGGGCAGTGCTGGATGTTCATCGGATCGGCCTCCATCACCTCGCGCGATACGACCGCCGAGCAGAACAGGAAGATATCCGCCTTGTCGAACACCTTGGCCGAGCTGCCGACGTCCTCTCCGGTACGGTTCAGCATGTCGCCCACATGGCTGACATAGTCGATCACCAGTCCCTTGCCGACAATCGCGCTTTCGACCGCAAAGGTTGCGTCATCGAAACTTCCGTCAAAGGGAACGAGGATCGGCTCGGCCCAGGCCGATCCGGCCATCACCGTCAACGCCAGGATTGCATGTTTCATCATCGTGATCCTTTCTGTTCAGGGGGCGGCCATTCGCCCGGCCCGTTCGTGCGCTCTGCGGTTTCCCGGGTACGGAAACGGGGGCTGCCCGTTTCGGGCGCCCCCCCTGCCTCATCCGAACATGTCCGAGGTAATCCCGGTGTACCACCCTTCCGACTCTTCATAGGTCGTCTTGCGGAGCTCGGCGCTTTCGCCCGTCTGCGAGATGAACCCGTCCACCTTGGCGATCTTCTCGGGTGTGGCCTCGTAGGTGGCGCCGACCTTGACCCCGTCATTGGTATCGATCAAAGACCAGCAGGTGTTCGAGAACTTGGCCGGGAACACCTTGGACCCGGTCAGCACCCCGCGCACGGCATTGGCGCAGACCTTGGCCTGACTGTTGGCCGAGAACCCGGATTTCGGCATATCGCCCTGTTGCGAGGCATCGCCCAGAACATAGATGTCGGGATCAGCCTTCGATGACATGTCTGCCGCGTTCACCGGGGCCCAGTTGCCATCGGTCACGCCCGCAAGTTCGGCGATCCGGCCGGCCTTCATCGCGGGGATGACGTTGCAGACATCCACTTTGGTTTCCTCGCCGTCGATGGTCAGCGTCATCGCGGCCGGGTCGACGCTGACATTGCCACCGCCGAAATCCTCTCCGATCCAGTCGATCATGCCCTCGTAATGGTTGGCCCAGCCCTCCTGGAACAGCGCCATCTTCGAGAACTTCGGCTTGGGATCGGCCACGATGATCTTGGCCGTCGGGTTGTTGGCCTTCAGGAAGTGGGCGACCATGGACACCCGCTCGTACGGTCCCGGCGGGCAGCGATACGGGTTGGGCGGCGCGACCGTGGCAAAGGTGCCGCCTTCGGGCATTGCCATCAACTGCGCTTTCAACAGCTCGGTCTGCGATCCGGCCTTGTAGGCGTGCGGCATGGCGTTCTGTGCCGTGATGTCCCATCCAGGCACGGCGCCTTCCACGAAATCGATGCCGGGGCTGAGGATCAGCTTGTCATAGGGAAGGCTGCTGCCCCCCGCCAGGGTCACCGTCTTGGCATCACGGTCCACCCCGATAGCCCAGTCATGGACCACGTTGACACCGCTGGCCGCCAGTCCGCCATAGCCGTGGCCCAGATCCTCCATTTCCTTGAAACCACCCAGATACAGGTTCGAGAAGAAGCAGGTGTAGTAACGGCGCGTCGGCTCGACCAAGGTGACGTCGATGGCACCCTTGCTGTCCTTGGCGATGTAGCGCGCGGCGGTCGCGCCGCCGGCCCCGCCACCGATCACGACGACCCGAGGCTTGCCGTGGCCATCCGCTAGAACCGCCGGAGCGGCCAAGGACGCCGTGACAAGCGCCGTCTTTCCCAGAAATGCGCGTCTGTTCATCTTCATGTGCAGTCTCCTCCCTGCAGTGCCTCAGTTTTCGAGGCGGTTGAAATACGCCGCCAGGGCGGCGATTTCCTCGTCATTGAGACGCGCGGCCATCATCTGCATGACCGGATGCTGGCGTTGTTTGTTCTTGTAGGCATGCATCGCAATGACAAAGTCTTCTTCGGGCCACAGCACGATCGAGGGGATACCGTCATCACCCCCGTCCGCCTGGTGACAGGTCGTGCATTCGCTGCTCAGGTATTCGCCGTATTCCGGGTCGCCTTGGATCGCCAGGATCGCCGGGTCCAGGTCATGATCGGTGGCCGTGGCCGTGGGGTCGGCTTCGGGGATGTTCGCCGGATCGTCGGAAAACAGCCGAAGATAGGCGATCACGTCGTGACGGTCCTTGGCGTTTTTGATCCCGCGAAAGCTCATGCGCGTCCCCGAAGCATAGGACCGTGGATTTTCCAGAAACGCATCCAGCGTATCGGCGTGCCATTCCAACCCGCTGGCCGCCGCGCGCTGGAAGCTTTTGGAATACTTGAAATCCTCAAGGGCACCCGCAGGGCGGCCGAACAAGCCGTTCAGATGCGGGCCGATCCGGTTCTTTGCCCCCTCGCCCACCTGATGGCACCCTTTGCACTGGGCGAACACCGCCTGTCCGGCCTCGGCGTCCCCCAGATCATCGGCAGCCACGGCGGCCGAAGCCACCGTGACGCAAGCCGAAAAGATCACCCAAAACGCCTGTTGCATGCGTCATTCACCGAATGTCGCAAGATAGGCATTGAGCGCCGCGCGGTCTTCTTCCTTCTTCAGGCCGGCAAAGCTCATCTTGGTTCCCTTCATGTAAGCCTTGGGCTTGGCCAGAAATGCGTCCAGTTCCGCCTCGTCCCACACCCGGCCCTCGTCGTTGGCCGCCTTGAAGACGGAGGAATAGCCAAAGCCCTCGACCGATCCAAAGGTGCGCCCGAACAAACCGTTGAGATGTGGGCCGGTCCTGTTCTTGGCACCGTCGCCCACCTGGTGGCAGGCCGAGCACTTCTTGAACACGTTCTTGCCGGCGGCAACGAGATCCGGATCGACTTCCGCAGCCGCAGGCTCGGCAGCGACCTGATCCGATGGTGCCTCGGTTGCGGCAGACGCTGCGGTGAAGGTCGGGGTTTCCGCATCATCACCGGCAGCCATGGCCGAGTCCTCGCCATCATCGGGCGTCACGTCCAGGAACGTCGCGCGCCTGGTGATCTCAACACTGTCCTTGCAGTTTTCCATGCAGGGTTCGGTGCGCCATTCCGCATATTCCCGCTGCGGCCGGTCGTCGATCACGAACCCATCCCGGTTGGGCATCTCGAACGTCGCCAGATTGTCCTGGTTCAGCTCGAACTCGTCATCGACCAGATCGTTGGAATACAGGATGTAGGCCACGATCGCATAGGTCTCGTCGGCGCTGAGCGTTCCGGCCTCGCCAAAGGGCATCGACCGGTGCACATAGTCCCAGACCGTGGTCAGGTAGGGCCAGTACGACCCGACCGTCTTGACCGGGTCTTCGTTGGCCAGCGTGCCGAACCCGCCGGCCAGAACCGGCCAGTTGTCCACGCCCTCGGCAAAGTCGCCGTGGCAGGCCGCGCATTTTTCGGCGAAAACTTCCTCGCCGGTGAACACATCGCCCGACCCCTCGGGCAGCCCGCGCCCGTCCGGCAGCACGTCCACGTTCCAGGCCGCGATCTCTTCGGGCAGGGCCGGACGGCCCAGGCCGAAGGACCCTTCATGCGCCGCGACAGGCTCGCCCCCGACAACCGCGTTCGCGGCCTTGCTTTCCAGTTCGGAAAGGCGGGTCTCCAATTCCGCCAGCCTGGCCGCACTTTCCTCGGCCTCGGTCAGTGCCGACGCCTTCTGCGCCTCGACCTGTGCAAGACGCGTCTGCAGCGTCTCGATCTGGCTGTTGCCGTATCCGCGGTTCGCAACCGCGATTGCGACACCACACACCAGGGCGATCCCGCCGAAAACGGGAAGATAGATGCCACTAAGAGACTTCGACATTTTCGGCGATCCCTTCTGCGTTGACGTACCAGGTCTGGATACAGTTGTTGTGATAGACCGAGTTCTCGCCGCGCTTCTCGCGCAGTTGGTCCTTGGTCGGCTGGACATATCCGGTTTCGTCAATCGCGCGGCTTTGCAGCAGCATCGGAGAACCGTCCCACTCGGTATCCAGATAGAAGCGGGTCAGCGCCTTGGTATCCAGCTGCTTGCCCAGGCGCGCGGTCTCCCAGGTGATGCCGCCATCCTTCGAGACATCGACCCGCGTGATGCGTCCGTGGCCGGACCACGCCAGACCGGAAATCACCAGCGGCCCCGTGCCATGCTTGATCGGCATCTGCGGGCTGGGCGAGGTAATGACCGATTTCGCATCCATCACCCAGGTCCATTTCCGGGCGGTGCCATCGGCGTAGAGGTCAGTGTATTTCGAGGTCTCCTCGCGGCTTTCCACGGCGGCATCGGTCACTTCGATCCGGCGCAGCCACTTGACCCACATGTTGCCCTCCCAGCCCGGAACCACCAGCCGGACCGGATAGCCATGCTCCATCCGCAGCGCCTCGCCATTGGCCTTGAAGGCGACAAGGACGTCGTCCAGCGCCTTTTCCATCGGGATCGAACGACCGTTCGACGAGGCGTCGGCGCCCTCGACATAGACCCATTTGTCCGACAAGTCCCCGGCGGCATCCAACCCGGCCTCTTGCAGCAGGACGCGCAGCGGGACACCGGCATATTCCATGTTGTGGATCATGCCATGGGTGAACTGGACGCCGTTCAGCTGCGCCCCGGCCCATTCCATGCCCGTATTGGCCGCGCATTCGCAGAAATAGACGTGGTTTTCCCGCGGGAACCGCTCGAGGTCGTCATAGGTGAAGACCAGCGGCCGATCGACCAAGCCGTTGATCATCAGCCGGTAATCCTGCTTGCTCAACTCGATCGCGCCGGAATGGTGCCGCTCGAAGGCGCAGCCCTGAGGCGTAATGGTGCCGTCCAGCGCATGGATCGGCGTGAAGTTGATCGACGAGATCGGCGAGGCGGTCAGCCATTCGACATTGCGCCGCACGACGTCGCTTTCAAAGCGGATCGGCAGACCATAGGGCGTTTCATCGACACCGGCGCCGGTGTACGAGGCCCAATCCTGCAATTCGGTGATCAACGGGTCCGCCTCCTGCGCCGCGACCGATCCCGCGACCGATCCTGCGGCGATCGCGGCGCCGCCTCGCAGAAAGGCGCGGCGGGAAGGCTTGAACATATCATCCATGTCTCAAGTTCTCCGGGTAGTGTCAGACGCCCACGACGTCGACGTTGGTGTTTTCCTGAACCGTGACGGTTCCAAGCTTGCGGATATGGCTTTCGACCACGTCCCAGATCTGCGGTCCCTCGGTGCCTTCATTGACCGAGGCCCAGCCCGCCACGACATAGGTTCTGGATGCGTCGATCGGCTCGCCGGTCTTCAGCAGGGTCATGTTCGAGATCCGCTCGCCCTGCGGCTTGGACACGTCGATCCGGTACCCAAGCCCACCGGTGCGCACCATGTCGCCGCCCTGCTGATAATAGGGGTCGGGGTTGAAGATGTTGTCGGCCACGTCTTCCAGAACCACCTTCAGGAATTCGCCGGCCATTTCGGTCCGATAGGCCTGGCCGTAGGTCATCGAGGTGACGCCGAAGATATCCTCGCGGGTGATGTCCTGCCCCGGTATCAGCGACGGCCCCCAGCGCACGCCCGGGCTGAGCGCGATTTCCGCTTCGCGCTCGTTCAGCAGCGCGTCGCAGATCAGGTCATCCCAGGTGCCGTTGAAATTGCCCCGGCGGTACAAAAGGCTGTCGGTCTGGCCGATCACCTCGGACATCTCGTCCAGATAGGGCGCGCGCTGTTCGTCGATCAGGGCCGTGATCTGGGGATCAGGGGTGATGACATCCGAGAAGATCGGGATCAGCTTGGTGCGATAGCCCATCATCCGCCCATCGCGGATGTCCAGGTCTACCCGGCTGACGAATTTGCCGTTCGAGCCCGAGGCTACGATGATCGTTTCACCCACCAGCACCGGCTCGGGCAGGGCGTCATGGGTATGGCCCGACAGGATCACATCGATCCCCGGCACCACGCTGGCCATTTTCTTGTCGACGTCAAAGCCGTTGTGGCTGAGAACCACGACGCATTCCGCACCGGCGGCGCGCACCTCTTCGACCATCTGAGCCATGTGTTCGTCGCGGATACCGAATGCGTATTCGGGGAACATCCAGCCGGGATTGGCGATCGGCATGTACGGGAAGGCCTGGCCAATCACGGCGATCTTGGTGCCGCCGCGCTCGAACATCTGATACGGCGGGAACAGCTCGGCCGGTTCGTCCCATTCCGCGTCGAAGATGTTCTGACCAAGGGCAGCAAAGGGCAGTTGTTCGACCAGTTCGGCCACGCGGTCGCTGCCCAGGGTGAATTCCCAGTGGAAGGTCATCGCATCCGGCCGCAAGGCATTCATGACGTTGACCATGTCCTGGCCCTGGGTCTTCAGGCAGGTATAGGACCCGTGCCAGGTGTCGCCCCCGTCCAACAGAATTGCATCGGGGCGGTCGGCGCGAATGGCATTGATCACCGTCGCCACCCGGTCCAGCCCACCAACCCGGCCATAGGCCTTGGCCAGCGCGGCAAAATCGTCGGACGTCAGGGCATAGTGGCTGGGGCTGCCATCCGCGATCCCGTAGAGCCTGCGGAAGTCGGCTCCCGTGACATGCGGCACGACACCCTTGTTGGCCCCCACCCCGATATTGACCGACGGCTCGCGGAAATAGATCGGCTTGAGCTGCGCGTGAATGTCGGTGATGTGGATCAGCGACACGTTGCCGAAGGTTTCAAATTCCAGCAGCTGGTCCTGGGTCAGAGACTGCTGCGCCGCCAGCCGGGCCCAGTTGCCGAAGCCGGATGCGCCCACCAGCGCAGAGGCGGCCATTGAAACCTGCAGAAAGTCACGTCTTGAGATCATCTGATGCGTTCCTGATTCACATTTAAATCTGTGAATTTATTACAAGAGAAAAACCCCGCACCGGACATACCGGCGCGGGTGTTCGATTACTGGCGGACCGCCGGAGTTTCGACCGAAAGGCCGTTGCCACGCGAGGCAACGTACAGTTCAAGCGCGCGGAATTCGTCCGACCCTTCAGCGAAGGTTTCGGCGCGCGTATCACGGATGCAGCCGCGGAAGCGGTTGTGGCGTGAGATCAGCTTGGCCTGTTTCAGACGATAGGTCGGAAAGCCATTGATCATGCCCTGGCTCAGGTGGTCGGCCCGGATCATGTTGCCATAATTCTCTTCATGGCAATTGGCGCAGCTCAGTTCAAGCTGACCATACCGGGTATAGTACATCTCCTTGCCCTGCTCCCAGTAGGGCGCGGCGGGTCCGTCAATGGCCACGTTCATCGGCATGCCACGCGACTGCAGCCCGATCAGCGCCACCATGCCCTGCATGTCGGCGCCCGACCACTTCCACGCGTCGGCCTCCATGCGCTCGGTCCGGCACTCGTTGATCAGGTCTTCCATCACCACCAGCTTGCCCGTCTCGGGGTCAACCTTCGGCATCTGTGCATGCAGACCTGCAAAGCTTTCGACAGCGTCATGGCACGAGGCGCAGCTCTTGCCGGCGGCACCGTCTACCGTTTCATAGATATCGGCGGCCTGGTCCACGAAGATCATGGCCGGGTTGTCGAAATCGTCGATCTGCAGCGCCTGCGTCTCGTCGGTGCGGAAGTGCCAGCCGGAATAGATCGTGTCCAGGTTTTCCACATGCTCGGGCGCCTTGGTGACCGAAATCATCTCGATCTCGCCATTGATGATCAGCTTGTCGTCATCCGGGTCCGCAAGGACCGTGACTGGCAAAGCCACAATGGCAACAGCAGCCGTCAAAGCTTTGAATTTCATTCGGTTTCCTCCCTTGGTCGATCGGCACCCGAGACTGCCCGGGCACCGTTCCGCCGAGACGTCAGGCGATCTCGATCTTTTTCTTGGTGTCGTAGACCGACCCATCGTCGTCATACCAGGTAAAGACGAACTCGCCCGCTTCGGGCACGGTTGCTTCGAACTGGAAATAGGGGTTGGTCGAAATCGCGGGCTCGAGGGTCACGTCGATGACCATCTGGCCGTTGAACTCGCAGGTGAAGCGGTTGATGATCGAACGCGGAATGACATTGCCTTCCTTGTCCTTGCGCTGACCGCTTTCCATCTTGTGGCTGATGAGGCTCTTGATCGTCACCGCCTCGCCGGCCGCTGCCGTCTTGGGGACCTTGACGCGGGGTTTCACTCCGGATGCCATGGGGTTTCTCCTGTTGTTCTGAGGGGAGCGCGGGCGATCAGCCGCCGCAACCGCCGATTGTGACTTTGACTGTGGCCGATGCCTTGGCAAAGCTGCCATCGGCCATCTTGGCCACGGCGATGACGTCCTGCGTTCCGGCCAAGCGGATCCGGGTCGCGGCCGACTGTGACGCCGCCAGCGGCCCGAAATTGAACGTGGCGACGCCGGGCGTCGGGTTGCCTGCAGCAAACACCGCGATGGACACGGCCCCCGGCGCACTGACTTCGATCGGAACCGTGTTGCCGTTCTCGGCGATTTCCGGCGCGGTCAGAGTCACCCCGCCTTCGGCAACGTCAGCGCCGCCGGTGAAGGCCGAGATCGCATCCTCGACCGCTGCGTTCGCCCGAAACGGCATCATCGTCAGAACCGCCGCACCCAAGCACAATGCCAAGGTTTCGCGTCGCGAAATTTCCATCTTCCATCTCCTTTGAGTGTGTGCGCCTTCAGGCCAGCGAAAGCGTCTATTCTTCCTTCAGGGTCATCAGGAACGCGACCACGTCCTCGACGTCCTGTGCGCTCAGGATCGGCTCGATCGGGCCGCTGGGCGCCTTGCCGGTATAGGCATCTCCGGGGCGGATGAACCCGTCAACCTTGTAGAAGGCCGGCATCACCGTGCCCTCGAAGGTCATTTTGGCGTTTGCCACCAGACCGCGCAGTTCGGCCTCGGTCCAGCGGTCCCCCGCCCCGTCCAGCGGCGGGCCGACCTCGCCCTGAAACGGCACGTCCGCCAGCGCCGAAACCTGATGACAGGCCACGCAATTGCCCATCGACTTATCCCCCACGATCATCGCGCCCTTTTCCGGATCGCCCGGAGCACCGGTCAGCGATTGTTCGATGGCGCCGTCGGAGAACGACACATCCTTCGGCTTGATCTCACCCGCCATTGCCGCCGATGCGCACAGCATTCCGGCCAGGCCAAGTTTCAACGCGTTTGTCATGCCTCCTCCCAAAGACGATTCCTTGCTGTATCTTTGCACACTAGTGCACACAATCAGCGCCACGCAACATTAAATTCGCGTAAATGAATTTTTGTATCTTTCCCCGCAGGCCGCGAAACCCGCATTTTTGTTTCGCACAACTCCCGAACTCAGCCCTTGCGCGCCGCAATCATGCGGGCATGATATTTCTGGAACGGCTCGTCGCCTTCATAGCCCTTTTCAAGAACCCAGTTCAGCATGTCGAACGTGGTCCCCCGACCAAAGGCGCCCGGCATCGTCGCCACCGCCGCCTGTGCTGCGGTCACGTCCCGAGGCACATCTTCGGGGAAAAAATAAATGGTCGGCGTGAACAGGGCTCCCCATCGCTTGACCATGTCTTTTTCGGGCAGGGTCGTACCGTCAAAGTCGGTCACTTCGACATCGCCGAACATGTTGATCTGGATGACGAAGAAGCTGTCCTTCAGCAAGTCTTCGATATCCGGGTCGACAAAGACCTCTTCGTGCATCTTCTTGCAATAGATGCAACCGCGCTGCTCGATGATGACCATCAGTCGCCTGCCCTCGGCGTTGGCCTCCTCAAGGTCCTCGCGCAGATCCTTGAACGTGTCGCGCATCCACGGGGCCTTGTGCAGGCCGTCATCGCCCAGTTCCGACGCCACCGCCATCGGTGCCATCAAAATTGAAGCAAGCAGCAAGAAAGTTCTGATCATGGCCGGTGTCCTTTCGTGTGTCATCCGATTGCACTGAACCAAGGAATGGTCTCGAGCATCCATTGCGCAATGTAGTTGATCGAATTCGTGGCGATCAGAATACCGAACAGGACCAGCATCAGCCCCATCAGCTTTTCGATCAGCCAAAGATGTTTGCGGAACCGGGCCATCCACGCCATGAACGGGCCGATGAACATGGCCGCCACGATGAAAGGCAAGGTCATGCCCGCACCGTAGGCGAGCAGCAGGGCCGCGCCCTGGTTTGCGGTTTCCTGCCCGGCCGCGGTGAACAGGATCGCAGCCAGCACCGGACCGACGCACGGGGTCCAGCCGAAGGCGAAAGCAAGCCCGATGACATAGGCTCCGATCAGGCTGACATTCGACGTATCCCCGGCATCCGCCCGGAACTGACGGTACAGGATTCCGATCTTGATGACCCCGAGAAAATGCAGGCCCATCGCAATGATGATCGCGGCCGCGACCCAGCGCAATATGTCGAAATACTCGCGGACCAGGCTGCCGAATACCGTCGCGGTTGCGCCCAGTCCGACGAAGACCGTTATGACCCCCAGCGCGAAACAAGTCGCCGCAAGCACGGCTCGGACACGGACCGCATTCGAAACCTCGGCGCCGGCGGCAATCTGGTTCATGCCTGCACCGGCAAGATAGCTCAGATAGAACGGAACGATCGGCAAAATGCAGGGCGACAGGAAGGACAGCAACCCGGCAACGATCGCCCCCATGAACGTGACATCAAACACCTGATCGTCGCTCCGCCGCTTGAGATATTCAAAAATCTTATTATGATGGAATTTCAACGCACGTCAATTCGGGGCACAGAGCATGACGAAAACGCTGGCTGCAGTTTTGGCCATGTTGCTGCCGACGACCCTCTTGGCCGAGACCTATCTGCTGATGGCCGAAGAAAAGGGCTGTGTGTGGTGTGCCCGTTGGAATGCGGAAATCGGCCCGATCTACCCCAAGACCGGCGAAGGCCGGGCTGCACCCCTGCGCCGCTATGACCTGCATGCGACGACGCCCGAGGTACAGTTGCAACGTGGTGTGCGGTTCACCCCGACCTTCATTCTGATCGAAGACGGGATCGAGGTCGGGCGGATCGAGGGCTATCCGGGTGAAGATTTCTTTTGGGGGCTCTTGGGAATGATGCTCGACCGGGCGGGCATCGAGTGGAAACAAGCTGGGTAAGGAAAGCCTTCTCGTGTCATCCGATCCTGAAACCTCCGCATCGCGTCTGCCTGTTTTCGACAAGAACATCTGCGCCGAAGACATGGAAAAGATGGTGAGCAATGCTCAGCGGGCATCAAATTTTCTGAAGGCGATCAGCCACGAAGGTCGATTGATGATCCTGTGTCACCTGGCCAGCGGTGAAAAATCGGTGACCGAATTGGAAGAGCTTCTGTCGGCGCGCCAGGCTGCCGTGTCCCAGCAACTGTCCCGCCTGCGCTTCGAGGGATTGGTCACCCCGCGCCGAGAAGGCAAGGCCATCTACTACAGCTTGACAGACGACCGGCCGAAGCAAATCATGGAGGTCGTGTACGACCTGTTCTGTCGTACAGACTGACCGGCGTGCCCTGCTGCGGCATTCGGTCGAGGGAGGATACCGTGCTGGAACTCATCGGAGAAGCGAACTCCGCCGCCCTGATCGGGTTGTTCGGCGGTGTGGCGCTTGGGTTGGCGGCCCGGATTGGGCGTTTCTGCACGCTGGGCGCGATCGAGGACGCCCTGTACGGATCTGACTACCGTCGGCTGAAGATGTGGGCCATCGCCATCGGGGTGGCCGTGATGGGTGTGCATGTGGCCATCGCAGCCGGCGCGTTCGACAGTCTCGAAACGGCCTATCTGGTCCGCGCATGGAACCCGCTGGGGACCGTTGTCGGCGGCGTCATGTTCGGCTACGGCATGGCGCTCAGCGGCAACTGCGGCTATGGAGCGCTGGCCCGGTTGGGGGGTGGCGACCTGCGGTCGTTCGTCATCGTTCTGGTGATGGGGCTGTCGGCGTATTTCGTCATGTCCGGCCCTCTGGCGCAGACTCGGGTTTGGCTGTTTCCAGAAATCACGGGCGCAGAATCTCCCCAAGGGTTCACACAACTTCTTGAAACGCTCGGGATCTCACCCTTGGCAACCGGCTTGGGTGTCGGCGCGGTTCTTGTCGGTGCCGCTTGTGTTCGGTGGGTCGGGCAGCGCCCGTCTGCGAACCAGATATTCTGGGCTGCCGTCGTGGGGCTCTCCATCGTCTCCGGCTGGGTCGGCACGTACTGGGTTTTCATTACCGGATTTGATGCGGAACCCGTTCGGACCCACACCTTCGCTGCTCCGATCGGGGACACGATCATCTACTTCATGACTGCATCGGGCAATACGTTGTCATTCAGCGTAGGTTCAGTGACTGGCGTGGTCTTGGGTGCGGCACTTGGGTCATATTCCAAGGGGCATTTCCGGTGGGAAGCCTGCGAAGACCCGCGCGAGTTGCGGCGCCAGATCCTGGGGGCCGCGATCATGGGACCGGGGGCGATCCTTGCAGTTGGGTGCAGCGTGGGACAAGGAATTTCCGCCTTTTCGGTTCTTGCCTTCAGCGCGCCGGTTGCCTTCGTTTCGATATTTTTCGGCGCTGCAATCGGCCTGCGCCAGTTGATTGCTGGCTTTGCACCCGCAGAATGACGATGCGACGACCCGGTGTGTTGTCCGGTGGTCTGATGCAATTCCGCGCCTTTTTCTCAATCGGATAAGATCTGACGTCAACACCCGCCGGACAGATCTAGGGATTTGAGCAGCGGCGGATTTCTGGTTCATCGAAGGCCTTATGGCGCGACAATGGGCACGACATCCGGAACATCGAGAGCGGCCTCATCCGGCTGGTCCAAGTTGATTGTTCGTGCGCTCTTGGCCTTTGCCCAATTAGGATGATTGTAATCGGCGGAGCAATACTCGGCCATGGCTGTGGCGGAAACGCGTTGTCGCGGGCGGCGCAATAGCCGTCCACTTTTGGCCTTTCAGTATTCGGGAGGGCTTGGGGATATCCACCGTGGTTTTGTATCTGGAGGTGAGGCATGCCCATTATCCAGGATGGCTTGAGCGGCCGCCAGATTGTCCGGGATCTCGGGATCAGCCGGGACCGCTTCATAGATCGCACCACCTTGCACCGATGGGGTCACAGGTTAGGCCCCGAGTTGACGAAGCGAGCCAAGCGGTATTTGCACCGCGCGAGTGTCTATTGGCAAGTTGATGAACATCTACAGCCCGGTGGGCAGCAACCGGCGCGACCTGTGGCGCGCCGTCGATGCGAGTGGGGAGATGGTGGATTTTCACCTGCCCGCGCGTAGGGATGCAAAAGCCGCCAAGGCCTTTCTCAAAAAGGCGATCGAACGCGTGCGTCTGCACTGACCCGTGATGACCGTGACCGACAAGGCACGCAGCTATCGGGGCGTCATCCGCGAGATCAGGTTCTTCAATGCCCTCTTCGATACCGCCGCCCGGCCGAGACACCGGCTGACCATAATCCAACTTGCCAATACCAACGCAAAAGTCCCGCTGCAGAAGTTGAACGGCGAATTGATCATCCGGGTCCACGCGCCGGCATTGTAGACCCGGCTGGCACGGCAGGAGCGCGCCGTCCGGGTCCACTGGCTCGCGCATCCGGCGGTGCTGATGGCGGCAGGATTAGGCGTTGAGCCGGCCGAAATGCAGAAGCTTCTGGAGAAACATGTCCGCGCCCAGCGCGACGAGTTTGCGTTGGAGGGCGCGGCAGAGATCCTGCCTGCCTGGGGGAAGGCCTCAAGTCGGATCCAGATCTGACGGTCTAGCAATAGGCGGATCGGCACCGAATGCCGTCGGGCCGCGCTTTTGCCGAACCGGGGCGATATCGCACGGCCTGCCCTGCATGGGAGAGATCATGGACCGGTTGAGACCCAGGGATCCAACGCAGCGGATGGTGTTCATGAAAGCGGCGCAGAGGCAGGTCGGTCAGCGACTGTCAGTGCAGGGCAAGCTCGGACAGTTTCGCCGCCGCGGTCTTGAGCCTGGGCAAATTGTCGACGAGGCTCGAGATGGTGTGGCGCTGGATCGGAGAATGGATCGACAGCGTCGTCAGCAAGCGTCCGTGGTCGTCCGCGATGGGAACGGCGATCGCGGCCATGCCTTCCATGAATTCGCCATCATCCGTCGAGTATCCCCGCGCGCGGGTCGCAGCCAGTTCGGCGCGAAGCGCGTCGGCGTCGGTGAGCGTCCGAGCGGTCACCTTTTCCAACTTGAACCACGACAGGAGCCTGTCGAGCCTGTCGCTGCGCAGCGAGGACAGGTACATCTTGCCGCTGGCGGTACAGTGAAACGGAACCTGCGTCCCGATCGGCAGTTCGATGCGCAATGGCCAATGGGTTTCCACCCGGTCGAGATAGACCATGCCGTATCGCCCTGGCGCCGCCAGGTTGCATGTCTCTCCGACATCCTCGGCCAGCGCCTTCATGATCATCAGACGCTCGGTCCGGACCCGCTGCGACGACAGCGTGTTTGAGGACATCTTGCGCAGGCGATGGCCGGGTCCATAGGACCGGCCATCGACATCGCGTTGCAGGAAGCCTTCGGCCTCGGCCGTGGTCAGAAGGCGGTGGACCGTCGGCTTGGGCAGGCCCAGCACTTCCGACAATGTGGATGGCGCCACGGGGACACCCGCCTTTGCAACTTCCTCGATCAGCCTGAGAAGCCGCAGGTTCGTGGGAATCTGACCCTTTTCAGGTGTTACGCTATCTTCAGGCATTCATCTCATCGGCTTTCGGGCAGCAGCCACAAAGCCAGGTCCGGCACCATCGCGACAAGGAGCCAGACACTGATCAGGGCCACAAGATACGGCACTGTATAGCGGAGCAGCCGGAAGTATGGAACGCCGGTCACGCCTGATGCGACGTAAAGGTTAAGACCGTAGGGGGGCGTGATGAATCCGATGGACGCACCAACCAGGAAGATCACCGAGAAATGGATCGGATCGACCCCGACGCTGGCGGCGATCGGCGCCAGGATCGGCGCGAGGATGATCGTTACCGGAAGCGATTCCAGAACCATTCCCGAGAAGAAAACGATCACCATGGCGGTCAACAGAACCGCGTAATATCCGCCCATGGAGGTCACGAAATCTCCGATCACCTGCTGGGCCCCCAGAAGCGACAGGATCTGCTGCATCACGACCGAAACCGCGATAAGCGGGGCCAGAATGCCGGTGATCTCGGCCGAGCGCATGGTGATGCCGGGAATCTGCGTCAGGGTGAACCCTTCGACCACCAGCTGCTGGGCATAGCTCTTCTTGTCCCAGGTTCTGGACTGGTCCAGCCGCAGGACGCGCGTGATGACATGCGACAGCAACCCGGCGATGATGCAGAAACCGACGGTCACGCCGGCGGCTTCGGTTGGAGAGAACTTGCCGGTGTAGATGCCCCACAACACGAGCCCGATGGCAAAGAACCCAAGCCAAGCACCGAACGCGGTCTTCAAGACGCGGTTCAATTGCAGCGGGATCAGAATGCCCCAGCCGTTCAGGCGGCAGATGATCCAGCAGGCGACCTGCATGCCGACAACCATCAACGCACCGGGGATGATGCCGGCAACGAAAAGGTCGGAAATCGGCAGGTTCATCAGGAATCCGTAGACGATGAAGATGATCGACGGAGGAATGATGATCCCCACCGTTCCGCCCGCGGCCGCCGTGGCTGCCGAGAAGCGTTCGTCATACCCGCCCTTGATCATTTCCGGATGCAGCATCGAGCCGATCGTGGCCGTCGTGGCCGAGTTCGACCCCGAGATTGCAGCGAACAGCCCACAGGCTCCGAGCGACGCCATGGCCAGTCCTCCGCGAAGCCAGCCAAGGCAGGCATAGGCGAAATCGGACAGCCTTCGAGCGATGCCGGACTTGTTGATGAGATCGCCGGTCAGGATAAACAACGGCATGGCCAACAGGGCAAAGCCCTTGTTGAACACGTTCAGCAGCTCGGCCCCCATGTTGTCGAGCGTCAGACCCAGTACGAAGCTGCACCCGACCACCCAGTAACCGATGACCAGGAACACGGGAACGCCCAGCATGAACAGGAAGGTGACACCAATGGAAATAAGCGTGATCAAGGTTGGATCGGACATCACGACTCTCCTCCTATGACGGCCTGACGGATCAGCGGTTGACCACTGCGATAGTTGCGGACATCGTCAAGAATGTTCTCGATCGCGCGCGCGGCCATCAGGATCGCGGCCAGCGGAACGGTGATGAGGAACCACCATTGCATCGTGTGGTCGGTGCCCAGAACGATCTGGAAGTTTGTCGCGGACAGAACGGTAAGCCGCGTGGTCGTGACCAGCAGGATCAGCGCGAACCCCATCCACAGCACGAAGTCCAGCGACAGGCAGGCTAATTGTGCCGGACGCGGCATCGCCGTGCGGAATTCGGAAAAGGCCAGGTGCGTGCGGACGCGGATATTGTAGGCCGCGCCAAACCACGCCATGATCATGAACAGCAGAGGCGGAACAGTCGTCGACCATGAGCTCATGTCCTCGAACACGAACCGGTTGACCACGCCCCGGAAGATTATGAGCGCCATGGCTAGGTACATCGTGACCATGATCGAGCGCTCGAAGTAGCGCTCGAACAGCGGCACACGCCGATACAAAATGGCCACCGCGAAACCGCCGACGATCAAGACCGCCGCTCCGACGATCCAGGCTGCGTCGCTGCGCAGCGCGCTGCGGATACTGAACCCATCCATGGACAGCAGCGCCGAGATGATCGTGCCGACATCGGACCAAATGGACATCATCCTCCCTCCCTCATTTCGTGCAGGACGTATCCGCCTCGGACCGGGCCGGTCTTGCCGGATACGAAAGGACCGGCCCCCGGTTTTCCTGGGGGTCCGGCCCGGGTCTTTTCAGGCTGAAATCAGCCCTTCCACCACCGGCGGGGCTCGACGTTCTCGGCCTTCATGTCCGCGTCGATCTCGCGCACTGTGTCGTAGATCTCTTGGTAGGTGTCGATGCCACCGGCCCAGCCGTTGATCCGCTCGCGCCAATCCTCCCAAAGCTGCGGCTGGAACTCGGGCGAGCACATCTCCTCGGCCTTGCGGATTTCCGCATCGGACAGGCGGGCAAGGCGGACGTCGTTCTTGGCAAAAATCGTGTCCGGAAGCTGCGGATCCGAGAAGCCGACGGTGTTGACCAGCGCGGCCTCGTTCGCGGCCTGAACGTAGGACTGTGCATAGTAGGCCGATTCCATCACCGCGTCCTGAAGTTCGCCACCCAAGCTGTCGAACACCGATGCCGACATCGCCGTGTGCTCGGTGCCGCAGAAGAACCTCAGGTCCACGCATTGGGACACGACCGGCGCCATGTTGGCATAGGCCACCGCCGACGCCCAGGTTTCTGCGCCGTCGATCAGGCCCTGCTTGAGACCGTCCAGCGTTTCCTCCCACGCGATCGGGGTCGGGTTCAGGTTCAGCGCCTGCATCGCGATCCGGCCAAGCTGCGTGCCAGTGACCCGGTTCTTGGTGCCGGCAAGCTGGTCGATCGAGGTAACGGTCGGCTTGTCCGCCCAGGACAGGCCCAGCTGGATGCCGCGCAGTTCACAGTGGGTGAACAGGAACTTCAGACCGTGCATCTTCTCGAAGGGGTCGCGCAGGATCTGCTGGCTCTTGGGATGATACATGAAGTAGTACTGATCGGCGCGGCTGCGGAACATGTAGGCATAGTCCAGCACGTTCAGGTAAGGCGCGCCACCGGCCGAGTTCTGCGTCGAAGCGGCATACATGTCGACGATGCCCTGCTGGGTCTTTTCAACGCAGGACAGCTGGTTGCAGATCTGGTTGTTGCCGATGAACTCGATACGGATCTCGCCGTCGGTCCTCTCTTCGAGATCGCGCGCGAAATCAAGAACGCCCGCCCGTTCGATCAAGAGGTTCTGCGGGTTGAAGCCCGCCGCCCCGAACTTGAGCGTATGCTTGGCGGGCTTGGCAAAGCGCTTGGTGTAGGTCGATTCCGCCGCCCTCGCGAGCCCGGCCGCGCTCATGACGCCCCCAAACGACCCCGCCGCAAGCAGCGTCGAACTCATGCCGTAAGTTCCGGCGATTCTGAAGAAATCCCTGCGTGAGACTCCCTTGATACGATCATAGACCTTCATTGTTTCCTCCCGTTTTTCCATTTATTGAGACGTTTTTTTTCAAAAAATACTAGAATAGGAAAACGTATCTGTATAGTGATTTTTCCACGGAGGACGAAAAGATGCGCGCAGACTATATCGTGGTGGGGGCCGGTTCCGCCGGCTGCGTATTGGCCAACCGGTTGAGCGCAAATCCAAATACGCGCGTTGTTCTTCTGGAAGCGGGGCCGCCCGACCGCAATCCGTGGATCCACATCCCGGTGGGCTATTTCAGAACGATCCACAACCCCAAGGTCGACTGGTGCTACAAGACCGAGCCCGATCCGGGTCTGAACGGCCGGTCCATCGAATGGCCGCGCGGCAAGGTGCTGGGAGGGTCGTCCTCGATCAACGGCCTGCTCTATGTGCGCGGACAACCGCAGGATTACGACCGCTGGCAGCAGATGGGGAACCGCGGCTGGGGATGGGAAGATGTCCTGCCGCTGTTCAAGCGTGCCGAGAACAACGAACGCGGCGCCGACGAATTTCACGGCGACAAGGGGCCGCTTTCGGTGTCCGACATGCGAATCAGGCGCCCGATCACGGATGCCTGGGTCGTGGCGGCCCAGGAAGCCGGCTACAAGTTCAACCCCGACTACAACGGCGCCGATCAGGAGGGCGTGGGGTTCTTTCAGCTTACCGCCAGGAATGGACGCCGGTGCTCGGCGGCGGTGGCCTATCTGCATCCGATCCGGACACGTCAGAACCTGACGATCCTCACCCATGCGCTTGCCCAGCGTGTCATCTTCGACGGCAGACGGGCCATCGGAGTTGAATACCGCGATCGCAGCGGACAGGTGCAGGTCGTCCATGCGGGCAAGGAAATCATCCTGTCCGGCGGTGCGATCAACTCGCCCCAGCTTCTGATGCTGTCGGGAATCGGTGCTGCGGACGATCTGTCCGAGCTGGGCATTCCCGTGGTGGCCGACCTGCCCGGCGTGGGCAAGAACCTTCAGGATCACCTTCAGGCGCGGTTGGTCTACAAGTGCAACGAACCGACCCTGAACGACGAGGTCAGAACGCTCTTCGGGCAGGCCAGAATCGGGTTGAAATACCTTCTGACCCGCAGTGGGCCGATGGCGATGGCCGCAAGCCTTGCCACCGGCTTCCTGCGCACCAACGATTCGGTGGAAACCCCGGACATCCAGTTCCACGTTCAGCCGCTTTCGGCGGAGAACCCCGGCAAGGGAGCCGACAAGTTCTCGGCCTTCACGATGTCGGTCTGCCAGCTGCGACCCGAATCGCGAGGCGAGATCCGGCTTTGCAGCGCCGATCCACGCGACCATCCGCGCATCATCCCGAACTACCTTTCCACGGAAACCGACTGTCGGACCATCGTTGCCGGGGTGAACATTGCCCGGACCATCGCGCGGCAGAGGTCCCTCAAGGACAAGATCTCGGAAGAGTTCCGTCCGGACGCCTCGCTTCCCATGGACGACTACGAGGCGACGCTTGACTGGACCCGCAGCAATACGGCGTCGATCTATCACCCCACCGGTACCTGCAAGATGGGCCAGGACAGAATGGCGGTCGTTGGCGACACGCTGCGCGTGCACGGCTTCGTGGGTCTGCGGGTGGCGGATTGCTCGATCATGCCGGAAATCGTGTCGGGCAATACCAACGCGCCCGCTATCATGATCGGCGAAAAGGCGTCGGACCTGATCCTGCACGAGGCGTGACGGCCCCTGCCGAAACGCTGGCCGTGCAACGATCCAGTCGCCGATCAGCGCGACCGGAGCACCCAACGGGGGCACGCCGGCCTGACGGCCAATGCGCCTTGGGACGTGCTTGCTGAATGAGAGCCGTCCGCTCCAAGGCGCACGCGCTTAGATGGTCTACTTTTACTCCGCCACAGTGGTCGGATTTTAATCCGCCGTCGACACTTGGGTATTGAACCCAAGACCGCCGCATACCAAGCCACCATACAATGCTTGCTCAGCCAGTCCTGATCCTGAACTCTGAGTGTGACCTCAGCCCCAGTCATGCGCCGCCATGAAGCTCATGCTCATGTCATCCGGCGCAAAAAGGCTTCAGCCGTCGTGACATGCTTGTTTTTTACCTCTGGCGACATGCGCCCAGCCGTACGGCACATCATCGCCCATCGGGGATTTCCAGCAAGCCTATCGGTGTGTTTCAGGATAAAGCGCCAATAGAGCCCGTCCCAGATATCGGCCCAAGGCCCTTTGCCCCAATGGCTCATTTTGCGAACATAGTTTGAACCGGAAAAGTACGGTTTGGTGGTGATCAAACCGCCATCGGCATGCTGGCTCATAGCATAGACATTGGGAACCATCACCCAATCATAACTGTCGACGAACATTTCCATGAACCAGCGATAGACATGATCCGGGTCGATCTCACACAGAAACATAAAACCGCCCAGTACCATCAGGCGTTCAATGTGGTGACAATACCCGGTTTGCAGGACCCTTTTGATCGTGTCGTCCAGCGGATCAATACCAGTGGTTCCGTCATAGAAAGATCGGGGCATGGGGCGGTGATGGCCCCAATGATTTGTCGTGCGCATCGGCACGCCAAGGCTCTCATAGGTGGCACGCATGAACTCGCGCCAACCAATGATCTGGCGGATGAAACCTTCTACCGAGTTCAAGGGAATGCCCTTGCGATCCGCATGCGCCAGGGCCGCGTCCAAAACCTGCTTCGGCGTCAACAAACCAATGTTCAAAGCGGGCGTGAGAACAGCATGCCACAGCCAGTTTTCACCCTCGACGATGGCATCTTCATAGTCACCAAAGTGTTCGAACCGCCGTTCCAGAAACTGCCCCAGCCAGTCGGAGGCAGCTTCATGTGACGTCGGATAATAAAGTGTATCCAAGCTGCCCAACGCATCTGGAAAGTCAGCAATAACGCTTGCTTTTGCGGCTTCATCCACTGCGTCATGGACAGGCCAGTCGATCCAAGGCAGGCTGCCCAACAACGCCTTGGGCACTTTTTTGCGGTTTTCCTCGTCAAAACTCCATTGTCCCCCGACCGGTTGTCCGCTGTCCATCAACACGTTCAACCGGCGGCGTTGGCTTTTGTAGAACTCTGCCATGAACCAGCGTTTTCGACCGGCAGACCAATCCAGATTGTCGGCCCGCGTATTCAGAAAGCCTGGCGATGGCTGTATATCGAGCATGATGCCGGTATTGCTTGCCGCTGCGCGCAATCGTTTTTCTGCTATGAAGTCTGCTGGATCAGCCATGATCACTTGGTCGACACCGCGATCACGCAGGCTTTGAAACAGTCTCAGACATGCCCCCGACTGCCGCTCAAAAGGCCATATCGTCGCATCAAAGCCCTCGGCGACCAGGAAATCGCGATATCGCGCCATAGAGGCGCGGTGCAGCCAAAGCTTTTGCTTGTGCATCGTGGCTGGATAATACGCATCGCCGAAAAACAGCGGGTCTTCGAAAAGCACAACAGAGTCCGGCCCGGCAGCCAGACCCGGATGTTGGGCAAACAATTGGTTGGGGAGTAGAAGGACGGCACAGGGCACGGGCTATGAACCTAATTGCTTGGCCAGGTTCAATTGGCCCAAGAGCGATGGGATCTTCTTTCGAAGGCCGAAGAATCCGGCCCTTGCATGGAGCCACATCAAAGCGTCGTACGGCCGCATTATCCTGTTCAAAGAAAGACCTGCCTCTTTCAATACAGGTTCTGCACGATCCAGCCGTGACCGAACGGGACCGACGGGCGCATAGGCGGTTGCGATGGTCGTGACACCTGCATTTCGAGTCGCCTCGATCAACGCACTATACCAGTCCTCGGTTGATTTCCCGAGTTTTCCCTGGGGTTCCAGAGCGCTGCGCATCGCGCCCTTGGCAAAATCCTGTACAGCGTCTCCTATCGGGTTTGGTGACCGACCATGCGTCGCCAAAAGTCCAATCACAGCAGCAGGCGATGTCGGCATCATGTGGTGAGCCGACAGATCATCCTCTGTCAAAAGCAACAGACAAGGGCTTTCTGAGGGCATGCGCGGACTTGAAAGTGGAACAAGCGGGTGATCTACCGGCTCGGTCAGCGGTTCTGCAGATTTGGCCAAGCCTTTCGGTTGAAACCGCCCTTCAGTGTATTTCGCAATATTGTCAGGGCGCGCAAGGTACGTTTTGCCTTTCGTGTGCAATCCGCCAACCCAGCGCCAGCTCAGCGTGTTCGATGCAGGATCGCCATCCAGCAAATGTCGCAAAAAGAAATCCGCACCAAGCTGCCAAGGTAAGCGAAGTGTGAAAATCCAGATTGATGCAAACCACATGCGCGCATGGTTGTGAAGGTAGCCAGTCACCAGCAGTTCCCTCACCCAATGATCGAAGCAGTCGATGCCGGTATTTCCGTTCACAGCATCGCTGAAACGGGCCCTTAAGCAATCATCATCCGATAGACGCTCACAAGCGTGCGACAAGTCCCGTTGATACAGAGTCCAGACGCTGGGCCTTTGTTCCAGCCAACCCTTGAAGTAGGTACGCCAAAACACTTCTTGCACGAATTTCTCCGCCGCGTTGAAATTATGCGACGCCAGAACCGCTGCCAGTACCTCTGTCTCCGTTATCAAACGGTGGCGCAGCCAAGGTGACAAACCCGATACATTGCTGCGACGCTCGGTCCCAAAATCGTAGTTCCGCGTACTCGCATAGTGCCGACCAGTGCGGCCCACGAACTGCTTCAGCCTTGCCAGGCCATTGGCCCGTGTGGGTCTGAAACTGATCGTCTCTTTCGCTTCCGCAAGTTCTGGAAATCTCTCGGTCATGCGGCCGACCTGCATTTTTTCGAGCAGTATTTCACCTCTTCCCAAACCTTTTCCCATTTCTTGCGCCACGTGAACGGGCGCAGGCACACCGGGCAGACCTTCTGAGGTAAATCGGTTTTCTTCCGCATCTTCATCCCTCATCCCCCAAAGGCAGGCTGAGTTGCTTCTGATCGTGATGCACCCGCCCGACTTTACGCGGATTCCGGCGGTTCTTTCGGCTAGCGTGTTTTGTCACGATGGCGTGTGCTTCGGAACGAAACTCTGCACTTCGGCGGACGCCCCAAACCCGCTCGCGCGCAGCCTTGGCTGCTGCGAGGTGGTCAAAAACACGCTCTGGATAAAGCGTCCCAACGATGTCTTTCGCGTTTTCAGCTTTCCAGGGTTCATGGACATGCTGATCCGCAATCTGGGCCAATTCCGGCAACCATGTCCGAATGAACAGCCCTTCTGGATCCTGATCATAGCCCTGCTTGACCGGATTATAGATGCGAACGGTATTGATGCCGGTGGTACCTGATTGCATCTGCACCTGACTCCAGTGAATGCCCGGCTCATAGTCTGTAAACATGCGCGCCAAGTGCTCACCTGGCGCCCGCCAATCCAGCCAGAGGTGATAGCTCGCCGTGGCCATCACCATTGCGCGCATCCGAAAGTTAAGCCACCCCGTTGCCTGCAAGGACCGCATGCACGCGTCCAGAAAAGGATATCCCGTTTCGCCGTTGGACCATGCGCCCAAGAGTTCGGCATCTGGCGCTCTCGGCCGTAGACCATCGTAGAGCCGATGCAGATTTTCAAATTCGATCCGGGGCTCATCCTCAAGTTTCTGAATAAAATGGCAATGCCAATGCAGTCGGCCCGAGAAAGAGCGAAGCGATTTGCGCCAATCCTTTGCATGCGGCGGCAATCGGCGCCTCTGATTTTCAGTGGCTTGCCACACCTCGCGCATCGAAAGCGCACCCCAGGCAAGGTAGGGCGATAGCCGCGAACACGCAACGGCCCCTTCCAGGGGGCTGGACATTTCGCGTTGGTATCTTTCGCCACGGCGGGTCAGAAAGCTGTTCAGACGGTCCAAACCCGCAGCTCGTCCACCGGCTTGACGACCAACACATTGATCATCCCGCAGGCCAAGGTCACGCCCCGTGGGAATATACCCTGGTTCTGTGTCGATGTGCTTTAGCGCAACTGGTGAAGAAACGGGCAAAGCCATAAACCGATCCCAACGTTCCGCCCAGCCATCGCGACACTTGAGCCCGCGAAAAACGCCATGGTTTTGTACTTCGCGCCACCGCACGCCATGATCTCTGCACCAAGCAGCGACCTGACGGTCGCGCTGATACGTCCAATCGTTTCCTGTTTCTTCATGTGACCAGAGAACGTCTATCAGACCCCGATTCAATAACTCGGAAAGGACTGCTTCAATTTCCCCCACGCGCACAATGAGTGGCTGGCCCAGCTCTCCGAGGTCACTGCGCAACTCAGCGATTGTCTCGGCAACGAAGTTCCACTGTCGTGCCGACGCGTCAGGTTGCTGCCAAAGCTCTGGTTCAACCACATAGAGTGGCAGAACTGGCCCGACCTCGGACGCTTGCGCCAATGCCGGATGATCACTTACCCGCAAATCCCGTTTGAACCAGACAACCTGCATCATCCCCCCGCTTTTCAGGGTTTGTACGCATGGCCACGAAAAATGGATCTTTGTTTCAGTCGTTTCTTCGGTTTTTTGCGCCAGTCCAAAAAAACGGAAAAGCGAGATCACGGAAGCGCAGATCGCGTTTATGTTGAAGCAGATCGAAGACCGCACAAGCATTCTCTGAGACCTGCCGCAAGGCCGGGGTCAGCCAGGCGACGTATTTCAATTGTGCCGGGCTGATGCCGTCGGAGATGAAACGGCTGCGCGAATTGGAAGATGAGAATGCCCGGCTGAAGAGAATCGTCGCGGATCTGACCCTCGACCGGGAAATGCTTCAGGACGTCATCAAACGAAATGTATGGTTCGCCCCGCCTATGCAAGTTTCTTCCGGATGACGTTCAGGATTGCATAAATGTATCCGGCCTCTCGCGAGTGGGCCGGTTGTCCAGCCAGGCCATGATGAGATCCGCACGCGCCGTTCCCAATTAGCTTGTTCGGGCATGGAACCCGCTTTCGGAACGGGTTTACAGCGTGTCGATCATCCTTTTTGTCATCATTTCGAGCCTCGCATTCTGATCCGGGCTTTCCGGATGAGTTTAGGCGCAGCTTCCTTCCGGTGCGCGCCATTCATAGGTTGCCCCAGGTTTGCCAAGCATCACCCAGATCGCCCTCGCCAACTTGGCCGCCGGTGCGACAGTGACCTTGTTGACGTGCATCCTGGTTCGGAGTTCGTCTGCCCACTGACCAAGCCGGTCTTTGGCGCGATCGAGATGCATCAAGACTGACCGGGCGCCGTGGATGAGGAGTATTCGGAGGTAGCTGCTCCCTCGCTTCGCCATGCCAAGCAGTGTCTGTTTGCCGCCTGTAGAATGTTGCCGCGGCACAAGGCCCAGCCACGCAGCCACATCTGGTGCTTTCTTGAAACGCGTGGGGTCGCCAATGGATGCAAGGATTGCCGTTGCCCCAAGTGGGCCGACACGGGGAATGGTCACAAGCCGACGCGCAGTCTCATCCCTGTCTGGGATGCTTTAAATCTCGGCCGAGACACCGAGGATCCGTTCTTCAAGGCGGAGAAGGTCCTCCTGCAGCTCACGCTAGACAATCCGTGCTCGCTCAATCAAATCGTTCTCGGGATTATCGGTAACGCGGACGATATCAATCTTGAATACCCCGGCGCCTTGGCGACGCGCGACGCCGTGCTCCAAACAAAACGACCGCATCTGACATATGAGATTGGTTCGTCCCTTCGCAAGCCGGCTGCGAACACGATGCAGCATCTGCAAATCGACCTGATGCGCCTCTTTGATCCCGACATATCTACACAGATGGGGAGGCTCAGCACTGCGTGCACCGAGAAACCTCGGTCGTTCCCTGTGGCAAAGATGGAGCGGATACCACTGCCGAAGCCGCGTCGAAATGAAGATGCACTGTGTGAATATGCTGGGGCAGCGCCTCATGCCACGGGACTACGATCGACAGGTCGCCGAGTGTCAGATCCCTATCACCGTTATGACGGCTACACCGCGCTCGGCACCCCTGTCACCGAGACCGCGGAGAAATTTGTCCAGGGGAAAGGGAGCCCCGGCCATCGGCTGTTTTGTGCAACATCGCCCAGAAGGTCACACCAGCGAAAGACTGCTCGATACCCTCGAGGTTGTCACCGGAAGATGAGAGAAGGCCGTCAATTGCCTTGGTCCCCGGTCAAGCTGGTCGGCAACGGCCTCTTGCGATGCAATCACCGTTGCCCCTTGTTCCTGCCAAAAACCATTACCAAGTCAGCGGTGATCCTGATCTCCGGTGTCGATGACGTTTTTCACCGGCTGGTCCGTGACCGAACTGATCCCGTCGTGCAACGCCTCGCCCCCTTCCACGAACTGCCTGTATCGGCCAACTCCGTGCCCTCATACGCAGCCGCCAGCCCGAAGGTTGCGTTGTTTGCGAGGTTCCCCACGCTGCGCTGCTCTTTCGGACCGACGATGGCCTATACGCCGTCGGTCACGGGTTGGATTTCCGGTTCTTGGCCCGCGGCCAGCGATGGGACCGAAAGGCCAGCGGCCAGCAAGAGCGCGCGGATCACGCAGACAGCCAACCCTCCAGCTTGGCCATATCCGGAAGGCCGCCGGCATGGACCAGTCTTCCATCGACGGCGATGCCCGGCGTCGACATCACGCCCGCCATGGCGATCTCGCGTGGGTCGCTGACCTTTTCGACCGCGACCTCCACGCCCAGCTTCGATGCCGCGTCCTTGACCATTCGTTCGGTGGTTTCACAGCGTTTGCAGCCGGGACCGTAGACTTTGACCGTTTTCATCGCATTCGTCCTTTCAGAAGATGATGTTGAACAGGAAACCCACCGCCAGGATGCCGCTGCCAACGACGCCGACGAACACGGCGATCAGGCGCAGGGTCAGGACCTGACGCAGGATGATCATTTCGGGCAGGCTCAGCGCGATCACGCTCATCATGAAGGCCAGAACCGTGCCCAGCGCCGCCCCCTTGCCCAAAAGCGCCTCGACGATCGGGATGACGCCGGCGGCGTTGGTGTACATCGGAATGCCCAGCACCACCGCGGCCGGAACCGACCACCAGGTATCGGCACCCATGATCCGCACCATCAGATCCTCGGGCACGTAACCGTGGATCAACGCACCCATGCCGATCCCGAGGATGATCCAGATCCAGACTTTACCGAAGATCTCGCGCACGGCCTCGATACCCAGCTTGTAGCGGTCGACCATGGTCAGGCGCTCGTCTTCGGCCACGACCGGGGCATTCGCGCCCGAATGGATGTCGCGCACCCAGTCTTGCAGCCAGCCTTCCAGGTGCAGCTTGCCGATGACGAAGCCTGCTACGATAGCGATGGCCAGACCAAAAAACAGGTACGTCACGGCCACCTTCCACCCAACAAGCCCAAACAGCAGCACCAGCGCCACTTCGTTCACCATCGGCGCCGCGATCAGGAAGGAAAAGGTCACACCCAACGGAACCCCGGCCGAGACGAAGCCGATGAACAGCGGCACCGCCGAGCAGGAACAAAACGGCGTCAGGATGCCCAGACCGGCCGACATCACGTTGCCCACGCCCTCGCGCTTGCCCGACAGCAGGGCGCGCGTCTTTTCCGGGCTGAACCAGCTGCGCACCACGCCCATGGCAAAGACGATGAGCGTCAAGAGCATCATCACCTTGGGCACGTCATAGAAGAAAAACGCGATGGCCTCGCCGGTGTGGCTGTGGCGATCCACCGGGAACAGCGAGGTGATCCATTCGGAAAACGGGATCAACTGGTGATAGACCACCCACCACAGGCCAACGAAGGCGGCAACGCCCAAATGCCAGACCCAGCCCGGGCGTTCCGGGCGGACGGGTGAAGAAATATCAGCGCTCATGCGACTTTCCTTTCCTGCGTGTCCGCGGCTGTCAGCGTCGCATCCACCACCTGCCAGATCTCGGGCGGCATGTTCGGGTTCAGGCGAAACCGCACCCATTGCGCGTCGCGGCGGTCAACGACCAGCCCCGCCTGTTTGAGGGTTTTCATATGCCGGGACATCCGGCTTTGCGTTGCATCAAGTTTCTGCATCAACTCGCAGACACAATGCTCGGCACCGTCTTTCAACAGCAGCATTGCGCCCAGCCGGGTGGGCTCGGCCAAAGCTGCAAGAACATCCAGAATCATCATTGCCCACTCCCTTTGCGCACATGCGCATTTACACATACTCCAAGGGTGTGTACTCAACGCATTCCAAAAACAGAATGCGACAAACTGCCGACATGATGATCGAACTAAAAACCGCCTGCCCAATTCTTTGAGGCAATGCCAATATCAGCCGGTCGCCAGTGTTGACCCACTCCACCGAAATGATCGTCAGACCATCGCCCGTCACGGTCGTCAGCAGCGCGACTCTGGTCGAAAAACTCCGGTCCAATTGGCGACCGGGCCAATTGATGTGGATCAATGCCCAATTCGTGCGGCCACGGTACCTCTAACGCATCGACAAGAACTGCGCCCCGGTGTGGCGGACAGTGGCCGTTCACCCCGACGAAAAGAGCCAATCCATTTTCACATCAGCAGGAATTTCGACATGACCCCGTCCCCAGACCCGCAAGACAATCCGGAACCCGGCCTCGTGTCCCGTTTCCCAACGGCCTATACGATTCTGTTTCTGCTGATCGCTTTCGTTGCCGCTCTGACCTGGGTCATACCGGCCGGCCAATACGACCGGGCAATGAACGAAGAGGTCGGTCGTGAGATCGCCGTTGCCGGGACATATCAAGCTGTCGACCCGAACCCGCAAGGCCCGATCGATGTTCTTCTGGCGCCTGTTGCCGGTTTCTACGATCCCGACAGCTATGCCGCGAATGCCATCGACGTGTCCCTGTTCGTCCTGTTCATCGGCGGGTTTCTGGGCGTTGTGAATGCGACGGGGGCGATCGATACCGGCATCCGCGTGGCAATGGACCGGATGCGCGGCCGCGAGATCTGGATGATCCCGATCATGATGGTGCTGTTTTCAATCGGAGGCACAACCTATGGCATGGCCGAGGAAACGCTGGCCTTCTATTCGATCCTCGTGCCCGTGATGATCGCAGCGGGCTATGATGCCGTGACCGGCGTTGCCATCATCCTGCTGGGCGCCGGCATCGGGGTGCTGGGTTCGACGATCAACCCGTTCGCAACCGTCATCGCGGCCAATGCCGCCGGGATTGCGTTCACCGATGGCCTGATCCTGCGCCTCGTCATCCTGCTGGGTGGTCTGGCCATCTGCATCGCCTATGTCACGCGTTACGCGCACAGGGTAAAGGCAAACCCTGCCAGTTCGGTCGTCGCCCGTCAGGCCGATGCGCACCGCAAGCATTTTCTGAAGGACATGTCCACCGGAACCGGGGCAACAGCGCTCAGCGGGACGCAGAAAACCGTGTTGGTCGTGTTTGCCGCCACTTTCGGCGTGATGATCTGGGGCGTGTCCTCGCAAGGATGGTGGATGGCACGGATGAGCGCTCTGTTTCTGGGAGCGGCCATTCTGGTCGGGCTGATCGCCCGCATGGGAGAGAAAAAACTGACCGGCACCTTCGTCGATGGCGCGCGCGATCTGTTGGGGGTGGCGCTGGTCATCGGTCTGGCCCGCGGGATCGTCGTGGTCATGGAACAGGGGCGCATCGCCGACACGGTCCTGCACGGCGCCGAACAGTCTCTGGCGGGGCTGGGCGACGTTGCCTTCATCAACCTGATGTTCGCCATCGAAGCCGGGATGAGCTTGTTCGTGCCGTCCTCCTCGGGTCTGGCCGTTTTGTCGATGCCCATTCTGGCCCCGCTGGCCGATTTTGCCGGAGTCGGTCGTGACCTGGTGGTGACGGCCTATCAATCCGCCAACGGACTGGTGAACCTGATCAACCCGACCTTTGCCGTCGTCATCGGCGGCCTGGCGATTGGCCGGGTTCCCTATGATCGCTGGATCGCCTTCGTCTGGCCGCTGTTGTTGATTCTGACCCTTTTCATCTGCGCGGCGCTTAGTGTCGCCGCGATGATTTGAACCCCCGCAGGAGGGACAAGACGTGGAAAACCACCCGCTCGGAGTACATTCGGAAACCGGCAGGCTGCGACAGGTGATCGTGTGCCGCCCCGGTCTGGCCCACCGCCGGCTGACGCCGCGCAACTGTCAGGACCTGCTGTTTGATGACGTTTTCTGGGTCAAGCAGGCGCAGAAGGACCACGACGTTTTTGCCTCGATCATGCGTGACGAAGGAATCGAGGTGCTGGATACCAACGATCTGCTGACCGAGACGCTTGCCCTGCCTCAGGCCCGTGCCTGGGTTCTGGACCAACGTCTGACGGCCCGGCAGGTCGGCGTGGGCATGGCCGACGAACTGCGGGGATGGATGGACGAGGTGCCGGCTCCGGACCTGGCCCGGCACCTTCTGGGGGGTCTGGCGGTCGATGAATTGCCGTTTCATCCCACCAGCCTTTTCGGTGCATATCTGGGGCAGCACGGCTTTGTCCTGCCGCCATTGCCCAACGCGCTGTTCACCCGCGACAATTCGGCCTGGATCTATGGAGGTGTTTCGGTCAATCCGATGTTCTGGCCCGCGCGGCGCCCCGAAACCCTGCTGACCACCGCGATCTACACGTTCCACCCGAAATTCGCGGGCCGTGCGCGGGTTCTGCATGGTGACCCGACCCTCGATCACGGGCTGGCAACGGTCGAAGGCGGCGACATCATGCCCGTCGGCAACGCCACGGTGCTGGTCGGCATGGGCGAGAGGACCTCACCGCAGGGTGTGGGGCAACTGGCCAAGGCGCTGTTCCAAGCCGGCGAGGCCGAGCGGGTTCTGGCCTTTGCCATGCCCAAGGCGCGCGCCGCAATGCATCTGGATACGGTTTTCACCTTGTGCGGCGGCGATGTCGTGACGACCTTCAAGGAAGTGGCCGAGGAGCTGACCTGCTATGATATCCGGCCGGGTGACGGCAGCGCTCCCTTGCAATTCCGCCATGATCCCAGACCGATCTTCGACATCGTCGCCGAAGTTCTGGGGTACAAAAAGCTCCAGATCGTACCGACAGGTGGCGACACGCCCGAAGAGCGCGCGCGTGAACAATGGAATGACGGCAACAACGTATTGGCTCTGCGTCCGGGCGTCGTGGTCGCCTATGACCGCAATGACGACACCAATGCCGCATTGCGCGCCGTAGGCATCGACGTGCGGGTCATCCCCGGCGCGGAACTGGGACGGGGCCGGGGCGGCGGCCATTGCATGAGTTGCCCGACCATCCGAGACCCGGCCTGATTTGAAAGGATATCCATCAATGGCATTCAACCTGAAAAACCGCAGCCTGCTGACCCTGCGCGATTATACTCCCAAGGAAATCCGCTTCCTTCTGAAACTCGCAGCCGATCTCAAGGCGGCAAAATACGCCGGAACCGAAATTCCCCGGTTGCAGGGCAAGGACATTGCCCTGATCTTCGAAAAGGACTCGACCCGCACACGGGTCGGGTTCGAGGTCGCTGCCTATGACCAGGGCGCCCGCGTCACCTATCTGGGGCCGACCGGCACCCATATCGGCCACAAGGAAACCGTCAAGGACACCGCCCGCGTGCTGGGCCGGATCTATGATGCGATCGAATACCGCGGTTTCGGACAGGACGTGGTCGAGGAACTGGCGCGCTGGTCAGGCGTGCCGGTCTATAACGGGTTGACCGACGAATTCCACCCGACCCAGATCCTGGCGGATTTCCTGACCATGTCCGAACATATTGAAAAGCCGCTGCATGACGTCTCGTTCGTCTTCGTCGGCGATGCCGGGAACAACATGGGCGACAGCCTGCTGATCGGTGGGGCCAAGATGGGTATGGATGTGCGTCTGTGCGCCCCCGAGGCCTGTTGGCCCAGCAAACAGATCCAGGACGAGGCCGCGGCAATCGCCGCGCAGACAGGTGCCCGCATCACCCTGACGGCCGAAATCGACGACGCCGTTCGGGGTGTCGATTTCGTCTATACCGACGTTTGGGTGTCCATGGGCGAACCCGACGAGGTCTGGTCCCAGCGGATAAACCTGTTGAGCCCGTATCAGGTGAACGCCCCCCTCATGGCCAAGACCGAAAATCCGAGGGTGCGCTTCATGCATTGCCTGCCGGCCTTCCACAATGCCGAAACCTCGGTCGGCGCCGAGATCCAGCGGAAATTCGGGCTGGATGCGATGGAAGTGACCGAAGAGGTCTTCGAAAGCCCTGCCTCGATCGTTTTCGACCAGGCCGAAAACCGGCTGCATACCATCAAGGCGGTTCTGGTCGCCACGTTGGGGGGCTGAGATGCTGGTTGTCGCGGCCTTGGGCGGGAACGCGTTGTTGCGGCGGGGCGAGCCGTTGACGGCAGAGATCCAACGCGCCAACGTGCGCCGGGCTGCCCATGCATTGGCGCAAGTCGTCCGGGCCGGACATCGGTTGGTGGTCACGCATGGCAACGGCCCACAAGTCGGGCTGTTGGCGCTTCAGGGCGCGTCCAGCGGGCCGGATGGCGCCTTCCCGCTGGACGTTCTGGGGGCCGAGACCGAAGGCATGATCGGCTACATGATCGAGCAGGAGCTGGAAAACGCTTTGGCCCATGCCCAGCCGGTGGCAACCTTGCTGACGCAGGTTCTGGTCGACCGCGCAGACCCGGCCTTTCGCAAGCCGACCAAATTCGTAGGCCCTGTCTATGACCGCGCCGAGGCCGAGGCGCGCGCCCGAGCCTCTGGCTGGACCATCGCGCAGGACGGAGACAAGTGGCGGCGCGTCGTGCCCTCGCCCCGCCCGGTCGAGATACCCGATCTGCGGGTTCTGCGCCTGTTGCTTGACCAAGGGGTGATCACGATCTGCGCAGGCGGTGGCGGCATCCCCGTCATTCGCAAGGATGACGGCAGCCTGATCGGCGTCGAGGCGGTGATCGACAAGGATGCGGCCAGCGCGTTGCTGGCGCGGCAATTGGGGGCTGACGCGCTGTTGCTGCTGACCGATGTCGACGCGGTCTATCGTGATTTCGGAACCGACGCGGCCCGGCCCGTTCAAGCCCTGACACCCGACGAGGCGCGCGCGCTGGATGCCCCCGCCGGCTCCATGGGCCCCAAGCTGGCAGCGGCGGCGGACTTCGCCCGATCGGGCGGGTTCAGCGCCATCGGTCGGCTGGAGGATGCGCTGGCCCTTCTGGCAGGCAGGGCCGGGACACAGATCATGGGGAAAGACGCGTCATGACCCGCCTCGCCCCCCCTCAAGGCCGGACCGTGGGCCACATCGTCGCGATCCGAGGCGGCGTGGTCGAGGTGGCCTTCCCGGACCCGGCACCCCGCGTCAAGGACCTGCTCTACGCCGGGAAGATCCCGCTTGAGATACAGTCACTGGCGGAAGGTGGCGTGGCGCGGACGATTGCCCTTGCGCCGGTGCATGGCCTGGGCCTGGGCATGCCGGTTCAGGCGACCGGCGGACCGATCACCGTGCCGGTGGGGGATGCGGTTCTCGGCCGCATGCTGGACGTTTTCGGAAGACCTCTGGACGGATTGCCAGAGCCGGCATCCGATTGCACCCGACCGCTCCATCGCCCGCCCCCCGCCCTCGCCGATCGCTCGGTGCGGGCCGAGGTTCTGGAAACCGGCATCAAGGTGATCGACCTGCTTTCCCCGATCGAGCGGGGCGGCAAAACAGGCCTTTTCGGAGGCGCCGGCGTCGGGAAAACGGTACTGATCACAGAACTGATCAACAACACGGTCCAAAGCCACAAGGGCGTCAGCCTGTTCTGCGGGATCGGCGAACGCTCGCGCGAAGCCGAGGAGTTGTATCGCGAAATGGGTGCCGCCGGCGTGCGGGACAAGACCGTGATGCTGTTCGGCCAGATGAACGAAGCCCCCGGTGTGCGGTTTCTGGTCGGCCATACCGCCCTGACGATGGCCGAGTATTTCCGCGACGACGCGCACAGGGACGTTCTGCTGCTGATCGACAACATCTTCCGCTTCGTGCAGGCCGGGTCCGAAGTCTCGGGCATGTTGGGCCGAATGCCGTCCAGCGTGGGCTACCAGCCGACGTTGGCCACCGAACTGGCGGCTTTGCAAGAGCGCATCGCCTCGACCCGGCACGGGGCAATCACGTCGATCCAGGCGGTTTACGTGCCCGCGGACGATTTCACCGACCCGGCCGCGGCGCACATCTTTTCGCATCTTTCGGCCTCGGTCGTCCTGTCACGCAAACGCGCCAGCGAAGGATTGTATCCGGCGGTTGATCCACTGTCCTCCACCTCGGTGATGCTGTCTCCGTCGGTGGTGGGGCAGCGTCACTATGACATCGCCCGCGCCGTGCGCAGCACTCTGGCCGAGTACGAGGAACTCCGCGACATCATCGCGATGCTCGGGCTCGAGGAGCTGTCGGCGGCGGATCGGGCCACCGTTGCCCGCGCCCGACGGCTGGAGCGGTTTCTGACTCAACCCTTCTTCACCACGCATGCCTTCACCGGCACGCAGGGCCGGCGCGTGACGATCGACCAGACGCTGGACGGTTGCGAGGCCATATTGAACCAGGATCGGTTCGATCTGCCGGAAAGCGCCTACTACATGATCGGCGCATTGGACGAGTTGAAGGAGCAGGCAGCATGACGATGGCACGCAACATGCATGTGGCGCTGCGGCTTCCGACCCGGACCCTCTACGAGGGCACAGCCACCGCGCTGACCGCCGTCGCCCCCAATGGCAGCTTCGGCATCCTGCCCAACCATGTCGATTTCGTCACCGCGCTGGTGCCGTCGGTTCTGACCCTGAAAACCCCCGAAGGCCACGAGTGTTTTTTCGGGATTGACGAGGGCATGCTGGTCAAGAAGGGGCCCGATGTCAGCGTTGCGATCCGGCGCGGCGCACAAGGGGACGATCTGGACAGCCTGCGCGCAACGGTCGAGGGCACATTCCTGAAAATGGACGAGGACGAGCGGATGGCCCGGGCGGCACTGTCGGGGCTCGAGGCAAATCTGGTCCGCCGTTTCGCCGAATTCAGAAAGAACGCGCCATGACCCGCAAGCCCGACAGATCCGTCGAAAAAATCGCTCGCCGGGCCGAGCGCATGAAGGCCGCACGCGACAATCCCGGACCCAGCCCTTTGCGCGGAATCGGAACCTTCGGAATGATCGGCTGGTCGATCGCCGTACCGACCGTCGGCGGCGCATTGCTGGGGTTGTGGCTGGACCGGGTCGCGCCACAGGATTTTTCGTGGACCCTGGCGCTGATTTTGGGAGGGGTCTCGATCGGTGCGATGATCGCATGGGCCTGGGTGAACAAGGAAGGAAGCGAAAAATGATCGACTTGGACTGGACCGGCTTTCTGATGGGTTTCGTTTCTGGCGGCGTTGTCGGCGCTGTTTATTTCGCCGGTTTGGCCTTGAGTATCCGACTGGCACTGCGCGCGGCGCGCCCGACCGCGCTGTTGCTGACCAGTTCGGCCCTGCGGATCACGATGGTATTGGGTCTTGGCTGGCTGGCGGCACAGGGTGGCCCGGCGAACCTAGCCGGCTTTGCCATGGCCTTTCTGCTTGCGCGCGTCGCCGCCATCGCAATGGCGCGCCCGGAACGCGGAGCGGCCTGATGGAACTGACACCGGACGCAATCGTGATTTTTTCGATCTGGGGCATCCCGATCAACGCCACCATCTTCAACACCTGGATCGTGATGGCGGTACTGACCGGGCTGTCAGCCCTGATCACCCGAAACCTCAGGCCCAGTGCGCCACCAAATCGCTGGCGCACGACGCTCGAGGTGATCGTTCAGGGCATTCAGCACCAGATCGAGGAAATCACCCGCCGCCCGCCCGGTAGCCTGGTCCATTTCGTCAGTACCCTGTTTCTGTTCATCGCCACCTGCAATCTGCTCGAGGTCGTTCCAGGGTTTGACGCCCCCACCGCATCGCTGTCCACGACAACGGCGCTGGCGCTGTCGGTGCTGATCGCCGTGCCGATGTTCGGCATTTCCCGGCGCGGGCTGCGGGGCTACCTGAAAACGTATCTAAAGCCATCGCCTATCATGTTGCCCTTCAACATCATCGGAGAGATCTCTCGTGGAGTATCTCTGGCGATCCGTCTCTATGGCAACATCATGAGCGGCGCGGTGATCGCCGTGATCCTGCTGAGCGTGGCACCCTTCTTCTTTCCCGTATTGATGGATCTGCTGGGCCTCCTGACGGGGCTGATCCAGGCCTACATCTTCGCAATTCTGGCCACCGTCTACATCTCGGCGGCGATTGCGGATTCCGGCGAGACGCAAAACGAAAAGGAACAGACATGACCGACCTTGCAATCATCGCCGCGGTTTCGATCTTCACGGCGGGACTGACGGTTTCATTCGGCGCCATCGGTCCGGCACTGGGCGAAGGCCGGGCGGCGGCGCAGGCGCTGGCGTCGATCGCCCAGCAGCCCGACGCCGCCCCGACGCTGTCGCGCACCTTGTTCGTCAGCCTGGCAATGATCGAATCCACTGCGATCTATTGTTTCGTGGTTGCGATGATCCTGATCTTCGCCAACCCGTTCTGGGACACCGCTCTGGAACTGGTTCGGACATCGGGTCAATAGATCATGTCCATCGACTGGCTGACCGTTGCGGCGCAAATCGCCAATTTCCTGGTTCTGCTGTGGTTGCTCAAGCGGTTTCTCTACCGTCCGATCCTCGATGGCATCGACGCCCGCGAACAGGAGATCTCGGACCGAATGTCGGAAGCTCACCGCCTGATGGAGGACGCCCGCGCGACGATCTCAGCCTATGAAGCCAAGTTGTCGGAACTGGAAAACAGCCAGGCGAGGATGGCGGAAGACCTGCGGCGCGAAGCCGTCCGCGAACGCGACGCCCTGATCGCCGAGGCCCGTCACCGGATCGACCGCGAGCGGAGTGATTTCGAAAGCCATCTGATGGTCGAGAAAGAAAGGTTCATACGTCAACTCAGCGAAACCGGTGCCCGGGTTCTGGTACACCTGACGCGAAAGGTGTTGTCCGATCTGGCAAACGAAACGTTGGAGGAACGGATTGCGGCGCAGGCGGTCAAAAGGCTTGAACCCATGGCCGACGAGATACGACGATTGGTTCGAGACGACAGGCCGGTGACCATCACGACGCACGCGGCGTTGACCGACGATCTGAAACGGAAAATCGCTGACGACCTCCAGAAACTTGCGCCGGACGTCCAGTGCATCTTCGACGTCGACCCCAACCAGTCCATCGGGCTGGTCCTGAGGGCTGGGGCGACCAGCATCGAATGGACGCTCGAAAGTTATCTGAGTGAACTGGAGGCAATGATGATCGAGAACTTGCGTCAGGCTCAGGCCGGAAAGACGGTGCAATGACCCAGACACATCCGGTGTTCCCGGTTACCGAACCGACAGATTCACCCGTCGACCAACTGGTGCAGGCGCTGCAAGCCGCGTCGCCTCAGCCCGTCATCAGCGAGATCGGTCAGGTTGTCGAAGTCGGTGACGGCATCGCCGTTGTCGCTGGCATGACCCATGCGCTGGCCAATGAGCTTTTGCAATTCTCCTCGGGTGCCACGGGAATTGTTCTGGATCTTGAATCAGACCGCCTCGGAGTCGTCCTGCTGGGCGGTGCGGATGAGATTTCGGTCGGCGAGGCCGTGCGCCGCACCCGCAGCGTGCTGAGTGTGCCTGTTGGTTCTGCGCTTTTGGGCCGGGTCGTCGATGCGTTGGGTGCCCCGCTTGACGATGGCCCGCCGGTCGATACGGATTTCAGGCTGCCCGTCGAAACGGATGCCCCGGCCATTCTTGACCGTGAGGCGGTCCAGCGGCCGCTGGCCACGGGTCTCAAGGTGATCGACGCCGCCGTCCCGATCGGCCTGGGACAACGCCAACTGATCATCGGGGACCGACAGACCGGAAAGACCTCGATCGCCATCGACACGATCCTGAACCAGAAACAGCGGGGCGTGTTCTGCATCTATTGCGCGGTCGGCCAACGCGGGGACGCGGTGGCCAAGGTCGTCGGTGCGCTTGAAGACGGCGATGCGATGGCGAACTCGATCGTCATTTCCGCCGGAGACGAAGACCCGCCGGGCCTTGCCTATGTCGCCCCGTTCGCAGCCATGACCATGGCGCGGCATTTTTCGGATCAGGGCCGCGATGTCCTGGTCGTGATGGATGATCTGACCCACCATGCCCGCGCCTATCGCGAGCTTTCGCTGTTGTTGCGCCGACCACCAGGGCGCGAAGCCTATCCCGGCGACATCTTCTATCTGCACGCCCGCCTGCTGGAGCGTGCGGGCAACTTCGCCGATGCCGCGGGGGGCGGGTCGATCACGGTTCTTCCGGTCGTCGAAACGCAGGCCGAAAACCTGTCGGCCTATATTCCGACCAACCTGATTTCGATCACCGACGGTCAGGTCTACTTGTCACCGCGTCAGGTCCGCAAGAACCAGTTTCCGGCCGTCGACCTGGGTGTTTCGGTGTCCCGCGTCGGCGGCAAGGCACAATCTGCGGCCTTTCGCGACGTGGCTGGAAATCTGCGGGTCACGCTGTCCCAGTTCGAAGAGCTTGAGGATTTCGTCCGCTTCGGAACGCGGCTTGACGACGCGACGCGCGCCCGGCTGGCCCGAGGCGCGGCTGTTCGCAGGGCCCTCAGGCAGCCCGAACGCGACCCGGCTTCGGCGCTGGAACAGATCGCGGTCATCCTGGCGGCGCTGGAAGGCGTTTACGACCATCTGACCGACCAAGAAGCATTTGACGCAATCGATCGGCTGCAGCTGCTGCTGCGCCGATCGCCGCAGGATCTGCCGGACCGCATCGCCATCGACAAGCCGCTGGGGGAGACCGAACGCGCCGCATTGCTGGCTTTGGCCAGGCAGGCCTGTACAGCAAAGGGGCGTTCCGATGCCGCAGACTCTTGAAGCCCTGCTCCACAGGACCGAGACGCTGAGCAATATCCGCGGCATCGTCCATATCATGAAGACGCTTTCGGTTCTCAACGCAGCGCCCTACGAAAAGGCAGCGAAATCCATCGAGGCCTATCACTCAACCGTTCTGGACGGTCTCGCGGCCCTGCTGCATCGCACTGGCGGCTTGCGATTGGCGCCGACACCGCTGCAGAATGCGGCAGTAGTGGTTTTCGGATCTGATCACGGCTTGTGCGGAGCCTACAACGAGCGGTTGGCCTCGGAACTGGAAACGCACCTCGCCGCGCAGGAGGGCACCCGGGCAACGCCCTATGTTTTGTGCGTTGGCGCCCAGATGCATGACGCCCTGCTGGGCCGTGGCATTCAGGCTGGCGACGTGATGCTGACACCGGCCTCTGCCGACGGGATCGGGCGTCTTGCCGGCGCCATCGTCGAGCGTCTCGAGCGCATCCGGCAGCAGGACGATGCGGATGCCATTGCCGTGAAACTGGCCTACACGAGGCGTGACGACCATGGACAGCAATATCCCGCCATCGAGGCTTTCATGCCGTTCTCCGCCGCGATGATCGACCAGTTGACGAAACGCCCATGGCCGTCCCGCAGCCTGCCGGATTTCTCCATGCCGTCCGACGAATTGTTTGCCGCCCTCGTCCGAAGTCACATCTTTGCGGGCGTATTTCGCGCCTCGGCCGAGGCCCTGGTCACTGAAAACGCGACGCGGCTTTCGACCATGCACCGGGCCGAACAATCCGTCGATGAACGGCTGGAGGAGCTGAAGAGCGAAACCAGATCCGTCCGGCAGGCCGAAATCACGGCCGAATTGATGGATGTCGTGACCGGATTCGAAGCCCGCAAGTCCCTCAGGCGCCGAAAAAACCTGCAACCATCACCGGACCGGCCGAACCGCTAGCTTCGCCCGAGCGTATCTGCCCGCAGTGTCGCGCGGTGAAAACCGCTTCTTACTTCTGCAACACATACGTCCCCGGAGCATCCGCCAATGCCGCGCCCATCGGCGGCGGTGGCACCGGGTCGCCAGATTTCTCGTCGAGCCAGCTCACCCATTCAGGCCACCACGAGCCGTCTTTTTCGGGCACCTGCTTCATCCAGTTTTCGGGGTCGATGTAACGCGCGCCTCGATGCGCCGTCGCGATCTGGAAACTGCGGTTCTTGTGGCCCGGCTCTGACACGATACCGGTATTGTGCCCGCCGGTGGTCAGGACGAACGTAAGGTCGGTATCCAGATACAAGTGCATCTTGTAGACCGACCGCCAGGGGGCGACATGGTCCTTGACGGTGCCAACGGAAAAAACGGGAACCCGGATGTCAGCCACCGAGATCGGACGCCCATCAACGGCAAAACGCCCCTCGGTCAGATCGTTGTTCAGATACAGCGCCCGCAGGTATTCCGAATGCATCCGAAACGGCATCCGCGTACCATCCGCGTTCCAGGCCATCAGGTCGAACATGGCCGGAGGGTCCCCCATCAGGTACCGATGCACGATCCGCGACCAGATCAGATCGACCGAGCGCAGCATCTGGAACGCCCCGGACATCTGGCTGCTGTCCAGATAGCCCTGCTCCCACATCATGTCCTCAAGGAACGTCACCTGGCTTTCGTTGATGAACAGCTGCAATTCGCCCGGCTCGGTAAAGTCGATCTGCGAGGCGAAGAAGGTCAGCGTTTCGAAAGGCGTCTGCCCATCGCGTTCAAGCGCCGCCGCCGTGATCGACAGCAGTGTACCACCAAGACAATATCCGACGCCGTGGATCTTTCGATCCGGGACGATCCCCTGCACGGCAGAGATCGCATCCAGAACGCCCATCTTGCGATAGTCATCCATCCCCAGATCACGATCCCGGGCATCGGGGTTGCGCCACGAGATCATGAAGACCGTGTATCCCTGATCAACCAGAAACCTCACCATCGAATTGTGCGGTGACAGGTCCAGAATGTAGTATTTCATGATCCAGGCCGGCACGAACAGGATCGGTTCGGGCCTGACCGTTTCGGTGGTCGGCGTGTATTGAATAAGCTCGATCAAATGGTTGCGGAAGACCACCTTGCCCGGTGTCACCGCGACCTCGTGACCTGGCCTGAAGTTCTCGGCACCCACCGGTGGTTTGTGGTTTTGCCACCTGTCCAGATCCTCCAGCCACGCCTGCCAACCCCGGATCAGATTCGCTCCGGCCTCTTCGCGGGTTTTGGCCAGCACTTCGGGATTGGTCCACAGGAAATTGGACGGTGAAAACACATCAAGGATTTGCCGGCTGGCGAACTCCATGACGTCTTCATGTTGTTTGGTCACGCCGCGCACACCCGTGGTCGCATTGTGCCACCACTGCTGGTTCAACAGAAATGACTGGTAGACCAGATTGTAGGGCCATTTTTGCCAGGCCTCGCCCCTGAACCTGCGGTCCTGCGGCAGCGGCTCGATGCAGGGCGCGTTCCGGTTCGTGACGGCATTTTGAATGGCATAAATGAACAGCCGTTGCCATTTCCGGACCGCCTTCTCGGACAGGTTCACCTGCTTGCCCGGCGACGTGGCCAGATGCGCAAGCCAGTCCAGGTAGGCCCCTGCAAGGCCCGCCGGCGACAGCCCCGCCGTGAACTTGGCCATTTGCGCCTTCAACGCGCGATCCAATGCCTGCAACGACGCGGTATCAGGTTCGCGACCAGGCTGCGGCGCGCCCTGTGATTCCGGCGGGTGCGCCAACGCGGCAGGCAGCTTGCCCCCGGCATGCCCCGCCCGGTCAAGGGATTTGGTCGAAGCTTCGGCTGTCACGGCTTTCTTGCCCATCGTTCAAGCCTTTTGTTGCGATTGCGGCGACGAAAGGTATATCGCATCTGATCGACAAAGTATTGACCCGGATCAAATCGTCCCATTTCTGTTTCGTGTAAACCTCGGCCAGCCCTCGCTCCGGTTTTCGGGCGACCTACTCAATTGACGTTACATTGCGCATGCATCCTGCGCGAACCGGCAAGGCCGTGACATTGGCGTCAGCGACAGCACGCGGTCCGCGACAAACCGGTTCAACGGACTTGAAACAAGGAGAAAACCGATGCGATGGACGCATTTAGTTGCAGTTTTCGCTGCCCTCATCGCTCTGTCGGGCGGTTCCTATCTCTATTGGCAATACAGCACAGCTTCTCGGCTGCCGGATGGCATTGCAGGATCGAACGGGCGGCTCGAGGCCGAGCGGATTGACGTAGCCTCGAAATATCCGGGACGGGTTGCCGAAGTCATTGTGTCCGAAGGCCAATGGGTCAAGACCGGAGATCTGGTCGCGCGGATGGACACAAGCGAGATCGACGCGCAATTGCGCGAAGCCCGGGCCGCTGTCGCACAGGCCAGACAACAAAAAGTACAGGCGCAGGCCCTGCTGAAGCAGCGCGAGGCGGAATTGGAGTTTGCCAAATCCGAGTTCGAACGAAAGACGCGACTGGCCGAAAGAGAGGTGGTCGCGCAAGAGCAGGTCGATCAGGCTCGGACGGCACTGAGAACGGCCGAGGCCGGGGTCGCCGCGGCGCGGGCTGGCATCGATCTGGCCGAGGCGACGATCAAGTCAGCCGAAGCCACGGTCGAGCGGCTTGAAAGCATCCGGGCCGATGCCGACCTGACAGCGCCCGTGGATGGCAGGGTGCAGTACATCCTTGCTCATTCGGGCGAGATCGTAGCCGCCGGCGGGCGCGTGGTCACGCTGATCGACCTGACCGATCTGTACATGAATATCTATCTACCCGCCCGCGAGGCCGGTCTGGTCGGCATCGGATCCGAGGCCCGCCTGATTCTGGACCCTGCCCCCCAATACGTGATCCCCGCCACGGTCACGTTTGTGGCCAGCAAGGCCCAGTTCACTCCGAAATCGGTGGAAACGGCCGAAGAGCGCGACCAGTTGATGTTCCGGGTAAAGCTGTCGATTCCGCAAACTCTGGTGGAACAATACCAGGACCGGGCCAAGGCTGGAGTGCCAGGTGTCGGGTACGTGCGTCTTGACGAAACCGTCACATGGCCCGAATGGCTGAACGTAAAGCTGCCGCAATGACCATTGGTTTCGCCGCAAGCCTGGCCTCGGTCACCCACCGCTATGGCGCGACATCGGCCCTGTCCGATGTAAACCTGCAGGTGCCGGCCGGCTGCATGGCTGGGCTGATCGGGCCAGACGGCGTTGGCAAATCCACTTTGCTGGCCTTGATATCCGGGGTGCGCAGGCTGCAATCCGGACACATCACGGTTCTGGGCGGGGACATCACGGCGCAAGACCACCTCAGGGCGTGCAATCATCGCATCGCCTATATGCCACAAGGGCTGGGCCGCAATTTGTACCCGACCCTTTCCGTCTATGAAAACCTGGACTTTTTCGGCCAGCTTTTCGGACAATCGCGCGCCGAACGCCATGCCCGGATCACCGCGCTTCTGCAGGCCACCGGGCTGGACCCCTTTCCCGATCGCCCGGCAGGCAAACTGTCGGGAGGGATGAAGCAGAAACTGTCCCTGTGTTCGGCCCTGATCCACGACCCCGATCTTGTCATCCTCGACGAGCCCACGACCGGGGTCGATCCTCTGTCGCGGCGTCAATTCTGGGATCTGATCGACCAGATCCGCGCCGACCGCCCCACCATGAGCGTGATCGTGGCCACCGCCTACATGGAAGAGGCCGAGCGCTTTGACTGGTTGGCCGCGATGAACGCAGGCCGGATCATCGCCACCGGATCGCCCGAGCAGATACGGAAAACCGCAGGCGAGCCGACGCTGGAGAAGGCGTTTATCGCCCTTCTGCCAGAGGCCGACCGACAAGGTCACCAACCCGTCACAGTTCCGCCACCGGCGACGGTGGACGGTCCGCCCGCGATCGAGGCGCGCGGGTTGACCCGCCGCTTCGGAGATTTCACCGCCGTCGACCATGTCGATTTCCAGATCCAGCCCGGAGAAATCTTCGGTTTTCTGGGCTCGAATGGCTGCGGCAAGACCACCACGATGAAAATGCTGACCGGGCTTCAAAAGGTCAGCGAAGGCGAGGCCCTGCTGTTCGGCGAGCCGCTTGATCCTGATGACATGGCGACCCGCCGCCGGGTTGGCTACATGTCGCAGTCCTTTTCGCTTTATGGCGAATTGAGCGTCCGTCAGAATCTGGAACTGCATGCACGCCTGTACCATCTGCCGATCGAATACCGCGCGGAGCGCGTCGCGCGGATGTTGCGCGAATTCGATCTGGAGGATCAGGCCGACAAGCGGCCCGAGGCCTTGCCTCTGGGCATCCGCCAACGGCTGCAACTGGCGGTGGCCATCCTGCACGAACCCGAAGTTCTGATTCTGGACGAACCCACATCCGGTGTTGACCCGGTCGCACGCGACGGATTCTGGCAGTACCTGATCAAGCTGTCGCGCGAGGATGGCGTCACGATCTTCGTCTCGACGCATTTCATGAACGAAGCCGAGCGCTGCGACCGGATATCCCTGATGCATGCCGGCAAGGTCCTGGCCATCGGCGCACCCCAGGACCTTGTCCGACGAAAGGGTGCGGACAGCCTCGAAGAGGCCTTCGTAAGCTACCTTGAGGAGGCGGCCGGACACACCGAAACGACATCCGCGCCCGCCGCCCCGTTGCCTGAACACGGCAAGATACCTGATCGGCCCTTCGACCTGTTCCGCCTATGGGCCTTTGCTCGGCGGGAAACGACCGAGATCCTACGCGACCCCCTGCGGCTGACATTTGCCCTGTTGGGGCCAGCGATCCTGATGCTCGCCTTCGGATATGGCATTTCCTTCGATGTTCAGGACCTGCCCTATGCGGTATTTGATCAGGACCGCTCGATCGAAAGCCGCGCCCTGCTCGAGAGCTTCTCGGGGTCTCGCTACTTCGTCGAGAAAGCCCCGGCCCAAAGTCCCGGCGAGCTGATCAACCGTCTGCAAAGCGCCGAGATCGTGCTTGGCATCGAAATCCCGCCGGATTTTGGCAAGTCCCTGTTGAGCGGCGAGCAGCCCGAAATCCGCGCCGATATCGACGGAGCGATGCCATTCCGTGCGGAAACGATCCGCGGCTATCTGCAGGGCATCGCGGCCTCTTACCTGTCGGATCTGGTCGCACAAGGGCAAGTTCCGCCGGTCGCGTCCTCGCTTGTCTCGGTCGAGACCCGGTTTCGCTACAATCAGGCCTTCAAGAGCGTCTTTGCCATGATCCCGTCCGTGATCATGCTGATGCTGGTCCTCATCCCCTCGATGATGGCTGCGATCGGGGTGGTGCGCGAGAAGGAAACCGGATCAATCGCGAATTTCCGTTCGACCCCGGTCACCCGCACCGAATTTCTGCTGGGCAAGCAGTTGCCCTATGCGGTCACCGCCATGATCAGCTTCGCCAGCCTTCTTGTCCTGTCCTACCTCGTCTTCGGCGTGACGATCAAAGGATCGGTATGGACATTGATCCTTGGCACGCTGGCCTATGTTCTGGCAACGACCGGCTTCGGGATCCTGGTGTCGACCTTCACTCGCACGCAGATCGCGGCAACTTTTGCCGCGGCGATCATCTCGATCATTCCTGCCATCAACTTTTCGGGCCTGCTTATGCCCGTGTCTTCATTGTCCGGCGGCGGCCGGTTGGCCGGGTTGCTATTCCCATCCGGTTGGTATGAACAGATCAGCGTCGGCACATTCACCAAGGGTCTGGGCTTGGCCGAACTATGGCCCAATCACTTGGTGCTGATCGTGTTTTTCGTCGCATTCACGGCAACATCGATCCTTGCCCTGAACAAGCAGGAGAAGTGACATGAACATCTGGCTGCGCAATGTCCTGCTTCTGGGCCAGAAGGAGTTCAAGAGCTTGCGGGCCGACCCGGTGATGTTCGTTTTGATCTTCTATGTCTTCAGCGTCGCCGTCTATCTGGTGGCAACCGGTGTCCGGCTTGAGGTTTCGAACGCCTCGGTCGCCTATGTGGATCAGGACCGCTCGGCGTTGACCGGGCGCATCGTCGGTGCGATTCTGCCACCGAATTTCAAGCCGCCCCGGGAAATTGGTCAGGATGAAGTCGACGAACGGATGGACAGCGGAGACTTTGTCTTCGTCCTTTCGTTTCCGCCGTCATTCGAGGCTGACGTCCTGCGCGGACGCGTACCGCAGGTTCAGCTGAACGTGGACGCGACGGCCATGGCGCAAGCCGGAAATGGCGCTGCCTTTCTGCAGAAGATCATCCAGGACGAAACGAGCAAATTCGTATTGGGCGATGAGGCTCAATCTCTGCTTCCGGTGAACATGATCGTTCGAACCCGGTTCAACCCGAACCGGAACGCGGTCTGGTTTTCCTCGGTCATGCAGATCATCAACAACATTTCGATCCTTTCGGTTCTGCTGACGGGGGCGGCCTTGATACGTGAACGCGAACACGGAACGATCGAGCATCTGCTGGTGATGCCTGTCACGCCGTCCGAGATCATGGTCGCCAAGATCTGGGCGAACGGGCTTGCGATCATCGTTGCCGCGATCCTGTCGCTGTGGCTGGTGGTGCATATCGCCCTTGGCGTACCGGTCGCTGGATCGATCCCGCTATTCGTATCAGGGGCCGTCATCTATTTGGCCTCGGTCACCGGTCTCGGCATCCTACTGGCCACTTTCACCACATCGATGCCCCAGTTCGGGTTGCTGGCACTGCCGGTCTTGATGGTCATGAATCTGCTATCCGGCAGCACGACCCCGATGGAAAGCATGCCCGGCTGGCTGCAAACAGTGATGCAACTGTCGCCATCCACGCATTTCGTGACTTTCGCGCAGGCGATCCTTTATCGCGGTGCCGGCTTCGATAATGTCTGGCCGAACATGGTGATCATGGTCGGGCTGGGTTCAATATTCTTCCTGCTAGCCCTGAAACGGTTTCGCGAAGCGATGGCCTCAGCCCAGTGATGGCTACCCGTTGCAAGCGGTATCGGGCGTGTTGACGTCAGCACCACACATAGCCGACATTCGCTCCGCCATCATGATCATGCAGTTGGTCGACGTCCGATGTGTGCGGACATAGGGTGAATTTGCTGCGTTTGCGAAAGAGGCTGCTTTCGTCCGCTTTCCGGACCTTGGCTTTGGGTTGCACACAAGTTTCACGCCACTGGTGGGTACGACCGTAATCCAGCGAGAATGTGTGTCCACTCCTCCAGGGTTATGCAGTTCCCCATAGAAGGGTCGGATTTGATGGACGACTGCTGGAGGGGACGGGACTGAGATCCAAGGTTCTCCGCTTCGACAACGGTAGGGATGTCAATCGGCATTCAAAACTGACCCCTTTTAGGCATCCAAACCTGTTGGACCTGTCACGGTTTGATGCCGCTCCGATTTCTCACTTAAGCGACCTTTCGTTCGAAGGCCAAGGGGCTTTTCCAATCGAGGGCTGAGTGCCTGCGTCATGGATTGTAGAAACCGTTGATGTACTCGAAGATTGCGATCTCAGCGTCCCTGCGCGTTTTCCAGGATCGCTGCCACAGCAGCTCAGCGTTGATCGTCTTGAAGAAGGTTTCGACCGCTGCGTTGTCGTAGCAGTTCCCGGTTCCGCTCATCGACGCCTGGAACCCATGCTGGCGCAGAATCTTCTGGTAGTCGTGAGAACAGTATTGGTTGCCTCGGTCGGTATGGTGGATGCAACCCTTCGGCGGCCGTCTCAATGCGATGGCCATGTTCAATGCGCGGATCGCCAGGTCACGTTTCATCCGGTTGCTGACGGCCCAGCCGATCACGCGTCGCGAATGCAGATCAAGGATGACAGCCAGATACAGTCAGCCTTCCCGCGGCCACACATAGCTGATGTCACCGGCCCATTTTTGGTTTGGGCGATCAGCAGCAAAGTCCCGCTTCAACAGGTTCGGGGCGATGTTGAAGCTGTGGTTGCTGTCTGTGGTCGCCTTGAATTTTTTGTTTCGCTTCACCGCAATGCTGTTCTCACGCATCAAACGACCAACACGACGATGCCCGACATTAAAGCCCAGATCCTTCAGCTCTTCAGTCATGCGGCGTCTGCCGTAGCTTCCCAGAGACAGGCGGAACTGTTCGCGGATGTGAGCCAACAATACCATGTCCGTTCGCTGTCTCCGACAGGCCGGGCGGCAACGCCAGGCGCGGTAACCTCGCGGGCTGACGTCCATGATCTCGCACAAGCGGTTCACCGGGATGACGTGGCGGTGTTCTTCCCCTCTCGGGACATTTCCTGCGGAAATACCCTGCCGGGCAGTGAACGAAGGCAAATCTCATTTGCTTCTCTCCGCAAAGAACACCGTGGCTTTTTTTAAATGACCCTCTCCTCCCGGAGCAAACGGTTCTCTTTCCGCAGCTCCGCGATCTCGCGTTCGAGATCGGATTGGACGCTTGGTTTCTCAGGGTTGCGCCGGTCCTGTTGTATCCAGCGGCTCAACGTCGAAAAGCCGATGCCGAAATCGGCGGCCACTTGCTTCCGCGGCAACCCGCTCGTCAACGCTAACCGCACTGCTTCAGCGCGAAATTCCGGGGTTGGTTTCGATGCCATGATGTCTCTCCTTTGTGGCAAAATACCAAGTCAAAGGAGCGGAACAATTCCGCGACAGGTCCAACCTCACCTTGGCACACTGCGATACCGTTAGGCGGGGGCATCCACGCATCGCCAACAATCATATTTGACCAGTCAGATGAGGCTGACACCCCCATCTGCATCACAATACCTGACTATTTTAGGTGACTACCGTACAGAGATCCTTTATCCTGCCCCGGTCACCCAGCGCGTCGCCAGGCGAAATCCAAAAAAGAAAAGGGGAACGGGACATGTTCTTTACGCGCGCCGCTGTGTCGGTCTGCGCCTTGGTTGCGGCTATGCCAGCCCTGGCGCAAGAAGTCATTGAACTTGAACAGATCACGATCGAAGGTCAATCGTCCGACGGCTTCTTCGGAGAGTCGGTCGCAACGAACTCTGGCACGATCATGAAAACAGGCGATCCCATCGCCGAAACGCCGCGTTCGGTCAGTGTGATTACCGAACAGCAAATCCAACAGCGTGGCGCGCGTACGGTCGAGGATGCGCTGAAATACACGGCCGGGGTGACTGCTGGTCAATGGGGTCTTGACGCCCGGTCGGACTGGTCGCTGGTGCGTGGCTTCTACCCCACCACGCTGCACGATGGCCTGCCAGCACGCTACGGTTACTACAACGATACCACGCCGGAACCGTTCATGTTGAACAGCGTCTCGGTTCTGCGCGGGCCTGCCTCGGGCCTGTATGGCAGCGGCTCTGTCGGCGGGGTGGTCAACACCACGTCAAAGACCGCGGCTCATGACGCGCCGAACCTGTGGCAGCTTCAGGTCGGATCCTTCGACCGCGTGCAGGGCGCGCTGGATGTCAGCGGCGACCTGAACGAGAGCGGCACGCTGCGCTATCGCTTCGTCGGCGTTAGCCGCGATTCGAAAACCCAGGTCGACTATTCGCAAGACGACGTGCTGGCCCTGGCCCCGTCGATCACCTGGAGGCCCAGCGAAGACACCGAACTGACCATCCTCGGCAACTACCAGGACGCCGACCGCAGCCCGCTGATCCAATTCGCCTCGCTCTATGGCACGCTGCTGCCGGCAACGGCTTTCGGCAATGGCGACTTCCTGCCCAATAGCCTGTTCGTCGGCGAACCGGGATTCGACAAGTTCGAATCCGAGCAACGCAGTATCACCGCCATGTTCAAGCACCGGTTCAACCCGGTCTGGAGCATGAACGCCAATTTCCGCTACCTTGAGGGTGAGGCCGAGTATCAGCACGCCTGGTGGGCCTTCGACAATTTCGGCACCGGGCGCTACAACCCAGACGGCACGATCAACCGAACCTTCTATCGCGCAGAGAACGAGCTGAAGACGCTGGCGCTCGACACCTATGCCGCCGCCGAATACACGTTGGGAGAGGTGCAAATGCGGACCATCCTAGGGGCCAGCTATTCGCGTGGAACCTATGATTCCGATTTCGGATACGGAGCCCAGATTGCACCCATCGATCCGTTCAACCCCGTTTACACCGGTTTCAACCCGATCACCGTGACCGACACGCCCGGCACCTCGGTGGACGAATGGGGCGTCTATGCCCAGAACCGTGCAACCTTCGACCGCTGGATCTTCGATTTCGGCCTGCGCTATGGCGGTATTGAAACGGGTATCTCCAACGGCAGCTTCGGTGCCACCACCGCGGCCGCCAAGGACAGCAAATGGACGGGCAATGCGGCGATCATGTATCTGTTCGACAACGGTCTCGCACCTTATGTGAGCTATGCAACCAGCTTCCAGCAGGACGCCATCGGAGCCGACGTGAACGGCAACGCTTTCGACCCGACCGAAGGCGAGCAGGTCGAACTGGGTGTGAAATACCAGCCTGCCGGCACGGCCACGCTGCTCTCGGCCGCGGTTTTCGATCTGACCAAGTCGAACCTGCTGGTGGCCGATCCCGTCAATCCCGGCTTCCAGATCCAGACCGGCGAAGCGACCTCCCGCGGGTTCGAGTTCGAAGCCTACCACAGCTTTGGTGAGGTGTCGGTTCAGGCCGCGTATACCTATCTCGACACCGAGAATGCAGCCGGCTTCGAGATCGCCCAGGTTCCCGAGCATGCTGCGTCCCTCTGGCTGAACTACGCTCCCAAGGGGCTCCCGGGCTGGCAGTTCGGCGGCGGCGTCCGCTACAACGGAGCTGCCTGGGACGGCGTGGGAATCCAGGAGACGCCAGCCTACACGCTGTTCGATACGGCCATCGCCTATGAACAGGACAACTGGCGGCTGGCGCTCAACGTGTCGAACCTGACCGACGAGCGCTATGTCACCACCTGTCAGAGCGGCTCGTGCTACTTCGGCGAAGGCCGCAACGTTGCGCTGACGCTCACCTCCACCTTCTGATCCGGCTGAGCGGCCCCGAAAAAGGGGCCGCTCCTCCTTCCGAGGTTCCCCCCCTTGCTACGCCCGCTACTCCTCCTTCTGATCCTGTTGGCCGCCCCTGTCACGGCGCAGGGTTTCCCCGTGCGCATCGACCATGCGTTCGGCACGGTCGAGATCCCGGCTCCCCCGAGGCGCGTCGTCTCGCTCAGCTTCATCGGCCACGACTTCCTTCTGGCCCTTGGGGTCAAACCTGTTGCCCTGCGAAAATGGTATGGCGACTTCCCCCACGGTGTCTGGCCTTGGGCGCAACAGGCGCTCGGGCAGGCCGCACCGATCGTCATGCAGGGCGAAATCGACATCGAGGCCATTGCCGCGATGAAGCCCGACCTCATCGTCGGCCAGTGGAGCGGCATGACGATGCATGAACACCGGCTGCTGTCGCAAATCGCACCCACAGTCGCCCATCGCGCGGACTGGGGCCCCTATGGCGCCCCCTGGCAGGGGATGCTGCGCACCCTCGGCCTGGCAACGGGCCGCCTGGAGATGGCAGAGGCGGAGATCGCGCGCCTGGAAGACCGTTTCAAAAAACTCCGTGCCGCCCATCCAGAGTGGCAAGGCGCAACCTCCGCGATCGTCTGGGCCGGAAACACCGGTGCCTATACGTCGCGCGACATCCGCGGCCGGCTGCTGCATGAATTGGGCTTCGTCGTGCCCGAGGCCATCGATGCGCGCGGGAGCCTCAACCGAACCTATGTGCGCATCCCGCCCGAGGATCTGTCCGCCATCGACGTGGACGCCCTGATCTGGCTCGACGCGGGCGGCTCGGTCGAGCGTCTCAGGAACCTGCCCCTGAGGAACACGATGCGCGCCTACGCCCAAGGGCGCGAGATCTATGCCGATCTCATGCTTTCCGCCGCCCTGTCGCACTCCAGCCCGCTCAGTCTCGACTACGCGCTGGACCGCCTGGTGCCCCTGCTCGAAGCGGCAATGGACGGCGACCCGACAACCGAGGTCGCCTCGTCGCGAGAGGCGGGCATCCTTCCGATGGAGGTCTCCGATGACCGCTGAAGTTATCTTGAACCATCGCGCCATGGACGACCGGCGAGCGCTTGTTCTATTGGCATCCTGTGCCGTGCTTGTCCTGCTCTGCCTGCTGGCGCTCAGGCTGGGGTATCGTCCCGTGTCCTGGGCGGATCTGGCGCGCGCCCTGACGGCCTATGATCCGACCGACCCCGACCAGATCGTGATCCGCGAGCTCCGCCTGCCGCGCCTCGCTGGCGCCCTTCTCTCGGGGGCCGGGCTGGGGATCGCGGGTGCCCTGATCCAAGGGATGACCCGCAACCCGCTGGCGGATCCAGGCCTTCTGGGCATCAACGCCGGGGCGGCGGCCGGCGTGATCGGCGCAACCTTCCTGCTGGGCATGGGATCGCCCACGCAATACGTCTGGACTGCGCTTGGCGGCGGCGCACTCGGATCTGCCCTGGTCTTTGCTCTTGGTGGTGGTGCGCAGGCCAGCCCGGCGCGGCTCCTGCTCGCCGGGGCGGCAATATCGGCCTTTTTTTTCGCAATGATACGCGGCCTTGTGCTGATGAGCCGGCAGAGCCTTGAAACCTACCGGTTCTGGATTCTGGGCGGGTTCGAGAATGTCACTGCCGAGTCGCTCGCCGCGCTTTGGCCCTTCTTTCTGGCCGGCGCGCTGGTGGCGCTGGCCGCCGCCGCGCTGATCGATGCGCTGGCGCTGGGAGAGGATACCGCGCGGGGGCTGGGCGTGAATGTCGGTGGCGCGAAACTGCTGGCCGGGCTGGCCATCGTTCTGCTGGCCTCGAGCACCGTCGCGCTGGCCGGGCCCATCGCCTTCGTGGGTCTGATCGTGCCCCATATGGCGCGCGCTGTAGTACGCAATGACATGCTTTGGCTTGCGCCCTGCGCTGGGGTATTCGGGGCGGCGCTGATGGTGCTGGCTGATCTCGCCGGACGGTCGCCGCTGTTTGGCGGCACCATGCAGGCGGGGGTCTTGTCGGCGCTGATCGGCGGTCCGGTCCTGATCTGGCTGGTTCGTCGAACCGGAGGGCGCAAGCTGTGATGCAGGCATTCCAGTTCGGACCCGTCTCCATTCCTCTTCACCGGCGCGCCGTCACCATGGTGCTGGGGCTCTCGTTCCTTGTCGTGCTGGTGGCCTTGGCGGCCCTTTCACTTGGCAGCTATCCGATCGACACCGCCGGGCTGTGGCAGACTCTGACCGGCCGGGCCGATCCGATCCCGGCCATGATCGTTCTGGACCACCGCCTGCCGCGTATCCTCACGGCGATCGGGGCGGGGGCGGCGCTGGGGCTTGCTGGCGCCATGGTCCAGACCATGCTGCGCAACCCGCTGGCCTCGCCCGACATCATCGGCTTTACCGCCGGAGCCAACGCCGGAGCACTGCTCGCCGTGCTGCTGACCGGAGGGATGATCCTGACCGGCGCGCTGACGGGCGGGGCGTTGGCCGCCTGTGCCGTGATCGCGCTCGCCTGGCGCGGCGGGCTGGACACGCAACGTCTGATCCTCGTGGGCATCGGCGCCAGCCTGTCGCTCGGCGCGACAGCCGATCTGCTGCTCAGCTTCACCGACGAGAACACGGCCGCCGACATGGCGCGCTGGCTCACCGGCACGCTGCATGCGCGCGGGCCTGCTGACGTCGCCCTGATCTGGGGCGGGCTGGCGCTGCTGGCTCCGGCGACAGCCTGGCTCGGTTTTCCGCTCGGTCGGATGGCTTTCTCAGACGACATCGGTGTCGGGCTGGGTCTGCCGATGACCCGGCTCAGGCTGGCCGTCACCGGTCTGGCGATCATTCTGGTGGCGCTGGCCGTCAGCGTCGCCGGCCCGCTGCCGTTTGTCGCCTTTGTTTCGGGACCCATCGCGCGCCGCCTGACCCGAAGCGGCGGCCCGGCTCTGGCGGCCGCGGCCTTGACCGGGGCCACGGTCACGCTGGGGGCCGATCTCGCAGCGCGCGCGATACCGGTCGTCCGACTGCCCGCCGGGGTCTTCACCGCGATGATCGGAGCGCCCGTTCTCGTCTGGCTTCTTTGGATTGAGGCGCGAAAGGGGCGGCTGTGATGTTTGTACGAACCGGACAAGAGGTCCTTTGAGCATGGTACAAGACGGAACGAACTGCCGGTTGCGGGCCGAGGCGATCTCGGTCGCTTATCCCGGCCGAGCAGTGCTCGAAAACTTGTCGCTGGACATTCCCGACAGCAAGGTCACAGCTATTGTCGGCCCCAATGCCTGCGGCAAGTCCACGTTGTTGCGCGCCCTGGCGCGGTTGACCCCGGTGACTGCCGGACAAGTCTCGCTCGATGGGCACCCCATCGACAGACAACGCTCGCGCGTTGTCGCCCGACAACTTGCCATTTTGCCGCAATCGCCCCTGGCACCCGAGGGGTTGACCGTGCTGGACCTTGTCCGCCGTGGGCGCACGCCGCACCAGTCCGCTTTGCGCCAATGGTCCCGTGCTGATTCCGAGGCGGTCGAGCGCGCGCTGGATCTGACGGGGCTGAACGACATGTCCTCCCGGATGCTTGCCACGCTTTCTGGCGGTCAACGACAACGCGCCTGGATCGCCATGGCGCTGGCGCAGGACACCGATCTTCTGCTGCTGGACGAGCCCACGACCTACCTGGACCTGCCCCACCAGATCGAGCTGCTCGCGCTTGTCCGACAACTCAACCGTGACACCGGTCGCACCGTCGCGATGGTGCTTCACGACATCAATCTCGCTGCCCGTTTCGCAGACCACATGGTCGCGCTGAAAGGGGGCAGGGTACGCTATCAGGGTGCGCCTTCCGAGGTCGTCACCGCCAAAATGATGCAAGACATCTTCGCGCTGCCCTGCACCGTGATCGCCGATCCGATCCATGGCCACCCCCATGTCATTCCAGCCTGAAGGAGATGCCCGTGACCCTGTCCCGTCATACCGATTTCGCCCATAGCGCCGAAACCGCGCTTCCCGGTCTAAGCCCGGCGTCTCTGCGAGAGGCCATGTTGGCGGAAGCCCGCGAACACGGGCTGGAGATCATCTACCATGACGGTGGAACGCTGGCGGTCGCAACGGCGTACGGCCACTACCGGCTGATCTCCGAGGGTGGAAGCGCGCGTGCGGCGGTGGATTCGCCTCGGGCCGACTGGCTTTTCGCGTTGAAGGAGGCTCTGACCGAGAAGATCTCGGCGCTGCATCCCGGCGCGGCGGCGCGGATTCGCTGGTCGGATGCCCCGCCCGAAGGCAACCGACCACCGAATTTCCAGTTCGTCGAGATCCGCTCGATCGCGCCGCTCGGGCACGATTTCCTGCGCATCTCCGTTGGCGCCGAGGATCTGTCTGCATTCGGCGACGACGCCATCCATTTCCGCCTCGTGCTTCCATCTCCGGGCGATACGGCCCCCGAATGGCCCCGAATCGGCGCGGGCGGCGCAACGATCTGGCCAAAGGGGGAAAAGGCGTTGCACCGCCCGGTCTACACGGTGCGCCATGCGGACGCGACGCGCGGCGAGCTGACCTTCGACCTGTTCGTGCACGAAGGCGGGCGGGCCACCGACTGGGCGCGGTCCGTCCGCGTCGGCTCTCGGGTCGGGCTGACGGGGCCGGGTGGCGGTGGCATACCGCAGACCCGCAGGATCACGCTCTATGCCGATGAAACAGGCCTGCCTGCGGTGGCCCGGATACTCGAGGCCCTTCCGGCGGATGCGGCCGGCCATGCCGTCCTGAGCGCGGGCCGGGGCGCGGACTGTCTCTACCCCTTGCCGGTCCATCACGGCGTGCAGGTGCACTGGCTGGAACGGGCTTCTTCCACGCAGCTTGCCGAGCGCGCCATCGCCGAACGCGCGCACCATTCCGGGCACAGCCTGTGGTTTGCAGCGGAAAAGGCAGGTGCGCAGCGATTGCGCGAATGGTGCAAGACCAACGGAGTCGATCTGCGCGATCAATATGTCGCCGCGTTCTGGACGCAGGGCGACCGGACATGAGGAAACCGGACATGACCCACTTCAAGTGCCCTCTGGCGATCGGCCCGTGCACCGCGCGGCTGGCATGGGCCGTCCTTGCGGTCTGCTCGGTTGCCACCGCAGCCGTGGCGCAGGAGTCATCGCTCCCGCCTGGCATAAGCGACGCGCCGTCGTTGATGGCGGCTCCCGCGGAGCCGCAAAGCTCCGCACCAACGCTCCCGGCTGCGCCCGAGACCGTCCCGCCCGGGACGGCCACCCAGGAGCTTGTGCCCGACCTTGCCGATCCGGACAAAGGGATCATGACCCGAGCGGCCGATAGTTCCCTCGGTGCAGCCGGGCAGCAGGCCGAACCGGACGTTGCCCCCGAGACCCCGGCACAGGTACCAGATCCGCTTCCAGCCGCCACCGCGGCGACTGGAACAGGCCAGACAGGAACAGACGAGATCGGGACGGACGGCGCGGTGCAAGCCGGGCCTTTGGAACATCGGAACACCACCGAGGCGACCCTGTCGGCGATGGGAAACGCCAGCCGGCAGGCGCTGACGTTCCTGCGCAACGGCGGTCCGGCGATCTGGGCCATCGCGGCGCTGTCGGTGGCGACACTTGCGCTGATCCTTTGGAAGGTCTGGCACCTTGCCCTCATGGGCGCATGGTCGCGTGGTAAGGTCGGGCGCGCGGTCGAAGCCTACCTGCGTGGCGATGCGGCTGGCGCGCTGGCCCTGGTCGAGGGGCGGCGCGGCATCCGCTCGCAAGTCCTGGCCACCAGCTTGCGCAGTCTCGAACGGCTTTCCGTCGAGGCGGCGCGAGAGGAAACGGCCCGTGTCGCCAAACGCCAGTTGGCCATGGCGCGCGATGGGCTGGGCGCGCTGGAGCTGATCGCCAGCATTGCGCCCCTGCTGGGGCTGCTGGGGACGGTGCTGGGCATGATCGCAGCGTTCCAGGCGTTGCAGGCCGCGGGGTCGCGCGCCGATCCGGCCCTGCTTGCAGGGGGTATCTGGGAAGCGCTGTTGACCACCGCCGCCGGCATGGCCGTTGCGATCCCGGCATCGGCGGCGCTGACATGGTTCGAGTCCGTGGTAGAGCGGATGCGCCGCGACATCGAGGACAACGCCATACGGGTCTTCATCGCGGCGCGGCCCGAGGCTCTCAAGCTGGCGGCCGAGTGAGATGCAGTTCACACTGCCCGCGCGGCCTCGGCGCAAGCCCAGCCTAACACCCATGATCGACGTGGTGTTCCTGCTCCTCGTCTTCTTCATGCTTGCGTCGCGCTTTGGGGTCGAGGCAATGATGCCGCTTCCCCTCGCAGCATCCGGTGGCGACGGCTACAGAGGCCCGCCGCGTCTGGTGGACATATCGCCGGACGCGGTGGCACTGAACGGCAGGATCGTTCACGACCTGCCCACCGCGCTGCAGCCTCTGATGGCGGCACCGACCGACATGGTGATTCTGCGTGGCCGCGAAGGTGCCGACCTTCAGCGAGTTGTCAGCATCAGCGAACAGCTGCGCGACGCAGGGTTTACCGCACTTGTTCTGGTGGAGTGAGACATGGACCTGAGCGAACCGGCCAAGCGCCCCCGCGGCGAATCCATCGTGCCCATGATCAACGTGGTGTTCCTGTTGCTCATCTTCTTTCTGATGACCTCTCAGCTTGCCCCCCCGGAACCCTTCGAGGTGACGCCACCCGAAGCCGAGACCGAAGCCGAGGCCGAAGCGGACCCGGTCCTTTTCGTCAGCCACGAGGGCAGGATCGCCTTTGACGGGCAGGAAGGGGCGCAAGCGATTGCGACCCTCGCCGGACAGCAGCCTCCGGCAGGGGTAATCCAGCTGCGTGCCGACTCCCGGCTTGAGGCGAGCAAGCTTGCCGCGATCCTGCGCGACTTGTCCGGCGCGGGCCTGTCGCGCGTCGAATTGGTGGTGGCGCACAAATGAAACGCTTCGCCGAAACCGCCGCTTTCGCGACGCTTGCGATTCTGGTGCACCTCATTCTGTTCGCCCAGACATCCGATTTGGGCCACGAGGCAGGCGGCGCCGGTGGCGAGGCGCTGATCTCGCTCGAAGCGGCAGACGCGACCGTGGCCGAAATGGTCGAGGCCTGGGAACGCCCTCCGCAGACGCCGGTTCCCGAGCCAGAACTGAATCCGTTGCCCGCGCAGGACAGCCATTCCGTCGACTTGCCGCGCATTGAGTTTGCAGAGGGTCCCCGCGCCGAAATGCGCGTAACTGCGCTTCCGCCCGTTCAGTCGGACACCCGCCCTCAACTGCCCCCGGAAACGGCACGGCCGCTGCCCGTTCCTTCGCGGAGCGAACCGCCTCCACCACCGTCCGAGATTGCCCTGACCGCGTCGCCGCGGCCGCCGAAGCGTCGGGATCCGCCGCCGACCGAGGCGCCCGAAACCGCGCGCAAGACCGAGCAAAACGCGCCCGGCCGCGCGGCGCAGCGGGCTGCAGGTGCCGGTGGCGGCAGCCAGGCCGGACAGGCCGCGCGCACGGCGACGGCCACGGCTTCAGCGGGCCAGGAGGCCCGGGCCCAGGCCATCTGGGGAGCAAAGATCCGGTCCAGGATCGAGCGCGCCAAGCGCTACCCGCGTGGTACGCAGGCGTCGGGCGAGGTGCGCCTCGCGATCACTGTCTCGACGGGGGGTAAGTTGCTGGGCGTAAGGATCTTACGCTCATCGGGAAACCCGGTGCTGAATCAGGCGGCCCTAGACTCCGTGCGGCGCGCGGGCCGTTTCCCCGCAGCGCCCCGCGAATTGCCTCACGACTCCTATGTCTTTTCGTTGGCCATCTTGCTGAAACGGTAACACTGTCCGTCGTCAGGGATTTTGGAACAGTGAAGTGGTCCCAGACAGAACGCCCGCGGAAGTGCTCAGCAAGGAGCACATAGGACACGATCTCGAACAGTCGCGCATCGGAGTTGGGCTCGAACGCCTTGGCGAGGAACTTTGCCAGCTCGCCCGCGTCGCCAATGGCCCCAATCTCGTCTAAGTACGAGGTCTGCTTGTCCGTGATGAGCCTGATATACTCGCGGACGACGTCGACGATGAAGGCGGCAGCCTCCTGAGGAGGGATCCCATCATGCGCGAGGAGAGCCGGCGAAATGCGGCGGGCCTTTTGGCCATCCACAACCGTTGCTTGTACGGGCAGCAGATCGCCATCTACCTCCATTTGGCGGCGAAACTCATCGTTCAGCCGGTTATCCAACGGGTGGTTCTGCAGCTTGGAACCAAACGGCAGCTTTCGCATTCGCGCCAAGAGGTCAGTGAACCGAGAGCCGTTCTCTCGGCCATTACGAAAGTCCTCAGCAATCACGAGCAGCGCGTAAAGGTTCCCTAGTGACCTTCGAGCCTTAGCGCCCCGGCTTGCCGCTTTCGTCTTCCGCTTCAGGTATCTTACCAACAAGGCGTCCTGACGAAGTCCTCGGCGCGCCGCGAGTTTGTCCACAAACGATTCTGGGTCGAGAGGTTCTAAACTTTCCATAATGGCCGAGATATCTTCGGGCCTTGCTCGCCACAAGAGGGGCCGAGGCGGCGCCAGAGAATCTCTCAGCACCTGCATGCGCCCAGCGTGATCGGGGGCAGGAAACGTTTCCAAAACATTCCCAATAGCTTGAGGGTTCGTTTCGGGCGATTCTGTCTCCCATGCGGACCTTTCTCCATCGCCTTCTCGGCCTCGCGCGGGCTCGCGGCTTCGACGCTGCGGGTGGCGGGCGGCGTTGGCACGGGGCGCGGACCGTCGACGGGCTGAACGCGGCGATCCTGGCGGGCGCGACCACGGCGGCGCGGCGGGCCGGGTGGTATGCACGGAACAACCCGTGGGTCGCGGCGGCGGTGGACAGCCTGGTCGGCAATGTCGTCGGCGCCGGGATCAAACCTCAATCCACCCATCCCGACCGGGCGGTGCGCGAGCGGCTCCAGGCGCTCTGGCTGCGGTGGACCGATCACGCCGCCCCGGACGGGCTCGCGGATTTCTATGGACTGCAGGCCATGGCCGTGCGCGCGATGGTCGAGAGCGGCGAGAGCTTCGCCCGCCTCCGCGTGGCCAACGACGCCGCCACCATTCCCCTCCACCTCGAGCTTCTGGATCGCGAGCAGGTTCCGATGGAGCTGCACCGCGAGATCGGCGATAACCAGATTTCGCAATTGCCCATCATTGGCGACTGCTACGCGGACGTGGATTGCAAATACCCCGGCCTCGATCCCTATCGCCGGCGGCACGAGGCCTTGCGGCGCGTGTTCGGCGTGATGGTGTCGGACGTCATCCATACGTCCCGCGCCATTCTGGCCGCCTCGGGGGCGCAATCGGTCGAGGATCTTCGCGAACTGGGCCACCGAGTCATCCGCTTTTCGGATGGGGTGTGGGCGCAACTGCGCGAGATCCGCGCCTTTCTGTTC
>GG704596.1:505374-510374 GCA_000161775.1 Ruegeria lacuscaerulensis ITI-1157
CCGCCGATTGCCTGCACCTGTTCAAGCCCCTCGCGGCGGGCCAGCTGCGCGGGATCACCTGGCTCGCGCCGGTGCTGCTGCGGCTGCATGAGCTCGACCAGTTCGAGGACGCCGCGCTGGTGAAGGCCAAGGTCGCGGCGCTCTTCACCGGCTTCATCACCGATCCCGACGGCACGGCGGGTGACCCCGCGCTTCGCGCCCGCCAGATGGGCGAGGCGCTTTACGCCCGGATCAACCCCCGCCACGAGTTGAGTGAGCCCGCCCGCCGCTACGCCTACGCCACGCCCGTGGACATGGCGAAGGAACTGCTGACGCTGCGCGGCGAATCCACGATGGCGCTGTCGCCCGCGAGCCTCGTGACCCGCGCGCTGCACACCACCTCCGACTTCCCGATCATCCTCGGGGACACGGTGGGCCGCGTCCTGCGCGACGCCTACCAGGCCGCGCCTTCGGGCATCCGCCGCCTCGGCCGGCAGACCACGGCGCGGGACTTCCGCGCGATGAACAAGATCATGCTGGGCGAAGCGCCGCTCTTGGAGAAGTTGAACGAGCACGGCGAGATCAAGGCCGGCACGATGGCCGAGGCCCGTGAGGCCTACAAGGTCGAGACCTGGGCGCGGAAGATCGGCATAACCCGGCAGGTGCTGGTCAACGACGATCTCGGCGCCTTCGCGGACCTCGCCCGCCGCATGGGCCAGGCCGCGGCAGAGACCGAGGCGCGCATCCTCGTCACCCTCCTCGAGGCCGGCAGCGGCAACGGGCCGACCATGTCGGACGGCAAGACGCTGTTCCACGCCGACCACGGCAACAAGGCGGGCACGGGTGCGGCGATCTCGGACGCGACGCTGTCCGCGGCCCGGTTGGCGCTGCGCACCCAGAAGGGCATCGAAGACCGCACGATCCGCGTGACGCCCCGCAACCTGCTGGTCCCGCCCGCGCTGGAGACTACCGCCGAGAAATGGCTGGCGAGTATCGCGCCGGCCACGGCGGCCGATGTGAACCCCTTCTCGGGCTCGCTGTCGCTGGTGGTCGAGCCGCGCCTGTCCTCGGCCGCCCGCTGGTACGTCACCGCCGACCCCGGCGAGATCGACGGGCTGGAGTTCGCCTATCTCTCCGGAGCCGAAGGCCCGCAGGTCGAGAGCCGTTCGGGCTGGGACGTGGACGGCGTGGAGATCCGGGTGATCCTCGACTTCGGCGCGGGCTTCATCGACCACCGCGGCTGGTTCATGAATCCGGGTGCGTGATGGCCGACCTCGCCTAGCTCACCGCCTGGCGCGATGCGCTGATGGCCGCGCGCTACCGGGGCGTCCGCACCGTCGAATACGACGGCAACCGCATCACCTACGCGAACGAAGGCGAGATGGCCGCCGCGCTCGCGGACCTCAACCGGCAGATCGCAGGGGCGACCGAGCGCATCTCGGTCGTCCGCATCCAATCCTCGAAAGGGCTCTGAGATGAAGAACTACCTCCAGAACGGCCACATTGTCCGCGTCACCACACCGGCGGGCGGCATCGCCTCGGGCGACGCGCTGATCGTCGGCAGCATCTTCGGCATCGCCGCCTGGTCCGCGGCCGAGGGCGACCCTGTCGAGCTCTCAACCACCGGCGTGTTCCAACTGCCGAAGGCCAGCGCCGCGGTGCTGACGGCCGGCGCGCGGGTGGCCTGGGACAACACGGCGAAGGAGGTGACTACCCCGGCCGCGGGGCGGTTTCCCATCGGTGTGGCGGTCGAAGCCGCCGGGAACGGCGTCAACAGCGTCGCGGTGCGGCTGGATGGCGTTGCGACGGCGGCGGCGTGATAGGGCAAATCGCATTGGCGGCTGCAACGCATTCCTCCGCGAGCACAAGCTCGCTCAGTCGGCGTGCTCGCCCTCGCGGAGCGCCATGTCGGTTGATTTCGCGAAGGCGGGCGCGGTAGTGCTCCAGCGTCCCGACATCTCCCCAGTTCACATCCTCGGGGCTGCACTCGAAATGGTCGGCACTGAGCACGGCGAGGCGTTCGAGCATCGCGTCGATCTCGGTCTTGGCCGAGATGAACGCGGCGAGCCCGGTGTCGTTGGTGTTGGGCATGATGGGCTCCGACAGAGTACCCGGATCCATCAGGCTGTAGTCGGCTCCGACAGCGAGTCGGGAGCGACCGCTATTCGGAGGGCGTAAACGCGATGCCCTTGTCCGGGAAGGCGTCACGCAGCATAATCATGGCCTGCTCCCAAGCGGATCCGCCCCACTGGGTGGAGAACGCATAGGTGCGCCCGCCGAAGTGGAGAAGTTCGTGATCATCGGTAAAGAAGCGTTTCGGATCGAAGTTCCGCCCGTCCCTAGTGAGGGCTTCCTTTGCCAAGCGGCAAAAATCGTCACCAGCAACCTCCCCATCGACCGACACGAGGCGACGGTTGCCGCCCCTGCCGCAATGTTCGGCGACCTTTTCTGGTGGGATACCCCTCTCCACGAGGTAGCGGAACACCTGATAGATCGCGTGTCGCTTCCGCAGCGCCGTCAGTTTGCGCTCGCCAAGTGTGACGTCGTAGCTGGTCCAGTCTCGCGTGTCCGTGCGCGCCTCGCGCTCCTTGCGCTTCTTCTCAGAGACGCGGACCTGGTATTCCGCAACCTCCGGAAGTGGGATGATCTGCTGCACATCTACGAGGACGCGACCATCGAGGCCGTAGGGCTGGAGGCGCACGCAGCGGATGTCGATACCGCGCTCGATCAGCCAGAGAACGGATGTCGTAACTTCGCGGCCGAACTCGGCCGAGGCCAGGACGATCCTGACGTCTTGGGCGAAGGCATCCTCGTCGGGCTCGTCCCACCCAAGGAAGTCAAGCAGTTCCGCACGAGCATCCGTGTCGGTCTTGCCGATCTGCGTGAGATAGCGAGCGAACACATCGGCGGCCTGGTCGAACGTCATGGTGGAGACCATCGCCGCGTAACGGATGGCCTGCAGCTCCATGTGGCCGCCATCTTCGGTCCGCTTCAATTCGACAACCACGAGGTTCGCATCGCGGTCGATGCCGAGGAGATCAATGCGCCGGCGCGACTCGTCCCAGTCGCCGAACTCCTCCGCGATCACCATTGTGTCGGGTGCGACCACGGCAATGTTCGCCCGCAGCAGGCGCTGCAGATCGCGACGCTCCTGCAACTGGACGAGCCCGAACGTGGTCTTGGTGAGGGGGCGTATTTCTTCGCTGGCAAACTCGTAGATCGGCATGGGCAATTCGGACCTTTCGGGAATTGCTCCTATCCAATCGCAGTGGCACCGCGCAGGCAAGCGCCATCGGGCACGAACGCTCCGCGAATATCGGCCTTGTCCCGTGTCGCATCCGTGTTGCAAGGAGGAATCGGGGCTGGTCGTAAGCCTTTGGACTCTTTGGGGAGTGTTCGGGGTGGCTCTGCAACACGGAAAGGGCGCGTGGTTCGCGCCGTGTTTCGACCTAAGCCCTTGATATATTGCATGAAAGTTTGGTTGCGGGGGCAGGATTTGAACCTGCGACCTTCAGGTTATGAGCCTGACGAGCTACCTGGCTGCTCCACCCCGCGCCGATTGTTTGTCTTGGCCGCTTGTTGGCTTGGACTTTTTTTGGCCTTTTGTTTTGGGAGGCCATTTTTGTTTGTTTTTTGATCGTTGAGAGAGAATGGGGGATTTTTCTAGGTTTGGCGGTGACCTACTCTCCCGGGGCTTGAGCCCAAGTACCATTGGCGCTGCAGCACTTAACTTCCGGGTTCGGGATGGGACCGGGTGTTTTGCTTGCGCTATGACCACCAAACCGAGGAAAATCCCCGTCGCTGTTTTTTGCTTTGCAAAAAGGCGACGCGCGTTGCCGCACGGTTGTTATGTCACCCCTTGCGGGGTTTCACATCAATCAACACCGTCGCTATTTGCGTAGCAAAAGCGACGTAATTGTCCAACTCAAGGTCTGTGTATGCTTTTGGTCTTGTTTGATCGCCTACCGCTTCGCTACTTGAGGCGGTGAGCTTTGTCTTTCTGTTACTGGATCAAATCAAGCCTATCGGGCGATTAGTACCGGTCAACTGAACGCATTGCTGCGCTTACATCTCCGGCCTATTGACGTGGTGGTCTTCCACGGCCCTCAGGGAGACCTTGTTTTGAGGGGGGCTTCCCGCTTAGATGCCTTCAGCGGTTATCCTGTCCGATCATAGCTACCCTGCACTGCTGCTGGCGCAACAACAGGTCCACCAGTGGATCGTTCACCCCGGTCCTCTCGTACTAGGGGCAACTCCTCTCAAGTCTCCTACACCCACGGCAGATAGGGACCGAACTGTCTCACGACGTTCTAAACCCAGCTCACGTACCTCTTTAAACGGCGAACAGCCGTACCCTTGGGACCTGCTCCAGCCCCAGGATGAGATGAGCCGACATCGAGGTGCCAAACACTGCCGTCGATATGGACTCTTGGGCAGTATCAGCCTGTTATCCCCGGCGTACCTTTTATCCGTTGAGCGATGGCCCTTCCACTCGGGACCACCGGATCACTATGGCCGTCTTTCGACTCTGCTCGACTTGTCAGTCTCGCAGTCAGGCTGGCTTCTGCCATTGCACTCAACGAGCGATTTCCGACCGCTCTGAGCCAACCTTCGCGCGCCTCCGTTACGCTTTAGGAGGCGACCGCCCCAGTCAAACTACCCGCCACGCAGGGTCCCGGATCCGGATGACGGACCGCGGTTAGACATCAAGAATGCAAAGGGTGGTATCTCAAGGGCGGCTCCACAGGAACTGGCGTCCCTGCTTCGAAGCCTACCACCTATCCTGCACATTGCAGTCCTGATGCCAGTGCGAAGCTGTAGTAAAGGTGCACGGGGTCTTTCCGTCTAACCGCGGGAAGCCTGCATCTTGACAGGCAATTCAATTTCGCTGAGTCGATGTTGGAGACAGCGGGGAAGTCGTTACGCCATTCGTGCAGGTCGGAACTTACCCGACAAGGAATTTCGCTACCTTAGGACCGTTATAGTTACGGCCGCCGTTTACCTGGGCTTCAATTCAAGGC
>GG704596.1:515374-554518 GCA_000161775.1 Ruegeria lacuscaerulensis ITI-1157
GTTAGTTATTCCCTAATCGTTCCACAGGTTCCGGAACCTCTCACACCCACCAGCGCGGCAAGCCTTGTCGCGCCACGAAAGGATTCTGCGATGCCCCGTGCCACGACCACGATTCCATTTCATGCGCTGCGGTTCGAAGACGACCTGCCGACGCTGCACGAGGTCGAACGGCACCTGAAGACAGTCCTGCGCGGCCTCCGCAGGCAACGCCAAGTGGCGCAGACCGCCGGCGATGAAGACAGCTGCGTCAAGATGGACCAGTTCTTCGACTATCTGAATGAGGCCGAGCGGCGGAAGATCCGGCGTCGCGCGCATCGGTACGTGCAGCGGCTGGACGCCCTGTCCGGCCTGTCTCATCTGAGCGAAGAGAACCGTGCGAAGCTGACACCCTTGCGTGGCGGACTGCCGGTCACCCGCGTCACCTCAGAACACGAGGCGAATGAGATCGCGGCCGCGCTGCACGCCGAGATGCCCTGGATGGCGCCCGCCACCGAAGCCGTCTGGCAAGGGCTGCGGGCCTCGGCACGCGAGGGCCTGCCCGGTGCGCCCCATGCTGCGTTGAGGCGACCGCTATGACCCATGTGACCATTCCGTACCAAACCGGTACCCTTGTGGTTCTTGGTGATCTGCATTTCGACCGCTATCAGCGCCATGCGCTCAATCCGATCAGGGCCTGGGGGCTCGAGGACATCCTGTGGGTAGCCGATGCGCTCATCGGCGGTGGCCGGATGCGGTGAAGGGCGGATTGTGGTGAAGACGCTGGAGCTGCAGGGCTATTTCCGCGCGGCGGACGGGTGTTTCGCGGCGTATCACACATCGTTCTTGGTTCGCTGCCGTCGCAAAGAACAAAGAACACTGTGCGACATGCTGTTGTCGTAGATATCTTATGAGCGGGGTCACGGCGATATTTTCGCATAAGAATTCGCACATCATTGGCAAGTTTCTGGCTGTGTGTCACTGCTGCCAAAACGGCCAAACCGGATAGGACCGCTGCGAACTCTTCATCGCTCCGGGTTTCCAGAAAGTGGTACTTTCCGATTTTCAGACACTCGGTAATCCGAGAGGCGAGTTCTTCCTCAATCGCATACATGTTCGCCAGATTGGCTACTGCAATAAAGGACTTCGTGGTTAACTCAGGAAGATAAAGCTGTTCATCAATTGTCTGACGTCAGCGTTTATGGAACAGCTCGAGCACGCAAAATTGCGGGCGCTTCACGGGGCGAGGATCGGCAACCTGGTCTCGGCCAACCGCTTGTAAGGTCCCTGTAAGACGATCCTGCGAAAGGGGAGCCCGATAAGACCAAAGAAACGGAGAGCCAAAATGCGCAAGTTCGGATTGTCACTCATCGCGGCACTGGCCCTGACAGCGCCTGCCCACGCGCTGACGTTGCCGTCAGGTGGCAAGCTGTCTTTCGACGTTGTCCGGAAGGGGAAGGATATCGGTGACCATGTCTACCGTTTCCAGGGAAACGAGTCCGATTTCACCGTGAAGGTCGTGACTGACATCTCCGTCAAAGTGCCCCTGATCCGCGCAACGGTTTACAGCTTCAACCACGACAGCACCGAGGTCTGGAAGGGCGGAAAGCTGCAGCATCTGACATCAAAGACAGACGATGACGGAACGCCGCACCAGCTGGATACCGGGGCAACGGGCGTGCTGCCCGCAAGCCTGTGGAACGAGGATACGGTGCGCAGCAAAAAGCTGCTGAACACGATCGACGGCAAAATCATGAAGGTGCGTGTCGCCGATTTGGGTGAAGACAGGGTCGAGACTCGCTCCGGCGTCGTTGCCGGACACCACTACAAGATTTCCGGTGGGCTGGAGCGTGATCTATGGTACGACGCATCAGGAAACCTTGCGCGGGTGTCGTTCAAGGCTGAAGATGGTTCCACCGTAACCTATGTGAGAAAGTGACGGGCACCGCTGATGCGGCTTCTCTTGATCGAGGACAACGAAAAACTGGCGCTCAACACGAGCGCCAGTTTGCGAGAAAACAGCTTTGCGGTCGATGTGGTGCATACGGGCGAGGATGCGCTGGATGCGATACGCAATTTCGACTATGACGCGATCATCCTGGACCTGGGCTTGCCGGATGTCGACGGGTTCGACCTGCTCCATCAACTCAAGCAGATCCGGAATGAAACCCCGATCATCATCTGCACTGCACGCGATGCCCTGGATGAACGGTTGCGCGGGCTAAATTCCGGGTCCGACGACTATGTCGTCAAACCTTTTGCATTTGCCGAGCTTCTGGCCCGGATCCGTGCCGTTCTGCGGCGCCCCGGCAACGCCTTGGGGATGGTGCTTGGCAGTGGAAACGTCCGATTCGATACGGTTGACCGGTCGGTGACCATTGGCGGGCGGCCGGCGCGGTTCTCGGCTCGGGAACTGGCCCTGCTGGAATTGTTCCTGACCCGGGCGGGGCGGGTCCAGTCCAAGGCGGCAATCGAAAACGCGCTGTACGGTTTCGATGCCCCGCCAACGCCCAATGCAATCGAGGTGCTGACGCATCGGTTGCGCAAGAAGCTGACCGAGTACGAGGCGGATGTGACGATCCACAATTTGCGCGGCGTGGGGTATCTGCTGGAAACCGGCACTTCATGAATTGGCTGGGCTACGTTTTCGGAACCCGCGGGTCGTTGCGTCGTCGCTTGACGGCGAACATTCTCGTGGCGCTGTCCATTTGCCTGATTTTGGCGGCCGGCGCGTTGACCTCCGAATTCTTCGAGCATCTCGAAGAGAACCTCGAAGACGCCCTGACGGCCGAGGCGGTGGAAATCATCGGCCATCTCGACCCGGAAAAACCGCATTTGGGTTTGGATCCGTCCGCCCTGCGTGTACGCGGAAGCGAGGGGATCTATCGCTATACCGTGTTCGACGGAAGCGGGAACGTGCTGGTTGGAGGAGAGACCTCTCCGGCCATCGCTCGCCAGATTGCGGCAACTGGGCTTGGGCGCCCGCAGGAAATAGTCCTGCCTGGCGACCGCAAGGGGATGGCCGTGCGGGCCCGCGTCGACGGAGTGGATTTCGTCGCTCTGGTATCGACCTACCCGGCAGAATCGTACCAGTCGCGTTGGGAACAGCTCAAGCACGAAGTCGAAGAAGAGCTTTGGCTGGTCGCGTTGGGCATCCTGATGATTCTCTTTGCCGCCATGCTGACCACACATCGCGCGTTGGCGCCGCTCGAGACGATGCGGTCCCAGGCTCGGAGTATCGGCCCCGCCACTCCGGACCAGCGGCTTTTGGGTGACGGCATCCCCAGCGAGCTGTTGCCGTTGCTGGACGCGGTAAACGGTGCGTTCGACCGGCTGGAACGGGGGTTCCGCGCCCAACGGGATTTCTCGTCGAACGTGGCGCACGAGATTCGAACACCTCTTGCGGTATTGCGGTCGGGGATCGACCGGATCGCGGATCCCGAGATCCGCAATGATCTGTCCGAGGATGTACAGCGACTGGACCGGCTGTTTCAGCAGATCGTCGATCTGGCCCGGGCCGATGCCTTGGGGGTTACGGCGTTCGAAGAGGTTGATCTGCACGACATCGCGGTAGAGGTCGCCTCGGATCTGGCGGTGGAAGCGGTTCGGAGCCGGCACGACCTGACTGTTTCCGGCAGTGCGCCTGTGCCTGTGACAGGCAATGCCAACCTGCTTTCGGCCGCCTTGCGAAATCTGGTGCGCAACGCGATCCGGTATTCTCCGCTCGGTACCGATGTGGAAATCGAACTGGTGCAATCACCGCCGGGATGGCGTGTGTACGACCGGGGGCCGGGCGTGCCTGATGATCTGAAGAAAAAGCTGTTCGAGCGGTTCGTCCGCGGTCGCGCGGCGCAATCCGATTCTGACGGTTCCGGCATTGGTCTGGCGATCGTTCAGGCGGTTGCCAAGGCGCATCGGGCCGAGGTCGAGATCCGCGACCGACCGGGCGGAGGCTCGGTCTTCAGCTTTCTGTTCCGCGGCGGCAAGGAAACAGAGTGACATTTTTTCGCCCAAGCTTGCGCATGTAAGCGTCCTGTAAGCCAGCGCGGTTCAATTCGCCTCGACAGACGCAAAAACAGACGCGAGGCGAATCGTGAAAATCGAGTTTCTGGAGGCAGGAGACCCCGGCCGGGCCGCGGTCGAGCATCACATACGGCAAGTTTACGATCAGACATTCGGGGCAGAGGTCCGCGAGTTCGCACCGCTGCTTGTCTCGGCCCGGCGTCAAGGCGGCGAAATATTGTGCGCAGCAGGTATCCGTACCGCGCAGGACGGGTTCTTTTCCGAGGCCTACCTGGACTTTGACTTCGGGGCCGCACTGCTGTTGAAAACCGGCGTCGAAGTGCCGCGTGAAAGCATCATGGAGGTGGTCTCGCTTGCCGCCACCAGCCCTTTCCCGGTGTTGCCCAGGCGAAATTCAAGGCGAATGTCGCCAGGGATGAAGCGGTTCAAGTGAAGCTAATGGAAGATGGGTGGCGTGTTGCAACAGTGTGGGAGTGCGCTCTTCGGAAGCCAGACCAAATCGCTGTGTCAACAGAACGCCTGTCGGCATGGCTTCTATCCAACGAACCCGCAATCGAAATCGGCGCAAAAAATACTCAGTTGTCCTGAGATGCTTCAACTCAGTGCCTTCTTAACCGACCTTGCAGCCCCAAAATTAAGTATGATCCGCCGCGAAATACCCGTCAGCCGCGCGGAAATACCCCTGCAGCTCCAGCGTCTCCGCCACAATCCGCCCTTCACCGCGTCCGGCCACCGCCGATGAGCGCATCGGCCTCCCACAGGATGTCCTCGAGCCCCCAGGCCTTGATCGGATTGAGCGCATGGCGCTGATAGCGGTCGAAATGCAGGTCGCCAAGCACCACGAGGGTACCGCTCTGGTAAGGAATGGTCAGATGGGTCATGGCAGTCGCCTCAGTTCAGCAAAGGGGCGCATCGCCAGCACCTCGGCGCGGTCGAGCATCCGGGCGACGGTGCGCAGGCTCAGGCGGCGGTGGGACAATGCGCCGGTTTCGAAGAGCACGGCGAGCGCCTCCACGGCAGGCTTGGGGAGTCCTCGCCGCGCGGCTTCGTTGATGGCGAAGTCCCTCAACTGCCACGTGGTCAGATCCGGCAGGTCCAGCACCACGCAGCGGCTCTGGAATGGTTCGTGCAGGCCCTGCCGGCTGTTCGCCGTCATCACCCAGTTGACCCTGGACATGTCCATCTTGACCCGGAAGAACGGGCATTCCCAGGTCGCCGCCGTCGTCCGCTCCAGCAGCGGCAGGAGGGCGTCGGTCAGCGTATGGCGCGCGCCTTTGTTGGAGTGGACCTCGTCGGCCTTTTCGATCTCGTCGATGATCACCAGCGGTCCGGCATGCCGGCTGTTCAGGACCGTGTTGACCAGCTTGCCCGCATGGGCGCTGCCCCAGCCGCGTTGAGACCCGGTGAGCGCGAAGGACGCCGGCTCCCCGGTTGCGTCTATCTTGGCCGCAGGGACCTCCAGATGATGCGCCAGTCGCCGGGCCCAGAAACTCTTGCCGATGCCGGGCGGGCCGATCAGAACGAGCGGGGTGAACCGGACACCCGGCATGCCCTCGCGTGCCGAGGCCCGCAGCCCGTGCCAGACGGCTTCGGTGGCAGGCGCCATCCAGGGCATCTCGGCGTGGAGCGCGGCGGCGATCTCGTCCGCCTCGTGTTCGGTGGTGATGCGGGTGACCGGCAGCCCGCCGCGCAAGGGCGTCAGTTTGGCGCGGTTCTCCTCGCTGAGATGAGACAGGCCGGACAGGGCGTCCAGCCGCTGCACGTACCGGTGCGCGCGACGCCGGATCTTCCGCCGCTCGGCCTCATTCAGATAGTCGAAGAACTGATCCATCTTGTCACGATCGCCCTCATCGTCACCGGTCTGCGCCTCCTGGCGTTGCCTGCGGAGGGCGCGCAGGAACGTCTTCAGGCGTCGCTCGACCTCATGCAGCGTCGGCAGGTCGTCTTCGAACCGCAGAGCATGAAATGGAATCGTGGTGGTGGCACGGGGCATCGCAGAATCCTTTCGAGGCGTGACAGGGCTTGCCGCGCCGGTGTCCACACCGCCGGGGCAGGTGGGACTGATGGGTGTGAAAGGTTCCGGAACCTGTGGAACGATTAGGGAACATCTAACATGCTGCGTGTCAACGCATCCTGGTTGGGTTGCGCCATCGAACCCGACCGGAACGAACGAACCGCCGCATCGCGAATAAGTCGTTGAAAGAACTGCGCTAAAAGGAAGGTAGATTCGGGGGCAATTCAAAAAACCGTTTTTTGTCGCAAAAACGGACTTTGGATGTCGAACGTCATCAACAAACTGCTTTGGCGATCCCGCGAGGACTCGAACCCCGAACCTGCTGATTAGAAGTCAGCTGCTCTATCCAGTTGAGCTACGGGACCGCTGCGCCCTTCATGCGGTTTTCAGAGGCGGGTTTCAAGTGCCAAGCGCATGAAGGCACTGTTGGGATCTGGGTCGTAGCCCGCGATCGGCCCGCAATAGGAATATCCCAATCTTTCATAAAGATTTCGCGCCGCGTCATAAGCCGGCAGATGCGCCGCACCGGTTTCCAGCACCAGCGCCGTGCAGCCTTCGGATCGGGCGGTCTCGGCCAGGTGTTCCATCATCCGGCGGGCCAGCCCTCGGCCTCGCGCCTGCGGCAGGACATGCACCGATTTTACCTCGGCCGTGCCATCAGGCAGCGCCTTGAGCGCCCCGCAGCCCAGCACCTGATCGTCCTCAAGGATCGCCCAGAACCGGATGTCCGGCGCGGTCAGTTCATCAGGTTGCAGCGTATGATTGCTCTCCGCCGGGCCGGCCGACCGGCTGTGCGCGACATGGGCCTCGAGCACCGGGCGCAACGCATCCGATGCCGGGTCGGCCGGACGGATCCGGATCATTCAGTGGGTCCAGGGGCCGCGCCGGTCGGTGGCAAAGTTCTCACCATATCCACGCGGGCGGATATTGGGCTTGCGCTTGTGCGGCTCGACGACCTGCGCGTCGATGCCGTGTTCCCGCGCATAGTGCAGCGCCTCTTCCTTGGTGTCGAACCGCAGACGCACCTGGGTCTGCGTGTCGCTCGAGGATGTCCAGCCCATCAGCGGATCGACCTCGCGCGCCGACGCAGGCGCGAACTCCAGAACCCATTTCCGGGTCTTGGCCATTCCTGACGTCATCGCATTTCTTGCAGGCTGGTAAATCCGTGCGCGCATGTCGCCTCTCCATACTCGGGTTGTCGCGCCCGTTTATGCGCCAGAGAGCGGGCGGCGACAAGATTGCAAATGCCGCAGCCTGACCGGTTTTGTCCGCGCGACGGGGGTTGCATGCGGACAAAATAAGAACAAATGTAAGGGGCTGAAGCGGAGCCTGCCCATGCCCTATGCCCATTCCGACAAGACCCAACTGACCGTTGATGACGTACGAGCGCGCCTGAAGCTTGAGGGCGGCAAGCGGTTCGTCATGCACACCGAGTTCTCTCCCGCCGGCGACCAGCCCACCGCGATCGCCGAGCTGACGCAGGGCATTCTGGAGGGTGAGCGCAACCAGGTGCTGCTGGGCGCCACCGGCACCGGCAAGACCTTCACCATGGCCAAGGTGATCGAGGAAACCCAGCGCCCCGCCATCATACTGGCCCCCAACAAGACGCTGGCGGCCCAGCTTTACGGCGAGTTCAAGGGCTTCTTCCCGGACAACGCGGTCGAGTATTTCGTCTCGTACTACGACTACTACCAGCCCGAGGCCTATGTGCCGCGCAGCGATACCTATATCGAGAAGGAATCGCAGATCAACGAACAGATCGACCGGATGCGCCACTCGGCCACCCGGGCGCTGCTCGAGCGTGACGACGTGATCATCGTGGCCTCGGTGTCCTGCATCTACGGCATCGGCTCGGTGGAAACCTATGGCGCCATGACGCAGGATCTGAAGGTCGGGAACGAATACGACCAGCGGCAGGTGATGGCCGATCTGGTGGCCCAGCAATACCGTCGCAACGATCAGGCCTTCCAGCGCGGCAGCTTCCGCGTGCGGGGCGATTCCCTGGAAATCTGGCCCGCCCACCTGGAAGACCGGGCGTGGAAACTCTCGTTCTTCGGCGAAGAACTTGAGGCCATCACCGAATTCGACCCCCTGACCGGCGAGCGCACCGACACGATGGAGCAGATCCGCGTCTATGCGAACTCGCACTACGTCACGCCGAAACCGACGATGCAGCAGGCGATCCTTGGCATCAAAAAAGAGCTGCGCCAGCGGCTGGATCAACTGGTGGGCGAGGGCAAGCTGCTGGAAGCGCAGCGGCTGGAGCAGCGCACAAACTTCGACCTGGAGATGCTCGAGGCCACCGGCGTCTGCAACGGGATCGAGAACTACTCGCGCTATCTGACCGGCCGCGCACCGGGCGAGCCGCCCCCGACCCTGTTCGAATTCATCCCTGACAACGCCATCGTCTTTGCCGATGAATCCCACGTCAGCGTGCCGCAGATCGGCGGCATGTATCGCGGCGACTACCGGCGCAAGTTCACGCTGGCCGAACACGGGTTCCGCCTGCCGTCCTGCATGGACAACCGCCCCCTCAAGTTCGAGGAATGGGACGCCATGCGCCCGCAATCCATCTTCGTCAGCGCCACCCCCTCGGCTTGGGAGCTTGAGCAGACCGGCGGCGTCTTCACCGAACAGGTGATCCGCCCCACGGGCCTCTTGGACCCCGAGGTCGAAATCCGCCCCGTCGAGATGCAGGTCGACGACCTGCTGGACGAGGTGCGCAAGGTCTCGGCCAAGGGGTTCCGCACGCTGGTCACCACGCTGACCAAACGCATGGCCGAGGACCTGACCGAATACATGCACGAGCAGGGTATCAAGGTCCGTTACATGCATTCCGACATCGACACGATCGAGCGGATCGAGATCCTGCGCGACCTGCGCCTTGGGGCGTTCGACGTGCTGGTGGGCATCAACCTGCTGCGCGAGGGGCTCGACATTCCCGAATGCGGGCTGGTCGCCATTCTGGACGCGGACAAAGAGGGCTTCCTGCGCTCGGAAACCTCGCTGATCCAGACCATCGGCCGCGCCGCGCGCAACGCCGAGGGCCGCGTGATCATGTATGCCGACCGCATCACCGGCAGCATGGAGCGTGCGCTGGAGGAAACCAACCGCCGCCGCGCCAAGCAGATCGCCTATAACGAGGAACACGGCATCACGCCCGAGACGGTGAAGAAGAATGTCGATGACGTTCTGGCCGGGCTTTATGCCGGCGACGTGGACATGAACCGCGTCACCGCCACCATCGACAAACCGATGCACGGCGCCAATCTCGAGGCCCATCTGGACGGCTTGCGCGAGCAGATGCGCAAGGCGGCCGAGAACCTGGAATTCGAAGAAGCCGCCCGCATCCGGGATGAGATCAAGCGGCTCGAGGCGGTCGATCTGGCCGTCGCCGACGACCCCATGGCGCGGCAATGGGCGGTTGAGAAAGCCTCGGAAGACGCAGTGAAATCGCGGGGGCGGTCAACGGCCGGACGGCCGGGGCAGCGGGGCGGGAATGTGAAGCGCCGGTAGATGCAATAATAGCGCACAACTGATGGTTGCAATTCCCCTTCTGAACGGGAAGTCTATTCTCCGAAACAGCCGTGTTTGGAGATATTTATGGATGTGTTTCTTGTTTTGGCTGGGCTGCTCGGAACTGTCTCAACCTTGGCGGCGGTTTGGGTATGGGTAAGCGTGCTGGCAGGATGGCGCGAACCAACACCCGGCAGAAGCCTTGCGATGCTTTGGTTCGCAGTACTTCTGGTAGTCATCTTGGGACTTGGAACAAATATTGACTTCAGCCCGTTCAGCCTATTGGTTTTGGCGATATGGCCAATATCAGTTCTTTTTCTACTAAACATCGCCATTGGCGCGAACCTTGAAATCGCAGTCTTTGCGGCGGCAGCTCTGTTTATTTTGGTTGGTGTGGCGGTAGTGTTGATGCCCAAGAAGGCGAGACTTCCGTCAATCGTCGTTGGAGCCATGCTGGTCGCAATAGGTCCTGTCGTATTGCAAGACGCGCTGATTCAATGGCAAATGACAAAACTTGCAAGAGCATCCGAATTGCACATCATTGAACGCTCGTCGCTGTTTGAGTCTATCCGAGAGTTCTCTGACGGTTATCAACCTCCACATGGTGTTGCTTGCGACAAGGAGGATTGGCCCTACCTTTGGAGCTATCGGCGTAGAGCCTGGATCGCATTGCCGACCAATACTCGTTACGGCGGCGAAACCAAAGAAAGTGTTATGAGAGTTTGTGTCCGCGGATAGCGCCCCCCTCACTCCACCCTTGCACCCCACCTCCCTCTCCTCCACGTTTGAAATCACAAATTGTGATTCCAAACGGGCGCCATGTCGAACGCCAAGAACCTGCCCTCCACGCATGAGGTCCAAAGCGCCATTCACCGGGTGCGCGGCACACGTGTGGTGCTGGCCGAGGATCTGGCGCGGTTCTACGGAAAATCCGTCAGCGCCTTCAATCAGGCCGTCTCGCGTAACAAGAACCGGTTCGAGGGCTACCGCTTTCAGCTGACCGATGCCGAGGTGGCCGATTTGATATCACGGAATGTGATTTCAAAGCCCAAAGGCCGCGGCGGGCGACGGGTCAATCCGTGGGTCTATACCGATTACGGCGTGGCCATCGCCTCGACCCTGTTCAAGGACCCGCGCGCGATCAAGATTACCCGGATGATCACCGAGGCCTTCGTCGACGGCGCCAACGCCCTGGCTGAAACCCCACGCAGCGCGCCCGAGATCCTGCCGCCCGAAGGCACCCCCGCCCCGCTGCTGCCGAATGGCGAACAGTTGCGGGCGCTGGCCGAAAACATCCTCGATTCCGGGCAGCAGAGCCTGGTCGATTACATCGCCAACCCCACCACCAAGCGCCAGCAGGCGGTGGCGGTGATCATGAAAACGCTGGCCGAAACCGCAGGCGAAGAGGTGCGCACCCAGCACGAGCGCCTGCGCCTGCGCATCGCTGAACGGCTGGCCGAGGGCGACTATGCCGATGACGATGACCGCAAGCGGCTGATCGAACTGCTGCAGGCGATGAAGGGTTAAAGCCCCAGCTCGGCCCGCATCTTTTTCGTCAGCTTGGCAACGACCATCTCGTAGGACGTCACGATGTGGTCGCGCAGGGACGCATCGCTCATTCCGCGTTCGTCGTAAACCTGCAGCCATTTCATGCCGCGTGAGGCCAGATAAGGCGCGGGCCGGATGCCGGGCTGATCCTGCAGCACCTCATAGGCCAGGTCGGTGGCCTTGAAGGTAAAGGCGTCCTGGCCGTCGTTCCAGCCGCAGATCGCGAACACCTTGCCACCCACCTTCCACACATCCGCATTGCCCCACTGCACGACGTGGCTTGTGGCCTTGAGAGAGGCGCAGAAAGTGTTGAATTCGTCGCGGGTCACGCGGCGCAGTGTTGCCGAGCGGATCCATTCTGGCAAGCGGGCCGCGCGGCTAGGGGCGCACGAATTTCGCGGTGCCGACCCGGCGCCCAGCTTGGTCCTGTTCAGGCGCAGGCCGTGCTGTTTGGACGGGCACACCACTCTGGGGTCGGTAAACCGGGCCGGTTTCACAGGCGATGCCGTCGCCATCGGGATCGTTGCGCGTGTGATACCCCAGTTGCCCCCGACGCATCGGCCCCAGCCCGACAGACTGGGCCGCCTCGCAGCCCGCCAGCGCCCATAGGTGCATCATGGCTCCGGTCCGGTCATATTCCGACGTGCGCAGATAGACACCCAAGGCAATGCCCGCAACGGTCACTGGCAGGGTCAGCACCATGAACAGGATGCGCCACGGCGAAAGCGCCCGCCGCCGCGTTGCGTCCGCCCTGCGCTGCCGTCGCAGGGCGCGTCTGTCGACAGCAGAGCCTCGGGCGGATTTGGTGTCATCGGTCATGCGTCGGTTCTAGCCCAACACTGTGGCAATGCCGAGGCATTGTCAGCGGATCGGCCTGACGGCATCAACGCACCACATGCACCGCGCATTTGGCGTGACGCACCACATGGGTCGCAGTGGACCCAAGCAGCAGATCCTGCATGCCGGGTCGGTGCGAGGCCATGATGATGAGGTCGGGCTTGTGGGTTTCCGCCCAGTCCAGAATGGTACGACCCGAATGCCCCTCGACCACGACACCCTTGGCGTTGGGCAGCTTGGCGGCCAAGCCGTTCAGCTCTTCCTGGATGGCCTTGCGCGCCTCGGTCAGATATTCGGCCGGCATGTAGGAAATCGCATAGTCTGGAATGTGCTCGACCACATGAAGAAGCGTTACCTTTGCATCCGGCGTTGCCAGGATTTTCGCCAGTTTGAGTGGCGCGGAGGTGTCGCGCTCCGCATCAAAGGATATCGGGACAAGAATGTTGTGATACATGGCTCGCGCCTCCTTCAGTTTCGCCGTCAGATTGCGACGTTGCTTGGGACAAGACCTTGATTCAGGTCAGGATCAATCGAATGTTTCGGCAACCTCGTACATTACCGGCTCGAAGCTCTTGCACAATTCGTTGATCTTGCGGTTACGCTCGCGCATCTCGGATGTACGCAACATGGCCAGAAAATCCTCGCGCCGCCGCCACTGTGAATAGTTCGCGATGCGGGTCTGGGCATCGTTGACATGCAGGCCCGCGGCGATGAAGCCGGGCTGCTTGGAAATGAAGTTCGCATAAGCATCCGTCAGCGCTTCGAGCAGATCCTGGCAGGTGCCCGGCGTCATCTCGAACGTGGTGATAACGGTCTGGACGCTTGCGTCTTTTGAAATTGTCGGCATCTGTCATCTCCCTTTGATGACCCAAGCTTAGCACAGGTTTTTCAAAGGTCTCGCCTTTCCTGCGGCTTCGGGCGGATAAGCATCGGCATCAAAAAGTGAACAGAAAACTAACGCTCCGTTAACCATATTTGCGGACTCTGCGCGCATGAGCCGCTTGCTACTCTTACTTCTGGCCATTCTGCTGGGCCCCGCGCCGGTAAACGCCGGCGCCTGGCTGCGCCAAAAGGACAGTTCCTTTTCGGCGCTGTCGGTCACCGGCTATCGGGAAACAAACGGATCGGCACAATTCAAATATGCGCTTTACTCTGAATGGGGTCTTCGCGAAAAACTGACCATTGGCCTGGATGCCGAAGAACACCAGCTCGGATACGGGCACGCCCTGCTCTTTGCGCGCCTGCCGGTTGCCGACCTTGGTGTGGCCGGCCGATTGGCGGCCGAGTTCGGCATAGGCGCCCACCATCAGCAGCTGCAGGCCTGGGCGTTGTACAAGGCGACTCTGTCTTGGGGGAAAGGGTTTCAAACAGGGTACGGCGGCGGGTGGCTGGCTGTTGATGCGGCTTTGGAGTATCGAACGCACAACGCGTTGTTCCGAAAACTCGATCTGACGGCCGGTTTTTCGTCGCAACGCAGAATCGACCCGATGCTTCAGATCGAAACCGCGTATGTTCCCGGACGCCCCTTCTATTGGAGCGCCCGGCCCTCTGTTCTCATTCGCCCCGATACCGGACCCAACACCTGGGTTCTGGGGCTCGAGCGGACCGCGGACCGCCGCTCCATAGGTGTCCGTTTTTCGCTTTGGCGCGAGTTCTAGGTTGCCCAACCCGACTGCGGCGGCTTGGGCAAAGAAGCTGGTCGTCAGTTCTCGACACGCATGGTGACGGACACTTCGCCCTTCAGGCTTTCTTGCCAGCGCAGCTTGATTTCATTCTGCGCTGCGCCCTGCAGCAGCTGGACATACGGCGCGGCGTACCGGGTTGCGCCCAACACCGTCGTCAACGCATCCAAGGCAACTACGCTGTCACAGCTGCGGGCCTGCCCTCCGAATGGCAGAGCACCATCGGAACTGATGGTCCAGGCCTGTGCCGCCGAGTTCTGCGATTGCCGAACGCGCAGCGGGTTGGCGGTTTTCGTAGACACGTTGTGATAGCTGTTGTTGGAAAAGGTTACGCTGACAAACCGGCTGGGGTCGAGCCCGGCATAACTGGTATCCACCCTGTCAACACGGTCGATGGTTCCGTTGGCGGTGCGGAACTTGTTGCCCGTTACGGTCAGCCCATTCAGGAAGTGACCGCTGCCATAGGGACGGATCACGATATAGCTGAACCAGGGCGCGACATTGCTGCTGTAGAAGATATTGTCGGTGATGCTCATCGCGCTGAACGAAAAGCCCGAGGTGTAGTCCGGTACGGCGTCCCTTTCGTTGGTCCATTCAATGAAGCAATTGTCGACATAGTTTTCGGCAACGGTCGAACTGTTGTAAGGTCCGATCATCACAAGGCCGGCATTTCGGACCCCATTGGGAACGCTGTCGCCTTGAAAGAAGTGGTTTCCCAGAACCAGATTGTTGTCGCCGCCCAGCACCGCAAAGTGATGGAACCGCACGGCCCGATTGTGGCGCAGCTTGACGTCGTTGGCATTCGCATTGATCGCAATCGAGCTGCGCTCAGATACGTCCAGTGGCTCTTCGCTGGACAGGAATTGACACCCATCTACCAGCAGGCCCTGACACCCAGCGCCGATCGAGGTAATGCCTCGGTCCTTGGGCCGACTGACGAAACAGTTCTTGAGCACGAAGGTGTTTCCGCCGGGCGCCAGTCGAATGCCGCTGCATCGGCCGTTGCACTGGAACTCGATATCCTCCATCCCGAATTTCTGAAGCGCGCTGAAACCGCTGAAGTCCAGGAGGTACTTGAAAGAAACGAAGGTAAACGTCTGCGTTCCGGCGGCGTCATGGATCGGCGCGTTCAAGGTAATCTCGCCGGCACCTTCGTTCTTGGATCGGACGTAGATCTCGCGACCGACACCGCTGCCCTGCACCAACGAGCCAACCGGGATGTTGGCCACGTTTGCAACGTTCGACAGCTTGTATGGATCAGCCGGATCATATGTGGCGGTCGAGGCAAAGGTCTCGGTGTCCCAGTCGGCGCTGCTCTTGACGTCAAACTGCCCGTTTCGGATCACGCGGCGGGTCGAATAGCTGGTCCGGTTCGGCACGGCGGCCTGCATGTCGATGGGGCTCGAGACGGAAATCTTGCGGCCGCACAGATCCAGCGATTCATGATCGACGTTGTTCAACAGCGCCTGAAACGCCTTCTTGAAGGCAAGCGTTTCGTCACCGAAAGCCGTGACATAGGTCGGCAGGTCGAAATTCTTGGTCAGCAGCAGCATCCGGTCATCGGGCATGATGACCGTGCCCTCGAAATCGACCTCCGAATCCAATCCCACATCCTGCCCAAGGTAATAGACGCCCTCGGGCACATAGACCCGGCGGCCGTCGGCGGCTTGGTCCGCGGCCTCGAAGGCGGCGGAATCATCGGTGACCCCATCGCCCACGGCGCCAAAGTCGCGCACGTCCACCAGGCTGATCATGTCGCGCAGAAACACGCCGGTCACGTCGGTGATCTCGATGTCATCGACGCGCACCACGGCCCCATTGGCGCCTTCGATATCCAACCCGAAATGCCCATAGAGCGCCGACATGCCCCACGGCATGTCCACGCCGGGGCGCTGGCCGGTGCCGACGATGGCCGTGATCTCGTGGACCAAACCATAGGCCGTCAGTTGCGTGGCAGGCCCCTGTTCGACCAGCCCGGAAACATGCACGTCGCCTGCGCCCCCGGCCCAGCCGGCAATGCGCACCTGCGGCAGCGGCCCGCTTACCGCCTTGACCCGCGCCTTGATCTGCAGGTAGCACCCCGGCAACAACGGCGTCTGTCCCATATAGCGCAGCTGCTGGATCGCATTGACCTTCAGGATCTCCAGGCATCCGCCGAAATCCGCATCCGCCGGCACGAACGCACCCGACCCCGATCCGTCATAGGTGGGCGTCCCGGGCGTCCCGTCGCCGCTTGACCATACATCCAGACCATTCGCGAATTGCGGCGGCATGAACACGATGCCGTCGGTGATTGCCTTGTTCATTGAATACCCTTTCCCAATCGCGCCACGCCCCAACGCGGCACAGGCCAATTCCCCGGCCCGGATGTTTCCGGACACGCTGGCCTGAGATATCGGAAAGGATTTAACCGCCGCTCACGGCACCGTGACGGTGGGTGTTGCGTCAGGCCGCGGGATCGGCGTTGCCCGGAAGGAGAACGCCATTGATTTTCCAGCCGCTCTCCCGCTGCTCCATCTGATAGTCCAGGATATGCGCCCGGCCGTCGCCATCGACCACCATCACCTTTTGCCACCACTGGCCGTCGATCTGACGCAGGTCTAGAAACCTGACATCGGCTGGTCGCCAAACCATAGGATAGCTGTTGCGCACCATGGCACCGAAGTTTTCGGGCGTACGAAACAGGGTCTGGATTCCGGGACTGGCGTAGGTGAAGGCGGTGACGAAATCATCCGCCTGAAACGCCTGCATCTGGGCGCGGATATTCGCCTCGATCTCGGCATTCTGGGCCAAGGCACCGGTTGCCAGACCGGCGCTCAGAGAAACAACAAGCAACAAACGACGCATGGGGCCACCTCCTGTGTCAGAGCGTAGCCCCAGGCGCGTTCGGGTCAAATCAGGCCAGTTCGCCGGCCAGCGCCTTGTCGATCAGGGCGATGGTTTCCGGCACGCCATAAAGCGCAATGAACCCGCCGAAGCGTGGCCCCTGGCTGGCGCCCAGCAGCACCTCGTACAGCGCCGTGAACCAGGCGCGCATCGGATCGAACCGCTCGCGGCCGATCGCATAGACCACCGACTGCAACGCTTCGTCCTCGATCGGGCCGTCATAGGCCTGCAATGCGGCCTTCAATGCCTCCAGCGCCTCGCGCTCCTGCTCGGTCGGGGCCCGGTGCTGGCGGGTGGGTTTGACGAAATCGTTGTAGTACCGCACCGCAAACCCGGCCGCCTGGTCCAGGTCGGGGTGGGTCTCGGCCGTGGCCTCGGGCGCATAGCGGCGGATGAAGCCCCACAGGGTCTCCTTGTCCTCGGCCCCGGACACCGACGCCAGGTTCAGCAGCATCGCGAAGGGCACGATCAGGGTCGATTCAGGCACCTCGCCGCCGTGGATGTGCCAGACCGGGTTGTTCAGCTGCGCCTTCAGCTCCTGCCCCGGATAGGCCCGCAGCTGCTGGTGATACTCGTCCACCGCCTTGGGGATCACGTCGAAATACAGCCGCTTTGCCGTCTTGGGCTTCTGGTACATGAAATACGACAGGCTTTCGGGCGCGGCATAGGTCAGCCACTCCTCCATCGACAGACCGTTGCCCTTCGATTTCGAGATCTTCTGGCCATGTTCGTCGTTGAACAGCTCATAGCTCAGCGACTCGGGCGGCAGCTTGCCCAGCGCTCGGCAGATCTTGGACGACTGCGTGACCGAGTCGATCAGGTCCTTGCCCGACATCTCGTAATCCACGCCCAGCGCGGCCCAGCGCAGCGCCCAGTCGGGCTTCCACTGCATCTTGACATGGCCGCCGGTGACCGGGATCTCGACCCGCTCGCCATCGGGCTCTTCATAGACGATGGTGCCCTTGGCGACATTGCGCTCCAGCGTCGGCACCTGCAGCACATGGCCCGTCTTGGGCGAGATCGGCAGGAAGGGCGAATAGGTCTCGCGCCGCTCGGGGCCCAGCGTCGGCAGCATGATCTCCATGATCTTGTCGAACCGCTCCAGCGCCACCAGCAGCATCTCGTCGAAACGCCCGCTGGTGTAATACTCGGTGGCCGAGGCGAACTCGTAGTCGAACCCGAAACTGTCGAGGAACTCGCACAGCCGCGCGTTATTGTGCTGGGCAAAGCTCTCATGCGTGCCGAACGGGTCGCGCACCTTGGTCAGCGGCAGGTTCAGATCCTGCTTCAACTCTTCCTGCATCGGCACGTTGCCCGGCACCTTGCGGAACCCGTCCATGTCGTCGGAAAAGCAGATCAGTTTGGTGGGGATGTCGCTCAGCTGTTCAAAGGCGTGACGCACCATCGAGGTCCGCGCCACCTCGCCGAAGGTGCCGATATGCGGCAGGCCCGAAGGGCCATAGCCGGTCTGGAACAGCACGTACCCCTTTTCCGGCGGTGCTTTCTGATAGCGTTTAAGCACCCGGCGCGCCTCTTCGAAAGGCCAGGCCTTGGACGACATCGCGGCTTCACGCAGTTCAGACATCTGATCGGATCTCCATCGGGAAAAACAGCGCCAGCCACCCCATGCAGCCGGGCCACCCCTCCTATTGTGCCGGTGCAGCATGAGTCAATAAAGCATGCCCCCTCTCACCCGACAAAACCGCTGTTTTTCGCGGCAAACACGCACCCACAGCATCGTGCGGCACACCGAGGCCCTTCGATCCGCTCGCAAGAAGCGGTTGAACCCTGCTGCGCGCGCTCCTATCGTGCCGCGGCAGACAGCCCAATTCAGGACGCACCCATGACCCAAGCCGTTGCCCACCCCATGTCGCCCCAGGACTGCCTCGTGGCAATCATGGTGGCCGTCTCCGCATCTGACGAGAACATCCGCACGGCCGAATTGGTCAAGATCGAGGCTGCGGTGAACATGCTGCCGGTTTTTGCCGAATACGACATCGACCGCATGCGGCGCGTCTCGCAGATCGTGTTCGACCTGTTCGAGCAGGAAGACGGCCTGGATGCGCTGTTCGGCCTGATCCGCGACAACCTGCCGGAACGGCTGCATGAAACGGCCTATGCGCTGGCCTGCGACGTGGCCGCCGCAGATGGTGCGCTGGCCGAAACCGAGCTGCGCCTGCTGGAAGAAATCCGCTATGAGCTGAGCATCGACCGCCTGCATGCCGCCGCGATCGAACGCGGCGCCCGGGCCCGGCACACGGTCTGACACGGCTCGGATCAGCTTCCGTACAGCGCGCCCCAGCGTTCGATCAACGCCTGTTGCAGCCTGCGTGACCGGCGGTTCCAGCTGCGCGCGCCGTCGGGGCGTTCGCGGGCCTCTCGCGGGATGGTCGCACGGTGCGCCATGTCGGCGGTGAAAATCGCAAAAGCCAGCTCGGTCCCGCCGGCGGTGGTCAGAAACCCGCCCAGGCCGGACACGAAGTTCAACGTCCCGGTCTTGGCATCGACCTTGACCGGGTGCCCGACCACCCGCCCCCCCTTGGCGTCCGTCAACGTGAACGGCTTGAGCAACGGCCGCAGCAGCCCATCCTGCCGGGCCGCAACCAGCGCCTTGACCAGATCCGACGGCGCCATGCGTGACGCATCGCCCAGACCCGAGTGATCCACCATCGCAATGCGGCCGGCCCCGTATTTCCTAGCGGCCCAGCGGTTCATTTCAGCGGCGGACTCGGCCAATGAACGCGGATAGATCCCGCGCGCCTTGGTCGCGGCCATACCCACCATCTCGGCCGTCAGGTTCGTGGAATACTTGAGCATCCCTTTCAGGATGCTGTCCAACGCATCGCTCTGATGCACAACCAGCACCTGTCCCCGCAGGGTCTGCCGCGTGACCTGCACCCGGCCCAAAACGATCCCGTTCACCCGGGCCAGCGTCCGGAATACGTCACCGGCATAAAGCGCCGGTTTGCGCACGGGCAACCATCGCGCGCCGCCCTTGCCCAACGCGCCCTTGGCCACGGTCCACCGGTCCTGCCGGGCGCTGCGTTGATAGGTGTAGATCGGCAGACTGCGCGCCTCGACCCGCATCCGCGCCATGTCCACGGACGGGGTGTAGTTGGCGCTGCGCGCATCCATCGACACATCGTACCCCGAGGTCCCCAGTTTCCACTCGAAATGCACGCGGTTGAAGTTCAAGGAAATCCCGCTGACCGACGGACTGTAACCCACATGGTCCGGCTGGCCCGGATCGATGCTGAACACATAGGGCAAGGCCCCTTCATACACCTTGAAGGCGCCTCGCACCTCGGTCACCCCGGCCTTGCGCAGATCGGCGGCCATACCTGCCAGCGCGTCGGTATCCAACAGCGGATCACCCCCGCCCGCCAGAATCAGGTCGCCCTTCAGGATACCGTTCTCGATGGGTCCATCCGCAATCAGCACCGTCTTGAACCGATGGTCAGGCCCCAACACGTCCAACGCATAAAGCGCCGTCAGCGCCTTGGCGACGCTGGCCGGAGGCAGCCCCCGCTCGCCCTCGTACGCCTCCAGTTCCGCGCCTGTCTTGACATCGGCCACGGCAAACGCGACCTCACCCTTCAGGCCCGCCGCCGCAACGATCCGCTCAGGCGCCGAGAGGTCGGCACCGCGTGCAACCGGCCGCACCGACACCGCCGGCGCACCGGCCAGACCGACTGCGGGAATCACGCTGGCCCCGACACCCCCCAGAAAAAAACGGCGCGAAATACGATCGAACATGGGTCAATTAAAATCTCAGAGATCCGGGCAGACAACTGCTCAAATCCAATATGCGCCCACGGGGGCTATTCCGGCAACACTTCATCCGTCCAACCACCGCGCAACCGGATCTGGGTCGAACTGACGTCAATCATCGGCACGTTCACGAAACACCACGCCGGTGCTTCGGCGCGACCCAGCAGGTGCCGTGCGGTCCCGTCGATCCGATACTGCGCATAGACCCGCGCCGCGGGCGACATCCGCGCCGAAATCCGGTCTCCGGGCCGGGCAACAACGCCGACCGGAACGTTGTCCATGATCCAGCGCCAGTCCTTCCACAGGTGGAACTGGGCCAGATTGTCGGCCCCCATCAGCCAGACGAACCGGACGCCGGGATACAGCCGGCGCAGGGCGGCCAGCGTATCGGCCGTGGCCCGCGTGCCGATGCGCGCCTCGATATCCGTGACCGCGACGCGGGGGTGGCGCATGATCGTGCGCGCCGCTTCCATGCGGCGCGCCAGCGGGGCCGGCCCGCGGTCCTTCAGCGGGTTGCCCGGCGACACCAGCCACCAGACCCGGTCCAACCCGAAGGCCTTCATCGCCTCGCGCGTCACATGGACATGCCCCGCATGCGGCGGATCGAAAGACCCGCCGAACAAGCCCACGACCTGCCCGGGCCGCGCGAAAGGGATGGTGCTGCGAAACATCCTCCGTGGATGTTCAGAACCGGGCGGACTTGTCAATCCAAGGCCACAGCCCGACGGCGAGCGAATGCGCGTAACGCATCAGCTTGCCCCGCCTGCCGTGCTTGGCTATCAAGCGGGTCAACCTGAATTCCCCGATCCAGAGGACGCGACATGGCCGCCTATCAATATGTCTACCACATGCAGGGTGTCTCGAAGACCTATCCCGGTGGCAAGAAGTGTTTTGAGAACATCCACCTGAGCTTTCTGCCCGGCGTGAAGATCGGTGTCGTCGGCGTCAACGGCGCCGGTAAATCGACCCTGCTCAAGATCATGGCCGGCCTCGACAAGGACTTCACCGGCGAGGCCTGGGCCGCCGATGGCGCCAAGGTCGGCTACCTGCCGCAGGAACCGCAGCTGGACCCGAACCTGACCGTCCGTGAAAACGTCATGCTGGGCGTGGCCGAGAAAAAGGCGAAGGTCGACCGGTTCAACGAGATCGCGATGGAAATCGCCGAGAACTACTCGGACGAGTTGATGGAGGAGATGACCGCCCTGCAGGACGCGATCGACGCGGAAAACCTGTGGGACCTGGACAGCCAGATCGACGTGTCGATGGAGGCGCTGCGCTGCCCGCCGGACGATGCCGATGTCGCAACCCTCTCGGGCGGCGAGAAACGCCGCGTGGCGCTGTGCAAGCTGCTGCTCGAAGCGCCTGACATGCTGCTGCTGGACGAACCGACCAACCACCTGGACGCCGAGACAATCGCCTGGCTGCAACAACACCTGATCGACTACAAGGGCACCATCCTGATCGTCACCCACGACCGCTACTTCCTTGATGACATCACCGGCTGGATCCTGGAACTCGACCGCGGACGCGGCATTCCGTACGAGGGCAACTATTCCTCGTGGCTGGAACAGAAGGCCAAGCGGCTGGAGCAGGAAGCCCGCGAGGACAAGTCCAAGCAGAAGACCCTGCAGCGCGAACTGGAATGGATGCGTCAGGGGCAAAAGGCGCGTCAGGCCAAATCCAAGGCCCGCATCAACGCCTACAACGAGTTGGCCGAACAGTCCGAGCGCGAGAAGCTGACCCGCGCCCAGATCGTCATCCCCAACGGCCCACGCCTGGGCAGCAAGGTGATCGATGTCAACGGCCTGTCCAAGCATATGGGCGACAAGCAACTGATCGAGAACCTGTCCTTCAGCCTTCCGCCGGGCGGCATCGTCGGCGTCATCGGCCCCAACGGCGCCGGCAAATCGACACTGTTCAAGATGCTCACCGGCCAGGAAAAACCTGATGCGGGCACCATCGAATACGGCGACACGGTGCAACTGTCCTATGTCGATCAGTCGCGCGATGACCTCAACGACAACGACACCGTGTGGGAGGCGATCACGGGCGGTGCCGAGATCATCCAATTGGGTGACGCGCAGGTCAATTCCCGCGCCTATTGCTCGTCCTTCAACTTCAAGGGCGGCGACCAGCAGAAAAAGGTCTCGCTGTTGTCAGGGGGCGAGCGCAACCGCGTCCACATGGCCCGCCTGCTGAAAGAGGGCGGCAACGTCCTGCTGCTGGACGAACCGACCAACGATCTTGACGTGGAAACCCTGCGCGCGCTGGAAGACGCGCTGGTCGATTTCGCCGGCTGCGCCGTGGTGATCTCGCACGATCGTTTCTTCCTCGACCGGATCTGTACGCATATCCTCGCCTTCGAAGGTGACGCTCATGTCGAGTGGTTCGAGGGCAACTTTGCCGACTACGAAGAGGACAAGAAGCGCCGTCTTGGCCCCGACGCGCTGGAACCCAAGCGGTTGAAGCACAAGAAATTTGCGCGATAACACTCCTGACACATCTCCGGATGGATAGTGTGGGCAGAAATCAGCCCATACTATCACCGGGATGATGGACAGTTGGAGAACGGTATGGCGGAAGCGCTACTGTTCCTTGGTTTCTTTCTGCTCGCAAGCATTTCGGTGTGTGTGTCTTCGCTGTTCTTGGCGTCTGTGTTTCCATTCTTCAACTTCAAGAAAGAGTATACCGAGCATCTATTGAGGGTAAGCGGCGCACCGCCCACCCGTCTTCGTCTGCTTCTGACGGTTTACGGGGCTAACAGCTATTTCTTTAAGATTGATTGGGGGTACGATTCACCTGCACCGGGCGCACTCAAAACCACTCCAAATCGCAACCTTATTCGCATGCCCCTCCTTGCACTTGCGACCTTGATTTTTACCGTGTTCCTGCGGGTTGCCGCATTCGCGATGTTCAACATCATCCCGGCACGAATCTAAAAAACGACATCCCGGCATCTGGCTGATTGCTTGTCCCGATACGGGCACTCGGGCGTCCGAATGCCATTCACTGGAGTCGACTATCAGACAAATGACCGATCCTCTCTCTTGGCCGTGCCGCTGCCGGCTTCGCGGCGGTTCTGCCCGCATAGGGCGCGATAATCTGACAACAAAAAAGCCCGTGGCAGGTTCGAATTCAGTTCGGCGGATTTACGTTCAAAACGCCCTCTGCCCCCTGAAAGCACAACACATTCTGCCCAACTGGCCCTTGCCATATGGCCCTCACAATGCCATATGAACCGAGCTTACGTTTTTCTACTTCGACCTACTGTCTCCGTTTTCGGCGTTCAGTCTATCGATACAGACAACGACGCCGGGCTGCCGCACTTCCGCGGGCAGCGTAAAGACAGGAGATACGGATATGCCCGCAGGCACCGTAAAATGGTTCAACACCACCAAAGGCTTCGGCTTCATCGCACCGGAAGATGGCGGCAAGGACGTGTTCGTGCACATCTCGTCCGTCGAGCGTTCGGGCCTGACCGGTCTGGCCGACAACCAGAAAGTCACGTACGAGCTGCGCGCTGGTCGTGACGGCCGCGAAAGCGCGGACAATATCGAACTGGTGTAACCACCAATGGGTGGGCGACCAAGCCCACCCTACCCTTTTGCCCAAGCCACGATCTGCCCGTCACGCATCGCGCCGGATTGCCGCTTGGCTTCCTTCCCCTTCTGAAATTTTACCATCGTCGGGATGCCCCGGATCTGATACCGCATGCCCGCAGATTGGTGTTTCTGGGTGTCCAGCTTGACCAGTCGGGCCTGACCTGTCAGCGCCTCGGCCGCCTTCGAGAACTCGGGCGCCATCATGCGGCACGGCCCGCACCAGGGCGCCCAGAAATCGACCACCAGCGGCAGGTCGTCGTTTCTTGCGGCCTTTTCCAGAATGGCCGGATCGACGTCGATGGCCTTGCGGGGAACCAACACGGCGCCACAGGTTCCACATTTGGGACCGGCCCCCAGCTTTGCTTCGGGTACGCGGTTGAGTTGACCGCACTCCAGGCAGGTCAAAGTCTTGTCAGCCATTCCGGCCCTCCATATTCCATTTCAGAATGCACATAGGCGGAAAAATCGGCAACGCAATGGCTGTGACTTGCGCAATGTTCGCGGTTCACGCGGCCTGACGGCATCAATCCACGGCCGATCGCGCTGTGCGCATTGACCCGAACGACCGTCCTGCGGACAATGGTCTCGGTTACTTTTCAGGACATTGACCCAATGAAAATCATGTTTACCCGCCGCACTTTCATCGCCACATCCGCGGCTGCCTGCACCCTGCCGGGGGCGTCTCAGGCCAAAAAGGCGCAGGAATACGACCCGACCCCGCAATATGTCCGCATCAAGAAACAGTTCCTGCCGGGGCGACTGCTGGTCGCGCCGCGCTCGTTCTACCTGTATTTCGTGACCGAGCCACGCAAGGCCATCCGCTATGGGTGCGGTGTCGGCAAGGCCGGACTGGAGTTTACCGGGACGGCAACCATCGACGTCAAGAAGGAATGGCCCACCTGGCGCCCAACCAACGAAATGATCGAGCGGGATCCGGTTGCCTATGCCAAGTTCAAGGACAACGACTATGTCCAGCCCGGCGGCGGAGACAATCCGCTGGGGGCGCGTGCCTTGTATCTGTTCCAGAACGGGGTCGATACCTATTTCCGAATCCACGGCACGACCCAGCCCCAGACAATCGGTCGCGCGGTGTCGAACGGTTGCATCCGGATGCTGAACGCGCATGTGATCGACCTGTATGACCGCGTCCCCGTCGGAACGGTGGTGACGGTGGTCTAGCGCGGCCCAAGCCCCGCTCGGACCGATGGTTGTTGGACCAGTCGCCGGGCAACCGTCACCTAGCCCCTGTTTTCAGCGGCCTCGACCAGTTGCAGCACCGCCGGACCCAATGCTTCGACGATCAGCGCGACACCTTGGGAATTGGGGTGGATGCCATCCAGTTGCATGTATTTTCGGGCTGCCTCGGGATCACCTTCGACCCCTAGCCCGGCAAAAAAGCTGGGCGCGAATACCGTACCATACTCACGAGCCAGATCCGGATAGATCGCATCAAATGCCGCCTTGTAGTCGGCGCCGTAGTTGCCCGGCGCCTGCATCCCGATCAGCAGAACCGGCACCCCGGCGGCCTGCGCCGCCTGCAGAATACGTTCGATATTGGCGCGCGACACCTGCGGATCGATCCCTCGCAACAGGTCGTTGCCCCCCAGCGCGACGATCATCGCGTCCACATCCGGCGTCAGAGTCCAGTCGACCCGCGCCGCGCCCCCGGCCGTGGTATCGCCCGAAACCCCGGCATTGATCACCCGCGCATCGACCCCGTGATCCCGCAACCAGCGGGTCAGCTGCGGTACGAACCCGTCCTGCTCGATCAACCCATAGCCCTGGGTCAGCGAATCTCCCAACGCCGCGATGACGACCTGCTCGGCTGTGGCCGCAAAGCCGCAGACGGCAAATGCGCCCGCCATCAGCACCTTGCGCAAATTCCCCATCGCTCCATATCCCATCTAAATCTCTCCAACCGGATGGCCCGATGCCCACGCCCGTTCTGACCCTTGAAAATGCCGCTTTGACGCTGAATGGCAATGCCGGACCCATCGAAATCCTGCACGACATCACGCTTTCGGTGGGCCGGGGCGAGTCTCTGGGCCTGATCGGCCCGTCCGGATCGGGCAAGTCGTCTCTGCTGATGCTGATGGGGGGGCTTGAACGGGCCTCGGCGGGCCGAATTACGGCGCTGGGGCACGACCTGACCGCGATGAACGAAGACGCGCTGGCCCGCTTCCGTCGCGATTCGATGGGTGTCGTCTTTCAGAATTTCCACCTGATCCCGACCATGACCGCGTTGGAAAACGTCGCCACTCCGCTGGAACTGGCCGGCCACCGCGATGCCTTTGACCGGGCCGAGGCCGAATTGGACGCGGTGGGCCTGTCGCACCGGCGCGATCACTACCCCGCGCAGCTGTCCGGGGGCGAACAGCAGCGGGTCGCCCTGGCTCGCGCATCAGCGCCGCGCCCGCGGATTCTGCTGGCGGACGAGCCCACCGGCAACCTGGACGAAGCCAACGGTGCTGCGATCGTCGATCTGCTGTTTGGCCTGCGCGACCGCCACGGCGCGACGCTGATCCTTGTCACCCACAGCCGCAGCCTGGCCGCGCGATGCGACCGGGTCGTGCGTCTGCGCGACGGCCGCATCACCGACGACACCGCGCAAGAGGCCGCGGAATGAGCCTGCGTCAGGCGGCGCGGCTGGCCCGGCGCGAATTGCGCGGCGGGCTGAATGGGTTCCGGGTGTTCCTGGCGTGTCTGACCCTGGGCGTGGCGGCGATTGCCGCTGTCGGGTCCGTCCGTCAAGCCATTCAAACCGGCCTGGCCCAGGAAGGCGCCGCCCTTCTGGGGGGCGACGCCCAGATCGAGCTGACCTATCGCTTTGCCGACGATGCCGAACGCGCATGGATGGACCAAACCACGGCGCAGGTGTCCGAGGTGGTTGATTTCCGCTCGATGGCCGTGACCCGAAACGGGCCCGACCCCCTGCGCGCGCTGACTCAGGTCAAGGCGGTGGACGACGCCTATCCTCTGATCGGCACGGTTGTCCTGAGCCCCGATATCCCGCTGTCCCGCGCACTCGATGGTGAAGCCGCCCGTCCCGGTGCCGTGATGGATCCGGTTCTGATCGAGCGGCTGGGCCTTGCCATCGGCGACCGCTTTGCACTGGGAACGCAGGAGTTCATCCTGACCGCCGCATTGATCCACGAACCCGATGCCGCCGGTGCCGGGTTCACGCTCGGCCCGCGGACCCTTGTCCGCACGCGGGATCTGCACGCCTCGGGCCTGCTGCAACCCGGCACGCTGTTTTCCACCAAGTACCGGCTCGACCTCCCGCCCAACGCGGATTTGGCCGAGGTATCGGCGCAAGCCGCGCAGGTCCTGGACGGGTCCGGCATGCGCTGGACCGACGCGCGCAACGGCGCGCCGGGCATTGCCGAATTCGTGGCGCGTCTGGGCGCGTTCCTCGTGCTGGTCGGCCTGTCCGGGCTGGCGGTGGGCGGTATCGGTGTTTCGGCCGCGGTGCGCGCCTATCTGGCCCGCAAGATCGAAACCATCGCCACGCTGCGCATCCTGGGCGCTGACCGGGCCACGATCTTTCAGACCTACCTGATCCAGATCGGCGTTCTGTCGGTCTTCGGCATCGCCGCCGGCGCCCTGCTGGGCGGTCTGGTACCGGTTCTTCTTGCACCGGTGATCGAGAGCCGCCTGCCTGTCCCTGCCGTATTCGCGCTCTATCCCCAGCCGCTGTTCGAGGCCGCGCTCTATGGCCTGCTGACCGCGCTTGTTTTCACGCTCTGGCCCCTTGCCCGCACCGAGGATGTCCGCGCGGCAACCCTGTTCCGCGATGCGCTGTCCGCGGCCCGGACCCTGCCGCGCCCGGCCTTCTTGCTGGCCACGGGCTTGGCCCTTGCCACACTGATCGCCACCGCTGCAGTGTTCAGCGGATCCACGCGGCTGACGCTTTGGACGGCCGCGGGATTCCTTGGTGCCCTGACGCTGCTGGCCCTTTCGGCCTTCGCCATCCGGCGAGTTGCACAGTGGTCTGCCCGACGGGCCCGTGGCCGCCCGGCCCTGCGCTGGGCGCTGGCCGCCATTTCGGACCCGCGCGAAGGGGCAGCCCCGGTCGTTCTGTCCCTAGGGCTGGGCCTGTCGGTTCTGGCTGCCGTCGGCCAGATCGACGGAACCCTGCGCAACGCGATCTCGGGCAACCTGCCCGATGTGGCGCCCTCGTATTTCTTCGTGGACATCCAGAAGGACCAGATGCCCGGGTTTCTGGACCGGCTGGAAAACGACCCCGGCGTCACGAGGGTGGAAAGCGCGCCGATGCTGCGCGGCATCATCACCCGGATCAACGGCCGGCCCGCGCAAGAGGTGGCCGGCGACCATTGGGTTCTGGAAGGCGACCGCGGCGTGACCTATTCGGAACGTCCACCGCAGAACGCGCGCATCACGGCAGGCGACTGGTGGGCGGCGGATTATTCCGGCCCGCCCCAGATCAGCTTTGCCGCCGAAGAGGCCGAGGAGATGGGCCTGAAACTGGGGGACACCCTGACCGTCAACATCCTGGGCCGAGACATCACGGCCACGGTCACATCGCTGCGCGAGGTGGATTTTTCGACCGCCGGCATGGGCTTTGTCATGTCGATGAACCCGTCGGCGCTGGCCGGCGCGCCGCACAGTTTCATCGCCACCGTCTATGCCGAGGAAACCGCCGAGGCCGCCATCCTGCGCGATCTGGCCGATCAATTCCCCAACATCACCGCAATCCGCGTGCGCGACGCGATCGACCGGGTCTCGGGCCTGTTGGCCGGGCTTGCGTCGGCCACGTCCTATGGGGCGGGCGTTTCTCTGCTGACCGGGTTTCTGGTGTTGATCGGGGCGGCTGCCGCCGGCGAACCCGCCCGGCGCTACGAGGCCGCGATCCTCAAGACCATCGGCGCGGACCGCCGAAAGATCCTGCTCAGCTTTGCGCTGCGCTCGGCCTTTCTGGGCTTGGCCGCAGGCAGCATCGCGCTGGCGACAGGCGTGCTGGGCGGTTGGGCCGTGGCGACCTATATTTTCGACACCCGGTACACGGTCATCTGGCCCGCGGCCCTGGGGATCGTGGCGGCGGGGCTGATCGTCACGTTGCTGGCGGGCCTTGCCTTCGCACTGCGCCCGCTGTCCGTCAGCCCGGCGCGCATCCTGCGCGCCAGCGACTGAGGATCACCGAGCGCACGTCACGGGTTGCAGAATCTTCAACAACGGATCGTTGTCACAGACCAACGCATCCAGCGTGATTTCGTCCAGCGAGGCAAAAAACACCTCGGCCGCATCCTGCAGGGCCAGGCGCAACCGGCAGGCATCGGTCAGTGGACAGGTGTTGTCGGCATCGGCAAAACATTCGGCGATCGGCAGGTCGCCCTCGACATGGCGAAAGACCGACCCGATCCGGATCTGGTCGGCCGGACGGCCCAGTTCCATACCGCCGTTTCGTCCGCGCTGCGTGCTCAGATACCCCAGCTGGCTCAGTTGGTTGATCACCTGCGCCAGGTGGTTTTCCGAGATGTTGCACACCTCGGCGATTTCCGACTTGGTCACCAACCGGTCGGGATGGGCGGCACAATACATCAGCAGCCGCACCGCGATATTCGTTCGTTTGGTGATCCGCATGAGATCCTCCCCCCGAAAAACAAGATGCAGCCTTATTGCACGCACGGCAAAAAAACGGTTTGACATACATCAATCGAAATTTCGGACGGCGCGTGAATGACTGACCCTTATTTCTTTGGCTATGGCAGCCTCGTGAATCTGGCCACGCATGACTTCCCCGACCCGCACCCGGCCCGTCTGCGCGGCTGGCGGCGCGCCTGGTGCCACACCGACCTGCGCCCGGTGGCCTTCCTGACAGCGGTCCCCGACGCACAGTCCGAAATCGACGGGATGATCGCCCATGTGCCCAGGAACGACTGGGCCGCGCTGGACGAACGCGAATGGGCCTATGACCGGATCGCGGCCACCGAACAGGTCAGCCATCCCCTGCCGCGCAAGATCGAGATCGCGGTCTATGCCGTCCCGCAACAGCGGCAGAATGATCCCAACCGGAGCCACCCGATCCTGCTCAGCTATGTCGACGTGGTCGTGCAGGGCTATCTGCGCGCCTTCGGTGAAGATGGTGTGCGGGATTTCTTTGACACGACGGATGGCTGGGATGCCCCTATCCTGAACGACCGGGCCGAGCCGCGCTATCCGCGTCACCAGCAACTGCGCCCGGAGGAAACCGACCTGGTGGATGCCCATCTGAATCGCATCGCCGCGCAGATCGTTCAGGCCGCATGACAAAGGCGGGCACAGTTCGCGCCCGCCTTGCCATCTGTACGAAATCGCTCAGGCCCGCAGGGCGCGGGCTTATTTGCGCGCGCGAATGACCTGCAGCAGCGGCATCAGAGTCGCCATTTCCGGGCCACGCTCCATGCCGGTCAGCGCCTTGCGCAGGGGCATGAACAGGCCCTTGCCCTTGCGGCCGGTCGCCTCTTTCACGGCGGCCGTCCACTTGCCCCAGGTCTCTCCGTCAAACGGCCCCTCGGGCAGCAGTTCCATCGCCTGCGCAACGAATTCGCGGTCTTCCTCGTCGATCAGCGGCTCGGCCCCGTCGCGGCACAGCTCCCACCAGCCTTTCAGGTCGTTCAGCGTGGTGATGTTCTCGCGCGCCATCATCCAGAACGGTTCGGCCAGTTCATCGGGCACACCGGCCGCGGCCACCGCGTCGGCAACCTTCTCGAGCGGCAGCGTCTGCAGATACCGGGCCGTCAGCGGGAACAGGTCCTGCACGTCGAACTTGGTCGGCGCCGACCCGAACCGGGTCACGTCGAAACCTTCGATCAACTCGGCCATGTCGCTGCGCAGTTCGACGGGGTCGGACGAACCCAACCGCGCCATCAGGCTCAACAGCGCCATCGGCTGCACACCCTGCTCGCGCAGATCGCGCAGCGCCAGCGTGCCAAGGCGCTTGGACAGCGCCTCACCCTGCGGGCCGGTCAGCAACGAGTGATGGGCAAAACGCGGAATGGTTCCACCCAACGCCTTGATGATCTGGATCTGGGTCGCGGTGTTGGTCACATGGTCGGCGCCGCGCACCACGTCGGTCACGCCCATCTCGGTGTCGTCCACGACCGAGGCCAGCGTGTACAGCACCTGACCGTCGCCCCGGATCAGCACCGGGTCCGACACCGAGGCCGCGTCGATCGACACGTCGCCCAGGATGCCATCTTTCCATTCGATGCGTTCGTGATCCAGCTTGAACCGCCAAACGCCGTTGCCGCGCTCGGCCCGCAGCGCTTCTTTCTCGGCCTCCGACAGGTTCAGCGCGGCGCGGTCATAAACCGGCGGCTTTCCCATGTTCAGCTGCTTCTTGCGCTTGAGGTCCAGCTCGGTCGGGGTTTCAAACGCCTCGTAGAACCGGCCGATCTCTCGCAGTTTGTCGGCGGCCTCGGCATAGCGGTCCAGCCGGTCCGACTGCCGTTCGACCCGATCCCAGTGCAGGCCCAGCCACTCGAGGTCCTGCTTGATCGCATCGACATATTCTTCCTTCGACCGCTCGGGGTCGGTGTCGTCGATGCGCAGGATGAACGTGCCGCCGGCCTTGCGGGCAATCAGATAGTTCATAAGCGCGGTGCGCAGGTTGCCCACATGTATGTAACCGGTGGGCGACGGGGCGAAACGGGTGGTTGTCATGGGTGTCTCCTGTTGCGCGGCTCTTGTCACATGGGCGCGTTTTTGTCCAGCGATTGCTGGGCGGCAGGGATTGCCACCTGTTCCAATCGGCCTAGATTGGAAATGCCTAAAGAAACAGGGAGACAGTTCAAGATGACACTCAAATTCACCCGCCGCGCGGCTCTGGGCGCAGCAGCAGCCATGCCCTTCGTTTCGTCCGCCAGACCGGTTCTGGCCGCCGGATCGGGAGCCAGGGCCAACTCGGCCGCGGCCCGCAGCTTTGTGCTTGGCGATTTCACCGTGACCACCCTGCTGGATGGCAGCCTGCCCCGGGACGGCGCCAAGGAGATCTTTGGCGGCGGCGCCTCGGACGAAGAATTCGCCCGAGTGTCGGCCGAAAATTTCATCCCCGCCGACAAGGCCCAGTTCTTCTTTACGCCGACGCTGGTCGATACCGGCGCCGAGCTGATCCTGTTCGATACCGGCCTGGGACAGGGCGGTATTCAGAAGGCGCTGGCCGATGCCGGCGTGTCGCCCGATGACATCGACGTGGTGGTCCTGACCCACATGCACCCCGACCACATCGGCGGCATGACCACGAATGATGCCCCGACCTTTGCCAATGCGCGCTATGTCACGGCCGCAACCGAATATGATTTCTGGTCGGCGCAAGAGGCCGGAAACCGCGTCGGTGACATGGTGGCCGCCAAGGTCACGCCAATGGCGGAGAAGATGACTTTCGTGGAAGATGGGGCCGAGGTCGCTCCTGGCATCACCGCCATGGCCGCATTTGGCCACACGCCCGGGCACATGGTCTATCACCTGGAAAGCAACGGTCAACGGTTGATCCTGACCGCGGATCTGGCCAACCACTACGTATGGTCCTTCGCCCACCCCGAATGGGAGGTCCAGTTCGACATGGACAAGGCCGCGGCGACCGCGTCACGGCGCAAGGTGCTGGGCATGCTGGCAGCCGACAAGATACCGATGATCGGGTACCACATGCCGTTCCCCGCCGCAGGCTTTGTCGAACCGCGCGGAGAAGGCTTCCGCTTCGTTCCCGTCAGCTATCAGATGATGGGGTGAACAGCGGGCGTGCCCCTGGGCTGTCCGCTTTCGGCACGGGCTTTTCACGGCTGAGGGTTTGACAACGAGAGTCGTGGGGCGCCGCCCTGCGGCACTCCACCCTCAGTCAAGACGCAGTCCCTCTGGACTCAGGCCGCGCCCGCCAGCTCCGCCAGCTTTTGCTTGAAGGTCCCCACCAGGCTCGGCGCGGCATCTCCTGCGTCGGGTTCGTCATCTGAGCGCAGGTCGGGGAATTCCGGGCGCTTTATCGGCACGGCCGGACTGCGGCGCCGTTCCTCTTTCATGATATCCGAGATCGAGGCATCCAGGCCTGCCTCGTCCAAGTCTTGCGGCGGCGACTCCATTTCCTTGTACAACCAAGGCGCATGCAGCGGCCTGTCATAATCATTAAACATCTCAACACCCACCAACTAACGTTCGGCACCCCACCACGGATGCTTTACCACCGGGCCCGTCTTTTCCCGTCATCGCCGGTTTTCACCTTCGACCCCAAGGTGGCCGAAACAGCTAATCAAGGCAGGACCCGTACTAAATTATGTCGAAAAGGTGTCGTTGCAGCAAGGATTTGCGAGGCCAAAGCACCAATTGCGCCCCAAAACGCGCACAATGATGAATCTGCGAGCGGCACTGTTTCTGTAATGCAAACAACATCCTGAATTTTGCCGCCCAACACACCGCCAGGGCGCGCGGTTCACCCGCGATCCCGCCAGCGATTCACGATCGGATAGCGCCGGTCCAGCCAGAAGGCGCGGTTGGTCAGCCGGGTGCCCGGCGCCGACTGGAAACGCTTGTATTCGCTGATGTAGATCAGGTGCTCGACCCGGCGGGCATCGGCCTCGTCGAACCCGGCGGCGACGCAATCGGCGATCGAGCCGTCCCGGTCCACGAGAATCTCAAGAATGCCATCCAGCACGGGATAGTCAGGCAAGCTGTCGCTGTCTTTCTGGTCCTCGCGCAGCTCGGCGCTGGGCGGCTTGTCGATGACCGAGGGGCGGATGACCTCGCCCGCCGGCCCTTTCATCCAGTCGCGGTGATTGGCATTGCGCCAGCGGCAGGTTTCGAACACCCGGGTCTTGTACAGATCCTTGATCGGGTTGTAGCCGCCATTCATGTCACCATAGATCGTGGCATAGCCCACGGCGACCTCGGATTTGTTGCCGGTGGTCAGCAGCATCTCGCCGAACTTGTTCGAGATCGCCATCAGCAGCAGACCGCGCAGACGGGACTGGATGTTCTCCTCGGTGATGTCAGCCCGCCGGCCCGCGAACAGCGGCGCCAGGGTCTCGGTGACGGCGGCGCGGGACTGGCTGATCGGTACATAATCGTATTGCACGCCCAGCGCCTTGGCGACGGCCTCGGCATCCTCGAGCGACGCGGCGCTGGTATATTCCGACGGCAGCATCACGCAGCGCACGTTTTCCGCCCCCAGCGCATCGACGGCGATCGTGGCCACCAGCGCGGAATCGACCCCACCCGACAGGCCCAGCAATGCCTTGGAAAACCCGGTCTTGGCCATGTAGTCGCGCAGCGCCTGCACCATTGCGCGATAGTCCTGCTCCCAGGCGTCGGGTTGTTCGGCGACCGCGCCCGGCACGATGGTCCAGCCCTGCTCGCCGCGCTGCAGATCGACATGGGTCACCGCCTCGTCGAAAACCGGCATGCGGAACGCCAGCGCTCCGCCCGGATTCAGACCAAAGCTGCCCCCGTCGAACACCTGATCGTCCTGTCCACCGACCATGTTGAGATAGATCACCGGCAACCCGGTCTCGACCACGCGCGCGACCATCTGGTTCAGGCGGATATCGTACTTGTTGCGAAAGTACGGAGACCCGTTCGGGATCAGCAGGAACTCGGCCCCGGTCTCGGCCAGCGTTTCGGCAACATCCTCGTGCCAGCCATCCTCGCAGATCGGGCTTCCAACGCGCGTGTTGCCGACGGCATAAGGTCCGCCCAGCGGCCCGGCATCGAACAGGCGCACTTCGTCGAACACCGTTTCATTGGGCAGATGGTGCTTGAACACCTTGCTGACGATGCGGCCCTGATTCAGGATCAGATAAGCGTTGTAGAGCTTGTCGCCTTCGGCCCATGGCCCGCCGATGGCCAGGGCAGGTCCGTCCGCGCAGTCGGTGGCCAGTTGCCGCACCGCGTCCATTGCCGCTTGGTGAAAGACCGGTTTCTGCACCAGGTCCTGCGTGTTGTAGCCGGTGATGAACATCTCGGGCAGTGCGACCAGGTCGGCACCGGCGGCGCGCCCTTGCTCCCACGCGGAACGGGCCTTGGCTGCGTTGCCCGCGATGTCGCCCACAATCGGGTTCAACTGTGCCAGAGTAATGCGGAAATGGTCGGCCATCTTTGCCCTCTTGCCCTCGTCGCCTGCCAAGGCATTTAGCAGATCGGGCCGCAAGTGAAAGTGCATTGCGGCAAAACCCGTTGCCCGACCTCGTGCTGTGTCATAGTTTTGCACAAACGAACGCAACAGATGACGATCGGGCAGGCGTGACCAAAATGAAGCTTCTGAGAAACACGATTGCCATTGCCTCGATAGGCATGGCCAGCCCCCTTTGGGCGCAGCAAGATCAGGTCATCATTGCCGACGATGATGTGGGCGGCGTCTACGAGGGCACATTCGAGAACGGCCTGCGCCACGGCACCGGCACCTACCGGCTGCCGGACGGGTTCGAGTATACCGGCGAGTGGGTCGCGGGCGAGATTCAGGGCAAGGGCGTTGCGCGATACGCCAATGGGTCGGTCTACGAAGGCGACTTCGTCAAGGGCCGGCCCCACGGCAAGGGAAAAATCACCTTCGCCGACGGCGGCACCTATGATGGTGACTGGTCCGACGGTGCAATCAATGGCACAGGCGTGGCGCAATACGCAAACGGCATGCGGTACGAAGGCGGGTTCAAGAACGCCCAACACCACGGCAGGGGCGTGATGACCGACCCTGGCGGCTATGTCTATGACGGCGACTGGGTTGACGGCGTGCGCCAGGGCAAAGCCAGGATCACATATGCCGATGGTGCGGTATACGAAGGCGACATCAAGGCCGGGCAGCGCGACGGTCAGGGCACGCTGACGATGCCCGACGGCATGATCTACACCGGCAAATGGTCAGAAGACCGGATCACCGGCACCGGAAGGCTGACACAGGCCAATGGTGACGTCTACGAAGGAACGCTGGTTGATGGCCGCCGTCAGGGCAAGGGCAAGGCCATCTACGCCACCGGCGATATCTACGAGGGCGATTTCGTCGATGATCGGCGCCATGGCAAGGGCACTTTCACCGGGACTGATGGGTACGTCTATACCGGCGAGTGGAAGAACGGTCAGATTGAGGGGCTGGGCGAGCTGACCTACCCCGATGGTTCGGTCTATGTCGGCGATTTCAAGGCCGATCTGGCCGACGGCCAGGGGCGCATCACCTATCCCGATGGCTCTTCGTACGAGGGCGACTGGGTTGCCGGGGTGATCGAAGGCCGTGGCACCGCCACCTATGCCAACGGCACGATCTACAAAGGCCAGTTCAAGAATGCCCGCACCCACGGAAACGGCATTCTGACCCGCGCGGACGGGTCCAGCTATGACGGAGACTGGGTGGACGGCGTGCGCCAGGGCAAAGGCAAGGCGACCTATGCCGACGGCACCGTCTACACGGGTGATTTCCTGAACGGCCAGCGCCACGGCCAGGGCGAGGTCGTGATGCCCAGCGGGTTCAAATATTCCGGCCAGTGGACGGAAGGAAAGATCACCGGGTTCGGCGTGGCGACCTATCCCAACGGTGACGTGTACGAGGGCAATTTCGTCAATGGCAAGCGTCAGGGCAGCGGCACCATGCGCTATGCCAACGGGGAAGAGGAAACGGGCACCTGGGAAAACGGCGCTCTATCCGATGCGAACGCTGCGCAGCCCGCCGAAGCCGAACCGCAAGCGCCCCAAGCCGATACGACGCAGGACGCTGCCCCATCGGACGAATAGCGCGCTACCAAGGGACCGGCTTTCCGGCCCAATCGAAGAACTGCCCGGTCTGATCGGGGCGCAGGCCCTCGAGGACCTGCATCAGGTTTTTCGCCGCCACGACAGGCTCGACCGCAGGATGCCGGCCCAGGTATTTCTGCGTGAACGGAGTCTTGACCGTTCCGGGGTGCAGTGCGACGCAGACCGCATCCTTGTGGCTCCGGGCCAGCTCGATCGCGGCCGTGTGCACGATCTGGTTCACCGCCGCCTTGGCCGCGCGATAGCTGACCCAACCGCCCAGACGATTATCCCCGATCGAGCCCACCCGTGCCGACAGTACCGCGAACACCGACCGCCCGTTGCGCGGCAACAGGCGATGCGCGTGTTTCAGCACCAAAGCCGGCCCCACCGCATTCAACGCAAACTGGTCCATCATGGCCTTGGCCGAGACCGCTCGAATGGTCTTTTCCGGTTCCGCCCCATCGATCTCAAGCGCGCCGGACGCCACCAGAACAAGGTCGAACGGCCCCTCGACTCCATCCAGAATGTCGTCGGCCAAATCGGGCTGCATCAGGTCCAACCCGTTTTCCGACCGCGACAGACTGACCACATGAACCGACCGCGACAGAAGCTCGTTGCAGACGGCCCGGCCGATCCCACCACTTGCGCCTATGATCAAAGCATTTCTCATCGCCCTCCAGCTAGCGGAGTTGCCTGCGCAATCAATCCCCGTTTCAGATCCTTTCGCGAAATCGGGCGGCCGCGCATTTTCCTTCTTTTCATTCCCGGTTCGGGGTGTATAACCTCGGACCCATGATCAACCGTGCAGAAATCCCTTTTGCTTTCGCCGCTTTCGCCGGCGCAACTCTGCGTGGCCTACTGATCCTAATCCGCCTCTGAGCGTGCCATCCGGCGCGCCCGCTCAGAGGAGGACGCCTGCGCGCCATTGGCTTTAGGACAGACAAGAAAGTGACCCCCATGACCAACGTGACCGACCAAGACCGCGTCTTGATCTTTGACACCACTTTGCGCGACGGCGAGCAAAGCCCCGGCGCAACCATGACCCATGACGAAAAGCTGGAAATCGCCGAGCTTCTGGATGACATGGGCGTCGACATCATCGAGGCCGGCTTTCCGATCGCCTCCGAGGGTGATTTCAAGGCCGTTTCGGAAATCGCGCAGCGCGCCAAGAACGCCCGCATCTGCGGCCTGGCGCGCGCGAATTTCGCCGATATCGACCGCTGCTGGGAGGCGGTCAAACACGCCGAAAAGAACCGGATCCACACCTTCATCGGCACCTCGCCGCTGCACCGGGCCATTCCGAACCTGACGCAGGACGAGATGGCCGAAAAGATCCACGAAACCGTCAGCCACGCCCGCAACCTGTGCGAAGACGTGCAATGGTCGCCAATGGATGCGACCCGGACCGAATGGGACTATCTGTGCCGCGTGATCGAGATTGCGATCAAGGCCGGCGCGACCACGATCAACATCCCCGACACGGTGGGCTATACTGCCCCGGCGGAGTCGGCCGATCTGATCCGCAGATTGATCGAAACCGTTCCGGGCGCCGACGAGGTGATCTTTGCCACCCATTGCCACAACGATCTGGGCATGGCGACCGCAAACGCTCTGGCCGCTGTTGCCGGCGGGGCCCGGCAGATCGAATGCACGATCAACGGCCTGGGGGAGCGCGCGGGCAATACCGCGCTGGAAGAGGTCGTGATGGCTATGCGCACCCGCAACGACATCATGCCGTGGAAAACAGGCATCGACACCACCAAGATCATGCATATCTCGCGCAGGGTGGCGACGGTTTCGGGCTTTCCGGTGCAGTTCAACAAGGCGATCGTCGGCAAGAACGCCTTTGCGCATGAAAGCGGCATCCATCAGGATGGCATGCTGAAAAACCGCGAGAATTTCGAGATCATGCGCCCCGAGGATATCGGCCTTTCGGGCACCTCGCTTCCGCTGGGCAAGCATTCCGGCCGGGCCGCGCTGCGCGACAAGCTGGAGACACTCGGCTACGAGGTCGGGGATAACCAGCTCAAAGACATCTTCGTGCGGTTCAAGGAACTCGCCGACCGCAAGAAAGAGGTGTTCGACGACGATCTGATCGCGCTGATGAGCGCGGATGATGCGACCAACGATCACCTGCAGCTGGTCTCGATGAAAGTCACCTGCGGCACCGGCGGTCAGGCCGAAGCGACGGTCGAACTGGAGGTCGACGGCAAGGATGTGATCGCCACCGAGCACGGCGACGGACCGGTCGACGCCACCTTCAAGGCGATCCGGGCCATCTACCCGAACAAGGCGCATCTGCAGCTGTACCAGGTACATGCCGTGACCGAAGGCACCGACGCGCAGGCCACCGTTTCTGTCCGCCTGGAGGAAGACGGCATGATCGCCACGGGCCAATCCGCAAACACGGATACCGTGGTGGCGTCGGCCAAGGCCTATATCAGCGCGCTGAACCGGTTGATCATGCGCCGCGAAAAGGCCGGCCCGGGCGCGGATGCGCGCGAGATCAGCTACAAGGATCTGACCTGATCAGAAATGGCAGGCAGGGCTCCCGCGCCCGCGGCAGCCCGGCTTCGCCGCGCAACCT
>GG704596.1:554630-682130 GCA_000161775.1 Ruegeria lacuscaerulensis ITI-1157
CAACACGTTTGGCGGCATCTTTGATGCTGTCAAACGGGGCGGGAGACCCTTGATCCTGATACGCCGTCAGATCTTTGCGAACAGGCCGGAAAGACGCGCGGCCTCGTCTTCGATCCCGAAGGGTGCGTTGACCACGAACATGCCAGAACCGATCATCCGATGACCCTCACGGGCAGGCGGGAACCGAACTTCGTGCACGAACGACTTGGGAAGGTCCAAGCCCTTCAGTGCCGACACCATCGGAACGTGTCGATCGTCGGTCAGGATCGGGTACCACAAGGCGATGAGACCCACGTTCCACTTGCGGTGATACTTGGAAATCAACCCCGGCAGGCGGCCATAATCCGCCTTTACCTCGTAGCTGGGGTCAATCAACATCACCCCGCGCCGAGGTGTGGGCGGCAGAACCGACTGAGCCAGCTCGAACCCGTCCTGTCTGTACGTCTTGGCATCGAGCCCAGACAGAGCCTGGTTCAGCACCGCGTATTCCTGCGGATGAAGCTCGGCGAAATGCAGGCTGTCCTGCGGTCGCAGCAGGCTTGCCGCAATCAGCGGCGAGCCCGGGTAGGCCGTTTCGCCAAACTGCGCCTGCACCGAGCGCAACGCGCGTGCCAGCGGGTGATCATCGGAAAACCATCCGCTGCTCAGCGCGCGCCCGATCCCTGCCGCCGCCTCTCCGGTCTGCACGGCCTCGGGCGCATTCAGGTGGTACAGGCCGCGCCCGGAATGGGTCTCGAGATAGCTGATCGGCTTGTCCTTGCGGGTCATGTAGTCCAGCATCCACGCCAACAAGGCGTGCTTTTGCACGTCCGCCAGATTGCCCGCGTGGTAAATGTGTTGATATGAGAGCATGTTGCCTTCTAAAGTCCCTGTCAAAGAGGCGGAAAGGTGCTGATTTACGCGGAATCAGGCCTTTAACCGGGCGTCATGGCACCCTATAAGTCATCCGTCCCGGAACCGTCGAGTCGCGGGCAGTAGAAATTTCTGACAGACAGGATCAGGGGAAACATGGGGATCTTCGACAATCTGGGCGGCCTGTTCACAGCGGATATGGCGATCGACCTAGGGACGGCCAACACGCTGGTTTACGTCAAAGGGCGCGGCGTGATCCTGTCGGAACCCTCGGTTGTCGCCTACCATGTCAAGGACGGGGTCAAGAAGGTTCTGGCCGTGGGCGAGGACGCCAAGCTGATGCTGGGCCGCACCCCCGGCTCGATCGAGGCCATCCGCCCCATGCGCGAAGGCGTGATCGCCGATTTCGACACCGCCGAAGAAATGATCAAGCATTTCATCCGCAAGGTGCACAAGCGTTCGACCTTTTCGAAGCCCAAGATCATCGTCTGCGTTCCCCATGGGGCAACGCCGGTTGAAAAACGCGCGATCCGTCAGTCGGTTCTGTCGGCGGGCGCCCGCCGCGCCGGTCTGATCGCCGAGCCGATTGCCGCCGCCATCGGCGCCGGGATGCCGATCACCGATCCCACGGGCAACATGGTCGTTGATATCGGCGGCGGCACCACCGAAGTTGCTGTCCTCTCGCTGGGCGACATCGTCTATGCCCGCTCGGTCCGCGTGGGGGGCGACCGCATGGACGAGGCGATCATCTCGTACCTGCGTCGTCAGCAGAACCTGCTGGTGGGCGAATCCACCGCCGAGCGGATCAAGACCACCATCGGCACCGCCCGAATGCCCGATGACGGGCGCGGGCAGTCGATGCACATCCGCGGACGCGACCTTCTGAACGGCGTCCCCAAGGAAATCGAGATCAGCCAGGCCCAGGTGGCCGAGGCGCTTTCGGAACCCGTCCAGCAGATCTGCGAGGCGGTGATGACCGCGCTGGAAACCACCCCGCCGGATCTGGCCGCGGACATCGTGGACCGGGGCGTGATGCTGACCGGTGGCGGCGCGCTGCTGGGTGATCTGGACCTGGCCCTGCGCGAACAGACCGGATTGGCCGTGTCGATTGCCGACGAAAGCCTGAATTGCGTGGCTTTGGGCACCGGCAAGGCTCTGGAATACGAAAAACAGCTGCGCCACGCGATTGACTACGAAAGCTGAGGCGCGCACCCTCTGATCCGAGGGTTCAAGATCGGGCACGAGCAGCACGGGAAGGAGTCCTGTGGCAAAAGACCGGGCACAGCGCGACGACTACACCACTCCCCTGCGCCGCTTGTTCACGGGGATCGTCGTCGTGTGCCTGCTGGGCATCTTTCTGGTCTGGCGCATCGACAGCCCCCGGGTCGAGCGGTTCCGGGCGCAGGTGGTCGATGCGGTGGTGCCCTCGATGGAGTGGGCCATGGTGCCGGTAACGGCCGCCGTGAACCTGGTGCGCGACTTCCAAAGCTATCAGCGTCTCAGTGAACAGAACCGCGAATTGCGCAGTGAACTGCGCCGCATGCGCGCCTGGAAAGAGGCCGCGCTGCAACTGGAGCAGGAGAATGCGCGCCTTTTGGACCTGAACAATGTCCGGCTGGATCCTCGCCTGACCTACATCACAGGCGTGGTGATGGCCGACAGCGGATCGCCCTTTCGGCAGTCGGTTCTGCTGAACGTCGGCGCGCGGGACGGCATCGTCGACGGCTGGGCAGCCATGGACGGCATCGGGCTGGTGGGGCGCATCTCGGGCGTGGGGCCGGATACATCGAGGGTCATTCTGCTGACCGACGCCTCCAGCGCGATCCCGGCGGCCATCCAACCTTCGGGACAAAAGGCGTTGATCGCCGGCGACAATACGCCATCCCCCGCAGTCGAGTTTCTTGAAAACCGCGAACTGGTTCGACCCGGCGACCGGGTCGTGACCTCGGGCGATGGCGGCGTGTTCCCGGCCGGCTTGCTGATTGGCCAGATCGCGGCAGACCCGAGCGGTCGCCTGCGCGTGCGTTTGTCGGCGGATTTCGAACGTCTGGAGTTCCTGCGGGTGCTGCGTTACCAGTCTCCCGAACCAATCCGCGATCCCGGCAGGCTTGTTGGGCCCACACGCCCCGGCGCTCTTGTAACATCAGACGAGGAGGGCGCCGATGGATAAAGCCGCTTCGCGCCTGTGGCTGATGCGCAGCCTCTACCTGTTCCTTGCCATGTTGGTCATGTTCTTCCACCTGCTGCCCCTGGACACGAAACCCGACCGCTGGCCGTTTCCGGAACTGCTGATTGGATTGACGTTTGCCTGGGTCCTGCGGCGCCCTGACTTCGTGCCCATTGCCAGCGTGACTGTTGTCATGCTGATGGCGGATTTTCTTCTGCAAAGACCTCCGGGGTTGCTGGCGGCGCTGGTCGTTTTGGGTACAGCATACCTTCGATCGGACGGACAGGGCATCCGAGACATCGGGTTCTTGGCGGAATGGACCACCGTTGCCGTGGTCACAATCGTCATCTTCGTCTTGAACCGGCTGATTCTGGCACTGCTGTCGGTCGAGCAGGCGGCCCTCGGTCCGGTTCTGGTTCAGACGATACTGACGGTTGCCTCGTATCCGCTGGTCGTCCTGTTCAGTCAAAGCGTGCTGGGTGTCCGGCGGCCCTCGGCAGCTGACAACATGGCCACGGGGGTACACGCATGAAGCGCCCCGCCAAAGGCAAGGGTCTGGCTTACAAGCGCCTGACGCGTCGCGCTCTTATTCTGGGCGGAATGCAGTTCGCCTTTGTCGGCGGACTGGCCGCGCGCATGCGCTACATGCAGGTGGACCAAGCCGACCAATACCGCCTGCTTGCCGAGGAAAACCGTATCAATATCCGATTGATTCCCCCGACTCGAGGGCGGATCTACGACCGGAATGGACAGGTGATCGCGCAGAACACGCCTTCGTACCGGATCGTCATCGTGCGCGAAGACGCCGGCGACGTCGACAAGGTGATTGCCAAATTGGCCCGGCTGATACCGTTGACGGAAGAGGAGATCGAACGCGCCAAGACCGAAATGCGACGTTCGGCCCCGTTTCTTCCGGTCACGCTGGCCGACCAGGTCACCTGGGAGGATATCTCGAAGATCGCGATCAATGCCCGTGCATTGCCTGGCGTGACGCCCGAGGTTGGCCTGACCCGGCAATATCCCCAGTACGAGGACTTTGCGCATGTCGTGGGTTATGTCGGGCCGGTCAGCGACTATGACCTGAGCCAGATGGAAGACCCCGAGCCGGTCTTGATGATCCCGCGGTTCCAGATCGGCAAGGTGGGTCTGGAGGCCAAGAAGGAAAAGCTGCTGCGGGGCAAGGCCGGCGCCAAGCGGGTCGAGGTGAACGCAACCGGGCGGGTCATGCGTGAGCTTGACAGGACCGAAGGTCAGCCCGGCGCTGACCTGCAACTGTCCGTCGATGCGAACCTTCAGGAATACACCCAGGCCCGACTGGCCGGAGAAAGTGCCGCAGCGGTCGTGATCGATTGCGAAACGGGGGATATCCGGGCCATCAGTTCGACCCCCAGCTTTGACCCGAACCTGTTCGTGCGCGGTATTTCAGTGGCTGATTATCAGGCCCTGACACAGGACAAATACCGCCCTCTGGCGAACAAGACGGTTCAGGGCACCTACCCGCCCGGTTCGACCTTCAAGATGATCACCGCGCTGGCCGCGCTCGAGGCTGGCGTCGTGGGTCCGGGCAACACCGTCTATTGTCCTGGTTATCTGAAGGTGGGCAGCCGGCGGTTCCACTGCTGGAAGCGCGGCGGACACGGGATGGTCGATCTGGAGACCTCGTTGAAGCGCAGTTGCGACGTCTACTACTATGATGTTGCCCTGCGCGTGGGGATCGACAAGATCTCGGACATGGCGCGCAAGTTCGGTCTGGGCGTCAAACACGACCTGCCGATGTCGGCCGTGGCTGCCGGATTGGCCCCGAACCAGGAATGGAAGCGGCGCGTCCACGGCCAGGAATGGCTGATCGGTGACACAGCCAACGCGTCGATCGGTCAGGGCTTCATGCTGGCCTCGCCCCTGCAGCTGGCCGTGATGTCGGCGCGGATCGCCACTGGCCGCTCGGTCACGCCGCGACTGATCCGCAGCATCAACGGGGTCGAACAACCCTCGGGCGCCGGAGAGCCGCTGGACGTGAACCCGCGCAACCTCGAACAGGTCCGCAAGGCGATGTTCTCGGTCTCGAACGACCGGCGCGGCACGGCCTATCGCAGCCGCATCATCGCCGATGAGTACCGGATGGCGGGCAAGACCGGCACCAGCCAGGTGCGCAACATCACCAAGGCCGAGCGGGCCGCGGGCGTCATCCGCAACGAGGACTTGCCTTGGGAGCGCCGCGACCATGCCCTGTTCGTCAGCTTCGCGCCTTATGACAACCCAAAATTTGCCGTGGCGGTGGTCGTCGAGCATGGCGGCGGCGGTTCCACGGCGGCGGCGCCGGTCGCCCGCGATGTGATGCTCCAGGCGCTGTACGGGGGCACGCCCCCGCTCGAGGCCTATCCGGTGGCCGACCGAGAGCGCATCAGGGAACAACAAAAAAGGCTGGAGGGTGATCGCCGGCCCAAAGCGCGTCCCAGCGAGAAGGACCGCGCATGAGCTATCTTGAACACACGGTCAAATCAACGCCGACGGGATATCGGAAGTTCCTGTACATGAACTGGCCGCTGACCCTGTTGCTGATCAGCGTCGCCAGCGCCGGGTTTCTGATGCTGTATTCGGTCGCAGGCGGGTCATGGCGCCCTTGGGCGGAACCGCAAATGGAGCGTTTCGGCCTCGGCCTTGCGGTCATGTTCATCGTGGCGTTGATCCCGATCTGGTTCTGGCGCAGCATGTCCTTGCTGGCTTATCTCGGCTCTCTTGGCCTGTTGGTGCTGGTCGAACTGTTCGGCACGGTTGGCATGGGTGCCCAGCGCTGGATCGACCTGGGGTTCATGCGGCTGCAGCCCTCCGAACTGACCAAGGTGACGCTGGTGATGGTGCTGGCCGCCTATTACGACTGGCTGCCTTCGGAAAAGACGTCGCGACCGCTCTGGGTGCTTCTGCCCGTGCTTCTGATCCTGATCCCGACCGCGCTGGTGTTGAAACAGCCGGACCTCGGAACCGCGATCCTGCTGCTGGCGGCCGGGGGCGGGCTGATGTTTCTGGCAGGCGTGCATTGGGCCTATTTCGCGGCCGTCATCGCGGCCGGGGTGGGCCTGGTCACTGCCGTGTTCAAAAGCCGCGGCACCGACTGGCAGTTGCTGAAAGACTATCAGTTCCGCCGCATCGACACCTTTCTCGACCCCTCAAGCGACCCTCTGGGTGCCGGGTATCACATCACCCAGTCGAAAATCGCGCTGGGGTCCGGCGGCTGGAACGGGCGCGGGTTCATGCAGGGCACGCAGTCGCGCCTGAACTTCCTGCCCGAAAAGCACACCGACTTCATCTTCACCACCCTGGCCGAAGAGTTCGGCTTCGTGGGCGGCATCACGCTGCTGACGCTCTACGGGCTGATTCTTGTCTTCTGCCTGGTCACCGCCCTGTCAGCCAAGGACCGGTATTCATCCTTGGTAACCCTGGGCATTTCGCTGAACTTCTTCCTGTTCTTTGCGGTCAACATGTCGATGGTCATGGGTCTGGCCCCGGTGGTGGGGGTGCCGCTTCCGATGGTCAGCTATGGCGGCTCGGCCATGCTGGTGCTGATGGCCGCCTTCGGCATCGTCCAGAGCGCCCACATCCACCGCCCCCGCTGACCCGAAAGGCTTGCGATGTCGATCAAGGTCCTGTTCTCCGCCCGTCCTGCCCTGTGGCCGGTCTATGAACCGCTCTTGACCAAGGGGCTGTCGGGGATGGACGTCACCATCGCCACCGATCTTCCGCCGGAACAGGTGGACTATGTCGTCTATGCCCCCAATGGCGGTCTGCAGGATTTTACCCCGTACACGCGGCTCAAGGCGGTGCTCAGCCTCTGGGCGGGGGTCGAGAAGATCGCCGGAAACGAAACTCTGACCGTTCCGCTGGCGCGGATGGTCGATCACGGTCTGACCCAGGGCATGACCGAATGGGTGGTGGGCCACGTCCTGCGCTACCACCTGGGCATGGACCGCCACATCACGGTGCAAGACGGTGTTTGGGCGCCGGCCCCTCCGCCACTGGCGTCGCAGCGAACGGTCTGCGTGCTGGGGCTGGGCGCGCTGGGGCAGGCGGCGGCCGGGGCGCTGAGCAGCCTCGGGTTCAACGTCATCGGTTGGAGCCGCACCGCCAAGACCATCCCCGGCGTCAACAGCCTGCACGGGCCGGACGGCCTGCGCCGCGCGCTGACACAGGCCGACATCGTGGTTCTGTTGCTGCCCGATACCCCGGCGACCGAAAACACCCTGAACGCCGAGACGCTGGCCCTGTTGCCCAAGGGCGCCCGGATCATCAATCCGGGGCGCGGGGCGCTGATCGACGACAACGCCCTGCTGCACGCGTTGGACACGGGCCAGATCGCCCATGCCACGCTGGACGTGTTCCGCACCGAACCCCTGCCGCCCCAGCATCCCTATTGGGCGCATCCGAACGTGACGGTCACGCCCCATATCGCCTCGGAAACCCGGCCCGAGACCGCAGCCCAGGTCATCTGCGACAACATCCGGCGCAACGAGGCCGGTCAGCCGCTGCTGCATCTGGTCGATCGCGACCTGGGCTACTGACGGCGCCGAAACAGCGCCGCATGCCAGTCTCACCTGGTCGTTCGCCCGGCCAGCAATGGGCCGCGCCGGATGGGCGCGGCCGGTCTGTCACGCCGCGATCAGGCCCCGCCCTTTCAGCAAGGCATCGACGCCCGGCAAGCGACCGCGGAACGCCAGATACAGATCTTCGGCCTCTTTCGAGCCGCCGGTCGACAGGATGTGGTCTTCCAGCGCCTGCGCCTGTTCGGGGTCGAACGCACCTCCGGCCTCTTCAAAGGCCGCAAAGGCATCCGCATCCATGACCTCGGACCACATGTAGCTGTAGTAGCCCGAGCTGTAGCCGTCCCCGGCAAAGACATGCGCGAAATGCGGGGTCGCGTGGCGCATCCCGATCGCATGCGGCATCCCGATCTCGGCCAGAACCTCGGCCTGCCGCGCCATCGGATCGGCCGGGGCCGGACCGTCGTGAAAGGCCAGATCGACCAGCGCCGAGGCCACATATTCCACCGTCTGGAAGCCCTGATCGAAATTGGCCGCACCCAGAACCTTTTCCAGCATCTCGGGCGGCATCGGCTCGCCGGTTTCGGCATGGGTCGCGAACTCGGCCAGCACCTCGGGCACTTCCAGCCAATGTTCGTACAGCTGGCTTGGAAGCTCGACGAAATCCCGCGCGACGCTGGTGCCCGAAATGCTTTCATAGGTCACGTTCGACAGCATCTGATGCAGGGCGTGTCCGAATTCGTGGAACAGGGTCCGCGCGTCGTCATAAGACAACAGGGCCGGGTCACCCTTGGCGAAATTGCACACGTTGATGACAACCGGCGCCTGCACCTTGGGAAACTTGGCCTGCGCCCGCATCGCGCTGCACCATGCGCCCGACCGCTTCGAGCCGCGCGCGAAATAGTCGCCGATGAACACGGCCACATGCTGGCCGTTGCGGGTGACCTCCCAGGCCCGGCAATCGGGATGATACAGCGGCACATCCAGCGGTGCAAACTCCAGCCCGAACAGACGGTTGGCACAAGAGAACGCGGCCTCGATCATCCGGTCCAGTTGCAGATAGGGCTTCAGCGCCGCCTCATCGAGGTCATGCTCGGCCTTGCGGCGCTTTTCGGCATAGTAGCGCCAGTCCCACGGCTCCAGCGGGCCATTGATGCCGTCGGCCTGCATCATCTGCGTCAGTACCGCGGCATCGGCCTCGGCGCGGGCCTTGGCGGGGGTCCAGACCTGCATCAGCAGATCGCGCACACGCTGAGGGGTGCGGGCCATCTCGGTCTCCAGCTTGAAGGCCGCAAAATTCTCATAGCCCAGCAGCCGGGCGCGTTCCTCGCGCAGCTTCAGGATCTCGGCCGCGATGTCGCGGTTGTCGGTCTCGCCCCCGTTTGCCCCGCGTGCCGTCCAGGCGCGATAGGCCTTCTCGCGCAGGTCGCGCCGGGGCGAGAATTGCAGGAAGGGCACGATCAGCGACCGCGACAGGGTCACGACAGGGCCATCCGCCCCCTTTTCCCGGCCCGCGGCCCGCGCGGCGTCGATCACGAAATCGGGCAGCCCGTCCAGATCATCCTCGGACAGCGGCATGAACCAGGTGCGCTCGTCCGCCAGCAGGTTCTGGGTGAAGGCGGTGCCAAGGCTGGCCAGACGCGCCTTGATCTCCTGCATGCGGGCATCCGCCTTGTCCTGCAGGGCCGCCCCCGAGCGGACAAAGCCGCGATGGGTCAGCATCAGCACCCGCGCCTGTTCCTCGGTCAAGCCCAGGTCGTCCCGTCGCGCCCACAGGTCCGCCACCCGCCGGAACAGGGCCTTGTTCGACGAGATCGCCGCGAAATGGGCCGCCAGCTTGGGCGAGAAGTCGCGCTGCAGCGCCTCTCGCGCTGGATTGCTGTCGGCTCCGGCCACGGTGTAGAAAACCGACAGAACCTTGCTCAGACCTTCACCGGCGGCCTCGAGCGCCTCGATGGTGTTGGCAAAGCTTGGCGCTTCGGGATTGGCTGCAATCGCCGCGATCTGGTCGGTATGCGCCTGCAGCGCCTGTTCGAGCGCCGGGGCGAAGTCATCATCCGAGATCTCGGCAAAAGGCGCGATTTCAAACGGGGTCGTCCAGTCGGACAGGATCGGGTTGCTCATCGAATTCTCCTTCGAGCGTCAAGCTAGGAATGGCCGGCCCGATCGTCCAGTGGCGGACGCCAGGTTTCTGGAGGGGCTGCTGTCAGCCCAATTGCCCGCAAACGGGGCAATCGGCGCGCTGTGACAGCGTGATCTTGCGGCTTTCGCCATAAAGCGCATCATAGATCAGCATCTCGCCGCGCAGCGCCTGCCCGGCACCGGTGATCACCTTGATCGCCTCGACCGCCATCATCGCGCCCGCCACGCCGGGCAGCGGCCCGATCACCCCGGCCTCGGCGCAGGATGGCGCAAGACCCGGGGCCGGAGCCTCGGGAAAGATGCACTGGTAACAGGGTGCGCCGCTGGCCGGATCGAACACGCTCAGCTGCCCCTCCCACTGCGACAGCGCGCCCGAGATCAGCGGTTTGCCCAAGGCCACGGCGGTGCGGTTGGCCAGATAGCGGGTGTCGAAATTGTCGGTGCCATCCAGGATCAGGTCATAGTCGGAAAACAGCTCGGCGGCGATCTCCTCGGTCAGGCGGCGGTGATAGGGGCGCACGATGACGTTGGGGTTCTGCGCCACCATCGCCCGCTGCGCGGAAAACACCTTGGGCATGCCGATGTCGGTATCGCGATGGATCACCTGCCGCTGCAGATTGGCGTTTTCGACCACGTCGTCGTCGATCACCCCGATCGTGCCGACACCCGCGGCGGCCAGGTATTGCAAGGCCGGCGCGCCCAGCCCCCCTGCGCCGATCACCAGCACCCGCGCCGTCTTCATGCGTTTCTGGCCCGGTCCGCCCAGCTCGCGCAGGACGATGTGACGGGCATAGCGCTCCAGTTCGGTCTGGCTGAACTGCCCGGCCAGGGCGGGCGCAGGCTCGGCCTGTACGGAATGGGCACGACGGCGCAACGCTTTCACGATTGCGCCATACCCCGCTGCCAAAGCCGCCGCCCCTATCAGAATCAACCACATCGCCGCCGACCCGCCGGTGGCCAGGCGGACCGGGTGGCCATCGGGCAGCACCAGATGCGACAGCACGACCCCCGCCATCAGAACCAGAACCGAGACCCATCGCGCGGCGCGGGACGCGCCGGCCAGATAGCCCAGGCCCCACAACCCCGCCGCCAGGATCAGGACCAACAGCATCAACTGCGCCCGGTGGATCCGAACCCACCGGCTCCGCGTTGCGTCTGCCGCAGGCGGCCGGTCAGCTCGAACCGGGCCTGCACGACCGGTGCGACGACCAGCTGCGCGATCCTGTCGCCATGGGCGATCTCGAACCGGTCCTGCCCCGCGTTCAACACGATCACCCCCAGCGGACCGCGATAGTCGCTGTCGATCGTGCCCGGCGCGTTGGGCAGCGTGATCCCATGTTTCAAGGCAAGCCCCGAACGCGGGCGGACCTGCACCTCATAGCCATCCGGTATCTCGATCCGCAGGCCGGTCGGCACCAGGGCGCGCTCTCCGGGCATCAGAACGATTTTGCCCCGATCCGGCAGGTTGGCCCGCACGTCCGCACCGGCGGCGCCGGCCGTTTCATAGGACGGCAATGCAACCGCCGGATCGGCCCCGTCTTCCCGGATCACCCGAATTTCCACCATCGCTGCCCCCTCGTTTTCCAACTGCGTGCACCTGCAACGGGCCGGTCACCCGGCCAAAGCCGCCGCGATCCGTTCCGCCAACTGCGCGGCGACCGCGTCCTTGCCCATGCGCGGCCATTCCTCGGCGCCCTGGTCCGTGATCAGCACAACCGCGTTCTCGGCCCCGCCCATGATCCCCGTCGCCGGGCTGACGTCATTGGCCACGATCCAGTCACACCCCTTGCGCGCCCGTTTGGCGGTTGCATGGGCGATCACGTCGTCAGTCTCGGCGGCGAAACCCACGACCAGGGCGGGCCGGCCAGCACCCATGTGCGACACCCGCTTCAGGATGTCCGGGTTTTCGGCAAACTCCAACGCGGGCGTGCCATCGCGGCTTTTCTTCAGCTTCCGGTCCGAGGCCCCGTCAACGCGCCAGTCGGCCACCGCGGCGGCGAACACGCCCGCATCCACCGGCAAGGCGGCATCCACCGCATCCGACATCTGCTGCGCGGTCTCGACACGCACCACCTGCACGCCATCGGGCGGCGGCACCTCGGCGGGACCGGTGACAAAGACCACCTCGGCCCCCAACGCCGCCAGAGCACGTGCAATCGCGGCGCCCTGCGCCCCCGAGGACCGGTTGGCGATGTACCGCACCGGGTCGATCGGCTCGTGCGTCGGCCCCGAAGTCACCAGAATCCGCTTGCCCGTCAACGGACCGTCCGCCAGCGCCGCCTCGACCGCCGCGACGATCTCCAGCGGTTCGGACATTCGCCCGGGCCCGTATTCGCCGCAGGCCATGTCGCCATCGTTCGGCCCCACGAACCGAACCCCGTCAGCGATCAACTGACGGTGGTTGCGTTGGGTCGCCGGGTGGGTCCACATCCGCACGTTCATCGCCGGCGCGCACAGAACCGGCGTGTCCGTCGCCATCAACAGGGTCGAGGCCAGATCGTTGGCCAGCCCCCCGGCCATCTTGCCCAACAGATCGGCCGTCGCGGGCGCGACCACCACCAGATCGGCCGAACGCGACAGCTGGATGTGCCCCATCTCGGCCTCATCCGTCAGGTCGAACAGATCGCGATAGGCCTTTTCCCCGGCCAGAGCCGCCACCGAAAGCGGTGTCACGAATTCTTCGGCCGCGCGGGTCAGGACCGGAGTGACCGAGGCGCCCCGCTCGCGCAGGCGGCGGATCAGGTCGAGCGACTTGTAGGCCGCGATGCCTCCGCCGATGATCAGGAGAATCCGTTTGGATGCCAGCATGTTCAGCCTTTCCCGGTCGCAGTCGGACCCGACACTATGCCACGCATGGCCCGAGTTCCAGCGGTTAATCCTGAGTCTCGAACGCCTTGCAGGGATCCTCGCGTTCGGTGGCGGGGCTGTCGATCACCGCATCGAATTCACCGGTCAGCGCACCATCCTCGGACTGCCCAAGCACGAACAGTTTCAGCCCCGGACGCAGGCGTGCCAAAAAGGTTGGAACGCCCTGATCCTTGCGCGCATGGCCATTGCCGGTGATCACGGCCACCGGACCGTCGGTCTCATCCATGGCACGCAGGATCGCACGGGCCAGAACCGCATCGCGCAGACGCTGGATGGCGACCAGCTGCGGCAAAATCTCGGCGGGCATGGCATTGCAATGCGCCGCCTGCTGCTCGGCCTCGCGCGCGGCCTGATCTTCGGGGGCAAGCGGCACGGTAAGGCCGTATCGCGCCGCATCCGCGCCCAGCGCGGTCGCGGCCCCGCGCTCCATGGCGGCCCGAGCCGCAGCACGCGGTACCATCGCCCCATAGACCGGAGCGTTCGACGCCCGAAAAACCGGATAATACATGCTGAGTGGCGGCCAGCCGGATTCGGCCCAGCGCAGGATGCGAGACAATTCCTCGGGATCGGACGCAGCGGTCTGCGCCAGACGCTGCGCAGCCTCTTCGGTTACCATTTCCCATACCACGGCCCTCGGCTGGATCGCCGCAATCGCCTCGGTCTGTACAAGGTGGTGGCGCGGGTTGTCATGAACCTCGCCCAGAATGACGACGTCGGCCCCCTTCATCCGGGCCAGAACGTCGTCGGGGATGAATTCGCCGGCCACTGCAGGCTGCATCACGCCGGAGAGGAAAACGGCCACCGCCGCCAGAATCGCAAGAAATCTCATGCGAGGAAGTGTTGCACCTCGCGCGATTGCCCTTCAAGGCTCTTGCGCATTTTCGCGAAAGCCGCCGCCTCGAGCTGGCGCACACGCTCTTTCGACAGGCCCAATTCCTGACCGAGGCTTTCCAGCGTCCGCGCCGGGTCGCGCAGCTTGCGCTCGCGCACGATGAACCGCTCCCTTTCGTTCAGCGCCTGCATCGCCGTGATCAGCCATTCCCGCAATTGGCGGGTGTCGTGCCCGTGTTCCACCAGTTCGGCGGCCTGCGCGCTGTCATCCTCCAGCGCGTCGATCCATTCGCGGCCATCCTCGTCGGCCGACTGCACCGCATTCAGGGAAAAATCGGACCCGGCCAGACGGCCATGCATCATTTCGACGTCTCGCAGCGGAACACCAATCTCGGCGGCGATCATCTGGTGCAGCTGGTGTCGGTCCAGTTCCACGCCGTCGGACGCGGCTTCGCGCTCCAGCCGCGCCTGCACGCGACGCATGTTGAAGAAGAGCGATTTCTGGGACGAGGTCGAACCGGTCCGCACCATCGACCAGTTGCGCATCACGTAGTCCTGGATGCTGGCCTTGATCCACCACACCGCATAGGTCGAAAAGCGAACCCCGCGATCCGGGTCGAATTTGTCAGCGGCCTTCATCAGGCCCAGCCCGGCCTCTTGGATCAGGTCATTCATCGGTGCGCCATAGCGTTTGAACTTGGCCGCCATTGAAATGGCCAGACGCATATAGGCCGTTATCAACCGGTGAAGGGCCTGTTCGTCGCGCTCGTCGCGCCAGGCATAGGCCAGGCGCAATTCGGTTTCCGCATCCAGCAATTCGGCTTTCATAGCCTGCCGGGACATCGAGAAGTCGTTCGGGTTATCCAGTGCCATGCAGCTCTCCCATCTGTCGTAGGCGCCGCCGGTCTTGCCTTGCCGACGTATGGTCGATACGCAAGGGCGCACCGGGTGGATCACTGTAAAGGTAGTAAAAAATGCATCCCGATTTAACCTTTGTGCTGGGTGGCGCGGCATCGGGAAAATCTGCATTTGCCGAACAACTTGCTGTTTCAACAGGGAAAACCCGCGTCTACCTGGCAACATCACAAGTGTTTGATGATGAGATGCGCCTAAAAATCAGGCGCCATGTGGACCAAAGAGGCGACGGCTGGGCCACGATCGAAGCCCCGATGGACCTGCGCCCGGCGCTGGCGGGGCTGAGCCGGGATCAGGTCTGTCTTATCGATTGCGCCACGATGTGGCTCAGCAATCATTTGCTTGCGGACAGCGATCTTGAACAGGAACAGGCCGCCCTTTTGGCCGCGCTGCGGGCCTGCCCCGCGCAGGTCGTGATCGTCTCGAACGAAGTGGGGCACGGTATCGTCCCCGACAATGCGCTGGCCCGCAAATTCCGCGAGGCGCAGGGGCGGTTGAACATCGCCCTCGCCGCCCAAGCCGACCTTGTGGTTCAGGTCATCGCGGGACTGCCGCAGGTTTTGAAAGGCCAGTTGCCGTGACCCGGTTGCATCTTGTCCGCCACGGCCCGACCCATGCCAAGACGATGGTGGGCTGGTCAGACATTCCCGCCGACCTGAGCGACCACGCGGCCCTCGCGCGCCTGCACGATCACCTGCCGCGGGATGCGCTGGTCATTTCGTCGGACCTGTCGCGCGCTGCGGATACGGCCACGGCCATTCAGGGCACGCGCCGTCGGCTGCCGCACCATCCCGACCTGCGCGAGATCCATTTCGGCACCTGGGAAATGCGCGCATTCGCCGAGATCGAGGCCGAAGACCCCGAACTGGCCTTTGCCTATTGGGACAGCCCCGGCGACGTGCGCCCGCCCAACGGCGAAAGCTGGAACGCGGTCCGCGCGCGGGTCGACGCGGCGATCGACGGGTTGATCGGAAAGTATACCGGCGCCGATCTGGTCATCGTGGCCCATTTCGGCGTGATCCTGACCCAGGTGCAGCGCGCCTTGGATCTGGACGCGCAACAGACCTTCGCCCATCGCATCGACAACCTGTCGGTGACCGATCTGGCCTTTGACGGCAAAACCTGGTCGGTCGGGCGGATCAATCATCTTCCGTGAACACGGCGCGCACAATTCAGCGTTTTACTGATATCGGGCGTTCGGCCATCCTCGGGCCATGACATACGACCTTTTCATCGGGGACCGCCTGTTTTCAAGCTGGTCCATGCGCGGCTGGCTGATGCTGGAAAAATTCGGCCTGCCTTACACGACCCACATGATCGGCTTGTATTCGGGCACGATGGCCCGGGACATGCAGCCGCTGGCCCCGGCCCGTCTGGTCCCCGCGCTGCGCCTGCCCGACGGCACGGTGGTCGGCGAAAGCCTCGCCGTGGCCGAGACGCTGGCCGAACGCCACCCCGATGCCGGGCTTTGGTCGCAAGACGCTGCTGCCCGCGCAACCGCCCGTTGGCTGTGTTCCGAGATGGTCGCTGGGTTTCATGCATTGCGGTCGGCCTGCCCCATGCAACTCAAACACCGCTGGAAAGGGTTCGAACCGTCCGACGAAACCCGCGCCGATCTGACCCGGATCGAGACCCTGTGGGCGCATGCCCGCAAAATCTCGGGCACGACGTCCGGCCCGTTGTTCGGCAGCTATTCGCTGGCCGATGTGTTCTATACGCCGGTCGCGGCCCGGATCATCGGCTACGGTCTGCCCGTGTCCGCGCAGAACCATGACTATTGCATGGAATTGTTGTCGGACCCGGCGGTTCGGCAATGGCGCGCGATGGGGCTGACGGTCGACTACGACCCGTTCCCCTATGAACAGCCGCTCGACGCAGAGCCCTGGCCGATCGGCGGGGCCTCGACAGCCCGCGCAGTTGAGGCGGGGCCGTCGGTCAATGACCTCTGCCCCTATTCCGGCAAGCCGGTGACCGCATTCCTGGAACTGGATGGCAAAAGATGGGGCTTCTGCAACACCTTCTGCCGCGACAAAACCGTGGCCGACCCTGGCGCATGGCCGAAATTCACGCAAATGATCCGGCAAGCGGTGTGACCGTTAACCATTCCTAAACCGGCGCCATGGCAGCAAGGTCCTGTTAACCAAGAACAGGATCGCCATGGTCGCCCGCGCTCATACCGTTGCCTTTCAGGGGGTCGAGGCCCGCCCGGTCGAGGTGCAATGCGCCGTCTCCCCCGGGCTGCCTGCTTTTTCAATCGTCGGCCTGCCGGACAAGGCCGTGTCCGAGGCCCGCGAACGCGTGCGCAGTGCGCTCAGTGCGATGGCCATTGCGCTGCCATCCAAACGCATCACGATCAACCTGTCGCCCGCCGACCTGCCCAAGGAAGGCAGCCATTTCGACCTGCCGATCGCGCTTGCCCTGCTCTGTGCCATCGACATCCTGCCCGCCGACGCCGCAGAAGGCACCATGGCTCTGGGCGAGCTTTCGCTGGACGGCTCATTGGTACCCGTGGCCGGCGCCCTGCCCGCCGCGATGACCGCCGCGGCCGAGGGCCGCACGCTGCTGTGCCCGCGCGCGTCAGGTGCCGAGGCGGCCTGGGTCGACGCGACCCAGGTGATCGGGGCAGCGTCCTTGGCCGACGTCGTGCGCCATTTTAACGGCCAGTCGGCCCTGCCGGTCGCCCAGCCCGGCGAGGTCAGGTTGGAACCCTCGACCCGCGACCTGCGCGACGTCAAAGGGCAGGAACGGGCAAAACGCGCACTGGAAATCGCAGCGGCCGGCCGTCACCACATGATCATGATCGGCACGCCGGGATCGGGCAAATCCATGCTCGCCGCCCGCTTGCCCGGCATTCTGCCGCCGCTGACGCCCACCGAAGCGCTCGAGACCTCGATGATCCAATCGCTGTGCGGCATGCTGGACGAAGGCGGCATCAGTCGGACCCGCCCTTTCCGCGAACCGCATCACACGGCGTCGATGGCCGCGATCGTGGGCGGCGGAAAAGGCGCGAAACCTGGCGAGATTTCCCTGGCCCACAACGGCGTCCTGTTCATGGACGAATTCCCCGAGTTTCCGCGAACGGTTCTGGAAACCCTGCGTCAGCCCATCGAGACCGGCGAGGTTATGGTCGCCCGCGCCAACGCCCATGTGAAATACCCCTGCCGGTTCATGCTGGTGGCGGCGGCGAACCCCTGCAAATGCGGATATCTCAGCGACCCGTCCCGCGCCTGCTCACGCGCCCCCGTCTGCGGCGAGGACTATCTGGGCCGCATCTCGGGGCCGCTGATGGACCGGTTCGATCTGCGGATCGAGGTGCCGCCCGTGGGCTTCACCGACCTTGACCTGCCGCCATCCGGAGACAGCTCGGCCACCGTCGCCGCGCGGGTGCAACAGGCGCGCGGTGTTCAGGCCCGGCGCTTTCAGGACACGCCCGGCATTCGCCAGAACGCCGATATCGAGGGCAATCTGCTGGAAGAGGTCGCCGCACCAGACGCCGAGGGCAAGGACCTGCTGGTCAAGGCGGCCGAGCGGTTCGGCCTGTCGGCGCGGGCCTACCACCGCATTCTGCGCGTGGCCCGCACCATTGCCGATCTTGAGGGCGCGCCCGATGTGCGCCGCCCCCACGTGGCCGAGGCGCTGAGCTACAGGATCAGCGCCCGGGTTGCAGCTTAGACCTTGGCCTCGATCGCCTGCCAGATCTTTTCGGCAATGTTGGTTCCGTTGAACCGCTCCAATTCCTGGATTCCGGTGGGCGAGGTCACGTTGATTTCGGTCAGATAGTCGCCGATCACGTCGATACCCACAAAGATTTGGCCCTTTTCCCTCAGCAGCGGACCGATGGCCGCGCAGATCTCAAGATCGCGGTCGGTCAGCCCGATCTTTTCGGGGCGGCCGCCCACATGCATGTTCGACCGCGTCTCACCCTCGGCCGGAACGCGGTTGATCGCGCCGACCGGCTCACCATCGACCAGGATCACCCGCTTGTCGCCGTTGCGCACATCCGGCAGGAATTTCTGAACTATCAGCGGCTCTCGCGAGAAGCCCGTGAACAGCTCGTGCAACGAGGTCAGGTTGCGGTCATCGGCATCCAGCCGGAACACGCCAGCCCCGCCATTGCCATAGAGCGGCTTGAGGATGATGTCGCCGTGCTTTTCCTTGAACGCCTTGATGGTCCGCAGATCGCGGGCGATCGTGGTGGGCGGAGTCAGGTCAGGAAAATCCAGAACCAGCAGTTTTTCCGGATAGTTGCGCACCCAGAACGGATCATTCACCACCAGAGCCTGCCCACGCAACCGATCCAGCAGGTGGGTTGAGGTGATATAGTGCATATCAAACGGCGGGTCCTGCCTCAGCCAGACGACATCGAAATCCGCCAGATCAACCTCGCGCTCGGGCCCCAGAACCGCCGGCTGGTCCGCAACCCGCTGCACCGTCATGTCGTGACCGCGGGCGGTGATGCGCCCCTCTTGATAGGCCAGTTGATCGGGTCCGTAGTAAAACAGCTGGTGCCCACGGGCCTGGGCTTCTTCGGCCAGCCGGAACGAGCTGTCTGCATTGATGTCCACGGCCCCGATCGGGTCCATCTGAAAGGCGATTTTCATGGCGTGTCCCTCGTAGTCACGCCAGATACATGGCCCAGCGGCGACGGGTGTTCAATGGCGATCAGCCCTGACCAAAGGCGTTTTCGACGATTTGCACTGCGCCCGTTGCATCCACCAGAGCCGCATCGAACCGGACATCGGTCAGCTGCCCGCCCGGTTCCTGCGCCAAATACTGCGCCGCCGAGGCGCATATCCGGTCGATCTGACGCTTGCTGATCCGCGCGGCGGCGCTGTCAACGGTTTGGCTTTTCTTGACCTCGACGAACACTAGGCCCTGCGCATCCCGAACGATCAGGTCGATCTCACCCCCTGCGCCGCGCCAGCGCCTGTGGCAGACCTCGAACCCTCGGCTTTCGTAGTCGGCAGCGACGCTGTGTTCGGCCGCCTGCCCGGCGTGATAGGAAACCGAGCCCTTGGCCGACCGTCGCGCCATGTCATCCCTTTCCTATCTTTAGGGCCTTCTGGTAGATCGGCCGCCTTGGCAAATCATACATCCTGGACACCAGATCCGCCGCATCCCGTACCGAGTGCGTTTCCAGAGCCTGTCGCAGCGCCTCTTCTACATCTGAATCGTTAACGGCTTGTGAATGGGCACGGTCCACCAGCACGACGATCTCTCCCTTCACGGTTGCATCTCGATACTGCTCGGACAGCTCTGCAAGGCTAGCCCGCCGGACTTCTTCGAACTTCTTGGTCAGCTCACGACAGACCGCGGCCTGACGCTCGCCACCCAGAACCTGCGCCAGATCCGACAGGCACGCCCCTAAACGCTTGGGGGATTCGTAGAACACCAGCGTCCCGGGAACATCCCGCAACGCCTCGATCCGTGTTCGGCGCGAGCCGGACGCATTCGGCAGGAATCCGGCGAAAAAGAAGGCGTCCGTCGGCAAGCCCGCCAGGGTCAGCGCCGTCACGACGGCTGACGCTCCGGGGGCGCAGGTCACGCAGAACCCGGCCTCGGCCGCCTGCTTGCCCAGGTCGTATCCCGGATCGGCGATCAGCGGCATCCCCGCCTCGGAGGCGTAGGCCACCGACTTGCCCTGGGCCAGTTCGGCCATGATCCGCTCGCGTGCGCCCGTGCCGCTGTGATCGTGATAGGACAGAATGCGCCGCCCTTCGAGCGGCACGCCGTGAATCTCCATCAGTCTGCGCAGGCTGCGCGTGTCTTCCGCAGCGATCACATCCGCCGAGGCCAGAATGTCCAGCGCCCTGAGCGTGATATCGCGCGCCGTTCCGATCGGAGTGGCAACAAAATACAGCCCCCCAGCCAATCTTACCTTTTGGAAATTCAAAGCTGGACCCTCGCAGCGTGACGTTTATTATCGCGGCGTGATAGAACAGCAGCGTTCTTTGCCGCCGGATCAGGGAGTTTTCATTTAGATGTTTACCGTTTGCAAGCCCGTTCGCAAACTGGCGAAAATAGCCATCGGCCTGGCCGCCGCTGCCTTTCTGGCCGCCTGCGAGCCGGGCGCGACCGGCCGGGGCCCCTCGATCGATACGTCCGAGCCGATCCCCGTTGCGCTGCTGGTGCCTCAGTCCAGCGATCCGTCGCTGGCCCGAAGCCTCGAGAACGCCGCGCGCCTGGCGATGGCAGATCTCAAGAACGCCAAGATCGACCTGAGGGTCTATGACACGGCCGGAAATCCGAACACCGCGGCCGCATCGGCGCAGCAGGCGGTTTCCGATGGCGCCAAGGTCATTCTGGGCCCCGTCTATGCCCAGGCCGCCAACGCGGCGGGGCTGGCGGTTCTGAACAAGAACGTCAACGTGCTTTCGTTTTCGAACAACACCAGCATCGCGGGCGGCAATGTCTTCGTGCTGGGGCCGACCTTCGACAACACGGCCCGTCGGCTGGTCAATTTCGCGGGCCGGCAGGGCAAAACGAAGATGGTGGTCGTCTATAGCAACGACGCCGCCGGGCAGTTGGGGCGCACCGCCATCGCCAATGCGCTGAGCGGCAGCCGGGTCGCCAATGTGGGCGAGGTCGGTTTCGACCGATCGCAGCAGGGCGTGATCAACGCCGTTCCGCGGGTCAAGGCCACCGTGGACCAGACCGGAGCGGATTCGATGTTCCTGACCGCCACGACGGCCGGCGCGCTGCCATTGTTCACGCAATTGCTGCCCGAAGCCGGCGTGTCCCCGGCCATGGTGCAATATATCGGCCTGACCCGGTGGGACATCCCGGCGCAGACTCTGGAATTGCCCGGGGTCCAAGGCGGATGGTTCGCCCTGCCCGATCCGGCCAAGGCCCAGGCCTATCGGCAGCGCTACAACGCGACCTATGGCGAGGCCCCGCACCCGATCAGCGGCTTGGCCTATGACGGTATCGCGGCCATCGGCGCATTGGCCAGCAAAGGGAAGTCAAACGCCCTGACAGGGGCCGCGCTGACCCAGAACGCCGGGTTCCAGGGGGTGGGCGGCATCTTCCGTCTGCGGCCTGACGGCACGAATGAACGCGGTCTGGCGGTTGCCACGATCCAGAACAAACAGGTGGTTGTGATTGACCCTGCCCCACAAAGCTTCTCTGGCGCCGGTTTCTGAACCGCTTGCGCGGGTTCCCGCGGCCGCAGGCCCGCTGATTTGCGAAGCCACCGAGATTTTCGACAGCAGCGCGGTCGATGCGAGGTTGTCCGAGGCCCTGTCGGATACCTCCGACACTGCATCGGCCCGCGCCGCCGCGGTGGGTGTTCTGCGCGAGGTGCAGAAGGCCGGCCGCAAGGCCATAGCCGAGGCCTTTGCCGCGCGCCCCTTCGATGCGCGGGCACTGACCCGGTCCTATACCTATCTGACCGACGGGCTGGTCTGCACCACCATGCAGGTCGCCAGCACCCGTCTGCATCCGCTGGCCAACCCGACCCAAGGCGAAAAGATCGCCGTGATGGCGGTGGGCGGGTATGGCCGTGGGGAAATGGCGCCGTTCTCGGATGTCGATCTGCTGTTCCTGACCCCGTACAAGATCACCGCCTGGGCCGAGAGCGTGATCGAATCCATGCTGTACATGCTGTGGGACCTGCGGCTGAAGGTCGGGCATTCATCGCGCACGATCCGAGATTGCCTCCGGCTGGGGGAAGATGATTTCACGATTCGTACGGCGATGCTCGAGCAGCGGTTTCTCGCAGGGGACCCGGATCTGGCCGCCGAACTGGAAAACCGTTTGCAATCCGAGCTTTTCAAGGGGTCGGAACGCGAATTCATCGAGGCCAAACTGAACGAACGCGACGAACGCCACCTGAAGCAGGGCGAGCGCTACATGGTCGAGCCCAACGTGAAGGAGGGCAAAGGCGGCTTGCGCGACCTGCAATCGCTGTACTGGATCGCCAAGTATATCTACGGCGTGCAGGATGTGGCCGAACTGGTGCCTCTGGGCCTTTTTGCGGCGGACGAACTCAAAACCTTCTCCCAGGCCGAAGAGTTCCTGTGGGCAGTGCGTTCGCATCTGCATCTGATTACCGGCCGGGCGACCGAAAAACTGACATTTGACCTTCAGGTCGAAGTGGCCGAGCGCATGGGCTATGAGGACCGCGCGGGCCGGCGTGGGGTCGAGATCTTCATGCAGCGCTACTTCCGCGAGGCGACCCGGGTGGGTGAGCTGACGCGGATTTTCCTGACCAAGCTCGAAGCGGCGCACATGAAAAGCGCGCCGCTGCTGGAACGTATCTTCAGCCGCAAACCAAGGGTCAAGCCGGGCTACAGGGTCGTTCACGGCCGCCTGGACGTGGCCGACCCGACGAGCTTTCTGGCCGACAAAGTCAACCTGCTGCGCCTGTTCGAAGAAGGGCTGCGCACCGGGATGCTGATCCATCCCGACGCGATGCGGCTGGTCACGGCCAACCTTCATCTGATCGATGACGAGATGCGCAACGACAAGGAAGCGCAGCGCATCTTTCTGGATCTGATGTTGAAGCACGGCAACCCCGAGCGCGCGTTGCGGCGCATGAACGAGTTGGGCGTCCTGGCGGCCTTCATCCCCGAGTTCGAGCCCATCGTGGCGATGATGCAGTTCAACATGTATCACAGCTATACGGTGGACGAGCACACGATCCAGTGCATCGTCAACCTGGCGCAGATCGAACGGGGCGAACTGGTCGAGGAACTGCCGCTGGCCTCGTCGATCCTGGAACGCGGCGTGAACCGGCGGGTTCTGTATGTCGCGCTGCTGCTGCACGACATCGGCAAGGGCCGCGCCGAGGATCACTCGATTCTGGGCGCCCGGATCGCCCGCACGGTGGCACCGCGGCTGGGATTGAACCGGTCGGAGTGCGAAACGGTCGAATGGCTGGTGCGCTATCATCTGCTGATGTCTGACATGGCGCAGAAACGCGACATCTCGGACCCGCGCACCGTGCGGGATTTCGCCAAGGCGGTCAAAACCGTCAAGAGGCTGGACCTGCTGACGGTTCTGACGGTCTGTGACATCCGCGGGGTCGGCCCGAACACCTGGAACAACTGGAAGGCCACCCTGTTGCGCGCGCTGCACGCCGAAACCAAGCGGGCGCTGGAAACCGGGATGGAGGATCTCAACCGCGCCAATCGCGGGGCCGAGGCCAAGAAGGCGCTGCGCGAGGCGCTGGCGGATTGGTCCAAGGCCGATCTCAAGGCTGAAACCGCGCGCCACTATGACCCGTATTGGCAGGGCCTGAATCTGGACACGCATGTTGAATTCGCCAAAATGCTGCGCGCTCTGGAACACAGCGGCGACCCGGGCGAAATGGAAATTCACCTGCATCCAGACGAGGATCGCGACGCTACCCGCGCCTGTTTCGCGATGGCCGACCACCCCGGTATCTTTGCCCGCATCGCCGGCGCGCTGGCCTTGGCGGGGGCCAATGTCGTCGACGCCCGCAGCTATACCACCAAGGATGGCTATGTGACCGACGCTTTCTGGATTCAGGACGCAGACGGCCACCCGTTCGAGGCCGCGCGCCTGCCGCGCCTGAAGCAGATGATCCACAAGACCCTGAAGGGCGAAGTGGTCGCCCGCGATGCGCTGAAGACCCGCGACAAGATCAAAAAGCGGGAAAAGGCCTTCAATGTGCCGACGCATATCACCTTCGACAATGACGGGTCCGAGATCTACACCATCATCGAAGTCGATACCCGCGACCGTCCCGGCCTGCTTTACGATCTGGCCCGAACCCTTGCGGCGGCCAATGTCTATATCGCCAACGCGGTGATCGCGACCTATGGCGAACAGGTGGTGGACACCTTCTATGTCAAGGACATGTTCGGGCTGAAATACTATTCCGAATCCAAGCAGCGCACGCTTGAGGCCAAGTTGCGCAAGGCCATCGCCGAAGGCGCCGAGCGGGCGGCCTCATGAAGCAGATCCGCCTGTTCGCGGGCTTGTTCACGGTCGGGTTCTGGACCCTTGCCAGCCGCCTCCTGGGATTTCTGAGGGAAATCCTGCTGGCCGCGTATATCGGTCCGGGTCCGGTCATGGACGCTTTTGTCGCGGCCTTTCGCCTGCCCAACATGTTCCGCAGGTTCTTTGCCGAGGGTGCCTTCAACGCGGCCTTCGTTCCGATGTTCTCGAAACGGCTGGAAGGCGGCGAAGACGCCCAGGGTTTCGCGCAGAACGCGTTCAACCTTTTGGCCGCCGCGGTTCTGGCGCTGGTCGGGTTGGCTATGGTCTTCATGCCTGGGCTGGTCTGGCTGACAGCCGAGGGCTTTTATGGCGACGAGCGGTTCGATCTGGCGGTCGGCTACGGCTATGTCGTGTTTCCGTACATCTTTTTCATGTCGCTCTCGGCGCTGTTTTCCGGCGTGCTGAACGCCACCGGCCGGTTTGCCGCTGCCGCAGCAGCGCCGGTTCTGCTGAACATCTTCGCCTGCACCGCGCTGATTGCAGGCGCGGCCGCGGGCGGCGAGGTCATCCGCTGGCTGATCGCGGTCATTCCCCTTGCCGGAATCGCGCAACTGGTGCTGGTTTGGGTCGCCACCGAACGCGCGGGAATCCGCATCCGCGTGGGACGCCCCAGGCTCAGCCCTGAAATGCGGAAAATGGTCCGTATCGCGGTGCCAGCCGCGCTGGCGATGGGGGTGACGCAGGTCAATCTGGTGGTCGGGCAGCTTGTTGCGTCACAGACCGAAAAAGCCATCAGCTGGCTGTTCGCCGCCGACCGGCTGTATCAGCTGCCGCTGGGCGTGGTCGGCATCGCCGTGGGCATCGTGCTGTTGCCCGACCTGTCGCGCCGCCTGCGCGCCGGTGACGGCGATGGCGCGCGCAATGCCTTTTCCCGCGCCGGAGAGTTCACCCTGCTGATGACCATTCCGTCCACCGTGGCCTTCGTGATCATTCCCGTCCCGCTGGTCTCGGTCCTGTTCGAACGAGGCCAATTCACACCCGAGGATACCGCCGCCACCGCGCTGGCCGTGGCGGTCTATGGCATCGGCCTGCCGGCTTTCATGCTGCAAAAACTGCTGCAACCGCTGTTCTTCGCGCGCGAGGACACCCGCGCACCCTTCCGGTATGCCGTGGTGGCGATGGTCATCAACGCCGTTCTGGCCTTTGGGCTCTACCCGCTGGTCGGCTGGATCGCCCCGGCCATCGCGGCCTCGGCCGCAGGGTGGGGCATGGTGGTGCTGTTGGCACTGGGCGCAAGGCGCATGGGCGACGAGGCCCGCTTCGACGACCGGTTCAAACGCCGCGCGCCCAGGATATTGGCCGCCTCAATAGGAATGGGCGTGGTGCTGATCGCGGCGATGCAGCTGTTCGGTTGGACGTTCGAGGTTCAGGGCTGGCGCTATCTGGCCTTGCTGGGTCTGATCGTGGTCGCCGCGGTATCTTACTTCCTTCTCGGCCACCTGCTGGGCGCATTCCGTCTGTCCGAATTCCGGTCCGCCCTGCGAAGGTCCTGACCGCCTCAGTCCCGCCGGATACGCCCCACCAGCCGCGCCCATCCGCCCGGCGCCACGAAGAACGACAGCCCGAACCCGGTCGCGAACCCGCCCAGATCGGCCACCCAATCCGAGGTGCCGCCGAAGATCAGCCCAAACAGAAGTTGGATGCCCATCAGCACCGCGATCAACTGGAACGCCCGCGCCTGGTTCTCTCCGACCAGCGACAGCCTGCGCCACAGCAGCCAGGTGAACGCACCGATCAGGCCGTAGACCGGCGGGAAGCCCCCGACCAGCGGATAGCGCGGGTCCAGCAGCACCGCATAGGCCAGCGCCCCGCCCACACCCGACAGCACGAAGATCACCAGCATCGCAAAACCGCCAAAAACCTCGCCCACCATCTTGCCCATCGCCAAAACGAAGACGCAGACAAAAAGCGCCTGGGTAAAGCTGCCTGACACGAAGGGGTAGGTGAAGAACCGGATCACATGCTCGACCGGCCAACGCCCGTTCATCACCATCCAGTCGAAGATGTCGGCCGAGAAGGAATAGCGCTGGATCGCCTCCAGCCGCCAGCCCACCGCGCCCGGTCCGCCGACCAGGCCGCGCGTGCCGAGTATGAAGGCCAGTTCGATCCCCATGATGAACAAGACCAGCGCCACCACCACGGGTGGCAGGGGGTTCACGGGGGGTGTGTAATGCTCGCTGCTCATTGGGCGGGCCTTTCGCGGCTGTTGACGTCCCTTTGCCTCATGGGTAAGCGACGGAGGCTTATTTTTCCAGACGGGAGTTCCCTTCCATGACCGAGACCAAGTTCACGCCGCGCGTGTTTTCCGGCATTCAGCCCTCGGGAAACCTGCATCTTGGCAACTACCTTGGTGCGCTCAAGCGTTTTGTGGATATGCAGGGGCCGGAGATGGAGACCGTGTACTGCATGGTCGATCTCCACGCGATCACCGTCTGGCAGGACCCCAAGGAACTGGCGCATTCCACACGCGAGCTGTGCGCGGGCTTCATCGCCGCCGGCATCGACCCGGAACAGTCGATCCTGTTCAACCAGTCCCAGGTGCCCGAACACGCGCAACTGGCCTGGATCTTCAACTGTGTCGCGCGCATGGGCTGGATGCAGCGCATGACCCAGTGGAAGGACAAGGCCGGCAAGAACCAGCAGAACGCCTCGCTGGGCCTGTTCGCATATCCCTCGCTGATGGCGGCCGACATTCTGGTCTATCACGCGACCCATGTGCCGGTGGGCGACGACCAGAAACAGCATCTTGAGCTGACCCGCGACATCGCCATCAAGTTCAACCACGACTATGGCGTCGATTTCTTCCCGATCACCGAGCCGGTGATCGAGGGCGCGGCGACCCGCGTGATGAGCCTGCGCGACGGAGCCAAGAAGATGTCCAAGTCGGACCCCTCCGACATGAGCCGGATCAACATGACCGACGATGCCGACACCATCGCCAAGAAGATCCGCAAGGCCAAGACCGACCCCGACGCCCTGCCCTCAGAGTTGGACGGGCTGGAAGGCCGCCCCGAAGCGCGCAACCTGGTCAACATCTATGCCGCGCTCAGCGATCAGACGGTCGAGCAGGTTCTGGCCGAGGTCGGGGGCAAGCAGTTCGGTGAATTCAAGCCGATGCTGGCCGATCTGGCGGTCGCAAAACTGTCGCCGATCTCGACCGAGATGGCACGGCTGATGGGCGATCAGGCCGAGATCGACAGGATTTTGGACCGTGGCGCGGAACGGGCCCGGGAAATCGCGGCTCCGATCCTCAGCCGCACCTACGAGATCGTGGGGATGGTGGGCGCCGGCCGCGCCTGAGCACCATACAGAAACTGCAGCGCCGCCCCCGATCGGGGGCGGCGTTTTTCGTTGCAGGTCAGGCGGCCTGCGGGTGCAGTTTTTCCTCGACGATGGATTCGGCCACCGCATGGGGGCTGACGCCATCGACCTTGGCGCGGGTCAGGATGCGGTCCATCGTCCGCTCCAGCGCCTCGAGCCGCTGGCCGACCCAGGCTTCGCGGTCCTTGATCTTCAGGATCTCGGTCGCGACGTTCACGATCCCGCCGCCATTGGCCACGAAATCCGGAGCATAGAGGATGCCGCGGTCATGCAGGCGCTGCGCGTCCGCATCGGTCGCCAACTGGTTGTTGGCCCCTCCGGCCACCGCGCCGACTTTCAGCAGCGGAATGCTGGTTTCGTTCAGGATGCCGCCGATGGCGCAGGGCGCGAAAATATCCGCCTGGGCCGCATAGATCGCATCGGGCGCGACGGCCTGCGCCGCGAACCGATCCGCCAGCCGGGCGGTCTGGCCCGCATCGATGTCGGTGATCACCAGTTTCGCCCCTGCGTCATGCAACAGCGCGCACAGATGTTCGCCCACATGGCCCAGCCCCTGCACCGAGACGGTCTTGCCGCTCAGGTCCCCGGACCCGAACCGATGCCGCGCGGTGACGCGGATGGCATTGAAGATCCCGCGGGCGGTGACGGGCGACGGGTCGCCGCTGGCGAACGGACCATCGGGCAGACCGGCGACAAATTCGGTTTCGGTGCCGATCTGGGCCATGTCGGCCGGGGTCATCCCCATGTCCTCGGCCGTCCAGTATTGGCCGCCGAGGCTCTGGACCACGCGACCGAAGGCCTGCAGCAGCCGGGGCGTCTTGTCCGCACTCGGGTCGCCGATGATCACGGCCTTGCCCCCGCCCAGCGGCAGATCGGCCGCGGCGTTCTTGTAGGTCATGCCCCGCGACAGGCGCAGCGCATCGTCCAGCGCCTCGGACGGGTGGCCATAGGTGCGCATCCGCACGCCGCCCGCTGCGGGCCCCAATTGCGTGGAGTGGATCGCCACAAAGCCCGAAAGCCCGCTGGCGGCGTCTTTGAATTCGACCACACGCTCGTGATCTGGCGCGTCAATCGTGGTTATTTCCATTTTGCTCCTCCGGAAAGACAGACTGAGTCTGCCACATCCGACCGAGCGATTTTCGCCAATACATGCTGGTCAACACATGCCTCTTGGCGATAATGATACTCTGAGCCGACCATTTTAGGGATTTTCTCCATGGACCAGATCGACCGCAAGATCGTGCGCGCGCTGCAGCAGGACGGGCGCATGACCGTTCTGGACCTGGCCGAAAAGGTGGGCCTGTCGCCCACACCCTGCGCGCGACGCCTGGACCGCCTGCGCCGCGACGGGGTGATCACCGGATATTCGGCCCAGGTCGACCCCGAGAAACTGGGCTTTGGCGTCACGATTTTCGTGTCGGTTGAACTGGAGAAACAGGACCGCAACGCCATCGACGCTTTCGAACGCGCCATCCTGCGCTATGACGAGGTGATGGAGTGCTACCTCATGACAGGCTCGCGCGACATCCTGCTGCGCGTCGTGGCGCGCGACCTGACCGCCTTTGATGCGTTTCTGGAAAACCGGCTGATGCAGATTCCCGGCATCCGCAACCTGCGTTCCAACTTCGCCCTGCGCGCGATGGTCAAGCGCGACGTGTTGCCTATGGCGACGGGATAATCTGCTGGACCTCCGGCGCGCGCGCTCCTACGGTTCGGCGGAATTGACGGAGGGCACAATGGCAGTCGGCAAGAATATCCGCACCTATTTCGATGGCACATGGCACGATGGAGATGCCCCGATCATGCGAGCCGCGGACCACGGGGCCTGGCTGGGATCATCGGTGTTTGACGGCGCGCGCTATTTTGACGGAATGGCACCCGATCTGGCGGCGCATTGCGACCGCGTGAACCGCTCGGCCGAGGCGCTGATGCTGACCCCGACGGTGTCCACGGAACGGATGGTCGAGCTGGTCCAGGAAGGGCTGGCGACCTATCCCAAAACCGCGGCCGTCTACATCCGCCCGATGTATTGGGGCATCGACGGCGACGCGACCGCGATCGTGCCGCAGGAGGGCAGCACCGGGTTTGCCATCTGCCTGGAAGAGATCCCGATGGCTCCTGAGACGGCCTCGGCCACCCTGACCACCACGCGGTTCCGCCGTCCGGTTCTGGAAAACGCCGTTGTCAACGCCAAGGCCGGGTGCCTGTATCCGAACAACGCGCGCATGCTGAACGAGGCCCGCTCCAAGGGGTTTTCCAACGCGCTGGTGGCCGATGCCCTGGGCAACGTGGCCGAAACCGCAACCGCCAACATCTTCATGGTCAGGGATGGCGAGGTCTTTACCCCCATCCCCAACGGCACCTTCCTTGCGGGCATCACCCGCGCGCGTCACATCGACAACCTGCGCCGCGACGGGGTGACCGTGCATGAAACGGTGCTGACCTTCGACGATTTCCATGCGGCGGACGAGGTGTTCATGTCCGGCAACATGAACAAGGTTACGCCGGTGACGGCCTTTGACGACACCCAGTACCAGGTCGGTCCCGTCACGCGTCGGGTGCGGTCACTGTACTGGGACTGGGCCGCCAGCGCCCGGTAATCGGCCCGACCGAGTTGCCAGACTGCGACCGCTCGGGCATGATCGCCAAAATCTTGAGAGGACAGTCATGCGCAAGTTCCTTGTAGTTCTGGATGACAGCCGCGAATGCCTGAACGCCATGCGCTTTGCCGCCATGCGGGCGGCGCATACGGGCGGCGGCGTAACCATTCTGTCGGTCATTCCGCCGGATGAGTTCAATCACTGGATCGGCGTGTCCGAAGTGATGCGCGAAGAAGCCCGCGAACGCATCCACGCCCATTTCGAGGTGTTCGCGAAATGGATGCGCGACAAGCAAGGGATCGAACCCGAACTGGCGATCCGCGAAGGCGAGCCGGTGGCGCAGATCATCGAGCATATCCGCTCGGACCCTGAAATCGGGGTTCTGGTTCTGGGCGCGGGCACGGGCAAGAAGGGACCCGGGCCACTGGTCACGCAACTGACCCGCAACGCCGGCGGCCTGCCGATTCCGATCACCATCGTGCCGGGCGACCTGAGCAAGGAGAAGCTCGAAGAGATCACCTGATGGCCGCCACCCTGCACTTCTGGTTCGATTTCGCCTCGACCTATTCCTACCTGAGCGCCATGCGCGTCGAACGGGATGCCGCGCGGCGCGGGGTCCGCGTGAAATGGCAGCCGTTTCTGCTGGGTCCCATCTTTGCCGACCAGGGCTGGACCACCTCGCCCTTCAACATCTACCCGGCCAAAGGCCGGTACATGTGGGGCGACATGGAGAGGTTGTGTGCCTTGCGCAACCTGCCGCTGACCCGTCCGGACCCGTTTCCGCAAAACAGCCTGAAAGCGGCGCGCCTGGCGCTGGCGCTTCCAGACTCCGGCCCACGGGCCGCGTTTGCGCGGGCCGTCTTCTCGGCCGAATTCGGGGACGGCCGCGACATATCCGACGACATGGTTCTGCAGGATGCGCTGTCCCAGGCAGGCGCCACGCCCGAGATGCTGGACCGGCTGTCAGATCCGGCCATCAAGACCGCCCTGTTCGAACAGGTCGACCAGGCCAAGGCATTGGGCCTGTTCGGCGCGCCCAGCTTCGTGGTCGGCTCGGAACTGTTCTGGGGTGACGACCGCCTGGACATGGCGATCGAACAGGCAGCCTTAGATTAGAATCGTTCCAAATCTTGACTTCCCGGCGCCCGGCGCGCATATCAGACGCAAGCGATACGGAGCGCCGCCATGTTCATCCAGACCGAATCCACGCCGAACCCGGCAACTCTGAAATTCCTGCCCGGCCAGACTGTGCTCGAGGCGGGCACTGCGGATTTCCCGACGGCCGAAGCCGCCGAAAACTCGCCGCTGGCCAAACGCATCTTTGCGGTGAAGGGCGTGACGGGTGTGTTCTTCGGCAATGACTTCGTGACCGTCACCAAGGATGACGACGTTCAGTGGGACCACATCAAACCCGCGATCCTGGGCGCGGTGATGGAGCACTACCAGTCGGGCCAGCCGATCATGGGCGACGGCGCGGATGCGGCCTCGGGCCATGCGGAACACACCGGAGAAGATTCGGAAATCGTCAACCAGATCAAAGAACTGCTGGACAGCCGCGTCCGCCCCGCCGTGGCGCAGGACGGCGGCGACATCACGTTCCACGGATTTGATCGTGGCGTTGTCTACCTGCACATGCAGGGGGCCTGTGCGGGCTGTCCGTCCTCGACCCTGACCCTGAAGATGGGGATCGAGAACCTGCTGCGCCACTACATCCCCGAAGTGACCGAGGTTCGCCCCGTTGCCGTCTGAGCCCAAGGTTCTGGCCTTTGACACATCGGCCGCGCATTGCGCGGCCGCTTTGATTTGCGGCACGGACATCATCGCCAGCCGCGCCGAGCCCATGGCCCGCGGCCAGGCCGAACGATTGATGCCCTTGCTGCAGGACATCCTGACCGAGGCCGGGCTGGACTGGTCCGGGCTGGACGCGATCGGCGTCGGAACCGGGCCGGGAAACTTCACCGGCATCCGCATCTCGGTCTCGGCCGCGCGCGGCCTAGCGTTGGGCCTGAACAAGCCCGCCGTCGGGGTGTCGGGCCTCGAAGCCCTGGCCGCGCTGGCCCCTTCGGGCCATATCCCCGCCATCCCCGCCCCGCGGGACCAGGTCTATCTGCAACAGCCCGGTGCTGCACCGCAGGTTCTGCCTCGGGATCAGGCAGAATCACTGGGGGCGCTGTTCACCCACGACGACCCAGAGCAGCTGGCCTGCGCGATCGCGCGCATCGCCGCGCAACGCCGGACCCTGCCGCACACTCCGCCCGCGCCGTTGTATCTGCGCCCGGCCGATGCCGCGCCGTCGCGCGACGCGCCGCCGGTCTTGCTGGACCCATGACGCCACAGGAGATGGCCGAAATCCATGCTGCGGCCTTTACCCAGTCGCGCCCGTGGACCGCATCCGAGTTTGCCGATCTGACCGCAGGCCGCTTCACGCACGTGCTTGGAAAACAATCCGCTTTTGCCCTGTTCCAGGTCATCGGCGACGAGGCCGAACTGCTGACCATAGCAACCCATCCCAACCACCAGAGGCAGGGGTTGGCGCGGGCGCTCATGCAGGGCTGGCAGACGCGCGCCTGCGCTCTGGGCGCGCGCCGCGCCGTTCTGGACGTGGCGGCCGACAACATTCCGGCCATTGCACTTTATCAAGGTTGCGGCTATGCGCCCTGCGGTCTGCGCCGGGCCTACTACGGGCGTCCCGGGGCGAACAATGTCGATGCAATTGTGATGGAGCGCACGCTGCCCTGACGAAAGCCGGGCGATTCCGGGACCAATCGGTCAGAAAGCGGTTGACCATACCAGTTTCAGACGGCCTTAATTGCCGCTATCACAGCAGTTCTGCTCGCTCTGAGCGGGGCTGGGCGCAAGACCCGGTCCCGAAGTCATAAAAAACAACGGGAGTATATGATGACCCTGATGAAATCCTTGATGGGCGCAGCCGCCGCCTTTGCACTGACGGCTGGTGCCGCCATCGCCGAACCGGCAATCATCTTCGATCTTGGCGGCAAGTTCGACAAATCGTTCAACGAAGCGGCCCATAACGGCGCGCAACGCTGGGCCAACGAAACCGGCGGCACCTATCGCGAGATCGAGCTGCAGTCGGAAGCGCAGCGCGAACAGGCCCTGCGGCGCTTTGCCGAAGCCGGCGCCAACCCGATCATCACCATGGGCTTTGCCATGGCTGATCCGCTGGCCGCCGTTGCGCCGGATTACCCGGACACGAAATTCGTCGCCGTCGATGTCAGCTGGCTGGACGCGCCGAACATCCGTCAGGTTTCCTTCGCCGAGCATGAAGGCTCGTACCTGGTCGGCATCATGGCGGCCATGGCTTCGAAAACCGGCACCGTCGGCTTCATCGGCGGCATGGATATTCCGCTGATCCGGCACTTTGGCTGCGGCTATGCCCAGGGCGCCAAATCGGTGAACCCCGATATCAATGTCGTGGCCAACATGACCGGCACCACCCCGGCGGCTTGGAACGACCCGGTGAAAGGCTCGGAACTGACCAAGGCGCAGATTAGCCAGGGCGCTGACGTGATCTATGCCGCGGCCGGCGGCACCGGCGTGGGCGTTCTGCAGACCGCGGCCGACGAAGGCATCCTGTCGATCGGCGTGGACAGCAACCAGAACCACCTGCACCCAGGCAAGGTTCTGACCTCGATGCTCAAGCGCGTGGATGTCGCGGTGTATGACGCGATGAAGGCCGGCGAAAACGTCGAAACCGGCAAGTTCACCATGGGCCTGGCCGAAGACGGCGTGGGCGTCGCCATGGACGAGAACAACGCGCCGCTGGTGACCGACGAAATGATGGCCGCCGTGGAAAAAGCACGTCAGGACATCATCGACGGCAAGGTCAAGGTCGTAAGCTACTACGAGAACGACAGCTGCCCGGCACTGCAGTTCTGATATCGCGCGGGGCGGGGGAAGGCCTCCCGTCCCGCATCCACTCATGCCGCTGTTTCGCAACGACCCGATGATCGCGAGTTCAGCGCAGCTTTTTCGGCAATCGAGGACAAGACATGACAGTCCCCGCCATCGAGCTCAAAGGGATTTCCAAAGCCTTTGGGCCAGTTCAAGCGAACAAGGACATCTCGATCAGCGTCGCCCCCGGCACGATCCACGGGATCATCGGTGAAAACGGTGCGGGCAAATCCACGCTGATGAGCATTCTGTACGGCTTCTACAAGGCCGACAAAGGTGAGATCTGGATCAACGGCAAAAAGACCGACATCCCCGACAGCCAGGCCGCGATCGCCGCGGGCATCGGCATGGTCTTTCAGCATTTCAAGCTGGTCGAGAATTTCACCGTTCTGGAAAACATCGTTCTGGGCGCCGAGGATGGCGGGCTGCTGGCCCCCTCGCTGGCCAAGGCCCGGAAAGAGCTCAAAGAGCTCGAGGAAGAATACGAGCTGTTCGTGGACCCCGACAAGCGTATCGACGAGATCGGCGTGGGCATGCAGCAGCGGGTCGAAATTCTCAAGGCGCTGTACCGCAAGGCGGAAATCCTGATTCTGGACGAACCCACCGGGGTGCTGACCCCGGCCGAGGCCGACCAGCTGTTCCGCATCCTCGACCGGCTGCGCGCCGAAGGCAAGACCATCATCCTGATCACCCACAAGCTGCGCGAGATCATGGAGGCCACCGATACCGTATCGGTGATGCGCCGCGGCCAGATGACCGCCACGGTCAAGACCGCCGAGACCAACCCCGAAGAGCTTGCCGAGCTGATGGTCGGGCGCAAGGTTCTGCTGCGCGTCGACAAGGTTCCGGCCAAACCCGGCAAGCCGATTTTGGAAATCGAGAACCTGCGGGTGACGGATTCGTCAGGCGTCGAGCGCGTCAAGGGCATCGACCTGACCGTCCGCGCGGGCGAGATCGTGGGCATCGCAGGCGTCGCCGGAAACGGTCAGTCCGAACTGCTCGAGGTGTTGGGCGGTATGCGCCCCGGATCGGGCACGGTCAGGATGAACGGCGTTCCGCTGGCGCTGAGCGGGCCGGGGTCCGATGGGCAGGCACGCCGCGCCCAGGGTATCGCCCATGTGCCCGAGGACCGGCAGCGCGAAGGCCTGATCATGGATTTTCACGCCTGGGAAAACGTGGCCTTCGGCTATCACCGCGACCCGGCCTATCAGCGCGGGATCTTCATGGACAACGCCGCCCTGCGCGCCGACACCGAACGCAAGATCGAGAAATTCGACGTGCGCCCGCCGAATGGCTGGCTGGCGGCCAAGAACTTCTCGGGCGGGAACCAGCAGAAGATCGTCGTGGCGCGCGAGATCGAGCGCAACCCCGACCTGTTGCTGGTGGGCCAGCCCACGCGCGGCGTGGATATCGGCGCGATCGAGTTCATTCACAAACAGATCGTCGCCCTGCGGGACCAAGGCAAGGCGATCCTGCTGGTCTCGGTCGAGTTGGAAGAAATCTTCTCGCTGTCCGACCGGATCGCGGTGATGTTCGACGGACATATCATGGGCGAGCGCCTGCCCCATGAAACGGATGAAAAAGAACTGGGCCTGTTGATGGCCGGTGTTGCGGGGGAGGCCGCGTAACATGGACAAGATGCCAAAATGGGCCGACGTCATTTTGATCCCGCTGATCAGTCTGATCCTGGCCGCAATCCTGTCGACGCTGGTCATTCTGGCCATCGGCGAAAACCCGGTCGAGGCGGTGAACCTGATGGTCACCGGCGCGCTGGGGTCGACCTATGGCTGGGGCTATACGCTGTATTATGCCACCAATTTCATGTTCACCGGTCTGGCGGTCGCGGTGGCCTTCCACGCGCGCCTGTTCAACATCGGTGGCGAGGGTCAGGCCATGCTGGGCGGACTGGGCGTCGCCATGGTGTGCCTCTATGTGCCGTGGCCGCACTGGAGCATCGCCTTGCTGGCCGCGATGGCCGCCGCGATGCTGTTCGGCGCGGCCTGGGCGGCGATTCCGGCCTATCTGCAGGCCAAGCGCGGAAGCCACATCGTGATCACCACGATCATGTTCAACTTCATCGCCGCCGCGCTGTTGAACTACATGCTGGTCAACGTGATGCGGCCCGCCGGCTCGCAGGATCCGGCCACGGCCCGTTTCCCCGAGGCCGTGCACCTGCCTACCCTGCACGAGATTCTGGCGCCGATCGGAATCAATTTCTCCAAGGCGGCCCCGGCCAACATTTCGCTGATCGTGGCGCTGTTGGCCTGTGTCGTGGTCTGGGCGCTGATCTGGCGCACCCGGCTGGGCTATGAGATCCGGGCCTATGGGCATTCGGAGACCGGTGCGGTCTATGCCGGTATCTCGCCGGTACGCATCACCATCGTGGCGATGCTGATCTCGGGCGCTTTGGCGGGTCTGATGGCGATCAACAACGTCATGGGCGAGGCCGAGCGACTGGTTATGAACTCGACCGAGGGCGCAGGTTTCATCGGCATCGCCGTGGCCCTGATGGGCCGCTCGCACCCGTTCGGCGTGTTCCTGGCGGCCATCCTCTTCGGGTTTCTCTATCAGGGCGGCGCGGAACTGGCGCTGTGGACCTCGATCCCGCGCGAGCTGATCGTGGTCATCCAGGCGCTGGTGATCCTGTTCACCGGGGCGCTGGACAACATGGTGCGTATGCCGCTTGAAAAGCTGTTCTTGGCCCTGCGCAAGGAGGCAAACTGATGGACTCCTTCCTGACACTCATTCAGGTCTTGGATTCGACCGTTCGCCTGGCCACGCCGCTGCTGCTGGCCTGTCTGGCCGGGCTGTATTCGGAACGCGCCGGCATTTTCGACATCGGCCTGGAAGGCAAGATGCTGATGGCCGCGTTCTTCTCGGCGGCGGTTGCGGCCGTCACCGGATCGGTCTGGCTGGGCCTGCTGGCCGGGATCGCGGCGTCGTTGGTGCTGTCGGCCCTGCACGGGCTGGCTTCGATCACCTTCCGCGGCAATCAGCTGATCTCGGGCGTGGCGATCAACTTTCTGGCGGCGGGCCTGACCGTGCTGATCGCGCAGGACTGGTTCCAGCAGGGCGGCCGCACGCCGTCGCTGTTTGCTGGCGGCCGGTTCGAACCGATCACATTCCCCTTTTCCGAGGCGCTGAGCGGCGTCCCGATCATCGGCCCCATCTATTCCGAGCTGTTGTCGGGCCATTCGATCCTTGTTTATGTGGCGTTTCTGATGGTTCCTGCCACGTGGTGGGTGCTGTTCCGCACCCGGTTCGGGCTGAGGCTGCGTGCGGTCGGGGAAAACCCCGCCGCCGTTGATACCGCAGGGGTCTCGGTGGTCGGGCTGCGCTATGCCGCCGTGGCCATCTGCGGCGTTCTGTGCGGTATCGCCGGGGCCTATCTGGCAACCGGATTGCAGGCCGGGTTCGTCAAGGACATGACGGCCGGCCGCGGGTTCATCGCTCTGGCGGCCCTGATCTTCGCCAAGTGGCGGCCATGGCATGCCATGTGGGCCTGCCTGTTGTTCGGGCTGCTGCAGGCAGTTGCGCTGCGGTTCCAGAACATCGATCTGGGCGGCGTAGTGATCCCGGTGCAGGCCATGGACGCGCTGCCCTACATCCTGACGGTCGTGATCCTGGCCGGTTTCGTCGGCAAGGCCATTCCGCCAAAGGCCGGGGGCGAGCCCTACGTCAAGGAGCGATAAGGCCAGTTCAGGGCTGATTGCCAGTCCTGTTCGCTGCAAGGCGGCATGCAGAGTTGATTTTGCATGCCGCAACCGTTCTAAAGGGGTATGCACGTCTACCTTCCCATCGCCGAAATATCTGTGAGTCCCTTCCTTTTGCTGGGGATCGGAATCGCGGTCGGATTCCTGTCGGGAATGTTCGGCGTGGGCGGCGGTTTCCTGATAACCCCGCTTTTGTTTCTGATCGGCATTCCGCCGGCCGTCGCCGTGGCGACCTCGGCCAACCAGGTGGTGGCATCGTCGTTTTCAGGCGTTCTGGCACATCTCAAAAGAAGAACCGTCGATCTGAAAATGGGGTCCGTTCTGCTGGGCGGGGGCCTGTTGGGCGCAACGATAGGAATGATCGCCTTCAACGCTCTCAAGGAACTGGGCCAGGTCGATCTGGCGGTCCAGCTCTGCTATGTTGTCTTTCTGGGCCTGATCGGCAGCTTGATGTTCGTGGAAAGTGTAATTGCCATCCGACGCACCAGGCAAGGGGGCGGGACCGTTACCGCAGCGCGCCGTCGGCGCGGCTGGATCCACGCCGTGCCGTTCAAGACCCGCTTCCGGACCTCGAACCTCTATATTTCGATCATCCCGCCGGTGATGGTGGGCTTCGGCGTCGGGGTTCTTTCGGCGGTCATGGGGGTGGGCGGTGGCTTCATCATGGTTCCGGCGATGATCTACATTCTGGGAATGCCGACCAAGGTCGTAATCGGTACCTCGCTGTTCCAGATCATCTTCGTGGCGGGCTTCACGACCATGATCCACGCCTCGACCAATTTCAGCGTCGATATCGTCCTTGCGCTTTTCCTGTTGATCGGGGGCGTGATCGGTGCCCAGTTCGGAACCGGTCTGGGCGCCCGTCTGAAGGCCGAGCAGCTGCGCATCCTTCTGGCGGTGATGGTCATGATCGTCGCCGCGAAGGTCGGGCTGGAACTTACCATTGAACCGACCGAATACTACAATCTGTCAGAGTTTCTTGGAAAATGAGTATGATCCGGCACCGCCCCTGCAACCCAAACTGGAATAACCCCGGATGCGCTGGCGTCCCCCCAGCGGTGCCCCCAAGTCTTGCGCCCGGTCATGCCCACGCAGCCACTGGAGCATTCTGAGCACATGCATATCTATCTGCCGATCGCCGAAGTCTCCGTGAACGCCTTTCTTTTGCTGGGCCTCGGCGGGATGGTGGGCATCCTGTCGGGCATGTTCGGCGTCGGCGGTGGCTTTCTGATGACGCCGCTGCTGTTTTTCATCGGCATCCCGCCAGCCGTCGCGGTCGCCACCGAGGCCAACCAGATCGTGGCGTCCTCGTTCTCGGGAGTGCTGGCGCATTTCCGACGAAAGACGGTCGATCTGAAGATGGGCTGCGTTCTGCTGGTGGGGGGCCTGTTGGGGGCCGCGCTGGGTGTGGTGGTGTTCAACTACCTCAAAAGCCTCGGCCAGGTCGATCTGCTGGTCAAGCTCTGCTACGTGGTCTTCCTGGGCGTCGTCGGCGGCCTTATGTTCGTCGAGAGCTTGAACGCGCTGCGCAAGTCCCGCAAGGGCGGCGGGCAGGTGGCCAAGCGCCGTCAGCGCGGGTGGATCCATGCCCTGCCCTTCAAGATGCGGTTCCGGACCTCGGGCCTGTATATCTCGGTGATCCCGCCGGTTCTGGTGGGCCTGTGTGTCGGCGTCCTGTCGGCCATCATGGGGGTCGGCGGCGGCTTCATCATGGTGCCTGCGATGATCTATCTGCTGGGCATGCCGACCAAGGTGGTCGTGGGGACATCGCTGTTCCAGATCATCTTCGTCACTGCCTTCACCACCATGCTGCATGCCACCACGAACTATACCGTGGATATCGTGCTGGCGGTGCTGCTGCTGGTGGGAGGTGTGATCGGCGCGCAGGTCGGCACCGTCATCGGATCGCGCATGCCCGCCGAACAGTTGCGCGTGCTGCTGGCCGCGCTGGTTCTTGCGGTCTGCGGCAAGCTGGCGCTGGACCTGCTTCTGCAACCGGCCGAACTGTATTCGCTTGGCACTGACGGAGGGCACTGACGTGATGCGCTGGATTCTCGCCCTACTGTTGTTGTCTCTGCCCGCGGCGGCGGCTGAGGAACAGGTCGTTCTTGGCCTCAGCCAGGACCGGGTCGCCATCACCGCCGATTTCGACGGTTCCGAAATCCTGATCTTTGGCGCCATCAAACGCGAGGCGCCCATTCCCGACGGGCCGCCGCTTGAGGTGATCGTGGCCGTGGCCGGCCCGTCCGAACCGGTCACGGTCCGCCGAAAAGAGAAGAAATTCGGCATCTGGGTCAACACCGACAGCGTTCTGGTCGATTCCGCGCCCAGCTTTTATGCCGTAGCCACCAGCGCCCCGTTCAAACAGATCATCAGCGACACCGAGGACCTGCGGTATCGGATCTCGATCAAGCGCGCGATCCGCTCGGTCGGGGCCGCGATGCATATCCGGCAGGCCCAGGATTTCGCCGAGGCGGTCGTCAGAATCCGCGAGGCCGAGGGCCTGTATTCCATCCGTGAAAACACCGTTGCCGTAGACGAACAGACACTGTTCCGCACCTCGATCGACATGCCCGCGGACCTGACCGAGGGCGATTATCTGACCCGTATCTTCCTGATCCGGAACGGTCAGGTGATTTCGGAATTCGAAACCACCATCGACGTACGAAAGGTGGGGCTGGAGCGGTTCCTGTACAACATGTCCCGACAGCAGCCTGTCTGGTACGGGCTGATGTCGCTGGTAATCGCCATCGCGGCGGGATGGGGCGCATCCACGGCCTTCCGGCTGCTGCGCGAAAGCTGAGGCCTAGCCGCGGCCGATATAGGGCATCGTGGTTGCCATGACGGTCATGAACTGAACATTTGCCTCGGGCGGCAGGCTGGCCATGTGCAGAACCGACCGCGCCGCATCCTCGACCGCCATCGTCGGGTCCGCCTCGCGCCCTTCGGCAATGGCCCGTTCGACCAGAGCCTGCACCATCGGCGTACGCGCGTTGCCGATGTCGATCTGACCGCAGGCAATGCCAAAGGCCCGCCCGTCCAGGGACAGGCTGCGCGTCAAACCGGTTATGGCATGTTTGGTGGCGGTGTAGTGCACCGAATTCGGACGCGGCACATGCGCCGCGATCGAGCCGTTGTTGATGATGCGTCCACCTTGCGGGCTCTGCCGCCGCATCGCGCCGAACGCGGCACGGGCGCACAGAAACATCCCGTTCAGGTTCACGTTGACGCTCTGATACCAGTCGTCCAGCGCGATTTCGTCGATCGTGCCTGCAGGGGCGAAAATACCCGCGTTGTTGAACAGAACGTCCAACCGTCCGGCTTTTGCCTGAAATTCATCGAAGACCCCTGACACCGCTTGGGGGTCGGTCACGTCGGCCACCAGCGGAACGGCGTTCGCGTGTCCCGTGGCCATCTGGTTCAGCTTGTCCGCGCTGCGCGCCAGCAGGCCGACCTTCCAGCCCTGATCCAGAAACAGTTCGGCGGTGGCTCGCCCGATGCCCGAACTCGCGCCGGTTACGATGATCGTGTTCATGACTCCTCCGCCTCCAGCTTGAGCGTCGCGGCCGGGACGGCGCGCAGGTCGTCCACGCGCAGGGGGTGGCTGGGCTTGGCGAGCCGGTTGCGCACGACCCAGATCAGCCGCTCTTGCGCGCGGGTGATGGCCACGTAGGCCAGCCGTTTCCACAGGGGTTGCCCGGCCTCGGTCCGGCCCATGCGGGCGGCGGCGTAAAGGTCTGGGGCAAAGACCTGAACCGTGTCCCATTGCGACCCCTGCGCCTTGTGGATCGTCACGGCGGCCCCATGCAGAAACGTGGCCCCCATGCGTGCGGCAAAGGGGATGAAGGGCTCTTCCTCGTCCGGTTTTTCGATCTGAACGATCGACGCGGCGCTGACCTGCGGGTCTTCGGCCCCCATGACATGCAGCCGCGAAAACCCCGGCTTGCGCCCTGGCCCCAGATAGATCACCTGCGCGCCCTTGATCAGCCCGCGCGCCTCGAGATCCAGCCGCTTTTTCCTATGCTTTAGCGGCAGCTCGATCCCGTCGCAGATCAGTGGCTCCCCAGCCAGCAACTCGGTTTCGGGGGCCCCATGCACCTGCCGGAAGGCCTGGATCAGCCGGATGCGCGTCGCGTTGCGCCAGACCAGAACCGGGCTGCGGGCCATCAGGTCAACCTCGACCCGCTGGCCCCAGACCACGCGGTCGTCCGTGCGGGCGGTCTGCTCGACAAGGCGTTCGAAATCCTCGAACCCCAGGGCCGGATCGGCCAGCGCATGGGCCAGATCCAGGATGGGGTTGTCGGCCTCCTGCCGATGCACCCGGTTCAGGATCAGTTTACGCGGTTCGGGCAAAGCATCGAACACCATCGACCCGGACTGATTCACCGGTGCCAACTGCGCCGGATCACCGAACAGCAGCAGGGTCGGAAAGATCTCCTTGAGATCCTCGAACTGGCGGTCGTCCAGCATCGAGGCCTCATCGACGAACCCGATATCCAACGGCTCGTCGCGCCGTTTCCAGCCGGTGATGAAATCCGAACCGCGCAGGCCGGCGGCAGCCAGGGCGCCGGGGATGGACTTGTTGTTGGCATAGAACGCGGCCGCGCGGTCCAGCGCCTCGTCGGTCAGGCCTTCGACCTCGGGGCGGTCGTCATTGCCCGCCAGCCATTCGGCGATCCGTTCGTATTCCGGATCATAGACGGGCGTATAGAGAATTCGGTGAATGGTGGTGGCGGGAACGCCGCGCAACCGCAACACGCTGGCGGCCTTGTTGGTCGGGGCCAGAATGGCAAGACTGCGCTTATCCTTCGATTTGCGGCTTTCATAGTCGCCCGAGACGATCTGAACTCCGGTCTCGGCAAGGGCCTTGTAAAGCTCGGCCAGCAGCAGGGTCTTGCCCGAACCGGCCTTGCCGATCACCGCCATGACGCCCGATTCGCCTTGGCCGGGCAGCTTGAGCAGCGCATCGTCTTCCAGGTCCACGCCTGCGGTTTTCAGCATCTGCGCGATGCTGTCGAAGGCGGCGGCCTGATCTTCGGAAAATGTGACCTTGGGCAGAGACATGGCGCGACCCTACAAGGCCGCGCCAGCCTGCGCCAGATGCGGAATCCAACGTCAGGCAGACAGTGCGAACCGGTGCCGGGCCGTCGGTCCGAAGGCCGTTCGGAACCATAGCCGCGACAGCTCGCGCGGGATGCCCGCCCGCTCGGCCACACGGTTGCAATCCTCGGCCGAATAGGGCCACAGCCCCACCGAGATCTGGTCGCGCCCGGTTCCCTCTGACCCCAGCACGATCGGAGACGACCCGATCAGGCGATAAATGCGAATCATGCGCGCATCGAAAACCCCCGCGATGTGGGTCAGACCAAAGCCCTCCATGATCTCTCCCCCGCTCAGCATGATGGCGCCGGCCGTGTGCGGGCTGGCCCCGCGCGACAGGCAGAACCGTGTCACTTCCCAGATCAGAGGGCTGCGAATCGGCTGACCGCCGGTCAGATGCCCGAACACGTCATTTACCATGACCGGGCCAGTTGTCGGCAGGATCCGCATTGAACCGCCATGGCTGCCATCCTGTTCCTCCCAAATCACATACAGCGGGTTCAATTCATCATACTGGTCCCGCTCCTCGCCTTTTTCGTTGACGTGAACGTCCCACCCCAGGCGGGTCTTGAATTGATCGGCACGGTCGCGAAACATCCCCGCGGCCAATTTCGGAAATTTATGAAGTTCGTCAGCGTATAGGTAACGCAGCATGACTGTTCCCCTTGTCGTCCAGTGCTGGACCGAAAGGGGTACGAAGACATGGTTAATTAACGGTGCTTGGGGCGCGCGTGCCTTAAACCACTATTAATCCTCGGCTGAGCGCCGTCGCAATGGCATGCGTTGTGTTCAACGCGCCCAGCTTGGCGCGCGCGCTTTCTATGTAGACGCGCAGCGTATGCTCGGAAATCGAGAGCGAATGGGCAACCTGTGCGCGGCTGTAACCCAGCGCCAGCAAAGTCATTGCGTCGATTTCGCGCGGGGACAACGCGCGAGGTGAGTCCGGACGGCGGTTCTGCTCGAACTCCAGGGCTTTGCGATTGAAATAGTGCGCGATGAGAATCAGATCGCGCCCGTATTTGGCGATGAAATTCTGCCATTCCGCATCGCTGCAGCTGTGGTTTGCCGTGAACAGCGCAAACTGTCCATTCGGACCACGGATCGGGATGGAAAAACCTTGATTGCCAACACCGTGCTCCAACGCATCCTGCAAGAAGGCCCTGACAGCTTTGCCCGACCAATCCAGCGACTTCCAATCAACGGGGTGAAACCTTTGAAAGCAGCCCAGAATGACGGGATCTATACGGTGGTAGTTGCGTTCCCGATAGCGCTGAGCCCAGGAATCAGAATAGGTCGTGCATCCGTATTGATCCCCGGCTCCGTCGACCCAGTGATATACGATGTTGTCGATCTTCAAGGCGTTGCGCAGCCGCTCGGCGACAGCGCCGAGTTCGTCAAGCGTGCTGCTGTTTTCCAAGTCCTCCAGAACCTGGCTCAAATCGAACTGTTTTCCCATCCGAAGGTGTCCGCGCCTCATCCTTGAGGGACGCAATCTCGGCCGCTGCAATCAGCTTTGTGTCGTCAAGCTGTTCCGCCAGTGCCGTAAGCCCGTTGGCAACTGCGAAGGCGTTGAGGTCCGACAGTACGTCCAGTATCCACTCATTCTGCGCCATCAGGGTCGCTCCGAAACAGTTAACGAAGGGTTAACACAACCATAGCATGTGTGTGGTTTTGTTGCATATTCGCTGCTTTCTACTCCCCAAAAATGGCGGGTCGTTCATTCCCAAGCTGCTGAAATCAAACACCGCACGTCGAAACGGAAAACGCCCGCGCGCCGCCGGAGCGATTCGCGGACGTTGACTTGAAACTGCCGTGGGCTCAACCGCGGGCGTCCAGGACCTCCTCGAGAGTGCGCAGCCCGGTGCGCGGCGCCTGAACCAGAACCGACATGTTGCCGGGTTTGTGCTCGTTGCGCAGCATCTTCATGTGGGCTGCGGGCAGTTCGTTCCAGGGGAACACCTCGGACATGCAAGGATCCAGCCGCCGTTCCAGCATCAGACGGTTCGCGGCCGACGCCTGCTTGAGATGCGCAAAGTGCGAGCCCTGCAGACGCTTCTGGTGCATCCACATGTAGCGCACGTCAAAGGTCAGGTTGTAACCGGTGGTGCCGGCACAGATGACCACCATGCCACCCTTTTTCACCACGAAGGTCGAGACAGGGAAGGTCGCTTCGCCGGGGTGCTCGAACACCATGTCGACATTCACACCCTTGCCGGTGATGTCCCAGATCGCTTTGCCGAACTTGCGGGCCTCTTTGAACCATTCGGCGTATTCGGGCGTGTTGACCGTGGGCAATTGCCCCCAGCAATTGAAATCCTTGCGGTTGAGGACACCCTTGGCACCCAACCCCATGACGAAGTCGCGCTTGCTTTCGTCCGAGATCACGCCGATCGCATTGGCACCGGCCGTGTTGATCAGCTGGATCGCATAAGAGCCCAGACCACCCGAAGCCCCCCAGACCAACACGTTCTGGCCCGGCTTCAAATCATGCGGCTCGTGCCCGAACAGCATCCGATAGGCGGTGGCCAATGTCAGGGTATAGCAGGCGCTTTCTTCCCAGGTCAGGTGCTTGGGGCGCGGCATCAGTTGCTGGGCCTGCACATTGGTAAATTGCGCAAATGACCCGTCCGGCGTCTCATAGCCCCAGATACGCTGGGTCGGCGAATACATCGGATCACCACCGTTGCATTCCTCGTCGTCGCCGTCGTCCTGGTTGCAGTGAATGACAACCTCGTCGCCGACCTTCCAGCGTTTCACCTTGTCGCCCACGGCCCAGACGATGCCCGACGCGTCGGAACCAGCGATGTGATACGGCGCCTTGTGACCATCAAACGGGCTGATCGGTTTGCCCAGCGCGGCCCAGACACCGTTGTAGTTTACACCGGCCGCCATCACCAGAACCAGCACCTCGTGGCTGTCCAGCTTGGGGACATCAACCACCTCCAACTGCATGGCCGTATCGGGTTCGCCATGGCGTTCCTGGCGGATGGTCCATGCATACATCTTCTTGGGCACATACCCCATCGGCGGGATCTCACCCATCTCGTAGAGGTCTTTTTCCGGTGCCTCGTAGGACGCGATGCCGCTGTCGGTGTCCAAAGCCATTGTGGCCTCCCTTGTCAGATTCGTTCGCCGCGATGCAGAATCGGCGGCCTCACAGGTTGGAATATTGGGGCCTGCGCAATTATGCAATAGTTTTTGGTTGTTCTTTTGTAATTTTATGACCCAGCAGCCGCAGAAATTTCTTTTGCCTCCGCAGCATCACCTGGTTCGCCCCCCAAAGGAGCCGAGGCGGCATAATACCTCAAAAGGTCCGCCCGGCTTCCCGAAGCCTCCAACATCCCATTGTTCCTGCGCAGGATTCTCCGCTCGACCAGTTGGTCGATGGCCTCGGACACGGCAACATCATCTTCGGGCTGACTAGCTTTTCGCATTAACGCCGTCACCTGCGACTTCACGCGAGCTTCAGGCATCGCGCCGTACTCTCTGATCAACCAACACGCCGCAGGAGCCGGTACCAACGGAATCGCCTGTCCGATGCGCTGCATCAAAGCGCGCGCCAGATCCGTCGTCAGGTCCCGGCGATCCTTGTCACGAAACGCGTTCAGCGAGATCGGAACGCCATACCGCACCGATGCCAACCCGAACCGCCTGTACTTGCCAATCAAGCGCCGCCAAAGCTGCTTCAGACTCCACCACGCGATGACCCCGATCCGAGCGCGGAACCGCCGTTCGCTGCCCAGGGCGGCGGCGGTCAGGATGGTATCCTCCAACACCCGGTCATAGTTCAGGGCAACCGGCACGAACACCACATCCCGACCGCCGGACGATGTTCCATCGATGATGTATTTGAGCAGACCCAGCTTGGGCCGCCCCAACGCACCGGTCAGGCTCAGACCACCCTCGGGGAACATCGCCTGCGTGACGCCGGCGTTGGTGGCCAGGCGAACATAACTGGCCAGAACCTGCCGGTACAACTCGCTGCCGGATCTGCGCCGGATGAAATAGGCGCCCATCGCGCGGATCAGCCGGCTGAGCGGCCAGACCCGCGCCCATTCGCCGACTGCATAGGACAGCGCCGAATGCTGTGCGGCCAGGTAGGTCACCAGAACATAATCCATGTTGCTGCGGTGGTTCATCACGAACACGACCGTCGCGTCCGGGTCGATACTCTTGATCGCCTGTTCATCCGCATAGCTGAGGCGCACATTGTAGAACGCGTTGCTGAGCCACCGGGCCACCCGGATGGCAAAGCCGAAATAGGTGAAGGCGGAAAACGACGGCACGATCTCGCGCGCATAGCGGCGCGCCTGTTCGAACGCCACCGCCTCGGGCACCCCGTGTTCCTTTGCGTGCTGCTGAACCGCCTGCCCCACCTGCGGGTCGTAGATCAGGCGTTGGATCATGTCATGCCGCCGCGCCAGTTTGAACGGCTGGATCGGTCGTTGAAGACGCTGGTTCAGCTGTTCAACAGCCCGTTCAAGCCGACGGCGAAAGAACCAGCGCACCGACGGGAACAGGAAATGCGACGCGAAGGTGACCGCGGCGAACACCACGATCAGAACGAACAACCAAATCGGCAACTCAACAGTCTGCGTCATGCCGGCACAGTGCCATCAAACCGGCGCGCTCACAATCAGCAGAAAGAAGGGTATGCCGCAACGCAGCGAATTGACATGTGCTGAAAATTGCGCTTTAGAACCATCTTGAGAAATATTGTTACCCATCGACGCATGAGGCTCTGACCATGACGCAGACGCAGAAAGACCGCCCCTGGCTCATCCGAACCTATGCCGGTCATTCCACGGCCAAGGCCTCGAACGCGCTGTACCGGTCAAATCTGGCCAAAGGGCAGACCGGCCTGTCGGTGGCCTTCGATCTGCCGACACAGACCGGATACGACAGCGATCACACCCTGGCGCGGGGCGAGGTCGGCAAGGTCGGCGTGCCGGTCTGCCATCTGGGGGACATGCGGGTGCTGTTCGACCAGATCCCGCTGGAGCAGATGAACACCTCGATGACGATCAACGCCACCGCCCCCTGGCTGCTGGCATTGTATATCGCGGTGGCCGAAGAACAGGGTGCTGATGTGTCCAAGCTGCAGGGCACGGTGCAGAATGACCTGATCAAGGAATATCTCAGCCGTGGTACCTATGTCTGCCCGCCCAAGCCCTCGCTGAAGATGATCGCGGACGTGGCCGAGTACTGTTATTCGAACGTACCGAAATGGAACCCGATGAACGTGTGTTCCTATCACCTGCAAGAGGCCGGCGCGACGCCCGAGCAGGAGCTGGCCTATGCGCTGGCCACCGCCATCGCCGTGCTTGACGAGCTACGCCCCCGCGTTCCGGCAGAGGATTTTCCGGCGCTGTGCGGCCGCATCTCGTTTTTCGTGAATGCGGGCATCCGATTTGTCACCGAAATGTGCAAAATGCGGGCTTTTGTCGATCTTTGGGATGAAATCCTGCAACAGCGTTATGGCGTGGAGAACCCCAAATTCCGCCGGTTCCGCTATGGCGTTCAGGTCAACTCTCTGGGCCTGACCGAGCAGCAGCCCGAAAACAACGTCTATCGCATCCTGATCGAGATGCTGGCCGTGACCCTGTCGAAAAAGGCACGCGCCCGGGCGGTGCAACTGCCAGCGTGGAACGAGGCGCTGGGCCTGCCGCGCCCGTGGGACCAGCAATGGTCGATGCGGATGCAGCAGATCCTGGCCTATGAGACCGACCTGCTTGAATATGACGACCTGTTCGACGGCAACCCGGTGGTCGACGCCAAGGTCGAGGAACTGAAGCAGGGCGCCCGGGCTGAACTGGCCAACCTGGACTCGATGGGCGGTGCCGTTGCGGCGATCGACTACATGAAATCGCGGCTGGTGGATTCCAACGCCGAGCGGCTGAACCGGATCGAGCGGAACGAGACCATCGTCGTCGGCGTGAACCGCTGGACCGAGGGTGAGCCCTCGCCCCTGCAGACTGAGGATGGCGGGATCATGGTCGTTGATCCGGCGGTCGAACAGGAACAGATCGCGCGCCTGAACGACTGGCGTGCCGCCCGCGACGAGGCCGCCGTGGCCGCGGCTCTGGCCGATCTGCGCGCCGCCGCGCAATCGGGCGCCAACATCATGGAGCCGTCGATCGCCGCGGCCAAGGCCGGTGTCACCACCGGCGAATGGGCCGAAGAGATGCGCCGCGTCTTTGGCACCTATCGCGGCCCGACGGGGGTTTCGGGCTCGGTCTCGAACAAGACCGAAGGCTTGGACGACCTGCGCGCGGCGGTAGATGCAGTCAGCGACCGATTGGGGCGTCGTCTGAAATTCCTAGTGGGCAAGCCAGGGCTGGACGGCCATTCCAACGGTGCTGAGCAGATCGCCTTCCGCGCCCGCGACTGCGGCATGGACATCACCTATGACGGCATCCGCCTGACCCCCGAGGAAATCGTGACGTCGGCCATCGATCAGCAAGCCCATGTGATCGGCCTGTCGATCCTGTCGGGCAGCCACCTGCCGTTGGTACAGGACGTCATGACCCGCCTGCGCGAAGCTGGCTTGGGTGATATTCCCGTTGTCGTCGGGGGCATCATTCCCGACGAAGACGCGGATCGCCTCAGGTCGATGGGGGTTGCCAAAGTGTATACGCCCAAGAATTTCGAATTGAACACGATCATGGCTGATATCGTGGCCTTGGCCGATCCGAAAACGCTGGCAGCAGAATAAAGCGGAAATGCGCGCAGCTTTTTCCCGCATGCGATAGAAAAGATTGGAAAATTGGAAAGTTCTCCGTACCGTTCGACAATTCGCAACGGAAATGGACAGGTACGGGGAAAATGGCAATCAATCTTGAAAAAATGTCGCGTAAGGAACTTCTGGAATTGCGTGATCAAATCGACAGAGCCTTGGAGAATGCCGAGGCCCGCGAGCGCGAAGAGGCCCTGAAAGCGGCCGAACAGGCCGTGGCGGCTTATGGGTTCTCGCTGTCAGAGCTTACTGTTAAGACTCCTCGATCTGGGAAAAACAGCAAAGCCAGAGCGAAATACCGGAACCCGGCTGACCCTTCGCAGACCTGGACGGGACGCGGGCGCAAACCAAAATGGGTACACGACGCGCTGAAAGCCGGAGCAGATATAACCGATCTCGAAATCTGATTGAGGGTTTGTACCAAAATGACAATTCACATTAGTGCCGAAAAAGGTGAAATTGCCGAAACCGTGCTTTTGCCCGGCGATCCCTATCGCGCGAAATGGGCGGCGGAAACTTTCCTGAGCAATGTCCGCCAGATAAACGACGTGCGCGGAATGCTGGGATTCACCGGCGAATGGAAAGGCAATCCGGTCACCATTCAGGGCAGCGGCATGGGAATGCCCTCGCTGTCGATCTACGTCAATGAGTTGATCCGCGACTATGGGGCCAGGACTCTGATCCGCATCGGGTCATGCGGTGGCATGCAGGAAAACGTCAAACTGCGCGACGTGATCATTGCGATGACGTCAACGACGCTCAGCACCCCATCACGGGGCATCATGAGAGAACTGAACTTTGCGCCTTGTGCCGATTGGTCCTTGTTGCAAGCAGCCGTACAGGCGGCCGAGGTCAAAGGCACCCCGACGCATGTCGGCGGTATCTACTCGTCGGACGTGTTCTATGACGAACGCCCCGACCTGAACGAGCAGATGGTGCGCCACGGCATACTGGGTGTCGAGATGGAGGCCGCCGAGCTGTATATCCTGGCCGCGCGGCACAAATGCCGCGCTCTGGCGGTTCTGACCGTGTCCGATCACCTGCTGACCGGCGAGGCCCTGCCCTCGTCCGAACGCCAGAGCAGCTTTGGCGACATGGTGGAAATTGCGCTGCAGGCTGCCTTCCCGGACGCCTGAAGCCAACCGGCCCGGGGCAATCCCCGGGCCTCAGCGCCCGTGCGACCGGTCATAGCCATTGGGCGCCGGGCTTTGCCATCCGGTCAACGCACCTTTGGCAGGCGCGAACACCTCAACCAGCAAAGGATAACAGGCCGCGCTGTCCGATGAATGCTCGGCCGAGCAATCCCCGCCGGGGCAAGCGCTGAGGTCGCCCAGCAGATCGATTTCAGCGAAAAACTCCAGATAGTCGCCCGGACGCACCGGCGACGCCTTCATGAAATACTGCCCGGTATCGCGGGTGAAGCCGGTGCACATGAAAACGTTCAGCACGTCGTGGACGGCCGCCTCGGCCTCGGCCCGCGAAAGGTCCAGATGATCGGCCAGCGCCCGGGTCAGGTTGGAATGGCAGCACTGGTGATATTGCGTGCCCGACAGCAGATTGCCGGTGTAGGGGTCGCAGCGCGTTCCGATCACATCGTGCACCGACCCGCCATATTCGTCGATTCCATACCAGTCCAGCGTGTCGGCCACGATCGTCGCCATGGGGCGCAGATGGGGAAAGCTGGACCACAGCCGCTCGCCCGTCGTCACATGGGTTCCGTGCAGCGCGCGGGTCTTGCCCGAATAGAAACGCTCGGACAGGTCGTGCAGGTTCCACAGGTTCAGATCACCGACCTGCGGCCCCTCGACCGAGGTGATCCGAAAGAAATGCCCGGCCGGAACCTCGAAACACCGCGCGTCGCGTGGCGGAACCAAAACCTCGTCCGTTTTGCGCGCGGTTGACCGGGCCGCCGCAAGCAGCTGCATGTCGGGCGCCGGAAGGCTGTCATTGGGATAGCAGATTACCGGAGCGATGGCCCGGCGGGCGGCGGCGTCGGGTGGTGGGTTCGTCATGCTGCGTCCGTCCATGTTTTCGACAGAGTGACGCAGATCGCGGCGGCGGGAAACCCCAAGGAGTCGCTGGCGCCGAAATGTCAGGTTCCGGTTCGCGCGCACCGGTTCGGCTGCGCCTCGGATCGGGACACGGCTCCGCAGAATGCACAGCTCCAGATTCCGTCCTTCCGGTGTCGCCGCCACCGACAGTCGCGCGTCAGCGCGGACGTGCGCGAACGCCAGAAGAAATAGGCGAATACACCGGCGGCGAGCAGAAGCAGAAGAACAGGCATGCCTCTGCTTCGCTCACATCGCGCCGGTGTTCAAGCCCGACCCGCGCCGCACATCAGGCCGCGTTGGCGTATTCGAACAGTTCGGGTTCCTTGTCTTCGGCGTGGTCCGCCGGCTCGGGCGTGTAATAGGCCCAAGCCTGCTCCAACAACTTCAGGGCTTCGGCTGCATCGGTTTTGGCGGTGCTGTTTTCGGTTTTCATCGGAGTGATCCTGTTTCCAATCCGTCACTCCTCCCCAATGCCGAACATAAGCCCGACCGGGGCGGCGCACATCCGATGATTTCGCATGTGGGCCATGCACTTGCCGCAACGCGGCAAGTGCACTTCTTGAGAAATCAGACGGTGCGTTCGACCATCAGCTTCTTGATCTCGGCAATCGCCTTGGCCGGGTTCAGACCCTTGGGGCAGGTCTTGGCGCAGTTCATGATCGTGTGGCAGCGATACAGCTTGAACGGATCCTCAAGCTCATCAAGACGCTCGCCCGTGGCCTCGTCACGGCTGTCGATGATCCAGCGATAGGCATGCAGCAGCGCGGCGGGGCCAAGATAGCGGTCGCCGTTCCACCAATAGCTGGGGCACGAGGTCGAACAGCTGGCGCACATCACACACTCATACAGGCCGTCCAGCTTCTTGCGGTCCTCGATCGACTGCCGCCACTCTTTTTCGGGCGGGTTGGTCTTGGTTTCCAGCCAGGGCATGATGCTGGCATGCTGCGCATAGAAATGCGTCAGGTCGGGGATCAGGTCCTTGACCACCGGCATGTGCGGCAGCGGATAGATCTTCACGTCGCCCTTGATCTCGTCCATGCCGTAGATGCAGGCCAAAGTGTTGATCCCGTCGATGTTCATCGCACAGGAGCCGCAGATCCCCTCGCGGCACGACCGGCGGAAGGTCAGCGTGGGGTCGATCTTGTTCTTGATGTAGATCAGCGCATCCAGAACCATCGGGCCGCAATCGTCCATGTCGACGAAATAGGTATCGACCCGCGGGTTCTGTCCATCGTCCGGGTTCCAGCGATAGATCTGGAACTTGCGCACGTTGGTCGCCCCTTCGGGCTTGGGCCAGGTCTTGCCCGTGGTGATGCGCGAATTCTTGGGGAGGGTCAGTTGTACCATGTGTTCCTCTCCTTAGAAGGTCCGCGCCTTGGGCGCGATCTTTTCAAGGCTGATGCCGCCCTGTTCTTCGGGCGTCAGCGGATCGACGATGACCGGGCGATAGCTCAACTCGACCGAGTTGCCCTCGACCCGCGCCACGGTGTGCACGCGCCAGTTTTCGTCGTCGCGTTCGGGGAAATCCTCGTGCGCGTGGGCGCCGCGGGATTCCTTGCGCGCCTCGGCGCCGACGATGGTGGCCAGCGCGTTGGGCATCAGGTTGGTCAGCTCCAGCGTCTCCATCAGGTCGCTGTTCCAGACCAGACTGCGGTCGGTGACCTTCAGGTCGTTCAGCTTGGCGGCGATCGCGGTCATCTTCTCGACGCCCTGCGCCAGCGTTTCGGCGGTGCGGAACACGGCTGCGTCTTCCTGCATGGTCTTCTGCATTTCCAGCCGCAACTCGGCGGTCGGGGTCGAACCATTGGCGTTGCGCAGCGCGTCGAACCGGTCGAAGGCCTTGTCGACCGACGCCTTGTTCAGCACCGGGTTCGGCGCCTCGGGGTCCACCACCTTGCCGGCGCGGATCGCGGCGGCCCGGCCGAACACCACCAGGTCGATCAGCGAGTTCGAGCCCAGACGGTTCGCGCCGTGCACCGAGGCGCAGCCCGCCTCGCCCACGGCCATCAGGCCGGGCACCACGGCGGTGGGGTTGTCGGCGGTCGGGTTCAGCACCTCGCCCCAATAGTTGGTCGGAATGCCGCCCATGTTGTAATGCACCGTCGGCAGAACCGGGATCGGCTCCTTGGTCACGTCGACGCCGGCAAAGATCTTGGCCGATTCCGAGATCCCCGGCAGCCGCTCGGCCAGCGCCTCGGCCGGCAGGTGCGACAGGTTCAGGTGGATGTGGTCCTTGTTCTTGCCCACGCCACGGCCTTCGCGGATCTCCATCGTCATGCAGCGGCTGACATAGTCACGCGGCGCCAGGTCCTTGTAGTGGGGCGCGTAGCGCTCCATGAACCGTTCGCCTTCCGAGTTGGTCAGATACCCGCCCTCGCCGCGCGCACCTTCGGTGATCAGACAGCCCGAGCCGTAGATGCCGGTCGGGTGGAACTGCACGAATTCCATGTCCTGCAGCGGCAGACCCGCGCGGGCCACCATGCCACCGCCGTCGCCGGTGCAGGTATGCGCCGAGGTCGCGCTGAAATAGGCGCGGCCATACCCGCCCGTGGCCAGCACCACCATCTTGGCGTTGAAGACATGCATGGTGCCGTCGTCCAGCTTCCAGCAGACGACGCCCTGGCACTGCCCATCCTCGGACATGATCAGGTCGATCGCGAAATACTCGATGTAGAATTCCGCGTTGTTCTTCAGCGACTGACCATACAGCGTGTGCAGGATGGCGTGGCCGGTCCGGTCGGCCGCGGCGCAGGTGCGCTGCACCGGCGGGCCTTCACCGAATTCGGTGGTGTGGCCGCCGAAGGGCCGTTGATAGATCTTGCCTTCCTCGGTCCGGCTGAAGGGCACGCCATAGTGCTCCAGCTCATAGACGGCCTTGGGTGCCTCGCGCGCCAGGTATTCCATCGCGTCGGTGTCACCCAGCCAGTCCGAGCCCTTGACGGTGTCGTACATGTGCCACTGCCAGTGGTCGGGGCCCATGTTCGACAGCGATGCCGCGATGCCCCCCTGCGCCGCGACGGTGTGCGAGCGAGTTGGGAAAACCTTGGTCACGCAGGCCGTGCGCAGGCCCTGCTCGGCCATGCCCAGCGTGGCCCGCAGCCCGGCCCCACCGGCGCCGACGACAACCACGTCATATTCGTGCGTTTCGTATTCGTATGCAGCCATTTCTTTCAGCTCCGGGGTGTTAGAGGGCGATGCGGGCGATGGCAAAAATGCCAACTGCGGCCGCGCCATAGGACAGACAGGTCACGAGGATGATCAGAACCTTCTCAAGCGTGCCGTGCACATAGTCCTCGATCATCACCTGCGCGCCATCGGCAAAATGCTTGAAGCCGACGGCCAGCGTCAGCGCCGCAACGATGGCCGGGAACGGGCGCGAATAATAGTCCAGCATCACGTCATAGGGCTGGCCCAGGGTCGGCCCGAAGGTGAAGACGAACAGCGGCACGAGGATCAGCAAGGCAACCGAGCTGACCTTCATCGCCCAGAAATGCTGGGTGCCGGACTTGGCCGAGCCCAGGCCAAGGGCGCGCTTGCGGTCGGTAAGGTAACGCATGTCAGGCCTCCGGTTATGCAACGATCAAAAGGGTGACGAGGGTCAGAACGACCGATCCGATCACGACGGCCCAGCCCAGCTTGTAGGCGGTGGGCAGGTCCAGCCCGACGGCGCTGTCCCAGATCAGGTGACGGATGCCGGCCAGGGTGTGGTACCACAGCCCCCACAGCGACAGCGCCATCACCAGGTCGCCCAGCAACGAGGTGATCACAGCATTGGCAGTCGCATAGGCCTCGGGCGAGGTCGCCGCGGCCAGGAACCACCACACGATCAGCAGCGCCGCCACCAACATGGCGTTGCCGGTGATCCGCGTGAGGATCGAAGTGACAGAGGTCAACTGTGGACGATAGATCGACAGATGCGGCGAAAGCGGGCGGTTCCCCCGATTGACATCGGCCATGGCGGCTCCTTTTTGGGTTGGCTACCGAAGGTTTTACTGCTTTTTACATCTCTGTCACGCGCCGCAGGTGCAAAAAAGAGCAAATTGCGCGCAAATGACCCTATTGGCCGATTTTGTGATCACGCAAAATAATCTCGTGATCACAAATCCCGCCGCCGCCCGTCAATGTTAGCGTTTTCAGTCCGCAAGCGATGTGATCACGAATCTTTTTTCCGTCACTTGAACCTGGCCGTCTGACGGGTGACTTCGCGCAGCAGCTTCTTGCGGATGCGTTCGGGATAGTCCTCGAAACCCGCAGCCGAGACCACGAAAGCGCCTTCGCCTACGATGACGTTTTCATAGAAATAGGCGGTCAGGTCTGGCTCGCTTTCCTCGATGGCGATGGCGTTCACGGTGATCCCCTGACGGCGCAGCAGGTCGTGTATCTCGGTCGGCTCGACGCCTTCGTTCGACACCCCGTCGCCCGAGATGTCGATCAGGCGGCGCTTGCAGTCTGGTACGTCCAGAAAACTGTTCACGGTCATTTCCAACGCCTCGCCGATCGCGGTCGAGAAGTTGCGCCACACGCGCGGATCTGTCGCCACCTGTTCCGCAAATGCGTCCACCGCGGCGAACCCGTCGATGCGGGTCCAGGGGATGGTGATACGCTGCCGCGACGCGCCAGTCCATTGCACCAGCATCAACCGGGCCTGGCCGCGCACCAGCGCCTCGGACACGACCGGGTCGCGCAACCCGGCCGCCAGGCCATCCATCTGGATGCGGTATTCCGAACTGTCGACCGAGCCGGACACATCCACGGCCAGCGCCAGCGCCAGATCGCAGGCCGACGCCGGGCGGGCAAGACACAGCGCAGTAGCAAGGATACGCAGAAAAGACATGGGCCGAACCTAGCACGGTTCGGCCCGGTCGGGATCACAAGACTGTGGGGGGCCAGCCCGCTCAGATCGGCATCAGCGCCCAATAGTCCAGATCCAGCAGGACGTCGGGGCTGTATTTTCCATCCGGGCCGCGCAGCGCAAAGGGCTCGCCGCCCTTGGTCGCCACCAGTCGCAACCGGATCGCACCCACGCCGGGTACGCCGGTTTCGGCCTTGTCCAACACCTCGGACCACGCCTTGATGGTGTCGCCCGCGAAACAGGGGTTGGCGTGGGCCCCGCCGTTCAGGCCGACGATCATCTGCGCATTGGCCAGCCCGTTGAACGACAGCGCGCGCGCCATCGAGATCACGTGGCCGCCATAGATCAGCCGCCCATCGGGGCGGAAGGTCAGGTCGAAATGCACCTTGGCGGTGTTCTGCCACAGGCGGGTGGCCAGCATGTGCTCGGCCTCTTCCACGGTCACGCCGTCGACATGGTCGATGGTTTCGCCGATCTGGTAGTCTCCCCAGCGGTGCGGTTCACCGGCCAGAGCAAAGTCGTATTTGCTGAAATCCAGCCCGCTCGGCACCACGAGGTCGCCGGGCTCCAGCGCCTTTTTCAGGTCCGGCACCACGGTTTCGGGCGCCGGCGCATCGAGGTTCGATTTCCGCACCATCACCCAGCGCACGTATTCGATCACCACCTCGTCGCGCTGGTTCAGCCCGCGCGTGCGCACCCAGACCACGCCGGTCTTGCCGTTCGAGTTCTGCTTGAGGCCGATGACCTCGGAGTCCGACCGCAGGGTGTCACCGGGATAGACCGGTTTCAACCAGCGCCCCTCGGCATAGCCCAGGTTCGCGACCGCGTTCAGCGAGATGTCGGGCACCGTCTTGCCGAACACCACATGGAACGCCGCCAGATCGTCGATCGGGCTTTGCGGCAGACCGCAGCTCCGGGCGAACTCGTCCGAGGAATAGAGCGCGTGGCGTGCGGGATAGAGCGCATGATAGAGCGCGCGCTCGCCCACCGTCACGGTGCGCGGCACCGCGTGGTGCAGCACCTGCCCGATGGAGTAATCCTCGAAAAAGCGGCCCGGATTGGTCTTTGCCATTACTGCTGTCCCAGTTTCATGTCAGGAGAATAATCGGCCGCGACCTCCTTGGTCACGGCCTGCGCACAGCGCATTTTGTTGGTGGACGGGTCGAACGCATAGGCCGGAGAGCCGTGCAGCTCCCACCCTTTGGCCAGCGCCTCGGACACCTTGTGGCAAAAGTCCAAGGTGTCCTCTTCGGTCAGCAGTCGATAAAGTTTCGCCATCACATCACCTGCCTAGCCCGGGAACGGAGACGGGCCGACCAGCCCGTGAATGTAGCCGATGATGCCCAGCAGCACGATCGAGGCCACGAAGAACATCGCGTCCTTGCCCAGCGTTCCGGGCTCGCCCGGGGTCCAGTCGGGCTCGGACTTGTTGATCACGATCACTTCGACCACGGCCCAGGCCAACAGGCCACCGAACAGGATGATCGACGCCAGATCACCATTGACCAGCAGATGCGCAAAAGCCCAGAGCTTGAACCCGCCCAGCATCGGGTGACGCACCTTGTTCAGCAGTCGACCCTTGGTTCCGGCCGGGCTCATAAGCCAGATGGCGATCAGCACCAGCAGGTTGTTGATGTGGATCATGAAGCTGGGCGGTGCCCAGACATGGATGAAATCGGTCATGCGATAGCCGAAGATCATCAGCAGGATCGACACGACCAGCGCGCCCGCGACGGCGCCCTTTCCGGCATCGCCCATGGCCGCGCGGCGCGCGGGCATCAGACGTTTGAACAGATGTGCGAACGCCCAAAGCGCCACACCGAGAATAAGAAGAACGAAGCCCATGCTGGCTTACCCCGCTTGCAAAGCTGATATCGCCTCTGCTTTTGCCAGAATTTCGCGGGCAGTTACAACGTGCAGGTTTTCCACGATCTTGCCATCGACCACGGCAACGCCCTGCCCTTGGGCCTGAACCTCTTCGAAGGCGGCGATCTGGCGGCGGGCCAGGTCGATCTCGGCCTCGGAAGGGGCGAAGGCGGTGTTGGCGGTCTCGATCTGCGCGGGGTGGATCAGGGTCTTGCCGTCAAAGCCCATGTCGCGGCCCTGCGCGCATTCAGCGGCCAGACCTTCGGTATCCTTGAAGGCGTTGTAGACGCCGTCGACGATCACCAGCCCCTCGGCCTTGGCGGCCAGCAGGCACAGGCCCAGCGAAGTCATCAGCGGCAGGCGGTCGGGGCGGAAGCGGGTCTGAAGCTCTTTCGCCAGATCGTTGGTGCCCATGACAAAGCCCGCCATCAGCGGGTGCGCCGCGATCTCGGCCGCGTTCAGCATCCCGCGCGGGGTCTCCATCATCGCCCAGATCGGAAGGTCGCCGGTGATCGCGGCCAGCGCATCCACGTCGGCGGCCGAGTTGACCTTGGGCAGCAGCACCACGTCGGCATCCATCTCGCGCACGGCCTCGGCATCGGCGCGGCCCCAAGGGGTGTCGAGACCGTTGATTCGCACGATCTTGACGCGCGGACCATAACCGCCCGTCACCAGCGCGGCCTTGAGCGTTTCGCGCGCGTTCTCTTTTTCATCGGCGGCGACGGCATCTTCGAGGTCAAAGATGATGGCATCGACCGGCAGCGTGCGCGCCTTGTCGAGCGCCCGCTCCTTGGAGCCGGGGATATACAAAACGGATCGGTAGGGGCGCTGGCGCGGGTCCATGGGAACCTCTCGTTGAAATAAAGTTGCGCAGAATGGGGCATTTTTTGCCGGAAACTTCAAGGCCAAAATCGCCGCATTGCAGCATGTGACGCAACGCGCGGTGGCTTTACCGCATTTGCAGCGGGTTCCGGCAGCCTTGATCCCATCAACAGGCAAAGGGGGCCGGAGATGAATCAGTGGTTGTTTCAGATGACGATGGGGCTGGGCATCATGGTGCTGGCGGCGCAGCAGGTACAGGCGCAAACACCGAACTGTGCGCCCCGGCCGGACGTGCTGCAACGGCTGGCCGAGACCTATGGCGAGACCCGGCGCGGCATCGGCATGGCGCGGCAAGGTACGGTCATGGAGGTCTTTGCCTCGGACGAAACCGGCACTTGGACGATCATCGTGACACTGCCCAACGGGTTGACCTGTCTGGTGGCTGCGGGCGAGGCCTATGAGACGCTGGCCGAGGCGCTGCCGCCGAACACCTGAGCGTCAGGTCAGCGCGTCCCAGATCAGTTTTGACCCGGTCAGGGTCAGCAGCACATAGGCGATGCCGAAGAACAGCCGCTCGGACATCATCCAATGGGCGCGCACGCCCAGCCAGGCGCCGAGGATGGCAAAGGGGGTCAGCAGCAGGTCGGCCCAGGCGGTCTGCAGGGTGAACATGCCCAGATAGGCATAGGGGACAAACTTGGCGATATTGATGACCCAAAAGACCAGCACGGTGGTGGCCTGGAACTCGGTTTTCGTCAGGCGCTGGGACAGCAGGTAGACGGCGGCGGGCGGGCCGCCGGCATGGCTGACGAAGCTGGTGAACCCGGCGACCAGCCCCGCGAACAGCCCGGCCGGGGGCGGCAGGCGGTTGGCGAAACCGCGCACCCAGCCGCGGGTTTGGGCGATGTGCCAGATCACGAAGCCCACCGAGATGCCCCCGATCAGCAGGCGCAGCAGGTCTTCGTCGGTCGCCCGATAGAGCCACGCGCCCAGCACCACGCCCGGCACCGCCCCCAGCATCAGCAGCCGCGCGTCGGGCCAGCTCCACCGTTTCCAGTAGGGGCGCAGGGTGGCCAGGTCGATCACCATCAGGATCGGCAACATCAGCGCCAGCGCCTGCCCCGGATCAAGGATCAACGCCAGAATCGACGACGACGCAAAGGCCACGCCCGAGCCGAAGCCGCCCTTGGAAATGCCCGCAAAGATCACGGCCGGGATCGCCACGGCAAAAAACATCAGGTTCAATTCAACCATGCGGCGGCCCCGAAACGGCTTGTCCTGTGGGTGGTTTAGCGCAACCGGCGGGGGGCAGGCAAACGGTATGCGGTCGCATGCCGCGCTGCAGAACCCTTGCGCAACGGCGTTTTAGCGACTAGCAAACCGACGATTTCACAACCGACCGGAGACATTCCAAATGGCCAGACCCAAGATCGCGCTGATCGGCGCAGGTCAGATCGGGGGCACGCTTGCCCATCTCGCAGCAATGAAGGAACTGGGGGACGTCGTTCTGTTCGACATCGCCGAGGGCATCCCGGAAGGCAAGGCGCTGGACATCGCTGAATCCGGCCCGTCCGAGGGCTTTGACGCCAAGCTGAAGGGCACCCAGTCCTATGAAGACATCGCAGGCGCCGATGTCTGCATCGTGACCGCCGGTGTGCCGCGCAAACCGGGCATGAGCCGCGACGACCTGCTGGGCATCAACCTGAAGGTCATGAAATCGGTCGGCGAAGGCATCGCCGCCCACGCCCCCGACGCGTTCGTCATCTGCATCACCAACCCGCTGGACGCGATGGTCTGGGCGCTGCGCGAGTTCTCGGGCCTGCCCCACAACAAGGTCTGCGGCATGGCCGGCGTGCTGGACTCGGCCCGCTTCCGCCACTTCCTGGCCGAAGAATTCGACGTGTCGATGAAGGACGTCACCGCCTTCGTTCTGGGCGGCCATGGCGACACGATGGTACCGTCGGTTCGTTATTCGACCGTTGCGGGCATCCCGCTGCCTGACCTGGTCAAGATGGGCTGGACCACGCAGGAGAAGCTGGACGCCATCGTGCAGCGCACCCGCGACGGCGGCGCCGAGATCGTCGGCCTGCTGAAGACCGGCTCGGCCTATTATGCGCCCGCCACTTCGGCGATCGAGATGGCCGAGGCCTATCTGAAGGACCAGAAGCGCGTCCTGCCCTGCGCCGCCTATTGCGATGGCGAGCTGGGCGTGAAGGGCATGTATGTGGGCGTCCCGACGGTAATCGGCGCCGGCGGCATCGAGCGGATCGTGAACATCTCGTTGAACGCCGAAGAACAGGAGATGTTCGACAAGTCGGTCAACGCGGTGAAGGGTCTGGTCGAGGCCTGCAAGGGCATCGACAGTTCGCTGGCGTAAAACCCGGCTCGGGTTACCGGGGCTCCGGTGACCCTGTCAAAGACGCGATCGTCGCCCCGCTGGTGCCCACCGGCGGGGCGTTTCGATTGACGGGACGGTCAGCGAAACATCCCCAGCCAACGCGCCACCAGCAGCAGCACCCCTCCCAGGGCGACCAGCAGTACACAAACAATCCAGAAGGCATTCGGATCGTCGGCCCCGGGGATGCCGCCGACGTTGATCCCCAGCACGCCGGCCACCAGACCCAGCGGCAGAAATACGGCGCTGACCACTGACAACACCAGCATACGGCTGTTCATGCGTTCGGCACGCTCATCCATCAATTGTTCGTGGATGATCTGAACCCGTTCGCGCACGGCCGCCAGATCTTCGCCAATGCGATAGATGCGCTCCGAGGCTTCGCGCAACCGCGACCGGTCATGGGGCTGCAGCCAGGGCAAATCCTCGATCTCGAGCGTCGTCAGGGCATCGCGCTGCGGCACCAGGTACCGTCGCAGAACGATGGATGACCTGCGGATCGCCGCCAGCTCGGCCCGGGAAATCTCGGCGTTCGGCTCCAACAGCAACTCCTCGAGGTCATCCACGCGTTCGTTCAGATCGGTGATGGCGGGCTCGGCCCGGTCGGCCAACCGCAAGGCCAGCCGTGCCACGAAGTCACCCGGCGATTTCGGGGCCTGCCCGCGGTCGATTGCCGCCAGCATGTCCGCAACCGCATCCAGTGGACGGCGCCAGACACCGATGATCTTTGTTTCCGTCAGCCACAGCCGGACCGAGATCATGTCCTCGGGCGGCTGCCCCTCAAACAGGTTCACGCCCCTCAAGTTAAGAATGACGCCGTCGCCATGCACGGTGCAACGCGGCCGGGTTTCGCCGGCCATCAGCGCATCGATCACGAACTCATCCAGCCCGGCGGTACGGAGCAGCGCAACCGTGCCTTCTCCTTCAAGGCGCAGGTGCTGCCAGGCAAACTGGCCATCCGTACCGCTGGGTGACCAGGCGGCAAAGGCATCGGCATCCAACGGCTGCGCGTTCCCGGATCCATCGAAGATCATGGTCAGCGTGTCGGGAAGGGAAGGAGTGGTCACTGTCATCCGCGCAGTCATTTTGTTCTTCGGCCCAAATATCTTGACGGATCAAGACAGGTCCGGACAGGTTAGCGGCCAAGCGCGCCAGCGCCAAGTCATTCGATTTCGGCGAGGCCCGAAACTCCACCGCGGCCCAAGCCAGTACTGTTGGCGCAAACGGCGCTGAAAGCTGCTCTTGAATGTATTTTTGCGACAGATTCTCGGCGGGTCGAATCAACATCAACCAACCCACATTTTGTGATCACACCCTAAAATGCCGTGATCACAAAAGCGGAAAATCCTCGGCAAAAACCTTCTTCCGGTAAGAAAACCCTTTAATTTTGCCCGTTAGACACCCCTATAACGATCCAATCGTAGTCAGACGGGACAGTTTCGATGAACATTCACGAATATCAGGCCAAGGCCCTTCTTCGCAGCTACGGCGCGCCGGTTTCGGACGGCCGCGCGGTTCTGCGCGCGGAAGAGGCGAAAACCGCAGCCGGCGAACTGGACGGCCCGCTTTGGGTGGTCAAGGCGCAGATCCACGCAGGGGGCCGCGGCAAGGGGCATTTCAAGGAACCCGACGCCGGCGACAAGGGCGGCGTGCGTCTGACCAAATCGGTGGAGGAAGCCGCCGAAGAAGCCAAGAAGATGCTGGGCCGCACGCTGGTCACGCACCAGACCGGCCCCGAAGGCAAGCAGGTCAACCGCGTGTATATCGAGGCCGGATCGGGCATCGAGCGCGAGCTGTACCTGGCCCTGCTGGTCGATCGTCAGACTAGCCGCATCTCGTTCGTGTGCTCGACCGAAGGCGGCATGGACATCGAGGAAGTGGCCGCCGCGACGCCCGAGAAAATCCTGTCTTTCTCGGTTGACCCGGCCACCGGCTATCAGCCGTTCCATGGCCGCCGCATCGCCTTCTCGCTGGGTCTGGAAGGCGCGCAGGTCAAGCAATGCGTGCGCCTGATGGGCATCTTGTACAAGGCCTTCGTCGAGAAGGACATGGAGATGCTGGAGATCAACCCGCTGATCGTGGCCGAAGGCGGCGACCTCAAGGTGCTGGACGCCAAGCTGAGCTTTGACGGCAACGCGATCTATCGCCACCCCGACATCGCCGAGCTGCGCGACACCACCGAGGAAGACCCCAAGGAGCTGGAAGCCAGCAAATACGACCTGAACTACATCGCGCTGGATGGCGAGATCGGCTGCATGGTCAACGGCGCGGGCCTGGCGATGGCGACGATGGACATCATCAAGCTGTATGGAGCCGAGCCGGCCAACTTCCTGGACGTGGGCGGCGGCGCCACCAAAGAGAAAGTGACCGAGGCGTTCAAGATCATCACCAGCGACCCGAACGTCAAAGGCATCCTGGTCAACATCTTCGGCGGCATCATGCGCTGTGACGTGATCGCCGAAGGCGTGGTTGCCGCGGTGAAAGAGGTGGGCCTGAAGGTTCCGCTGGTGGTGCGTCTGGAAGGCACCAACGTCGAAAAGGGCAAAGAGATCATCAACAGCTCGGGCCTGGACGTGATCGCCGCCGACAACCTGGACGATGCCGCGCAGAAGATCGTGAAGGCGGTCAAGGGCTGAACCCGTTAACGCAGGGCGGGTCACGGCCCGCCATTCCGATGAATGCTGGCGGGTCGGATCCCGCCGAAAACAGGAGAACGCCAAATGGCAGTCCTCATCGACGAAAATACCAAAGTGATCTGTCAGGGCTTTACCGGCTCGCAGGGCACGTTCCACTCTGAACAGGCCATCGCCTATGGCACCAAGATGGTCGGCGGTGTGACCCCCGGCAAAGGCGGGATGACCCATCTGGGCCTGCCCGTGTTCAACTCGGTCCACGAGGCCAAGCACGTGACCGAGGCCAATGCCACCGTGATCTATGTGCCGCCGCCTTTTGCCGCGGATTCGATCCTCGAGGCGATCGACGCCGAGATGGAAGTGATCGTCTGCATCACCGAAGGCATCCCGGTTCTGGACATGATGAAGGTGAAGCGCGCGCTGGAAGGCAGCAAATCGCGCCTGATCGGCCCGAACTGCCCCGGTGTCATCACCCCCGACGCCTGCAAGATCGGCATCATGCCCGGCCACATCCACAAGCGTGGCTCGGTCGGCGTCGTGTCGCGGTCCGGCACGCTGACCTATGAGGCGGTCAAGCAGACCACCGATGTGGGTCTGGGCCAGTCCACCTGCGTGGGCATCGGCGGCGACCCGATCAAGGGCACCGAGCATATCGACGTGCTGGAATGGTTCCTGGCCGATGACGAGACCGAGTCGATCATCATGATCGGCGAGATCGGCGGCTCGGCCGAGGAAGAAGCCGCGCAGTTCCTGGCCGATGAGGCCAAGAAAGGCCGCAAGAAGCCGGTTGCCGGGTTCATCGCTGGCCGCACGGCGCCTCCGGGCCGCCGCATGGGTCACGCGGGCGCCATCGTCGCCGGCGGCAAAGGCGGTGCCGAGGACAAGATCGAAGCCATGCGCAGCGCCGGCATCGTCGTGGCCGAAAGCCCCGCCAAGCTGGGCGAGGCTGTGCTGGAAGCGATCGGCAAGTAACCTGCCGGCCCGATCTGTGGGCCGGCCCCAGCGGAGCGAAACACATGACCTTCACCGAAGCCGTCAAAACGTGTTTCTCCAAATATTTCACATTCTCGGGGCGGGCCTCTCGCCCCGAGTATTGGTATTTTTTCCTGTTCATCATGATCTGGAACGCGATCGCCGCGGTCATCGACTGGCTGTTCTTCACCCAGGTCACGACCATCCAGACCGAGACCGGAACCTCGGTTACTGCAGTATCCAGCCAGCCGGTTCAGACCATCGTCGGGCTGATCGTGTTTTTCCCGCATCTGGCCGTGGCTTGGCGGCGGATGCACGACACAGGACGCAGCGGTCTGTATGCGCTGCTGCCGATCCTTCTGATCCTCGGCGCATTCGCGGTTCTGGTTTTCGGCATCGGCCTCGCCTCCCATTTCCAGCATGGCGGAAACCTCGACATCCTGTTTACCCGCGCCACGCTGCTGATCGTGATCCCGACGCTTCTGGTTCTTTTCGTGTCGCCCCTGCTGGTGCTGTGGTGGCTGTCCCGCCCCAGCCAGCCAGGCACCAACAAATACGGTCCCAACCCATATGAGGTAGCCCAATGACCGAACACTCGCCCAATTCCGCCTTCCACGCCTCAAGCTTCATGCAGGGGCACAATGCCGAGTACCTGGAGCAACTTTACGCCCAGTACACCAAGGACCCAGGCGCGATCGACGCGGCCTGGGCCGAGTTCTTCCGGCAGATGGGAGACGCGGCCCCCGACGTCCAGAAAGAGGCACAGGGCCCGTCCTGGGCGCGGCCCGACTGGCCGCCGATGCCCAATGACGACCTGACCGGCGCCCTGACCGGCGAATGGGCCGAGGCCGACGCCAAGGCGGCCGGCGACAAGATCAAGGAAAAGGCTGCCAAGGCCGGCGTCGAAGTCAGCGACGAGCAGGTCAAGCGCGCGGTGCTGGATTCGATCCGCGCCCTGATGCTGATCCGGGCCTACCGCATCCGGGGGCACCTTGTGGCCGATCTCGATCCGCTGGGCATGCGCTCGACCGAGCCCCACCCCGAGCTGGACCCCAAGACCTATGGCTTCACCGAGGCCGACATGGACCGGCCGATCTTCATCGACAACGTGCTGGGCCTGCAGATGGCCAGCATGCGCCAGATCGTCGAGATCGTGAAGCGCACCTATTGCGGCACCTTCGCGCTGCAGTACATGCATATTTCCGACCCGGAGCAGGCGGCCTGGCTGAAGGAACGGATCGAGGGCTACGGCAAGGAAATCGCCTTTACCAAGGAAGGCCGCAAGGCGATCCTGAACAAGATGGTCGAGGCCGAGGGCTTCGAGAAGTTCCTGCACGTCAAATACATGGGCACCAAGCGATTCGGCCTGGACGGGGGCGAGGCGCTGATCCCGGCGATGGAGCAGATCATCAAGCGCGGCGGCGCGCTGGGTCTGAAGGAAATCGTCATCGGCATGCCGCACCGCGGCCGTCTGAACATCCTGGCCAACGTGATGGGTAAGCCCTATCGCGCCATCTTCAACGAATTCCAGGGCGGCAGTTTCAAGCCCGAGGACGTGGACGGCTCGGGCGACGTGAAGTACCATCTGGGCGCTTCGAGCGACCGGGAATTCGACGGCAATACCGTGCACCTGTCGCTGACGGCGAACCCCTCGCACCTGGAGGCGGTGAACCCGGTTGTTCTGGGCAAGGTCCGCGCCAAGCAGGACCAGCACGGCGACACCGAGCGCACCCAGGTCATGGGCGTTCTGCTGCACGGTGACGCGGCCTTTGCCGGGCAGGGCGTGGTGGCCGAAGGCTTCGGCCTGTCGGGCCTGCGCGGGCACCGCACCGGCGGCACCATGCATATCGTTGTGAACAACCAGATCGGGTTCACCACCGCGCCGCATTTCTCGCGTTCGAGCCCCTACCCGACCGACATCGCGCTGATGGTCGAGGCGCCGATCTTCCACGTCAACGGCGACGACCCCGAGGCGGTGGTGCATGCGGCCAAGGTGGCGACCGAGTTCCGGCAAAAGTTCCACAAGGACGTGGTCATCGACATGTTCTGCTATCGCCGGTTCGGTCACAACGAGGGCGACGAGCCCATGTTCACCAACCCGATCATGTACAAGAAGATCAAGACCCACAAGACCACGCTGTCGCTGTACACCGAGCGGCTGGTCAAGGACGGTCTGATCCCCGAGGGCGAGATCGAGGACATGAAGGCCGCCTTCCAGGCGCATCTGAACGACGAGTTCGAGGCCGCCAAGGAATACAAGCCCAACAAGGCCGACTGGCTGGACGGGCGCTGGTCGCATCTGGACAAGAACAAGGAAGAATATGTCCGCGGCGAAACCGCGATTTCGCCCGACACCCTGGCCGAGGTCGGCAAGGCGCTGGTGACGGTGCCCGAAGGCTTTGCCCTGCACAAGACGGTGGGCCGCCTGCTGGAACACAAGAAGCAGATGTTCGAAACCGGTCAGGGCTTTGACTGGGCCACCGGCGAGGCGCTGGCCTTCGGGTCACTGCTGACCGAGGGCTACCCGGTGCGCCTGTCGGGGCAGGACGCCACCCGCGGCACTTTCAGCCAGCGCCATTCGGGCTTCATCAACCAGGAAACCGAAGAGCGCTACTATCCGCTGAACCACATCCGCCCCGGACAGGCCCAGTACGAGGTGATCGACTCGATGCTGTCGGAATACGCGGTGCTGGGCTTCGAATACGGCTATTCGCTGGCCGAGCCCAACGCGCTGGTTCTGTGGGAGGCCCAGTTCGGTGATTTCGCCAACGGCGCGCAGATCATGTTCGACCAGTTCATCAGCTCGGGCGAAAGCAAGTGGCTGCGCATGTCCGGTCTGGTCTGCCTGCTGCCGCACGGGTTCGAGGGGCAAGGCCCCGAGCACTCGTCGGCGCGACTGGAGCGGTTCCTGCAGATGTGCGGCCAGGACAACTGGATCGTGGCCAACTGCACCACACCTGCAAACTATTTCCACATCCTGCGCCGTCAGCTGCACCGCACTTTCCGCAAGCCGCTGATCCTGATGACGCCCAAATCATTGCTGCGCCACAAGCTGGCGATCAGCAATGCCGAGGACTTCACCACCGGGTCCAGCTTCCACCGGGTGCTGTGGGACGACGCGCAAAAGGGCAATTCTGATACCCAACTGGTGCCTGACGACAAGATCAAGCGCGTGGTGATGTGTTCGGGCAAGGTCTACTACGACCTGCTCGAAGAACGCGACGCGCGCGGGATCGACGACATCTATCTGCTGCGGATCGAGCAATACTATCCGTTCCCGGCCCATTCGCTGATCAACGAACTTGAACGGTTCAAGCAGGCCGAGATGCTCTGGTGCCAGGAAGAGCCCAAGAACCAGGGTGCCTGGAGCTTCATCGAACCCAACATCGAATGGGTCCTGACCCGGATCGGCGCCAAGCATACCCGGCCCAGCTATGTGGGCCGCGCGACCTCGGCCTCGCCCGCGACGGGCCTGGCCAGCCAACACAAAGCCCAACAAGAAGCGCTGGTGAACGAAGCGCTGAGCATTGAAGGATAAGAAACGATGACGATTGAAGTTCGTGTTCCAACGCTTGGCGAGTCGGTGACCGAAGCCACCGTTGCGACCTGGTTCAAGAAGCCCGGCGATACCGTGGCGGTCGATGAAATGCTGTGTGAGCTCGAGACCGACAAGGTTACGGTCGAGGTGCCCTCGCCCGCCGCCGGCGTGCTGGGCGAGATCGTCGCGGCCGAAGGTGAGACCGTGGGTGTCGATGCCCTTCTGGCCACGATCCAGGCCGGCGAGGGTGCCGCCCCGGCCAAGGCCGAAGCCACCCCTGCGGCTGCCCCTGCGGCCCCGGGCGGCAGCGTCGACGTGATGGTGCCCACGCTGGGTGAATCGGTGACCGAAGCCACCGTTTCGACCTGGTTCAAGAAGGTGGGCGACACCGTCGCGCAGGACGAGATGCTGTGCGAGCTCGAGACCGACAAGGTCTCGGTCGAGGTTCCCGCACCCGCCGCCGGCGTTCTGGCCGAAATCCTGGCCCCCGAAGGCGCAACCGTCGAGGCCAACGGCAAACTGGCCGTGATCTCGGGCGCTGAAGCAGGCGCCGCACCCGCTGCACCGGCCGCGGCCGCCTCAGCCCCCGCGGCAGCCGCCACCGGCAAGGACGTGGCCAATGCACCGTCGGCCGAAAAGGCCATGGCCGAGGCCGGCCTGTCGGCCGATCAGGTCACCGGCACCGGCCGCGATGGCCGCATCATGAAGGAAGACGTGGCCCGCGCCGTGGCCACCGCCGCCGCCCCTGCCGCCGCCGCCCCGGCACCGGCCGCTGCCCCGCGCGCGCCCGTGGCCGCCGAGGATGCCGCCCGCGAGGAACGCGTGCGCATGACGCGCCTTCGCCAGACCATCGCCAAGCGCCTGAAGGACGCGCAGAACACTGCCGCGATCCTGACCACCTACAACGAGGTGGACATGACCGAGGTGATGGCCATCCGCAACCAGTACAAAGACCAGTTCGAGAAGAAGCACGGCGTGCGCCTGGGCTTCATGTCGTTCTTCACCAAGGCCTGCTGCCACGCTCTGAAAGAGGTGCCCGAGGTCAATGCCGAGATCGACGGCAACGACATCGTCTACAAGAACTACGTCCACATGGGCGTGGCCGCCGGCACCCCGCAGGGCCTGGTGGTTCCGGTGATCCGCGACGCCGACCGGATGTCGTTCGCCGAGATCGAGAAGGCCATCGCCGAGAAGGGCAAGCGCGCCCGCGAAGGCAAGCTTACCATGGCCGAGATGCAAGGCGGCACCTTCACCATCTCGAATGGCGGCGTCTATGGCTCGCTGATGTCCTCGCCGATCCTGAACCCCCCGCAGTCGGGCATCCTGGGCATGCACAAGATCCAGGAGCGCCCGATGGTCATCAATGGCGAGATCAAGATCCGCCCGATGATGTATCTGGCGCTGTCCTATGACCACCGCATCGTCGACGGCAAGGGCGCGGTCACCTTCCTGGTTCGCGTGAAAGAGGCGCTGGAAGATCCGCGCCGCCTGCTGATGGATCTGTAATCATGGCAACGCATGTCCTGTGGCAGGCCGACGTGGCCGATTTCGACGCCTGGCTGAAGGTGTTCCGCGAGGATCAGCCCATGCGCAAGGCGGCCGGGATCGTCGATCTGCATGTGTGGAAAGACCCCGATCAGCGCGACCACGCGGTGGCGCTGTTCGCGGTCGCCGACCTGAACAAGGCGCGGGCGTTCTTCGACTCGGAAGAACTGGCCATGCATCACGAACGCGGCGGTGTGGCCCATATCCAGGTCAAGCTGCTGACACCGGTCTAGGCCGAAACGCCGGCGGCCCGCACTTTGGGCCGCCGTTCAAAAAACACTCCGCGGATTTGGGAGAACAAAATGGCTAACTATGACGTCATCGTAATCGGCGCCGGTCCCGGCGGCTATGTCTGCGCCATCCGCTGCGCGCAGCTGGGCCTGAAAACCGCCGTCGTCGAAGGGCGCGAGACGCTGGGCGGCACCTGTCTGAACGTGGGCTGCATTCCGTCCAAGGCGCTGCTGCATGCCAGCCATCAGCTGCACGAGGCCGAACACAACTTTGCCAAGATGGGCCTCAAGGGCAAAAGCCCCTCGGTCGACTGGAAACAGATGCAGGCCTACAAGCAGGACGTGATCGAGACCAACACCAAGGGCGTCGAGTTCCTGTTCAAGAAGAACAAGATCGACTGGCTCAAGGGCTGGGGCTCGATCCCGGCGGCGGGCAAGGTCAAGGTCGGTGACGAGGTGCACGAGGCCAAGAACATCATCATCGCCACCGGGTCCGAGGCGGCGTCGCTGCCCGGCGTCGAGGTGGATGAAAAGGTCGTCGTGACCTCGACCGGCGCGCTGGAGCTGGGCAAGATCCCGAAAAAGCTGGTGGTGATCGGCGCAGGCGTGATCGGGCTGGAACTGGGCTCGGTCTATCAGCGTCTGGGTGCCGAGGTGACGGTGATCGAATATCTGGACGTCATCACCCCGGGCATGGACCCCGAGGTTCAGAAGACCTTCCAGCGAATCCTGAAAAAACAGGGCCTGAACTTCGTCATGGGCGCCGCCGTGCAAAAGACCGAGGCCACCAAGACCAAGGCCAAGGTAACCTACAAGCTGCGCAAGGATGACAGCGAGCACGTGATCGAGGCCGATACCGTTCTGGTCGCCACCGGGCGCAAGCCGTTCCATGACGGGCTGGGTCTGGATGCACTGGGGGTCGAGCTGACCCCGCGCGGCCAGATCAAGGTCGGCAAGGACTGGCAGACCAACGTGCCGGGCATCTACGCCATCGGTGACGTGATCGAAGGCCCGATGCTGGCCCACAAGGCCGAGGACGAAGGTATGGCCGCCGCCGAAGTGGTCGCGGGCAAGCATGGGCACGTGAACTATGGCGTCATTCCGGGCGTGATCTACACTTGGCCCGAGGTTGCCAATGTCGGCGAGACCGAGGCCACGCTCAAAGAGCAGGGCCGCGCCTACAAGGTCGGCAAGTTCAGCTTCATGGGTAATGGCCGCGCCAAGGCGAACTTTGCCGCCGACGGGTTCGTCAAGATCCTGGCCGACAAGGAGACCGACCGCATCCTGGGCTGCCACATCATCGGCCCCGGCGCGGGCGACCTGATCCACGAGGTTTGCGTTGCGATGGAGTTCGGCGCCTCGGCCGAGGATCTGGCGCTGACCTGCCACGCGCACCCGACCTATTCCGAGGCCGTGCGCGAGGCGGCGCTGGCCTGCGGCGACGGTCCGATCCACGCCTGACGATTTCGGCTCCGGCGGTCAGCCCGCCGGAGTCAGCCACGCCCGCAGATAGGTTTCCAGCCGGTCAGTGAATGTCGTCGCCGAATGCAGGGCGCAGAATTTCAGTGACATGGCCTGGATGGCAAAGGCCTGCACGCCCTCGGCCAACAGGTCGGTCGACACGTCCTGTCGAACCTCGGCCTGATCCAGCCACATCATCGCGATCCGGAAGTATTTCTCGAAGCAATAGGCGATCGGCCCGATTTCAGAGATCGCGGCGGCGCCGGAATAGCGGATCAGCAGGTCGAACACATAGCGTTCCGACATCATGAACTCATGCACCGGGGCCAGGGCCTCGATGATCTGTGGTACGGTTTTCGGCGGTTCCGCCGCCTGCGCCTGATCCAGACAGGCGTCCAGTTTTTCGCCGATCAGGATCTCCATCAGCGCGTCCTTGTCGTGGAAATGGGCAAAGAAGGTGCCCTTGGCCACACCGGCGGCCTGCACCACCTCTTCCACGCGCAACGCCTGGTATCCGTTCTTTTGCACCACGTCCGCCGCCGCCTGCAGCAGCTTGGCGCGGGTCTTCAGGGTGCGTTTCTGAATCGTCTTCTGCATACGGCTTGTTTGCATGTTTTTTTGACCGTGGTCAAATTTATTATTGACCGTGGTCATTTTTGGATTCTATAAAATGACCGTGGTCAATTTCAGGAGAATCCCGATGCAACCCAAGAAAATCCTCATCCTCGACGGTCACCCGGCCGAAAGCAGCCTGTCGCGCACCTTTGCCGACACCTATGCCGAAGCCGCCCGCGCCAAGGGCCATGACGTGAAAACCGTTCACCTCAGCGAGCTGGAGTTCGATTTCGATTTCGGACAGGGCAACTATCATGATTTCAAACCGCTGGAGCCGGTTCTGGAACAGGTTCTGCAGGATTTCGAATGGAGCGATCACCTGGTTCTGACCACACCCATGTGGTGGGGCGGCCTGCCCGCCAAGCTCAAGGGGTTGATCGACCGGATGTTCATCCCGGGCCGCACGTTCGACACCCGCAATCCCAACAAGCTGGGGCTGCCGGCACCGATGCTGGGCGGGCGGACCGCACGGGTCATCATCACCTCGGACACGCCGGGCTGGTTCATGCGGCTGGCCTATCGCCGGGCGCTGATTCACCAGATGCGCGGTCAGGTTCTGGGCTTCGTCGGGTTCAAGCCGACGCGGTTCACCTGGTTTTCCGGTGCCAGCTATCCCGAACGGCGCAGCGTCCAGAAATGGATCGCGCAGGTCACCCGGCTGGGCGCGGCCGCAGCGTGATCACCACATCGTCTTTGCGGCGCGCGCGCCCCATTCCCGATCATAGCGTGCGCCGCCTTCCTCGCCCTGCGACACCTCGGCCAGGATCTCGCCCACCGTCGGCAACCGGGCGCTGAGGTCGCCGTTGGTCCAGGTTTCGGCCCGCATCAGCGCGCGGGCGCATTGCGTGTAGATTTCCCCGATTTCGATGACGATCACCGTGGCCGGTTGCTTGCCCTTTTTCTCGAACCGGGCGCGCAGGTCGGCATCGGCCGTCAACCGGGCAGTGCCGTTCACCCGCACCACGTTGTTCGAGCCGGGCACCATGAACATCAGCGCCACACGCGGATCGCGCACGATGTTGCGCAGGCTGTCCAGGCGGTTGTTGCCGCGCCAGTCGGGCAAGGCCAGGATACCGGGGTCCAGCTCCATCACCACCGGGCCGTCATCGCCCCGGGGGCTGCCATCCACCCCTTCGGGCCCCACCGTGGACAGCACGCATAGCCGCGACGCCATGATCCATTTGCGGTAGAGCGGCGTCAGCTGCCGCGCGACCTTGCGCAACGAGGCGGCACCGGGGGTGCCGTACAACGCCTCGAGCGCGGTGATGTCATCGATGAACTGCATCCGGGTCAAACCCCACTTCGCGCATCAATTCGTTCGAGCGCGTCTCAATCACCTCTTCCAGCCGGGCCAGAAAGGTTTCGCGATCGACGCCCGGTTCGATCGGGTCGAGGAACTCGACGATCGCATGGCCGGGCTTGCGCAGAATTCCCGACCGGGGCCAGAACACTCCGACATTGGTGGCCGCCGGCACGCAGGGGAAGCCCAGCCCCTCGTACAGAACGGCGGTGCCGACCTTGTAGGGCTTGTAGACCCCCGGCGCCACGCGGGTGCCCTGCGGATAGATCACCAGTTGCCCAGGCTCGGTGAACTCCTTGGCGACGTCCTTGACCATCTTGGCCACCGCCGCGCCGCGCTTGCCGCGATTGACCGGGATACAGCCCAAACGACGGGCGTACATACCGATGATCGGGGTCCACAGCAGTTCGCGTTTCATGATGAACTTGCCGTGGGGGACCGCGTCAAAGATCAGGATGATGTCGAAGAAGGACTGGTGTTTGGCCGCGATCACCACCTCGCCCGTGGGCACGTTGCCGCGTACCTCGCCGCGAATGCCCACCATCCAGCGCGCCAGCCATATGGTCGTGCGCGCATAGATCTTGCAGGCGCGCAGGGCCCCGCGCTTGGAGAACAACGCATAGGGCGCGAAGACCAGGCCCAGAACCGCCATCCAGGCGTAGATCGTGACCATGAAGATCAGCGAGCGCACCCATTGGACCGCCATTGCCATCACGAAAGCTCCTTCAATTTGCGACGGGCCGCCGACCATGTGGCGGCAAAGGCCACGGCCGCGCCCAGAACGGGGATCACGGCGGGCAACACCCAGTCGGCGCCCTGGAATCCAAGGCCGGTCAGGAAACCGCCCGCATCCGAGGCCTCGGGCAGTAGCAGCACCCCGGTCAGGCCCAGAATCGTGCCCACCACGGCACCAAAAAACGCGCGCCATGTGAACCGCCGCACGAAAGCACCGGCGATGAAACGGTCGCGCGCGCCGACCTGACGCAGCACCTCGATGATCTGAGCGTTGGCCGCAAGCGAGGCATTGGCCGCAAGCGTGATCATCGCCGCCGTGGCCCCGCCGATCAGCAGGATCGAGATCCAGCCCAACCGCCGCAGCGAGTGGGCCGCATCAACCAGCGGTTCGCGCCAGCGGGAATGATCATCCAGAACCGCGCCGGGCACCTCGGCCGCCAGCCGCAGGCGCAGGCCCATCGTGTCCAGCCCCGGCTCGCCCTCGATGATTTCGATCAGCTGCGGCACCGGCAGCGTGTCCAGCGGCAGGTCTGGCCCGAACCAGGGCGCCAACAGCGCGGCCTGCTCTTCGGCGCTGAGCGCGCGGGCGGAGGCCACGCCGGGGGTCTGTTTAAGAACTTCCAACGCCGCCTGCGTCTGCGCGGCGCGCTGTTCAACGGGCGCATTGATCCGCAGCGTGGCCGCTCCGGCCAGTTCGGACGCCCAGCGATCGGCCAACCGGCCTGCGGCCAGCGACAGCGCCAGCGCGAACACGGCCAGAAACGCCATCGCACCTGAAACGAACAGGGTCAGATGGGCGGTGAAGCCGGTGGGCGGCACCACGCGGTCGGCCCGTGTGTCGCGGCGCAACAGCGTACGGATGTCCTGCCCGATCATAGGTCTGCCCCCGCCAGATGCAGCCGACGCTGCGAGATCCGCAGCACCCGCGCCTGCACATGGCTTTTGGCCGCCCGGATCAAGCTCAGGTCATGGGTGGCGATCACCACCGTCTTGCCCATGCGGTTCAGCTCGATCAACAGCTGCATCAGCCGCTGCGACATCTCCCAATCCACGTTTCCGGTGGGCTCATCCGCCAGCACCACGTCGGGCGACAGGATCACCGCGCGGGCCAGCGCAGCCCTTTGCCGCTCACCGCCCGACAGTTCGGGCGGCAGGGCGTCCATGCGGCTGCCGAGGCCGACCCATGTCAACAATTCGGCAAGGTCGGCGCCGTGGGACTCGTCCGCACGCCCCGACACCATCAACGGCAGGGCCACGTTCTCGGCCAGGGTCATGTGATCCAGAAACCGGCAATCCTGATGCACCACCCCGATCCGGCGGCGCAGCAGCGCCATCTGATCGCGGTCCAGCCGGGCGATGTCCTCGCCAAAGGCGGCGATCCGGCCCGATGTCGCCAGCAGCGCGCCATAGCACAGCTTCAACAGCGTCGTCTTGCCCGCCCCCGACGGACCGGTGAGGAAATGGAAAGACCCCGGCTGCAGCTGCAGCGAAACGTCGCGCAGCAGCTCACCGCCGCCGTAGCTGTAGCTGACATTTTCCAGCTCGATCACCCCTGCCCCCTTTTCTGGTTGCGCCCTTCTTGCCCGAGCCGGCCCGTGGATTCAATGCCCGCACCGGGTCCAATTGGCGACACCTGATACCCCCTGCGCAAAACGCGCTTTGCGGTTTTGTCTTAACGGATTATCATTCCTGAAAAAACGACGATCAGGCCGGCATCGGCCGCGGAGGCAGTATGCGACTAACATGCCCGAACTGTAACGCTCAATACGAGGTTCCCGACGAGGTCATTCCGGAAACCGGGCGGGACGTGCAGTGTTCGAACTGCGAAAAGACGTGGTTCCAGCACAAGCACCCCAAGACGGCTGCGCCGGAACCAACCATCAGCGAAGCCGTGAGCGACACCGCCCCACCCGCAGAGCCCGTCGCCCCGCCCGCGGATACCGTCGCCCCATCCGAAGAATATCTGCCTGAAGCGGCACCCGCAGATGTCGCGCCTGCCCCGCGCAGCCGGGTGGACCCTGCCGTTGCCAGCATCCTGCAGCAGGAAGCCAAACGCGAGGCCGAGTTGCGCGCAAAGGAGGGAACCGGCCTGGAGAGTCAGCCCGATCTTGGGCTGAAGCAACCTGCCGACCCCGCCCCGGCCCACGAGACACCCGCAGCCACCGAAACCGCAAGCGCCGCAGGCCAGAAGGATGCGTTGCCGGATGTGGAGCTTATCAATTCGACCCTGCGCAGCAGAAAAACCGCTGAGACCGAAGCACCGGCCGAGGCCCCCCCGCGCAAATCGGGTGGATTCCTGCGCGGCTTTGCCCTGATCCTGATCATTGGGGTGATCCTGTTCCTGATCTATGGCAATGCTCGCCAGATCAGCGAAGCGGTACCGCAGGCCGAACCCGCCCTGCAATCCTATGTATCCTTGATCGACCAGGCACGAGTCTGGCTGGAAGCCCAGACCGGATCAGCGGCCGAATAGGCCGCCTCAGAACCGTTCGAGCAACCGCTTGAGATATTCCAGTTCGATCTTCGGGCGGTCGGTTTCGCCGGTGCGGCGACGGATTTCATCCAACAGCTCGCGCGCGCGGCGATAGACGTCTTCGCCCTGCAGCAGGTTCTCTTCGGTCGAGATCGACCCCGCCGCACCCGGGTTTCGGCCCAGCGGATCGCGGTTGTTGGCCTGCATGTCGCCATCCTGCGTGCCCTGACCCGGCTGGTTCTGCTGGTTCTGGGCCATGGCTTCGCCCAGTGACCGCATTCCCTCGCGCAGGGCCTCCATCGCTTCGGACTGGCGGTCGATGGCCTCGGCCAGATCCTGATCGCGCAGGGCCTGTTCGGCCTCGTCCATGGCGCGTTCGGCACGGCCCAGCGATTCACGCGCCGCGTCGCCTTCGGGCGTTCCGGCCCCGGGCAGATTCTGCTGCTGTCGGTTCAACTCATCGCGCAGCGCCTGCTGGCGATCGGCCAGCGACCCCTGCCCGGTTTCGCCCTCGCCGGCCTGGTTCGATCCCTGGCCCTGACCGTCGTGGCTCTGACCCCGCCCCTGTCCGCCGGACCGGCCCTCGTTGCCCTGGCTTTCACCGGCCCGAGCACCCGGGTTGAACTGTTCCTGCAAGTCGCGGAAGGCCTCGTCGCTCAGGCCCTGCTGTTCGCGCAGGGTCTCGGCCAGACCTTCCATGGCCTGCTGGCCCTCGGATTGCTGGCCCTGACCCTGGCCTTGCGTGACGCGCATGTTTTCCATCATCTGCTGGAATTCCTCCAGCGCCTGCTGCGCCTCGGCCATGCGGCCCTGTTCCATCAGCTCCTGAATGCGGTCCATCATGCGCTGCAGGTCATCCTGCGTCATTTGCATGGTCTCGCCGTTCTGGTTCTGCTGACCCTGTTGGCCGTTCTGATCCTCTTGCGCCAAGCGCTGCAGTTGGCGCAGATATTCATCGGTCGCCTCGCGCAGTTCCTGCATCAAATCGGCGATTTCCTCGTCGCTGGCGCCGTTCTTCATCGCCTCGGTCAGCCGTTCCTGCGCCCGGCGCATCCGTTCCAACGCATCCGCCAGTGTGCCTTCTTCGATCAACAGGGCCAGATCCCACAGCGCCTGAGCGATTTCCTCCTGCTGTTCCGGTTTCAGGCCGAACTCGGTGAAGGTTTCCAGCCGGCGCAGGATGAAGCGCAGGCGCAGATAGGCGGTTTCCGAGCGGAAGATGTCTTCGGGGCGGTGCGACACTGCGCGCAGCACCTGCGCCACGCGCGGCGCGTTGGCCCGCGCCCACAGCAGATCGCGCCGCTGTTCGATCACCGCCGCGGCGAGCGGATCAAAGAACCGACGCGCCGGCAGCGCGGTTTGATAGGGTTCGGCATCCGAGGTCTGATCGGCCGCATCCTGCGCCGACAGGGTGATCCTGACCGGCAAATGCGCCCAAGGGTGCTGCGAGAAATCCTCGATCAGGTCCTCGGTGAAATCGCTGCGGTCACCGGCGATCGGCATCGGCAGCGGCACGGTGATGGCCTCGCGCGGGTCGGGCGCGGTGGCCAAGCCGTAACGGCGGTCGACCGCGGCCAGATCCAGCTCGATCCGGGCCTCGCCCGAAACCACGCCGTAATCGTCACGCGCCGCAAAGGGAAGCTTCATCTGCCCCCCCGCCTCGGCGGTCGGGGGCGCCGCCACGTCGATCTGCGGCCGCGTGTCAGCGATGATCTGGACCGACCAGTCGCGCCCGGCCGGACCTTCGATCGACAGGCGGCCCGACTGCTCGGCGATGAAATCCTGTTCGGGGTCCGTTGCGGCCTCGGCCCCGCCGCGCGAGGTGGTTTCCGTCAGGCTGTGCGCCCCGATCGCACCGTAGAATCGCAAGGTGATATGGCTGCCCTGCGGCACCGACAGGGTCGAGCCGGACTGATCGGCCAGATACAGGGTCGGCAAACCGGTATAGCGCGGCGGCTCGACCCAGCCTTCCCAGCTGGGTCCCTGACCCGCCGTCGCGGCACCCGGCGTCATTTCCGTCACCGACCCGATACGCCAGACCGAGCCGAACAACAGCCCCACGACCAGGACCAGCATGGCGCTGAAGCGCAAGCCATAGGGGTCGCGCGCGGTCAGGTCCAGATTGGGCCGGACCGGTTCGGCCTGCGCGGCGCGTGCGGCCATACGGGCCTGGTGCGCGCGCCACAGCGCTACTGAATCCGCGTCCATCGCGCCAATGGCCTGTTCGTCCATCAATGCTTGGATGGGCCGTCCGGGCAGGGTTTCGTCCAGCCGGACCAGCGCCTGCGCCCGGGTTGGCAGGTGAAACCTGCGCGCGCCCCAGATCAACGACGCACACAGCGCCAAGGCGGCCAACCCGCCCGCAATCCAGACCGTTTCGACGCCGACCATGTCCTGAACACCCAGCATCAGCAGGCCCAGAACCAGCATCAGCACGGACAGGAAAGGCCAGAAGGCCCGCAGCACCTGCTCGGCCAGCATCCCCGCATGGGTCAGCCACAGCGTGGTCCTGCGAATCGGAAGGTCAGGTCTGTCGGTCACGGCGGGCCTCCGGATCAGGCCCGCGCGGTCATCGCGTCAGAGCCATTCTGGTATGGTATCGCGGTTTATGATTTCGTCAAAGGTGGGCCGTTCACGTATAACCGCGAATTGATCGCCATTCACCAGAACCTCGGGGATCAGCGGCCGGGTGTTGTATTCGCTGGCCATCACCGCGCCATAGGCGCCGGCGCTGCGGAATGCGACCAGATCGCCCGGGCGCAGCGGCGGCATGTTGCGTTGCTTGGCAAAGGTGTCGCCGGTCTCGCAGACCGGGCCGACGATGTCGTAGGGGCGCTGCTCGACCCCCGGCGCGGGCTCGATGACGGGGACGATGTCGTGATAGGCATCGTACATGGCCGGACGGATCAGATCGTTCATCGCCCCGTCCAGGATCAGGAAATCGCGCCCTTCACCCGATTTCACATAGATCACCTTCGACACCATCAGCCCTGCGTTGCCCGCGATCAGACGGCCCGGCTCGATCTCGATCTCGCAGCCCAGATGGCCCAGCGTTTCCTTGATCATCGCGCCGTATTCGACCGGCAGCGGCGGCGCCTCGTTCGAACGCGCGTAGGGGATGCCCAGCCCGCCGCCCAAGTCAAGCCGACGGATGTCATGGCCTTGCGCACGCAGCTGTTCGGTCAGCTCGGCGACTTTGGAGTAGGCCAGGCGGAACGGCTCCAGATCGGTCAGTTGCGAGCCGATATGCACGTCGATGCCAACCACCTTCAGACCGGGCAGGCTGGCGGCATGGGCATAGACCTGCGGCGCGCGGGCGATCGGGATGCCGAACTTGTTCTCGGATTTGCCCGTGGCGATCTTGGCGTGGGTCTTGGCGTCGACGTCCGGGTTTACCCGAACGGTGATCGGCGCGATCACGCCCAATTCCAGCGCGACGGCGTTGATCACCTCCATCTCGGGTTCGGATTCGACGTTGAATTGGCGAATCCCGCCTGTCAAAGCGGTGCGGATCTCTTCGGCCGTTTTGCCGACGCCCGAGAACACGATCTTGTCGCCCGGCACGCCCGCCGCCTTGGCCCGCAGATATTCGCCGCCCGAGACCACATCCATCCCCGCGCCTGCCTGCGCCAGCGTTTTCAGGATGGCCTGGTTGCTGGCCGCCTTCATCGCATAGCAGACCAGATGGTCGGTGCCCGCCAGGGCTTCGTCGAACAGGCGATAGTGCCGCAGCAGCGTGGCCGTGGAATAGATATAGAACGGCGTTCCGACCGCTTCGGCAATGTGGGCGATCGGGACATCCTCGGCGTGCAGCGCGCCGTCGCGGTACAGAAAATGATCCATGTCTGCGCGCTTAGACCATAACGGCCCTGCGGATCAACGGGGTTTGCGGCGCGGGCAGGCAAACAGCGCCTAGCCCGGGGGCGCCACGCCGCCCCTCAGGCCGGTCTCGAGCAGGGCCAGCGTGGCATCTCGCCGGGTCTCGAACACATCTTCCTCGACCCCGAAGATCGCCAGGTGGATCACCAACCCGTCCAGCATCGCCGTCACCGCCTGCGCCGCGGCCTGCGCACTCAGGTCGCTGCGGATTTCACCCGCGCGGATCAGGGGGGCGAACTGATCCGCATAGTGATCGGCAAGCCAGGCGAAGAACCCGCCGATGATCTCGGCCGCGCGCGGATCCTGGAAACCGGGGCCCAGCACGTCAAAGAACAGGCGCGTGGCGGCGAGCCGATCGACGGGCATGGACAGACGCAGCCCCATCATGAACTGGTCCAGCGTTTGCGGAGCCGGGATCGCGCTGATGCGGGCGCGGATATCGTCGAAATACCGCTGCAGCAACGCCAACAGCATTTCCTCTTTGCTTTGGAAATACAGATACAGCGTGCCCTTGGCCAACCCGGCTTGGCCGGCCACGTCCTGCATCGTGGCGGCGTGATAGCCGCGCTCCAGGAAACAGGCCATGGCCGCATCCAATATGCGCTCCCGCATCTCTTCTCGATCGACGATCTTCGGCATCTTGCCCCCGGATTTTCTTCCGGCGCGCCCCTCTTGACGCAGTTTGGACGCCGCGTCACGCAAATTCAATCTTTTAATGACTTGACGGTCAGTAAAACCATCTTCATTTATGACCCACCGGTCATTTAAGGGATTCTCACATGGCGCATTCATCACAGATCAACGCCAGCCCAACGCGGCCATCGGCGTCGCAACCCGCAGCCACTGCCGCCAAACTCATGCTTGTTCTGGTCGCCACCTTCGTCACCCTGGTCCCCGGCGGACCGATCGAGACCCGGGATTTCTCGGGGCTGGGCAGAGCGGTGTTCTGGGGCTTCAACGCCTTTCTGATCGCGCTTGCCGTGTTGGCCGTGGGATCGGCGGTGGCCATGCTGCGTGGCTCGGTTGCCGCCAGCTGGGGCGCCCTCGTGGCGGCCTGGGGATACATCTTCGTGGTCCTGCTGGACCTGGGTCATGTCTTTCCGACATCCCCCGACCCGGTTTCGCTGATGCTGGGGCTGGTCGAAATCCTGGATTTCATCCTTGCCCTCTATGTCATGGCGCTGGCCCATCGCGGCCTGGGTCATGCCTGAACCAACCCTGACCGCACCCCGATCCACTCCCCGGCGGGTTCCATTCGGCTGCGGCCCCGGGGCCCAATCAAAGACTTCGAGAAAAAGGAAAACTCATGTTGTTCAAGGAACGATTCACACTGATGGCCCTTCCGCTGGCCCTGATCACCGCCGCGTGTACCGGCACCGGGGCCCAGCATCAGCCCGTTCTGGCAGCCGAACCGGGCCCGGCCTTTGCCGCCGACGTGGAACAATGCCGCGCCCTGGCCAAATCCCAGAAACCGTGGAACCCGGAAACCCGGTCGCAAGCCTTGATCGGTGCCGGGGTCGGCGCATTGGCCGGGATCGCCGACGATTCGGTCAGCAATGCCGAGGGTGCGCTGGCCGGTGCGGCCGTCGGATCGGCGGCAGGGGCCGTCGCCGGGGCGGCCGAAATGCGCAATACACGGCGCGACGTCCTGATCGAGTGTCTGCGTCAGCGCGGACACCCGGTGGCCGGCTGAAATCATTCGCCTTCCGGTTAGAAGGTCGTCGAAACCCCTGCCCGCGCGTATCCGGATACGGACACCCCGGACCCCGAGCGCGCGGGTTCCTCCACCGGCTGCGACGCCTTTTGGTTCGTGGGTTCGCAGGCCCCCAGAACCGCAAGCGACAGGACGAGGCCGAGGAGTTTCATGTCGGAGCTTTCATGTTTTGGGTCATTTGCTAGATGGCGACGGGCAGGTCGTTTTCAAAGGCCCACGGGTCAGATACCGAAGAACACGCTGACTGGCCCCTTGTGCAGACCAACCCCACCGTTCACATATGCGCCGCTGCTCGACACGCCGACATTTGCGTTCAGGGTCGGCTGAACGGGCTCGCCATCGACGCCGCAGGCTGCCAAGGTGAAGACCGCCCCAATCAGGGCAATCACGCGCAAGGTTGTCATTCCAGCATCTCCTTCCAGCGGGCGATCTGGGCCCGGACCTGGTCCGGGGCCGTACCACCATACGACTGGCGCGAGTTTACCGAATTCTCCACGCCAAGGACAGAATAGACATCCTGCGTGATGCCCGCGTGGACCGATTGCATGTCCTCGAGCGTCAGATCGGGCAGATCGCAGCCCTTCTTTTCGGCCATGGCGACCAGCGATCCGGTGACGTGGTGCGCATCACGGAAGGGCAGGCCCAGCACCCGCACCAGCCAGTCGGCGAGATCGGTCGCAGTGGAAAAGCCCGAGCCGGCGGCAGCGGCCAGGCTGTCTCGGTTGGCGGTCATGTCCTTGACCATGCCTTCCATCGCGGCCAGCGCCAGCATCCAGTTGTCGGCGGCGTCAAAGACCTGTTCCTTGTCTTCCTGCATGTCCTTGGAATAGGCCAGCGGTAGCCCCTTCATCACCATCATCAGCGCTGTGTTGGCACCAAAGATCCGGCCTACCTTGGCGCGGATCAGTTCGGCGGCGTCGGGGTTCTTTTTCTGCGGCATGATCGACGAGCCGGTCGAGAACCGGTCGGACAGGGTGACAAAGCGGAACTGGGCCGAGGACCAGATCACCAGTTCCTCGGCAAAGCGCGACAGGTGCACCGCGCAGATCGAGGCCACCGACAAAAATTCCAGCGCAAAGTCCCGGTCGCTGACCGCATCCAGCGAGTTGGCGGCAGGCCGGTCAAAGCCCAGCGCCTGCGCCGTCATGTGCCGGTCGATCGGGAAGGAAGTGCCGGCCAGCGCCGCAGCCCCCAGCGGGCATTCGTTCATCCGCGCCCGCGCATCGCGCACGCGGGACAGGTCGCGGCCGAACATCTCGACATAGGCCATCATGTGGTGGCCCCAGGTCACCGGCTGCGCGGTCTGCAGGTGGGTGAATCCGGGCATGACCCAATCGGCCCCTGCCTCGGCCTGCGCCAAAAGCGCGCGGATCAGGGCCAGCAGGCCGGATTCGGCGGCGTCCAGCTGATCGCGGACCCACAGTTTGAAATCGGTCGCCACCTGGTCATTGCGGCTGCGGCCCGTGTGCAGGCGGCCTGCGGGCTCGCCGATGATCTCTTTCAGCCGCGCCTCGACATTCATGTGGATGTCTTCCAGCGCAGTCGAAAACTGGAACTCACCGCGTTCGATCTCTGACAAAACGGTGAGCAGCCCTTCCCGAATGGCCTCGGCATCACTATCACTTATGACGCCCGTGGCGGCCAGCATGGCGGCATGGGCACGCGAGCCCGCGATGTCCTGGGCCGCCATCCGTCGGTCGAACCCGATCGAGGCATTGATCGCCTCCATGATCGCGTCTGGTCCGGCGGCAAAGCGGCCGCCCCACATCTGGTTCGAGGATTGTTCGGTCATGCTGGAAAACCCGGAGTTGATATGCGCCTGTTTCGTCTGATCCCCCTTTATATGGCCCTTGCGCTGGGTGCAAATGCCGCTTTGGCCGCCGACACGCAGGCCTTGGCCGACCTGCGCGAGGGCAGTCTGAAACGCCTTATCCTGCATTCCGAGCCGAAACCGGTCTCGGACGCGGAGTTCCTGCTGGAAGATGACGGCGGCACGGCCACACTGGCGGACTATCGCGGCAAATACGTTCTGCTGAACTTTTGGGCCACTTGGTGCGCACCCTGCCGCAAGGAGATGCCCCAGATCGCCGAGTTGCAGGAGGAATTCGGCGGAGACCAGTTCGAGGTTCTGACGCTGGCTACCGGGCGCAACTCGCCGGCGGGGATCAAGAAGTTCTTTGACGAAAACGGCATCACCAACCTGCCCCGCCACCAGGATCCGAAACAGGCGGTCGCGCGCGAAATGGGCATCGTCGGCCTGCCGATCACCGTGATCATCGACCCCGAAGGCCAGGAAATCGCGCGGTTGATCGGCGATGCCGAATGGAACTCGGACAGCGCCAAGGCGATCATCGCGGCGCTGCTGGACGCCGAAGGCTGACCACCTGACAGAAAAAGTTGCTAGTCGAACGTTCCGGCCACTCGTCCCAGCAGCATGAAGGCGCGCGCCGTGCGCGTGTCGCCCAAAGCGGTCAGGTCAGCGTCGCTGGCGTCGGGCTCGAACTCGACGATCATGGTGTCGAAACGGCGCAGGAAATGATGCACCGCATCGCGGAAGATCGGGTCCTGTTTCATCCGCGCCGACGTCAGCGCCAGGCATGACCGGTCGCGGATGCCCCCAAGCGCGGCAACCGCACGCCCGCGCTCGCCCTTGGCGAACTGCCGCCAGACCTCGGGGCGGGCCATGTCGGGGCGCAGGTCGTCCATGTAGATGCCTTCCTGGCTGAGCAGGGTCAGCACATCCTCGGCGGCCTGGATCAACTGCGCGGTCTTGCGGTCTTTCATGGCGCGGCGCAGGGCGTTGAAGCCTTCGGTATCCTCGGCGGTTTCGGGAAAGTTCAGCGCGCGGATGAAAATGTCGGTGGGCAGAGGAGTCGTGATCTCTTCGGCCGGAGTGCCCAGTTCCAACGAAGTCTGGCCCGAGGGTGCCGCAGGTCTTGCCAGCGGCGCAAGATCCCGCCGCTTGCTGGAGAACGTGGCCAGCGTGCTTTGGGTGTGCCGGGCGGCCGCGGCGATTTCATCCAGTTTTCGGGCCACCGCGGGTTCGTAGGTGCTGGCCGAGCGCTGTTGCTGCGACACATAGGCCTGCCGGATCGCGTCGATCGCGGTCTGCAGCCGGGCGCTTTCTTCGCGCATGATTCGGCTGGCGCGCATGGCCAGCGCCGCGACCCAGATCATCGCCACTGGCATGAACACCGCCAGCAGCATCACGATGAAACCACCGACCTGCGTCTGCTCGGGCAGCACCAGAAAGACCACGGCCACCACCAGCCAGATCAGGCTGAGGACCGCGGCCGCAATCTCGATCCCGGTGACGCTGGGTCGGCCCGGACGGTCATAGATGCCCAGCCAGGTGGGGCGTTTGCTGTCCGGAACAGGGTCTTGGCCCGACATGACGCGCTCCGATCAGGCGTAGTGGATGCTCAGCACTTCGTACGAGCGCACGCCGCCGGGGGTGCGCACCTCGACGCTGTCGCCTTCTTCCTTGCCGATCAAGGCGCGGGCGATGGGCGATTTGATGTTCAGCAGGCCCTTTTCGATATTGGCCTCATGCTCGCCCACGATCTGCCAGGTCTTTTCCTCGTCGGTGTCCTCGTCCACCAGCGTGACCTTGGCGCCGAACTTGATCGCGCCCGACAGCTTGGTCGGGTCGATCACCTCGGCCAGCGACAGAACGCCTTCCAGTTCCTTGATGCGGCCTTCGATAAAGCCCTGCTTTTCGCGGGCCGAATGGTATTCGGCGTTTTCCTTCAGGTCGCCCAGTTCGCGCGCCGAGGCGATGGCCTCGATGATGGCGGGGCGTTCAACGGACTTGAGTTGCTTGAGCTCTGCCTCGAGCGCGGCAAAGCCCGCGGGCGTCATGGGGATCTTTTCCATATCTTCTTTTTCCACGCACAAAATTGAGTCGCCCCGCCGCATGAGACCAGCGTCGGGGCGAAAGATGGGTTGGCAATTACCTGACCCAAATATGGCGTGAAATGCAAGAGGCCAAGGGGTTTGGCCCCTGCAATCCGCAACTTAACGCCGTCGGGGCGGTGGGGGTTTCCGATTGTGCCGATGCCCCAGCAGATCCCCGCGTTTCCAGCGATGCGCCTCGGCGCCGAACCAGAGCATCTCAATCATATTGAACCACCTCGAATTCGATGCCGTTGTCATCGTCGAAATAGAACCGGCGGCCGGGTTCATAGTCGGCGTGGTTGTGTGGCTCGAAGCCCGCGGCGCGGACCTTGGCTTCGGTCGCGTCGATGTCCTCGACCAGCACGCCCACATGGTTCAGCCCGCCGACGATGTCATAGCTGCTTTCGCCCGACGGTTTCGGGTCGGCCGGGGCGTAAAGCGCCAGGTAGGTATGCGCGCTGCCCACATGCACGGTATAGCCTCCGGCGATCGCCGGGCCCTCCCAGCGGGTCTTCCATCCGAATACGTCCTGCATCCAGGCGGCGGTCGCCTGCGGGTTGCGGACGGTGAAGTTCGTGTGTTCCAGCGTCGCCATCATGGGGTCTCCTTTTCATGTTCAGGCTTGTATCGACTCACCGTAATTCCTAAACCTAACTTTAGCTCAAGATATTTTTTCGGGAGGAGATCATGCCCGCATCCGAAGGCCTTTCCATCGGCGCGCTGGCACGCCGCACGGGGTTGGCAGTGTCCGCCATTCGCTATTACGAGGCGCAGGGGTTGATTTCCCCCTGGCGCAATCCGGGCGGTCAGCGGCGATATCAGCGCGCCGACATCCGTCGGCTGAGTTTCGTGATGATCGCCCAGCAGTTCGGTCTGACCCTGCCTGAAATCCGCGAGGTTCTGGCCGGACTGCCCGACAACCGCACGCCCACGCCGGCCGATTGGAAAAAGATCAGTCAGGGCCTGCGCGCGCATCTGGATCAGCGAATCGATACCTTGCTGCGCCTGCGCGACAATCTGGACGGCTGCATCGGCTGTGGCTGCCTGAGCCTGCCGAAATGCGCGCTCTACAACCCCGACGACCGGGCCAAGGCGCATGGTAGCGGTCCCAGGTACCTGATGGGTGACGCGCCCGAGGGCTGATCTGCCGCATTGCAGCAATGTTACGCCGTGTTTTGATTGACCAAGGTCTTTTCCAGCAGGTAATCAGCCGGGAAACAAAATTTCGCCGAGCCCGCGCCCCAGGCGCCAATTCGGAGAGTTAGCGGAGGAGCCCACGATGGCCGAAATTGAACGCGAAGCGATGGAATACGACGTGGTGATCGTGGGCGCAGGCCCGGCGGGCCTGTCGGCGGCCATTCGTCTGAAACAGCTGGACGCCGACCTGAACGTGGTCGTGCTGGAAAAGGGCTCGGAAGTGGGCGCGCATATCCTGTCGGGCGCGGTGCTGGACCCGTGCGGCCTGGATGCGCTGATCCCCGACTGGAAGGAAAAGGGCGCGCCGCTGAACGTGCCGGTGCGCGAAGACAATTTCTATATGCTCGGCGAGGCCGGCCAGCTGCGCATCCCCAACTGGCCGATGCCGCCGCTGATGAACAACCACGGCAACTACATCGTCTCGATGGGCAATGTCTGCCGCTGGATGGCCGAACAGGCCGAGGAACTGGGCGTGGAAATCTTCCCCGGCATGTCCTGTTCCGAACTGGTCTATGGCGACAATGGCGAGGTCAAGGGTGTCGTGGCCGGTGTGTTCGGGTTGGAGCCCGACGGGTCCTATGGCCCCAACACCGAACCGGGGATGGAACTGCACGGCAAATATGTCTTCCTGTCGGAAGGCGTGCGCGGGTCGCTGTCCAAGGAAGTGATCGCCAAATATGACCTGCAGGCCGGGAAAGAGCCGCAGAAATACGGCATCGGCATGAAAGAGATCTGGGAGATCGACCCCGCCAAGCACAAGGAAGGCAGCGTCACCCACACGATGGGCTGGCCGCTGGGTGGCAATGCCGGGGGCGGGTCGTTCATCTATCACCTGGACAACAACCAGGTCTATGTGGGCTTCGTGGTGCACCTGAACTACAAGAACCCGCACCTGTTCCCCTACATGGAATTCCAGCGGTTCAAGCATCACCCGATGGTGGCCGACCTGCTGAAGGGGGGCAAGCGCGTGGCCTATGGCGCCCGCGCGATCACCGAGGGCGGGTATCAGTCGATGCCCAAGCTGGTGGCGCCGGGCGTGGCGTTGCTGGGCTGTTCGGCGGGCATGGTCAACGTGCCGCGGATCAAGGGCAACCACAACGCGATGCTGTCGGGCAAGGCCGCGGCCGAGGCCGCGTTCGAGGCCATCAAGGCGGGCCGCGGCGGCGACGAGCTGACCGACTATGAGACCGAAGTGCGCAACGGCGCCATCGGCGCCGATCTGAAAAAGGTCCGCAACGTCAAGCCGATGTGGTCGAAATGGGGCCTGACCGCCTCGCTGGCTCTGGGTGGTCTGGACATGTGGACCAACACGCTGGGCTTTTCGCTGTTCGGCACGCTGGGCCACGGCAAGACCGATGCCGAAGCCACCGAAGAAGCCAGCAAGCACCAGCCCATCGAATATCCGAAACCCGACGGCACCCTGTCCTTCGACCGGCTGACCAATGTGGCGTTTTCCTTCACCAACCACGAGGAAAGCCAGCCCTGCCACCTCAAGCTGGCCGACCCCGAGATCCCGGTGAAAGTGAACCTGCCGAAATATGACGAACCGGCGCAGCGGTACTGCCCGGCGGGCGTCTACGAGATCGTGCGCGACGAGGACCAGCCGCGTTTCGTGATCAACTTCCAGAACTGCGTGCACTGCAAGACCTGCGACATCAAGGATCCCAGTCAGAACATCAACTGGACCACGCCGCAGGGTGGGGATGGTCCGAACTATCCCAACATGTAGGCAGGAAACGGGGCAATGGCACAGCCGTGAACGCTGGGCCATTGCCTCTGGTCGGCCAAGGCCCTAGCTTGTGCAGCAGGTACAGGCAGACAAGGCAGGTTCTTGGTGGTTTCTTTGATGCAACGTGCGGCTTGGGCCGTGATCCTCGGCATGTCTCTGAGCGTTCCGGCAGGGGCGGAATCCGGCGCGGGTTCATATCTGGCCGGGCGACAGGCGATCTATGAAAGCGATTATGTCGCGGCCGAGAAATATTACTCCAAGGCCCTGAATTTCGACCCCGAAAACACCAAGCTGATGGAGAGCGTCCTGTTGGCCCGCGTGGCCCTGGGACAGATCGAACGGGCCTTGCCCCTGGCGCAGGAGATGGAGTCCGAGGGGATTGCCAACCAGGCGGCGCGCATGGTCATCGCGGCCGATCTGGTCCAGCGCGGACAATTCGCCGAGCTTCTGGCGCGCGACCCCGAGACGCAGGGCGTCGGGCCGCTGGTTGACGGGCTGATGCTGGCCTGGGTGTATATCGGCCAGGGCGAGATGACCAAGGCCATGGAGCAGTTCGATGCAGTTGCCGCCGAGGAAGGACTGCGTGAATTTGCGTTGTATCACAAGGCACTGGCCTTGGCATCGGTGGGTGATTTCGAAGGTGCCGAAGCGATTTTCGGCGCCGATGAGGGGCGCGTTGCGCGGTTCTCGCGCCGGGCGGCACTGGCGCGGGTCGAGGTTCTGTCGCAGCTGGACCGCAATGCCGACGCGCTGCAATTCCTGGATTCGGTCTTTGCCTCGGGCAGCGATCCGACCATCGAGGCCTATACCGCCCGGCTGCAGGCCGGGGAAACCCTGCCTTTCACGCATGTCCGGTCAGCGCAGGACGGCGTGGCCGAGGTTTTCTTTACCGTCGGCGCTGCGCTGAACACCGAGGCGGCGCATGATTACGTCCTTTTGTATTCCCGCGTGGCGACCTATCTGCGCCCCGATCACATCGACGCCATTCTCCTGAGCGCCGAGTTGCTGGAAGAGTTGGAACAGCATGATCTGGCGGTTGCCGCCTATCGGACGGTGCCGCCCTCCAGCGGTGATTTCCATGTCGCCGAGCTGGGCCGGGCGGATGTTCTTGCCCGGATGGGCAAGACCGACGCTGCCGCCGAGGTGCTGGAAAACCTGGCGGCGCGGCAGCCCGACCTGCCCAGCGTGCATGTGGCACTGGCCGACCTTCAGCGGCGGCAAGAGAACTATGCCGCGGCCGTCACCGCCTATGACCGCGCGATCGAGTTGACCGAGGCGAATTCCGGCGGCAACTGGTTTCTGTACTATGCGCGCGGCATCAGCCACGAGCGATTGAAGAACTGGGACAAGGCCGAGGCCGATTTCCGCAAGGCGCTGGAGCTGAACCCGGATCAGCCGCAGGTTCTGAACTACCTCGGTTATTCGCTGGTCGAGCGGCAGGAAAAGCTGGACGAGGCGCTTGAGATGATCCAGCGCGCCGTGGCTGCCCAACCCGACAGCGGTTATATCGTCGACAGCCTGGGCTGGGTGCTGTTCCGACTGGGCCGCTATGACGAGGCGGTCGGCCACATGGAACGCGCGGTCGAGCTGATGCCGGTGGATCCGGTGGTGAACGACCATCTGGGCGATGTCTACTGGGCCGTGGGACGCCTGCGCGAGGCCGAAACCCAGTGGAAGCGCGCCTTGTCCTTCATCGACCCCGAAGACACCGATGGCGAGGCGGACCCGGACCGCATCCGCCGCAAGCTGGAAGTCGGCCTCGACGCCGTGCTGGCCGAAGAGGGGGCTGAACCGCTGAAGGTCGCCAATGGCAATTGAGGGGTTCGCACCCGCCAAGATCAACCTGACCCTGCATGTGACCGGCCGCCGCGCCGATGGCTATCACCTGCTGGATTCGCTGGTGGCTTTCGCCGATCTGGGGGACAGGCTGACCTTCGAGCCTGGCCCCGATCTTTCGATCTTGGTGTCGGGCGAACATGCCGAAGGCGTGCCGACCGACGCGCGCAACCTGGTCTGGCAGGCGGCGCAGGCGATGAACTGGCGGGGTCGGATCCATCTGGACAAGGTGCTGCCGCACGGGGCCGGAATCGGCGGTGGGTCGTCGGATGCGGCGGCCACCTTGCGGGCTCTGTCACCCGAGGGCGCCGAGATCCCGCTGGACACCGCGCTGGCCCTTGGCGCCGATGTTCCGGTCTGCACCCTGGGCCGCGCGGCGCGGATGCAGGGCATCGGGGACCGGATCACTCCGGTCGCTTTGCCGTCGCTTCCCGCCTTGTTGGTCAATCCCGGCGTGCCGGTGCCCACAGGCCCGGTGTTCAAGGCATTGGCCGCGCGCGACAATCCCGCCATGCCGCCCGACCTGCCTGCGTTCGACGGGCCGGAACACTGCGCCGACTGGCTGCGCGGGCAGCGCAACGACCTGCAGCCCGCAGCGATCGGTCTTACTCCGGAAATCGCGGATGTTCTGGATGCGCTGTCGGGTACGCGGGATGTGCTGCTGGCGCGGATGTCCGGGTCAGGCGCGACCTGTTTCGCGCTGTACCCGACGACAAAGGCCGCGCATTTCGCAGCCTACGAGATCGGCGTCGCGCAGGCGGATTGGTGGTGCCGGGCGGTGACGCTCAGTTGAGGCGCGCCACGACATAGTCGGCCATGTCGCGCAACAGATCGCGGATTTCATGGTCGGGCAGAACCGCCAGCGCCGCCTTTGCCTTGGCAGCCCAGCCCAGCGCATCGGCGCGGGTTGCCTCCAGCGTTCGGTATTTGCGCATCAGGCCCAGCGCGTGCTCCAGGTCGCCCTCCTGCTGACGGCCTTTTTCGATGGTGCGCTCCCAAAAGGCGCGTTCCTCGGGAGTGGCCTGCGCAACCGCCTTGATGACGGGCAGGGTCAGTTTGCGCTCGCGGAAGTCGTCGCCCACGTTCTTGCCGGTGGCCTTGCTGTCGCCCTGATAGTCCAGCAGGTCGTCGGCGATCTGGAAGGCGATGCCCAACGCGTCGCCATAGGCGAACAACGCCCGGACCTGCTCTTCGGACGCACCGGCGATCACGCCGCCCACCTCGGTGGCCGCGGAAAACAGCGCGGCGGTCTTGCCGCGCACCACCTGCAGGTAGACGGCCTCATCCGTGCGCAGGTCGGTGGCTGCGGTCATCTGCAGCACCTCGCCTTCGGCAATGGTGGCCGAGGCATTGGCCAGAATGTCCAGAACCCGCAAAGATCCGGTTTCCACCATCAACTGGAAGCTGCGCGAAAACAGATAGTCGCCGACCAGCACACTGGACTTGTTGTCCCACAGCAGGTTGGCGGTGGGTCGGCCCCGCCGCTGCGCGCTTTCGTCCACGACGTCGTCGTGCAACAGCGTGGCGGTGTGGATGAATTCCACCGTGGCCGCTAGGCGGATGTGATGGTCACCGCCATAGCCGAACAGCCGCGCGGCGGCCAGTGTCAGCATCGGGCGCAGGCGCTTGCCGCCCGCTTCGACCAGATGCGCGGTCACCTCGGGGATGCGGGGCGCGTGCTCCGAGGCCATGCGGGTGCGGATCAACGTGTTCACCGCGTCCATTTCGCCGGCCAGCAGTTCGGCCAGTCGCTCATGCGGTTTCGAGATCGTGCCGATGTCCATCACACTCCTGTCACAAGGCTCGACTTTCGCCCCGCCTTGCCCTTACATCCATCCCCATGAAAGAACTTCTGCGCAGCACCGATCCGACCGTCATGGCCTTTGCGTCCGCTCTCCTTGAGGGCGAGGATATAGACTGCTTTGAGATGGACGTAAATATGAGCGTGCTCGAAGGCGGCATCGGCATCTTCCCCCGCAGGCTGATGGTCCGGTCCGAGGACCTAGAGCGCGCGCAGCGCGTGATGCGGGACAACGACATTCCCTTGGGGCGATGACCACGTTTGCCGATACCAATCTGACCTGCAATGATTTTCTGGGCGGGCGCCTGCGTCTTTGGCAGCCGCGTGACGGGTATCGGGCCGGGGTCGATCCGGTTCTGCTTGCCGCAGCGGTTCCGGCCAGCCCCGGCCAATCGGTGCTGGAACTGGGGTGCGGGGCCGGGGCTGCGGTTCTTTGCCTCGGCATCCGGGTTCCCGATCTACACCTGACCGGCGTGGAGCTGCAGCCGGCCTATGCGGATCTGGCCCGGCGGAACGCCCGGGAAAACCGCATCGCGCTGTCGGTCCACGCCGCCGATCTGGCGCATTTACCGCCTGACCTGCGCCAGGCTCAGTTCGATCACGTCATCGCGAACCCACCCTATTACCGTGCCGGTGCGCATAGCGCCGCCGCGGATGCCGGTCGACGCATCGCGCTGGGGGAACAAACCCCGCTGGCCGCTTGGGTCGAGGTCGCGGCCCGCCGCCTGGCGCCGCGCGGCTATCTGCACATGATCCAACGCGCCGACCGCCTGCCGGACATGATGGCCGCCTGCGCGGATCGGCTGGGGTCGCTCGAAATCCTGCCCCTGGCGCCGCGCGTGGGACGGGCCGCCGAACTGGTGATCGTGCGCGCGCGCAAAGGCGGACGGGCCGCGTTTCGCCTGCATGCGCCGCTGATTCTGCATCAGGGCGATCGGCACGAGCGCGACGGCGAAAGCTATGCGCCCGCGGTTGCGGATGTCCTCAGAAACGGGCGTGCCCTTCCTTGGGCTGAACAGCCCTAGGCAAAGACCAGCCGAAATTGTCGGATTTATGACAGATTCTGTGCGTCTGCGGCGTGACAGAGTGGAAAGTATGTGGTCAACTTCCCATGTGAGATACATCAACCGAGAAGGAGGATCGCCATGAGCGTTAGCGCACATCTGAGTGAACTGAAGAAGAAGCACGAAAACCTCAGTCTCGAAGTGGAAAAAGCCCAGCGCTCGCCCGGTGTCGACGATCTCCATATTGCCCAACTGAAAAAGCAGAAGCTCAAGTTGAAAGAAGAGATCGAGCGTCTGTCCGTCAGCGCCTGAGACTGGCCCGCGCCGCAATCGCGGCACCGCCGGTTATCAATACGGCCGCGATCGCCAGCGTCCACGAGGGCGCGGCGATCCCGGCCACAACCAGCACGAGGGTCGACAGCAGTGGCGCCGCGTACGAGCTGGTGCCAAGCATCTGGATGTCGCCCTGCTTGACCCCGACATCCCAGACATAGAACGCCAGCCCCACCGGCCCCAGCCCCAGCGCGATGGTCGAGGCCCAGCCCAATGTGCCTTGCGGCCAAACCGTGTCTTCGAGGCTGAAATGCAGCGCCCACGAGGCAAGCGCGGTCAGCACGCAGAACACCGCGACCGAGCTGGTGGGTGTCTGGCCCAACCGCCGCGAAAGCACGGAATACCCCGACCATGTCAGCGCGCACAGCAGCGCCAGCGCATAGCCGGGCAGGTATTCAGCCCGAAACCCGGTGCTGCCGCCGCCGGTGATGATCAGCGCGGCGCCGGAAAAGCCCAGGCAGGCCCCCAGAAGATGCCCCGTGCGCAGGGATTCCCCTGGCAGCAGGCCCGAGAACAGCACGATCAGCAACGGCCAGAGATAGGCGATCAAGCCCGCCTCGGCCGCAGGCGCCATGCGCAGGGCCGAGAAATACAGCGCGTGATATCCGAACAAGCCCAAGGTGCCGAAGGCGAACACCTTCCAGCTGATCTGACGCAACTGGGCCAACCCGCCGCTGCGCCATGTCCAGATCAGCCCCAGCGTGCCGCCGATGCTGAAGCAGATAGCGTTCAGCAACAGCGGCGGGGTCGGGGCCGAGCCAACGGTGAACAGGGCAAGCAATGCCCACAACAGAACGGCGATAAAACCGATGGCGGTGGCGCGGGTCTTGGTCATGCGGGGGAAATATCCTCGACGGGGATGATCTTGAAACCGTCGGATATGTGCGCGGTTTTTTCGATTTCCGCAAGGAACCAATCGCGAAAGGCTGCGATCTGCGGGCGGGTCTCCTCGCCCTTGCGGCACAGGAACCGGAACCGGGCCTTGGTCTCGATGGCAATCTTGAACGGGGTGACCAGCCGCCCCTCGATCACGTCCTTGATGATCATGGGCCGCCGCCCCAGCGCAACTCCCATCCCTGCCACCGCCGCGTCGATGGCATGGTCGGCGTTTGAAAAATGCGTGCCATGGGTCGGCGTGAAATCCACCCCGACCGCCCGGAACCACGCGGACCAGTCGCAGGGCGGGTTCAGAAAACTGATCGAGTCGTCATGGATCAGCGGTGCCTCGGTCAGGCTTTGCGGCGTCGGATACCGCTCGGCCAGTTCGGGTGTCATCACCGGTGTCAGCCACTCGGGCCGCACCGGAACCGAATACAGCCCGTCGTCCTGCCCATATCCGAACCGGATCGCCACATCCACGTCGTCGCGCTCGAAATCCAGGTTGCGCAGGGTGGCCGAGAACCGCAGGTCGATCTCGGGATGTGCACGGGCGAATTCATAAAGGCGCGGCGCCAGCCACTTGGCCGTCAGCGCCGGGCCGGCGGTAATCGTCAGTGACGTGTTGTCCTGCAACCGGCGCGTCGCGGCCCATGCGGCTTGCAGCCGGGCAAAGCCCTCTGCCGCGCCGGGGGCGAGTGTCCGTCCGGCCTCGGTCAGTTCGACCGCGCGGTTCAGGCGGCGGAACAGCGGCTGGCCCAGGTGCTCCTCCAGCGACTTGATCTGAAACGACAAGGCTGCCGGCGTGACGTTCAACTCATCCGCGGCCTTGGCAAAGGACATGTGCCGGGCGGCGGCGTCAAAGGCGCGCAGGGCGGTCAGCGGGGGCAGGCGGTCGCTCATGTCGATTAAGATTTTCTGATGTGAAGCTGGAAAAAGTCTCGTTTGTACTCAATGAAAGCAACAGTCATCTTGAACACAAGTCAAGTTCACCTTCAGCAGAAAGGGACTGCCATGATCGAGATGACCACAAATCCCGCCGCGCAAAGAGCGATTTTGCGCGCGCATCAAGAGCGTGGCAAGCTGGTCCGGGATTTCTGGAAATGGTTTTGCGGTTCCCGCTGAGCGCTGCGCGCGCGTTCTTACGGGATAAAAGAAGGGCCGACCCGATGGGTCGGCCCGATTTCCTGCCGATGCGTGTTCAGACGAAGAACTGCGCCCCGTTGGCCGAAATGGTCGAGCCGTTGATGAACTCGGCGTCATCGGCGGCGAGGAACACGACGCAGCGGGCGATCTCTTCCGGTTCGCCGAGACGTCCGGCCGGGATCTGGGCGATGATCGATTCGCGCACCTTTTCCGGCACGGCCATCACCATCTCGGTGGCGATGTAACCGGGGCAGACCGCGTTGGCCGTGATACCCGCCCGGGCACCCTCCTGGGCCAGCGACTTGATGATGCCCAGATCGCCCGCCTTGGTGGCTGCATAGTTCACCTGCGCGAACTGGCCCTTCTGCCCGTTGATCGAGCTGATCACGATCACCCGTCCGAACTTGCGTTCGCGCATGCCCGGCCAGATCGGATGGATGGTGTTGAATACGCCCGTCAGATTGGTGTCGATCACCTGGTGCCACTGCTCGGGGGTCATCTTGTGGAACGGCGCATCGCGGGTGATGCCGGCATTGGCGACCACGACGTCGATCGGCCCCAGATCGGCTTCGACCTTGGCGATTCCGGCCTTGGACTCGTCATAATCCGCGACGTTCCATTTGTAAGTGGGGATACCGGTTTCTTCGGTGAACTTGGCCGCGGCCTCGTCATTCCCCGCATACGAGGCGGCGACATTGTATCCTTCGGCCTTCAGCGCCTTGGAAATTGCTGCGCCGATGCCGCGGGTACCGCCGGTTACGAGAGCTGTTCGTGCCATTGAGGACTCCTCCGTTGAAAATATGGCTTGATAATGTTGCTACAAAAAACGTTTCCGGTGCGCAATATTGTTTCGCTGATAAGTTGCCGCACCGCAGAAGAATTTCCGAACCACCCCGTCATGGCGGCGTGATGCCCCGACTTTGCCCCAAGGCGCGGCAATAGTCGATCCAATCCTTGTTCTCCCCCAATCGCAGGAAGCTACGGAACCGACCGTACCACTTTTCCTGCAGACGGTCCTGTTCGCTTCGAATGGCGGCATAAGGGTCGGGTCGCCCTTCGGCCTCGGCCTGCGCGCGGGCGTGGACCAGAAAAACTGTGGACGTGGCCTGCATTGCGTTGACCGTGGCGTCGTCCTTGCCCTTGCGGGCGCCAAGCGCGCCCAGTTCCGAGAAGATCACGCTGCATTCCGTCAGGCTGGTCGAGATCGCCTGACGGTTTTGCGCCTGCGTGGCCCCTGCGAAACAGGTTGCAAGGACCAGCAGAACCCGGCCGGAGCAGAGTCGCCACAGCGACATCAGCGTCAGAGACGCTCCACGCACATGGCAACGCCCATGCCGCCGCCGATGCACAGGGTTGCCAGACCCTTTTTCGCGTTCCGGCGCTTCATCTCGAACAGCAGCGTGTTCAGAACCCGGCAGCCCGATGCGCCGATGGGGTGGCCGATGGCGATGGCGCCGCCGTTGACGTTCACGATCGACGGATCCCATCCCATGTCCTTGTTCACGGCGCAGGCCTGTGCGGCGAAAGCCTCGTTGGCCTCGACCAGATCCAGGTCATCGACCGACCAGCCGGCCTTTTCCAGCGCTTTGCGCGAGGCATAGATCGGCCCGACGCCCATGATCGACGGGTCCAGTCCGGCGGTAGCGTAGGACGCGATGCGGGCCAGAGGCTCGATCCCGCGCTTTTCGGCGTTGTCGGCCGACATCAACAGTGTCGCCGCCGCGCCATCATTGAGACCGGACGCGTTTGCCGCGGTCACGGTGCCATCCTTGGTGAAGGCCGGTCGCAGCTTCTGCATGGCCTCGATGGTGGCGCCGTGGCGGATGTATTCGTCGCTGTCCATCACGATGTCGCCCTTGCGCGTCTTGATGGTGAAGGGCACGATTTCGTCCTTGAACTTGCCAGCCTTCTGCGCGGCCTCGGCCTTGTTCTGGCTGGCCACGGCAAATTCGTCCTGCATCTCGCGGCTGATCTGCCATTTCTGGGCGACGTTTTCCGCGGTCTGGCCCATGTGATAGCCGTTGAACGCATCCCACAGGCCATCACGGATCATGGTGTCGATATAGGTCATGTCGCCCATCTTGTGACCCGCGCGCAGCGATGCGGCATGGGGCGACAGGGTCATGTTTTCCTGTCCGCCGGCGCAGACGATCTCGGCATCGCCCAGCTGGATATGCTGCGCGCCCAGTGCGACGGCGCGCAGGCCCGAGCCGCAGACCTGGTTGATGCCCCAGGCGGCGCTTTCGGTGGGCAGGCCGGCGTTGATGTGGGCCTGACGGGCGGGGTTCTGGCCCTGTGCCGCAGTCAGAACCTGCCCCATGATGGTTTCGCTGACCTCGGCCTTGTCGATGCCGGCACGTTCGACCACGGCTTCCAGAACGGCCGCGCCCAGATCATGTGCGGGGGTGTTCGCGAACGAACCGCCAAAGCTGCCGACGCCCGTGCGTGCGGCGGATGCGATTACTACGTTTGTCATAGAGTCATTCCTTTACCGTCATGGTCCAATGGGAAATCTGACGGCGCAGGTCGCAGAGGGCCCCTCTGACGATGCAAGAGCGCCTCGTGATCCCCCGCTCCAGCCCTTTTGCAATAGCGCAATGCTGCACATGCAGCAACGGACAGCTTGTCTCAGACGGTGATCTTGGCGCGGGCCAGCACAGTCGAATGGCGCTTAACTTCCTGTTTTAGAATCGTTTTCCTGATTCCACGGCGGCGTGACCGATGGCGCACCGAACAGAAAACCCTGCAGGCAATCGACGCCGCTGGCCACCAGGAATTCGGCATCCTCTTGGGTCTCGACCGATTCGGCGATTACCAGGATGTCGAACTCGCGGGCCACGGCGATCAGGGCGCGGACCAGCGCCTGGTTGTCCGGGTTGGTGCTGACGCCGCGCACGAACTGCCCGTCGATCTTGGCGGCATCGAAGAAGAATTCGCGGAAGTAGCGGAAGCTGAAGGTACTGGCTCCGAAGTCATCAAGCGTGAAGGCAATCCCCTTGTCCTGCAGCCGGTCCATGAAATCGATCACGAGTTCCGGCACCTGCATGGCGGAGTCCTCGGAAATCTCGAGGATCAGCCGTTCACCGATGGTGGCGTCCCTCTTCAGAAACCGCTCCAGCATCCGCGACCAGCGCGCGTATCCGATCGAGCGGGCGGACATGTTGACGGCCAGGCGGATATCCGGGTTCCGCGCCAGGGCGCGCAGCCCCTTTTCCAATGCCACGCAGTCCAGCTCGCGTCCGATGGGGGTGTGTTCCACCTGAGGCATGAATTCGCGGGCCGGGATAACCCTGCCGGTTTCATCCAGCACGCGGATGAAACCTTCGTAGAACGCGACGCCATGCGGGGGGCGGGACTGCATCACCGGTTGATAGGCCAGCCGGCACTGCCCATGTTTGACCGCCTCGGTCGCCATTTGCACGACCGACCTGTCGCGCGCCGAAACTGCCGAGTTCAGCGGGTTGTCTGCGCCTTCCGGCAGGTCTGCAAAGTTCTTCTTCCCCATCGCGCCGAATCCTCGTGAGATACCGAAACGGTTCCCACCCAGTTTCGGGTGCAAAAGGTGAAATTGCGGTTAAGGCCGACCCGGTTCAGCGTGTGGGCGAGATGATCGGCCGCATCGCTGCGGCGGCACCGATCACGGCGCCCAGCATCCCGAATCCGAAACCGGCCAATCCCAAGACAATCAGGCCCGCCGGAGGCTGTGAGGCAAGTGCACTCAGCATGGCTGTGGAAAGGCCGAGCAGACCGACAACGGTCGAAATGGCTGTCAATCGTGTCATCGGGGTCTCCGGCTTTGGGCAATCGTTACCCGACCCGATATGGCCCCGCGGCTTGAGAATTCAAGGCGGCCGTGTCGTCACTGCCGCGTGATCAGGCCTGCTCTGCCGGCTGGTTGGGCAGTTTTTGCTCAACATGCTCGAAACCGGGCGTTCCGCGATCTTCGGGGTGGCGGGACAGGTGCCCGGCCTTGATCTGCTCGGAACTGTGGCGGCTGCCGTCATGGCTGTAGCCCGGCGGGGCAAAGCAATAGGCCAGCCGCTGTTTCAGGGTCAGGCCCGGCTGGGTCGCGTCGCGCCAGATGGCCACCCATTCGTGAAAGGCCACCCGCAACGGGTTGAAGGTGCCGATATTGTGCACGAGGCCATAATCGACCCGGTCATCCTCCTGCTCGGGGACGAAGGTGCCGAACAGCTTGTCCCAGATGATGAACACCCCGGCATAGTTGCAATCCAGATAGCGCGCGTTGCGGCCGTGATGGGCGCGGTGATGGCTGGGGGTGTTCATCACCGCCTCGAACCAGCGGGGCATCTTGCCGATGGCCTCGGTGTGGATCCAGAACTGGTAGATCAGGTTCAAGCCGCCGCAAAACAGCACCATCGCCGGGTGGAACCCCAGCAGGATGAGCGGCGCGCGCACGACCATCATGAAGGTAAAGGTATAGGTCCAGGTCTGCCGCAGGGCGGTGGTCAGGTTGTAGTGCTGCGAGCTGTGGTGGTTCACATGGCTGGCCCAGACCCAGCGGATGCGATGCCCGAACCGGTGCACCCAGTAGTATCGCAGGTCATCCAGCACAAAGCACAGGATGATCACCGGGATCGATGTGCCCAGATCCAAGGGCGTGATCTTCCACAGCCACATGAAGAATCCGTAGGCGATGAAGCCCAGCAGAAACCCGGACGCGATGTTGCCCGCCCCCATGATCAGCGAGGTCACGGCATCGCGGGTCTCATAGCGGCCGCCGCGGCCCTTCACGGCAATCCACAGGAACTCAGCCAGGATGGCGGCGATGAAGAACGGCACGGCCCATTGGACGACATCGGGAAAGCTGATCTGGTCGGTCATGCGGGCTCCAGCAGGTGGCGCCAGTGGCGGCGCTCGGTTTCGTCAAGGCGGACGGTGACGCCGGGGGTGGCGAAGTCGTGGAACTGGACCTCGATGCCCTCGGGGTGGTCGATCCAGTCGAAATCGCGCAGGTGGCGGGCCACCGTGTCGGCGCCAAAGGACCACAACAGGCCCGGCCCCGTCTCGGTGCGCAGCAGCGCCGCGCGGCCGTCATGGGCCAGAGTGACATCGATGATGGTGTCGTCGGGAAAATGGCGCACCCATTCGGCGCGCGCGGTATCAGCGCTCAGCACGCGCAGGCGCGATCTGCCCGTCAGATGCAGCAGTGCGGTGATGCCGGCAATGCCTCCGACCACCAGAACCAGCAGGATTTCCAGCGGCATGATGTCCTCCCGCAGGCAGAGTGCAAGCGGGGTCAGGCCCTGTCAAAGGTGGCGTTGCGTCAGGGGGCGGGTTCGTACAAAGACGATAGGCCGCGTCGAGCATAGGTCTGGAAAGATCTCTCAGTTGGCGATGGTATAAACTATCGAGTCGCCTTTGCCCTTGTTCCGCACGAATTCGACCTCATTGCCATCCATTTTGACCATCAGGCAATCCTCGGGGAACTTATTCTGACCGACGACAACATTCCGGCACCAAAACCGTCTATTCCAAACCCAAGCACCTTTGATTTTGGCATTGTTGCGGCCAACGCCATCAATTTTACCATCGGCGGTTATTACCAGCCAAGTATTTCCGCTGACAAGTTTTTTGCCAGCCACCGCTTCAAGAAATTCGCTTTGTTTTTTCAGCTCTTTGGCATCAGCGATGTCCGCTGGCGAGAATAGGCACGCTGCGGCAATGGCCATTAAAAAAATCGGTCTCATGAAAAGTCTCCCGGCAATTTCGGGAGACTACCACGATTCTTTGAAATCGCGGCAGAAAACTTTAGCCCGCACTTCCAACAAGAGACGAAATGATCGCCTTGGCGCTGTCCGAGTTCCATTCGGCATCGCCGATCAGCCGCGCGATTTCCCGGCCTTCGGCGTCGGCATCGCACTTGCAACCGGGCCGACCCCCGGGATGGAAAGCAGGACGATCGCCGTCTCGGACAGGTGGTCGTGTACGCGGATTTGGGCTGGAAGCCGTCTGCGCCTTTCGGCCAACTGGCTCGTTTCGAAATCAAGGCTCTGAGAAATACAAGCTTTTCAGCGAGAGGGCGGCCCGTTTTGGGCCGGAAAACACAGAAGCAGGCGACGATCTCTGCATCGATCCGGTCTGTTTTGGCGCGCGAGCCTCGGCTCGGCCTAAAGGCCTTCATCTAAGCCGGGGGCCCCTTGCGGCGATGTCCACCGAGGACGCAACAAAGGTCCAGCCGATCGCGGCTGACGTCTACCCCGAGGATGCAGCCATCTGACAGGTTGTCCATGCTCTCTTCATTCTTGTGCAAGGTCCTGCCAGGCCACAATGAACTGTTCGGGACGATGAAGAGAGCCGGTCCCGGCGGGATGGATAACGTGGTCATGCGACAAGGGTCGGATGTCGCGCGCCCGCTCCATCGGCCCTGGCCGGTGCTGATGATGGGCCAGGGCAGCAAAATTCTGATACAGAGGCAGGGACCCATAGCCAGAAAATGACGAGGGCTTCGAGCGCGGTGGCTGAGAGGAAAACCTTGGGCAACGGTCGTACCTGGGTACCACACGCCGCCGGTCCTTGAGCCTGTCGGGCAATGAACGCGGGACTTGCCTTGGGACTTGGGAAAGAAGGGCGCAAGGCGCGCCATCTGGGAAATCCGGACAAACGAAGCACACCGTTTCAAGCTTGCCCCAACCCACCACACGCTGGGACTAAACACCTGGTCAGCCCCTGGCGCAGGCAATCGCCCGCAGAACAGGAAAAACCCGCACGAGACCGAAACCGTCACAGGCCGAAACTGCCATAGGGTATGAAGCGAACCGGGTCTCCGGGCTGGATGTCCAGCGGGCCGTCCGGCAGTTCGACCAGCCCCTCGGCCCAGCTGAGCCCGCTGATGCGACCCGACCCTTCCGAATGAAACACCTCGACCCGGCCGTCACGGACCCGGGCGCGCAGGTATTCACGGCGGCCCGGTTTCTTTCGCTTGGCGAACCCGGCGGGCAGGTCAAAGCCCTGCGGCTGCGGCCAACCCTCGCCCGCCATCAGCCCCAGCGCGGGCCGGGCAAAGATCAGGGTGCAGACCATCGCCGCCACCGGGTTGCCCGGCAGGCCGAACACCGGAGTGCCTTGCCACAGGCCCAGCGCCAGCGGGCGGCCCGGCTTCAGCGCGATGCGCCATTCTTGCAAGGCCCCCGCCGTGCGCAACAGGGCCGAGACATGATCCTCGTCCCCCGCCGAAGCGCCGCCGCTGGTCAGGATCGCGTCGGTCTGTTGCGCAGCCTGGTCCAGCCGGTCCCGCAGCGCGGCCCTGTCGTCGCCCACGCGGCCCAGATCGACCGGCACAAAACCCATCCGTTGCAGCATCGCCAACAGCATCGGGCGGTTCGCATCATAGATCTGACCCGGCCCCGCGGCCTGACCCGGATCACGCAATTCGTCGCCGGTAGACAGAACCCCCACGCGCAAAGGGGTGCGGACCGGGACCTCGGCCACGCCAACCGCCGACAGCAGCGCCAGATCGGCGGGTGTCAAGCGTCGCCCGGCAGGCAGAGCCAAGGCCCCGGCCCGCACGTCTTCGCCCGCCTTGCGCGTGTTGGCGCCGGCCTTCAAAGGCCCGTTGAAGGCGATGTGGCCGTCCTGCACGGTCACGTCCTCTTCCAGAATGACGGTATCCACCCCCTCGGGCAGCGGCGCGCCGGTCAGAACGCGCAGCGCCTGCCCCGCCGGCACAACCCCCACAAAGGGCACGCCCGCCGCCGCGCGCCCCTCGGCCAGCGGCAGGACATGCGGGCCCTCGGGCCGACCACCGGCAAAACCGTACCCGTCCACCGCCGTGTTGGGCAGCGGCGGATTCGACCGTTGCGCGATCACGTCCTGCGCCAGAACGCGCCCGCGGGCTTGGCCAACGGGCAGGGTCTCGACACCGGCCACCGGGTGCAACCGGTCGCGCAGCAGGGCCAGCGCGTCATCGACCGGGGTCCATTCGACCCCCGGCGGCAGGGCGAAACAGTCGTTTTTCAGCGGTGGAGGCGCAATCTTCGGCATGGTCCGGTCCTCGGGCATGGTCAGGGGCTGGGCTGCCGCCCTAGGCCGACCTCGGCCAGGATGAAATCGGCAATGGCAGGCGTGTCGTTCAGATCGAAGACCGGACGGTCCAGATCCAGCGGTGTGTCACTGGCCACCGCGCGGATCGTCGGATCGTCGGCGGCGATCAGCGGGTTTCCGGGTTGGGCGCGAAAGGCCTCGACCTTGGGGTGTGGCGCGCTCTTGTACCCCTCGACCAACACCAGATCGACCGGGGACAGACGCGCCAGCAGTTCGGCCAATGGCGGCTCGGGTGCGCCGCGCAGTTCTTGCATCACGGCGATGCGGCGGCTGGATGCCAGCAGAACCTCGGACGCCCCGGCGGTTCGGTGGCGGTGGCTGTCGGTGCCCGGCTGGTCCACGTCAACCGCGTGGTGGGCGTGTTTGACGGTCGAGACACGGAACCCGCGTCCGGTGATCTCGGCCACCAGCCGCTCGACCAACCCTGTCTTGCCCGCATTCTTCCAGCCGGTGATGCCGTAAACCCTCATGCCTGCTCCAACAGGTGCTGCGCCCGCTCCAAATCTTCGGGCGTGTTGACGTTGAAGAACGGATCAAACGGGTCGGCCGGAAACAGCGCCTCACGCCCGTCATGGCGGTCGGTCCACAGGACCACCTTGCGCAACCCGTCCGTCAAGGCCGCGCGCAGATCGTCGCGCAGAGCCACGGGCCACAGGCCGAAGGTCGGGTGCCGGTTGACCCGGCGGCCACCGCCTGATTTCAGCGCCTCGTCACCGGTGCGCGGCGTGGTGGCCATAACCAGCGGATGGGCCTGCCCCTGCGCCGCCCGCGTCAGCCGGACGACCAGATCGCGCGGGAAGAACGGCGTATCGGCGGCGGCGGTGACGATGCAATCAGCGCCCTGCCCCGCCGCCCAATCCAACCCGGCCAGAACGCCCGCCAACGGCCCGGCGTAACCCGCGATGCTGTCCGGCAGGACCGGCAGGCCAAGATCGGCAAAGCGCGCAGGGTCGCCATTGGCATTCAGCGCCAGCCCGGCCACCTGCGGCGCCAGCCGGTCGATCACATGCGCCAACAGGCTTTGCCCGCCCAGTTGCAGCAACCCCTTGTCGCCGCCGCCCATCCGCGTGGCCAGACCACCGGCCAGTATGACGCCGAGGGGGCGTGATGTTTCAACTCCCATCGGCGCTTTTCCTTCGATGCTTCTTGTCCTCGACCGGCACGGTGGCCGGGTCCGCGTCGCGCAGCAGCCGGTTCTCGCCCGACAGGCAGACGAAACGTTGGCCGCGCATCCGGCCGATCAGGGTCAGGCCGACCTCGCGCGCGATTTCGACGCCCCAGGCGGTAAAACCCGATCGCGAAGCCAGAACCGGGATGCCCATCATCGCCGTCTTGATCACCATTTCCGAGGTCAGCCGCCCGGTGGTGTACAGGATCTTGTCGCCGGCCGCCTCGCCCTCGGACAGCATCCAGCCGGCGATCTTGTCCACCGCGTTGTGGCGGCCCACGTCCTCCATATAGACCAGCGGGCGGTTTTCGCGGCACAGAACCGTGCCGTGGATCGCCCCGGCCTGCAGGTACAGCGACGGCGTGCGGTTGATCTTGGCCGCCAGATCATACAGCCACGAGGTGCGCACCTGTTCCTGCGGCAGGCGCACGCCTTCCAGCCCCTCCATCATGTCGCCGAACACCGTGCCCACCGCGCAGCCGCTGGTTCGGGTCTTTTTCTTCAGCTTGTCCTCGTACGAGGTTTCGCGGGCGGTACGCACCACCACGGTTTCCAGATCGTCGTCGTAATCGACACGCGTGATCTCGTCATCGGGGCGCAACATGCCCTGGTTGCGCAAAAAGCCCAGCGCCAGGTATTCTGGGTAGTCGCCGATGGTCATGGCCGTCACGATCTCCTGTGAATTGAGGAAGATCGTCAACGGGCGCTCCTCGACCACCGAGATGCGGCTGACCTCGCCGTTCTGGTCCACCCCCTCGACCGCGCGGGTCAACCGCGCCGCACCGGGATCGGGGGCGATGATGTATTCCGACAGATCGGTTTCGGTGGCCAATTGCAACCCTCTCTCTGACCCGCTACTGCTGCGCAGACCACCATAGGATCTAGCCATGGCAACCTCCACATCCAAGTCATACTATTGGAAGGGTTTTCGCGACGGGACCCCGTTCGTCTTCGTGGCGGTGCCTTTCGGCACCCTGTTCGGCGTCTTCGCGACCGAGGCCGGGCTGAACATCGTGCAGACCATGGCCTTTACCTCGACCGTGTTCGCCGGCGCCGCGCAGTTCGCCGCCCTGCAACTGCTGCAGGACGGAACGCCCACTGCGATCATCCTGATCTCGGCCCTGGCGGTGAACCTGCGGATGGCGATGTACTCGGCCTCGCTGACGCCCTATCTGGGCGCGGCGCCGCTGTGGCAGCGCGCCTTCGCCGCCTATCTGACGGTGGACCAGTCCTATGCCTGCTCGATCGTACAGTTTGAGAAGGAACCCGGCATGACCGTCGCCCAGCGCATGGCGTATTTCGTAGGATCTGTCACGCCGATCACGCCGCTCTGGATCCTGGCCACCTATCTGGGCGCGGTTCTGGGCACGCGAATTCCCGAAAGCTGGGCCCTGGATTTCGCCCTGCCGATCACCTTTCTGGCGATGATCGGCCCGATGATGCGCACCCCGGCCCATGTGGTCGCGGCGCTGGTGGCCATCATCGTATCGCTGCTGTGCGCGGGGGTGCCGTACAATCTGGGCCTGCTGATCGCGGGCTGCGCGGGCATGATCGCCGGGGCGCAGGCCGAGGTGATTCTTGACCGTAGAAAGGCCCTGTCATGACCGCGCCCGATCCGATCACCATCTGGACCATCATCGCCGGGCTGGCGATCGGCAGCTACGGCCTGCGTTTCGTCTTCATCGGCCTGATCGGAGACCGGCCCATGCCGCCGTGGCTGCTGCGGCATCTGCGCTATACCGCGGCTGCGATTCTGCCGGCGCTGATTGCGCCGCTGGTGGTCTGGCCGACCGCGACGGGCGGCCAGCCCGACCTGCCCCGCATGTCGGCCGCGGTGGTCGCGCTGAGCGTGGGGCTGATCACCCGCAACGTGCTGGCCGCGATTTTTGCCGGGGCCGGCACGCTGTACGGAATGCTCTACCTATTGGGCTGAGGCGGTCTCGATCTGATTGAGCGCGGCATTGTTCGCGGCCAACCCGGCCTGCAGATCGGCGCTGTCATTTTCCCGGTATTCCGTCGTGACGACGCCCGGAATCTGCCCGAACTGATCGGACAGCTTGACCGGGTAGAAGGTGGTCTTGATCTGCTCGAACCCCGGCACCTGCTGCAGCAGCCGCGCGGTCGAGTTGGCGCAATAGGCCCCCGGAACCGGGCCCGACTGCTTGGCCAGTTGATAGGCGATCTCGGCCTGTTGGGGGGTCACCTGGATGGTCTGGATGCGCGCATAATGCGTCTCACGCGCGTGCGAACTGCGATAGGCACGCTCGACCGCGGGGGTGATGCCGTACAGAACGTCATCCTTGATCGGCACCACATCGGCACGGAACGACCCGGCCGGATCGAAGATCACCCGCTCGCTGGCGCTAATCATCAGCGAAGTGTGCGCGCCGGACCCTGTGCGCGTGTTGATCATCGTATAGAGCGTCAGCGACGGCGGGCCCGGATGCCGGTAGGACCGCGCCACGATCTCGGCCATATCGGCCTGCGGGCGCTGCGAGCCGGTACAGCCCGCCACCGCAACCGCCAGCAGGCAGGCGATCAAAATCCGCAACATGCCGGTCGTAGCTGGATCAGGCCGCAAAGATCGCGAGGAACAGAAGGATGAAAAAGATCACCGCCACAGACCAAGTGGTGAACTTGACGAAACCGTTGAAGGTTTTGGTCTGTTCGGTGATGTCCATCTCGCCGTGCTTGTAGTCAGCCATGTGTCCAAGAATCCCAATTCGCGTGTTTGGTCGTTTGGATAAATGATATTTTCCGCCCTGTCACCACGTCAATCGCGCGCAGGGGTACGTTCCTGGTCCTGCGCCGGCGATCCTGCGGCAAAGATCGAACAGTCCGGGTAGCCAAACCCCCAGCGCCACGGCAGCCCGGTGCAGGGACCGCCGCCGAAACGCACCACCATGTACATCGCCTCGGCGGTGATCGACATGGCCGAGATCACCTGCTGAGGCGTCATGTCATAGCGGGCGGCATAGTCCTGGGCCTGAGCGACCCCGAAATCCTTGACGCATTGGCGCAAGGCCCGGTCGGCGGCGAGACGCGCGTCAAAGCTGGCCTCGGGCGTCACCGCCCCGCCCGCATCGTGATAGGCGCGGTCGTGGGTCACACAGCAGGATTCCCACGGCGGGTGTGCCTCGTAGACCGCGGCGAAGCTGGGAAAGGTGTCGGCGACCAGCCGCCAGCTGGCCGACATGCCGCCCGAACAGCCGTCGCTTTCGAACGGCGTCAGCGATTGCCCCGCCGATTGCGACATCAACGCCCGATGCGCCGGCAGTTCCACACTGCGCATCACGTCCTGCGCGGCGACTGGCAGGGGCAGGCAAGCCAGAAGCGGCCACAGCTTAAGGGCTTGCATCGCGCATCGCCTCGGTATCGACCGACAGGCCAAAGGTCGTGGCCAACCACAGCAGCAGCCTCTCGCCCGGCTCCATCTCGGCGCGAACTCGCAGCACTTCACGCGCCATGGCGGGGCGGTCGGTGATCAGACCATCGACACCCATCGAGGCCATCGACGACATCTGCAGCGGGTCGTTCACCGTCCAGACATAGATATCCTTGCCCGCGTCATGGACCCGCCGGACCAGCCCCGGCGTGACCATCCCGGCATTCACCGCGACGAAATCGCCCTCCAGCCCGGTCAGATCGCCCACCGCCGTCGCGGCCAGAACGCCGGCGCGCCAGTCCGGGCGCAACGCTTTCATCTTCTGCACCGCCGGGTATTTGAGCGACATCGTGGCGATGTCCTTCTCCATCCCAAACTCTTCAACGATGGCGGCCACGCGGTTTTCCAGATCCACGTCATGGCCATAGTATTTCAATTCGATGATGACTTTGGATTTGCCCTTCGCGGCCTTCAGAACCTCGCGCAGGGTCGGGGTGCGCTGATCGGCATATTGAGGCCCGAACCAGCTGCCGATGTCGATCTGCGACACATCCTCCATCGTGGCTTCCCAGACCTTCGTATTGACCCCGCCCAGCTTCATGAAGTCGCTGTCATGGGCCACGATCACCTCGCCGTCGGCACTTTCCTGTACGTCGATCTCGACCCAGTCGGCCCCGTCTTCGATGGCCTTCAGAACCGCAGCCATCGTGTTTTCCGGCCGCACCGCCGCCGCGCCCCTGTGGCCGATTACCTCGGCATGATCGGGTGCCGATATCCGGTCCAGCACGTTCTGGCTGAACCAGATCCCGGCCAACAGGGCCACAACGGCGGCGGCGACGGTCATCAGAACCGGGGCGCGCAGATTTCCGGCTGTAGGATGGGGAAGCTCTGCCGCTCGGGGTTCAAAAAACCCATCCAGCAGAACCGCCAGCGCGCCCAACGCCACCGCCGCCAGCACCAATCCGGCCAGAGACCACAGCCCGGCCACCAGCAGGCTGAGCGTCAGGGCAAACCGCAGGTTCGTGCCCTGTTCCAGTGGGACAAGGTAAAACAGCAGGCTGGCCACGGCGGCAATCAGCGCAGCAATCGCCAAACGTACGACCAGCCACAGTGCCAGTTCGATCTTCAACCGGCCGCGTTTGCCGTCCATTCGCCGGGCGCTTTCGGCAAAGGCGTCCGAGGGCGCAATCCCCTCGAACAGCACCAGATGCAGGGCCAGTGCCCAGGCCGACAGGCGGCGGATCAGCACCCAGGCCAGAGCCAGCACCACCAGCCCGATCAGCGCGACGGCCACCTGGAAGGCGGGCGGATGGAAGGTCAGGTAATAGTTGATGTCGTATTCCGTCAGCGTCCACCACGCGATCAGGCCCGCGACCGCCACGAAGGGCACCGCCAGAACGAGAACCCGCAGAATGAACCGTACCGCGAAGGAAAACAGCGTCGGCAGGCGCGACAGGATCAACCGCAGCGCCGACCCGCCGGCCCGCCATGGGTCGCCTTCGCCCATCCGCAGCGATCCGGCCATGACCGAAAAGACAAACACCTCGGCCAACAGGAACAGGCCCAGAACCACGACCGCAGCGACGAAACCCACGGGCGACAGAATAAACATCGCGATGTCCTGATCGGTCAGCGCTGTTTGATCGGACAGCATCACCGCGAGGTTCACGGTAAAGGCCACGCCGGGTGCGATCAGCGCGATCAGCAGCAGACGCACCGCCAGATAGATGGGAACAAAGGTCCGGCGCCGGGCCCAAGCCCCGCGATAGGCATCTGTTACGGTTGAGAAATGTGACACGCCGGCCCCCATTGAATGCTGAATTCATTCAAGGCCGCTCAGATGCCGATTGCAAGCGTGGCGCTCAGCTTTCCTCAAGCTTGGCCGCGAGGCGGAAGCCGATCCGGTTGGCGGGCTTGTCCTCGACCGTTTTGGGCAGGGCGCGCAGCATGACGTTCAGCTGGCTGACATGCTGCACCAGCTGGGTGCGTGCGCCTGAACCGTCCGAGCCGTAAAAGGTGATCACGTCGGGGTCGAAATATCCCATCCCCTCGATCCGCATCACCCCGGCGTCACCGCCGGTAAAGCCCATGGCGACCTCGTGATCGGCATCGAGGGTTTGCTCGAAATTCTGGATGTACAGGATCAGCCGTTCATACGCCCATTGGGCGGGGCTTTTGCTGTCGACCGGCTGGCGCAGGGGTTCGGGCAGATCCTTGGTGCCCGACGTGCTGTCCGGGTCGGCATGCACCTCATAGCACCGGGGCAGAGCTGCGGCCTCGGCAACTTCGGCCGAAGTTTCGATCTTGTCCTGCATCATCTCAACCTTTGCGCTGATACACCCATGCGCCGTCCTCACGGCGCGCCCGGGTCACGGCTCCAGTGTGATAAAGATGGTTCAGATGCGCAACCGCCTCGACCAGCGCAAGCCCGTATTCGCCGTCGCGGATGGGACGTTTGAACAGGGTCACGAAACAATCCGACGCCGCCTTGGGCGCGTCCAGATCGTCCAGCAGGCGTGCAAGAGCGCCGTGATGGTTCTCGATCAGTTGCTTCATGCGGATCGGCAGACCGACAAAGGGCAGCTTGTGCCCCGGCAGCACCACCTGATCGGGCCGCGCCAGCTGTTGCAGGCGCTCGCAGGCCTCCAGCCAGTCGGACACCGGGTCGGCCATCGGTTCGGTGGCATAGACGCCCAGGTTCGGGCTGATCGAGCTGAGGATCTGGTCGCCCGAGATCACCAGGTTGTCGTCGCGGCTCCAGAACGTGGCGTGTTCGGGGGCATGGCCATTGCCCATATGTACGTCCCAGTCCCGCCCGCCCATGCGGATCACGTCGCCCTGCTTGATGCGGACAAAGCCCAGAGGCATCGGATGGACCGTGTCGGCAAAGTTGAAGGGTCGCTCGGACATGCGCTTGGCCAGGATCTCGGGGGCCATGCCGGCGCTACGGTAGAACTCCAGCGTCTCTTCCGGCCAGCTCTCCTGCACGTCCAGCGTCAGCATTCGCGCGAACAGCCATGCGGTGCGGCTCGAGACCAGATCGGCGCCGTGCTCCGACTGGAACCACCCGGCATTGCCGACGTGATCGGGGTGGTGATGCGTAACCACCACTCGAGTCACCGGTTTGCCCGCAAGCGGCCCGGCCATCAGGTCGGACCACAGGCCGCGCGTCTTTTTCGATGAAATCCCGGTGTCGATCACCGTCCAGCCATCGCCGTCATCCAGCGCGTAGACGTTGACGTGGTCCAGCGCCATCGGCAGCGGCAGGCGCATCCACAGCACGCCCTCGGCGATTTCGGTGGCCTGTCCGGGCGCGGGCGGCTCGGGCCAGGGATGGCGAAACGCCGGAGGCCGTGCGCCGTCCATCACGCGGCCAGTTCGTCGGCGCTGAGCGCGAACAGGTCTCCGGATCCGATCTGTGCCTGATCCAGAAGGCCCGCGTATTCCGGCAGGCGCGCGGTGATATAGTACCGCGCCAGCTTGGCACGCGGACCATCCGGATCGGCCAAAGCGGCGATCAGGTGGTAATGCGCGCCCAGCACGCGGGCAAAGGCGTTCAGATAGGCCACGGCCCCGGCAAAGCGGTTGTTCATGTCCTCTTGCGCCACCAGCCACTCGGTCGCCTCGCGCAGGGATTCGGTCGCCTCCCATACCGGGCCGGCCAGCTCGGGCACGGTGGCGCGGGCGCGCTCGGCGTGATCTTCGATCTCGTCCAGCAGGCGGGCGGCGGCTTCGCCCCCGTCCATCATCTTGCGGCCGACAAGGTCCATGGCCTGAATGCCGTTGGTCCCCTCGTAGATCGCGGTCACGCGGACATCGCGGTAATACTGCGCGGCGCCGGTTTCCTCGATATATCCCATGCCGCCATGCACCTGCAGGCCGGTTTCGGCCACGCGCATGCCGGTCTGGGTGCCGAAGGCCTTGCAGATCGGCGTCAGCAGGGCCGCCCGCGCGGCCCAGTCGGCGTTGCCGGTGGCCTTGGCCATGTCGGTGGCCGCGGCATTGGCCAGCATGATCGCACGGGCGGCGAACAGGTCGGCCCGCATGTCCATCAGCATCCGGCGCACATCGGCATGATCGATGATCGTGCCCGAAGGCGTCTTGCCCTGCTTGCGTTCCAGCGCATAGGCCAGCGCGTGCTGATAGGCGCCCTCGGCCGCGCCTACGCCCTGCCCACCGACGCCGAGACGCGCGTTGTTCATCATGGTGAACATGGCGGCCATGCCCTTGTGTTCCTGGCCAACCAGCCAGCCCTTGGCGCCGTCATACTGCATCACGCAGGTGGGCGAACCGTGCAGGCCCATCTTATGTTCCAGCGACACCACCTTCAGGTCATTGGCCACGCCCGGATTGCCGTTTTCATCGGGGATGAACTTGGGCACCAGGAACAGGGAAATCCCCTTGGTCCCCGGCGCGCCATCGGGCAGACGGGCCAGAACCAGGTGGCAGACATTCTCGCAGAAGTCATTGTCGCCCCACGAGATGTAGATCTTCTGCCCGGTCACCGAATAGGTGCCGTCACCGTTCGGTTCAGCCTTGGACGTCAGCGCGCCCACATCCGACCCGGCCTGCGGTTCGGTCAGGTTCATCGTGCCCGACCATTCGCCCGACATCAGTTTGGGCAGGTACAGCGCCTTGAGCTCTTCGCTGGCGTGGTGTTCCAGCGCCTCGATCTGACCCTGGCTCATCAGCGGGGCCAGCTGCAGCGACAGGCAGGCGGCGCTCATCATCTCGTTCACGGCGGTGGTCACGGTCATGGGCAGGCCCATGCCGCCATATTCCGGGTCGCCGCTCATGCCGATCCAGCCACCCTCGGCGATCGCCTTCCAGCCATCGGCATAGCCGGGCGAGGTCCGCAAAACCCCGTTTTCCAGCCGCGCGGGGTGCAGATCGCCGGGGCGCTGCAGGGGGGCCATCACCTCTTCGCACATCTTGCCGGCCTCGGTCAGGATGGCGCTGACCACGTCCGGGGTGGCCTCGGCGAATTTCTCGGTCGCGGCGACGTCCTTGAAGCCCACGACGTGGTCCAAAAGAAACTCGTAATCGGAAATAGGCGCGCTATATGGCATGGTTTCCCCCGGAAATCCTGTGTTGGTCGCATTGTCGGGCTTGGCTTCCACGGCCCGCGTCGGTATTCATCCAAGCTTGTTCGATTACCTATCCGTCCGCCTGTTGCAAGCAACCAAAACGCCGCGTCACCAGCCATGAGCCTCCAGAACACGCAGAGTCTGACCGCAGATGCCGCCGGAATCGCCACCGCGGCCGAGCTGCTGCGCCAGGGCCTGCTGGTCGCATTTCCGACCGAGACGGTCTATGGGCTGGGCGCCGATGCCCGCAACGGCGAGGCGGTCGCGGCGATCTATGCCGCCAAGGGCCGGCCCAGCTTCAACCCGCTGATTGCCCATGTCGCCTCGGTCGAGGCGGCGCAGCGCCACGTCGAGTGGTCGGATCAGGCCCAGCAGCTGGCGGATGCCTTCTGGCCCGGCCCGCTGACGCTGGTGCTGCCGCTGCGGGCGGGGCACGGGGTGTCGTCGCTGGTGACGGCGGGGCTGGATACGCTGGCCGTTCGGGTGCCGGCCCACCCCACCGCGCAGGCGCTGCTGCGCGCGGTCGACGGACCCGTGGCCGCGCCGTCGGCCAACCCGTCGGGGCGCATCAGCCCGACCACCGCGGCCCATGTGCGCGAAGGCCTGGACGGGCGCATTGCCGCGATCCTGGATGATGGCCCCTGTGCCGTAGGCCTAGAATCGACCATCGTCGGGCTGGCGGGTACACCGGCCCTGCTGCGGCCGGGCGGTGTCGCGGCCGAGCAGATCGAAGCCGTTCTGGGCACTAAGCTGAGCCATCACAAACCCGGTGACCTGCTGACCGCACCGGGCCAGCTGCAGTCGCACTATGCCCCGGACGCCCCTGTCCGACTGAACGCCGAACAGCGCCGGGGGGACGAAGTGCTACTGGGTTTCGGGCCGGTCGCCTGCGATCTGAACCTGTCGGAACGGGGCGACCTGCTCGAGGCTGCGGCGAACCTGTTCGCCTCTCTGCACGAACTGGACAAATCCGGGCGTCCGATCGCGGTCAGCCCGATCCCCGGCCACGGCTTGGGCGCCGCGATCAACGACCGCCTGCGCCGCGCCGCCGCCCCGCGCAATTCCTGATCAGGCCCGCCCGGCGCTGGCCGACAGGGTCAGCGGATCGACCCCCAGCGTGGCCAGAGCGGCCCCCCACTTGTCATCGTCGGGCAGATCAAAGACCAGTTTCGAGGTCGCCTCGGCGGTCAACCAGCCGTTCATTCCGATCTCTTCTTCCAGCTGCCCCGGCCCCCAGCCGGAATAGCCCAGCATCAGCATCGCGTTCAGCGGCCCCTTGCCCGCGGCGATATCCTCAAGCACATCCAGTGTGGCGGTCATGCTGAAATCGCCGGCCACATGCAGCGAATGCAGATTCGCGTCATAGTCGGAACTGTGCAGGACGAACCCGCGCGACAGCTCGACCGGGCCGCCGAAATGCACCAGGCGCTCGCCCACGATCGGGATCTGGCAGGGGATGTTCAACTGCCCCAGCAACGTCTTGACCCGCAGGTCCGACGGCTTGTTCACGATCAGACCCATCGCGCCATCCTCGCCATGGCTGCAGATGTAGACCACCGAGTGGTCAAAGCGCGGATCGCCCATTCCGGGCATCGCGATCAACAGTTTTCCGGTCAGATCCATCGAACGAAGTCTCTTCTTGCGTGTTTCTCCACAATGGCCCCGCGCGCCCCGGATTGGCAAGGGATCACGCCGGATTTCGCAGCTTTGCCGCGGGTGACCGGAACGTGACTTGGCAAACCGGGCCACAACACGCATGTATGAACCATGACCAGCTTGTTCAAATCCTTTGCCGCAATCCTGTCGACCTGCCTGATCCTGGTCGCGCCCGCCCGGGCGCAGAGCGTGGATGACATCGTGCAGCTCGACATCCTGGATGGAGGACTGTCGCAGGACGGCACCTATCTGGGCGCCATCCGGCTGCAACTGAATGATGGTTGGAAAACCTATTGGCGCGCACCCGGCGATGCGGGGATTCCCCCGCAATTCGACTGGGGCCGGTCCGACAATGTCGGCGCGGTGTCCGTCATCTGGCCCGCCCCCGAGATATTCGACCAGAACGGCCTGAAATCGATCGGCTATGCCAGGCAGGTCGTCCTGCCAGTCAGGATCACGCCCAAAACCGCCGGCCAGCCGGTTCGGCTGAGGGGCGAGGTCGATCTGGGCGTTTGCAAGGACGTGTGCATTCCGGCCACGCTGGGCTTTGACCATGCGCTGGACGCAGGCGCACCCCGGAACCCCGCCATTGCCGCGGCTTTGGCGCAGCGGCCCTATTCCGCGCGCGAAGCCGGCGTATCGTCCGCCACCTGCCACCTGAAACCCACCGCGGATGGCCTGTCGGTGCAGGTCAGGATCTCGATGCCGCCGGCCGGTGGTGCCGAAGTGGCGGTGATCGAACCGGGCAACCCTACGCTGTGGGTATCGCCGGCCGAAACCGTCCGTAAGGGGGGCACCCTGATTGCCTCGGCCGAGGTGGTCAGCGCCGAAGGCAAACCCTTTGCGCTGGATCGGTCCGATCTGCGGATCACGGTTCTGGGCGCGCGTCACGCGGTCGACATCCGCGGCTGCAGCGCCGGTTGACCCCATGAGCCGGTTTCCCCGGATCGGCGCCCTGGCCGTGGTGGTGCATGATGGGCAGGTGCTGCTGGTGCAGCGCAGCAAGGACCCAGATGCGGGGCTGTGGGGGTTTCCCGGCGGCCATGTGGAATGGGGCGAGACCGTCCTGCAGGCCGCAGCCCGCGAATTGCACGAAGAGACCGGCGTGACCGCCAGCCCGCAGTACTATCTGGGCAACGTGGATCTGTTGCACCGGGATGAAACCGGCACCATCCGCGCGCATTACCTGCTGGTGGGCGTGGCCTGCCAATTCCTTTCGGGCACCCCCAAGGCCGGTGACGATGCGCGCGACGCGGGCTGGTTTCCCACCGAACGTATCCTGAATGGCGCCCTGCCGATGAGCGCGCGGGTGCCGGACCTGCTGTCTCAGGCCCTGGCGCGGGCGGAAAACCGGGCATAAAGCAGCCCGGACAGCAGCAATCCGACGATCAATATCACGACAGCCCCAACGGCAAAGGCGCCCAGCCCCATGCGCAGGACCGCGGGCGCTTCCGCCCCGCCATAGAGACCCGACAGGCCCGCAGCCGGACCACCCGCGATCAACGGCCAGACCATCGTGACCGCCAGCCACACCAACATCGCCGCGCCGGTGCCCAAGGCCAAGGCGCGCACCACACGGTCGGGGGCGCGCAACGCGCGGCGCATCGCGGTCATCGGGCGCGCGAAGTCGTTCAGAATGGCCAGAAGCGCCGGAACCAGAAGCAAAACCAGAACCATGCCGAAGGCCAGCCCATAGACCAGCGTGATCACCGTGGGCTTGAGGAACTGCGCCTGTTGCGACCCCTCGTACAGCAGCGGCGTCAGCCCCAGAACCGTGGTCAGCGTGGTCAGCATCACGGGCCGCAGGCGGTCGGCCGTGCCTTCGATGATCGACGGCACCAGCCCGCGTTCCTGCTGATACTGGTCGATGGTCGTGACCAGCACGATCGAGTCGTTGATGATGATCCCGGTCATGCCCAGCAACCCAACCACCGTGAACATGCTCAGCGGCACCTCCCAGATGTAGTGGCCCCAAATCGTGCCCACCAGGCCGAAGGGGATGATCGACATCACCACCAGCGGTCGCGTCCAGCTGGCGAACACCCAGGCCAGAACGAGGTAGATTCCGGTCAGGCACAGGATCAGCCCGGTGCGGGCCTCGGCCAGAAATTCGTTTTCCTGCTCGCTCAGGCCGGCCATGCGCCAGTCGACCTGTTTGTCGGCGGCGATCTTCGGCAGAATCTCGTCGTGCATGGCGCGGGCGATTTCCGCGGCGCGCGCCGGATCGTCCTCGGAGATATCGCCCTTGACCGTCACCACCCGCAGCCCGTTTTCCCGGCGCACCGTCGAGAACCCCGACTTGCGCTGAACCGAAACGATGTCGGCCAACGGCACATAGACCCCCTCGGGCGAGCGCATCAGGGTGCGTTCCAGAAAATCGGCGGTCAGTTCGCCTTCGGGCAGCTCGACCCTGATCTCGGCGCTGCGGGGGCCGTCGGGGAAGGTCGCGGCCTCTATCCCGTTCAGGCGGTGGCGCAGTACACGGCCCAGCGTCTCGATGCGAAAACCCAGCGCCTCGCCCTGGGCCGTCAGGTCCAGGATGAACTCCTCCTTGTCATAGGCCAGGTTGTCCTCCAGAGCCGAAACCTCGGGGTATTTCGACAGCTCGGTCTGCAGTGCTTCGGACGCGGATTTCAGCGTGCTCACGTCGGCGCCATAGAACTGCACATCGATCGCATCGCCCCCCGGACCCGAACGCCAGCCGCGGAAGCTGAGCAACTCGACCTTGGGATGGCGCGGCGCGAATTCCTGAAGCTCGCCCACGAATTCGAAGCTGGAATAGGGGCGCAGGTCGGCGTCGATCAATTCGATCGAGATGCCGCCCAGCAGATCGCTGTCCTTGCCCTGCGCGGCAGAAAGACCATAGCCCGCACTTCCGCCGACCTCGGCAAGGACGTAATCGATGGGGTTGCGGCCGTGGCGTTCCTCGTAGATCCGACCCAGCTCCTCGGTGGCGCGCTGCAGCATGTGCATCATTTCCAGCGTATCCGCGCGGGTGGCGCCCTCGGCCATGATGAAGTTGCCCGTGACCGAGCCGCGCTCGGGCGCGTTGAAGAAACGCCAGTTCACGTCGCCCCGGATGAACAGCGCGATCTGGCTGGCCAGAACCGCGACCATCAGCGCCACGACCACATAGCGCGCCCAGATCGCCCAGGCGACCAGCGGACGGAACAGATGGTCGCGCACCCAGCGAAACCCACGGTTCACCACCCGGTTGGGCCAGTCGTACCAGTGTTCCTTGGCCGAATGCGCGATGGCGTGGGACATGTGGTTGGGCAGGATCAGAAAACATTCGACCAGCGAGGCAGCCAGCACCGCGATCACGGTGAAGGGGATGTCGCGGATGAGTTCTCCGAAACGGCCGCCTATGACCGTCAGGCCGAAAAAGGCGATCACGGTCGTGACTGTTGCCGCAAAAACCGGCATCGCCATGTGCCGGGCCGCGCGTTCGGCGGCAACCACCGGTGGCTCGCCCAGGCGGCGGGCGCGGAAATCGGCATGTTCGCCCACGACGATCGCGTCATCCACCACGATTCCCAGCGTTATGATAAGCCCGAACAACGAGACCATGTTGATCGACAGCCCGCCGATATACATCAAGGCGATGGCGGCCGACATGGCAACCGGAATGCCCGCCGCCACCCAGAAGGCGATACGGGCGTTCAGGAACAGGAACAGCAGGGCAACGACCAGCCCCAGCCCCATCAGGCCGTTGTCGATCAGGATGTCCAACCGGTCGGTGATGGCCTGCGCGCGGGTGCGGATCAGGTCGATCGTGATGCCTTCGGGCAGGGTGGCCTGCATCTCGGCCACCACGTCTTCGACCGTGTGCTGGATGCCGATCGCGTCGCCCAGGTTCGACCGGTCCACGCGGATCGACATGGCCGGGTTCTCGCCCACGAAATAGCTGCGGTTGCGGGTCACACCCTCGACCCGGACCCGCGCCACGTCGCCCACCACCAGCTTGGAGCCGTCGGAATAGTTGCGCAGCACGATGCCCGCGATCTCTTCGGGGCTGCGCTTTTCGGTGCCGGTGCGGATCCGGGCGTTCGCCCCCGAGACATCGCCCGCCGGGTTGACGGTGACTTCAGCCGAAATGGCTGCGGCGATCTCGGACATCGTGATGTCGCGGGCGATCAGCTGCGCGGTGGGCACCTCGACCACGATGCGGGGCGCGGCCAGCCCCCGGATCGTGGTGCGCGTCACGCCCGCCGCGAACAGACGGTTGATCAGCTCGTCGGTCAGCCGGGCCAGCTGCTCGGCTTCGACGGGGCCGGTGATGACCACATCCGTCACCCGGTCGCGCCAGGCCGACCGCTTGATCGAGGGCTCTTCGGCATCTTCCGGCAGGTTGGTGACGCTGTCGATGGCGGTGCGCACGTCCTCGACCGCGCGCGCCATGTCCCAGTTAGGTTCGAATTCCAGGGAGATGTTCGCAGTTCCCTCGCGCGAAGTCGCTTCGGTGGTGGCGACGCCGTCGATCCCCTTCAGCGCGGGTTCGAGGATCTGGACGATGCCACTGTCCATGTCCTCGGGGCCGGCGCCGTCCCATTCGACGTCGATTTCCACCCATTGCATCACGACATCGGGAAAGAACTGCGCCCGCATGTTCGGAGCCGCGGCCGCGCCCAGAACAAGCATCACCACCAGCAGAAGGTTGGCCACCGTCCGGTGCCGGGTGAAATAGCTCAGCAGGCCGCCGGCCGCATCCGGGATCCCGCGCATCATCGCGCTAGCCCCCCGCCCGGGTTTCCAGCCGCTGCACCAGCGACGCGGGAACTTTCGCCTCGCGCAGTTGTCCAAGCACACGGGTCTTGACGTCCTGCGGCATGCGATCGCTGGCTTCGACCTGAGCCACCAGCCGTGCGCGATGTTCGTCGCTCAGTTCGACCATGTCGGGTTCGGCGGCGGCTCGATCATCGATCCGGACGGGGCGCACCCGAACCCCTGAGCCCAGAAGGGGGGTGCGCGCCACCACGACCTCGCGACCTTCCAGACCGGCCCCGCGGAGCAGTACCTCGTCCCCTTGCCGGCGAACCAGCTCAACCGGCAGAGAATCCAGCCGGTCGTCCCGAGACAACACCAGCACCGTGCCCCGCGCATCCAGTGCCGATGCCGGAAGGCGAACAACGTTTTCCAAGGGCTGCTCCTGCACCGAAACGGTCACGAAATCGCCCGGCTTGAATCCGGTAGCATCGTCCAGATGCGCATAGATCAACCGCCCGGTCTGACCTTCGCCCGCCGAGCCGCTGTCGCGGCTGATGCGGCCGCTGGCCCTCAGATCGGCGCCCGTAACCTCGAGCGAGACCGTGACCGGAGCCGGGATCAGACGGCCGGTGTCGTCCAACAAGCGCACATATTGCGCAGTGGAAACCCGGAATGCGACCTCGAGCGCCTGTGGATCAACCAGTTCCGCCAGCTTTTCGTTGGCGGCAACCAAACCGCCTTCGACCAAGGTCACGCCGGTCAGCGTGCCGTCGAATCGGGCGCGGATGGTCATGTCTTCGAGATCCCGTTGGGCCGACTCGAGGGCGATGCGTGCCCGGTTCAGCAATGTGGTCGCCTGATCGACCCGCGATTCCGCCTGAGCCAAGGCAATGCGGCGCGACAATACGGTCTGGCGGGCCGATGCGACGGCAAGTTCGGCTTCTTCCACGCTGGCGGTGGCCCCCACCCCGCGCTCCAACAGATCCTTCTGGCGCTGCAGCGCCCGCTCGCGCAGATCTGCCTGCGACTCGGCAGCTTTCAGTTCATCCTGCGCCAGAAGCAGCGCGCGCTCCGCATCGCGTTCCTCGAACTGGGCATCCAGCAAGTCCGACCGCGCCCGCTCCAACGCGGCTAGCGCATCTGCCGGGTCCAGCTCGACCAGAACCTCTCCGGCATGGACATCGCCACCATCTTCGAAGTTTTCCGCAAGACTGACGACACGCCCACCCAAGGCCGCGCGCAGTTCCAGCCTGCGGCGGCTCTGCACTTCGCCGAAGGCTTCGAGAAGCGGGGTGACCGTGGTCATCTCGGCGGTTTGCACCGCGACCGAAAACACACGCTCGCGCGTTTGCGGGGGCTTGCTGTCGCGCGTCATCACCTCTTGCACGGCGCCGGTAATCAGTTGTGCGGCCACCAGCAGAAGCGCCAGCGTCAGAGACGCCAGAAATATCCCGACCAGACTTTGCCGCAGAAATCGCATCGATCATTCACTCCGGTCGCAGCAGGCTGCCATGCACACGAACGTAGCCTGACAGCAAAAAATGCCAAGGCACAAGGCAGTTAACCCACCTGAAACGCACGACCAGTCTACTTCCGTCGCAGGTGTTCGTCCAATCTGGGCATGATTTCCACGAAATTGCAGGGGCGGTGGCGGTAATCCAGCTGTTTTTCAAGGATTCCGTCCCACGCATCCTTGCAGGCGCCGGGGCTGCCGGGCAAGGCGAACAGATAGGTCCCTCCCGCCACGCCGCCCGTGGCCCGCGACTGCACCGCCGAGGTGCCGATCTTTTCCATCGAGATCAGGGTGAAGACGGTTCCGAAGGCCTCGATTTCCTTTTCATAGACATCGCGATGCGCCTCGACGGTGACATCACGACCGGTCAGCCCCGTGCCGCCGGTCGAGATCACCACGTCGATCCGGGGGTCCGCGACCCAGGCGCGCAGCTGGTCGGCGATCTGGTCGCGTTCGTCGCGGATGATCTTGCGGTCGGCCAGGATGTGGCCGGCGCGTTCGATCCGGTCGACCAGCGTCTGGCCTGACCGGTCCTCGGCCAGCGCCCGGGTGTCCGACACGGTCAGAACCGCGATGCGGACGGGGATGAATTCCATCGTTTCATCGATGCGGGACATGGGTTCAGGCCCTTTCCATGACGGCCAGCCGCACCGCCAGCGCCGCGAAGACGCCGCCGCTGATCCAGCCCAGAATGCGCGAGGCGCGCGGGCTGGACACCAGCACCCGCCCGGCCCCGCCGGCAAAGGCCCCGACCAGGCCGTTCACCACCAGCCCGCCGACAGCGATGATCGCGCCCAGCGTCAGGAACTGCAGCAGGACCGACCCGCTGTCGGGCGTGACGAATTGCGGGATGAAGGCCAGCACGAACAGGATCACCTTCGGGTTGGTCAGATTCACCAGCATCCCGTCGCGAAAGGCGAACCGCGTGGGCCGGGCGGGTGTCTCGGCCGAGATCGCCCCGTTGCGGATCGCGCCCCAGGCCAGATACAGCAGATACCCGACGCCCATCCAGCGGATCACGTCGAACAGCCAAGGCAGCGCCGCAACCGCCGCGCCCAGCCCCAGCCCGGCCAGCAGAACATGCACCATCAGACCCGCCGACACCCCGGCGCTGGCCACGACCGCCGGGCGCGCGCCTGAACGCAGACCCTGCCCGAAACAGAACATCATGTCGGCCCCGGGCGTGAGGTTCAGCGCCAGGGCCGCCGGAACGAATGCCAGCAGCGTGGCGGTTTCAATCATGTCTCGACCTCGAACCAGTTGACCGTGGGGCCCAGGTTGGCCACCTGCGTGCGGCCGATCCTGCCGCGCGCGCCCCAGCTGTCGTGAATGTGCCCGCAAAAGGCCAGCTCGGGCTGAATCCGTTCGATTGCATCGCGCACCGCGACCGAACCGACGGACAGCCCCTGTGACGTGACATCCCCGCAGGACTTGGGCGGCGAGTGGGTGATCAGGATGTCGGCCCCGTCGCAGCGGTTCAGCAGTTCTTCGGCCTCGGCTTCGGTCAGGTCGCAGGACCAGTCTCCGAAGGGCGTGACCGGCACGCCATAGCCCAGCCCGAACAGTTCGACGCCATCCAGCGTCATGCCCGACCCGTGCAGAACATGTACGCCGTCCGGTGCGGCCCGGGCCAGTTCCTCGGAGCTCTCGGCATTGCCGGGCACCAGAACCATAGGCGCCGAGATGCCCGCAAGCATCTCCATCGCCTGATCCAGCCCCTGTCGCCCGTTGCAGTAATCGCCGGCGCCGATCACCAGATCCGCGTCCGCGCTGGCCGCAACCAGCGCGGCGGCGCGGTTGCGGGCCAGGTGCAGGTCGGAAAAGGCCAGTATCTTCATCATTTGCCCTCCAGAAACGCGCGCAGTTCCAACAGATCGGCCCAGGCCTGACGCTTGGCATGCGGTTGCCGCAGCAGGTAGGCCGGATGCAGCATCGGCAGAACCGGCAGGTTCAGCGCCTGATTCCACTGCCCGCGCAGCCGCGTGATGCCGCGCTTGTTCAGAACCGCCTGGCAACTGATGTTGCCCATTACAACCAGAACCTTCGGCTTGGACAGGGCCACATGCCGCTCCACAAACGGCTGCATCATGGCAATCTCGTCCGGCCGCGGGTCCCGGTTCTGGGGCGGACGCCACGGCAGAACATTGGTGATGTAGACGTTCTTCGCGCGGTCCAGATCTATCGCGGCCAGCATCCGATCCAGCAGCTGACCGGCGCGGCCGACGAACGGCCTGCCCACGCGATCTTCCTCACGGCCCGGAGCCTCGCCGACGATCATGACCGGCGCGCCGGCGGTTCCATCGGCAAACACCAACTGTCGCGCGCCGCGCTTGAGGTCGCAATGCGCGAACGTCTCCATCGCCGCGCGCAGCTGATCCAGAGACGATGCGGCCGCGGCCGCCTTTTTCGCCTCGGCCACCGGGTCCAGCTTGACCGGCTTCTGCGGCGCGGCCAGAGGCGTGGCAGCTTTCCGCGCCTTGGGCGCCGTGTCCGGCAGCGCATAGCGATCGACGGGCGTGTCGACGATCGCGTCGGTCACACCCAGTTCGACCTGCCATTCCAGCAGGGCGCGCGCGGTGAAAGGATCAAGGGCCGATTCCATGCCCATCAATCTAACCAGCTTTGCGGGAAGGGAAAGCGAATTGGCCTTGCCTTGGCCCATTGCCCGGCCGACCATGGCCCTGTCATGGTCGGAATGCTGAAACTCCTGTTGATTGTCCTGTTCGCCCTGCCGCCGGGCGCGGCCTTGGCCCAGTCGTTTCTGGATGATCGCGGACAATGCCGCGGGGCCCAGTTTCAATGCGGTCTGAAATGCTGCTCGGTCGGCCAGCGCTGCAGCTTTGACGGGTTCTGCATTCAAGCCGGCGGCACCTATTGCGGCGGTGGGCGGTCCTGCGGTCCGTTCGAAAAATGCGTGGCCGGGGGCACCCGATGCGCGCCGGCAGGGGCAAACAAATGCGCCTCGCGGCTGGATTGCCCCGGCGGGACCTTTTGCAACGGACGCGGCGAATGCCAGCCCGTGACGCCCGAATTCGACCCCTCTCCGCAACCGGCAACGCCCTGCGACGACGGGCGGGTCTGCGCACCCGGGTCGACCTGCCTGCCCGGCGGCGGCTGCACGCGCCCGGGCTGGTACCTGTGCGAAGAGACCGGAGCGCAATGCCGCACCGGGTTCAAATGCTCGGCCAACCAAGGCTGCGTGCCCAGAAAGGCCATCGATTGCGGATACGGCAAATGGTGCCGGCCCGGCGAGCGGTGCCTGCCCGAAGGCGGATGCGAGAAACTGCCCGATGGGGACTGACTCCAGTTGCCCCGACGCGCTGCGCTTTCTATAAGCGGCGCGACTGTCAGACAGGAGCCCGGCCCATGCGTTTCGCCCATCGTCACCTACTTGGCATCGAGCATCTGTCCCAATCCGACATCACCGCCATTCTGGATCTGGCCGAAAAATACGTCGATCTGAACCGGCAATCGGCCAAGCACTCGGACGTTCTGGCGGGGCTGACCCAGATCAACATGTTCTTCGAGAACTCGACCCGCACGCAGGCCAGTTTCGAACTGGCGGGCAAGCGGCTGGGTGCGGATGTGATGAACATGGCGATGCAGGCCAGCTCGATCAAAAAGGGCGAGACCCTGATCGACACGGCGATGACGCTGAACGCGATGCACCCCGACCTGCTGGTGGTGCGGCACCCGCATTCGGGAGCGGTGGACCTGCTGGCGCAGAAGGTCAACTGCGCGGTGCTGAACGCCGGCGACGGGCGGCACGAACACCCAACGCAGGCGCTGCTGGATGCGCTGACCATCCGCCGGGCCAAGGGGCGGCTGCACCGGTTGAACGTGGCGATCTGCGGGGATGTCGCGCATTCCCGCGTGGCGCGGTCGAACCTGATCCTGCTGGGCAAGATGGAAAACCGCATCCGTCTGATCGGCCCGCCGACGCTGGTGCCCGCGCAATTCGCCGAATTCGGGGCCGAGATCTATGACGACATGACCGAGGGCCTGCGCGACGTGGACGTTGTGATGATGCTGCGCCTTCAGAAAGAGCGGATGGACGGCGGGTTCATCCCGTCGGAACGGGAATACTATCACCGCTATGGCCTGGACGCCGCCAAGCTGGCGCTGGCCAAGCCGGACGCCATCGTAATGCATCCCGGCCCGATGAACCGCGGGGTCGAGATCGACGGGACTCTGGCCGATGACATCAACCGCTCGGTCATCCAGGAACAGGTCGAGATGGGCGTCGCCGTGCGCATGGCCGCGATGGAGTTGCTGGCCCGCAACCTGAAGGAGGCGGCATGAGCGATCTGGACATCTCGGCTGGCGAGCGCGGCGTGATCCGCCTGTTCTCGCTGGACATGCGCCCCGAAGAGGCGAAGTTCCTTCGCGAGCCCGGCGCGGCCGATCAGGTTCTGGGCGTCTCGGGGCTGGACCCCGAGCAGATCGACGTGTTTCCTGTGTCCGACCTCGAGGATCTGGGCCTCTACGGCTATCTCAACGAGGGCTGCGGCGTGTCCGAGGACCAGTTGGACCGGGCCAAACTGGAGTCGGTCGACGGCTGGGTTCTGGTGCTGCGCAGCGCGGCCCTGGGCGGGCGCGCGGCCACACTGAACCCCGATCCGCGTCTGCGCCTGATCGGGTTTTACACCGAAGAGGCCACGAACTGGAGCGGCGGAACCATCGAAACCGACAGCGCCAGACCCTACTCGGCCCCCCGCGTCGCGCCGCGTCAGCAGCGCGCGCGCGCGCAACGCCTCGGGGCGATGATCTTCGCCCTGGTCACGGCCTTGGTCATCGGAGGCGTTCTGTGGCTGATCCTGTGACCTTTGCGTCAGACAAAGGTGCCTATGTCCGCACCAACGCCTGGCTGGCCGCGGGCGCGATGGCGGGGGCGATGCTCGTGCTGTGGCTGATCGGCAATCCCTATGTCTGGACCGGCGCCCCGGCCGGTCTGGCGGCGGTGGGCGTCCGGGCATGGTATCTGGCCTCGGAGGAACTGGTGGCCAACTGGCAGATGACCGACACCACCCTGACCGGCCCGGGCGGACGCAGCGTGCCACTGAACCAGATCGCGGCCGTGAATATCATGGGCAGCTTCGTGCAGATCGTCACCAAAGGCGGCGACAAGCACCTGATCAAGTACCAGGCCGACCCGGCCGCCACCAAAGCCGAGATTGAAAGGGCGATGGGATGAGCGACGAGTGGTGGCGCGAGAAGATACCAGAGGGCGAACGGGTTCTGTGGTTCGGGCACCCGCATAGCGGCTTTTTTCCGCCCCACTTGGGTTGGTCTTACAGAATTTTGATCGGCGCTGTTGGGCTGGCATGGCTGGCCAGCCCTTGGTTTGCCGACACCGTGCGGGATT
>GG704596.1:682150-685804 GCA_000161775.1 Ruegeria lacuscaerulensis ITI-1157
GGCGTGCTGGCGTTCGTGGTGTGGGCGGACCGCTTTGTTCGCTCGCAAAGAGTCTACGTTGTGACCTCGCGGAACGCGTGGCAAATCAACAAGGAATTCAAACCCAGGAAACTGGAAATCAACCGGTTTCTGAATTTCCGCACCGTGCCCTCAGCAGTGGTTTTTGCCCGACACCCCTTTTTCAGATTCGACCATCTGTCCGACCCGGATGCCGCATTGGCGGCACTGACCCAAGCCCGAGAGGCCCTGACATGACCGCCCTGATCTTTACCAACGCCCGCCTGATCGACCCCGAAGCCGGAACCGACGCGACGGGCTGGCTGCATGTGGCCGGCGGGCGCATCGTGGCCAGCGGCGACGGTCGGGCACCCGAGGCGGATGCGCAGGTGATCGACTGCGGTGGTCAGTGTCTGGCCCCCGGCATCGTCGATATCGGCGTCAAGGTCTGCGAGCCGGGCGAGCGGCACAAGGAAAGCTACAAATCCGCGGGCCAGGCTGCCGCGGCCGGGGGCGTGACCACAATGGTCACCCGACCCGACACCCTGCCTGCGATCGATACACCGGAAACGCTCGAGTTCGTCACCCGCCGCGCCCAGGCTGACACGCCCGTCAACGTGCTGCCCATGGCCGCCCTGACCAAGGGCCGCGACGGGCGCGAGATGACCGAGATCGGGTTTCTGATGGATGCGGGCGCGGTGGCTTTCACCGACTGCGACCATGTGGTAGCCGATACCAAGGTGTTTTCCCGCGCGCTGACCTATGCCCGGGCCTGCGGCGCGCTGGTCATCGCCCACCCGCAGGACCCGGGCCTGAGCCACGGTGCTGCCGCCACAAGCGGCAAGTTCGCCGCCCTACGCGGTCTGCCCGCCGTTTCGCCCATGGCCGAGCGCATGGGGCTGGACCGCGACATCGCCCTGCTGGAAATGACCGGCGCGGCCTATCACGCCGACCAGATCACCACGGCCCGCGCCCTGCCCGCCCTGGAACGGGCCAAGCGCAACGGGCTGGACATCACCGCCGGCACCTCGATCCATCACCTGACGCTGAACGAGCTGGACGTGGCCGACTATCGCACCTTCTTCAAGGTCAAGCCGCCGCTGCGCTCCGAGGACGACCGGCAGGCGGTGATCGAGGCCGTGCGCTCCGGCCTGATCGACACGATCAGCTCGATGCACACCCCACAGGACGAGGAAAGCAAACGCCTCCCGTTCGAAGAGGCGGCCTCGGGCGCAGTTGCATTGGAAACCCTGCTGCCGGCCGCGCTGCGCCTGTATCATGCCGATCAACTGGACCTGCCGACGCTGTTCCGGGCCATGGCGCTGAACCCGGCGCAACGTCTGGGGCTGGAGTGTGGCCGCCTGAGCGCGGACGCCCCGGCCGATCTGGTTCTGTTCGACCCGGATGTGCCGTTCGTGCTGGACCGGTTCACGCTGAAATCGAAATCGCAGAACACCCCGTTTGACGGCCAGCGGATGCAGGGTAAAGTCACCGCAACTTACGTTGCAGGCAAAGAAATCTACCGGAGATCCTGATGCCCCTTCTCGAAATATCGACGACCCAACTGATCCTTTGGGCCGTGATCGGATACCTCATGGGTTCGGTGCCCTATGGCATGCTCGTGGCGCGGGTGATGGGGCTGGGGAACCTGCGCAAGATCGGGTCGGGCAATATCGGCGCCACGAATGTCCTGCGCACCGGAAACAAGGCGGCGGCCGCGCTGACCCTGCTGTTCGATGCCGGCAAGGGCGCGGTGGCGGTTCTGCTGGCCCGGGCGGTGGCGGGCGACGAGGCGGCTCAGATCGCAGCGCTGGCGGCGTTCCTGGGGCATTGCTATCCGGTCTGGCTGAACTTCAAGGGCGGCAAGGGTGTCGCCACCTTTCTGGGCCTGTGGCTGGCGCTGGACTGGCGGGTCGGCGTTGCCTGCTGTCTGACATGGCTGGTCGCGGCCGCGATCTGGCGGATCTCGTCCGTGGGCGCGCTGGCCGCAGCGGCTCTGTCAACCACCTGGATCATGGTTCTGACCGACGGATCGACCTTTCTGCTGGGTGCCGTGCTGACGCTGTTGGTCTATTGGCGCCACCGCGAAAACGTGGCCCGCATCAAGGCCGGAACCGAGCCAAGGATCGGAAAGTCCTGACGCCGCCCGCCACAGCCTGGCCTGCACCCGCCATGGCGGTCAGGGGCGCTGGTCCCTGCCGGTCTCGGGCCGTCTCACTGCCTCATCACGTTTGATTGCTTTGAACGTGAAGCAGCGCCTGCCCACCTCAGGGTTCGTGACACTCAATTCCCGGGTGCACGCAACGCAATTCAGGGGCTTGGAACCCGCGCTTGGACATGCCCGGCGCCCCTGCGATGAAAGGTGGACCAATGAACAAGATCAAATCCCTGCTGGGCGGCATGGCGCTGTCTGTCGCAATCGCAAGCTCGGCCCTGGCGGCCGGAGTCGAAATCAACGCCTCGTCGACCGGTCTGGCCATGCAGGGCTATGACCCGGTGGCCTACTTCACCGAAGGCGAAGCAACCAAGGGCAGCTACAAGATCACCGCGCTGCACGACGACGCGCTGTACCGTTTCGCATCCGAAGAACACAAGGCCGCGTTCGAGGCCAACCCCGAGGCCTACCTGCCGGCCTATGGCGGCTATTGCGCCTTCGGAGCCGCGATGGGGTTCAAGTTCGACGGGGATCCGACCTATTGGCGGATCGTGGACAACACGCTGTACCTGAATCTGTCGGAAGACATCCAGCAACGTTGGGAAGGCGACATCCCCGGCTTCATCGAAAAAGCCAGCGCCAACTGGGAAACCATCGCTGACAAGGACCCGGCCGAGCTGCAGCAATAATCCGCTGACAACTCCTGATATGTCGGCGGCAGAGCGCCTCTGCCGCCGATCATTCTTCAAAAGTATCACTCCGAGACTTATGTGAAGAACACCGGGGCTCGGGAACACGGCCGCAAGACCAGCAGTCACGGTAGAAATCGGGGTCGGCCACGAGGCTCGGCCGTGATCCAAACGCGAGACCAAGGCGTACACACAATGAAGGCTGGCGGAGGACGCAAGACCGCAACCGATCAACTTTTTGGGAAAAGGACAAGAACATGACGGGCAAGTTGGCACTTCTCACGACCGTAACCGTAGCAACATTTGCCGCCGGCGCCGCCATGGCGCAGTCTTCGGGCGACTGGACCGGATTCTACGGCGGCGCGCAGATCGGCTATGCCGACATCGACACCAACCTGTCAGGGGTCGATGGCGATGGCGTGATCGGCGGTATCATCCTGGGCTACGACTATGATCTGGGCGATTGGGTCGTCGGCGGCGGCTTCGATTATGACTGGTCGGATATTGATCTGTCGGGGGCCGCGACGGTCGAGGATGTCTGGCGCCTGAAGGCGCGTGCGGGCTACAAGGTCAACCCGCAGGGCCTGCTGTATGGCGTGGCCGGGTACGCCGAAGCCGGGACCGACACACTGGGCAGCGACGACGGCTGGTTCGTCGGCGCAGGCTATGAACAGATCGTCGCTCCGAACGTCTCGATCGCGGGCGAAGTCCTTTACCACGAATTCGACGACTTCAATTCGACCGGCGTGGACGTGGACGCCACGACGATCCAGGTCCGCGCGGCCTACCGGTTCTGACGCCCCGGAGGGAAAG
>GG704596.1:685824-837711 GCA_000161775.1 Ruegeria lacuscaerulensis ITI-1157
GTACTGCCGGTGGTCTTTCGCGCCTCGAGCGCGCGATGCGCCTCGGCAACTTCATCCAGCGCAAACCGCTGGTCGATGTGGATCTTGACCTCGGCACCGGTGACCTTGCTGAACAGCCGCCGGGCCATCGCCTGACAGACCGAGTGATCGGCGATATGTGTGAACAGCGTCGGGCGCGTGATTTTCAGAGACCCTTTCTTGGCCAAAATCCCGATGTCGAACAGCGGCACCGGCCCCGAGGCATTCCCGAACGAGATCATCATGCCCAGGGGTTTCAGGCAATTCAGCGACCCGCTGAACGTGTCGGCGCCGACCGAATCCATCACGACGTCGACGCCCTTTCCGCCCGTGATCTCGGCGACCCGGGCCACGAAATCCTCGGTGCGGTAATTGATGCAATGGGTCGCGCCGTTGAACATCGCCAGCCGGCACTTGTCATCGGTACCCGCGGTTCCGATCAGCTTGATGCCTTCGGATTTGGCCCATTGACAGGCGATCAGGCCCACGCCCCCGGCGGCGGCGTGGAACAGAACCGTATCGCCCCGCTTGAGCGGCGTCGTGCGGTGGAACAGGTATTCGACCGTCAGCCCCTTGAGCATCATGGCAGCCGCCGTCTCGAATGAAATCCCGTCGGGCAGCGGGCAAACCTGCGCCGCAGGCATTACCCGTGCTTCACAATAGGCACCCGGCGGCATGGCGGCATAGGCTGCCCGCTGACCGGGCTCCAGATGCGTGACCCCTTCGCCCACGGCCTCGACGATGCCGGCGGCCTCCATGCCCAGCGCATGCGGCAGGTCCAGCGGATACAGGCCCGAACGTTGGTAGACATCGATGAAATTCAGACCGCAGGCATGGTGCCGGATCAGAATCTCGCCCGGTCCGGGATCACGCAAGGGCCTGTCCTCGATCTTCAGAACCTCGGGGCCGCCGGTTTCTTGGATGACTACGGTACGCGCCGATTGCTGCATGCTCACCTCCTGCAAATCGGGGCCAAGCTAGCACGCCTGCGCGACAGGGCAATCCCGTGATCTCGCAACGGTGAAGAGCCGCCGGGCGGAACTGTGCTAAACTGGGCGCGAGAGTTGCCGGGTCATCCGGCCACGGGCAGCCCAATGCCGGATGCATTCCGCGGCACGAAAAGGCCAAGGAAGGGAATGATTATGGCGAAAACGATCGGCAATCCAGTCAGCTGGGCCGCCCGCAATCTGGGTGCGACCGGTGAACACATCGCGGAAAACGTCACCGGGATCGGCAGCGCCGATACAGGGCACATGCCCGTCGTGCAAACACTGACCCTGCAGGACCTGCGGGCCTGTCTGAAGGCCGGCTACGAAGATTTCAAGGCGGTTCGCGCCGATGCGATCTTCATCGTTCTCATCTATCCGATCGCCGGGCTGGTGATGTTCGGGCTTGGCATGCGGGCCGACATGGTGCCCCTGCTGGCCCCGCTGATCGCGGGATTCGCCCTGATCGGCCCGGTGGCGGCACTTGGCCTGTACGAAATCAGCCGCCGACGTGAACAGGGGCACGAGGTGCATTGGCTGGACGCATTCGGCGTGTTCCGTTCGCCGTCCCTGGGCGCGATTCTGGCGTTGGGTCTCTACCTGGTGATGTTGCTGCTGGTCTGGCTGGCGGCGGCGCATGCCATCTTCGTGCACACGATGGGGCCGCAGGCGCCAACGGCGCTGGGCCCGTTCCTGATTCAGACCGTGACCACCGGCGCGGGCTGGACGATGATCCTGGTCGGCACGGCCGTGGGCTTTGTCTTTGCGCTGATCGCTCTGGCCATCAGCGTGGTCAGCTTTCCTCTGCTTCTGGACAGGAAGGTCGGCCTGCCGGTGGCCGTCGTTACCTCGGTCCGGGTGCTGCGGCGCAACCCCCGGGTCATTTTGACCTGGGGCTGCATCGTGGCCACGTTTCTGGTGCTTGGCGCGCTTCCGCTTATGCTGGGGCTGATCGTGGTGATCCCGGTTCTGGGTCACGCCACCTGGCACCTGTACCGCCGGGCCGTCGCCTGAAGCACGCGGGGCCGCCGCCCTCAGCCCGAGACCTTCAGAACGATCTTGCCGATATGGCCCGAGCTTTCCATGCGGGCGTGGGCGGCCGCCGCTTCGGCCAGATCGAACTCGCTGTCCATGACCGGCGCCACCTTGCCGGCCTCCAGCAGCGGCCATACCGCCTCGCGCAGATCCTGCGCGATACGGGCCTTGGCCAGGTCGCTTTGCGGGCGCAAGGTGCTGCCGGTCAGGGTCAGACGCTTGACCATCATCAGGGCAAAATTCAATTCGGCCACCGGTCCCTGCAGAAAGGCGATCTGGACCAGACGCCCGTCCTCGGCCAGGGACTTGACGTTGCGGGGGATATAGTCGCCGCCCACCATGTCGAGGATCAGGTCGGCCCCGCCCTCGGCCCGCATCACCGCCACAAAGTCGTCGGTCTTGTAGTTGATCGCCTTTTCCGCCCCCAGCGCCACGCAGGCCGCGCATTTCTCGTCGGACCCGGCGGTGGCAAAGACCCGGGCACCGAACGCGTTGGCCAATTGGATCGCGGTGGTCCCGATGCCGCTGGAGCCGCCATGCACCAGGAACCGCTCGCCCGCCTTCAGCCCGCCGCGGGTGAAGACGTTCGACCAGACGGTAAAGAAGGTTTCGGGCAGGCAGGCGGCCTCTTTCAGGCCCATGCCGTTGGGCACCGGCAGACAATGCGCCGCGGGCGTGGCGACATATTCGGCATAGCCGCCACCGGGCAGCAAGGCGCAGACCTTGTCGCCCAGGGCCAGACCCGAGACCCCCGCGCCGATGGCGACCACCTCGCCCGACGCCTCGAGCCCCGGAAGATCGCTGGCCCCCGGCGGCGGATCGTAGGCTCCGGCCCGCTGCAACGCATCAGGGCGGTTCACGCCGGCATAGGCCACTTTCAGAACGACCTGACCATGGCCGGGTTCGGGTATGGGGCGTTCGGTCAGTTGCAGAACATCCGGGCCGCCCGGCGAGGTGATCTCGACAGCGCGCATCATCTTGGTCATCGGCAAATCTCCTTTGCGCAACGGGTATCAGGCGAATCCGGAAAGGCCCAGCGGGAACAGCCGGTTACTTGCGCGGGTGCAGCATGCCTGGCAGGTCGGCGCGCATCCGGATCGGGGCACGCACCTGACCTGCCAGCCAGTTGGGAACCGCAAGGAACGGTTTGAACAGCGGATTGTTGTTCACCTGCGCCTTGAGCTTTTCGAACTGCATCACGTTTTCGATGCGACGGTCCAGAAATTCCCATGTGCGCTGATGGTCGGGGCTGTCATCGCCCAGCCAGAACAGCACGGTCGAGGAATATACCCCCGACAGCGTCGCGCGTTTGGTGTACCAGTTCACGTCTTCGGACGTGTCGCCCAGCGCATCCCAGATCAGGTCACAGGTGCCCCAGACCGCCTTTGCCCCGTCAGCCGCGTACATGGGCAAGGAGAACAAGGCCACGCCCCGACGCACGGCCTCTTTGTCGGGAACCGCCTGCAGGCGGAAACGAACCGCCGCCGCGATCCGGTCGCGGAATTTCAGATCGCTCAGATCCTCGGATTTCAGCCGTTCCAGCATCGCCGCATCGCCCCGGTCGTGAAAGGCCAAGGCCAGATCGACCGCGCCGCGCGGACAGATCGCGCGCGCCAGGCCCTCGTCCAGGCCACAATCGGCGATCGCCGCGCGAAAACTGGTGTCCGACCATCCGTCGAAGGGCACATGGGTCAGGATGGCGTCCAGCAACTGCTGTTTGGCGTCTTCATAGATCACGGTCATGGCGGCTCTCCAACTGTCTGGCATAGTACTAGACAAGTTAGGCCTGCTTTGCTATACGGCCAATTCCTGCAATTTCCTTGCAACTCGAACTTAGAAAGGTGGTGACAACCACATGCAGGTTAGTGTTCGCGACAACAATGTCGATCAGGCGCTTCGTGCCCTGAAGAAAAAGCTGCAGCGCGAAGGCGTGTTCCGTGAAATGAAGCTGAAGCAACATTTCGAGAAACCGTCCGAGAAAAAAGCGCGCGAGAAAGCTGAAGCGATCCGCCGTGCCCGTAAACTGGCACGCAAGAAAGCCCAGCGCGAAGGTCTGCTCTGAGCAAACCTCCTCCAGCTTTGGATGACACTATTTGACGACCCCCGAGGCATCGCCCGGGGGTTTGTCGTTTCCGTGCCCCCGCTTCAATAGATCTTGGGCACGTACAGCTCGTCCGGCAGCACCCGGCGCTCGTATTCGGGGTTGTACTTGCGGTCGGGCAGCGTGACCTTTTCGTGCGGGACCTCCTCATAGGGGATCTTGGTCAGGATGTGCTCCATGCAGTTCAGGCGTTCGCGCTTCTTGTCGTTGCCTTCGACGATGTACCAGGGCGCCTCGGGGATGTTGGTGCGGAACAGCATGTCCTCCTTGGCCTTGGTATAATCCTCCCAGCGGATGCGCGATTCGAGATCCATCGGCGACAGTTTCCACTGCTTCATCGGGTCGTGGATCCGCATCAGGAACCGCAGCTGCTGTTCCTCGTCGGTGATCGAGAACCAGTATTTCAGCAGGATGATGCCGGACCGGACCAGCATCCGTTCGAATTCCGGAACGTCCTGGAAGAACTGTTCCACCTGGTCCTCGGTGGCAAAGCCCATCACCCGCTCGACCCCGGCGCGGTTGTACCAGGACCGGTCGAACAGCACGATCTCGCCCGCGGCCGGCAGGTGGGGCACATAGCGCTGGAAATACCATTGGCTCTGTTCGCGCCGGCTGGGGGCCGGCAACGCGACGACCCGTGCGACCCGGGGGTTCAGGCGTTGGGTGATCCGCTTGATCACGCCCCCCTTGCCCGCCGCATCGCGGCCTTCGAACAGAATGCAGACCTTGGCACCGGTATGCTGAACCCAGTCCTGCACCTTGATCAACTCGGCCTGAAGGCGCAGCAGGTTGCGGAAATAGACCCGGCGGTCCAGCATGTCGGGGTGCTGCTCGCGGTAGATCTTGCGCACCTCCATCGACAGCATCGGCTCACTGAACTCGATCTCGATATCCTCGTCCAGCGTGTCCTGAAGCTCGGCCTTCAGCCAGTCGGGAGTATCGTCCTCGGCACCACGGCCGTTTTCATTCTGGTCGGCCATCGGGGTTTTTTGTTCTTCTTCGGCCATTGGGCTGCTCCTTGTCTTTCGTGGCTGCGGGTCTTAGCCATCCCATGTAACCGGAACATGACTCGGCGACCACTGCCGCCGGACCCCGATCTTGGCGCGGTCGCCCGGCTGATACAACCGCCCGGGCCGCGCTCAGACCGGCAACGCGGTGGTCTTGAACACTGTCCGCAACGCGAACGAGCTTTGCATCTGTGCCACCCCCGGCAGGCGAGACAGATACTGGCGGTGGATACGCGCGAAATCCTCGGTGTTTTCGGCCACGACCTTCAGCACATAGTCCGCAGTCCCGGCCATCAGGTGGCATTCCAGCACGTCGGGGATGCGGCGCACGGCCTTCTCGAAGGCCTCCAGAACCTCTTCGGCCTGACCCTGCAGGGTGATCTCGACGAACACGGTGGTCGGAACGCCCAGCTTGCGCGCGTCCAGCAGGGCGACATAGTCGCGGATATAGCCTTCGGCCTCCAGCCGCTGCACCCGGCGGTGACAGGCCGAGGGCGACAGGTTCACCTGGTCGGACAGCTCGGCATTCGACATCCGCCCCTTGCGCTGCAGCGCGCCCAGAATCTTTCGGTCAGTCGCATCCAGGCTCATGCACGCACATTTTTCCCAAGTATTATTGTTTTCATCGAAGGTTCTCCCACAGTTTACCCAAATTGCGCACCGGTTTTCACAAGAAATTGCACCGCGTTCTGCACATAATTTGTGCAGTTCATGAACGGAGAGCCCAATGAAGATCGGTTGCCCCAAAGAAATCAAACCGCAGGAGTTCCGCGTAGGCATGACCCCGAACGCCGCCCAGGAGGCCGTCGCGCGCGGGCATGAGGTCATCATCGAACGCGGCGCCGGCCTGGGTTCGGGATTTGACGACGACGCCTATGTCGCAGCCGGCGCCCGTATCGTAGACACCGCCGAAGAGGTGTTCGCTACCGCCGAGATGATCGTCAAGGTCAAGGAACCCCAGGCGGTCGAACGCAAGATGCTGCGCGAAGGCCAGGTGCTGTTTACCTATCTGCACCTCGCCCCCGACCCCGAACAGACCAAGGATCTGCTGGCATCCGGCTGCACCGCGATCGCCTATGAAACCGTTACCGACGCCAATGGCGGGCTGCCTCTGCTGGCACCGATGTCCGAAGTCGCCGGGCGCCTGGCCCCGCAGGTCGGCGCGTGGACGCTGCAAAAGGCCAATGGCGGGCGCGGCGTGTTGATGGGCGGCGTGCCCGGCGTGGGGCCAGCCAAGGTCGTGGTTATCGGCGGCGGGGTGGTCGGCACCCACGCGGCGCGCATCGCAGCCGGGATGGGCGCGGATGTCACGGTTCTGGACCGCTCGCTGCCGCGGCTGCGCTATCTGGATGATGTGTTCCGCGGCCAGTTCAAGAACCAGTATTCGACCGCCGGCGCCACGGCCGAGTTGATCCGCGATGCCGACATGGTGATCGGCGCAGTGCTGATCCCGGGCGCAGCCGCGCCGAAACTGATCACGCGCGAACAGCTTTCAACGATGAAACCCGGCGCGGTTTTGGTGGACGTGGCCATCGACCAAGGCGGGTGTTTCGAAACGTCGAAACCCACCACCCATGCCGACCCGATCTACGAGGTCGACGGCATAATGCACTACTGCGTGGCCAACATGCCGGGGGCGGTCGCCCGCACCTCGACCATCGCCCTGGGCAACGCAACCATGCCCTTCATGCTGGCGCTGGCCGACAAGGGCTGGCGGCAAGCCTGCCAAGACGACCCGCACCTGCTGGCCGGGCTGAATGTCCATGCCGGGCAGTTGACCTACTACGCCGTCGGCAAGGCGCTGGGGATTGACGTGGTCTCCCCGTCGGTTGTGATCAAGGGCTGATCCCGCATCGGCGGAAACAACGGCGCCGCGCGTTTCGCGCGGCGCCACGCCCAACCGGAACAGGGCATTTCCAATGCCCGCCTGACGGGCGGGAGCGCTCAGCCCTCTTTGTGGATCTCCACCGAATGCGGATAGGGGATCGAGATACCCTTGGCATCGAACGCCTCTTTCACCGCCTTGGTCAGATCGAACTTGACGTCCCAATAGTCGTCGGCGGCACACCACAGGCGCGCGGTCAGATCGACCGAGCTGTCGCCCAGGTTGGTCACCCGCACCCAAGGCTCGGGGTCGGCATGAACGCGGCCATCCGCTTTTGCGACATCCAGAATGATCTTCATCGCCTCGTCGGCGCTGTCGCCATAGTCGATCCCGAACACCAGGTCCACGCGCCGCGTGTCATGGGCCGAGTAGTTGGTGATGATCGACCCCCATGCCTGACCGTTCGGTACGATGATCTGCACGTTGTCGGGCGTCACCAGTTCGGTGGTGAACAGGTTCAGGTCCCGGACCGTACCCGAGGTGCCGCCGATGTCCACGAATTGTCCCAGTTTGTAAGGGCGGAACACGACCAGCATCACACCGGCGGCAAGATCGCTGAGCGTACCTTGCAGCGCAAGACCGATCGCCAGCGACGCGGCGCCCAGAATGGCAACGATGCTGGTTGCCTGAATGCCGAAGATGCCAAGAACAGCGACCAGGACGATGGCCAGGATCACCCATTTGACCGTGCTGGCGGCGAAATTCCCAAGGGTCGGGTCTATCTGCGGGGTTCGATTGATACGCTTTCGAACAACGCCCGAGATCGACCCCGCCGCGATCCACCCCAAAACCAGAACGATCAGCGCCTTGCCCGCGCTGATCACCAACGGCCACGCCTGGCCTGCCATATCCATTGCTTGATCCATATGCCCCATCCCGCCTGATTCCAGGCGGCAACCCTGAACGGGTTGCCGCAAGCGCATTTATTTTTTCAAAGCGTCGCGGATCTCCATGAGAATATCCAACTCGCTGGGTCCCGCCGGCGCCTCCTCAGCTGCCTCTTCCTGTTTCGCAGCGGCATCCTTGACCCGGTTCACCATCTTGACCAGAAGGAAGACCACCCAGGCGATGATCAAAAAGTTGATGACCGCCATGATGAACGCCCCGTAGGCGAAGACCGAAGCGCCGGTTTCCCGCGCGGCCTCAAGGCTGGCACCTTCCGGAACATCGCCGGCCAGAACGGCATAGTTGTTGGTAAAGTCGACGCCACCCGTGAACAGCCCGATGAGCGGGTTGATCAGATCGCCGACCAGCGATGTGACGATTGCGGTAAAGGCTGCCCCGATGATGATACCGACAGCCATATCCATGACATTGCCTTTGGCAATGAATGATTTGAATTCCTCGAGCATTTCTTCCCCTTGCGTTTCAATTCGCGCATATACGCAACATTCGATATCTCATTTCCACGAACCTTGTGCAGTTTTTCATGGGAAACAGCGCAAACTTTTCCCCAAGATGCATCTTTTGGGAATCGTTCAGGCCAAGGGCGCACGGCCGAATTTCAGAACCAAGAACAGATCCTCGAGGCCGAGATGCAGCCCGGGCTGCCGGCTGCCGCCGCGTACAGCCCGGAAATATGCCGGACATGTGTCGGATTGCGGCCTCTTTTCCGGTCAACCGGGCAGCTTTCCGGTCAGCACATATCGCAGGATCTCGACCACCTGGCGCGGCTCTTCAGCCACCGCCAGCGCGGCGGCATCGACCTCTTTCAGCGCATGCTGATGCTCGGGACCGTGCAGCACGATGATCGACTTGCCCAGGGCTGCCGCATAGCCCGCATCGAAGGCCGCGTTCCATTGTTTGTACTTGTCGCCGAACCGCACCACGACGACATCGGCATCGGCAATCCCCTTGCGGGTACGGATCGCGTTGACCATCGCGCCTTTGTGGTCGTGCCAGTACTTGTTCGGCTCGGCCCCCAAAATGGCGACACCACAATCGTCGCTGGCCGCATGATCGGTGACGGGGCTGTTGAACGTGACATCCAGCCCCTGAGCGCCTTCGATGATCTGTTCGCGCCAATCCGTGTGGATCTCGCCCGACAGGTAGACATTCAAACCCATAGCAGCCTCCGCATTTTGCTTCTGGCCCTGTTTACTGTCCAAACCCGCAAAGCCCAATGCGGAAGTTGCCTGCCGATGCGGCGCTGGCGTCACAGTTTGCGGGCCACCAGATAGCGCGAGGGCGGTTTAGCCGGAAAATTCCCGCTTTCGATGATCTCGAACCCGGCCTTTTCAATGGTCGTTTCCAGCGTTCTGATGTCGAACTGGCTGACGAATGGCGCCTTGCCCAAAAGCTGCATGATCGGCAGCAGCAGCTTGAGCAAGCCGAACTTGAACCCCAATCCACCCTGGGCAAGACAGGGCGTTTTTGAAATGAACAGACCGCCGGGTTTCAACACCTCATGGACCCCGGCCAGCGTCGCCTCCAGATCCCGGATCAGGTGCAGCAGATTGAACGCCATCACCACATCATAGGCCCAATTCGGGGGTCGGTTGGCGTCGGCCTCGACAAAGACGACGTTTTCGATCTGCTCCTCTTGCGCCAGCCTGCGGCCCACGGCCAACATGCCCGGAGAGACATCGCTCGCCGTGATCGTATCCGCATGGCCGGACAGCCGCAGCGCGGTGCGCCCGGTTCCGCAGCCCAGTTCCAGCACCTGGTCGGTTGGCTTCAGATAGGACACCGTGCGTTGCAACGTGTGCTCATAGGACTCCATGTCGCGGATCGGGGATTTCGCGTATTTCTCGGCGATTCCGTCCCAGAATTTGGCTGTGGCGGTCATGTCGGCTCTCCTTTCAGCGCAAGGTAGTGATACGCGTTTCAAAGGTGAATTGCCGAAATTCGCAGAATCCTTATACATTCATGCATGGATGATCCGCGCAAATTCGACTGGAACCATATCCGCGCCTTTCTGGCCACGGCCGAGACGGGCTCGCTTTCGGCCGCGGCACGACGGTTGGACCAGACCCAACCGACCCTCAGCCGCCAGATCGCCGCGCTTGAATCCGACCTGGGCGTGATGCTGTTCGAACGGGTCGGCCGATCCCTTCAGATCACCACCGCCGGGATCGAGTTGTTGGAGCACACGAGAGAGATGGGCGCAGCTGCAGATCGCATTGCGTTGGCCGCGTCCGGTCAGGCGCAATCGATCGAGGGGCAGGTGCGGATCACCGCAAGCGACGTGATGTCGGCCTATATCCTGCCGGATCTGTTGCGCGAGATTCGCGCGCAGGCTCCGAAACTGCGGATCGACGTGATCGCCGCAAACGACATTCGCGATCTGATGCGGCGCGAGGCGGATATCGCCATCCGTCATGTCCGCCCCGACCAGCCCGACCTGATCGCAAAACTGGTGCAGGAGGCTGACGGGCATTTCTATGCCGCCACCGCCTATCTGAACCGGGCTGGACGCCCCAAGTCCCTGTCGGATCTGTCCCGGCACGCGTTCATCAGTTTCGGCGACACCGCACAGATGATCGCCTATTTCGAACCGATCGGCCTGCATCTGACCGAAGAAAACTTCCGCCTGGGGTCGCAGAACGGCATCGTCGCGTGGGAGTTTGCCCGGCAGGGCTTTGGCATCGCGCCCATGTCCGAGCCGGTGGGCGATGCCACACCGGGTATGGAGCGCGTCCTTCCCGACATGGAGCCGCTGCGGTTCCCGATCTGGCTGACCACCCATCGCGAGCTGCATACCAGCCGCCGCATCCGTCTGGTTTTTGACCTGCTGGCAGAGTTCTTCGCAAAATGAAACACGCGCGCCATGGGCGCGCGTGCCACTTCGGGTTAAAGAAGCCGCTTCAGCCGCGCAGAACGCCGCCGGTGGCCTTGGTGACCTTGGCGATGATCTTTTCCGCCACCGCCTCGATGTCTTTTTCCTTCAGCGTGCTGTCGGTCGGCTGCAGACGCACGGTGATGGCCAGAGATTTCTTGCCCTCACCCAGGCTGCCGCCGATGAATTCATCGAATACGCGCACCTCTTCGATCAGCGCCTTGTCGGCTCCGGCGGCGGCATTCACCAGCGTCAGCGCCTCGACATCGGCATCGACGACAAAGGCAAAGTCACGCTCGACCGCCTGCAGGTCGCGCAGTTCCAGCGCCGAGCGGGTGGTGCCGGATTTGCGCGGCAGCGGCACCTCGTCCGGCCAGATGGTGAAGGCCACGGCCGGACCCTTGATGTCCAGCTGCTGCAGCACGCGCGGATGAAGTTCGCCGAACACACCCAGCACCTTTTTGGGGCCCAGGCAGATCTTGCCGTGACGGCCCGGATGCCACCAGGCGTCGCCGTCGCGCAGGATCTGCACCTTGGCGGGGGCACCGATGGCGGCCAGCACCGCCTCGGCATCGGCCTTGGCGTCGAAAACATCGACCGGGCGGGCGGTGCCATGCACATCCTTGGGTCCGGTCCGTCCGACCAGAAGGCCTGCGATCTGGGTGCGTTCCTCGCCGGGTTCCCCGCCGAAAAAGACGGGGCCGACCTCGAACAGGGCCAGATCGGCAAAGCCGCGCGCCTGATTGCGGGCCGCAGCCTGCAGAAGGCCGGGCAGCAGGTCGGGGCGCATGTGGCTCATCTCGGACGAGATCGGGTTTTCCAGCATCGTCGCGTCATCGCCGCCACCGAACAGCGCGGCCGAGGCCTGATCGATGAAGGTATAGCTGACGCATTCATTGTAGCCCAGCGCCGCGCAGGTGCGCCGCGCCATCGACTGACGCCGCTGGGCCGGAGTCATGACCGGCTTGGGAATACCATCCGTGACACGCGGCAGCGGCTTGCCCTGCAGCTTGGTCAGCGAGGCGATGCGGGCGACCTCTTCGACCAGATCGGCCTCGCCTTGGATGTCGGGGCGCCAGCTGGGCACATGGGCCATGTCCCCTTCCAGCCGGAAGCCCAACCGGGTCAGGGTCTGGCGCTGCTCGCTTTCGGGGATGTCCATGCCCACCAGCGACTGTACCCGCGCCGCATCCAGCCGATAGGCGCGCGAATGGTCCGGCGCCTTGCCGGCCTCGACCACCTTCGAAACCTCTCCGCCGCAGATGTCCAGGATCATCTGGGTCGCGTGCTCCAGCCCTTCCAGCGTGTATGCCGGATCGACTCCACGCTCGAACCGGTACCGCGCGTCCGAGTTGATCTTGAGCGCGCGCCCCGCCAACGCGATCTGAACATGATCCCAAAAGGCGCTTTCCAAAAACACGTTCACCGTGTCTTCGGTACAGCCGGTCTCCATCCCGCCCATGATGCCGGCGATGGATTCCGGGCCGTTGTCGTCGGAAATCACCAACATGCCGGGCTGCAGCGTGTATTCCTTTTCATCCAGCGCCATCAGCTTCTCGCCGCCCTTGGCGCGGTGCACCCGCAGGTTGCCCTTGACCTTGTCGGCGTCAAAGACGTGCAGCGGGCGGTTGCTGTCGAAGGTCATGTAGTTGGTGATGTCCACCAAAGCCGAAATCGGACGCAGACCGATCGCCTTCAGCTGATCCTGCAGCCATTGCGGGCTGGGGCCGTTCTTGACGCCACGGATCAGGCGGCCGGTGAAATGCGGGCAGCCATCCAGCGTGTCATCGTCGATCGTCACCTTGATCGGGCTTTCGAAATCCCCCGGCACCGGCACATAGTCACGCTGCTTCAGCGTGCCCAGACCCCGCGCCGCCAGATCGCGCGCGATGCCCGCAACGCCCAGCGCATCGGGGCGGTTGGGGGTAATGGCGATCTCGATCACCGGGTCGATCTTGGCGGGGTCGTTCTCGGCCAGCCAGTCGACGAACCGCTGGCCCACCTCGCCCGAGGGCAGCTCGATGATGCCGTCATGTTCGTCCGACAGTTCCAGCTCGCGCTCGGACGCCATCATGCCAAAGCTTTCGACGCCGCGGATCTTGCCGACGCTGATGGTGGTGTCGAGGCCGGGGATGTAGGTGCCCGGCTTGCAGACCACGACGGTAATGCCCTCGCGCGCGTTGGGGGCACCGCAGATGATCTGCAACTCGCCCTCGTCGGTGTCCACCTTGCAGACGCGCAGCTTGTCGGCATCGGGGTGTTTCTCGGCATGTTTCACATAGCCCAGGGTAAAATCCTTGAGCTTGTCGGCCGGGTTGATGACCTCTTCGACCTCGAGCCCGAGATCGGTCAGCGCCTCGGCGATTTCGTCAACCGAGGCGTCGGTGTCCAGGTGGTCTTTCAGCCAGGAGAGGGTGAATTTCATTGCACGCGGCCTTTTTTGGCAAACATCCAGTCGGCACAGGCAATGGCAAAGAATGGGCCAAGGTGCAAGCCTTGGGCGGGGTGGATGGGCCAACCTGTGCGCTTTGCGCCAAGCCGCGCCATCGCCAGACCGCAGGGTGGCGATCCTCGGGCTGTGGTGGGCAGTTCATGCCGGCCAGGTCCATGTGACGTTCAAACGGTGTGCTGGCGGAGACAAATCGCCAGCCCGTGCGGGCGGTCTGGCGATGGCGCGGCGGCCTATCGGCCTTGGTTCCGCGCTAGGATCACCACACTCTGTTATCTTCGCTTTCCGTTATCCGCGCTAAACCCAACTAGCGTGCAATGCCGAAATATTGCATGACTAGAACTGTTAGCACGGCTGCAATGATCGGCATGAGGATTGAAGTCGTTGCTTTGTCGAACCAGTCGCCCAGCTTTCGACTGCTCGCCTATACCAAATATTGTTCCTGTGAAACTCAAGGCGTTCATGCCCCATTGGTAGCAATTCTAAACAGTAGCAATCGTCAGCGAGATGCGTGACCTTTAGGAAGCCGCGACTCTCCATTTGGTTAACGTGATAGTCAAAGCGCTCCCATTGCTCCTTTGCTTCAGCAGTTTCGCCACTGTGTTCGATGCCAAACTGCGACAGGAAGCTCGGAAACTCAGTACTTAGTCCTTCACCATCATCTTCTTTTTCTATCACTTTGAGGATCTTCTCCTCCAGAGATACCAAGTATCTCACCGACTAAGCCCCCCGTGCAGCGTCGGCATATCCAGCGCCGCAAACCCGTAGTGCCGCAGCCAGCGCAGGTCGGAATCAAAGAACGCCCGCAGATCCGGGATGCCGTATTTCAGCATCGCCAGACGGTCGATGCCGATGCCGAAGGCAAAGCCCTGATAGACCTCGGGGTCGATCCCGCCGGCGGCGATCACCTTGGGGTGGACCATGCCGGAGCCCAGAATCTCCATCCAGTCATCGCCCTCGCCGATCTTCAGCTGGCCGCCTTCCCACGAACAGCGGATATCGACCTCGGCCGAGGGTTCGGTGAACGGGAAATGCGAGGCGCGGAAGCGCAGTTCGACATCGTCGACCTCGAAGAACGCCTTGACGAATTCCTCCAGCACCCATTTCAGGTTCGCCATCGAGATGTCCTTGTCGATGGCCAGCCCTTCGACCTGGTGGAACATCGGCGTGTGGGTCTGGTCATAATCGGCGCGATAGACGCCGCCCGGGCAGATCACGCGGATCGGCGCGCCCTGCTTCTCCATCGAGCGGATCTGAACCGGCGACGTATGGGTGCGCAGCACATGCGGCGGGCGATTGTCGCCCGGCGCGCGGTGCATGTAGAACGTGTCCATCTCGGCCCGCGCGGGGTGGTGGCCGGGGATGTTCAGCGCGTCGAAATTGTACCAGTCGGTCTCGATCCGGGGACCTTCGGCGACGGAAAAGCCCAGTTCGGCAAAGATCGCAGTCAGTTCCTCGGTCGCCTGGCTGACCGGGTGGATCGAGCCCTGGCGGCGCGGGCGCGCGGGCAGGGTCACATCCAGCCACTCGGTCCGCAGACGTTCGTCCAGCGCGGCATCGGCCAATGCGGCCTTCTTGGCGGCCAGCGCCGAATTGATCTCGTCCTTCAGCGCGTTCAGCGCGGGGCCGGCGACCTGGCGTTCCTCGGGCGTCATCTTGCCCAGTTCGCGCATCTTCAGCGCCACTTCGCCCTTTTTGCCCACCGCGGCCACGCGGATCGCTTCCAGCGTGCTTTCGTCGCCTGCGTCAGCGATCTGACCCAGGTATTTTGCCTTAAGATCGTCCATGACGGTCCCCTGAATTCTGTTGCTGTCCTGCTATCACAGCAGCGCACGAAAGCAAGAGGGCCGGGCTGCGCGATCAGGTCGCGCGCAGAACCGCTGCCTGTCGATCACACCGGACCGGGCGGATCGTGGGGCCATAGCCCTGCGGATGGGTCCGCAGGTCGGGAAACAGCGCAAACAGCTCGCCCCGCCTGCGATGTTCCAGAAATCGATCACCGAACCCGTGGCCGTGTTGACCACCGCATGGGCCACATGCAGTTGTTGGCACCGCTGCCATTCGACTTGGTCAGCGAAATCTTGATCCCCACCTGATGCTTGACCTGACATAAGGACACGGTGAAATCCGCCGGATCTTCGTCCGGGCGAAGGGCGGCCACCGGAACCTCGGGCACTCCCGGTTTTTCTGCACAGACATTGACAGACATTGGAAGAATGCAGCTCGCCGAAATGCGTCGTGACAGCACCACGCCCGGAGACTCTGACCCCAATGCACTGCGCAAGCCGCGCGCCGGAACAAGGCAAGATCCGGGAAAGTGGCTAACAGGCCCCTGATTGCAGCAGGTCGCGCGTCAGTAGCTGTATTCGGGGTAGATCCGCGTCAGATCGCCCTGCCAGTCGCCGTGGTAATGCGCGAGCAGCTCGTCCGCCGGCACTTTGCCGGACTGGATGCTTTCCTTCAGCGCGTTCAGGAAATGGGTCTCGTCCGGGACGAGCCCGCCTGCACCCGGCCGCGCCCGCGCCTTCAGGCCGGACTCGGCGATGGCCACCACCTCGCGCGCCAGATCGTGCATGTTGATACCGTTGACCTGCGCCTGCAGCCCGTCCCGGGCCGCGGCGACGCGCAGCCCCTCGCGGGTTTCGGCGTCCCAGCCCTTGACCAGATCCCATGCGGCATCCAACGCGGACTGGTCATAGGTCAGCCCCACCCAGAAGGCGGGCAGCGCACACAGACGGCGCCACGGGCCACCGTCGGCGCCGCGCATTTCCATGAATTTCTTGATCCGCGCCTCGGGGAAAGCGGTGGTCAGGTGATCGGCCCAATCCGAAAGCGTCGGCGTCTCGCCCGGCAGCGCGGGCAGCTTGCCCTGCAGGAAATCGCGGAACGACATGCCCAGCGCGTCGATATACTTGCCGTCGCGATAGACGAAATACATCGGCACATCCAAGGCATATTCCACGTAGCGCTCGAACCCGAAGCCGTCCTCGAACACGAAGGGCAGCATGCCGGTGCGCGCGTCATCCAGGTGCCGCCAGATATAGCTGCGCCAGCTTTTCTGGCCGACGGGCTTGCCCTCGAAGAAGGGCGAGTTGGCAAACAGCGCGGTCGCCACCGGCTGCAGGGCAAGCGCCACGCGCAGCTTCTGCACCATGTCCGCCTCGGAGCCGAAATCGATGTTGACCTGAACCGTGCAGGTCCGGCGCATCATGGCGCGGCCCATGTCGCCGACCTTTTCCATGTAGTCGTTCATCAGGACATATCGGCCCTTGGGCATCAACGGCATGTCCTCGTGCTTCCAGATGGGTGCGGCGCCCAGCCCGATGAAACCCACGCCGATCTTCTCGGCGATGTCCTTCACGTCCCGCAGATGCGCGTTCACCTCGTCGCAGGTCTCGTGGATGGTTTCCAGCGGCGCGCCCGACAGTTCCAGCTGCCCGCCCGGTTCCAACGAGACGTTGGCCCCGTCCTTTTCCAGCCCGATCAGCTTGCCCGCCTCTTCCACGGGGGCCCAGCCATGCCCGTCGCGCAGCCCCTGCAGCACCGCCAGGATCGAGCGTTCGCCCTCATAGGGCAGCGGCTTCAGCGTGTCCTTGCAATAGCCGAATTTCTCGTGCTCGGTCCCGATGCGCCAGTCGCTTTTGGGTTTGCAGCCATCGGCCAGGTATTCGGCCAGTTGTTCGTGGCGTTCGATCGGCCCGCCGCCGGACTGAGGAATGGACATGAACCGTGCTCCGATCCTGATGTGTCGAGTCGTGGGGGTCAGTGGTGGTCGCAATCCGCACCGGTGTCAATGCACCGTCAGTTCAACCGGATGTGCGCCGGACGCGAGGGGTGGCGTTCCCAGATCACCACCGGATGCGACGCCCCGGACCTCAGTTCCGACAGCATTCGCTCGGTCCGCAGCCCCGGCAGGGCCGAGAACACGTCGAACAGCGCCTCGGCGCCCTCGGCATTCACGGGAATGTGAAGCGGCGGCTGGCCGGGCTGTTCCAGCACCCAATGCGCGGGGCTGGCGGTGGGGTCCAGCGTCAGGCTCTCGATTTCGCGGGTGGCGACGATGCCACCTTCCAGTGGCCCCAGATAGGCAATCTGCCCTTCATCCACCGACACCACGCCCGGCCCGCCCGCGCCCAGCCGGAAGCGGGCCCGCTGTACCCCGATCACGGCCAGCGCGACCGAGACCAGCACAAGCACCCAGCCCAGCCAGCCCAGCAACCCGCCCGGACCGCCGATCCAGCTGAGGCCAAGGATCAGAACGAACCCGGCGGCCAGCACCTCGCGCCAGCGCCACAGGGCCAGCTTGGCTTCGGGTCGGATGAAACTCATGACGCTACCTCCATCTGATCGCTGAACAGGACCAATGAAAAGGTCCCGGCAGGGGCAAACCCAATAGCAACATAAGCACGCACGGCGGCGTTTGAAGCCGCAAACAGAACAGCTTTGCGAACGCCGGCAGCCCGCGCCTCGGCCAGATGCAGGGCGACGGCGGTTCGGGCATAGCCCCGACCGCGCAGCGCGGGCGGGGTGAACACGCCACCGATCTGGACGATCTCGGGCAGCGCGGCATTGAAGCCTGTCATGCTGACGGTCTGGCCGTCGACCATCAGCAGCCGGTGGGAGTCGCGCTGAATATATCCGTCGATGTCCTTCTGCGCAGCCTTGCGGGCCATGCCCGGGTCGGTGCCCAAGGATTCCAGATGATAGGCCTCGCGCCAGCGGATCAACAGGCTTCGGTCGCCATCCGCCAGCGGCACCAGCCGTGCGTTTTCCGTTGGAGGAACGATCAGGTCGCGCAGATCCAGCGCAAAGGAGGGCTCGTCCCGATCCAGATGCGCGGCGCGGTCCTGCCATCCGGCCTGTTGCAGAAACCGGCGGGCTTGCGTGGCCTCGCCCGCCAGCCCGACGACCCGGCGCCCCCGGATCAGGTCCGCTGCCGCGGTCAGGTCGGCCTCGGGCAGATCCGGGCATTGCGGCAGGATCATGCCTTCGTTGGTGATGCCGAACACGCCACGCAACGGGTCGCCCAGCATCCACATGTTCATCGCGCGCGGCGCGGCTGCGTTCAGGCCGAACTCTCGCAGGTTGGCCAGCGCGAACATCGAGCTTTGCACATGATCCAGAAGAAACCGCTCAATCGAAGGAATGTCCTGTTGCTGCGCCGGACGCCACATCAGGACCAGTCCCCCAGCGCCTGCTGCCACAGGGTCATCGCGGCCACCGCCGCCGTGTCGGCCCGCAGGATGCGCGGCCCCAGGCTGACCACATGCGTGAAGGGCAAATCCTTCAGCCGCTGGCGCTCGGCATCGGAGAACCCGCCCTCGGGGCCGATCAGGATGGCCCACGGCCGGCCTTTGTCCTGTGCGGCCAGGCGCAGGGCCGATCCGGCCTCGGCCTCGTCGCAAAACATCAATTGGCGGCCGTCGGGCCAGTTGTCCAACAGCTTGTCCAGCCGCTGCAGGTCGCAGACCTCGGGCACGAAGGTGCCGCCGCATTGCTCGGCCGCCTCGACCGCATGAGCCTGCAGCCGGTCCTGACGGATGCGCTCGGAATTGGTGAAGGCGGTCTGGACCGGCATGATCTTGGCGGCCCCCATCTCGGCGGCCTTTTCGACGATGAAATCGGTCCGCGCCTTCTTGATCGGGGCAAACAGCAGCCACAGGTCCGGCGGCAGTTGCAGCGGTCTGGTCTGTTCGAGACAGCTCAGAACGCCGCCCCGCTTGCCCGCCTCGGCCACCTCCGCCAGCCACTCGCCATCGCGGCCGTTGAACAGGGCCACCTGCCCGCCCACCGCCAGACGCATCACGCCGAACAGGTAATGGGCCTGCTCGCGCGTCAAAGGAACCGATTGCCCCGCACCCAGAGGGTGATCTACATACAGCCTGATCTTCGCACTCATGAGACCCTACATATGCAAGGCAATGCCCCAACACCAGACGGTCAGGTCGCCGACGCCGTTACCGGCAACTGGGTCGATACCCGCGCCCCGGCCTTTGCCCGCCCCTATCTGCGGCTGTCGCGCGCGGACCGGCCGATCGGGACGTGGCTGCTGCTGATTCCGTGCTGGTGGGGCCTGGCGCTGGCGATCCTTCATGACGGTCAGCCGCGGTGGGGCGACCTGTGGATTGCCGTTGGGTGCGCGGCCGGGGCCTTTCTGATGCGCGGCGCGGGCTGCACCTGGAATGACATCACCGACCGCAAGTTCGACGCGCAGGTCGCCCGCACGCGCTCGCGGCCCATCCCCTCGGGTCAGGTCAGCGTGCGGCAGGCGGTGATCTGGATGGGCATCCAGTGCCTTCTGGCGCTCGCGATCCTGCTGACCTTCAACCAGGCGGCCATCGCGATGGGCGTCCTGTCGCTGCTGCCGGTGACGATCTACCCTTATGCCAAGCGCTTCACCTGGTGGCCGCAGGTGTTTCTGGGGCTGGCCTTCAACTGGGGCGCCTTGCTGGCCTGGGCGGCGCATCGCGGCACGGTCGAATGGCCCGCGATCCTGCTGTACCTGTCCGGCATCGCCTGGACGCTGTTCTACGACACGATCTATGCCCACCAGGACGCCGAGGATGACGAGCTGATCGGCATCAAGTCCACCGCACGCCTGTTCGGGACCGACACCGCGAAATGGCTGAAGTATTTCCTTGTGGCGACCGTGGCGCTGATGGGGCTGGCCATCATCGAGGCCGCCCTGCCGAATGCCAGTGTCCTGGCGCTGGCCGTGGCCATCGGCGGGCCATGGGCGATGGGATGGCACATGGCCTGGCAACTGCGCGGACTGGACATCGAAGACAACGCGAAACTGCTGCAGCTGTTTCGCGCAAATCGGGACACCGGCCTTATTCCGCTCATCTTCCTTTGCGTCGCTTTGCTCCTCTGATTGCACCTCGGTACCGGTGCCTGTAAGAGTCCCGCCCAATGGCCCGAGGAGATAAGAAACCGCTCATGCGCTTGCCGTTTTTCCTGACATCCGGGGTGATTTTTGCGGTTGCGGCGGGGCTGTGCCTTATCGCCGCCAGCCTGGCTGTCACCAAGATCGAAGAAAGCTCGGAGGCGGCGGTGCGCCACGCCCTCAGCTTGCAGGGCCACGAATGGGCCGAAGTCGAAGCGGATGGTCTGCGCGTGGTGCTGACCGGCACCGCCCCCGACGAAGCGACCCGATTCAATGCGTTGACGGCCGCTGGGACCGAAGTCGACACCTCGCGCGTGATCGACGAGATGGACGTCGCTCCCTCGGGGAACCTGACGCCCCCGAGATTTTCGGCCGAGATTCTTCGCAATGACAGCGGCATCTCGGTGATCGGCCTGATTCCAGCCGAAGCCGACCGCACCGACCTGGTCCGGCGGCTGCAGGCCTTGGACAAATCGGTGCCCGTTGCGGACCTGATGGAAGTCGCCGACTACCCGACGCCCGAGGGTTGGGACGACGCGATCTCATACGCCATTGCGGCCTTGGCCAAACTGCCGCAGGCCAAGATTTCGGCCAGCCCCGGCTTGGTCAAGATCAAGGCCATCGCCGACAGCCAGCGGGAAAAGGGCCGGTTGGAACAGGAGTTGACGCGGGCCGCTCCGCCCAGCCTGCGCATCGGGCTGGCGATTTCCGCGCCGCGTCCCGTCGTCACGCCCTATACTTTGCGCTACCTGATAGATGACAGTGGCGGGCGTTTCGATGCCTGCACAGCTCAGAACGAACGAGCGCGCGATTCCATCGTGGCGGCTGCGCGAGACGCGGGCCTGACCGAGTCGGCCAGTTGCACGATCGGTCTGGGCGTGCCCTCGCCCCGCTGGGCCGATGCCGCCGGGCAGAGCATCAAGGCGCTGGCTCAGATCGGCAAGGGTTCGGTCACCATGTCGGATGCAGACATCACGCTGATCGCCGAGGAGGGAACCGATCCGGCCTTGTTCGACCGTGTGGTTGGCGAGTTGGAGAACGCGCTGCCGGAAGTGTTCGCCCTGCATGCGGTGCTGCCGAAACCTGAAACCGACAAACACGACGGCCCGGTCGAATTCACCGCCACGCGCAGCCCCGAGGGGTTGGTGCAACTGCGCGGGCGTCTTGGCGATGAGCTGCAGCGCGACATGGTCGACAGCTATGCCCGGGCCGCCTTCGGCTCGGACCGGGTGCACACGGCGGCCCGCGTGGTCGAGGAACTGCCCCAGACCTGGCCCGTGCGCGTGCTGGCAGGTCTCGAAGCCCTTTCATGGCTGACCAATGGCGCTCTGACCGTGACGCCCGACAATGTCGCGCTTTCGGGCATCAGCCACGACCAGGACGCCCGCGCAAAAATCGCGGGGCTGTTGTCCGAGAAGCTGGGAGAGGGGCAGAACTTCGACCTGTCGATCACCTATCAGCCGGTGCCCGAACCCGCAGAAACCCGGCCTGACCCAGACGCGTGCGAAGCACGGATCGTCGAGGTGCAGTCCGGTGGCAAAATCACATTTGAACCGGGTTCGGCCACGGTATCTGCGGACTCGCGCGACAGCCTGAACCAGATCGCCGAAATCCTGCGCGAATGTGGGCCGATCCGCATGGAGATCCAAGGCCACACCGACAGCCAGGGCCGCGAAGAAATGAACCAGCAACTGAGTCAGGCGCGCGCGCAATCCATTTTGAACGAACTGCGCGCCCGGCGGGTGCCCACCTCAAGCTTCTCGGCCGTGGGCTATGGCGAAACGCAACCCATCGCGGACAACGGAACCGAGGAGGGCCGCGAAGAGAATCGCCGCATCGAATTCCGCCTGATCCGGCCCGAGCCGGTCACGAGCGAAGAAACCGGATTGGAGGCGTTGGAAACCCCGGTCGGGGCGGACACGCCCGAGCAAGCGCAAGAAGATGGGTCCGAACCGGACGCAGAAGACCAGGCAGGGGATCAGTAAGTTGAACAGAACCGAATTCGTCATCGCCACCGCCATCATCCTGTTCGCGGCCTTCTGCATGGGCTGGTTCGCGAACTGGCTGGTCCATCGCCTGACCCGCGTCCGTCAGACTGACGTTGCCGATCTGGACCGCATGAGCCAGGAGTTGCACGAGGCCGAAGAAGCGCGGGATCAGGCCATCACCTATCTGCAGCAGCGCGAGGCCGAGTTGACCAACCAGCTGACCCAGACCGAGGCCGAACTGGCCGCGGCCATGGACGGGCTGCGCGCCGCACGTCAGGAAGCCGAGGAATTGCGCGGCCGGATCAACAACGCCGACTGAGCGCCTACCAGCGCGACAGCGCGTCCTCGTCCTCGTCCTTGGCAGCGACCCACTCCGCGCCCGAACCTGTGATTTCCTTCTTCCAGAACGGGGCGCGGGATTTCAGGTAATCCATCAGGTATTCAGCGGCCTCGAACGCATCCTTGCGGTGCGGGGCTGCTGTTGCGACCATCATGATCCGGTCACCCGGGGCCAGACGCCCATAGCGATGGATCACCAGCACATCGCCCAGCGACCAGCGGGTCTTGGCTTCCTCGGCGATCTTGGCGATGGCGCGTTCGGTCATGCCGGGATAATGCTCGATCTCCATGTAGGCCAGATCGGTCTGGGCCAGATCGCGCACGACGCCGGTAAAGGTGACGATGGCGCCATTGGCCGTGTCACCCGCGGCAAAGGCATTGGCCTCGGCCCCCAGATCGAACGGCTCTTGCTGGACGGAAATCCGCATCGCCCTAGCCGCCGGTCATGGGCGGGAAAAAAGCCACTTCGCGGACGCCGGCCAGGGGCGCGTCGAAATCCGCCAGCTCCTGATCCAGCGCGACCCGCAGGGCCGACAGGTCGGCAAAGGCCGCGGCATAGCGGTCTTCGCGGGCGCTGAGTTCCGCCACCAGATCGGAGACCGTCGCCGCGGTGGTTTCCACCTTTTCCTTCGGCACGCCGATCCGCTCGCGGACCCAGGCGAAATACAGAACATCCATGTGTCAGCCCTCCTTCAGATGGGGCATGGCTTTACGTAGGTAGTCGTAGCCGGTGATCAATGTCAGCGTCGCCGCGACCCACAGCAGCCACAACCCGATGCGGCCCGCCCAGAACATACCATCCAGCTTCCATTGCAGGCCCGCGATGTCCTCGACCTGGCCCGACAGGATCTGGTCGATCAGCGCGGCATCCATGCCGAAGGTGGACATGACGAAATAGTGCTCGAATATGCCCTGCGAAAACAGCACGGCGATCGCCACCATCTGCGCGGTCGTCTTCCACTTGGCCAGCTTGGTGACCTTGAGCGTTCCGGCCACGTCGCCCAGATACTCGCGCAGGCCCGAGACGAAGACCTCGCGGAACAGGATCACGGTGGCGGGCAGCACCAGCCAGGGCGTCCAGTGCTCGGTCGAATAGCCCACCAGGATCATCAGCGCGATCACCACCATCGCCTTGTCGGCGATCGGGTCCAGCATCGCACCCATCTTGGTTTCCTGCTTCCAAGCGCGCGCCAGATAGCCGTCGAACCAATCGGTTATGGCCGCCGACAGGAACAGGATCAGCGCAAACCAATCGGCATAGGGCCGCGTGAAATACAGAAACATCACCGCCAGGCCGGGCGCGGCCAGAAGGCGCAGCAAAGTCAGAATATTCGGCAGGTTCCACTTCATGCGCCGGACCCTACAACCATGGCCGGGAACAGAAAAGACGGCATGACAAAAAACTGCCAAGAACGCAGGTGTTTGGGCCACGTCAGATCATTCCGTCGCAGGCCGCCGATCGATGACCGTTTCCCCCTTGGCGCGGCGCCAAGAACGGTTCAGGTTGCGCAGGTATCGGCACACCAGGAAAGACCCGCCCCGTGACCTCACATATCAGAATCGACGCGCGCGCCAACCTGATCGGCAGCGCCTGGATGATCGCGGCCATGGCCGGCTTCGCTCTGGAGGACGCGCTGTTGAAAAGTGCCGCCAATGTGCTGCCCATCTGGCAGGTTCTGGTGCTGTTCGGGCTGGGCGGCGCGTTGGTTTTCGCCGGGGCCGCGTTGATTCAGGGGCGGCGGTTGCTGCACCCCGATGTCCTGTCCAAGCCGATGAAGATCCGCGTGCTGTTCGAAGTCTTCGGCCGCCTGTTCTATGTGCTGGCCATCGCCCTGACGCCGCTGTCCTCGGCCACGGTGATCCTGCAGGCCACGCCGCTGGTCGTGGTGGCGGGTGCCGCGCTGTTCTTCGGGGAAACCGTCGGCTGGCGCCGCTGGAGCGCCATTCTGGTCGGACTGATCGGAGTGGTGATCATCATCCAACCAACCGGAGACAGTTTCTCGGCCCTGTCCATTCTTGCAGTGCTGGGAATGCTGGGCTTTGCCGGCCGCGATCTGGCCAGCCGCGCGGCCCCGGCCACGCTGGGCACCACCGTTCTTGGGTTTTACGGCTTTCTGTCAATTGTCGTCGCCGGCAGCCTGTACCGGGCGTTCGAAGGCGCCGCCGCGGTGCCGGTGGACGCCCAAACCGCCCTGCACCTGACCGGAGCCGTGGTGATGGGCGCGGTGGCCTATTCTTCGCTGATGCTGGCCATGCGGACGGGCGAAGTGTCGGCTGTTACCCCGTTTCGCTATACCCGCCTTCTGTTCGGCATCGGGTTGGGCGTGCTGATATTCGACGAGCATCTGGACCAGACCATGTGGCTGGGCAGCGCGCTGATCGTGGCCTCGGGGCTGTACATTCTGTGGCGCGGGCGCCAGCGGCCTCAGCCCTTGTCGTGAAAGAAATCATAGACCTTCTGCGCCAGACCGGCCGAGATCCCGTCCACCGCCTTCAGATCCGCCAGATTGGCGCGGCTGACCGCCTTTGCGCTGCCGAAATGCGCCAGCAGGGCGCGTTTGCGGGCCGCGCCCACGCCCGGGATTTCATCGAGCGGCGTCGCCCCCATCGCCTTGGCCCGTTTGGCGCGGTGGGTGCCGATGGCAAAGCGGTGCGCCTCGTCCCGTAGCCGCTGAATGAAATACAGAACCGGGTCGTTGCGTTTCAGGGCAAAGGGGCGCTGGCCGATGCGGTGGAATTCTTCCTTGCCGTGGTCGCGATCGACGCCCTTGGCGACGCCGACCATGGGGATGTCCTCGACCCCGTGCGCCTGCATGATCTCGTGCACGGCGCTCACCTGCCCCGCACCCCCGTCGATAAGCAACAGGTCGGGCCACAGGCCCTTGTTGCGGTCGGGGTCCTCTTTCAGCAGGCGGGTGAAGCGGCGGGTCAGAACCTCTTTCATCATGCCGAAATCGTCGCCCGGCGTCAGGTCGTCGCCGCGAATGTTGAACTTGCGATAGGCGTTCTTCATGAACCCCTCGGGACCCGCCACGATCATCGCGCCCACCGCGTTGGTGCCCTGGATATGCGAGTTGTCATAGACCTCGATCCGGTTCGGCGGCGCGTCCAGATCGAAGGCTTCGGCCAGACCGCGCAGCAGCTTGGCCTGCGTCGCGCTTTCCGACATACGCCGCGCCAGAGCCTCGCGCGCGTTGCGCAGCGCGCCCGAGACCAGTTCCAGCTTTTCGCCCCGCTGCGGCACCAATATCTCGACCTTGCGGCCCGCCTTTTCCGACAGCGCCTGCTGCATCAGGTCGGCGTTCTCGATCGCGTCCGACAGGATCAGTTGGCGCGGCGGTTCCTTGTTGTCGTAGAACTGGCCCAGAAAGGCCTCCATCACCTCGGCCGGGGACACGTCGGGGCCGACCCGCGGATAGAAATCGCGGTTGCCCCAGTTCTGATTGGCGCGGATGAAGAACACCTGAACACAGGCCTGGCCGCTGTCCATATAGAGGCCGATCACATCCGCCTCGGCCACGCCGCGCGGGTTGATGCCCTGCGCCGTCTGCACCTGCGTCAGCGCGCGAATCCGATCGCGCAGGGCGGCGGCGCGCTCGAACTCCATCGCGTCCGAGGCTTCCTGCATCTGCGCGGCCAGTTCCTCTTGGATCCGGGTCGAGCGTCCGGACAGGAACCGCTCGGCATCGCGCACGCTTTCGGCATAGTCGGCCTGCGAAATCATACCCACGCACGGCCCCGAGCAGCGCTTGATCTGGTAGAGCAGGCAGGGCCGGGTGCGACTGTCGAACATCGAATCCGAGCAGTTGCGCAACAGAAACGCCTTCTGCAGCTGGTTCAGCGTGCGGTTCACCGCGCCCGCGCTGGCGAAGGGGCCGAAATAGGCGCCCTTTTCCTTCTTGGCCCCGCGATGCTTCTTGATCTGCGGAAACGGGTGGTCCTTGGCCACCAGAATGTTGGGAAAGCTTTTGTCGTCGCGCAGCAGCACGTTGTATTTGGGCTTGAGCTGCTTGATCAGGTTCTGCTCCAGCAGAAGCGCCTCGGTCTCGGTCCGGGTGGTCAGGAACATCATCGAGGCCGTGGACGCGATCATCCGCTCGATCCGGGGGGAATGGCCCGGGCGGGTATAGTTCGACACCCGCGCCCGCAGGTTGCGCGCCTTGCCGACATACAGAACCCGGCTGTCCGCATCCAGCATCCGGTACACGCCCGGCGAGTTGTCGAGCGTCTTCACATAGCCCTGGATACAGGCGTAACCGGTGCGTTGGGGATCAGTTTGAGAGCTGCTGTCGGCGGTCATGTACACCAGATACGATTCTCAGCCCTCGGCTGCAATCTTGAGCGCCCCAGATCAAGAGAAAACAAATCCACGATTCCTGTGGATAACTGTGCGGACAAGTTTCCTTGGACTGGGGTTTTTCCTTGAATCCATGCACTTTCGCCAGTTTGCACAAAAAATAGGCATTAACATAAACCACTGATAATTATGTATATTTTTCTTCATTTCGTACAAGCGCATGAAAAATAAGACAATTTTGTAACGGACATGTAACGCGGCCGCGAGCGGTGCAAAACTTGCGCCGGATTCACCTATTCAACACCCAGAACATCCGGCGTTTGCCAGCCCAGATGCTGCCCGCCGTCGACACACAGCAACTGCCCTGTAACCGCATGTGCATCCAGGAAATAGCCCAGCGCAGCGGTGATGTCCGACGGGTTTGCGCCACGCTCCAGAACCGTGTTCCTGCGCTGCGCCTGAAAATGCTCGGGGCTTTGCCGGTGGCCCTGCAAGGTCGGCCCCGGCCCGATCGCATTGACGCGGATCGTCGGGGTCAGCGCCTGCGCCGCCGTGCGTGTCAGGGCCCACAAACCCATCTTGGCAATGGTGTAGGACATGAATTCGGGCGTCAGCTTGCGCACCCGCATGTCGATCATGTTGACGATCAGGCCGGTCGCCACCGGCTCGCCGCTGTCGTCTACCGCCGGCTCCAGCCCTTGCCGGGCCATGGCCTGGGTCAGCACGAAAGGGGCCCGCAGATTACTCTCCATGTGCCGGTCCCAACTTTGGCGGGTCGCGGTATGGATGTTGTCGTACTCGAAGATCGACGCGTTGTTGACCAGGCAGGTGATCGGCCCGCCCAACGCCTCGGCCGCGCGCGGCAACAGGTCTTCGACCTGGGATTCGTCCAGCAGGTCGGCCTGCAACGCAACAGCCTTGCGGCCCAGCGACTCGATTTCGGAGACGGTTTCGGACGCGGCCCCTTGCGAGGTCGCGTAATGCACCGCCACGTCCATGCCGCGCCGCGCAAGATAAAGCGCCATGGCCCGCCCCAGGCGAACGCCCGCGCCAGTTACCAATGCTCGGGTCATGGACAGCCTCCCCAGGTCAGATCACGCCAGCAGCGACACGACATAGGCCGCATAAAGAAACGTCAAGATGAAACCCCAAGTGCGGGTTATGTCACGCTTGAGAAACACGAAAGGGATCAGCAGAAGCGACGACGCCAGCATGACCCACAGGTCGAATCGCAGGAATTCGGGATCGACCGGGATGCGCCCGAACAGCGTGGCGATGCCGACGATGGCCAGCAGGTTGAACATGTTCGACCCAATCACGTTACCCAGCGCAACATCTGCCTGCCGGCGCAACGCCGCCATCACCGTCGTCGCCAGTTCCGGCAGGGATGTGCCGATCGCCACCAATGTCAAACCGATCACGGTTTCGCTGACGCCATAGGTGCGGGCAATGACCGTGGCGTTGTCCACCAGCAGATGCGCCCCCATCGGCAGGCCGACCAACCCCAGGATCAGGAACATCGCCACCTTCCAATAGGGCATGTCCGGGTCGGCCTCTTCCAGAAGCTCAATCTCTTCCTGTGCGGCGCAGGCGTTGCGGTGGGCCCGCGCCTCGCGGAAGGCGTTCATCAGGATCAGGGCCAGCCCCGCCAGCAGGATCGCGCCGCTGAACAGGGTGAAGACCCCGCAAAAGGCCAGCCCGATGAACAGCACCGTGGCCAGGATCATGTAGATGAAGTTCCTGCGCGTGTCGCATTCGCTGCTGTGGATGGTTGCCAACAGCGCCGGCAACCCGAGGACCAGCAGAATATTGGCCGTGTTCGAGCCCACGACATTGCCCAGCGCGATGCCGGGCGCGTGTTCCTGCACCGCCTTGATCGCGATCAGCAATTCGGGCGCCGAGGTACCGAACGCCACGATCGTGAGGCTGACGATCAGTGCCGGAACGCCCAGCCGCAGGCTGAGGTTCACCGCGCCACGCACCAGCGCGTCGCCCGCCAGCAAAAGGATCAGCAGACCAAGGCCAGAAAGCAGCCAAGCCGTCATCCACGGCCTCCTTTTTCACAGGCACAGGGGCCCTTGCCTATACGGAATCGCCCGCAGCGCGGGCATTTGGCCGAGCTCAGACGTCTCTGACCGGGAAAGCGCAGCTTGCCGAACATCGCCAGCACGCCCATCGCGATCAGGAAAAGTGTGACGGCCTTGATGATCATGTCACATGCCGAAACGCGCGAAGGCCGCGCGCTCCTCGAGCATTGCCAGCGCGTCCTGGGCCATGTCCGCCCCGAACCGCGACCAGATCGGCTTGCGCAGGCCATAGCGGCGGAACCGGACCTTGTCGCCGAACAGCTCCTGCATCTTGGGTTTCAGATGCGCGATACCGTCGATCAGGCCCAGATCCTGCGCGCGCCGCGCCAGCCAGACCTCGCCGGTGAACAGATCGGCTGTTTCGTCCAGCCGGTCGCCCCGGCGGGCTTTGACATGCGCGATGAAGTTTTGATGGATATCCTCGAGCAGCCCCCTCAGCCGCGCGACATCCTCGGGCTTTTCCGGGGCGAAAGGGTCCAGCATGGATTTCGACTGCCCCGCCGTATGCACGCGCCGCTCGATGCCCTGACGCGCGATGAAGACATGCGCACCGAACCCCGAGGAAATCACCCCGATCGACCCCAGAACCGAGCTGTCGTCGGCCCAGATCCGGTCCGCCGAGGCCGCCAGCCAATAGCCGCCCGAGGCCGCCACGTCCTCGACGAAGGCATGCACGGGCACGTTCAGCTCGTCGGCGAGCCTGCGGATTCGCGCGCCGATCAGCGAGCTTTGCACCGGAGAGCCGCCGGGCGAGTTGATCTCGAGCGCGACGGCGGAGGGCTTGCCCTTACGGAACGCCTTTTCAAGAACCGGGGCAAGCGCGGTATCGCTCATCGAGGCGCGACCGGCCATGCCGATGGCGCCCGACAGACGGACCACGGCAACGACGGGGTGCTTTTTCAGAAACGGCAGGCTGAGTTTCATGGATGCCGATGTAGAGTGCACCCAACCCGTAAACAAGGGACCGGAACCGGCGGAAACGCGACGTGACTGAAATTCGCGGCCGTGATCGGCAAAAATGCAACGCTAGCTGCGGATGCGCCACCCGGTTTTGAAGATCCAGCCGATCACCGCAAGGCAGATGCCGGTAAAGGCAAGGATTGCCAGCAGACTAAGCAGGATGGGCACGTCAGACAGCCCGTAGAACGACCAGCGAAAGCCGGAAATCAAATAGACCACCGGGTTGAACAGCGAGATCGTCTGCCACACCGGCGGCAGCATCGAGATCGAGTAGAACGTGCCGCCCAGAAAGATCAGCGGCGTCACCACCAGCTGCGGCACCAGCGACATCTGCTCGAAATTGCTGGCCCAGATCCCGATGATGAAGCCCAGCAGCGAAAAGCTGAGGCAGGACAGGATCAGGAAAGCGGCCATCGCAAAGGGATGCTCGATGCGGATTTCCACGAAGAAGGTCGCCGTGACCAGGATCACCAACCCCACGAACAGCGCCTTGGTCGCCGCCGCGCCGACATAGCCAATCACGATCTCGATGAAATTCACCGGGGCCGAGAGCAGTTCGTAGATCGTGCCAAGGAACTTGGGAAAATAGATGCCGAAGGACGCGTTCGAGATCGACAGCATCACCACCGACAGCATGATCAGCCCCGGCACGATGAAGGCGCCGTAGGACACGCCCTCGACCTGCTGGATACGGCTGCCGATGGCGGTGCCGAACACCACGAAATACAGCGAGGTCGACAGCACCGGCGACAGAAAGCTCTGCGCGAGGGTGCGGAAGAACCGGGCCATTTCGAACCGGTAGATGGCGGCGATGGCAGTCCAGTTCATGCGGCGTCTCCGGACACGAGCGTGACGAAAATCTCCTCGAGGCTCGATTGCCGGGTCTGCACGTCGCGCAGGATCAGCCCGGCCTCGGCCACGTCGTTCAACAGGGTGGTGATGCCGGTGCGTTCGGCATTGGTGTCATAGGTATAGATCAGCGCATCCCCCTGCCGGTTCAGAACCAGGTTGTGATGGGCCAGGCTGTCGGGAATGGACGGGATCGTGCAGGTCAGCATGACCTCGATCTGTTTCTTGCCCATCTGCGCCATCAGGGTCTTCTTGTCCTGGACCAGCAGCAGCTCGCCCTTGTCGATCACGCCCACGCGGTCGGCGATGGCCTCGGCCTCTTCGATGTAGTGGGTGGTCAAGATGATGGTGACGCCTGCGGCCTTCAACTCGTCGACGATGGCCCACATGTCCTTGCGCAGCTCGACATCGACCCCTGCGGTGGGTTCATCCAGAAACAGCACCCGCGGCTCGTGCGCCAGCGCCTTGGCGATCAGCACCCGCCGCTTCATGCCGCCCGACAATTCCTTGATCGCGTTCTTGCGCTTGTCCCACAACGACAGCTTGCGCAGGATCTCCTCGATACGGGCGCTGTCATGGCCCAGGCCGAACAACCCGCGGGAAAAGCGCACGGTATTCCAGACCTTCTCGAACGGCTCCAGCGCGATTTCCTGCGGCACAAGGCCGATCATCCGCCGCGCGGCCCGGAAATCGGCCTGAATGTCGTGCCCGCCCACGGTGACGGTGCCCGATGTCGGCGTGGTGATCCCGCAGATGGTCGAGATCAGCGTGGTCTTGCCGGCGCCGTTGGGCCCCAGAAGAGCCAGTATCTCGCCCTGCCGGATATCCAGTGACACGCCCTTGAGCGCCTCGAACCCATCGTCGTAGGTTTTGCGAAGATCCTTGATCGAAAGAATGGTCGTCATGCGTCCTTCCCGTTCCGGCGCAGACCCTAGCGCGCCCATCCCGCCCGGAACAGGCCAAATCCGCACAAGGGCATGCGCATCCGTGCAGACCTAGTCGCGTCCGGTCAGGCGGCCCAGCCACCCTTTCTTTTCGGGCTCCGCCTCGGGGTCGGCACTCTCGTCAGGCTGGGCCGGACCTTCGAAATGCTCCTGCAGGTTGGCGAAGAACTGGTCGGCCATCTTCTTGGCAAAGCCGTCGATCAGGCGGCTGCCCAGTTGCGCCAGCTTGCCGCCGACCTTGGCCTCGACGTCATAGGACAGGACCGTCCCGCCATTTTCGCCGGGTGCGAAAGTCACGGTCGCGCTGCCCTTGGCAAAGCCCGCGGCCCCGCCCTTGCCTTCCCCCTCGATGGTCAGGCGCTGTCCCTCGACCATGTCCGACATGGTCACCGTCCCCTTGAACGTCGCTTTCACCGGGCCGACCTTCTGCACCACGGTGGCCTCGTACCCGTCGGTCGGATTGCCGGTGACCTCTTGCGCGCCGGGGACGCAGGCCTTCAGGACCTCGGGGTCCAGCAGGGCCGCATAGACATCCGCAGGTGCCGCCTGAATCTCGCGCGTGTCACTCATCTGCATGGGGCACCCCTTTTCTGATCTTGCATGGTTCCCCAAAGACCTAGCCCCGAAAGACCGTGCCGTGCAACCACCATCACGTGCGAACCGCGCCAGCCTCCGGTTTGCGGCAGCGGTTCGGACCGATCTGCACCTGCAAATCATCCAGCCGTTCCCGCACCAGTTCAAGGTGCAACAGCGCGGCGTTGCTGACCGGCAGACCCGGTCCAACGGCGCCGGGAAATGTGCCCGCTCCGCTGTTGATGCGCAGTCCCCGCCAGAACGCCAGGTTTCGTGGAATCCGCGCCTCAGCGCACGTCGGAAAAACGATTCGTTCAAACAAGGCCGACCGTATCGCCTCGGCGCGGTTCGGGTCGATTTGCCCCCTTGCAACAACGCGGCATCGACTGCGCCGCTTTCGATCAAGCGCGCATGTGCCACGGCCCCCCGGGTTCGAGAGTTACGAGCCGGGTGTCGTCAAGGCCCCTATAGCTTTGGGTCACTTGTTCACGGGCGCCTCCGGCCGGACCGGACGCCATTCGCAAATCTCCCGGAAGGTGCAGGAACAGTGTGATGGCACCCAAGACCGCAACCGGAAACGCAGGGACAGCCAAACGGTGCATTCAAGCACACCGACAGTGTTCGCGTCACGGCAGTCACCGCCCCGACGCCACGTCCTTAAGACCGAGTGCTTGCATTCATGCGCCCAAGCCCGAAACATCCCATCAAGGGGGACTGCACATGCTCGACGGAATCCGTGTTGTCGAAATCGAGGGACTCGGCCCCGGCCCGTTCGCTGCCATGCTTCTGGCGGATCTGGGTGCCGATGTCATCACCATTCACCGCAAGGGAGGCGCCGTAACTCAGGGCATGCCGGACCGATCCGTTCTGGACCGGGGCAAACGGTCGATCGCGCTCGATCTGAAAAACACCGATGATCTCGAAACCGCCAGACAGCTGATCGCATCGGCCAACGCGCTGATCGAAGGCTTTCGCCCCGGCGTGATGGAAAAGCTGGGACTGGGCCCTGATACCTGCCACCGCCTGAACCCGGCGCTGGTCTATGGCCGCATGACCGGCTGGGGGCAGGACAGCCCGCTGGCGCACACAGCCGGGCATGATCTGAACTACATCTCATTGTCCGGCGCCTTGTGGTACGCCTCGGCCCCGGGCGACGCGCCCCTGACCCCCGCGACATTGGTCGGCGACATCGGCGGTGGCGCGTTATATCTTGTCGCAGGGCTTCTGGCCGGGCTGCTGAACGCACGCGAGACAGGCAAAGGTACCGTGGTCGATGCAGCGATCTATGACGGCTCCGCACATATGATGAATTTGCTGATGAGCCTGCGCCAGACCGGCAACCTGTCAGACAAGCGCGGCCACAGCCTGCTTGACGGTCCGCATTGGAGCCGCAGCTATGTGTGCGCCGATGGCGACCATGTCACTGTGCAATGCCTCGAACCAAAATTCTACGCCGAATTTCTTGCCATTCTTGGCCTGTCGAAAGACCCCGAGTTTCAGAGTCAGCACGATCAGGATCTGTGGCCCCGCCTCACCGGCCGCCTCACAGCCTTGTTCGCGTCCCAACCCCGCGATTACTGGGCAGACCTGTTCGAAGGAAGCGATGCATGTGTCGCCCCGGTTCTCAGCCCTGACGAAGCCGCCCGCCACCCGATGAACACGTCCCGCCGCGCCTGGCAACACGCGCATGGCGCCTTTCAGGCATCCGCTGCGCCGCGTTTCTCGACAACCGACTGGCACCCCAAGCCAAGCCCGTCGCGCGGCGAACACACTCAGGAAATCCTGAAAGAACTGAAAACGGACCAGAAGCCCTGATCCACATCCTTCATCTGGCCTCAAATATCCCGGGGGTGAATTGGCCAACGGCCAAGAGGGGGCTGGCCCCCTCCCATGCACCTTACCCGCCGCGTACCGTGTCGATCATCAACTGAACATTGCCCGGGTCTGCATCTGGCGTGATGCCATGCCCCAGGTTGAAAATATGCGGCCCCTTCGAAAAGGCGCGCACGATGCGATGGGTCTCATCCACCAGCGCCTGGCCGCCTGTGACCATGTGCGACGAGGCCAGGTTGCCTTGCACGCAGCCATCCACCTGCACATGCTCGGCCGCCCATTCCGGCGCAACCGAGTTGTCCAGCGCCACGCAATCGACACCGGTGGCCTTCGCGAAACCGACGTAACCCTCACCTGCCTCACGCGGAAAACCGATGACCGGAATACCAGGGTGACGGTCCTTGAGCGCCCGGGTGATGATCCGGCACGGCTCGACCGCGTATTTGGTGAAAGCCTCACCCTTCAACGATCCGGCCCAGCTGTCGAAAATCTTGACCACCTCGGCCCCCGATTCGATCTGGGCCGACAGATATTCGATGGTTGCCGCCGTGATCCGGTCCAGCAACGCCTCGAACAGCGCAGTGTTTTCCTCGCGCAGGGCGTGGGCGGGGGCCTGATCGGGGGTGCCGCGCCCGGCGATCATGTAGGTCGCAACGGTCCACGGCGCACCGGCAAAGCCGATCAGCGTCGTCTCGGACGGCAATTCGCGCGACAGGATTCGCACGGTTTCATAGACCGGTGACAGGGTCTCGTGGATCGCATCAACGGGTTTCAAGGCGTCAAAATCCGATTGCTGCGTGATCGTCGACAGCCGCGGCCCTTCGCCGGTGACGAACCAAAGATCGGCGCCCAGCGCCTGCGGCACCAGCAGGATGTCGGCAAACAGGATCGCGGCATCGAACCCATAGCGGCGGATCGGCTGCAGCGTCACCTCGGCCGCCAGATCGGGGGTGTAGCACAGCGACAGGAAATCGCCCGCCTGTTCCCGCGTCGCGCGGTATTCCGGCAGATAGCGTCCGGCCTGACGCATCATCCAGATCGGCGGCGTGTCCAGTACCTCGCCCGCCAGCGCCCGCAGCAGTTTCTTGTTCTCGGCCATGTCAGCCCCCACTATTCCGGTTTGCGCAACGGGTCCGCCTTCAGCGGCAAAATGTCAAGCGTGGCCCCCATTGTCAGGGCAATGTGACGCGACTAAAGCTGTGCCCATGACATTGACCCTGCCCACCCCCGCATCGCCGCTGAAGATCGGCACCCGTGGTTCGCCGCTGGCGCTGGCCCAAGCCCATGAAACCCGTCAGCGGCTGTGCGATGCCTTCGATCTGCCGGAACAGGCGTTCGAGATCGTGGTGATCAAGACCACCGGCGACAACCGCGCCATGATCGACGCGGACCGCCCGTTGAAAGAGATCGGCAACAAGGGCCTGTTCACTAAGGAAATCGAAGAGGCGATGCTGGGCGGGTACATCGACATCGCCGTGCACTCGACCAAGGACATGCCCGTCGAACAGCCGCAGGGGCTGGTGTTGGACACGTTCCTCCCGCGCGAGGACGTGCGCGATGCCTTCATCTCGCCCCGCCTCAATTCGATCCATGACCTGCCCGAGGGTGCGGTCGTCGGCACCTCGTCGCTACGGCGGCGGGCACAATTGCTGTACCGCCGACCCGATCTGAACGTCGTCGAGTTCCGGGGCAACGTGCAGACCCGGCTGAAGAAGCTGGCTGATGGTGTGGCCGAATGCACGTTCCTGGCCATGGCCGGTCTCCGCCGCCTGAACATGCAGGACGTGCCCGCCACCGCGATCTCGCCGGACGACATGCTGCCGGCCATCGCGCAAGGCACGATCGGCATCGAACGCCGCGCAGATGACCACCGTGCCGCCGAGATGCTGGAGGCCATCCACCACCCGGAAACCGCCCAACGCCTGGCGGCCGAACGCGCCCTGCTGGCCGCGCTGGATGGGTCCTGTGAAACGCCGATCGCCGGTTTGGCAGAAATCACGGATGGGCAGCTGCGCCTGCGTGGCGAAGTCCTCCGGCCGGATGGGTCCGAGTCGGTCGTTTCCGAACAGATGGGCGCCACGGAAGACGCCACCGAGATGGGCCGCGCAATGGCCTCAGACCTGCTTCGCCAAGCAGGACCCGGCTTTTTTGAGTGGCGGAATTTGTAAAAAATGTCTGCGAGTGTGAACTGCATCACTGTCGCAATGGTTGAAATGGGTCATTTATATGGCCATCCCGATTGGGGAAACGTACCAGTGTCGAATGTATCGAAAATTTAGTTGGGTTTTTTTGTAGATAGTATTCGAGGGGGCGATACTGGAGCTGCAGTCCGATCGAAAAAGGCCGCTGGCGTCAATGACGGTAGCGGCCTTTTGCTGACCGACTCGGAACACTGTTATGCGCCTCGCCTACACCATTGCCGCCCAACGTGTGGGAATCTATTGCCGACCGGACATCACAGGCCAAAATCAACAGTTTTGGCGGAGTCCCTGAATCTTTTGTTGCGAATACGAGGTGATCGAAGACAGAAGTCGGGCGAACGGTCGTTTGGAGATCGAACGGCAGAAAACTGATGCTCACTTTGAAATCTTCGGTCCACGTATTTTGTTGGATCACCAAGGCCGCGGATGCGCTTTGATGTTGTGACCGCCCCCGACGGCATCAATGTACCACGGTGGGTTTGTGTGGATCCACAAAGGACGGTCCTCTCGGCGATTGTCACTGCCGGGCTCGGCCTGGCGAAGAATGTTTTTCCAACTTACAGGGCCGATACGTCAGGCCAAGCGGTGCTGCGCCGGCGAGGTTGTGATCGCGATTCTGACGGCTTTTCTGGTCGCTTAGACAAAAAACAAGCTGACCAAATCTTGCCCATAGCCTGTGCCAATCCATGCTATTTCGTGCGAATTCAAGGGTTTCGCGCAGTCGCGCAAAAATTTCTGATGAGGCAGGAATTGGCCTTGTATTTCCGTTGCTTGCGCGGCTATACCCGTCGGCGGAGACGTGGCCGAGTGGTCGAAGGCGCTCCCCTGCTAAGGGAGTAGGCGGGAAACCGTCTCGAGGGTTCGAATCCCTTCGTCTCCGCCACAACATCAATTTAAGCCATTGAAAATAATGCAATATTTTAGATGGCGAAAAAATCATCCCCCAATACACCCCCCAGAGCTTCGCATATCAAATCATAAGAATCTATTGCAGGTTATTGTCTACCGCAGAGTTAAAGAGGCGCGCTCGGGATCATACCGGTAGCGAGAAATCGTCCCGTCTTTGATTCTTTCCACAGCCTCGTTGATAGCGAACAGTGGAACTAAGAACCATTCGCGCGGGACAACAGGCCGCCCAAACCTGTCCATGATCTCTATCTGAAGCCGTGCGGGCTCGAAGATGCGGTGGATCAGATTTTCGAGCTTGGTTCGGTTGATATTGTAGAGCTCATAGGTCGCCACGATTTCGACATTGGCCATCAAGAAGGTCGGTTGAAGCTGCGCGCCCGCAATACGCTTTTCGACGCTCATGTTGGTCACGCCGATCTTGTGCACAAGCTCACGATTCTCAGCGACGAGCGGATGATCGGACTTGCTTCGCAGCACATAGATTGTACCGCTTGCCTCATCCCCATCGTTCGTCTGATCAGAGAATAAAGGACCGGCGGTCGGTTCAGTGATCCGTCGCCCTGCCTCGTCCTTGTTCAAAGCACGTTGGAGCGAGCGCATCAGCATGTTGCTCTCGGTGCCGTTGTCGAAGATTACACGAAGGCGGGCATCGGTGCGCCCCTGGTCAGTGATTGTCGTTTCCCCCTTCTCGGCGACATACGCCTTCTGACCGCCGACGATGAAAAAGCGCCCCTTCTCAATCTCAGCCTTCATCTCGAACGGCCGCGTATCGCGCAGGCCACTGTCGAGCTCCTTTTGCACCTGCTCAAAGAGCGGCTTGAAGGCCTCGAAGTCCTCGCATCTGTTGCGGCTGGCCACCTCTTCAGCGGCCTTCTTCTCTGCCGTCGATCGGACGTGTTTCAGCTCGGTGATTGGTGGCGATTCCACCTCAACGCCAAGCTCGGCCAGAAGCTCATCATCATCGAGCTCTTCTGAATCCGCCACAATCGATAGTGCCGCGCCAGTGAGAAGCCCTGCTTGATCCAAGGGCGCAACCAACTCCCGGCATTCCTGAAGCTCGCGGATACGGTCTAGTCGAAGCGCAAATAGACGTTCGAAAATGTCACGGCCTTCACCATGCTGCGGTACGCGCCCATGTTCCTCCGCAAAGCGCTGAATCTCTTCAAAGCCAGCAATGATACGCTCTTCGCGCGGAGTGCGCGTGGTCGGCTTCGGAGGTTCAACCTCAACACCAAGTTCAGCCAGAAGCGCGTCATCTTCTTCGGTAAACTCTCTAGCCATTGGCAGCCTCCTGCTTCATGCGGGCCAAAAACGCCACGCCTTCCGCCATCTTCTTTTCCCAAGCGTCAGGTGAAGTGATGGAAGGCAGCCTTCCCCTCTCCTGCTTGAACTTCACAGCACGACGTGCCAGGTCGCGCGCTTCTTCAGGTGTGAGATGCACCTTCTTCGCCGAGATCACCGCCGCCACCTGCTTGAGGCTTTCTTCGCTCATGGTCTTTGCGAGGATCGAATAGGCTTCGCCGAACGGATTGATGCGGTCGATCAGATCGATGTCGAGTTCGCGCACGTCCATTGCAAACTTGCGCACGCCGTCGATCAAAGCCGTGTTGCCGCTCATCTGCGCGTCATCGTCAGCGCTTGCAAGAGCGGCTTCTTTCGCCTTTTGTGTCAGGTTCAAAGCAGCAATCGCATGTTGACGTACAGCTTCCTGATCCTCGGCATCGAGATCCGGGAATTTCGCGCCGACGATCTTGCCCATACGCATTTGGGTTAACTCTTCGGGCACGAGCTCGTCATCGAAAAGCCCGCGCTCAATCGCCGTTTTATCTTGGACAAAGGCTGCGATCACTTCGTTCAAATCTTGCTGGCAGATACGCTCGGCCTCCTTGCTCTTGGGCATGGCCAGCCCCTTGATCTCGATTTGGAACTGTCCACTTTCTTCGCTGAACCCAATGTTTTCCTTGCCGGGATCATATCCGTCTTCGCCATAGTCATACCCTTCAACCGGCCCGCTCTTTGGCGTCTTCGGGGTGAAGTTGAAGCGCGGGGCAAGTACCTGCTCCATGAGCAAGCTTGCGGCAATCGCTTTCAGCGTGTCGTTTACTGCCTCTGTGACGGCTGACTCTGAGGCATCGGGCTCAGCAATTAGGTTGGTGAAGCGGGCCCGCGTCTTGCCCTCGGCGTCGCGGGTCGCGCGGCCGATGATCTGCACTATCTCCGTCAGACTGGCGCGGTATCCTACCGTGAGCGCGTGCTCGCACCAAATCCAGTCAAAACCCTCCTTAGCCATGCCCAAGGCGATGATGATGTCCACATGATCGCGGTTACCTTTGTTGGCAGGGTCTTTAAGTGCACCGGATACCTTGTCGCGCTTTGCCGGTTCGTCATCGACCAAATCTGCGATTTTCAAAACCTTCCCCTCGGGAGTTTTCACTAACTGAAAACCCGTGGACGGATCAGTGCCCTGCCAGTCGCCTAGAGCATCGATGATGTGTTCGACCTCACGATGTTTGTCCTTTGTGCTCTCGCGCGAATTGACGTTCGGTATATGCACGATCGTCTTTTCGTTCGGATCAAGCACCTTGAGGATGTCATCGGTGTATGATCCAGAATAGAAAAAATACCCTATATCAAGCGCTTTTAGGTACTTATAGCCGTTCAGCTGCTCGTAATAGGTGTAGGTGATCGTGTCGAACTTCGCCTCGTTCTCGGGCAAAAGGATCGGTACGGCATCGCCCCTGAAGTAGCTGCCAGTCATAGCCACGACATGAACGCGGTCGCGGGCAATGAACTCATTCAGTTGCGAGCCAAGAATGCTGTCCTCACTTGCTGAGACATGATGAAACTCGTCCACGGCGATCAGACGGTCATCGAACGCCTCGACTCCGAACTTCTCCACGGCGAAGCGAAAGGTGGCGTGAGTGCACACCAGAACTTGGTCGCCGCTTTCGAGAAACGCGCCCACCGATTTGACTTTGCCGCCGTCAGTACCGGGCGAATTGCACAGGTTCCATTTCGGCGCGACGGTCCAATCTGCCCAAAAGCCGAAATTGCTCAGCGGCTCGTCGTTGAAGCTCGATCCGATCGACTTCTCGGGCACCACAACAATCGCTTGCTTGAGGCCCTGGTTGTGCAGCTTGTCAAGCGCGATAAACATGAGCGCGCGGCTCTTGCCCGAGGCTGGCGGCGACTTGATCAGAAGATACTGCTCGCCCCGCTTCTCATAGGCGCGCTCCTGCATCGGGCGCATCCCAAGTTCATTCAACTTGTTGGAACTGCCGTTCTGGGCATAGTTGACGGAAACGGAAGGGACAGACATACTAGAAAACCCCCCAGTCACGCCCGCTTTTCATCTTGAACGCGCCGTTAACGGCAGCGCTTTTCTTTCGAAACTTTGCGATTTTCGAATTTTTGTGTACCCTCAACTCAAACATTCGTGGCCCAACAGCTCTAAAATGAAGAACTTTGTTATCATATGAATTTGGGCCGTCACCGCCCGGTATCGGTAGCACCAATTTATCCATCTTATTATCACTATATGTCAAAGAGTACTCTTTATAATCATTTCCGTCGAAGGAAATTCTAATGTCCCCAATATGAGAGTTCTCAGGGATATCGTCGGCAACAAAACCAAAGAAAACTCTGCTCATTCTCTTGAGCATAACCTGATTGCCTGGCAGATCCGCCCCGCGATTTTTTGTGACGTTTCCTGCATCAATCCAAAAATTCCGGCATGCACGAAGTTTTTTCAAATCTGCTGCTGAAATTGCCGCCGTGGACACGTCACCGTTCGCGGTATCGTCTTCAACGGCCGTTGGATTAGATAAATTATCGGTGCTCTCGTACAGTCGCGCATATCTATCGAGCAATGCTCTATCCAACGGAGTCCCAGCATCCCATAGATCGTTAAACCAAAGTCTGGCCATGTCGATGCTCTGCAAAAGATCAGCGTTTGTCTCTGGGTCACTACGATCAATGCCGATTACCAGCCCAGCCTCCACTCCCTTTGAGAGACCAGACCTTGATAGGTTTCCTGACCCTACCAGCCCGACCTCGATATTTTCTCCCAAGCGGAATAGATAAGCCTTTGGGTGGAACGGTCGATATGGGATTCCATTGTTTGCTAGCGCGGATTCTGGCTCGTGGATTCTCACAGAAGATTTTGGAAGTGCCAAAAGCGCTTCTAATGCTACTGGCTCCGTTCTCAAATAGTCAAATGAGGTAAGCCATTTCTTAGACCTATTCGCATCATCAAGGTCAAAGTGATTGCGAAGAGTTGCGTCGAGATCATACAGACCTGTTGAAGTAATGTACGCGGCAGCTACATCTAGGCTGTCAAAGTTGTGCGCCTGCGCAATCTCTTGGATCGCCGTGCTTGTTGTTCGATGTGATGGTTGTGAGACGCTACCGAAAATCATCCTACCTCCGATGCAAGTCGTCATTTCGTTTAAAACCGAGAAGAGTACAAGCTGAACAGCTTTTCCAAGCGTTCAGTGTCATTCTTAAATTTTCTGCCAATATAAATGCGCTCTAGCGTTTCGTCGTTGCGGTCGTGCGCAGCGCGCAGGTCGGAGGGCATCTTTTCAGGATCGTAGAGATCGGCAATGGTTGCTGGGAAATGCGCTTCCCGCGCCAAAAGGATATCCTCGGCGCAACGGGTGAGGTCTTCCTTGTTTTTCTCGGTCAGTTTGGGGGTCGGGAAAGTGTTCCAGCCAAGGGTATTCGAGTAGCGATAGTCAGTTTTTAGCTTACCACAAACGGCTGAAACCCAAATCAAGTGGATACGAGATGCGATAACGGCCATGTGCCAGAGGGGCGCATCGTAAATGGCAAACGCGCTGTCGGCGACAATCGCACGATTGTCCAACAAGCCAACTGGAAGGTAGGGACGGCGTTCTGAGCTGACACGAGGAACAATCAAGGTGCTTCGCTTGGAGGTACCTTGAATCTGCACAAAACGGTAGGGAACTTTTGCAAAGTCACGAGTTGATGCAGCTTTGCTTTCAAGTCGCACTGACTTAACGGCATCGAGCCTTTCACCAATAATTGGAGACTGCAAAGAATCTTCATACTCTTCCGGCTCGATCCAGAGGCAAAATCTTTTTTTCCCTTTGATAAAATCTTCAGAGCCAAAGAATGGTCTTATGTATTTCATAAATATGGGATCGGCTCCCCCTCCCGAAATCATCTGCTCATACGAGACAACTAGATGACCGCCATCGCGGGGCATGTTACCGAAGAGCATAGGAGAGTAACCCTTTGGGGGCGCGCGCCTACTTTCCACGACTACGTTTGGCCCATCAACCAAATAAGGATTGATGTTGGAGCATATTTTTTCGAGCACCTCACCGCCGGCATCAAGCGAGTAGAGGCGCTTTTTAGCTCTTCCCATACTTGAAATTCCAACGACGATAACGATGACGCCCGCATTATAGCTCGCCAAGTTAGCCCACTTGAACGAGGTGTAAGCAAACTCGATTTCGTGTCCTGTGCCGAAGATTGCAGGCCAGAGAATCGGAACCTGCTGCCCCTGGCACAGCGAGTTCGTTGCCACAAAGGCGGAGACAGCTTTGGTTCGCGTTCCGTAATCAGCGGCTTTCATGAACCATGCGGCTACGTAATCAAGCGATTTCCAGCCGTCTACGCGTCCGTCAAAAACAACGCGAAGATCATCTTTCTGTTCACTCGATTGTAGCTTATTGCCAAGATAAGGTGGGTTCCCACAGATGTAGGTCTCCCCCCCCTCATTTTCGAAGTCGATCTCGGCTTGATCTATGGGTGACATGAACAAATCGTCGGCGTGATGCTTCACCCCCGTACCTGTGGGCGGACAGATGCTCAACCAATCGAGCCGCAGCGCATTGCCGGTCACGATCCAGTTCTGCGCATCGAGCGGCAGGAAATCCTGTATTGCCTCTTTCTGGCCGCGATAGAGCACGTCGCACTGATACTCAGCAATAATCAGAGCCAGCCGCGCGATCTCGGCCGCGAAGTCGCGCAGCTCGATCCCGCGAAAGTTGGTGAGCGGGATTTCGGAGCGCCGATCGGCCTCGCCGCGCCGCCTGTTGATTTCGGCCTCGATGGCGCGCATTTCCTTGTAAGCGATGACCAGGAAGTTGCCCGAGCCGCAGGCCGGGTCGAACACCCGGATGCGCGACAGCCGCCTGCGCAGGTTGAGAAGCTTGCGAGGGTTGTCGCCTGCCTCGTCCAGCTTTTCGCGTAGGTCATCGAGGAAGAGCGGATTGAGCACCTTCAGGATGTTGGGCACCGAGGTGTAGTGCATCCCCAATGCGCCGCGCTCTTCCTCGTCGGCCACGGCCTGGATCATCGAGCCGAAAATGTCGGGGTTGATCTTCTTCCAATCGAGCCCGCCGATATGCAGAAGGAAGGAACGCGCGATCTTGCTGAACCGGGGCACATCGGTGTTGCCAGAAAAGAGGCCGCCGTTGACATAGGGAAAGGCGTCGGCCCAGCGGGGAGTGCCCGCTTCCGCGCGATCCCCTGGCTTCGTGGCCATGGCGCGGAAAATGGTGGAGATCACCTCATGGGTGTTCGAGCTGTCCCGGTCGCTCATGGTCGCGACGGTGTCGGTGAAGAGGTCATCGCGCGCAAAGATTTCTGTGTCTTCGGCGAAAAAGCAGAAGATCAGCCGCGCCATGAAGTGGTTCATGTCATGGCGACGCTCAGCGGCGCCCCAGTCGGGGTTGTCCCTCAGCAGCTGGAGGTAGAGCCTGTTGAGCCGACCCGTGGCCTTGATGTCAAACGAGCTCTCGCGGATTTGCTTGACGGTACTGATCCCGGCGAGCGGCAGGAAGAAGCCGAAATGGTCGGGGAAGTCGGCATAGGCGCAGGCGATCGTCTCGCCCGAGGATAAATCCTCGGCTTCAAGATCAATGCCATCAGTAGCAAGGATGAACTTTGCTTTGGCTTTGGTGGTGGCAGGGCTCGCCTTAAGCTGCGCCAAGGTGGCGGTGACCTCCCCCGCCTCACAAACCTTTAGATGAATGTTGTTGGTCTGAAGAACGCCGCCTTTGTCGGATTTGTTCGAAGAGCCGGTGCGCAGGCGCTTAATGGTGGTCGCCTTGTTTCCGAAAGCTTCGAGAAAGGCGAAAGGGAACTCATCTGCATCGAAAGGTTGCTCGGCCAATGCCGAAATTGCCTCTTCAATTTCAACGGCATTCACTGATTCACTACTCCCTTATTTGCGCCGAGAATAACGGGCCAGCCAACGGTCTGCACGCGCAGTGTCTGCAAAAGTTGATACGGTCTCAACTGCAACAATCGAGTTTCTACAAGCCATGCTTATGGCACAGACTGGCCAGCGACAAGCCCGTCTAACCCCCCTCCAGAAAGCCATATCAGCTCGTTACCGAGGCAGCTTCCTTTCCGCCCAACCTCACCGCGTGGCCATGGCTTTCTTTTTAAGAAGTCTCAGGAAACTCCTTTTTCCCCCTTGCGCACTTCTTTGGGCCCGTACTGAGCCCTCCGTGCAGGCGGCACCGTCGCTTTCCGGGCACCACGCGCGCTTTGCAGCAGCCACCAGAACGAGTTTTGGCGCCACACACTGGGCGCTGCGACTTGGGTAACGGTTTGCCGCAATCATCCAGTCCCAATTCCGCCATTCGCCTACAGGTTACATTGAAGCACTGCGAACAACCTTTCTGGTAGTTCCGGTGTTTGTGGCTTTCTGCCGGGCATGGTCGCCAATGCGACCGCAGCGCCCACCAATCGATGGGATCGCTTCTAAACAGCGCACGCATCTCAACTTCCTGCTTTTTCGGTCGCCCCATCAGAAAACACCAACAATTCTTACCATAGTTTGAAAACCCCATGATGCGCGAAACGGAAATACTATTCGGTCCTACGAAAGCCGATGCCGAGTATCGCTTCAGCGAGCTCATTGCATGTGTGGTGCCAACAGTGCGAACCAACAGGTGACGCAGCATCACCACCACCCCTCCCCCTTTAGGGGTGGTGGTGGTGACGCACATGCTTTTGGGGGTGTCTGCGTCACCCCGCGTCACCCTTGATTTTGGGGTGGTGACGCAGACCAAACGGTTGCCCATTCGCCCACCTCGACAGTCGGAACAGGCTTGCGGATGGGGCCGGTTTTCTGCCCCTTCACTAGCGCCCCGGACTTCAACCAAGCCTCGATCATCTTCTTGATGCGCTTACGGTCTGATACCACATCCAAGCCCAGCACTTCGGCCACGGTCACGCCCGCCCAATCGTTGCCTGACTGATCGGAGTAGCGCCGCCCTTTGCCTTCCAAGGCGCGTTGTACTCTCAGCAGATCATCGACCGAAACGCCGTCGAAAGTATCCGGCCATTTCCAAGCCTCGGCCACGCCCACACTGTCACCGTTGGAAAGGTGAACAGACGCCATGCGCCGCCAAACACGTTCCCCGACCGGGGCAAGGTTCGCTTTGTCGCGGGTGACGGCAAAGTAGGTGGACGGGTCTTCCTGAACGCCCGCCTCGGCTTTCATGTGGTCGTTCATCTTGTTCAACACCCGACCGGACCTTGCAGCCGCCAGCAGCGCCGATGCACCGCGCCCGCTTTCGGTTGTGGCTTCTTCGCCATTGGTCTTGCGGGTATGGTGGACTAACTCGATTGCGCAATTGCACCGATCCGCCAGACGCGCCCATTCCTTTGCGATCAGGTCAATCGCGCCATTGTCGTTTTCCGTCACCTGATGCGATGACACGAAGGGGTCGATCACCAGAACGTCGATGCCCCGAGCCTCGATCTCATTGGCTAACGCGTCCAGTTCCGGCTTAATGATCTGGACGCCCTCGCGGGTCTGAATGGCGATGGTGAGTTCTCGCTCGCGGCCCGTGTCCACATAGAGCCGTCCCTTAATTTCCTTGGGGCAAATTTGGTGGTGCTGCATCGCCGCAATAATGCGCCGGTCCATTTCGTCGCGCGGGTCTTCCAGGTTGTACAGCCAGACCCTCAGACCCTTGGCAGTCCATTCTCCCAGCAATTCCCGGCCTGACGCCATCGCCAGCGCCTCACATATCGTCAGAGACGATTTGCCAACACCACCAGGCGCCACCGTTACAGACACCTGCTTGCGGATCAGGTGACACCCGTACAGCCAAGGGCGCGGCGGTATGCTGCTCGGATCTCGCCATACGAACTCCGTAGGCCAGCGATCCATCCGTTGCTGGGGAAACTCGGCACAATGTGCACCAAGCTGCGTTTCCTTGTCAGAGAAATCCCGCATCACGCTACATCCATCCCTTGGACATATTCTAGAAAATCTCGCTGCCGCGCGGGGTACATGCGTTTGAAGCTGGCAACGCAATAGGCTTCCAGTTCTTCTTGCTCAGCCATATCGGCCCAGAAGATAGCCTGATCCATGAAACCAAAGAGCGGAGCATCAGGTCTTCCAGCGCCCGTGCCGAGAGCCTTCTCAACAGTTAGAATGCCATCCTCGCGATCCAACGACTTGATTGCTATGAAAGCCAGCGCGGCACGCTGGTAGGGATCAAGGCGAGCCCGCAAAACCTTTGGCAGACCGAGCCACCGGTTGGCACTGTTCAACCAAAGAGCATATCCGATCGACCGCGATACTCGCTTGATGTCTCCGGGAATGTGGTCAGTGATACTCATGAATTAGCCGCTTTGTTCGATTTTCCGCTGAGATGAGGCCGGGGGAACGGATAAAGTCGCTTGACAAAATTTCCGCTGCCTGGAGCATCTCGAGGAAGCTGCAAGAACTTTTGATTCCGTGCGAAGTGAGAAGGCGATCGCCCTCATCATTGAAGATCGTAGCTCACTTCGTCCGGGGTTCGCGGCTTTGAAGCCAGACAACGATGTCACTTTCACGCCATGCGACAAGGCGTACACCTAGTTTCACTGGCTGGGGAAAATCCCCACGTTTCATCCAGTCGTAGAGCGTCGATCGGGAAAGCCCGGTAAGATTCTCGACCTCTGGACGGCGAAGCAAACGGTCATGATCTCTTTGTGCAAAAACGCTTTGAGGAACGATGTCCATTTTTTTTAACTCGGCATCGGCCATGTTCGGTTCCTTTCGGTATCGGTTGAATACATCGGAACCATGCCAAATCATTTTTCGCAGAGATAAGGTGAGTAATTCATTTTTTCATTGAATAATTTCTGTTCACAACATCAATGGCTTTCTTTGTGAAATCCGCGGGGTTAGCTTTAATTTCACCGGCCGCGAAGATGTCCTTCACAAAACGGTAGAGGCGCCCCTCATAGGTATCAGTGTAGTCATTCCATGTTGGGTAAGTCGGTCGGCCTACAAACTCTTTGAATGCCGAAGCGCAAAGCTGCGCAACCGTGAGAGGGCCATCTTTTCGGGGCGCTCCCCTTCCAAATTGCTTTAGTTTGGGTTCAAGTTCGGCGCGGGTTCTTTCGACAGACTGGCGCAGAACATCGATTTGTTCGATCCATTCCTCAACGGCACCGGGATTGCCAATCACGGTGCCAGCCCAGGAGTACCCCTCCAACTCTCCGCTTGAAAGGTCGAGGAGGCCGAGTTTTTCACGCGCGAGAAGTTCTCTTGCTACGGGATTGAGTTGTTGCATCTTGTTCAAGATACGCGCTAGCAGCTTTGCAACGTCTTCAAGCTCTATGGTTGCCTGTCTCTTTTCATTTTCAAAGGACCGGCCGATCCGATTTTCCCGCGCGGCCTCCAACGCCGAAGTGAACAAATTGGTCAGCGCACATTGGATCTCTGCCGGTACGTCTTGAAGCACCAGGTGCTCGTTCAAGACGTCGAAAACGCGGGTGTTCAGAGATTTCCGGGAAACCGTCATTCGCGTTCAGCCATATACAAAACTTTGCCGTTGTTGGTTGCGTCGCCTCGAACGAAATTTGCCCAAGCAGCCATCATTTCACGTCGCCGATCGAGCATATCGGACCGCTGATAGGCACGTTCCACCTCTGAACCGATGAAATGCGCCAGCGCGATCTCGGCCATATCACGCGGAAAGCCTCGTTCCGCAGCCCATTGCCGGAAAGTCGAACGCAGACCATGTGGTACAGCGGGACGCTGGCTTGTAGGGTCGAGATACCCCGTCCCGCCCGCCATTACCTGCGCTTCCTGCATACGGCGCATGACAGCGGAAATACTCATGTCCGAGAGCATCCCACCGCGCGGTGCAAAGAATACGTAAGGTGAGCCGTCCAGGCGCGGCAGTGATTTAAGAAGGGCTATCGCCTCAGAACTGAGCGGCACGCGATGCGCGCGTCCGTTCTTCATCCGCGAAGCCGGAATGGTCCAAATTGCACCTGGTGTCTCCAATGCCAAGGATTTCGCACCATTCCCGAAGTCGATTTCATCCCACGTAGCACCGCGCACTTCGCCCGAACGTGCGGCGGTCAGGGTTAAAAATTCGAGCGCGCGGGCGGCCATACCTTCACGCTGTGCGAGGTCAGCCCACCAGCGCGAAACGTCGCCCAACGCAAGAGCCGGTTGATTACCGGCCTTTGCCACCTTCGACGGTTTGGGAAGCATTTCAGACAGGTTTCCTTTCCAACGAGCCGGGTTGTCACCTTTGCGATGCCCCGCCACTGTCGCCCAAGACAGCACGTTCTCGATCCGCCCGCGTAAGCGGGATGCAGTTTCGGTCTTGTCCTTCCAAATCGGCTCCAGCACACGCAGCACGTCTTGTACCTCGATTTCTGAAACCTGCTTCGTCCCGATAACTGGCGCGGCATAGCGGTCAAGTGTCGAGCGCCATTGCTGGCGGTGTTTTTCGTTTCGGAACTCCGTCAGCTTGACGGCAAGGTATCTGTCCGTGGCCTGCGCAAAGGTTAGTCCTTCTCGTTCCTTCCGCTTTTCAGCAAGCGGGTCGCCTCCTAACATGGCCTTACCGCGGTTTTCCAAGGCCAAACGACGTGCGGTAGCCAGTGACACGGCGGGTGGGCTACCAAGTCCGAGTTCGCAGCGTTTGCCACGAATGGTGATCCGCTGCACCCATTGCCGGGAACCGTTGGAATTGACACGAAGGAACAGGCCTTGCCCGTCGAAGTACTTGCCTGGCTTGGAAACAGTTTCGACAAAACGCGCACTCAAAGCCTTTGCCGGTCTCCTAATACTTTGCTCACGCAAATTTTTATCCCCCATTTAATCCCCCACCTATACATGGATTAGGCCGGATTATGTCGGAACCTGACGGGCATAGGAAGAGAATTTTTTATTTTTTCAAAGGAGATACCAGAACATGTCAGATTTGCTCGGAACTATCCTTGGCGGCCTTCGTCTCCGCCACTTGTTTTCCCCAACTGCTTCTCCGGCCTTGGCCACTGCCGGATTTTCTCGTGGTTTTCGAGGGTTATGCGGGCAGGGCTATTCACTGCCTTCGGCGCGACTTCGCCCGAAATCTGTCTCTCTGGGCCGTTTTTCTCTGAACCTCATGACTGCGGTGATTTGGTGAGTTTTTGGTAATGCCTGGAAATCAAATCATTATTTTGTAGCGCATCCCGAACACTTCGATGCCGGTGGCGCCTCCCGAAAAACGACCGGAGGCGGACGTTTGCCACCTTCATCACGAGCCGGGTCTGGCCACGTTGCTTCTGGCAAAGTTTGATGGGAACGGGGGCGGCGGGCAGCATAGTCCGGGGCCTGTGCAACATGGTTGCGATCTGCTGACACGGAAACCTAGGCTTTGGTCCGGGTGGCATCTCGCAACAGCGCCGCAAAGCGGTAGGCCCCGTGCGCCATCTTGGTAAACGGGGCAAGCACGAAAAAGGCCAGCACCGCGCCGAGGTGCAGCGCCAGCAACAGCGGCATCGCCGCGGTCGATCCCAGCCCGTAGAGCGCAAGGCCGCTTGCCGCGATGAAGGCCAGCAGCAGCACGAAACCCATTTCCGCCGCCCATGCGCGCGGGTCGGAAAGGCTGCGTTCGGCGCGCGTTTTCAGCGCCGCTATCCACAGCGCGCCGCCACCCAGCAAGACCCCGCCGCTGACTCCAAGAAGCTTGGGCGCCGACAAGAAAGGATAGGGGGCCGGCATCGCCCAGAGGTAATGCATCAGCGTCGCGACGCCCGTGGCGGCAAAGCAGAGCAGGAAACCATACATGATCGCCTGATGGGCAAGGCGGCGGGCTTGGCTGAAACGGTCCTCGTCCTCGAAATTGCACCCCTCGCCATGTCCGGCGGCCAAGTCTTTCATCCGCGCGACCTTCCCAAGCGCGGCGGCGATGTCACGCCCCCGCACCCGCCCGCCGCCGACGGCCCGCCAGTATCGGCGCAGACTGATGGCGAGGCTTGTGAGCGGAAAAAAGAATGCCGGGAGGAATATCGAAACCATCAATCCATGCGACATCGCGGCATAAAAGCCGTCGCCCGCGCCGGTGCTGCCCAGCAGATGAACCAGGGCAAGAAGCAGGGCGAACCCGGCCGCGACGGCGATGGTGACGGCACCCGCGTGCCGCTGGAACATTCGGGCCAGCCCGCCGGGCCAGGCGAAGCGTTCCCAGCTTTCGGTGCGCAGTTCGGCCAGCGCGCGCGGCAGGTTGACATCGAACTCGTGCGGGGCGGTGTATTGGCAGGCGTAATAGCAGCCCCGGCAATTGTGACATAGGTTGGCAAGCTGGGTCAGATCGCCGTCGCTGAAGGCGCGGTCCGCCTGTAGCGCGGGGAACACGGAACAGAACCCCTCGCAATAGCGGCAGGCATTGCAGATCTCGGCCTGACGGCGGGCCTCGGCAAAGACATCATGCGGCATGGGCGGCGGCCTCCTTTCCGGCGATCCGTCCGAAAACGGTGCCGATGGTCATGCCGAATCCGGCGAGATAACCTTGGCCGAGGATCGAACCTGCCATTGTCTCTCCAGCGGCCCAGAGGTTTTCGATCGGTCCATCGGCGGTGGAACATTGCGCCCGGGCCGTCACTTTCAGCCCCAGATAGGTGAAGGTCACGCCGGTGCGCAGGCTGTAGCCATAGAACGGCGGCTCTGTGATCGGGCGCGCCCAGTTCGTTTTGGGAGGGGTGATCCCGTTTGTGGCGACGCCGTCCAGCTCGGTCGGGCGAAAACCCGACGTGTCGCCGCAATTGGCGTTGAAGCCGTCAACCGTCGCGCGCAATTCGGCGGGCGGCAGGCCGAGCTTTTCGGCCAGTTCCTCGATGCTGTTCGCCGATACCGGGGGGAACACCGAGGGCATGAACAGGTCGAGCGACCGGCTGTCGATGATTGCATAGGCCACCTGGCCGGGCTGCGCGGCGACAAGGCGGCCCCAGATCGCGTAACGCTTGGGCCAGACGTCTTCGCCTTCGTCGTAGAACCGCTGCGCACTGTTGTTCACGACGATGGAAAACGGCACGCAATCCAGCCGCGTGACGATACCGCCGTCGAATTTCGGCGCGCGTCCGTCGATGGCCACGGCATGGCATTGCGTTGGGTCGCCAACGGTTTCGGCACCCTGTTCGATGAGGTCCGCCAGAACCGCGCCCCGGTTGTAGGGCGTGCCCCGGATCAGAAAGTTCTTCGCCGCCGGCCCCCAGGCGCGGGCCAGCCAGTCGGTGTCGGCCTGAAAGCCGCCCGAGGCAACGATGACCGACCTGGGCCGGAGGCGGTGGCTTTGGCCCATTTGCTCGAAAACAACCTCTTCGATGCGCCCGCCGGCAAGCGAAAGGTGCGCGACCGGCGCCTCGTAAAGCACCTTGACGCCAAGCGCCTCGGCGGTGCGGTAATAGGCGTTCACCAGCGCCTTGCCGCCCCCCATGAAAAAGGCATTGGTGCGCCCAAGGCTGAGCGTGCCCGAGAGCGACGGTTGGAAATGTACCCCGTGCGCCTGCATCCATGGCAACGCGCGTTCCGAGCCCCGGATGGCGATGCGGGCAAGCGCCTCGTCGGTCTTGCCGCCGGTGACCTTCAGCAGATCTGCGATGTATTCGTCTTCGCTGTAACTGTCGGTGAGCGGGCCAAGCGGGCCGTGGTGCATGCAGCGAAAATTGCGGGTGTGCCGCGAATTTCCGCCCCGATAGGGGCGCGGTGCCGCTTCGAGGATGATTACCCTCGCCCCGGCCTCGGCCGCAGTGATCGCGGCGCAGAGCGCGGCGTTTCCGCCGCCGATGACGACAACATCATAGGGCATGGCTGGACTCATTCGGTCTCGATTCCATGGACCGTTCGCAGGGTGCGAAGGCGGGCGCGTTGCGAGGCTTCGATATGGGCGCGCATCCGCGCCTCGGCGGCGGCGCCGTCGCGGGCGCGTATGGCGGCGAGAACGACGGCATGTTCTTCCTTAGCCGCTTCCAACCGGTCGCTTTCGGCAAGGGTGGTCGGCCCGAGGATCATCAGCGCCTTTTGCAGCGCGGTCATCGAGCGATGCAGGAACCGGTTTTTCGCCGCATCGAGCAGCGCGGCGTGAAACATTCGGTTGAGCCGGAAAGCCTCGGCGCCGTCCGTGGCGTTGGCGAGATCTCCGTCGATTGCGGCGAGTTCCTCCAGCTCGATGTCGGATGCCGCCCGAGCGGCAAGCCGCGCCGCCGTGCCTTCAAGCACTGCGCGCATCTCGTATAGCTCCATCACCTCGGCATAGTCGAGCCGCCGTACGCTGGCGCCGATGCGGGGCAAATGGGCGACAAGGCCGTCGGCCTCAAGCTGGCGGATCGCCTCGCGCACTGGCGTCCGGCTGACGCCCAGCCGTTCGGCCAGCTCGGTTTCGCGCAGCCTGTCGCCCGGAAGAAGCTGGCCGTTTCGAATCTCGGCCAGCAACCGCTCGTAGGCGCCGTTGCCGTGCAATCCGTCGGCGGGATCGGGTGTTTCAGACATTTGCGGGCAGCGCTCCCATGGGCATTTCACTTTCTGTATCCTATTGTATACATACGGATACAATAGGTGACAAGCGGAGAATCGTGAATGTTTGACAGGGCGACGAAAGAGCGCGCGGTGACATTGGCGGGGGCGGCTGCGGGGGCGGCGCTGTTTCGTGCCGCCGATCTGCCCTTGCCATTTCTGTTCGGGCCGATGGCGGCCAGTTTGTTGCTGGCGCTTGCCGGTGTCCGGCTTCGGGGTTTCGGCCAGATTTCGGTGGCGGCGCGCACGATCCTTGGCGTGGCGGTGGGCGCCTCGATCACCCCGGCGGTGGTTGGCCAGTTGCCGCAGATGGCCGGGTCGGTGGCGCTGGTACCGGTCTACATCGCGCTGATCGGCCTGGTTGGCTGGCAATTCTTCCGCAGGATCTGCGGCTTCGATCCGGTGACCGCCTATTTCGCGTCGATGCCCGGCGGATTGCAGGACATGATCATCTTTGGCGAAGAAGCCGGGGGAAACCCGCGAATCCTGTCGCTTGTTCATGCCACGCGGGTTCTGGTAATCGTGACGCTTGCGCCGGTGATCGCCACCCATCTTTACGGCGCGAGCCTTGCGAACCCGATCGGCAGACCCGCTGCCGACATTGCGCCGCATGAACTGGCGCTCATGCTGACCGCCGCCGTGGTCGGCTGGAAAGGCGGCGTGCGCGTCGGGCTGTTCGGGGCATCGATCCTTGGTCCGATGATCGTGACAACGCCGCTTTCCCTTGTCGGACTGCTGCATTCGCGCCCCCCGGCCGAAGCGATCCTGGCCGCGCAATTCCTGATCGGCACCGGCATCGGCGTGCATTACGTGGGCGTGACCCTGCGCGAGTTGCGCTCGGTGATCCTCGCGGGCGGGGCCTTCATGCTGATCCTGGCGGCGCTCGCGGCGGGCTTTGCCCAGCTGGTGCGCGCCCTTGGGCTAGCGCCGCCACTTGAGGCCTTTTTGGCCTATGCGCCGGGGGGACAGGCCGAAATGACCGTGCTGGCCATCGTGACGGGCGCCGATCTCGGCTTTGTCATTGCCCACCACCTGACGCGGATCGTGCTGGTCATCACCGGCGCGCCGCTGGTCGCTCGGCTTACGGCCCGCGCATCGCCTCGGGATTGATAACGTGTATGGGCGACCCGGCGGCAAAGGCGTTCACCTGGTCGAAGATATCGGAAAACTGCAAGTCCAACTCTTCTTCGGTGACAAAACCGATATGCGGGGTGGCGATCAGGTTCGGATGCGATAGCAGCGGGTCGGACGGATCGGTGAGCGGTTCGGTGTCGAACACATCGATGGCCGCCATGCCGGGGCGGCCCGCGTTCAACGCCGCAAGGAGCGCACCGGGGGCAATCAGCCCGGCGCGCGAGGTGTTGACGAACAGTGCCCCCGGTCGCATCGCTGCGAAATCCTCTGCCGTGATCAGCCCGCGCGTCGCGGGTTTCAACCGAACATGAAGCGACACGATATCGCTTTCGGCGAAAAAGGCGTCGCGGCTTTCGGCGACGCGGGCGCCGTCGGCCACGGCCCGCGCGCGGCCTTCGTCAGAGGACCACCAGACCACGCGCGCGCGGAAGGCTTCGGCGTATCCGGCAACGGCCCGCCCGATCCGCCCATAGCCGTAAAGGCCCAGCGTGCGCCCCCTCAGCGTCTTGCCGACGCCGGCCTGCCAGTGCCCCGCCTTGAGGCTGACCATTTGCCGGGGCAGATCACGCAGCCCGGCAAGGATCAGGGCGAATGTCAGCTCAGCCGCGGCGAATGAGGGCGTGCCGCCATGCATGTTGGAACACAAAAGCACGCCGTGATCCGTGCAGGCCTGGACATCGACATGCGGATAAACGCTGCGCTGGCTGACGAGCCTCAGGTTCGGCAGCCGTTCCAGCAGCGCCCGCGTGATCGCGGTCCGTTCCCGGAACAGAACCAGCGCCTCGGCCTCGGCCAGCCGCTTGGCCAGCAGGTCAAGATCGTCGGTGTGATCCGTCCAGACCGTCACATCGTGCGCGGCCAGCCGGGCAAAGCAGGGCAGGCCGCGCAGGGTATCGAACCAGTCGTCAAGGATATGGACCTTCATCCGCCCCCCCTCAGTGTGATAGCAGCACCGGCACCGGCGTATCGCGCAGCACGCGCGTCGTCACCCCGCCAAGAAAATCCTCTCGAAACTTGGAGTGTTCATATGCCCCCATCACCAGAAGCGACGGGGCGGTTTCGCGCATATGGGCGACAAGCGCGCGCGCCGGGCCGGGAACGGCGGGTATGCGGGCGTGGCTGGCGGCGATGCCGTGGCGTGCGAGGTGGGTGATCACCTCTTCCGCCGGGCGGGGCAGCGGGGCATCGCCAAGGGTGATGACGCTCACTTCGCCTTGCGCCTCGAGCAGGGCGAGGCTGTCCGACATGGCCCGCGCCGCCGAGCGGCTGCCGTCCCAGGCCAGCACCGCGCGCGCATGACCCGCCCCGGCGGTGTAGCCGCGCGGCACGACCAGCACCGGCCTGCCGGCAAGCAGGGCAATCCGGTCGGGGTGCAGGCTCACATGCGAGTCGACCCCCTCGGCACGATCCTGCCCGAGCACGAGAATGTCGAAGTTGCGCGCCGCCTCTGACAAGACCGCATCGACCCGACCGGCGGCCTGCACGAAATGCAGCCGTGCGCCGAGGCCGAGATCATCGCGCAGCGCGTCGAACCGGGCGCTGATTTCGGTCACGATCTCGGCATTCGCTGCCGCGATGATCTCGCGCGCACGGGGCGGAACCCACCGTCCATGGCTATCGACGACCTCGTGGTTGGAATGCGCCAGCAGCGCCGTCACATGCGCCTGTTCCCCGGCGAGCGCGGCGGCGTATCTGAGCGCGCACGTGGCGCTTTCAGAGCCGTTGAAGGCGACGAGAATGTTGCGGATGGTCATGGTGTCGTCTCCTGTCCCGCCCAGACGCGGCGGGGAATGTAGATGTGCCCATCCGCCAGTTTGCGCGCAGTGCGCACAAGCCCGGCGGCCTTGAGCGAAAAGCCGTTGTCGCTGGAAAAGGTCACCAGCACGTCCATCCTGCCCGACGGGTGTTCCAGCGTGACCGTGGCGGGGCTTTGGTCGGGGCGATCCAGCAGCCCGTCGGCCACCGATCCGGGCGTCAGCGCGCAAGAGGCAATGCACTGCCCGCCGGTCACCGCCATCGACGGGTGGGTGTTCCACGGCATGAAATAGCGCGTGGCGATGGTGCCGCCGTCGCGCGGCGGGGCTAGGATGGCGAATTTCGGCGTGACCGATCGCGACACGTCGCCCAGCCCCATCAGCGCGCCAGCCTTGCGTCGGATTGCCTCCATGCGGTCGAAAAAGGCGCGGTTTTCGTCCAGTTCGGCGGCACTTTCGTTGCCGGTCAGGCCGAAATCCGCGGCACGCGCGATGACAACCGGCATGGCGACATCCATGCAGGTCACCTCGATCCCGTCGATTTCGTCGCGCAAGGTTCCGTTGGGCAGGAAGGCGCCGGTGGACGACCCGACGACGCCCATGAAGGTCAGTTGCACCGGCGCGGCGGTGCCCGGCGCCCCGGCGATCGCGGTGTCGCCGTCATAGTCCAGCAGGCCGCCCGGCGTCTGCACCCGCGCCACCACCCGCGCGCCGGTATTGACGGCGCGGATGCGGATTTCGGTTTCGTCGCCAACCGGCTCGACCAGCCCCATCTCGATCGCCGCCGGGCCGACGCCGGACAGGATGTTGCCGCAGGTGGGTTTGAAATCCACCAGCCTTTCGGTGACCGCGACCTGGGCAAAGAAATAGTCCACCTCGGCCCATCCGTCGTTGGACCGCGACAGCATGGCGACCTTGGTGGTCACTGCCGCACCGCCGCCGATCCCGTCGATGTTCAGCGGGTGCCCGGCGCCCATGGCCGCGATCAGCACTTCGGCCAGCACGTCGCGGTCTTCGGGCAGATCCTCGCGCCGGAAATAGGGGCCGCGCGAGGTGCCGCCGCGCATGAAAACGTAGGGGATCGCGGTCTGTTTCATTTCAGCGGCCACGGCAGGTCATAGGCGTGTTGCAGCAGCCCCGGCGGAAAGTCGCGGTTCAGCGCGCCCGCCATCAAGCACATGAACCCGATGCCGGCGGCGGTCAGGATCAGCGTCTTGGCCCAGCCCGCCCCGGCGCGAATGCGGAAGAAGGCGACAAGGAACCCGACCAGCGCGAGGATAAAGCCGACCACCCAGGTCGCGGCGATCAGCGCGGCGAACCACGCCAGCGTGCCCCACAGGCCATAGGGCGCGTCGGCGTCCTCGCCCGCGATTTCCTTGTCGGCAAAGATCACGTCGCCTTCGGGCCGCCGGATCATCTGCGCCAGAAGAACGAGGCAGCACAGCAGCGACACCGAACCCACCGCCAGCGGGATCACCTTGTCGGTCATGGCGTAGTCGGGGATCATGCTCGCGTTGATGACGGCGGTCAGCAGATAGGCCGCGATCACCAGCAGGAACACCAGCGGCGCGCGCTTGGCGCCGGACTGGACCTCGCCCTCGGACATGATGAGCCTGGCCTGCCGGATGCCCAGCACCACGGACACCACGGTGACGATCAGCAGGACGATCACGATCGGGCTGAAGACATAGTGCAGCCCGTCGCTCATGCCGTGGCGGAACCGGAACGAGGCGATCTGAAACGCCTGGTTGGTGAATTTCTCGACCGGGTTGGACAGAACGAAGCCGATCAGGAAGGCCGGACGCGACCAGTCGAACCGGCGCAGGAAAATGCCGATCAGGCCGATCGCGAACAGCGCCAGAAGGTCTTCGAAATTCTGCCCCGACTGGAACGCGGCAAAGCTGATCAGCATGAACAGGAACGGGGCCAGATAGGTGAACCGGATGGTGGTGAGTTTCGCGATCCCGCCCGAGGCCGCGATGCACAGCACCGTGCCGATCACGTTGGCCAGGGCCAGCAGCCAGACGATTGCATAGGTCAGGTCCAGGTTCGATTTCAGCATGCCGGGGCCGACCTCGATATCGCCGGAACCCAGCAGCGCCACCGCGCCGATGAAGATCGCCATGCTGCCCGAACCTGGAATGCCGAACAGCAGGGTAGGCACCAGCCCGCCGCCTTCCTTGGCGTTGTTCGAGCTTTCCGGCCCGATCACGCCGCGCACTTCGCCCTTGCCAAAGTTGGACTTGTCGCGGGTGGTCTGGACCGTGTGCCCATAGGCGATCCAGTCCACGACAGACCCGCCGAGGCCGGGGATGACGCCAACGATCACGCCGATGATCGAACAGCGCACCGACAGCCAGATATTGGCGAACCAGTCCTTGACGCCCTGCGCCCAGCCTGCGCCCAAGGAGGCACCCTTGGCAATCGAACTGTCCTGCCGCAGCAACGACACGATCTCGGGCACGGCAAAGATGCCAAGGCCCACGATCACCAGCTTCAACCCGTCGGTCAGGTAAGGAATGTCATAGGTGGCCATGCGCAACGACCCGCCGGCATCGCCTTCGCCGATGGTGCCGATCATGATGCCCAGGCCCGCCGCCGCGATCCCCTTGAGCGGGATGCGTCCGGCCAGAACCGCGACCATGGACAGCCCCAGAACCGTGACCATCAACATCTCGGGCAGGCCAAAGGCCAGAACGATGGGGCGCGCGACGACGATGAACACGGTCAGAAAGCTGGCCCCCACCAACCCGCCGAACAGCGACGAGGCGAAGGCCGCCGAAAACGCGCGGGCGGCCTGGCCCCTCTTGGCCATGGGAAAGCCGTCCAGCACGGTAGCCTGCGAGGCCGAACTGCCCGGTATGCCCATCAGCACGCTGGCAAACGTGTCCGAGGTCGGCACCACCGCCACCATGCCGATCATCAGCGCGAGGCCCAGAACCGGGGTCATGCCGAACATGAAGGGCAGCAGCAGCGACAGCCCGGCAATGCCGCCGAGGCCGGGAAAGACACCCACGGCCAGCCCCATCACCACGCCAAGCGCGAGATAGCCCAGGACGATGGGTTGCAGGATCAGACCCCACGCTTCGCCAAGCGCAGGAAGAGCGGTCACGAAAATCTCCATGAGAGTCGCTTTCGATGAGGTCAGGTATGTTGGGCGTGGGGCGCGGGCCGTGAAGCCGACCGTCGCGCCCCGATGAGAGGGGCCGTTACTTCAGCTCGACGCCATAGGCCTCTTTCAGCCAGGTCTTGACATAGGCCTTGGCGCTGTCCGGCACCGTGGTCGCGGTCTTGACCGCGGCCTTGGCCTCGTCACCGACATAGACTTTGTATTTGCCGACACGCTTGGACGAAATCGTGGGGAAGTCGTCGCGGTTCCGCACCGCGTCGAACGCCTTGACGTATGTGTCGATGACCTCTTGCGGAGTGCCCGCGGGCAGGAAGGCGATCTTTTGCGCCGGGAAGCCCGCGATGAAGAACGCCTTCCACGCATCCCACGCCTCGCCGCTGGTTTCGCAGCCATCGGTGGCCTCACACACTTCCTTGAAGGTCGGGATGTCGGGGAAGGTCGGGTCGCGCACGATGTTGCCGTTCTCGTCCAGCGAGCCCCAGGTCATCATCGGCACGGCCTTGCCCTCGGCCACCAGATCGGCCGAGCCTTTCACATATCCCGACGAGGTCTGATAGTCGATATTGGCCTCGCCACGTTCGAACATCAGCCGGCCGTCGCCACGGCCCTTGATGCCGAAAACGGGTTCGACCTTCATCCCCAGCATCTTCCACGCCAGCAGCGGCACCAGATCCAGCCGCGTCGCGCCCTGGCTGCCGTAGATGAAATCGGTGTCTTTCAGGTTGTTGGCCGAGCCGTCGAATTTCTTGCCGTCCTCGGCGTTCAGATAGGCCACGCCGCCGGTGCCCGAGGCCATGACCGGGTTCCAGTCCTTGTATTCATAGCGCACGCGCGGATCGCCCAGCAGATAGGGGAACTGGGTGGACCCCGACGTGCCGAAAAGCAGCGTGCCGTCGCCGTTTTTCTGCTGTTGGAACCAGTTGGCCCCCTTGGTCGAACCCGCGCCAGGCATGAACTTGACCACCACGGTCGGGTTGCCGGGCAGTTCCTGGCTGAGCAGCGGGGCAAAGAAGTTGGCCCACTTGGCCGAACCGCCGGTTTCCGAGAACGGGATCACCCATTCGACGGTCTTGCCGGAAAGATCCACGTCGGCCTGGGCCGCGATCGGCGCGGCAAGGCCGGCAGCCGCAACCATCCCCATGACGGCGCGGCGGGTGAAACGGGAAATGGTCATGTTGTCCTCCTCAGCGACCAGACAAGCACGGAAAGCGGCCTTTCCGCCACCGTGAATGCGTTATGATTCAGGGATTGATTCCCCCTCCGATGTGGCCATCATTGGCACCCAACCTTGCGTGAAGCTTGCGGGGCGGGGATGCGTATCGCGATCATCGAGGACAACGAACCACTGGCGAACGCCATCGCCTATCGCCTGCGCGACCGGGGGCATGCGGCGGACGTGCTGCAAGACGGGTCCGGCGGCGACGCGTTCCTGCGTCAGGAAGGCGCGGACCTGGTGGTGCTGGACATCAACCTGCCGGGAACCGACGGGCTGGAGGTGCTGCGCGCGATGCGGGCGCGCGGAGACGGTACGCCCGTGATCCTGCTGACGGCGCGAAGCGAATTGAGCGACCGGGTCAAGGGACTGGACAGCGGCGCGGATGACTATCTGGTCAAGCCGTTCGAGATGGACGAGCTGGAGGCCCGGATCCGGGCGCTTTCGCGGCGAAAGAACCTCGATTTCGGCGCCGTGCAGACCATCGGGGCGCTCGCCTTTGATCGCGCGACGCGGCAGGTCCTGGCCGAGGGGGCGCCGCTGGACATTCCGCGCCGGGAAACTGCCGTTCTGGAATGCCTGCTCGACCGTGCCGGGCGGATCGTGTCAAAGGCGCAATTGACCGATCATGTCTATGGCGTCGGCGCCGATGTTGACGATACCGCGATCGAACCGCATGTGTCGCGGCTGCGCAAGCGGCTTGCGGCGCATGGCGTCGTGATCAAGACCGCGCGCGGGTTGGGCTACATGCTTGAAACCACGGCATGAAGGCGGGCGTTCTCTCTCTGCGGCTCAGGTTGTTCCTGCTGATCCTGGCCCCGCTGGTCGTCATGGCCGTGGTTCTGGGGCTGTGGCGGTATTCGGCGGCTCAGCGCACCGCCGAAGAGCTGTTTGACCGATCCCTGCTTGCGGCGGCGCTGGCCCTTTCGCGCGATGTGGCGGTGACGGGCGGCGACGCGGTCTCACCGACCACCCGAGACCTGGTGCTCAATGCCGCGGGGGGCGAGGTGTTCTATCACGCCACCGGCCCGGGCGGCATCTATGTGACCGGCTATGCTTATCCGCCGGTGCGCGCCGGAACCGCTGCGCCCGAACTGAATACGCCGGTCTATTTCCAGTCAAACTATCGTGGCGATCCGGTGCGGGTCTTGCAGCTGTCGGAAAGCGTGACCGTGGGCGATCTCACCGGACCGTCCACGATCACCGTCTGGCAGCGCCTGCATGACCGACAGGTGTTTGCCGACAGGCTGGCGGTGCGTGCCGCTGTGCTGATGGGCGGGCTGCTCGCCACGCTTTGCGTCGTGGTCTGGTTCGGGGTGAGACTCGGCCTGCGCCCGCTCACCGATCTGCATGACGCCATCGGCATGCGCTCGTCCGAAGATCTCAGCCCGATCCGGCGCCCGGTTCCCGCCGAGGTGCGCGGCATCGTCGATACGCTCAATCGGCTGTTTCGACAGGTCGAAAGCAGCATGCAGGCGCAGCGCACATTCATATCGGACGCCGCCCACCAGTTGCGCAATCCTGCCGCCGCCGTGCTATCGCTCACCGAGGCGGTCCGCGCGGCAAGGACCGAGGCCGACCGGGACGAGCGGCTGGCCGAGCTCGCCGCCGCGGCGCGCGGCAATGCCCGTGTGGCCGAACAGCTGCTCTCGCTCGACCGGTTGCAGCGGCCGGGCACGGCTGACGCGGCCGAAACCATCGACCTTGCCGGGCTGGTCCGGGAAATTTGCACCGAAGCCGGGCCGTCCCTGCTGCGCGCCGGGATCGAGTTCGAACTCGAGGTCGGAAACGCCCCGCTGTGGGTCACGGGTGACGCGGTTTTCCTGGCAGAGGCGATCAAGAACCTTATCGACAACGCGGTCAAACATGGCGGGCCAGAACTTGGCCTGATCCGGGTAACCGTCGGGCGCAGGGACGCGCGTGCAATGGTCACGGTCTATGACGATGGCGCGCCGCTGTCGCCGCGCGACGAGGCCATTGCGTTCAGCCGTTTCGGCCAGATTTCCCCGTCTGGAGGTAGCGGTCTCGGGCTTGCCATCGTCGCCTCGGTGGCCGAACGCCACGGCGGCACGCTCCACATCGACGACGTCGCCAAAGGCGCCAGCCTGTCACTCGCACTGCCGGTGTCGGAGGAATCCGAAAAAAGAATGCTCCCTCGAAAAACGGATTGAAGACATGCGTGTTTCGGGGACCGGCCAAGCGGATTACCCCAGCCACGTTCATTCGTGACATGATTGTCGGCATGCCCTTGGCAGGTACCAAGACACCCTTCGCGCCGCCCATTGTCAATGCGGTCGTCATGAACGGCTGTTTTGACCCCAGATTATCTGCCCTTCCCACTCCACCGGAAACCCCTTCAACAACCGCCCCAGCGTCACCTCCTGCCCCTGCCGCCCGTCCAGGATCGTTTCGATGATGTCCGGTGCGAGCAGCGTCAGCCGCAGGACGCGGGTCATGTAGGACGGCGCAATCCCCTCACGCTCGGCAAGCTCGTTGATGGTGGCGAACTCCCCTGATTCCAGCATGCGTTTCCAGCGGAAGGCGCGTGCGAGCGCCTTGACGAGAGTGCTGTCGGTCTTGCGTTGAACCGGCGCGACGTCGGGCAGCTGCACCTCCTTGCGCCCACCTCGTTTGACCACTCGGAACGGGACGTGCAGGGTGATGGTGTCGGGCGTGGCTCTGGTCATGCGGCTTTCTCCCTGTCGCCTGCCAGCATGTCCCGAGCCAGACCGCGCAACCCATCGACCCGCAGCCGGATGTCGAGCCCCTCTGTGCCGATGTCGATCCGTTCGACCAAGAGCGCCACGATGCGGGCCTGCTCGGCCGGGAAGAGTTCGTCCCAAAGCGGGTCGAGCTGCTGCAGGGCGGTGCGGGCGTCTGCTTCGGTGACGTCGCCCTGCTGCGCCTTCGCCGCCTTCCACGTGCCCGCCACGATCTCGGGCTGGCGGAACACGGCGCGGAGCCGGTCGATGACGGCGGCCTCGATCTCGCCCGCGGGCACGCGGCCCAACGGGCAAGTTCCAGCCCCGTGCTTCAGAACCGTCTGGCTGATGTAATAGCGATAGAGCTTCCCGCCCTTGCGCGTGTGGCTGGGCGAGAAAGCCGCGCCATCAGGGCCGTAGAGCAGCCCTTTCAGCAACGCCGGGGTTTCGGCCCGGGTGCGCGCGGCGCGCTTACGGGGGCTTTCCTGCAGGATGGCATGGACGCGCTCCCAGGTCTCGCGGTCGATGATGGCATCGTGTTCGCCGGGGTAGCTCTCGCCCTTGTGGACCGCCTCGCCGATACCCGAAGGCCGGCGAGAGCCTGAACGCCGCGGCGCTGGTCTGGTCCAAGGCCCCGGTCATCGTCGGTTCCCATGACACCGGCCCGCTGATCCGCTCGAAGGACGGCTTCTGGCTCGCGATCCCGCTGCCCGCCGCCGGGAAGGGGCGACGCGGCGCGAAGCTGACACCGGGCGAATGGGAACGCCGCCGTGGCCTGCGCCTGCGCTTGGTCTATCGCCGGCGTGGCCCGAGCCTGCTGGTCGCCGACGGGCGGCTCAACACGAAGGGCCTCGGTGTCGCTTCCCGCTCGAAAACCGGACGCGGCCGCGCAACGGTGCCGATCTTCCTTCTGGTCCCGCAGGTCAAGCTGCCGAAGCGGCTGAATCTCGACCGCGACGCAAACCGGGCGCTCGAAAGCGTGCCGGGGCTAATCGTGGCGAATTGGGTGGAAGAACGGCTAATTGGTTGATTTAGATTGACAGAAAAGCCCGCTTGGCAAAGTTCGCGCCGTTACTTGGCCGCCCTTGGAACTGCTCTCCGATGATCCCATTCACATACACTTCTCGGTGGAACCGCGTCTTGCTGGTATTTGCGATTTCAGGGTTTTGCGACAACGCCATACCAATAAGGGTTGTTTCTAGCCACTCGACGTAAGCGTCAGAACTACTGCGATTTTTTGAAAGGCGCCATGAACCGGAAATTAGAGGGAAAAGAAGTATACAGGGCTTTCCACGACGGTAGGATTTTTCTGCATCGCCCGGAGCCAATATTGCAGAGTAATGATCCAGCTTATGGGGAGTGAACACCTCATCCTGAAACCCTCCCTGAGCAAGTGTTTTGCCGACGTACCATGGTCGGACCTTCCGCCCGTTGTCGATGCAGAAGGCGTAGCAACCTAGGGCTTTGCTAAGGCCTTCCCAATAGCCCTCGACGTGTTGCCAGAATTCTTTCCTCCAATGACCCGTCCGCTCTCTCGGAAAGTGAAACGGCCCGCAGCTCTCAAACTTCAACGATCCAGTCCTCATTTGCCTTGTTTGAGTTAGCATAGACGATGCCCACCCCTCGCGAAACCATCCTCGCCGCGCTGCATGCGCGGCTCTCGGCGCTGCCTGCCACCGTCCTTCGCGGAGAGGTCCTGGCCGAGCGCGTGCCGGCGGAAGGTCTGCTGATCCTGCGCGACGGCGAGCCGGGGGAGCCGGAGGTGACGCTGTCGCCGCTGGCTTACCACTACCAGCATCGCGCCGAGATCGAGGCGGTTGTGCAGGGCGCCAGCCGTGATGCCGCTTTCGATACGCTCTACCTGCCGGGCCCCCGGGTGGAAATCCAGGGACCACAGGGCATCCAGGCCAGCTTCGACTGGCAGGCGGCCTATGAGTCCGTGGCCGGGCAGATGTGCACAATCGTCCTCAAGAATACTGTTGCGAGCTACTGACCATGTTGACCCTCGATCTTTCCAACAAACCGCGCTGGTACGAGCTGGCGCCCGGCGTCCGGGTGCAGCTGCGGCCGTTGACCACCGCGCTGATGGTGGCGACGCGCGGCGATCCGGCCGTCGAGGCCGTCCCGGAAGAGGCCTCGGACGAGGAGCGCGCGGTGGCCTTCGCCAAGGCGCTGGCGCGGCGCGCGGTGCTTGCCTGGGAGGGCATCGGCGACGCCGACGGTCAGCCCCTCGACCCGAGCGCGCAAGCCATCGACGCCCTCCTGGACATATGGCCGATCTTCGAAGCCTTTCAGTTGGCGTATGTCTCGAAAGGTTTGCTGCTGGAACAGGAAAAAAACGTCTCCGCGCTCTCGCCGAATGGTCCTTCGGCGGGGGCGAGCGATACTGCGAGGGCTGCGAGCCCTGCGGCGCCTGCGAAGACTGCCCGGCAGGGCTGAACCGGCCGCTGACCCATGAGGGCTGGCAGGTCTGGGATCTTATCGGCCGCCTCGGCGGGCAACTCCGTGTGCTACCGGGCGCCGTTGTCGGTTGGGACATGTTGGCGGCGCTCGCGCTCGGTAACGCGCTCGGTGTGCCGTCCTGTGCCACGGCCGAACTCTTGCCCGTCATCGAAGCGGTGATGGTGGCAAAGCTCAACGAACAGATGGATCACTCCCATGGCTGAGAAGAGGGTCAGCGTCCGCCTCGCGGCGGTCGGCGGCAGGCAGGTGGGCGCCGAGTTGGAAGGCGTTGGCGAGGCCAGTGCACGCGGCTTCGGCCGGCTCAGCCGGGAAATGGAGGCGGCCAACGCAAGGCTTGCGGGCATGGCGCGCCGTCGCCGCTGCCGCGGCCGCCGGTGTCGCCATGGTCCGCTCCGGCCTGCAGACGGTCGATGCGCAGGCCAAGCTGGCGCAATCGCTCGGCACGACGGTCACCGAAGCAGTGTCTTGCTGAGTTGCTCCCCCGTTACGTCCGTGTCAGAGAATTTCATCCTCATCGAACATCGGGTCGTCTTCCAATTGCGCGCTGAGGTCGTCCACCGACTCTCCGGCTTCTTTCACGGACTCAACGCGGCCAAGATGGAACACGGCGTCGCCCTCGTTGACCACGGGCATCACCGCCCGGCCGACAATCAGCCCGTCAAAGGGGGCAAGGATTTCCATCTCCTGCTCTCCGAACGGGTCCGAGACCGACCCCATCAGGTCGCCCTTGCGCACCAGTTCACCGTCCGCTTTGTAGACTCGAAGGACGCCCCCCATCGGTGCTCGCAGCCATTTGCTGGAGTTGCAGAAATGCGGGCTGGCCTTGGGTTTCGAGATGCCTTTTGCAGGAACCATCTTCATATGCCGCATCACGCGCAGGATCCCCGCGAGCCCCGCCCGGATCGACAGCTCGTCGAACCGCAGGCCTTCGCCGGCCTCGTAGAGCAGAACATCCGTTCCGGCTTCCTTGGCGGCGGCGCGCAGTGAACCGTCGCGCAACGGTGATTTCATGACGATCGGCGCGCCAAAAACCTCGGCCAGTTCCTTGGTGCGTGGGTTGTTGGGCGAGATACGGATCTGCGGGTAGTTCGTGCGATGGATCGCGGCCGAGTGGAGGTCGATCCCCAGATCGGACCGCGCCACGATCTCGGTCATGAAAAGATGCGCCAGCCGGGACGCAAGCGATCCATGTTCGCTGCCCGGAAAGACGCGGTTTAGGTCGCGCCGATCAGGCAGATACCGAGAGTGGCTGATGAAACCGAACGTGTTGACGATCGGAACCGCGATCAGCGTGCCACGGAGTTTGGACAGGTTGGGCGCGCGCAGCAGGCGGCGGATGATCTCGACGCCGATCACTTCGTCTCCATGCACGCCGCCGCTGACGAACAGTGTCGGGCCATCATGCCGGCCATGCACGACATGGGCCGACATGGTGACGGGGGTGTGGTCCGACAGCACGCTGACCGGCAGATCCACGGTGAGCCGGGAGCCCGGCGCCACCTTGGTTGTCCCGATCGTGAAATGAGGCCGCGTCTTCATCGATCAACCTTTGTTCTTGGTCTTGGTCGCCCCGGGCTTGGCGTTCTTTTCGAGGAACTCGATCATCTTGCCGGCGATATCCAGCCCGGTGGCCTTTTCCACACCTTCCAGTCCGGGCGAGGAGTTGACTTCCATGACGACCGGCCCATGATTTGCGCGCAGCATGTCAACACCGCAGGCGTTCAGGCCCATGGTCTTGGCGGCACGCACGGCGGTGGCGCGCTCCTCGGGCGACAGTTTGACCACCTGCGCCGATCCACCCCGGTGCAGGTTCGAGCGGAAGTCGCCCTCGGCCCCGGTGCGTTTCATCGCGGCCACCACCCTACCGCCAATGACGATGGCACGAATATCGGTTCCGCCGGCCTCTTTGATGAATTCCTGCAGCAGGATGTTAACGCCCGCGCCGCGAAAAGCCTCAATGACCGACTTTGCCGAACGGTTGGTATCCGCGAGAACCACGCCGATACCCTGCGTGCCTTCCAGCAGCTTGATCACGATTGGTGCGCCGCCTGCCAGTTTCAGCACCTCGTCGGTCTGTTTCGGGTCGTGGGCGAAGGTTGTGACGGGTAGCCCAATTCCGTCTCGGGCCATCAACTGCATCGAGCGCAGTTTGTCCCGCGAACGCCCGATCGCCACGCTTTCGTTCAAGGGATAGACCCCCATTATCTCAAATTGGCGCAAAACCGCCATGCCGTAGAATGTGATCGAAGCCCCGATCCGCGGGATCACCGCGTCATAGCCCGTCAGCTTCTGCCCGTTGTAGTAGATCTCGGGGCGGCGGCTGGCGATGTTCATGTAGCATCGCAGCGTGTCGATGATGTCCAGCTCGTGCCCGCGCTCTTCGGCGGCGGCCTTCAGGCGCTGGTGGGTGTACAGCTTGGCGTTGCGCGCCAGCATGGCGATTTTCATTGGCTTACCTTCACTTTGAGTTTCCTGGGTTTCTTGCGCAGCAGGTGCGCGCGATTGGTGTGCACGGCGATGGAGTGCTGTTTCAGCGCCGCGCGGCCGACGATCATTTGAAACTTCATGTTGCTGCGGTCGGTCAAAGACACGTCCAGCGGCCAGGTTTCATCGCCAACCCTGATGGTCGTCCGGATGACGATCCGGTTCTCGGGCACCCCGCTTGTGTTTTTGATGTCTCTCCTTTCCTTGATTGGCGCTTCGATCTTTACGAGGCCGTCGCCGGCCGTGTCCTCGGTCAGAAACGACACCCATTGATGGCCGTCGCGCAGAAACCGTTTGATCTCCATCGCGTGCAGGGCCGAGGTCAGCGCCCCGGTGTCGATCTTGGCCTTGATGTTGTTCAGCGGCAGGTCGGGTAGATCGACGTATTCCATCCAACCTATGATCCGCGTCTTATTGTCCATGGTCCCGTCCTGTTTCTGTTTCATCTGTCACACCAACCACGGCATCAGCAATGTCGCCAGGCTGAGCACGAAGAAGAACCCGGCCATGTCGGTGATCGTGGTCAGCAGCGGACCGCTGGCGGCGGCCGGGTCCTGACCCAGGCGCTTGAGCAGCAGCGGCACCACGCCGCCGATCGACACGGCCAGCATCGTGTTCAGCGCCAGCGCGACACCGATCACGATACCCAGCGCAGGGTTGCCCTTCCATAGCCACGCGACCACCCCGATAAGGATGCCCAGCGCGATTCCGTTGATGACCCCGACCGAGATTTCCTTGACCCAGACCCGAAAGGCATCCATCGGGCGCACCAGGCCAAGGCTGAGTTCGCGCATGGTGACGCCCACCGCCTGGTTGCCGGAACAACCGCTCATGTCGGAAACCATCGGCAGGAAGACGGCCAGCGCGATGACGGCCGCCAAAGTTTCCTCGTAGGCCGAGATCACGCTGGCCGCGATGATGTTCAACCCGATATTCGCGGTCAGCCATGCCAGACGGCGGCGCGACCGCAGCAACAGCGGCATCGAGCGCAGTTCGTCGCCCACCACGCCCTGACGCTTCAGGCTTTCGCTTTCCGATCGTTCGCGGATCGCGTCGGCCACCGCCGTCCGCGACACCACCCCGACCAGGACGCCGTTTTCATCGACGACCGGAACGCCCAGAAACGGGTGTTCGTCAAACACGTCCTCAAGCTGATCCAGCGGTGCATCCACGGGAACCGTCAAGGGCGGCACCATGATCGTGGTCAGCTTGTCGCTGCGCTTCGCCGTCAGCAGGCTGCGCAGCGAAACCACGCCAACCGCACGCCCGTCCGCATCGACGATATACGGGTGCTGGCCACGATACCGCTCGAAATCCTCATCGTCCGATGCCAGCTGGCGCAGAACGTTGCCGACGGTCTGATCGTCGCGGAACTTGAACACCTCGGACATCATCAGACCGCCCGCGGTGTCGTCGTCATAGGCGCTCAGGCGACGGACGTCGGCGGCCTCTTCCTCGTCCATTTCAGACAGGATGGCTTCGGCGTCTTCTTCTTCCAACTCGCCGATCACGTCGGCCTGAATGTCGGAATCCAGCTGCTCGATGATCTCGGCCGCACGATCCGGTTCCAGCCGTTCGACCAGTTCGACGGCCATTTCGTTGGGGGCTTCCTCGATCAGGTCGGCGGCCAGTTCGACCGGCAGGATCTGCAGAACCGTATCCCGCTCCACCGGCGTCAACTGCAACAGCTCGCGCAGCGCCTCGCTGCTGGTCAGCGGGTCAAGCAAGGCAACAAGATCTTCGGCGCGCGCGTCATCCGCTGCAGCCTTGATCCGCTGGGACAGATCCTCGGGGTCCAGAACGGTTTCTGTTGATTCGGTCATCGTTTCGTAGCCTCGCCTGTTGCGTCCGATGTATGTCGATGATAATTTTTTGTCTATAGGCAAAAAAAATGGCGAAAATGGCATGCGGAAACTGGAACAGGTCGCAGAAAGGCTGGCTGACCTCTATGGGCGGGAATTCGGCGGAAAATCTTCGGGTCGATACCGGATTCCGCAAAAACTGCTGCGGGAGATGTGCGGGCGTCGGCGTCTTTACGAGGACGACGTGACGGCGTTGTCTCGCGCTTTGCTCGAGAAGGGCTATATTCTGATTGATATGGACAGCTTTTTTGTGGTCATGAGTGCGAATTCGTTCGTCAACTACAGGCGGGTGGGCAAGGACGTGTTGCACGGATTGGCTCCATCCGAATGACGGCGCAACCGTTTCAGGGGCGGAACCATGAACACCGATGACCTGATTGCCTGCCCCGTGTGCGATGTGCTGCATCGTGATCGGGACGTTCCAAAGCACCGGATCGCCAGATGCGCGTGCTGCGGCTCGGTGCTGGCCGCGCCCAAATCGGGTGCGATGACACGTGTCACCATGCTGTCGGTGACCGCGTTGATCCTGCTTGTGGCCGCGGCAGGCTTTCCGTTTCTCGAACTCAGCGCGCAGGGACTGTCGCATCGTGCGTCGGTGCTTGATGCCGTTCTGGCATTCTCGCAGGGGCCGATGGCCATTTTGTCTTTTGCCACGGCCTTCCTGATCGTGTTGCTGCCGGCGGCGCGGTTCTGTGCGCTGATCTACACGCTGGCGCCGATGGCCTTGGGGTGGCGTCCCGCCAAAAACGCGGTGGAAGTCTATCGCTGGGCGGAATGGATCAGGCCCTGGGCCATGGCCGAGATCTTCATAATCGGGGTGGCGGTTGCGTTGGTCAAAGTGTCGGGCCTGGCCCGGGTCGATCTGGGGCCGGCCTTTTGGTCCTTTGCGGCGCTGCTGGTGGTCACGGTAATGACCGACAGCGCAATCTGCAGGATGACGGTATGGAAAACACTGAAAACGCGCAGCGATTCCTGACCGCCAGCCGCGCCGGGATGATCGGTTGCCGGATGTGCGGGGCCGTCAATCCCGGGGACGCCAGGGTTTGCACCCGGTGCAGCAGCGCGATTGCACCGCCGGATCCAGCCAGCCTGCAAGCCGTTTGGGCCTGGCTGACCGCCGGGCTGATCGCCTATGTCCCGGCCAATGTCTACCCGATGCTGCGCACGACCACGCTGGGGCACAGTTCGGACAGCACGCTGATCGGCGGCATTGTCGAACTGTTCGCCCATGGCGCTTTCGGGGTCGGTTTCATCGTGTTTTTCGCCAGTATCTTCATCCCGATCGCAAAATTCGTGGCAATCGGATATCTGGCAATCTCGGTGCGCCGCCCGTCGACCCTGGACAGCCACAGCCGGCTGGTCCTGTTCGAGATCGTCGAGTTCATCGGCCGCTGGTCGATGATCGACGTGTTTGTCGTGGCGATCCTGACCGCGCTGGTTCAGCTTGACTTTGCAGCCAGCATCAGCCCCGGTATTGCCGCGGTAAGTTTCGCATTGTCGGTTGCCTTTACCATGCTGGCGGCCCAAAGTTTTGATCCGCGGCTGATTTGGGCCGCCAACAGCCGGAGCGCTGAATGACCCCCCCTGAACCTGCCGAACTGGATGTCGCTGAACCGCGCCCATCTATGTGGCGCAACCTGTCGCCGATCTGGCTTGTGCCGCTGGTGGCCTTGCTGGTTTCTCTGGGCGTGGCGTGGAAATCCTATGCCGATCGCGGCGTCCTGATCGAGATCACTTTCGAAAACGCTTCGGGGATCACCCCGGATGACACGACCGTCCGCTATCGGGACGTAGTGATCGGCAAAGTCGAGGACGTGGGATTTGCCGATGACCTGTCACGCGTATCCGTCTGGGCCCGCATCGACAAGGAGATCGCACCCTACCTTGATGAGGACGCGACCTTTTGGGTCGTGCGCCCCGAGGTCAGCGCGCGCGGCGTGTCCGGCCTCAGCACCGTCTTGTCCGGCGTTTACATCGAAGGCGCCTGGGATCAGACCACCGGAAAGGCGCGCACCCGCTTCGAAGGGGCCGACGGCCCACCCCTGGCCCACCCCGGTCGGGCCGGGCGGCGGATCACGCTGCGCACCGAAGATGGCCGCATGGTCTCGGAAGGTGCCCCGGTCCTGTTTCGCGGGATCGAGGTCGGACGGCTGGAACGCCCGCGCCTGACGGTCAGTGGCGACAGCATCGTGGTCGACGCCTTCATCGAGGCCCCGCATGACCGCCGCATCAACTCGGCAACGCGGTTCTGGGATTCGTCCGGGTTTTCGGTCTCGATCGGGGCCAGCGGGTTGTCGCTGGACGTGGACAGCATCGCCTCGCTGGTTGCAGGCGGCATCGAATTCGACACGGTGTTCAAGGGCGGCAGGCCGGTCAGTTCCGGCGCGGTCTTCGACATCTACCCCGACGAAGCGACCGCCAGACGCACGGCGTTTGCACGGTCGCGGTCCGGCGGGGTCGAGGTTGCCGTTGCCTTCGATGAATCCGTTGCCGGCCTGACCAATGGCGCCGCCGTCAAGCTGGGCGGGGTTACGGTCGGCGAGGTTGGCAGTGTGAATGCGGTGATCGAGAACGAAAGCGACGAAGCCGAGGTGCGGCTGGTCGTGAAGCTGTTGCTTGACCCCGCGCTGATGGGGCTGCCGCAGGGTGCGGGCGAAGACGAGGTTTTTGACTTTCTCGAACAGGCCGTCACCAACGGCATGCGGGCCCGCCTTGCCTCGTCCGGGTTGTTCAGTTCCGAGTTGTTCGTCGAACTGGTGACGTTGGAGGATGCGGACCCGGCGGAATTCCAGCGCGATGCCGAGCCGTTCCCGCTGTTGCCAAGCGCCCCGTCGGATCTGCCGGATTTCACGGCCACCGCAGAAGGGGCGTTGGAGCGGATCAGCAACCTGCCGATCGAGGAGTTGATTTCCCAGGCCGTCGATACCTTGGCCAGCATCGAGGCGCTGGTCTCGGATGAAAACATCCGCCAGGCCCCGCAGGCGGCGGTGGCGCTGTTGCAGGACACCCGCGCGCTCGTGTCGGATCCAGAGACGCAGGCCCTGCCGGCCGAGCTGCGGGCGGCGGTTGCCGACCTGCGGTCGATCATGGCCGAGCTGGAGCGGGGCCAGGCGGTCGCCAATCTGACCGCTGCGCTGGAACAGGGCAGCACGATCACGGCGAACTTGGCTGCGACCTCGGAAGAACTGCCCGCCCTGGTCGATGAATTCCGCGCGCTGGCTGCCAAGGCGAACGCGCTGGAGGCCGAAGAGTTGATTCGGGCTGCCAATCAGTTGTTGTCCAGTGCCGACGCTTTGATCGGAACCGATGACGCCCGTGCGCTCCCTGGGGCGATGGTCGAGGCGCTCGACGAGGTGCGGGCGACCTTGGCCAGCCTGCGCGAGGGCGAACTGGTGGACAACGCCAACGCCGCTATGGCGTCGGCCCGCAGCGCCGCCGAAGCCGTTTCGGCGGCGACCGAGGATCTGCCGTCCCTGACCGCCCGGCTGGAGCGGCTGCTTGCCCAGTCCGAAGCCCTGCTGGCCGATTACGGAGACAACTCGACGTTCAACACCGAGACGCTGAGCGTTCTGCGCGAGGTCAAGGCCGCCGCGCAGGCGGTGTCATTGCTGGCCCGCAAGATCGAACGGAACCCGAATTCCCTGGTATTTGGAAAATAGTATGAAAAAGATCGCGATACTGGTTTTGCCGATTGCCCTTTTGTCGGCCTGTTCAGGCGCAAATGATCCGCGCTACCTGATCTCGGCACCGCCCGGGGAGCGCACCGCCAACCTGCGGTCGCGCACGATCGAGGTGAGACAGGTCTCGCTGCCGGCCTACGCCGCAGGATCGGATATCGTGGCGCAAGGCGAAGGCGGGGCGCTGTTCACGCAAGATCGCGCGCAATGGGCCGATGATCCGGCGCGCGGCATGACTTCGGCCCTAGCGCGTGGACTCAGCGAACGAACCGGTGCATCGGTCGCGGCCGAACCCTGGCCGCTGAATACCGGGCCGGACGTTCGGTTGGATGTGCGGGTCGATCAGGCCTATGCCCGCGCCGACGGCAATTTCGAATTGTCGGGCCAATATGCGGTCTCGTCACCGGAAGGAACCGTTCGCGAGTTCGTGCGGCGCTTCAATATCGTGACGCCGATTGCCGGATCCGGCGCGCCGGCCACCGCCGATGCGTTGGGCCGCGCGCTGGCCGAACTGTCCCGGCAAATATCGCAAGCGATGTAAGGGTACGTGGCCGCTGACGTGCTTCGGAGCCGTTTCCGCTATCCAGAAGTTCCTGGCGCATGACGGCCACGACGCCCCATGAAGCGTGAAATCCACAAACTCTCGCGGGGGATGAGTGTCGGCTACGGCCTTGTTGATGGCGTGGATGCCTCCCCTCCGACGGCATCGCAATGTGCCAATGTGATGTTTGTTGAAGCCATCACATGAGGAGAAAGCATCCATGTCCGAGGTTTCCAATTGCATGGGGCATCTCCGGACGGGTCCATCGCGTTTCGTAAGAAGCTGTCTCGGGGTCAGTTGCTGACGTTTGTCGCTCGGCATTCAAAGTGCGTTGTTGCCATGGAGGCTTGTGCGACAGCGCATGGCTGGGGTCGCGAGTTTGAAAAGCTGGGGCATGAAGTTCGCTTGATCCCACCGGTTTTTGTGAAGCCTTTCGTCAAGCGCCAGAAGAACGGTTTTGCTGACGCCGAGGCGATTGTTGAGGCGGCTCTGCGGCCAACCATGCGCTTTGTCGCATTGAAGATGGAAGATCAGCAGGCCCGTGCCATGCTGTTTCGCACGCGCCAAATGTTCGTCGGTCAACGGACTCAGTTGATCAACGCCTTGCGCGGGCACCTCGCTGAGCACGGGCTGGGCGCAGCCGAGGACCCGCTCATCTGAAGCGACTTGCAGATGCAATCGCGGACAATGACACAACATTGCCCAAGAGCGTTCGCGAGCTGGGCCAGGTGTATCTGAAGCAGATTGAAGGCCTGAATGCCCGGATTGCGGAGCTTGACGTGAAGATAAGACATGCGGCCAGAGAAGCCGGTATGGCGCGGCGTGCACAAACCATGCCGGGCGCTGGCCCCATCACGGCACTTGCGATTGAGACATTTGCGCCTGACCTGGCCAGTTTCCGGCGTGGGCGGGACTTTTCCGCGTGGCTCGGTCTCGTGCCGAAGCAACACTCTACGGGCGGCAAGTCTCGGTTGGGTAAAACGTCAAAGATGGGACAGCGCGACATTCGTACGCTTCTAATCTCTGGCGCAATGGCCGTTCTCCAAGCGGTCGAACGGTTTGACATCCCCGGAAATGGATGGCTCAAACGCCTGTTGGCTCGAAAGCCCCGCATGGTCGCCGCGATTGCGTTGGCAAACAAGATGGCGCGTGGCCTCTGGGCGATGATGACGAAACAAGAGGAATGCCGGAACCCGGTGGCAGCATTGACCTGAGCGCTCCGCGCTTATCGATCTGTCCCGGTAGTCAGAGGTGTGAGGAGGTCGCTGAACAGTAAGGGCATAAGATCAATCAGATCCGGGTCAGAGAACGCAGTATTTGTGCTGAAGGCAATGAGCTCGATTTGTTGATATGCTTCTGATCCGCGCATCGCCATACCGGCCCGCGGCCCTATCAGCGCCGCAACGAGAGGCCCGATACATGTCCGCACCCGATCATGCGCTCGAACCGTTCAAGAAAACCACTTGCACCAAGGGAGGCATCCATACATGCACAAATCGTGTTGGGGATTCACGGCATGATAGCTGGATGGCATGAGCAGTTGGGTCCCTACAAAGTACAAGACCACGAACTGGTCGGCTTACAATGACGCGTTGAAGCGGCGTGGATCGCTGACGATCTGGTTTGATCCAGAAATGACATGGCGAGCGCCACCGACCGGAAAACGCGGCCGACAGCCGACCTTCAGCGACGCAGCGATCCAGACGTGTCTGACGATGAAGGTTCTGTTCAGCATGCCGTTGCGGCAAACGATGGGGTTCGTGCAAAGCCTGCTGAAGCTTGTCGGGCTGGATTGGGTGGTGCCGGACTTCAGTACCCTGTGTCGCCGCCAACGAACGCTGAATGTGGCGATCCCGTACCGTGGCGGTGCGGGCCCGCTGAACCTGCTGATCGACAGCACAGGTATCAAGGCCGAGGGCGAAGGCGAGTGGAATGCCCGCAAACACGGTGGCTCCAAGCGGCGTATTTGGCGCAAGATACACATCGGAATTGACGAAGAAATGCTGGAAGTCCGGGCTGTCGAAGTCACCGGCAGCAACATCGGCGATGCGCCCATCCTACCCGAGCTTCTGGATCAGATTGCGGCTGATGAACAGATCGGTTCCGTGACTGCCGATGGTGCCTACGACACGCGCAAATGCCATGAAGCAATTGCCGCCCGCGGTGCCGCCGCGGTCATTCCGCCACGCAAGAACGCCAAACCCTGGAATCCGACGAGCCCCAGTGCCGTCACACGCAATGAAGCCCTGCGCGCTTCGAAGTATCTGGGCCGAGCCATCTGGCGACCCCTCTCGGCAGATGGCTACGCAATCGCCTGCCGGGCAGTGGATGGAGCGGCTATCACCGCCGGAGTCGGGTCGAAAGCAAGATGAACTGCATCAAGCTGCTTGGTCAGTCACTGATGGCTCGAGACTTCGACCGCCAGGTCGCGGAGCTGCAAGTCCGCATCGCCGTGCTGAACGGCTATACCGCGCTCGGTATACCCGTCACGGTGGCCGTAGGATAAGTCCGTTCGGGGAAAGGGGAACTCCGCTCAGAACCTGATTTGTGCAACAAGGCCCGAAAACGCAGGAAGCGTGGCTAAGTCAGGTCACTGCGCGTGCCTCGCTTTTGAACAAAAGATTTTTCGTGTTTTGATGGTTTCACAAGGCGGGCTTTGGGCCCGCCTGCATTTTGGGTCGCCCTGCGAAAACTTATGGGCAAAGCGTGCAAGCTTATGTGGCGAACGCAAGCTTATGGGCGGTCTTACACCACCTCAGAAATCCAGGTTCTCAACGCTCAGCGCGTTTTTCTGGATGAACTCGCGCCGTGGCTCGACCACGTCGCCCATCAGCTTGGTGAACAAATCATCCGCCTCGACCATGTCATCGACACGCACCTGCAACAGCGTCCGAGCGTCGGGGTCCAGTGTGGTTTCCCAAAGCTGATCGGGATTCATCTCGCCCAAGCCCTTGTACCGCTGCAGCGACAGGCCCTTTTCACCCTCTTCCAGGATCGCGCGCAACAGGTCCAGCGGGCCGTGGATGACCTGCACCCGATCCCGTCGGACCAACGTGGCCGGCAGGCTATAGACCTCTTGCAGGCTCTGGGTGAAGCTGCCGGTTTTGCGCGCCTCGCCGGATCGCAGCATCGGGCCATCCAGCGTGCGCACTTCCTCGACGCCGCGCAGGATGCGGGCCAGACGGATCCCGTGATCCTGGGTGATCCGGCCCTGCCAGCCACGCTCGTATTCCAGTGCGATCTGGTCCAACCGGGCGGCAACCTTGTCGGCCACGCCCTGAAGGTCGGCATCCACGGCACCCGGAACGAAGGCGCCCGCGACCGCAGCCTGTTCCAGGATGTGACGCGGGTAATGTGTCGGGAAGGCGTCCAGCACGCGCTTGAGCTGCCGTGCCTCGTCGACCACGCGGGCCAGATCCTGCCCCACGATCTCCTCGCCCGACCCCAGCCGGAGCACCGCGCCCTCGATCCCCTGGTTGATCAGATAATCGTCCAGCGCGGCCTGGTCCTTCAGGTAGACCTCGGACTTGCCACGCGAAACCTTGTAGAGCGGCGGCTGCGCGATATAGAGATAGCCGCCCTCGATCAACTCGGGCATCTGCCGATAGAAGAAGGTCAGGAGCAGGGTGCGGATATGCGCGCCGTCCACATCGGCATCGGTCATGATGACGATCTTGTGGTAGCGCAGCTTGGAAATGTCGAATTCGTCCCGCCCGATTCCGGTGCCCAGCGCCATCACCAGGTTGCCGATCTCCTGGCTGGACAGCATCCGGTCGAAGCGCGCGCGCTCGACGTTCAGGATCTTGCCGCGCAGGGGCAGCACCGCCTGCGTCAGACGATCACGACCGGTCTGGGCCGAACCGCCGGCCGAGTCCCCCTCGACCAGGAACAGTTCGGTCTTGGACGGATCCTTCTCGGAGCAATCCTTGAGCTTGCCGGCCAGATAGTTCACGTCCATCGCCGTCTTGCGGCGGGTCAGTTCGCGCGCCTTGCGGGCGGCCTCGCGCGCCAGCGCGGCCTCGATGATCTTGCCCACGATGGTCTTGGCCTCGTTGGGGTTTTCCTCGAACCACTCGGCAAGTTTTTCGTTGACCATCCCTTCGACCGCCGGGCGCACCTCGGAGCTGACCAGCTTGTCCTTGGTCTGGCTCGAGAATTTCGGGTCGGGCACCTTGACCGACAGCACGCAGGTCAGACCTTCGCGCGCATCGTCTCCGGTAAAGTTCACCTTTTCCTTCTTCGCGATGCCGCTCGACTGAGCGTAGTTGTTGATCGTTCGCGTCAGGGCGGCGCGGAAACCGGCCACATGGGTGCCGCCATCCCGCTGCGGGATGTTGTTGGTGAAGGGCAGGACCGTCTCGTGATAACTGTCGTTCCACCACATCGCGATCTCGACCCCGATATCATCGCGTTCGCCCTTGATATAGATGGGTTCGGGCATGGCCGGCGTTTTCGACCGGTCTAGATATTTCACGAATTCCTTGACGCCGCCCTCGTAGAACAGCTCGGTCTCAAGCCGTTCGGCCGGGCGTTCATCGACCAGGATGATCCGCACGCCCGAGTTCAGGAAGGCCAGCTCGCGCAGGCGCTTTTCCAGCGTCTCGAACGAGTATTCGAGATTCGAGAACGTATCGGTCGAGGCCAGGAACCGCACTTCGGTTCCGGTCCGGTCGCCACATTCGCCGACCACCTTCAGGTGCTCGACGGTCTCGCCGCGCTCGAACCGGGCGAAATGTTCCTTGCCGTTGCGCCAGATGCGCAGCTCCAGCCAGTCTGACAGGGCGTTCACCACTGAAACACCCACGCCATGCAGGCCGCCCGACACCTTGTACGAGTTCGAGTCGAATTTCCCGCCGGCGTGCAGCTGGGTCATGATGACCTCGGCCGCCGAGACGCCTTCTTCGGGGTGGATGTCCACCGGAATCCCGCGGCCGTTGTCGCTGACTGAAACGCTGGAATCGGCGTGAATCTTGACGGTCACATGGTCGGCGTGACCGGCCAGAGCCTCGTCGATGCCGTTGTCCACGACCTCGTACACCATGTGGTGCAGGCCCGAGCCGTCGTCGGTGTCGCCGATATACATTCCGGGGCGTTTGCGGACAGCTTCCAACCCCTTGAGAACCTTGATGGATTCTGCGCCGTATTCCTGATTTGCCTGTGCGTCTTCGGACATGCCGTCAGTACCTATATTATTTTGGTAAGTTATACGTTCTCTGGTGGGGAATGTCACGCCATCCCCCAAGATTTTGTGCCGGTTCTTTCGGGCGCGGGGCAGGCTGGTCCGTACGCCCTGGGCGGTCACAATCTATCCAGATCGGCAGCGATGTCAGCGGCGATTTGGCGGGCATCGACATCGCCGCGCTCGGCCGACAGGCGCAGGCCCAAAAGGTCGGACTGGTAGCGCGCCGCCAGCCGTTCGGGATCATGGTCTCCGCCGATCTGCCCCTGCGCCTGCGCCTGCCGGAACAGATCGGCGAAACAGGCCTTCATCCGCGACAGATGGGTCGCGGCCAGTTGCGCCAGATCGTGGTTCTTCGCGCTCAACTCGGCATAGGTCTTGGCCAGCATGCAGGCCTTTGCGGGCGCATTGGCGGCCTCGACGACCAAACGTGGCTGGGTCTTCAGCGCACCCAGCGGCCCCAGCTCCCGGGCCAGTGCTTCAAGCCGGGCAACACCTTCATCCGCATAGCGTTCCAGCGCCAAGGCATACAAGGCGTCCTTGGACCCGAAGGCGGCGTAGAAGCTGCCGGGCTTCAACTTCAGCGCACGCTCGAGATCCTTCAGGGACGTGCCCGCCCAGCCCTGACGCCAGAACAGGTCTCGGGCCTGCGCGATCAGCGCGTCACGGTCATAGGCAGGTTTGCGGGGCATGTGATCACCAATTCTTGAACGATTACTCAAATATATACTTGAGTGATCACTCAATAAAGCCTATTTCAGACTCAGCCACCAAAAAATGGAGACCAAAATGGCCAACTTTCCTTCGCATGACCTGAACACCGCCCCCGAAGCCTCGAAACCCCTGCTCGAGAAATCGCAGGCCGCCTTTGGCCGCCTGCCGGGCCTGCACAAGGTCATGGCCGAAAGCCCTCAGCACCTTGAGGCCTATCAGGTTCTGCACCACCTGTTCCTGCAGACCGATTTCGACAATGACGAGAAGACCGTCGTCTGGCAGACCATCAACGTGGAAAACGAATGCCACTATTGCGTTCCGGCCCATACCGGCATCGCCAAGATGATGAAGGTGTCGGACGAGATCACCGAGGCGCTGCGCAATGAAACCCCGCTGCCCTCGCCCAAGCTCGAAGCGCTGCGGACGTTCACGCTGCAGGTAATGCGCCAGCGCGGCAACGTCACCGACGCGCAGTTGCAGGCGTTTTTCGATGCGGGTTATTCGCACCGCGCCGTTCTGGACGTGATCCTGGGCCTGGCGCAGAAGACCATGTCGAACTACGTCAACCACATGGCCCAGACGCCGGTGGACGAGGTGATGCGCCCCTTCCTGTGGGAACGCAAAACCAGCGAGTCGGCCTGATCCGCTCAGGCGGGGGTGACGGTCGAGCCGTCCCCCAACGTCATTACCTCGAAAGCCTGCGCCCTTTCGCCCAGTTCGGCGAACAGCTCGGGGCCTGTTGCCGTCATCCAGGCCTGCGCCCCCAGCGCGCAAATTTCATCATACAGCGCAGCCCGGCGGTCCGCGTCCAGATGGGCCGCCACCTCGTCCAGCAACAGGATCGGCGGCGCCCCGACCTGCGCGGCCAACGCCCGCGCGTTGGACAGAATCAGCGACACCAGCAGCGCCTTCTGCTCTCCGGTCGAACACTCGCTGGCCGCAACGCCTTTGGCGGCAAAAACCCCGTACAGATCCGAACGGTGCGGCCCAACCAATGTGCGCCCCGCCGACAGGTCGCGGAACCGGCTTTCGGCCAGCGCCTCCAACAGATCCTGCGCGCTGTCGGGCATTGCTCCTTCGGGCTGGACAAGTTCCAGTTCAGCCGAGGGAAAGGCGGTCTCGGCCTGTTCCTGCGCTGCGCGCAATTGCGCCAGGGCGTTCATCCGCGCGGTATGAATGCGATGCCCGGTTTCGGCCATCTGAGCCTCGAGCGCGGCGTACCAATGCGCGTCACGCACCTGCTCTTTCAGCAGGCGGTTCCGTTCGCGCATGGCCTTTTCATAGGTCAAGGCGGCCTCGGCATGGCTTGGGTCGAAACTCAGCGTCACCCGGTCCAGAAAGCGCCGTCGGCCCTCGGCGCCTTCGATCCACAGCCGGTCCATCGCGGGCATCAGCCAGACGACCCGCGCCAGCTTGCCCAGATCAATCTGGCTGGCTGCCTTTCCGTCGATCCGAACCTGCCGTGCCGCGCCCCCCTCGGACCAGGTTTCGATCTCGGACCGGCGGCCCTGAACGTCCAGCAGACCGCTCAGCTTCCAGCCCAGCGCCTCGGGCCGGCGCGTCATCTCGGCGGCACTGGCCCGGCGCATGCCGCGGCCGGGTGAAAACAGGGATACCGCCTCGAGGATATTGGTCTTGCCGGCCCCGTTCGGCCCGTACAAGGCCACCGGCCGCCCGTCCAGCGCCATCCGCGCCAGCTTGTGCGACCGAAAATGCGAGACCGTCAATTCGGTCAGGGCCAAAGCCATGACCCCTCCCTTCATTCTTGCAAAAACGCGCGTGCCAGAGGCATCCCGCGCCCGCGCGATCAGACACGCATCGGCATCACGACATAGACCGCGCTCTGGTCATTGCCTTCGCGCATCAGGGTCGGGTCGCCGGCCGAGTTGAACAGGAACACCGCGTTCTCGCGGTCCACCTGGCTTGCGATTTCCTGCAGGTATTTGGCGTTGAACCCGATTTCCAGCCGTTCGTCGCCATAGGCCACGGCCAGTTCCTCCTCGGCCGCGCCGCTGTCGGGCGCATTCACCGACAGGACCAGCTTGTCGTTTTCCAGCTGCAGTTTGACCGCACGGGACCGCTCGGACGATACGGTGGCAACCCGGTCGACGGCCTGGGCGAACTCTGCCGCGTCCACTTCCAGCTTGCGGGTGTTGTTCTGCGGAATCACGCGGGTGTAGTCGGGGAAGGTTCCGTCGATCACCTTCGAGGTCAGCGTGATGTCGGGCGTGGCAAAGCGCACCTTGGTTTCGCTGACCGACACCGCGATGTCCATGTCGTCATCTTCCAGCAGCTTGCGCAGCTCACCCACCGTTTTGCGCGGAACGATCACGCCGGGCATATCCTCGGCCCCCGCCGGAAGATCGGCGTCAATCCGGGCCAGGCGGTGGCCGTCGGTGGCCACGCAGCGCAGCACCTTGCCGCCCTCGGGGCCATCCGCCACATGCATGTAGACGCCGTTCAGATAGTACCGGGTCTCTTCCGTCGAGATGGCGAATTTCGATTTGTCGAACAGCCGCCGCAGCAGGGCCGCCGAAGCGGTGAAGTTCGACTGGTACTCCGAGGACGCCATGACGGGGAAATCCTCTTTCGGCAGTGTCGCCAGCGAGAAGTTCGACCGCCCCGCCTCGACCGTCAGCCGGCCAGCCGCGCTGTCGGCGGTCAGCGTGACCAGCGCGCCATCGGGCAGCTTGCGGACGATCTCGTGCAGGGTCGTGGCCGCAACCGTGGTTGCGCCCGCCTTTTCGACCTGCGCGGGGGCCTTGTCGACCACCTCGATATCCAGATCGGTCGCGCGGAACAGAACCTGATCGCCCTCGGCCTCGATCAGCACATTGGCCAGGATTGGAATCGTGTTGCGGCGTTCCACAACGGATTGGGCCTGCGAAACGGCCTTGAGCAGCGTGCCGCGTTCGATGCTGATCTTCATACCCTCAATTCCTCTGATTTGAGTGCTTACATGGGCGGGACTGGCAAGTTAGCGGTTCAGCCCTGAGGCACAAGGATTTTTTACGGATTTCTGAGGCGGAACGCGCGAACCGTCAAGGTTCGGGCGGCCCTGCCCCCCAGTTCCGTGGAAATCGTGGAAAAATGCGCACAGAAAAACCGCCCCCGCGCAGGGCTGGGGCGGTTTTCCGAATTGCGCGATCTCAGGCTTCCAGCGCGCGGCGCAGCATTTCCACATCTTCGGCGATCTGACCGTCGGTCAGCTTCAGCTCTTCGATGCGTTTGACGCCGTGCATGACGGTGGTGTGGTCACGCCCGCCAAAGCGGCGGCCGATCTCGGGCAGCGACCGGCTGGTCAGCTGCTTGCACAGATACATCGCCACCTGACGCGGGCGGGCATAGGACCGCAGGCGTTTCGGCCCGATGATGTCGGACAGGCGGATGTTGTAATAATCGGAAACCTTGCGCTGGATCTCTTCGACGGTGATCTTGCGCTCCGAGGCGCGCAGCACGTCGGCCAGACAATCCTGCGTCAGATCCATGTCGATCTCGCGGCCGACCAGCGAGGCAAAGGCGAACAGCCGGGTCAGCGCCCCCTCGAGCACCCGCACGTTGGTCGAGATGCGATGGGCCAGGAATTCCAGAACGCCGTCGGCGATCTTCAGATCGGGATAGGTCTTGGTGTATTGCTGCACCTTGGTCTGCAAGATTCCCAGGCGCAGCTCGTAGTCGGTCGGGTGCAGGTCAACCACCAGTCCGCATTGCAGACGCGACTTTACCCGCTCTTCCAGGTCCTTGATCTCGCCCGGCGCGCGGTCGGCCGAGATGATGATTTGCTTGTTCTGATCCACCAGCGCGTTGAAGGTGTGAAAGAATTCCTCCTGCGTCGAATCCTTGCCGGCGATGAACTGCACGTCATCGACCATCAGCACGTCGACCGAGCGGAACAGGTGTTTGAAATCCATCATCCGGCGTTCGCGCAGGGCCTGCACGAAGCGGTACATGAACTGTTCGGCCGACAGGTACAGCACGTTGAGCTCGGGGCGTTTGGTCTTCAGCTCCCAGGCGATGGCGTGCATCAGGTGCGTTTTGCCGAGGCCGACACCGCCATACAGAACCAGCGGGTTGAAGGTGACGGGGCCGCCTTCGGAAACACGGCGCGCGGCGGCGTGGGCCAGTTCGTTGGGCTTGCCGACGACGAAGGTGTCGAAAGTGAACCGCGCATCCAGCGGCGCGGCTTGCAGCGACTCGAGCGCATTGCTGCCGACCGAGGCTTCAACAGGTGCATCGATTTCGGCGGTCTGAGGAATGTCTTCGGCAGCCGGGGCCTCCGTTGCGGGCCGTGCAGGTGTGTTCGCGGCCACGCGAAAGACCAGTCGCTGAACCGACTCTCCAGCCGTGTTCAACTCATACAGGATGAGATCTGCAAAATTCTGGCTGACGTAGTTCCCCATGAAGTTGGTCGGAACCGAAAAGACGGCAACCCCACCGTTCAATTCCTGAAATTCCAGAGGTTCAATCCAGGTCGTAAAATTGTTCCGGCCGACGGCCTTGAGCAATTTGTTACGCAGTTGTCCCCATTTCTCTTGTGTCATCCAGCGCCTCACGCATCCCATCATTATTGGCCAAACGGCCTTATTTTAGTGACCGGTACTCCGGTTCTTCCGCATTCACTCGGCAACAAAAGTTGCGTCACCAAAACCGGTCGGTCTGGCGTTAGAAACATGCTTTCCTACAACGCTCCACGACACCGCGCCCGAATTCACGGACACTCGGCTGGCGGAGCGCGCCATAGGTTCCAGTTTTTTGACAGGGCCAAGATCATCGGAAGACCCGAGATCCCAAGCAGATCAACAAGCCGGAACAAGCCAGCCGTCGACATTCGCCCCCGAATCCTCCCGATGCCCGTCGGTCAGATCACGAGAACAGCCTGTCCCCCCAAGCGAGTGAATCGCTGAACCTGTGGTAGCAAGAGGCAGAGGGGCCGGGCAACGAAACTCTGATATTGACTCGGGTCTTCGGGCGAAAGAATCTCTCGGTTTTCCCGAGGCGCGGCATTCTGGCAACAACGAAAAAGGCGCCGCTCGCGGCGACGCCTTCTTGATCGGGATTCGTCAACAAATATTGACGTAAAGTCAACCCAGCGCTTTGACCCGGGCCGACAGGCGCGACATCTTGCGAGCCGCAGTGTTCTTGTGGAACACGCCTTTGGTAACGCCGCGCATCAGCTCGGGCTGGGCCGCGCGCAGGGCTGCGGTTGCGGCTTCCTTGTCACCGGATGCGATTGCTTCTTCGACCTTGCGCAGGAAGGTACGGATGCGCGAACGACGTGCTTTGTTGATTGCGTAACGCTTCTCGTTCTGACGAGCACGTTTTTTTGCCTGGGGCGAGTTTGCCATGTGTCTCTGACCTTTGTTCGGTACGTTTGTCTAGGGTTGCACGTCACGGAATTACCCGCACCGGATCAGAAATCACGAGTGTGAATCGGGCCAAGCGGGCCGCACGCGCATGTATGGTGGCGGTCAATAGCCAAGTTTTCAGTGTTTGCCAAGCCGATTCTCGGCCTTGTTGCCCGCTATGAAAAAAGGCGGGCAACGCCCGCCTGATCCTGCAGTCTTGTCGGCGCCGCCTATTTGTCGCGGAACTGGGCCGCGCGCTTTTCGAGGAATGCGGCCATGCCTTCCTTCTGGTCTTCGGTCGCGAACATCGAGTGGAACACGCGCCGCTCGAACAGCATGCCCTCGCTCAGCGGCACCTCGTAGCTGCGGTTGACTGCCTCTTTCGCGGCCATCGCGGTCAGCAGAGATTTCTCGGCAATCTTCTGGGCCGCGCCGGTCGCCTCTTCGATCAGCTTCTTGGCCGGCACCACGCGCGACACGAGGCCCGAGCGCTCGGCCTCTTCGGCATCCATGAAACGGCCGGTCAGGTTCATGTCCATCGCCTTGGACTTGCCCACGAACCGGGTCAGGCGCTGGCTGCCGCCCATCCCGGCAATGACGCCCAGATTGATTTCCGGCTGGCCGAACTTGGCGGTGTCGGCGGCGATGATGAAATCGCACATCATGGCCAGCTCGCACCCGCCGCCCAGCGCATAGCCCGCCACCGCCGCGATGATCGGCTTGCGGATCGCGGTGATCCGGTCGTTGGCGTCGGCGAACAGGTTGGTGGTGTAGACATCGACAAAGCTCATCTCGGACATCTCCTTGATGTCCGCGCCCGCGGCGAATGCCTTTTCCGATCCGGTGATGACGATGCAGCGCACCTTGTCATTGGTGTCCGCGTCCTCGAGCGCCTCGCACAGCTCACCCAGAAGCTGAGTGTCAGCGCGTCAACGCATCGGGTCTGTTGAGCTTGATTAGGGCGACGTGGTCTTCGATTTCGACGATGATCGTCTCAAAAGCCATGAGGTCTGAGCTTTCGGTTGTTCCGTTCAGGTCCAATTCCTTACCACGCGAAAAACTCGGATCAAGCTATCTTTGGCATTGCGCGCAATAGAAGGTCGACCGCCCAGACTGGGTGATTCTGCGGATCTCGGCCCCGCAGCCCTCGGTCCGGCAGGGCTGGCCCTCGCGCCCGTAGACGTCGAAACTGTGCTGAAAATATCCAAGCTCTCCATCGGCTTGCCGGAAATCACGCAGCGAGGATCCACCGGCCTCGATGGCCTCGGTCAGCACCGTCCGGATCACCGGAACCAGGGCCCCGACACGCCCGGCCGAGATCTGACCCGCCTTGCGACGTGGCGACACTCTGGCGCGGTAGAGCGCCTCACAGACATAGATGTTGCCCAGCCCGGCAACGATTCTCTGGTCCAGAAGCGCCGCCTTGACCGGTGTGGCCCGGCCGCGGAAGGCGTCGATCAGATAGGTCTCGTTGAAATCGTTGCCCAGCGGCTCCGGCCCCAGCACGGCCAGCAGCTTGTGCTGTTCGGCGGTGGCCGTGGGCATCAGATCCATCGCCCCGAACCGGCGCGGGTCATTGAAGGTGATGCGCGCGCCATTGGCCATGTGAAACACCACGTGGTCATGCTTCTGCGGCATCGGGTGATGATGCACGAACTGGCCCAGCGGATCGCCCGACACGGTCATGCGGCCCGACATGCCCAGGTGAATCAACAGGGTTTCGCCTCCGCTCAGATCGGCCAGGATGTATTTCGACCGCCGCCGCAGACGCTCGACCCGCTGGCCGGTCAGCCGTTCGGCCATCCGCTCGGGGAAGGGCCAGCGCAGATCGGGGCGGTTCACGTCCGCCCTTTCGATCACCACGCCTTCCATCGCTGGGGCAAGGCCGCGTCTTACTGTCTCGACCTCGGGCAATTCGGGCATTAGACGGCTCCTATTCCAAAGGGCCGCATTGTGCCCCGGTTTCCAGGCCCTATAACAGAGACGAAATTCGACGAACGGCAAGGCTTATGTCCGACAACAGCGACAAGACCACTCATTTCGGTTTCGAAACCGTCCCCGAGGCCGAAAAGGCCGGGCGCGTGCAGGGCGTATTCAACTCGGTCGCGTCGAAATACGACGTGATGAATGACGTGATGTCGATGGGCATCCACCGGGTCTGGAAGGACGCCATGATGGACTGGCTGGCGCCGCGCCCCGGCCAGCGCCTGCTGGACGTGGCGGGCGGCACGGGCGACATCTCGTTCCGCTTCCTCAAGCGGGCGGGCCACGGCCATGCCACGGTGCTGGACCTGACCGAGCCGATGCTGGTCGAGGGGCGCAAGCGCGCCGAGGCCGCGCAGATGGCCGACAGCCTGGACTGGGTGGTGGGCGACGCGATGGCCCTGCCGTTCGAGGACAATACCTTCGACGTCTACACCATTTCCTTCGGCATCCGGAACGTGACCCGCCCGCAAGAAGCCCTGAACGAGGCATACCGCGTGCTCAAACCCGGCGGCCGCCTGATGGTGCTGGAGTTCAGCCAACTGCCCAATGACGGGCTGCAGAAACTCTACGACCTCTACAGCTTCAACGTGATCCCGCGCATGGGCAAGCTGATCGCGAATGACCGCGACAGCTATCAATACCTCGTCGAATCGATCCGCAAATTCCCCGATCAGGATACCTTTCTGGGCATGGTCCGCGCCGCCGGATTCGAAAACGCGAAATACCGCAACCTCAGCATGGGCATCGCCGCCCTGCATTCCGGCTGGAAGATCTGACGCATGCGCGGCCCCCACAACATCATCCGCCTGATCCGCACGGGCGCCACGCTGGAGCGCACCGGCGCCATGAACGTGGTGCTGGACGCGTTCGAGGCTCCGCGCGCGTTGCGGATCGTGGCCCACACTCTGGGCAAACCGTTCCAATGGCTGGGCTACAAGGGTGACCCGAACATGCCGCCAGCCACCCGGGCGCTGACCGCCCTGGGCCCGGCCTACATCAAGTTCGGTCAGGTCCTGTCCACGCGCCCCGATGTCGTCGGCGAAGAACTGGCCGAACAGCTCCGCGTCCTGCAGGACAAGCTGCCCCCCTTTCCACGCGACGTGGCCATGGCCGAGGTGGAAAAGGAGCTGGGCCAACCTCTGGATGAGATGTTCTCGGAGTTCAGCGAACCGATCGCGGCCGCCTCGATCGCGCAGGTCCACAAGGCCAAGATCGCCAGCACCGGCGAGGACGTGGCCGTCAAGGTCCTGCGCCCCGGCATCGAACGCGCGTTCCGCAAGGATGTGGATGCGTTCTATTTCGCCGCCCGGATCGTCCAGCTTTTCGCCCCCGGCGCGCGCCGACTGCGTCCGATGGAAGTGATCGAGCATTTCGACGGCGTCGTCCGCGGCGAACTGGATCTGAGGCTCGAAAGCTCGGCGGCGTCGGAATTTGCCGCCAACACGCAGAATGACGAAGGCTTCTGGCTGCCACCCGTGGTCTGGTCGCTGTCGGCGCGCCGGGTCATGACGCTCAGCTGGGCCGACGGTATCCCCTTGGGCGACAACGCCGCGCTGGACGCCGCCAATCACGACCGCCGCGACCTGGCCGAGCGGGTGCTGCGCCTGTTCCTGCTGCACGCCCTGCGCGACGGCTTCTTCCACGCCGACATGCACCAGGGCAACCTCAAGGTCGCCGCGAACGGCGACATCATCGCCTATGACTTCGGCATCATGGGCCATATCGACGAATACACCCGCCGCGTCTATGCCGAGATCCTCTTCGGCTTCATCCGCCGTGACTACAAGCGCGTGGCCGAGGTGCATTTCGAGGCCGGCTACGTCCCGGCTGACCAGGACGTCGATGAATTCGCCCGCGCCCTGCGCGCGGTGGGCGAGCCGATCTTCGGCATGGATGCCACCCATATCTCGATGGGCCGCCTGCTGAACTACCTGTTCGAGGTGACCGAACGCTTCGGCATGGAAACCCGCACCGAACTGATCCTGCTGCAACGCACGATGGTGGTGGTCGAAGGCGTCGCCCGCTCGCTCGACCCGCATATGAACATCTGGGAGGTCGCCCGCCCCGTTGTCGAGGACTATATCAAGCAGTCCATCGGCCCCCGCGCCGCCCTGCGTGATTTTGGAAAAACAGCTCTGGTTCTTGCGCGATTCGGGCCCCGCCTACCTGATCTTGTCGAAAATGCCCTGATCGCCCAGACCCGCAAGGATGATCCATCCGGCTCAGATTTCTGGCCCAAGGCCATTCCCGCCGCGATCGGAGCGGCAGCCGGGGCAGTGGCCGTCCTGATCCTTACGGGCCTGGGCTGACAGGCGCCGTCGCTTCATCTGGCCAAAAATATCCTCGGGGGGAATCGCGCCCCGGCGCGATGGGGGGCAGACAGCCCCCCTGCCCAGCCCACGATCAGAGCCGTTCGATGGCGATGGCAATCCCCTGCCCGCCACCGATGCACATGGTGATCAGCCCTTTCGACCCGCCGATGCGCTCCAACTCGTACAGAGTCTTCAGCGTGATGATCGCCCCGGTAGCCCCCACCGGATGACCTAGGGCGATGGCCCCGCCATTCGGGTTCACCTTGGCCGGGTCCAGCCCAAGTTCCTTGTTCACCGCCAGCGCCTGGGCGGCAAAGGCCTCGTTGCTTTCGATCACATCGAAATCGCCCGCCGACAGGCCGGTTCGCTCCAACAGGTTGCGCACGGCCGGAACCGGGCCGATCCCCATCACTTCGGGGCGAACGCCAGCATGGGCATAGCCCAGGATGCGCGCCTTGGGCGTCAGGCCGGCTTTCTCGGCGGCTTCCGCCGTGGCCAGAACCATCGCCGCCGCGCCGTCATTGATGCCCGAGGCGTTGCCCGCAGTCACACGCCCGTCCTTCTGGAACACCGGCCGCAGCCCGGCCAGGGCCTCGGCCGTGGTGGCCTTGGGATGCTCGTCGACCTTGAAATCGACCATGTCGCGCTTGACCTTGACCTGCACCGGCGCGATCTGGCTGTCGAAATAGCCCGCCTCGATCGCGGCCGCAGCCCGCTGCTGGCTGGTCAGCGCAAACGCGTCCATCTCCTCGCGCGTGATCTGGTGTTCATCGGCCACGTTCTCGGCTGTGACGCCCATATGCCCGGTGCCAAAGGGGCAGTTCAGCGCGCCCAGCATCATGTCCAGCGACTTGATGTCGCCCATCTTGGCGCCCCAACGCGCCTGCGGAACGATGTAGGGGCTGCGCGACATGCTCTCGGCGCCGCCGGCCACGGCAAACTCGGCATCCCCCAGCATCAGCGATTGAACCGCCGATACGATGGCCTGCGCGCCCGACCCGCACAGTCGGTTAACATTCATCGCCGGAGCACCGTTCGGAATGCCCGCCTGCATCGCCGCGACGCGCGACAGGTACATGTCGCGCGGCTCGGTGTTGATGACATGCCCGAACACCACATGCCCGATCCGGTCGCCTTCGACGCCGGATTTCTCAAGCGCGGCCTTGGTCACGACGGTGGCCAGATCGATCGGCGGGGCCGCGGCCAGCGAGCCTCCGAACGTACCGATTGCGGTGCGGGCACCGTCCAGAATCACGATGTCGGTCATGTCTCTCTCCTCTTGGATTTGCGCGCAGTATGCATCCGCAGCATGGGCCTGTCGCGCGGGACGTTCCGTCATCGGCGGAATTGACAATTCGCGCCCGGACGCGCAAGAAATTCCGCCATGACGGAAAACTCAGACGATATCCTGACACGCCTGCCCGCCCGCCTGAAAGAGGCCCGGCGCGCCAAGGGCCTGTCACTGGAAGCTGTGGCCAATCTCAGCGGCGTGTCCCGGTCGATGGTCAGCCAGATCGAACGCGGCGAAAGCAGCCCCACGATCTCGACCCTGTGGAACCTGACCCGCGCGTTGCAGGTCGATTTCGCCGGTCTTCTGGAAGAGTCCGAGACCACCGACCAGATCGAGGTGCTGCGCAGCGCCGAGGTGCCCAGCATCGACAATATGGGCCAGTCCTGCCGGATCCGCATCCTCTCGCCACCCGAGGAGGCCGGCGGGCACGAGGTCTATGATATCCGGTTCGATGCAAACGGAGCGCTGAACAGCCAGCCCCATGCCCGCGGCGCGCGCGAACAGCTGACCGTGCTGGAAGGGGCCGTCCGCGTCACCTCGGGCGCCGCGACGATGGAACTGCAGCAGGGCGACACGGCCCGTTATGCGGCCGACGTGGCCCACGCCATCGCGGCACCGGACGGACCCGCCCGCGTGTTCCTGATCGTCAAGAACGCCTGATCCGCGGAGATCGGCCACTTTCCGCCTTCACGGATTTTTTTCCGCCATACTGAAAATCTCCTATTTGGGACGCGCTTCCGTTATGTTAGATACGCGACTCAGAAAAAGGAGATCGCCATGGCTGATGCATTCCTGTCCCACGTTTCGGACACCCTCTCGCAGATCAAGGCGGAAGGCCTGTACAAGACGGAACGAATGATCACCTCGCCCCAGGGCGGCGAGATCACGGTGGGCGGACGTCAGGTCATCAACCTGTGTGCCAACAATTACCTGGGTCTGGCCGACCATCCGGCGCTGATCGAAGCCGCGAAAAACGCGATGGAGCCCAAGGGGTTCGGCATGGCCTCGGTCCGGTTCATCTGCGGCACGCAGGACATCCACCGCGAGCTGGAGCAGCGGCTGGCCAGGTTTCTGGGCAAGGACGATTCGATCCTGTTCGCGGCCTGTTTCGACGCCAATGGCGGGTTGTTCGAACCCCTGCTGGGCCCCGAGGATGCCATCATCTCGGACAGTCTGAACCATGCCTCGATCATTGACGGGATCCGGCTGTGCAAGGCCAAACGCTATCGCTACATGAACAATGACATGAACGACCTCGAAGCCTGGCTGAAACAGGCGCGCGCGGACGGGGCCCGGCATATCATGATCGCGACCGACGGCGTGTTCTCGATGGATGGCTACCTGGCCAACCTGCCCAGGATCCGCGAACTGGCCGACAAATACGACGCGGTCGTGATGGTCGATGACTGTCACGCCACCGGATTCATGGGGCCGCGCGGCGCGGGCACGCCGGATCATTTCGGCGTGGAGGTGGACATTCTGACCGGGACATTGGGCAAGGCACTTGGGGGGGCAATCGGCGGCTACATCGCCGGGCCGCAGCCAGTGATCGACCTGCTGCGGCAGCGGGCGCGGCCCTATCTGTTCTCGAACTCGCTGCCGCCCTCCATCGTCGCCGCCGGGCTTGAGGCGATCCGCTTGGTCGAAGGCGGCGACATGCTGCGCAAGCAACTGTTCGGCAATACAAAATACTGGCGCGCCGGGCTGGAGAAGCTGGGGTTCGACCTGCTGCCGGGTGAACACCCGATCATCCCCGTGATGTTGGGCGAGGCGCAGTTGGCGCAGGACATGGCCGCCCGCCTGTTCGACGAAGGCGTCTATGTCTCGGGCTTCTTCTTCCCGGTGGTCCCGCGCGGCCGGGCCCGCATCCGCACCCAGATGAACGCGGCGCTGACCCGCGACGAGTTGGACCGCGCGCTGGCCGCCTTCGGCAAGGTCGGCAAGGAACTGGGGGTGATCTGATGCGACCCAACACGATGAAAGCGCTGGAGAAGTCCAAGCCCGAGGAAGGGCTGTGGATGGTGCAGGCCCCGGTCCCCGAGATCGGCCCCGATGAGGTTCTGATCCGGGTGAAGAAGACCGGGATCTGCGGCACCGACATCCATATCTGGAACTGGGATGAATGGGCAGCGCACACGGTGCCCGTTCCCATGATCACCGGCCACGAATTCGCCGGCGAAATCGTCGAGCTGGGCCGCAACGTGACCGGGTTGAAGATCGGCCAGCGCTGCTCGGGCGAGGGTCATTTAATTCGCACCGACAGCCGCCAAAGCCGCGCGGGAAAGTTCCACCTTGACCCCGGCACGCGCGGGATCGGGGTGAACGAACAGGGCGCCTTTGCCCAATACCTGAAACTGCCGGCCTTCAACGTGGTGCCCCTGCCCGACGACATTCCGGACGAGATCGGCGCGATACTCGACCCGCTGGGCAATGCGGTGCACACCGCGCTGAGCTTCGATCTGCTGGGCGAGGACGTGTTGATCACCGGCGCCGGCCCGATCGGGATCATGGCCGCTGCGGTGGCCCGCCACGCGGGCGCCCGGCATGTGGTGATCACCGACATCAACCCCGATCGGCTGGCGCTGGCGCGGCATGTCGTGCCCTCGGTCCGGGCGGTGAACGTGGCCGAGGAAGAGCTGCAATCGGTGATTTCCGACCTGGGCATGAGCCAGGGGTTCGACGTGGGGCTGGAAATGTCGGGCTCGCAGGCGGCGCTGGACCAGATGGTCGAGGCGCTGGTGATGGGCGGCAAGATCGCCCTGCTGGGCATTCCGCCCGGCAAATCGCCCGTCGACTGGAGCCGCATCGTGTTCAAGGCGATCACCATCAAGGGCGTCTACGGCCGCGAGATGTTCGAGACCTGGTACAAGATGATCGCGATGCTGCAGAACGGGCTGGATGTCAGCCGGGTCATCACCCATCGCTTTGCCGCCGATGACTTTGCGCAGGGCTTTGCCGCCATGAAATCGGGAAAATCGGGCAAGGTGGTGCTAGACTGGACCTGACCCTCTGGATAGTTGCAAACGCACCTTCTAGACAGGTGCGCACACATGCCGGGGAGGAAGTGAGATGGCCGACAAAGCCAAGGGCGACCGCCCGCTGGAACGAGGAATCGAAGACACGCTGGTAACCGATTTCGCGGACACGCACCGCAAAAGCTATGGCGATTTCCTGCAACTCAAGACCCTGCTGAACCTGCAAAAAACCTTTCAGGACCCGGCCCAACCGGATGAGATGCTGTTCATCATCATCCACCAGGTCAGCGAGCTGTGGCTGAAACTGATGCACCATCAGCTGGTCGAAGTGCGCCGGTTCCTGCAGCAGGATGAGTTCGGCCCCGCGATGAAGAACCTGGACCGGATCAAAGCGATCCAGAGGCAGTTGATCGCCGCGTGGGAAACCCTGCTGACCATGACGCCCGCCGACTACAAGACCTTCCGCAAGGCGCTGGGCAATTCATCCGGCTTCCAGAGCTACGGCTATCGCCAGATCGAGTTCATCCTGGGCAACAAGGACACCGCCACCCTGAAGGTGCATGAACACGACCCCGAAGTGATGGAGATGCTGACCGCCGCCCTGGTCAAGCCGTCGCTGTATGACGAGGTGCTGCACATGCTGGCGCGGCAGGGGTTCGACGTGCCGCAGGACCTGTTGGACCGGGACTATTCAAAGACCTATTCCGGCGATCCGCGCATCGTGAAGATCTGGGCCGAGATCTACCGGAACACAGGCCGGTACTGGGACTTGTATGCGCTGGCCGAAAAACTGATGGATGTGGAATCGCTGTTTCAGCGGTGGCGGTTCGACCATGCGACCGCCGTCGAACGTGTAATCGGCATGCAGCCCGGAACAGGCGGCTCCAGCGGTGTGGCCTTCCTGCGCAAAGCGCTGGAGCTGCGATTCTTCCACGACCTTTATGACGTGCGCACCGACCTGATGTATGGCGGACAGGGCTGAGCCATGCTGTATCGTGGTTTTACCCAAGACGAGCTGGAGCGCGAATACGCGCCCAGTTCGATGATCGGCGGCGACCTTGCGCCTTATCTGGCGGCCTATTCGGCGCTCAGCGCGCAGGCGCGGGCGCAACTGACGGTGCAAGAGAACCTCGGCTATGGCGACGCGCCCGCGCAGGTGCTGGATTTCTTTCCCGCACGCACGCCCGGCGCACCGCTGCATGTGTTCATCCATGGCGGCTATTGGCAGGCGCTCAGCCAACGCGACTCGGCGATGATGGCGCCCGCGCTGGTCCAAGGCGGGCAGGCCTTTGCGACGGTGAACTACACTCTCGCCCCCGACGGGCGGCTGGGCCAGATGGTCGAGGAATGCCGAACCGCGCTGATGTGGCTGGCCACCCAGGCCAAGTCGCTGGGGTTCGATGCCTCGCATGTCACCCTGTCCGGGCACAGCGCCGGCGCGCATCTGGCGGCGATGGTCATGGCGACCTCGGCCGACCAGTTCGCCCGGATCGGCCTGCGGGTGCGCGAAGTCATCCTGATCAGCGGTGTCTACGACCTGGAACCGATCAGCCTGACCCCGGTCAACGATCCCCTGCAGCTGACCCCGGTCGAGCTGCACGACCTGTCCCCCATCCTGAACCTGCCCGCGCCCGGGCCGCGCTATCGGGTCACGGTGGGCGAGCGGGACACCGGCGAGTTCATCCGGCAGAGCCGCGACTTTGCCGAAGCGTTGCGCAAGGCCGGGCATGCCGTCAGCTTTGACCTGCAGCCGGGCACGCACCATTTCGATATCATCCTCAAGGACGGGACGTTTTTGAACGACCACCCCTGAAAACGAAAACGGCGGCCCCTGGGGACCGCCGTTTCTTTCACTTTCGACCGGATCAATCCAGCGTGCGGGTGACTTCCTCGCGCTCGAAGATCTCGATCACGTCGCCGGGGCGGATATCGTCGTAGTTCTCGAACGCCATACCGCATTCCTGACCCGACTGAACCTCGGCCACTTCGTCCTTGAAGCGCTTCAGCGTCTTCAGCGTGCCTTCGTGGATCACCACGTTGTCGCGCAGCAGGCGCACGCCGGCCGAACGGCGGGCAACACCCTCGGTGACCAGACAGCCGGCAACCTTGCCGACGCCGGTGACCTTGAACACTTCCTTGATCTCGGCATAGCCGATGAACTTCTCGCGGATCTCCGCGCTCAGCAGGCCCGAGGCGGCGGCTTTGACGTCATCCACCAGGTCGTAGATCACCGAGTAGTAGCGGATCTCGACGCCCTTCTGGTTGGCGGTGTTGCGTGCCGATGCGTTGGCCCGCACGTTGAAGCCGATGACCGGAGCCCCCGACGCTTCGGCCAGGCCGATATCGGTTTCGGTGATGGCGCCGACGCCCGAGTGCAGCACGCGCACGCGCACCTCGTCGTTACCGATCTTCTCCATCGCCTGAACGATGGCCTCGGCCGAACCCTGCACGTCGGCCTTGACCAGAATGGGCAGCTCGGCCACGTTCTCGTCTTCCTTGGCCTTCTGCATCAGCTGTTCCAGCGTGGTCGCGGCACCGGCGGCGGCGCGCTTGTCCTTGGCGACCTGCGCGCGGTACTCGGCGATCTCGCGGGCCTGCGCCTCGGTCTCGGTCACGTTCAGAACGTCACCGGCCTCGGGCGTACCGTTGAGACCCAGCACCTCGACCGGAACCGAAGGCCCGGCCTCCTGGACGCGCTCGCCCTTGTCGTTGATCAGCGCGCGGACCTTGCCGTACTGCTCGCCCACGACGAAGATGTCGCCCTGGCGCAGCGTGCCCTTCTGGACCAGAACGGTCGCGACCGGGCCACGGCCCACATCCAGCTGAGCCTCGATCACGGCACCTTGCGCGGCCCGGTTCGGGTTGGCCTTCAGTTCCAGAATTTCGGCCTGCAGCGCGATGGCTTCCAGCAGATCGTCCAGACCCTGACCGGTTTTGGCCGAAACCTCGACATCCTGCACATCGCCGGACATCTTCTCGACGACGATCTCATGCTGCAGCAGATCGGTGCGCACCTTGTCCGGGTTCGCATCGGGCTTGTCGATCTTGTTGATCGCCACGATCATCGGAACGCCGGCGGCCTTGGCGTGGTTGATCGCCTCGACCGTCTGCGGCATCACCGCATCATCGGCGGCAACCACCAGAACCACGATATCCGTCACCTGAGCCCCGCGCGACCGCATCGAGGTAAAGGCCGCGTGGCCCGGCGTATCCAGGAAGGTCAGCGTCGTTCCATCGTCGGTCTGCACCTGATAGGCGCCGATATGCTGGGTGATGCCACCGGCCTCACCCGCCACGACTTTCGCGTCGCGGATCGCATCCAGCAGCGAGGTCTTGCCGTGGTCAACATGGCCCATGATGGTGATGACGGGCGGACGCGGCTGCAGGTCTTCTTCCTTGTCCTCGATGTCTGCGATGACATCCTCGACATCAGCGTCCGAAACCCGCACGACCTTGTGGCCGAATTCCTCGATGATCAGCTCGGCGGTGTCGGCGTCGATGGTCTGGTTCTGCGTGACCATCATGCCCATGTTCATCAGCGACTTGACCACATCGGACACACGTTCGGCCATACGGTTGGCCAGTTCCGAAACGACGATCGCTTCGGGCAGCTGAACCTCGCGGATCACCTTTTCACGCTCGACCGCGCCGCCCATGGCTTTCTGGCGCGCGCGCTCCTGCTTGCGTTTCATCGCGGCCATGGACCGCTGGCGGCCACCTTCCCCGCCACGCAGAGCCTGGTTCAGCGTCAGCTTGCCCGAGCGACGGCCGTCGTCGCGGCCCTTGCCGCGGGTCTGGCGCTGTTCGCGCTCGCGGTCGGTCTTGCGCGGCGCTTCGGCGGGCGCCTTGCCGGCCGGTGCGGCCTTGGCCATGGGCGCCTCTTTCGCTGCGGCAGCCTCGGCTGCGGCGCGCTGAGCGGCCGTCTCGGCTTCCTTGCGGTTGCGCTCTTCCTCTTCGGCCTTCTGCCGTGCTTTCTCTTCAGCCTCGCGCTGTTCGCGCTCTTTGGCCTCCTGTTCGGCGCGGCGGCGTTCACGCTCTTCGGCGCGCGCCTTTTCCTCGGCCTCGCGCTTGGCGGCCTCTTCGGCCTCGCGCGCCTTGGCGGCCTGCAGCGCCTTCAGGCGCCGTGCCATTTCGGCATCGGAAATACCCGCCGGACGGCGTGAAGGATCACCCGCCGGGGCAGAACCGCCGCTGGGCTTGGTCGCTCCCGGCTTGGGAACCACCACGCGCTTGCGTTTGGTTTCCACCACGACATTCTTGGTCCGTCCGTGGCTGAAACTCTGTTTCACATTCCCGGGGCGTGCCCCGCCACGCAGACCCAATGTCTTTTTGCCGTCACTATCGCTCATAAAGCTTCTTACCCTTCCGCGCGGCCCTTGCCGCCGTCATCCATTTCGCGCAAGCCACGCAGGCGCTGCGCTTCCTCTACAACACGTTTGGCGAGTCCGCCAGAGGCGAGCGCCGCATGAATCACCGTTTGGCGTCCAAATGCCTGCCCAAGCTCGTCCGCGGTCAGCCAGCCGATATATTTGCCGAAATGCGGCGTGCTCAGCTTGGACTTGCCGCGCCCCGACCCGTCAACCGCCTGAATCAGCACCCAGGCCTGTTCCCGGTCCAGCCAGGTCTTGACCTTTTCATAGCCGGCGACCGCGTCACCCGACTTGCGCGCCAGGCTGATCAGTTCAACCACCCGCCGCGACAATTGGCGTTCCACCTCGTCCACCAGATTCTGCGGCACAGTGACCTGCGCCTTGAACCCGCGCGCGAACAGCTTCTTGCCAACCGCCGTATCCAGCGCCTTGCGGTCCGCCGAGACATAGACCCCACGACCCGGCAATTTCGCCGCGACGTCCGGAAAAACCTGCCCGTCCGGGCCGGTCACGAAGCGGATCAGGCCGAATTTCGGCTGCACCTCGCCCGTGGCGATGCATTTCCGCTCTGGCCCGTCGGACCGATCCTTATGGACGCCACCGCGACTCATTTACTTTACCCGAGGCCCGCAATCAGGCCTCGGCCTCCTCTTCCACTGCTTCGCCCTCGGCGTCTTCCTCGGGCTGCTCCAACTCGGCCGGATCGACCCAGCCCAGCATGACCCGCGCGGTCATGACCAGATCCTGCGCCTCTTCCAGCGTCACGCCGAAGGGTTCCAAGATACCGTCATCCTTGACACGCTGGCCGTCAACCGTGGTCCAGCCGCCGGCCAGTTCCCAGTCGGCGCAGGTGGCAAAGTCCTCGAGCGTTTTCACGCCGTCCTTGGCCAATGCTTCAACCATCTGGGGTGTCAGGCCTTCAAATTCAATGAGGCTGTCCTCGGCACCCAGCGCGCGGGCGTTGTCCAGCGCCGCCTTGGCCTGGGCCTCGATGACGTCGCGAGCGCGGGCCTGCAACTCTTGCGCGGTGCCTTCGTCGACACCGTCGATCACCAGCAGCTCGTCCAGCTCGACATAGGCGACCTCTTCGAGGTTGGTGAATCCTTCGGCTACCAGAAGCTGGGCGAAGAATTCGTCCAAGTCGAGGCTGTCCATGAACAGCTTGGTCCGCGCTTCGAACTCTTTCTGACGGCGGGCCGATTCTTCGGCCTCGGTCATGATGTCGATGTCCAGACCGGTCAACTGGCTGGCCAGGCGCACGTTCTGACCACGGCGGCCGATCGCCAGAGACAGCTGTTCCTCGGGCACGACGACCTCGATCTTCCCGGCTTCCTCGTCCAGAACCACCTTGGAAACCTCGGCGGGCTGCAGCGCGTTCACCAGGAAGGTCGGTTGATCCTCGTTCCACGGAATGATGTCGATCTTTTCGCCCTGCAGCTCGTTCACGACGGCCTGCACGCGGCTGCCGCGCATACCGACACAGGCGCCGACGGGGTCGATCGAGTTGTCATGCGAGATCACGGCGATCTTGGCGCGCGATCCGGGGTCACGGGCCACGGCCTTGATCTCGATGATGCCGTCATAGATTTCCGGCACTTCCATCTTGAACAGCTCGGCCATGAACTCGGGCGCGGTGCGCGACAGGAAGATCTGGTGACCGCGCGGTTCACGGCGGACTTCCTTGATGTAGGCGCGCACCCGGTCGTTGGGGCGATAGCTTTCGCGGCCGATCTTGTCGTTGCGGCGCAGAACCGCCTCGGCCCCGCCCAGATCGACGATCACGTTGCCGAATTCCTCGCGCTTGACGGCGCCGTTGATAATGGTGCCGACGCGATCCTTGAAATCTTCGTACTGGCGGTCACGCTCGGCCTCACGGACCTTCTGCAGGATGACCTGTTTGGCCGACTGCGCGGCGATCCGGCCCATTTCCACGGGCGGCACCTCTTCCTGCAACACGTCGCCCACCTGCGGACCGGTCGAAAAATCCTCGATCGGCTGTCCGTCGCGCAGCCAGACCGCGCGGCCATCCTTGCTGGGTTCGAAATAGGCGCGCGCCTGATCGACGGTCATCTCGGCCTGATAGTTCTCGAGCTCTTCATCATCGACCACGGTGCGCACGCGGGTAAAGGTCGCCCTGCCGGTCTTGCGGTCGATCGAAACGCGGATGTCCATCTCGGCGCCGTAGCGGCTCTTGGCGGCGCGGGCGAGCGATTCTTCCATCGCCTCGACGACCAGACCGGGGTCGATCATCTTTTCGCGGGCCACGGCCTCGGCGGTCTGCAGCAGCTCCAGCTGGTTGGCTGAGGTGATTGCCATCAGTTCGTCTCCTCTTCGGACCCTTCGGTCTCAATCTGGTCGAAAGCGTTTTCGTTCAGGGCGCCGGCATCCTTGCGCTGGCGCAGCATTTCCTTGATCAGGTCATCGGTCAGGACCAGCTTGGCGTCGCTCAGCCAGTCGAATTGCAGACCGATTGTCACGGTCTCGTCGCCGTTGGGGATGTTGATCAGAACCTCATCCCCCTCGACACCGGCCAGTTCCCCCTTGAAGCGGCGGCGGCCGTCGATCAGTTCGGTGGTTTCCAGCTTGGCCTCGTATCCCTCGAACATCTCGAAATCCTTCAGCCGCGTCAGCGGCCGGTCGATGCCGGGACTGGACACCTCGAGCGTATAGGCGTCAAGGATCGGGTCCTCGACGTCCAGCGTTGCGCTGACCGCGTTCGAGATCTCGGCGCAATCATCCACCTCGATGCCGCCATCGGGCTTGTCGGCCATGATCTGCAGCGTGGTCTGCTTGCCGCTCATCAGGCGGATGCGGACCAACTCATACCCCAGATCCTCGATCACCGGAGTGATGATCTCGGCCAGTCGTCGGTCGATCGCCGCCTTGGCTATCAGGTCGTTTGTCATATGGTGCTCTACCCTTCAATCGGGCACAAAAAAACGGGCGCGCGGCCCGTCGAACTTTCCGGTGGAGCCCCGGACCGCTGGTCCGACACGCCGCTGTTGCAACTGCATATACGCAGGACTACCCGAGTCTGCAACCCCTACCGTCATCCAATGGTGATTTGGCACCCTGTTCCGGGCAGATTTCAGGCCATCCACCAGCGTTCGGCGATGCGGCCATCGTCCAGTGGGGCACCCCGACCGATCCTGCGCGGCAGGCCAACGGTGCCGGAAATCGCCAATGTCAGCTCCGCTTCGCTGGGAAAGAACCGCACGTCACCCAAACCGCGCACGCCGTGCGGCGCCGGCAGCACCGACACATCTACATAGCGGTCGCGCAGGGCCTCGGCGCGCACGGCCGGGTCGGGGATCACGATGATGTCGACCGCGCCCAGCCAGCCGGCCTGGCCATCCTTGTAATGGCCCTCGACCCGGCGGCCGCGGAAATGGCGCCCGTCCTCGGCCCGTTCGACCCGGTAACACCCGGTGCCGTTCGCCTGCTGTAGCGGCGAAACGCTCTGCCCGTCGCGGGTGATGACAAACCGGGTATCGGCCAGCAGGAAAGGCAGGCCGGGGTTGGCCTCGGCCAGTTCGATCCGGATGCGGTCCGGCGCCAACGCTTCGGCGCGCCCGACCTCGGACAGGACCGCCAGAACATCCCCGGCCGTCAGCGCCGCGCCGTCGTGAAACATTGCATCCGCACGCAGGTCGAAGGTCCAGACCCGGGCCTCGGAATCGGTCTGCCAGGCGGTCGCCAGCTCGCCGCGCAGAGTGCCGTCCGGCGCGATCTCGGTCAGGGTGTCGAACGCCGCGCCCCGGGCCAGCCGGTCCAGGCTGTCGTCACGCGGCACGGCGATGCGCAGCACGCCACCCGATTTAGGTGTATCCGCCAGCGAGGCCCCCGTCGCGGCCAGCAGGGCTGCGGCGGCACCCGAGGTGAACAGGGCACGGCGGTCGATGCGGGTCATGCCATCTCCTGCGCGGTTCGGTCCATGATGCGCACCAGTTCGGCGCTGATCCCGGGTTCCGACAGGGCGTGACCGGCCTGCCGCACCATCTTCAGCTCGGCCTCGGGCCACTTCTCGGCCAGGCTCCAGGCCGCCTGCGGGGGGCAGATCATATCATACCGGCCCTGCACGATATGGCCGGGAATATGCGCGATCCGGTCCATCCGGTCCAGGATCTGCCCATCGTATTCCAGAAAACACTTATGGGCAAAATAGTGGTTTTCGAGCCGCGCGAAAGTGCGCGCATATTCGCCGGGGCTTTCACCGACGGCCCCGTTCGTGTGGATCGAGGCCAGTGCGTTTTCCCAATGCGACCAGGCGCGGGCGTACAGGATCTCGGTCGCGCGATCGCCCGAGAACAACCGCTTGTTGTAGGCGCCGATGGTGTCGGACAGTTCCGAGTCGCGCAGCAGCGAGGTGAAGCGCGCCCATTGCTCGGGCCAGAACTTGCCGGCCCCGCCGCCGTAGAACCAGTCGAGTTCCGCCTGCGTGGCCAGAAACACGCCACGCAGGACCAGGCGGGTCACCCGGTCGGGATGGGTTTGGGCATAGATCAGCGCCAGCGTGGCGCCCCAGCTGCCGCCGAATACGATCCAGTCGTCGATCTCGAACAGTTTCCGAAGACGCTCGATATCTGCCACCAAGTGCCACGTCGTGTTGTTCTCGACCGAGGCCGTGGGCCGCGACCGGCCGCAGCCGCGCTGATCGAACAGAATCACCCGGTAGACCTCGGGGTCGAAATAACGTCGCATGGCCGGGCTGCAGCCGCCGCCGGGGCCGCCATGCAGAACCACCACCGCAATCCCGTCGGGATTGCCGCATTGTTCCACATAGATGCGGTGCCCGTCGCCCATATCCACCACACGCTGGTCGAACGGATCGACCGGCGGGTAAAGATATTGCACTGCGCGCTTTTGGTCCGGGTACTTGTCCATTATGGCCCTATATAGTCCTACAGCGTAAAAGAGCACACGGAGACAGGAATGCAAGCGCATCCGAACACGGTGGACCCGTCCGAGATCGCAAAATTCGAGGCCATGGCCGCCGAATGGTGGGACCCGCACGGGAAATTCAAACCTCTGCACATGCTCAATCCGTGCCGTCTGGACTATATCACACAGCAGATCGCGGGCGAATTTGACCGGGATCTGACGGCTGTGAAACCGTTCGAGGGCCTGCGCCTGCTGGATATCGGCTGCGGCGGCGGGCTGCTGAGCGAGCCGATGGCGCGGCTGGGGGCCGAGGTCGTGGGCGCCGACGCCGCCGAGGGCAACCTGCCCGTGGCCCGCATCCACGCCGAGCAATCCGGTTTGCAGATCGACTATCGCCACACCACCGCCGAGGCGCTGGCCGACGCGGGCGAACAGTTCGACGTGGTCCTGAACATGGAGGTGGTCGAGCATGTGGCCGATCCGCTGGCCTATCTGACCGCCACGCAACAGCTGTTGAAACCCGGCGGGCTGGAAATCTGTTCGACCATCAACCGCAACCCGAAATCCTATGCGATGGCGATTTTCGGGGCCGAGGTCGTCATGCGCTGGCTGCCGCGCGGCACGCATGAATGGTCCAAGTTCATCACCCCGGACGAGCTGTTCGACCTGCTACGTCAGGCCGGTCTGGACCCGGTGGACCGCAAGGGATTCGTGTTCAACCCGATCACCTGGAGCTGGTCGATCTCGGACCGGGATCTGAGCGTGAACTATGTCACCGCCAGCGTGAAACCGGGCTAAGGCCTATTCCTCTTCCAGCTTCATGCGCAGGTCGCGCAGAACCGGAAGGGTCGTGCGCACACGCTCAAGGCCCAACTCGCCCACCACACGGTTGATCAGAGGCGCGATGGCCGAGATCGCCTGATCCCGCGCCCGGCGGCCGGCCGGGCTGATCGCCACCATCTTGCGGCGGGCGTCGTCCCAGTCGGGGCGGATGTGGATGTATCCGGCCCATTCCAGCTTGGCCAAGGTGTTGGTCATCGCCCCACGCGTCACGTGGAACGTGCGGGCCAGCTGGGCGGGCGTCCGCTCGCCCCCCACGAACACCAGGTGGTTCAGCACCGAGAAATGCGAGATTTCCATGCCCTTGGGCAGCACCCGGCTCAGCCGGTTCCGCAGCAATTGGTCCGCGGTCAGGATCTCGCTGAACAGCGCGACCGCCAGGGCGTTGGTTTCGTCAGTCATTACCCGGTTCTGGATCAGGGCCCGTCGAACGGGCGAACATGTGTCAGGGACGGCACGCGCCGCCGCGCCTCTGTAACAGACCTATCATCCAGATCAAAAAAGTGAATGCCGGTCTGAGTGCCTGCGTCGATCAGCACCTCGCCCCAGGGCGATACGACCATGCTGTGCCCGTGGGTCTGGCGCGTCTTGCCCCGGGTCTTGGGGTGTTCCCCGGTCTGGGCGGGTGCAATGACCCAACAGCCAGTCTCGATTGCGCGGGCGCGCAGCAGCGGCTCCCAGTGGGCCGCGCCGGTCACCGGAGAAAACGCCGCCGGAACCGTCAGGATCGTGGCCCCGCCCTGCGCCAGCGCAGCGTGCAGATGCGGGAACCGGATGTCATAGCAGATGGTCATGCCGACCTTGCCGAAGGCAGTCTCGGCGATCACCGCCCGCGACCCGGGGCGATAGCTGGCCGATTCGCGAAAGGTCTCGGTCTCGGTGACCTGCACGTCGAACATGTGGATCTTGTCATAGCGCGCCACGATCCCGCCCTGCGGGTCGATCATGAAGGACCGGTTGGCGAACCGCCCGTCGGCGTCATGAGTCTTCAGCCCCAGCGATCCGATCAGCAGCCACACGCCCAATTCCGCCGCCTGTTCGCGCAGGCCCGCCAGGGTGATGTCGTCTTCCTCGTGCTGCAACACCTCGCGCTGGCGCGTTCCGCTGGTCGAGACGCAGTTGGTGACCTCGGGCGTCAGGATGAACCCCGCGCCCCCGCCCGCGGCCTCGGCCATCAAGGCGCGCACCATGTCCAGGTTCGCGGCCGGGTCGTCCGACGAGGTGATCTGCAGCAGGGCGGTTCTCATCAGGCGGCCAACAGCGGGTCCAGCTTGCCGGCCTGTTCGAGCTCGTACAGGTCGTCGCAGCCACCGACATGAGTGTCACCAATGAAGATCTGAGGCACCGTGCGCCGTCCGCCCGCCCGCTGGATCATCTCGGGCTTGCGTTTGGGGTTCATCAGAACGTCGATTTCCTCGTAGGCGACGCCCTTCTGGTTCAGCAGCCGTTTGGCCGCGTGGCAAAAGCCGCACAGCGGCGAGGTATAGATGACAACCGGTTTCATGGTCCGTTCCCTTGGATTTCGCGCAATCTAGGGGGAATTAGGCATCCTTGGCAACGCGCGCCAGTACCAACACGGAAATATCAGCCGCCCCGGCCTCCTGGCAGGCATGGGTGCAGGCCGCCAGGGTCGCACCCGATGTCATCACGTCATCGACCAGAAGCACGTGGCGCCCCGTCAGGCGGTCCGCCCGGCGCGGATGCACGGTGATCGCATCGCGCAGCGTTTCGGTCCGTTCGGCGGCCGTTTTCCCCTCCAGCGCCGGGGTGCGCCGATTGCGCAGCAGCAGGTCGGGGCAAACCGGCAGCCCGACCACCTTGCCCAGATGCTGCGCCAGCAGCGCAGATTGGTTGTACCGACGCTTCAACAGGCGCGACCAATGCAACGGAACCGGCGCGATCAGCATGTCGGGCCGGATCAGAGACTGTCCCGCCCGCGCCATCCAGCGCGCGGCGGGCCGGGCAAGCTCGGTCCGGTCGCCGTGCTTGAACGCCAACACCAGCGCCCGCGCCTTGCCCTTGTACAACAGCGCCCCGCGCCCCTCGGACCAGGGCGGCGGCTGACGCATGCAATCGTCGCATTCGATCCGGTGACCATCATCTTCGCCGGGCAAGGGAACGCCGCAGCTGGCACAGACCAGCCCCCCGATGAACGGCGTCTCGCGCCAGCACGGCCCACACAGCCCGAAATCCGATTCGGTCAACTCGCCGCAACCGATGCAACGCGGCGGGTACACGACCTCGATGGCGGTTTGAATCCGCCGCCAGATGCGATAATTGCGCCTTATGGACCCATCCGCAGCCAAGACACCCTCATTGTTTGACCGATCCGCCCTGACCGCGCGTCGCGCCCGGGCCCGGGATGACGCCCTGTTCCTGCACCGCGCCGCCGTCGACGAGGTGGAGGATCGCCTCGCCGTGGTTAACAAAACCTTTACGGCGCCCGCGATCGTAACCCCTTTTGCCCACATGTGGGCTGGCGTTCTGAACGGCGCGCGCATCGTGGCCGATGAAGAGGTGCTCGATCTGTCCCCGGGCGCGCATGACCTGGTGATCCACGCCATGGCTTTGCATTGGGCGAATGACCCGGTCGGACAGTTGATCCAATGCGCCCGCGCGCTGAAACCGGACGGGCTGTTGCTGGTGGTCTGTCTGGGCGGCGAGACGCTGCACGAATTGCGGGCCGCGCTGGGGCAGGCCGAGATCGAGGTGACCGGCGGGCTCAGCCCGCGCGTCGCGCCGATGGCGGAACTGCGCGACCTTGGCGCCCTGCTGCAACGCGCCGGGCTGGCCCTGCCCGTGGCCGACCGGGTGCCGCTGACGGCGACTTACCGCGACCTGTGGCACCTGATGGCCGACCTGCGCGCCATGGGCGAGGCCAACGCGATGACCGAACGGCTGAAACACCCCACGCGACGGACCGTGTTCCAACGCGCTCAAAAGATCTATGCCGAAAGCTTCGCCGCCCCCGACGGGCGCCTGACCGCCACGTTCGAGCTGGTTTGCCTGACCGGCTGGGCACCGGATGCCAGCCAGCCCAAACCCCTGCGCCCCGGCTCGGCCCAGGTCAGCCTGGCCGAGGCCCTCGGCACGAAAGAAGGCAAACTGTCCGATTGACCCCGTGATCCATCCGATTAATTCAGGCACTTACGGAAAAACTCAGGAAGTCCACCATGTTCGACGCCATCCGCCCCGCGCACGCACCCGCAGATCACCCCAAGGTCAAGATGGGGCGCGTCGGCATCCTGCTGGCCAATCTCGGCACACCGGATGATTACAGCTATTGGCCGATGCGCCGCTATTTGAACGAGTTCCTGTCGGACCGGCGGGTGATCGACTATCCGGCCTGGAAATGGCAGCCGATCCTGCAGGCGATCATCCTGACCAAACGTCCCTTCAGCTCGGGCGCGGCGTACAAGTCGATCTGGAACCACGACAAGGGCGAAAGCCCGCTGATGACCATCACCAAGGACCAGACCGCCAAGCTGCGCGCGGCGATGCAGGACCGCTATGGCGACAAGGTCATGGTTGATTTCTGCATGCGCTACGGAAACCCCTCGACCAAATCCAAGGTCCGGCAGATGGTGGCCGAGGGCTGCGACCGGATCCTGTTCTTCCCGCTTTATCCGCAATATGCGGGTGCCACGACCGCCACCGCGAACGACCAGTTCTTTCGCGCGCTGATGGACGAAGCCTGGCAGCCCGCCAGCCGCACGGTCCCGGCCTATTTCGACGAGCCGGCCTATATCGACGCCCTGGCGCAGTCGGTCGAACGTGCCTATGCGGCCATGGAGACCAGGCCGGACGTTCTGGTCTGTTCCTATCACGGAATGCCGGAGCGCTATCTGATGCAGGGTGATCCGTACCACTGCCAGTGCGCCAAGACGTCACGACTGCTGAAAGAACGGCTGGGCTGGGCGGATGATCAACTGGTCACCACCTTCCAGTCGCGATTCGGCCCCGAGGAGTGGCTGAAGCCCTACACCGTCGACCACGTCGCCGAGCTGGCCCGGCAGGGCAAAAAGAACATCGCCGTCATCGCCCCGGCGTTTTCCGCCGACTGCATCGAAACGCTGGAAGAGATCAACGAAGAGATCCGCGAAAGCTTTGAAGAGGCCGGCGGCGAGACCTTCACCTATATCCCGTGCCTCAACGACGAGGACGCGCATATCGCGGCCTTGGGCAAGGTTGTCGAGGACAACCTCAAAGGCTGGCTGGACTGAGCTGGCCCCGGTAAACCCAATAAAAAAGGCGGTGGAAATCCACCGCCTTTCTTTTTATCAGTGTCCGTCGGACTTAGCCTGCGGCAACAGCTGCGGCAACGACGACCAGCAGGATCAGCGGCAGGATGATGCCCTGCGACGAGCCCTGGGTTTCTTCGACAACAACCGGTGCTTCCACAACCGGCTCTTCCAGGTTGCCGGCATAAGCGGTCGAAGCAGCGGCGGTCAGTGCAGCAGCGAGAACGAGTTTCTTCATAATTATAACCTCCAGAGTTTGCGTGGCCCCGGGATATTGGAGCCCCGCACCTAAGACTTACCTCGTGGTTTTTTCTAAGCAGCAAAGCGTCGGGAATGCAATTGCAACTTGCCACGAAGGCGGCTTCGTGCGCGAAAATGTCGTCAAATTAGCAACACTTGCGTCCCAACCTTCGCCATGGCGAACAATTCAGCAATGTCTTCGTTGAACAGGCCGATACACCCATTCGACGATCGACGCCCTATCTTGCGCGTGTCGTGCGTGCCGTGGATGCGATAGTATTTCCAACTCAGATACAACGCGTGGGTACCCAACGGGTTGTCGGGGCCCGGCGGGATGTAGTCCGGCCATTCCGGATTGCGTTTCTTCATTGACGGCGTCGGCGACCAGCTGGGTCCTTCGACCTTGCGGATCACGCTGGTTCTGCCGCGGCGCGTCAGTTCCTCGGTCAGCGGTACGGATGATGGATACAGCTTGTAGACGGTTTGATCCTCGGACCAGTAATGCAGGGCGCGGGACACGGTATCAACCAGGATCGCACCGTTCCGGGTATTCGAGAAATAGGGCTGCCACTGCAGTGCACGAAAGCCGGAAACGTTGCGCCGGACCGGCGGCTCTGTCTCGGGGGCGGGTCGCAGCGGATCACCGGGAATGAATTGCGCAACGGCCGGGCTGGCCAGCAATGACGAGGCGCCTGCAAGGAACCCGCGGCGCGTCGGGGTGAGAATGCGTTTGGTGGTCATGACAGCAGGTCCTTGGCCAATAAACTTGAAAAATCTGAAGTATTTTATTGCCGGAATGCTTCAGTCGCAAATCAAACCGGCAGAATCACGCGAATTCCGGTGATTGGAGCTTGGCGCAAATGCCCTGCGCAGGCTATTCCCCTTGGCGAAACAAAGAACTGGACCCGACATGACGCGAATCGTTTCCTTGCTGTTGATCTGCTTTGTGGCCTTGGCGGCATGTACCGACACGTCAGGCACCTCGTCGCTGGGCTCGGATGGCCGGCCGCTGCCCAAGGTCTACAAGATTCGCGGCAATCCCGAAAAACTCCAGTTCCGCATGCTTGATTCGGTCAACGCGTTGCGACAGGCATCCGGCCTGCAGCCTGTCCAGCTGAACGCACAGCTCAACGCCGCAGCGGCAACTCACGCCAAGGACATGGCGCGCCAGAACCGTCCGTGGCACTTCGGGTCGGACGGGTCGTCACCGATCGATCGGGCCGCGCGCGTCGGTTACATGGGCACCTTCCTTGGCGAAGCGATTTCCGAGACCTACGAGACCGAAACCGAGACTCTTGCAGCCTGGATGCAGGAGCCCGGCCCGCGTGCGGTGATCATGGACCCGAAAGCCACGCAAATGGGGTTTGCCTGGCATCAGGAAAATGGTGGCAAGATCTGGTGGACCCTGGAAATGGGCACCGGCGGTTGACCGCAGCCAGATACACGAAAGCCCCCGAACACCGGGGCCTTCCCAAGAAACAGCCTCCGCGTCCGAGATAGGTGCCAGAGCAAATCCCATCGTCTTTGCACGGCGCTGGAGGTTCGAGGGCACACGTTTCCGATGTCGCTCATCATAAGCGGCCGCACCTTGATCTTTATTGGTCATACCGTGACGGATTGCGTTGTAGAATAAGACCGCGATCTTTCGCGCCGTGGCTGTGACAGCCTTTTGCTTGCCGATCCGGGCCGAGAGCCGCGGGTAGAAAGCACCCACTGCGGTGTCGCTTCGACCAAGTGTGACCGCGGCCAGTCGAAAAAGTGCAGCTGTGCGACTTGAAGATCGGCGAGTCTTCGAGGACAGCAGCTTGCCTCCAGAGATCTTGTTGCCGGGTGCCAGGCAGAGCCATGACGTGAAGTGCTGTGCGCTCTTCCACGCCCGCAAATCCGTGCCGCATTCGGATACCAGTTTGAGCGCCAGAGCGGGACCAAGGCCATGGATTTGCGTCAGGTCTGTGCCCAGCACGCCGTAAAGCGCTGCCCGTATATCAAAGGCCGGGGCATTGCATTGCTTTCCTTTGAATCTGGCTTTGGGAATGGCTGCTAAGTTGCCCTTTGTCCGCACGGTCAATGCGCCAGCGGCATCTTCGAGCCTGGCATCACAAGCTGCGATCTGTGCTTTGTAGAAGTCGTAGAGTTCAAGTGACTGTGTCAGCGCAAAAACATGTTCGTCCCGGTCCTTCCCGATGAGGGCGGCCTTGATCGTTTCGATGGAAGATTTGCATCTCACATCGCGATATCCGGCCAACACATCAGGGTCACGTTCGCCCGCTACGATGGCGCGGATGATCTTCATCCCCGTCGCGCCTGTGATATCGGAGACGACGTGATGTAACTGCAGGTTCATCTCCATAAGAGCCTTCTGCATGTGCTGAATGTGAGCCGCAGCGTACTCGGTCAACCGGTCACGCTGGCGCATGTAGGCGCGCAGGGTTGCGACCTCAGCCTCGGGCCTGAAGCTGCCGCGCAGCAGGCCATAGGAGTGCAATTGCCGCAGCCAACTCGCATCGCTGACGTCAGTCTTGCGACCAGGAACATTCTTGGCGTATCAGGCGTTCACGAGGATCACATCGAAGCCGTGAGCCTGCAAAATCTCAAAGGCAGGAATCCAATACACGCCCGTCGATTCCATCGCCACAGTGGTGATGCCACAAGATTGGAACCAGACGGCCAGATCATGCAGGTCTTGCGTGAAAGTCCAGAAAGCCCGCACGGGACTGTCATGAACATCAGGGTTCACAGCCGCCATATGCATCGTCGAGCCGATATCAATCACTGCTGCATTCGGATTGACCAACTTTAAATCCGGGTGATCGCCGGTCTCGCGCTTTGCCATGACATCTCCTCCGTTCAGATCGAAGAGCGTGGGTCATGCAAGTTCGTCATCTTCCTAACCGGGATCACCGCCAAGCAGTGTCACCATTCTCAAGTGCGCATCAGCCCATGTGCCAAGTTTTTTAACGGGGTCCAGCCCACCAATAAGCCATCGGCAACTGCCCTTCCGGTAAAGCATAGCACAGGCTGTTTTTACCGCGCACGGGCGGCCTGTCGCCCGGAACGGTCTTTTAGGATAAATGCATGATCTTCAGGCGGCTTGGACCGCCTGTGCCGTCGTCAATATGGCATAGAGCTTGACCGGATCCGGGTTGGCGCGCAGCTTCGCGCAGACCGAGCCATCGCGCAATGTGCGTGACACCAACGCCAAAGCTTTCAGGTGCTCGACACCGGCTTCCTCGGGGGCGAACAGCGCAAAGGCCAAATCCACCGGCTGCCGGTCGACAGAACCGAAATCGATCGGCTTTTCAAGCATCACGAACACGCCTGCCACCGCATCCAGACCCGACAGGCGCGCATGCGGCAGCGCCACACCATGCCCCACTCCGGTCGGGCCAAGGCTTTCGCGCTCCAACAGGCAATCGACCACGGTCTGGGCGTCGAGTCCCAGCGCGCCGGCGGCGACATCGCCGATTTCCTGAAACAGCCGTTTCTTGCTGGACGCGGCCGAAAGAACGCGCACCGCCTCGGGCTTCAATATGCTCGACAGCTCCATGATCATGCTCCATGGCATCGCCCCCGCCCAAGCGGGGGCTTCGCCTTCATCCTTGCCTCTTACGGATCGATCCAGCCGATATTTCCGTCGTCCCGGCGATACACGACATTCAACCCGTCCTTGTTTTCATTCCTGAACACCAGCACCGGTGCACCAGCCAATTCCATCTGCATGACAGCCTCACCCACGCTTAGCGATGGGATCTGGGTTTCCATCTCAGCCACGATGATCGGCTGCAAGGAGTCGGGCTCTTGATCCGTCTCCGATTCGTCCGACGCGAGGATATAAGACGACGCACCAAAGAGTTCAACCGGCTCGGAACGCTCGCGGTGGTGATCCTTCAGCCGGCGCTTGTAGCGTCTCAGCTGCTTTTCCATCTTGTCACAGCAGGCCTGGAACGCCGCGTAGATCTCCGTTGCATGTGCTTTGGCCTGCGCTGTCAGGCCCGTGGACAGATGTACGGTGGTTTCACACACATATTCATGCGCCGAACGGGAAAAGACGACGTTGGCATCCGTTGCGCGCTGGGCGTATTTGCCCACAACCTCGCCCAGCTCGGTCTGCACGTGGGTTTGCAGGGCCGCACCGATGTCGATCTGTTTGCCGCTGATTTGGTAACGCATGTGATCTCCTTCACAATTCACACCCTTGTTGGCGCCGCATCATGCGACGGACTTGTTTTTATAGGGTGGGGGGTCGGGGCATTGTCCGGGGTTGCCTTTGATCCGGCCCTTCGACGAAGGGACATCGAGATCCAATCTGGAACCACGAAAATGCCATGCTCCAATTGAGCCAACAGGCGGCGGCAGAGTCAATCAAAACACGAATGTATATACGCGAATTCCGCCATTCGATCGGCGCAATTCCGCGGAAGGTCATGAAATCTTGAAGTTTTCACCCAGATAGACGCGGCGGACGTTTTCGTTTTCCACCACCTCGTCGGGCGTCCCCGACATCAGAACCTGGCCATCATGCAGAATATAGGCGCGATCGACGATCTCCAGGGTTTCCCGAACGTTGTGATCGGTGATCAACACGCCAATTCCCCGCTTTTTCAGGTCGGCCACAAGGTGACGTATATCGCCGACACTGATCGGATCGACGCCGGCAAACGGCTCGTCCAACAGCAGATATTTGGGATCGGCCGCCAGGCAACGAGCGATTTCCACACGACGGCGCTCGCCCCCCGACAAAGCCAGCGCCGGCGCCCGTCGCAGATGCTCGATCGAAAAATCCGACAGCAGTTCCTCCAGCCGCTCCTTGCGCCGGTGGGCATGCCGGACGGTCACATCCAGAACCGCCGCTATGTTGTCCTCGACGCTGAGACCGCGAAAAATCGACATTTCCTGCGGGAGATAGCCGATTCCCATCCGCGCGCGGCGATACATGGGCAGAGTGGTCACGTTCTGACCGTCGATGGAAACAGTTCCCGCCTCGGGAAAGACCAGGCCCGCGACAGAATAGAAGGTGGTGGTCTTGCCGGATCCGTTCGGCCCCAGCAGCGCGACAACCTCGGACCGGTCGAGGGTCATCGACACGTCCCTGATAACGGTCTTTTTCCGGTAGGACTTGCGCAGCTTTTGAATCTTCAAACCAGACGACCCATCGGCAACGGTCAGTTTCGGGATCGCCATCAATCACCGCCCTGCTGAAGGATCGTCTTGACGCGGCCGGTCATCGTCGCGGTTCCGTCGGTCAGATTCGCCACCATCCGGTCTCCGCTGATGGTGCTGGGCCCCTGATTCAGCAGGACGTTGCCCGTCATGACGATTACACCGGTCGCGATGCTGTATTCGGCGCGGTCGGCCTGCGCGGCATCCGGCGGAGCCACCAGAACCACGTTTTCCGAAGCCTCCATGCGCTCGATCCCGGACCTGTCCTGATTGTAGATCACCACGACCTTTTCGGCCGACAGGCGCATGTCGCCCTGAACAACGATGACATTGCCCAGAAACTCGGCCGAACCGTCTTCCTGGTTCACCTTGAGCGTCTCCGACGTCACTTCGACCGGCAGCGCAGGATCTGTCTTGATCGACCCGAAGGCCACCTGCGATTCCTGCGCAGCACAAGGCACTGCGGCGAAGGCAAGCGACATGCAAATGGGAACTATGCGAAAATCGAACACCAGCTATCTTTCGGTTTTTGGTGGCTCATATACCAATTTGACGCCATCTGTAAAAAGAATATGAACCGGACCGTCTGTTTTTTCAGCACCAAAACGCATTCGACCGGCCGAAAACCTGCCGATCGGGCCGAACGCTTGCACCGGGCCCGGGGTCTCGCCCCGTATTTCGTCCAGAGAGGTATTCAGAAGATCGGTGGTCACCCGGATTCCATCGGTGGTCGTCATCACCACATCGCCGGAAAACACGGCCTCACCCTTGTTCGGGTGCAGCATTCCGGTTTCAGAGTCCAGCGTGATCACACCGCCGTTCGTCAGGCCGAACCGACCCTGAAGCCGCGACGCTGTCGGCACCCCTTCTGCAGACCCCCGACTGGCCTGAACCGCCTCGACCTGGATGTCCTCGCCCTTGCGGGTCGTGCCCCGGAACCGCGGGCGGGTCACCATCTGGCTTTTGACGCGGGCATCAAGGTCCTGTTCGGTAAAGGGCCCCGAAACATTGGTCTCGATGCTGCGCGACAACAGGAACACCATCGACAGCAGCAGGATGGCCACCAGTGGCAGCAGAACCTTGAGGAACTGCACCATGCGCGAATAGCGATCCATCCCGGCCCTCACTCAACCCAGCCCGACGCGCAGGCAGTCGTGGATATGCAACAGCCCCTGCGCCCGGCCCGGCTGGTCCGGATCCACCACGAACAACGAGGTGATCTTGCGCGCGTTCATGATCGCCACCGCCTCTTCGGCCAGCGCGTCGGGCGCGATGGTCGTGGGGTTGGCGGTCATGACCTCGGCCGCCGTGTTGTTCAGCAAGCCGTCCATATGACGGCGCAGGTCGCCGTCGGTGATGATCCCGACCAGGGCGCCATTCGCATCGGTCACGCCGACCACGCCAAAGCCTTTCTGGCTGATCTCGATCAGCGCGTCGCTCATCGGGGTGTCGGCCGACACCAGCGGCAGAGCGTTGCCGCTGTGCATCAGGTCGCGCACCGCGCTCAGCTGCGCGCCCAGCTTGCCGCCGGGATGGAAGGCGCGGAAATCCTCGGGCTTGAAATCGCGGTATTTCATCAGCGCGATCGCAAGCGCATCGCCCATCGCCAGCGTCAGCGTGGTCGAAATCGAGGGCACCATGCCGTATCCGCAGGCCTCGCCCAGCGCAGGGATCAGCAGATGCACGTCGGCCTGCTTCATCAGCGTACTGTCCGGCCGGCTGGACAGGCCGATCAGCGGAATCCCGAACCGCCGGGTAAAGGCCAGCAGGTTGGCCAGCTCGGGCGCTTCGCCGGAATTCGAAATCGCCAGCACCACGTCATCCTTGGACACCATGCCCAGGTCGCCATGGCTGGCCTCGGCCGGATGCACGAAATAGGCGGGCGTGCCGGTACTGGCCAGCGTGGCCGCGATCTTGTGTCCGATATGGCCCGACTTGCCGATACCGCTGACGATCAGCCGGCCCTTGGCCTGCAGGATCAGCCGCACCGCGTCGGCGAAACGTTCGTCCAGCCCTTCGGCCAGAACCTCAAGCGCGCGGGCCTCGTCGGTGACGACCTGGCGGGCGGTTTTCAGAAAGGATTCGGTATCGGTCATGAGTGCGCAAAGATATCGGTTTCGGGCCAGCCAGCCAGATCCAGCCTGGCGCGCATCGGCAGGAAGTCGAAACAGGCCTGCGCCATCTCGGTCCGGCCCTCGCGTTCCAGGCGTGCGTCCAGCGCCGCGCGCAGCTGGTGCAGATACAGAACGTCCGAGGCGGCATAGTCCAGTTGCGCCTCGGTCAGGGTCTCGGCGCCCCAGTCGCTCATCTGCTGCTGTTTCGAGATGTCGATGCCCAGCAGTTCCTGGCACAGGTTCTTCAACCCGTGCCGGTCGGTATAGGTGCGCACCAGGCGGCTGGCGATCTTGGTGCAATAAACCGGCGCGGCCAGCGCGCCGAAAGCGTGGTACAGCGCGGCGATGTCAAAGCGGCCGAAGTGGAACAGTTTCAGCACCTCGGGGTTTTCCAGCATGGCGCACAGGTTCGGGGCCTCGGTCTGACCCTTTTCGACCTGCACGATGTGGCTGTGGCCGTCGCCGCCCGACATCTGGATCACGCACAGACGGTCGCGATGCGGGTTCAAGCCCATGGTTTCGCAATCGATGGCCACGACGGGGCCCAGGTCTAGCCCGTCGGGCAGGTCGTTCTTGTAGAGATGGTTCGCCACGAATTTTTCCTTTGCACGGTGTTGCCCCCGAAATAGGGTGTTTGACCCGCAAACTCAACGCCATCCGCCCCATGGCGGCACTTGGGCGTCACTGCGGTTGAGGCATCCGCGTCGGGCGCATAGGGTCGGACCATGTCTCGACCGACCTGCGCCTTACCTGAACAAATCACCGCCCGCCCGAGCGACGGCGGCACCCACGGCGCGCGCGGGGCTGTTTCAGAGTTTCTGCGATGCTGAACATTCTGCGGAACCGGACGTATCGTCACCTTCTGGCCGCGCAGGTGGTGGCGCTGCTGGGCACCGGGCTGGCGACGGTGGCGCTGGGGTTGCTGGCCTATGATCTGGCCGGCGAGTCCGCGGCGATGGTGCTGGGCACGGCCCTGACCATCAAAATGATCGCCTATGTCACGATTGCGCCCGTTGCCGCGGCTTTTGCCGAACGGATCGACCGCCGCCGCATGTTGGTGACGCTGGACATGGTGCGGGCCGTCGTTGCGCTGTGCCTGCCCTTCGTGACCGAGGTCTGGCAGGTCTATGTGTTGATCTTCGTTCTGCAATCGGCCTCGGCCGGGTTCACGCCCGCGTTCCAGGCCACGATCCCCGATGTTCTGACCGACGAGCAGGATTACACAAAGGCCCTGTCGCTGTCGCGGCTGGCCTACGATCTGGAGAACCTCGTGAGTCCGATGCTGGCTGCGATGCTGCTGTTGGTCGTCAGTTTCGACAGCCTGTTCTGGGGAACGGCACTGGGCTTTGCTGCCTCGGCCCTGCTGGTGGTCTCGGTGACGCTGCCCTCGCCCGCGCCGCGCAAACCGCGTGGGATATATGACCGGACGACGCGCGGCATTCGCATCTATCTGCGGACACCGCGCCTGCGTGGCCTTCTGGCGCTCAGCTGGTCCGCCGCCGCCCTCAGCGCGATGGTGCTGGTCAACACCGTGGTGATCGTGCGCGGCGACCTGGGCCTGTCGGACAGTGCCGTGGCGATCGCGCTGGCCGGGTTCGGTGGCGGGTCGATGCTGGCGGCTTTCTTGCTTCCGGCACTGCTGGAGCGTCTGCCGGACCGGCCGGTGATGCTGGCCGGCGCAACGCTGGCAACCGCGACCATGGCAACCGCCGCGCTGCTGTCGGCGGTGGTGCCGATGTCTCTGGTGATGCTGACCGCGCTTTGGGCGCTTGTGGGTTTCGGCTATTCCTCCACGCTGACGCCCTCGGGGCGATTGCTGACCCGATCCGCCCACCCCGAGGATCGTACGGCCGTGTTCGCCGCCCAGTTCACCCTGTCGCATGCCTGCTGGCTGGTTCTGTATCCGCTGTCGGGCTGGCTGATGACGCAACATGGCGCGACCGTGGCGATGGCCGCGCTGACCGTTCTGGCCCTGGGCGGGCTGATACTGGCCGCCTGGGCTTGGCCCGCATTCCAGCCGCGCTCAATCGCGCATGACCACCCGGACCTGCCCGCCGATCACCCGCATCTGTCCGGACCCGAGCCGCATGCGCACCCGATCATCATCGACGACCTGCACCCCCGATATCCGCATACGCCTTGAGAGCGACCACACTCTTGCCGTAGACCCCAACCATCCGATCAACAGCCGAAAGCCCATGGACCAGCTTGACCGCCGCATCATCGCCGCCCTGCAGCACAACGCGCGCGCCTCGACGACGCAGATCGCTGCCCGTCTGGGCGTGGCCCGAACCACCGTGCACGAACGCATCCGGCGCATGGAGGAATCAGGCGTGATCGCGGGCTACTCGGTCGTGCTGGGCCGGGCCGACGACACACCCAGGGTGCAGGTCGTGGTGCTGCTCGAGGTGCAGCAGAAAGAGACCGCGCGCATCATCAAACGGCTGGAAGCCTATCCCGAGGTCAAGCTGTGCCTGTCGATCAACGGCGAGTTCGACCTGCTGCTGTCGGCCGAGGCCCCCCGGATCGAGGATCTGGACATCCTGGTGGACGAGCTGGCCAAGATCCCCGGCGTGCTGCGCACCAATACCAGCGTCGTCTTCGGCCGCAGGATCGACCGGAACTGATCGGCGCTAACGCTCTGTAAACCGATAACTGGCTAGCTTGGCCCGGTCAGAAGAATCCCGGACCGGCAGAATGCCAGAACTCAAGATCGTCTTCCTATCGCTGTGGGTGCAGGCCCTGGTCGCCTCGGCGGCCTTGGCCGTACCGGACATGCGCACCGCCGATATCTGCGACCGGGCGGCCCGACGTGCCGCCCGGGCCGAGGGCGTCCCGCTGGACGTCATGCAGGCCATCACCCGGGTAGAAACCGGGCGCCGCGTCGATGGCAGCCTGCACCCATGGCCCTGGACCGTGAACCTGGAAGGCAAGGGATATTGGTTCGCGTCCGAAGCGGAAGCCAAGGCCTATGTGTTCGAGGTGTTCAAATCGGGCGCCCGCAGCTTTGACGTCGGCTGCTTCCAGATCAATTATCGCTGGCACGGCAAGGCTTTCCGGTCGATCGACGCGATGTTCGACCCCGATCAGAATGCGGCCTATGCGGCGCGGTTCCTGAAACAGCTTTATGCCGAACATGGCGACTGGTCGGCCGCTGTCGGCGCCTATCACTCGCGCACCCCCGAATATGCCCGCAGATATGTCGCCCGGTTCCAGACGGTTCTGGCCGCGCTGTCCGACACGCCCGATGAGACGGCGCGTCAGGCCGCCGACCCGTTCCACCGCACCGCGCTGCCGCTGATCCCGCTCGGCCCCTCCTCCGCCGGGGCCAACCGTCCGGCGCTGGGTTCGCTGGTTCCGGCATCCGGGACCGCGGTGGCCTTCATCACCTTCGATCAGGAGTGACGCGTGCCGAAACTTGACCCAAGGACCCTGTTTTCGCCCACGGTTCTGCTGGCGCTGGCGCTGATGACCGTGATCGTGATGATGATCCTGCCGATGCCGTCCTGGGTGCTCGACATCGGGCTGGCGGCCTCGTTCGCGCTGGCGATTTTGATCTTCACCCTGACCCTTTTCATCGAACGCCCGCTGGATTTCTCGTCCTTCCCGACGATCCTGCTGGCTTCGCTGATGCTGCGGCTGTCGCTGAACGTGTCTTCGACCAAGCTGATCATCGGCCAGGGCCACACCGGCCCCAATGCCGCCGGCGACGTGATCGAAGGCTTTGCCCAATTCGTCATGAGCGGCAGCATCTTCCTGGGTCTCGTCGTATTCGGCGTGCTGCTGATCGTGAATTTCATGGTCATCACCAAGGGCGCCGCGCGCATGGCCGAGGTCGGCGCAAGGTTCGCGCTGGACGGGATGCCGGGCAAGCAGCTGGCCATCGACGCCGACATGTCGGCCGGTGCGATCGACCACCAGCAGGCCAAGGAACGGCGCGAGCTTGAGCAGCAGGAAACCACGTTCTTCGGCTCGCTGGACGGAGCGTCGAAATTCGTCAAGGGCGATGCGGTCGCCGGGCTGCTGATCACTCTTCTGAACCTCGTGATGGGGCTGATCATGGGGGTGATCGTGCATGGCATGCCGGTTGCCTCGGCGTTCGAAACCTATGCCATCCTGACCGTGGGCGACGGGTTGGTGTCGCAGATTCCGGCCGTGATCATCTCAATCGCATCGGCCCTGTTGCTCGCGCGCGGCGGCACGCAGGGGGCCACCGACAACGCGTTGTTCTCGCAACTGGGCCGGCATCCCGCGGCGCTGGGCACGGTGGCGGTGCTGATGGCTCTGTTCGCGCTGGTGCCGGGCCTGCCCTTCCTGCCCTTCATTCTGGGCGGGGCGGTCCTGGGCTATGCCGCCTATCACGTTCACAAGAAACAGAAGGCCGAGGCCCTGGCCGCGCAATCGCCCACACCCGAAACCCAGGCGCCCTCCGCGCAGGCGATCGGCGACGTGCTGGATCTTGACGATGTGCACCTGGAATTCGCGCCCGATCTCGTCAACATGGTTCTGAACCCCGGAACCGGCCTGGACGCGCGGATCGCCAACATGCGGACCTACGTCGCCTCGAGCTTTGGCCTGATCCTGCCCGAGATCCGCCTTACCGACCGAGCCGATCTGCCGACGGGCACCTATGTGATCAAGGTGCAGGGGGTCGAACAGGCCCGCGGCGTGCTGCACCCCGACCTGATCCTGGCGCTTGTTCAGGATGGCGCCGATCTTCTGCCCGACGGCAATGACGTGACCGAACCCGTCTATGGCGCCCCGGCCCGGTGGATTTTGCCCAAGGACCAGGAGGCCGCAGCCCTGAGCGGTGCCACCATCGTGACCCCGCCCGAAATTCTGGCCACGCATCTGCTGGAAATCATCAAACAGAACTTCTCGCGCCTGCTGACGCTGAAATCCTTGCGCCGCCTGCTGACCGAAATGACCCGTCTCAGCGATCCGGTGCGGGCCGAAGCCAACCGCAAGCTGCTGGACGAACTGATCCCCGACAAGGTTCCGATCGACACGCTGCATGCGGTGCTGCGCCTGCTGCTGGACGAGCGGGTCTCGATCCGCAACATGGCGCTGATCCTCGAAAGCGTGGCCGAGGCGAGGATGACCACGACCCAGCCCGAAGCCATCTGCGAGATCGTGCGCCAGCGGCTGGGTTTCCAACTGGTGGCCGAGTTGAAACGCGACGACGGTTCGATCCCGCTGATCCAACTGGCGCCGGAATGGGAAGAGACCTTCTCATCCTACCAGATTGACGCCCAACATGCCGGAATCGACGTGGCGCTGCCACCGAACCTGTTCAACAAGTTGGCCGATGGCGCGATTGCGGCCATCTCGAAAACTGCGACGCAGGGCCTTTTTCCGGCATTGGTGACATCAAGCCGCCGTCGCCGGTTGCTGCGTACCATCCTTCATGCGCGAGGAGTTTCGAACCCGGTCCTCTCGTTTGAAGAAATTGGTCTCGAAGCTCGTCCGGCTTTGGTCGGGACGGTTCCGGCGTGATCGCTGTTGTCCCCGGTCTTCTCGATGAGCTTGGCGGCGCCATCTGGCATGGTTTCGTCGTGTTTCTGCGTGTCTCCGCCGTGGTTTCATTGCTGCCTGCCTTCGGTGAGCGCAGCGTACCGACGCGCGTAAAACTGGGTGTGGCGGTGGCCTTCTCACTTGTGGTGGCGCCCGCTGTTCAAATAGAACCACTGGCGCCGGGAATGGCTGCAATGGTGCGGGTGATCACGGCGGAAACCCTGATCGGCCTAATACTTGGAGTTGGCCTGAGGCTGTTCGTTCTGGCGCTGCAGACAGCCGGATCTGTCGCGGCACAATCCACGTCTTTGTCCCAAATTCTGGGAGGAGCCGCAGCTGACCCGTTGCCAGCCATGGGGTATCTGTTGACATTGGCCGGGCTTGCATTGGCAGTCCTCCTGAACCTTCACGTTCGCGCGGCGCAATTCCTCGTCCACAGCTATATGCTGTTTCCGGCAGGCATCGTGCCCGCGGCGTCGGATGTTTCGCAATGGGGCGTTGCGCAGATCGCCCACAGCTTTTCACTGGCCTTCGGGCTGGCTGCGCCCTTTGTCATCGCTTCGCTGATCTACAATCTGGCTCTGGGCGTGATAAACCGGGCCATGCCGCAATTGATGGTTGCCTTCATCGGCGCGCCGGCAATCACTTTTGCCGGACTTTTCCTGTTGTTCGCAGGCACCCCCATCATCCTTTCGGTCTGGTCCGATGCCCTGCTCTCATTCCTGAATGACCCAACGCGAGTCACGCCATGAGCGGTCAGGACGATGACAGCGACAAGTCATTCGAGGCGACGCCGCAAAAGCTTCAGAAGGCGCGTGAAAAGGGCGAGGTCGTCAAGTCCAACGACTTGTCCGCCGTCGCCGCCTATGCCGGCCTGACGATCGCCCTGCTGGCAGCCGGGCAGTATTCAGCCGTCCATCTCGGGACGGCTTTGATGGTTTTGGTTGATCAATCGCCGAGCCTCTCGTCTCTGTTGGTCGAGGGCGCGTCAACAGGACCGGTGCTGGGCCTTCTGAAAGCTGTAGCCCTGTCGGCGGGTACGTTGCTGGCGGTGCCGACCGTTGTCGTCCTGTTGAACCTGCTCGCGCAGAGAGCCATTGTTTTTGCTCCGTCCAAGTTGAAGCCCAAGCCGTCCAGAATCTCGATCCCGTCGAACGCCAAGAACAAGTTCGGTCGCGGTGGATTGTTCGAGTTCCTGAAAAGCTTCGTCAAGTTGGTGATCTATTGCGCATGCCTGGCTCTGTTCCTTCAAGCGAACCTGTCGCAAATCCTGTCAGCTGCGGCCGCACCGCCGCGGGCATCGATCTTGTTGATGATGAACCTGTTGTTTCACTTTCTGTTTATCGTCGTCGCCATAACGCTGGCCATCGGGGTTATCGACTACCTGTGGCAATACTCCGAGCACATGCGAAAGAACCGCATGTCGCGCAAGGAGTTGCAGGACGAAACCAAAGACTCGGAAGGCGACCCGCATGTGAAACAGCATCGAAGACAACGCGCCCAGGAAATTGCGACCAGCCAGATGATGTCCGATGTACCAAAGGCGGACGTGGTGATCGTGAACCCCACGCACTATGCGGTGGTATTGAAATGGGATCGCACACCCGGAACCGCGCCGGTCTGTGTCGCCAAGGGTGTTGACGAGGTGGCTGCCACGATTCGCTCCATCGCGATCGAGGCCGGGGTTCCCCTCCACTCCGATCCGCCGACCGCCCGCGCCCTGCACGCCACGGTCGAAATCGGGCAAGAAATTCCGGAAGACTACTACCGCCCCGTCGCCGCAGCCATCCGCTTTGCCGAGGCCATGCGCAAACGAGCGAAAGGAGGTATATGATGAAAGCCGACAAGCTGACTGATCTCGCGGCAGTGACCGAGGCGGCCTTCCACAAGGAGTATCAAGTGCTGCGCCCCGTTTTGGAAAGAGAGGCCCAAATCCAGGATCAACTGTCGCGGCTTGACGCCCAATTGAAGCAAGTGCAGTCCAGCGCAAGCGTCACCGAGAGCTATAGGATTGCCGGCGCGGATGTGCTGTGGCACCAGTGGGAGGCAGCAACGCGCCGGGCCCTGAACACTGAACTGGCGCGCGTCAGGTCCCAAAAGCTTGCAATGATGGAGGATTTGCGCCTTGCTTTCGGCAGAAGGCAAGCCGTTGAGGCTCTGGCCAGAAAACAACGGTGCGAAAAACGCCGGAACATACAGAGAAGATCCGGCTTAGATGGCTGTTGAACTGGATCACTTGGAAGACGGTCAGGTGTCCTGACGACTCACGCTCATAATCAGAACCCGGTTCACATCTTCACCCAGATTTTTCTTGGCCGCTTCCAAAAGCGATCTGCGCAGAACTCCCAGGTTGTCCGACCGGGTGAATTCCCGATCGAACCCACCCATGTTCGCGTGATCGAACAGCACCTGCAGAAACGCGTCCCGCAACTTCGGCTCGACCTCGAAAAACTCCTCGGACAAGCCGGGACGGGTTTCGAGGCTCAGCGACAATGTCACCAAGGCTTCGATCTCATCCGACCGCACGACCGGAACAACAAACTGCTTGGTCATCTTCAGGTACTCAAAGGCACCGTCCTTTTCATCTTTCCCGGCACCGTGCGCCTTTGAGGACTTGTCGTTCACCTTGGTATCCGTCTGAGTATCGCCCTTCTTTCCGTCCGGGCTGTCGCTGCTGTCGTGTTCTTCGGGCGCACCGGCAGGCGTCAGAAATACTCCCGCCGCCACCCCGGCAACCAGTCCTGCGATCAGAAACACGATTGGCAAAATCATTTTCATCTCGGTTGATCCTCAGAACGGCAACAACGCATCCAGAACCTGCTGCCCGTATCTGGGCTGTTGGACGTCGGAAATCTGTCCGCGCCCACCATACGACACACGGGCCGAGGCGATCTTGTCGTAGGTAATCTCATTCTGGCGTGAAATGTCCTGGGGCCGCACATAGCCGGATACGAGCAACTCGCGCAGTTCGAAATTCACCCGCAACTCCTGCGACCCGGCAATCGACAGAACGCCATTCGGCAGAATATCCACAACCGTCGCGGCCACGCGCAAAGTCAGCTTTTCTTTCCTCTTGACCGAGCCCTTGCCCTTGCTGACGGACGCAGAGTCGATCGAGACAGCCTCATCCAGAGAAGCGCCTTCCGGCAAGTGCCCCGCCACCCGCTGCGGCAACCCGAACAAACCCGGGACCTGCAGATCCTCCGAGCCGCTCCGGGAACGGCTCGTATCATTGGATATCTCGGCTTTTTCGTCCAATTCGATGACGACGGTCAGAATGTCGCCTTTTTTCATCGCGCGTTGATCACCCAACAGCGATTGCTGCCCACCGCTCCAAAGAGATGAACGATCCACCGCCCGTTGCGGTTGTGTGTGCATGGGCAGACCCGGCCAGAGCATTGCAACATGTTCCGGAGACTCGGTATTGGGCGAAAGACTGGGTGGCTTGCCCAAATGATCCAGTCGACCGCACGCGCTCAGGGCCAAGACCGCGACAAGCAGATTTGAGAGTTTCGTCATCAGTTCACCTCGATTTGTCCGTCTGGCCCGACTTTGCCCGTCACGGCTGAACGTGAGGACAAATTCATGGCCCGAATCCTTTCGCCGACTGCGCCCCGCCCCAAGGCGCGGCCCTCGACCTCTATGGTCAGGCCATTCTTCACGAACACCAGCGTTACGAGATCGTTGCGATCAACGACAGCGGGCGCTCGAACATCGGAAGCCCGTATGGGGCGGCCGGGATACAGGGCGATTCGTGCCTCCTGTCCAACCAGCAGGTCCGGATCCTCGACTGCGCCCGCCACATCTCCGGGTTGTATCTTCAGATCCTCCGCCGTTATGACTTCCTTCGCGCGGATCGTTCGCGTGGGCACGACGACATTCGCCTGCGCGAATAGCGGGCACAACAGACAGACCATGAGAAACAGAACCCGCATCACCGCACCTGGGTTGTCGCGCCCATCATCTGATCGACGGCCGAGATTACTTTGGCGTTCATTTCATATCCGCGCTGCGCTTCGATCAATTCAGTTACCTCGCGCACCGCATCCACCGAACTGTCTTCCAGGTAGCCCTGCCGCAACGTGCCCAGCCCATCCTCGCCCGGTGTTCCCACGATCGGCGCACCCGAGGCTTCGGTTTCCTTGAACAGATTGCTGCCGATCGCTTCGAGCCCCTTTGCGTTCGAGAAACTCGCCAACGTGAACTCGCCCAACAATTGCCCTTCGGCGGTGTCGTCGAAATAGGCATAGACCTCGCCCGCCGCGTTGATTGAAATCGAGCGCGCGTCATCGGGTATCGTGATCTCAGGAACCACCGGGAACCCGTCGGACGTGACGATCAATCCCTCCGCCGAGCGCTTGAGACTTCCATCACGGGTATAGGCCGACTGCCCGTTGGGCAGCGTCACCTCCAGATACCCGCGCCCTTCGATGGCGATATCCAGATCGCTGCCCGTCGCCGAGAGCGCACCCTGGGCCAATTGCACGGTGACCGCCGCCGGGCGAACCCCCAGACCCAGCTGGATTCCCGTGGGCAGAACGGTACCGTCCGAAGCGTTGACCGTTCCGGCCCGCGCCATCTGCTGATAGTGCAGATCCGCGAACTCGGCGCGCCGCGCATTGTAGCCGGTGGTGTTCATGTTCGCGAGGTTGTTCGAGATGGTTTCGACCCGCATCTGCTGGGCCGACATTCCGGTCGCGGCAATCTTGAGAGCTCGCATTTTCACATTCTCCTGCTGCTTGAGATCAGCGCATCAAGGTTTTCAGGGCGCCGCGGATTCTTTCGTCCTCGGCCTCGAGAAAGCTTTGACCCAGTTCGTAGGCACGCTGAATCTCGATAAGCTTGGTGACCTGGTCGATCGCATTGACATTCGACCCTTCGAGGAACCGATGCAGCACCACCGGCTGCTCCACCGGCTCAACTTCACCGTCAGGTCGGAACAAGGTGCTCGCTTCGCGCACCAGGTTCGTCCCGTCGGTTGGGCGGTATACGCCGATCTGGCCCAGAAGCTGCCCATCCACGCTGAGCGTTCCATCGCCCCCGACGTCGATGGTTGCCGCATCGGGCGGGATGAAGACAGGCGCCCCATTGCTGTCCAGAACCCGGTATCCGTCGGGGGTGACCAGATCCCCATTGGCGTCGGGGGCAAAGCTGCCCGCGCGGGTCAAACGGTTGCCCGAAGGGGTCTCGATCAGGAAGAACCCATCGCCTTCAATCGCGAAATCGAACTGCCCGCCCGTCTGAGTAAGCAGGCCCTGTTCAAAAGACGTGTTGCGGACTTGCCCGCGGCTCATGGACAGGGACGGGGCACCGGGCAGATCCCGGACAAACTCGGAGAACACCAACCCCTGCTGCCGATACCCGGTGGTGTTGGCATTGGCGATGTTGTTCGCGACGAGGCGCATCTCATTCATCAGGCCCGACTGCCGGGACAAGGTGACATAGGCAGTATCCATCAACGACCTCCAGCGATCAGGGGAATCAAGGTTTCAGCGAAAAAGGTAACCAGCGCCTGGGTCATGAACCCCATCGACATCCAAAAGGCGATTACGATGCACACCAGTTTAGGGACGAAGGTCAGCGTCATTTCCTGAATCGAAGTCAGGGCTTGGAACAGACCCACAGCCAAGCCTGTGACCAGCGCCACGGCCAGGATCGGTACCGAGGTAATGACTGCGACCCACAGCGCCTGGCGCACGATATCAAAGTACAGACCTTCGCCCAGCATAGCTCAGACCGGCATCCGCAAGATTTCCTGATAAGCCTCGACAACCTTGTTGCGCACAACCACAGCCGTCTCCACGGCCAGCTCGGTCTGGGCCAGAGCCTGAACAAGCGCATGAGGATCGGCTTGGCCGACCATCGCCGCGCTCGCGATATTCTCGCTGTTTTTCAAGGTTGCCGCGAAATCCTGAAAAGTTGCGCGCAACCCCTGCCCGCTTCCGACATGATCGGGGTCAGCCTGTGTGGCCGGACGAGCATGCGCATAGCTTTGTGCGGCGGAAATCGTTTTGAGGTCCATTCTGGTTCTCCCCTATTTTCTCAGCAATTCCATCAGGCTGGATGACATCTGTCGTGCCTGGTCAAACATCTTGAGATTGGCCTCGTAGCTGCGCTGCGCCTCGCGCGCGTCGGCAATTTCAATCATCAGATCCACGTTCGATCCTTGATAGTGACCGCTCTCGTCGGCCAGCGGGTGGCCGGGATCGTAGATTCGTGACAGCTTGCTCTGGTCGAGCCTGACGCGGCCGGCTTGAACCAGATCCGCACCGTCCTTGTGCACGGCCTCGAACGGAACGGTCTTGCGGCGATAGCCGGGTGTATCCGCATTGGAAATGTTTTCGGACACATGGCGCAACCGGGCCGCCTGAGCGCGCAACGCGCTAGCGGTAACTTCCAGAGACTTGGAAAAATCTCCCATCACTCGCCCCCTATGCCTTGCCCAGACTGGTGCGCAGAATGCCGAGCGACGACTTGTAGATGGCTACAGCCCGGTCGTGCTGGCGCTTGACCTCAACCGCGTTCAGCATTTCGGTCTCGAGCGATACGCCATTTCCGTTCGGATCGACCGCGCCCTCGCGGACAAACTCGGCCCACAAGTGGCCGTTGGAACCGGCAGCATTCAGGTGACCGGGTCTTGTGGCGATCATGGTCTGAGTGGACTGCCTGTTTTCAAGAGCTTTTTCAAATGGCTCGATATCGCGGGCCCTGTATCCGGGCGTATCCGCATTGGCCATGTTGCGGGAAATGACAGCCTGCCTTTGACCGGCATGGGTTGCCATGGCGTACGCAACTTTAAAGACGTTCAGGTCCGAGAACATCGGGGCTTCTCCCTCGATCAATTTCAATCAAGGCTTAACCCCGATTCCTTTAGAAACCGTTTTCAGAAACCAGTTGGAGCCGTCGAGATGACCGGACTTGATCCCTTGATACTGAAAAGTGAATTCGACCGGCTTTCTCCGGTTCGGCAGATGGGGGTGGTTAGCGGTGTGGCACGCGGCATGATCGAAATTGACGGCTTGGCGACCGTTGCGCGAATCGGAGACCATCTGACCCTGCGCCGCCCGCAAGGACCCGATCTGGCCGGCGAAGTTCTGAATGTCGAATCGGATGTCGTGCACATGCTGCCTTCGGCTGCGCCCGACGGGGTGCGCCTCGGCGACCGCGTCTATCTTGAACCAACACCGGCGTTCGCTCCTGGCATGCACTGGCTCGGGCGCGTGGTCGACCCGTTTGGCACGCCTCTGGATGGAAAGCCCCTGCTGCCTGGGATGCATGAGCGAGACGTCCTGGCCGCACCACCACGCGCGGTGGACCGCAAACCGCTGGGCGAAAGGATGGCCACAGGGCTGGCGATCATGAATACCGTATTGCCCATCGTCCGTGGCCAACGGGTTGGGCTGTTCGCCGGATCGGGGGTCGGTAAATCGACCCTGCTGGCCACGCTGGCCAAATCCATGGAGGCCGACGCCGTCGTGGTTGCGCTGATCGGCGAACGGGGGCGCGAGGTGAACGAGTTCGTCGAAAACGCATTGGGGCGGGAAGGGCTGAAAAGATCGATCGTCGTCGCAGCAACGTCGGACCAGTCCGCGCTTGCCCGGCGACGCTGTGCCTGGTCGGCGATGACCGCGGCCGAGTATCTGCGCGACCAGGGACTCAGTGTGCTGTTTCTCGCGGATTCAGTCACCCGGTTTGCCGAAGCACATCGCGAAATCGCCGTCGCCATGGGAGAATCACCATCTCTGCGCGGATTTCCACCATCGGTTACCCCGATGATCGCTGGTTTGTGTGAACGGGCCGGACCCGGGACCGAGAATCAGGGAGACATCACCGCTGTCTTCAGCGTATTGGTCGCCGGCTCGGATATGGATGAACCGATCGCCGACATCCTCAGAGGGGTACTGGACGGTCACATCGTTCTGAGCCGCGAAATTGCCGAACGCGGGCGTTTTCCTGCAATCGACGTGAGCCGCTCGGTCTCACGGTCTTTGCCGGATGCCGCCACGCCCGAGGAAAACCAGTTGATCGCCGAAACCCGTCGCTTGGTCGGCAGCTATGAACAGTCGGAAGTCATGATCAAGGCCGGGCTTTACACGCCGGGCACGGATCCCCTGCTGGACCAGGCCATGCGTGTGCATGACGAGCTTGACGGCTTCTTCGGCAAGCTGGACCCCGATGGAATACGCAACAGCTTTGATCGCCTGTCGCTGATTCTGCGTCGCGCCAAGGCGGGCATGACAAAATAGACCCGGGACCAAATCCAGAGATTTTTAAGTGTTAATCCGCCCTTAAGCCCTGTGCTCCTAATCTGGAAGTCGGGTGAAAAAGGGTGGTGTAGATGGGTGCGCAGACAAATGCGGCGCCGATCATCATCAAGAAGAAGCGTACGTCGGGTGGCGATGGCCACCATGGCGGTGCCTGGAAGGTCGCGTATGCGGACTTCGTGACGGCAATGATGGCCTTCTTCATGTTGATGTGGCTGCTGAACGCAACAACCGAAAAACAACGCAAGGGGCTGGCGGATTATTTTTCGCCAACGATTCCGGTCAACCCGGTTTCGGGTGGCGGCGACGGCGCCTTCGGCGGCGACAATATGTTCTCGGAGAAGACCATGGTGATGGACGGCTCTGGCGCAACGAACAAGAACCCGACCGAAGCGAAACGCGCGCGTGGCTCCACCGGCGTCGATGCCGAGGGAGGCGGGCGCGGTGCTACCGAGGATTTTTCGACGCTCGAGGCAACTCTTCTGGGGCGAGCCGGCGAGAGCATGGTGTCAAAGAAGGCGCTCAAACACATCGTGACCCGGGTGACTGACAAAGGCCTTGTCGTAGAACTGTTCGACACCGACGACGAGCCCCTGTTCGAACCGGGAACAGACAATCCGACTCAATTGATGCGCGCCTTGGTTCTGTTTGTCGCCCGTTCATCGGATCTGGTGACCAATGCCATCGCCGTGGAAGGTCATGTGAAATCCTCCCCGCTGGTCGTCGCGCACAACCCCGCTTGGGAATTGTCGACGTCGCGGGCCCAGGTGATTCGCCAATTGCTGCAGGACAAAGGCGTTCGGCCGAGCAGGTTGAACCGTGTGACCGGTCATGCCGATCGGAAACTGGCGGTCGAAAACCCCATGGCAGCAAGAAACGACCGGATCGAAATCATTTTCTTGCGCGACCCGTAATCGGAACAGAATGGATGGTATTTTACCTGTTAGCCCGCTGTTAAGGCCCAACGCGGTAGCTGTTGCGGAAAGGAATGACGCAACAGAAGGGCGTGCCGATGACTATTTCCTCTTCGCTGAATGCTGGCGTGGCCGCACTGAAGGCCAATGCCAACAGGCTGGCGACCATCTCGGACAACATCGCCAACTCCTCGACCTTCGGGTACAAGCGGGTTGAAACGGATTTTCATTCAATGGTCACGGCGGGCCAAGGTGGCAGTTATTCGGCCGGCGGCGTGCGCACGACCAGCCAGCGCCTGATCGACCAGCGCGGGTCACTGGTGACCACCAACAACTCCACGGATCTGGCCGTGCAGGGCCGCGGTTTGCTGCCGGTTCGACCCAGCTCGCAGATCGGCACGCCCTCGAACGAGATGCTTCTGACCACCACGGGCTCGTTCCGCACGAACGCCGAAGGATACCTGGTCACCGAGTCGGGCCTGGTTCTACTGGGGTGGCCGGCCAATTCCGATGGTTCGATCCCGAATGTCTCGCGCGACACGCCTGCCGCGCTGGAGCCAGTGCAACTCAGCGTCAATCAGTTGTCGGGCGCGCCCACGACCGAAATGAACCTGCGGATGAACCTGCCGGCCACGGCCACGGATGCTGGCGCGTCGGGCGATCCGCAACCCTTGTCGGTCGAATATTTTGACAACCTCGGCAAGCCCGAAACCGTGGATATCGAGCTTGTGCCGATCGTTCCGGCCACTGGCTCCAGCAACCAGTGGACAATGACCCTGCGGGATTCGGCCTCGGGCGGGGCTGTCATCGGAGAATATACGCTGACGTTCACCGACAGCCGCACCGCGGGCGGAACTCTGGCCAGCGTCACGGCGGTTTCAGGTGGGGCCTATGACCCCGCAACCGGCAGCTTCGTGGTCAATGTCGCGGGCGGACCGGTGGAGGTCAATGTCGGTCTGATCGGCGACCCCGACGGCATCACGCAATTGTCCGACACTTTTGCACCGGTCTCGATCACGCGGGATGGCTCGGCCGTCGGCACGATGGCCAGCGTCGAGATTGACGAAAACGGCTATGTCTACGCCTTGTACGACACTGGTGTTACGCGGCGGATGTACCAGATTCCGCTGGCGGATGTTCCAAACCCCAATGGCCTGACCGCGCTGAACAGTCAGACCTATGCGCCCTCGCGCGAAAGCGGCACCTACTTCCTGTGGAACGCGGGCGAGGGTCCGACGGGTGAGCTGATTTCCTTCGCGCGCGAAGAATCGACGACAGATGTCGCGACCGAACTGACATCGATGATCCAGACCCAGCGCGCCTATTCCTCCAGCGCCAAGGTGATCCAGACCGTGGACGAGATGCTTCAGGAAACCACGAACATCAAACGCTGAATCTGAGAACCTGAAAGGAGCGGCCCCATGAGCATGTCAACGGCATTGAACAACGCCCTGGGCGGGCTGAGCGCCGCCAGCCGTGGCGCCGCCGTCGTATCCGGCAACATCGCCAACGCGCTGACCCCGGGCTATGCCAAACGAACGCTGGAATTGGCGACCAGCCAGATCTCGGGAAACGGTGTCCAGGTCGTTGGCGTCACCCGGCACCACGACCCGGTGTTGGCCGCCAATCTTCGCGCCGCCGATGCCGATCTGGCGCTGAATTCGGCCATCGCCGATTTTCACTCGCGTTTCGAAGCGCTGGTCGGCACACCGGACGACGCGGCCTCGGTGTCGGCGCGGCTGGTCGATTTCGAGAACAGCCTGATTACAGCGGCCAGCAACCCCGGCTCGGCCGAGCGGCTGGACCAGGTTGCGCGATCGGGCGATGATCTGGCCAGGGCCCTGAACGACGCATCCGAGGGATTGCGGGAAATGCGGTCGGATGCCGACCGCAAGATCGGAAGCTATGTCGATACGCTGAACACCACTCTGAAGGATATCGAAGACTTGAACGCCCGCATTCCGGCCGTTCAGAACGCCGGGGGCGACATAAACGGTCTTCTGGATCGCAGGCAGGTCTTGATTGATCAGGTGAACGAGCTGATTCCCGTGAATGTCGTGGCCCGGGACAACAACCGCGTGTCCCTGTACTCGGACGGCGGCCTTATTCTTCTGGAAGGGTCCGCTGCCGAGTTCGCGTTCACCACGACCGGCGACACCAAACCGCACATGACGATTGGCAACGGGCTGTTGTCGGGGTTGGAGATAAACGGTCAGCCGGTCCGCACCAGCGGAGAGAACGCGCAGATCCGCGGCGGAGCTTTGATGGCACAGTTTCAGATCCGGGACGAACTTTCGATCGAGGCGCAGGTCCAACTCGATGCCGTTGCACAAGACCTGATCGAGCGCTTTGAAACGCCGGGTCTGGACCCGACGGCCCTTGCAACCGACCCTGGCCTCTTCACCGACGATGGCAGCCGGTTTTCGGCAGCTGCGCCCGCTGGATTGGCCTCGCGCATTGAATTGAACGCCACAGTTGATCCAGATGCCGGCGGGAACAGCTGGAAATTGCGCGCGGGCCTGGGTGCGGCCGCCCCGAACGATTCCGGCGATGCCACGCAACTGCAGGCATTCAGCACAGTTTTGAACCAGGCGCGTCCGGTTTCCATTCCGGATTTCGGCACCGGCAGTCTGCGCGCGGCCGAACTGTCCGAAGCCCTGCTGTCCAAGGCTGGCGCCAATGCCCACACGGCCCAATCCAGAATGACCTTCGCTGCCAGCCTGCACCAGCAGATGGAGCAACTGGTCGCAGAGCAGGGCGTGGACAGCGATGCCGAATTGCAACGGATGATGCAGATTGAGCAGGCCTATGCCGCCAATGCCCGGATCATCTCGGTCGTCGATGAACTGATGGAAATGCTGCTGAGGTTGTAACCATGACAATGAATGCCATCGGCGATCTGGCGCGCGGCCTGACCCTTCGGACCCGCAGCACCGAGATCAAGACACAGATCGAGACACTGTCCCACGAGATGTCCACCGGCAAGGTGGCAGATGTTTCCAGCCGGGTCGGTGGGGACTATTCGCACCTTCTGGATCTGGACCGAAAGATCGCGCAGCTGGATGCCTTCTCGATTGCCACCTCCGAGGCCCGCTTGTTCTCGGACGCCATGCAGCAAAGCCTGACGACATTCAGCGATTCGCTGGCTGAAATATCCGGGTCCCTGCTGGCGTTCGGCACGTCGAACCAGGCCGTGACCCACGCCCAGGCCGCGGATCAGGCGCGCAACGAATTGGACAGCATGATCTCGGCACTCAACACACGGGCCGGAGGGCGCAGCCTTTTCGCCGGCACCGCCACGGACGCGGCGCCGCTGGAGTCTGCCGAAACCCTTCTGAGCGCGTTGCGGACACAACTTACCGGGTTGACCACTCTGACCGACATCCGACGGGCCGCTGAGACTTGGTTCAACGACCCGGCCGGGTTCGAAGCGGTCATGTACCGTGGGTCCAATACTGAACTGGCGCCGATGCAGGTGTCCGAGACCGAGCGGGTCGAATTACCTTTCACGGCAAACGATCCAGCCCTGCGTGACGCCTTGCGCGATGTTGCCGTGGCGGCGCTGGCCACCGATCCCAGCCTGGGCTGGCCGCCGACATTGCAGACCGCCTTGTTCACTGAACTTGCGGTCGATCTGTTGAATGCACAGGACAAAACGACAACCATACGTGCGCAGGTCGGCGCGGTCGAGGCCCGGATCGAACAGGCCGCGACGCGCAACTCGGCCGCCAAGACCAGTTTCGAGTACGCCAGAAACGAAATCGTGGCGGCGGACCCGTACGAAACTGCCGCAAAGTTGCAGACCGTCCAGTTCCAGCTCGAGAGCCTCTATTCGGTCACCGTCCGCAATTCGAACCTTTCACTGGTGAACTTCCTGAGATGAGACTCCTGGCTTTTGTTTTGATGCTGCTTCCAACCGTTGCGTTCTCGGGTGCCGTACGCCTCAAGGATCTGGTGGATTTCGACGGCGTGCGCGGGAATGACCTGGTGGGGTACGGCCTGGTCGTCGGCCTGAACGGAACCGGGGACGGGTTGCGCAATTCCCCGTTCACCGAAGAGATCATGTCGAACATTCTCGAACGGTTGGGCGTCAACGTGAATGGCGAGGATTTTCGCCCGAAAAACGTGGCCGCAGTTCTGGTGACCGCGACGCTGCCGCCGTTTTCGCGGGTCGGCAGTCAGATTGACGTCACGGTTTCGGCCATCGGCGATTCCAAAAGCCTGTTGGGCGGGACCCTGGTGATGACCCCGCTGAACGCCGCTGACGGCCAGATCTATGCGGTGGCACAGGGGACGGTGCTGGCCGGAGGGGCGGTGGCCGAAGGCGAGGCGGCAAAGGTGACTCGGGGTGTGCCGACGTCAGGTGTGATCCCCTCGGGTGCCCGGGTCGAGCGCGAAATCGATTTCGAGTTCTCCGGCCTGACCCAGCTACGCCTTGCCCTTCGTGAGCCGGACTTCACGACCGCCGGCCGCATCGAGGCTGCGATCAACCGGGAGTTCAACCGTCCGGTCGCGATCATGCGCGATTCTGGAACCGTCGAACTGAGTATTCCCGAGACCCGAGCCGCTTCGACTGCGCATGCCGTCGGGCGGATCGAGAATATATTGATCGAACCTGAGTCGAAGGCCCGGGTCGTTGTCGATCAGCGGTCGGGGACAATCGTCATGGGGCAGGATGTCCGGATATCCCGAGTTGCGGTCTCGCAGGGCAATCTGACCTTGCGGGTCGAGGAAGCCCCGATCGCCGTTCAACCCAACCCCTTTGCCGAAGGCGAAAGCGTTGTCGTTCCGCGTACGGTCGCCGGAATCGAAGAAGAGGAAGGTACCGGCTTGGCCGAAATACCCGAGGCCACGACGCTGTCCGAAGTTGTCGCGGGTCTCAACGCACTGGGTGTTTCACCGCGCGACATGATAGACATTCTGAAGACGATAAAGGCTGCAGGCGCGCTCCACGCAGAGTTCATAGTCAGATAGAGCGTCAGTACCGAAGACTGCTCAGGTCATGGTTCTGTCGTTGACCCTCAACTTGACTTCCAACTGTCCAGCCATCGGCGAAACCGCGACCGTTTTTCTTCAAGCATGTCGCCGGCCGAATAGATGCCATCCTCGACGCTCTCCAGTATCGGGTCGATTCGAGCCGCCCGGAACCGCCTCCAACGAACCCAAATTGCCCAGAGCGTGGCAAAGAAAACGGTCAGGAAGATAATGTTGAACCAAGGGATGATACGCACATCCGGGCTTTCGACAGGTTTGATCGAGATGGCATTCGGAAAGATCGAAAGGAACTCGTTCCGCCATCCGTAATGCGTAACGACCACCCATTCCGGATCGTCCTTGGATGAAATCGCATCATTGGCTTCGGTGTACAGATTCGCGGTATCGAACTTGAAATAGGGTGGCCACCCCCACCCTGTGTCTTCGTTGCGGTAAACGATCGGCTTGCCATTCGCCCGGACGGCCTGGATGAACTGAACATCCCGGCTGGACAGGTTGGTGGACTGATCCTCCGGCTCGGACCAGAAGATCCGCGTCCAGTCGTTCAGATCCTGCCGCTCTTCATAGGTGTTGACGATGCGCACGATGTCGTGCTGCGGCAGGGCATAGTGAAGAATGGCGCCGACGGTGGCCCAAAACACCACGATGATTGCCCATTTGGCATAGACCATTCCCAAGACCTCACAAGTAGTTCACGACATAGATCACGGACGCGATGGCGACCCAAGGGACAATATACACACCAAGGATCAATTTGCGGCGGAGCGAATTATCATAGGCTCTCAGGCCACGTTCGACAAATGCGTCCTTGTTGCCCGTCTTTCCCTTTTCATCCCACCTGTCCTCGAGCTTGCGCCGGCGGACCCGGCGCGCGTACACGGACAACGCGACGTAGGCAATCGTCTGCGCAATCAGCAGGCCGACAAACAGGCGCAAAGCTCCGATCATTGTACCCTTTCCCCGCCGCGTCCCGCTCCTGACCCAAGGCCATGCTGCCGCACCCCGGCGACACACGCCCATGCTTGCGGACCGTGGGCGAACTGTGCAGCACCAAATCCGGTGTTGTCCACAGCATTTCGGCCGTTCCACCAGCTGCACCCATTTCGGCCCCACCAAGGCCCGGACACGGCCTGGCCGATTTCGACCGACCAACCCGGACTCGCGCAGTTCCCCGGTGGTACTCCGCTGCACCAGAGAGAATCAAAGCATTTGATCAAATCTGGATTGATCGACTCGCCCCGGTGGCCCTAGACATGACAGGCACCACCTGTTTGGTTGTGCGCAAATCCAATCCCTGCGCCGGAGGCCGCCCCATGCTGGACACCACGACCGACCTGAAATCGCTGTTGAAGAACCCCGACCTTCTGGTCACCAAGGCCTATATCGGCGGGCAATGGGTCGATGGGGACAACGGCACCTTTGCCGTCACCAACCCGGCCCGCGGCGACGTGATCGCCGAGGTCGCGGATGTCAGCCGCGCCCAGGTGGCCGGTGCCATCGCGCAGGCCGAGGCGGCGCAGAAGGAATGGGCCAAGCTGACCGGCAAGGAACGCGCCGCGATCCTGCGCCGGTGGTTCGACCTGATGATGGAAAACGCCGAGGATCTGGGCAAGATCCTGACCGCCGAACAGGGCAAGCCCCTGGCCGAGGCAGTGGGCGAGATCGCCTATGGCGCCTCCTTCATCGAATTTTTCGGCGAAGAGGCCAAGCGGGTCTATGGCGAAACCATCCCCGGCCATCAGCGCGACAAGCGGATCATGGTGCTGAAACAGCCGATCGGGGTGGCGGCCTCGATCACGCCGTGGAACTTCCCCAACGCGATGATCACGCGCAAGGCAGGCCCGGCACTGGCCGCCGGCTGCGCCTTTGTCGCGCGCCCGGCCACCGAAACGCCCCTGTCGGCGCTGGTTCTGGCGCTGCTGGCCGAGCAGGCCGGCATTCCGGCGGGCGTGTTCAACGTGGTGCCTTCGTCGCAGGCCAGCGAGATCGGCAAGGAATTTTGCGAGAACCCCGGCGTGCGCAAGCTGACCTTTACCGGCTCGACCGAGGTGGGCCGGATCCTGCTGCGCCAGGCCGCGGACCAGGTCATGAAATGCTCGATGGAGCTCGGCGGCAACGCGCCGTTCATCGTGTTCGACGACGCCGATCTGGATGCCGCCGTCGAAGGCGCGATGCTGTGCAAGTTCCGCAACAACGGCCAGACCTGCGTCTGCGCCAACCGCATCTATGTGCAGGCCGGCGTCTATGACGCCTTCGCCGCCAAGCTCAAGGCCGCGGTCGAGGCACTGAAGATTGGCGATGGCCTGTCCGATGGCACAACGACCGGCCCGCTGATCAGCGACGAGGCGGTGGCCAAGGTGCAGGAGCACATCGCCGACGCCAAGGCCAATGGCGGCACGATCCTGACCGGAGGCCTGCCGCACGATCTGGGCGGCACCTTCTTCCAGCCGACGATCATCACCGACGTCACCCAAAACATGAGGGTCGCGCAGGAAGAGACCTTTGGCCCGCTGGCGCCCCTGTTCAAATTCGAGGACGAGGACGAGGTGATCGCGATGGCCAATGACACGATCTTCGGCCTTGCCTCGTATTTCTACGCCAAGGATCTGAGCCGCGTGTACAAGGTGGCAGAGGCGCTGGAATACGGCATCGTCGGCATCAACACCGGTATCATCAGCTCGGAACTGGGGCCGTTCGGCGGCGTCAAGCAATCCGGTCTGGGCCGTGAAGGCAGCCATCACGGCATCGACGAATATCTCGAGATGAAATACATCTGCATGGCGGTCTGACCGAACCGGCCATGACACGAAGGGCGCCCGGAGGCGCCCTTTTTCTTCCGACAATCGAAAACCCCACGCTCCGAAGGAACGCGGGGCTGGCGATAATCGAGGGAGGAAGCGATTATCGGATCGGTTGGTCGTGGCCTCAGTTCACGGGCTTGGCGTCGACCACGTCCTTTTCGATGGCCTTGGCCGAGGTGATCGCGATCCGGCGCGGTTTCAGCGCCTCGGGCACCTCGCGTTTCAGGTCGATGTGCAGCATACCGTTTTCCAGGCTGGCGCCGGTTACGCGGACATGATCGGCCAAGGCGAAACGGCGTTCGAAGGCACGGGTGGCGATGCCACGGTGCAGATAGGTACGCTCCTTGTCGTCAGCGGCCTTCTTGCCGGCCACGACCAACGCGTTTTCCTTCACTTCGACCGATAGGTCATCTTCGCCAAAACCGGCGACGGCCAGCGAGATGCGATAGGTGTCGGCATCGGTCTTTTCGATGTTGTAGGGGGGATAGCTGGGTTGTGACACTTCGCTGGTCAGAACCCGGTCCATGATATCGGCGATCTGATCAAAGCCGATGGTTGCACGATGCAACGGTGCAAAATCAAAACTGCGCATTGTCGTCATCCTCATGTCAGAGCGATCTACGATTTGGCCCTCCATCCGGACGGGCGGTGATGTTCAACGGGCCCCGATATGGCGGCCCGCCAGACATGAGATGGGAAGCGGTTCGGCGCGGTTCAAGACCCGCCCGGGCGGATGAATTTCGCACCCGAGCCGGATTTTCCCGACCCGACCTGCAGCCGCTTGATCGAAGCCTTGGGCCGCGGCGCATCACGCCGCATGATGGCCTTCAGCTCCGACACGATCCCCGACAATTCCATGCCAAAGCCGATCTTGCCCCGACCGTCGTTGCCCACCGCCGAAACAACCGACAGGATCTGCCAGCGCGGACCGTTGCGGGCCAGAATGGCCGACCCGGACGACCCGAAGGTGATGTCGCAGTTGAAGGTGATCAGGCCCTGGCGCCGCTCGAGGATCCGGCAGGACCGCTCGCGCGTGATCGCCTCGGACCGGCCGCGGCCATAGGACGCGATGCTGATCTCGTTTCCGGCCACCCGGCCGCTATGCAAGGCAAAGGGGTTGGCGATGCCATAGGGTACGGGCTCGTCCAGCCGCATCAGGGCCACGTCGGCGCGTACGCTTTCCGGTGACAGGCCGGCCTTGGGGTTATAATCGGGATGCGCGGCGATCTGCACCACCTTGCGTTCGGCCAACGCGTGGCCATTGCTGAGGCCCGCGCGAAACGTGACTTCGCCCGGCGCATAGGCCTGCCCGGTGGTTCGGTCCATCGCGCAGTGAGCTGCGGTCAGCACCAGATCCTGCGCAATCAACGTTCCGGTGCAGAACGACCGGGTTCCGATATCCAGGCGCCCGATCGCTTCCCAGCCGTACAGGTCGTCGCGGTCGGTCAGGCGGCGTTTGCCGCTGTCCTGGGCCAGCGCGGCGCCTGCCAGAACGCCCAGGCAAAGCGCTGCCCTGAAGATCGCCCCGATCATGGCCGCACGAACCTTGCGCCCAGGTTCTTGCCTGCACCCGACGTGCCTCCCGACAGGCCAAAGCCCCGCCCGGCGGATAGTTCGGCCTGCAATACCTCAAGCGATTCTTCCAACGCCGTGCCCAGCGCCACGCGCTTTCCTTCCAGTTCGGCCTTGGCCGAAACGACCGACACGATGCGCGGGTGATCGCCCGAGAAGGAAAAGATCGGCGCCCCCGAGGCGCCGAAATCCACATCGCAGGACATCACCAGAACCCCGGATTGCCGCGCCATGACCGAGCAGACCTCTTGCAGCGAGGGGGCCTCGGCCCGGTCATGCGCATAAGACACGACACCGACATCCTCGCCGCGCGATGGGCGGTAGCCGGTCTCGAACGGAATGACAGCGGTGTTGCGGATGGGCTGCCACAGCTCGATCAGGGCGATGTCGTGGCGTACTCGGGTGACGGTGGCCTTTCCGTCATAGTCGTAATCGGGGTGGATCACCGCCTGCCGCGCCGCACGATAGGCCGAGGCCCGCCCCCGCCGCCAACCGGCCAGGAACTCGATTCGCGACGGGTCGATCCGCTGGCGCGTGGCCTTGTCGAACAGGCAATGCGCCGCGGTCAGGACAAGAGTCGGGGAAATCAGCGCACCGGTGCAGAAGCCGGTGCCGTCGATGTCCAGCCGCCCGACCGCCATCCAGTCGCGCCCCGCCTCCGAGGTCTCGAGGCTTTGCAGCCCGGTATCCTGCGCCATGGCCGCCATCGGCAAGACACACAGCGCAATCGCCCTTATCCATCTGCGCACGCGGTTCTCCGGCTGTTTGGTTTCGGGCCATGGTGGTACGCGCCGCGTTTGGCGAAAATAGGGCACGCGCGCGCCGCCGGGATTCCGGCGCCGACTGACGCGTCGGCGCATCAGGCCCGATCACCGCAGGATCGGCACCACATCCGCAGGCTGACCGGCCCGATCCAGTGCAGGGGGCCGAGGCCCGCCCGTGGCCCAATCCAACAGCTCGACCGTATGCACGATGGGCAGTCGGGTACCCGACCCGATCTGCATCATGCAGCCGATGTTCCCGGCCGCGATCAGATCGGGGTTCTTGGCCTCCAACGTGCGCACCTTGCGCTGTTTCAGCTTGGCCGAGATCTCGGGCTGCATCAGGTTGTAGGTGCCCGCGCTGCCACAGCACAGGTGGCTGTCGGTGGGTTCGACCACCGTGAACCCCGCCTTTTTCAGCAGGTCCTTGGGATAGGTCTTGATCTGCTGCCCATGTTGCAGCGAGCAGGCCGCGTGATAGGCAACCGTCAACCCCTTGTCGTCACCCTGCGGCAAGTCCAGCTGCATCAGGATCTCGCTGACGTCCATGGCAATGCCCGACACCCGAGCCGCGTCCTCGGCCAGCGGATCGTCGCGGAACATGTGCCCGTAATCCTTGACGGTGGTGCCGCAGCCCGAGGTATTGATGACGATCGCATCCAGCCCCTTGCCGTCCATCTCGCGCGTCCAGGCGCGGATATTGGCGGCGGCGGCGGCATGGCTTTCGCGGGTCTTGCCCATGTGATGGGTCAACGCCCCGCAGCAGCCGGCGCCCTCGGCCACAACGACCTCGCAACCCAGCCGGGTCAGCAGGCGGATCGTTGCATCGTTGATGTCGGTGTTCAGCGCCTTTTGCGCACAGCCCGTCATCAGGGCCACGCGTTTGATCGCCTGCCCCTTGGGCGCAAAGCTTTGGGGGTCGTCATTGCGGCTGACCGGCGGGATGTGTTTCGGCGCCATGTCCAGCATCGCCTTCAGGCGCGCGTCGGGCATCAGAAAGCGGAACGGCCGTCCCAGCTTGGCCCCGATCAACGCCCAGCGAAACCGCATCGGATAGGGCAGGATCCGTGCCAGAACCCATCGCAGCGCCCGGTCCGAGAAGGGGCGCTTGTAGCGGTTTTCGATATATTCACGCGCGTGATCGACCAGATGCATGTAATGTACACCCGACGGGCAGGTCGTCATGCAGGCCAGGCAGGACAGGCAGCGGTCGATATGCTTGACGGTCTTTTCATCCGGCACACGCTCGTTTTCCAGCATGTCCTTGATCAGGTAGATGCGCCCGCGGGGGCTGTCCAATTCGTCGCCCAGCACTTGATAGGTCGGGCAGGTGGCGGTGCAGAACCCGCAATGCACGCAGTTGCGCAAAATCTCGTTTGCGCGGCGGGTGCCGGGGTCTTTCAACTGGTCTTCGGTGAATGTGGTCTGCATCGCCCTATCCCATCAGCCCGGCGTTGAACATGCCGCGCGGGTCAAATTTCTGTCGAATCCCCTGTGTCAGAGCCGCAATGCCTTGCGGTTCCGGCTGGAACCGGCCCAGCCGGGCAAGGGTATCGGCCCCGGCCCGCACCAGCGTGGCGTGGCCGGAAAACGCGCCAATGCGCCCGCGCAGGTCGGTGCCTGCGGGCACCAGCGCCCAGATCAACCCGCCGCCCCAGTCGAACAGGGTCCGGTCGGCCTCGGCCCGCGCGGCGATTTCGGGCGCGTCGCCGGGTTTGACCGAGATCCGCCAGACATCGCCCGGCGTGTCGGCGAAATCGACCGCATCGCGGATCGTCTGCCACAGGGCATCCGACGGCTCGACCGGATCAACCGCGCCGAACTGGCCCAGCAGCTCCTGCAGACGCCCGGTGCGGTACGAGACCGATTCCGCAAACCCCTCGATCCGGATCAAGGCGCGCTGCTGCTGCGGATCATAGGCCGCGCCGGTGACCTCAAAGGGTGATTTCAGCGCCTCGGACAGGATGCGAACTGCGGTCGCGGCGTCCTTGGCGGGTATGGCCAGCGTCGCGCTGGCCTCGGGTTTGGGCAGCACCTTCAGCGACACCTCGGTCAGCACGCCCAGCGTGCCCCAGGACCCGGCCATCAGCTTGACCAGGTCATAGCCGGTGACGTTCTTCATCACCCGGCCGCCATTCTTGACGATCTGCCCCTGCCCGTCGACAAAGCGCACGCCCAGCAGGAAATCGCGGCAGGCCCCGGCCTGGATCCGGCGCGGCCCTGAGACGTTGGCGGCCACGACACCGCCGATCGTGGGCGCGCCCGAGGACCCCAGCAGGGCGCGATGGTCCATCGGCTCGAACGCCAGCTGCTGACCTTCGGCATCCAATGCGGCCTCGATCTCGGCCAGGGGCGTTCCGGCCTGCGCCACAAGCGTCAGCGCCCCCGGCTCGTACAGGGTGATCCCGCGCAGCCCCTCGGTGCTCAGCATCCGGTCGGGGCCAGTCACACCGCGCGTGCCGCCACCGACAACGCGTACCGGTTCATTCAGGCCGGCCACGATTTCGGCCAGTTCAGACTCTGATTCAGGTCTCATTGCGGGGTCCGTTCTGTCTTGGGAATTCATTCCGCCGCCATCGGCACGACGCGGCGGGGTGCACTGGCGTCCAGCGGAAACACCTTGGCGGGGTTCAGCAGCCACTTCGGGTCGAACACGTCCTTGACGGCCATCTGCGCCTCAAGGTCCTGAGGCGCATATTGATGATGCATCAGGTCGCGTTTTTCGATGCCCACCCCATGCTCGCCGGTCAGGCAGCCGCCGGCATCGACGCAAAGTTTCAGAATCTCGGCCCCGAAAGCCTCGCATTTTTCCAGATCGCCGGGCTTGTTCGCATCGAACAGGATCAGCGGGTGCATGTTGCCGTCGCCGGCATGGAACACGTTGCCGACGGGCAGGCCGTATTTGTCGCTCAACTCTCCGATGCGACGCAGCACGTCCGGCAAGGCCGACACCGGGATCGTACCGTCCAGGCACATGTAGTCGTTGATCTGCCCCATCGCGCCAAAGGCCGATTTCCGGCCCAGCCAGATGCGGGCGCTTTCCTCGGCCGACTGGCTTTCGCGCAGCTCGACCGGGTTGTGGCGTTTGGCGATCTCGACGATCTTGGCCAGTTGGCTGTCGATCTCGGCGTCCGAGCCCTCGACCTCGACAATCAGCAGCGCCTCGCAATTCGGGTAGCCGGCATGGGCAAAATTCTCGCAGGCTTCGATGCACAGCCGGTCCATGAACTCGATCGCCACGGGCAGGATGCCCGATTTGATGATGTCCGAGACGCATTCGCCCGCCACCGCATTGTCATCAAAGCCCATCAGGACCGGGCGCGCGCCCTCAGGCTTGCGCAGGATGCGCAGCGTCGCCTCGGTGACGACCCCCAGCTGCCCTTCCGAGCCGCAGATCACGCCCAACAGGTCCAGCCCGCCGGAATCCAGGTGCGCGCCGCCGATCTCGACCACGCGGCCATCCATCAGCACCATGGTCACGCCCAGCAGGTTGTTGGTGGTCACGCCGTATTTCAGGCAATGCGCGCCGCCCGAGTTCATCGCGATATTGCCTGCGATGGCGCAGGCCAGCTGCGACGACGGATCGGGCGCATAGAAGAAATCCTGCTCCTCGACCGCGCCGGTGACGCTCAGATTGGTGCGGCCGGTCTGCACGCGGATGAAGCGGTTGTCATAGTCGACCTCAAGCACCTCGTTCATGCGGGCCACGCCCAGGATCACGCAATCGGCGGTGGGCAGCGCCCCACCGGCCAGTGAGGTCCCGGCCCCGCGCGGCACGACCGGCACGCCTTCGTCGTGGCAGATGCGCAGAATGTCCGAGACCTCCTGCGTCGAAGACGGCAGAACCGCGATCATCGGCGCGCATTTGTAGGCGGTCAGGGCGTCGCATTCATAGGCGCGGGTTTCGGCCGGATCGGCGATAATGGCATCTTCGGGCAGGACCTGCCGCAGGCGGGCAAGCACGTTGGCCTTGCGGGCCAGAACGTCGGGGTTGGGCTGTGGCATGTCCATGGCAGGTCCTCCGGTTTGGTAAAATAATATTACCAATTTCTGCATCTGGCAAGTTGCCTTCGTCGGACGTACTGTCGCGCCATGACATTGACAGAACGCGCCCTGCTGTTTTCACCCCTGGACTACGCCGCCGTCCTGCTGTTGCTGATTGCCTGGCAATGGATCGGCTGGCGGATCGAGAACCCCGCGCCGGACAAGCGTTCGGTCGCGGTGATGATGGACGAATTCCGCCGCTGCTGGATGCGCGAAATGGTGACCCGTCAGCCCCGCATGTTCGACGCCCAGGTCGTGGGCACGATGCGTCAGGGCAGTACGTTCTTTGCCTCGACCACGATGATCGCCATCGGGGGCGGGCTGGCCCTTCTGGGCAATACCGAGCGGCTGACGGGCGTCGCCAAGGATCTGGCCATCGGCAGCGCACCGGCCATGGTGTGGGAGGTCAAGATCCTGATCGTGCTGCTGTTTCTGTCGAACGCGTTTCTGAAATACGTCTGGGCGCATCGGTTGTTCGGCTACTGCGCGGTGCTGATGGCGGCGGTGCCGAACGACCCCAAGGATCCGCAGGCCTATCCCCGCGCGGCGCAGGCGGCCGAGATCTGCGTGACCGCCGCGCGCAGCTTCAACCGTGCCCTGCGCGCCACCTATTTCGCGCTGGCCTCGCTGGCCTGGATATTGGGTCCGATCACTTTGATCATCGGCACGCTTCTGACATTGGGGGTTCTTTATCGGCGCGAGTTTGCCTCGCATTCCCGCGCGATCCTGCTGAGCCTGCCGCCGGACACGCAGACGTGATCGCGCCCCGCCCGATCAGACCCTAGACTGTCGCAATGCGACACCTGATCCCCTGCCTGTTTCTGGCCGCCCCGGCCCTCGCCGATCCGCCGATGGTCGAAAACGTCGCCGCAACGCGCACGGGCGAGACCTGGCGATTCGACGTGACCATCCGCCATCCCGATACCGGGTGGGACCACTATGCCGATGGCTGGCGCGTTCTGGCGATGGACGGGACCGAGCTGGGGATGCGGGTGCTGCATCACCCGCACGAGACCGAGCAGCCCTTTACCCGGTCGCTGGGCGGGGTCGCGATCCCCGAAGGCGCGCGTCAGGTTCAGGTGCAGGCCCGGTGCAACGTCGATGGCTGGAATGCGGACACCACGCTTGTGACGCTCGACTGATCGTCAGAACACGCCCAGCGACAACCCGGCGCCCAGCGCGGCACCTATCTCGCGGCATTTGTCCAGTTCATCCTCGGGGATGGTCTTTTCCGCCAATATCGCCTCGGGCGTCTGGGCATGGGTGCAGACGATGAGGGGCGGCTGCACCTCTTTCAAGCGCCAACCGGTGGCGATGCGCGCCAGTTGCCGCGCCGCGTTCTGACCGTCGGACCCGGCGCAGATCATCTGCGCATAGGGCCGCCCCTCGATCCGGCCCAGAACCGGATAGTAGCAGCGGTCGAAGAAGTCTTTCATGACGCCTGACAGCGCCGCCAGGTTCTCGGGCGCGCAAAAGACGTATCCGTCGGCCGCCAGCAAATCGTCGGGCCCCGCCTGCTCGGCGGGCTTCAGGCTGATCTCGGCCTCGGCGGTGGCCGCTTGTGCGGCCGCCTCGGCCATCTGCCGGCTGCCGCCGGTGCGCGAATGATAGACGATCAGCAGACGGGCCACGGCGGTCAGGCCCGATGATACGGGCCGCCCGACAGGATCGTCGCGGCACGATAGAGTTGTTCCGACAGCATCACCCGGACCAGCATATGCGGCCAGACCATCGCGCCGAAAGAAATCGAAAAATCGGCCTCGGCCCGCAGCGCCGGGTCGATCCCGTCGGCGCCGCCGATGACAAAGGCCAGATCCTGCCGGCCCGTGTCACGCCACCCGGCCAGTTTCTGCGCGAAATCGGGGGAAGACATCACCTTTCCCCGCTCGTCCAATGTGCAGATCACCGCCCCATTGGGCAGCGCCTTGCGCAGCAACGCGGCCTCGGCGCCCATACCGGCGTTTTTCTTGTCTTCGACCTCGATCACGCGCGCAGGCCCCAGGCCCAGGCCGCGGCCGGTCCTGTCGAAACGGGTCAGATAGTCGTCAAGCAGGGTCTTCTCCGGTCCGGCACGCAATCGCCCGACCGCACAAATGCTGATACGCATGTCGCTCTCGCCGCCGGCCCTTCACTACGGGCCGGGATGGCGCCTCAGTTGGCCGAGGCGCTGCCGCCCTGAGGCAGCCACATCTTTTCCAGCTGGTAGAATTCGCGCACTTCGGGGCGGAAGATATGGACGATCACGTCGCCCGTATCGATCAGCACCCAATCGCCGGCATCCTTGCCTTCGACCTTCGAGGTGAACCCGAATTCCTGCTTGATGCGATCCGTCAGCTTTTCCGACATCGCCGACACCTGGCGCGTCGACCGGCCCGACGCGATGACCATGTAGTCGGCCACCGAGGATTTTCCGCGCAGATCGATCTGCACGACGTCTTCGGCCTTGTCGTCGGAAAGCGAGGAAAGAACGCGCTCAAGCAGCTTTTCGCTGATTGGCTGAGACTGGGCCATCATTGCGGCCCCATCTTCGGCGGGCAAACCCGCCTGTGTATGCAGAGACAGGACATGGTCCTCCTTGATAAAGCGCCGCCAAACCCCGGCGCCGGGGTAGTAATAAGGTAGCAAGCCAAATGCAACAATTCAATGAATCGCAGGCGGTGTGCGCACAGGCGTGATCACTCCATGTCCATTTGTTGCGCAACGACGCCGGTTTGACCCGGCCCCAGCAGGCGCACCTCGCGCTGCGGGAAGGGGATCGAGATGCCCTCGGCCTTGAACGCATCCCACAGCGCCAGATAGACATTGCCGCGGATGTTTGTCAGCCCCGCCGTCGGGTCCTTGATCCAGAACCGCAGGACGCAATCGACGCTGCTGTCGCCGAACCCGGTGATGTGGCAGACCGGTTCATGCTTGCCACCTTGCAGCACGCGCTTGACGGTTTTCACCGTCCGCACGGCGGTCTCGCGCACCTTGTGCGGATCGTCGCCATAGCTGGTGCCAAATTTCAGATCCAGCCGGACGAATTCGTCGGAATGGGACCAGTTGACCACCTGTCCGGTGATCAGATCCTCGTTCGGGATCAGGTATTCGCGCCCGTCGCGGGTGACGACCGAGACATAACGGGCGCCCAGCGCGTTGATCCAGCCGAACGTTTCTCCCAGCGAGATCACGTCGCCCGGCTTGATCGACCGGTCCATCAGGATGATGATCCCCGAGATCAGGTTCGACACCACCTTCTGCAGGCCGAAACCGATGCCCACGCCCACCGCGCCGGACAGCAGCGCGATCCCGGTCAGGTCGAAGCCCAGCGTGCGGATGCCGATCAGAAAGACCAGCCCGTACAACGCGACCTGGATGCCCTTGGCCAGCAGCACCTGCATCGAAGGCGAAATATCTTCGTTGTTCTTCAGCCCGCGTTCGGCCGCCCGGGTGCCCAGCCGGGCCAGCATCAGCAGAATGCCGACCAGCAGAACCGCCTTCAGGATCCCCAGCAGCGAAATATGCAGGTCGCCGATCGTGATCGCGACCCCGTCCAGAAACTCGGCCACGTCGTCGGTCAGGCTCAGCGCGACCAGCGTGGCATAGACCCACATCGACCAGCGGAAGATGCGCCGGATCGTGCGGTTGCGCACGAGATGCGACAGCAGTGCAATCGCCAGCCACGCCGTCGCAAGCGTTGCCAGAACGCCGATGATATAGCTGCGCGACGGCCAGGTGACTTGCTGCATCACCAGGTAGACGCTCCAGGACAGCAGCACGAAATAGACCAATGTCAGCCGCCGCAGGAACTGCACCAGCGTCCGCAGCCGCCATTTGGGCCAGCCGCTGCGCGCCCGCGCCCAGCTCTCCCATCGGCGCAATGTCATCACCTTCAGGGCATAGGCCATCCCCAACAGGGCCAGCGCAATCAGCAACTGGTACTGGCGCCAACCCGGGGTCACGAGCAACTCGACCAGCGCTCCGAACTGCATCAGGAACGCTTGGATCATGGTATCGAACAGCCCGGAAACCGAGCCGGGGATCAGGTCATTGTCCAATCTGGCCTCCTGCACGGCAGACTGACCAGCAATTCAGCCGCGCGCAAGGGGCTTCGCTGATCTTTGATTGAGCCTTGATTGACTCCCCCCCGCACTATATCTGGGGCGCATGAGACACGTTCAGGCCCTGTCCCCCAACCTGCAAGACCGAGCGCGCCTGCGTGAACGGTTCTTCGGGGCCGCCCGCACGGTTCTGGCCCGCCTATAATCGGCGCCCAGCCACTCGCCAGCATTTCTCAGTACCAAAACGGGAGAGGACCGATGTCCCCCAAGACACTCTATGACAAGATCTGGGATGCCCATGTCGTGCACGAAGCCGACGATGGCACCTGCCTGCTTTATATCGACCGCCACCTGGTGCACGAAGTGACCAGCCCGCAGGCGTTCGAAGGCCTGCGCATGGCGGGCCGCAAGGTGCGCGCGCCGGAAAAGACCATCGCCGTGCCGGACCACAACGTACCCACCACGCCCGACCGCGTGAACGGGATCGAAAACCCCGAATCGCGCATTCAGGTCGAAGCGCTGGACAAGAACGCCCGCGAATTCGGAATTCACTATTATCCGGTGAATGATATCCGTCAGGGCATCGTCCACATCGTCGGCCCCGAACAGGGCTGGACCCTGCCGGGCATGACCGTGGTCTGCGGCGACAGCCACACCGCCACCCACGGCGCCTTCGGCGCGCTGGCCCACGGCATCGGCACCTCTGAGGTCGAGCATGTTCTGGCCACCCAGACGCTGATCCAGAAGAAGTCCAAGAACATGAAGGTCGAGATCACCGGCAAACTGCAGCCGGGCGTGACCGCAAAGGACATCACCCTGGCCGTGATCGGTGAAACCGGCACCGCCGGCGGCACCGGCTATGTGATCGAATATTGCGGCGAAGCGATCCGCGACCTGTCGATGGAAGGCCGCATGACCGTCTGCAACATGGCCATCGAGGGCGGCGCCCGCGCCGGCCTGATCGCGCCGGACGAAAAGACGTTCGAATACGTCAAGGGCCGCCCGCACGCCCCCAAGGGCGCGCAGTGGGAGGCCGCCCTGGCCTGGTGGAAAACGCTCTATTCCGATGACGACGCCCACTGGGACAAGGTCGTCACCATCCGCGGCGAGGACATCGCCCCGGTGGTCACCTGGGGCACCAGCCCCGAAGACGTTTTGCCGATCACCGCGACCGTGCCCAACCCCGAGGATTTCGAGGGCGGCAAAGTCGAGGCCGCACGCCGCTCGATCGAATACATGGGTCTCAAGCCGGGCCAGAAGCTGAGCGACATCGAGATCGACACGGTCTTCATCGGCTCCTGCACCAACGGCCGGATCGAGGATCTGCGCGCCGCGGCCGAGATCCTGAAGGGCAAAAAGATCAAGGACGGCATCCGCGCCATGGTCGTGCCCGGCTCGGGCCTCGTCCGCGCGCAGGCCGAAGAGGAAGGCATCGCCGAGATCTTCAAGCAGGCCGGGTTCGAATGGCGCCTTGCGGGCTGTTCGATGTGCCTGGCGATGAACCCCGACCAGCTGCAGCCCGGCGAGCGCTGCGCTGCGACCTCGAACCGCAATTTCGAGGGCCGCCAGGGCCGCGGCGGACGCACCCATCTTCTCAGCCCGGCCATGGCTGCCGCCGCAGCAATCACGGGAAAGCTGACAGATGTGCGCGAGTTGATGTAAGCTTCCCTCATCATTGATTTTTTGAGGGAGAGACTGAAATGAGTGATTGGGTCAAATGGCTCCTGATGGGGCTGCTGTCGGTCGTGTTCGGCATCTTCGTGCTGGGCGCGCCCATCGTGGCATCGGTGGCGGTGACCGTGGTCACCGGGGCGCTGTTGCTGGTCTCGGGCGTGCTGCAGGTCGTGGGCGGGTTTTCGGTGGAAGGCACCGGCAACAAGATCCTGGCCTTCATCATGGGCGCCGTGATGCTGTTTCTGGGCTGGTCCTTCCTGGATCATCCGCTGCAGGGCGTTCTGACGCTGGCCACGGTGGTGATGATCCTGTTCATCGCCGGCGGTCTCGCCCGGATCATCCTGTCGTTCCAGATGCGCGGCACGCAGTATTTCTGGCCCACGCTCATTTCCGGCCTGCTGTCCCTGGCGCTGGCCGCCTACATCATGGCCAATGCCTCGGTCGGACTGGCGCTCAGCCTGCTGGGAATCCTTTTGGGCATCGAGATGCTGTTCAACGGGTTCGGCCTGATCTTCATGGCGTTCTTCGTCAAGAACGCCGGCAACGAAACGACGGAAGCGAAACAAGCTTGAAACGCGGGGCATGGGGCCGGGCCTCTCCCGCAGGAGTGTGAACATGGAAAAGTTTGAAAAAGTCCACGGCGTGGCCGCCCCCATGCCCCTGATCAACATCGACACCGATATGATCATCCCCAAGGTGCACCTGAAAACGATCAAACGTTCGGGCCTGGGCGTCGTGCTGTTCGACGAGATGCGCTACAATGAGGACGGAACCGAGAACGAAGACTTCGTTCTGAACAAGCCCGCCTATCGCAACGCCGAGATCCTGGTGGCCGGCGACAATTTCGGCTGCGGCTCGTCGCGCGAACACGCGCCTTGGGCGATCAAGGATTTCGGCATCAAGGTCATCATCTCGACCAGCTTTGCCGACATCTTCTACAACAACTGCTTCAAGAACGGCATCCTGCCGATCGTGGTCGAGGACGAACATCACGCCATCCTGATGGAAGACGCCCACAAGGGCGAAAACGCGCGCATGACCGTTGACCTCGAAGAGCAGAAGATCATCACCTCGGACGGGGTCGAGATCACCTTCGACATCGACCCGCACCGCAAGCACTGCCTGCTGAACGGCCTGGATGATATCGGCCTGACGATGGAAAAGGCGCACCACATCGATCAGTTTGAAGAAAAGGCCAGCCAAGCCCGCCCCTGGGTGTGATTCCGCGGACGAGTCCTTGGACATGCAACCAGACGGGGTCGCCAAGGCGACCCCGTTCGCATTTTAGGTGTTTCAGGTTCATCAACCACAATATGTAGAGAACTGCGGCGGATACACGTCCGGTTTGCGTCGTCATTGATGCAAAGCCGCACCAGTTTCGCCATCATTTTGCCCAAAATCGTGTGTTTCCTGCCCATTGGCTTGAGCGAAAAGCCGCTTATCGCCAAGGTTGGCGTTTAAGAGGCAACCGCCATCGCAGGCAGATGGCGCGCACAAGTTGGAATCAGGTCGACACAGAATCGACCGGTCCGGTTTGGAAAGGGTTCGGATAGTGATTGCACGCACAACAGGGGCGGTTATTCGTGGATTGTTGGTGGCACTGCTCGTGCTGACACCCGCGCTGTATCTGCCGGCATCAACGTCAAACGGGGCCGAGATCGTCGTCTTTCTCGCGATTCTCGCGTTCATCCTCACCTTTGCGGAATACAACTCGGCCTTCCCCAGCTTCATCGAATTCAGAGATGCTCCACCCGTCAACCGGCTGCGGTTCGTGGGCCTGATGTCAATGGTGTCGTT
>GG704596.1:838064-841127 GCA_000161775.1 Ruegeria lacuscaerulensis ITI-1157
ACCGGCCCTGATCAAGCTGCTTGCGAACTTCGTCGATCCTTTGTCGCTGACGAACCCGCAGACTCTGATCTGGACCATGAGCGCCTGGGCTTTCCTGCCCGCCAGCATGATCATGCGCGGAATGGCCACGTTGCGCATTGCCGGACTGATCGTTGAAAAGCGTCGGGCCTACTCGACAAACGAAGCCACCCAGACCGCATGATCCGATTCCTGCTGCTTCTGCTGCTGCCGCTGGCAGCGCAGGCACAAGAGCTGCGCATCGCCACCTTCAACACGGAGTTGCAACGGGACGGCCCTGGTCTTCTGTTGCGCGACATTCAGCGCGATCACCATCAGGTCCGCGCGGTCGTCGACGTCCTGGTCGCCACCAAACCGGATATCGTGGCGCTGCAGGGAATCGACTGGGATCACGAACAGCGAGCGCTTTCGGAACTCGCGGGAAAACTGAGCGCGGCGGGCCTGAATTATCTGCATTTGTTTTCCAGCCAGCCCAATTCAGGGATGATGACCCCCTCGGATCTGGATGGGGACGAGCGGCTGGGCGGAGCCGGGGATTCACAAGGCTGGGGGCGTTTTACCGGACAGGGCGGACTGGCCGTGCTGTCGAAATTCCCGATCGTTTCAGACGAATTCCGCGACTATTCCCAACTCCGGTGGCGCGACCTGCCCGGCGCCTCGCTGCCGAAGCGAGACGGGTCTCCTTTTCCTTCGGACCAAGCGCAATCGATCCAACGCTTATCCTCGACGGGACATTGGATCGTGCCGATCGACACGCCTCTGGGCCGGTTGAATTTGATGACATTTCACGCAACGCCGCCCGTCTTCGACGGCCCCGAGGACCGCAACGGCCTTCGCAACCGCGACGAAATCCGCTTCTGGTCGGTACTTCTGAACGGTGGGCTGGGCCCTGCGCCGACCGACCGCTTCGTGATCGCCGGGGACGCCAACCTGGACCCCTTCCGAGGAGAGGGGCACACCGATGCGATACGAGATCTGCTGGCCCACCCCTTGCTGCAAGATCCAGCGCCTCGAGACTCGAACGGCTCCGATACCACGGTGCAATGGAAATCCGTCGGAGAGAGGCGAGTCGACTATGTGCTGCCCTCGACGGACTGGAAGATCGAACATGCTGGCATCTACTGGCTCGACGCCAACGGCGACGTGGTTCCCGCCGCACAGACTGCAAGCCGCCACCGGCTGGTTTGGGTCGATCTGTCCAGAAAAGACATACCCGGCCTTTGAGGTGTTGCGTTCGGGCAATTCGCTTGCGGACGCGGAGGCACCCGACGCCAGGACCGCTGCGCCCAGCGCCTGGTCGAGCCCGGTTTCCATGAACTCGGGGGTCTGGTGACGAAAGAACGCGCCATTCAGGTCGTGGGACCTGTTCCACAAATAGCGCATCTCCAAGAACCAGGCCGCTATCGGCCAGACCGGCCGGGCCAGGACAAGGGGCCAACACTGGATCCGCTGCAGGCGCACCGTGCTGCCTGTCAACCGTGACCGCCCTGCGCCAACTGGGTTGCGGAAAAAGTGAAGCTGGCAAAGGCGACGCCTGCGAAACGCGGCAATTCCTGCCGCCCCTCTGCGCGTGATACCGCTGCGTGTACCAGATCGGGCAGATACGACATTCGGAACGTTCCGATCACCGGGATGGACGAAGTGCCCATGCGCCAAGGATCTGATGATGGCCCGATCGCCCCGGTCGCCTGACGCAAGGGTGTGGAGGAAATCGCCGGCCCGCGGCAGGATCACGCGGCCGCATCTCGGGCCATGCGCAATGCGCCGCGTTTCCGCCTGGTCTGCGGCCTGCTTGTCGAGTCGCTGAAACCCGGTTTGCGACAGCTCCGAACGGTCCCAGTCGGCCTGCACTGAACGTCGCCGGAAAACCGGTGCTTCTGCAAGAACGCCACATTGACCAGATGCGCCGCAAACGCTAGGCCCGGTGCTGAAAAACGCAAGGAGACCGTTCATGTCCAACCCCTCGCTCCTCATCCTGCCCGGAGACGGAATCGGCCCCGAAGTCATGACCGAAGTGCGCAAGGTCATCGACTGGTTCGGCGGCAAGCGCGACCTGAAATTCGACGTCAGCGAGGACCTGGTCGGCGGTGCCGCCTATGACAAGCACGGCGTCCCGCTGGCGGACGAGACGATGGCCAAGGCGCAAGAGGTCGATGCGGTTCTGCTGGGCGCCGTGGGCGGGCCGAAATACGACGATCTGGATTTCAGCGTGAAGCCCGAGCGCGGCCTGCTGCGCCTGCGCAAGGAAATGGACCTGTTTTCCAACCTGCGCCCGGCCCAGTGCTTTGACGCGCTGGCCGATTTCTCGTCGCTGAAAAAGGACGTGGTCGCCGGCCTCGACATCATGATCGTGCGCGAGCTGACCTCGGGCGTCTATTTCGGCGAGCCGCGCGGCATCTTCGAGGAAGGCAATGAGCGTGTGGGCATCAACACCCAGCGCTATACCGAATCCGAGATCGAGCGGGTCGCGCGCTCGGCCTTCGAGCTGGCGATGCGCCGCAACAAGAAGCTCTGCTCGATGGAGAAGGCCAACGTGATGGAATCGGGCATCCTGTGGCGCGAGGTCGTGACCCGCGTCGGCAAGGATTACCCCGAGGTCGAGCTGAGCCACATGTATGCCGACAACGGCGCCATGCAGTTGGTGCGCGCGCCGAAACAGTTCGACGTGATCCTGACCGACAACCTGTTCGGCGACATCCTGTCGGATTGCGCGGCGATGCTGACCGGGTCGCTGGGCATGCTGCCCTCGGCCTCGCTGGGCGCGCCGATGGCCAATGGCCGGCCCAAGGCACTGTACGAACCCGTCCACGGCTCGGCCCCCGACATCGCCGGTCAGGGCAAGGCCAACCCGATTGCCTGCATCCTCAGCTTTGCCATGGCGCTGCGCTATTCCTTCGACCAGGGGGCCGAGGCCGACCGTCTGGAAGCCGCCATCGAGAAGGTGCTGGCCGATGGCGTGCGCACCGCAGACCTTCTGGCCGAGGAGGGCGTGCAGCCGGTCTCGACCAGCGAAATGGGCGACGCGATCGTCGCTGCGCTGGACGC
>GG704596.1:841147-850404 GCA_000161775.1 Ruegeria lacuscaerulensis ITI-1157
CCCCCAGGATGTCAGTCAGAACGGCATAGTCGCCGTCTTCTTCCAGAATCAGGCCCATGGCCACACCGGCCACCGGCGCCTTGAGCGGAACGCAGCGCCGCCCGTCCGATCATCCGCGGCCTAGTTGCCGCCGAAGATATCCTTCAACAGATTGTCGACGGCCTTGGCAAAGCCTCCCTGCTGTCTGCGCCGGGGCTGGGTTTGCCGTGTCGTCTGGACCGGAGCCGCCGGCGCCAGCATCGGCAGGGGCGTGGGGGTCATGCCCTCGGTCACGCGCAGCATGGTTTCCCGCCAGATCTCGGCCGGCAACCCGCCGCCGGTGACGCCTTTCAGGGGCGTATTGTCGTCATAGCCCATCCAGACGCCGGCCACGTAATCGGCGGTAAAGCCGATGAACCAGGCATCCCGCGCGGCCTGGGTCGTGCCCGTCTTGCCCGCCACCTGCCATCCGGGCAGCTTGGCGCGCTGGCCGGTGCCCTCGGACACCACCCGCTCCATCATCCAGATCAGCTGTTTGGCGGCCTCATCGCGGATCACACGTTCGCCGATCCCGGTCGTGGTCACCATCACCGGCGTGTCATCGCCCAGCAGCTTCAGCTCGGTCAGACCATAGGGTTCAACCGCCGAGCCGCCGTTCAGGATGCCCGCATAGGCGCCAGTCATCTCGATCAGCGTGCTTTCCGAGGCCCCAAGCGCCAACGCCGGCCCGGCCGCCAGATCGCTTTCGATGCCGAACCCGCTGGCCACCGTGCGCACATTGTCCAGCCCCGCGACCTCGGCCACCTTGACGGCCGGAATGTTCAACGAGTTCTTGAGCGCATCCGCCAGGGTCACCCGCCCGTAGAACTTGTTGGTATAGTTCTTGGGGCACCACTGGCCGGACCCCGGGATGTCGATGCAATAGGGCTCGTCCACCACCGTGGCCAATGGCGAATAGCCCAGTTCCAGCGCGGTGGCATAGACGAAGGGTTTGAACGAGGACCCGGTCTGGCGCAGCGCCTGCGTGGCGCGGTTGAACGCGCCCGACACCTTGGTCTTGCGCCCGCCCACCATGGCCCGGACCGCACCATCGGCCGACATCACCACGATCGCGGCCTGCGCTTTAGAGCCTTCGCTGACCTTTTCCTCGAACACCTGTTTCAGCGCCGCCTCGGCCGCTTGCTGGATCCGCTGATCCAATGTGGTGCGAATGACCACATCCTCGGTCGTGTTGCGGGTAAAGAACTCGGGGCCGCTGGCCATGACCCAATCGGCAAAGTAGCCCCCGGCGCGGGCGGCGGCGGCCTCGGACAGTTCGGCCGGGTTGTTGCGCGCCGCGCGGGCCTGCGACGCGGTCAGATAGCCCTGCTCTTCCATCAGCCCGATGACCACGTTCGCCCGGTCCTGCGACCGTTTCAGGCTGTTGGTGGGCGCATAGCGGGTCGGCGCCTTTAGAAGCCCCGCCAGCATCGCCGCCTCGGCCGGGTCCACTTCGGCCGCGGACTTGCCGAAATAGCGCTGGCTGGCCGCCTCGAACCCGCGGGCCCCGGCCCCCAGAAACGCCCGGTTCAGATAGATGGTCAGGATCTCATCCTTGGAGTATTTGGCCTCCATCGCCATCGCATAGATCGCTTCCTTGGCCTTGCGCCACAGCGATCCCTGGCGGCAATCGGCCTCATACGCCGCCTCCGATTCCCACTGGCTCGGGTCATAGGGAACGCCCAGACACAGCAGCTTGGCCGTCTGCTGGGTGATGGTCGAGCCGCCATGCCCCGACAGTGGGCCACGCCCTTCGGACAGGTTGATCCTGACCGCGCTGGCGATGCCGCGCGGGCTGACACCGAAATGCCGATAGAACCGCTTGTCCTCGGTCGCGATGACCGCGTTCTTCAGATGGGGAGACACGGTATCGGCGGTGATGACGCCGCCGAACTGATCGCCCCGCCAAGCAAAGACTTTGCCGTCCCGGTCCAGCAGGGTGACCGACCCGCGCGCGCGCCCGTCCAGCAAAGCATCGACCTCGGGCAAGGTGCTGTAGACGACACCGACCGCCAGCGCGATCAACAGCGCCACCACCGCGCCCACGCGCCAGGTCACGCCCCAGATCAGCCGTCCGATCCATCGGAAAAGCCGGCGAAAGAAGCCGCCCTGCCCGCCGCCCGAACGCTTGCGCCGAGGTTTCCGGCTGGTCTTTCGGATCGCGGTCTTGCGCGCCGGTTTCGCCGACCGCTTGGCCGGCGTCGTTTTGCGGCCTCCGGACGGATACCGTTTCTCCGCAACCAGCGGTTTGCCACGCTTGGACTCAGTCATGCTCAAACTCTGCCCGTTTATTGTTTCTTCGCACCATACCGTGCTGGCGTACCCGTGTAGAGGTGTGAAATAGCGGCAATTCCCCTCTCACTCCTGCCCGTTTTTTCATCATCTGATGAATTTTGTGCAAATAATGTGCAACTTCCCCCCTCTTTCCCAGCGTCTTTTTGCCGAAACCGTTCCGTGAGCGGCCATGTCGCGCTCTTTTTCTGCAGGTGCAAAGCCGGCCCCGCCGGAACAGAAGAGGGGAAAGACGTGAAACTGATCATTGCGACAATCAAGCCGTTCAAGCTCGAGGAGGTGCGCGAGGCACTGACCGAGGCAGGCGTGCGCGGCATGATGGTGACCGAGATCAAGGGCTTCGGCTCGCAATCCGGTCACACCGAAATCTATCGGGGCGCCGAATACGCGGTGAACTTCGTGCCCAAGATCAAGCTGGAAATCGTGGTGCCCGCCGCGATGACCGACCAGATCGTCGAGACCATCGCCAAAACCGCCAAGACCGGCAAGATCGGCGACGGCAAGATTTTCGTCCTCGATGTCGAGCAGGCCCTGCGCGTGCGGACCGGGGAACTCAACGAAGAGGCGCTGTAAGGCGCCGCGACCGACAATCATTCGAGGACTGAACATGAACCTGATGAAATCCCTCATCCCTGCCGCCGCGATCGTCGCGCTGCCGCAGATGGGCCTGGCGCAGGAGGCCGCCGCAACCGGCGAAACCGCGCAGCATACGCAATACATCCTGACTTCGCTGCTGTTCCTGATGGGCGGCTTCCTGGTGTTCTGGATGGCCGCGGGCTTTGCAATGCTCGAGGCCGGTCTGGTGCGCTCCAAGAACGTGGCCATGCAGCTGGTCAAGAACATCGGCCTGTTTTCCTTTGCCGCCATCATGTACTGGCTGGTCGGCTTCAACCTGATGTATCCGGGCGACGGCTGGACCATCACCGGCATTCTGGGCGCCTTCTCGCCCACCTCGCTGGAACCGGTCGGCCTTGATGGCGTCGAAACCGATCTGTCCTATGCGTCGGTCGGTTCGGACTTCTTCTTCCAGCTGATGTTCTGCGCCACCACCGCCTCGATCGTGTCGGGCACCATGGCCGAACGGGTCAAGCTGTGGCCCTTCTTCATCTTCGTGATCGTCCTGACCGGTGTCATCTACCCGATCGAAGCCTCGTGGCAGTGGGGCGGCGGCTGGCTGTCCGAAATGGGCTTCAGCGATTTCGCCGGCTCGACCCTGGTGCATGCTGCAGGTGGCTTTGCCGCACTGGCCGGTGCCATCGTGCTGGGCCCCCGGATCGGCAAGTACAGCAAGGACGGCAAGGTCGTTCCGATCCCCGGCTCGAACCTGGCGCTTGCCACCCTGGGTACGTTCATCCTGTGGCTGGGCTGGTTCGGCTTCAATGGCGGCTCGCAGCTGGCCATGGGCACGATCGGCGACGTGGCGGACATCAGCCGCATCTTCGCCAACACCAACATGGCCGCTGCCGCCGGCGCCGTCGCTGCCCTGATCCTGACCCAGGTGATGTACGGCAAGGTCGACCTGACCATGGTGCTGAACGGTGCGCTGGCCGGGCTGGTCTCGATCACCGCCGAACCGCTGGCACCGTCGCTGTTCCAGGCACTGATCATCGGCGGCATCGGCGGCGTGATCGTCGTCTACACCGTGCCCCTGCTGGACAAGATGAAGATCGACGACGTGGTCGGCGCCATCCCGGTTCACCTGATCGCGGGCTTCTGGGGCACCTTCATCGTGGCCTGGACCAACGGCGACGCGTCCTTCGTGACCCAGATCATCGGCTTTGCGGCCATCGGGATCTTCGTCTTCGTGGTCAGCTACATCCTGTTCTCGATCCTCAAGGCCACTGTCGGCCTGCGGGTTGGCGAGGAAGAAGAGATCAACGGCCTCGACATGGGCGAACTGGGCATGGAAGCCTATCCCGAGTTCTCGAAGGGCTGAGCCCTTTTCAAACCAAACAAAAAACCCGGGCATTTGTGCCCGGGTTTCTTTTTTTGAAATGCCTGACCTCAGACGCCGACGTCGATGATGGCCTTGGCCAGGATCGGCACGGTGGCCTCGTTCAACCCGGCAATGTTCATGCGGCTGTCGCCGACCATGTAGATGCCGTGCTCGACCCGCAGCTTCTCGACCAGTTCGGGCGCGGCGCCCAGGCGCGAGAACATGCCGCGATGCTGGGCCAGGAAGCCGAACCGGTCCGATCCGCTCAGCCGCTGCAGCTCGTCCGCCAACTGGCGGCGCAGGCCCAGCATCGACAGGCGCACCTCTTCCAGTTCGGCCATCCAATCGGCGCGCAGGGCTTCGTCCAACAGGATCGTGGTCACCACGCGCGCGCCGTGATCGGGTGGGAACGAGTAGTTCTGGCGGTTCAGAAAGGCCAGCGTGCCCTGGTTCAGCGCGGTCTGGCCGGCATCGGCGCTGACGGCCATCAGCAGGCCGGTCCGCTCGCGGTAGACACCGAAATTCTTCGAACAGGACGCCGCGATCAGGCATTCCTTGACCGACGCAGCGACAAGCCGGGTCGCCTGGGCATCCTCGTTCAGACCGTCGCCAAAGCCCTGATAGGCGATGTCGATCATCGCAACCAGGCCGCGGTCGTTGATCAGGTTCACCACCTCTTGCCACTGGACCATGTTCAGGTTGGCGCCCGTCGGGTTGTGGCAGCAGCCATGCAGCAGCACGACGTCACCGGCCCTGGCTGTCTTGAGGTCTTCGATCATGCCGTCGAAATCGACGCCACGGGTTTCCTCGTCGAAATAGCGGTAGGCGACGGTTTCGATGCCCAGGTAGTTCAGGATCGAGATGTGGTTCGGCCAGGTCGGGTTCGACACGAACACCCGGGCCGAGGGGTTGGCCATGCGGATCAGCTCGAACGCCTGGCGGCAGGCACCGGTGCCGCCCGGGGTGGCCACGGCGGCGATATTGGCGCGCGGGACGCTGGTGCCCAGAATCAGCGTGATCATCGCATCGGCATAGGCCGGGTCACCGGCCAGCCCGGTATAAGCCTTGGTCTGCTGTTCTTCCCAGATGCGAAGCTCGGCGGCTTTGACCGCGCGCATGACGGGCGTCACCCCCTGCGCGTTCTTGTAGACACCCACGCCCAGGTCGATCTTCTGCTCGCGCGGGTCCTCGCGATACATCTGCATCAGGGCGAGGATCTTGTCGGCTGGCTGCGGCTTGAGATTTTCGAACATCAGGAGTCTCCGGTTGCGACGGGCAGGGTCGGGAAGGCGCCCCATTCGGCCCAGCTGCCGTCATAAAGCGAATGATCTTTCTTGCCCATGCGCTCGAGCGCAAGGCTAAGGATCGCGGCGGTCACGCCCGACCCGCAGGTGGTGATGGCGGGCTTCGACAGATCGACACCTGCGGCTTCGAACACCGCGCGGCACTCCTCGGGCGATTTCATGGTGCCATTGGGGTTCAGCAACTGTCCGAAGGGCACATTGCGCGAACCGGGGATGTGCCCCGCCCGCAGACCCTCGCGCGGTTCGGGCTGGGTTCCGGCGAAACGGTCCGCGGCGCGGGCGTCGATGATTTCGTGATCGGCCAGCTTGGCGGCGGCCGCCACCTGGGTCACGTCGCGGACTAGGTGGTTCTGCACACGCACGGTCATGTGGCGGTCGCGGATGACGGGGGGCAGATCCTCGATCTCGCGCCCTTCGGCAACCCATTTGGGCAGGCCGCCGTCCAGAACGGCGATGTTCTCTTGCCCCATCAGGCGGAACAGCCACCAGACCCGCGCCGCCGAGAACAGGCCCGCGCCGTCATAGACCACCACCTGATGGCCGTCGCCCACGCCCATGGCCCGCAGACGCGACATGAATTTCTCGACCGGAGGCGCCATGTGCGGCAGGTCCGAGCGGTGGTCCGAGATCTCGTCGATGTCGAAGAACCGCGCGCCGGGAATATGTCCGGCCTCGTATTCGGCGCGGGCGTCGCGCCCCTGCTGCGGCAGGTACCACGAGGCGTCGAGGATCCGCAGATCCGGGTCCTTCAGATGGGCGGCCAGCCATTCGGTGGAAACCAGGGTTTTTGGATCGTCCAGCATCAATGCCTCCCCTTTACGCGCAGGGATTTTCCTATACGCGCAAGGGTGCGGGTTCAAGGCTGGATCGGGTCCCTGCGGCCCTATCGCGCCCGTCGCAGGCGGAAATGCTGGATGATGCCGATCACGCTGATGGCGATCCAGAAACTTTCGATCAGCATCGAGGCCAGGTTGAAGTTCTGCAGCAGCGAATAGACGATCAGAACCGACCCCACGAGGTTGACCACCGGAAAGGCCAGATCGTCAGAATTCATCATCCGCATCTGCGTGGCGAAATAGGCCGCAACCACGATCAGCGCCCCGAAGGACCCGATGCCATCGGCCAGCGTCAGGCCGTTCAGGAATTCCGTCATCGGTTTGCCTCCTTCTGCCGTATCAACCGGCCGCAGCGGTTGCAGGCCGGTGTCCGTAGTGGTGCATGTTCAGAAACGCCGCGCCCTCGGGACCGGCGCGATAGCCATGCGGCAGGTCGGCCGGAAAGCGCAATCCCTGGCCCGCGCTCAGCGGCACCCATTCGCCGTTCCGCAGCACCTCGAGCGCGCCGCTCAGTACAAAGACTTCCTCGGTCACGCCGGCGGCATGGGCGGGGGATTCGTGGCATTGGTTGCGGTCCAGTTCGACGTGAAAGGTCTCGGCCCCCAGAACCGGGTCGAAGGGAAAGACGATCTTGACCTTCAGACTGCCCGGAAAGGTCACGGTGCGGAACCGGGCCGCATCCGCCGGATCGCGCAGGGCGCTGGTGCCGATCAGCGCGCTCAGCGGCATCTGGAACCCCTTGGCGATCTTCCACAGCGTCGCGATGGTGGGGCTTGATTCGCCGCGTTCGATCTGGCCCAGCATGGCCTTGCTGACTCCGGTCAACTCGGCCGCTTTGGCCAGGCTCAGCCCCGATGCCGCCCGCACCTCGCGCAGTTTCAGAGTGATGTCGTCCGAGTCCATGGCCGCGCCCCGCGATTTACCTTGTGCGTTATAACGCACATGTGCTACGTGCGCTATAACGCACGCACCCCCGGTTTTGCAACCGGGGCAAAAGGGAGCCAGCATCATGCCAATGTACCGATCCAGAACCTCGACCCATGGCCGCAACATGGCCGGTGCCCGCGGCCTGTGGCGCGCCACCGGGATGGGCGACGACGATTTCGGCAAGCCGATCATCGCCATCGTCAACTCGTTCACGCAATTCGTGCCGGGGCACGTCCACCTCAAGGATCTGGGTCAGATGGTCGCCCGCGAGGTCGAGGCCGCCGGCGGTGTAGCCAAAGAGTTCAACACCATCGCCGTCGATGACGGCATCGCCATGGGCCATGACGGGATGCTGTATTCGCTGCCCTCGCGCGAGATCATCGCCGACAGCGTCGAATACATGGTCAACGCACATTGCGCCGACGCGATGGTCTGCATCTCGAACTGCGACAAGATCACCCCGGGCATGCTGATGGCGGCGATGCGGCTGAACATCCCGGCCATCTTCGTCTCGGGCGGGCCGATGGAGGCCGGCAAGATCGACATCGCCGACCTGGACGTGAAGAAGATCGACCTGGTCGATGCGATGGTCGCCGCCGCCGATGACAAATACACCGACGAGCAGGTCAAGCATATCGAAGAAAACGCCTGCCCCACCTGCGGGTCGTGCTCGGGCATGTTCACGGCGAACTCGATGAACTGCTTGGCCGAGGCGCTGGGTCTGGCGCTGCCGGGCAATGGCTCGACCCTGGCCACCCATGCCGACCGCAAGGAGCTGTTCCTGGAGGCCGGCCGCCGCATCGTCGAAATCACCAAGCGCCATTACGAGTTGAACGAAAAGGGCTTCCTCCCGCGCGAGATCGCGACCTTTGAGGCCTTCGAAAACGCCATGAGCCTGGACATCGCCATGGGCGGCTCGACCAACACGGTGCTGCACCTGCTGGCCATCGCGCATGAGGGTGGGGTGGATTTCACCATGTCCGACATGGACCGGCTCAGCCGCAAGGTGCCATGCCTGTGCAAGGTCGCGCCCAACACCGAGAATGTCCACATGGAGGACGTGCACCGCGCGGGTGGCATCTTCTCGATCCTGGGCGAGCTGAGCCGCGCCGGCCTGCTGCATGACGACTGCTGCACGGTGCATTCGGCCAGCATGGCCGAGGCCATCGCCAACTGGGACATCACGGTGACCAACAACCCCAAGGCGCAAGAGCTGTTCAAGGCCGCCCCCGGCGGCGTTCGGACGACCCAGGCGTTCAGCCAGTCGAACCGCTACAAGGAGTTGGACACCGACCGCGTGAACGGCGTGATCCGGTCCAAGGAGCATGCGTTCAGCCAGGATGGCGGTCTGGCCGTTCTGTTCGGCAACATCGCGCGCGACGGCTGCATCGTGAAGACCGCGGGTGTGGACGAGAACATTCTGAAATTTACCGGCACCGCCTATGTCTGCGAAAGCCAGGACCAGGCGGTGAACGACATCCTGACCGGCAAGGTCAAGGAAGGCGACGTGGTCGTGATCCGCTATGAAGGCCCCCGCGGCGGGCCGGGTATGCAGGAAATGCTGTACCCGACCTCATACCTGAAATCCAAGGGACTGGGCAAAGCCTGCGCGCTGTTGACCGACGGACGCTTCTCGGGCGGCACTTCGGGCTTGTCGATCGGCCACGTCTCGCCCGAGGCGGCCGAAGGCGGCGAGATCGGTCTGGTGCAGAACGGCGACAGGATCGAGATCGACATCCCCAAGCGCTCGATCCATCTGGCCGTGTCCGACGAGGAACTGGCCGAACGCCGCAAGGCGCAGGACGCGAAAGGCTGGGAGCCGGCCCAGCCGCGCAAGCGCAAGGTTTCCACGGCGTTGAAGGCCTATGCGAAGCTGGCCACCAGCGCTGCAAAAGCGCGGTGCGTCAGGTCTGAGCTTCGACGGCCCGCACGTTGCCGGGCCGG
>GG704596.1:850538-888038 GCA_000161775.1 Ruegeria lacuscaerulensis ITI-1157
CCTGCCGGATCAGTCGCCCAGCTTGGCGTGCACCTCGTCCAGATCGATCTCGTCGATCGGCATCTTGTTGGCCGGGTTCTCGAAATCATATTTGAACAATTCGAAATCCTGCTTGTAGATCTCGTAGACCAAGTGCATGGACAGGTCGTCGAAATACTCCTCGACCGGATGCGCGCGTTTGGGGCCGTGGCCCTCGGATTCATTGAAGCGCGGGATTTCGGACAGAGTCACCGGGTGGGGCGTTTCGATCTGTTCCAGCACGCCCTGCATGCCCTCGTTGAACTTCTCGGTCCAGAATATCCGGTCATAGCGCCCACCATTTACGATGAAGGTCGAGACATGCCCCGACATGGCCGACCAGTGGATGTCCGGGTCCATCGGCCGGCGCCAGCGGATCGTGTCGCGGGCGAACAGAAGAAACCGGCGGAAGCTGGCGATCTGGTCGAATTCGCCCTTGCCGTCCTCACCCCCGACCTCGATTCCGTAATTGTAGATCAGCGTCGGCACCAGATTGCCCCGGTACCGTTTCCCGTTGCGCTGAATGCCGCAGATCTTGTCGAAAAACGAACTGAGGATCCGCGTATAGGGGTTGCGCACGCAGGTGAAGGCGAACGACTTGTGCCCGCGCACATTGGCCGAGATCACATCCTGGCTGTGATCAAACGCCCATTTGTGCATCCCGTCTTTGGCGTCGTGGATATCGCCGTCAAAGAACCGGCCATGATCGGAGTAATACATGATCTGCCCGATGGTAGAGCAGGCGCATTTGGGCACCACGCGATAGACCATGCTTTCACTCTCGGTCATCCAAGTGCCGGGAAATCCCATCTGCCGTGCCTCCTCTGCCAGCCGAGTCTCAGGGTGATGCGTCAGCTTTTGACGCCAGACAAGCAAAAATATTCTGTTTATTCAATCGTTCATCCTCAGTATCACGGTCGGAACCGGGCAGTAACGGAAAACAACGACGCCAATGGCCAGAATCGCCTATATCCTGCTGTGTCACAAAGACCCCGACGCGATCATCGCGCAGGCCCAACGCCTGACGGCTGTCGGCGACTATATCGCGATTCACTTCGACGCCAGCGCCTCGGCCACCGATTTCAACCGCATCCGGGACACGTTGAAAGACAGCCCCAACGTCGCTTTCGCGAAAAAGCGGATCAAATGCGGCTGGGGAGAATGGTCGTTGGTTCAGGCTTCTCTGCATGCGGTGCAGGCCGCGGTCGAAGCCTTTCCCCGTGCCACCCATTTCTACATGCTGTCGGGCGACTGCATGGCGATCAAGACCGCGGAATACGTCCATCGTTTTCTGGATGAAAACGACAAGGACTTTATCGAAAGCCACGATTTCTTCGCCAGCGACTGGATCAAGACCGGCATGAAGGAAGACCGGCTGATCTATCGCCACTATTTCAATGAGCGCACCCAGGGCAAACTGTTCTATGCCACCTACGAAGCCCAGAAACGCCTCGGCCTGACCCGCGAGATCCCGGAGGATCTGCAGATCATGATCGGCAGCCAGTGGTGGTGCCTGCGCCGCCGCACGGTCGAGGCGATCCTGAAGTTTCTGCGCCAACGCCGCGACGTGGTCCGATTCTTCTCGACGACGTGGATTCCGGACGAGACGTTCTTTCAGACACTGGTCCGCCACCTGATCCCCAAAACCGAGATCGAAAACCGCACTCTGACCTTCCTGATGTTTTCGGACTATGGCATGCCGGTGACCTTCTACAACGATCACTATGACATGCTGCTGTCCCAGGATTACCTGTTTGCGCGCAAGATCAGCGCCGAGGCCCGGCAACTGAAAGAAAAGCTGGGCGCGCTCTATGCCAGTGAAGGGGTCCAGTTTCAGATCTCGAACGAGGGCCGCAACCTTCACGGTTTCCTGACGGGCCGCGGCCGCGTGGGCCGCCGGTTCGCCCCCCGGTTCTGGGAGGCCGCGAACACGATCGGCCCGGATCGCGATCTGTATCTGGTGGTGTGCAAGAAATGGCACGTGGCAAAACGGCTGGTCGACCAGATCGCCTCGGAAACTGGCCTGCCCTGCATCGAATATCTGTTCAACGAAGAAACCGCCCCCCTGCCCGATCTGGGCGGGATCGAGAGCACGCTGGTCAAGCGCTCGCGCCATCGCCGCGCGGTGATGCGGCTGCTGTTCGACCATTTCGACACCGACAAGCTGGTCATCTGCCTGGACCCGGCAAGCCTGGACATTGTGCAGGACTTCTGCTCGGACCGTGCCCGCACCCATGTTCTTGAGGTGCAATGCACCTATTCCGACGACTACCTGGTGGGGCATGCCCACCGGGTCGGGCTGGCTGGGCAGAACTCTCCCGCCGCCACGGTTGAACGTCTGCTGCCCACGATCCGCAGCGATCTGGCCTATGAATCCGAACAATTGCGCAGCGCCGGGCTGGACCGGTTCCACCGCCTGCGCGAAACCGGAGATCCAGCGGAAAACGTCGCCGCGATCTCGAAGTTTCTGGATGTGCCCGAGGATACGGCCCGCGCCATCCTGCGGTTGGACTACCTGTTCGCCGATTGACGGCCCGGCCGCTCCGGGCCGCCGGGCCGGGCGGTCAGATGTCGAACTTGACGCCCTGCGCCAAAGGCAGCTCGGCCGAATAATTGATCGTGTTCGTCTGCCGCCGCATATAGCCCTTCCATGCGTCCGAGCCGCTTTCGCGTCCGCCGCCGGTTTCCTTCTCACCGCCGAACGCGCCGCCGATCTCGGCGCCCGAGGGGCCGATATTCACGTTGGCGATGCCGCAATCGGACCCGGCGGGCGACAGGAACTGTTCCGCCTCGCGCATGTTCAGCGTGAACACGCAAGACGACAGGCCCTGCGGCACGTCGTTCTGCATCTCGAGCGCCTCATCGAAACCGTCATAGCCCATGACATAGAGGATCGGCGCAAAGGTCTCGGTTTTCACGATCTCGGTCTGGCCCGGCATTTCGACGATCGCAGGCTGCATGTAGACACCGCCCTCGGGCACGCCGTCGGTCACGCGCTTGCCGCCGAAGACGGTACCGCCCTCGGCCTCGGCCGCCTTCAACGCGGCCTGCATCGCCTGCCCCGAGGCTTCATCCACCAGCGGCCCGACCAGGGTGCCTTCGGCCAGCGGGTCACCGATGGGCAGGCCAGCATAGGCCTGTTTCAGCCGCGCAACCAGATCGGCACGGATCGAGTTGTGCACGATCAGCCGCCGCAGCGAGGTGCAGCGCTGACCCGCGGTGCCTACGGCCGAGAACACGATGGCCCGCACCGCCATTTCCAGATCGGCCGAGGGGCCCACGATCATGGCGTTGTTGCCGCCCAGTTCCAGGATGCATTTGCCGAACCGCTGCGCCACGATCGGTGCGACCGCGCGGCCCATCCGGGTCGAGCCGGTGGCCGAAATGATCGGCACCGCCTCGCTGGCCACAAGCGCCTTGCCCAGATCGGCACCGCCGATCAGCAGTTGCAGCAGCCCGTCGGGCGCGTCGCCGAACCGGGCCACGGCCTTTTCAAAGATCTTCTGACAGGCCATCGCGGTCAGGGGCGTTTTTTCGGACGGTTTCCAGATCACCGGATCGCCGCATACCAGCGCCAGCGCCGCGTTCCACGACCAGACCGCGACGGGGAAGTTGAAGGCCGAGATCACGCCGACCGGACCGGCCGGGTGCCAGGTCTCCATCATCCGGTGGCCGGAGCGTTCCGAGGCGATGGTCAAGCCATACAGCTGCCGCGACAGACCGACGGCGAAATCGCAGATGTCGATCATCTCCTGCACTTCGCCCAGACCTTCCGAGGTGATCTTGCCGGCCTCCCAGCTGACCAGCGCGCCCAGGTCCTCCTTGGCCGTGCGCAGCTCCTCGCCCAGCAAGCGGATCAGCTCGCCCCGACGCGGGGCGGGCACGGTGCGCCAGGCCTTGAAGGCGGCCGTGGCGCGGGCAAAGACCGCGTCCATGTCGGAAACGGGTGTTTCATGCACCCGCGCCAAGACGCGGCCGTCGATGGGCGAACGGACCTCCAGCGTCCCGCCGGTCAGCTCGGCCGCCGTCAGGCCCAGTTTTTCGAGTGTGTTTTCTGCAGTCATGACTACGTCTTTCATGTTCAGGCCGCCTTGTTCTGGTGGGTCACTTCGCCAGCGCGGTACAGCTGGCCGAATTCGGTGTTCAGGAAGTCATCCAACCGGGCCTGCTCTTGCCGGACAAAGCCTTGGGTGGGCAGCGCGCCGGTACGCATCAGGTCGACCGCGCCCAGAACGCCGGCGGCGGTGGTGATCTGGATCGCGCTCCAGACCTGGCCGTCGATGGTGCGGGCAAAGGATTTGTTGATCAGGGATTTCTCGCGCAGCGCCCCGTCGATCATGCCCTTGGCCGTGCAATAGACCAGAATCACGTCCTGATCGGTGCGCGGCAGCGCGGTTTCAAAGATGTCCTTCAACAGGTCGCGGCGCTGGCCCAGGCCCAGATCGGTCAACAGCAGCTTCAGGATGTCGCGATGGCCGGGATAGCGAATCGAGCGATAGGACACCGCCCGCGCCTTGCCAGCCAGCGTCTCGGGCAAGGTGCCTAGGCCGCCCGAGGTGTTGAAGCATTCGTATTCCACACCGTCATGGCCGATGATCTCGTAATCCTCGAGCGGCGCGGTCTTGACCCGTTCGCCATTCACGATGGCGTCGCAGGGGTTGCAGTATTCGTTGATCAGCCCGTCAGTGGACCAGGTCAGATTGTATTTCAGCGCATTGGTCGGATAGAGCGGCAGCGCGCCCACCCGCATGTGCAGGCTGTCCAGCGTGTCGAACTCGGCCGCCAGCGCGGCCCCCGCGATTCCGACGAAGCCCGGTGCCAACCCGCATTGCGGCATGAAGGCGGTATCGCTGTCGCGGGCCAGTTCGCGCACGGCGTTGGTGGCGGCGACATCCTCGGTCAGGTCGAAATAATGCGCACCCGCGGCCTTGGCCGCCTTGGCGATGGCAGGCGTCAGGAAAAACGGTGCGGCCGAGATCACCGCATCGAACCCCGCCAGCCCCTGTGCCAGCCCGGCTTCGTCGCCCGCGTCGATCTGACGGGTGGTGATGCCCTGCCTGTTCAACGCAGACAAAGCCGTCAGGTCATGGTCGGCCACGGTTACGGTATAGTTGTGCGATTTCTTCAACAGGGCGGCAATCATCTGTCCGATCTTTCCGGCCCCGACGACGCAGATGTTCCAACTCATTGCGCGCCTCCTCCTCTGCTCTGGTTCCAGTATGACCGCGCCGCCGTTCGGGCACAGCAATCGAGTTGACGAAACGGGCAACTTTTCCGTCATAATGACGGAAATTGAATCACAATGTCGGATCACCGCCCGCAGCACTTCGGAACCTGACGTCAGGGGTGGAAATGCTTTGCAACCGATTGCACCATTTTTGCAATGATGCGACAGTCAACAGACCCGATCGACCGCGCAAAGGAGACCAGGCAGGTGGGCGTTACGCTGAAGGAAGTTGCGGCCTTGGCCGGGGTGTCGCGGTCGGCGGTGTCGCGCACCTTCACGCCGGGCGCCTCGGTCTCGGCCAAGACCCGCGCCAAGGTGGAAAAGGCCGCCAAGGAACTGGGCTACAGCCCCAACGCGCTGGCCTCGTCCCTGACGACGGGGCGGACCAAGCTGATCGGGCTGATCTCGAACAACTTCCACAACCCCATCTTTCTTGAGGTTTTCGACCAGTTCACCCGCGCCCTGCAGGAACGCGGGCTGCGCCCGCTGATCGTGAACCTGACGGACGAGACCGAGCCCGCCAATTCCGTGCGCATGCTGCGGCAATATTCGGTGGATGCGGTGATCGTCGCCTCGTCGACCTTGCCGCCCAGCTTTGCCAAGGCGTTCCACGATGCCGGCGTGCCGGTGGTGCACACCTTCGGGCGCTCGGCGACCTCGCCCGAGGTGCATGTGGTGGGCATCGACAATGTGGAATGCGGACGCATGGCCGCGCGCGAGCTGGTCGCGCGGGGCTATGCCAGCGTGGGCTACCTGGGCGGGCCGGTCGATGCGACCTCGGCGCTGGACCGGCAACGGGGCTTTGTCGAGGAAATGGCCAACCATCCGCAGATTCCGGTCAGCCATTCTTTCGCCGGGGCCTATTCCTTCGAGGCCGGCCGGGCCGAGATGCTGCGCCTGCTGGCGGGTGACCCGGCGCAGGCCTATTTCTGCGGCGACGACATCCTGTCGATCGGGGCGCTGTCGGCGCTGGCCGACCACGGGCTGAAACCGGGTTCCGACATCGGGATCATCGGACTGAACGACATGGAGATGTCGCGCTGGGAATACATCAACCTGACGACCATCCATCAGCCGATCAAGCAGATCATCACTTCGTCGGTCGATCTGGTCGAAGAGATGCTGAAGACCCCCGATCGCTACCCCGAGGCGCGGATCTTTCCCTGCCGGGTGGTCGAGCGGGGCACGTTGCGGCCCCGCCCCTGATCAGCGGAACATCGGCGGGCGCGCGTCCTGCCAGGCACCCTCGGCCCGGGCCGAGGCCACCGCTGCGTGCACCGCGGCAATCGAGCGGACGCCATCGGCGGCATCGGGCAGCCCGTCCCGCGGCTCACCCCGGATCGCGTCGGCCAGATCGCAATAGATATTGGCCACGGCCAGCGGAAAGCCCTCGGGATGGGCGATCGCCACGCGCGACAGACGCATGGCGTCTTCATGCAGGCCGCCCTCGCCCTTTTCGATGATCTGGGTGCGTCCACCGACCGGGGTATAGATCAGCTGGTTGGGGTGTTCGGACGCCCAGCGCAGCCCGCCGGTTTCACCGAAGACCTGGATGTCGAACCCGTGCTGCCGCCCGATCGCAACGGACGAGGTCCACAACCGGCCCACGGTGCCGCCCTCCATCCGGAAATTGACCATGGCGTCGTCCTCCAGCTGGCGGCTGGGAATGGTCGAGGCCATGTCGGCCGACAGCGTCGCGACCTCGTCATCGCAAATGAAGCTGGCCATGTGCAGCGCGTGGATGCCGCAATCGGCGAATTGCCCCGACACGCCCGCCATGGCCGGATCATACCGCCAGCGCACGCGCGGATTGTCCGCGTCGGTGGCGTCCCCATGATGGCCGTGGCTGAAATTGGTGACGACCAGGCGCACCTTGCCGATCTCTCCGGCGCGGACCATGGCGCGAGCCTGCCGCACCATCGGATAGGCCGAATAGCAGTAGTTGACCGCGCAGACCCTGCCCGAGGCCCGGGCCACGCGCACGATCTCCTCGCCCTCTTCCACGGTCATGGTCATCGGCTTTTCGCACAGCACGTTGAATCCGGCCTCGAGATACGCCTTGGCGATCTCGAAATGGGTGGCGTTCGGGGTGGCGATGGTCACAAGGTCGATCCGGTCGGGCCGGTCCTTTTCGCCGGCCAGCATTTCCCGCCAGTCGCCATAGGCGCGGTCGGCGGGCACACCCAGCCGCTGCGCATAGGCGCGCCCCGCCTCGGGCCTGTGGTCCAGCGCGCCGGCGGCGAATTCGAACAGGCCGTCGGCCTGTGCACCCAGTCGGTGGGCGGGCCCGATCTGGCTGCCTTCTCCGCCCCCGATCATGCCCCATTTCAACTTTGCCATGGTTTTGGTCTCTCTGCGAACGATGTTGGAAAACGTGCCGGGCCTAGAACGCGCTGACGTCCTGCCAGCCGCGACTGTCGGCCGAGGCCAGCGCCGCCGCCAGCACCCGGTTGACCTCGTGCCCGTCCCGGAAGGTGGGCCAGATGTTCCGGCCGGAATGAATGGCGGTCAGAAAATCCTTGGCCTCGATGATTATCTGATCCTGATATCCGGTGCCGTGGCCGGGACCCTGGCAGAAGGGTTCATAATCGGGATGCGCCGGGCCGGTCAGGATCTTGGTGAAACCGCGCTGGGCCTCGGGGCCCTCGCGGCGATAGAGCCACAGGGCGTTCTGATCCTCCTGGTCAAACCGGATCGCGCCCTTGGTGCCCGATATCTCGTAGGCATAGCCCATCTTGCGGCCGGTCGCGATGCGGCTGAAATAGAGGTTTCCCATGACACCGTTTTCAAACCGGCACATCATCTGGGCATGGTCGTCATTGGTCACTGCACCGCCCGGGCGGGTGTGGTGAACGGTTTCCACATCGGCCATGACCTGCGCGATCGGTCCCACCAAAGCCAGCGCGCCATTGACCATGTGCGGTGCCAGATCGCCGATGGTGCCGTTGGCCATGCCGGTCGTGCGCCAGGTCGCCGGGGCCTCGGGGTCGGCATAGAAATCCTCGGTATGTTCACCGCGGAACCATGTGATGTCGCCAATCGCGCCGTCGGCGATCAGCTGGCGAGCGAACTGGCTGGCCGGGGTGCGGATATAGTTGAACCCGACCATGTTGACGGTGCCCGAGGCCTCGGCCGCCGCCACCATGGCGCGGCTGTCCTCAAGCGACGCGCCCAGCGGTTTTTCGCACAGCACCGGCTTGCCTAGTGCGAGCGCCGCCTCGGCGATCTGCCGGTGCGTGGACTGGGGCGATGCAATCACGACGGCCTCGACCGCCGGATCTTTGACCAGCGCCCGCCAGTCGGCGGTGGCGCGTCGGAAGCCATAAGCGGCGCGGTAGCGTTCGGCGCTGTCAAGGCTTGAGGCGCAGATCATCTCGAGCCGCGGTCTGAGCGCGGTGTCGAACACGGCGCCCACGGCGGACATGGCCACCGAATGGGCCTTGCCCATATAGCCGCCTCCGACGATTCCAATTCCGATTTCTGGCATTTTGGGCGGCTCCGAACATACTGATTGCAACCGGTTGCAAAATCAGTATCGTGAGAATCGATCCAATGCAAGGTCCATCGGATCGGCGGGATCAAAATGCCTGGGAGGAACAGTTTGAGTCACTTGATCGACGGTATCAAAGGAAACCGGTTTGCCGTTTTCGGCCGCGCCGGCATGGACCTGTTCGCCGATCCGGTCGGTGTCAAAAGCGAACATGCCGACATGTTCCGCGCCGATCTGGGCGGCTCGTCCGCGAATATCTGCGCAGGTCTGGTCAAGCTGGGCAGCCAGGCGTCGCTGATCACCTCGGTCTCGGATGACGCGGTGGGTCGGTTCTGCCTGAACAAGCTGCACCACTACGGCGTCGATACATCCTACATTCGCGTCGTGGGCGGTGAATACCGCACGTCTCTGGCCGTCTATGAGAGCTGCATCGAGGACTTTCAGAACGTCATCTACCGCAACGGCGCCGTCGATTTTCAGGTCACCGAAGACGACATGGACCGGATCGACTATGGCCGCTTCAGTGCGGCGATCTCGGCCGGAACCGTGTTTGCCGCCGAACCGTCGCGCAGCGCCACGTTCCGCGCCTTCGACAATGCGCGCAAGGCTGGTCTGCCGGTGATCTTCGACATCGACTATCGGCCCTACAGCTGGCCCTCGGCGCAGGTCGCCGCCGACGTGCTATCGCGCGCGGGCGAGGCCAGCGACATGATCGTCGGCAATGACGAAGAATTCGGCTTCATGGCCGGCGGGATCGAGAAAGGCTTTCGGAAAGCCTGCGATCTGGCCGAGAAACCCGGCCGCATCGTCATCTACAAGATGGGCGAAAAGGGCGCCGTCACCCTGACCGACGGGCAAGAGATCCACACGGGCATCTACCCGGTCAGGGCCGTCAAACCCAACGGCGCGGGCGACAGCTTCATGGCCGGGCTGCTGGCCTCGATCGCGGCGGGCCATTCGCTGGAACAGGCGGTGTTGCGCGGATCGGCCTGTGCCTCGATCGTCGTGTCCAAACCGGGCTGCGCGCCTGCCATGCCAACCACCGAAGACCTGGACGCTTTCCTGGCGTCCCACCCGGCCCCACGGCGGCCGGATAGGAGAGCCCATTGCCATCCCCCGGTCGACAACCAGAACAAACCCATCGTCGATGTCGATGACCCGACCGTGCCGCTGAACTATTTCAACATCGTCAAGTGAAGCGGGCGAAGCTTTGATACCAGGTCCGGGGTACGAGACTGCATCGTACCCGCCACGGCAGCGTCGACGTGGATGTCGAGGGCGTGCGCTTTGCCCATCTGGGCAACCGGGGCGAGGACGTCTGGGATGGCGAGCCCGAGGGCGCCTATGTCCCGTCGGGGGCACGGGCGCAGATGGTCTGCGTGTCGGAGACGGCCGAGGTGTTCGTGGCCGGCGCAAAGTATGACAAGGTGCTGGACCCGTTCGACGTGCGCGAGCACGATCTGGTGCAATATGGCAGCGACGACACCAAGACCCATCGCAAGATCAAGCATATCCTGGGCCAGAAACAGCATGACAAGGTCGGCCGCCTGCTGGTGAGTGAGCTGTTCACCGTGGGTCAGGGCGGTTGGTCAGGCTTTCCCAGCCACAAGCACGACACCAACCGCCTGCCGGACGAGACCCGGCATGACGAGACCTACAATTTCCGCTTCAAACCCAACTGGGGCTCGGGCCTGCAGATGTTGCAGCGCGAGGACAATGAACCGGGCGATGCCTATCACATCGTCGATGGCTCGACGATCTGCATCGACAAGGGCTATCACCCCTGCTGCGTTCTGCCGGGATACGAGATGTATTACTTCACCATTCTCGGCGGGCTGACCCAACGATCGCTGGTGCAGTATTTCCAGCCCACCCATGCCTATCAGATCGAAACGATCCCGGGCATCAAAGACATGATCGCCAAGTTCAAATGACCCTCGTTACGCTCAAAGACGTCCTGCAACCCGCTTATGAACAGGGCTATGCCGTCGGCGGCCTGGTGACGCTGGGCTGGGAGGACATGCGCGCCTATGTCGCCGCGGCCGAGACCGAGAACGCCCCGGTGATCCTGCAGGCCGGACCCAGCTGCCGCGAGCACACGCCGCTGCCGATCCTGGGCAAGATGTTCCGGTATCTGGCCGAAAACGCCTCGGTACCGGTCGTAGCGCATCTGGACCACGGCTATACGTTCGAGGAGTGCAAGATCGCGCTGGACAGCGGGTTCACCTCGCTGATGTTCGACGGATCGCGCAAGCCCCTGCAGCAAAATATCGACGAGACCGCCGCGATTGCCGAAATGGCCCATGCCGCCGGGATCTCGTGCGAGGGCGAGATCGGATTCGTCGGCTATTCCGGGGGCGAAGGCTCGGCCGGGACCGACCCGGACGAGGCCGCCACCTTCGCCGCCCAGACCGGCGTGGATGCGATGGCGATTTCGGTCGGAAACGTCCACCTTCAGCAGAACAAGGAGGGCGGGCTGGACGAGGACCGCATCCGCCGGATTCAGGCCGTGACCAACGTGCCGCTGGTCATCCATGGCGGTTCGGGCGTGCCCGTCGAACAGCGCGCGCGGCTGGCGCGTGAAACCGCGATCTGCAAGTTCAACATCGGCACCGAACTGCGCATGGCCTTCGGCGCCGCCCTGCGCGAGGCCGTGAACCGTGACCCCGACCGGTTCGACCGGGTGACGATCCTGAAGGAAACCCATAATCCGGTCGTTGATGCCGCCCGCGCCGTGATCCGCGCCTTTGGTGCGCCGCCGCAGCGGTGACCGTCCCGACATGTGCCGTTCTTCAAAATGCGCTGGCGGGGCCTAGTCGTCACGCCCCGGTTCGTTTGGATTGCTGGAAAACAGGGCGATCTTGTTGCCCTGTGGGTCCCGCAGATAGCCGACATAGAAACGAGGCCCGTACATGGCCCGAAAGCCCGGCTGACCTTCGTCCGATCCGCCGGCCCGCAGCGCGGCGGCGTGCAGGTCGCGCACCTGCTGCTGATTGCGCGCCTCGAAGGCGACCATCGCACCATTCCCGGCCGAGGCCGCAGCCCCGTCAAAAGGCGGTTTGACATAAAAATCCGGCAGAACCGGTTGCTGGCCCGGCGGGACCGGCAGGGCGAAACTCAGCCCTTCGGGACCCTCCTCCAGCGCATAGCCGAGATCCGGCAGAAAGGCGCAGTAAAACCGTTTTGCACGCGCGATGTCGTCCGCGCCGACCGTGACATAGGAAATCATCCCGCATCTTTCCTTGCCGGGTGTCGATCCGTCAACCGGCCCCAGCGTATCGACGCACGTCCATTCCGGACGGGAACGACCCCATGACCGTCAGATCGAGCCGCCCTCGACCATGAAGTTCCCGGCACTGCACATGGCCGCGTCGTCCGAGGCCAGAAACAGAACCATCCGCGCCACATAGACCGGGTCGATCGGGTCGGGCAGGCATTGGCGGTCGATCTGTTTGGCCAGCGCCTCGGGGGTGACCCACAGGTCTTTCTGGCGCTGGGTCATGATCCAGCCGGGCACGACCGTGTTGACCCGGATCCGGTGATCGCCCAGTTCCCGCGCCATGGTGCGGGTCAGGCCGTGCACCGCCGATTTTGCGGTGGCATAGGCGGGAAAGCCCGCGCCGGCCTCCCACCAGGAATTCGAGCCGATATTGATGATCGACCCCGCGCCCTTGTCGATCATGCCGGGCGCCACGGACTGGATGGCAAAGAACATGTGGCGGATGTTGGTCGCCATGCGCTCGTCCCAATAGTCCGGCGTCACCTCGCGCCAGTCGTGCCGGTCGTCATGCGCGGCGTTGTTGACCAGAACGTCCGCCGCGCCCAGCGCGCCCGCCAACTCGTCAAAAGCGGACCGCAGCGCCGCGATGTCGCGCAGGTCGCAGGCGGCAAAGGCGTGGGGTCCGTCCAACTCGGCCAGCAGCGCGTTGCCGCCCTCGGCGTTGATGTCGACAAAGCCGACCTTGGCCCCCTGCTCGGCAAAGCCGCGCACGATCTCGCGCCCGATGCCCGAGGCCCCGCCGGTCACGAACACGGTGCGCCCTTTCAGGCTGGGATAGATGGCAAAACCCTTGGTCATTTGTCGCGCTCCATGATCCATTCCACTTCGGGCGCCGGAACGAAACGCCATTTGCGCAGCGGCCCGGCCATGACGTTCAGATAATACATCTCGAACCCGTAGGGCGCCCCGCAGGGGTGGTGCCCGCGCGGCACCAGTACCACATCGCCATCGGACACGGCCATGGTTTCGTCCAACTGACCGTCATCGGTATAGACGCGCTGGATGCCAAAGCCGCTGGCCGGGTTCAGGCGGTGATAGTAGGTCTCTTCCAGATAGGTGATGCGGGGATAGTCATCCTCGTCATGCCGGTGACTGGGGTAAGACGACCAATGGCCGCTGGGGGTGAAGACCTCGGTTACCAGAAGGCTGTCGGCATAGTCCTCGGCCTCCATCGCGATGTTGTTGATGTGGCGCGTGTTCGTTCCCTTGCCGCGCTCGGTCAGGGTGATGCCCTCGGGCCCGATCCGGCGCGGGGCATGGCCGCCCTTGCCCGGGGCCGAGCACACGGCGATCACGCAGTCGGTTTCGGCCGTTGCCTCCCACTCGGTGCCGTTGGGCAGGTACAGGCAATGGGGCGGGGACTTTTCGAACACGTTCATCCGGTCGCCCAAGACGCCCCAATCCTGCCCGGCGCCGGTGATCCGGGCCTTGCCCTCGACCATCACCAGAATGACCTCGCGGTCGCCGGTGATCTCGGCGGCGCGATCCCCGGCCCGCAGGTGATAAAGACCAAAGCCTACATAGCGCCACCCGGCGCTGGCCGGCGTGATGTCATGCACCTTTCCATGGGTTCCGAACGGTTTTCTCAGCAGTTCTGCCATCGGTTTCACCTGTGTTGGGGCAGCACCGGCCGCCCGGGTTCCGTCATGCCGCCTGCCGCGCCTGGAGCGCGTCCAGCGCCTGTTGCAACTGTGCCTGCGTCCAGCTTTCCGACACCGCCCGGCGCAGGATGTCCGCCTGGCTGGGCGGAGCGTTTCCGCCCACCGGCGGATCGGTATCCAGATTGGTCGGAAAGGGATAGCCTTCGGCGGTGGCCGCGATCGCGGCGCCGATGCGGGCATCATCCAGATCGCCGCGCTGTTTCAACGCCATCAGTGCCGGGAATACGGCCAGACACATCGCCTTGCGGTCCATAGCTTCCATCGCGCGCCCGAAGGCCGACGAAACCTGCAACAGGTTGGCCATCCGGTGGATGTCGGCGCTGCTGTTTTCGCCGGCGGCATGGAACAGCGCCGGGTTGAAGAATACCGCATCGCCCTTGGCCAGCGGCAGCTGGATGCAGGTCTGTTCGAAATGCGCCCGATGCGCGTCGTCGTGAAAGGCGACATAGCCGGGCCCATACAGCTGCGAGAACGGCAACAGCTTGGTCGGGCCGCTCTCAACGGGCATGTCGCAATGGGCAACCGCGCCCTGCAGGGTCAGCGCGGCGGTGACCATATGGGCATGCGCCGGGAACTGGGCCGCCTTGTCGGCGGTCTGGAACCCCAGGTGATAGTCTCGATGCGCCTGCTGCGCCTTGCCGCCCGGCCGCACCTGGTTGATCTGCGCGGTCATCTGGTAATCGGGGCCCAGCCAGGCCTCGCTGGCGGCGGCAATCGCCGTGTTGCCGAAATAGAGCGCAAAGCCCTCGGGGTCGCGCAGGCATTGCTTTTGCAGCGCGTTCCACACCCGATCATTCGCGCCCGAGGCCGCAAAGTGATCGCCCTCGCCGCCCCCGGCCTGACGCTCATCTTCGATGATCCGGCGAAACACCTCGGTCGCCCGGTCGATGACCGCGGTATCCGCATAGGCGCCTTTCAACGCGATCACCCCGGCAGATCGGCCCAAAACCCAGCCCCATTCCGCCAGCAGGGCACGCCGGGTTTCGCGCGTTTCCAGGGCGGGCCGCAGCGCGTGCATGTCATAGACCGGCACGTTCTTTTCCACCGCGGCGGCGTGGGGCACCTGTTCCGGCAGAAGGCTCTGCGATGTCAGCACCTTGAATTCGTCGAGGTCACAGGACTCACGACCGAAATAGCCGACGAACCCAGTTTGCTGGCGGACCATGAAACGCTCCTTTCTCATGGCTGCGCCCCGGGGGGCGAAAGATCAGGCCGTGATCGTCAATCCGGCCTGACCGCAGACCTCGACGATGTGGTCATAGCCCATCTTCGAGTATTCATAGGGCGGGGCCTTGGCCGGATCCTGCTCGGCCTCGACCACGATCCAGCCTTCGTAATCCATGGCTTTCAACGCATGGGCGACCTCTTGAAAGTCGATGCAGCCATCGCCGGGCACCGTGAAGGCCCCTGCGATCACCGCGTCCAGGAAACTGCGCCGGTTGCCGCGCGTGTCGCGCACGATGCCGGGGCGGATATCCTTGAAATGCACATGATGCACCCGGTCACCCCAGCGGTTCAGCGTGGCCAGCACATCACCGCCGCCGAACAGCAGATGCCCGGTGTCAAAGCACAGCTTCACCTCGGGGCCGGCTCCGTCCATCAGCCAGTTCACGTCATCTTCGCTTTCGATGATCGTGCCCATGTGATGGTGATACGCCATCGGCATCCCCTGATCGGCCATCCACTTGGCCAGTTCGGTGATCCTGGCGCCATAGGCCCTGATCTCGTCTTTCGACAGTTGCGGACGGTCATTGACCGGGGTGCCGATTTGACCCTGAACCGTGTTCGAGCATTCGGCATAGACGATGCAAGGGCTGTTCAGCGCCACGAACTGTTCGACCTGCGCGCGCACGGCGTCGCGTTCGGCGGCGAAGTCGTTGACCAGCGAATTGCCCGAACACCAGCCGCCGCACAAGGCAAGGTCATTTTCTTCCAAGTAGGCGCGCAGCCCCTCGGTATCGGCGGGCATGCGCTGCCCGCGCTCGACCCCGGTGTAGCCGATCTGACGCGCCTCTTTCAGGGCCTGTTCCATCGTGTACGCCGCCGTCAGGTCCGGCAGGTCGTCATTTTGCCACGCAATCGGAGAGATGCCGATCTTCACGCTCATTTGGTGTTTCTTTCCTTGATGGCAGCCTCGTAGGCTGCGCGTTTTTCATTCACTTCGGGGCGGGTGCTGACCTCGGGTACCGCCACTTCCCACCACGTGCCGCCATATTCGGTCGAGGGGTACGGGTCGGTGTCGATGACGATCACATAGGGACCTTTTATGTCGCCGCGTTTGGCTAGCGCCCCTTCCAGCTCGGCGATCGAGCCGACCTTGACCGAGGTCGCCCCCATCGCCGCCGCGTGGGCCGCAAAGTCGATGGCCGAGGGCGTCTCGTGCACCGCATGGTCCAGCAGGTTGTTGAACTCGGCCCCGCCGGTGCCCATCTGCAGCCGGTTGATGCAGCCAAAGCCCCGGTTGTCGGTGATTACCACGGTGAAGGGCACGCCCATCATCGCCGCCGTCGCCATTTCCGAGTTGGCCATCATGTAGGTGCCGTCCCCGGTGAAACAGATCACGTCGCGGTCGGGCTGGGCCATCTTGATGCCCATGGCGCCGGCGATCTCGTAGCCCATGCAGCTGAAGCCGTATTCCATGTGATAGGCCCCCGGACGCGGCGCCTTCCACAGCTTGTGCAACTCGCCCGGCATGGTGCCGGCGGCGCACATCACCACCGTGTCGTCATGTGCCGCGCGCTGCACCGCGCCCACCACCTGCATGTCGGTGGGCAGCGCGTTGGCGTCGCCCGGCGCATCGGTCAGCGCATCGACCTTGGCAAACCACTCGGCCTTGAGCGTGTCGGGAACCGGGTCGGCACGATAGCCCTGCAGGGCTGCGCCCAGTTCCTCGATCCCGACCCGCGCATCGGCCAGCAGCGGCATCGCGCCGTGTTTCGCGGCGTCATAGGCGGCGGTGTTCAGGCAGACCATCTTGCGCTCGGGGTTGGAAAACAGCCCCCAGGACCCGGTGGTGAAATCCTGAAACCGCGTGCCGATGCCCAGGATCAGATCCGCCTCGGCGCAGACGGTGTTGGCGGGCTCACCCCCGGTCACGCCGACCGGACCCAGGTTCAGCGGGTGATCCCAGGCCAGGGCCGATTTGCCGGCCTGCGTCTCGGCCACGGGGATGTTGTGGGTCTCGGCAAAGGCCTGCAGCGCGTCGGTCGCGCCGGAATAATGGACACCACCGCCGGCCACGATGATCGGACGTTTGGCCGACCGGATGGCCTCGGCCGCGCGGGCCAGTTCGCCCTCGTCCGGGCGGATGCGGCGCTGATGCCAGATGCGCGGCTCGAAGAAACTGAGCGGATAGTCATAGGCCTCGGCCTGCACGTCCTGGCAAAAGCCCAGGGTCACCGGTCCGCAATCGGCCGGGTCGGTCATGGTGCGGAAGGCGCGCGGCAGGGCGGTCAGAAGATGTTCGGGCCGGGTGATCCGGTCGAAATAGCGGCTGACCGGGCGGAAACAGTCATTGGCGCTGACGGTGCCGTCGGTGAAATCCTCGATCTGTTGCAGAACGGGGTCAGGGCCACGGCTGGCGAAGACGTCGCCGGGCAACAGCAGCACCGGCAGACGGTTCACATGGGCCAGCGCGGCGGCGGTGACCATGTTGGTCGCCCCCGGCCCGATCGACGAGGTGACTGCCATGGCCCGGCTGCGCCGCATCTGCTTGGCATAGGCGATCGCGCAATGGGCCATGGTCTGTTCATTGTGACCGCGATAGGTGGGCAGGCTGTCGCGCACACCGTGCAGCGCCTCGCCCAGACCGGCCACGTTGCCATGGCCGAAAATCGCCCAGACACCGGCGATGAAGGGCTCGCCGTTCTCGTTCATCTGCGCGCCAAGGTAACGCACCAAGGCCTGCGCCGCGGTCAGTCGGATTGTCTTGCTCATCATGATCCCTTTCAGAACGAGGCCGCTGTGGGCAATCCGTTGCAATCATTCTGTCGTGAAAGGATCCGACACGCCCACCACCCAGACCGGGTGGCCCGGCCTGCCGGACCCTGGTGATATTGGTGCCCCGCACGATACGGGACACCGGGGAGAAACCTTCAGACGGTACCGCCCAGCGACCCTTCCAGCTCGGCCATCTCCTGCCCGCCGGCCATCATGTCCTGCAGCTCTTCGGGCGAGATCTCACCGCGCCGGGCGGTGCCCAGCGTCTTGCCCCGGTTCAGAACCGTGAACCGGTCGCCCACGGCCATCGCGTGCCGGACGTTGTGGCTGATGAAGACCACGCCGATGCCCTGACGGCGCACCCGATCGATGGTGGCCAGCACGTTCGAAGTCTGCCGCACGCCCAGCGCCGAGGTCGGTTCGTCCAGGATCAGGATCTTGGCGCCGAAATAGACCGCGCGAGCAATCGCCACGGTCTGACGCTCACCCCCCGACAGGGTGCCTACCGCCTGATCGGGGCCGCGCAGGTTGATGCCCATCTTGCGCATCTCTTCCATGCAGACCTGGTTGGCGTGATCGATGTCGAACCGTTTCAACAGGCCCTTCCCCTTGGTCGGCTCGCGCCCCATGAAGAAATTGCGCGTGACGCTCATCAGCGGGATCATCGCCAGGTCCTGGAACACGGTGGCGATGCCTGCCTCCATCGCGTCGCGGGGCGTGTCGAAGGACATCGGCTGACCTTCGAAATAGATCTCGCCCTTGGTGGGTTTGTGCACGCCCGACATCGTCTTGATGAAGGTCGATTTGCCCGCCCCGTTGTCACCCAGCAAGCAGTGGCATTCACCCGGCTTGACGTCGAAGCTGACGCCCGCCAGCGCGATGATATTGCCGAAATGCTTTTCGATCTCTTTCATTTCGACGATCGGGGCCACGTCCTTGACCGCGTCGCCGTGATGGAACTTGGTATCTTCGGTCATGTCAGCGCTCCCCGGTTACGCGTTTGCGGATCGCGTTGTTGAACAGAACGGCGATCAGCAGCATCGCCCCCAGGAACACCTGGAACCAGTCCTGGTCGAAGTCGGTATAGGTCAGGCCGATGACCACCATGCCGAAGATGATCGAGCCAAAGAACGCCCCGATCGCCGAGCCATAGCCGCCGGTCAGCAGACAGCCGCCGATCACCGCGGCGATGATCGCCTCGAATTCCTTCTGGAAGCCGCGCCGCGCATCGGTCGATCCGGCATCCATCACAGTGATGATTGCAACAAGCGCCGCACAGCAAGCCGTCAGCATGAACAGCGAAATCTTGACCCGGTTGACCGGAACGCCCGAATTTGACGCCGCGACCTTGTCGCCGCCGGAGGCAAAAATCCAGTTGCCCGCCGGCGTGCGCAGCAGAACGTAGGTTGCGGCAAGCGTGATGGCGATGAACCACAGGATTTCGACGGGTATGCCCGGAACCTTGGGCGCGCCATTCTTGAAGGTCTCGACCACGCCCAGTTCGGCCAGCCAGGCAAACAGGCCTCCGAAAGCCTCGCCCGAGAAGACGGGCGCCAACCAGTCATTTTCGACCTGGTCCCGTACTCCGCGCAACTGGGTCGAGCCGCCAGTTGCCATTTTCAACCCGACCAGCGACAGCCCGCGCAGGATGAACAGGAAGGCAAGCGTGACGATGAAGGACGGCAACCCCGACCGGATCACGATGTTGCCGTTGATGGCCCCCACGGCGGCCGCGAAGGCGAACGTCATCGGGATGGAAAGGACAAGGGGCAGTTGCCACGTCACGACGCAGACGCCAAAAAACAATCCTGAAAAGGCGACCATCGACCCGATGGACAGGTCAAATTCCCCCCCGATCATCAGCAGGGCCGCGCCAATCGCCAAAATGCCCAGTTGCGCCGCAGGGGTCATGAAGTTCATGACGCCCGAAAGCGTGAACATCGCAGGATCGGCCGTGATGAGGAAGAAGATGCAGACCAGGATCGCCCCCGCGATCGCCCCCAGCTCGGGCCGCTTCATCAACTTCGCCAGAAAGGATTCCTGCTTGATCCGTTCATCTACAGAGACTTGAGCGGATTCGGTCATGTTTTCCTCCCGTGTGGCTGGGACGGCGCCAGCGCGCCGCCCCGATGCTCAGACTGCCGGTATCAGCGGATGCCCTGGGCGGACAGCTCGATGACCTGGGCAGCCTTGTCGGCCGTGATCAGGTTCGGACCCGAAGGCACGTTGCCGCCCGGCATCAGGCCGTACTTGGCATTCAGCGCCATGAAAACGACGGGCAGATAGCCCTGCAGATATTGCTGCTGGTCCACTGCAAAAGCCGCGTCGCCATCGACGATCGACTGCAGGAAGTTGGCCGACAGGTCGAACGAGGCCACGTTCACATCACGGCCCGAAGCCTTGACGGCCGCCACTGACGGCTCGCCCGCCGAGCTCGCACCCAAGGCCATAACGGTGTCGATGCTCTCGTCCGAAGCCAGCGCGGCCGACACTTTCGATTCGATCTCGGAGGGGTCATTCGAAGTGGGCAGGACGGTCACCTTCCCGCCGAATCCTTCTTCGAAACCGGCGCAACGCTGGTCGAGCGACACGTTGCCCACTTCGTGGTTCACGCAGATCGCATTCTTTCCGCCCATTTCGGCGAGCTTGGCGCCAGCGGCCTTGCCCGCGTCGAACTCATCCTGACCCACATGCAGCAGAACACCCAGTTCGGCCGCCACGTCCGAGCCCGAGTTCATCGAGATCACCGGGATACCCGCGGCAACCGCGCGTTCGATCGAGGGGCCGAGCGCGTCGGCATCCGGGATCGAGACGATCAGCCCGTCAGGCTCCTGGTTCACGGCGGCATCGATCAGCTGCGACATGGCAACCATGTCGAAGGTTTCAGGCGCCCGGTATTCGACGTTCACGCCGGCATCCTTGCCGGCCTGCTCGACCCCGTTCTTGACGACGTTCCAGAACGCGTCATTCGCCTGACCGTGCGACACGACCACGATTTCCTGCGCAAAGGCCGGTGCGGCCATCGCCAGCGCACCGGCAGCCAGCGCCCCCTTGATGAATTTGTTCATTACGTTTCCTCCCACTAGGACAGATCAGTTTCTTGTCCGGGTCTCAGGACCCATTCATTCGGCTGCGCCGAATCTCTGCCGCCCCGTTGCGTGACGGGACCGTTTCAGTTTCCGCATTCAGCGTCATTTTGCAACCGGTTTCAAAATTTCCGCCAGTCTCACCGGTGCGCCGGTCTGCGCCGATCGGGTCGCGGCCTCGGCCATCGCCAGCGCGGCAACGCCGTCTTCCAAGGTGACCGGCACCTGGGTTCCCGCGGTGATCGCGGTCACGAACGCATCCCATTCCGCGCGGTAGGCCGCCATGTAGCGTTCCAGAAAGAAATAGGTCGGTTTGGCGCTGATGACGCCATCGGCGGTGGATTTGACGACCGTGTGTTCCAGCACGTTCTGCGCCTGCAACAATCCTCCCGAGCCCAGAATCTCGACCCGCTGATCATAACCATAGACCGCTCGGCGCGAGTTCTTGATCACCGCAATCCGTCCATCCGCATAGGTCATGGTGACGACTGCGGTATCGACATCGCCGGCCGCGGCAATCGCAGGGTCGACAACCGAGGTTCCGACCGCCGAGATCGTCTCGGGTGGGACACCCATGAGGAAATTCGACAGGTCAAAATCATGAATCATCATATCGCGGTACAGACCGCCAGAGACCTTGACATAGCTGACCGGCGGCGGCGCCGGATCGAAGGAGGTCACTGCCAACAGCTCGGGCGCGCCGATCTCGCCCTCTTTCAACGACGCCTGGAGGGTTGCGAAATTCGGATCGAACCGGCGGTTGAAGCCGACCATCACAGGCTGACCATTTCGCGCAACCGTCTGCTGGCATGCCATTGCGCGTTCAAGATTCAGGTCCACGGGTTTTTCGCAAAGAACCGCCTTGCCCGCCGCCGTCGCTGCTTCGATCAGATCCGAGTGCGTGTCTGTTGGCGTAGCGATCAGAACGGCGTCGATCTGCGGGTCGTTGATGATGTCCTCAGACGACCGCACCTGCGCGCCAAATGCCGCGCCAAGTTTCTCTGCATTGGCAACGAGAGCGTCCGACACCGCTTCCAGACGGCTTCCCGGGTGGCCGGAAATGGTTTGCGCATGCACGCTCCCGATGCGACCTGCGCCAAGCAACCCGACTCTAAGCATCAACACCTCCCCACAGTATTCTCGGCGGGAGCATGTTCTTTTTTGCAACCGGTTGCAAGATTTATTTTCGCGCGGCTGAAAACATGCCGAATGCATTCGGCACCGGCAGCCGGTGCTCAGCAGAAAAGCCCGTGCTGCTGCGATCAGGCCAACACGAGATCACCGCGGCTGGAGTTTTGAACCACCCGCCGGGCATTGGGAATATCGTTGGCGAATGCGCGGCGCTCGGCTTCGTCGCTCGGAAGGCCAAGCCCGATCCAACGGTCCAGAAGGCGCGCCTCGAGCGTGGGCAGGGGCACGTTCAGGAACACGGTCAGCGCCCAAAGATCGCGCAGATCGCACCATCCCGGTTCGTCCAGAAGCAAGTAGTTGCCTTCGACGATCACGACACGCTGGTCGCGGGTCACGAAGGAACAGGCCGCGATGGATTTGTCCAGCACGCGGTCGAATTCCGGCACGGCGACCTCGTCTTCGACCTGAAGTCGGCGCAGCATGGCGTGGAAACCGGGCAAATCAAAGGTTTCCGGAGCCCCCTTTCGAGGCAACAGGCCGAGCGCGGTCAGGATCTGGTTGTCATAGTGGAAACCATCCATCGACAGCAGCCCGGCCGGAATGCCGCGCCCCTGCAGCGCCCGTTGGGCAAGAGCGGCCACCGTGGATTTCCCCGCGCCCGGCGGCCCGGCCACAGCGACAAGCTGGCGCGCCTCGCCGCCCGCCAGACCGGCTGCGGCGTCGGCGATCCGCTCGGCCAGCGCCTGCGGCGATGACCCTTCGGCCGTCATGCCGCGCGATCCTGTTCCGGGGGCTCTTTGGCGCCCGTCATGAAGGCCACGGCATCGGACATGGTGTAGTCCTTGGGGTCGATCACGCAGAGCCGCTTGCCAAGCCGATGCACATGGATGCGGTCGGCCACTTCGAACACATGGGGCATGTTGTGGCTGATCAGAATGATCGGAATGCCACGCGATTTCACGTCCTGGATCAGGTCCAGAACCCGCCGGCTTTCCTTGACGCCAAGCGCCGCGGTGGGTTCATCAAGGATGATGACTTTGGACCCGAACGCCGCCGCCCGGGCCACGGCCACACCCTGACGTTGTCCACCCGACAGGGTTTCGACCGCCTGATTGATGTTCTGGATCGTCATCAGCCCCAGTTCGTTCAGCTTGTCCCGCGCGAACTTCTCCATCGCCGGACGGTCGAGCATCCGGAACACCGAGCCCAACGGCCCCTTGCGCCGGATCTCGCGCCCCATGAACATGTTGTCGGTGATCGACAGGGCGGGCGACATGGCCAACGTCTGATAGACCGTTTCGATCCCGGCTTCGCGCGCGTCGATGGGCGAGTGGAAATCGACCTTGCGGCCTTCCAGCCAGATCTCGCCCTCATCCGGGGCGACGGCACCGGAAACCGCCTTGATCAAGGTCGATTTTCCCGCCCCGTTGTCGCCGATCACGGCCAGGATCTCGCCCGGCATCAGGTCGAAATCGCAATGATCCAACGCCGTGACCCTGCCATAGCGTTTGACCAGATTGCGCCCTTTGAGAATGGGTTCCATCACGCTGCTACCTTTCTGATCCACTGGTCCACTGCCACGGCGGCGATGATCAGCATACCGATAAGAAGGAAAGTCCACTGCGCATCCGCGCCCAACAACCGCAGTCCGAGGGTAAACACGCCAACGATCAGCGCCCCGAACAACGAGCCCAGGATCGACCCGCGCCCCCCGAACAAGGAAATGCCTCCGATCACGACGGCGGTGATACTTTCGATGTTGGCCAACTGCCCCGAGGTGGGCGAGACCGAGCCGATGCGCCCGATCAGCGCCCAGCCGGCAAAGGCACAGATCAACCCCGACAGCATGTAGACCGACATCAGCGTGCGATGCACATTCACGCCCGACAGCTCGGCGGCCTCGGGGTCGTCGCCCACGGCATAGACATGGCGCCCCCACGCGGTATGCCGCAGCGCATAGGCCAGTACCAAGATCAGCACCAGCATGAAGATCACCCCGACCGTGAACACAGCCCCGCCGACATTGAACTTGGCGCCGAACAGCTGAAGGATCGGGGCGTTGGCCTCGATTTCCTGCGACCGGATGGTTTCATTCTGTGAATACAGGAAGTTGGCGGCCAGAACGATCTGCCACATGCCCAGCGTCACGATGAAGGGCGGCAGCTTGACCCGGCTGACGAGGAATCCATTCACCGCGCCGATGGCGGTCCCGATGGCCAGACCGCACAGGATCGCCACCGCGGGCGGCAGACCATAGCGGAAGGTGAACTGGCCCATCACCACCGAGGACATGACCATGATCGCGCCCACGCTCAGGTCGATCCCGGCGGTCAGGATCACCAGGCTCTGGGCGGCGGCCACGATGCCGACGATCTGCACTTGCTGCAGGATCAGGGTCAGTGCGAATGGCGAAAAGAACTTGGCGCCCAGCAAGGCGCCAAAAATCAGGATTGCAGCGACCAGAACGATCAGCGGCACCAGCGACGGGTTCACATGCAGAAAATGTTGGACCGTCCCCATGAAACCGCGGTGGTGATCTTCGAATTCGGCAACTTGCTCCGGGCTGCCTTTGGCTGCGGCTTCGAAATCGTCGGACTGTCTCGATGTGTCGGACATCAGTGAGGTTCCCCCATGCGTCAAGCTCCCGTCTTGGGGCGACTCTAGCAAAATTTCGGGTGAGGTCGTGGTTCAATTCAGGGGCCGCGTGCTGCGGCCCCTGAAGGGATCAGATCAGCCCCAGCAGAGGTCCATGCCCTCTTTGACCGAGATCGACTCGACGCCATCGGCCGGCTTGTCCGTCACCAGTGCAACACCGGTGTCATAGAAGTCCTTGCCGGGCGTATTCTCGGGCTTCACGCCCTCGTCGGCCCATTTCTTGACTGCCTCGACACCCAGCGCCGCCATCAGCAGCGGGTATTGCTGCGAGGTTGCGCCGATCACACCGTCGGCCACGTTCTGCACACCGGGGCAGCCGCCATCAACCGACACGATCAGCACGTCGTTTTCGCGGCCGATGGCCTTGAGCGCCTCATACGCACCCGCGGCGGCCGGCTCGTTGATCGTATAGACCACGTTGATCATCGGATCCTTGGCCAGAAGGTTCTCCATGGCCTTGCGGCCACCCTCTTCATTGCCGGCGGTGACGTCATGGCCCACGATGCGCGGGTCGGTCTCGTCGCCCCATTTGTTCGGGTCTCCCAGGTCGATGCCGAACCCCTGCAGGAAGCCCTGATCGCGCAGCACCCCGACCGAGGGCTGGCTGACTGCGAGATCCAACATCGCGATCTTCGCATTCTGAGCTTCGTCTCCCAGTGTGGCTGCGGCCCATTTGCCGATCAGCTCGCCCGCCAGAAAGTTGTCGGTTGCAAAAGTCGCGTCCGCCGAGTCGATCGGTTCGAGCGGTGTATCCAGCGCGATGACCAGAACACCGGCGTCGCGCGCCTGCTGGACGGCCGGAACGATCGACGAGGTATCGGATGCGGTCAACAGGATACCCTTGGCGCCGTCCAGAATGCAGGTCTCGATCGCCTGCACCTGAGTCTCATGGTCGCCGTCGATCTTGCCGGCAAAGGCCTTGAGCGTCATGCCCAGCTCTTCGGCCTTGGCGGTGGCACCCTCTTTCATCTTCACGAAGAAGGGGTTGGTGTCGGTTTTGGTGATCAGGCAGACCGTGTCCTGCGCGGCGGCAGCGCCTGCCATGGCTGTCAGGGCCAGCGCGGTCGCGCTGGCAAATGCTGAAATCTTCAAAGCTTTTCCTCCCGTTATCTCCGATACCCGTAAGCATCTTGGGCAGGCGGGCATAATTCGGCCCGCTCCCGTGTTCCAAACCATCAGTCGAATCCCGACCTCTGTCAATAATTAAATCTCTCTGATTTATTAATTGACACCATCCGCCTTCCCTCACATCCTTTTCCCAAGAGGAGCGCCCGGTGTCCGAGAAAACGATAACACAAACCCACAGTGCAGACCGTTTGCCCAACGCGCGCGGCACCAACCAGAGCGGCATGCGCGCCCGAAACGAAAAGCTTGTTCTGACGCTTGTCCGGCGCCATGGCGCGCTTGCGAAATCGGAATTGGCGCGTATGACCGGCCTGTCGGCGCAGACCGTCTCGGTCATCATGCGGCAGCTGGAAGACGACGGGCTGCTGTTGCGCGGAGAGCCCCTGCGAGGAAAGGTCGGGCAACCTTCGGTGCCCATGCGTCTCAATCCGGATGGAGCGTATTTCCTGGGCCTCAAGGTGGGACGCCGCAGTTCGGAATTGGTGCTGACAGACTTTCTGGGCCGGGTCCGGGACCGAACCCGCGCCACCTATGATTACCCCACCCCGGAGGCGACTCTGGATTTTGCCACCCGTTCCATGAACAGCATGACGGCTGCATTGCCTGAACCTGCGTGCAAACGTTTGGCGGGGCTGGGAATTGCCATGCCATTCTATTTGTGGGATTGGGCCCAGATCCTGCAGGTGCCTCAGGACCGGATGGATTCATGGAGATCGGCAAATCTGCAGGTCAGTCTGTCTGAAGTCAGCGAGCTGCCGATCTATTCCGAAAACGACGCCACCGCTGCTTGCGGCGCCGAGCTGGTATTCGGCCCCGCGGATGGACCACGCGATTTCCTGTATTTCTACGTCGGCTATTTCATCGGAGGCGGAGTGGTTCTGAACGGATCGATCTTCTCGGGCCGAGGAAATGCAGGTGCTTTGGGCCCGATGCCGGTTGCTGTGGGTGCGCCAACGGTACAGCCTCTCATAGGCGTCGCGAGCCTCTACGTTCTTGAACGTCGTCTACGGCAAACCGGGTATGAACCGTCCGGGCTTTGGGAAACACCCGACCACTGGAGCATTCCGCCCGATCTGCTGGAGGGGTGGTTGGACTCCGCGGCGCAAGGATTGGCCCACGCAATACTCTCCAGTTGCAGCCTGATCGATTTCGAATGCGTGAAGATCGACGGTTGGATGCCACCCGATATCAGAGCAAATCTGGTGCAACGAGTCGGGGAACACTTGTCCAAATTGGATCTTACGGGGCTGGAGCGGCCCGAAGTCATCTCGGGTCAAGTGGGCCCCGACGCCCGCGTCCTCGGAGCGGCCAGCCTGCCCTTGTCCGATCGCTATCTGATCAAGACGTAAGAGAATGACCCGAGCGCCTGAATCTTCTCAAGTTTGGCGTAGTGTGTGACACGGCCTGCGGTTTTGACCCCGTAACGAGAGAACCGCGCGCCCAAATAGACCCCATTGCACTGATGTGAGTGGTGCCCCCGCGGTTACCGGGGAGCCCAGAGTGAGATGTTGGTCTTGCAGACGATGGCAAAGATCCGGCCGGCCTGCTTTCGGGACAGGAAGCCGACCAAACAGATCTGCCAGAAACTGCGGGTCTCGCGGAATACGGTCCGGAAGGTGGTCCGATATGGTGTGACTGAAGCAAACTACCAGCGTTCAGCCTCTGTCAAAGATCGGGCCGTGGGAAGACAAGCGCGAGGAGATGTTAGCGCCGACTGCGAGAAAGCCGAAGCGCGAGCGGTTGAGCCGCTTCCGGATCTTCGAAGAACTGAGAACCCTTGGATGTGATAGCGGCCATGATTCTGTCCGGCGTTTCGCGGCGACGTGGTCGAAGGTAGAACTGTCCGTCGTCAGACACCCACCGTGTCGCGTCTCAGCGGAAATCAACAATTTCAGTGTGGAACGCGATTGAACGATCGTCAGCATCGTCAGCATTTGGTGTAGCTGACGACGCTGACGATCACCTTCATTCTCCCAAGGTCAGAAGAGGAAGTTGTCGGCAGCTAGCGCGCTTTCGTCGACACCTATCAAGGTCAACGTATTGCCCAGCCCATCATCGATCACGGCCTCAGGTCCGCCTGACAGGTGATCGGCGAGAAGATCGTCGAAGTCTTCAATACCTGCAACACCGCTGAGGTCGATCAGATCCTCCGCGCCGAAATCAAGTACCTGATCCTCCCCCTCTGAGAAGACAAACACGTCTGTCTGGCTGTCGCCGCGAAGCGTGTCGTTGCCAGTGCCACCATTCAGCGTGTCCTCACCGGCACCACCATAGAGGCTATCGTTGCCAGAACCTCCACTCACTGAGTCGTTGCCGCCGCCTCCGAACAACTTGTCATCGCCGACACCACCGAACACTTTATCGTTTCCGGCGCCGCCAAACAGTCGATCCGTGCCAACATTGCCATTGAGCACGTCGTCCCCCGAACCGCCATAGATTCGGTCATTGCCTCCCTGACCCAAGAGTCGGTCATTGCCAATGCCACCTCTTATCATGTCATGGCCCAAACCACCCTGGGCAAAGTCACGGCCACCCTCGCCAAAGAGCCTGTCGTTTCCACCCCCGCCGGTAAGCCTGTCGAATCCGATGCCGCCATGCAGCACGTCTTGACCATTGCCACCATGCAGATGGTCCTTCGCCGACCCACCTTCCAGGCTGTCGGCGCCTGAACCGCCATAGAGCACGTCGGAACCGCCGCCGCCACTGATACTGTCATTGCCGCCGCTGCCTTCGAGGTGCTCATCAACTGCATCATTGCCGATGATGGTGTCGCTGCCCTCGCGCGAGCCACGCACCTCTTCGAAGTTGCTGATCTCATGGGTGAAGGCCTCGCCCCGCCAGATGCCGGTTGCAATCCCGGTTTCCAGATTGACGTTCACCGCCTCGACCCCGGTCCGGTCATAGCGCAGCAGGTCGAATCCGTCGCCGCCATCGGCAGTGTCATTGCCCGCCATCAGGATGATCTGATCGCGCCCGTCGCTGCCGATCACGCTGTCATCCATCATTGAGGCGCGGAAGCTCGAGACGTGCTCAACCCCGGTGATCGTATCCGACCCGCCGTGACCATCGTTCGAGATGATGCCGGTCCCGAGATCTGCGACCATTCCGCTGGACATATTCCACCAGTCAGAGGAGATGCGCACATGGGTGCCGCCGTCACCGGTCAGATTGATGGTGTCATTGCCAGCGAGAGCATAGATCTGAAAATACCCGTCGGGGCCGGTGGTGAAGTTGATCGTGTCGTCGTGCAAGGTCGCGTAAAGACCAGTGCCGCCGTCCTCACCGGCGATCAGCGGATTGTTGAGCCCAAGGATCGTGGTGGTACCGTTCGCACCCTTGTCAATGATGCCAGTATTGGTGGCGGCGTTGAGGGTGGCCGTCACACCGGCGTCCAGATCTTGCATGCCGATTTCCGCAAAGCCGTTCAGGCTGGTGATGTCGGTAAAATCAACCGTGTCGTTGCCGGTCCCCGGAACAACGTAGTCGTAATAGGTATTGTCGCCGGGATTGAGATAGTCGTCACCTGCGCCCCCATAGAGGCTATCCGACCCTTCGCCGCCTTCAAGCGAATCGTCACCTGCATAGCCGACCAGCCAGTCGTCGCCGTCCAGACCCAGAATCGTGTCATTGCCGGCCGAACCGTCCAAATCGTTATCAGTGTCATCACCGGTAATCAGTTCATTCAAGATGCCGACACTTTCAAATGGGATATCCGTGTTGGGAGCGAAGGGACTGGAGGCGTCGGGAACCTCCATGCTGATCAAGGATTCGTTAAAGAAATTGCGGAATTCATCCAACGTATCGAATTCGGGCAGGGCATCACCGCCCAGTTGAAATACGTGAAGGACATCGACGAAACCGTAGGGTGCGACGAAAACTCCCTGTTCCTCGAAATCCATGATGACCGTGCTGCGCAGCCCGCCATCCGAGGCGGTCCAGAAGACTTCATGGATGGAAACAATCGATGTCGAAAACCCTGAGCCCAGAACCTGGTTGCCGTCGATGAAGACGCTGTCGATGTCAGATTGGAACTCGATTTTTTTCTCGTCTGACCACGGATTGTACGGATCCAGTGGCGCGACGCTGTAGAAAAACGACGTGGTGCCTGTTGGGACGTCCACCTGTAGTTCCGTGTTTTGCTTTATGCCCACTTCGATATCGGCATTCCTGTCGAAGTAGAGGGTCAGCCCCGTCAACTCATAAGTAGTCATTCAATTTCCTTTTGCCTGCATTGCCTGAAATCTGAGTGGCGTCAGGTCGGCCGCGATGTTTCGTCGGTGGCGCATATCGAGGGCAGCCAACGCCGTTTTCTCGTTATGAATCAGACAATAACAAATGGTTAACAAGCAATGGATACCGCAGGTCCGGCTGACGGGCTGAGGCCTTTTGAGATGATACGCTTGCGCCTAGATTCTCAGCAGTTTGGACCTGTTCCGTTTGCTGGGACGCGACACCCCTCCTTGGAACAGTGGCAAGCAGAGTTTTCCGGCTTCAATCAGTGTGGCGGGCTGGTTACGTTTCGCGATTTCGTCAGCAGGATGGGTGGCTTGTTTCCAATCGCGCTGTTTGGTCGTACTTCGTTGTATTTGACCAGTCAGATGAGGCCGCTCAGTCTTAATGATCGGCAGTGCCCGCTGACTCGGCGCCATACGTTGACACGCGCTGCCGGTGTTCTGTTGACACGGGCTTGGAGCGCAAAGGGCCTCCGGTTTGGGAGGCTCTCAAGCGCTTGTATTATTTTATTATTCTGGTTGCGGGGAGAGGATTTGAACCTCTGACCTTCAGGTTATGAGGCAACCCGATGCTCCCGGAATAGCTTCGTGAAATCCGATGCTTAGACGATCTTCGGGCTCGCAACGTCATTCACGTGTCGCACGGAACAGACGCAACGCGTTGTGAATCAGCGGGAATCACGAAGCCAGAGCCGCCTGAACCGCTTCACGCGCCTTCCGCCCCAGCGCGGCGCGGTGATGATTGTTCACGCCGAGCCAGTTGGGGATCAGGGCTCCCTGCGACGCGAAATGTTCGACATGCACGAAGGTGACGTCTCCATCGGAATAGGCGACCTCGTTCACTGTCCTCCATTTTCCAGGGCGCGCGGCTTCAACCAGCTTACGCGCAGCTCCGACGTAGTTGAGCTTCGAGCCCAAACCGAACATTACGACAAGCCTGGTCCGAGACGGCAGCGCGCCGAGGAGCTGCGACGCGCAGTTTGTCGCCACCTCGTTGCCGAATTGTGTAGCCATGAACTTGTCGAGCATGCCGCCGCCTGACCCTTTCCAGGATCGATCCTTCTCGTCGTATCGCTCGACCGTGCACCGAACGAGCGAGCCGAAATGGAACCGGCCATTCCTGTCCGAGATGAGGCGGTCGACCATTCCCTTGTAATCACCATTCGGTGGCTTCGGGACGACGCCGATGTGCGCAAGAATCTTGCCCACGGCGGTGCGCGATCCTTTGTAAGCAATCTCGTCGTGAGGTGAACTCGCCAATGCACCAGCCTGCGTCGGCCCCTTCGAGAAGCCCAGCACGACGATTTCGGGCTCCACGCTGCCCCACGCGAGCGGGTTCGAAGTAATTCGCCACATGCGGTCTGGCGACTCGCGTCTCGTCTTGTCGAAATCAGTGGCCAGCGCGGGCGCAAAGCAGCGCACGCAGTTTACGCGACCGTGCGAGGGAAGGCAGCTCATTGGTATTCCTGTCGTTTTCTCCGACAGCTATCCAAGCACGCGCTGCTCCACAAGAGCCATGGCGTTCTGGTGGTCGGGCGAGGGGAACAGGTGGCCGTAGCGCTCCATGGTCATCTGGATCGAGGAATGGCCCGCGAAGGTCATGACCTCCTTGATGGAGAAGCCCTGCTCGATCCAGAGCGACACCGCGAAATGGCGCAGGTCGTGCCAGCGCAGTTTCACGCCGACTTGCTCCTGCAGCTTGCGGAAACGTGCCTGTGTTCTCGTATGCTGGAGAACCCCGCCCCGCGGTGCAGGGAACACCAGCCCAAGATCGCTCTTCGGGCAGCGCAGCTTCCAGCGGCGCAGGGCGTTCAGCACCATCGGCCCGGCGGGAATGTCGCGATAGCCCGCCCGCGATTTCGGCTCGCCCATCTGGTTGTAGGCGTCCGCGCGCTGGCGAACGTAGATGAAGCCCTTCTCGAAATCCACGTCCTGCCAGCGCAGGCCGCGGAACTCGGAGGCGCGGATGCCGGTCAGGGCCGAAACGATCAGGTGTGGCTTGAAATCGTCGTCGGCCGCCTCGATCAACGCGCGGATCGTCTCCTTCGACGGCACCGGCGCCTTGTAGTCGATCCGGCTCGACTTGATGACCCGCACGCCCTGCGCGGCGTTGGTGAACAGCTGGCCGTTGTCGATGGCGTGGTCGAGGATGAGCTTCAGCACCGAGAGCGCGCGCCGCGTCAGGTGTTCGGACCGGCCGTTCAGCAGCAGCCGGTCGCGGAACTCGTTCACATGGCGGCGGGTCAGCTGGACGATCAGCTTGTCCCCGATCCCGATCTGCGCGTCCGTGATGTGCAGCCGCACATAGTCGCTGTAGCCGCGCAGCGTGGACCGCTCCATCCGCCGCCCCGTCTTGCACCGCACCTCGCAATGGTCGAGCCACGCCTTCGCGGCGTCGGCCACGGTTATGCTCTCGCTGTCGGCCAGATAGGTGTTGTTGGCGACGAGCGAGCGGAGCTTCACGAGATAGACGTCGGCGTCCTTTCGGCGCGGGAACAGCTTCGAGCGGCGCTTGCCGGCCTGATCGGTGAAATCCACCTGCCAGCGCACCAGGCCCGAGGGCAGCGTTCGCTTCCGGATCGTGGCCATTTGCGTCCTCCAACGCTCAATCACGCTCTGCTTCGCCGGGAAGGCAAGTCCCGAATCTTGCAGGCGCGTGAATGCCATTGACAGTGCGTCGGAGGTCATCGATCCATAGCTCAAACGCACTGTCAAAGGTTATCGTCATGGACCAGGAATTCACCATCCAGCAGATCGCGGACGCGGCGAAGCTGACCCGCTATCAGGTCGAGGCATGGATCTCGCGCGGCCACTTCAAGCCCGAAAATCCCGTTGAGCCCGGCAAGGCAAGGAAGTTCACCTATCGCGACGCGATCACGCTCGGTGTCGTCGCGGAGTTCGGGCGCCTCGGCCTCTCGCCCACCGTTTCCTCGATGCACACAGCGCATCTCTTCGGCTACCACGACGAGGACTCGCTGCTGGTCATCTGTCAGGGGCCGGTTCGGGTGTCGGAGACGCTCGAGGGGGTCGATGACGAGGGCGAGATCGACCACACCTTCGGTCAGATCACCCGCCCGTCCGAGCTGTCGCGCATCGTCGAGAACCCCAACGTCCGCTCCTTCGCGGCCATCAACCTCGGGCACATCGAACGGCGTATTCAAAAGAACCTCGGCATCGCCTGAGGCAACCAAAAACTTCGGAGGACAACATGCAGGAGCATTTGCGGGCTGGACCCGCCACAGGAGAGGTTTGCCCGACGCTGGCCGAAGATTTGCTGCGAGGCGCGGGTGCCATCGCGATCTTCGTCTTCGGCGACGCGAAGGAACGGCGGAAGGTCTACTACTACGCCAGTGAGGCCAAGGTGCGGATGCCCACGTTCCGCATGTGCTTGTTGTCGGACTTCTCCGAATAACCATGTCGGGCGAGGAGGGAAGTCAGCTCACTGGCAACCCTCTTGCGGTCTTTCGTCGCTCGCTCAAGATCCTTCGAAAGTTCGGCAAGCGCGGGCGATGCGGGTAGGCGTTCGACAATACGTTGAAGGATTGCTTTTGATCTGGCATCAAGACCGATCTGTTCCGCGACAGACAGGGTCGTTTTCGCCGCAAACCGAAGTCTGTCCGATATCTCGCCGGAATAAATCTCCGGACCGACCCTTTTGACGAGATTGTCAGTGGAAAACTCGGCTTCATCCGTACCGACGCTCGTAGCCGAACTTACGCTTAGCTGCTGCTCAAGCTCGCGGATTCTGTCCTGCAGGTTGTCAACCTGCTCCTGATGCAGCTGGTTCCATTCTGCCTCGGTCAGGCTATCCTTCTCACGCTCCCGCTGAACACGGAGAGCCTGCTCCTGGAGCTCGGTCCAGTCCCACCCGAAGGCTGGCATCTGACTCCGCAAGCTCGACGCCGCTGCCACAATCGCGGCAGCCAGTTCTTTGCCGTCTTCGATCTGCCACCCGAGATAGTATCGCCTGACGATACCCTGTCCCGGCACCGACAACCCAACCGTGCCGCCGTAGGCGTTCGCAGCCCCAGTCTCATCACGAAGTTCAAACGAGAAAGCTCGGTCCGGCTCAACAACGACATGGGCGATCCCGCCACGGTCGTAGGCCAGTTTTTCAATCTCCTGCCGGCTGAACAGCCAGGAAGATACCCCGGTCGCAGACACATAGACGGTTGGAAGCCACTTTGCCGCTTCGCCGAGGGTCACGGACTTTGCTGATGCGAGGCCCGCATCGTTGTTTTCGATCCACACAGGCCGGTCAGTGACATTGAACTGTTGGTCCCTGCCTCCCCAACCGTTCTTTAAGAGCGCTTTGATCAGGTACGGCTTCCTGGGTATGTCCAATCGTGCGCCCGGCGTTGCAGCGATGCACTGGGTGCGAAGGCGAACGAGGTCTTGCCCACCTTCTGCGGCGTCACGTTTCAGGACGCACTCCGTTCGCCACACTCGTCCGAAATCATCAGGAAGATCATGTCGAATACCGATGGCAGTCCAGCCATCATCGGTCCGCAATTCCCGCATGCGGAGTTCTTCGCCGGTATTCGAACGAACGTGCACATTGGCTCCGTCAAGCTCTGCCTCAGAGTCCTTCGAAAGAACCGTCTGATGCTGCATGCCACGGATCCAGGCAACCACTTCTGCCACGAAGGCAGCCCGGTTGTCGCTGGAGATTACAGGGAACTCGGTCGAGAATGGAAGCATATGGGAAAAATCGAGAATCTGCGGCCGGCGGCCAACCCAGAAAGGCAGCAATTGGCCAAGAGGGTACGCGCCGCCAGCCGGGAACACCCTACGAACATCGCCCCTGTCCCGTGTCGCATCCGTGTTGCAAGGAGGAATCGGGGCTGGTCGTAAGCCTTTGGACTCTTTGGGGAGTGTTCGGGGTGGCTCTGCAACACGGAAAGGGCGCGTGGTTCGCGCCGTGTTTCGACCTAAGCCCTTGATATATTGCATGAAAGTTTGGTTGCGGGGGCAGGATTTGAACCTGCGACCTTCAGGTTATGAGCCTGACGAGCTACCTGGCTGCTCCACCCCGCGCCGATTGTTTGTCTTGGCCGCTTGTTGGCTTGGACTTTTTTTGGCCTTTTGTTTTGGGAGGCCATTTTTGTTTGTTTTTTGATCGTTGAGAGAGAATGGGGGATTTTTCTAGGTTTGGCGGTGACCTACTCTCCCGGGGCTTGAGCCCAAGTACCATTGGCGCTGCAGCACTTAACTTCCGGGTTCGGGATGGGACCGGGTGTTTTGCTTGCGCTATGACCACCAAACCGAGGAAAATCCCCGTCGCTGTTTTTTGCTTTGCAAAAAGGCGACGCGCGTTGCCGCACGGTTGTTATGTCACCCCTTGCGGGGTTTCACATCAATCAACACCGTCGCTATTTGCGTAGCAAAAGCGACGTAATTGTCCAACTCAAGGTCTGTGTATGCTTTTGGTCTTGTTTGATCGCCTACCGCTTCGCTACTTGAGGCGGTGAGCTTTGTCTTTCTGTTACTGGATCAAATCAAGCCTATCGGGCGATTAGTACCGGTCAACTGAACGCATTGCTGCGCTTACATCTCCGGCCTATTGACGTGGTGGTCTTCCACGGCCCTCAGGGAGACCTTGTTTTGAGGGGGGCTTCCCGCTTAGATGCCTTCAGCGGTTATCCTGTCCGATCATAGCTACCCTGCACTGCTGCTGGCGCAACAACAGGTCCACCAGTGGATCGTTCACCCCGGTCCTCTCGTACTAGGGGCAACTCCTCTCAAGTCTCCTACACCCACGGCAGATAGGGACCGAACTGTCTCACGACGTTCTAAACCCAGCTCACGTACCTCTTTAAACGGCGAACAGCCGTACCCTTGGGACCTGCTCCAGCCCCAGGATGAGATGAGCCGACATCGAGGTGCCAAACACTGCCGTCGATATGGACTCTTGGGCAGTATCAGCCTGTTATCCCCGGCGTACCTTTTATCCGTTGAGCGATGGCCCTTCCACTCGGGACCACCGGATCACTATGGCCGTCTTTCGACTCTGCTCGACTTGTCAGTCTCGCAGTCAGGCTGGCTTCTGCCATTGCACTCAACGAGCGATTTCCGACCGCTCTGAGCCAACCTTCGCGCGCCTCCGTTACGCTTTAGGAGGCGACCGCCCCAGTCAAACTACCCGCCACGCAGGGTCCCGGATCCGGATGACGGACCGCGGTTAGACATCAAGAATGCAAAGGGTGGTATCTCAAGGGCGGCTCCACAGGAACTGGCGTCCCTGCTTCGAAGCCTACCACCTATCCTGCACATTGCAGTCCTGATGCCAGTGCGAAGCTGTAGTAAAGGTGCACGGGGTCTTTCCGTCTAACCGCGGGAAGCCTGCATCTTGACAGGCAATTCAATTTCGCTGAGTCGATGTTGGAGACAGCGGGGAAGTCGTTACGCCATTCGTGCAGGTCGGAACTTACCCGACAAGGAATTTCGCTACCTTAGGACCGTTATAGTTACGGCCGCCGTTTACCTGGGCTTCAATTCAAGGCTCTCACCTCTCCTTTTAACCTTCAGGCACCGGGCAGGCGTCAGACCCTATACGTCGTCTTGCGACTTCGCAGAGCCCTGTGTTTTTAATAAACAGTCGCCACCCCCTGGTTTGTGCCCCCAGCCCCTAGTTGCCTAGGAACCGGGCCTCCTTCTCGCGAACTTACGGAGGTATTTTGCCGAGTTCCTTCAACATCGTTCTCTCAAGCGCCTTGGTATTCTCTACCAGTCCACCTGTGTCGGTTTAGGGTACGGTCTGATAGGAGGGCTATTTCCAGGAACCTCTCAGCAGCCCAGTCAATCCGATAAGACTGAACTACACCCGAGATCCGTCACCACTCCACGGCCCAGGAATATTAACCTGGTTCCCATCGCCTACGCCTTTCGGCCTCGGCTTAGGGGCCGGCTTACCCTGCTCAGATTAGCTTTAAGCAGGAACCCTTGGACTTTCGGCGAGAGTGTCTCTCACACTCTTTGTCGCTACTCATGTCATCATTCTCACTAGTGATCTCTCCACCGGATGGCTCACGCCCCGGCTTCATCGAAAGCCTCTCTCCTCCAATACGCCCGAAGACGTGAAGGAGGAATGAGACTATGTCACACTACGCTCTGCTACCATGCCTTACGGCATCCTAAGCTTCGGCTCATGGCTTGAGCCCCGTTACATCTTCGCCGCAGGACAACTTGTTTAGACCAGTGAGCTGTTACGCTATCTTTAAAGGATGGCTGCTTCTAAGCCAACCTCCTGGTTGTTTTGGTCGTCCCACCTGCTTTCCCACTTAGCCATGAATTGGGGGCCTTAGCTGTAGGTCAGGGTTGTTTCCCTCTCCACTACGGACGTTAGCATCCGCAGTGTGTCTGCCATCTAGTACTCCCGGGTATTCGGAGTTTGGTTAGGATCAGTAAGCCTGTGGGGCCCCATTACCCATCCAGTGCTCTACCCCCCGGGGTATTCGGATGACGCTCTACCTAAATAGATTTCGCAGAGAACCAGCTATCTCCGAGTTTGATTGGCCTTTCACCCCTAGGCACAGCTCATCCCGATCCTTTTCAACGGATGTGGGTTCGGTCCTCCAGTAAGTGTTACCTTACCTTCAACCTGGCCATGCCTAGATCACTCGGTTTCGGGTCTGATCCCACGAACTCATGCGCCCT
>GG704596.1:893038-951087 GCA_000161775.1 Ruegeria lacuscaerulensis ITI-1157
ACCGCTGCCTCGGCCTGCGCACGCCCGGCCATTGCGGCAAGGCCGGATCCGGCCAGCCCCGCCATCACCTGCCGGCGGTTCAGAAACGCCGCCCGAGGCGTGACGTCGGCATATGTCAAAGTGTTGGTCCAGCGATGCGCCATCTTGGTCTCCGTTCCGTTTCAACCCCTGACCCGACCTAGCCCGGTCTTAGCACAGGACCAAGGCAACTTGCGTCACGATTGAGAGACGGGACTGTAACGAACCTCCCGCCCCCCTGACGCCGGACCGAAGAAAGGCCCGCCATCTCTGGCGGGCCTTTGCTGTTTCAACCAAGCCGCGGCTTAGTGCACGACGGCTTCGTCCGGGCGCGGGCGGTCGCTGGTGCCCAACCGGTCGCCGATGATCAGGCCATCGGGTCCGGCAGTCACCGGCACGGTGTCGCCGTCCCGGATTTCGCCGGCCAGCAAAGCCTCGGCCAGCGGGTTCTGCAGGGCACGCTGGATCACGCGCTTGAGCGGACGCGCCCCGAAGACCGGATCGTAGCCTTCGTTGGCCAGCCATTCCTTCGCGGCCTCGTCCAGCTCCAGCCGGATCTTGCGCGCGGCCAGCCGCTTCTGCAGGCGGGCCAGCTGGATGTCGACGATCGCAGCCATATCCGACCGCTGAAGCCGGTCGAAGATGATGGTCTCGTCCAGACGGTTCAGGAACTCGGGCCGGAAATGCGCCCGGACCGCGTCCATCACGTCGCGCTTGGCCTGCGCCGTGTCGGCCCCTTCGGGCAACTGGCTCAACGCCTGCGAGCCGAGGTTCGAGGTCAGCACGATCAGCGTCTGCTTGAAGTCGACCGTGCGGCCCTGACCATCGGTCAGAACACCGTCATCCAGCACCTGCAACAGCACGTTGAACACGTCCGGATGCGCCTTCTCGACCTCGTCGAACAGCACCACCTGGTACGGCCGGCGACGGACGGCTTCGGTCAGAACGCCACCTTCCTCATAGCCGACATAGCCCGGCGGAGCACCGATCAGGCGGGCGACGGCATGTTTCTCCATGAACTCGGACATATCGATCCGCACCATCGCGTGTTCGTCGTCAAACAGGTATTCGGCGACGGCCTTGGTCAACTCGGTCTTACCCACACCGGTCGGGCCGAGGAACAGGAACGAGCCCAACGGGCGGTTCTCGTCGTTCAGACCGGCCCGGGCCCGGCGCACGGCGTTGGCCACGGCCCGCACGGCCTCGTCCTGGCCGACCACGCGGGCATGCAGCGCTTCTTCCATGCGCAGCAGCTTTTCGCGCTCGCCTTCCAGCATCTTCGAGGTCGGGATACCCGTCCAGCGTTCGACCACGGCCGCGATCTGTTCGGGGCGCACCGTTTCCTTGGCCAGGGCCGAGTTGCTTTCCTGGCTTTCGGCCTCGGCCAGCTTGCGCTCCAGCTCGGGGATCACGCCATAGGACAGCTCACCGGCCTTGGCCAGGTTGCCCTCGCGCTTGGCGATCTCCAGCTCGGCGCGCGCCTTGTCCAGCTGTTCCTTCAGCTCGCGGGCGCTGGCCAGCTTGTCACGCTCGGCCTGCCACTGGGCGGTCATCTCGGCGGATTTCTCCTTGAGCTCGGCCAGTTCCTTCTGCAGCGCCTCAAGCCGATCTTTCGAGGCCGCGTCATCTTCGAGCTTCAGCGCCTCTTCCTCGATCTGGAGCTGCAGGATCTGGCGATCCAGCTGGTCCAGCTCTTCGGGCTTGCTGTCCACCTCCATGCGCAGACGCGCGGCGGCCTCGTCCACGAGGTCGATCGCCTTGTCAGGCAGGAAGCGGTCGGTGATGTAGCGGTGCGACAGGGTCGCGGCCGACACCAGCGCCGAATCCGAGATGCGCACGCCGTGGTGCAGCTCATATTTCTCCTTGATGCCGCGCAGGATGCTGATCGTGTCTTCGACCGTGGGTTCCTGCACGTAGACGGGCTGGAACCGGCGGGCAAGGGCCGCGTCCTTCTCGACGTATTTGCGGTACTCGTCCAGCGTGGTGGCGCCGATGCAGTGCAGCTCGCCCCGCGCCAGCGCGGGCTTGATCAGGTTGGCCGCATCCATCGCACCGTCGGACTTGCCGGCACCCACCAGCGTGTGCATCTCGTCGATGAACAGGATGATCTCGCCGGCGGCAGCGGTGACTTCGTTCAGAACGGCTTTCAGGCGTTCCTCGAACTCGCCACGGTATTTCGCACCGGCGATCAGGGCACCCATGTCCAGCGCCAGCAGCTTTTTGTCCTTCAGCGATTCCGGAACGTCGCCGTTCACGATGCGCAAAGCCAGACCTTCGGCGATGGCGGTCTTACCCACACCGGGCTCACCGATCAGAACCGGGTTGTTCTTGGTCCGGCGCGACAGAACCTGCATTGCACGGCGGATTTCCTCGTCGCGGCCGATGATCGGGTCGATCTTGCCCTCGCGGGCGGCCTCGGTCAGGTCGCGGGCATATTTCTTCAGCGCGTCATAGCCTTCTTCGGCATTGGCGCTGTCGGCCGTGCGGCCCTTGCGGATGTCGTTGATCGCCTCGTTCAGCTTCTGGGCGGACACCGCACCGGCTTCCAGGGCCTCTTTGGCCTTGGATTTGACGATGCACAGCGCCATCAGCACGCGCTCGACCGGCACGAAGCTGTCGCCGGCCTTCTTGGCGATCTTCTCGGCCTCGTCCAGAACCTTGGCGGTCTGGCCGTCCAGATAGACCTGGCCCGCGTCGCCACTGACCTTCGGGATCTTGGCCAGGGCAACATCCAGCGCCTCGACCACGCGCTCGGGCGCGCCGCCCGCACGTTTGATCAGGTTGCTGGCCAGCCCCTGGTCATCATCCATCAGTGCTTTCAAAATATGTTCGGGAGCCAGTCTCTGGTGTCCCTCGCGCAGCGCAATGGTCTGCGCAGCCTGCACGAAACCTCGTGCACGCTCGGTGAACTTGTTCAAGTCCATGGCATTCTCCTTTTCCAAGCGCCCGGTGGATTTGCGCCTGCTTGGCAGCACGCAGCGGTCCGGGCCTTGCCCTCAATTTGGGAAATGTCCCTGCCTCTTCAAGAGGGTGGCTGACGAAAAAACGCCTCAGCCACGCGGAATCGTATAAACGGTATAGCCGCCGGTTTCGGCCACCTGCCGGGCACCTTGTGTGGCGACCAGCGACTGCGCGGCGGCGCTGCCGGTGGGGCACGACACAAGGTCAGCCGTGTGGTCAAGGAAATTGACGGTAAAGGCGGTTTCGCCGGTCAACTGGCACCAGTCATCCTCGGACCGATAGCCGCCGACCAGGTACAAATCGTCGTTGGTGGGCGGCGGGGCAGCGCCCGTCTCGGGCTGTGGAGGGGTGTCGTCACAAGCGGCTAGCGCGGCCACGGCGGCTAGCGGAAATAGGTGCTTCATGGTCTGTCCCTTTGGTGCAAATTCCGTTTTTGAATGGCGGCACCATAGCACAGTTGGGCCAAAGCGGGGAAACCAGGGCCTCCCCTGCCAGCCGTGGGGGTCAATCGCCTTCGATTTCCCGGATCAGCTTTTTTGCAACGTCGTCGCCCTGCTCGGCCGCAAGACGGTAATATTTCAACGCGCCATCGATCTCGCCCGCCTCGTGCAGCAGACGGCCGAACTTGCGCTGCGAGGCCATATGACCAAGCTCGGCCGCCCTGCCCCAGAGCACAAAAGCCGCCTGCGTGTCCTGGGGCACGCCGTCCCGCCCGTGATAGGTCAGCGACCCCAGGTTATGCAGCGCCACGACGTCATCCTCTTCGGCGGCCTGGAAATAATACTCCACCGCCTTTTCGATATCCTTGGGATATCCGTTCTGGCCGGTTTCGTAGATCAGGCCCAGATGCACCGCGGCATCGACGTTTCCGTGATCGGCGGCCCGCTCCAGATAGTCGACCGCGCGGTGCATATCCTGTGCGACATGCGTGCCGTCGCGATGAAAGATGCCCAGACGGACCATTGAGGGACCATACCCATAAAACGCGGCCCGTTCATAATACTCGAGCGCCTTGTCGATATCGGGCGCGACACCATCCCCGTGCTCATAGCCATATGCCACGTTGTGCATCCCCATGGACAGGCCGGCATCGGCGGCCGCCATGTACCACCCGAACGCGGTTTCATCGTTTTCGGGAACGATCTCACCCTCGTTATAGAGCGAAGCGAGCGTGTTCATCGCCAGCCCGCTGCCCTCCATCGCGGCCAGCTCCGAAAATTCGAGCGCCATTTCCAGCTTGCCGCCTTTCATCAGCGCCCGGCCGAACGCGGCGACGACCTCGGCATCGACATTCTGGTCTTTCAGCAGCAGATCGGCACAGATCGCCATCGCATTCTCGGCGTCCATGTCCACCCATTCCACCCCGTCGAAATAGGGCGACTGGCCAGGAGCGGCAGCGGCCATCAGGCACTCATATTCTCCGTCCGAATAGTCGGGGTCCTGCGGCGGAGCGTCAGGGTCGGGTTCCGGCCGGGGGCGCAGGTCAGAGACCCGCAGGCGCCGTTGCGATTCCCTGGGGGCGTCGGCCTTTGCCGGCGCGGGGGCCTCGCCGGTCAGCCCGACCAGCAGATCACGCGCCAGTTGGGAATAGATCGGGCAATCGGCGTAGATCTGTGCGAAATTCTCGATGGCCGTCGCCGACCCGCTGTCCTTGACGTCCGCCCAGACCAGTCGGGCCTCGCCGCAATCCGTGTCACCGGCCCAGACCGCGCCCGCCCCGGCCAAAACAGCCGCCGAGGCCACCACACCCAACCGTATCATTCCGTCTTTCCCTGCGTCTTTTCTTGTCTGATTGCGCCACACGCTCTACAGAAGCGCCGATCCCGTCAAGCTTGAAAGGCCGAAACAATGCCCCACACCGCCGATGACCGCCTGATCGTCGCCCTCGACGTCCCCAACGCGCTGGAAGGGCTGAAGCTGGCCGAGACTCTGGGCGACGCCGTGTCGTTCTACAAGATCGGGCTGGGCATGCTGACCGGCGGCGGGCTGGCCTTGGCCAACGAGCTGAAACAGGAACACGGCAAGCGCATCTTTCTGGACATGAAACTGTTCGACATCGGCAACACGGTGGAAAACGCGGTGCGGGGGCTGGCGCAGTTCGATCTGGATTTCCTGACCGTCCATGGCGACCCGCATGTGGTGCGCGCCGCCAAGGAAGGCGCGGCAGGCAAGGATCTGAAGATCCTCGCGGTGACCATCCTGACCTCGCTGAACCGTGACGATCTGGATGCCGGCATGATGAAGGCCGGAGACGTTCAGGACATGGTGGTGGAGCGCGCGGCCCGCGCATTCGAGGCCGGGGCCGACGGCGTAATCGCCAGCCCGCAGGAGGCCGCCCTGATCCGCGCCCTGCCCCAGGCCGTTGGCCGGCTGATCGTCACCCCCGGCGTGCGGCCTGCGGGGGCCGATCTGGGCGACCAGAAACGGGTGGCCACCCCCGCCAGCGCGATCGGCGACGGGGCCGATCACATCGTGGTCGGGCGGCCGATCTACCGTGCCGAAGACCCCAAAGCGGCCGCGCAGGGAGTTCTGGAGGAATTGAAGTCGGTGCCGCGGGCCTGAGCCCAGCCAGCCCCACGCACGGGTTTATTTTCCCACAGGCGGCACGCAAACGATTGACCTTGCGTCACTTTTGCCCCGCACCGCGCCAATTTGCCCCTGTGCCCAAAAACACACATGCGAAATCTCAGTTTTGCGCGGGGCGCCAAGACCCTGTCGAAACGAGCGTTTTCGCGCGATTCTGGAGCAGAGACACTCCCCAACGGACTGTGACTTCCAGAAGTCCGTTACCTTCCCCCCGCCAATTTGCGGGGGGACTTCTTTCCGCCTCGTGACAGGTCCGCCGGCAGCTTTGATCCTGCTTGCGGGCTGCGATAGGCTGTGGTCTCTGGTTCACCGTCGTGCTGCGCATGGAGAATTTGATGCCCGGTCTCTGTCGCGATTGCCTGATCCGTCTAAGTGACGAACGGCGCTGCCCGTCCTGCGGCAGCCCGCGGGTGCTGCACCATCCCGAACTGTTCGACCTGACCATCGCGCATATGGACTGCGACGCCTTCTATGCCTCGGTCGAAAAGCGCGACAACCCCGAGTTGGCAGACAAGCCGGTGATCATCGGCGGCGGGCGGCGCGGGGTCGTGTCCACGGCCTGCTACGTGGCGCGCATCCGCGGGGTGCGCTCGGCCATGCCAATGTTCCAGGCGCTGAAGCTGTGCCCCGACGCGGTGGTGATCAAGCCGCGCATGTCGGTCTATGCCGAGGTCTCGCGCAAGATCCGCGCGATGATGGACGAACTGACCCCCGACGTGGAGCCGCTGTCGCTGGACGAGGCCTTCATGGACCTGTCGGGCACCCAGCGCCTGCACGGCGCGCCGCCCGCGGTGATGCTGGCGCGGCTGGTCAAGCGCATGAAGGACGAACTGGGCCTGACCGGCTCGATCGGACTGTCGCACAACAAGTTCCTGGCCAAGGTCGCGTCCGATCTGGACAAGCCACGCGGGTTCTCGGTGATCGGCAAAGCCGAGACGGCGGAGTTCCTGCATGACAAGCCGGTGCGGCTGATCTGGGGCATCGGCCCGGCAGCGCAGGAGTCGCTGGAGCGCGTGGGCATCCGCAGCTTTGCCGACCTGCTGCGCTGGGACCAGGAGGCGCTGACGGCACGGTTCGGCACGATGGGCCATCGCCTGTGGTATCTGGCACGTGGGCAGGACAAGCGCCGGGTGTCGGCCCACACGCCGATGAAGTCGATCAGCAACGAGACCACATTCTTCGAGGACACCGCCGACCCCGACATTCTGGACGGGCATCTGTGGCGCATGGCGGAAAAGGTGGCCGACCGCGCCAAGGCCAAGGATCTGGCCGGGCGGGTGGTGACGCTCAAGTTGAAGCGGGCCAATCACAAGCTGCTGACCCGGCGCGTGTCGCTGCGCGATGCGACGCAGATGGCCGACCGGATCTATCGTACCGCGCGCGGGCTGTTCGACCAGGTCGGCGATCAGGGGCCCTATCGCCTGCTCGGCTGCGGGCTGTCCGACCTGTGCCCTGCCGATCAGGCGGATATTTCGGGCGATCTGCTGGATCCGGGCGCGGCGCAACGGAGCAGGGCCGAGCGCGCGGCGGACGAGATACGCCGCAGGTTCGGCAGCGATGCGATCGTGAAGGGGCGGGCGTTGCGCTAGCTATTCCGCAGCCAACTGCTCGGGTCGGGTTCCGATCCGGGCGATGTCGGCGATCACCTCGACCATGATGTCGCGGAAGGCTTCGAAGTCCGCGCTGGGTTCGACCGTGGATTCGTTCATGTACAGCGCGCGGTCGATCTCGATCTGGATGGCATGCTGGTGCCGGGCCGGACGGCCATAGGTCTGGGTCACATAGGCCCCGGCGAAGGGCGTGTTGCGCGCCACGCTCAAACCGGCCGAGACAAAGGCTGACTCGATCTGATCCACGATCACACCCGAAGCCGACGCGCCGAATCGATCGCCCAGCACGATCTCGGGGCGGCGTCCGTTCGGGGATCCAGCCAGCACAACCGCCTCGTGCGGCATCGAGTGGCAATCGACCAGAATCGCCTGACCGAAGGCTTCGACCGATTCGGCCAGCAAGGATTTCAACCGGGCATGATAGGGCCGCCAATAGCTGTCGATGCGCAGACGCGCCTCGTCCATGGTCAGCTTGCCCCTGTAGATCGCCCGGCCATTGGCCACCACACGGGGAATCACCCCAAGCCCCGAAGCGACGCGCGGATTGTGCCCCGACCGGCGCGCGCCCATGATCAAGGCCGGGTCCAGTTCCTCGGCGCTGCGATTCAGATCGAGAAAGGCCCGCGGCATCCGCGCGGCGATCAGCGGAGCGCCATAAGCCGGAGCCGCGGCGAACAGTTGATCAACGAACGCATCCTCGGACGAGCGAATCACGTTGCGGTTCAGAATCGACCGGTCCAGGAAGGTTTGCGGATAGTTCCGGCCGCTGTGCGGCGAGGAAAAAACCACGCATGAGGTGCGTTTTGCAGGCATTTCCAATGCATATGCGGCGCTGTGCATGACCTCTCCTTCCGTTGCTATCAACATAGACCGGAAAATTGTTCGACCAAACCCCTTGAACCCCTGCGCGACTCCTTTTATAGACCCCTCCACCGGCGCGGGGTTCCGCGCCCCATTTCGTTGTGGGGCCGATTTCGCAAAGGGAAAAAGTGGGCGGTTAGCTCAGCGGTAGAGCACTTCGTTGACATCGAAGGGGTCACAAGTTCGATCCTTGTACCGCCCACCATCGTTTCACTGTTTCGGGTCTGACCCGGGGCACCCGCTAACCCAGGCGCTGGCCACGTCTTTGATGAAGGCGCCGCAGAATTGGAGAGAGACCATGAAGGTCAAGAACTCGCTCCGCTCGCTCAAGAACCGGCACCGCGACTGCCGGGTCGTGCGTCGCAAAGGCCGCGTCTACGTCATCAACAAGACGCAGCGCAAGTTCAAAGCCCGCCAAGGCTGAGAACGGCGGATCACCGTTTCAAAGAACCGCGCTTTCGGGCGCGGTTTTTTTGTGCTCAATCGGCCCTGCGACTCCGTCTGCGAACCCTCCGCACCAGCCATGTGATGCAACAGACCGCCATCGCGTAGGGGACTGTAGCGAACAGGGCGAATCCTGCCTTTATCGGCCAGCCGACACCCAACCGTTCGGGGGAAAAGACCATGCGCTCGGCCCGGTCCCGCAAATGCGGCGCGACATCGCGCATCCGCTCGGCGGTCGTGAAGCCGTCAAGATCGACGCCCATTGCAAGCAGTTCAAGATCAAGCGCGTAGTCGCGCCACCACGAAAGCAGGATGGTCAGGCCAACGACGGCCACGAAGCTCCGGGTGAACCCGTTCGGAAAATCCGGAAACCTGACGCAAAACCAGACCGGCCCCGCGACCAGCCCGAAAAGCAACAGCAGCGTCACGGCTTCCGGGAACACCTCGACCATTTCAACAGCCCCTCCCGCATCTGTGCCGAACCGGACCGACGGAGGCGCAGCCCCGCCAGGTTGCCCCGACTTGGTTAACAAACTGCCCAGCACGAGCGCCGCGACATTTTTGACCAAGTAATTTTGTCAGGTTTTCTTGCATCCCGCCCGGAATCGTTTAATTGAGCAAATCAGTCGGGAAATACCCCGCTCACGAGTTTCTACAACCGGGACATAAAAAGATGAAAACCACGAGCCTCATCGCCGCCGCCCTGACGGCCCTGATCGCCGGATCAGCCGCCGCCGAAGGCGAGCTGAACCTGTACTCCTCGCGCCACTACGACACCGACGAGCGCCTCTACACCGATTTCGAAGAGGCCACCGGCATCAAGATCAACCGCATCGAAGGCAAGGCCGACGAGCTGATCGCGCGGATGGAAGCCGAGGGCGCGAACTCGCCCGCCGACGTCCTGCTGACCGTGGACACCTCGCGGCTGGCGCGGGCCAAGAACGCGGGCCTGCTGCAGGCGGTCGACAGCGACGTTCTGGAAGAGCGCATCCCCGCCAACCTGCAGGACGAGGACAACCAGTGGTTCGGCTTCTCGCAGCGCGCGCGCATCATCTTCTACGACAAGAATGACGTGACCAACCCGCCCGCCACCTACCTGGACCTGGCGAATCCCGAATACAAAGGTCTGGTCTGCATCCGCTCGTCGACCAACACCTACAACCAGACGCTGCTGGCCTCGATCATCACCCATCACGGCGCCGAGAAGGCCAAGGAATGGGCCGCGGGCGTGGTCGCCAACATGGCGCGTGACCCGCAGGGCGGCGACACCGACCAGCTGCGCGGCATCGTCTCGGGTGAATGCGAGATCGCCGTGTCGAATTCCTACTACTTTGCCCGCGCCCTGCGCAAAGACGTCAAGGGCCTGTCGGACAGCATCGACATGATCGGCATCCAGTTCCCGTCGCAGGACGCAGAAGGCGCGCATATGAACCTGTCGGGCGCCGGCGTGGCAGCCCATGCCCCGCACAAGGACGCCGCCATCAAGTTCCTGGAGTACCTCGCCAGCGACCAGGCGCAGGTCTATTTCTCGCACGGCAATGACGAATATCCGGCCGTTCCCGGCGTGCCGCTGGCCGAGAACGTGGCCGCTCTGGGTGAGTTCAAGGCCGACGACGTGAACCTGTCGGAGGTCGCCAAGAACATCCCCGAGGCCCAGAAGATCTTCAACGAGGTTGGCTGGAAGTAAGCCGCACTTGCATCGAGCAGTTCAGGGGGCGCGGCACATGCGCCCCCTTTTTATTTATGTAAATTATGCTATTTTTCTCATTATCGAAACTTTTTCCTGGATCTGAGCATTGCTCGACAACCTGTCTGACCGCCTCGCCCGCCACCTGAACGACCTGCGCCACGGCCGGGGATGGTCGCTGGAGCAACTGGCCCGGGCCAGCGGGATCAGTCGCGCCACCCTGTCGCGCATGGAGAAGGCCGAGGTCAGTCCGACGGCCGAGAATCTTGGCCGGTTGTGCGCGGCCTACGGACTGCCGATGTCGCGCCTGTTGATGATGGTCGAGGACAGCTTCGACCCCAAGGTTCCGCTCGAACGCCAGATCGAGTGGCGCGACCCCGAAACCGGGTTCACGCGCCGGTCGGTGTCGCCGCCCTCGGCGGGGCTGACGGGCGAGGTTCTGGAATGTCATCTGCCGCCCGGCACCACGATCACCTACGACGCACCACCACGTCCCGGGCAGGAACACCACTTGATCGTGCTGGATGGCGCGCTGACCCTGACGGTCGATGGCACGCCCCACGCGCTGAGCGCGGGCGACTGCCTGCGCTATCATCTTTCCGGCGCAACCCGTTTCGAAACCGAGGCGTCCCGCGGCGCCCGCTACATTCTGGTGCTGATATGATTACACGCCTGACCGAAGTGACTTTTGACCAGGCGGCGGAGGATCTGGCGGATATCCTGCATGGCTGCGTACAGACCGGCGCCAGCATCGGGTTCATTCTGCCGTTTTCCCGTGACGCCGCGCGCGCCTATTGGCAGGAGCGCGTGCGCCCGGGGCTGTCAGCCGGAGAGCTGGATCTTTTCGTGGCCCATGATGACGGCCGCATTCGGGGGACTGTGCAGCTGATTCCAGCCGCAATGCCCAACCAGCAGCACCGCGCGGATGTGGCCAAGTTGCTGGTGCACCCAGACGCGCGGCGGCGCGGGTTGGGCCGGGCCTTGATGGGTGCCCTGCAAGAACGCGCCACCGATCTTGGCCGAACCCTGCTGGTGCTGGACACACGCAGCACCGACCCGTCGCGCCACCTGTATCAAAGCCTTGGGTTCGCAATTGCCGGAGAAATCCCAGGCTATTGCCGCAACCCGGTCGCGCCCGTTCTTGAACCGACCACCTATATGTACAAGAATCTGTCAGCTCAGGCGGCTGGGCGATCCGGACGCTGAGAACCTGGCTATTTTCCGTCTGCCCCGGCGGCGCACTCGGTCATTTTACCGAAACAATTGGGGCTGACGCTCGGTCGGTATTTTTATTCGGGGGGGGGTGAAGATATCCTCAATGGCCGGGATCACCTGCTGTTTGCCTTCGCCCTGCCGGTGTTGATCCGCAACTTGAGATAGTTGGTCAGGGCAATTACTGACTTCTCGGTTGCGCTTCGAACACACTGTGTCAATGGGCGTTCAAAACCGACCCGAATTCAGCAATCAAATTGGATCCGCCCTATGTGGTGCAAGGCCCGCAGACGGGCTGGCCATATCAGGGTGACCCGCCTGAAGGCTTTGCTTGCGCGGTGCTTGTTTCTTGTGCGCCGCATGCTTTGCCCAAACCTGTTTGGCATGCTTCCTTACCGTTAGGGCAGCCGCACGGTGTTTTGGCTGCAGCATGAGATCGAAGATTGCATCCGGAAGCTTGATACAGTCGATCATTTCGGGACCGACGCTTGTAGCCCCGCCCGAAGACCACGGATGGGTCAGGCAAGGCGCCGCTGACGACGGCGGATGCCCGGACGGTCTGACGGACGTTGAACGCGAAGAACTGCATCAGCTTCACCGCGAGGCGAAGCAACTGGGGCAGACGCGGGTCATCCTCTCAAAGGCCGCCGCTGAAGGGCTGTAGTCCCCAAGCCCGAAACCACTCATAAAAACGAGCGAACGCCATTTCGCATCCTGGCTTTCAGACAGAAAGCTTTTTCAAGGCCTCTCCTTTGGCCGGCACCAGTCGTTCGGTCTGTCGCGGTCTCCGCCAGCTGTGTTGCCTCTTGCGGAAGGTAGTAACGCTGCAACGGAATTATTCGAGAAATGTTCCACCTTTCGTGACATTGTCACTGAAGGGGCCGGGAACCTGCCCTATATGTCATTCAAGACTTGGAATGTGGAGGGCACCATGACTGCCAATGTTGGAACTTTCGACCGGATCCTGCGTGCCGCGCTGGGATTGGTTCTGTTGTACCTGGCTTTCGCCAGCGGGTTGCCGCTTTTTGACGGCGGCATCGGGAAATGGGGCGCCGTGATCGTGGGGGTGGCAATGCTGGGCACCTCGGCGCTGCGGGTCTGCCCGCTTTACGGCGTCTTCGGCATCAAGACCTGCAAGAGGGTCTGACATGGAGACCATTTTCACTCCTTTCGCCTCTTTCGGTGGCGGTATGCTGATCGGTCTGGGGGCCGTTCTTCTGATGTTGGGGCTGGGCCGCATCATGGGTGCGACCGGGATCATGTCCGGGCTGGTTTTCCCCGAGAATGCTTCGGAATTCTCATGGCGTCTGGCACTGGTGGCGGGCATGATCGTGGCTCCGGGCCTGATCTACGCGGTCACCGGCACCATGCCCGCGATCGACGTTCCGGTCAGCCCGCTGATGATTGTCGTCGGAGGTGTCATCGTGGGGCTGGGTGCCAGCCTCGGGTCCGGGTGCACGTCGGGTCACGGTGTTTGCGGCCTGTCGCGCCTGTCGGTTCGGTCGCTGGTGGCGGTGCCGACCTTCATGGCAACCGCCGCGATCACCGTTTTCATCATTCGCCACGTGATCGGAGGGTAAGCCGATGAAACTGTTCCATACCTTCCTGACCGGCCTTGTCTTCGGCGTGGGGATTGCCATTTCCGGGATGATGAACCCGGCCAAGGTTCTGAATTTCTTTGACATCGCCGGCACCTGGGATCCCAGCCTGGCCTTCGTGATGGGCGGCGCGCTGGTGGTGACCTTCATCGGCTATCGGCTCGTCTGGCGTCGGAAGGCGCCCCTGTTCGCCGCGCGTTTCCAGATTCCGACCTCGACCGTCATCGACGGCAAGCTGATCGGCGGTTCGGCCCTGTTCGGCGTGGGCTGGGGCATCGCCGGTTTCTGCCCTGGTGCGGCCATTCCGGCCCTGGGAACCGGACGGTGGGAGGTGGTGCTGTTCCTGGGCGCCGTCGCCGTGGGCCTGGCCCTGGCACGCATCCTGCAGGGCAAACCGTTGTTTTCGCGCTCGGCCAAGGCCTGAGCGCCCAAGAGGAGGCATGATCATGAACGATCAGAAATCAATCGACGCACACGACCAGCGGATGGCGGACGCGATTGCGACGCCGATTGCCAATTATCCGGTGGACCTGAGCGTCAAGCCCGAGGTCCAGGGCTTCTATGACGAGGCGACGGCGACGATCAGCTATATCGTCAAGGACCCAACATCGAATTCCTGCGCGATCATCGACAGCGTGATGGACATCGACTATGCCGCCGGCCGGATCACGTTCGAACATGCCGATCTGCTGATCGCCGAGATCGAAAAGCAGGGGCTGAAGCTGGAATGGATCATCGAGACGCATGCGCATGCCGACCATCTGTCGGCGGCGCCCTACATCCAGCAGAAGCTGGGCGGCAAGATCGGCATCGGCGAGAACATCAAGATCGTGCAGGAGGTCTTCGGCAAGATCTTCAACGAAGGCACCGAGTTCCAGCGCGACGGCAGCCAGTTCGATGCGCTGTTCACCGACGGCATGACATACAAGATCGGCAACATGACCGCCTTTGCCATGCACACGCCGGGCCATACGCCGGCTTGCATGACCCATGTGATCGGCGATGCGGCTTTCGTGGGTGACACGCTGTTCATGCCCGATGGCGGCTCGGCGCGCGCCGATTTCCCGGGCGGCGATGCCGGCACGCTCTATGACTCGATCCAGAAGGTGCTGAGCCTCCCGGACGAGACCCGTCTGTTCATGTGCCACGACTATGGCCCCAACGGCCGGGACATCCGCTGGGAAACCACCGTGGCCGAGGAAAAGGCGCACAACATCCATGTGGGCGGCGGCAAGACGCGGGACGAGTTCATCAAGATGCGCACCGAACGTGACGCGACGCTGGCGATGCCGACGCTGATCATCCCGTCGATCCAGGTCAACATCCGCGCCGGAGAAATCCCCACCGACCAGGACGGCAACCAGATGCTGAAGGTTCCGGTCAACAAACTCTGATCGCGGGAGGCGACGATGGAAATCAGGAAAATCTCCGACCAATTGTCGGTCTCGCCGCAGATCACGCCGGACGACCTTGCCGCCATCAAGGCGGCGGGGTTCCGGGCCATCATCTGCAACCGGCCCGACGGTGAAGGCGCCGACCAGCCCACGTTCGAGGAAATCGAGGCCGCCGCAGAAAGACTGGGCATCGAGTCGCGCTATGTTCCGGTCCAATCCGGCCTGGTCCGCGACGAAGATGCCCGCGCCTTCGGACAGGCCCTGACCGAACTGCCGGGCCCGATCCTGGCCTATTGCCGGACGGGCACACGCTCGGCCACGCTGTGGTCGCTGCACGAGGCCGCGCAAGGTCGGCCCGTGCCCGAGATCCTGGCCGCGACCAAGGCCGCCGGGTATGACATGAGCGGCGTCGCCCGTCGCATCGCCAATGGTGGCAAGACGCCCACCGACACCGGCGATGCGTCCTTTGACGTGGTGATCGTGGGGGGCGGGGCCGGAGGCATTGCCACCGCCGCCAGCCTGCATGCGCGCAAATCCGATCTGTCGATCGCCATCATCGACCCGTCGGACGTGCATTATTACCAACCCGGCTGGACCCTGGTGGGCGCTGGCGTGTTCACGCCTGAACAGACGGCCAAGACGATGGGTTCGCTGATCCCGCGCGGGGTCAAATGGATCAAGGCCGCCGTGGCCGCGTTCGAGCCGCAGAACAATGCCGTCATTCTGGATGGCTGCCGGGTGGTCAAATACGACCGTCTGGTGGTGTCTCCGGGGCTCAAGCTGGACTGGGGCGCGGTTGAAGGGCTTGAGGAAACTCTGGGCCGCAACGGGGTGACCTCGAACTATCGCTATGACCTGGCGCCCTACACCTGGCAGTTGGTCGAAGGGCTGAAGGCGGGGCGGGCGCTGTTCACCCAGCCGCCGATGCCGATAAAATGCGCGGGCGCGCCGCAGAAGGCGATGTATCTGTCGGGCGATGCGTGGGTCCGGCGCGGGGTTCTGAAGGATATCGACATCCAGTTCATGAACGCGGGCGGGGTGCTGTTCGGGGTCAAGGACTATGTCCCGGCGCTGATGGACTACGTCAGGAAATACGACGCCACGCTGAACTTCTTCCACAATCTTGTGGCGGTGGACGGGGCGGCGAAGACCGCCACGTTCAAGGTGGCCAAACCCGACGAGCAGCCCGAGCAGGTGACGGTCGAGTTCGACATGATGCATGTCTGTCCGCCGCAGGTGGCGCCGGACTTCATCCGGGTTTCACCGCTGGCGGATGCGGCGGGTTGGGTCGATGTGGATCAGACCACGCTGCGCCACAAGAGCTTTGACAACATCTGGTCGCTGGGCGACGTGATGAACGCGCCGAACGCGAAAACCGCGGCCGCCGCGCGCAAGCAGGCGCCGGTGGTGGCCGACAACATCGTGGCCGATATCGAGGGCCGAGGCCCGGTTGCGGCCTATGACGGTTACGGCTCGTGCCCGTTGACGGTGGAACGCGGCAAGATCGTGCTGGCCGAGTTCGGCTATGGCGGTGTTCTGAAGCCCAGCTTCCCGAAATTTTTGATCGACGGCACCAAGCCCAGCCGCGCGGCCTGGTTCCTGAAGGAAAAGCTGCTGCCGCCGATCTACTGGTCGGCGATGCTGAAGGGCAAGGAATGGATGGCCAAGCCCGAGCCGCTGAAGGTGGCAGCCGAATAAACAACCTGAGCCCCTCGAAACCGACGCCGGTGAAACCGGCGCAAGTTCTGGCCTGACGCTGCGGATGTCAGGCCAAGACCTGGCGGTCAGAGCCTCCTCGCTCTGACCGCCCGCCCCTTTCAGGACAAGACCCCATGCATAGCCTTTATCGCTACCTTCCCATTCTTGACTGGGGCCGCCGGTACGACCGGGCGGCGCTGTCCAATGACATGATCGCGGCGGTGATCGTGACGATCATGCTGATCCCGCAATCGCTGGCCTATGCGCTGCTGGCGGGGCTGCCGCCCGAGGCGGGGATCTATGCCTCGATCGTGCCGATCATCCTCTATGCGGTCTTCGGCACCAGCCGGGCGCTGGCGGTGGGTCCGGTGGCGGTGGTGTCGCTGCTGACGGCAAGCGCGGTGGGGCAGGTGGCCGAGCAGGGCACCGCCGGCTATGCGGTGGCGGCCCTGACGCTGGCTTTCCTGTCGGGCGGGTTCCTGCTGCTGCTGGGCGTGTTCCGGCTGGGCTTTCTGGCCAACTTCCTGTCTCATCCGGTGATCGCGGGCTTCATCACCGCCTCGGGCATCCTGATCGCCACCAGCCAGCTGAAACACATCCTGGGGGTCGGCGCGCATGGGCACACCTTGCCGCAGATGTTGGGTTCGATTGTCGAGAATCTCGACCAGACCAATTGGATCACGCTGATCATCGGCGTGCTGGCCACGGCGTTCCTGTTCTGGGTGCGCAAAAACCTCAAACCCGCGCTGCGGCGCATGGGCGTGCCACCTCTGCTGGCCGATGTACTGACCAAGGCCGGGCCGGTGGCGGCGGTGGTGGTCACGACCCTTTCGGTCTGGGCCTTCGGGTTGGACGCGCGCGGCGTCAAGATCGTGGGCGAGGTGCCCCAGAGCCTGCCGCCTCTGACCCTGCCGGGGCTGTCCTCGGATCTGATCGGCGCGCTGCTGGTGCCCGCCATCCTGATCTCGATCATCGGCTTTGTCGAAAGCATCTCGGTCGCGCAGACGCTGGCGGCCAAGAAACGTCAGCGCGTGGACCCCGATCAGGAGCTGATCGGCCTGGGCGCGGCCAATCTGGGTGCCGCGTTCACCGGGGGCTTTCCGGTCACCGGCGGGTTCTCGCGCTCGGTCGTCAACTTCGACGCGGGCGCCGAGACCCCGGCGGCGGGCATCTATACCGCCGGCGGGCTGGCGATCGCCGCGCTGTTCCTGACCCCGCTGGTCTATTTCCTGCCCAAGGCGACGCTGGCCGCGACGATCATCGTGGCGGTGCTCAGCCTTGTGGATTTCTCGATCCTGAAAAAGACCTGGGGTTATTCGCGCGCCGATTTTGCCGCCGTGGCCGCCACCATCCTGTTGACCCTGCTGGCCGGGGTCGAGACCGGCGTGGCCAGCGGCGTGGCAATCTCGATCCTGCTGCATCTCTACAAGACCTCGCGCCCGCATGTGGCCGAGGTGGGGCTGGTGCCTGGCACCCAGCATTTCCGCAACATCCTGCGCCACAAGGTTGAAACCGACCCCACGCTGGTCACGCTGCGGGTCGATGAAAGCCTGTACTTCGTAAATGCCCGCTTTCTCGAGGATCTGATCCAGTCGCGCGTGACCGAGGGCTGCGAGATCCGCAACGTGGTGTTGATGTTCTCGGCGGTGAACGAGGTCGACTTCTCGGCGCTCGAAAGTCTCGAGGCAATCAATCACCGACTTCGCGACATGGGCGTCGGCTTGCATCTGAGCGAGGTCAAGGGCCCGGTCATGGACCGCCTGAAACAGTCGCACTTCCTGGATGAGCTGAACGGCCAGGTGTTCCTGTCGCAATACGACGCGTGGAAAACACTGACCAAACCGGAACGGGTGCGCATGGCGGCTGAATAGGCGCGGAGCCCCGCCATGTGTCGAGCCGAGTCCAGGCGATGCCTGCCTGCGGTCTGGCTTTCGGGCAGGCTGCCGCGGAAAAGGTGCGATGAGGCAATGCCCGAGGGCCGATCACCCTGATCCGGTCGCGGTTATTGAGAAGAGTGGTGCCGCTGAAGGGACTCGAACCCCCGACCCCATCATTACGAATGTGCTCGGCCTCATCCAACTGGATATGATGACCGTCAAAACTCATAACAAAATCAGTCACTTACCTTGATATTCGGTTGGCGTCTGCCCAAGTGGATCGTAACGTGTTCTCGAATTTTCTCGAAAACAGGAGCGACACATGGCGACGACAATGACCTTCACGGACAGCGCGATCCAGCGGATCAAACCGCTGTCGAAGACGGAATGGTATTCGGACAAGACCTATCGCGGGCTGCGCCTGTCCGTCACGTCGGGCGGGACGAAAACGTGGTACGCATCGAAGTGGGACGGCGCGGCGCAAAAGTCGCGGCAGGTGAAGATCGGGCAATTCCCGAACATGAAGCGGGACGAGGCATGGCGGATCGCGTCCGAGGTCAAGTCGGAGATGGACGCCGGAGAGTTCATGAGCCGCGCAGAGAAGGCGGTTAAGGCGGTCGAGGAGGAAATGCCCCTGACCATGCTGCGCCTATGACGCCTACACACGCGGGCAAGAGGTCATCCTGACCGCACCGTCGATGCGGCAGGCGATCACGTTGTTCCGGCGCATCATCGCCTTCATGCACACCGATCCCGCCCCGCCGCCGATCATGCGGCAGACCATGACGGAGCTTGAGGCGCATCCTCGCCACGGCGGGCGCATCACCGTGTTGCCCGCGAACGAAAATGCACGCGGCGAAACCGCCGATCTGATCATTGGGGACGAGGCGTGTTTCATCCAGCCCGACGAGGCGCTGACCGCGTTCTTCCCGATGCGCCGCTCTACTGGTCGCATCTTCCTGCTTTCCACGCCGAACGGCACGCGCTCAGGCTACTTCTACGAGACATGGGAGTCGGACGCCAATGTTCGGCGCATCCGTGCACGGTCGATGGACACGACGCGCGAAGACCGCCTTGCGCAGATCGAATTTGACCGCCGCACCATGTCCGACGCGACGTTCCGCCGAGAACACCTTTGTGAATGGGTGGGCGCGGGCGAGAGCCTGCTTTCGTGGAACACCTTGGAGCGCGCCATGCAAAATAAGGAGAAGGCACTGTGTCTGACCTGATCGAACTCGAAAACGGCGCGCTCGTCCTGCCGACCAATGCCGATCCTGCTGGCGCGGGACACCGCCGCGTGGGCTGGCGCAGGTTCGCCGTCGGGCTGGATGTTGGCGGACGTGGCGACGATCCGTCCGCGCTATGCATCATCAAATCTGAGTCGCGGCCATTCCTGACGGGTCGCGGCTGGGAGCAGGCTCTGACGCAGCCGCAATACTCGGTCGTCTTCACGGAGACGATGCGCTGCGCGGAGGCGACAGATGTGGTCGAATGGGTCGTCGGTCGTCTCGGCCAGTTGAAAAACTGGCGGTTCATGTTCGACGCCTCGGGGCTTGGTGCGCCGCTGCGGTCGATGTTCGCGGCGGCGAAGGTGCAGGCGCTCGGCGTGACGATCACAGCCGGGTCATCGTTCAACCGTAATGGCGATGCGGCCACCGTATCGAAGGCGCTGCTGTTCGAGAATGCGGCGACCAAATTCGAGACGGGCGAGTTGATCATCGCCCACGATCTGCCGGAGCGGCAGGAACTGCTGAACGAGATTCAGTCGGTCGAATATGCGCAGTCGTCGGCGGGCAACCTAACGCTCAAGGCGGGCGGGCGCGGTCACCATGCCGACCGTTTCTCCGCGCTGTGCCTCGCACTGATCGGCGAAACGCATCTCGCGCCGCAGCGCATGGAGGTCAGCAAATTGCGGGGATACTGGTAAGTCTCTCGTCGATCTCGCTGCCGTTGCGCCCGTTGTTGCCCAAGGATCGCCACGAGAGACGCGCAGAGCGAGGCGAGCAGGCGGTGTCTGCTCGCTCATCCCTGCGCTGACCGCCTATTCAACCGTGATGCGCTCTGCCCTCATTAACCGAATGTAATCCTTGATCGCGGATTCTCGCCCTGCGATAAGCAAGATGTAGAGGCGAGGGCAGCATGACGCACACTTACTATGACTTCTTTGCAGGCGGCGGAATGGCCGGATTCGGCCTTGGTTCAGATTGGACTTGTCTGTTTGCCAACGACATCGACGCAAAGAAGGCCGCAAGCTACCGCGCGAACCATGACGGCGGAAGGGAACTGCTGCTCAAAGACGTTGCCAAGGTCACGGTGGACGAGATTCCCGGCTCGGCTGACCTCGTATGGGCGTCATTCCCCTGCCAAGACCTTTCGCTCGCCGGTAAGGGCGCGGGACTAGCAGGTAAGCGGAGCGGCATGTTCAAGCCTTTCTGGAAACTCGTTCGCCAACTTCACGATGCTGGCCGTGGCCCAAAATTGATCGCCCTCGAGAACGTCTATGGTGCAATCACGAGTAACGGGGGCCGAGACTTTGCGACAATAGCCGCCGCCTTCTCGGGTCTCGGGTATCGTTTCGGCGCGGTCGTCGTCGATGCTGTTCACTTCCTTCCTCAATCGCGTCCGCGCTTCTTCATGATCGGCGTGCGTGGCGATCTCCGTATTCCGGCTGACCATGCTCAGGACGGCCCGTCGAGCGTCTGGCATCCGCCTGCGCTGGTCGAGGGTCATCGGTTGCTATCGAAAACGGCGGCATCGCGCTGGGTGTGGTGGAACTTGCCGACCCCTGCGCTCCGCAATGTGAGCCTTTCCAGCCTTATCGAGGACAAGCCCCAAGGCGTCCGCTGGCACACCAAGGCTGAGACAAAGCATCTGCTCGACATGATGACAGACCACAATCGCAAAAAGGTCGAAGCCGCAAAGGAACTCGGAACGAAAGTCGTCGGCACGATATACCGGAGGACGCGACCTGACGAAAACGGCGTTAAGCGACAGCGTGCCGAGGTCAGGTTTGATGAAATTGCTGGATGCCTGCGCACGCCAGCAGGAGGATCAAGCCGCCAGACCATCATGGTGGTCGAAGGAAACAAGGTGCGCTCGCGTCTGCTCTCGCCAAGAGAGGCGGCGTCGCTCATGGGCCTGCCTGACACCTATGTGCTGCCTGACCGTTACAATGACGCCTACAAGCTGGCTGGCGACGGCGTGGCCGTGCCTGTTGTCCGCCATCTGGCCGACTCAATTTTTGAGCCGATCCTCAAGCGCAATCGACTCGCCTTGGTGGCATAACATCGAATAGGCTTCGGTCATGACTGACCGGAATCCAGACGACACCAATTTTCCGCCGTTCGAGACCGAGGATCTTCGCTCGAACTTAACTGCTTTTCTTGCGACGCCTTTTGACGACCCAGTATTAGGCCGCCCCCGTTCGGTTGGCTCCTTTACCTGGGGCGTCTATGCCTTTTTCGACTACGACGGCGAACCGATTTACGTTGGTCAGACGAAGGAGAAAATTTCCACAAGAATACGTCGCCACCTGACCAACCAGCGCACCGATGCCGTCGCTATGTCGGTACTGGACCCTTTTGAGGTTTTCGAGGTCGAGGTATGGCCGCTGCCGCAATTCGAGAAAACGTCGAAAAAGGATGCCGCTGCTAAAGCGCACCTCGACGCCCTCGAACACCTTGTTTACGAGCAGGCGGTAGCAGGCAGCACGTTCAAAGCCATCCTGAACGAAAAGAACCCACCAGCGCCCACAGTGACGGTTACGGCTCCGCCGTCACTCAGGTATCGCCTCGTGTCGGAGGAAGTCCATAAGATCAGGTCGCACCCTGACTTTCGCATTGCCCGACGGTCACTAATCATCTCGCGACTTGCGCAAGTGATCTCGGAGCGGAAAGTGCAAGGCGGTTTGCGCCGGGTGTTATTGACACAGGCAAAGCGTCTGCAATGGCTCGCAGAACGCCGCTATGTTGCGCTCGGGGGCGAAGCATCGGTTGAGCAGGAGGACGGTGAAAACGGTGACGACTGATCCGCAGCGGTCGCGGATCATGCGGGCCGTCAAAGCTAAGGACACCAAGCCGGAAATGGTCGTCCGTCGCCTTGTCCACTCTCTGGGCTACCGCTATCGGCTTCATCGACGCGATCTTCCCGGTTGTCCTGATCTCGTATTCAGCCCTAGACGTAAGGTCATCTTCGTTCACGGGTGTTTTTGGCACGGGCACGACTGCAGGCGAGGTGCGCGCCAACCCAAGACCAATCCTGACTATTGGCGACAGAAGATCGAACGAAACCGCACGCGGGACAATACCGCACAGGAAGCGTTGAAGGCTGCGGGCTGGGATGTGTTGACCATCTGGGAGTGCGAGGTTCGCGATCCTATCTTGGCGAATCGCATTCGCCGATTCCTTGGTGATAACATCGACTCCCACAAAACAGATTGATGGGTTGGCAAGCTCTTTCTTGTCTCATGAGAGCGGGCTTCTTATTTCAACCGGTGTTGGACGGCACCTTTTCCGAGGCCGCCCCCCAATCCGCTCATCGCAGATTGCCTACAGGAAGCCCATTCACCGTGAGGTGTCGGTTTTCTGGCACCTCTAGTTCAAGGGGGTATCGGAATGACCGAACCATTTAGCTGCGGGATGACCCGCGAAGAAGTCGAAGCGGAAGCGGCTGAGGCCGAACGCGAAACCGAGGCGTTCGAGGCCGCGTGGCAGGCCGAGATCGAGACGTATCTGAAAACGCTCGATAAAGACAAACGCCACAACTACAAGCGCCGCGCGGAAAAGGCCTACGACTCAGCCATGCGTCGCGCAAAAAAGAAGAACGCCATACCGGCATGGCAGACCGACGAGGACAAGGCGGCAATCCTCAAAAAGTTCGAGTTCGCCATTGAGCGGCAGATGATCACTGGTGTGCCGCACTCGGTCGACCACATCATCCCGCTGAAAGGCGTGTGCCGTAAGATTTGGCGTGCCTCAGGTCAAACCGAGTATCGCCATGTCGTCTGCGGCCTGCATGTTCCCGACAACCTCCGCGTCATCCCACTCGGGATCAACCGCAACATCAAGAAGGACTGGTTCGACTCCGACTGGCCTGAACCGCTGCGCGGTGGTCCCTTCGGGTTTGAACTTCCTGAAGATGGCGACGAGGGAATCCCGTTCTGATTCCGCCTTGCGCGACAGGCGCTCAGCCGTTAAATGAGCGTCTGTCGCCGCAGTAGCTCAGCTGGTAGAGCAATGCATTCGTAATGCATGGGTCGGGGGTTCGAGTCCCTTCTGCGGCACCATCCTCATCATTTCTCGATGCAAAGGCGCAACACTGCGCGCACCTGCAAACTCTCGAAACATTCTCGAAAACCGAATTCTCGAAAACGCATAACGTCTTGATGATGTTGGGATAATCGCGCGCGGCGTCACTCATTACGAATGACGTGCTCTACCAGCTGAGCTACAGCGGCACTCTTTCCAACTGCATCCAAGCGCGATCATCGCTCGGAGCACCTGCGACCGACCTTTGGCGACCGGTCGCGATGCGAGGCTCCGTTTAAACCGTCGCCCGGGCGCGCGCAAGCCTTGTTGTAACGGTATTCAGCCATCAGTTGCCAACGCATCAGCCGGCTTCAGGTGACCGCAACATGGTCGTCGTCGCCTTGCAGTCGGCGTTCGAAAGACAGGAACTGGTAATAGCCACACGTGTCGCCGTGAGGATAGTCGCGGCAGGCGTCCGGACGCGCGTCGTAAATTGTGCAACAGCGTTTCTCGAGGTCGAAAAAGGTACATATGGTGCGGAAATGCGGATCGGGCTTGTGTTTCAGCATCAGGGGGTGCCGGGCCTTGCCGCGGAACATCCCGTACTTGGTATGCCGGGTGATCAGCGCATCCTCGCTCAGTCCCAGATGCGCACGCAACCGCGCCACGTCGACGTCAGTCAGCAGGATTTCGTCATAGCTGCAGCAAAAACCCGGGCAAACGGTACAGTCATAGGTCATATCGGGCTTCTCCCGGGCGGCATGGGCGATGTCTGCGAACACGGGATTAGCTTGACCGACGTGATCGCCATCCGCAATATGATTAAGATTTTAGGGAGTGAAAAATGAGTGATCTGACCTTATTCGTTCTGGAAGCCGATCTGAGCGACCTTTCCGTCAAACATCTCAACAAGATCGAAGAAGTCCTTTTGCGGTCTCAGAACAGCGCGACGCAACAGATCGAGGATATTACCTCGGCGCTCAAGGTGCTCAACGATGCGCGCCAATCCAAAGGAGATGGCGGCACGACGACGAAGAAGAGCCCCAAACCCTAGGGGTCACGTCGCCGAAACAACGATCAGATTCGAGACAGGCGGCGGATCATTTCTGCCGCCTGCTCCAGCTTCGGTTCGTCCGGAAGATCCTCGAACGCGGTCCAGGCCTCAAAGTGGGTGAGTGCTGCTGCAAGGGCGGCACAGCCCCATTCGTCGCGCGAGGCAGGGCTCGCATTTTGCAGCCGGGCAAGCGCCTCGAGGCCAGTGGTCAACAACGTGTCCGCAAGGCCGCCGGGGACGTCATCGTCCCACAGCGAGCCGCGCAGCATCCATCGCGCCGCCGTATGCAGCAGATTGGCCGGCCCCACATAAAAGCTGCCCACACCGATATAGTTGTCCAGCGTATAGACCCGGTGAGTGAATTTTCCTGGCAGAAAGATGGTTTGCCCGGGGCCAACGACGAACCAACAGGCGCTGTCGAGCGACAGGAACCGGGTCATGTCGAAGCGGGCTCTACCCGTGACGGGGACACGCTCGACATCCTCGAGCCCGGCTTGCAGCCCCTCATAAGTGTCCCAGGCCAGCCACAACTTGGACCCGGTGCAGCAATGGTTGCACACCGCCATGTCATCGGAATGCGAGTCGGTCAACTTTCCCGCGGTACTGAAAACAGCGGTCAGCATTTCCAGCCGGCGGATCGTAGGCGGAGCTTCGGTCATCAGGTTCCACGGGGCCAGAAAATCGGTATCGAAAACGTCTTCCAGTTCACCGCCGCGCACAGGCAGGTCCGTGACCCCCATGATCGCGCCGGGCACCTGCCAACGGCGCATTATGCCTGCAAGGGTCAGATCCCGCTTGGCGTCGCCGCTGCCAAACCGCACCGGGTGCGTGGCCTCTGCGCTGCTGGCCGCCAATCTGCGCTCCAGCGCCTCGGGCGCGCGCAGATCCGGGTCACGGACCGGTGACGGAAAGTCATCGAACAGAACCGGGTCTTGGGTGGCGATCGCGGAAAACAGCTGGTCTGGCGAATAGGATACCGGTGCCAGTCGGGTGGCGCTGAGGCGCTGCGCATCTGAGTCTTGTGGCCGCAGCATCCGATCCGTTCGCGCAAGACGCCGGAACATCGAAACGCCGGAGTCCCGGTCCTCCCGGTCGATTGCCTCAGACCGCATCGGTGGGCTCCCGCAACGAGGAATTCAACAGATCCGATGCCCGCTGCAAATCCTTGGAGCGCGGATCGTGCGTGACGCGCGCAACCACCTCTTCAAGCTGCCGCGCGGTATCTGCCGACAGACCTTCGGCGCGTTCCGATCCAGCCAGGCTGATCGCGGCCTTGAGGCTCAGGGACCACGCATTCTGCGCACTGGCCTGATCCAGGGCCTCACGAAAACACTGACGGGCGGCGGTACGCCCGGATTCGGGGTTCAGCAACAGCAATTCTCCGCGCACGCGCCGGGCTTCGGGTGCCAACCAGGGCTGATCGGCAATGATCGTGTCCACCATCGACAGGCCGACTTCGCGCCGGCCCAGACGCAGGTTGACCTTGGCGCGCAGCAATTCCGAGAACCCCTGCTGCCAGGTGTTGGACATCATGGCCAGACCGGCTTCGGGCTCGCCCTGCTCGGCGACGGCCCACCCCTTCAGGTTGCGACCCCACTCGACAAAGAACGGATAGTTCTGCTTTTTTGACATTGCGATGATGTCATCGGCAATTTCCAGAAGTTCGTCGGACAGATCAGCCAGGTGCAGAAAAACGCCGCGCATGATCATCGAATACAGCACCGAGTGCTTGTAGGCGATCTCCTGCGCCAGTGCCAAAGAGCGGTCCGCCGTTTCAATCGCCGCGCTCAGGTCGCCCATGTACCAACTGTTCAAAGCCAGATAGGACAGGCTTTCGACGCCGGGGTCTTCGCCGGTATTCAGCGCCATCGACTGGAATCGCGTCGGGTCATAGATGTCGATCGCCTTCAGCAGATGTTGGCGGGCCTTTTCGTGCACACCGCGCAAAGTATAGGTGACGCCGCACAAGCTGTGCGCGACCAGCTTGGACACGTCGTCGCCCTGTTTCCTGGAATAGGTCAGGCACATGCCCGCCAACACCTGCGCCCGGTCGTAGTCCGACCCGACCTGCGCCGAGTTCCACATGCCGTAGATGATTTCATGGAAACGGGTATCTTCGGATGAATCCTGCGACAGTTTCCACGCCGCGTCGTAGGCGGCCACCGTTTCCGGCGCGGTATAGCCTTTTACGCTGGTCAGGGCCGCGCCATATGTGGTCAGCAAGGAAATCTTCTTGCGCGTCGTGTCCTTGTCAGGGGGAAGGGCATCCAGCAAGGCCAGCGCCTGATCCAGATGCGACACCGCTTCCGACGTGGCCGAATGCTCCATCGCCTGTCTGCCGGCCAGCTCCCAATAATACAGTGCCTTTTCCTGGTTTCCGGCCAGAAAGAAGTGCTGCGCCAGCAGTTCAGGCGACTGCCAGTTGATCTCGGGAAAGGCGGCTTCCAGACTGTTGGCAATCGCCTCGTGCAACTGGCGTCGGGTATCCCGCGTCATGCTCTCGTATACCGCGTCATGAACCAGCGCGTGCTTGAACATATAACTTTCATCGCCGCGGTGAGGGTTCGGAACGAACAGGCCCGCCCGCAGCAGAATGCGGATGATGCGGCGGATTTCGGCCTCGTTACGCCCCAGAACCCGAGCAAGAAGGCTCTCGGAAAACTCCGAGCCGATGGCGGCGGCGCAGTCGGCCACTCCACGGGCTTCGGGAAACCTGTCGAGACGGGACAGCAGCGAGTCATACAGCGTGGCCGGAATCGTGACGTATTTTCGGGCCGTATCGCCGCGCTGACCCGAGGTGGTATCCTCGGAGATATTGGCGCAGACCGTCTTGGTCATCTCTTCGAGAAACAGCGGAATGCCGTCCGACTTTTCCAGGATCTGCCGAGCCAGGTCATCCGTCAGATCGACGCCGGGCGACAGATTCCGAATGATCTGACTGCTTTGCGATTTCGACAGCCGGCTCAGTTGCAGGCTCGACACTTTCGGCTGTTGCTTCAGCGCCAACGCCGAGTCATCCCGCGTGGTGATGATCAGCAGCGCCTTGCGGTTGGGGACTTCGGCTGCAAGTTTTTCCAGCAACTCGCGTGAGGTCGGGTCGGCCCAATGGGCATCTTCGAACAGGATGATGGTCGGACGGTCAGAGGCCCCGTGCAGCAACAGCCGCACGATGCTGTTCTGAAGTTCGGTCTTCTGCCGCTCCGACGACATGGTGCGCAGAAACTCGGCGTCCTCGGTGATCTGCAGAAGGCTGGCGAACAACGCACGGTCACGCGGTTCGGTCAGGCCAGCGCCGTCAAGGAACCGGTAAAGTTTCTGCTGACGAATTTCGGTCGGATCGAACTCCGAGAAATTGGCGCAGTTCTGCATCAAATCTACGAACGGCCTGAGCGCGCTGTTGGAATAGTAGGACCAGCAGCCCAGCCGGAACCGGATGGTGTCCTGGGATTTGACCCGGTCATAGAGCGTGTCCGCAAGCTTGGACTTTCCGATCCCGGCCTCACCCGACAGCAGGATGACCCGGCCATCGCCCTCGCGCGCGGCGTTCCACCGGTCCTCCAGCAGCCCGATCTCGTGGTCGCGGCCCACCAGACCGGGTTCCGGCCTGTCATCCAGGCCAGTGGCCCTCTCGTCGCCCTTGATCGGGCCAAGAACGGTGCAAACCTGCAGCGGATGCTCGACCCCTTTGACCCGAACGCCGTCGCGTACGCTGAAGTGGAACCGATTGCGCGCCAGCATCGCCGTCGTGGTGCTGACGACCACCGAATTCGGCTTGGCCACGTTCTGCAACCGTGACGCCAGGTTGGGCGTGTACCCCAGAACGTCGACCTCCTCGAGGTTGCCGTCGGTGGTAGTGTTGACCAGAACCTTTCCAGTGGCGATCCCGACGCGAACCTGCAGGCGGCGTGCCAGCTCGGTGCGCCCCGTCCGTTGCATCTCGCGCATGGCCGCGACGATTTCCAACCCCGAAAGGATCGCACGTTCGGCCCCATCCTCATGCGCGAGGTGGTGCCCGTAATAGGCCATGACCCCGTCGCCATGGCGACTGGCAACAAAACCGTCATACCGTTCGATCGCCTGTGCCCATATGGCGCGGCACTGCATGATCGCGTCGCTCAGATCCTCGGAATCAAATCGGGTGGACAACGCGGTCCAGCCGACCAGGTCGGAAAAAAGCACGGTGATCTGCCGGTGTTCGGCCTTTCTGATCGATTGAGACTGCGCCGACTCGCCAGTGAACGATTTCAGATGCTGCAGAAACCTGCGCCGGTCTCCCAGCGGCAGGCCCAGTTCGATCAGGTCGTGTTCGGTCAGTTCATGGATGATGTCCAGATCGATTGCCGCCGACTGGAACGCCTCGGCATGATGGCCGAGGTTCGCGTCCCCCAACCATTTCACAAGCGATGATGGGTCGTTTACCATGCCGATGGATCGTTCCGCATTCCCGGTCAGTTACTCGATACCTGCCAGCGCAGGTGCTGCCTGCAACTTTCATAGTGATCCTTATAGCAGATTTTCGCAAAACGGGCATCCCGATTGCAGCAAGATGCCGTCTTCGTGCGCCAAACGACGGCTCGGGTTTCGACCAAGTCGATTGCGGCCGTGTCAGGCGCGCCGTTCACCGATCGACGCCACACCCAGCACCGAGAGAACCTTGGCCTCGATATGCTCGGCGTTCATACCGGCGACGGCGTACATGTCGGCGGGGCTGGCCTGGTCGATGAAAATGTCCGGCAGCACCATCGAGCGGTATTTCAGGCCGCGATCGAACACGCCCTCATCCGCCAGCAGTTGTGCCACGTGGCTGCCGAACCCGCCGATGGCGCCTTCCTCGATGGTGATCAGCGCTTCGTGGTTGGCGGCCAGGTCCAGGATCAGGTCGCGGTCCAGCGGCTTGGCGAACCGTGCGTCGGCGATGGTCGGGGTGATGCCGCGTGCGGTCAGCGATTCGGCGGCCTTCTGCACCTCCGCCAGGCGCGTGCCGAAAGACAGGAGCGCCACCCGCGCCCCCGACTGGATCATGCGGCCCTTGCCGATTTCCAGAACCTGCCCGCGTTCGGGCAGATCGACGCCCACGCCTTCGCCCCGCGGATAGCGGAACGCGATGGGGCCGTCGTCATGGGCGGCGGCGGTGGCGACCATGTGCACCAGCTCGGCCTCGTCGGCGGCGGCCATCACCACCATGCCCGGCAGGTTGGAAAGGTAGGCGATGTCGAACGACCCGGCATGGGTCGCGCCATCGGCGCCCACCAGCCCCGCACGGTCGATGGCAAAGCGCACCGGCAGGCGCTGGATCGCCACGTCGTGCACCACCTGGTCATAGCCGCGCTGCAAAAACGTGGAATACATCGCGCAGAACGGCTTCAGCCCACCCGCAGCCAGCGCGGCCGAGAAGGTGACCCCGTGCTGCTCGGCAATCGCCACGTCGAAGCAGCGCGACGGGTAGCGTTCGGCGAACAGGTTCAGCCCGGTGCCGTCGGGCATCGCCGCGGTCACCGCCACGATCTTGTCGTCGCGGCTGGCCTCGTCCACCAGGGTCTTGCCGAAGACCGAGGTGTAAGACGGCGCGTTCGACGGTGCCTTCTGCTGCTTGCCGGTGACCACGTCGAACTTGGCGGTGGCATGGCCCTTGTCGCGGGCCTGCTCGGCCGGGGCATAGCCCTTGCCCTTTTTGGTCAGCGCATGGATCAGGATCGGCCCGGTCGCCCGCGCCTTGACGGTGCGCAGAACCGGCAGCAATTGGTCCAGGTCATGCCCGTCGATCGGGCCGACATAGGAGAATCCCAGCTCTTCGAACAGCGTGCCGCCCACGGCCATGCCCTTGAGCATCTCCTTGGCGCGCTTGGCGCCTTCGCGGAACGGTTCGGGCAGCAACGACACCGCACCCTTGGCGGCGGCTTTCAGATCGTGGAACGGCTCTTCGGCATAGATGCGCGACAGGTAGTTCGACAGAGCGCCCACGGGCGGGGCGATGCTCATCTCGTTGTCGTTCAGGATCACGATCAGGCGTTTCTTCAGGTGGCCGGCGTTGTTCATCGCCTCGAAAGCCATGCCGGCCGACATCGACCCGTCGCCGATCACCGCGATCGCGTCGCCCAGCCCCTCGGGCGTGACCCCGCCCAGGTCGCGCGCCACGGCAAAGCCCAGCGCCGCGCTGATCGAGGTCGAACTGTGCGCCGCGCCGAACGGGTCATAGGGGCTTTCGCTGCGCTTGGTGAACCCGCTCAGGCCGCCCTTCTGGCGCAGGGTGCGGATGCGGTCGCGCCGCTCGGTCAGGATCTTGTGCGGATAGCACTGGTGCCCGACATCCCAGATGATCTTGTCGCGCGGCGTGTCGAACACCGCGTGCAGGGCCACGGTCAGCTCGACCACGCCCAGCCCCGCGCCCAGATGCCCGCCGGTCACCGACACGGCCGAGATCGTCTCGGCCCGCAACTCGTGTGCCAGCTGATGCAGCTGCGCGTCCGAAAACTGCTTGAGATCCGCCGGGCGGTTCACAAGGTCCAGAAGCGGGGTGTTCGGACGGTCTGACATGGCATCCCTTACGGTTCAGCTTTCACGCGCAATAACGAAGCGGGCGGCTTCCTTCAAGGTTTCGGCCCGCTCTCCGTAACTGTCGAGGGCGGCGCAGGCTTCATCGACCAGTTCAGCCGCGCGCGCCTTCGCCGCATCCAGACCCAGCAGCGAAACGAAAGTTGCCTTGCCCGCCTCGGCATCCTTTTGCAGGCGCTTTCCCGCCTTTTGGACATCGCCCTCGACATCCAAGATGTCGTCGGCGATCTGGAAAGCAAGACCCAGCGCCCGGGAATACAGACGCATGCGTTCGGGGTTTTCGCCGGCCAGCCGGGCTCCGGCACAGCCGGACCATTCGATCAGCGCCCCGGTCTTGCCGGCCTGCAGCCGGGTGATGTCCTCCAGCGAGAGCGGTTGCTGCGCCGTCTCGGCCGCAATGTCCAGCGCCTGCCCCAGCACCATGCCGCGTGCGCCCGCCGCCTGCGCCAGCGTCAGGGCCAGGTCGGCACGGATCTCGGCCGGCCCCACTTCGGGGCGGGCGCAAAGCTCGAACGCCAGCGCCTGCAAAGCGTCGCCAGCCAGAACCGCAATGCCCTCGTTCCATTGCTTGTGCACGGTCGGACGACCGCGCCGCAGGTCATCATCGTCCATGCAGGGCAGATCGTCATGCACCAGGCTGTAGGCATGCAGCGCCTCGATCCCGGTGGCAGGCCAGATCGCGCAGGTCTCATCCATTCCGTGCAGCCGGGCGCTTTCCAGCACCAGAAATCCGCGCAAACGCTTGCCGCCCTGCGTGGCATAGGCCATCGCCCGGGTGACATCGACATCGTCCAGCGCACCCAGAACCAGATCGAACTGCGCCTGGATCAGCGCCGCATCCTGCGCCAGCCTTTCGGAGAACATTAAAGGCCTTCGACAGGGGTCGTCCCGGTGGGCTGCCCATCGGCATCCAGCGTGATCGCGGCCACTTTCTCCTCGGCGCGCTTCAGCTCGTCCTCGCAGCGTTTCTTCAGCTTGGCGCCGCGCTCGTACAGGGCGATCGACTGGTCCAGCGCCACGTCTCCGCGCTCCAGCTGGCCGACCACGGCCTCCAGCTCTTTCATGGCCTGTTCGAATGTCATCTGTTCAACGGGGGTCTCGGTCATCGGGCTGCCTTCATCAATTCTTCAACATGGGCGCGTGTGGCCTTGGCCAGCGCGTTCAGATCATAACCGCCTTCCAAAGTCGAGACGATACGGCCCCCACACAGCTCATCGGCGATCCGGCACAGCTGCGCGGTGATCCAGGCGAAGTCGTCGGTGGACCAGTTCAGATTGGCCAGCGGATCGTCCTGATGGGCGTCGAACCCGGCCGAGATGATGATCAGCTCGGGCTTGAACGCGCGCAGCCGAGGAAAGGCCTGCGCCTCGTAGGCCGCGCGCATCTCGGCGCCGCCGGCGCCAGGGGCCAGCGGGATGTTCACGATAGTGTCATGCGCTCCGGTTTCATCCGGCCGCCCCGAGCCCGGCCACAGTGGCATCTGCTGGCTGGTGACGACCAGCGCCCGGGCCTCGTCCCACAGCAGATCCTGCGTGCCATTGCCGTGATGCACGTCGAAATCCACCACCGCGACCCGATCCAGCCCGTGATGGTCCAGCGCATGTTTTGCCGCCAGAGCGGCATTGCCGAACAGGCAGAACCCCATGGCGGTTTCCCGTTCGGCGTGATGGCCCGGCGGCCGAATGGCGCAGAACGCATTCGGCGCCTCACCGCCCAGCACCATGTCCACCGCCCGCACCACGGCCCCCGCTGCCCGATAGGCCGCATCGACCGAGCCGGGCGACATGAACGTATCCCCGTCGATCTGGCGGAACCCCTCGGCCGGGCGGCTGTCGCGGATTTCGCGGATGTAACTTTCGGGATGGATACGCAGCAGATCGTCATCCGCCGCCAGCGGCGCGGTCACCCGCTGTAGGTCCAGCGGCTCAAGCGCATGCAGGATATGTTCCAGCCGGGCCACCCGCTCAGGGTGCCCCTCGGGGGTGACATGACCCAGACAGTCGGCATGCGTCAAAACAGCGGTCTTCATGAAACTCCCCCAACTTCATCTGGCCAAAAATATCCTCGCCGAAGGCAAGAAAACGCCGCGCAGCGGCAAAATCAATCCGGCGCCAGCATATAGCCCGCGCCCCGAACCGTCTGCAGATAGCGCGGCTGCTTGGGGTCCTGCTCGATCTTGCGGCGCAAGCGCGTGATCTGCACGTCCACCGCACGTTCCTGCGCCTGCCCCTTGTCGCGCCCCAGATCCTCGACCAGCTTCGACCGGCTGATCGGCTCGCCCGGCTGGGCCGAGAAGATCTTCATCAACTGGCTTTCAGTGGCGGTCAGCCGCACCGGAGTTTCGCCCTGCCACATCTCGCCGCGTTCGATGTCATAACGGATCGGCCCCAGATGCAGGATCTTGGCGGCGGTGTCCTGCACGGTGGTTTCCGGCATTCGCCGCAGGATCGCGTTGATCCGCAGCAGCAGTTCCTTGGGCTCGAACGGCTTGGCCAGGTAATCATCGGCCCCGGCTTCCAACCCGGCGATCCGGTGCTCGGTCTCGCCGCGTGCGGTCAGCAGCAGGATCGGCGTGTCATGCGTCTCGCGCAGGGCCCGGGTCAGGCTGACGCCATCCTCGCCCGGCATCATCACATCCATAACGATCAGGTCGAAATCCAGCCCCGACAGGACCCGCCGCGCATGGGCGGCATCGCGCGCCGCCGTCACCAGAAATCCGCTGCGCATCAAGAATTTCTTGAGCAGATCACGGATGCGTTCATCGTCATCGACGATCAGAAGATGGGCGTCCACATCGCTCATGAAGTTGAATCCCGCAGTTTCACATAGGCCCGACGCATATCAGCATCCATCATCGCTTCAAGAACTTTGCGGAACCCGGCAACCGCCTCGGGGCCGGCCTCCTTGTAGGCCGCGCGCATCCGGGCGCGCTGGGCGTCCGACAGCTGCGCTTCCAGCGCCTTGCCCTTTTCGGTCAGGTACAGGTGGCGTTCGCGCTTGTCGACGGTGCCGACCCGGCTCTCGACCAGGCCGTCGTCGATCAGCGTGCGCAGCACCCGGTTCAGCGACTGCTTGGTCACCCCCAGGATCGCCAGCAGGTTGTTCACCGTGGTGCCCGGCGCGCGGTTGATGAAATGGATCGCCCGGTGATGTGCCCGGCCATAGGCCATTTCGCTCAAGATGCGGTCGGGGTCGGCGGTAAAGCCGCGATAGGCGAAGAACATCGCCTCGATCCCCTGGCGAAGCTGTTCATCCGTCAGAAACAACAGGCTTTCTCCGCCAAAGACCGGGGCGGGGCGGATCTCGGACATATCGGGCCTCATTCGTTACACGCCCCGACTTTAAGTCAGCGTTATTGACATTCCAAGGGCGGACAGGTATCGAATCGCAGTTTTTGCGCAATTTTGTGTCCACCTCGGACCTAGGTGGCGCAACAATCGGAAATGTGACCCGGGTCAGGAGGTTTCGGATGGCGGGATATGACGATCGTGACGGTGTCATCTGGATGGATGGCGAATTTGTGCCCTGGCGCGATGCCAAGGTGCATATCCTGACCCATGCGATGCACTATGCCAGCTCGGTCTTCGAGGGCGAGCGCGCCTATAACGGCAAGATCTTCAAAAGCCGGGAACATTCCGAGCGGTTGATCAAATCGGCCGAGGCGCTGGACATGCCGATGCCCTACACGGTCGACCAGATCGAGGCGGCCAAGGCCGAAACGCTCGAGAAAAGCGGCCTCAAGGACGCCTATGTGCGCGCGCTGGTCTGGCGCGGCTCGGGCGAGGACATGGGCGTGGCCTCGGCGCGCAACCCGGTGCGCATGGCCATCGCGGTCTGGCCCTGGGGCGCCTATTACGGCGACGCCAAGATGCAGGGCGCCAAGCTGGACATCGCCGAATGGAAACGGCCAAGCCCCGAGACGATTCCTGTTCATGCCAAGGCCGCTGGTCTCTACATGATCTGCACCATCTCCAAGCACAAGGCCGAGGCCAAGGGCTGTTCGGATGCCTTGTTCATGGATTACCGCGGTTATGTGGCCGAGGCGACCGGAGCCAACGTATTCTTCGTCAAGGATGGCGAGGTGCATACGCCGCTGGCCGACTGCTTCCTGAACGGCATCACCCGCCAGACGGTGATCCAGATGCTGAAAGACAAGGGCATCACCGTACACGAACGCCACATCCTGCCCGAGGAAATGGCCGATTTCGAACAGTGCTGGCTGACCGGCACCGCGGCCGAGGTCACGCCAGTGGGCCAGATCGGCGAGTACACCTTCGAGGTCGGGGACCTGACCCGCGAGATCGCCAACGATTACGAACAGCTGGTCCGCAGCTGATGCATACGAAAAACGGGCGCCGTTGACGGGCGCCCGTTTTTTCTTTCGCGTCGAAACATTCAGAAATCGACGCCGCGCTGGGCCTTGATGCCGGCCTGGAACGGATGCTTTTCCTCGGTCATTTCTGTGACCAGATCGGCATAATCGCGCAGCGCCTGCGGCGCGTCGCGTCCGGTCAGGAACACGCTGGTCCGGTCCGAGCGGGCCTTCAGCCCCTCGATCACCGCGTCCACCGACAGGTATTCATAGCGCAGGGCGATGTTGATCTCGTCCAGCACCACAAGGTCATAGTCGCCGCTGGACATCAGGTCGCGCGCCTTGTCGAAGGCGGCGGTGGCGGCCGCAATGTCGCGCTCGCGGTCCTGGGTGTCCCAGGTGAAGCCTTCGCCCATCGTGTGCCAGGTGACCAGATCGCGTTCTTCGAAGAACCGCCGCTCGCCGGTCTTCCATTTGCCCTTGATGAACTGCACCACGGCGACCTTCTGGCCCCAGCCCAATGCGCGGATCACCACGCCGAAGGCGGCCGAGGATTTGCCCTTGCCCTTGCCGGTGTTGATCAACACCAGCCCGCGGCCGGGATCCACGGCCTCGGACACTTTCTTGCGGTGCTGGGCCTGCACCTGTTGCATCTTCTGTTTGTGGTCCTGTGCGTCGCTCATGGCAAAACCTCGTTGATTGTCCGCGCCAACCTAGGCGATGGGCGCGAAAGGTAAAGTCAGGGTTTGTGATCGGTCAGTGACCGCGCCTTGCCGCGCTCCAGACCCAGCTGGTGTTCGCGCCAGATCACCACCGCATTGCCGGCGATCACCAGTGCCGCCCCCAGCAGGATCGCCAGGGTCGGCAGCTCGTCAAACCAGACATAGCCGATGAAGATGGCAAACAGCATCGACGTATAATCATAGGGCGCCAGCATCGAGGCCTGCCCGAACCGGTAGGACGAGGTCACCAGAATCTGCGCGACGCCGCCGATCAACCCCATCGTGATCAGGATCAGCAGCTGGTTCAGGGTGGGCATGGTCCAGCCCCAGAACACGGTCAGCACCGACAGCAGCGTGGCGGTCATCGAGAAATAGAAGACGATCGCAGCGGGGTGATCGACCTGCACCAATTGCCGGATGTGGATCTGTACGAAGCCACGGGCCACGGTCGCGCCCAGCACGCAAAGTGCGCCGATCGTGGCGCCGGTGCCCAGATCGGCCGAGCCCAGCCGCGGCCAGATCATGATCAGCACGCCCAAGAGCCCGATCGCCACCGCGCCGATGCGGATCAGGCGGATGCGCTCACCCAACAGCAGCGCCGCCAGGATCAGGGTGAAGATCGGCGTGGCATAGCCGATCGCCGTAACCTCGGGCAGGGGCAGCAGGCTGAGCCCGGTGAAGGTCAGACCCATGGCGGTGGTGCCCAGCACCCCGCGCCAGAAATGGCCCATGGGTTTCCTGACGACAAAGCCCTGCGCCAGTTCCCCGCGCGAGATCAGCCAGACCACGATCACCGGCACCGCAAAAAACGAACGGAAAAACACCATCTGGCCCGGCGGGAAATCAGCTGACAGCGCCTTGACCAGCGCCGACATCGCCGTGAACAGGAACAGCGCGCTGAGTTTCAGCGTAACGGCCAGCACGGGGCGATGAGAGGTCAGGGATTGGGTCATCGGCGCGACCCTGCGCCTTTGCGCGGCAAAGTTCAACGGGTCGGATTGGGGCGTGTCCAGCTGTCGGGCAGGGGGCTGCCGATCTCTTCGGCGAATTCGGTCAGAAACCGGATCATGCGCCGGACCCGTTGCTGCGCGATCTGCCGTCCGGCCTCGGTCAGCATGTCGTCGGGCAGGGCCAGCAGCTTCACCTTCCAATGGTCGATCGAATAGTGCAGATCGTCCAGCGGCCGATGCGATGCGAACGGATCGGCCGGATCATAGAGCGTCCGTCCCAAAGCGCCGGACACCGAGAAATTCCGCGCGATCCCGATGGCGCCCAGCGCATCCAATCGGTCGGCATCGCGCAGGATGCGCGCCTCGGGCGTCTCGGGCGGGATGTTGGCGGAAAAACTGTGCGCCTCGATCGCGTGGCGGGTGGCGGCGATCTGGGCATCGCTCAGCCCCAGGTCCCGCAGAACAGGCTCGGACTCCTCGGCCGACCGGCGCGAGGCCAGGTGTCGTTCGGGATCGTTCTTGGGCAGGTTGACCAGATCGTGCAGATAGCAGGCGGCCAGCAGCACGGTCTTGTCGGTCTGCGCATCGGCGATGGCGTGGGCATTGACCCAGACACGGTCCAGATGGGCCAGGTCATGGGCCGGGTCGGTGATCATCCGCTGCGCGACGACCGCGCGCAGGCGGTCGCGCAGCTCAGCCAATCCGTCCACGGTTTTCACCGATCTGGCCGCGATGCAGCAGCAGGTGGTCCAGGATCACGCAGGCCATCATCGCCTCGCCCACCGGCACGGCGCGGATGCCGACGCAGGGGTCGTGGCGGCCCTTGGTGATGATCTCGGTCTCTTCGCCCGATTTGGTGATGGTCTTGCGCGTGGTCAGGATCGACGAGGTGGGCTTGACAGCGAAACGTACCACGATGTCCTGCCCGGTCGAGATGCCGCCCAGGATGCCGCCCGCGTGGTTCGAGCTGTATTGCGGACCGTTCTGGCCCATGAAGATTTCGTCGGCATTGGCCTCGCCGGTCAGTTCGGCGGCGGCCATGCCTTCGCCGATCTCGACACCTTTGACCGCGTTGATCGACATCATCGCCGCGGCCAGATCGGTGTCGAGCTTGCCATAGACCGGCGCGCCCAGGCCCGCGGGAACGCCGCGCGCCACCACTTCGACCACCGCGCCGACCGAGTTGCCGGATTTGCGCAGATCGTCCAGATAGGCTGCCCAGTCCTCGGCGGCTTGTGCATCCGGGGTCCAGAACGGGTTCTGTTCGATCTGCGCCCAATCAAAGTTGGCGCGGTCGATCTTGTGCGGGCCGATCTGGGTCATGTAGCCGGTGATCTGGACGTTGGGCGCGATCTGCTTGATCGCCTCGCGCGCCAGCCCGCCCGCGGCCACCCGCGCCGCCGTTTCCCGGGCCGAACTGCGCCCGCCGCCGCGATAGTCGCGGATGCCGTATTTCTGCCAATAGGTGATGTCGGCATGGCCGGGGCGGAACTTGTCCATGATGTCCCCGTAATCCTTCGAGCGTTGATCGGTGTTCTCGATCATCAGCTGGACCGGGGTGCCGGTGGTCTGGCCCTCGAACACGCCCGACAGGATTTTCACCTGGTCAGGCTCGCGTCGCTGGGTGGTGAACTTGTTCTGTCCCGGTTTGCGCTTGTCCAGCCAGTGCTGGATCATGCCCTCGTCAATCGGGACGCCGGGCGGGCAGCCATCCACCGTGGCGCCCAGCGCGGGGCCGTGGCTTTCACCCCAGGTGGTGACGCGGAAAAGATGTCCAAAGCTGTTCATCGACATGGGGCATGCTCCTTTGAGGGTCGTGATTAACGGCCAGAGCCTGCCGCCTCAAGCGGATTTGCGGTTGGGGCATCGCTGCCCCAACCCGGTGTGCCTAGGCCGCACGGGTCAGTGCGGCGCGGGTTTCGACGATTTTCAGCGCCGCCCGGGCCGCCTCGCGCCCCTTTTCCACGAAATGCGCGCGGTAGATGGCGGTGTGATGGTCGGTCTCCTGATACTGGTGCGGCGTCAGCGACAGCGACAGGACCGGCACGCCGGTTTCCAGCCCCGCGCGCATCAGCCCGTCAACCACGGCCTGCGCCACGAAATCGTGCCGGTAGATACCGCCATCGACGACAAAGGCCGCGCAGGCCACGGCGGCATAGCGGCCCGTCCGGGCCAAATCGCGGGCCAGCAGGGGCATCTCGAACGCGCCCGGCACGTCGAACACATCGACCTGACCGGCGGGGATCAACTCCAGAAATCCGTCCAGTGCGCGGTCGACGATATCGGCATGCCAGTTGGCTTTGACGAAAGCATAGCGGGTGTGTGTCATCGTGATCTCCTTTCAGCTTGGTGGCCTGCTGGCGGGTGCGAATGGTTTCGCGGCCAGCGCGGCATGACACGTCACCCAAGGCGATCACGGACAGACGCGCCCTTGGCGGGGCGCGCTGCTCGTTCTCTTTCATCCGGACTTTGACCGTCGGCTCTGGCCTCTCACCAGATCTGCTGACACTCTGCCGATGGATGGCAGAGCCGCTCGCGGGCTGGCGGGCCTGTGCCCGCATACCGCCGGTGGGGAATTCCGCCCCGCCCTGAGAACGGCGCGACCTTGCCAAGCGCACACGCGATCTGCAAGACCTGTCTGCAGGAGGACGGCCATGCACCCCAACCCAGCCTTTCGCGCCGAGGACCGCGCGCGCCATATGGAGTTTGCCCGCAGCCGGGGGTTCGGCGCACTGGCGCTGTCGGTCGATGGCCCGCCATTGATCAGCCATGTGCCGTTTCTGCTGTCCGAGGATGGCGCGGTGGCCGAGCTGCATCTGGTACGGTCGAACCCGATCGTGCGGGCGCTGGCCAACCCGCAGGAGGCGCGGATCGCGGTTCAGGGGCCCGACGGCTACGTCTCGCCCGATTGGTACGGGGTCGCGGATCAGGTGCCCACATGGAACTATGTGGCGGTCCACCTGACTGGCCGGCTGGAACTGCAGCCCCAGGACCGGCTGCGCGATCTTCTGGACCGGCAATCGGTGTTTTTCGAAGAGCGGCTGCAACCCAAACCGCCCTGGCGCGCCGACAAGATGGACCCGGCGGCGCTGGAGCGCATGATGCGCATGATCGTGCCCTGCCGGATGCAGATCACCCAGATCGACGGCACCTGGAAACTGAACCAGAACAAGCCCGAGGCGGCGCGGCTGGCGGCCGCCGGGCATGTCGAACAGGCCGGGATCGGCACCGAGCTTGGTCAACTGGCTGCTCTGATGCGGGACAGTTGACCGGTGCCGGGTTGGGTTCAGTCGGTGAACGTGGCCAGATAGGCGGCGATGTCCTCGGTCCCCTCTTTGGTCTTGACGCTCATGTTTGGGCGGGCGGTGTCGTCGTTCAGGAAATCCTGGATGAACCCGATCGGGTCGCGGGCGTAGGCGGCGATGTTCTCCTGCGTCCAGACCAGACCGTTTTCACCGGCGCGGATCATGTCATCGGTGAACATGCCGATGGGCAGCCGTTCACTGCCGTTCAGATAGTCGTTTTCGGTTCCGGCGGTCCTGCCGACCACACCATAGAGATTCGGGCCGGTGATGCCGCCTTTGACCAGAACCTCGCCATCCTTGATGATGGCGTGGCAGGACGAGCAGCGGTTGTAGAGTGTCTCTCCGCGCGCGGGGTCGCCTTCGGCCCAGGCTTGATGGGTGGCGGCGACCGTGGCCAGCAGGACGGCGGTTCTGAATGATGTCATGGGACTCCTCGATCACTGCGTTCGCGCGCGCGCCGACTTGCGTCGAATCTGACTGGTCCGCAACCCGAAAATGCACGCCATGGTTGTTGAAAAATGACTTGAAAATAAATGTTTGGCGGATTTTCCGTCGGCCACTTCCCCGGATGGTCGGGGGCCTGCCTGTCCGCGTGGAGGTGCCCGGCGCTCCCAGTTCGCGCGCCCGGATCGACGCCCGGCCCGAGCGGCGACGCCCCGGGGTTCACCTGCCGGGTGATTCGCGCGTTCACCCGGGGATTTTCGCCGGGTCGGGGGAAAGTTCTTGAAAAATGACCCCCGCATTGTGACATGAATGCCCAGATGCGGCGTAGTGCGCGCCTATGACCGCTGGACGAACCGTTTTCTCCCGGCTAGATACCCGCGATGAGACGCCGCTTTGATGCGGTGCTGATGCATGTTTGCCCGAAAGCCGGGCGCTGGAATCGGAGAAAACCTCGTGTCCCACGCAGAAGACCACGAAGGCACCCGCAGAGATTTCCTCTACTACGCCGCCGGCGGCGCAGGTGTCGTTGCGACGGGTGCCGCCGTATGGCCCCTGATCAACCAAATGAACCCCTCGGCGGACGTTCAGGCGCTGTCCTCGATCCGCGTGGATGTCAGCGGTGTCGAGGTCGGCACCCAGATCACCGTAAAATGGCTGGGCAAGCCGGTGTTCATCCGCCGCCGCACCGAAGAAGAAATCCAGCTGGCGCGCGAAGTGTCGCTGGACGAGTTGCCGGACCCGATCGACCGCAACGCCAACAAGCCGGGCCTGCCGGCCACCGACGAGAACCGCACCCTGGACGAGGCCGGCGAATGGCTGGTGATGATGGGGGTGTGCACCCATTTGGGCTGCGTGCCGCTGGGTGACGGTGCAGGCGACTTCCACGGTTGGTTCTGCCCCTGCCACGGGTCGCACTACGACACCGCTGGCCGCATCCGCAAGGGCCCGGCCCCCGAGAACCTGCCGGTTCCGGTCGCCGAGTTCCTCGACGAAACCACCATCAAGCTGGGTTAAGGAGGCGCGCTCATGTCCGGTATCCCGCACGATCACTACGAGCCGAAGACCAAGGGCGAAAAGTGGCTGCACAGCCGCCTGCCCATCCTCGGCCTGCTATATGACACATTGATGATCCCCACACCCAAGAACCTGAACTGGATGTGGATCTGGGGCATCGTCCTGACCTTCTGTCTGGCGCTGCAAATCGTCACCGGCATCGTTCTGGTGATGCACTACACCCCGCATGTGGATCTGGCCTTTGCCAGCATCGAACACATCATGCGTGACGTGAACGGCGGCTACATGCTGCGTTACCTGCACGCAAACGGCGCGTCGCTGTTCTTTGTCGCCGTCTATATCCACATCTTCCGCGGCCTGTTCTACGGGTCCTACAAGGCCCCGCGCGAGGTGACCTGGATCATCGGCATGCTGATCTATCTGTGCATGATGGGCACCGCCTTCATGGGCTATGTTCTGCCCTGGGGTCAGATGTCGTTCTGGGGCGCAACCGTGATCACCGGCCTGTTCGGCGCGATCCCCTTCGTGGGCGACGCGATCCAGACCTGGCTGCTGGGCGGACCCGCCGTGGACAACGCCACGCTGAACCGCTTCTTCTCGCTGCACTATCTGCTGCCTTTCGTCATCGCGGCGCTGGTCATCGTGCATATCTGGGCCTTCCACACCACCGGCAACAACAACCCCACCGGTGTTGAGGTCCGCCGCACCTCGAAAGCCGAGGCCGAGAAGGACACCCTGCCGTTCTGGCCGTACTTCGTGATCAAGGACCTGTTCGCGCTGGCCGTCGTGCTGGTGGTGTTCTGGGCGATCGTCGGCTTCATGCCGAACTATCTGGGCCACCCCGACAACTATATCGAGGCCAACCCGCTGGCCACGCCGGCGCATATCGTGCCCGAATGGTACTTCCTGCCGTTCTACGCGATCCTGCGCGCCTTCACCGGCGAGGTCTGGGTCGTGCAGATCGCCAGCTTCATCACCGGCGGCATCATCGACGCCAAGTTCTTCGGTGTTCTGGCGATGTTCGGCGCGATCCTGGCCATGGCGCTGGCGCCCTGGCTGGACACCTCGAGCGTGCGGTCGGGCAAGTACCGCCCCATGTTCAAATGGTGGTTCTACCTGCTGGTCATCGACTTCTTCGCCCTGATGTGGCTGGGGGCGATGCCGGCCGAGGAGCCCTATGCGACCTTCTCGCTGATCGCCGCCGCCTATTGGTTCGCCTATTTCTTCGTGATCCTGCCGATCCTGGGCGTGATCGAGAAGCCCGAGCCGCAGCCGGAAACCATCGAAGAAGACTTCAACGCGCATTATGGCAAGGCTGACGCCAACGCCACACCGGCCGAGTAAGAAGAGGGACGGGAAACCATGTTCAAGAAACTTGCAATCGGCGCCGCGTTCGCTCTGGCCCTGACCCCTGCCGCAACGCTTGCGGCAGGTGGCGGCGAGCAGCATGTCGAAGACTTCGCGTTCTCGTTCGAGGGGCCGTTCGGCACCTGGGACCAGAACCAGCTGCAGCGTGGCCTGCAGATCTATACCGAGGTCTGCGCGGCCTGCCACGGCCTGAAATACGTGCCGCTGCGCGACCTCAAGGCGCTGGGTTATTCGGAAGAAGAGGTCATCGCCTATGCGGCCGGCACCTTCGAAGTGTTCGATCCCGAGTTGGACGACTTCCGCCCGGCCATTCCGACCGACCATTTTCCGGCCAACGATGGTGTCGGCGCACCAGACCTGAGCCTGATGGCCAAGGCGCGTGCCGGTTTCCACGGACCGTACGGCCTGGGGATCAACCAGCTGGTTCGGGGCATCGGCGGTGCGGAATACATCGCCTCGCTGTTGAACGGCTATACCGGCAAGGAAAAGGAAGAGGCCGGCACGACCCTGTATGAAAACACCGCCTTCCCCGGCGGCTGGATCTCGATGGCGCCGCCGCTGTCGGATGAGCAGGTCGAATTTGCCGATGGACACGAAAACACCGTCGAATCCATGTCGCAGGACGTCGCGGCGTTCCTGATGTGGACGGCCGAACCGAAGATGATGGACCGCAAGAAAGCCGGCTTTGTCGGCGTGCTGTTCCTGACCATCCTGTCGGTGCTGCTGTACCTGGTGAACAAGCGCCTGTGGGCGCCGGTCAAAGGCAAGAAATCGGCCTGATCCGTCAGGGACCATACCAAATACACCAAGGGCTCCGCGCATTGCGCGGGGCCCTTTTTCTTGCCGGTCCGGTGGCGGGTTCCCGCCGTCAGCGTCGGCTTATCCCGGCCATCTAAGCCCGGCAGATATGGTGTTGCGCACCACCTGCCGCCAGTTTCCGACCAGCGCCGGACTTCATGGCGCGTTCACCTGAACCAAGGAGACGACCACATGAAATTCCCTTTCATCGCAGCCGCTTTGCTTGTTGCCGCCCCCGCGCTGGCCGCCGATCTGGCGCCCGACATGGAACTTGGCAAAACCGAGGACGCCGTGCGCAGCGCGCTGACCGCGCTTGGCTATGACGTGCGCAAGATCGAGGAGGAAGACGGCGAGATCGAAGCCTATGTCGTCAAGGACGGCGAAATGGCCGAGGTCTATGTGGATCCTGCAACCGGCAAGGTCTCGAAGGTCAAGGGATGATGTCGGACATGCCCGGCTTGAACCTGGCCGAGGGTGGGCGCGACAGCGCCCGCCTGGTGCGCGTGTGGGACCCGTTGGTTCGTGTGATCCACTGGTCCGTTCTGTTGGGCGTGCTGTTGAACGCTGTCATCACTGACCCCGAAGGGGACCTGCATGAAATCGTCGGGTACGCGATCCTGGGCCTTGTCGTGCTGCGGCTTGTCTGGGGTTTTCTGGGGGTCCAGACGGCGCGGTTCACGGCGTTTCCACCCAACCCCCGGGCCGCCCTGGCCCATGCGGGCGAGATCCTGCGCGGAGACCGGTCCGTTCATCTGTCGCACAACCCGCTGGGGGCGTTGATGGCCTACAACATCTGGGCCACTCTGATCGTGATCTGCATCTCGGGGATCATGATGGGCACCGTTCGGTTCTTCGGTGTCGAATGGGTCGAGGAACTGCACGAGCTTGCGTTCAACTGGTTGATGGTCTCGGTCGTACTGCATGTCGGCGGGGTTGTGCTGGATCAGCGCCGGACAGGTGTTGCTTTGGTCAAAGCCATGATAACAGGAATCAAGAACATTCCGGATGGCATTTCGACCAAATGAAGAAACGCATTTTCGAAACTCTTTGGCCCGGAGATGCGGATGTGCGCCGGGCCAAGATTCTGACCGCGATGATCATTGTCCAGGTCTTGTGTGCCACGTTCTTTCTGATCGATGTCGTTCTTGATTTCGATGCAGGCGGGCACCCGACGCATCTGGCGCTGGAAACCTTCGTTGCGGTTGTGCTCTGCCTTGGAATCTGGGTTCTGATGATCGAACTTCGCGCGCTGCTGGTTCGGATGGAGCAAGCCAGGCAGGGTTTGCGCGTGGCACGGGGGGAATTGGCCCAGGTGATCGACAGCTTCTTTGATCGCTGGGGCCTGACCAGTGCGGAACGCGACGTTGGCCTGCTGATCCTCAAAGGGTTCGACAACGAAAACATCGCGCGCATCCGGGGTCGGGCGGTCGGAACCGTGCGCGCGCAATCCGCGTCAATCTATGCCAAGGCAGGTGTGGATGGCCGGGCCCAGTTGATCAGCGTGTTCTTCGAAGAGCTTCTGGCCAATGACCCCCCGACCGGCGATGCCCGTCAGGCAGCCAGCCTCTGACCGTCCAGTCCGGTGATCCGGGCCGTCACGATCTGCCCTTCGGGTTGCGGAGTCGCGAATGTCACCTCGGTGAACTGCTCGGTCCGGCCCATGTGGGGATTCTCCATCAAGATGTGATGGGTCTTGCCCAGCTGGGCCGCCAGATGTCGGGCGACCTGTGCGTCACCCGCCTCACGCAGCCTTGCAGCACGTTCCTTTATGACCTTGCCGTTGACCTGTTGCGGAATGCGGGCGGCCGGGGTGCCTTCGCGCTTGGAATAGGGAAAGACGTGCAGCCAGGTCAGGTCGCAGTCGGTCACCAGTTTCAGCGAGTTCTCGAAATGGGCCTCGGTCTCGGTCGGAAAGCCGGCGATGATGTCGGCGCCAAAGGTGATCTCGGGGCGCAGCTTGCGGGCCTCTTCGGTAAAGCGGATGGCGTCATCGCGCAGGTGGCGGCGCTTCATCCGTTTCAGGATCAGATCGTCGCCATGCTGCAGCGATAGGTGCAGATGCGGCATCAGGCGCGGCTCGGTCGCGATGGCCTGCATCAGGTTCTCGTCCACCTCGATCGAATCGATCGAGCTGATGCGCAGGCGCGGCAGGTCGGGCACCAGTTTCAGGATGCGCATGACCAGATCGCCCAGCTTGGGGCTTGCGGGCAGGTCGGCGCCCCATGAGGTCAGATCGACCCCGGTCAGCACGACCTCGTTGTAGCCCCGGTCCACCAGCCGCTTGATCTGGTCCACCACCACGCCCGCCGGGACGCTGCGCGAGTTGCCGCGGCCATAGGGGATGATGCAGAAGGTGCAGCGGTGGTCACAGCCGTTCTGGACCTGCACATAGGCGCGCGAGCGAGTGCCGAACCCGTCGATCAGGTGCCCGGCCGTTTCGGTGACCGACATGATGTCATCGACCTGCACGGCCTCGGTCTCGCCGATGAAATCGGCCGCCATTCCCTTCCAGGTCTCGGGGCGCATCTTCTCGGTGTTGCCGATCACCGCATCGACCTCGTCCATATCGGCAAAGGTCTGCGGTTCGGTCTGGGCCGCGCAGCCGGTGACGATCAGCCGGGCATTGGGGTTCTCGCGGCGCAGCTTGCGGATTTCCTGCCGGGCCTTGCGCACGGCTTCGGCGGTGACGGCGCAGGTGTTCACGATCACCGCGTCGGTCAGCCCGGCCTGCTGCGACAGCTCTTTCATTGCCTCGGTCTCATAGGCGTTGAGCCGGCAGCCCAGCGTGGTGAATTTCGGCGGGTTCATCCCAGCGACTCCAGAAATTCGGGCGTCAGCGTGCCCGAGAAGACATGGCAGGTGGGGCCGGTCATCCAGACGCCGTCCTCGCGCCAGTCGATCCAGATGGTGCCGCCGTCCAACTCGATCTGCACCTTGCGTCCGGTCAGCCCGCGCCGCGCCGCCGCCACGGCCGTGGCACAGGACGACGAGCCCGAGGCCAGCGTGATGCCCACGCCGCGCTCCCACACCCGCATGCGGATGTGATCCGGGCCGATGATCTGGGCGACCTGCACATTGGTGCGCTGCGGATAGAGCGGATGATGCTCATAGCGCGCGCCAAATTCCTCCAGCGGGATCGCCTCGGCATCCTCGACGAAGAAGGTGCAATGCGGGTTGCCCATGCCGGTGGCCACCGGACCGCCTTCGATCGGCAGTTCCAGCGTATCCACCTCTTCCGCCAGCGGAATATCGGCCCAGTCCAGCTGCGGATGCCCCATGTTGACCGAGGTCAGCCCGTCACCCGCGTCGCGCGCCTGCAGCGTGCCGTGGCTGGTGCTCAGCGTCAGTTCGGACTTGCCGCTTTCCTGCATCAGGAACCGGGCGATGCAGCGGGTGGCGTTGCCGCAGGTGGCCGAGATCGATCCGTCGGCATTGTAGAACACCAGATGCGCATCCGATTCGCCGTTTACGATGACGGCCAACTGGTCGAATCCGACCCCGAACTGCCGGTGTCCGATCCCGCGCGCCAGCGCCGGCGTGATCTGCACCGGATGCGCGCGCGCGTCCACAATGACGAAGTCATTGCCAAGCCCGTGCATCTTCATGAAGGGCAAACCGGTGTCGGATCGTTGTTGCATGGCGGGCATATAGCCTTGCCGCAGACATGAATCCAGCCCGACGCGAAAATTCCTGAAAAAAGGGGTTGACCCCCCGCCGCCTCGACCCTAATTAGGCCGCCTATCGGGACGCCGGGAACACAATGATTTCAGGCGGAACGCGGTGCAAAAAAAGGCTTGTACCCGGTCGGGAAAATGCCTTAGACAGCGCCACGGATCGCAACGATCCGTTGAAAAGAGTGGGCCGTTAGCTCAGTTGGTAGAGCAACTGACTTTTAATCAGTGGGTCGCAGGTTCGAATCCTGCACGGCTCACCACTTTTTCAAGAACATGGACTAGATTTCACAGGTAAGGCCTCGGTCATGCGGGCCGCGAAGTCATGTTTGGCCGTAGCGGATCTGACAAGACGGGTCAGTGGTGCGTCGCTTCTGAGTTTGGCAAGATTTGGGGGCGACCTGCGTTCCGGCCCAGCGCGGGCGAGGCGATATGAGATGGCGGAGAGTGGATAGAGGCGCGGGCGAAAGACGGTGTTGATCTGATCAAGGGCAGCCGGCATTCTTTGCGCATGTCGGGGCGATTTGAACCGGCCCATGAGCTTCTCTCGCTTCCGGGTCGGTTGGTGTGATCCTTTGGTCCGATTGTAGACGCTTTTTTGTGCACGGTGATCCGCGCCCGGCGCAAGGCCTTCTAGGATCGGCCTGAAATGGCTGCGCAACCTGCCCGTGACCACGATCCGAGGCCTGCCGAACTGGTCGATCAGGCTTGCCAGAAACGCCTTGCGGCCTTGGCGGCCTGTTGTGGCTGAACGAGAATGTCCAGCACGTTGCCGGATCAGGAGCGGAAAACCCACCTAACTCACCTGTTCAGATTTCTCGGGCCACCTCTGACTGCGTCCGGTCTGTCGCGCCCGATGCAACCGGGAAAGTGGCGCCCAAAACGATTGGCCCATTTCCGGAGCGGTTCCCAGCTGACCATCACGCCCCGAGCGGCCAGATGATCTGCGACATCTGCCGTGCTGAGCGGGAAACGATAGTAGACCCAGGCCGAACATGCGACGAACTCGCGCGGAAACGTAGCCCCTCCAGGCGCTGCATGGCAGACGGTTTCTTCATGCCCGACGCCCGACCGAGCACCGCTCGGCGAACAAGCTGGCAATCCCGTCAACTTGCAGGCACTACGCCGTTGGCGGGTGACAGTGCATGATTTGCCGTCAGCCGTACTGTGTTCGCCAATCTGCAACGGCATCCATCGCCGCCCTTATGGTGACGTCCATGTCGAGATATCTGTAAGTGCCCAGCCTCCCAACGAAAGTGACGCCTTCCTCCTTCCGTGCCGCCTCCTGATATCGTTTGAGGACGGTGTCGGCTGTCGTAAGGTGGATTGGATAATAGGCGATGTCGTTTTCACCGCAGGCTCGGCTGTACTCCCGAAACAGTGTCGAACCCTCGTGTTCTTCCCATGGGCTGAAGTGTTTGTGCTCTGTGATGCGGGTCCACGGGACGGATTCGTCACAGTAGTTCATGACCGCGCACCCTTGAACGTCACCTTCACCATGGATTCGTTCAAAATCCAGCGTTCGATACTCAAGGCGGCCGAACTGATGGTCGAAATAGGCATCCAGCGGACCCGACCAGAAGACGTGATCGAACCGGTCCATCTGCGAGCGATGCAGAGCGTTGTCGAGGTGAACGTCTATGTTTGGGTGGTCTAGGATCTGTTCGACCAGATGCGTATAACCGTGTTCCGGCATGCCCTGGTACCGATGACTGAAGTAATTGTCGTCGTAGTTGAACCGCACCGGTAGACGCTTGAGAATCGAAGCCGGAATCTCGGTTGGCTCCCGGCCCCACTGCTTGCGCGTGTAGCCCCGAAAGAAAGCCTCGTAGAGTTCACGGCCAATGAACCGCAAGGCCTGCTCTTCGAAATTGGCCGGCTCCTTGATCGATTTGTCCGCGCGTTCTGCGATGAAAGCTTGCGCTTCGCTGGGGCTCAGAGTCGTGCCAAAATACTGGTTGATCGTCAGAAGATTTATCGGGAGCGAAAATACCCTTCCCTGTGTGGTGGCCTTGACGCGATTTACATAAGGTAAGAACCGCGAAAATCGATTGACGTAGGCCCATACCTCGTCGTCGTCGGTATGAAAGATATGCGGCCCGTAGGAATGCACGAGGACGCCGGTTTCGGAATCGCGTTCTGTGTAGCAATTACCCGCCAGGTGGCTTCGCGATTCAAATATCGTTACGTGGTGCCCGTCCTCTGCCAAAGCCCGTCCAATTACTGCGCAAGACAAGCCTGCACCAGCCATACCAATTTTCATTTACTTTCCTACTCTTGCTGCAAGAAGAAGCCGTTGCTGCCGGGTCCACGTCTGACTAATGTGATAATCATGGACACGAAAAATGCGAATTTTCCATCGAAAAGAGTGCTTCTGACACGGCGTGTGCGCAAAAGGATCGCCAAGAGCGACGCCGCGCGATTTCTCTCTGTGCTGCGCGCTCGGCTCAAGGGGCATGAAGTTCGCACGTGGCTCCTGATCAGCGATGGCAAAGCATACACGAGTGAACAGCAATTCGCGCCATTGATACGCCATCGCCAGAGAATTGCATCCCAAACCGGGGTGACGTTCCGTTTCAAAGACATCAGCGGTATTGACGACCTCAATACCGCTGATCTGTCCGGGGTCGACGTTATCGGGATCAAGCTCTCCTTTACGACAAGTCCGGAAACAGTTGAGACCCTAGGTCGGCAACTGGCATCTCTTGCGAGGAATGCAAAAGCGTGCCTTGTCATCTTTGATGGGGATGACGATTTGTGTGTGCAATGGCCATCTTTGATAGAAGAATCCGATATTTATCTGAAGAAACACCGTTTTTCGAAGGACGCCGACTATAAGCTCGCCCGAGTGGGCAAGTCGAACCTGACAGACTATGCGCATCGCACTTATGGGGTCAGTTTCACGGATGATATTATTCCGAACTCAGGGCCGCTGACCGAGGCGGCGATCTCAAAGATCGTGCTGGGCTGGAATATTGCTCTTGACGACAAGATCGTGGATCTGGCGGAGGATATCGGGGACTCTGCATTTACGGCGAAACGAGAAATCGACTTACTCTGCCGCGCCAGTGTAGGCTCGGACGTCTGGACGTACGGCATGCGCGAAGCCCCTGTCAGGGCGCTGAACGCCATGGCGGACAGATATTCTGTGCTTGCCCCGACCGACAGAGTGCCACAAGAAGAATACTATCGCGAAATTCTGAGCGCACGCCTTACGGTCAGCCCTTTTGGCTTCGGTGAGCTATGCTGGCGTGATTTCGAGGCTATCCTGTGCGGAAGCCTGCTGGTCAAGCCTGATATGTCTCATGTCCAAACCTGGCCAGATATCTTTGTACCGCATGAAACATATGTCCCGGTCTCATGGGATTTTAGTGATCTTGAGGAGGTCTGCGCGCCGTATCTGGCCGATGAAAGCAAACGTTTGCGTTTGGTCGAAGCGGCCCGAGTATGTCTTTTGGATAGCCTGAAGCCACAATCCTTTCTCAATCAATTCGTTTCACTGGAAAATCGTGTTGCTGCAATTCAAAGGAGCGGCGGTCTTACTGGTGGCAATACTTAGAACAATTCCGTTCGTTCAAAGTTCTCGGATCTACAACTGAATTATTCGCATATAGATAATGTCCGTCGTCAGGGATTTTGGAACAGATAGCGGCCTGATCTAAGAGAGGGTCTGGCTCATCTGGTTGTTCTGATGATGCGGCGGATTTGCGGTGAAGCAAGCGTCGTGTTTCGATGGTCTTCCGTTTGATCCTTTCTCGTTGTTTCAAGATTGTCTCGCCGCGGCCGAAGTAGACATCGGCAGGCGTGAGGTTCTGCAAGCTCTCGTGATAGCGTTTGTGGTTGTGGTGATCGACGAAGGCGTCGATCTGCTGTCGAAGATCGCCCGGCAGATAGTAGTTTTCCAGCAGGATGCGGTTCTTGAGGGTCTGGTGCCAGCGCTCGATCTTGCCTTGGGTCTGCGGGTGATACGGCGCGCCACGTACGTGATCCATCTGCTGGTCTTCGAGCCAATCAGCCAGTTCGCTGGAGATATAACTTGAGCCATTGTCGCTGAGCAGGCGCGACTTGTGCAGGACCGTTGCCCGATCACACCCTGATACCTGCAAAGCCAGATCGAGCGTGTCTGTCACATCTTCGGCTTTCATCGTCGTGCAGAGCTTCCAGGCGATGATGTACCGGCTGTAATCGTCGAGGATCGTGCTGAGATGAAACCAACCCCAGCCGATGACCTTCAGATAGGTGAAGTCGGTTTGCCAGAGCTGGTTGGGACGCGTTGTCTTGTCCTTGAACTCGTCTGCCGCCGACAGAACCATATAGGCCGGGCTGGTGATCAGGTCGTAGGATTTGAGGATGCGACAGACGGAAGCCTCTGACACAAAATACTTTTCTGTGTCAGTGAACCGTACCGCCAGCTCACGTGGCGACAGATCGCTTTCCTTCAGGGCCAGGTCCTTGATCCTCTCGCGAACCGGCTCGGGAATGCGGTTCCAGATACGCGACGGTCTGGGGTTGCGATCCTCCAGGGCCTCGGGACCGCCGGTCTGATACCGATCGTACCAGCGATAGAAGGTGGTCCTGGGAATACCCAGCTTGTCCAGCGTGCGCTTGGTCGGCAGGTGTGACTGCTCGACCAGCCGGATGATCTCAAGCTTCTCGGATGCTGGGTATCTCATTCTTGGTCGCCCCCATCTGTCACCTGACAGGCGCATGCAAAGCATGCTGCCGAGAGGGCCCGAGCATGCTTATGGAATGGCCCGTCCCACCACCGGCATCAGGTATGATGCCTCGTACTATGAACATAGGAGGAACGGACCGATGACAATTGCAATCCTGGGAATCGACCTTGGCAAGTCTGTATGCAGCGTTGTGGGGCTGGATGTGACCGGCGCAGTGGTGTTGCGGCGGAGAATGCGGCGCCAGACCGTGATCAAGTTTGCTTTTGATCTTCCATCCTGCGTTGTTGCGATGGAAGCGTGCTGCGGAGCGCACCATCTTGGTCATGCGCTTTCTGGATCAAGCTGATGTCGCCGGAGTATGTGCGGCCATACGTGAAGGCACAAAAGAACGATGATCGGGATGCAGAGGCTATCGCCGAAGCGGCGACACGTCCAACTATGAGGTTCGTCGAACTTAAACGTGAAGACCAATTGGACCTACAGACGTTGCACAGGGTGCGTGAGCGGCTTGTCGGAACCCGAACGCGGCTCATCAACCAGATGCGCGCCATCCTTCTGGAACGTGGGCTGACCTTCGCAAAGGGACGCCGCAAATTCGAGGTCGGCCTCGATGCCATCCTTGATGCTGAAGGCGCCGACGTGAGCGATCGAATCAACGGCTTGCTGATCGACATGCGCCAAGAGTGGACAGAGCTGGATCGACGTATCACGGAATTGGATCGGGAGTTTGCCGATCGCGCCAAATCGGATGATGTTACCCGCCGATTGCTGACCGTCCCCGGCATTGGCAACCTGACAGCCACCGCGTTGGTCGCTGCTATTGACGATGCCGCCGCTTTTTCCACCGCGCGAGATCTACCGGCCTGGTTGGGGTTAGTGCCGCGTCAACACACAACCGGAGGGAAGCCCAGGCTTTATGGCATCAGTCGAAGGGGCAACATCTACCTGCGACAGCTGTTCATCCACGGAGCGCGAGCCGCGCTGCCATCCCTTTCAAAGGCGGAAACACCGTTGGGACAATGGCTGCGTGGTTTGCTGGCACGCGCCCATTACAACGTGGCGGTGGTAGCGCTCGCAGCCAAACTTGCGAGGATCGCATGGGCGACTCTGGAACGGGGGACGACATTCGAGCGCTCGATGCCGGGGTTGGCCGAAAAACGGAACCGGGGACTAAGCACGAGGCATACAAAGCCGAAGTCCCTAGCACGATCTGCGGGAGGAGTTGAAGATGGCCTGACGGTTAACCGGCATTCTGCAAACCTGGTCAAAAAATGCGGCTCGATCGAAGCCGACATGCTTATGAGGAACAGAGTGCGCGGATCTCCATCTTGGCGGCGGCCAACTGGCCGACATGCCGGATACGTTTTTGCAGACCGCAATCAGCGCCAACAGAAACTTCTTGCAGACGGGACGGGCCATACGTTTTTTGAGAAGGCGAAGTTCAAGCGCCTGTTCGGCAACGACTTCCTTCAAGTCACGCGCCTCTCGTCTCAGGTCTGGAGTTCCCCCGGTTTGGTAGACGGTTATGGGCTTAGAGATTCCAGCCCTTCAGCGGCGGTCCTTTCATAGTTGATCGGTGACTTATACCCCAAAGCTGAATGTCGACGAGAGGGGTTGTACCAGCCTTCGATGAACTCAAAGCAGGCGATGCGGGCCTCGGCCTTCAGACCGTCCAGCACGATCCGGATCTTCTCTTCCGCTGTGTACTGCTTGCGCGTCGCGCGGCGGATATCTTTGACGACCTTCTCGCCGTGGCTCTGCTTGGTTCCGGGTTTCTGTCTCATCTCCACTCCTTGGTGGCTACGATGTGCCAGAAACCCTCTTTTATCAAATCGCCCTAAACTGTCCCATTGGCCCTGACGTCAGACACCCAAACCGTGAAAGATCCATAGCGCCAAGATAGGCTCTCTGAGGACCAAAAGATCGGTGTGTCAGGCGGGGTTTGATGCAACGCTTACACTCAGACCATGGCCGCGTAACTTAAACCAACTTGCCTCCGGAAAACCCGGTGCGGTTCAATCAGTGTGGCGGGCTGGTTACGTTTCGCGATTTCGTCAGCAGGATGGGTGGCTTGTTTCCAATCGCGCTGTTTGGTCGTACTTCGTTGTATTTGACCAGTCAGATGAGGCCGGTCAGTCTTAATGATCGGCAGTGCCCGCTGACTCGGCGCCATACGTTGACACGCGCTGCGGGTGTTCTGTTGACACGGTCTTGGAGCGCAAAGGGCCTCCGGTTTGGGAGGCTCTCAAGCGTTTGTATTATTTTATTATTCTGGTTGCGGGAGCAGGATTTTCACTTTGGCGAACTATAGGACACACTGTCAGGGCTACGCGTCCTTCTTCCATCTCTTTGGCTGGCCTTAGAAGCATCCTGCGACCTTAAGGCAATCTCGGGCACTCGATTGCAACTTGTCCGAGCTAACTTGGAGAGATAGCCTCGCAAAAAAATTTGCGAGAACACAATGAACGACATGGCCACGGACATCGCCGTCCAAACCTCGACACAACTCATAAAAGATACGCTCGACGCGCTCTACACTCCATTATCAAAAATCGTAAACGTTAATCGCGCCAAGTTCCTCGAGAGCTTCAATGCGTACTGCGATTATATGCTGACCAAGAGTAGTATGGTTAGAACGCTTTATTCCAAAAGCAAACCCATGGCTCTAAAGGATATCTACGTTAAAACCAGCTTTACAATAAATGATACTCCTGGCTCCAGCTTGAGGTTCTCGGACACTGAGCTTGTCAACAAATTCGCTTCTGGGACAAGAATAATCGTCAAAGGAAATGGTGGATCTGGCAAAACCATCTTCCTCAAACACCTTTGGCTATCGCGGTTTGAAAAGAAATCTGGAAAGATACCTATTTACATAGAGCTGCGAAGGTTAAATGACCTACAAAGCCTGGACATCATTACGTTCTGCCGATCCGAACTTCAGTCAGATCTAATTTTCGGAAATGGTATTTTTGAAAAGCTTTGCGAAGCTGGCAAATTTGAATTTATTTTTGATGGGTTCGACGAAGTCGCTCGGGAAAAAAGGAAACAAGCTGAAAGGCAAATACTTGATCTTTCCGAAAAATATAGGAAATGTAATTTTTTAGCTTCCGGGCGTGAAGATGATAGATTTTCAGCCTGGGGGTCATACGAAATCTACACTGTTTCTCCGCTCTCAATCGACGATCTAAAGGCTTTAATCGAAAAAATACCTTTTGACAGGAAGGTGAAAAAGAAATTTCTCGAAAACTTGTCAGATGACTTTTTTGAGATGCATCACAGTTTCCTTTCGAGCCCGTTGCTTGCGATCATGATGTTAATGACGTTTAACGAGAATGCCATAATACCAAGTAAATTGACAACGTTTTACAATCATGCGTTCCAAACGCTTCTGACATGGCATGACGCCACAAAGGACTCCTTCGAACGAGAAAGAAGCTTAACTATTGATGAGTTTCGAAGAGTATTTTCGACCTTTTGCCTCGTATCATATTACGAACAGGCATTTGAGTTCGATGACCAGCAACTAAGGACCTTCATTAAGAAGGCACTCGACTATCATGGTATTGAGGTAAGCGTTGACAACGTTCAGAATGACATATGCGAGTCTGTAAACCTGCTTCAAAAAGAAGGACTCAAATTCATCTTCGTTCACCGTTCCTTCCAAGAATATTTTGCTGCGGAATGCGCTATGCAAGTAATATCCGGAAAGGCCAGTGAATTTCTTTCCGCGTTTGCTAAAAGACCTAACGATAGCGTCTTTTATATGTGCCATGAACTACACCCAGAATTGGTCTTCGACAAGTATTTAGCGCCTAAGATTTCCGAAGCTCTTTCTTCCGAATTTTTCAAATTAGAACCGAAAGATTCACGTTTCCGCGCTTCGTATGTCTATGATAAATTTTCTACTCAGACCATTAGGCACGATGGGGAGTTAATGCTTGGCGAGATTAGGTTTAGACCGACAAAAGAAGTTCGAAGCGTAGTTGACTTCGTCGATCTGTGTAATCAAATGCGCCGAATAGGTCACCAAAATGATCTCGGCTTCGTTGTTTTCAAATCGATTATTGAGGCAGTTCAAAATACCCTGTCAGAAGCAGGCATTCGGGCACCTTCCGAGTCAAAGGTTAAAATTACCATAGAGATGAATACTCACGACTATAAAATAAGCATACGCAACACTGGAAAAGAAAAGATATCAACCAAGGATATCAACAATCTGAAATCGACATTTTACAGTATTTTTCCAGATATCCTGAAAAAGGCTGATTTTCAAATCAAAGCCATTGTGGACGAAACAAAAGAATTCTTCACATCACTCCAGTCCGAAAGGCAGGAAAAAGAGAAATCTATCGACGAAATTCTCGGGATATAGTGGAGATTCAAGGGCTTTCGGGCTGCGTGGCACTTTTTACTCTGTTCACACTATAAGGGTGCCACCGCTCGACCGAACCGCGACGCAGTAGACCTACCAATTCTTGAGTGCACATCCGCCCTCATCCGCCGACGGCTTGCTGACGCCCGGCATGTCAATTTACTCTTTGTAATTCAGCACCTTACCAACTTTCCGCTGACGCTTTCGCGCCCTCCCTCAGATTTTTTTTTGAAAAAAATGCTGCCAATTTCTTTGGTTTCGTCAGCTTTGGCCAATTTCCTTTTCAGTCGGAACAAAAACCGACCAAAACATAAACGGAAAAGGAATATTATTCCATGTCACACCATACCCGCAACAACTCCCTCAAAGGAGCCAAGAAGGTCGGCGCGTCCTCGCCCCGCCTTCTCGACTGCCTTGCCGGGTTAACCCTGGAAGGAAAGGAGACCATCCAAGCCTTCCTAAGCTACCAGGGCTCGCCCGATTGGGACGGTCTGAAGGTGGTGCCTCCGGGGTCTTTCCTCGAAGAAGTCATCGAACTTTTCCGGCGAGAAACAGACATCCCCTTGGAACTGCCGCTGGCGGCAGCGCTTTCTATTGTTTCGGGCTACCTCAATGCCCTGGGCGCAAAATACGAGATCAGCGGGTCGCTGTATTCGACAAAGCTCTGGACTGTGGTGCTTGCGGCTTCGGGATCTGGCAAAACCTTCGCGACAGACATGGTCGGAAGTTGGCTTACGGACGCCGACGGCAAGCCGGTCGTCCCCGCCCTGCAACCCGCATCTTCCGCGGCCCAGTTCGTCGTAAACATCCAGCAGGTTCCAAAGGGCTTGATGGTCCGCGACGAATTTGGCCAGTTCCTCAACCAGATCCAGCACCTAAGGCATATGGAAGAGATCAAAGATGTCTTGCTGCAGGCCTACTCTGGTGGAGCAATCACGCGCATGACCAAGGAGGCACAGATTGTCATCCAAGATCATGCTTTCTCGATCCTGGGCATCAATGTTGGCGACACGTTTGGCGATCAGATTGGCGCTGAATCTCTGGTAGATGGTTTCGCACAACGCTTTAACTTCATTCACGCCGACCGGGACCCCAAGCGGCTCACTCAGGACTTTCCTATCTATTTCGAGAACTGGGACTGTCCCGCGATCAAAAGCCGATATGCCCGCTTGCGATCGGACTGGTTGGAATTGCTTTCGCGCACAGAATTTGAAGACGCCATCTTCAGCTTCTGCCCGAATGCAATTGATCTGTTCAAGGACAGCTTCCGCACGCTGTTCACCGAGGCTGAGATTCCGGCCAGCTTCTATCGCCGAGCGATGTTCTCTGCGTTTTCTTACGCCGCTGTGTTCCATGCAATCGCTGGCAACAAGGGAACCCTGATCGAGCGCGACAGCATGTCCTTGGCTGTTCGGATGGTGGCCCTCCATCTCGATCACGCTCGCCGTCTGCTGACCAGCTACGGCCTTTCCGATTTGGAAAAGACAGTCCAAAAGGCCGAGACCATCCGCGACCGGCTCAAAGTTCAAGGTAAGCCCCTGAAAGCCCGAGACTTGGTGTCGGGTATCCGCGAGATCAAATCCGCGGCCCAGGCTCACTCAGTGATCGGCCTGATGAGC
>GG704596.1:951204-958704 GCA_000161775.1 Ruegeria lacuscaerulensis ITI-1157
CCCCCAAATGGACTTCAACCCCTCCAATACAAGAGACCCTATATGAAAAAAATTCACAGTGGTATTTCCACCTACAAGGCTCGTGATTTTCAACAGAAAGTCATGATTGATCCCTTGGACACCCCAAAAGACATGCCGCACGAGGAGCGTTCAAAAATGGAGCTTCTCGCATGGTGGCAGCTTCCTTATATTGTCACCAACAATCAAGATTTTGAGGTGAGAGTTTTAGACACCGGGGCCCATGACAGAACCCGATCAGTAGGATTCTTTGAGTCTCTGGAAGAAGCGATTGAAGGTGCTCGCACCTACCAACCGCTACTTTCACACTTTATGGACTTTGATGACATCCAAGCTGCTGGCTTCCAGTCCTTTGAAGATATCTTCGGCAGCCAAGACTGATCTCGCAATAGTAACTCTGGTCGCCTATTTGCGGCGACCGGAGCGTTATCGCTCATACCCGCTATAGCGTTTCTGGACTGTCCGTTCGCATTGCGGATTGTCGAAGGTATCGACGTTGTCGGCGATGCGCTGAAGGATCAGCAAGGCCAGCCCATACCTATAGATACGATCTTCCAAATACTGCACCCGCCAGAGATCCGCATCCATCCCAACAGTCGGCGTCCTCTCCTCGTGCAACTCTTTCGCGCCAACCAGCCCTGAAGCGATCACCTCTTCATAGAAATCAGCCACAACGCGTTCGCGCTGCGGTTGGTTAGCAAGGCATTCAGCGAGGAGGTCTTTGGAAGGCGTGTTTGCCTTGATCAGCGCTCCCTATCGCAGCCTTTCAACCTGTTCCGCTTCGACTATCGGGAATTTTGCGATGTCATCACACAACTCCCAGAGTGCCATTGTGAATTCATCATGCTTCATCGGGACCTTCCTCTTGCTCTTGTTTTTGATCGCACCTGTGCCAGGGCGGCACTCGCCCCTCCTCGTTCTTTCTCCTGTTGTTTTTGAGGCAGGAACGTCCGTTTCAGGCTCCTGAGCTTCTCGCCCAGGTGTTTGCGGATTTCGCCATCGAGCAAAGACAATTGAGCAGAAGCCGCCTTTATTTGCCCGTTCAGCCATTCCTTCTTGGTCTTGGAACGGCGATCTTTCCTTAGTTCGCCCGGGAGCTTGTCACCGCGCTGAATATCCAGATGCCGCACTGCCGCCGCATACTTATCATGTAGATCTTCAAAGCTATTCAGCGCGGCGAATGCTGGGTGCTTGTGATGACTGACTTGTTTGACTGTTCGACGCTTAGTCTTCTTGTCATAGGTCGGAACAATCACAGCATGGATATGTGGTGTGGATTCATCGAGATGCGTTGAAATATGGACCGCATCCTCGCCGAATTCCTTCTTGAGCCATTTGACACTTTCACGAACCCAGGGGTTCAACCTCTCTCGGTCGTATTCCCCGCCTTGGTCTGGACGACCAGGGCGAAAATACTCCGGCGAGGCTGACAACAAAACGCGTGTGATGGGTTTCTCATTGCGCTTGTCGATCTTGGCGCCAGTCTGATCCAGGTATTTCCTCACCGCCGTTTCCGGGCACTTGTCGAGGCCGATTGAGGCGTTGAGATGGGTTCTGGTTTCATCCGTGTGGGTTTGATCCCCAATCTCTCGGCGCTCATGCTGTGCATGCGCCTTGAGGGCGTTGAAGCCAATCCGCTCAATATTCAAAACTGCTTTCATGGAAGGGAAATGGTTCCCGGAGAGCGCTCACAAAAACAAACCTGGTTTTTTTCATAGCTCACTATGGAAAAATAGGGCCCCGCCTTCGGCACCCCATTTTTCCGCTCGCTCTACGAGGTTTGAAAAGCCCTAAATCTAACTGGCCTCGATTTGGGGCAAGCAGGCTCTCAGGGCCGTCGTCAGTTCCGGGTTAGTGTTGTTCCGAAGGCAGCGAGCCACCCATCCTTCAAACCTGTCCTTCCGACATCCTTTGAGATGGGTAGCTGCAAGCGCGAGCAACTGCTTGTTGTCGTAGAGGCGTAACAGTTTCGGCAAATCCCGCTCCGAAATTGCCTGGTGAATCTCGCCAGTTCGCATAGCTGCGATTCCCTCAATGTCCAAGGCCCCAGTGCGGGCAGCATATTCTCCCTGAAGCGCTTCGATTGTGCTTGCATTGGAAAGGTCGACTTTCTTCAACGCTCGATCAATTCGTCGGCGACAATATCTGACAACAACTGCCTCGACCTTCTTCTCCGTATCCAATGATCCGAAGATGGCATTCGCAAGCTGAGAAAGCTTCTGGTCAAGCTCTCCACCTGAAAAACCCTCTGCACCGGCAATGGCGGCACTGACATCTTGCAATAAAAGGAGGTTCTCGATTTCTGCCACAGGAAGCACAGCGATGCCAAGCTCCTGGAGATATTGCCTGTCATCTTCTTCATAGTCATCGCCATCCACTACGCCGGAACAAGTGACCCGGGTTAGTTCAGCATTCTTGCGCATTGTAACCACAGAGTGGATCACCTCAGTGCAAGACGAGCGCGGAACCACTGTCCAATCTGGATAGCAGGCACGATAGATCGCCAGATCGAGGCTTTCCTGGGTGCCTTCTACAAATAGCACCGGCTTGCGGCTCCCCAAAATGAGAGTTGTGAGTTCTTCATTGAAGCCTGTATTTTCGGGCACTGCCTCAATGTCCCAAGACGGAGCTGGAGAATAGTCCTTGATCACAAACTTCTGGGCGGCGCGAACTGCCGCGAATTCAAGATCATGGGTGATGAAAACAAACCCGCAGTCCGGTCTGGCTGCTTCGATTTCATCCCAAAGCTTCGACATAATTGACCTATGCACGTGAAGCTCGGGTTCATCGACAATCAATACACTATCTTCGGCGGCAACAAGGGCCTGGCCAATCATGTAAAAAATTGCCCTTTCGCCGTCGCTCATTTCCGAAGCTTTGTATGTCTCATCGCTCTCAGGGAGTGACACAAGAATGTCATCTCCAGAAATATGAAGGACTCGGTGAGGAAGAAGTCGCTTCCATATATCATTCAACTTGTCGAATTTGGTGATCTTAAACTGGGAGTTTGTTGGTTCGGCCCCGGGCTTGTTTTGATGGTAGGCAAGCAATGACGTATTTGATTGATCTGCAAAAAGAGCCTGAATGAGATAATTGAAATCGTTCAGGAGAAAAGTTGCTTGCTTGTTTTGCCATCGATGGCCTGGTCGATAGTTCGCTCGGGATAGCGATGCCTCATCCGCGTGACCCACCCGAAGCGCAGCAAGCGCCTTTTGCTCACTGATCTTTGCCACACCCGGATCAAGGTTAAGAGCTCGGTGAGCGGAGATCCTATGTGACTTTGTGCCCAGGCTTTCTTCTATGTGAACGGTTAAACGGGTTTTCCCGCCGCCATTCGCGCCAACAAAAATTACCGTTTCACCGGCCTCGAATTGGAAAGCCACGCTCCCCGAAGGTGTTGGAACAGAAAACTGAAATGTCACGTTTGAAACCTCTTTTCGGATCTGGCGGCATTAAGCTGGGAGGTGACAATTATTCCCCCTACTGCTGCGCTCCCATCCACTACTTTTTATCCCTTACGTCAGAAAGCGGGTCTGCTTGCCATACACCAAGCAGACCCTCCGCATGCCTATACTTCAGGCTTCAAGGCTCTTTCGTGCTGCGGTTTTCAGTGTCCCAGCCGAAGGAGAACCGAATGAACCTCTCGAAGATGATAGACCTGATTGCTGAAGTCGCCGCAAAGCAAGGGTCCCAAAAGGGAAACTCGAAAGAAGAAGCTCCAGATGCAGTGCTCCCTATCATATTGGAATCGCTTGGCGTTCCAAGAGCGCTTTTCACCTTAGGCGGGAATTTTTCTCTTGAAGGCCCCTCACAAAGTTGAGCATGGTTAGCGAACATTGATCGGAGACATTTCATGCAACAGCCGCGCGTCGCACTCTACGCCCGTTATTCTACGGACATGCAAAATCCGAAGTCTGTTGATGATCAATTTCGGGAATGCAGGCAATACACGGAACGCCAGGGCTGGATTGTTGCAGACACTTTCGCAGATCGCGGCATCTCAGGTGCAACCGGCGACCGGCCCGAGTATCAAAGACTGCTCTCATCCGTTCAGGATCGAAAGTTTGACATTGTCCTTGTCGAACACCTTGATCGCTTGGGAAGGGATATCGAACAGGTCTCAGGGTTTTACAAAGCCGCATCCCATGCAGACACAGAAATTTACCAAATCGGCCGCCAAATGGGCGTCATGGACATCGGCATCCTCTCTACTTTTGCCACTTTGTTCCTTGAGGATCTTGGCAAGAAAACGCGTCGAGGTATTGCAGGCAAGGTAGCCGGAGGCAACAGTGGTGGTGGCCTGTCATATGGCTACCGCGTGGCCAAAAACAGTAGCGGAGAAGTCACCAGGGGAAAATTGGAGGTTGTTGATGAACAAGCTGCAATCGTCCGAAGAATATTCCGCGAATACGCTGATGGAAAATCCCCTCAAAAGATTGCGGAGGGCCTCAACCATGACGGCATTCCCGCCCCAAGGGGGCGCGGTGACGGATCGGGGCACTGGAAGCAAAACACGCTTAATGGCAACCGCGAACGCGCAACCGGAATCCTGAACAACGAACTGTATATTGGTCGCTACCTCTGGGGTCGGCTTCGCTATTCCAAACATCCTGAAACTGGAAAGCGCGTCTCTCGGCCAGTTCCCCGAGAGGATTGGTTGCTCGCGGAAATGCCAGACCTTCGCATTCTCGACCAAAACCTTTGGCTTACAGTTAAGGAACGTCAGGACAATCTCGCTCGGAAGCGTTCAAAGCGTAGCGCTACAGACACTAAAGGACTGTCTGCATCCCAGGCGCTGCGTCGGCGAAAGTATCTACTGTCTGGCCTGCTGCGGTGCGCACAGTGCGGCGGTAAGCTGACGGTCGCAGGCTCGGCAAAGACACGGCGCTACTATTGCGCAAATGCCAAAGAGAAAGGATCATCGGTCTGCGAGGGCATGCCAGGCCTGAAAGAAGACCTTGCCGCAGAGACCATCCTAAGCAGCCTGCGGGAACACTTGATGCAGGATGAAGCGTTCCAGGAATTCAAAACGCGTTATCTCCATCACCTACAACACCAGGAGAAGGATAACGGGGAGGCTCTCCGTCTGCATGACCAAAAGGCCAGAGAGCTGGAGAAGAAGATCTCCAACCTGATGGACGCCATTGAGAATGGCCAGCATTCGAACGTAATTGTTGAGCGTCTGAATTCATATGATGAGGAACTCAAAACGATGCAAGGGACGCGGGCTCGGCTGGTTCCGAAGCCCATAGAACTCCCGGATGACATGCCGTCTCTTTATCGTGGATACATCGACAACCTTGTTGCTACGCTGACCAATGAAGGTGTGGCGGGGAGAGCGAGCGACGAACTGCATGAGCTTCTGGACCGTGTTGTCGTTTCCTACGATCAAGGTGCCAAGAACCATGTCCTGGATATGCAGGGCAATCTTATCGCCATGCTCAATAAAGCAAAACCCGCCGATGAGGCGGGCCTTGAATCCGACGACTGTTCGCTAAAGTTGGTTGCGGGGGCAGGATTTGAACCTGCGACCTTCAGGTTATGAGCCTGACGAGCTACCTGGCTGCTCCACCCCGCGCCGATTGTTTGTCTTGGCCGCTTGTTGGCTTGGACTTTTTTTGGCCTTTTGTTTTGGGAGGCCATTTTTGTTTGTTTTTTGATCGTTGAGAGAGAATGGGGGATTTTTCTAGGTTTGGCGGTGACCTACTCTCCCGGGGCTTGAGCCCAAGTACCATTGGCGCTGCAGCACTTAACTTCCGGGTTCGGGATGGGACCGGGTGTTTTGCTTGCGCTATGACCACCAAACCGAGGAAAATCCCCGTCGCTGTTTTTTGCTTTGCAAAAAGGCGACGCGCGTTGCCGCACGGTTGTTATGTCACCCCTTGCGGGGTTTCACATCAATCAACACCGTCGCTATTTGCGTAGCAAAAGCGACGTAATTGTCCAACTCAAGGTCTGTGTATGCTTTTGGTCTTGTTTGATCGCCTACCGCTTCGCTACTTGAGGCGGTGAGCTTTGTCTTTCTGTTACTGGATCAAATCAAGCCTATCGGGCGATTAGTACCGGTCAACTGAACGCATTGCTGCGCTTACATCTCCGGCCTATTGACGTGGTGGTCTTCCACGGCCCTCAGGGAGACCTTGTTTTGAGGGGGGCTTCCCGCTTAGATGCCTTCAGCGGTTATCCTGTCCGATCATAGCTACCCTGCACTGCTGCTGGCGCAACAACAGGTCCACCAGTGGATCGTTCACCCCGGTCCTCTCGTACTAGGGGCAACTCCTCTCAAGTCTCCTACACCCACGGCAGATAGGGACCGAACTGTCTCACGACGTTCTAAACCCAGCTCACGTACCTCTTTAAACGGCGAACAGCCGTACCCTTGGGACCTGCTCCAGCCCCAGGATGAGATGAGCCGACATCGAGGTGCCAAACACTGCCGTCGATATGGACTCTTGGGCAGTATCAGCCTGTTATCCCCGGCGTACCTTTTATCCGTTGAGCGATGGCCCTTCCACTCGGGACCACCGGATCACTATGGCCGTCTTTCGACTCTGCTCGACTTGTCAGTCTCGCAGTCAGGCTGGCTTCTGCCATTGCACTCAACGAGCGATTTCCGACCGCTCTGAGCCAACCTTCGCGCGCCTCCGTTACGCTTTAGGAGGCGACCGCCCCAGTCAAACTACCCGCCACGCAGGGTCCCGGATCCGGATGACGGACCGCGGTTAGACATCAAGAATGCAAAGGGTGGTATCTCAAGGGCGGCTCCACAGGAACTGGCGTCCCTGCTTCGAAGCCTACCACCTATCCTGCACATTGCAGTCCTGATGCCAGTGCGAAGCTGTAGTAAAGGTGCACGGGGTCTTTCCGTCTAACCGCGGGAAGCCTGCATCTTGACAGGCAATTCAATTTCGCTGAGTCGATGTTGGAGACAGCGGGGAAGTCGTTACGCCATTCGTGCAGGTCGGAACTTACCCGACAAGGAATTTCGCTACCTTAGGACCGTTATAGTTACGGCCGCCGTTTACCTGGGCTTCAATTCAAGGCTCTCACCTCTCCTTTTAACCTTCAGGCACCGGGCAGGCGTCAGACCCTATACGTCGTCTTGCGACTTCGCAGAGCCCTGTGTTTTTAATAAACAGTCGCCACCCCCTGGTTTGTGCCCCCAGCCCCTAGTTGCCTAGGAACCGGGCCTCCTTCTCGCGAACTTACGGAGGTATTTTGCCGAGTTCCTTCAACATCGTTCTCTCAAGCGCCTTGGTATTCTCTACCAGTCCACCTGTGTCGGTTTAGGGTACGGTCTGATAGGAGGGCTATTTCCAGGAACCTCTCAGCAGCCCAGTCAATCCGATAAGACTGAACTACACCCGAGATCCGTCACCACTCCACGGCCCAGGAATATTAACCTGGTTCCCATCGCCTACGCCTTTCGGCCTCGGCTTAGGGGCCGGCTTACCCTGCTCAGATTAGCTTTAAGCAGGAACC
>GG704596.1:963704-1261028 GCA_000161775.1 Ruegeria lacuscaerulensis ITI-1157
GCCACCCAGCACGATCAGATCGGCCAACGACACTTTCTTATTGCCGCTCTGCGCCGCATTGAACTCTGCCTGGATGCCCTCGAGGACCGACAGCACCTTGGCCAGCTTTTCCGGCTCGTTCACGGCCCAGTCCTTTTGCGGGGCCAGCCGGATGCGCGCACCGTTGGCGCCTCCGCGCTTGTCCGAGCCGCGGAAAGTCGAGGCCGAGGCCCAGGCGGTCGCGACCAGCTGCGGGATCGACAGACCGCTGTCCAGAATCCGGGCCTTGAGATCGGCGATATCCGCTGCGTCGATCAGGTCGTGATCCACCGGCGGCACGTTGTCCTGCCAGATCAGGTCCTCTTCGGGGGCCTCGGGGCCGATATACCGGATCTTGGGGCCCATGTCGCGGTGGGTGAGCTTGAACCAGGCGCGCGCGAAGGCGTCGGCGAATTCTTCGGGGTTCTCGTGGAACCGCTTCGAGATCGGGCCATAGATCGGATCCATCCGCATCGCCATGTCGGCGGTCGACATGTAAATCGGAACCCGCTTCGACGGGTCTTCCGGATCGGGGGCCATGTCTTCGGGCTGGATGTCCTTCGGTGTCCAGACCCAGGCCCCGGCCGGGCTTTTGACCAGTTCCCAGTCATATTTGAACAACACGTCGAAATAGCCGTTGTCCCACCGAGTCGGATTCGCGGTCCAGGCACCTTCCAGCCCGCTGGTGATGGTGTCGCGGCCCTTGCCCTTGCCGAAGGTGGACAGCCAGCCGAACCCCATCGCCTCGATCGGGGCGGCTTCGGGCTCGGGGCCCACATGGCTGGGATCACCCGCGCCGTGCATCTTGCCGAACGTGTGCCCCCCGGCCACCAGCGCCACGGTTTCCTCGTCATTCATCGCCATCCGGGCGAATGTCTCGCGGATGTCGCGGCCCGAGGCCACCGGGTCCGGCTTGCCGTCCGGGCCTTCGGGGTTCACATAGATCAGGCCCATCTGCACGGCGGCCAGCGGGTTTTCCAACTCGCGGTCGCCGGTATAGCGGCTGCCTTCGGTGTCGCTGGTGGCCAGCCATTCGGCCTCGGGGCCCCAATAGATGTCTTCCTCGGGCGCCCAGATATCTTCGCGGCCGCCGGCAAAGCCGAAGGTCTTGCCGCCCATCGATTCAATGGCGCAGTTGCCGGCCAGAATCATCAGGTCGGCCCAGGAAATCTTGTTGCCGTATTTCTGCTTGATCGGCCACAGCAGACGGCGCGCCTTGTCCAGGTTGCCGTTGTCGGGCCAACTGTTGAGCGGCGCGAACCGCTGGGAACCGGTCGAGGACCCGCCCCGGCCATCCGCAGTGCGATAGGTTCCGGCGCTGTGCCAGGCCATGCGGATAAACAGGCCGCCATAATGGCCGTAATCCGCCGGCCACCAATCCTGCGAATCCGTCATCAGATCGTACAGGTCCTGCTTGAGCGCCTTGTAGTCGAGCTGCTTGAACGCCTCGGCATAGTTGAAATCGGCGCCCAGCGGATTGCTGACCGGCTGGTGCTGGTGCAGGATCGCCAGGTTCAGCTGGTTGGGCCACCAATCCCGGTTCGACCGGGTTCCGGCGCCGTGCATGATGGGGCATTTGCCCGTGTTGGGTGTGTCGCTTCCGTCCATTTCAATCTCCGATCCTGGCTGACATCAGCCTGTTTGCGAGGCAACCGTGCGTATGGCACGTCAAAAAGGGGCGGACCGCAGTCCGCTTGAATACGCCAAGTCATAGCAAATCCCAGCCATGAGAAAAATTTTTGTTTTCGGATTTATTTGATAGGAATTGATTATGACTCTGCCGGGTTCTTTCAAACCGATCCCCATCCACATGACGCTGCGTTCCCCGACGCCCCGATTGCGTTTTTCCGCCGGTGCTTCAAACTGCGGGCCGTGACGCACGCACCGCGCGGGCCACAGGGGAGGATCGCCATGCAATTCGACTACGTCATCGTCGGCGGAGGGTCCGCGGGATGTGTGCTGGCCAACCGTCTGAGCGCCAATCCGGGCACGCGGGTCTGCCTGCTCGAGGCGGGCGGGGGCGGGAACAGCATTCTGGTGCGGATGCCTGCCGCGGTGGTCGCCATGCTGCCGGGGCGACCCAAGATCAACAACTGGGCCTTTGAAACGGTGCCGCAACCGGGGTTGAACGGGCGCAAGGGCTATCAGCCGCGCGGCCGGGCCTTGGGCGGATCCAGCGCGATCAACGCGATGCTCTATGTACGCGGGCAGCGGCAGGATTATGACGGCTGGGCCGATCTGGGCTGCGAGGGCTGGGACTGGGACAGCGTTCTGCCCTATTTCAAACGGTCCGAGAACAACGAACGCGGCGCGGATGACCTGCATGGCGCCGACGGCCCGCTTCAGGTGTCCGATCAGAAAGAAGAACGCCCGATCACGCGCGCCTTCGTCGAGGCCGCCTCCCAGTTGCAGCACAAGGTGACCGACGATTTCAATCGCGGCGACAACGAAGGCGCGGGGCTGTACCAGGTCACCCAGTTCCATGACCCGGCGAAGAACGGCGAGCGGTGCTCGGCCGCTGCGGCCTATCTGTTTCCGGTGCTGGACCGGCCCAACCTGACCGTCATCACCGGGGCGCAGGCGCGCGAGATCACCTTTGACGGCCACCGCGCCACGGGCGTGGTCTATCGTCAGGGCGGCAAGGGCGCCGACCTTACTGTCACCGCCGCGCGCGAGGTTCTGGTCTGCTCGGGCGCGCTGAAATCGCCGCAACTGCTGCAGCTGTCGGGCATCGGCGACCCCGAGGACCTGAGCCCGCATGGAATCGCCGTCCGCCACGCGCTGCCGGGCGTGGGCAAGAACCTGCAGGATCATCTGGATTTCATCCTGGCCTACAAGACAAAGGACACAGACAATTTCGGCATCGGCGCCGCCGGTACGGTGGGGTTGATCAAGCACCTTTTACGCTGGCGCAAGACCGGGGTGTCGATGGCGGCCACCCCTTTTGCGGAAGGCGCGGCCTTTCTGAAGACCTCTCCCGACCTGGACCGCCCCGACATCCAGCTGCATTTCACCATCGCGCTGGTGGACGACCACGCGCGCAAGCTGCATCTGGGCTATGGGTTCAGCTGCCATATCTGCAAACTGCGCCCCGAAAGCCGCGGTACCGTTTCGCTCCACAGCGCCGACCCCTTTGCCGCGCCCGCAATCGACCCGGCCTATCTGTCCGACCCGCGCGATCTGGACACGATGATCAAGGGTGCGCGGATGACGCGCGAAATCCTCGAGGCTCCAGCCCTCGCCAAATACCGCCACAAGGAAATGTTCGGCACCGACACCGCCCGGACCGACGCGGATTGGGAAGGCCACATCCGTGCGCGGGCCGATACGATTTATCACCCCGTGGGCACCTGCAAGATGGGGACGGACGACATGGCGGTTGTCGATCCGCAGCTGCGCGTGCGTGGGTTGCAGGGGCTGCGGGTGGTCGATGCCTCGGTCATGCCGACGCTGGTCTCGGGCAACACCAACGCGCCCACGATCATGATCGCGGAAAAGGCCGCCGAGATGATCCTGGCGGATGTGGTCTGATCAGTCGCCGTTCAGCGTCTGATCCGCGTGCAGCGCCTCAAGGCCCACGCGGTAGTCGGGATATTTCAACGTCACGCCCAGATCGGCCTTGATCCGGTCGTTCCGAACGCGCTTGTTCTCGTTGTAGAAACTGCGGGCCATCGGGGTCAGGTCGGCCGTGTCGAAATCCACCGCAGGCGGCAGCGGCAGGCCCTGAAGCTGCGCGGCATAGCCGATCACGTCCTGCGGCGGCACCGGTTCGTCATCGCAGACATTGTAGATCGCGCCCGGATCGGGACGGCGCATCGACGCCTCGAGCACCTGTGCGATGTCCTCGACATGAATGCGCGAAAACACCTGCCCCGGCTTGATGATCCGCCGCAGCCCGCCTTTCTTCAGCTTGGAAAACGGCCCCCGGCCCGGCCCGTAGATGCCCGCAAGGCGAAAGATGTGCAGCGGCAGGCCGGGGATCGCGGCCCAGTCCTGCTCGGCCTGCAACCGCCAGCGCCCGCGCTCGGCCGTCGGGGTCGCCGGCGTGGTTTCATCGACCCAGCCCCCCTGGTGGTCGCCATAGACGGCGGTGGTCGACAGGTACCCGACCCACGCGAACTGACGCGCGCGGGCGGCAATCTCGTCTCGCAGGGCGGCCAGAACCGGATCTCCCTTGGCCGTGGGCGCGGTCGAAATCAGCAGATGCGTGACCCCGTCCAGATCGGGGGCCTCGCCCGGCCAGACCAGCGGTTCGGCCCCGGCAGCGCGGATGGCGTCCTTCTCGGCGGCATCGCGGGTGGTTCCGACGATGCGCCAACCCTTGGGGGCCAGCCGGCGCGACAGGGCGCGGGCGGTATAGCCGTGCCCGAATGAAAAAAGCGTTCCAGTCATGGCCCCTTGATGATCGCGCCGCGGGCGGGATGCAAGCGCCGGATGGACGCACTTGATTCGAATCCCCGCCTGCGCCTTCATGGTGTCATGAGTGATGACAAACCCAGCCTGCACGCGGCCTATGCGCTGAAAACTCCGGCAGACAACAAACGGCTCTATGCCGAATGGGCCGGAGATTACGATCGCGGATTCGCCGCGCGCGAGGATTACCAGCTGCACATCCACACCGCCCGCGCCTTTGTCGGCGCCGGGGGACAGGGTCCGGTGCTGGATGTGGGCGCGGGAACCGGCCTGTGCGGCGCGGTTCTGGCCGATCTGGGCGTGGGGCCGATCGATGCCACCGACATCAGCGCCGAGATGCTGGACGAGGCCATGCGAAAAGACATCTACCGCGACGCGATCGAGGCCGACCTGAACGAGGGCATCCCGGTTCCGCGCGACAGCTATTCGGGCATCGTGTCGTCGGGCACCTTCACCCACGGCCATCTGGGCCCCGAGGTTCTGCCCGCCCTGCTGCGGGTCGCGCGCCACGGGGCACAGTTCGCCCTGTCGATCAACAGCCAGCACTACGAGACAAAGGGTTTCGCCTCGGCGCTGCGCGAGCTGGAGAAGGACAAGATCGAGAACCTGCAGTTGAAGGAGGTCCGCATCTACGGCGATCTGGCCGCCGGCCCCAACAAGGACGACACCGCGCTGATCGCCCTGTTCGAGAAATCCTGACCCGCCTCAGCGGCCCTTCCAGACCGGGTCACGCTTCTCGGCAAAGGCGCGGGCCCCTTCCAGATTGTCCTCGGAACCATAGAGCACATCCACCGTCCGCAGCTGCCGCTTGGTGATGCGGTTCATGATGTCCTGGAACTTGGAGTCCTCGGCCTCGCGCACGATCTCCTTGATCGCGGCATAGACCAGCGGCGGGCCGCTGGCCAGCAGGCGCGCCAGCTCCCATGCCCGGTCCATCAGCCGGTCGGCCGGGACGATCTCGTTCACCAAGCCCCAGCGATGCGCTTCTTCGGCGTCGAACCAACGGCCGGTCAGCAGAAGTTCCATCGCGATGTGATAGGGGATGCGCTTGGGCAGTTTGACGCTGGCCGCATCCGCCACCGTGCCCGAACGGATTTCCGGCAGGGCAAAGGTGGCGTGATCGGCGGCCAGAATCATGTCGGCGCTCAAGGCCAGCTCCAGCCCGCCGCCGCAGGCGATGCCGTTCACGGCGGCAATCACCGGCTTGTTCATATCGCGCAACTCCTGCAGGCCACCGAAACCGCCGACGCCGTAGTCTCCATCCACCGCATCGCCCTCGGCGGCAGCCTTCAGGTCCCAGCCCGGGCAAAAGAATTTCTCGCCGCCCCCCGTCAGGATCGCCACGCGCAGGTCGGGATCATCGCGAAAGTCGCGGAAGACCTCGCCCATCACCCGGCTGGTGGCCAGGTCGATCGCGTTCGCCTTGGGCCGGTCCAGGGTGACTTCCAGAATGGCGCCGTCGCGTTTGGTCTTCACTGGGTTCATGCGCTTGCCTTTCGGATCAGGGCATCGACCGCAACCGCGCCCGTCGCGGTGCAGATCAGGGGGTTGATTTCAACTTCGCTGACGGTGTCGGCATTGGCAATCACATAAGATTGCACCGCTTCGATGGCGTCCAGAACCGCCTCGAGATTGGCGGCGGGCTTGCCGCGATAGCCCGCCAGCAGCGGCGCACAGGCCAGCTTGCCCAGCGCCGCCCGGGTCGCGTCACGATCCGAGGGCACCAGCAGCGAAAAGGTATCGCGCTGGATCTCGGTCAGGACGCCTCCGGCTCCGAGGGTCAGCACGAACCCATGCGCAGGATCGCGCGTGACGCCGATCAACAGTTCCGCGACCCCGCCGGCCGCCATTTCCTCGACCAGCACGTCTGCGGTTCCGATTCGGAGGGCGGCGTCGGCGATTTCGCTCGCCGTCACGCCCAACAGAACCGCGCCATGTTCGGACTTGTGCGCCAGGCCAACACCCTTGACCGCTAAGGGTCCGGTCAGGTGGCGTGCCACCTCTTCGACCTGATCGGCCGGAACGACCACGCTGCGCGGCACCGTCAGGCCGTGTTCGGCAAGCGCCTGCTTCGCCTCGGCCTCGGTCAGGGTTGTGTCCGCCTCCCGCTTACCGGGCAACTGGACAGGCGCGGCCGGCTCGGCCAGCGGGCGGGCGGCGGCCTCGGCTGCGGCCAGCGCCTCGTGCAGGCCGGCAAAGGGAACCACACCACCGTCCAGCAGCTTTTGCGCAACGTCCTCGGGCATAAGCTCGGGCAGGGTCGCCACCACGGCAAAGGGCCTGCCGGTTTCGCTTGCGCAGTTCAGCGCCGCCTGCGTCGCGCAGGCCCAGTCGGAGGCATCCGTATGCGGATAGTCCACAATCGACAGTGTCAGAGCCACATTTTGGCCCGTCATGCCTTTCCACGCCCGCGTCATTGCCTGCGTGTCGCGCCAGATATAGGTGTGATAATCCAGCGGGTTCGCCAGCGCCACCATAGGTCCCAGAGCCGCGCGCAGTTCCCTTCGCTGGTCCAGCGTCAGCGGTGGAAAATGCAGGTCCCGCCCGACTGCCATGTCGGCGCCCAAACTGGCCTCGCCCCCCGAACAGCTGATCATGCTCAGGCCGTTGCCGTCGAGCCGACCGGCAACGTGGAGCAGCTTGAGCGTTTCAAGGAAACTCGGCACGTCGCCCAATCGCGCGATCCCCAGCCGGTCCAGAAAGGCCTGCGCCCCGGCATCGCCCCCCGCCAGCGATGCGGTGTGCGAGATTGTTGCTGCCTGCGCGTGCTCCGACCGGCCCACCTTGAGCGCCACGATCGGCACGCCGCGCGCGCGGGCGCGGGCGGCCAGCGCCTCCCATTTGCGCAGGTCGCCAAAGCCTTCGACATGCACGCCGATGGCGGTGATCCGGTCATCGTCCAGCAGCGCCATGGCGATTTCGGCCTGATGGGTCTGCGCCTGGTTCCCGCAGGTCAGCATGAAGGCCAGCGGCAGCGCCCGGCGCTGCATGGTCATATTGATGGCGATGTTCGAGCTTTGCGTCAGGATCGCAACGCCCCTTTCAACCGGGCGCATCCCGTGCTGGTCGGGCCAGATCGCCACCCGGTCCAACCCGTTGACGAAGCCATAGCAGTTGGGACCGAGGATCAGCATGTCCCCCGCCGCGGCGACCAGTCGCGCCTGCAAGTCGGCCCCTTCGGCATCCTCGGCCCGCGCCTCGGTAAAGCCCGAGGCGAAACAGACCGCCCCGCTCGCACCAATGCGCGACAGAGCCCCGACCGCCTCGATGGTGGCGCGGCGATTGATGCCGACAAAGGCCGCGTCGGGCGCCTCGGGCAGGTCTTCGATCGTGGCAAAGACGCGCTCGCCCGCCACCTCCTCGGCCTTGGGATGCACCGGCCAGACAGGGCCGGAGAACCCCAGTTTCCGCACCTGCCGGATGACCTCGGCGCACCATGCGCCCCCGCCGATCACCGCAAGCGAACGAAACCCCAGCATCCGCTTCAGCGCGGACAGTTTCCCCGGCGCGAGCGCACCCGCCGCGCCGCTCAGGCCCGGCGTCATGTTCACGCCCCCAACGCGCGCAGCAGGTCGCGGCTGATGATGTGGCGCTGAATTTCGCTGGTGCCGTCCCAGATCCGCTCGACCCGGGCATCGCGCCAAAACCGTTCCAGCGGATAGTCATCCATCAGCCCCATGCCACCATGCACCTGGATCGCCGCATCGGTCACCCGCGCCAGCATCTCCGAGGCATAGAGCTTGGCCGAGGCGATCTCGCGGTTGGCGGGAAGGCCCTGGTCCAGCCGGTCGGCGGCGGCCAGGGTCAACAGGTCGGCGGCGTCGATCTCGGTGATCATGTCGGCGATCTGAAAGCTGACGCCCTGAAACTTGCCGATCTTCTGGCCGAACTGTTCCCGGGTGGCGGCATAGTCCAGCGCATAGTCGAAAGCCCGCCGGGCGCGGCCCACGCACATGGCCGCCACGGTGATGCGGGTGGCGTAAAGCCATGTGTTCATCACCTCGAACCCGCCATCGACCTCGCCCAGCACCTGCGCATCGGGCAGGCGGCAGTCGTCGAAATCCAGCACCATGTTCTTGTAGCCGCGATGGCTGACCGACTTGTACCCGTCGCGGATGGTAAAGCCCGGCGTGCCGCGATCGACCAGAAAGGCGGTGATGCGCTTCTTGGGGCCTTTCGGCGTGTGATCCTCGCCCGTGGCGATGAAGACGATGATGAAATCGGCATGTTCCGCGCCCGAGATGAAATGCTTGGTGCCGTTCACCACCCAATCGCCGCCGTCACGCACGGCCGAGCATTTCATGCCCCGCACGTCCGAACCCGCGCCCGGTTCTGTCATCGCCAACGCATCCATTTTCTCGCCGCGCACGGCAGGCATCAGATAGCGTTCGACCTGATCGCCCTGACAGGCCATCAGGATGTTCTGCGGCCGCCCGAAGAAATGGTTCAGCGCCATCGAGCCGCGCCCCAACTCGCGCTCGACCAGCGCGAATTCCAGGTGGTTCAACCCGGCACAGCCCACGCTTTCGGGAAAGTTGCAGGCGTAGAAGCCGAGTTCGATCGTCTTGCGCTTGATCTCGGCGGCGATCTCTTTCGGCACCTCTCCGGTGCGCTCGACCAGCTCTTCGTGGGGATAGATCTCGTTCTCCACAAAGCTGCGGACGGTCGAGACGATCATCTCCTGCTCGTCGGTCAGGCCATATTGCATCGCGGGTCTCCGGTTTCTGGGCGTGCGACAATCCTGACGCGGCTTGAGGTCTCAATAATGCAGAACTAGACTTCAATCATGCAGAAATGGACCAAATCACCCGCCGCACCGCAGCGATTCGGGGTACTTCTGTTCGACGGGTTCTCGAACCATTGCCTGGCCAATACGGTCGAGCCGCTGCGCGCGGCCAACACGTTGTCGGGGCAACGACTGTATGACTGGCAATTCCTGTCACTGGATCCGAGGCCGGTCACGTCATCCTCAGGGTTGCAGGTGGCGCCCCATGCGGCGCTTACGGATGCGGATGGGGATATGCTGCTGGTGATGCCCTCCTATGGGTTTCAGGCACATGGAGGTTGGCGCACCCAGGCGGGGTTGCGCGCGGCGACGCGGCGCTTTCGCACTCTCGCAGGGCTGGACACCGGCAGTTGGCTGCTGGCCCAAGCCGGATTGCTGAACGGCCACCGCGCCACGATCCATTGGGAGGAGCTGACCGCGTTCACCGAGCGTTTCCCCGAAGTCGAAACCTGCCGCGAGCGCTACGTCATCGACAGTGACCGCATCACCTGCTCGGGCGCCATGGCTGCCTTTGATCTGGTGATGCACCTGATCGGCCGGGATCACGGTCAGGCGCTGGCACTGGAAGTCGCGCAGCTTTTCATGACGCGCGACTCCGCCCGGTCACATTCCGGCGGCGCAGGCTCGGCCAGTTCGCATGTCAACAAGGCGCTGGCGCTGATGCAGGAAAATCTCGAGACCCCTCTGACGATCCCCGAGATCGCCCGGCGCGTGGGACGGTCGCAAAAAGCGCTGGAATCCAGGATGCGGGCGGACCTGGGGGCCGGGCCGGCCAAGGTCTATCGTCGGATGCGTCTGAACCTTGCGCGCAAGCTGGCCGGGGAAACCGACCTGAGTGTCGCTGAAATCGCTCTGCGCGCGGGATATGAGGACCCCAGCGCGCTGACCCGCGCCTTTCGGGCCGAGTTCGGTCTCAGTCCACGAGCCCTGCGCAGCCGGTCCCGCTAGGTATACATCTGTTTCTTGTAGGCCCGCGTCCGCGTCGTCGCCTCGGCCGATCCGTCATGGTAGGTGCCGAACCACTTGTCGAACGGAATCTCGGACGTGCCGTAGTTGCACTCGAAATACCGGTGGTGCAGCTGGTGAAAGAAATCGCCGGCCCGCGCGGCGTCCGTATCCCCCGCTTTCAGCTTTTCGAACCCCGAATGGGACAGGACCGGGCTGATCTGCTGGAAATAGACATGGAACAGCAGATGCAACGGGTTTGATGGCACGATCAGGTGGATGAAATAGGTCGTGAAATACAGCAGGTTCTCGTACCAGTGGTTCGAGATGCCGGACCACGGCCCGACATTGACGTTGCGGTGATGAACGGCGTGCACATGCTTGTACAGTTTCGGGTGATGCTCCAGCCGGTGCACCCAATAGAAATGCAGACCCGACCACATCGGAATGAACAGCAACCAGACCACGCACCAGACCGGCGCGCTGGCCCAAGTAACCGTTGGCGCATACCCGTTGGCCATCGCCCAGTAGATGCCCCATTGATAGACGGTCGCCACCGTCATGGCGCTGCCCAGCGTCCACCAGATGTTGTCCCAGACCTGATTGCGGAAGGTGAAGGTTCCGTTGTTGCGCGTCAGGTCGCGGCGGTCGAACTTCTTGTACATGCCCTGGCCCTTGCGCATATAGAGCCACCAGTGCAGCCCACCCGCAACAAGGATCTGAGGCACCATGTTCAGCAGCCAGATTCGGAGCATCCAGCCGGGCGCAAAGCTCTGCATCGCCTCGAGCGGGGGCAGGAACAGGACATAGGCCGTCAGCGCCAAAGCCATGCACAGGGTCAGCGCGGTGATCTGCAACCACGCTCCGCTGTACCATTGCACAACCGCCATCGGGCGCAGCGGCCAGCTGAACAGCGGGTTCAGCGCGACCGGCTCGGACGGCCGATAGTGCCAGCGGGCGGCTTCGGGATCATGCGAGGCATCGGTCATGGCAAAACCCTCTAGGTGGCGTAGTCCGAGCCTTCGGAGTCCAGAACGGCCTTGATCTCGCGCAGATGCGCAGCCGCCTGATCGGGATAGTCGTCCAGTTCCTGCGCGGTCTTTTCGGCGATTTCATCCGACAGCACCCGCAATGGCTGGCCCGTCTGAAGGGCGCGGATATAGGTCTCGGCGGCGCGCTCGAAATAATAGAGTCTGTTAAAGGCATCTGCCGCATCGCTGCCGATCACCAGCACCCCGTGGTTGCCCATGATCATGACCTTCTTTTTCGGGTCCTGCAGCATTCCAGCGCAACGCTCACCCTCGCTTTCAAAGGCCAAACCGCCGAATTCGTCATCAATGACATAGCGGTTGAAAAAGGTCGCAGTGTTCTGGTCGATCGGCGGCAAGTTGCTGTCGGCCAGCGAGGCCAGGACGGTGGCAAAGATCGAATGCACATGCATCACGCAACGCGCATGGGGGCATCTGCGGTGGATCGAGCCATGCAGCCCCCATGCGGTGGGGTCCGGTGCGCCGGGCTTGTTCATCGTGTCGGGATCGTTGGCATCCAGCAGCAGCAGGTCCGAGGCGCGGATGCGCGCGAAATGCATCTGGTTCGGGTTCATCAGGAACTGCGTGCCATCCTCGTTCACGGCAAGGCTGAAGTGATTGGCCACCCCTTCATGCATGTTCAACCGCTCGGTCCAGCGGAAGGCGGCGGCCATGTCCACGCGCTCGTGCCAATGGTCGATATTCGGTTTCAGACTGGTGACGCTCATCCGGGGGGGCTCCATAAGGCTTGGACAGGTGGCTTGTGAAAACCGTGCCGGGCCGCGATGCAATTGACCAACGAAAAAATCGGCGCTTTGACATAAGCTCAGCTTATGACAGGGTTATGCCATGAGAAACCCGCTCCCCCCTCTCGGCTGGCTGCGCACCTTCGAGGCCGCGGCCCGCCACCTGTCCTTCACCGGCGCGGCACGCGATCTGAACATGACGCAAAGCGCCGTCAGCCAGCAGATCAAGTCGCTCGAGGGCTATTTGGGCCAACCGTTGTTTCATCGTCGCCCCCGCGCATTGGAACTGACCGAAGTCGGAATCACCTATCTGCCCGTGGTACGCGAGGCGTTCCGGACGCTGGTGCGTGGCACCCAGGCCGTGACCGGGCAGCAGGAAAACACCGTTCAGGTGCAGTGCAACATCACATTTTCGGTGAACTGGCTGGCCCCGCGCCTGCCCGCCTTCCGCGCGCTGCACCCCGATGTCCACCTGAACATTTTCACCGAGCTTTGGGAGCCCCGCGAAATGGCCGAGGGCGCGGCGGTCGAAATCCGCTACTCCCTGCGCCCAGCCGACACGGTCCGCACCGAGCTTTTGCGCAGCGATCACTACTACCCCGTCTGTGCCCCCGACTATCCGGTAACGCTGGAAACCCTGCAGCAGCAACCGCTGTATGATTGCTCAAACCTGCTGTCGAACTGGGCCAGCTGGGCCGAAAATCAGGGTCTAACTTGGGACAATCCGCCGATCACCTATGCCACGACCTATATGGTCGGCCTGTCCGTCGCGATGGCCGGCGGCGGGCTGTGTCTGGCCCATGACACGATCGCCAGACGCCTTCTGGACGACGGCCGCCTGATCGCGCCGTTCGAGCATCGCGCACCGATGCCCGAAGCCTATTACCTGCTGCTGTCGCCCCAGGCCGAGGAGACGCCGGGTGCCGTGGCCTTTGCCGAATGGATCCGGGCGGAAATCGCCGCCGAGCAACACCTCGCCTGACCTTCAGCCGTCCTTGGGGCGGCTGGCGACCCAGGCATAGCCGTTCTGACACAGGATATAGGTCTCGCGCAGGCCGTGGGGCTTGTCGGTCGGCTCTTGCAGTACGACCGCGCCAGCGGACCTGGCGCGCTCCGCCGCCTCGTCCGGGTCGGTGTCGTACAGGTGAATCTCGATCCCGCCACCGCGCGGGGGCGTTTCGGGAACCAGCCCCAGCAGCGGGTTGGAATGATAGGTGCCGTCCGAATGCAGTTGAAACACCTGATCGCCATAGGTGACGATGGCAAAATCCGCCGTCACCTGATGGGATTTCAAACCAAAAACAGTCTCTAAAAAGGTGCATTCCGCCCGCACGTCGCGCACCAGCAGGTTCAGCCCGATCCCGCGCAGGCTGCGGCCGAAACTGTCGGCATCTATGGTTTCATAATCCATGTCCCTACCAGACCCCGCATCGCGGCGCGGATCAAGCATTTGCCGCCTCGCGCCGGTCGGATGACGGTTTCATGAAGGTGGCACGGCAGGGGTTGCACCTTCCGATGCATTCGGGAAAGTTGTGCCATGGAATACGCACCCTTCCCATCCTGGCCCGACGTCGCCCCCCGCCTGATCGCCGTTGCCGCCGGCCGCGAAGCCGCCGACATGGTCATTCGCGGCGGGATCTGGATCAACGTGCACAGCCGCGAGGCGCTGCCCGATCACTCCATCGCCATCGCCGCCGGACGCGTGGCCTATGTCGGCCCTGACGCCAGCCACTGCATCGGCCCTGACACGCAGATCATCGAGGCCAAGGGCCGCTACATGATCCCCGGCCTGTGCGACGCGCATATGCACATCGAATCCGGCATGCTGACCCCGGCCGAGTTCGCCCGCGCGGTGATCCCGCATGGCACCACGTCGATGTTCACTGACCCGCATGAGATCGCCAACGTGCTGGGGCTGGACGGCGTGCGGATGATGCATGACGAGGCGCTGATGCAGCCGGTCAACATCTTCACCCAGATGCCGTCCTGCGCGCCCTCGGCGCCGGGGCTGGAAACCACCGGCTATGAGATTACCGCCGAAGACGTGGCCGAGGCGATGACCTGGCCCGGCATCATCGGGCTGGGCGAGATGATGAACTTTCCCGGCGTGATCAACGCCGACCCCAAGATGCTGGCCGAAATCGCCGCCACCCAGCGCGCGGGCAAGACCGTGGGCGGGCACTATGCCTCGCCCGATCTGGGGCCGGACTTCGCCGCCTATGTCGCCGGCGGCCCGGCGGATGACCACGAAGGCACCTGCGAGGCCGACGCCATTTCCCGCGTGCGGCAGGGGATGCGGTCGATGATGCGGCTGGGCTCGGCCTGGTATGACGTGGAAAGCCAGATCACCGCCGTCACCGAAAAGGGGCTGGACCCGCGCAACTTCATCCTGTGCACCGATGACTGCCATTCCGGCACGCTGGTGAACGAGGGCCACATGAACCGCGTCGTGCGCCATGCCATCGCCTGTGGCTGCGACCCGCTGATCGCGTTGCAGATGGCCACGATCAACACCGCCACCCATTTCGGGCTGGAGCGTGAGATCGGCTCGATCACGCCGGGCCGCCGGGCGGACGTGATCCTCAGTTCGGACCTGACCGACCTGAGGATCGAGATGGTCGTCGCGCGCGGACAGGTGGTGGCCGAAAATGGCGCGATCACGGTGGATTGCCCGCATTACGACTGGCCTGACCGGGCACGCAACACGGTGCATCTGGGCCATGCCCTGACCGCCGCCGATTTCGAGATCGCCGCGCCCGAAGGCGCCAACCGCGTGCGCGCCAACGTGATCGGCGTGGTCGAGAACCAGGCCCCCACCCAGGCGCTGAAGGCCGAACTGCCGATCATCGGTGGGTTGGTCGAGGGCGAAGGCGATGTCTGCCAGATCGCGCTGGTCGAACGGCACCGGGCCACGGGTGGCGTCACCAACGCCTTCGTGTCCGGCTTCGGCTATCGGGGAAAGATGGCCATGGCCTCGACCGTGGCACATGACAGCCACCACATGATCGTGGTCGGCACCGACCGCGATCAGATGGCGCTGGCCGCCAACCGTCTGGCCGAGGTGGGCGGCGGCATCACCATCTTCCGTGATGGCGAAGAGCTGGCACTGGTCGAACTGCCCATCGCGGGCCTGATGTCCGACAGCCCGGCCGCGGACGTTGCGGCCAAGGCGCAAAAGATGGTCGAGGCGATGCAGGCCTGCGGCTGTCAGCTGAACAATGCCTACATGCAACACTCGCTGCTGGCCCTTGTCGTCATCCCCGAATTGCGGATATCCGATCTGGGACTGGTGGATGTCCGCACATTCGAAAAAATTGACCTTCTGGAACCTCTCGCATGACAAAAACGATAACGCCCGAACCACGGGACCCCGAGATTTTCACCGATGCCGCCGCGGCCGTCGCCCGGCTGGAAGAATTGTACTCCGAGGCCACCGCCTTTCTGTGCGACAACTTTGCCAAGGCCATGGAAAGCGGCGCGCCAAAGGCCCGGTACCGGGCCTATTACCCGGAAATCCGTATCCGCACGACCTCATACGCGCATGTGGACAGCCGCCTGAGCTTTGGCCACGTGTCCGAGCCGGGGGTTCATGCCACCACGGTGACCCGGCCGGATCTGTTCCGGTCCTACCTCACGCAGCAGATCGGGCTGCTGATCAAAAACCACAACCAGCCGGTAACCATCGGCCCCTCGACCACGCCGATGCCGGTACATTTCGCCGTGGCCGGTAACCCCGATCTGGTGGTGCCGCACCAGGGTGCGGCGGGGTTCACCCTGCGCGACGTGTTCGACGTGCCCGATCTGACCACCACCAATGACGACATCGTCAACGGTGTGCACGAACCGAAGGATGGCGTCGGCCCGCTGGCCTTGTTCACCGCCCAGCGCATCGATTATTCGCTGGCCAGGCTGGCCCACTACACCGCCACCGACCCGGACCATTTCCAGAACCACGTTCTGTTCACAAACTACCAGTTCTACGTCTCGGAATTCGAGAACTACGCCCGCGCGCAACTGGCCGACCCCGACAGCGGCTATACCAGTTTCGTCTCGACCGGGAATGTCGAGATCACCGACCCCGACGCGCCGCTGGAACAGCCGCTGAAACTGCCACAGATGCCGACCTATCACCTGAAACGCGCCGACGGGTCGGGGATCACGCTGGTCAATATCGGCGTCGGCCCATCCAACGCCAAAACCGCCACCGACCACATCGCGGTGCTGCGCCCGCATGCCTGGCTGATGGTCGGCCACTGCGCGGGGCTGCGCAACACGCAGGCCCTGGGGGACTTCGTGCTGGCCCATGCCTATCTGCGCGAAGACAAGGTGCTGGACGACGACCTGCCCGTCTGGGTGCCGATCCCGCCGCTGGCCGAAGTTCAGGTCGCGCTGGAACGCGCCGTGGCCGAGGTGACCGAGCTGGAAGGCTATGAGCTGAAGCGGATCATGCGCACCGGCACGGTGGCCTCGGTCGACAACCGCAACTGGGAACTGCGCGACCAGTCCGGCCCGGTGCAGCGGCTGAGCCAGTCGCGCGCCATCGCGCTGGATATGGAAAGCGCCACGATCGCCGCCAACGGCTATCGGTTCCGCGTGCCCTACGGCACCTTGCTGTGCGTATCCGACAAGCCCCTGCATGGCGAATTGAAGTTGCCCGGCATGGCGTCCGAGTTCTATACGACCCAGGTCGGCCGCCATCTGGCGATCGGAATCCGGGCGATGGAACACCTGCGGGGCATGCCGCTTGAACGTCTGCACAGCCGGAAATTGCGCTCGTTCGACGAAACGGCCTTCCTCTGACGCAAAAAAGCAACGAAATCCCCATATTTTTTGGGGGTTCGGCGCTACTATTCGTTGTGTTCACCCACAATATCCCGTTACAGTTACGCGGTGAGGCCCAATAGATCGGGCACGTTAAGGAGACCAAGAAATGGCAAAGCCTATGACGAAGACTCAGCTGGTTGCTGCTCTCGCTGAGGAAATGGGAACCGACAAGAAATCCGCGAACGCGGCGCTGGAAGCGATCACCAACCTGATCACCCGCGAAGTTTCGGCCGGTGGCGCCGTGACCCTGCCGGGCGTCGGCAAGATCTACTGCCGCGAGCGCCCCGAGCGTCAGGTGCGCAACCCGGCCACTGGTGAGACCTTCACCAAAGAGGCCGACAAGGTCGTGAAAATGACCATCGCCAAGGCCCTGAAGGACAGCGTCAACAGCTGATCCCACCCCAAGGTGGTACGAAACAGGGGCCGCGGTTTCGCGGCCCTTTTTCTTTGCCTCCCGACCACGATCCCCGGGTTGCAGCCCCACCAAAAATCGGAAACAGTCGCCACGGAATTCACACGGGGCTTGTCATGGATCTGCGCGCCATCGCCATGGGGCTGGCCTTTGCCTTCATCTGGTCGTCGGCCTTCACCTCGGCGCGGATCATCGTCGCGGATGCCTCGCCGCTGTTTTCGCTGGCCGTTCGCTTTTTGATTTCCGGCATCCTGGGTGTCGCCATCGCCGCGGCCATGGGCCAGAGCTGGCGCCTGACGCGGTCGCAATGGTACGCGACCATCCTGTTCGGAATCTGCCAGAATGCCCTGTATTTGGGTCTGAATTTCTATGCGATGCAAACGGTCGAGGCCTCGATCGCGGCGATCATCGCCTCGACCATGCCGCTCTTGGTGGCGCTGGCCGGTTGGCTGCTGTTCGGGGAACGGTTGCGCCCGCTGGGTGTCCTGGGGCTGCTGGCCGGGTTCGCCGGTGTGGCCCTGATCATGAGCAGCCGGATCAGCGCCGGGATCGACCTGATGGGCGTTGCCCTCTGCGGGCTGGGCGCGCTGGCGCTGACCTTCGCCACACTGGCCGTGCGCGGGGCGACCTCGGGCGGGAATTTCATGATGGTCGTCGGTTTGCAGATGTTTGTCGGCTCGGCGGTTCTGTTCGTCGCCGCCCCGCTGTTCGAGACGATCTATGTCCGTCCAACCTGGCCGCTGGCGCTGGCCTTCACCTACACGACCCTGTTCCCCGGCCTGCTGGCCACGCTGATCTGGTTCCTGCTGCTCAACCGGATCGGGCCGATCCGCGCGGCGACCTTCCATTTCCTCAACCCGGTGTTCGGGGTCACGATCGCCGCAATCCTTCTGGGTGAGCGGTTGGGGGCAATGGATGCCGTCGGCGTTGCAGTGACCACGCTGGGCATTCTGGCCGTGCAGTTGTCACGTCAGCCGGTTCAGCGCAGCAGGGCCTCGACCTGACGGCGCAGCTTGCGAGAATCCGGCCGGGTCGTCGCACCAAAGGTGGCCACGACCTCGCCTTCGGGGCTCAGCAGGATCTTGTTGAAATTCCAGCCCGGAACAAACCCGGTTTCGGCCGCGACCGCCTTGTAGAACGGGTGGGCCTGCGGGCCGGTCACGGGGGTGATGTCGGTCATGGGTAGGGTCAGGTCATAGTTCAGCTCGCAGAACTCCTTGACCTCGCCGGCGGTTTCCAGTTCCTGGTTGAAGGAATCCGACGGAACCGCCAGAACCACCAAACCCTTGGGTCCATAGGTGTCCTGCAGCTTTTGCAGCCCGGCATATTGCCCGGTAAACCCGCATTGCGAGGCCGTGTTGACCACCAGAACCGGCTGGCCGCGCCAGTCCGACAGCGACAGCGTGCCGCCATCGATCGAAGAGAACTCTCCGGAGACGGGCGCGGCCTGCACCGTCCGGCCGATCAGCAAAAGGGCAGACAACAGAAGCATTCTGAACATGGCATGACCTCCTCTTTGATATTGATACGTGCGAAGCAGGGCAGCAGATCACCCGCACGATCGCGCGATCCGGGTGAAACAGGGCTTTGCTTTTGTCGCGGCGCACCCCAATTATCTGACCAAAGACCACAACGCCGGAGGACCCATGCCCAAATATACCAAAGATCCATCGGTTGTCGCCGCCCTCTCGCCCGAGGAATTCCACGTCACCCAGCGCAACGGGACCGAACGCCCCGGCACCGGAAAACACCTGAACAACAAGGAACCCGGCATCTACGTGGATATCGTATCGGGCGAGCCGTTGTTCGCCTCGACCCACAAATACGAGTCGGGCTGCGGCTGGCCCAGTTTCACCAAGCCCATCGTGCATGACCACGTCACCGAGCTTGAGGACCGCTCGCTGGGCATGATCCGGACCGAGGTCCGCTCGAAACACGGCGACAGCCACCTGGGCCATGTGTTTCCCGATGGTCCACTGGATCAGGGTGGGCTACGCTATTGCATCAACTCCGCCGCGCTTCGGTTCATCCATCGTGACGACATGGAGGCCGAGGGCTATGGCGAATACCTCGATCAAGTGGAGGACCCGAAATGACCGAACAACGCGCCGTTCTGGCCGGAGGCTGCTTCTGGGGCATGCAGGACCTGATCCGCAAGCTGCCCGGCGTTCTGCGCACCCGCGTCGGATATACCGGCGGCGACGTGCCCAACGCGACCTATCGCAACCACGGCACCCATGCCGAAGGGATCGAGATCTGGTTCGACCCCGCAAAGATCACCTATCGCGATCTGCTCGAGTTCTTTTTCCAGATCCACGACCCGACCACCGTGAACCGTCAGGGCAATGACATCGGGATGAGCTATCGCTCGGCCATCTATTACTGCGACGAAACGCAGAAACAGATCGCGCTGGACACGATCGCCGATGTGGATGCCAGCGGGCTGTGGCCCGGCAAGGTCGTGACCGAGGTCGAACCCGTCGGCGATTTCTGGGAGGCCGAGCCCGAGCATCAGGACTACCTTCAACGTATCCCCAACGGCTATACCTGCCACTTTCCGCGCCCGGACTGGGTTCTGCCCAAACGCAGCAGCGCTGCCGAATAAAGCTCAGCCGACGGCCACCCGCGGGCGGCCGCTGGCTTCGACGGTCAGCATCGCCTCGACGAAGACATCCTTGCCTTCGATCCGGGCGGTGCGGATGTCGCGGTTGACGATCACGCGGATATCCTCGGCCCCGGCCGCGCGCACGGCGCTTTCGGTCTCGCGCCGCAGTTCGGCCTCCAGCAGGGCCAGCGCGGGTTCGGGTTCGGGGAAATCCTGCGGCCCGTCGTTCAGATGCACGCGGTACCGGCCTTCGGACGGAGCGGTCACCGTGCCCGCCCGGCGCATGGTCAGCCGCCCCACGACGGCCCCGATCGCATTGGCCACCCCGGCATGGTCGGGCAGCACCATGGTACAGCGCAGGCGCTTACCGACCGCCGGGTAGTAGCTTGGCGCCGAAGCCCCCAGCCCGACCACATCCACGTTCAGCCTCGTGTCCAACGCCAGCAGACCGCGATGCCCACGCAAGCCCCGCCGGGTCAGAACATGACGCGCCAGATCCTCGGGCGGCAGGCCGAACGCCTCGGCCTCTTCCGCAAAAGCAGTCTCTAACAAGGTCAAAACGGTCTGTTCAGTCAACTGATCCACGATCATGCCGGCCAGTTCATCGGCCGAGCCCGCCAGCCGGTCACCTGACCCCACACGCCGGCGCGCAATCAGCTCCAGCGCCTTGCGCGCGGCACCCTCATCCCAATCGGACAGGCGTCCCAGAACGTGGCTGGCATCCGACGGCGTCACCCCCGAGACCTGAACGATCCCGCGGTCCACCAGCCGGGTCAGAGCTCCGTTTTCCATCCGGGTGCGCAAAAGTGCGCTCAGGGGCAGAACCCTGTCCCCCAGCCGCTCCAGCAGCCCCGCCTCGCGCGGGCCCAGACCCTCGGCGTGGATGCCGGGCACACGGCGGGCGAAACGGGTGTCGTGCTCGCCCACCGTGGTGGCGCGCAACTGCTCGTCCAGCGCGGCATGGACCACCTCGGGCGCCTCAGCTGCGATCAGCGACACCGGCAGCACCCGGCGCGGACCCAGGAACACGCCGCCGCGCAGGCCCTCGGTCACCACATGCACCTGGCTGTCACCGCCCAGACCATGAGTGCGCATCGCCACCGCCTCGACCATGGTGCGGAACCCGCCAACCCGGGCGCCCGCCGGGTCGATCGCCGGTTTGCCATCGCGGATCAGCGCCACATCGGTCGTCGTCCCTCCGATATCCGAAACCAGCGCATCCTGTACTCCGGTCAGCCACCGCGCGCCCACGATCGAGGCCGCCGGACCGCTGAGGATGGTCTCGATCGGTCGCTCCCGCGCCTGCTCGGCGCTCATCAAGGCGCCATCGCCACGCACCACCATCATCGGCGCGTCGATGCCCAGCTCGCGCAACATATCCTGCGCCCGGCCGATCAGGCGGTCGATCATCCCGATCAGACGTGCATTCAGCACCGCCGTCACCGCACGTTTCGGCCCGTTCAGCTTGGCCGACAACTGATGCGAGCAGGTCACCGGCGCGCCGGTCTTCTCGGTGATGATCCGCGCGACCTCAAGCTCATGCGCGGGGTTGCGCGTGGCAAACTGGGCCGCAACCGCAAACCCGGAAATCCCGGACTGCTGGTCCAGAAATTCGCACAACGCCCCTGTATCCAACGGCGCGGCCTCGGCCCCGGCATGGCTGTGCCCGCCCGCGATCACCAGCGCCGGGTCACCCTTCAGCGCATCGCGCAGTCCATGCCTGTCCAGATCGCCGTCCCGAAACCCGACATAGATCAAAGCAACGCGCCCGCCCTGCCCCTCGACCAAAGCGTTCGTGGCCAGCGTCGTCGACAGCGACGCCATCGAGATCTGGTCGGGTGCGACCTGCGCCTGGTCCAGCACCGCCCGGATCGCCCGCCCGACGCCAATCGCCAGATCCTCGCGCGTGGTCAGGGACTTGGCCGAGGCGATCACCTCTTCCTCGTCCCGGATCAGCACCGCATCGGTGTAGGTTCCACCGGTATCCACGCCCAAAGCCAACGCCATCGGGGTCTCCATCCTGTTCGCAGTCACGGGTGTAGCGGTTTGAACCGACGCGTCCAGCCTGTTTGCGGCATTCACGACAGTTGTTCGACCGCCCAGCGCGCCGCGTCGGCCACCGTGGGGTCTGGATCTTCGGTCAGCGCCTGCGCGACCGGAATCAACGCCGCCGACCCGGAATTGCCGATGGCATACAGAACGTTGCGCACGAACCGGTCGCGCCCGATCCGCTTGATCGGAGAGCCCGAGAACCTGGCCCGGAACGCCGCATCGTCCAACCCGGCCAGTTCCGCCAGCGGCGGCGCCATCAGGTCTTGGCGCGCGGCATAGCGGATGTCGCTGGCCGCCACCGCGAACTTGTTCCACGGACAGGCGGCAAGGCAATCATCACAGCCATAGATCCGGTTGCCCAGCTTGCCCCGCAGTTCCTGATCCACCGGCCCCTTGTGCTCGATGGTCAGATAGGAAATGCAGCGCCGCGCATCCAGCTGATAGGGCGCCGGAAAGGCATCCGTCGGGCAGGCATCCAGACAGGCCCGACACGACCCGCAATGATCCACTTCCGAAGAATCCGCCGGCAGGTCCAGAGTGGTGAAAACAGACCCTAAAAAGGCCCAATTGCCCCACTCCCGGCTGACCAGATTGGTGTGTTTGCCCTGCCACCCCAACCCGGCTGCATGGCCCAAGGCCTTCTCGGGCACCGGCGCGGTATCGACGAACACCTTCACTTCGCCCCCCGCCTCGGCAATCAGCCACCGGGCCAGCCGCTTCAGCCGCTTCTTGACCAGATCGTGGTAATCCCTGTTCTGCGCATAGACCGAGATCGCCCCGCGATCGGGTCGCCCCAGAACCTCGGTGGGATCATGATCCGGCGTGTAACTCTCGGCCAGCATGATGACCGAGCGCGCCTCGGCCCACAGCTCCGCCGGATTCCCCCGCCAATGGGTCCGCTCGGCCATCCAACCCATCTGCCCGTGATAGCCCGCCGCCAGAAAGGCCTCCAACCGCGCGGGCACCTCCGGCACATCCCAAGGGCGACAGATCCGACACGACACGAACCCCTCGGCCCGAGCCTGCGCCACCAACCTGTCCTTCAATGCCGCCGCGCTGTTCATCTGGCCCAAAATATCCTCGGGGGTGAATTGGCCCATCGGGCCAAGAGGGGGCAGACAGCCCCCTTCGCTAACCTATCAGAAATCCAGATCGGCGTAATGGGTCGGCGGGCGGAAGCCGGGCACCTGATCCGCCAGGATCGACCGGAAGGCCGGGCGTGACTTGATCTTGGCATACCAGTCCTTGACCACTTGGCTGCGGTTCCAGTCCACGTCTGAGATGTAATCCAACGCCGACAGATGCGCCGCGGCGGCAAAATCCGCCAAGGTCATCTGATCCCCCGCCAGCCAGCGCCGCTGATCCAGAAGCCAGGTCATGTAGTCCAGGTGAAACTTGATGGCCCGTGCGCCCTCTTTCACATTCTTGCTGTCCGGATATCCCTGCCCGGTCATTTTCTTGTTCACCCGCTCGTACAACAGCTTGGACGTCACCTCGTGGTGGAACTTGTCATCGAACCAGCTGACCAACCGACGCACTTCATACCGAGCCTCGGGCTTGCGGGGCATCAGGGCGGGGTCCGGGCGGGTCTCCTCGATATATTCGCAGATCGCCGTACTTTCCGACATGGTCCGCCCGTCCAGTCGCAGAACCGGGACCTTGCCAGCCGGGTTGCGGCGCAGGAAATCCGGGTCCTTCTCCCAGTATTTCTCGGTGACCAGCTCAACCTCGATCTTCTTTTCGGCCAGCGACAGACGGACCTTGCGGCAGAACGGGGAAAGGGGAACGTGAAACAAACGCGCCATGAGAGTCCATTCGATCCAGTGAATACCGCTCAGCAATAGCCGCTGAGCGGCATGGGTTTCAATCCTCGAAACAATCGGCGCGGCCATCTGCGCGGATGGTGGCCGCCCCATCCAGAATCGCAGCCGCCCGCCGGCGGGTATAGACCGACGGGTCCGTCACCGACCGCGCGCGCGGCGCGGGCAGGATCGCGGCCAGGCGGGCGGCCTGCACCGGGCTCAGTTCGGCGGCGCTCACGCCGAAATTTCGGCGCGCCGCAGCCTCGACCCCGAACAGCCCCTCGCCGGTTTCGGCTACGTTCAGATAGACCTCGAGGATCCGTTTCTTGCTCCAGAAGATCTCGACCACCGGCGTCAGGAGCGTCTCCATCGCCTTGCGGACCCAGCTGCGCCCCTGCCACAGGAACACGTTCTTCACCACCTGCTGCGTGATGGTCGAGGCACCGCGGTTGCCGCCATCCTCCAGCGCGTCTCGGATGGCGTTCACGTCGAACCCCCAGTGCCGGCAGAAATTGGCATCCTCGGCCGCCACGACCGCACGGGCCATGACCGGGGCGATCTCCTCAATCGGCACCCAGTCACGCTCGACCTTGCCCAGCCGGCGCCATTCCGACCAGATCGTGTGGGTGATCGGCGGGTTCACCACCGAATAGATCAACACCAGCGCCAGAAACACGCCGACAATCGCCAAAGCACCACGCACCGCCCATCGCCGGATTCGCGACAGGAGCGTCTGCGTTGTTTTCGGCCGGGTCGCCTGTTTCTTTCTGCCGCTGTTCTTGCGGGCCGCTTTCTTCGCCATGGGTCCGCTATACGCCGCGCAACCGAATTTTGGAACGGCTTTGTCAGGCCATCAGCTGCGCATCGCGGGGGCGGATGACCGGGCGCGCGGTCTTGAATAGGCCAAGATCCGTGCGGTCGAGTTCGGGGAACAGATCGAAAAGCTCGCGGCAGGTATCCCGGTCGGATTGCGACAGGGCATGTCCGGGGTAATAGCTTTCGCTTCTGGCTCCATTGGCTGTCACGATCTCGTGCTGATCAAACAACAGATGATAATAGGTGACGTCTCCACCCTCGGCCCGAGTCACGCTGGTGCCATTCACAAGGCAATGCGCGGCGATCAGGATCTCGGGATGGCCATAGAAGTACTCGGCCCGCCAGTCGTCGATCAACATCCGGTGCTGCGGCGAAACCAGTGTTTCCCGATCCAGCCCCAGCACACCGGCTGCAAACCGGATCGGCGCGGTCTTTCCGGTGGCCGGCACGCGGGTCTTTCCGGCCCAAAGCAACGGTTTGGTACCATTGTCGACGGTCTCGACCAGATCGCCGGCCCTCAGATCCTGAACCGGCGTTGGTCCGTTTGGCGTCTCAATCAACGTATCGCGCGTGAAACAGGGCGGCCCCAGATCATCGGGCACGGTAAGGGGACCTTGCGAATCGACGCCGATTGACGACACAAATGTGCCCTGCTGCAGCACTTGCCCGTCCGTCGGAGTGAACACTCGGCCGCCATCGGCGAGGTAGAAGGTGATGCCTGTATAGGTCACGCTTCCCACGCCAGGCACGTTGACGGTGACCGTGTCGCCCGGCCACGAAGCGGTGACATCCTGACCATTGACCGTGTCATCGTCGAACCGGTCGATGTCGCCATCATCATTCTGATCGATCAGGTTGTAACTCTGAACGGTCAGAAGGGTTCCGGCCGAAGGCGGGCTGAAAGGATCAATGTTGTAAAACTGATCGAGATAGGTCGTCGGCATTCCCAAGGCTCCTGAGGTTTCGACGACCATATCCAAGGATAGGTCCGATTTCACGGTGAATTTGTGGCGAAAATCGCCAATAGCCCTGCTTTCGGGCGATTTCGTTCCGCCGTTTGCCCGTATGAAAAAGAAAAACCCGCGCGTCGGGTTGCTGAAGCATTCCGGGTTTTGGGACACAAAAGCCACGCCTGCTGAGAAAAACCTCGGCAGGCGTTTGATTTTCAACAACAAAAATTGTTAGGGGGCTGGCGCGCTTCCGGGAGTTTTGTCCCGGAGCAACACATTATAGAAAAATGGAGGCCAAGACTTCGGATTTCCGAGTTTTGGCCAATATGCCCTTTGGCTCGTGGAGGCCGTCTTGAGTATGCGACAGAGAAAGAGAGGCTCTATCGTGGTCAAGCCTATTCCACATCTTTCATTGGAAGAAGTGTATCCTCCAGTTTCATTGGAAGTAGTGTATCCTCCAGCCGGAGCAAAAATCAACTTCAATACCTGCGGAGATCCGGATTGCGGCAACTATGGCGTCGCCCCCGATTTCTCCATTCCGGTATTCAAGGGACGGAACGCCGCACAGAGAAAACTCGCCGCTTCGGCTGGGATACCGGCTCTGGCGAGCGGGTTGGGCAATTACAAGCTTAACGGCGATGACAAAAACAAGCGGATATCCAAAGTCTTCGAATACCTGAAGGATCCCCGAGAATGGGAAGATGGTCGGCAATTGGTTTGCCAGCATCGGAAAAGAAACCGCAACTGCGATGTTGCATTTAGCCTTTTGTCAAACGAACACTTTGAAGATGAGCTGGACCGCCTTCGCACCCAGAGCGGAAAGCTGGAAGGCCCTGTATGCGGCCACTGTGGCACTCGGTATCTCGAACACCCGGAAGAGTTCATTTTCAACGGAACGCACGGAAAAATAGCTGCAGGTAGCAACCGACGGAAAGCTAAGCCAGCGGCGTTCAGGATCATCCACGCGCCATGCAAGGGCAAGCCCGGCGCGCGGGTTTCGATCTCCCTGGATCATCAGAATCAGAAGAACCAGCATGACAATGTGCGGCTGTTGCGTGGCTTGGTAAATGACGCGAGCATCAATGCGCTAAGGCGCCTATTAGCCGATCCGGATACCGGAAAACGCTGTGGCGTCAGTCGCATCTACAATCGGATATTCTGGCTCGAAAAAACACTGCTTGCGTTTGAGCAGGCAAAGCTTCGAGAATGGAAAGCGAAGCAAGAAGCATCAGGGCAGTTCAACCATACGCGCGTAGCACACGACGATATCACGATCTCGGTGAATTGGGAAAGCAGCGATGACAGGCGGCTGACGGGCCTTCAGTGTTCGGTAAGCGCCGATATTCGGTCGGGATATATCTTCCGCATCGACGCCAACTTCGATCCGCAGGTGGATCCAGTCAAGTTCTTTGAGGAAAACTACCTCGATGGCAACGGGACCCTGACAAACATTCGCAACCGATATACGCAGAAATCCGGGCGGACCTTCACGGCCCCAAAACTACATTTTCAGCGCCCAAGTGGCCGATACGATGAAGCTGCGCTGTTTGCCAGCGCCGAGAGCCAGTGGCTTGTGTTCTCCAGCCGTCTGTTGAAGGCATACGAAACCGATCCCACAAATATCGTCCCGATCCCGGCAGAGATCACTGCACAGCTGCAGCGCTCTCACTCCCAACGGAAAATCCTCGACGATCTTCGCAACGGATACTTTGGTTTTCAGGAAACCAACCGGGACTTTCGGGGCAGCTTCAACGGTATCATGGTCAAACCCACCTACACAAAAGCAGCACATCTCGCGTGTCTGCAAGAGATGTTGCCGAAAGGAAAAATCACCCTTGTCGGAGAACAGGAAGCAACGATGGCACGCGTCGTGCCGCATCTCTTTCGCGATAAAATCAGGGATGATCTGTTTGAATGGTTCATCATCTCATTTGACAAGAATGCCACGACCACAACGACAAACCGCCGAATTGAGATTTATGAAGATCAGTTTGCCAAATTTAGGCAACATGCAGCGCAAACGATGTCGGAATTGCCCAGTGAGTTCGAATTGCTGACACTGTTTTGCGCCCAGCATCTTTCAGTGGAAACGGGGAATGACAAGCACGGTAATCCTGCAGCATTTCCCATTGTAAACCTCGCATCATCACAGTTCCCGCAAACCTGGGTCAGATCACCTGCCCAGATTCATGGCGAGACCCAGAAAGTCGTCGGATTTCCCGTGTTGCGAGAGAAGTATCGAAAACAACTGAAGGGCTTAGCTTTCGATCAGGTTCCAACTGATACAGAATTGCGTGAGGCATTGGCCAGGAGGATGACAAGAGCGACGATTCAGCCGGTATCGTCCTTTATGAACGCCCTCCGGCACAGGCTGAGCCCCACGGAGCGGGCTGGTGGTCGATCAGCGCGGGCTGGGGCCAAGTTCATCACAGGCGTTTCGTTCAATCCGGCTGTCCTGATTGCGTTGCTCAACATCTATCGAATTCATTACAACTGGTTCGAACCCCGCCAATACACGGGGAACACCGCAACGAAATCGGACACGAAAGATGTGAAGCCCGGAACAAGCTCAATCCGGATTCCCGGAACCAACGATACGATAGGTGTCCCCAAACAACGGCAGAAGGCTCCAATCATGAGAACACCAGCACAGCGTTTGGGAGCCGACCCTATTAAAGATCTAAGCAAGACAAAGCGAGCTCCAGATCCAAGGCGGATCCTGTATCGCCCGTGGTTGTATCACGGCACACCGCTTTGGAAGAAATTCGAGGAGCGATGAGCATACACGCTTTATGGGTAGGCGTTCAGAAATTCCGGCTTGAAGAAATGAGAAGACCAAGCTTTTGTTATCATTGGTTCTCCAGAGCCATCTGGACCCAAATTGAAAGCAGCTATTTTTGAAAGAGAGCTTATGCTCAATAGATATACCATACTGTTGGTTCTTGTAGGGCTTCTAATTGCTTATGGCTATTTTAGGGAATGGCAAGATCGACAACGGTTCGAAGCTCGCCTCGATTTTCTATCGTCCGATGCACATGTTGTTGTTGGCGACAGATCTCTGGTCCTGCCCGTTGTTGCGTTGCCGGATTTTTCTTCGATGGGACAGGTTTTCACCCTTAACCGAGCACAGGCAGCTCGTTCATTTCAGGAGCGTCAGGACGCATTCCGAGAGAAGGCATCCGATCCACTTACGGCTCCAGAATTGGATAAACTGAGGGTCTATATTGGCGCTTATGGATGGAACATAAGCGAAACCCGCGACATTCGTGAGTTTTCTATTCCGAAGTTCTGTAAACGGCTGTCCCGGGGCTGGGCTCAATCTGTTTGCGACAATCCTTGGGCTCCGCTTCAACAATCCCTGCCAGAAACGTTCCATTTGGCCGACCGTAGATCTCTGGAAGTATTTGATAGCTATTGGACAGTTGGGAAGGAACGCAGGTCTGATCAACTGCGCGCCATGCCGCAAATTGGTGCGGTTGCAGAGACGGCTTGTGACCACGAAGACGAGAGCCGTCGACAGTTCTGCACGGCGGCGATTCAGGTTTCAGGAAATCTAATTGCTGTTTGGAATGTTTGGGAAAGCGACCATGAAACTTCCTCGCAACGCGCTAAACGCCAGGGCCGGGCAATAGCAGCCTTTGTTCAATATGGCCTTGGAGACACTGAGGATTACCAGGAATTGAGAAAAATGGCGTGTGATGCGGTTAAACCTGATCACTCCAAATCCCCCAACCCACTTCATGAAACCTGTTCGCAAAGCTGAGGCAACTTTGCTGCCCATTTGGCAGCTCAAATCCACTCAGGAATACCGCTTCAGTGGGCGAAAAATCGCCCACTGAATTTCATGTCCCAAAACCCGGAATGCTTCATCGGGTTGCGGCGCGCGGGTCTTGTTCAGGGTCGGCCCGGGCTACTCGGCCGGAACCGCCGTCGCTTCGTGGCTGAGCGGATAGGCCAGCTTGTTCAGCATCTCTTTCGGGCAGATTTGCAGGAAATTGGTCTTTTCCACCTCCCAGTGCTGCAGGATGTCGGCGGCCTTGCGGCTGCCGGTCTCCGCGGCGTGGCGTTCGATCAGCGATTTCAGCTGCATCTCCCAATGTTCGACCGTGACGGGGCAGGTCACGAGGGTTTCCATGTTCATCAGCAGCTGCGCCTTGCCTTCGGGGTCGTACAGATAGGCCATGCCACCTGTCATCCCCGCGCCAAAGTTCGCCCCGATGTCCCCCAGGATCACCGCAACCCCGCCGGTCATGTATTCGCACCCGTTCGAGCCGCAGCCCTCGACCACCACCTTGGCCCCCGAGTTGCGCACGGCAAACCGCTCGCCTGCCCGACCAGCCGCGAACAGGTACCCGTCGGTCGCGCCGTACAGAACCGTGTTGCCGATGATCGTGTTCCGGTCCGCCTGCAACGGGCTGACCTGCGGCGGGCGCACGACGATGGTGCCGCCCGACAGGCCCTTGCCCACATAGTCGTTGGCGTCGCCCGACACCTCGAGCTTGAGCCCCGGCGCGGCGAAGGCGCCCAGCGACTGACCGGCCGAGCCTTGCAGTTTCACATGCAGGTGGTCCGGTTGGAACGTGTTGCGCATGCCGAAATTCTGCACGATGTGGCTGGACACGCGGGTGCCCACCGTCCGGTGCGTGTTCTGCACCGCGTAGGACAGCTGCATCTTCTCGCCATCCTTCAGGAACCGCGCCGCGTCGCGCACGATTTCGGCGTCCAGCGTGTCGGGCACCTCGTTGCGGGGCTTGTCGCGGTCATAGACGATGTTCTGAGCGCCATCGACGGTGATCAACAGCGGATTCAGGTCCAGATCGTCCAGATTCGCCGACCCGCGGCTGACCTGCGCCAGCAGATCGGCCCGGCCAATGATCTCGTCCAGCGACCGCGCGCCGATGCTGGCCAGAATCTCGCGCACTTCCTGCGCGTAGAAGGTGATCAGGTTCACCACCTTGTCGGCATTGCCGGTGAATTTGGCGCGCAGGCTCTCGTCCTGCGTACACACGCCCACCGGGCAGGTGTTCGACTGGCACTGGCGCACCATGATGCAGCCCATCGCGATCAGGGCGGCGGTGCCGATGCCGTATTCCTCGGCCCCCATCATCGCGGCCATGACGATATCGCGCCCGGTGCGCAGACCGCCATCGGTGCGCAGGGTCACCCGGTCGCGCAGGTTGTTCATCGCCAGAACCTGGTGCGCCTCGGTCAGGCCCATCTCCCACGGCAGGCCGGCATATTTGATGCTGGTCGCGGGCGATGCCCCGGTGCCGCCATTGTGGCCCGAGATCAGGATGATGTCGGCCTTGGCCTTGGCCACCCCGGCGGCGATCGTGCCCACGCCCGAGGACGCCACCAGCTTGACCGTCACCTTGGCGCGCGGGTTGATCTGTTTCAGGTCATAGATCAGCTGCGCCAGATCCTCGATCGAGTAGATGTCGTGGTGCGGCGGCGGCGAGATCAGCGTCACGCCCTTGGTCGAATGCCGCAGGCGCGCGATCAGATCGGTGACCTTCATGCCGGGCAGCTGGCCGCCCTCGCCGGGCTTGGCGCCCTGGGCCACCTTGATTTCCAGCTCTTCGCAGTGGTTGAGGTATTCGGCGGTCACGCCGAACCGGCCCGAGGCCACCTGTTTGATCTTGGCCGAGGGGTTGTCGCCATTGGGTTCGGGCACGAAATGCGCCGGGTCTTCGCCGCCCTCGCCGCTGTCGGATTTCGCGCCGATCCGGTTCATCGCCACGTTCAGCGTCTTGTGCGCCTCGGGGCTGAGCGCGCCCAGCGACATGCCCGGCGTGACGAAGCGCTTGCGGATCGAGGTGATCGACTCGACCTCCTCGATCGGGATCGGCTTGCCCAGCGGTTTGAAATCCATCAGGTCGCGCAGATGGATCGGCGGGTTCGCCTGCATCTTGGCCGAATACTGTTTCCACAGCTCATAGGACGCCTTGTTGCAGGCCATCTGCATCATGTGCATCGTGGTCGCCTGCCAGGCGTGGGTCTCGCCCGTGGCGCGGGCCTTGTAGAACCCACCGATGGGCAGCACGTCCAGGCCGCTCTCCCAGCCCTTGGCGTGGATTTCCTCGGCCTTGGCCTGAATGCCGGTGACGCCGATGCCCGAGATCCGGCTGGTCATGCCGGGGAAATACTCGGCCACCATTGCGCGGCTCAGGCCCACGGCCTCGAAATTCAAACCGCCGCGATAGGACGAGATCACCGAGATGCCCATCTTGGCCATGATCTTCAGCAAACCCTGATCGATCGCCTCGCGATAGCGCGCGACGTTTTCGGTCAGGCTGCCTTCCAGCAACCCGCGTTCGATCCGGTCGGCCAGCGAATCCTCGGCCAGATAGGCGTTGACCACGGTCGCGCCACAGCCGATCAGCACCGCAAAATAATGCGGGTCGATGCATTCGGCCGAACGCACGTTGAGCGAGCAGAAGGTTCGCAGACCTTGACGGATCAAGTGCGAATGCACCGCGCTGGTGGCCAGGATCATCGGCATCGCCACTTTGCCGGGGCCGGAATACTGGTCGGTCAGCACCAGGTGACCCGCGCCCGAACGCACGGCCTCCTCGGCCTCGGCGCGGATGCGCGCCAGCGCTGCGCTCAGCGCGCCGGTGCCGGGTTCGAAGGTACAGTCGATCTCGGCCAGCGGCGCGTCGAAATTCGCCACCAGTTCTTCCCACTGGGCGTTGCCGACAAAGGGGCTTTCCAGCACCACGATCTCGGTCTGGCTGCTGTCCTCATCCAACACGTTCTTGAGGTTGCCGAACCGCGTCTTCAGCGACATCACCCGGTATTCGCGCAGGCTGTCGATGGGCGGGTTGGTCACCTGGCTGAAGTTCTGGCGGAAGAAATGGCTGAGCGGCCGGTACTGTTTGGACAGAACCGCCGAGGGCGTATCGTCGCCCATCGAGGCGATCGCTTCTTTGCCATCCTCGGCCATCGGTGCGAGGATCTGCTCCAGTTCCTCGACCGTGTAGCCCGCCGCGATCTGGCGCTTGCGCAGCTCTTCACCGGTAAACAGCGGCTTTTCGGCGACCTTCGCCAGCTTTTCGTCCAGATCGTTGATCTTGCTGACCCATTCGCCGAACGGCAGGGCCGCGGCCAGCTTGTCCTTGATCTGCTTGTCGCGATACAGCTTGCCCTTCTTCATATCGACGGCCAGCATCTGGCCCGGACCCAGCGCGCCTTTTTCCCTAACGCTGGCCTCGTCGATCGGGACCATGCCCGCCTCGGACCCGGCGATCACCAAACCGTCGCCGGTGACCACATAGCGCATCGGGCGCAGGCCGTTGCGGTCCAGCCCGGCGCAGACCCAGCGGCCATCGGTCATGGCCAACGCGGCGGGGCCGTCCCACGGCTCCATCACCGAGTTGCAGTAGGAATACATGTCGCGCCAGGACTGCGGCAGTTCCACCGCCTGTTTCGACCAGCTTTCCGGCACCAGCATCGTCTTGGCCATCGGGGCCGAGCGGCCCGCGCGCACCAGAACCTCGAACACCGAATCCAGCGCCGCCGAATCCGACGACCCACCGGCGATGATCGGCTTGATGTCTTCGGCATAGTCGCCAAAGGTCGCCGAGGCCATGCGGATCTCGTGGCTTTTCATCCAGTTGATGTTGCCCTTCAGCGTGTTGATCTCGCCGTTATGCGCCAGCATGCGGAACGGCTGCGCCAGCCACCATTGCGGGAAGGTGTTGGTGGAATAGCGCTGGTGATAGATCGCAAAGGCCGACTCGAAGCGCTCGTCCATCAGGTCGGGGTAGAACACGGCGACCTGCTCGGCCAGCATCATGCCCTTGTAGATGATCGACCGGCAGCTGAGCGAGGCCAGGTACAGCCCCGAAATCCCCGCGGCGGCGGCGGCTTTCTCGATCCGGCGGCGGATGACATACAATTCGCGCTCGAACGTGTCCTCGTCGACGCCCTTGGAATTCGAGATCAGGATCTGCTCGATCTCGGGCCGGGTCGCGTTTGCCTTTTCGCCAAGGCAGGTCACGTCCACCGGCACATGGCGCCAGCCATAGATGTAGTAACCCATCCGCAGAACTTCGGTTTCCACGATGGTCCGGCAGCGCTCCTGCGCGCCGAAATCGGTGCGCGGCAGGAACACCTGCCCCACGGCGATCAGCTGGTCCATCTTGGGCTCGTGCCCGGTGCGGCGGATCTGGTCATAGAAGAAGGGGGCCGGGATCTGCACATGGATGCCCGCGCCGTCGCCGGTCTTGCCGTCGGCATCCACCGCGCCGCGGTGCCAGATCGCCTTGAGCGCATTGATCCCGGCCTCGACCACCTTGCGGCTTTTCTTGCCGTCGACCGAAACCACCAGACCGACCCCGCACGAGGAATGCTCTTCCTGCTCGGAATAAAGGCCATTTTCGGCCATCCACTTGCGCTTGGCTTCCTCGGCCCGGACCCAATCGGCATCATATTTCGTCATTGGCTGTCTCCTTCTTCCGACGGGGCGTACATGGCCATGACCTCGGCTTCGGTCATCTGGCGGCGTTCACCTGCGAACGCGTAACCCTCGGGCTTCTTGTCGATGTAAAGTTCAAGTTTGAGCGTGTTGCCGGCCGCGTTGTCGAACAGGCCGGCCGCGATTTGTGTCTGGCCGTGCATCTCGCCCGGCAGGGTGATCCGGTACCACAGGGCCGAGCCGCATTCTTCGCAGAAGGCGCGTTCGGCCCAGTCGGACGAGGTGAAGGTCTTGACCGGCCCCAGCGCCGCATAGCCCGGCTGGGCCGGAAAGGTGACCAGCGCGCTGCTGGTCCAGCGGCGGCACATGTCGCAATGGCAGGCGCCCAGCGCGTCGCGGGCGGGGGTCGCGGTCACGGTGACCGCGCCGCACATGCATTGGCCTTGCAATTCGGGCATCCTGTCCCTCCTGTCGCTGGGCTGCGGGATCACTCGGCCGCAAGCGCGGCCTTGCTGTTGAACCGGTCGATGATGGCCTGCGCGCAGTCGCGCCCGTCGCGGATCGCCCAGACCACCAGCGAGGCACCGCGCACGATGTCACCGATGGCATAGACGCCGTCCATCTCGGTCTCGCCGGTTTCGAACGCGGCTTTGACGGTGCCCCAGCGGGTCACGGGCAGGTCGGGCTGACCGAACAGGGTGGGCAGGTCCTCGGGCTCGAAGCCCAAAGCCTTGATGACCAGATCTGCCTCTTCGACGTAATCCGCGCCTTCGATCACTTCGGGGGCCTGGCGGCCGGTGGCGTCGGGTTGGCCCAGGCGCATCTTTTGCACCATCACGCCGGTGACCCGCTCATCGCCCACGAACCCCTTGGGCGCGCTGAGCCATTCGAAGATCACGCCCTCTTCCTCGGCGTTCTGGGTTTCGCGCTGCGAACCCGGCATGTTCGCCCGGTCGCGGCGATACAGACATTTGACCGATGTCGCGCCCTGGCGGATTGCTGTCCGCACACAGTCCATCGCGGTATCGCCGCCACCGATCACGACCACCTTCTTGCCCTTGGCGTTCAGGCGGCCGCTGTCATATTCCGGCACCGTGTCGCCAAAGCTTTTCCGGTTCGAAGCGGTCAGATAGTCGATCGCCTTTTCGATGCCGGGCAGTCCGCTGCCGGGCATGGACAGATCCCGCGACTTGTAGACGCCCGTTGCAATGATCACGGCGTCATGTTTGGCGCGGATCTCGGCGAACTTGGCCGCATCCACGTTGCAGTTCAGTTCAAAACTCACGCCACCCTCGGCCAACAGCTCGTTGCGGCGTTGAACCACGTCCTTTTCCAGCTTGAAACCCGGAATGCCGTACATCAGCAACCCGCCCGCGTGGTCATAGCGGTCATAGACCGTGACCTGGATTCCGGCCCGGCGCAGCATGTCCGCCGCCGCCAAGCCGCCGGGGCCGCCCCCGATGATGCCCACGCTTTCGGGGCGCTCGGTGGCCGGCGAGACCGGCTTGACCCAGCCTTTGTCCCACGCGGTGTCGGTGATGTATTTTTCGATCGCGCCGATGGTCACGGTGCCATGGCCGGATTGTTCAATGACGCAGTTGCCCTCGCACAGGCGATCCTGCGGGCAGATGCGGCCGCAGATCTCGGGGAAGGTGTTGGTGGCCTGGCTGGTCTGATAGGCTTCTTCAAGCCGTCCGGAGGCGGTCAGGCGCAGCCAATCCGGGATGTTGTTGTGCAGCGGGCAGTGCGACTGGCAATAGGGCACGCCGCACTGGCTGCAGCGGCTGGCCTGCTCGGCTGCCTTTTCCGCGGCGAACTCGGCGTAGATCTCGTGGAAGTCGTCCCTGCGGTCATCGGCTGCACGCTTCGGGGGCATGTCACGATCGATCTGGACAAATTTCAGCATCGGTTGCTTGGCCACGGTCTGACTCCATGAATTGGCTTGGTCGGATTTCTTTAGGCGACAGCTTTCCGAATGAAAAGTCAGATATACTGACCTAAATTAGAAAAAATGCGGGAAACGCGGTATGAGAGCCAAGATTTTCTTGTTTTTTAAGTCCGATTCGGACCTATCTCAGCGCTTTCCTTTTCATCATGCCAGGTATACCCATTGCAGGCAAAGAAAACGTGACTGCGGGCAGGCGTGCGGATGAGTCTTTTTCAGCTGATTCTTGTGGCGATCATCCAAGGTATCACCGAGTTTCTGCCGATCTCGTCCTCGGGTCACCTGATCTTGCTGCCCAGCCTCACCGGGATGGACGATCAGGGCCTCGCCATCGACGTGGCGGTGCATGTGGGCACCCTGGGCGCGGTGGTGCTGTATTTCCGGAGCGACGTGAAGCTGGCCCTTTCCGGACTGCCCCGCGCGCTGTGCGGTCGTTTCGACACCCCGCAATCGCGCCTGGCCCTGGCCTTGATCGTCGCCACCATCCCGACCGTGATCGTCGGCGCGATCCTGCACCTGACCGGCCTCAGCAGCGCGATGCGATCCGTGGCGGTGATCGGGTGGACGATGCTGGGTTTCGGGCTGTTGCTGTACTGGATGGACCAGAAAGGCCCCCAGACCAAAGAGACCGCCGACTGGGGCCTGCGCGACGCGGTGATCCTGGGTTTGTGGCAGGTCCTGGCGCTTGTGCCCGGCACCTCGCGGTCGGGGATCTGCATCACCGGTGCGCGGCACCTGGGCTATACCCGCGAGGACGGCGCGCGCATTGCGATGCTGATGTCGATCCCGACCATCATGGCATCGGGCGCGCTGCTGTCGCTGGACGTGATCGGGCAGGCCAATGCCCAACTGGCCAAGGACAGCGCCATTGCCGCCGTATTCGCCTTTGTCTCGGCCCTGCTGGCGCTGAGCCTGATGATGCGTCTGCTGCGCAGCGTCAGCTTCACGCCCTATGTGATCTATCGCGTGATCCTGGGCGTGATTCTTCTGGCCATCGCCTACGGCTGATCAGACCCGCAGGTTCCGGGCCGAGTTCTGGATCTCGTCGTACTGACCCGACGGGCGGAACTTCCACAGGTACTCCGGCAACACCGATTCCAGTGTGGTCGGCTCGATCCCCAGATCGGCGAAACCTTTCGCCCCCTCCGACACGACATTGTCGCGGCGTAGATTCTTCAATTGGTCGCGGGTCAGGATGTTGTTCGGGAACAGCTGGAAGCTGACGAATTTCACGATGTCCAGAACCCCGGCCATGATCCGGCCCACCCAGAACGGCAGGCCGATGATGATGCGGCGGCGGTGGATCACCTCAAGCATCTGCTGCATCAGCTCGCGGAAGGTTTTGACCTCGGGGCCGCCCAGCTCGTAGATCCCCGGTTCGGCCTGCCCCAAGACGCCTTTGACCGCGGCCTGCGCCACGTCATCCACATAGACCGGCTGGAACCGCGTGTCTGCACCAAAGATCGGCAGAAACGGCGACATCCGGGTCATCGCTGCGAACCGGTTGAAGAACTGATCCTCGGGCCCGAAGATCACCGAGGGCCGAAGGATGACGGCGTTGGGCATATGGGCCAGAACGCCGGCCTCGCCCTGCGCCTTGGAGCGCGCGTATTCGCTGTCGGACTCGGGGTCCGCGCCGATGGCCGAGATATGCACCATCCGTTTGATTCCCTGCTGCGCGGCCAGACGGGCGATCCGCTCGGCCCCTTCGGCCTGCACCGCCTCAAAGCCGTTCTTGCCCAGGTCGTTCAGAACACCGACGCAGTTCACCACCGCATCCGCGCCCCGCATCGCGTTCGCCACCGAAGCGTCATCGCGGATGTTACACAGGATCGGCTCGACCTGCCCCACGACGCCATAGGTCTTGACGAAGATGGCCTCGTTCGGGCGCCGAACCGCGACGCGGACGCGCCACCCCTCATTCGCCATGCGCCGCGCGACGTAGCGACCGACGAATCCCGATCCACCGAAAATCGTGACCAGTTTGGACATGACAGGGCTCCTGCTGTGTGGGTCTTGATGTGATCTACCGCTCTGACGCGCGGCAAACAAGGCGCAATAACGCCGCGCTGAGGGCGAAAACACGGGTTTCGGCGGCCCGACACCGGGGTCCTTCGGGCGGGCACAAAAAAACTTTCAAAAATCTGTTCGAATCCTGTTGACGCTTCCCGCGACTAGGCTTAAACGCCCCTCCACGACACCTGCCCAGGTGGCGGAATTGGTAGACGCGCTAGCTTCAGGTGCTAGTGTCCGTATGGACGTGGAGGTTCGAGTCCTCTCCTGGGCACCATTCCCCGATAGATTGAAATACTGACTTGCGCCAGCATCCCCGAACAGGGGCGTGTCGTCCATTTGCCGCGCACCAACAGGCCGATCGGATCGCATGCGCGGTGTTCGGGTCTTGACGCGCACGTTCGGAACCTGTCTGACGATAGCCAAGTGATCGTTTGCGTAACAATCCGCCATGCGCCCGGAAGTCCCGCATGCAGATATTCGGGCTTTAACGGCGGATGCGCCACCAAGTGATCTGACGCCGGTTGTCAGCATGGTAAGTGAAATGAATGTTGAAGACACACCCACATCAAAGCTGATGGAAGCCATCGAAACCCGGACGGCAAAGGTCGGCGTCATCGGGCTTGGGTATGTCGGTCTGCCTTTGTCCGTCACGGCCGCCTTGCGGGGTTTGGATGTTATCGGGTTCGACATCGATGACGAAAAGACAACCCTTCTGGACAAGGGCCAAAGCTATGTGGCGGCGGTCACCAGGGACATGCTGGAACAGGCGGCAACATCGGGAAAATCGACTTGGACCGCCGATTTCTCGCGGCTGTCGGAATGCGATGTCATCGTGATCTGCGTCCCAACGCCGCTTACCCAACATCGCGAGCCTGATCTGACTTTTGTCGAGGAAACGGCAAAAACCATCGCCCGTTACATGACGGCGAATACGCTTGTGGTGCTGGAGTCGACAACGTTTCCCGGAACCACCAAGGACGTGCTGACGCCGATACTTGAAACCGGGGGACTCGTGCACGAAAGAGACTTCTGGACGGCCTTCAGCCCGGAACGTGAAGACCCTGGAAACAAGACCTACCGTACGCATTCGATTCCCAAGATCGTAGGTGGAGATTCCGAGACCGCACGGCGGCTTGCAGAAGCCTTCTATGCGAAAGTGGTCGACCAGGTGGTGCCTGTGTCGTCCGCAGCCAGCGCCGAAGCGGTGAAGATCACCGAAAACATCTTTCGTGCCGTCAATATCGCTTTGGTCAACGAGCTGAAGGTGATCTACGATGCAATGGGCATCGACATCTGGGAAGTCATCGACGGCGCGGCCACCAAGCCCTTCGGGTTCATGCCCTTCTACCCCGGGCCGGGGCTGGGCGGGCACTGCATTCCGATCGACCCGTTTTACCTGACATGGAAAGCACGCGAATACGGGCACAGCACCCGGTTCATCGAGCTGGCTGGCGAGATCAACGTCAACATGCCCCGCTATGTGATCGGCAAGCTGCGCGAAGTGCTGGACCGCCAGTCGGGCAAGGGCTTGTCGGTGTCCCGAATCCTGCTGGTGGGAATCAGCTACAAGAAAAACGTTCCCGACATGCGCGAAAGCCCATCGGTCGTTTTGATGGATTCTCTTCTGCAAGCCGGTGCGCAGGTCGATTTCCTGGATCCGCATGTCGACAGCATCCCACCCATGCGAGAGTTTCCGCACCTGTTGGGACGCAAAGCCGTGTCACCGCACCAGATCGGTTCGGAGAACTATGATGCCGTGCTGATTTCAACCGATCACGACGCGATCGACTATGCACATCTCGTCGGGCTGGGGCTGCCCATAGTTGACACACGCAACGCGATTGCCGCGCGCGGGTTGCCGATGGATTTGGTCACCAAGGCCTGAGGTTCCCCGACCCGTCGCTATTGGCCGGACGCCTTGAGCTGTCGCTGCTCTTCGGCGCGCATCTCGGCCTGAGCACGAACGCGTCGCAAAAACTGCTGCGGCAGCTTTGGCCGCAGAGACATGCCGAACTGCTGACTGGCCGGATCGCCGATCGCGATCGCATACTCGACCCAAGTGCAGAACGCGAAAACATCCCGCAAGCTGGGTTTGGGCCTTGAATTGCTGGCGCGTTCCGGTGCCGGCAACTTGATCGACTTGAAATAGCGCTTTTCGATCGCGCCCCATCCCCGATCAGGCGTGAATCCAGAATACGACCCGTTCTCGGGGAATTTGAACGCGGGGTATCGCTGGCCATATTCCGAGCATCCATGGGAAATCTTGCTGGACACGCCCAAGACGTCGTTTGCCTTCTGAAGATCGCGAAAGGCCTGCAAACAAAGCTCCGCATCTTCGATTGTGTCGCAATAGATATAGGCCTTGTAAGGGAATTTGATGCCGTCGCGCAGCTCGATCATGCATTTTCGGGCATTGTCGTTGGGCAAATCCAGGTTCTGCAACAGCAAGTAGGTCTGGAACATTGCGCGCAGGTCATGCGGCAGAATCTGGACTTTGAAGCAATCGTTGCACAGTGCCGGGATCACTCCGGTCTCCTTGAAGAACTTCAACCAGGCACCGCAGTGGACCGGTTGTCCCTTGACCTTGAGCGTGCGCCCCGAGAACACCTGACCGATCGGTACCGCGTGGCGCACGCCCTTCGCCTGCAGCGTCGCAAGCCACCTGTCATAGATCTGGGTAAATCTGTCCGCCGGAAGGAGGTCGGCCTGCCAGTCCGATCCGACCGCACTTTCGATGGCGTCCTGCGCGGCCGAAAAGGTTCCCAGGCATGCGTCTGCCTCCGGCGCGAACTCCAACAGCGTCACCAACTGCCGGATCGACTGGGGGTCGTCGGGTTTGACCGCCAACCACTGCTCAAGCTTGCGGATCTTCGAAGCTGGCTGCACGGGCGTCTCCTGTTGCAGATGGCACGGGCACTGTCCCGTGCATATCTCCCCTGACAAGATCGTCAACAGGCGGGTGTCATGCGCTTTCGGAAAAAGACGACGGCGCGACGGGCTTCCCAACCTTCCCGGTGGTCGGCCCGTCGCTCGTGAGTGGAGTGGTGGCTTCCACGATGGCAGAGCGATCGGGGTAAACGCTCGCGAGTCCATCCTGACCGATCCCGCACCCGTCCGTCTGCACCCGAACACGGGTAATTTGCGGTTTCCGGTTATTGGTCCTGGCGAGCGATCCGAGAAGGAATCGTCCTTCAACCATCCAAGGCCGCCGCCCAAGCAGGCGGCGGCGGCAAGGTTCAGTCGCTGATCGCGCCTTCTTCGTCGCGACGCTGGTGCATCTTGGCCTTGACCCGTGCACCGACGATCAGCGGCAGGATGAAGCCGATCACGGCGATGGCCCACAATCCGATGGACAGCGGGCTGTCGATCAGGGTCCACCAGTCGCCATTGTCGATGGTCACGGCGCGGCGCAGGTTGTTTTCCATCGCGTTGCCCAGCAGGGTACCCAGGATGATCGGCACCAGCGGCACATCCAGCTTGCGCAGGACCCAGCCCATCACGCCGAACCCGATCATCACCAGCAGGTCGAAGCTGGACCCCGAGATGCCGTAGATGCCGACAAAGCTGACCATGGCCACGATCGGCATCAGGATGCGCGACGGGATCATCAGCACGCGGGTGAACAGGCCCACCATCGGGATGTTCATGGCCAGCAGCATGAAGTTGGCGATGAACAGCGCGGCCACAAGCCCCCAGACCACATCCGGGTTCTGCGTGAACAGCAGCGGCCCCGGCGTGATGTTCAGCGCCAGCAGCACCGCCAGCAGCACCGCCGTGGTGCCCGAGCCCGGCACGCCCAGCGCCAGCATCGGAACCAATGCGCCCCCGGCGGCGGCATTGTTGCCGGCCTCGGGCGCGGCCACGCCGCGCGGATCACCGGTGCCGAAGGTGTTCTCCTTGTCCACCAGCCGCTTTTCCATCGTGTAGGAAATGAACGATCCCAAAGAGGCACCCGCGCCCGGCAGAACCCCCGCGAGGAAACCCAGAAACGAGGTGCGCAACATCGTGGGCGTGCAGCTTTTGATCATCGACATCGGCGGATACAGCTTGCCGATTTTCAGCTTGCGGCTGTCGGCATCGGACCCTCCATGACGATGTTCCAGAAAGATGAACACCTCGGACAGAGCGAACAGGCCGACGATGGCCACCAGGAAGTCCAGCCCGTCATACAGGTGCACTTCGCCGAAGGTAAAGCGCGGCACGCCGGTCTGGGTGTCCACCCCAATGGTCGCCAGCCCAAGGCCCAGCGCCGCGGCAAAGGCCGATTTCGCCTGGTTGGTCGAAGACACGCCGCCCAGAGTCATGAAAGCCAGCGCGAACAGGGCGAAATATTCGGCCGGGCCGAACAGCAGGGCGATCTTGACCAGCTGCGGCGCCAGCACGATCAGGCCCCAGGTCGCCAGAAACGCGCCAACGAACGAGGCGATTCCCGACAGCGACAGCGCCTCGCCCGCCAGGCCCTTCCTGGCCATGGGATGCCCATCCAGACAGGTCATCATCGCGGGCTCGTCACCGGGGATGTTCAGCAGGATCGACGAGATCCGCCCCCCGTACATCGCCCCGTAATAGACACTGGTCAGCAGGATCAGCGACGGCGTCGCGCCCAGCCCAAGCGTGAAGGCCAGCGGGATCAGGATGGCCACGCCGTTCGACGGGCCCAGGCCCGGCAGCGCGCCCATGACCGTGCCCAGAAAGCAGCCCAGCAGGGCCAGCATCAGGTTCTGCCAGGTCAGCGCGATGGCGAACCCATCGCCCAAAGATGCAAGAGTTTCCATGATGCCCCCCTAGAACCCCAGCGGCCCTTTGGCCAGCGACAGGCCCAGAACCAGGTGAAAGATGACGTAGATGCCCAGCGAAGTGCCAATTCCCACAAGGATGCACTCGATCGGGCCTGAACCCAGCCGCCAGGCCAGATAGGTGGCGGCAAAGGCCGTGGCGATGACGAACCCCGCCACCGGCAGCAGTTCGGCATAGAGGATCAGCACGACCACGGCGGCGCCGACCTCGACCAGCCGGCCCAGCGCGGGCCATTCGGGTTCGGCGTCCGGGCGCAGCGCGATGATGGCGCTGGACAGGCCCAGGATGGCGGCGATGATCAAGGGAAAGGCCTTGGGCCCAACGGCATCGGACAGAAAGCTTTCCTCGATCGCCAGCGCGGATATCGCGAATCCGATGGCGAGAAGCAGTCCGACGACCCCGAAGATGCGGTCACTCATCGGTGTCTCCTGTTGTTCGGGTAAAAGGATGGCGGGCGCCACACGGTTGCGGCACCCGCCTGCACGTGAGTGGTGCGGTTACTTGATGATCCCGATCTCTTTCGAGATCGCCTGGATCTGGGCCACCGAGTCGGCGACGAAGTTCTGGAAGTCTTCGCCCTGCAGGTCCAGCGGGGCCAGGCCGTTGGCGGCCATCACTTCTTTCCACTCGTCCGAAGCATAGAGCTGAGCGATCTTGGACACCCAGTCGTTGTAGGCCTCGTCCGACATGCCGCCGGGGGCATAGAAGCCGCGCCAGTTGGCGCCGATGGCGTCGACACCCTGTTCCTTGGCGGTCGGGAAATCGGCGAATTCGCCGGGCAGACGTTCAGGCGCCAGAACCGCGATCACCTTGATGTCGCCGGAGTCCACGAAGCCCTTGGCCTCGGAAATGTCGCCGGTAAAGGCTTGGACCGAGCCGGCCAGCAGCTGGGTCACCGCCTCGCCGCCGCCGTCAAAGGCGATGTACTTGACCGAGCGGACATCGTCGATGCCATAGGCGTTGGCCGCGATCAGCACCTTCAGGTGGTCCCAGCCGCCCACGGCCGAACCGCCCGCGACCGAAACCGAGGACGGGTCGGCTTTGATCTGGTCCAGCAGCTCGGGCAGGGTGTTGATCGGGCTGTCGGCAGCCACGGCGATCACGCCATAATCGGCGCCGATCGCAGCCAGCCAGCGGACCTGATCCATGGTGTTGCCCGGATAGGCGCCTTGGGCCAGACGGGTTGCGGTCGCGGCGCTTGCGGCGACGATCAGTTCGTTGTCGTCATTGCGCTTGTTCACCACCTCGGCAAAGGCCACGCCACCGCCGCCACCGGCCAGGTTCACCACCTGCATGGTCTGGTCGATCAGGCCCAGATCCTGCAGCGACTTGCCCACCTGACGGCAGGTGAAATCCCAACCGCCGCCGGGGTTGGCCGGAGCGATGCATTCCGCCGCGTTGGCGGCAAATCCGGTCAGGGCAAAGACTGCGGCAGCTACGACGCCGCCGGTTCCAAACAGTTTCATTCGGTTCTCCTCCTCAGGTCATTCTGGCCGTCTTGCGTGCGGCCGAAACCGATCCCCGCAGGGGCCGCGTTGCGCAGCCCTTTCTTGCAGGTTGGTTTTCTTTACCGAATAATGCTGTCACGAACCTGTCACGGTGCGACGGGCGTTTCGGGGGGGCCATGCGCGTATTGATGATCGAAGATGCCGAGGATCTGGCCGAGGGCGTCGTGGCCCATCTGGGCCGGTCCGGTGTCGTATGCGATCTGGCGACCTCGATCGAGGCTGCGCGCGATTTCCGCGCGGTCCAGTTCTATGACGCGATCCTGCTGGACATCAACCTGCCCGACGGGTCGGGCCTCGGCTTTCTGGACGAAATCCGTGGCGGGGGTGACCGCATTCCGGTCTTGATGCTGACCGCGCTGACCGCGGTCGAGGACCGGGTCGCCGCACTGGACAAAGGGGCCGACGATTACCTGGGCAAGCCCTTCGACCAGCGCGAGCTCGAGGCGCGGCTGCGTGCGCTGGTGCGCCGCGACGCCGACCGCAAGAGCGAGCAGATCACGCTGGGCCCGCTGGTCTATGCCCCCAAGGACCGCAGCGCCACGCTGGGCGGCAAGCGCCTGAACCTGACCGCGCGCGAGGCCGCCGTGCTGGACGCCCTGATCCGGCACGAGGGGCAGTTCCTGTCCAAGGCGCGGCTGTACGACTCGCTTTATGGGTTCGAGGATGCCGATGTGGGCGTAAACGCGATCGAGCTGTATATCGCCCGGCTGCGCAAGAAATTCTCGGGCAGCGGCGTGGCCATCACCACCCAGCGCGGGGTCGGGTACCGGATCGGCCTGCATGGTTAGGCCGCCCCTGCCCCACAGCCTGACCGCCCGGGTGCTGAGCGCGGTGATGCTGATCCTTGTTCTGGGCGGCGTTCTGGTCGGCCTATCGATCTGGGCCAACGGCCGGCTGGCGGCCCGTCAGGCCTATGACCGGCTGCTGCTGGGCGCGGCCAGCGACATCGCCGAATCCGTGCGCATCCAGGACGGCCAGCCCATCGTCGACCTGCCGGTTTCGGCGTTTGAGTTGCTGGCCCAGGCCCCGGATGACCGGATCTATTACGCGGTGCGCGGGCCCGACGGGCGCTTCATCACCGGGCTGGACCCGGACACGGTGATCGCGCCCCCGCAGCCCGCCAGCCAGTCGGCCCAGTATTTCACGGCCGACCTGAACGGGGAACCGGCCCGGTTCGTCCGTGTACCCCGCCTGTTCGCCGAGCGCGACTTTTCCGGCGAAGTCGAAATCGTAGTCGGGCAGACCTTGCTGGCACGGCGCGCGATGACCGCCGGGCTGATGCTGGATGCCCTGCTGCCGATGGCGGTGGCGGGCGCGTTGCTGCTGATCATGTCGTGGTTCGTCACCCGTTCGGCGCTGCGCCCGCTCGAGGCGATGTCGGATGACCTGATCCGCCGTGACCCCTATGACCTGACGCCCGTGGCCAGCGACGGCCTGCCGCGCGAATTGCAGGTCATGATCGCGGCGATGAATCGGTTCATGGGGCGGCTGGACCGGCAGGTTCTGTCGATGCGCAACCTGATCGCCGACACCGCGCATCAGTTGCGCACCCCGGTCGCAGCGATCCGGGTGCAGGCCGAAATCGCGCAGGCGGACCCCGACAGCCCCGCCGGGCGGCGGGCGCTGGACCGGCTGCTGAACCGTACGCGGTCGCTCGGGACACTTCTGGATCAGCTTTTGTCGCGCGCGATGGTCATCCACCGCATCGACAGCGCCCCGCGCCTGCCGGTCGATCTGCGCGAAGTGGCGCTCGAGGCGCTGGAGCAGAGCGACCACGAGGTTATCGCCCCCGGCGTCGAGGTGAATCTGAAAATCGGGGAAGACCCGGTCTGGGTGCGGGGCGATGCGTTTTCGCTGGGCGAGGCCACCAAGAACCTGCTGGGCAACGCGCTGCGCCACGGCAAGGCCCCAGTCAGCATCGGGGCCAGCCTGGACGGTGGCCGCGCCGTTCTGTGGGTGCGCGACAGCGGCCCTGGGCCGGAAACGTCGGTCTCTGCCCGGCTGGGCGACCGGTTCAACCGCAACGCAGGCTCGCGCGAGGACAGCAGCGGGCTGGGCCTGTCGATCGTCAAATCCACCGCCGAAGCCTTTGACGGCACCGTCGAGATGACCCGCACCGATGGCGGGTTTCGCGTGTCGCTGAACTTTCCGGCCGCCACCGAAGGACCAGGCGCATGATACGGTTTCTGATCCCGCTGGCCCTGTGCCTGCTGATGCCCGCTTCCCGCACTGCTGCGCAGGAGGCAGTGACCGAATTCGGCACCGGACCCACCCCCCTGCTGGTGCGCTCGACCACGGATATCGGGATCATTCGCCCGGTGATGGAGCAGTTCGCGGCGCAAAACCCCGACCTGACCATAACCTATGAACAATGGGGCTCGAACGCGCTGTTCCAGCACAGCAAGACGGCCTGCAAGACCGGCGACAGCCCGGCCGATGCGGTGTTTTCCTCGGCCGTTCAGCAGATGGTCTGGTTGGTCAATGCCGCCTGCGCCCACCGCTACGGCTCGGCCCTGACGCAGGCCTTGCCCCCGGCCCGGAGCTGGCGGGACGAGCTGTGGGGGATCACCACCGAACCCGCCGTCATCGTCTACAACAAGGACCGACTGGACGATCTGGAGGTGCCGCGCAGCCGCTTTGCCCTGCTGGACGCGATGCGCACCCGCTCCGACCTGCTGCGCGGCCGGGTGGCGACCTATGACATCGCGGCCTCGGGGCTGGGCTTCCTGTTTGCCTATGGCGACAGTCTCGAGGCCACTACCTTTGGCTCGTTGATCGAGGGCTTTGCCCGGATCGACGCCGTGGCCACCTGCTGTTCGGCCGAGGTCATCCGCGACGTGGCCCGGGGGCGGTTCCTGATCGCCTACAACGTGCTTGGCTCATACGTGGCCAACGCGCAGGACCCCGCGGTTGGGGTGATCCTGCCCGAGGATTACACGCTGGTGCTGTCCCGCGCCTTCATGATCCCGAAGAACGCGCGCAACGCCACGGGCGGGCAGCGTCTGCTGGATTTCCTGTTGTCGCCGACGGCGCAGGATCTGCTGGCCCGATCGGGGTTGGTGGCGCGGATGGATGCGGCCGAAACCGGCCTTGCGCCCAGCGCGCGCCGGTTCATTCCTCTGTCGCCCGCCCTGCTGGTGGCCAGCGACCCCAACCGCCGGGCGAAACTGTTCAACCTGTGGAATGACGCCTTCGACGTGGAAACCGCCCGCTAGGCGGTTTTGCCGGTATCCTCGGGAACCGGCTTGGCGCCGGCTTCGTCCGGAGCCGCCGCGCCCTCGGGCTCGGGTTCGATGACCTCGGGCGCTTCGGCATCTTCGATCTCGGCCTCCTCGACCTCGTCCGATTGATCCTCGAGCGCGCCCACGATCAGCGGCAGCATGTGCACGCCGGTCGCGGTGGCAATCTCGGGCGTTTTCGGCCGCTGCCAGCTGAGCGTATCGAAGCTGTGGCATGTGGAACAGACCGGCGCCCATTCGGCATGGATGTCATGGCAGTTCTCGCAGACCCATTGCGGCCCGCGCGGCGCGTTCAGCGCCTTGGCCAGCCAGCCCTGAACCACCGCGTCCGACGCCCCCTCGCCCCGTTCGATCGCCGCCATCAGCGTATAGGCCCGCGCATCGGCACCTTTCTCGACCAGATCGCCCAGCGCGCGGCGGGCTTCGGGGAAGTCCTCGGCCACGATATTCAGCTCGGCCCGGATCAGGCGGGTCTCGGGGTGGTCGGGGTGGATGCGGGTCAGGGTGGCAAAGCGTTTGATCCGCTCTTCGGGGGTTTCGTCCGGGACGATCTCGGCAAAGGCATGGGCCAGGTCGGGATGCGGCTGCGCCTCCCACGCCTTCTTCAGAATCTTAGTCGCGGCGCGCGGCTTGCCCTTGGCGATATAGGCCCGCGCGGCCATCGCGGCGGCGGGCACCAGGTCGGGGGACAGGCGGTTGGCCTCGATCGCACGCTCCTGCTGTTCGACGGTGGCGGACTCGTCCAGAATATCCTTGGCCTCGGACAGGGCCAGCACCGCGTCGCGGCGGCGATAGACGTCGCGCGGCAGGTATCCCGCCTTCAGCTTGGCGGTCAGGGTCGAGCGCGCCCCGGCCCAGTCCTGCGCCTTGGTCTGCAGTTTCAGCAGAACGTCCTGCGTTTCCTCGTGCCGCGGCTTCAGCTGCAACGCCTTCTCGGCCAGCTTGCGGGCGGTGTCCTCGTCCCCTTCGGCCAGCTTCTGTTTCAGGATGCCCCGCACCCCGACGAAACGTGTGGCCGGATCGCTCACCAGCTTCTTGTAGGTCTCGGCCGCCTTTTTGGTATCGCCGGTCATTTCGGCCGCCTGGGCCACCAGCAGGTTGGTCAGTTCAGGCTTGTTCAGCAACTTCTCGGCCTTGCGGGCCTTGGTCAGCGCAATGCGCCCCTCGCCCGAGGCCAGCGCCATCAGCCCGTCGGCCAGGGCCTGGTATCCGCGCTGCTCGCGGCTGCGGTCGAAATAGCGCGACAGGGCGGTTTCGTCACCATTGATGAATTTCAGCGTGGCGATCAGCAGGCCCAACAGCTTCAGCCCCAGCCAGACGGCAAAGACCAGAACCCCCAGCGCGATGACCGACTGCAGCGGGCTGAGCGTGATTTCCAGCCCCAGGGCGGTGATCTGAACGCCGCCGCTGGATTCCATCAGGTACCCAGCGCCCATCGCCAGCAGGCCGACAATCACGACAAAAACAAGGATCTTCAACAATGACCACAGCATGACAGGCCCTTCAGTTCGAGTTCACGCCGGAAACCAGCGCATTGACGGCAGTCTCGGCCTCCAGCCGGGTCTTTGCCGCCTGTATCCATTCGGCCATGGCCGGTTTCGCTGCCTCGGGCAGCGCGTCCAGTTCGGCCAGGGCCGCAGCCAGATCGCCCTTGCCCACCGCGGCCTGCGCGCGCGACAGGATGGCATCGGGGTCGTTGCCCTCTTTCGGCGTGACCGAACGCGCGCCGGTCTGCCGTTGCAGGAACGCGATCAGGCCCGTGCCCTTGTCCGCCGCGCGGGCATCGGCGAGCGCGGAGCGGGCGGCGGGCGGGAAGCCCTCGCGCAGAGCGGCCAGAGTGGCCACGCCATCATCGGCCGGCCCCGACAGCACATCCGGCACGGAAACACCGCCGGCTTGCAGCTGGGCAATCAGATCCGCGTAGGGGCCGCCGGCATCCAGCTGGCCCCGGATCTTGGCCAGAGTCGCCAGGTTTTCAGCGGCCTGCGCCTGAGCCTTGGCCTGCGCTTCCTGCGCCTGGGCCTCGGCCACCATCTTTTCAACCTCGGCGCGCTGGGCGGCCAGCGAATCCTGCAATTTCTTCAACTCGGCCTCGACCGCGGCGACCGTTTCGGGCGAGGCGGCCTCGGTCAGCGGGCGCGCCTCGAGCTTGGAAACCCGCTCGGTCAGAGGGTCGATCCTGCTCGACAGGGCGTCCACGCTGGATTTGAGCGCGGCAATCTCGGTCTCGATCGGCTCAAGCCTCGCGCTCAGCGCGACAATCTCGGCGGTCGGGTCCGGGGTCGCGGCCAGCTGCTTGCTCAGATCCGCCAGTTGCTCGGCCTGACCGGACAGCTTTGCTTCGAGACCCGCAATCGCTTCGGACGGGTCCGACCCGACAGGCCAAAGCAGGTCGCTGCGCCCGGCGGCAAAACCGATCGCAGCGGCGACCACGCCGCCGAGAAGGGCCGGCAAGAAACCACCGCGTCTGGCTGCCGGGTCCGGTTTGTTCTCACTGGGCTGTGTTTCCGCGACAGAGGCTTCGGCTTCGGCTTCGGCTTCGGCTTCGGCTTCGGCTTCGGCTTCGGCTTCGGCTTCGGCTTCGGCTTCGGCTTCGGCTTCGGCTTCGGCTTCGGCTTCGGCTTCGGCTTCGGCTTCGGCTTCGGCTTCGGCTTCGGCTTCGGAAGGCTCCTGTTCCACCTTGTCCGACGGGTCAAGCGGATTTGAGTTCATTTCGGCATCCGCCGCTTCGATCACGTCTTCGGTCTTGGGGTCATCCACCGGTTTCTGATCCGTGTCTTTCTTGGCAGCCACCGTCACTTTCCCCCTGTCGAATCCTAAAAAGCCTGATGTTCAGACGGGCCCAAGTTAATCCGCCCCCTGCCCGCCCTCAAGCCGGATCGCGTATTTCACAAGTTTTTTCACGGCTTTCCGCATTTTTTTCGGCGTCGGACGTTTGGCGATCCGCAAACGGGCAATCGCCAAGTTTTCAAGGGGCTCGGCGGTGGCCGGGCTGATGGCCGCAACCAGCAACGGCGCCGTTCCGCGCCAAACACCGGCAAATTGTCGCGCCGTACGCGGTGAAAACAGCGGAGCGACCACCGGGTCCGGCCCGTCCGCCGCGGCTTGGGCCTCGGGCGTCAAAGGCAGCAAATGCTGGCGATAGACCGGCTGTTCCCGCACGGTCAGGCCCAGTTCGGTCAGCCGGGCCGCGATATTTCCGCGACTGTGTTCGCCGCGCAGATGCAGCAGTGGGCTATCCGGGCGCTCTTTCAGCAGTTTGGCCACCAGTTCCTCGGCGGTTTCGCCGGCCATCCGGGCCGCCCACCCGGCCTGGCGGGCCGTTTCCGTGGTGGCCGGCCCCACGCAATAGGCGGGCAGATCCCGGCGCACATCCTGCGCCGCGGCGGCCGCCACGCCATTGGCCGAGGTGAAGATCAGGCCCCGGATTCCGGTCGTGTCCACCGCCTGTTCCATCGGTCGGATATCCAGCAGCGGGGAATAGACCACCTGAACCCGCGACCGCAAACGTTCGGGCAGCTGCGCCATGAACCTTTCCGAGGCGGCGCGGGGACGGGTCATCAACAGGTACACGGGCGGGCGTTCGGGCCTTGAGGATTGTTTGCTGCGGCGCAGGGTGATACCCCGCGACCAGATCATGATGCAATGGTTCAGGCCGATGGTGCAAACACTTACCGTTCTGGGATTGGAAAGCAGCTGCGATGACACGGCGGCGGCCGTGGTGCGTCAGACCGAGGGTGAACCGGCGCAGGTTCTGTCTTCGGTCGTGCATGGCCAGACGGAGCTGCACAGCGCCTTCGGCGGCGTGGTGCCCGAGATCGCGGCCCGCGCGCATGCCGAAAAGCTGGATGTCTGCGTGCAGCAGGCGTTGAAGCTGGCGGGCCTGACGCTGCAGGACATGGACGCCGTGGCGGTGACCGCCGGGCCGGGGCTGATCGGCGGGGTCATGTCCGGCGTGATGTGCGCCAAGGGGATCAGCGCGGCCACCGGTCTGCCGCTGATCGGCGTCAACCACCTGGCCGGCCACGCGCTGACCCCGCGGCTGACGGACGGGATCGCCTTTCCCTACCTGATGCTGCTGGTGTCCGGCGGGCATTGCCAATACCTGATCGCCCACGGCCCCGAGCGGTTCACGCGGCTGGGCGGCACCATCGACGACGCCCCCGGCGAGGCCTTCGACAAGACCGCGCGCCTGTTGGGCCTGCCCCAGCCCGGCGGCCCCTCGGTCGAGGCTGAGGCGCGCGATGGCGACCCCAAACGCTTTCGCTTCCCGCGACCGCTGCTGGACCGGCCCGGATGCGATCTGTCCTTTTCCGGGCTCAAGACCGCCTTGATGCGGATGCGCGACCAGATCGTGGCCGAAAAAGGCGGGCTGACGCGTCAGGACCGCGCTGATCTGTGCGCCGGGTTCCAGCAGGCGGTCGTGGATACGCTGGCCGAAAAGACCCGCCGTGCCATCGCCCTGTATCTTGAAACCAACCCGGCCGAGCCGGTGATCGCCGTGGCGGGTGGTGTTGCGGCCAACACGGCCATTCGTTCCGCGTTAGAGTCTGTTTCGGCGGATGCCGGTGCGCGGTTTACCGCCCCTCCGCTGCACCTGTGCACCGACAATGCGGCGATGATCGCCTATGCCGGGTTGGAACGGTTTCGGCTGGGCGCGCGTGACGGGCTGGACCTGACCGCCCGGCCCCGCTGGCCGCTGGATCAAACCAGCCCGGCCATGCTGGGCGGCGGGCGCAAGGGAGCCAAGGCATGAACGTCTCGGTCCTTGGATCGGGCGCCTTCGGCACCGCGCTGGCGATCTCACTGGCGGGCAAGGGTCCGGTTACCTTGTGGGCCCGGTCGGACGAACAGGCGCAGACGATGCAGGCGACCCGCCGCAATGACACCCGTCTGCCGAGTGTCACCCTGCCCGACGCCATCACGGTGACCGCCGAGATCGCCCTGGCCTGTCAAAGCGACGTGTTGCTGTTGGCGGTGCCCATGCAAAAGCTGCGCGATGTCCTGTCGGACCATGCGGCGGACTTGCGGTGTCGCACCCTTGTGGCCTGCTGCAAGGGTATCGAGCTATCCACCGGCCTCGGTCCAATCGCCGTAATCGAACAGGTGCTGCCCAACGCCCGCACCGCCTTGCTGACCGGGCCCAGCTTTGCCGACGACATCGCTCGCGGGTTGCCCACGGCGCTGACCCTGGCCTGCGCCGACGCGGACCTGGGTGCCCGGCTGCAGCAGGCGCTGACCACCGCCAACCTGCGGCTCTACCGGACCACCGACGTGACCGGGGCCGAGCTGGGCGGAGCGTTGAAGAACGTGATGGCCATCGCCTGCGGGGCCTGCATCGGCGCGGGTCTGGGGGACAGCGCCCGCGCGGCCCTGATGACGCGCGGCTTTGCCGAGATGCAGCGCTTTGCCGCGATGCGCGGCGCCCGACCCGAAACCCTGATGGGCCTGTCGGGTTTGGGCGATCTGGTCCTGACCTGCTCGTCCGAACTGTCGCGCAACTTCCGGTTCGGCCTGTCGCTGGGCCGCAACGAATCCTTTGACGCCGCGACCACCGTCGAAGGCGTGGCCACGGCAAATGCCATGGCCGCCATCGCCGCGACCGAGGGGCTGGACATGCCCATCTGCCAGACGGTGGCGCAGCTCAGCCGTGGCGCCTACAGTGTCGCCGAGGCCCTGCAATCCCTGCTCAATCGCCCACTCAAGGAGGAATGACATGCTTATCGCCCTGATCGCCCGCGACAAGGACGGCGCCCTGCAGACCCGTCTGGACAACCGCGCCGCGCACCTGGCCTATATCGAAGAAACCGGCGTGGTCGCACAGGCCGGGCCGCTTCTGGACGGCGATGCCATGATCGGGTCGCTGGTCATCCTGGATGTCGAGGATCTGTCCGCCGCACAGGCCTGGGCCGACAACGACCCCTATGCCAAGGCCGGTCTGTTCAAATCGGTCGAACTGATCCCGTGGAAGAAGGTCATCGGCTGATGGCGTATTGGCTGTTCAAATCCGAACCCTCGACCTGGAGCTGGGATCAGCAGGTCGCCAAGGGCGACGCGGGCGAGGAATGGGACGGGGTGCGCAACTATCAGGCCCGCAATTTCATGCGGCAGATGAAGCTGGGCGACCGGGGGTTTTTCTATCATTCGCAGAAGGACAAGGCGATCGTCGGCATCGTCGAGGTCTGCGCCGAGGCCCATCCCGACAGCACCACCGACGACGAGCGTTGGGAATGCGTGGACATCAGGGCGGTGCGCCCCTTCGCAAAACCGGTCACGCTGGACCAGATCAAGGCTGATCCGAGGCTGGCCGATATGGTGCTGGTCAAGAACTCGCGCCTGTCCGTGCAGCCCGTATCGGATGCCGAATGGGCAGTGATCTGCGAACTGGGCCAGACCGAACCGGATTGAAAAAAGGGAAGGCCCTGACGATGCAGAACCTTCCCTACCCCGCGTGCTCCCTACTCACCACACGCAAAGAAATCTCTGGTTCTGACCGTCCTGGTCACGGGTTGAATGTAGCCCAGAGCACGGCGGTTTTTCAAACGCGAAATCAATAGATTATGATTCAAATGCAAAACGCCCGCCGGTCCACCCCGGCGGGCGTTTCCGAATGTCGCGGCGCGATCAGCCGTAGACCGACTCTTTGCCGAAATGCTTGGTCAGCATGTAATAGACCACCGCGCGATACTTGTTGCGCTCGGACTTGCCGTAGGTTTCGATGACCTTGTTGATCGCTTCCATCAGCTCGGGTCCATCCGACAGGCCCAGCTTCTTGATCAGGAAGTTGTTCTTGACCGTTTCCAGCTCGCTTTCCTGACTGCCGGCAACAGTGGCCGCGTCGGCGTCGTAGATCGACGGCCCGCAGCCGATCGTCACCTTGGTCAGCAGGTCCATGTCCGGGTCCATCCCGCACTTGTTCTTCAGATCATCCGCATATTTGGCGATCAACTCGTCACGTTTTCCCATTGTCCTCTCCTGTGTGGGTTGGGTTCCGGCCTTTCCGGCGCTGGGGGAACGGTAACGACTGACAGGCTTTCGACAAAGGGAAAAATCCGCCGGATTCCCCGCAAAGCCGTGGCGGGCGCTGCGCTGACCGAAACAAAAAAGGCGGCCCGGATGGCCGCCTCTTCCGCAATTGTCCGACGGATCAATACCGATAATGCTCGGGCTTGAACGGGCCTTCGGGCGTGACACCGATGTAATCGGCCTGCTCTTTGTTCAGCTTGGTCAACTTGACGCCGATCCGGTCCAGATGCAGGCGCGCGACCTTCTCGTCCAGGTGCTTGGGCAGGATATAGACCTTGTTCTCGTACTGGTCGCCACGGGTCCACAGCTCGATCTGGGCCAGGACCTGATTGGTGAACGAGGCCGACATCACGAAGGACGGATGCCCGGTGGCATTTCCCAGGTTCAGCAGACGGCCTTCGGACAGCAGGATGATGCGGTTGCCCGAGGGCATCTCGATCATGTCCACCTGGTCCTTGATGTTGGTCCATTTGTGGTTGCGCAGGCTGGCTACCTGAATTTCGTTGTCGAAATGGCCGATATTGCCGACGATGGCCATGTCCTTCATCTCGCGCATGTGCTCGATGCGGATCACGTCCTTGTTGCCGGTGGTGGTGATGAAGATGTCGGCGGTGGCCACCTCGTCTTCCAGCAGGGTCACTTCGAACCCATCCATCGCCGCCTGCAGGGCGCAGATCGGGTCGACCTCGGTCACTTTCACGCGGGCGCCGGCGCCGCGCAGCGAAGCGGCCGAGCCCTTGCCCACGTCGCCATAGCCGCAGACCACGGCGACCTTGCCGGCCATCATCGTGTCGGTGGCGCGACGGATGCCGTCGACCAGCGATTCCTTGCAGCCGTACTTGTTGTCGAATTTCGACTTGGTGACGCTGTCATTCACGTTGATTGCCGGGAAGGGCAGCTGGCCGTCCTTGACCAGCTGATACAGGCGGTTGACGCCGGTGGTGGTTTCCTCGGACACGCCCTTGATCTGGTCGCGCACCTTGGTGAACCAGCCCGGGCTGGCGGCCATCCGCTTCTTGATCTGCGCCTTGATGACCTCTTCCTCTTCCGAGGTCGGGACGGGGATGATGTCCTCGCCCGCTTCGGCGCGCGCGCCCAGCAGGATGTACAGCGTGGCGTCGCCGCCATCGTCCAGGATCATGTTCGGCCCGTCGGCGAACTGGAAGGACCGGTCCAGATAGTCCCAGTGCTCCTCCAGCGTCTGGCCCTTGACGGCAAAGACCGGAATGCCCGCCTCGGCGATGGCCGCCGCCGCGTGGTCCTGGGTCGAGAAGATGTTGCACGACGCCCAGCGCACGTCCGCGCCCAGCGCGACCAGCGTTTCGATCAGAACGGCGGTCTGGATCGTCATGTGCAACGACCCGACGATGCGCGCGCCCTTCAGCGGCTTGCTGTCGCCGTATTCCGCACGCAAGGCCATCAGGCCCGGCATTTCGGTTTCAGCGATATCCAGTTCCTTGCGGCCGAACCCGGCCAGTGAAATGTCTTTGACGATGTAGTCGCCAGCCATCAGATGCTCCATTCCGATCAACAACGGTTTGGGCAGGCCCTAACACCGTTGAGGGAAAGTGGCAACGTGGATGGCGGGTGACGCGGGGCGTCAAGTCAACTGGGCGCCCCTTCGGCGGGGGCCTTGGGCGTCACTTCAAAGAAATCGGTGCCGGCGGCGACAATGCAACTGATGCCGTTGGCGTGGGTCATCAACACGGTATAGGTGCCGGTGGCGCGCGAGGCCCATACCTCCATGACCGTCTGACCGCCCCGCGTGTTCTGCAATCCGCCAAAGGCCAGCTCTTCGGAATAGATCTGCTGCAGCTTGGCGATCACATCCGCGCGCAGGGCGCAGTTCTGGGCCGATGCGGGTGGCGCGGCCGCAGCCATGCCAAAGACAAGGGCCATTCCCAACAAACGCTTGAACATGACAAGCTCCTTTCGGTTCGGGTTTCGATCCGAGAGGGGCACGCCGGGAGGAACGCGCGCCCCCTCAGCCTTGATGTCGTGATCCCTGGCTGCCGGTTCAAAGCACGATTGCTCAAGAAACTGTTGGCAGCCGGTGATCAGGATGGCTTAAGCATAGCACGAACCCGCGCTTCAGGCACATTCGGCAAGAAAGGGGCATGGCAGAATGGCAACACAACCCAGGGCATGGCAACGGATGCTGTCGGGCCGCAGGCTGGACCTGCTGGACCCGACCCCGGTGGATATCGAGATCGAAGATATCGCCCATGGGCTGGCTTTCGTGGCGCGCTGGAACGGCCAGACGGCGGGCGATTTCGCCTATTCCGTGGCCGAGCATTCCCTGCTGGTCGAAGAGCTGTTCGGCCGGATCGTCCCCAAGGCGCCGGTGAAATGGCGGCTGGCGGCGCTGCTGCACGATGCGCCGGAATATGTGATCGGCGACATGATCTCGCCGGTGAAGGCCGCGGTCGGCCCGGGCTATGGCGCGCTGGACGACCGGCTGGCGGCGGCGATCCACATCCGCTTTGGCCTGCCCGCCGCGGTGCCGAAAACGGTGAAACGTCAGATCAAGAAGGCCGACCGGATCAGCGCCTGGATGGAGGCCACCCAGATCGCGGGGTTTTCCGAGGCCGAGGCGACCAAATTCTTCGGCCGACCGGACGCGGCGGTGATGGAGGGGTTGCAGATCACGCTGAGGCCACCGGTTGAGGTGCGGCAGGCATATACGGCGCGACATGCGGAGCTGCTGGCGCTGCTATAGAAATTGACTTTGACTAGAGGTCTAATTTGAGCCCAACTTGCTCATTCGTCATAGCACAGCGAAGGTCCGCAAACCTCCTCCTTGATCGCCACCGCTGCACTAGTCAAATTGACATAAAGAAACTGAAAGGCTGCAATTAGTGGACCCTATTACGATTCTAGCAATTGCTTGGTTGCTCCTACCCATCGTTCTTTTGATCCTCTGGCTTCGCGCTCTCGGCGCAAAGAACGGCGCCGAAATACGGATTGCGGAAGCGGAGGCGACCGTGGAATCGCTCAAGAAAAAATATGCGCCCATTGCTTCTGTTGAGGACGAAGTCTCGACGCTCAGGGTCACGGCAACAGAGATACAGAAGCAAATCGAAGAGACGCGTAGCTCTTATTCCGAGAAGCGCGCCACGCTGAAAAAGTTGGAGCAACAAGTCGCAATTTATGACGAAAAGCTCTCTTTCGCGGAGCTGGGCGTCTATGAACCCCATTTCGAGTTCAACGACGCTGACGGATACAAGCAAGAGATCAAACGCATCCGAGACCGCCAGAAAGCAATGGTCTCGGCCAAGACCTCGACCCTCTGTCCGACTGACTGGCAAGTGGACGGAAGCCGCGCCAAGGGGCAGACGATGATTAATCGCCAGACCCGTCTGACCATGCGCGCCTTCAACAACGAATGCGAGGCCGCAATCGCAAACACGCGCTGGAACAACGTCAACGCGATGGAGAAGCGTATCCTCAACGCCGCGAAGCAAATCGACAAAGCCAACGAGTCCATGAACCTGCGCATCAGTGAGCAATATATAAGCCTCAAGCTGGACGAATTGCACGCGACCCATGAATACCGTGAACGCCTTAAGATGGAGAAAGAAGAGCGCGCAGAGCTGGCCCGCGCTGAACGCGAAGAGAAGAAGCTACTAGCGGAAGCCGAAGCGGCAGAACGTGAAGAGGAAAGGTATCAGAAACTCTTGGACAAAGCGCGCTCAGAGGCAGGCGTAGATGAAGGTCGCATTGCGGAGCTTGAAGCCGCTTTGGCCGCAGCCCACGCGACAAGCGAACGCGCCCGCGCAATGGCTGAGATAACCAAATCCGGCTATGTCTACATTATTTCGAATATCGGTTCCTTTGGCGAGGACGTAGTCAAAATCGGCCTGACGCGGCGGCTCGAACCAGACGACCGGGTAAAAGAGCTTGGTGACGCAAGCGTACCGTTCGGCTTCGACACCCACGCCATGATCTACTCGGATGAAGCACCTGCCCTCGAAAGCGCCCTTCACAAGGAGTTCGCAGACCGCCGCGTGAACGCTTCCAACATGCGCAAAGAGTTCTTCCGAGTCGACTTGGAAGAGGTCGAGGACGCTGTGAAACGCCTTGCCCCGTCCGCCAGCTTTTTCTCAGACCGTGAGGCGCAGGAATGGCATGAAACCCTCTCCCGCCGCAAGGAAGTGTTGAAGGACATGGCACGACCATCAGACGAATTGCCGGAAGCCATATAGTCTTGAAAGCAGCCATTGGCGCAACCGCAGCGAAAGCCAGCTTCGTCCCGCAGAGCCGCCATTCCAGCCTGCTTTCAATCCTACCCTGATTTTCCAACCAGCGGAGCGCGGCCCGGTATCAACGCGGGCTGCGTTTGGCCAGAATCCGCTGCAAGGTCCGGCGGTGCATGTTCAGACGCCGCGCGGTTTCCGAGACGTTGCGGTCGCACAGCTCATAGACCCGCTGGATATGCTCCCACCGCACCCGGTCGGCGCTCATGGGGTTTTCGGGGGGCGGGGGCAGTTCGTCGCCCTTGGCCAGCAGCGCGTTGGTGATGTCGGTGGCGTCGGCGGGTTTCGACAGATAGTCGGTGGCGCCGATTTTCACCGCCGCCACGGCGGTCGCGATCGCGCCGTAACCGGTCAGAACCACCACCCGGCTGTCGGGGCGCTTTTCCCGCAGCACCTCGACCACGTCCAGCCCGTTGCCATCCTCGAGCCGCAGATCCACCACGGCAAAAGCGGGTGGGCGGGCGGTGGCGATGGCGCGTCCGGCGGCGACCGACCCGGCGGTTTCCACCTCGAACCCGCGCTTTTCCATCGCTTTGGCCAGACGCCTCAGAAACGGCTCGTCATCATCCACCAGAAGCAGGGATTTGTCGGGGCCGATGTCAAGCTGCGCACTGTCTGCCATTCTGTGGTCTTTCTGCTATGTCCTGCCGATAGGCTTATCGTTGAGTAATAGCAGCGCCGCGCCAAAGGTCAAACCACCCTCTATTTTCCGGCCCGGTCCAGGAAGCAGGCGACACGGTCGGCCATCTGCTCGGCCGTGTCGTCGCGCTTGAAGAACTCCAGGAACCCCTCCTCGGGCGTGACGAAATAGGTAAAGGTCGAGTGATCGACCAGGTAGTACTCGTCGCTTTTGTCCTGGGCTTTGTAATAGGTCTTGTAGGCCTTGCTTGCGGCTTTGACCTGCTCGGGCGTTCCAGTCAGCCCGATCATCTTTTCATGCAGGTTGTAGGCGAAATCGCCGACCGCTTCGGGGGTGTCGCGATCGGGGTCGATCGAGATGAAGATCGGCGTCACCGAATATCCGCGCTCGGCCAGGATATCGACGGCTTCAGCATTGCGGGCGGTGTCCAGCGGGCAGACGTCGGGGCAGAAGGTATAGCCGAAATAGATCAGCGAAGGCTCGGTGATCACATCCTTGTCGGTCACGGTTTCGCCCTTGGAGTTGATCAGCTCGAACGGGCCGCCGATGGTTGCGGAGCCGCCGGCGATCTGGCTGGACCGGCATTGGGCGTACTTGTCCTCGGGCCCGCCCCGCGTCATCAGCCAGATGGCGCCCAAACCAAGGACCAGCACGACGGTTGCGAGAATGGCATAAAGACGGGTCATGGCATACATCCTGACACAGGGGGCTGTTGATCGGTTCAGCGGCAACACCTATCAAGTTGACCAGCCGCCGCAACAGGACATAATCGCCCGATGACGGATTCCAACATCAGCCTCTGGCGGGGACAGGAACGCAGCAGCTGGATCCGGTTGCGGACGCTGATCCTGTTGCGCTGGGTAGCGATCATCGGCCAGCTGACCGCGATCACTGTGGCGCAGCAAATCTATCACGTTCAACTTGAACTGGGCCTGTGCTATATGGTCATCGGCGTCTCGGCCCTGGGCAACCTGGTCGCCATCATATTGTTTCCGCAGAACAAGCGCCTGTCGGAATTCGAAAATTTCCTGATGGTGCTGTTTGACCTGATGCAGCTGAGTTTCCTGCTGTACCTGACCGGCGGTCTGAACAATCCCTTCGCGCTGCTTCTGCTGGGGCCGGTGACGATCGCCGCCAACGTCATGAGCACCCGCTCGACCCTGATCATCGGCGGGGCGGCGATCGTGCTTGCGACCTTTCTGGCGAAATTCCACCTGCCGCTGCGCACCAATCTGGGGCTGGTGCTGGACATCCCCGAGATCCTGTTGTTCGGCAACTGGGCGGCCATCGTGATCGCGATCGTGTTCATCGGCGCCTATTCGCACCGCATCAGCACCGAGGTCCAGTCGATGTCCGAGGCGCTGGCCGCCACCCAGATGGCTCTGGCCCGTGAACAGAAACTGACCGATCTGGGCGGGGTCGTGGCCGCCGCCGCGCACGAGCTGGGCACGCCGCTGGCGACGATCAAGCTGACCAGTGCCGAACTGATCGAGGAACTGGACGACCGCCCCGACCTGAAGGAAGACGCCGCCCTGATCCGCGAGCAGGCCGACCGCTGCCGGGATATCCTGCGCGGGATGGGCCGGGCCGGAAAAGACGATCTGCACCTGCGGCAGGCGCCCCTGTCCACCGTGATCCACGAGGCCGCCGAACCGCATCTCGACCGTGGCAAACAAGTCCATTTCGCCGAAGGGCCGGGGCCGGATGGCGGTGTTCAGCAGCCCTCGATCCTGCGCAAGCCCGAGATCATCCACGGGTTGCGCAACCTGATCCAGAACGCGGTGGATTTCGCCCGCGCGCAGGTCTGGGTCGAGGCCGAATGGACCCCCGACCGGATCACGGTCAGCATCATGGATGACGGGCGCGGATATCCGCCGCAGATCATCGGCCGCATCGGCGACCCGTTCATGAGGCGCAAGCGCGCCGAAACCGACCTGCGCACCCGCCCCGAATACGAGGGCATGGGCCTTGGCCTGTTCATCGCCAAGACCCTTCTGGAACGCAGCGGCGCGGAACTGACATTCGCGAACGGGTCCGATCCGTATCAGAACCTCACTGACGATCCCGAGCGCCGGGGTGCCGTCGTCGTTGTAACCTGGCCGCGCCACCTGATCGATGCTCAGACAGGCGACACGCCGGTTCTTGCCGGGGCCAACAAACCCTTCCAGGTCTGATTAAGGGACCGTTAACCATTTGGACACATGGTGGGCGGCAGTTTGGAAACGTATCGGATCAGTTTATGACCGACTGGATCATTCTGGCGGCGATCAGCCTGGTTTCATCCGGCTTTGCACTGAGATGGCTGCTTCCGCGACCTCCGCGTCGCCGTGATGATTTCGGCCTGTCGGACCCAGGCTCGTTGCTGGACGCAGTTTTCCTGTTCGACGGGACCCGTCTTATCAGCCATTCCGACATCGCCCTCGCGGGATTTGAGTCGGTCAATGATTGGCACGACCTCAAGCGCCTGCTGCAGCGCGATTTTCCGGGCTTTCCAGAAACGCCCGAGGATGTCCTTGATCAAGGCCGGATCGTGGTCTCGGCCATAGATTGCACAGTCGAACGCGAGGTTCTGTGTGAATGGATCGACGGCGTCGTACGGGTGCAATTGCGCGATCTCACGGATGCGCCGGCGCTTGTGCGCCGTGATCCCGGTGATCCGATTCGTCTGGCGATGGACAAGGCGCCCTACCCGGTTTGGCTGTTGAATCACTCGGGCAGAGTCAGCTGGTGCAATGCCGCCTATATCTCGCTGGTCCGAAAGGCACGCGGTCCTGATACCGATCTGACCCAACCGCTGTTCCCCGAACTTCCCGATGACAGCCGTCCGGGAAAGAAGACGCGGATCGCGGCTCCGGTCAAGGACAACAGCAACAAACTGTGGTTTGATCTGACCCATGTCGAGCTGGATGAAGGCCTTCTCCACTATGCGGTGGACGTGAACGCGATCGTCGAGGCCGAGACCGCCCAACGGAAATTCGTTCAGACCATGACGAAAACCTTCGCGCAGCTTTCGATCGGGCTGGCGATCTTCGACCGCAACAGACAATTGGCGCTGTTCAACCCGGCCTTGATCGACCTGACGACTCTGCCGCCGGATTTCCTCAGCTGCCGGCCCAGCATCTCAAGCTTTTTCGACAGGTTGCGGGACCAGCACATGATGCCCGAGCCAAAGAACTATCGCAGTTGGCGCAACCAGATGAATGACCTGCTCGAAGCCGCCGAGGACGGGAACTACCAGGAAACCTGGTCACTGCCGTCCGGTTCGGTCTATTCGGTCAGTGGGAGGCCTCACCCCGACGGTGCCGTGGCCTTTCTGTTCGAGGACATAACCGCGGAAATCACCCTGACACGGCGTTTCCGGGCCGAAATGGACCTGATGCAATCCATCCTGGACAAGCTGGCCGACGCCATAGCCGTGTTTGCCGATGACGGAACGCTGGCCTTCACCAACTACGCCTACAGGGTGATGTGGGGCGGCAGCGACGAGGTCGGCATCGAGCCATCCACGGTGCTGGATGTCACCCGCCAGTGGCAGGAGCAATGTCTCGCCACGCCGATCATGGGCGAGATTCGCGAATTCGTTCAGATGCGCAACGACCGGGCCGAGTGGAGCTCGGATATCCGCAGGCGGGATGGTACGGCGGTGCTATGCACCGTCACCCCGATTTCGAACGGCGCAACCATTGTCCGGTTCTCGTTGGATACGGACCGCGCCGACGCAACGCAGATGTTGCAGCATACGGCTTGATCCGGGTTGCAGAGGCGGTGTGGCACGTCCATTGTGGCGCCATGAATTCGCCGATTTCGATCATTCTTCCGTCTCCTGAAAACACCGCCCGGCTGGCCGTTGACCTGGCCGGACGGCTGGAGCCGGGCGACGTCATTTTGCTGGACGGACCGATTGGGAGCGGCAAGACACATTTTGCCCGCAGCCTGATACAGGCAAGCCTTCCTGAGCCCGAGGACGTACCGTCGCCGACCTTTACCCTGATCCAGGTCTACGATACCGGCAGCCATGAGATCTGGCATGCCGATCTGTATCGGTTGACCTCACAGGACGAAGTCGAGGAACTGGGCCTCGTCGAGGCCTTCGAAACGGCAGCCTGCGTCGTGGAGTGGCCTGAAAAACTGGGAGATCTGCGGCCGGCCACAGCCCTTACTGTGCAGTTTCAGACGCTGCCCGACGCAGAGGACGCCCGCCAGCTGACCTTGACCTGGTCAAACCCGAAATGGGACGAAAAACTGGAGTTTCTTGCATGACAGACCGCGCAATTCTGGCCGAAGCGCTCATTGCTCAGACCAGTTGGGCCAATGCCACGCGCGCGCCATTGGCGGGGGACGCATCGAACCGCCGATATGAGCGATTGACCGATCCTGAAACCGGAAGCACTGCGGTTCTCATGGACGCACCGCCGGACAAGGGCGAAGACGTGCGCCCGTTCGTCCGCATCGCCGACTACCTGAGCTCGATCGGGCTGAGCGCGCCGGAGATACTGGCCGAGGACGTCGACCACGGGTTTCTTCTTCTGGAAGATTTCGGCGATGATCTGTTTGCGCGTGTTCTTGAGCGGGAACCTCAAAAAGAACACGAGCTCTACGAGGCGGCTACGGATGTTCTGGTGCATATGCACGCGTCCCCCTTGCCGGCTTTGGACAGCTATGATCCATCGCTGATGACCGAACTGTCGGCATTGGCCTTCACCAAATATGCCGAAGGCATTCTTGGCTCACACGACACCGACGCCCGGGCGCAGTTTGAAAACCGGTTCGCCGACATCCTGCATCAGGAAACCTCGGGAAAGCGGGTCATTGCGCTCAGGGATTACCACGCCGAGAACCTGATCTGGCTGCCTGATCGCGAGGGCGTACGCCGGGTCGGCCTGCTGGATTTTCAATGCGCGATGCTGTGCCACCCGGCCTATGATCTGGTGTCGCTGCTGCAGGACGTTCGGCGCACCGTGTCCACGGGTGTCGAAATGCAGATGATCCAGCACTACATCGCCTCTGCGGGCGTGTACGATCACGATTTCCGCACAGCCTACAACGTTTTGGGCGTCCAGCGAAACCTGCGCATTCTCGGCGTGTTCGCCCGGCTGGCCATGGACTATGGAAAACCGCACTATATCGACCTGATCCCCGCCACCTGGGCGCATCTGATGCGCGACCTCGAACATCCCGCTTTGGTTTCCATCGCCGATCTGCTGCGCGAGGCCCTGCCAGAACCCACCCCGGAAAACCTGGCTCGTCTGAGGGGCGCATGACCACAAGACCGCAGGCCGTGATGCTGTTTGCCGCCGGGTTCGGCACCCGGATGCGAGAATTGACCCGTACCCGGCCCAAGCCGCTGATCCCGGTGGCCGGACGGCCCCTGATCGACCATGCGCTGGACCTGACGGATGCGGTGCGGCCGCTCCGGGTGGTCGCGAACCTGCATTACCGGGCCGACCAGTTGGCCGAACACCTGGCACCGCGCGGCGTCCTGCTGTCGCATGAACAGCCGGACATCCTGGAAACCGGTGGCGGATTGCAGGCGGCCTTGCCGCTGCTGGGTCCGGGGCCGGTTTTCACGATGAACACCGATGCGATCTGGTCCGGGCCCAACCCTTTGGAATTGCTGTTGGGTGCCTGGGATCCGGCGCGGATGGACGCGCTGTTGATCTGCGTGCCGATCGCACAGACGATCGGACATACAGGCCCCGGAGATTTCAGGATCGATCCCCAAGGCCGGCTTGAACGCGGGCCGGGTCACGTCTATGGCGGCATTCAGATCCTCAAGACCGACGGTTTGGCGGACATTCCGGAAAAAGCTTTCTCGCTCAATGTCTTGTGGGATCGGATGCACCGCGATGGACGGCTGTTCGGTCTGCAATACCCCGGGCGCTGGTGCGATGTGGGCCGCCCCGAAGGCATCGCCCTGGCCGAGGAGATGCTGGCCGATGTTTGAACCCGGCGCCACTCCCCGTGTCTTTGCGGTGCCGCCCGGCGCGGATTTTCCGCAGGCGCTGGTGCGCGGGCTGCGGGCGCGCAGCGACGGCCACCCGCCCGAGGCGCTGGCCCGTGTGCAACTGGTGCTGAACACCCGCCGCATGGCCCGCCGCGTGCGCGAGCTGTTCGATCAGGGCCCGCCCTGCCTGTTGCCCCGCATTTCGCTGGTGACCGATCTGGGCGAAAGCGTCGATCTGGATCAGGTACCGCCCGCCGTGCCGCCCTTGCGTCGCCGGCTGGAACTGACGCAGCTGGTGGCCCGACTTCTGGACCAGCAACCGGACCTAGCCGCGCGGTCGTCGCTGTTTGGCCTTTCCGACAGCCTCGCTGCCCTGATCGAAGAGATGCAGGGCGAAGGCGTCCCGCCCGAGGCGATCCGGCAACTGGACGTGACCGACCTGTCGGGCCATTGGGCACGGGCGCAGGCCTTCATCGGCATCGCAGACCAGTTCCTGAAGACCGAGGATGGCAGCCTGGACGTGCAGGCCCGCCAACGCCGCGTGGTCGAGAACCTGATCGCCCGCTGGCAGGACGCGCCGCCGCAACATCCGGTGATTCTGGCCGGGTCCACCGGCTCGCGCGGGACCACGCTGATGCTGATGCAGGCGGTGGCGCGGCTGCCGCAGGGGGCGCTGATCCTGCCGGGGTACGATTTCGACCAGCCCGCCCATGTCTGGGAGCGGCTGGATTCGGCAATGACCTCGGAAGATCACCCGCAATACCGGTTCCGCAAGCTGATGACCGAACTGGGGATCGGGCAGGCCCAGATTGCGGCCTGGACCCCGGACCAGCCCCCCTCGCCCGCGCGCAACCGTCTGGTTTCATTGGCATTGCGCCCGGCCCCGATCACCGATGCCTGGATGAGCGAAGGCCCGCAGCTGCGCGATCTCGACGCCGCGACGCGCGACATCACCCTGGTCGAGGCGCAATCACCCCGGGCCGAGGCGCTGGCCATCGCCCTGCGCCTGCGGCAGGCGGCCGAGACCGGCCAGACCGCGGCCCTGATCACCCCCGACCGGATGCTGACCCGCCAGGTCAGCGCCGCGCTGGACCGCTGGAACATCCTGCCCGATGACAGCGCTGGCCTGCCGCTGCAACTGTCTCCGCCGGGCCGGTTCCTGCGTCATGTGGCCGGGCTGTTCGCGCACCGTCTGGATGCCGAGGCGCTACTGACCCTGCTGAAACACCCCTTGTGTCACAGCGCCGGCGACCGCGGCGCACATCTGCTGCACAGCCGCGATCTGGAACTGCACCTGCGCCGCAATGGGCCGCCCTTCCCCGACAGCGCCAGCCTGAGCGGCTTTGCCGTCGAAAAAGACGTGCCCGACACATGGGCCCGATGGCTGATCCGCAATTTCTGCGACCGGCAGATCAGCGGCACCCTGCCCCTGACCGACTGGGTGCAGCGCCTGCGCGATCTGGCCGAGGCGATTGCCGGTGCGGGCACAGGCGACGCGGGCGAATTGTGGGACAAAAACGCAGGCCAAGCGGCGCTGGCGGTGATCTCGGACCTGGCGGACGAGGCCGAGCACGGCGGCGAGATGACGGCGCTGGATTTCGCCGATCTGCTGGGCGCGCTGCTGGCCGGGCAAGAGGTCCGCGACCGCGACGCTCCCCACCCGCGGATCATGATCTGGGGCACGCTCGAAGCGCGTGTCCAGGGTGCCGACCTTCTGATCCTGGGCGGGTTGAACGAAGGTAGTTGGCCCGAGGCCCCCGCGCCCGACCCCTGGCTGAACCGCCAGATGCGCGACCGTGCCGGACTGCTGCTGCCGGAACGGCGCATCGGCCTGTCAGCCCATGATTTCCAGCAGGCCATCGGCGCGCCCGAGGTCTGGCTGACCCGCGCGGTCCGCTCGGATGATGCCGAAACCGTGCCGTCACGCTGGCTGAACCGGCTGACCAACCTGTTGCAGGGCCTGCCGGATCAGGGCGGCCGCGCGGCGCTGGAACAGATGCGCGACCGGGGCAAGACATGGCTGCGCTGGTCCGAGATGCTGGAACAGGCGCCCCGGATCGCCGCCGCACCACGCCCCTCGCCGCGCCCGCCGGTGGCCGCCCGCCCGCGCCGCCTGTCGGTGACCGAGATCAAGAAGCTGATCCGCGACCCCTATGCGATCTATGCCAAGCACATTCTGCGCCTGAAACCGCTGGACCCGCTGGTACAGGCGCCCGACGCGCTGCTGCGCGGCATCGTGATCCACGAGATCCTGGAACATTTCGTCAAGGACAGCGTGCTGGACGGCGCGCTGCTGACCCGCGACAACTTCCTGAAACGTGCCGAGGCGCTGCTGGATCAGCATGTCGCCTGGCCCACCGCCCGGAAACTATGGCTGGCGCGGCTCGAGCGGATCGCCGACGACTTTCTGCGCGCCGAGATCACCCGCCGCAGCGACGGCGGCCCGATCGCGTTCGAAGCCAAGATGCGTCTGACGCTGGAACCGCTTGGATTCACCCTGAATGGCCGCGCCGACCGGATCGACCGCAACAGCCGCGGCGCCCTGACCATCATCGACTACAAGACCGGCGCGCCACCCTCGGAATCGCAGCAGGCCAAGTTCGACAAACAGCTGCTGATCGAGGCCGCGATGGCCGAGCAGGGCGGGATCGACGGATTTGACCCGATGGCCGTGGCCAGCGCCGTGTTCATCGGTATGGGCGGAACCTACAAAGAGGTCCCGGCACCCCTGGACAAAGAGCCGCCCGACAAGGTTCTGGCTGAGCTGAAAGAGCTGATTTCAGCCTATTTAGAGCCTGATCAGGGCTTTTCGTCGCGCCGGATGATGCACAAGGACAGCGACGTGGGCGACTATGACCACCTGGCGCGGTTCGGCGAATGGGACCGCACCGCCGAAACCAAGCCCGAGGATCTGGCATGACCCCGCGCGACGAAGCGACCGAACGGCAGGTACAGGCGGCGCGGCCCGATGCGTCGACCTGGCTGGCGGCCAATGCGGGCTCGGGCAAGACGAGGGTTCTGACCGACCGCGTGGCGCGGCTGCTGCTGGACGGAGTTCAGCCGCAGCATATCCTGTGCCTGACCTACACCAAGGCCGCCGCCAGCGAGATGCAGAACCGCCTGTTCAAACGGCTGGGTGAGTGGGCGATGCTGGACGACGTCGCGTTGCTGCGGCAACTGACCGAACTGGGCGTCGAAGGGGTGATCGACCCCGACCGCCTGGCCCGGGCCCGCACCCTGTTCGCGCGCGCCATCGAAACGCCGGGCGGGTTGAAGATCCAGACGATCCACTCGTTCTGCGCCTCGCTGCTGCGGCGGTTCCCGCTCGAGGCCGGGGTCAGCCCGCAGTTTTCCGAGATGGAAGACCGCGCCGCGGCCCTGCTGCGCGAGGAGATCGTCGAGGATTTCGCCGAAGGCCCGCAGGCCCGCCTGATCGAGGACGTGGCCCGCCACATCACCGATACCGGCTTTGACAAGCTGACCGCCGCAATCGCCCAGAAGCGCACCCTGTTCACGCCCGCGCTGCAATGGCCCGACCTGCTGGCCCGTTTTGGCCTGCCCGAGGGGTTCGACGAGGACGCGCTGCTGGCACAGGTGTTTCTGGGCGGCGAGGTCGAGCTGATCCGGTCGATCCTTCCGGCGCTGGCGGGCGGCGGCAAGACCGACGCCAAGGCGGCCGAGAAACTGTCGGGCTTCACCGAACCCGCGCTGGGTCAGTTGCCGGTGCTGGAAGACGTGTTCCTGACCGGAAAATCCGCCAAAGAGCCCTTTACCGCCAAGATCGGCAGCTTTCCCACCAAGGCGCTGCGCGAGGGGGTTCTGGCGGGGCAGATGGATCCGCTCGAGGCGCTGATGCGGCGGGTCGAGGCCGCGCGAGAAGGGCGTCTGGCGCTGGCAGCCGCGCGCAAATCAATGGTTCTGCACCGCTTCGCGGCGGTATTCCTGCCGGAATACGAACGTCGCAAACAACTGCGCGGCTGGCTGGATTTCGACGATCTGATCCTGCGCGCGCGCCTGTTGCTGAACGATCCGGCGGTGGCCGCTTGGGTTCTGTACCGGCTGGATGGCGGGATCGACCACATCCTGGTGGACGAGGCGCAGGACACCAGCCCCGATCAATGGGACGTGGTCGAGAAACTGGCGCAGGAATTCACCAGCGGCGAGGGCGCGCGGTCCGGGGTCGAGCGCACGATCTTCGTGGTCGGTGACAAGAAACAGTCGATCTATTCCTTCCAGGGGGCCGACCCGCAGGCCTTTGACCGGATGCAGGCCGAGTTCGGACGGAAACTGCAGGAATCAGGCTCTAAACTGTGGGATTGGACGCTGGAATATTCGTTCCGCTCCTCCAGCGCCATCCTGTCGCTGGTCGATATCCTGTTCGAAAACCGCGCCGATGCGGGGTTTCAGAAAGAGTCGCAGCACCTCGCGTTCAAGGCCGATCTGCCGGGCCGGGTCGATCTATGGCCAGTGGTGGAAAAGGTCGAGGACACGGACGAGGGCGACTGGACCGATCCGGTCGATCGGCCCGCGGCGCAGCATCACACGGTGATCCTGGCCAACCAGATCGCCGCGCGCATCAAGGCCATGATCGACGCCGGCGAAACCATTCCAGAAGACGGCCCCACGCGCGGCACATTCGTACGCCGCAAGGTGCGGCCGGGGGATTTCCTGATCCTGGTGCAGCGCCGCTCGGACCTGTTCGCCGAGATCATCCGCGCCTGCAAGGCGCAGGGCTTGCCGATCGCAGGGGCCGACCGGCTGAAGGTGGGCGCGGAACTGGCGGTCAAGGATCTGGCCGCGCTGCTGAGCTTTCTGGCCACGCCCGAGGATGACCTGTCGCTGGCCACGGTGCTGAAATCGCCGCTGTTCGGCTGGTCCGAGCAGATGCTGTTCGACCTCGCTCATCGCCGTCAGGAAAGGTACCTGTGGGCGGCGCTGCGCCAACGGGCCGGGGATTTTCCCGAAACGCTGGCTGTGTTGAACGATCTGCGCGGGCAGGTGGACTTTCTGCGCCCCTATGACCTGATCGAGCGGGTGCTGACCCGCCATGACGGCCGCCGCAAACTGTTGGGTCGTCTGGGCGCCGAGGCCGAGGACGGCATCAACGCTCTGCTGTCGCAGGCGCTGGCCTATGAGCGGTCGGACATTCCCAGCCTGACCGGTTTCCTGGTCTGGATGCAGACCGACGACCTTGAGATCAAACGCCAGATGACCGGCGTGGGCGACATGATCCGGGTGATGACGGTGCATGGCTCGAAAGGGTTGGAGGCGCCGATCGTGATCCTGCCGGACACCGGCAAGCGGCAGCCGCCCCGAGACGCCGAGATCATGGTCGCCGACGGCACGCCGCTGTGGAAGGTGCCCGCCGACTTGTCGCCCGAACTTGTCGCCCGCGCCCGTGAAGACGCGCGCCAACGCGAGGAAAACGAGCGGCTGCGGTTGCTGTACGTTGCGCTGACCCGGGCCGAGAAATGGCTGATCGTGGCGGCTGCCGGCGATCTGGGCAAGGACGGGTCCAGCTGGTACCAGCTGGTGGAAGAGGCGATGGGCCGGGCAGGGGCCACCGAGATCCCCGGTACCGGCATCCGCCGTCTGGCGCATGGCGATTGGGAGGGTCTGCCGCTGGACCATCGCCCGACCCCGGACCCGGTGCAGGATAGCCTGCCGGATCTGTTCCACCGGCCCGCGCCCGAGCCGATACCCGATGCTGAGACGCTCAGCCCGTCCGATCTGGGCGGGGCCAAGGCCCTGCCGGGCGAGACCGGGCTTGAGGAAGAGGCCGCCAAGCTGCGCGGCACCCGCCTGCACCTGCTGCTCGAACATCTGGCCCAGGCGCCACGCGACCGGTGGGATCAGCTCTGCGCCCGGCTTCTGCCCGATATGCAGGACGGTGACCGCCGCGACCTTCTGGCCGAGGCGGCGGGCGTGCTGACGGCCCCGGACCTGGCCCCCGTCTTTGCGCCGGACGCGCTGGCCGAGGTGCCCGTCTCGGCCACTGTTGACGGTCGCCGGATCCACGGAGTGATCGACCGGTTGATCGTAACGGACGACGTGGTGCAAGTCATTGATTTCAAATCAAACGCCACGGTTCCCGATCGGGCTGAGACCTGCCCCGAGGGTCTGCTGCGCCAGATGGGCGCCTATGTCGCCGCGCTGTCGCAGATCTATCCCGGCCGCGAGATCCGCACCGCGATTTTGTGGACCCGGACGGCGCGCCTGATGTGGCTGCCACACGATCTTGTGACGCAAGCCTTGGGGCGTGCCCAGATATCTTGACCTCCCTCTTGGGGACACCTACGTTCGACTCCCAAGCGCATGTCATTCAGGAGACAGAATATGTCGACCGTAGCCGTAACCGACGAAACCTTTGACGCCGAAGTCAGGAACTCGGACGTCCCCGTCGTGGTGGATTTCTGGGCCGAGTGGTGCGGCCCCTGCAAGCAGATCGGCCCCGCCCTGGAAGAGCTGGCGGCTGAATACGGCGACAAGATCAAGATCGCCAAGGTCGACGTGGACAGCAACCCCAACTCGGCCGCGGCGATGGGTGTGCGCGGCATTCCGGCGCTGTTCATCTTCAAAGACGGTCAGGTGGTTTCGAACCGCGCTGGCGCCGCACCCAAGGCCGCCCTGCAAAGCTGGATCGAAGAATCGATCTGATCCCCGCCGGATCTCAAGACCACAAGGCGCCCCGCCAAGGGCGCCTTATTTGTGCGGTCGAAGCGAACAAAAGAAAAGACCGCCCGAAATCTCGGACGGCCATTTCTTGGGGAGATAACTTTTCGTGCCGCTCAGATCTTGGCGATGTCTTCGCGGGTCAGGCCGATATCGTCCAGCTGGGCATCGCTCAGTTGCGACAGCAGCTTGCGGGTCTTGCGGGCGGTATTCCATTCAACAACCGAGTCATAGACGCGGATGAAAGCGTCGACTACGTGCAGGACGGTAGCTGCTCCGAGCGGCGCATGGATGTTTGCGGTGGTCGCCATTTTGCGCATTCCTTCAACTGAAGCAGCCGACCCAATGTCGGTTGCAGGCCCCATCTAGTCCTGCCGGGGGCGACTCACAATTGCTGGTCCGACAACCCCGTGATGCACGGATTGCATATCTTTTAGGCAGTTTGAGAACGGGTTGCGCGGATCGCGCCCCCGGCCCATATAGGGCATCAACGGATACGGAGGCTTGAATGGCGGAGAACGATTTTCCCGGTTGGCACGGCACCACGATCATCGGCGTCAAAAAGGGCGGCGAGGTCGTCATCGCGGGTGACGGGCAGGTCAGCCTGGGCCAGACCGTGATCAAGGGCACCGCCCGCAAGGTGCGGCGCCTGTCGCCCGGAGGGTTCGAGATCGTCGCGGGGTTCGCCGGATCGACCGCCGATGCCTTCACCTTGCTGGAACGGCTGGAAGCCAAGCTGGAGGCCACACCCGGCCAACTGGCGCGCGCCTCGGTCGAGCTGGCCAAGGACTGGCGCACCGACAAGTATCTGCAAAAGCTCGAGGCGATGTTGATCGTCACCGATGGCGTGGACATGTTCGTGATCACCGGAGCGGGCGACGTGCTGGAGCCCGAACATGACGTGGCCGCGATCGGGTCGGGCGGAAATTTCGCGCTGGCGGCGGCGCGGGCGATGATGGATAGCGACAAGAGCGCCGAACAGGTGGCCCGCGACGCCATGGCAATTGCCGCGGATATCTGTGTCTACACCAACGGCAACCTGACCGTGGAGCGGATCGCGAAATAACGGGCTCAGCCTTGTGTTTCCGCACCCCATGCTTAGGTTCCCCGCGAAACAACGGGATTTGAAAGCACATGACCGACCTGACCCCGCGCGAAATCGTCAGCGAGCTGGATCGCTTCATCATCGGGCAGAAGGACGCCAAGCGCGCCGTCGCCGTGGCGCTGCGCAATCGCTGGCGGCGCAAGCAGCTGCCCGACGACCTGCGCGACGAGGTCTATCCCAAGAACATCCTGATGATCGGCCCCACCGGCGTCGGCAAGACCGAGATCAGCCGCCGCCTGGCCAAGCTGGCCCGCGCGCCCTTCATCAAGGTCGAGGCGACCAAATTCACCGAAGTCGGCTATGTCGGCCGAGATGTCGAGCAGATCATCCGCGACCTGACCGACGCCGCCATCGTCCAGACCCGCGAATTCATGCGTGAAGAGGTCAAGGCCAAGGCGCACCAGGCCGCCGAGGACCGGGTGATCGAGGCCATCGCCGGCGCGGACGCGCGCGAGGCCACCCGCGAGATGTTCCGCAAGAAGCTGAAATCGGGCGAGCTGGACGACACGGTGATCGAGCTTGAACTGGCCGATACCTCGAACCCGATGCCGATGTTCGACATTCCCGGCCAGCCCGGCAGCCAGATGGGCATGATGAATCTGGGCGACATCTTCGGCAAGGCCTTCGGCGGGCGCATGGTCAAACGCCGCATGACCGTGGCCGAAAGCTATGACATCCTGATCGGGGAAGAGGCCGACAAGCTGCTGGATGACGAAGCCGTCACCCGCGCCGCACTGGACTCGGTCGAACAGAACGGAATCGTGTTCCTAGACGAGATCGACAAGGTCTGTGCCCGGGCCGATGCGCGTGGTGCCGATGTCAGCCGCGAAGGCGTGCAGCGCGACCTGCTGCCGCTGATCGAGGGCACGACCGTGTCCACCAAGCACGGCCCGGTCAAGACCGACCACATCCTGTTCATCGCCAGCGGAGCGTTCCACATCGCCAAACCCTCGGACCTGCTGCCCGAACTGCAGGGCCGCCTGCCGATCCGGGTGGAACTGCGCGCGCTGACCGAAGAGGATTTCGTGCGCATCCTGACCGAGACCGACAACGCGCTGACCCGCCAGTACACCGCGCTGATGGGCACCGAGAACGTGACCGTATCGTTCACCGATGACGGCATCGCGGCGCTGGCCCGGATCGCGGCCGAGGTGAACCGCAGCGTCGAGAACATCGGCGCCCGGCGTCTGTACACGGTGATGGAGCGCGTATTCGAAGACCTGTCTTTTGCCGCCCCCGACAAGGCCGGCGCCGAGATCGTCGTGGACGCGCAATTCGTGGATGACAATCTGGGCGAATTGACCAAATCCGCCGATCTCAGCCGTTACGTTCTGTAACAGATCACACCGAAAATAGGCGGTCTGTCGCCACCCGTGCCTCTGGACCCTGCCGCTGGTTCCGTTATGCGTTGGCCATTCGTTTGTTCCGAGGCCCGTTCCGTGCAGCGCATTCTGATCCTTCTTGTCTGGGTCGCCACACTGGGCGCCTGTGTCGACAGGTCCGTTTCGGTGATTCTGCCGCAAGCGCTCGAAGTGGGCACCGCACAGACCGTCTTTGCCGCGACGACGCGTGCGCGCGAACCGGACGGCAGCTTTGGCTATCGGCGGGCCGAGGATCTGAGGTTTCTGGAACTGACCGTTTCGATTCCGCCGAGCCACCGGCCGGGAACTCTGGATTTTTCCTATTCCGATCCCGATCCCGCCAAACAGTTCGTGCTGGCCGGGCTGAAGGAATTCGACGGGCCGCAGGACCTCAAGATGCGGCTGAACGGCGTGCAGGAAGTCACGATTTTTGTTCATGGCTTCAACAGCACGCAGACCGAAACCGCTTTTCGTGCCGCACAGCTGGCATATGACATCGGTTTACCCGGCCAGACGCTGATCTATTCCTGGCCCAGCCGCGGCAGCGGCATCGGATACGCCTATGATCTGGACAGCATGTTGTTTGCCCGCGACGGGCTGGAGCGCACGGTGCGCGAGTTGAAATCCATCGGGGTTCCGCGCGTGCTGATCGTGGCGCATTCGATGGGGGGCGCGCTGACGATGGAAATGCTGCGCCAGGCAGAACTGCGCGAGCCGGGATGGGCGCGGCGGAACCTTGATGGGGTTTTGCTGATTTCCCCCGATCTGGACGTGGACGTGTTCCGGTCGCAGATGGCCAGCATCAAGACCCCGCCGGACCCGTTTCTGCTGATGGTATCAAGAAAAGACCGGGTCCTCGGCATTTCCGCCCGATTGCGCGGCACTGCCAAAAGCGAGCGTCTGGGCAATATCCAGTCGACCGAAAAACTGGCGGACTACCCGATCAGCATCATCGATGCGACCGCGTTCAACAACGATGCGGACTCTTCTCATTTCGTGGCGGCGACCTCACCTGCGCTGGTGTCGCTGCTCGGCTCTGCTCGCCGGGTCAGCCGAACCTTCGGAAAGGACAGGGGCGGCGTTGATTTGCTGGTCCCCCCGGCCGTGCGCAACGAAAACGGCGCAACCGAAGTTGTTTTGATGGAGTCCGGGCAGGTCCGGGTCAGCTCCCCGTGACCGGGCGCTTTCTGCCTGATTTCCTGGTCAGGAATGCGCCTTGGCTGGGCGCGGGGGTTCTGCTGACCTTTATGTCCAGCTTTGGGCAGACGTTTTTCATTTCGATCTTCGCGGGCCAGATCCGGGCCGAGTTCGGCCTGAGCCACGGCGCCTGGGGCAGCCTCTATGCGCTGGGTACTCTGGTTTCGGCCGGGGTCATGGTCTGGGCCGGAGGGCTGACCGACCGCTACCGCGTGCGCGCGCTGGGGGCTGCGGTGCTGGGCGGCCTGGCCATGGCGGCCATGGCGATGGCGGTCAACCGCTGGGTGGTCCTGCTGCCGGTAGTGATCTTTCTGCTGCGGCTGTTCGGCCAGGGCATGTGCAGCCATATCGCGATGGTGGCGATGACCCGATGGTTCACCGCCTCGCGCGGGAAGGCGCTGTCGATCGCGACGCTGGGCTTTGCCGTGGGCGAGGCGGTTCTGCCGATGCTGTTCGTGGCCGCGATGGCGCTGATCGACTGGCGCTTGCTGTGGGTCGCCTCGGCCGCCGTGGCGCTGTTGGGCGTACCCCCGTTGATGCGGATGCTCGGGAACGAACGCACCCCCCAAAGCCTTGCGCAGGACCATTCGGCCACCGGCATGGCGGGTCGCCACTGGACCCGATCCGAGACCTTGCGGAACCCGCTGCTCTGGTTCATGGCGCCGGCGCTGCTGGGGCCATCCGCCTTCATCACCGCCTTTTTCTTTCACCAGGTGCACCTGGCGCAGATCAAGGGCTGGGCGCATCTGCAGCTTGTGGCGCTGTTTCCGGTCTATACCGGGGTGTCGATTTTGGCGATGTTCGCCTCGGGCTGGGCGCTGGACAGGTGGGGCACCGCCCGGATGATGCCGTTTTATCAATTGCCGCTGGCGATCGGGTTTGGCCTGTTTTCCGTCGTGCAGACGATCCCCGGCGCGGTGGTTGCGCTGGCGTGTCTGGCCCTGTCGGTGGGGGCCAACAGCACGCTGCCCGCCGCGTTCTGGGCCGAGTTCTACGGCACCCGCCACATCGGCGCGATCAAGGCCATGGCCGCCGCCGTCATGGTGCTGGGCTCGGCCATCGGGCCGGGCCTGACCGGTACACTGATCGACATGGGCGTTTCGTTGACCACCCAGTTCCAATGGATCGCCGGGTTTTTCCTGCTGGCCTGCGCACTGGTCTGGGTCGGGATCCACCGGGCGCGGCGGCTGTTCTAGCGGATACGGCGCAAATAGACGTAATAGGCCCCTTCGCCGCCATGGCTGACATGGGCCGGCGCCACCTGCAGCACCGCCTGCGCCAGCGGCGGCAGCGCCAGCCATTGCGGTACCTGGTTGCGCAGCACCCCGCGCGGGGTCGGAATCGGGCCAGGCTCGTCGCGGTGCTTGCCCTTGCCCGTCACGACCAGAACCAGCCGCTTGCCCGAGGCCTGCGCCGACAGGATGAACCGGATCAGCGCCGGGTGCGCCGTGTCGACACGCATGCCGTGCAGGTCCAGCTTGCCCTCGGGCTTCAGCTTGCCGCGCTTCATTCGAGCGAAGGCCTTGCTGTCCATCTGCACGGGCGCGGCCCGCAACCCCTCGGCGACCGAAGGCTTCAGGCGATGGCCCGGCGCGGGCGCAGGTCGGTTCTGACCCAGCTGGAACGGCTCGATCCGGGGTTTGGGCGGTTTCTTGGGCGTGGGCTTGGGCAGGGTGGTCGGATGCACCGACTGCGGCAGTTCGGGGTGCAGCCGTTCGGCCTGACGGGCCACCTTGCGCCACAGCTCGATCTCGTCAGCGGTCAGTTTGCGCCGGCTCATCAGAATTCGTCCGGCAACATGGCATAGGCGCGCTGGATCGGCAGCAGCACCACCATCCGGCCCGGATCCTTCAGCCGCCCGGCCGCCTGGCCCGCTGCGTCCCCGGTGCCGAAAAAGATGTCGGCCCGTTGAGCGCCCTTGATCGCGGCGCCGGTGTCCTGCGCGATCATCAGGCGGCGCAAGGGCGCGGCCCCGTCTTTCTCGACCCAGACCGGTGCGCCCAGCGGCACAAAGGCCGGGTCGACCGCAACGCTGCGCATCGCTGTGATCGACCGGTTCATTGCCCCCAACGGTCCGCGATCGGGCGCCACGCGCGAAACCTCGCGGAAGAACACATAGGACGGGTTGTGCATCAGCAGTTCAGCCCCGGCTTCTGGGTTCTTGCGAACCCAGGCGCGGATCATCCGGGCGCTGACCTCGTGCGCGCCCAGCAGGCCGCGCCGCGCCATCTCGACCCCGATCGAGCGATAGGGGTGGCCGTTCGCGCCGCCATACCCCACCCGCAGCGCGGTGCCGTCGGGCAGGCGGATCCGGCCCGAGCCCTGAATCTGCAGAAAGAACAGCTCGACCGGGTCATCGACCCAAGCGATCTCGAGCCCGCGGCCCTGCATGACGTCGCCGGTCAGCAATTCCTGCCGGGTCAGCCAGGGGCCGTTGCCCTGGGCCTCGGGCGGCATCCGGTAGACCGGAAAGCGGAACCGGTCGGTGCGATGGCGCGCGCCATCGAGTTCGGGTTCGAAATAGCCGGTGAACAGGGGGGGATTGCCGTCCTCGATCAGGACCGGTCGGAAGAACAGTTCGAAGAAGGCCCGCGCCGCCTCGGGCTTGTGGCTGCGCGCGGTGGCGCACAGCGCCCGCCAGTCGGGGTCGTCCAGATCGCCGCATGTGTTCAGGAACACCGACAGGGCCGCGGCATGATCGTCCTCGGCCCAGCCGTGCAGGTCATCGAACGTCAGGATCGACCGCGTGGTCTCGGCCCCGGCGGCGGGCGCGGCGGCCAGAATCGCCGCCGCAATCAGCGACCGGAGCCGTCCCGTCATGCGTCGGTGGCGACAAGCAGCCAGTTCGGATCGTCCGCGCCCATGACGCGGGCAAATGTCCAGCTGTCCTTCTGGCGCTTGATCGTGTTTGGGTTGCCCTCGACGATGTTGCCGTCGCGGTCGCGCACGACCGAGGTCAGTTCACCGACGAAGCGCACGGTGATTTCGGCCCGGTTGGTGTCCTTGTCGAACTGCGCGTCCACCAGCGCCATCTCGCGGACGCCGATGAACTCGGCCTCGATGCTCAGGCCCTTGTCTTCGCGCTCGGCCACGACGGACACGAAGGTTTCGAACACCTCTTCGGACAGGAAGGGCTGGATTTCGTCCAGGTTGCCGCGCTCGAACCCCATCACGATCATCTCGTAGGCGCTGCGCGCGCCCTGCAGGAACTCGCTGACCGAGAAACTGGGTTCCACCCGCTTCATCGCGGCCAGGGTCTGGGCGATTTCGCTGTCTTCGGGGACATGATCGGTGATGTCGCGGTCGGGGCCGCCGTCGATCACCTCGAAATCCCGGCGCGACTTGCTGGCAGCGGGCTGCTGCGGCACGGGCGGTTTCTCGAAACCTTCCCGCGTGCCCAAAACGCTTTTCAGGCGCAGGATCAGGAAGATGGCAATGCCAGCCAGCACCAGAAGCTGGATCAGGGGTGAATTCATTTCGTCCTCTTTTCAGCACCGAGACTTTGTACACGCGGCCTCAGGTCACTATGTAGGTGACTGTTGGTGGCAAGTCCACAGCCCGGCCTATGGGAAAGGATAGCGCAAATGTACCTGTTCTTGGCATTTTTGTTGGTGCCGATCGTCGAAATCGCCCTGTTCATTCAGGTTGGCGGGCTGATCGGCCTGTGGCCGACGCTGGCGATCGTGGTGCTGACGGCGGTTCTGGGCACCGTGATGGTGCGCAACCAGGGGCGGATGGCGCTGGAGAAACTGCAGCGCAGCTTCGCCGAACTGGACGACCCGACCGAGCCGCTGGCCAGCGGGGCGATGATCCTGGTCTCGGGCGTGCTGCTGCTGACGCCGGGGTTCTTCACCGATGCGCTTGGATTTGCGCTGCTGATCCCGGCGGTCAGGGCCGGTGTGTTCCGCTGGCTGAAGTCGCGCGTCACGGTCACGCAGTTCCAGATGGGCGGCGCAACGCGACACGGCCCCGCGCAGGACCCGTTCACGCCGGGCGACATCATCGACGGCGAATTCACCGAGGTCCGGCCCCGGTCCAACCCGTCCAGACCGTCGAAATGGGTGGAAGGCCCCCACCGGCATTGAGGTGCCGCGCCCAACTTGCTAAGCAGTGGCGAATTTCATTTTTGGAGCCGTTCCATGACCGAAGACACCGCCGCAGGCAACACCGAAGCCCCCGCCACTCCGCAAGTCAAGATGCGGGTCCTGGGACAGTTCATCCGGGACATGTCCTTTGAAAACGTGATGGCGCAGAAGGGCGTCGGGGGCGACGTTCAGCCCGAAATCTCGGTTCAGGTAAACCTGGATGCGAAAAAACGCCCGGTCGAAAACCAGTACGAAGTGTCGATCAAGCTCAAGCTGACCTCGAAGGCCAAGGGCATGGAGGACGTCCTGTTCCTGTGCGAGATCGACTATTGCGGGTTGTTCCACGTGGAAGGCGTGCCGGACGACCAGTTGCACCCGTTCCTGCTGATCGAATGCCCGCGCATGCTGTTCCCGTTCCTGCGCCGGATCGTCAGCGACATCACCCGCGATGGCGGCTTCCCGCCGGTGAACCTGGACAATATCGATTTCGTCGCGCTGTACCGCAACGAACTGATGCGCCGTCAGGCCGAACAGAGCCAGAAGACCGACGCCTGATCCGGGCGCCCGCGCCTGATCCGGGTCAGGTGCGGGTCCACAGGGCGTTGTCGCCCAGTTTCTTCACGAAAGCCTCATGCGCGGCGCGCTCCTCCGCGGTGATCCGCGGGGGCAGGGGCGCAGGCCGCGGGCCCGGGCGCCAGGTCTCGCCGCCACCGCCGGAGTCAGAGCGGGCCGCCGACAGGCCGAAATCGGGCTGCCGCCCACCGATCAGTTCAAGATAGACCTCGGCCAGGATTTCCGAGTCGAGCAAGGCGCCGTGCAGAACCCGGTTCGAGTTGTCGATGTTGAACCGCCGGCACAAGGCATCCAGCGAGGCGGGCGAGCCAGGAAAGCGTTTGCGCGCGATCGCGAGCGTGTCCAGCGCCTGCTCCATCGGGATCGGGGGCAGGCCCATCCATCCCAATTCGGCATTGAGGAATTTCATGTCGAAGGCCGCGTTGTGGATCACCAGCCGCGCATCGCCCACGAAATCACGGAAGGCCTGCCCGATCTGGGCAAAAACGGGTTTGTCCTTCAGGGTGATCTGGCCGGGTTCGGGTTTTTGCGGCGGCTCCAGCAGGTCGGGGCCGATGCCGTGCACGCCGAAAGCCTCGGCCGGCATCGAGCGTTCGGGGTTGATATAGACGTGATAGGTCTCGCCCGTGGCGACGTGGTTCCACAGCTCGATGGCGCCGATCTCGACGATCCGGTCGCCGCTTTCGGGATCGAACCCGGTGGTTTCCGTATCCAGTACGATTTCACGCATCTGCCAATCCTGCCCTGATCTGCCTGACCACATCCTGCACCTGTGCGCGGGCATGGTCCAGAGTGTCGGTGACGATCACGAAATCCGACCGCGCGCATTTTTCGTCATTCGGCATCTGCTTGGCGCGGATCTGCTCGAACTGCGCCTCGGTCATCGTGCCCCGCGCCATGACGCGGCGCTTCTGCTCGTCTGGGGGAATGGAAACGCAGGCCACCGCATCCATCTGCGCGTCGCCGCCGGTTTCGAAAAGCAGCGGGATGTCAAAGACAAGGATGTCCGACCTGGCCGCCTGTCGAAACGCCTCGCGATCTCGGGCCACCAGAGGGTGGACGATGGATTCGATCCGTTTCAACGCGGTCGGATCGGCGCTGATGATCCGTCTCAGGGCGTCGCGGCTGACCGCGCCATTCTCGATGGCCTCGGGGAAAGCCGCGCGGATCGGTGCGACCGCCGCGCCGCCTTCCGCATACAACCGATGCACGGCGGCGTCGGCATCCCACACGGCGCAGCCTTCCTGCGCGAACAGGTCGGCGGTGGTGCTTTTACCCATGCCGATCGACCCGGTCAGCCCCAGAGAGAAGCTCATGCCAGAACCGCCGCGCGGGTTTCTTCCGTGACCTCGGGGCGCAGGCCGAACCACCGCTCGAACCCCGGCACCGCCTGATGCAGCAACATGCCCAGCCCATCGACGACCGTGCAGCCCGCAGCCTCGGCCTGTTCCAGAAGGCGGGTCTTCAGCGGCGTGTAGACCAGATCTGTCACCACCGTTCCCGGCTGCAAACCGTCCAGCGGGATGCGCAGCTCGGGCTGGCCCTGCATGCCCAGAGACGTGGTGTTCACCACCAGTTCGGCGTTTTCGATCACGTTTCCGGCCTGGACCCAGTCGACCACGGTGATGCGCTGGCCGAATTCCTCTTTCAGGTGATCGGCGCGCGACCGCGTGCGGTTGGTCAGCAGGATCTCGGGCACGCCGGCCTCGGCCAGCGCCTGCAGCACCGCCCGCGCGGCCCCGCCCGCACCGAACACCACCGCCGGGCCATCCTGCGGCACCCAATCCGGCGCACCCGCGCGCAGGTTCTGCATGAACCCATACCCGTCGGTATTGTCCGCGTGGATCGAGCCATCGGCCCGGAACACCAGCGTATTCGCCGCCCCGATCACCGAGGCACGGTCCGACACATGATCCGCCAGGCGCAACGCGGCCTCTTTGTGCGGAACGGTGACATTGGCCCCGACGAACCCGGCCTTGGGCAAGCTGCGCAGGACCGTTTCAAGATCGGCGGGCGCGACATCCATCGGCACATAATGTCCCGGCAACCCATAGGTCTTCAGCCAATAGCCGTGCAGGGCAGGCGATCGGGAATGGGCAATCGGGTGTCCGATGACTCCGGCCAGTGGAATGCGGTTTTCGGTCATTGTTCGATCACCCCTCGGACCGCAAGAAAATTGAGCAGCTCCAGCAGGGGCATACCCAAGACGTTAAAATAGTCGCCGTCAATGCTGGAGAACAGGCGTACGCCTTCTTCCTCCAGCTTGTAGGCCCCGACCGCGTGGCGAATGCTGTCCCAGTTGCGCGCGACATAGCCCTTCAGATAGGCATCCGAACTGGCGCGCATCCGCAACCGCACCTGTCCGACATGACGCCAGACCGGTTCCCCGTTCTGATAGATCACGGCCGCCGACAGCAGCATGTGACGCTTGCCGCGCATCACCTTCAACTGCGCCAGCGCGTCTTCGGGCGTTTCAGGTTTCGACAGCAGCCGTCCGTCGAAATCCAGAACCTGGTCACAGCCCAGGACCATCGCGCCGGGCGTCTTGTCACTGATCTTGCGCGCCTTGAGCTCGGCCAGAGCATCGGCGATGTCGCGGGGCGGCGCGCCCTCAGCCACAAGCGCGCGTTTGGCGGTATCCTCGTCCACGCGCGCGACCTGGACGGAAAACGGCACCCCGGCGTTCCGCAGCAGCTGCGCGCGGATCTCGGACCCCGAGGCAAGGACGATGGGGACAGTCATGTGGAAAACCCCGTGGGCAAGTGGATCATTGGTCTTGAACGGTTTGTATGGTTTTCCGGTTGACACGCAAGCCCGCGATTTCGGCCTGAAACTTCCCTGAGTCGCCCGAAGACTGTCCGGTCGGGACAAGGATAACTCAGGATCTTGGGATTTCCTGTTCATCAAAAGATGTCCCTTGAGTTATCCCCAGTAAAGGTTGGACATCCTCATTTCAAATAATTGAATTTGCTTGCAAAAATTTGGTTTCAACAGAATCACGGAAAATCGGGATTCATTCATCCACCTGGGGAAAACTGGCGGACAAAACAATAATCCACGGATTTTGCCCACCCTACAAAACCATCATCCTTTCTCTTTTCTATTTTTTTTATTAGGGAGGGTCCGACCAGTGCCGGGAAACCCGATGACCGATCTTCTTTTCACGCTGTACCCTTGGGTGAAATCATTGCACATCATGGCGGTGATCTCGTGGATGGCCGGATTGTTCTATCTGCCGCGGCTGTTTGTCTATCATGTCGAAAAGGCGCAGGCCGTCGACGGCGCGCCCAAGATCTTCTTTGAAATGGAAGAAAAACTGCTGCGCGTGATCATGCGACCGGCGATGATCGTGGCCTGGGTCTGCGGCTTGATCATGGTGTTCACCCCCGGCATCGTCGGCTGGGACTGGGCCTGGCCCTGGGTCAAGGGCGCGGCGGTGATCGGCATGACCTGGTTCCATCATTGGCTGGAATTGCGGCGCAAGGATTTCGCCGAAGGCCGCAACACGCTCACAGGGCGCCAGTACCGCATGATGAACGAGGTTCCGACCGTTTTGATGGTCATCATCGTTCTGGCGGTCATTCTGAAGTTCTGAGGGCCATTTCCGCAGTGGTTTGACTCGGGCGGCGACCGGCCTTATGTAGGGGTCAACCCATCCGTCCGGATGGCGCATCTTCCTGTTTGAAATTCAACGCTGTGCCGCACCCTTGCGGCCAAGGTCCGTATCATCATGACAACCGAAACTATCACTGAATCCCTGAACCTCGCGGATCTCAAAGCCAAAAGCCCCAAAGACCTTCTGGCCATGGCCGAAGAACTCGAGATCGAAAACGCCTCGACCATGCGCAAGGGTGAGATGATGTTCCAGATCCTGCGCGAACGCGCGGATGAGGGCTGGACCGTCGGCGGCGATGGCGTGCTCGAGGTGCTGCAGGATGGCTTCGGCTTTCTGCGCTCGCCCGAGGCGAACTATCTGCCCGGCCCGGACGACATCTATGTCTCGCCCGAGATGATCCGCCAGTATTCGCTGCGCACCGGCGATACGGTCGAAGGCGAGATCAAGGCCCCGGAAGAGACCGAGCGGTATTTTGCGCTGACCAAGGTCACCAAGATCAACTTCGAGGACCCGGAAAAGGCCAAGCACAAGATCGCTTTCGACAACCTGACGCCGCTCTATCCGGATGAACGGCTGAAGATGGAAATCGAAGACCCGACCATCAAGGACAAGTCGGCGCGGGTGATCGACTTGGTGGCGCCGATCGGCAAGGGCCAGCGCTCGCTGATCGTGGCGCCGCCGCGCACGGGTAAGACGGTGATCCTGCAGAACATCGCGCATTCGATCGAGCGCAACCATCCGGAATGCTACCTGATCGTCCTGCTGATCGACGAACGCCCGGAAGAAGTCACCGACATGCAACGCTCGGTGAAGGGCGAGGTGGTGTCCTCGACCTTTGATGAACCCGCATCGCGCCACGTTGCCGTGTCGGAAATGGTGATCGAAAAAGCCAAGCGCCTGGTCGAGCATAAACGAGATGTTGTTATTCTTCTGGACTCGATCACAAGACTTGGTAGGGCCTTCAACACCGTGGTGCCGTCCTCGGGCAAGGTTCTGACCGGTGGTGTGGATGCCAACGCGCTGCAAAGGCCCAAGCGGTTCTTCGGCGCGGCGCGGAATATCGAAGAGGGCGGGTCGCTGACCATCATCGCCACCGCGCTGATCGACACCGGCAGCCGGATGGACGAAGTGATCTTCGAAGAATTCAAGGGCACCGGCAACTCGGAAATTGTCCTGGATCGCAAGATCGCGGACAAGCGGGTGTTCCCGGCAATCGACATCCTCAAATCCGGCACCCGGAAAGAGGACTTGCTGGTCGACAAGGGCGACCTGCAGAAGACCTTCGTGCTGCGCCGGATCCTCAACCCTATGGGCACGACGGATGCGATCGAGTTCCTGCTGTCGAAACTGAAACAGACCAAGACCAATGCCGAGTTCTTCGACTCGATGAATACCTGATAACAGGTCTTGTAAACGACGCGAGGCCTTCGAATGGATACGATATTCGCCTTGGCCAGCGCGCAGGGCAAAGCAGGAGTGGCGGTGATCCGTCTGTCCGGGCCATTGGCGCATCGGGCCGCTGCGGAGCTGTCTGGCGGTGATTTGCCTGCGCGTGGGATGCGGGTGCGCGAATTTCGCGCGCCTGACGGGTCGCGCCTGGACGATGGCCTTGTGTTGACCTTTCAAGGACCGGCCAGTTTCACCGGCGAAGACGTGGCTGAACTTCAGATTCACGGCAGCACGGCCGCGGTCAACGCGGTGTTGCGTACGTTGGCTGACATGGATGGGTTGCGGATTGCCGAACCCGGCGAATTCACCCGGCGCGCGCTCGAGAACGGCAAGCTGGATCTGGCCCAGGTGGAGGGCCTGGCCGATCTGATCGATGCGGAAACCGAGGCGCAGCGCAAACAGGCGCAGACCATCCTGGCCGGTGAACTGGGAGACCTAGCCGAGCGATGGCGGCGTGACCTGATCCGGGCGGCCTCGCTGCTGGAAGCGGTGATTGATTTCGCCGACGAGGAAGTCCCAACCGATGTCACGCCCGAGGTGCGACAGTTGATTGCGGGTGTCATGACGGATTTGGACCGGGAATCCCGAGGCGTCAAAATTGCCGAGCGCATTCGGAACGGTTTCGAAGTGGCGATCGTGGGGCCGCCGAATGCCGGAAAATCGACGCTCTTGAATGCACTGGCCGGTCGCGAGGCGGCGATTACCTCGGAATATGCCGGAACCACGCGCGACGTGATCGAGGTTCGGATGGATCTGGCCGGCTTGCCCGTGACTTTGCTGGACACGGCCGGGTTGCGTGAAACCGGGGATCATGTCGAAAATTTGGGTATCGCGCTGGCGCGGGAAAGGGCGGAAAAAGCCGATCTTCGGGTTTTTCTGACCGAAGATCCCGACCAACTGGGAATCAGTTTTCAACCCGGTGATATTCATGTTCTGCCGAAATCTGATCTGCGCGCCGCGTCGGAAACCGGTGTTTCAGGTAAAACCGGGCAGGGGATTGATCGGTTGATTAACCAGATATCGCGGGTATTGATGGAGCGAACCGCAAGTTCTGGTATCGCGACGCGAGAACGCCATCGTTCGGCCATGCAGCGTGCGTCTGCGGCTTTGACTGATTCCTTGAAGGTTCTGGAATCTGGCCCCGACCTGTATGATATTGCAGCGGAAGAGTTGCGAACAGCCATCCGCGCTCTGGAGTCTCTGGTGGGCCGGGTCGATGTCGAGAATCTGCTGGACGAGATCTTTGCCAGCTTCTGTCTTGGAAAATGAGGAGTGTTTCACGTGAAACATTCAGAATTTGATGTCATCGTCATCGGGGCCGGACATGCCGGGACTGAAGCAGCTCATGCAGCCGCGCGCATGGGGGCGAATACAGCCTTGGTGACGCTGTCCGAGAGGGATATAGGCGTCATGTCCTGCAACCCGGCTATCGGGGGGTTGGGCAAGGGTCATCTGGTTCGCGAGATTGATGCGTTGGACGGAGTCATGGGACGTGTCGCGGACAAGGCTGGTATCCAGTTTCGCCTGCTAAACCGGCGCAAAGGACCGGCAGTTCAAGGCCCGCGTGCCCAGGCTGACCGGGCATTGTACCGTGCAGCCATGCAGGCGGAAATTCTAAACTGCGAAAACCTGACGGTCGTACCCGGAGAAGTCGTTGATTTCCGGATGGATGGGCCGCGGGTCGCTGGGGTGGTGTTGGCCGATGGGTCGGAGATTCCATCCAAGGCCGTTATCCTGACTTCTGGCACGTTTCTGAGAGGTGTCATTCACATCGGAGATGTTCAGCGGCCAGGTGGCCGCATGGGCGACCGACCCTCTGTGAGATTGGCCGAACGGTTGGACAGCTACGATCTACCAACGGGACGCCTGAAGACGGGAACCCCACCACGCCTTGACGGACGCACGATCGATTGGACCGGTTTGGAACTCCAGGATGGCGACAGCGATCCCACCTTGTTTTCCTTCCTGTCCAATAGGGTTGTCGCGCCGCAGATTTCTTGCGGAATTACCCATACCAATAGCCGCACGCATGAAATCATAGAAAAAAACCTGAGTCGGTCGGCCATGTATGGCGGGCATATCGAAGGAATTGGTCCTCGATACTGCCCTTCCATTGAAGACAAGATCGTACGGTTTGCGGAAAAGGCCTCTCATCAGATATTCCTCGAACCCGAAGGGGCGAATGACCACACGATCTACCCCAACGGTATTTCAACATCGCTTCCCCAGGATGTGCAGGTTGAATATGTCCGAACGATCAAAGGACTGGAAAACGCCGAGATTCTGCAGCCCGGATACGCAATTGAATATGATTACATCGATCCGCGCGTTTTGACGGCTTCGTTGGCTTTGCCGGATGTACCAGGACTATATCTTGCGGGGCAGATCAACGGGACAACAGGGTACGAGGAGGCAGCTGCGCAAGGTTTGGTCGCAGGTTTGAACGCTGCGCTGGCTGTCCAAGGGCGGGATCCACTGCACTTCACTCGATCCAACAGTTATATCGGCGTCATGATCGATGACCTGACGACCCGTGGCGTCTCAGAGCCTTACCGGATGTTCACATCCAGAGCAGAATTCCGGCTGTCGTTGCGAGCGGACAATGCAGATCAGCGCCTCACCCCTTGCGGCCTGGAAATAGGCTGCGTGGGCGAGAAGCGCCGGATTGCGTTTCAAGAAAAGATGGAAAAACTGGGATCGGTCAAACAAAAGCTCGTGGCTCAGACCTATACCCCGAAACAAATTCAGGCCGCAGGAATAGAGGTCAATCAGGATGGCAACCGTCGCGACGGAATGTCGATTCTTGCATTCCCAAATGTAACTTTCGAGGATCTATTGCCTCTTGTCGAAGGATTGGATGCGGTTGAACCTGATATCCGACGGCAGGTTGAGCGAGATGCACTTTATGCCAACTATATCGCGCGCCAACAAAGGGACGTTGAAGCGATGAAGAGGGATGAGTCATATGAGATCCCTCCAGATTTTGACTACTCTTCCTTGGATGGCCTGTCATCGGAAATGAAGGAAAGACTGACACAAGCTCGCCCTGCGAATATCGCCCAAGCCAGCCGAATTGAAGGAATAACGCCCGCAGCATTGACTTTGGTGTTGGCGAAGCTTCGCCGTGATCAAAAAGCCCGCCACGCATGAAACCTGGTGCAACATCCACGCCCGATAACTTGAATGTTTCACGTGAAACACTTGACCGGTTGAGATTGTATGTCGATCTACTGGAAAAATGGAATCGCAAAATCAATCTGGTTTCGCGAAGCACTCTCTCCGAAGCGTGGTCGCGTCACATTCTCGATTCAATTCAAGTTTTTCAACAGGTTGATCACTTTGATAGATGGGTTGATCTGGGCAGCGGTGGCGGCTTTCCGGGGCTTGTCTGCGCAGTTATCGCAACCGAGTCCTGGCCTGATGCTCAATTCACACTGGTAGAAAGCGATCAAAGAAAGTCAGCATTTTTGCGCACGGTCATTCGGGAAACCGGTGCCAATTGCACGGTCGTTTCCAAGCGAATTGAGGCTGTCGACCGCTTGGAAGCCGACGTTCTTTCCGCACGTGCGCTTGCAGACCTTCCGACGCTATTGTCCTATTGTGAAAGGCATTTGCGCCAAGACGGAGTTGCACTGTTTCCTAAAGGTGCCAATTGGAAAAAAGAGTTGGCGGAAGCGCAACAAGAATGGAACTTCAGTGCTGAGCCGATTAAAAGTTTAACTGAACCCCAGGCTGTCATCCTCAAGATCAAAGGAGTCTCACGTGGTTGATCTATCGCGCCCGGCCGGACCTCGAATTATCGCGGTGGCCAACCAAAAAGGCGGGGTGGGAAAGACGACGACGGCAATCAATCTTGCGGCCGGTCTGGCTGAGGCGGGCTGCAAGGTGCTCGTGGTTGATCTGGATCCGCAAGGCAATGCGTCAACTGGACTGGGGGTCGAGGATCGGGATTGGACGACCTACGATCTGATTCTCGACGAAGCGCCGCTGGAGGCCGTTGTTCAAGAGACGGAAATCGACAACGTGTGCATCATTCCGGCGACTGTGGACCTGAGCTCGGCGGATATTGAGCTGATCTCGAATGAAAAGCGCATCTACCTTCTACACGACGCCCTGCGTCAGCCGGCGATTGACACATTTGGTTTGGATTTCGTGCTGATCGATTGCCCGCCTTCTTTGAACCTGTTGACCGTAAACGCTATGGTTGCCGCACATTCAGTTCTGGTTCCGCTGCAGAGTGAATTCTTCGCACTGGAAGGTCTGTCGCAATTGATGCTGACGATTCGAGAGGTGCGTCAGACCGCGAATCCAGACCTGCGAATCGAAGGTGTTGTGTTGACCATGTATGACAACCGCAACAACTTGTCCCGACAGGTCGAAAAGGACGCGCGTGACAATCTGGGCGAGATGGTATTTAAAACCAAGATACCCAGAAACGTCCGGGTCAGCGAGGCGCCGTCCTTTGCGATGCCGGTGTTGCAATATGATTCGGGGTCTTTGGGCGCCATGGCCTATCGTCACCTGGCGCGCGAGATCCTTCAAAAGAACAGGAAAATGGCTGTTTGAACAGCTGTCAGGAGGGCGAAGTGAGCGCCAAGAAAGCGAAGCCAAGAGGTTTGGGCCGAGGCTTGTCCGCATTGATGGCGGATGTCACTCAGGAACCCCAGGGGCAGGTGATGGGGGAGCCGCGCCGACCCGACATGAAGGTTCCGATCGAAAAACTGCGCGCTAACCCGAATCAGCCGCGCCGGACGTTTGCACCCGAACAGCTGGATGAGCTGGCCGCCTCGGTCAAGGAAAAGGGAATCATTCAACCTCTGATCGTGCGTCCTACCGAAAATGGTCAATACGAGATCGTCGCCGGTGAACGTCGGTGGCGCGCTGCGCAAATGGCGCAACTGCACGACATTCCGGTCATCGTGCGCGAATTTGACGACACCGAGGTTCTGGAAGTCGCCATCATCGAGAACATCCAGCGCGCTGACTTGAACGCGGTGGAGGAGGCCGCGGGCTACAAGCAATTGATGGATCGGTTCGGTCATACGCAAGAAAAACTGGCCGAAGCCTTGGGCAAAAGCCGCAGCCACATCGCTAACCTTCTTCGGTTGCTGTCGCTGCCAAGTGACGTACAAACCCTTGTTGTTGAAGGAAAATTGTCGGCAGGCCATGCTCGCGCACTGATCACGGCCGAAAACCCGTCGGAATTGGCCAAAATCGTCGTCAAGGATGGGTTGTCGGTTCGGGCGACCGAGGCTCTGGTCAAGAAACAGCAGCAGAGCGATACGGACAAGCCCGTGCCGCGCTCTCGCAACCTGAATGCGGGTAAGGATGCCGACACGCGGGCGCTTGAAAAGGACCTGTCCGCGATCCTGGCGATGAAAGTAGTCATTAACCACAAGCCGGGAACCGAGACGGGGCAGGTCATTCTGACCTATGAAAACCTCGACCAGCTGGATGATCTCTGTGCCAAGCTCAGCCGTTAGGGCGTGACCAGATAAAGATCATTACCGCGCCCAGGGTCACGGCCTGAATGATCAAGACATGAACCGGAACCGAAACCAGAACGGACAGGCCAAAGACGGCGGCGACCGACAGGGTGGCCGCCTTTTTTGCCGCCGGCCGGATCGCGCCTGAGCTCTGCCAGTCGACGATCAGCGGGCCGAAGGTGCGATGCGTCAGCAACCAAGTGTGAAGCCGGCTTGAGGACCGCGCAAAGAAAAACGCCGCCAGCAGCAGGAATGGAACCGTGGGCAGCAGGGGCAGGACGACCCCGACCATCGCAAGCGCGACGCAGAGCAATCCCAATGTGGCCCACAGATAGTGCATTGTTACTCCAGCAGTTCCCGGATCACCGCATTCAGGACGGCACGGCCGTCCGCGGTGGCGGCCAGACGGTTTTCCTGTTGGGTAATCATCCCGATCTCCTGCAGATAGTCCAGTTTGCGCTGCGGCAAAGAGCGCCCGGCAAGGGCGTGAAATCGATCAATATCTAGACCTTCGGCAAGTCGAATACACATCATGAGGTATTCACTGGACTGCTCGTCTGGGGCCAGTGGCACGCGGAGTTTTTCCCCGTTGCCCTGCGCGACCGCATCGAGCCATGCCCGCGGTGCCAGATGGGTTTCGGTTGCGATCCGCTGGCCATTCACCGTGATCCGTCCATGGGCGCCCGGTCCGATGCCGACATAATCGCCATAGCGCCAATAGATCAGGTTGTGCCGCGACTCTGCCCCGGGAACGGCGTGGTTCGACACCTCGTAAGCGGGCATGCCGTGGGCTTCGCAGATCTCTTGCGTGGCCAGATACATGTCGGCGGCGTTGTCGTCCTCGGGCAGGCCACGCAGCTTGCCGACCGAATAGCGGTCGCCGAATGCGGTGCCGGCCTCGATGGTCAGCTGGTACAGCGACAGATGGTCGATCGCCATCGACAGCGCCTCGGTCAGCTCGGCGCGCCAGTCCTCAAGCGTCTGGTACTGGCGGGCATAGATCAGGTCAAAGCTGACCCGGTCGAAACAGGTGCGGGCGATGTCGAATGCGGCGCGTGCCTCGGCCACGGTATGGATGCGCCCCAGCCGCCGCAGATCTTCGTCATTCATCGCCTGAATACCCATCGAGATCCGGTTCACACCGGCATCGCGATAGGCGGCGAACCGTCCAGCCTCGACCGATCCGGGATTGGCCTCGAGCGTGATTTCCATGTCATTGGCGGGCCGCCAAAGGCTGCGGGCGGTGTCGATCACGGCGGCGACGGTTTCGGGCGCCATCAGCGATGGCGTGCCGCCGCCAAAGAAGATCGTGTTCAGAACCCGGTCAGGGGTTTCGGCGGCAGATCGTTTCAGCTCGGACAGGTAGGCGTCAAGCCATTGTTGTTGATCGATATTTCTGGAGACATGGCTGTTGAAGTCGCAATAGGGGCATTTGGCCTCGCAAAAGGGCCAATGCACGTACAGGCCAAAGCCCCCGTTGCGCCAATCATCCGCCAAAGCAGCCTTTCACGAACAGCTCGACCGCGCGGGCGCGGTGGCTGATCTTGTTCTTTTCCCACCGATCCATCTCGGCAAAGGTCTGGTCATAGCCTTCGGGGACGAACATCGGGTCATAGCCGAACCCGTCCTTGCCGCGGATCGGCCAGACCAGATGGCCTGGCACGACGCCCTCGAACACTTCGTCATGGCCGTCGGGCCAGGCCAGCACCAGCGTGCAGCGGAACTGGGCGGTGCGTGGGTGCGGTGCGTTGAGCGCCTCAAGTTCGTTATGGGCGCGGGTCATCGCCATCAGGAAATCGCGGCCGTTTCCGGTTTCGGCCCAGTCGGCGGTGTACACGCCCGGCGCGCCGTCCAGCGCATCGATGGTGATGCCGGAATCGTCGGACAGGGCGGGCAGGCCGGTGGCCTGTGCGGCGGCGTGGGCCTTGATGCGCGCGTTGCCGACGAACGTGTCCTCGGTCTCTTCGGGTTCGGGCAGGTTCATCTCGGCCGCGCCGACTACGGTCACGCCAAAGGGCTCGAGCAGATGGGACATCTCCTCGAGCTTGCCTTTGTTGTGCGTGGCCACCAGCAGCCGATCGCCTTCGAACCGGCGTGTCATGCGGTGGCGGCCTTTTGCGCGGCCACCAGCTCGGACACGCCTTTTTCGGCCAATTCCATCAGCTGATCCATCTGCGCGCGGCTGAAGACGGAACCTTCGGCGCTCATCTGCACCTCGATCAGCTTGCCCGAGCCGGTCATGATGAAGTTGCCGTCAACGCCGGCCTCGCTGTCTTCGGGATAGTCCAGGTCCAGAACCGGCTGGCCCGCATAGATGCCGCAGGATACGGCGGCGACCGGATCGACCAGCGGGTCCGTGATCACGTCTCCGGCCTTCATCAGCTTGTTCACCGCCAGCCGCAGCGCGACCCAGCCGCCGGTGATCGAGGCGCAACGGGTGCCACCATCGGCCTGCAGCACGTCACAATCGACGGTGATCTGGCGTTCGCCTAGGGCGACGCGATCCACCCCGGCGCGCAAGGCGCGGCCGATCAGACGCTGGATCTCGACGGTCCGGCCACCCTGTTTGCCGCTGGCGGCCTCGCGCCGCATCCGGGTGTTCGTCGCGCGGGGCAGCATGCCGTATTCTGCGGTGACCCAGCCCAGGCCCGACCCCTTGATGAAGGGCGGCACGCGATCTTCGATCGTGGCGGTGCACAGAACATGGGTGTCGCCGATCTTGATCAGGCAGGAACCTTCGGCATGTTTGGTAAACCCGGTCTCGATTGAAACCGGGCGCATTTCGCTTAAATCTCGTCCAGAGGGTCGCATGAGATATCCTTTGTCTGCTGGCTTGGGGATACCGCCCGGCGCGGCAGCGATGCAACCCCGATTGACCTTTCTGTTGGCAGCTATTTAATGACCACCCAGCAAAAGGATCGCCGATGAGTGAAGCGAGCAAAATTCTGGACGAGATGAACGACCGGTCGCGCGAGGTGTTCCGGCTGATCGTCGAGAACTATCTCGAGAGCGGCGAGCCGGTCGGAAGCCGGACCTTGACCCGGTCGCTGAGCGAGAAGGTCAGCGCCGCGACAGTACGCAACGTGATGCAGGATCTGGAATTCCTGGGCCTGTTGGACAGCCCCCATGTCAGCGCCGGGCGGGTGCCGACCCAGATGGGGCTGCGCATGTTCGTGGACGGGCTGTTGGAAGTCAGCGACCTGGGCGAGGAAGACCGGCAGAAGCTGGACGAAACCCTGGGCAGCAACGCCGGCGACGTCAGCGGCATGCTCGACCGGGTCGGCGCGGCGCTGTCGAACGTGACGCGTGGGGCGTCTCTGGTTCTGACGCCCAAGCACGAGGCCGAGATCAAGCATATCGAATTCGTGTCCTTGGGCCATGACCGGGCGCTTGTGGTTCTGGTGTTCTCGGACGGGCACGTGGAAAACCGCCTGTTCACGCCGCCGCCGGGGCAGACGCCCAGCTCGATGCGCGAGGCGGCCAATTTCCTCAACGCCTTGATCGAGGGCCGCACGCTGTCCGATGTGCGCCGGATGATCCAGACCGAGATCGCCGCGCGCCGTCAGGAGATCGACGTGCTGGCGCGCGAGCTGGTCGAAAGCGGCCTTGCGGCCTGGGAGGGCAGCGAGACGGACTCGGCGCGGCTGATCGTGCGCGGGCGGGCGAATCTGCTCGAGGATACCGGTCAGGAAGAGGAACTGGAGCGGATCCGGGTTCTGTTCGACGATCTCGAGCGCAAGCGCGACATCGCCGAATTCCTCGAACTGACCGAGGAAGGCGAAGGTGTGCGCATTTTTATCGGCTCCGAGAACAAACTTTTCTCACTTTCGGGTTCCTCTTTGGTCGTGTCTCCTTATATGAACGCTGATCGAAAGATAATCGGCGCCGTTGGCGTGATCGGGCCGACCCGTCTGAATTACGGACGGATCGTGCCGATCGTGGACTATACGGCGCAACTGGTCGGCAAGCTGATTTCCGACCGGAGCTAGAGGATAAAAGATGGCAGAGCCGAAGAACGACGATTTTCTGGACGACATTGCAGCTGCCGAGGCGGAAGAACTGGCCGAGGAATTGGCCGAGATCAGCGAGGAAGCGCTGGAACTGGACGCCCTGAAGGCCGAGCGCGACGAGCTGCGCGACAAGTTCATGCGCGCCCTGGCGGATGCGGAAAACGCACGCAAGCGCGGCGACAGGGCACGGCGCGAGGCCGAGCAGTATGGCGGGTCCAAGCTGGCGCGGGACATGCTGCCGGTCTATGACAGCATGAAGCGCGCGCTCGAGGCGGCGAGCGACGAGCAGCGCGAGGTTGCTGCCGGCCTGATCGAAGGCGTCGAGCTGACGATGCGCATGCTCAGGGACGTGTTCAAGAAACACGGGATCGAGGTGATCGCGCCCGAGGTCGGCGACAAGTTCGACCCGAACCTGCACGAAGCCATGTTCGAAGCCCCGGTGCCGGGCACCAAGGCGGGCGAGATCATTCAGGTCTCGGCCGAAGGCTTCATGCTGCATGACCGCCTGCTGCGTCCGGCGCAGGTGGGGGTCAGCTCGACCCCGGCCAGCTGACGGGCCAGTTCCGTTGACAATCGAAAAGGGCGGTCAGGATCTGGCCGCCTCTTTCAATTTGTAGATCAGGTCCAACGCCTCGCGCGGGGTCAGGTCGTCCGGCAGGATGTCCTTGAGCATCTCGTCCACTGCCGAGGTCTTCGGCGCGGGTGGCGGCGGCGGTGCGGCGGAAAACAGAGGCAGATCATCGATCAGCGCCTTCTGCTTGCCGCCTTCACGCTCGGTCTTCTCCAACTGGTCCAGAACCACACGCGCGCGCTCGACCACCGAGGCGGGCAGGCCGGCCAGCTGCGCGACCTGCACGCCATAGGAGCGGTCGGCGGCGCCTTTGTGGACCTCGTGCAGGAAGATCACTTCGCCCTCCCATTCCTTGACCGCGACGGTGGCGTTTTCGACACCCTCCAGCTTGCCGGCCAGCGCGGTCAGTTCGTGGTAATGGGTGGCGAACAACGCCCGGCAGCGGTTGGCGGCGTGCAGATGTTCCAGCGTGGCCCAGGCGATGGACAGGCCGTCATAGGTGGCGGTACCACGCCCGATCTCATCGAGGATCACCAGCGCCCGGTCATCGGCCTGGTTGAGGATGGCCGCGGTTTCGACCATCTCGACCATGAAGGTCGACCGGCCCCGCGCCAGATCGTCCGAGGCACCCACGCGGCTGAACAGCTGGCTGACCAGCCCGATATGCGCGCGCTCGGCCGGAACGAAACTGCCCATCTGCGCCAGCAGGGCAATCAGCGCGTTCTGGCGCAGGAAGGTCGGTTTACCCGCCATGTTGGGACCGGTCAGCAGCCAGATGGCCGCACCATCCTCGGCGCTGAGGTCGCAATCATTGGCGATGAAGGCATCACCCGATTGCTGGCGCAGCGCGTGCTCGACCACCGGGTGGCGGCCCGCGACGATATCGAAGGCGCGCGAGCCGTCCACCTGCGGGCGGCACCAGTTCTCGCCCCGTGCCAGATCGGCCAGTGCGGTGGTCAGGTCCAGCTCGGCCAGCCCGCGCGCGGCCTGATTGATGCGGGCAGCCTGCGCCAGAATCTCGTCAGAAAGCCTTTGATAGAGCCGCTTTTCGATCTCAAGAGCCAGGTTTCCGGCGTTCAGGATGCGGGTTTCGATCTCGCTGAGTTCGACCGTGGTGAACCGCACCTGGTTGGCGGTGGTCTGGCGGTGGATATAGGTCTCGCTGAACGGCGGGTTCAGCATCTTTTCGGCATGGGTGGCCGTGGTTTCGATGAAATAGCCCAGCACGTTGTTGTGCTTGATCTTCAACGAGGCGATGCCGGTGTGCTCCGCGTATTTCTGCTGAAACCCGGCAATGACCGAGCGGCCTTCGTCGCGCAGGGTGCGGGCCTCGTCCAGTTCGGCGTCGAAACCGGGGGCGATGAAGCCGCCATCGCGCGCCAGCAGCGGCGGGTCGGCGACCAGTGCCTGATCCAGCAGGTCGAGCAGATCGTCGAAGCCCACGAGGTTCTGCACCGCGGTCGCCAGTAGCACGGGCAGGTTCTGCCCGGCGCAGATCTCGGCAATGGCCTGCGCCTGCGCCAGCCCGTTGCGGATGGCGGCCAGATCGCGTGGGCCGCCACGCTCCAGCGACAGGCGCGACAGGGCGCGGTCCAGATCGGGCGTCTTGCGCAAGGCTTCGCGCAGATCGGCGGCGATCAGGCTGTCCTGGGCGGCAAAATCAACCGCGTCCAGCCGCGCGTGGATCACATCCAGGTTGCGCGAGGGGCTGGACAGGCGTTGTTCCAGCAGGCGCGCGCCGCCCGGGGTCACCGTGCGGTCCACCACCGACAGCAGCGATCCGGCCCGTCCGCCCGACAGGGACCGTGTCAGTTCCAGGTTGCGGCGGGTGGCCGCGTCGATCTGTACGACGCGATCTTCGGATTCCTTCATCGGCGTCTGCAGCAGCGGCAGTTTGCCCTTCTGCGTGATTTCCAGATAGTCGATCAGCGCGCCCATGGCCGAGATCTCGGCCCGGCCAAAGTTGCCGAACGCGTCCAGCGTGCCTACGTGAAACAACCCGCAGATGCGTTTTTCCGCCGCAGTGCTGTCGAAACTGGCCCGCCCGATGGGGGTGAGCGCGATGCCAAGGTCACCGACCGTGTCGCGCAGGTCGGCCTCGGCGCCATCGGCCACGATCAGCTCGGACGGGGCCAGCCGGGCCAGTTCGGGGCTGAGGCGCACCGAGGTCAGCGGCATCACGTGAAACGCCCCGGTCGAAATGTCGGCCCAGGCCAGCGCGGCCTCGTCGCGCACCTCGGCATAGGCGGCCAGAAAGTTGTGGCGGCGCGCCTCCAGCAGGGCGTCTTCGGTCAGGGTGCCGGGGGTGACAAGGCGCACGACATCGCGCTTTACCACCGATTTAGAGCCTCTTTTCTTGGCCTCGGCCGGGCTTTCCATCTGTTCGCAGACGGCGACGCGAAAGCCCTTGCGGATCAGCGTCAGCAGATAGCCCTCGGCCGAATGCACCGGCACGCCGCACATGGGGATGTCTTCGCCATTGTGCTTGCCGCGCTTGGTCAGGGCGATGTCCAGCGCCTCGGCGGCGTTCACGGCGTCCTCGAAGAACATTTCGTAGAAATCGCCCATGCGATAGAACAGCAGGGCGTCTTTGTGGGCCTCTTTGATTTCCAGGTATTGCGCCATCATCGGCGTGACGTTGGACAAGGCTGCTCCCCTCTGGCGTATTCCGGCGCGACCTTACAAATCCCCCAACCGCGACGAAAGGTGAAATCGCATAGTCGTTGAGGCGCGCCCCCGCCTGCGGTATGAGGCGAAAAGCCCCGAAGTCATGGAACCGACCGTCACAATGCCCAAAGCGAAGATCACCAAAGAAGAGGCGCTGGCCTTTCACCTGGAACCCACCCCCGGAAAGTGGGAGGTGCAGGCCACCGTTCCCATGACCACGCAGCGCGATCTGTCGCTGGCCTACAGCCCCGGTGTAGCGGTTCCGTGTGAAGCCATCGCGGAAAACCCCGAGACCGCCTATGACTATACAAACAAGGGCAACCTTGTGGCCGTGATCTCGAACGGAACGGCGGTTCTGGGGCTGGGCAATCTGGGCGCGCTGGGCAGCAAGCCGGTGATGGAGGGCAAATCCGTCCTGTTCAAACGCTTCGCCGACGTGAACTCGATCGATATCGAGCTGGACACCGAGGACCCGGATGAGTTCTGTCGCGCGGTCAAGCTGATGGGGCCGACCTTTGGCGGCATCAATTTGGAAGACATCAAGGCGCCCGAGTGCTTCATCATCGAACAGCGCCTGAAGGAAGAGATGGACATCCCCGTCTTTCACGACGACCAGCACGGCACGGCGGTAATCTGTGCGGCGGGGCTGATCAACGCGCTGCACATCTCGGGCAAGAAGATCGAGGACGTGAAGATCGTCCTCAACGGAGCCGGGGCGGCGGGGATCGCCTGTATCGAACTGCTCAAGGCGATGGGCGCCAAGCATGAAAACTGCATCGTCTGCGACACCAAGGGCGTGATCTATCAGGGCCGGACCGAGGGCATGAACCAGTGGAAATCGGCCCACGCGATTTCGACCGAGTTGCGCACGCTGGAGGAGGCCATGAAGGGCGCCGACGTGTTCCTGGGCGTATCCGTCAAAGGCGCGGTCACGCAGGAGATGGTCGCCAGCATGGCCGACAATCCGGTGATCTTCGCCATGGCCAACCCCGATCCGGAAATCACCCCGGAAGAGGCACACGAGGTGCGCGTTGACGCCATCGTGGCCACCGGGCGCAGCGATTACCCCAACCAGGTCAACAACGTTCTGGGCTTTCCCTATCTGTTCCGCGGGGCGCTGGACATTCACGCCCGCGCCATCAATGACGAGATGAAGATCGCCTGCGCCCACGCGCTGGCGCGTCTGGCGCGCGAGGACGTGCCCGACGAGGTGGCGCTGGCTTATGGCAAATCGCTGACCTTCGGGCGCGATTACATCATTCCCACGCCGTTTGATCCGCGCCTGATCTATCGCATTCCGCCGGCCGTCGCGAAGGCGGGGATGGACACGGGCGCGGCCCGGCGGCCGATCATCGACATGGAGGCCTATGAGCTGAGCCTCAAGTCGCGCATGGATCCGACCGCCAGCATTCTGCGCGGCCTGAACGCCCGGGCCCGCGCGGCGCAAAGCCGGATGATCTTTGCCGAGGGCGACGATCCGCGGGTTCTGCGCGCGGCAGTGATGTATCAGCGGTCGGGCTTCGGCAAGGCGCTGGTCGTGGGTCGCGCCGATGATGTGAAGACCAAGCTGGAAGCCGCCGGTCTGGGCGACGCGGTGCGCGAATTGGAGGTGGTCAACGCCGCCAACACCACGCATCTCGAGACCTACAAGGAGTTTCTGTATCAGCGCCTGCAGCGCAAAGGCTTTGACCGCAAGGATATTCACCGCCTGGCCGCGCGGGACCGGCATGTGTTCTCGGCCCTGATGCTGGCGCATGGGCATGGCGACGGTCTGGTGACCGGGGCCACCCGCAAATCGGCGCATGTGCTGGACCGCATCAGCCATGTGTTCGACGCCGACGCCGCCCACGGCGCCGCCGGGATCACCGCGCTGCTGCACAAGGGCCGGATCGTGCTGATCGGTGACACGCTGGTGCATGAATGGCCCGACGAGAACGATCTGGCGACGATTGCCGAACGCGCCGCCGTGGTTGCCCGCCACATGGGGCTGGAGCCTCGGGTGGCGTTCGTCAGCTTCTCGACCTTCGGCTATCCGGTCTCCGAGCGGACCGAGAAACTGTACAAGGCTCCGCAGGTGCTGGAGGCGCGCGGCGTCGATTTCGAATACGAGGGCGAGATGACCGTCGACGTGGCGCTGAACGCCCACCAGCAAGAGGCTTATCCCTTCTGCCGTCTGACCGGACCGGCCAACATCCTGATCGTGCCTGCGCGGCACTCGGCCTCGATTTCCACCAAGCTGATGCAGGAAATGGCCGGAGCCACGGTGATCGGCCCGATCCTGACCGGCATCGACAAGCCGATCCAGATCTGTTCGACCGGCTCGACCGCGAATGACATCCTGAACATGGCCATCCTGGCCTCGTGCGACATGGCGTGATCCGATGGCAATCTGGAACCTGGGCTCGATCAACGCCGACATGGTCTATGCGCTGCCGCACCTACCGGCGCCGGGTGAAACCCTGGCGGCCAGCGGATTGCAGCGGTTTCTGGGCGGCAAGGGCGCGAACATGTCGGTTGCCGCGGCGCGGGCCGGGGCGCATGTGCGTCACATCGGCGCCGTGGGGGCCGACGGGCTGTGGGCGCGCGACCGGTTGACCGAATACGGGGTCGACACGCGGCACATCGCGCAGGTCGATCAGCCCACGGGCCATGCGATCATCGCCGTGGATGCGCAGGGCGAAAACCTGATCATCCTGTACCCCGGCGCCAACCACGCGATCGAGGCCGATCAGGTCTCCGCCGCGCTGACAGGCTCTGACACGGGCGATCTTCTGGTGTTCCAGAACGAGACCACCGCACAGGTCGAGGCCGCGAAGCTGGGCCGCGAGCGGGGTCTGACCGTGTGCTATGCCGCGGCCCCCTTCAGCGCGGCGGCGGTGCAGGCGGTGCTGCCCTATCTGGATTTCCTGATCCTGAACGAGGTCGAAGCCGCCCAGCTGCAACAGGCCACGGGGATGGCCCCGGCCGATCTGCCGGTCGAACATGTGATCGTCACGCTGGGGTCAAAAGGGGCCCGATATCATCAACGCGGGCAGGCGGCGGCAGAGTTTCCCGCCCACAAGGTCAAGGCCGTGGACACGACCGGGGCCGGGGACACCTTCACCGGATATGTACTGGCTGGAATGGACCGGGGGATGCCGATGGCGCAGGCCATTACCCAGGCCAACCGGGCGGCCGCGCTGATGGTGATGCGGCCGGGCACGGCAGACGTCATTCCCGATCTGAAAGAGGTACGCGAGGCCGCGCTGGATTAAGATCCGGCAAACGGCGCGGCGTTGCCCCACAATTGCCGGACCCGCGCATCGCGGCCGCAGGCCTTGCGATACGCCTTGTAGGCATTCAGCTGGCGTTTCGGCCCGAACCGGGTGAACACCAGCTTTTTGCCCTTGTAGTAATCCTGATGATGGGCCTCGGCCGGATAGAACGCCCCAAGCGGCAGGACCGGAGTCACGATGGCCTGACCCAGCGCACGCTGCGCATCGGCCTTGCTGCGTTCGGCCAAAGCTTTTTCGCCTTTGTCAGAGACGAAAATCGCAGTGCGATAGCTCTCACCCCGGTCACAGAACTGGCCACCGGCATCGGTGGGATCGACCGAGCGGAAAAACAGGTTCAGCAGGGTTTCACGGGAAACGCGGGCCGGGTCGAAGGTGATCTGCACCGCCTCGTAATGGCCGGTGCCGCCGCTCGAGACCTGGCTGTAGGTGGGGTTTGGAGTCGTGCCGCCGGTGTAACCCGAAACCGCTTCGATCACGCCGGGCACGGATTCGAAATCGGCTTCGACGCACCAGAAACAGCCGCCCGCCACGGTCAGCGTCTCGGTTCCGGCCGCCGGGGCCGGGTGGGCACGCAGGATCAGCGCCAGCGCAATCAGCGCAAACAGAAGGGTCAGCTTGATCTGGTCGAGGCAACGGGTCATGGCGGACCTCCTTTCCGCCTCAGGCTGCCGCGCGACGGGGCGGCTGACAATCGGCTGAAACGGTTTGTCACGCGGTGGTGAGACAAGTTTATCGCCTAGCCCAGCAGCTGCCCCAGCTTCATCGCGACGCCCATGTCGCCCGAGATCTTGAGCTTGCCCATCATCACCCCGGTCATCGGGTTCAGCTTGCCGGTCAGCAGTTTGCCCAGGTTTTCGCGCGAGATGCGGATGGTGCAATCGGTCTCGCGGTCCTGGGTGGTGGCCGTGTTGTCGGCCAGCACGATCACGCCATCGGCGCCGCAATCAAATTTCAACGAGCCGTCAAAGCGTTTGTCGGCCAGCCCTTTCTGAATTCCTTCGGCGATCTCCTGCAGCATCCCTGCCTCCCTGTTTCGCAACGGCCTTCGGGGTGACAGAGGGCAGGGGTCGGGGCAAGCGTGACCTTACGAGAAACCGGTCAGCCCAAGGCCTGCTGCGTGCGCGGGCAGCGCTGCCCGCCATAGAACGCGCTCAGAACTGCCTGGAATTCGGGCGGAGCATCGGGCACGGCGGCGAACAGGGTCATGGATGACCGTAGCTTCTTGGCATCCACCTTGCCCAGAATCTCGGCCGGGTCCTTGCCCGCGTGGGTCAGCATCAGCCGGGCCACCTCGGTCAGGCGGCGGCGCAGTTCGGGGTGAGCCAGATAGGCGGCAGCCTCGTCCAGATCCTCGATCCCGTAGAGCTGCGCCATGTGTGACTGGCCCAGCTCGGCCAGTTGCGGAAAGACGAACCACATCCAGTGGCTGGTCTTCTGCCCCTGTTCCAGTTCGCGCAGGACATCGGACCAGACCGTGTCCTGCGCTTCGATGAACATTTCCAGTTCGTCGTTTATGCCGTCATCCTCGGTCACTTGGACAACCGCTTGTCGCGCGCCGCCAGCAGTTTCAGCCGCAGGGCGTTCAACTGGATGAAGCCCGCGGCGTCTTTCTGGTCATAGGCGCCGGCGTCTTCTTCGAAGGTCACATGCGCCTCGGAATACAGCGAGTGATCCGACCAGCGGCCGACCGTCGATGCCAGACCCTTGTAGAGTTTCACCCGCACCGTACCGGTGACATGTTCCTGGCTCTTGTCGATGGCGGCCTGCAGCATCTCGCGCTCGGGGCTGTACCAGAAGCCGTTGTAGATCAGCTCGGCGTATTTCGGCATCAGCTCGTCCTTCAGGTGCATCGCGCCGCGGTCCATGGTGATGGATTCGATGCCGCGATGCGCTTCCAGCAGGATGGTGCCGCCCGGTGTTTCATAGATACCGCGCGATTTCATGCCCACGAACCGGCCCTCGACCAGATCCAGACGGCCGATGCCGTGCTTGCCGCCGTATTCGTTCAGCTTGGTCAGGATGGTGGCGGGGCTCATCGCCTCGCCATTGATGCTGACCGGGTCGCCTTTTTCAAAGCCGATCTCGATATATTCAGGCTCGTTCGGGGCGTCCTCGGGGTGGACAGTGCGCTGATAGACATAGTCGGGCGCCTGAACGGCGGGGTCTTCCAGAACCTTGCCCTCGGACGAGGTGTGCAGCAGGTTCGCATCGACCGAGAAGGGTGCCTCGCCGCGCTTGTCCTTGGCGATCGGGATCTGGTGCGCCTCGGCGAATTCCAGCAGCTTGGTGCGGCTGGTCAGGTCCCATTCGCGCCAGGGCGCGATCACCTTGATGTCGGGGTTCAGCGCATAGGCCGCCAGTTCGAACCGCACCTGGTCGTTGCCCTTGCCGGTGGCGCCATGGGCCACTGCGTCGGCGCCGGTTTCCTTGGCGATCTCGATCAGGCGCTTCGAGATCAGCGGACGTGCGATCGAGGTGCCCAGCAGGTACAGCCCCTCGTACTGCGCATTGGCGCGGAACATGGGGAAGACGAAATCGCGGACGAACTCCTCGCGGATGTCCTCGATATAGATGTTCTCGGGCTTTATCCCCAGCAGCTCGGCCTTCTGGCGGGCGGGCTCAAGCTCTTCGCCCTGACCCAGATCGGCGGTGAAGGTCACCACCTCGCAGCCATACTCGGTCTGCAGCCATTTCAGGATGATCGAGGTATCAAGGCCACCGGAATAGGCCAGAACAACTTTCTTGGGCGCGGACATCTGACTTCCCCTTATGCGTAAGACGATTGGCCCCTAGCGGGTTTTCGACGTGGGGGCAAGAAGCTGTGGGTTGACCGGGCGCTGTGAATAGGCGCACATCAGGTGCAACCAATGATTGTCACAGGAGATTGTTTGAATGCTTGGATGGAAGATTTTTGCTCATTCGTTGCGAATGGTTTTCGGCAACCTGCCGCAGGTGTTGCAAATTGTTATCGGCCCGGCGGTGATCGGAACCGTCATCGTCATCGGGCTGTTTCTGATGTCCGGCATTCCGGTCGAAGCCTTTGACGGCAGCACAACCGGGCTGCCGCCGGAGGTGAATCCGGCATCAATCATCCTGTTCATCATCCTTCTGGCGATCGTGATGCTTGTCACCATGGGCTGGATCGCTGTGGCGTGGCACCGCTTCATCCTGCTCGAGGAGTATCCCGGCGGTCTGCTGCCGACCTTCCGGTTCGATCGCATCCTCGCCTATTTCGGGCGCGGGCTGATGTTGATACTCCTGTTTGCCATCGGATACCTGCCGATGCTTGTGATGATCGGAATGCTGGGTGAGGGCGCGATCGCGGTTTCGATCTTTCTGACGATCCTTTACATCGTGTTCCTGACCGTCTGCTTCTATCGGTTGTCCATCATCCTGCCTGCGGCCGCTATCGGCCGTCCGATCACGCTGGGCGATGCGTGGAGCAACACCCAAGGCACCTGGGGCGCCATCCTCGTTCTGGTTCTGGTTTCGATCCTGTTCCAGTTCCTGGTGCAGCTGGCCGGCGGCGTTCTTTCGATGATTCCGGTTCTGGGGGTTCTGATCGGGGTGTTCTTCGGCATGGTGATCCTGCCGATGATCAATGTCAGCATCCTGACCACGATGTACGGCGTGTTCATCGAAAAGCGCGAACTGGGCTGATCGCCCGAACACCGATGTATTCCTTGCCCTTGTCGGCCTGATGGGGCAGGGAGTGCTGCATGAGTGATTTCATGACCCGCGCCCGCGCCGCCGAACAGGCGATGCGCACCGTGTTTCCTGCAACCCCGTTGCAGCGCAATGCCCATCTGTCAAAGAAATACGACGCCGACATCTGGCTGAAGCGCGAAGACCTCAGCCCGGTGCGGTCCTACAAGATCCGAGGCGCGTTCAATGCCATGCGCAAACAACAGGGGCAGGACCTGTTCGTCTGCGCAAGCGCCGGCAACCACGCGCAGGGCGTGGCCTTCATGTGCAAGCACATGGATGTGCGGGGCGTGATCTTCATGCCGGTCACCACGCCGCAGCAGAAGATCCAGAAAACCCGGATGTTCGGCGGCGACAACATCCAGGTCCACCTGACCGGCGACTATTTCGACCACACGCTTGCCGCGGCTCAGGACTGGTGCGCGCAGCAGGGCGGGTATTTCCTGTCGCCCTTCGACGATGACGACGTGATCGAGGGGCAGGCCTCATTGGCTGTCGAAATCGAGGAACAGTTGGGCCGTTTGCCCGATCACGTGGTGCTGCCGGTGGGCGGGGGCGGCATGTCCTCGGGCGTGGCGACGTGGTTCGGCGACCGCACCCATTGCCTGTTCGTCGAACCCGCGGGCGGGGCCTGTCTGCGCGCGGCGCTGGCGGCGGGCCATCCGGTGTCGCTGGACAAGGTGGACAATTTCGTCGACGGCGCGGCGGTGGGCCGGATCGGTGACAAGCCGTTCCAGCTGTTGCGCGACCGGCATCTGTCGGACGTGATCGTCCTGCCCGAAGACCGCATCTGCACCACCATGATCGAGATGTTGAACGTGGAAGGCATCGTGCTGGAACCCGCCGGGGCCCTGGCGATCGAGGCGGTGGGCGACGTCCAGAGCTTTGTGCGCGGCAAGACGGTCGTCTGCGTCACCTCGGGCGGGAATTTCGATTTCGAACGTCTGCCCGAAGCCAAGGAACGCGCGCAGCGCTATTCGGGCGTCAAGAAGTACTTCATCCTGCGCCTGCCGCAGCGGCCCGGAGCGCTGAAGGAATTTCTGAACATCCTTGGCCCCGAGGATGACATCGCCCGGTTCGAATACATGAAGAAATCGGCACGCAATTTCGGCTCGGTCCTGATCGGGATCGAAACCGCCAAGCCCGAGAACTTTCTGCGGCTGTTCGCCCATCTGGACGATGCCGGTTTCGTCTATACCGACATCACCGACGACGAGACGCTGGCGCAATTCGTGATCTGACCGCTCACAGGTTCTGCGCCAGTTCGGCCAGGAAGGTCTTGCGCGACTCGTCGAAGGCGGCCAGGACCGCGTCCAGATCCACCTCGGCGCCCTGGCCCGCCGCGGCCCGCCGCTCACCGTCCTGGCACAGTTTGGAGAAGGTTTCGAACCCGAGGCTCAGCGCGCTGCCCTTCAGGAAATGCAGGTTCCGTTCAAGCTCGCGCCGTTCGGTATCGGCCTGCAGGCGGTCGATGACCTCGCCTACCTCGTCCAGAAAGATGTGAACGACCTCGTCGAACTCATCCTCTCCGACCTCGTTCCGCAATTGGCGCACCCTGGGCCAGTTTATCATGTCGGTACCCCGTGTCGTCCCGTGGGTTCCTGAATACAGCGACCGGGTAAAGCGTGGGTTAAGCCGGCCTTGCCAATCTGCCCCGGGGGCTTTCACCGCTTGTTAAGGACCGACGCGTAGCCTTGCGCCATTCCGAGATGAAATTCATGGGTCGGGCGGGTGAGTGACCAGCCAAGCTGAAATAAAGGTCGATTTGGATTTTGGCGCGATCCAAAAGGTGCTGGTGGTGGATGACAGCCGCCTTCAGCGCCGGATCCTCGTGGCGTCGCTCAAGAGATGGGGGTTCACTGTCGTCGAGGCGGACAGCGGCGAAGAGGCTCTCGACCTGTGCAGGCAAGGCCTGCCCGATCTGGTGCTCAGCGACTGGGTCATGCCGGGAATGGGCGGGCTGGAGTTCTGCCGCGCCTTTCGAGAGATGGAAAAGGACCAGTACACCTATTTCATCCTTCTGACATCCAAGAGCGAAAAGCAGGAGGTGGCGCGCGGCCTGGACGCCGGGGCGGATGATTTCCTCATCAAGCCGCTCGAGGCGGACGAGTTGCGCGCGCGGATCTCGGCCGGTGCGCGGATATTGGGCATGCAGCGCGAATTGTCGGAAAAGAACCGGCTGATCGAAAAGGCCCTGTCCGAACTGCGCGTCGCACATGACCTGATCGACAAGGATCTCAGGCAGGCCCGCCACATACAGGAATCGCTGGTGCCCGAACTGACCCGGGAGTTTGGCCGCTCGCGCGTCAGCCTGTTGCTCAAGCCCTGCGGTCATATCGGCGGTGACCTGGTGGGCATGTTCTCGCCCGGTCCGAACCGGATCGGGTTCTACAGCATCGACGTGTCCGGACACGGCATCACCTCGGCCATGATGACGGCACGGTTGGGCGGCTACCTGACCAGCCAGCATTTCGACCAGAACGTGGCGATGGAGAAGCGGTTCAACAAGTTCTATGCGCTGCTGCCCCCCGAACAGGTGGCCGAGACGCTGAATGCCCGCCTGATGGCCGATACCGGGATCGAGGAATATTTCACGATGGTCTACGCGATCGTCGATCTTCGGTATGGCCATGTGAAAATGGTTCAGGCCGGTCATCCGCACCCGCTGTTGATCCGCGCGGATGGGTCGATGCAGTTCATGGGCGACGGCGGTCTGCCGATCGGCCTGATCGATGGGGCGACTTTTCGACAGACCGACTTCTACATGCAGCCGGGCGACCGGTTGCTGTTGTATTCCGACGGGTTCACCGAATGCCGGGTGGCCGGTGGCGGCCTGCTTGACGAAGACGGGCTGTGCCGGCTGGCGGGGGACTGTCTGGCCCAGCACAACGGCCCCGAATTTCTGGACGACATGTTCTGGCGGCTGACCCAGTCGATGCCACCCGGCGAAACGATGGATGACGACGTCTCGGCCGTGTTTTTCGAGTTCAACGGGAACTAGCGCCCCGAAAGATACAAGCGGGCGAAATGGCGGTCGCCGGCATTGCCCAGCATGTGAACCGCGTCGCCCGCGTTCATCCAGACCGCCTCGTGAAAGGCTTCGGTCGGCGGACCCTGGCGCCGCACCGGTCGGGCGCGATAGATCAGGCAGATCTTTTCGGCCCAAAGGTCGTATTCGGGCATGTAGGTAAAGCGCCGGAACGCGCCGACCCGGCGGGGGGCGGCAATCGACCAGCCGGTTTCCTCGAACACTTCACGGTGCAGCGCGGCGATCGGGGATTCGCCCGGATCGATCCCGCCGCCGGGCAGCTGCAGGTCGGGGCCGGGCTCGATCTGGCAGGTCAGCAGCAGGCTGCCGCCCCGGGGCAGCAGCGCATAGACGCCCACGCGCCGGGTGTATCTGCGCCCCGGTTCCGGGGTTTCGCCGAACCGCCTGATCATGTAAGAGCCCTTTCAACTCTGGATCTTCGACCTATATGGTGGCGGTATGCCAACCCGTGGCGTTTAAGGAAACCCCATGTCTTTTGGAACGAAAATCGCGTGGGACGATACCGTCCTGCCCTTTCAACTCGATGTCTCGGATATACGCGGCCGCGTGGCGCGGCTGGACGGGGTGCTGGACGGCATCCTGAAACAGCACGACTATCCCGAACAGGTCGAGGCGCTGGTGGCCGAGATGGCCCTGCTGACCGCGCTGATCGGCCAGACGGTCGCGCTGCGCTGGAAGCTGTCGCTGCAGGTGCAGTCGAACGGACCGGTGCGGATGATCGCCACCGACTACTACGCCCCGCGTGAAGAGGGCCAGCCCGCGCAGATCCGCGCCTATGCCAGCTTTGACCGCGATCGGCTGACCGATGGCGCGCCGTTCGACCAGGTCGGCGAGGGGTATTTCGCGATCCTCATCGACCAGGGCAAGGGAACGCAGCCCTATCAAGGCATCACGCCGCTGACCGGCGGATCGCTGAAGGCCTGCGCCGAATCCTATTTCGCCCAGTCCGAACAGTTGCCGACGCGGTTCTCGCTGAGTTTCGGAAAATCGACCGAACCCGGAGCCGGCGAACGCTGGCGCGCGGGCGGCATCATGCTGCAACACATGCCCAAGGCCTCGCCCTTCGTGGCCACGAATGACGGCACCGGCGACATCCTGACGGCGTCGGACCTGGTGGATGGCGATGAAGGCGAAAACTGGGACCGCGTGAACATCCTGCTGGATACGGTCGAGGATCTGGAAATGATCGGGCCGTCTGTGGCGCCGACCGACTTGCTGGTGCGCCTGTTCCACGAAGAACAGCCACGCGTGTACGAGGCCCAGTCGGTTCAGTTCGGCTGCACCTGCTCCGAGGACCGCGTGCGGCAAAGCCTGTCGATCTACTCGGCCCAGGACATCGAGAAGATGACCACGGACGAAGGCACCGTCACCGCCGACTGCCAGTTCTGCGGCGCGCATTACGTGCTGGATCCGAAATCGGTCGGGTTCGAGGCCGAAGACCCGGATGACGGCTGACCTGATCCCGCGTCTGAGCGAAGCGCTGGCCCGTCCGGGTGACGGGTCCAGCGACTTCGACCTCAATCCCGGCACGGTTCTGCCTGCGGGGCGCAAGCTGCGCCCGGCAGGTGTTCTGGTGGCCGTGGACCTGGCCCGCAGCGATCCGCACCTGATCCTGACCAAGCGGTCCTCGGCCCTGAAACACCATCCGGGGCAGATCGCCTTTCCGGGCGGCAAGCAGGATGACACCGATGCGGATGTGACCGCCACCGCCCTGCGCGAGGCGCAGGAGGAGATCGGCCTGCCGCCGGACCTGCCACGTATTCTGGGCACCTTGCCGGTGCATGAAACCGTCACGTCATTCGCCGTGACGCCGGTGGTCGCGGTTCTGGAGCGCGGCTTTGACCCGGTGGCCGAACCGGGCGAGGTGGACGAGGTGTTTTCGGTTCCGCTTGCGCATGTGCTGAACCCTGCGAATTATGTGGTTGAATCGCGCATCTGGCGCGGAACACGGCGGTATTACTTCGCGGTGCCCTATGGCCCCTACTACATCTGGGGCGCCACGGCCCGCATGTTGCGCGGGCTGGCGGCACGGATGAGCGAATGATGCGGATCACCGAAGACTGGATCACGAACCCCGCCACGCAGAACGTGTGTGCGGCGCTGACCGAGGGCGGCGCGCAGGCGCTGTTCGTAGGCGGATGCGTCCGCAATGCGCTGCTGGGGGCACCGGTCTCGGATCTCGACATCGCCACCGATGCCCGCCCGCAGCAGGTGATGGACCTGGTCGAAAAAGCCGGGTTGAAGGCGGTTCCGACGGGGATTGATCATGGCACCGTGACCGTGGTCAGCGACGGCATTCCGCATGAAATCACCACCTTTCGCCGCGACGTCGAAACCGATGGGCGGCGCGCGGTCGTTGCCTTTTCCGACCAGGTGGAAGAGGACGCCGCCCGCCGCGATTTCACCATGAACGCGCTTTATGCCCGCCCCGACGGCACCATTCTGGACCCTCTGGGCGGCTTGCCTGACCTGCGGGCGCGGCGCGTGCGGTTCATCGGCACGGCCCGGGACCGCATCCGCGAGGACTATCTGCGCTCGTTGCGGTATTTCCGGTTCCACGCTTGGTATGGCGATGCGCAGGCCGGGATGGACCCGGATGCGCTGGCGGCGATTGCGGCCGATCTGGACGGGCTGGACCGGCTGTCGCGCGAGCGGGTCGGGGCCGAGATGCTGAAACTTCTGGCCGCGCCCGACCCGGCCCCGTCGGTGGCCGCCATGCGCAGCATCGGCGTTCTGGCGCATCTGCTGCCCGGCGCCGACGATCGGGCGCTGCCGATCTTGATCCATCTTGAATCGCACGCCGGGCTTGCCCCCGACGCGCTGCGCCGTTTGGCAGCCATCGCGGGCCCTGAGGTTGCCGGCACCCTGCGCCTCAGCAAGGCTCAACTGACCCGCCTGACCCGAATCCGGGACGGCGCGCAGGGCGGTGCGGGGGCAGCCGAGCTGGGCTATCGGCTGGGTCAACGGGACGGGCTGGATGCGGCCTTGCTGCGCTGTGCCTTTCTGGAGCAACCCTGGACGTCTGAGACGGGCGCGGCCGTTGAAACAGGGGCAGCGGCGACATTCCCGGTCAAGGCAGCCGATCTGCTGGATCGTTTTTCGGGTCCCGCGCTGGGCGCAAAACTGGCCGAAATGGAAAGCCGCTGGATCGCCTCGGATTTCACGCTGGACCGGGACGCACTGTTGCAGGTTTGACCGGAAGTCTCAAAAAGGGATGACAAGCCCGCGGGTTTCCGGCTAGGGTGCGCCCATCACATGGATGGAGGGCTGCGAATGTATCTCGGGATCTGGTTCGGCTGAGGCCGGAACACCTGACCCGTACGGGTGGTGTTTTGGCGCCATCTGCTTTCGCATTTTCAATTTTCCTGCTCGATCGGAGCACCTCCATGTTTCGCTATTTCGAAAACCTCGTTGACCCTTTTGTCGCCTATGAGGAGGTCGACAGGCCGCCGACGCGGCTGTGGCCCTTCATGCTGGAGTATTCCCGCCCTTTTCGGCGCGTCTTCTTCTTGGCCGCGCTGATGTCGATCATCGTGGCCGCGGTCGAGGTCGGGTTGATCTATTACATGGGTCGGGTCGTCGACCTGCTGGGCGGATCGCCGTCCGAGGTCTGGCAGGCCCACGGGACCGAGCTGGTTCTGGTCGCGCTGTTCATCCTGTTCCTGCGGCCCATCCTGCATGTGCTGGACGTGTTGCTGCTGAACAATGCGATCCTGCCCAATTTCGGCACGCTGATCCGCTGGCGGGCGCACAAGCACGTTCTGCGCCAGTCGGTCGGCTGGTTCGAGAATGATTTTGCCGGGCGCATCGCCAACCGCATCATGCAGACCCCGCCCGCCGCAGGCGAGGTGGTGTTCCAGGTGTTTGATGCGATTTCGTTTTCGCTGGCCTATCTGATCGGCGCGGCGATCCTGCTGATGGCCGCCGATCCGCGCCTGCTGCTGCCGCTGCTGATCTGGTTCGCGCTCTATGCGCTGCTGGTGCGCTGGACGGTGCAGCGGGTGGGGCCGGCGTCGCAGGCCGCGTCCGATGCGCGGTCCACGGTGACGGGCCGGGTGGTCGACAGCTATACCAACATCCATTCGGTGAAGATGTTCGCCCATGCCCGGCAGGAGCTCGACTATGCGCGCGAAGCGATCGAAGAGACCCGGCGCACCTTCCAGACCGAGATGCGCATCTTCACCATCATGGATGCCGTTCTGGTCGCGCTGAACGGCGTGCTGATCATCGGTGTGGTCGGCTGGGCCATTTACCTGTGGATGCAGGGCAGCGCCTCGGTCGGGGTGGTGGCGGCCGCCACCGCGCTGACGCTGCGGCTGAATGCCATGACCGGCTGGATCATGTGGGCTCTGACCAGCTTCTTCCGCCAGCTGGGCGTCGTGGCCGAGGGGATGGAGACCATCGCCCAGCCCGTCGACCTGCTGGATGCACCGGGCGCCAAACCATTGCAACTGACCGACGGCCGGATTGAGATCCGCGACCTGTCGCACCACTATGGTCGCGAGACCGGCGGGCTGGATCACGTCAATCTGACCATCCAGCCGGGCGAAAAGGTCGGGTTGATCGGGCGGTCCGGGGCCGGGAAGTCGACCTTGGTCAAGCTGCTCTTGCGGTTCTACGACGTGGAAAGCGGTGCGATCCTGATCGACGGGCAGGACATCCGCACCGTCACCCAAGACAGCCTGCGCCGCAATATCGGCATGGTTCAGCAGGACAGCGCGCTGCTGCACCGCTCGGTGCGCGACAACATCCTGTATGGCCGGCCCGACGCCACCGAAGACCAGATGATCGCCGCCGCCAAACAGGCCGAGGCGCATGACTTCATCCTCGACCTGCAAGACCCGCAGGGCCGCACCGGCTATGACGCCCATGTGGGCGAGCGCGGCGTCAAGCTGAGCGGCGGGCAGCGGCAGCGGGTGACGCTGGCGCGGGTGATCCTGAAGGACGCGCCCATCTTGTTGTTGGACGAGGCCACATCCGCCCTAGATTCCGAGGTCGAAGCCGCAATCCAGGAGACGCTGTACGGCATGATGCAGGGCAAGACCGTGATCGCCATCGCGCACCGGCTCAGCACCATCGCCCAGATGGACCGCATCCTGGTGATGGACGGAGGCCGGATCGTCGAGGAAGGCACCCATGCCGATCTTCTGGAGCAGGGCGGTCTTTACGCCCAGTTCTGGGCGCGGCAATCTGGCGGCTTCATGAACCCCGAACCCGCGGACGAGGCAGCAGAATGACGGTCGCAGACCTGATCAAACCATTTGAACCCACCCAGACGCCCCCGCCGCAAAGGCTGGGGGCGTTCATTCGCTGGTGCCTGGCAGGGGCCTGGCCAATGTTGTTCGCCGCTGCGCTGTTCTCGGCCCTTGCAGGTGCAATGGAGGCCGGAACCGCCTGGATTCTGGGCTGGGTGATCGACATGGCGACCGCCAGCGGCCCCGAGAACTTTCTGACACCGCGAAACCTATGGATGATCCTGGGTGCCGTGGCGTTCTTCATGTTGATCCGGCCGCTGCTGTTCGGGCTGTCCTCGGTGTCGAACAACTATATCGTCATGCCCAACATTCCGCCGCTGGTGCTGGCCAAGCTGAACCGCTGGACGCTGGGCCAGTCGGTCACCTATTTCGACGACGATTTTGCCGGCCGCATCGCGCAGAAACAGATGCAGACGGCCAATGCGCTGACCTCGGTCGTATCGGAAACCATCAGCGCCATCGTCTTTGCCCTCGCCTCGCTTGCGGGCTCTTTGCTTTTGTTAGGGTCAATTCATCCCCTGGTCATGCTGCCCTTCGTGGCTTGGCTGGCGGTGTATTTCCTGCTGGTGCGCTGGTACCTGCCGCGCATTCGCGCACGCTCGGCCGCGCGGGCCGGGGCGCGGGCGATGGTGTCGGGGCAGGTGGTGGACACGATCACCAACATCAAGACGGTCAAGCTGTTTGCCCATTCCGAGTTCGAGGATCAGGCCGCCCGCGACTCGATGGTCGATCTGCGTGACAAGTCGCTGGCTTTCGGCAAGCTGTCGGCCAGTTTCCGGTTCATTTTGATGACCTTGGCGGGGGTTCTGCCGGTTCTGCTGTTGGGCGCGACGCTGTGGCTGTGGCAGGCCGGGTCGGCGACCACCGGCGATATCGTGGCGGCGGGCGCCATTTCGATCCGTATCGCGCAGATGACGGGCTGGGTCAGCTTCACCCTGATGGGGATCTACGCCCATGTGGGCGAGATCGAGAACGGCATGAAAACCCTGGCGCGGCCCGACCGGGTCGAGGATGCGCCGGACGCCACCGCGCTGACGGTGCCCGAGGGCCGGATCGAGTTCCGCGATGTCAGCTTTGCCTATGGTCGCGACGTGGGCGGGGTCTCGGACCTGACGTTGACGGTGCAGCCGGGCGAGAAACTGGGGATCGTCGGCGCCTCGGGGGCGGGGAAGTCCACCCTGGTTTCGCTGCTACTCCGGCTCTATGACAGGGAAAATGGGCAAATTCTGATCGACGGGCAGGACATCTCCCGCGTGACGCAGGACAGCTTGCGCCGCCAGATCGGCATGGTCACTCAGGAAACCGCGATGTTCAACCGCTCGGCCCGCGACAATATCCTGTACGGTCGGCCCGATGCCACCGAAGACCAGATGATCGCCGCGGCCAAAAAGGCCGAAGCGCATGATTTCATCCTCGATCTGCAGGACGGGCAGGGGCGCAAGGGTTATGACGCGCATCTGGGCGAGCGCGGCGTCAAGCTGAGCGGCGGTCAGCGTCAGCGCATCGCGTTGGCCCGCGCGATCCTGAAGGACGCGCCGATCCTCGTGTTGGACGAGGCCACCTCGGCGCTGGATTCCGAGGTCGAGGCCGCGATCCAGACCGCGCTGCACCGGGTGATGGAGGGCAAGACCGTTCTGGCCATCGCCCACCGCCTGTCCACCCTCAGCGAGATGGACCGGATCATCGTTCTGGATCACGGGCGCATCGTGGAAAGCGGGCCGCATGACACTTTGCTTGCGCAGGGCGGGTTGTATGCGCGGTTCTGGCACCGCCAGTCGGGCGGGTTCATCCAGACCGAGGCCGCCGAATAAGGGTTTTGTTGGCGCATCAGCCCGGCTATCAGGCAGGCCATGACGCAGGAATACACCATTCTCCGCCTCGGGCATCAGGGCGACGGCATCGCCGAGGGCCCGGTCTATGCCCCCCGAACGCTGCCCGGCGAGCGGGTCAGCGGCGCGTTGGACGGCTCGGTGCTGACCGATATCAAGGTGCTCACGCCGTCGGACGATCGGGTCAAGCCGCCCTGCCGCCACTACAAAAGCTGCGGCGGTTGCCAGTTGCAGCATGCCTCGGACGCCTTCGTGGCCGATTGGAAGGTCGAGGTGGTGCGTACCGCGCTGGCCGCTCAGGGGCTGCAGGCCGAGATGCGCCCGATCCTGACGTCGCCACCGCAGTCGCGTCGCCGCGCCACGATCGCGGTGCGCCGCACCAAGAAGGGCGCGCTGGCGGGGTTCCACGGCCGCGCCTCGGACGTGATCACCGAGATTCCCGATTGCCAGTTGCTGGACCCGGCGCTGACCGCCGCCATCCCCGTGGCCAAGGCGCTGGCCGAGCTGGGCGGCAGCCGCAAGGGTGTGTTGTCGGTCACCCTGACCCTGTCCGAGGCCGGGTTGGACTTGGCGGTGCAGGGCGGCAAACCTCTGGACGGCCCGCTGGAATTGGCACTTGCGCAGGCGACCGAGCAGCACGGGCTGGCGCGGCTGGCCTGGGACGGTGAGGTGATCGCCATGCGCAACCCACCCGCACAGCAGTTCGGTCCGGCGACGGTGGTCCCGCCGCCGGGGGCCTTCCTTCAGGCCACGAAAGACGGGGAACAGGCTCTGACAAAGGCTGTTTTGGAGATTGTCGGCCCGGCCAAGCGGGTGGTTGATCTGTTCGCGGGCTGCGGCACGTTCTCGTTGCCGCTGGCGCAACGGGCCGAGGTTCATGCCGTTGAAGGCGCGGCCGACATGACCCGCGCGCTGGATCAGGGCTGGCGCAAGTCCACGGGATTGAAACAGGTCACGACCGAGGCGCGCGACCTGTTCCGCCGCCCCTTGATGCCGGACGAACTGCGCCGCTTTGACGCCGTGGTTCTGGACCCGCCGCGCGCCGGCGCCGAGGCCCAGGTGGCCGAGCTGGCCGAGGCCCGCCGCCCGGTCATCGCCTATGTGTCCTGCAACCCTGTGACCTTTGCGCGAGATGCAAAAATTCTGGTTCAGGAGGGCTATGCCCTTGAATGGGTCCAGGTGGTTGACCAATTTCGATGGTCATCCCACAGCGAACTGGTGGGCAGCTTCAAACTGGCAGAGAAACCATGACCCGACAGGAGACCCTCCGCATGACGATCCGGCAGCGCCTGCAGGCCCTTGTCGAAAGCCCACGGTTTTCGCAGTTCATCACCGGCGTCATCCTGGTGAACGCGGTCTTGCTGGGCATGGAAACCTCGGACGGCCTGATGGCGAAATTCGGGCCGGTGATCGTGCTGCTCGACACCATCTGCCTAAGCATCTTCGTCGCCGAGATCGCGATGAAACTGGTGGCGCGCGGAGGGCGGTTCTTTCTGAACGGCTGGAACGTGTTCGACTTCGTGATTGTCGGCATCGCCTTGGTGCCTGGCGGCGCGGGTATCTCAGTGCTGCGCGCGTTGCGGATCCTGCGGATTCTTCGCGTGATCTCGGTCGCGCCGCGCCTGCGCAGGGTGGTCGAGGGCTTCATCCAGGCGCTGCCGGGCATGGGCAGCGTGTTCCTGCTGATGGCGATCCTGTTCTATATCGGCGCGGTGATCTCGACCAAGCTGTTCGGTGACAGCTTCCCCGACTGGTTCGGCGATCTGGGCCGGTCGGCCTACACCCTGTTCCAGATCATGACGCTGGAAAGCTGGTCGATGGGGATCGTGCGCCCGGTGATGGAGATCTATCCCTATGCCTGGCTGTTCTTCGTGCCGTTCATCATGGTCACGACCTTTGCGGTGGTGAACCTGCTGGTCGGCCTGATCGTGAATTCGATGCAGGATGCCCACCACGCCGAGGAAGGCGTCAGGACCGACGCCTATCGGGACGAGGTGCTCGAGCGGCTGGAGTCGATCGAGCGCCGCCTGACCGAGCAGATGAACAGCAAAAAGTGATTTCCGTTTCCGCCGGATTTTGGCATGATGCGCCAAAACGAGCAGGCAGTGAAATCATGGATCGTCGAGCATTTGGACTGGGTGCGTTGGCAACGCTGAGCCTTTCGGCCTGCGGCACCTCGGGCCCCCGTTTTCTGACCTATGATGGCCCCGAGGTGACATCCATCGTGGTCAACAAGGGCGCGCGCAAGATGTATCTTCTGCATCACGAGCAGATCCTGCGGGAGTACGATATCGATTTGGGCTTTGCCCCCAATGGCACCAAGACCCGGCGTGGCGATGGCCGCACGCCCGAAGGCACCTATCTGATCGATCGCCGCAACCCCCGCAGCCGATACCACCTGTCGGTCGGAATATCCTATCCGAACGCGCAGGACATCGCCAAGGCCAAGGCGATGGGGGTCGATCCCGGCGGCGACATCTTCATTCACGGTCAACCAAACCTGCGCAAGGAATTGAAACGGGCGAAAAAGACACCGGATTGGACTGCAGGCTGCATCGCGGTCAAGAACCACGAGATCGAAGAGATCTACGCCATGGTCAAGGAAGGCACGGTCATCACCGTGCGCCCCTAACCGATCGCCATTCCGAAAACCCGAACTGAACATAGTCGCGCTGGTAGGCTTCTGCTGCCAACGACTCGAGGTCGGCGTCATAGACTTGTTCCAGCGTGTAAGGCACATCCGGCGCGGACAGGTCAGGTATCGGCGGGTTGTCATGGCCGAAGCCGCGCGCCAGTTCAGGCAGGGCAACGGTGATCTCGTCTTCGCGCAGGATCAGGTCGGGAAATGCAAACTCCGCAATCCCCTCCAATGCCTGTGCCTGAGTGCCCCACAGTCCATCCACCCGGATCGGGGTTTGACCGGCAAGGTTGAGCTTCAAGAACGCCAGAAACGCAGAAAACGCCGCATGATGCTGGTCGAGTGAATAGTTCTGGTCGCGCAGCTGCCCCGGGATCGGCAGCTTGAACCGGTTGCGCAACGTGTTGCGGATGTTGCGATACGACCCCGGTCCGGTGCTCAGGATCCGGCTGCAGAACACGCTGTGGGCCCGGGCCAGAGGATGCCGCAACACGGTGAACTTGCGATGCCCGGGATGCGCCTTCATCCAACGACGGACCTGTTTCTGGTTCCGCTGGGTCAGCAGGGCCTCTGGCTGGCAATCCGCCACTGCGGCCATCCAGCCGGTCACGACATCTTCGGGCCCTCCGTCCAGGGGCAGGTACATCAGCGGCGGTTTCTCGGCAGCGACATAGCGCCGAACACTGGGGCCGCGGCGCGGTTCGAAATTCGGGATGCGGTGCAGGTTGAAACGATCCAGATCCGCCAGCGCACGCTCCACTTCCTCGGGATTGGTCACTTTTGAAAGCGCAGGCGCAGGGTTCTGCGGTTTGAGGTCCGGGTCCAGTTTCTCAAGCCGAGAGTTGACCCCCAACCAGGCGGCGAGGCCGTTCAGCACCTCGAGGTCGGACAGGTCGTCATACCCAACATGAAAGGCGGATTGCCCGCTGCGCTGCAGGTGGTTTTGCAGGGTCAGCTGATATTCTTGCTGCTGCGCGACATAATCCGCGAACTCCCACGCATCAAAACTCACCTGGGCATCGCGTCGCTGTTTCACGTTGGTCAGCTTCCATTGCTGGGTCTGGCGCGCGATTTTCAACGAAATGTAGCTGTCGAGCGGGTTGCGCGTCAGGATGATCTTGGCACAGCGCGGATCGTCCAGCGCCAGCGCCAATGCACGCGGATCGTGTGACTGGAAGAAGCGGAACCCATGCAGCCCCCCCGGCGCCGTGCGCATTGCCTGGATCAAGGCGGCCGGATCGTTGTCACGGTCTTCGATCGTGAAGCCCAGAACCCGAGTTTCCTTGGGATAGCCGATGAAATGCGGATTGAATGCTTCACCGTGGCAAGTCACGCCATCCAACGCGTTCAGATGCGTCTCAAGCAGGTTCGAGCCGGTGCGCATGTCGGCCAAAACAATGAAATACTCAAAGGCGTTCCGCATTCCGCTCTACTGCACCAGATAGGGCTTGTGATAGGGTCGGTTCTGGCCGCTGAACAGGTCGTCGTCCGGAAAATCTCCCATCAGATGAGGGTGCATACCCTGGTTCTTGAGGTTTTGCAGGAATTTCCCGAACCCGTCCAGGTTCACCAGTCTCGGAGCCTCGATCAGGTGGCCGGGCTGGGCCGCGCCCATTTCCTCGATGATCATCTGCAGACGCTCGATCGGAGATTCGACGAACTCGGCCATTGACCAGACATGCACCCGCGCCTTGGTCCAGACGGAATCGAGCACTTCGAGCTGTTCGGTCTCGATCTTTTGCAGCCGGGCCGCCTCGGCGCGGATATCGGCGAAGTTGCGGTTCGACTTGAACAGAGGCACGGCCCAGGCGCCGGTCACGACGCAAACCTGTGCATTTTTGTCCCTTGCCAGAAACCAATTGATCTTTTGCGTGTCGGCAGGGCCGAACTGAAAACACTGACGCTCGCCGCGGGTGTTCCAGATCAGGTTCGAAAGAAAGGCGGTCGGGTTGTAGTCACGCAGGACCGCGCAGTCGCTGAGAGAGCCGTTGATGATGGTTTCGCCGCCGGCAAACTCGGCCCGATCGGGCGCAAACAGATGTCCATGGACCCGGGCGCCCGTGGCATTGCCCAGCCAGTCCTCGAAATCATCGAATAGCTCGGCAAACCCCTGGAACACCGAATAAGGGAACGCGGTCAAACCGTTTCCGCTGCCGTGGCGGGGAAAGCGGCTTTGCATGTAAAGCCCGTCACGCCCGCGCGTGCGGCGTTCGGCCGCCTTCGAGAACACCCGGTCAATCCTGCCCGGATTGGGTTCGGCTGGTTTCAAGGTGCCGGTTTGGTCCGAGAGGAATGTCTGATACAGGCGGTTGGCGTCGGGCCAGATCTTGCGGGCGACAAAACAGTCGGACCGGCACAGAAGCTGCATGTGGTCGTCATAGAAAATATGCGGTCGTCCCTGATGGTCGAATTTCGACAAGGTCAACGATCGGCTTTCGATCTGGGGGGAATAGAGCCGAGCCAGCGTCTGGAAATAGCTTTCGTCAGGAATCCAGACCTGCCGGAAATAGCGATCATAGATCGGGCGTTTCGGGTCCTGCAGGATCGCCGACAGCGTCTGGCGCGTCAGGCACCACCATTGACTGCCCATGTGCGGCACGAGGCCCTCGGGAATCCGCCGCCGGTATCCGATCGCACGTTGCAGTTTTACGAATCGGTCGAACAACTTGCGGTGCTTGCGCCACGAGAACGGAAACCGCAGCGTGAACCGTTCGCCATCCAGCCCGCCTACGGTCCAGCTGACATCTGCGGTTGTGGCGCTTTCGATGAAGTCCACGCGCGGCCGGTCGGCCAGGTAGTCGATCAGGTCCTGCACCGGGCGCAGAGGCAGGCACGCACCCGACGACAGAAAGACATGATGCACATCGGGGAACCGGTCCAGCATGAGTGTTGCCGCCGTCTGAGTCGCCGCAACGATTCCCCAGCCACCCCAGTGACAGACATGTCGGTTACAGAACACGATCAGCGGGTCATCGGCGCAGGCAGCCACGAAATCGTCATGCGCCTGCCGGTCAACCTTGCGGTCCACATGGATCACCACCGGGCATCCCGCCGCCGTCCAGTGCCGGGCCACCTGTTCGGCCCGGTGTAGCGCGGTATGGACCAGCATGATGATGCCCAGGCTGCTGCTCATGCCCAGTTCCCCTTGGACATCAGGCCCAGAATCTCGAGCTGACGCCAGTTGATGTATTTCTCGGACCATTTGCACCAGAAGACCGGCCGGTCCTCAAGCTGTGCCAGATAGGCCTTGTATTCCGCCGACCCGCGATAGTGCTGGCCGCGCTTCAGTTCCTCCTGAACTTTGAAGCCCAGCGTGTCGATCAGCTTGGCGTGCAGCAGGGCGCCGCTGGCCTTTTCGCCGCCCCATTCTTCATAAACTCTGTTCAGGCCGCGCGGCAGCAGCGCATGTGTCGAACTGACATAGACGTAGCGCCGGTCCCACTTGACCAGCGGGATCTTGTTCAGAGCCGGCGCTTTTTCCGGCCGGTCCCGGAAAAAGACCCTGGCGCGGGGCCCGCCCTGAATCCACAGATTTCCGTAATCCGGGTTCTTGGTGATCATGTAGTTGCCCGAGTCGAACCAGGCGGCAATCTCGAATGGATTTTGTCCTTCGAGATACGGGGCGTCCTGAATCGGGCCTTCGGGATACATGTCCAGCAAAATGGTGCCGAAACTGCGTACTTCGGTGCCATCCAGCCAGTCGGTCAGGGCGCGCAGAGGCCGTGTATCGCAGAAAGGGTAAATAAAGAACTCGTCCGGATCGACGGTCAGGACCCAGTGGCCATGGGCGTATTTGCGCAGCAAATGGTTGGACCAGTCGATCCCGAAGGTGGCCCGGCGATAGCTGGCCGCCGTGTGCCAGACCGAAACATCGGGCTGCTGTTTCAGAAACTCCAGCGTGCCATCATCGCTGTCATTGTCCACGAACAGAAAATGGTTGATGCCCAGCTTGCGATAATAGGACAGGAAATAGGGCAGGCGGATCTTTTCGTTGCGCACCACGCTCATCAACAGGATGTCGTCGGGGCGGATCTGGCGGGTCTTGTCCTGAACGGGTGTCAGATCGCGGCGGCGGCGGGCGCATCGCAAAAGACGGCGCTTGCGCCGCAGTCTCATTCGATAGGAGTCCAAAAGGCTCACGCGACTGCCCAACCTTTTTCCTTACGCGAGCATGCCCGGGGCTGGTTGTCGCCAGAGTGGTGCCGGGCAATGACGTTTTATGACATTTTCGCACCTTGCAAGGCAATCTATTTAAATGGCGTTATCCAGACACGGGTTTTCCGGGTGCAGAGTTCCCCCTTCAGCGCCAGCCGCCCGAAGACATAAGCCCCAACGCCTGCAGATGCGCCCAGCCCGCAAAGCGCTCGGAACGGGCGGTCCACAGGTCAGTTCCGGCGATGATGCCATCATAGTATGGCCCGAATTGGTCGGGATCGTGAAAATGCTGGCGCCTACACTTTTCTTCCTGCGATTTGGCGACGACCTGCGGCAGGAACTTGGTGTGCAGCAGCACCCCCGAAGGCGACTCGCCCCCCGGCCCGTCATAGGCATGGTTCAGATGTCGGGGCAGTGCCGAGTGGCAGGAATTCACATAAGCGAACCGGCGGTTCCACCGCACCAGAGGGATCTTGTTCAGCGTCGGCGCCCGCTCGGGCCGGTCGGCAAAGAACACCCGGTCACGCACCCCGCCCTGGACCCACAGATTGCCCAGCGGCTGTTGCCGCCGCACGCGATAGGGGCCGGGGTCGAACCAGGGCAGGGTCTCGGTCGGGTCGGTCTCGGGGTCGTGTGTCTGGCGGCCCAGCGGCCCTTTGGGGTAGAGGTCGAGCATCAGCGCGCCGAAGGCCAACTGCCCGCTTCTGTCCAGCCATCGGGTCAGGTCCCGCAGGGTGCGGCTGTCGTGATGGGCATAGATCAGCAGTTCGTCGGCATCCACCATCAGGGTCCAGTGGCCGTGGCCATAGCGCATCTGCTACCAGGTCAGCCAGTCCAGCCCGAACCGCGCCTCGCGATAGCTGGCCTGCGTTTGCCACAGCGACACGTCCGGCTGGTTCAGCAGATAGGTGGTCGAGCCGTCATCGCTGCCGTTGTCGACCATCAGGAAATGATCGACCCCCAGCCGGCGATAGTGGCGCAGAAACCAAGGAAGGCGCTCGATCTCGTTGCGCAGGATGGTAAAGGCCAGAATGTCGGTGGGCGCGATCAGCCGGGTCTTGTCCGAAACCGGCGTCAGAGCATGGCGGCTGCGGAAGGACCGCCACAACAGGCGCTTGCGTTTCAGGCGCAGGCGGTATCTGCGCACCCAGCCCGGTGCGTTTTCGTCATGGTGGTGTGCGGCGGCCATGGCACGATCACTTTTCGTAGTGGCCATTCTGATGCCAGCGCCAGGCATCGGCGATCATCACTTCCAGCCGCGACCGTTTGGGCCGCCAGCCCAGTTCGGCCTCGGCCCGGGTCGAGCCTGACACCAGCTTGGTGCAATCGCCCGCCCGGCGCGGACCGACATTGAAGGGCACCTCGCGGTTGGTCACGCTGTGCGACTGCGCGATCACCTCTTTGACCGAAAACCCGGTACCGGTGCCCAGGTTGAACACCCGGCTGCCCTTGCCCTGTTCCAGCCAGCGCAGGCCCAGCACATGCGCATCCACCAGGTCGCAGACATGGACATAGTCGCGGATGCAGGTGCCGTCGGGCGTATCGTAGTCGGTGCCAAAGACAGTCAGCGCGTCGCGCTTGCCGTCGATCGCGTCCAACAACAGCGGAACCAGATGCGTCTCAGGTCGGTGAAACTCGCCCACGTCGCCGTCAGGGTCGGCACCGGCCACGTTGAAATAGCGAAAGATCACGTGGTTCAGCCCGTGCGCCTGTTCGAAATCGCGCAGGATGTCCTCGATCGCGCGTTTCGAGGCGCCATAGGCGTTCAGCGGGTGTTGCGGCGTGTTTTCGTCCAGAACCACGTTGTCGTGGTCGCCATAGGTCGCGCAGGTGGACGAGAACACGAAATCCAGGCACCCGGCGGCCACGGCCGCCTCGATCAGGTTCAGCGATCCGGTGACGTTGTTGCGCCAGTACCGGCCCGGCTCGCTCATGGCTTCGCCGACCTGGCTGAGCGCGGCAAAATGCATCACTGCCGCCGGTTGGTACTTGGCAAAGACCTGATCCAGCCGCGCGCGGTCCAGCAGATCGCCCTGTTCGAACGGGCCGAATTTCACCGCATCCTGCCAGCCAGTGACAAGGTTGTCATAGGTCACCGGCACATAGCCCGCCTGCGCCAGCGCCTTGCAGGCATGAGATCCGATATATCCGGCACCGCCGGTCACAAGTATGTTGGTCATCCGTGGTCCTGCCGAATTTCTGCCCGTCATGAGTTAGCTGCCAGGCTGCCCGGGCGGAACGGGGAATTTGCGCCTATTCCAACCCCATCGCGGCCATCATGCTTTCGATCTTGGCCACGTCCTGCGGATTGTTCAACTCCCAAAACTGGCGGCCTTTTGCCTCGACCTCGACACACAGAACCTTGCGCCCGTTTTCCATGAACCGCAGTTGTTCCAGCCCCTCGAGCCGTTCCAGCGGCCCGACCGGCCAGCCCGGATAGGCGGCCAGCGCGTCGGGGCGGTAGGCATAGACGCCCACATGGTGGAACACCGGCGTCGGATCCGACCCGGCATAGGTTTCGGCGGTGAAGGGGATCACTTCCTTCGAGAAATAGAGCGCGCTGTGATCGGTCGCGAAGACGGCGGTGGTGCCGCCTACGCGGCCGTTCCTGCGGTCGTTCAGCAGCCCGTTCAGCGCCTCGCCGTCGCACCGCAGCACCGGCGTGGCCACGCCGGCCTCGGGCGCGGCGCGCAGGCCATTGACCAGATCCTCGATGAACCAATGCGGGGTCAGGGGGGCGTCGCCTTGCAGGTTGACCACGATCTCGTATCCGCCGCCCAGCCTGTCATGCGCCTCGGCGCAGCGTTCGGTTCCGTTGGCGCAGCTTTCCGAGGTCATCACCACCTCGGCGCCAAAGCCCTCGGCCGCAGCGCGGATGCGGTCGTCATCGGTGGCCACCACCACCCGGTCGACGCCCGAAACCGACATGGCCGCGCGCCAGGACCGCTCGATCAGGGTCATGGGCTTTCCCGTGGCCCCGGTCAGCGGCACCAGCGGTTTGCCCGGATAGCGGGTCGAGGCATAGCGGGCGGGGATCGCGATCAGAACCGACATCAGGCCTCCTTGAGTTCGACGCCCGGGGCATAGGCGATGAAGAACGGGTTGGCATAGCCCTCCTTGCCGTAGGTCAGCGGCGTGTGGTCGTCGAATCGCACCACATGGCCCCCGGCACCCGTCAGCACCGCGTGGCCGGCGGCGGTGTCCCACTCCATCGTGCGGCCGACGCGCGGGTAGAGGTCGGCCTCGCCCGTTGCCACAAGGCAGAATTTCAGGGACGAGCCCGCCGACTTGCTGTCCTTGACCTGATATCTGTTGATGTAGTCATCCGTGGCCTGATCACGATGCGATTTCGAGGCCACCACCAAAAGCGCCGAATTGTCCGGTTCAGAGACTGAAATCGGGGTCAGTGTGCCCGGTTCGTCCTTGTCCAGGGCGCCGGTTTCCTCGACCGAGCGGCCATCGGCCAGGGTATAGAACATGCGCCCGCGGGCCGGGGCATAGACCACGCCGCGGGTGGGAACGCCGTTTTCGACCAGCGCGATGTTCACGGTGAAATCGCCGCGCCGGTTGATGAATTCCTTGGTGCCGTCCAGCGGATCGACGATCAGGAAGGTGTCGCCCTGCTGGCTATGCGACGCGGCCTGTTCCTCGGTCACCAGCAGGATGTCGGGAAAGGCGGCGCGCAGACCGGCCGAGATCAGCGCATCGGCGGCTTCGTCGGCTTCGGTCACGGGGCTGGAATCGGATTTGACCTTCACGTCAAAATCATCGGCGTCGTAGATCTCCATGATCCTGTCGCCCGCTTCCAGGGCCAGGCGTCTGATCACGGGGATGAGGTCGTCATAGGTCACAAAAATGCTCCGTTTACATGGTTTGTTGATCCGAAAACCTGGCGACCTTATGCTGTGCCGGATACGGAACGGCAAGGAGTTCGTGCCAGTCTGGTGGAACTAAACCGGGAAAGAGCGTTCGAGTGTTTTATTACAAGCGGAACAACACCCTGCTGGGCAGCGCCTTCACCACGGCGGAACTGGTGTTCCACGCCGTCGTGCGCAACATTCGTTCGCAGCATTCGAATGCCGTGATAGCCATTCTGCTGAACATCATGCAGGTCGTGGTGCTGGCCAGCGTCTTTTATCTGATCATGTCGTTCATGGGCGCGCGCGTGGCCAAGATCCGCGGCGAATTCATCCTGTACCTGCTGTCTGGCATTTTCCTGTTCATGACCCACATCAAGGCCGTCGGCGCGATTGCCGGGTTGGGTGGAACCAACAACCCGATGATGCTGCATTCGCCGATGAACATGATGGTGATGCTTTTTGCGGCGGCCTTTGGTTCGCTGTATACGCAAGTCGTGTCGATCCTGGTAATCCTGTTCGTCTACAGCGTGGCAGTCAATCCGATCGAGATGCAGGATCCCGGCGGTGCCTTTGGGATGCTGGTGCTGGCCTGGTACACGGGTTGTTCCGTTGGGCTTGTCTTCATGGCCCTCAAACCATGGTTGCCGACGGTATCCACGATGCTCAGCAACATCTACCGGCGCATGAACATGGTGTTTTCCGGCAAGATGTTCGTGGCCAACGCGCTGGGCGGCTTCATGTTGTCGATGTTTGCCTGGAATCCGTTGTTTCACGCGATCGATCAGTGCCGCGGGTTCATCTTCCGCAACTATTTCCCACGCAATACCAGCTGGGAATATGCGCTTTGGGTCGGCATCGCCCTGATGATGATCGGTATGCTGGGTGAATTCTATACGCGCAAGCACATATCGAAAAGCTGGGGCGCACGCCGCTAGGTCGCAACGCGCAGCGTCAGGTTGATACGCCCCCCCTTGGGCAGCAGGCGCGACGATCCGAACCGGATCCGGTCGATTCCGTGATAGGTCAGCCGCGCCGGCCCCCCCATGATCACCACGTCGCCCGAATTCAGCCAGACGGATTCGGTCTTGCCGCCGCGGGTGGTGTTTCCGATCCGGAACAGCGCGTCATCCCCCAGTGAGATCGACACGACCGGCCACGAGAAATCGGCCTCGTCCCTGTCCTGATGCAGGCCCATCTTTGCGCCTTCGCCGTAATAGTTGATCAGGCAGCAGTCCGGGTCGCGGTCCAGCCCGGTCACCTCGTGCCAGATGGTCAGGATCGGTTGCGGGATGTCCGGCCATGGCATGCCCTTGGGGTGCGCTCCCTGGTAGCGGTATCCGCGGCCATCCGACACCCAGCCCAACGGCCCGGCCGAGGTCATGCGCACCGACATCCTGCGTCCCGAGGCCGTGCTGGGGTGAAACAGCGGCGCAGCTTTCAGAACCGGGCGCAAGGCGTCGATCAGCTGTTGCTGGGCGCCGCCGTCCAGGTGGCCTTTTCTGATGTCAAATCCGCGTAAATTCAGGCGCGTCACGGCTGAAACCTCATTCCTTTCGAAATCCTTTCCAAAAAAGGCCAAAGATTCCCGAAAACCTGCATTTCACAACGCTTGCAGGCCTCGGGCCTCGCCCTTATATACGCCGGGACGCGCGATGGTGTAGTGCCGCCGCGCCCAACAGATCGGGGCCGGGATGCCATAACGGGTTCTGGCCTCGGGACATCGCCTTAAAAAGAAAGGGATCGAAAACATGGGAAAAGTAATCGGGATTGACCTCGGGACCACCAACTCGTGCGTGGCCATCATGGACGGCGCGCAGCCGAAGGTCATCGAAAACGCAGAAGGGGCGCGGACCACGCCCTCGATCGTCGCCTTCACCGAGAATGAGCGACTGGTCGGACAGCCGGCAAAACGCCAGGCGGTCACCAACCCTGAAAACACGATTTTCGGCGTCAAGCGCCTGATCGGCCGCCGGGTCGACGACCCCGAGGTCGAAAAGGACAAGAAGATGGTGCCCTATCGCATCATCGACGGCGGCAACGGCGACGCATGGGTCGAAGCCCGCGGCGAAAAGTACTCCCCAAGCCAGATTTCGGCTTTCATCCTGGGCAAGATGAAGGAAACCGCCGAAAGCTACCTGGGTGAGGAAGTCACGCAGGCCGTCATCACCGTTCCGGCCTATTTCAACGACGCCCAGCGTCAGGCCACCAAGGACGCCGGCAAGATCGCCGGCCTGGAAGTGCTGCGGATCATCAACGAACCGACCGCCGCCGCGCTGGCATATGGCCTGGACAAGAAAGACAGCCAGACCATCGCGGTCTATGACCTTGGCGGTGGTACCTTCGACGTGACCATACTGGAAATCGACGACGGCCTGTTCGAGGTCAAGTCGACCAACGGTGACACCTTCCTGGGTGGTGAAGACTTTGACATGCGCATCGTCAACTACCTGGCCGAAGAGTTCAAAAAGGAACACGGTGTCGATCTGAGCCAGGACAAGATGGCCCTGCAGCGTCTGAAAGAAGCCGCCGAGAAGGCCAAGATCGAGCTGAGCTCGACCACCCAGACCGAGATCAACCAGCCGTTCATCTCGATGGGCTCGAACGGCCAGCCGCTGCACATGGTCATGAAACTGACCCGCGCCAAGCTGGAATCGCTGGTCGGTGACCTGATCAAGAAGTCGCTGAAACCCTGTCAGGCCGCTCTGAAAGACGCCGGCATCTCGGCCAGCGACGTGGACGAGGTGGTTCTGGTCGGTGGTATGACCCGGATGCCGAAAGTCATCGAAGAGGTGACCAAGTTCTTCGGCAAAGAGCCGCACAAGGGTGTGAACCCCGATGAAGTCGTGGCCATGGGTGCTGCGATTCAGGCCGGCGTTCTGCAAGGCGACGTCAAGGACGTGGTTCTGCTGGACGTGACCCCGCTGTCGCTGGGCATCGAAACCCTGGGCGGCGTGTTCACCCGCCTGATCGACCGCAACACCACGATCCCGACGAAGAAGAGCCAGGTGTTCTCGACCGCCGAGGACAACCAGAACGCGGTGACCATCCGGGTGTTCCAGGGTGAACGCGAAATGGCAGCCGACAACAAGCTGCTGGGTCAGTTCAACCTTGAAGACATCCCGCCGGCCCCGCGCGGCATGCCTCAGATCGAGGTGACCTTCGACATCGACGCCAACGGTATCGTCTCGGTTTCGGCCAAAGACAAGGGTACCGGCAAAGAGCAGAAGATCACCATCCAGGCCTCGGGCGGTCTGTCGGAAGAAGACATCGAACGGATGGTCAAGGACGCCGAAGAGAACGCCGAAGCCGACCGCAAGCGCAAGGAGCTGGTCGAAGCCAAGAACCAGGCCGAAAGCCTGATCCATGCGACCGAGAAATCGATCGAGGAGCATGGCGACAAGGTCGATCCGTCGACCATCGAGGCGATCGAACTGGCCGTTGCCGCGCTCAAGGACGAATTGGAATCGGACAATGCCGACAAGATCAAGTCGGGCATCCAGAACGTGACCGAAGCGTCCATGAAGCTGGGCGAGGCGATCTACAAGGCGCAGTCTGAAGAGACCAGCGAAGAACCGGCAGCTGCCGATGCAGCCCCCGGCGATGACGATATCGTCGATGCCGAGTTCGAAGATCTGGACGATGACAAGCGCAACTAACGGCTAACCGGGCCAGTTCGGGCCGGTCCGGATACCGGGCCGGCCCGTTTTCCGTTGAGGCAGAAGGAAACACCGATGTCAAAACGCTGCTATTACGAAGTGCTCGGCGTATCCAAGGGCGCTTCGGCGGAAGAGATCAAGAAGGCGTTTCGTCGGAAGGCGAAAGAGCTGCATCCCGACCGCAACAAGGACAACCCAGAGGCCGAGACGCTGTTCAAAGAGGCCAACGAGGCCTATGACATCCTGCGCGATGCCGACAAGAAAGCCGCCTATGACCGGTTCGGTCACGCGGCCTTTGAAAACGGCACCGGCGGCGCGCGTCCGGGCGGCGGTTATGGCTCGGGTGATTTTTCCAGCGCCTTTTCCGATGTTTTTGACGATCTGTTCGGCGATTTCATGGGGGGCCGCCAGGGTGGCGGGCGCCGGGCGGCGCGGGGATCCGACCTGCGCTACAATCTGCGCGTGACTCTGGAAGAGGCCTACTCGGGGTTGCAGAAAACCATCAACGTGCCGACCGCTGTGGCTTGTTCAGCGTGCGAAGGCACCGGCGCCGAAGGCGGGGTGGAGCCCACCACCTGTCCGACCTGTTCGGGTATGGGCAAGGTCCGTGCGCAACAGGGTTTCTTCACCGTCGAGCGCAGCTGTCCGACCTGTGCGGGTCTGGGCCAGATCATCAAGAACCCTTGCAAATCCTGCCACGGCTCGGGCCGGGTCGAGAAGGAACGCGCGCTGTCGGTCAACATTCCGGCGGGCGTCGAAACCGGCACCCGCATCCGCCTGGCGGGCGAGGGCGAGGCCGGGATGCGCGGCGGTCCTCCGGGCGATCTGTACATCTTTGTCGAGGTGACGCCGCACAAGCTGTTCGAACGGGATGGCACGAACCTGTATTGCCGGGTCCCGGTCAGCATGGCCAAGGCGGCGCTGGGCGGCTCGATCGAGGTGCCCACCATCGACGGTGGCCGCGGCCGGGTGCAGATTCCGGCCGGCAGCCAGTCGGGCCGGCAGATGCGCCTGCGTGGCAAGGGTATGCCTGCGCTGCGAGGCGGCGGGGTCGGGGACATGTTCATCGAGCTTGCGGTCGAGACTCCGGTCAACCTGACCGCGCGGCAGAAAGAACTGCTGAAGGAGTTCGACGAGCTGGGCGAAGACAACCACCCGGAATCCAAGAGCTTTTTCTCATCCGTCAAATCCTTCTGGGAGCGGATGCAAAGCTGATCTCAGTTTTTCGGACAACCAGGGGCCGGCGAAACATCGCCGGCCTTTTTTCTTTCTGAGTCCAGTTTGACCCAAACCTGTGCCGAATTGGCCCTTGATTCCTTGGCCCGACCCTGAGAATGTCCGACCAACCGTTGGGGTGCCCCGGAAGTGGGGCTGAGAGGCGCGAGCCAACCCATCGAACCTGATCCGGGCAATACCGGCGGAGGGAACGGTCTCAAAGTCTCAGACGTTTTCCATGCCGGAGTTGCCCCAGATGACAAATGGGGGCGGCATGGCATCTATCGCTTTGACAATCGCAGGATCCGACAGCGGCGGCGGGGCCGGCATTCAGGCCGATCTCAAGGCGATGTCGGCGTTGGGCGTGTTCGGCGCCAGTGTTATCACCGCAGTCACCGCCCAGAACACGCAGGCGGTCACCGCTGTCCATGGCGTTCCACTGGACGTGATCGCCGCGCAGATCGACTCGGTTCTGTCCGATCTGGACGTGCGCGCGGTCAAGATCGGCATGCTGGCCACGCCCGAGATCATCCAAACCGTCGCCGACGGTCTGTCCGGCTTCACCGGCCCCATCGTGCTCGATCCGGTGATGATCGCCAAATCGGGCGATGCCCTGCTTGCGCGCGAGGCGGTGCAGACGTTGCGCGAAGTGCTGCTGCCCCGCGCCACCGTCCTGACCCCGAACCTGCCCGAGGCCGCCTGTCTGCTGGACCGGCTTGTCGCCGAAACGCCCGAGGAGATGGTGGCGCAGGGCCATGATCTGTGCACCCTGGGGGCTGGGGCCGTCCTGATGAAAGGCGGGCACGGCAAGGGCGATATCTGCCATGATCTGCTGATCGACCAGAACGGCATCATCGGTGAATTCTCCGCGCCCCGTCAGGACACGCGCAACACCCACGGCACCGGATGCACCCTGTCCTCGGCCGTCGCGGCCGGTCTGGCCAAGGGGCTGCCTCTGGTCGATGCGGTGGCGCAGGCGCATGACTACCTGCAAGGCGCGATCACCCGCGCGGATGAGCTGCAGGTCGGCTCGGGCCACGGGCCGGTGCATCACTTCCACCGGGTATGGCCGGCGTGACGGTCTGGTCAGTCATAGGTGCCGGGGTTGCCGGTCTGGCCGTGGCCTCGGAACTGGTCGCGCGGGGCGCGCAGGTACAGGTGTTCGATCCGGGCGGGCCACCGGGGCCGCATGGCTGTTCCTGGTGGGCCGGCGGCATGCTGGCGCCGTGGTGCGAATATGAAAATGCCGAGGAACCGGTTCTGCGGCTGGGGCAGCAGGCGATCGACTGGTGGGCGGCCCGCACCCCGGTCGCGCGGCAGGGCACATTGGTCGTGGCCAACACGCGCGACCTGCCCGACCTGCGCCGCTTTGCCCGCCGGACCGAGGGATTCACGCAGGTCGATCAGGCAAAAATCACCCAATTAGAGCCTGATTTACATGGTTTTTCGCAAGGCCTGTTTTTCGCTGACGAGGCCCATCTGGACCCTCGCCGCGCGCTGCAGGACCTCTATCGCGGTTTGCAGGACAAGGGGGTCGAATTCCATCGCAAGCTGGCCCCGTCGCGGCTGGACAACGCCATCGACTGCCGGGGCCTGCACGCGCGCGACATCCTGCACGACCTGCGCGGCGTGAAGGGCGAGATGCTGGTAATCCGCTGCCCTGATGTGACGCTGACCCGGCCCGTACGCCTGCTGCATCCCCGGATGCCGCTCTATGTCGTGCCGCGGGGCGAGGGCATCTACATGCTGGGCGCAACGATGATCGAATCCGAGGACAGCAGCCGGATCTCCGCGCGCTCGATGCTGGAACTGCTCAGCGCGGCCTATGCGCTGAACCCGGCCTTTGGCGAGGCCGAAGTGCTGGAAATCGGCGTCGATCTGCGCCCCGCCTTTCCCGACAACCTGCCGCGCATCCGCCGGCTGGGCCGGACGATCTATGCCAACGGCCTCTATCGTCATGGCTACCTGCTGGCCCCGGCGCTGGCCCGGGGCGTGGCCGATCTGGCGCTGAACAACACACATTCGGAGATGGTCGATGAAGATCGTGATTAATGGCGAGCCGCGGGAAGTAAACGCCGAAACCCTTGGCGAGCTTCTGGCCGAATGCTGCTTTTCCGGCCGCGTCGCCACCGCGGTGAACGAGGAATTCGTGCCCTCGAGCCTGCGCATCGCGCACAAGCTGGCCGAGGGCGACCGGGTCGAGGTCGTCGCACCGATGCAGGGGGGCTGAGGATGAAAAGGTTTTATGGCACCGAATTGCCCAACCCGCTGATGCTGGGCACCGCGCAATATCCCAGCCCGGCGATCCTGGAACAGGCCTTCCGGGCCAGCGGCGCGGGTGTCGCCACCGTCTCGCTGCGGCGCGAGGGCGCGGGCGGAGCGGGTCAGGCTTTCTGGTCGATGATCCGCGATCTGGGCGTTCTGATCCTGCCCAACACCGCCGGCTGTCACACGGTCAAAGAGGCCGTCACCACCGCCCACATGGCGCGCGAGGTATTCGACACGCCGTGGATCAAGCTGGAGCTGATCGGCCACACTGACAGCCTGCAGCCCGACGTGTTCCAACTGGTCGAGGCCGCGCGCATTCTGACCGAAGAAGGGTTCCAGGTGTTTCCCTACACCACCGAAGACCTGATCGTGGCCGAGCGTCTGCTGGCCGCTGGATGTCAGGTTCTGATGCCCTGGGGCGCGCCGATCGGGTCGGGACGGGGTTTGAACAACGAATATGCCCTGCGCGCGATGCGGGCCGAGTTTCCCGACGTGCCGTTGGTGGTGGATGCGGGCATCGGCCCGCCCAGCCACGCCGCCCACGCGATGGAGCTGGGCTATGACGCGGTTCTGCTGAACACCGCCGTCGCCCGCGCGGGCGATCCGGTGGCGATGGCGCAGGCCATGGCGCTGGCGGTGCAGGCCGGGCAACGGGCGCATCAGGCCGACCCGATCGAGCCGCGCGACATGGCCGAACCCTCGACCCCGGTGATCGGAAAGGCCTTTCTGTCATGACGCTCGACCGCTTCTACCCGATCTTCGATCATACCGACTGGCTTCGGCGGATGCTGCCCTTGGGTGTGAAACTGGTGCAGCTGCGGATCAAGGATCAGCCCGACGCAGTGGTGCGCGCGGAAATCGCCACCGCGCAGGCCCTGTGCCGGGACCATGGCGCGGTGCTGGTGGTGAACGACTATTGGCAGGCCGCCATCGACGCGGGATGTGACTGGATCCACCTGGGGCAGGAGGATCTGGACGAAGCCGACCTGCCTGCCATCCGCAAGGCGGGGCTGAAGCTGGGTGTCTCGACCCATGACGATGACGAGCTTGAGCGCGTGCTGTCGATGGACCCGGACTATGTGGCCTTGGGGCCGGTCTACCCGACCATCCTGAAAAAGATGAAATGGCACCAACAGGGCCTGCCGCGTGTGACCGAGTGGAAACGGCGCGTGGGTGACATCCCCCTGGTCGGCATTGGCGGCATGAGCGTCGAACGCGCGCCGGGCGTGTTTCAGGCCGGGGCCGACATCGTCTCGGTCGTCACCGACATCACCCTGAACCCCGACCCCGAAGCGCGGGTGCGCCAGTGGATCGAGGTCACGCGATGAGCCGTTATGCCCGCCAGATGATCCTGCCCGAGGTCGGGGCCGAGGGGCAGAACCGCCTTGCCCGCGCGCGGGTGTTGGTGGTCGGCGCCGGGGGGCTGGCCGCGCCCGCGCTGCCGCTCCTGGCCGGGGCCGGGGTGGGGCATCTGACCATCGTCGATCCCGATTCGGTGGACCTGTCGAACCTGCACCGCCAGACGCTGTTTGCCGAGTCCGATTGCGGCCGCCCCAAAGCCGAAGCCGCCGCCGAACGCTGCCGGGCGCTGAACAGTGAGATCACCGTAGCGGTCAGTAAACAGGCTCTAACACCGGCAAATGCCGCCGATCTAGTGGCCGAGGCCGACCTGGTTCTGGACTGCGCCGACAGCTACGCGGCCAGCTATACGTTGTCGGATACCTGCCTGGCGCAGGGCAAGCCGCTGATCAGCGCCTCGGTCCTGGGCCTGTCGGGGTATGTCGGCGGGTTTTGCGGCGGCGCGCCATCGTTGCGCGCGGTGTTCCCCGACGCGCCGGACAGTGGCGCCAATTGCGCCACCGCCGGGGTGCTGGGTCCGGTCGTGGGCATGATCGGCGCGATGCAGGCGCAGATGGCGCTGGGCGTGATCCTGGGCCTCGATCCCTCGCCGCTCGGCCAGATGGTGCAGGTGGACGGGCGCAGTTGCTCCAGCAGCGGATTCCGCTTTGACACCGCGCCGGAACCAGCCAGCCATTTCCCCTTTGTCGCCCCCTCGCAACTGACCCCGAACGACCTGGTTGTCGATCTGCGCAGCGTCGATGAGGCGCCCGAAGCGATCCACCCCAACGCCCGCCGCCTGACGGTCGAGGCGCTGAAAACAGACCCTAACAAGGACAAAACGCTGGCCCTCTGCTGTGCCACCGGGCTGCGCGCCTGGCGCGCGGCCGAGGAACTCTGCCCCCATTGGCCCGGCCGGATCGTTCTGGTCGCCGCCGCAACCTCGTGAAGCAAAAGGAAACGCAGACCATGAAGAAGCTGATCACCGCCATTGCCCTGCTGGCCGCCACGCCCGCCTGGGCGCAGGACAAGATGACCGTCCTGCTGGACTGGTTCGTGAACCCCGACCACGGTCCGATCATCGTGGCGCAGGAAAACGGCTATTTCGCCGAACAGGGGCTTGAGGTCGAAATCGTCCCGCCCGCCGATCCGTCGGCCCCGCCGCGCCTTGTGGCCGCGGGTCAGGCCGATCTGGCCGTGTCCTACCAGCCGCAGCTGCACCTGCAAATCCACGAGGGCCTGCCGCTGAAACGAGTCGGCACGCTGGTCGCCACGCCGCTGAACTGCCTGCTGGTGCTCGAGGACGGCCCGATCAAAACGCTGGCCGACCTCAAGGGCAAGAAGATCGGTTTCTCGGTTGCCGGTGTGGAAGAGGCGATCCTGACCGCGATGCTGAACACGCATGGCGTGTCGCTGGACGATATCGAGATGATCAACGTCAACTTCTCGCTGTCGCCGTCGCTGATGACCGGGCAGGTGGACGCCGTGATCGGCGCCTTCCGTAATTTCGAACTGAACCAGATGGATATCGAAGGCGTTCCGGGCCGCTGCTTCTACATCGAGGAAGAAGGCGTGCCGCCCTATGACGAGCTGATCTATGTCGCCAACCCCGAGACGATGGATGCCGACAAGATCGCCCGCTTCCTGGCCGCAACCGAGAAGGCCACGCAGTTCATCGTGAACAATCCGGAAAAAAGCTGGGAGATCTTCGCCGCCACCTCGCCCGAGTTGCAGGACGAGCTGAACGCCCGCGCCTGGGTCGATACTCTGCCGCGGTTCGCGCTGCGCCCCGCGGGCTTTGATGCTGGCCGCTATGCCCGGTTCGAGGCCTTCCTGAAGGATGCGGGCATGATCGACAGCATCAACCCGGTCAGCGCCATCACCATCGACGTGACCGCGCAATGAGCGACTACGGCAAAGCCTTCGCGCTGATGCGCGATGCGGCACAGGGGCCGTGGCGGGACTATACCCGCCACGCCTTTGTCGAGGGGCTGAAGGACGGCACCCTGCCGCGCGCGGCCTTTCTGCATTACCTGCGGCAGGACTATGTGTTTCTGATCCACTTTTCGCGCGCCTGGGCGCTGGCGGTGGTGAAATCGGAAACCCATGCCGAGATGCTGGCCGCGTCGCGCACGGTAAACGGGCTGATCAGCGAAGAGATGCAGTTGCATATCGGCATTTGCGAGGCCGCTGGCATCAGCCAGGACGAGCTGTTCGCCACACCCGAACGCCCCGAGAACCTGGCCTATACCCGTTATGTGCTCGAGGCGGGCTTTAGCGGTGATCTGCTGGACCTGCTGGCGGCGCTGGCGCCCTGCGTGATGGGATACGGGGAAATCGGCACCCGGCTGGCGGCCGAGGCCACCTCGGACACCTATCGCGACTGGATCGACACTTATGCCGGGGACGACTATCAGGCGGCCTGCCGGGCCGTGGGCGAGTTGCTGGAGTCGGCTCTGAAACGGCGACTTGGGGCGGATTTCCGTACCACACCTCGTTGGGATCGCCTGTGCCAGACCTTCCGTACCGCGACCGAGCTCGAGGTGAATTTCTGGCAGATGGGTCTGACCCCATGACCCCGCCCCCCGATCTGATCCTCAGCGGACAGGCCAGCATCGATGGCGCGCCCTTGTTCGCGCCGCTGACCCTGTCGCTGAAGGCCGGGCAGTGGACCTGTCTGCTGGGCGGATCGGGGGTCGGGAAAACCACGGTTCTGCGCCTGATCGCCGGGTTGGCGACCGGAGCCGCGTTCACCGGAGAGATCCGCGCCAGCGACGGCCTGCCGGTGGCCGAGCGTGTGGCCTACATGGCGCAGGACGACCTGCTGCTGCCCTGGGCCACGGTCGCGCAGAACGTGGCGCTGGGCGCCCGGCTGCGCGGCGAAAGGGTCGATCAGGACCGCCGCGCCAGGCTGATCGAACGGATGGGTCTGCAGGAGCACATGACCAAGAGGCCCTCGGAACTGTCCGGCGGACAGCGTCAGCGCGTGGCATTGGCCCGGACTCTGATGGAGGACAAGCCGATCATCCTGCTGGACGAGCCGTTCTCGGCGCTCGATGCCCGCACCCGCGCCGACATGCAGGATCTGGCCGCCGAGGCGTTGCAGGGCCGCACCGTCCTGCTCGTTACCCACGATCCGGCCGAGGCCGCGCGTCTGGGTCAGTCGATCATGGTGATGACGCGACACGGCCTGACCCCGTGCCAGCCGCCCCACGCGCCGGTGCCGCGCCGGGTGGACGATCTGGAGACGCTGGAAACGCAGGGGGCGCTGCTGAAACTGCTGCGCGAGGAGGTGGCATGAAGACGCTCTCGGCCATTGCCGCAACGCTGTTTGCACTCGCCATCTGGCAGGCAATCGTTACCCTGACCGGCCTGCCGAAATTCATCCTGCCCGGCCCGGCATTGGTGGCCGAGACCTGGTGGCAGAACCGCTGGCTGATCGCCGAACACACCTGGATCACCGCCATCGAGGTGCTGATCGGTCTGGCCTGCGGCACGGTACTGGGTGTCATCACCGCGCTGCAGCTGGCCAATTCCCGCGCCGCGCGGGTTCTGGTGCAGCCGATGCTGGTGTTCACCCAGGCGCTGCCGGTCTTTGCGCTGGCGCCGCTGCTGACCCTGTGGCTGGGCTATGGGCTGTGGTCCAAGGTCGCGATGGCGGTACTGATCATCTATTTCCCCATCACCTCGTCGTTTTTCGACGGGCTGATGCGCACGCCGCAGGGCTATCTGGATCTGGCTCGCACCATGCAGGCCAGCCCGCGCAGCGTGTTGTGGAATATCCGCATCCCAGCGGCGCTACCCTCGCTGGCTTCGGGGATGCGGCTGGCGGCGGTCTATGCCCCGATCGGGGCGGTGATCGGCGAATGGGTCGGCTCGTCGCAGGGGCTGGGATACCTGATGCTGCTGGCCAATGGTCGCGCCAAGACTGACCTGATGTTCGCTGCGATGCTGACGCTGGGGGTGTTCTCGATCCTGCTGCACCTGGCCGTGCGCCGCGCCACGGCCCGCATGGCCGGTGAGGCGCGTTAACCATTCGGAAACCGATTCGGAGGCAATCATGGGCGCATGACCAAGGACGCCTTTGCCGAAGCCCCATCGCTGTTCGAAAGTGACGAAGCGCCGGTCACGCCGCTGCCCACGGGTCGGCTGCCCTCGTACATCAAGGATCACCGCAAACGCCTGCGCGAACGGTTCATGACGGGCGGCGCGGGGGCGATGCCGGACTACGAACTGCTGGAACTGGTCCTGTTCCGCTCAATCCCCCGGCAGGACGTGAAACCGCTGGCGCGGCGGCTGCTGGACGCGTTCGGCGACTTCAACCGGGTGCTGACCGCCCCGGTGGAACGCCTGCGCCAGATCAAGGGCGTGGGCGATACCGTCATCACCGACCTAAAGATCCTCGAGGCCTGCGCCCATCGCATGGCCCGCGCGCGGGTGATGCAGCGGCATGTGATCTCCAGCTGGGACGCACTGCTGGACTATTGCCACACCACCATGGCGCATCGCGAGATCGAGCAGTTCCGCGTGTTCTACCTGGACCGCAAGAACGTGCTGATCGCGGACGAAGAACAGGCCAAGGGCACCGTCGATCACGTACCCGTCTACCCGCGCGAGGTCGCCAAGCGCGCGCTGGAGCTGAACGCCTCGGCGCTGATCCTGGTGCACAACCACCCGTCGGGTGATCCGACGCCGTCGCAGTCGGATATCGACATGACCAACCGCATAAACGATGCCTGCGCCGCACTGGGGCTGACCTTGCACGATCACCTGATCATAGGGAAATCGACCGAGCTGAGCTTCCGCTCGGAAGGTTATCTTTAGCCGCTAGCGCACCCAGATCTCGACCCGGCGGTTGGCCTTGCGGCCCCAGTCGGTGTCGTCGCAGGCCAGCGGCATCGCCTCTCCGAACCCCTCGACCGAGATGCCGACCGAGTCGGGCACCGATGTCTGCACCGCCGCCAGAACCGCGTTGCGCACGGTCTGGGCTCGGCGCAGGGCGATTCGAGCATTGGACTCGGCCGGCCCGTCGCCATCGCTGAAGCCGACGAAAACCAGCTTGCGCCCGTCGTATTGGCCGGCCTCCAGCGCCTGCGCCAATTGCTGGATGTTCGACCGCGACTGTGCGTCGGGCCGCGACGATCCCGGCTCGAACCGGAAGGACAGCGACAGGCGCGACAGGGGGCGCAGGGTTTCGACCATGCGTTGCAGCTCCTGCAGCCCCACTTCGGACCCGCCCGAGGTGATGGCATTGGCCAGTCGGTCCCCTTGCAGCCCGATCCGAACGGCCTCGTGCGATTGGTCGGTGAACCCGGCCTTGCGGATGACCATCTGCGCCTCGGGGCCCAGGGCATAGGCCAGAAACTGCCGGGCGATCTTGGGCAGGCGCCGCTGTGGCAGGTACAGGAACATCGGCAGGGTCAGCGGATAGTCCTCGGTCTTGATGGCCGGGCGGGTGGCCCGCAGCGCGTGACCGCAGCCCCCCGCCAGCGGCAGGGCACGCAAGCCGTTTGCCTGGGCCAGCGTGGCGATTCCGATGGCAAACGGATCGCGCGCGATGGCCGAGACCAGATCGCTGCCCCGCGCATGGCGGATCACCGTTTCGGCAAATTGCGCGTCGGAAGGCTTCATCAGTTGATCCTGCACCGCCTGCGCCACCCCCGAGCCCGTATGGGGCAGATGCACCGCGATCGGGGCATCCGGGCCGCCCAGTTCGGCCCAGTTGGTGACTGCGCCGCTGAACACCCGCGCCAGATCCGCCGGCGAGATCTGTGCCAGCGGATTGTCCGGTGCCACCACCGGCACCAGCGCGTCCAGCGCCACCACCCGCGACCGGCGCGCCCGGGTCATGTCGCCGAGGCCGGCATCGCGTGCGGCGGCGATCTCGGGGTCGCGGATCTCGCGCAGGGCCAGGGCGATGTCGGCCTCGCCGGCGATCAGATCGCCAAAGCCCTGGTCGGTATTGGTGACATGCAGGACAAAGCGGGCCAGGGGCGCATCGCGGGTGTCCTGATGCAGGGACAGTTGAAACCGGTCGGCTGCAAGTTCGGTTCGAGTGACCGTCAGCCCTTCCTTGGCGGCAAACCCCTGGATCAGCGTCGGCAGAAGGGTCTCGGCCATAACCGATGCGCCCGACAGGGTCAGCTCGGCGACGAAGTCGGTCAGGTTGGGGCAGGCGGGGCCATCGCAGGTCACGCCGGACCCGTCCACCGTCAGCTCTCCGTATTGGGTATCGACGCGGTAGAACTCACCGTCAAACCCCAGCAGATTGCCCGAGATTTCGACCTGACCATCATGCGAGGTCAGAGTGATGTCCTGTGCGTGGGCGCTTGAAACAGCGGTGATCAGCGACAACGCCGTCATCGCCGCGCGAAGAAATGTCATGAAGCCCGTTGACCTGCCTGCCGATTACTTTGAGGCGATTTTCAGGTCTTGGAACAAATTATTCAACACCAGAAAATCCTGGCCGCTGTCGCAGGCCGGAAGCGTGACCTGCAGATCCCGCGCCCGGAGGGTCTGATCGCCCAGCAGTTCCAACGACTGCAGGTTCAGGTCCCGCCCGCAATTGTCGGGAGTGACCTCGGCTTCGACGGTCAGGGCCACCGATCCACCGCGGTCGCCTGTTTTCGGGATCGAATAGACTTCGACGTTGCGCGCCCCGCTGTCTCCAAGGTGGTCGACGCGGCCGGTGCCGGTTTCGAGCGACTGGGACCAGACGTGTCCGGCTTGGCCGTAGGACGCACCAAACTCCAGCGCGTGCAGTTGAAGCTCGGTGTTGCCGGACCATTGCAACGCGACCCGGTCATAGTCGGACACATCCGGGATATGAGTGGTGGCGACGGTGCCGCGATGGTCGTCGAAGGATATCAGAAAGATGGCGTATTCGGACAAGGCCGGAATGGTCACATCCAGCTGCCCCTGCGCATCGGTTGTTGCGCTGAAGGTCATGCCGCTGTGATGCAGTTCGACCACCTCATTGGGGTTGCAGGGGGCCTTGAGCACAAGCCGGGCAGAGGCGTTTGCGGTTGCGGCTGCATGGGCACGCAGGCTGCAGTCGACCGCAACGCCGGGCTTTGCCCGTTGCGGACGTTGCGGGATGGAGATCGCATCCTCGGGGGGATTGGCCGAGGTCAAGACAATCTCTTCCAGGCCGGCAAGCACGGTGGCTTCGCCAACGGGCTCCAGCGAAGCCTGTTGCGCGTCAGCGGCAGCCGGCGCTGCAGCCGGGCCTTTCTGCATCAGGTACCCGATGGCCAAAGCACAGGCCACCGTGCCACCCGTGGTCACGTAGTTGCGAATTACAAACAAGACACCCTCCCCAGTTGAAGGAGCGAGTCGGACTGTCGTTAAAGATCGCGGCCAATCTGTGGCCGCGACGCGGAGTCATTGTGTCGGGAATTTGGCCGGGTCAGACCAGGCGCCCATGACAATGCTTGAACTTCTTGCCTGATCCGCAGGGGCAGGGGTCGTTGCGCGACGGGTTGCCCCAAGTCGATTGGTCGTTCTCGACGAAACCGGGGCGCGCATCGCCCGAGGCCTTGGCCTCGGCCACCGCTTCGGCCTGTTCCGCGGCTTTCTGGACCTGGGCCTGCTGCGCCTGCATCTGGGCCAGCATCTCGCGCTGTTCTTCTTCGGTCAGCGGGCGCACGCGGGCCAGGTGCTGGGTCACCGCTTCGCGCATGCCGTCCAGCATGCTCTCGAACAGCTGGAACGCTTCGGTCTTGTATTCGTTCAGCGGGTCGCGCTGGGCATAGCTGCGGAATCCGATGACCGAGCGCAGGTGTTCCAGCGTCAGCAGGTGTTCGCGCCACTTGCTGTCGATGGTCTGCAGCAGCACCTGCTTTTCGATGTTGCGCATATTCTCGGGACCGAAGGCGGCGGCCTTCTTGGCCATCATCTCGTCGGTTTCCTTGATCAGGCGTTCGCGGACCACTTCGTTGTCGACACCGTCCTCGGCCAGCCAGTCCATCAGCGGGACATCGATACCCAGCTTTTCGATCACGGCGGCATAGAACGCTTCGGCATCCCATTGGTCGGCATAGGTCTTGGGTGGCATGTACTGGTCGACCAGATCGTCGATCACCTGCTCGCGCATGTCGGACACGATGTCGGACAGGTCGTCAGACGACATGATCTCGCGGCGCTGGCTGAAGATCACCTTGCGCTGATCGTTCATCACGTCGTCGAATTTCAAGACGTTCTTGCGCATGTCGAAGTTGCGGCCTTCGACCTTGGCCTGCGCGCGCTCCAGCGATTTGTTCACCCAGGGGTGCACGATCGCCTCGCCTTCCTTCATGCCCAGTGTGGTCAGAACCTTGTCCAGCCGTTCCGAGCCGAAGATGCGCATCAGGTCGTCTTCCAGGCTGAGGAAGAACACGGTGCGGCCCGGGTCGCCCTGACGGCCCGAACGGCCGCGCAGCTGGTTGTCGATGCGGCGGCTTTCGTGGCGTTCCGAGGCGAGAACGAACAGACCGCCGGCCTCCAGCACCTTTTGCTTTTCTTCCGCGTGGCGCGCCTCTTCCCGGGCGCGCAGTTCGGCCGGGTCGGCGTCGGGGTTTTCGGCCAGCGCCTGCATGACGCTCATTTCCACGTTGCCGCCCAGTTGGATGTCGGTGCCGCGGCCGGCCATGTTGGTGGCGATGGTTACCGCGCCCAGGCGTCCGGCCTCGGCCACGATCTGGGCCTCCTGCTCGTGCTGGCGGGCGTTCAGAACGTTGTGCTTGATGCCTTCCTTGGTCAGCATCTGGCTGAGCATCTCGGACTTTTCGATCGAGGTCGTGCCCACCAGAACCGGCTGGCCCTTGGCGTTGGCCTTCTTGATCTCTTCGATCATGGCCGCGTATTTCTCGGCCGCGGTGCGATAGACCTGATCGTCCTCGTCCACGCGGGCGATCGGCTTGTTGGTCGGCACTTCGATCACGCCCAGCCCGTAGATCTCGGCGAATTCCTCGGCCTCGGTCAGGGCGGTGCCGGTCATGCCGGCCAGCTTGTCATAGAGGCGGAAATAGTTCTGGAAGGTCACGCTGGCCAGAGTCACGTTCTCGGGCTGGATCGGCACGCCTTCCTTTGCCTCGATCGCCTGGTGCAGACCTTCGGACAGGCGGCGGCCCGGCATCATCCGGCCGGTGAATTCGTCGATCAGAACCACGTTGCCGTCGCGGACGATGTAGTCCTTGTCGCGCTGGAACAGCTTGTGCGCGCGCAGGCCCTGGTTCACGTGGTGCACCACCGTGGTGCTTTCGGGATCGTACAGCGACTGGCCCTCGGGCAGCAGGCCGCGGGCCTGCAGCTGTTCTTCGAGGAACTCGTTGCCTTCATCTGTGAACGTCACGCTGCGGGATTTTTCGTCGATCGTATAATGATCTTCCTGCAGCTCGGGGATCAGCGCGTCGATGGCGGTGTACAGATCCGACCGGTCCTGCGACGGCCCCGAGATGATCAGCGGCGTGCGCGCCTCGTCGATCAGGATCGAGTCGACCTCGTCCACGATCGCGAAATTGTGGTATTTCTGATAGACGTCCGCCAGGTCCGACTTCATGTTGTCGCGCAGATAATCGAAGCCCAGCTCGTTGTTGGTGGCATAGGTGATGTCGCAGGCATAGGCGGCCTTTTTCTCGGCATCGGGCTGGCCCGACCAGATCACGCCGGTGGTCATGCCAAGGGCGCCGAACACCTTGCCCATCCATTCGGCGTCGCGCTTGGCCAGGTATTCGTTGACCGTGACCACATGAACGCCCTTGCCGGTCAGCGCGTTCAGGTAGGCAGGGAAGGTGGCGACCAGGGTCTTGCCTTCGCCGGTCTTCATCTCGGCGATGTTGCCCTGGTGCAGGAAGATGCCGCCCAGAAGCTGCACGTCAAAGGCCCGCAGGCCCAGCGCACGCTTGGCGCCCTCGCGCACGTTGGCGAAGGCTTCGGGCAACAGGTCGTCCAGGCTCTCACCGTCCTTGGCGCGTTTGCGCAGCTCGTCGGTCTTGGCTTTCAGATCGTCATCCGAGAGCTTCTCGAACTCCGGCTCCAGCGCGTTGATCTTTTCGACCAGCGGGCGGGTTGCCTTGATCTTTCGGTCGTTCGGTGTTCCGAACACCTTTTTGGCAAGCGTACCGAGTCCCAGCATGTTCACTCCAGCGGATCTTTTCTTGTCTTGGTTGCGACAGGCTTGCCCACCTTGCGCGCAACCCATAGATAGCTGGGAGGAAAGATGGTCCTGTCAAAGGCTTCAAGCGATGTAAGCGGCAGGTACCAGAGTGTCAACGCCACGCCCTGTCGCGGCCAGAATATAGGATGAATTCATGCCCAAAGGTCTCACTTTTCTGCCATCGCTGGCGCTTGCGGCCGTGATGGCCTTGCCGGTTGCCGCTGAATCCCAGCCGTCGACCGACACGGTCGTGGCGCGCGTCAACGGCGACGAGATCACCTTGGGCCATGTCATCGCCACCGCGGCCAGCCTGCCGCCGCAATATCAGCAGCTGGACGACGAGGTGCTGTACCAGTTCATCGTCGAGCAGCTGATCCAGCAGCAATTGCTGAGCCAAGAGCAGGAAGGCCTGACTCGCCTGAACGCGCTGATGCTGGAAAACGAGGAACGCTCGTTGAAGGCGGTGCAGACGGTGAACCAGATCACCGATGCCCAGGTGACCGACGATGCGATCCAGGCCGCCTATGACGCGCAGTTCGCCGAGTTCCAGGGCGAGGATGAGTTCAACGCCAGCCACATTCTGGTCGCGACCGAGGAAGAAGCCAAAGAAATCAAGGCGCAACTGGATGACGGCGCCGATTTTGCCGAGCTGGCCAAAGAGAAATCCACCGGTCCGTCCGGTCCCAATGGCGGCGCGCTGGGCTGGTTCGGCAAGGGCCAGATGGTGCCCGAGTTCGAACAGGCCGTGATCGGGCTGGAAAAAGGTCAGGTCTCGGACCCGGTGCAGACCCAGTTCGGATGGCATGTGGTGATCCTGAACGACAAGCGCAAATCCGAAGCGCCCGAGCTGGCCGAAGTGCGCGATGAGCTGGCGCAATCCGTCCGTCAGGAGGCCATTCAGGCCAAGATCGACGAACTGACCCAAGCCGGCAACGTCGAGCGCCCCGAGGTCGAGGGCCTGACCCCGGACGTGGTCCGCAAGCTGGACCTGGTTCAGGAGTAACCCGGCGTGGCCAAGATCACCAAGGTGTCTCCGCTGGCCCCTGCGGCCTTTCCTGATCTGCCGGTCATCGACGGTGTGCGGTTCGCCACCGTCGCCGCCGGGGTGCGGTATCAGGGCCGCACCGACGTGATGCTGGCGGTGCTCGATCCGGGTACCGCGGTTGCGGGGGTGTTCACCCGCTCGGCTACCCGTGCGGCGCCGGTGCTGGATTGCCAGGACAAGATCGGCGGGCCCAGCGACGGGCCGGCGGCGATCCTGGTGAACTCGGGCAACGCCAATGCCTTTACCGGGCAGTACGGGCGGGCCTCGGTCGAGCAGATCACCGCAGCCGTGGCGCAGGCGACCGGTGTGGCGCAGAGCCGTGTGTTCACCTCGTCCACCGGGGTGATCGGCGAGCCGCTGCCGCATGACCGGATCGTGGCCCGGCTGGACGAACTGACCGCTGGCCTGCGCGCCGACGCGTTGGAACAGGCCGCGCGGGCAATCATGACCACCGACACCTTCCCCAAAGGCGCCAGCGCGCAGGTCGAGATTGACGGCAAAACAGTCTCTATTGCAGGGATTGCCAAAGGGTCGGGTATGATCGCACCCGACATGGCGACGATGCTGGTCTATATCTTCACCGATGCGAAGATCGACCAATCGGCGCTGCAACAGTTGCTGTCCGAGCAGACCGACCGGACCTTCAACTGCATCACCGTAGACAGCGACACCTCGACCTCGGACAGCCTGCTGCTGTGCGCGACCGGCGCGTCGGGCGTGGAGGCCACCGGCAATGCCGATTTCGCGCGGGCGCTGGAATCGGTGATGCTGGATCTGGCGCATCAGGTGGTGAAGGACGGCGAAGGCGCCACCAAATTCGTCGAGATCCGCGTGACCGGCGCCGCCTCGGACGCCGATGCCAAGGTCCACGGCATGGCCATCGCCAATTCACCGCTGGTCAAGACCGCCATCGCGGGCGAGGACCCGAACTGGGGCCGCGTCGTCATGGCGATCGGCAAATCCGGCGCGGCAGCTGACCGCGACACGCTCAGCATTTCCTTCGGCGATATTCTCGTGGCCGAAAAAGGCTGGGTCAGCCCGACCTATCGCGAGGAAGACGCCGCCGCCTACATGAAGGGCCAGGAACTGGTGATCGCGGTCGATCTGGGGCTGGGCGACGGCAAGGCCACCGTCTGGACCTGCGATCTGACCCACGGCTACATCGAGATCAACGCGGATTACCGATCGTGACATCAGAGCAATTCCAGCAAAAGTGGAGCCCGGTTTTGCGTCCGGGGTTGCGACCATGAAAACGGTTCTCGTCTCTGCCGTTGCCTTGATCGACGTGGATGGGCGGGTGTTGCTGGCGCAGCGCCCGGAAGGCAAGGCCATGGCCGGGCTGTGGGAATTCCCCGGCGGCAAGATCGAGCCGGGCGAAACCCCCGAGGCCGCCCTGATCCGCGAATTGCACGAGGAACTGGGCATCGACACCTGGGCCTCATGCCTTGCACCGCTGACCTTCGCCAGCCACAGCTATGACGATTTCCATTTGCTGATGCCGTTGTTTGCCTGTCGCAAATGGCAGGGCATCCCGCAGTCGAAAGAGGGTCAGGCGCTGAAATGGGTGCGCGCGAATGACTTGCGGAACTACCCGATGCCGGCGGCAGATGTTCCGCTGATCCCGATCTTGCGGGATTGGTTGTAACAATTCGTAAGATTCCGGAAAACATCACGAAAAAGTTGACGCTGATCGTCCTTCTTGTCCTTAATCGGGGCAGCGGCGCGCGGGTCTGACCCGGCAGCGCCGTTCCGGCCCAACCCGGGGCCGGATGGGGAGGAGAGATAGAATTGGCTCAGACGCAGTCGGGCGCCGAGGGGATGCACTCCCTTCCGGCGCTGCTACACCGCAATGCGACGCAGTTCGGGGATGCCCCGGCCTACCGCGAAAAGGAATTCGGGATCTGGCAGTGCTGGACCTGGGCGGAAACGGCCGCCGAGATCCGCGCGCTGGCGCTGGGATTCCTGGAGCTTGGCGTTGAAAAGGGCGACCATATCGCCGTGATCGGGCGCAACCGCCCGGCGCATTACTGGTCGATGGTCGCGGCCCAGATGGTTGGCGCGGTGCCGGTGCCGCTGTATCAGGACGCTGTCGCCGAAGAGATGGCCTATGTGCTGGAACATTGCGGCGCGAAATATGTGGTCTGCGGCGACCAGGAGCAGGTCGACAAGGTCATCGAGATCCAGCAGGACCTGCACCAGGTCAAGCACATCCTGTACACCGACAAGCGCGGCATGCGGAAATACGACCACAGCCAGATGAACGCGCTTGAGGACATCATGGCCGAGGGGCGCGCCGGGCATCACCGGTTCGACGCCGAGCTGGACCGCCGCATCGCCGAGATCACCTATGACGACACCTGCGTGATGCTTTATACTTCGGGCACCACGGGCAAGCCCAAGGGCGTGGTTCTGTCGAACCGTAACGTGATCGAAAGCGCCAGGAACTCGGCCGAATTCGACCACCTGACCCGGAACGAGGATATCCTGTCCTATCTGCCGATGGCCTGGGTGGGCGATTTCATCTTCTCGGTCGGTCAGGCCTATTGGTGCGGGTTCTGCGTGAACTGCCCCGAAAGCGCCGACACGATGATGACCGACCTGCGCGAGATCGGGCCGACCTATTTCTTCGCGCCGCCGCGCGTGTTTGAGACCCAGCTGACCAACGTGATGATCCGGATGGAGGATGCCAGCCCCCTGAAGAAGCGGATGTTCCGCTATTTCATGGATCACGCCAAGAAGGTCGGTGGGCGCATTCTGGACGGCAAGCCGGTCAGTTTCATGGACCGTCTGAAATACGCGATCGGCAATGTGCTGGTCTATGGGCCGCTCAAGGATACGTTGGGCTATAGCCGGATCCGCGTGGGTTACACCGCGGGCGAGGCGATCGGGCCGGAAATCTTCGAGTTCTACCGCTCGCTGGGGATCAACCTCAAACAGCTGTATGGCCAGACCGAAGCGACCGTGTTCATCACCGTCCAGCCCGACGGCGAGGTGCGGGCCGACACCGTGGGCGTGCCGGCCCCTGATGTGGAGCTGAAGATCGCAGAGAATGGCGAGATCTTCTATCGCTCGCCCGGCGTGTTCGTCGAATATTACAAGAACCCCGAATCCACCGCCTCGACCAAGGACCCCGAAGGCTGGGTGGCCACGGGCGACGCGGGCTTCATCGAGGAAAGCAGCGGCCATCTGCGGATCATCGACCGCGCCAAGGACGTGGGCAAGATGGCCGACGGCTCGATGTTCGCGCCGAAATATGTCGAGAACAAGCTGAAGTTCTATCCCGACATCCTGGAGGCGGTGCTGTTCGGCAATGGCCGCGACCGCTGCGTGGCCTTCATCAACATCGACCTGACGGCGGTGGGCAACTGGGCCGAGCGCAACAACATCGCCTATGCTTCGTACCAGGAACTGGCGGGCCATCCGCGGGTGCTGGAGACGATCCGCAGCCATGTGGAAGAGGTCAACAAATCGGTTGCCGCCGACGAGATGCTGTCGGGCTGCCAGGTGCACCGGTTCGTGGTGCTGCACAAGGAGCTGGACCCCGACGATGGCGAGATCACCCGCACCCGCAAGGTGCGCCGCAAGTTCGTCGAGGACAAATACGCCGACATCATCGCCGCGCTCTATGACGGGTCCGAGACGGTCTCGACCACGACCGAGGTGACCTATGAGGACGGGCGCAAGGGATCGATCAGCGCCACGCTGCAGATCGTCGACGTGCCGGTCGTTCCGGTGTCGCATCAGAAGGTGGCCGCGGAATGAGGCCGGTCGTGCGCCGCTCGGCCTGCGGCCATCGCCCCGCCCGCCGTCCCGTTCACCTGCAGTTTGAGGAGTAGACGATGCTGGATGCATCCGACGACGGATATGTCACCGAGGATGGCCGCAAGATCGGCGGCGTGGTGATGGAGATGAAGAACATCACCCTGCGCTTCGGCGGCGTGGTGGCGATCAAGGACATCTCGTTCGACATCCGCGAGGGCGAGATCCGCGCGATCATCGGTCCGAACGGCGCGGGCAAGTCCTCGATGCTGAACGTGATTTCCGGCTTCTACATTCCGCAGGAGGGCGAGGTCTGGTTCCACGGGGCGAAGCGCCCGCCGATGAAACCTTATGAGGTGGCCCGCCAGGGCATCGCCCGGACCTTTCAGAACATCGCCCTGTTCGAAGGCATGAGCGTTCTGGACAACGTGATGACCGGCCGCCTGAACTTCATGAAGACCAACATCCTGCAGCAGGCGATCTGGCGCGGCAAGGCCGAGGCGGAAGAGGTGGAAAACCGCGAAGCGGTGGAGAAGATCATCGACTTTCTGGAAATCCAGCACATCCGCAAGACGCCGGTGGCGCGCCTGCCCTATGGCCTGAAGAAACGCGTCGAACTGGCCCGTGCGCTGGCCGCCGAACCCAAGCTGCTGCTGTTGGACGAGCCGATGGCCGGCATGAACGTCGAGGAAAAAGAGGACATGAGCCGATTCATCCTGGACGTGAACGACGAGTTCGGCACGACCATCGCCCTGATCGAGCATGACATGGGCGTGGTGATGGACCTGAGCGACCGCGTGGTCGTTATGGATTACGGCAAAAAGATCGGGGACGGCACGCCCGACGAGGTGCGCAACAACCAGGAAGTCATCGACGCCTATCTGGGGGTCAGCCATGACTGAGCACCGTACGGAATTGAGGGGAGGCGCAGATGCCTGATCAGTTGATTTTCGCGATGGAGGTCTTTCTGAACGGCCTCATGGCCGGGGTGCTTTATGCGTTGGTCGCGCTGGGCTTTGTTCTGATCTACAAGGCATCCGGGATCTTCAATTATGCCCAGGGGGTCATGGCCCTGTTTGCGGCGATGACGCTGGTGGGGATCATGAACGGGCAGGTGCCGTTCGCTCATTTGATCAACGCCACCTTCGGCACGCATGTCTATACCTTCGGCTGGACGGTACCGGCGTTTCTGGCGATCATTCTGACGATGGGCGTGATGGTTCTGCTGGCCTGGGCGGTGCAGCGTTTCGTCATGCGCCACCTTGTGGGGCAGGAGCCGATCATCCTGTTCATGGCCACGATCGGCCTGGCCTATTTCCTGGAAGGCGTGGCCGACCTGATGTGGGGATCCGAGATCAAGACGCTGGACGTGGGTCTTCCGCAGGGCATCAACACCTGGCTGGACGAGGTGACCTTCGAGATCTTCGGCTATGGCTTCTTCATCGACAACCTGGATATCTTTGCGTCGATCATCGCGGCGCTGCTGGTGGCCGCGCTGGTGGCATTCAGCCAGTACACCAAGCAGGGCCGCGCCATGCGCGCCGTGGCCGACGACCACCAGGCCGCGCTGTCTGTCGGCATCTCGCTGAACTTCATCTGGATCATGGTCTGGTCGGTGGCAGGGTTCGTGGCGCTGGTCGCCGGCATCGTCTGGGGTACCAAGTCGGGCGTGCAGTTCTCGCTGTCGCTGATCGCGCTCAAGGCGTTGCCGGTTCTGATGCTGGGCGGGTTTACCTCGATCCCCGGCGCCATCGTCGGCGGACTGATCATCGGCGTGGGCGAGAAGCTGTTCGAGTTCGCCGTGGGCCCGCTGGTAGGCGGCGCGACCGAGAACTGGTTTGCCTATGTGCTGGCGCTGATCTTCCTGGTGTTCCGGCCGCAGGGCCTGTTTGGGGAGAAGATCATTGAAAGGGTTTAGGTTAAAAACACTGTATACTTTTTTTTGCTCCATTGCGGCTACCGTTTTGATCTCTGGTTTCGCTTCGGCAGGATGCACCGCAATCAGTGAACCGGAAGAAAACGCAGGCTTGGAAACGGTCAAGATTCGCATGCAGGAAAGGCGCTTCCATACCGCCTTTGGGTCTTTTGAAATCGAGGATGCGGCCAAGAAAAGCCTGGCAGATCAGATCTCGAGTTTGTCCGGCGAGGGGGAACTTAAGTGTGTGACCCTAAGACGCGTTCGCCAGAGCGAATACTTCATCAGTGAAGTCGTGATGTTCGAAAGTGATAACACGATATTCTATTTCATGGTCTCAGGCGAAACCGCTTCAGATGAATTCCGAATGATCAATATTTGGGCATCTACGGACTTCGACGAAATCAGAGAGCTTTTGTACTGATGACTAAGCTGATCGCCATCATCAACATCATTGCATGGGCCGGGTTCTGGGCGTTTGGGTATATCGCCCTGACATCGGATGATCTGACGGACGGCCAACTGACCATCGCGGCAATCTTGGCCTTTGCAGGGCTGATCATGGGTATTCTGGCCTATTTGAAACTGGTGCGCGCCTCGGAGGCGAGCGGATATGCCAAACGGTCCAGCCAACTGGACGCCGAAGCCCGCAACCGGGCGCAGGAACAATGGGGAAAGTAAGACATGTTCTATCGTGAGGCCGGAGACTTCAAGACCTCCTACAGGGACGACAACCAGACTTTCCCGATCAAGTTCGACCGGTATCGGTACTATGTGGTGCTGGCGGTGGCGTTCGGGATCATCCCGTTCATCATCAACGACTATTGGGCCAACGCGCTGCTGTTGCCCTTCCTGATCTATGCGATCGCGGCGATCGGGCTGAACATTCTTGTGGGGTATTGCGGGCAGGTTTCCTTGGGCACCGGCGGGTTCATGGCCGTGGGCGCCTATGCCTGCTACAAGCTGATGACCGCCTTTCCCGACGTGTCGATGTTCATCCATGTGATCCTGGCCGGCGGCATCACCGCCATCGTGGGCGTGCTGTTCGGCCTGCCCAGCCTGCGGATCAAGGGGTTCTACCTGGCGGTGGCCACGCTGGCGGCGCAGTTCTTCCTGGTTTGGCTGTTCAACCGGGTGCCGTGGTTCTACAACTATTCGGCCTCGGGGCAGATCAACGCGCCCGAGCGTGACGTGTTCGGCATCATCATCACCGGCCCCAACGCGCCGGCCTGGGCCACCTATCTGTTCTGCCTGATCTTCCTGACCGCCTGCGCGATCATCGCCCGCAACCTGACCCGCGGCACCACCGGGCGCACCTGGATGGCGATCCGCGACATGGACATCGCCGCCGAAATCATCGGTGTGAACCCGCTGCGCGCCAAGCTCAGCGCCTTTGCCGTCAGCTCGTTCTTCGTGGGCGTGTCGGGGGCGCTGTTCTTCGCCATCTACCTGGGCGCGGTCGAGGTGGGCGAGGCCTTCGGCATCCAGAAATCCTTCCTGGTGCTGTTCATGGTCATCATTGGCGGGCTGGGCTCGATCTTCGGATCCTTTGCCGGCGCGGCCTTCCTGGTCTTGCTGCCGGTGGTGCTCAAGGTCGTGGGCGCGGACATGCTGGGCTGGCCCACCGATATCGTCGCGCATCTGCAGCTGGTGATCGTGGGCGGGCTGATCATCCTGTTCCTGATCCTCGAACCGCACGGGCTGGCGCAGCTGTGGCGCGTCGCCAAGGAGAAACTGAGACTCTGGCCTTTCCCGCATTAGGGACCGGCCCAATCAAGAAAGGGGCGCAAAGCCCGAACCGACATCGGACAAATCAAGGGAGGAGACACCCGATGAACAAGAAACTGGCAACCCTGGCGCTGAGCGCCCTGATGGCAGCGGGGCCGGCGATGGCCGACCTCGTGTTCCCGTCGCTCAGCTACCGCACCGGGCCTTACGCCGCGGGCGGCATCCCCTTCGCGGATGGCTACGCGGACTATTTCACTCTGCTCAACGAGCGGGACGGCGGCATCGGCGGTGTTCCGGCCAAGGTGATCGAGTGCGAAACCGGCTACAACACCGAAAAAGGTGTCGAATGCTATGAATCGACCAAGGGCGAAGGTGCGCTGGTGTATCAGCCGCTGTCGACCGGCATCACCTATCAGCTGATCCCGAAAACCACCGCTGACGACATCCCGATGCACACGATGGGATATGGCCGCACCTCGGCCAAGAACGGCAAGGTGTTCAGTCACACGTTCAACTATCCGGCCAACTACTGGGATGGCGCCTCGGGTGCGATCAACTATCTGCTGGACGAGAACGGCGGTGATCTGAGCGGCAAGAAGATCGCGCTGGTCTACCACAACTCGGCCTATGGCAAGGAACCGATCCGCACGCTGGAAGAGCTGTCGAAAAAGCACGGCTACGAACTGGTGGCCCTGCCGGTCGATCACCCCGGCCAGGAGCAGAAATCGCAGTGGCTGCAGATCCGCCGCGATCGTCCCGACTATGTCCTGATGTGGGGCTGGGGCGTGATGAACCAGGTGGCCATCCAGGAAGCCGCGAACATCCGGTTCCCGATGGAAAACTTCATCGGCATCTGGTGGTCGGGCGCTGAACATGACGTGATGCCTGCCGGTGCGGCCGCCGATGGCTACAAGGCGCTGACCTTCCACAACGTCGGCTCGGACTTTCCGCTGTATGACGATCTGAAGAAATACGTCGTCGATGCAGGCAAGGCCGCCGGAGCCGGCGATCAGGTCGGTACGGTCCTGTACAACCGCGGACTCTATGCCGCGATGCTGGCCGCCGAAGCCGCCAAGAAGGCACAGGAAATCTCGGGCAAGGCCGACATCACCGGTGCCGACATGCGGGCCGGTATGGAAGCGCTTGAGATGACCGAAGAGAAGATGGCGGAACTGGGCCTGCCGAATTTCGGCCCGGCCTTCACCGTGACCTGCGAAAACCATGGCGGCAACGGAATGGTGGGCGTGACCCAGTGGGATGCGGACACCAAGACCTGGTCGCTGATCTCGGACTTCAAGCCGACCGATGCCGAAGTGATCGGCGCGCTGATCGAGGAAGACTCGGCTGCCTATGCCGCCGAGAACAACATCGAACCGCGCTGCAACTGAGCGGCACGAAAACCGGGGCGGCGGCTGACTGCCGCCCCGAACCGGACAAGCCCCAAACGGGGCAGGCATGAGGACACGCGCTGATGCTGGATGCGGCACAAACCACTGACGTGCAGGCGGAAACCCTGCTTGAGGTCAACAATATCGAGGTGATCTACAATCACGTGATCCTCGTGCTGAAAGGCGTCAGCCTGACCGTGCCCAAGGGCGGGATCACCGCGCTGCTGGGCGGCAACGGGGCCGGCAAGACGACGACGCTCAAGGCGGTGTCGAACCTGCTGCATTCCGAACGCGGCGAGGTCACCAAGGGCACGATCAAGTATCGCGGTGAGGACATTCACGAGCGTGACCCGGCCGACCTGGTGCAGAAAGGCGTCATCCAGGTGATGGAGGGCCGCCACTGTTTCGAACATCTGACCGTCGAGGAAAACCTGCTGACCGGGGCCTATACCCGCAAGGACGGCAAGGCCGCGATCCAGCGCGACCTCGAGTTGGTCTACAACTATTTCCCCCGCCTGAAAGAGCGCCGCAAATCGCAGGCCGGCTATACCTCGGGCGGGGAACAGCAGATGGTCGCCATGGGCCGCGCGCTGATGAGCCGCCCCGAGACGATCCTGCTGGACGAGCCCTCGATGGGCCTTGCGCCGCAGCTGGTCGAGGAGATCTTCACCATCGTGAAGGACCTGAACGAACAGGAAGGCGTGTCCTTCCTGCTGGCCGAGCAGAACACCAACGTGGCGCTGCGCTTTGCCCATTACGGATACATCCTGGAATCTGGGCGCGTGGTGATGGACGGCCCCGCCGCCGAACTGCGCGAGAACCCGGACGTCAAGGAATTCTACCTCGGCATGTCCGACGAAGGCCGCAAGAGCTTCCGCGACGTGCGGTCCTATCGTCGCCGCAAGAGGTGGCTGTGAGCGGATGGAGGATCTGGCGATGACATTCTACGACGCTCTGGAAACCCGTTCGGCCGATCAGCGCGCCGCCGAGCAATCGGCCGGTCTGCGCGAACAGCTGGCGCGGGCGAAATCCGCGCCCGGTTTCGCGGCCCATTTCGCCGATGTCGATCTGGACGCGGTCCAGACCATCGCGGATCTGCCCAGGCTGCCGGTTCTGCGCAAGTCCGACCTGACCAAGGCGCAGGGTCAGCACCCGCCCTTTGGCGGATTTACCGTCAAACCGGCGCATGGCTTTGCCCATGTGTTCCAGTCGCCCGGGCCGATCTATGAACCCGGCGGGGTCGATCACGACTGGTGGCGCATGGGCCGGTTCCTGCACGCGGCAGGCGTGGGCCGGGGCGATATCGTGCAGAACTGCTTTGGCTATCACCTGACACCGGCGGGCATGATCTTTGAAAACGGCGCGCGTTCCGTGGGCGCCGCCGTGCTGCCCGCGGGCACCGGCCAGACCGAACTTCAGGTCACCGCCGCGCGCGACGTGGGCTGCACCGCCTATGCCGGCACGCCCGATTACCTGAAGGTGATCCTGGACAAGGCCGACGAGATGGGTGTCGCTCTGAACTTCTCGAAGGCGGTCGTGGGCGGCGGGGCATTGTTCCCCAGTCTGCGCCAGGCCTATGCCGATCGGGGCATTTCCTGCCTGCAATGCTATGCCACGGCCGATCTGGGCAACATCGCCTATGAAAGCGCCGCGATGGAGGGCATGATCATCGACGAGCATGTCATCGTCGAAATCGTGACCCCCGGCACCGGAACACCGGTGGCGGAAGGCGAGGTCGGCGAGGTCGTGGTGACCTCCCTCAACCCCGACTATCCGCTGATCCGCTTTGCCACCGGTGATCTGTCGGCGGTGCTGCCCGGGCAGTCGCCCTGTGGCCGCACCAACCTGCGCATCAAGGGCTGGATGGGGCGTGCCGACCAGACCACCAAGATCAAGGGCATGTTCGTGCGCCCCGAACAGGTGGCCGCGCTGGTCGCCAAGCATGACGAGATCGTCAAGGCCCGCGTCATCGCCGCCCGGCAGGGCGAGATGGACACGATGACCGTGCAGATCGAAAGCCCCGGCGGTGATGCCGATACCTATGCCCGCTCGGTGGTCGAGGTTCTCAAGCTGAAGGGTGCGGTTCAGGTGGTGCCACCCGGCACGCTGCCCAAGGACGGGCTGGTGATCGAGGATCAGCGCGTCTACGACTGATCCGGCCCGGGGTTCTGCGGCCAAATGCGCCGCAGAATCCTGTGCCTGCCCACTGGCGTTTCCGAGTTTTTTGGTCGATTAAAGGGGAACCGCAACCTTTGCCGACCCGAGGCCATGGCCCAGATCGAATATTCAGAACATGGATCGCGCAACCGCGGCGCCCTGGGTACCCGGTTCGTCGGGGCCTTGGCCTATCTGGTGGCGGCGGCCTGCCTTTTGCCGATGGTCGCCGTGGTGCTGGCGGCCGCCACCGGCGGCACTGATACGATCCGGCATCTGCTGGACACGGTCCTGCCCGGCTATGCGGCCACCACGCTGATCCTGGTCTCATTGGTTTCGGTGGGGACCTTCGCCATCGGGGTCGGGGCCGCGTGGCTGGTCACCATGACCCGTTTTCCCGGCGTGCGCCTGTTCGAGGTGGCGCTGGTGCTGCCGCTGGCCTTTCCGGCCTATGTGCTGGCCTATGCCTACACCTTCATCCTCGATCATCCCGGCATCGTTCAGACCACGCTGCGTCAGGTGACAGGCTGGGGCCCGCGCGACTATTGGTTCCCCGAGATCCGCTCGACCGAGGGCGCGGCGGTGATGCTGATCTTGGTGCTGTACCCCTATGTCTATCTGTTGGCGCGCGCGGCCTTTCTGCAGCAAAGCGCCACGGCCTTTCTGGCGGCGCGGGCGCTGGGCAGCAGCCCGTGGTCGGCCTTTTGGCGGGTCTCGCTGCCGATGGCGCGGCCCGCGATTGCCGGTGGCGTGCTGCTGGCGGTGATGGAGACCATCGCCGATTTCGGCACGGTCGCCTATTTCGGGGTTCAGACCTTTGCCACCGGCATCTACACAAGCTGGTTTTCGATGGCCGACCGCGCGGCGGCGGCGCAGCTGGCGCTTTGCCTTCTGGCCTTTGCGCTGGTCATGGCCGTGACCGAGCGCACCCAACGGGGCAAGGCCAAATACTACCAGCCCGGCAAACGCCATTCGGCCTTGCCGGCGGCGCAACTGGCAGGCTGGCAGGCCGTGGCGGCGTGGGTTCTGTGCGCCATCCCGGTTCTTTTGGGGTTTCTGCTGCCGGTCGTCGTTCTGGTGCAGATGGGGCTGGAATCCGAGCAGAACCTGCTGTCGGCCCGGTATCTGGGGTTTATTCGCAATTCACTGACGCTGGCCGGAACGGCGGCGGTGATTACCGTCTGCGCGGCGGTCTGCGTGGGGTTCTATCAGCGTCTGCGACCCGGGCGTGGTTCAGCCACGGCGGCCTATCTGGCCCGGTTGGGCTATGCCGTGCCGGGCGGGGTCATCGCGGTGGGGCTGATCGTGCCCTTTGCCGGGTTCGACAACGCGCTGGACGCCTGGATGCGGCAGACCTTCGGCGTGTCGACCGGCTTGCTGGTCACCGGCTCGATCTGGCTGTTGGTGGCGGCCTACATGGTGCGCTTTCTGGCGGCCGCGCTCAGCGCTTATGAAAGCGGGCAGAGCACGGTGCATGCCAATATGGACGCCGCTGCCCGGTCTTTGGGGCAGACCCCGCTGGGCACGTTGCGGCGGGTGCATCTGCCGATCCTCACGCCCTCGCTGCTGACGGCGCTGCTGATCGTGTTCGTGGACGTGATGAAGGAACTGCCGGCCACGCTGATCATGCGGCCGTTCAATTTTGACACGCTGGCGGTGCAGGCCTATCGGCTGGCCTCGGACGAACGGCTGGAGGGCGCCGCCGTTCCGTCGCTGGTGATCCTGGCCGTGGGGCTGCTGCCGGTGATCCTGATCTGCCGCCAGGTCGGGCGCAGGCCCTGAGGGACGGTTCAAAAATACCACACCCTGTCGTGACGGGCTTGATCTGATCTCCGTTTCCGGCAAGGCTGAAGACATGAACATGCAGCCTCCCAGCCGGAACCCTGCAGGTCCGGCCCAGATGCCGGTGGCTTTCAACCGGCAAGAGATGTCATTGATTCTTTCCGTCTATGGCCGGATGGTCGCCGCCGGAGAATGGCGTGACTATGGGATATCCAACCTGCGCGACGTTGCCATATTCTCGATCTTCCGGCGCACGGCCGAACACCCGATCTATCGCATCGAGAAACACCCGCGTCTGCGGCAGAAACAGGGCATGTTCTCGGTGGTGGGCATGGACGGGCGCATCCTGAAACGCGGGCACGACCTGCGCACCGTCCTGCGGGTGCTGGAGCGCAAGCTGATCCGCTCGGTCGACCCGGATTAGAGCCGCTTGTGCGCCGTGACCGGCCCGTCGCCCTGGGCTTCGATCCGGGCAATGGCCTGATCCATCGGTTCGAATACCACGGCCATGTGATGGGCATTGGCATGCAGCAGCATGTTGTCGCCGGACACCCAGGCCACATGGCCTTTCCAGAACAACAGATCGCCGCGCTGCGCCGGGGTCCCTTGGGGCAGTGCGGTGCCAAGCTCCCGCTCCTGGTCGCCGCTGTCGCCGGGGCAGGCCACGCCGCAGGCCAGCAGCCCGGCTTGGATCAAGCCCGAACAATCCAGCCCCCACCGGCTGTTGCCGCCCCACAGATAGGGTGTACCCAGAAACAGTTCGGCCACGGCCACCGGGTCGTTCAGCAGGGTTCCGGCCGGTTTGACATGCGCGGCTGGGATGAACCCAAGCTCGGTCTCGACAAAGCGGTCCTGCTGCGACCGCACCACGATCCGGCTGCCAAAGCTCAAGCTGACCCGGTCAGGGCTTTTGATGTCGGGTTCCGAATAGGCATGGGTCGCCGGGGCCCAGATCCAATGCGTGGCCGGGACGTCGGGGCCCAGCTGGTCGGCGCGCAGCCAGCCTTGATACCCATCCTTGTCGGAAGCCACCCGGCACCAGCCGCCGGATTGTTCGGTGACGTCAAGGCCGTCGCCATACAGCAGCTGCCGGTCGCGCGGGCCCTTGGGGTTGCGCAGCAGGTCCACGACGGGGCGGATGACGCGCGCGCGGTTCACAGGCCCAACATCCCGGGCAGTGCGGCCAGCAGGGCGCGCGGCCCTTGCCCCAACCCGCCCTTGCTGCGGCCGGGTTCTTTGGCTTTTTGCCAGGAATAGATGTCGAAATGCATGTACCGGCTGTTTTCCACGAACCGCCGCAGGAACAGCGCCGCAGTGATCGACCCCGCAAACCCACCCGCCGGAGCGTTGTCGAGATCGGCGATGCCCGGCTCGATCAACGTCTCGTAGGGCGTGTGGAACGGCATCCGCCAGACCGGGTCAGCCGCCTGAACGGCGGCCTGCGTCAGGGCCTGCGCGGCGGCGTCGTCATCGGTGTAGAATGGGGCCAGATCCGCCCCAACCGCCACCCGCGCCGCGCCGGTCAACGTCGCCATCGAGATCACCAGATCCGGCGCGCCCTCATCCGCCAGCGCCAGCGCGTCGGCCAGCACCAGCCGCCCTTCGGCATCGGTGTTGTTGATCTCGACCGTCAGGCCCTTGCGCGAGGTCAGGATGTCGCCCGGCCGGAACGCGTTGCCGGCCACCGCATTTTCCACCGCCGGGATCAGCACCCGCAATTGCAGCGGCAGATCCAGCGCCATGATCATGCGCGCCAGGCCCAGCACGTTCGCCGCGCCGCCCATGTCCTTTTTCATCAACCCCATAGCGGCGGCAGGCTTGAGGTCCAACCCGCCGGTGTCGAAACAGACGCCTTTGCCGACCAGGGTCAGTTTCGGACCGGATGTGCCCCAGGTCATCTCGATCAGGCGCGGGGGCTGTTCGGCGGCCCGGCCCACGGCGTGGATCATCGGGAAATTCCGTTGCAGCAGCGCGTCGCCTCGGGTCACTTCGCATCGGGCGCCGAACTCCCCGGCCAGCGCCTCGGCCGCGGCCTGCAGCTGATCGGGGCCCATGTCGGCCGCGGGCGTGTTGACAAGATCGCGGATCAGCGCCTCGGCATTGGCCATGATCTCGACCCGCGCGGCGTTCACCCCGTCCGGCGCGACCAGCCGGGCCGTGGCGGCCGATTGCGTGGCGTACCGGTCAAAGGCATAGCCGGTCAGCAACCAGCCCAGCGCCTCGACCTCGGCGCGGTCGGCGGGCAGGCCCGATGCGATGGCATAGGTACCCTCGGGCAGCGCCTCGGCCGCGGCGGCCAGCGGGAACCGGACCCGCGCGCGGCGGTCGGCGGTGCCATAGCCCGCCAGTGCACGATCGGGCACCCCATCAGCGCCGGGAATCAGCAACACCTGCCCCAATGCCCCGGTGAACCCGTTCGCCGCCACCCAGGCCTGAACCTGCGGCGGCTGCGATTCGAGCCACCCATCGCGTGCGTCCTGGTCGATGACATGCAGCGCGATGGCCGGTTGGTCGGGGGAAGCGAATGTCAGAGTCATAGGGGCCTCGGTCTGATCTGGGTCGTGCACAGACTAGCCGCCCGCTTGGCGCCCGCAACCCCCGTCAGATCGAAAGATCCTGCTGGTCCCACACGGCGGTCAGCGACCGTTCGCCCACCCGGATCAGCCGGTTGAGCGTGGCACCGGCGGCCACCGCGTCGCCCGCATCCACGGCCCGGGTCACGTCCGCAGCCACCCGCGCCAGCAGGGTCATGCCCACCTGTTCAGCGATCGCGATCAGAGACCTGGCGCATTTGCGCAGATCGGTCCAGTTGCGCTGACGCCAGTGCCGTTCGCAGTTCGACAGGCGCACGGCCAGTTCCTCGACAGTGCGGCACAGTACGTCCATGGCGTTCTGGTCGCCCAACTGCCGGTACAGCCCGCTCAGGCAGTCCGGGTCCAGACGGACGGATTCCTTCTGTTCAAGCGTGACAATCTTGTCCACCACATTCACCCCAATCTTCGTGCCCCCACGGCATAGATGACCCTGCCACAGTGAACCTTTGCAATTCCTTGAGGCCAACCGGCAAAATCGCTCGAATTTTCTTTGAATTTGGGCTAGAGCAGCCAACAGAAAGAAGATCAGGGACAGCCCAATGCAATTTGCCAAACCTCTGCCGAGCTACCTGGTTCAGCGGTATCACGGCTGGAAAGCCACCACCTATTCCGAGAACCAGGCCTGGTATCGTCGCTTGGCCTCCGAGGGGCAACGCCCGCGGGCGATGGTGATCTCGTGCTGCGACAGCCGGGTGCATGTCACCTCGATTTTCGGCGCCGATCAGGGCGAGTTTTTCATCCACCGCAACATCGCCAACCTGGTTCCACCCTACGAGCCCGACGGCGAGCGCCACGGCACCAGCGCGGCGATCGAATATGCGGTGACAGCACTGAAGGTGGCGCATCTGATTGTGCTGGGCCATTCGCAATGCGGTGGCGTGCAGGGCTGCATCGACATGTGCAAGGGCAACGCTCCGCAGTTGGAGGCCAAGGAAAGCTTTGTCGGCCGCTGGATGGACATCCTCAAGCCCCGGTTCGATCTGGTCGCCGATGTTGACGACAGTACTGAACAGGCCCGCCAGTTCGAGCGGCAGGCGGTCGTCGCCTCGCTCGAGAACCTGATGACCTTCCCCTTCGTCGATAGCGCCGTGAAAGCCGGCGAGTTGTCGATCCATGGTCTGTGGACCGACATCGGCGAGGGCGCGCTGGAATGGTATGACCCGAAGGAGAAGAAGTTCGCCCTGGTCTGAGCGGCCGGCACACGCGAACCCAGCAGCCCCCAAGGCCCCGACAGGCAGAATCCGACCCGTCTATGGTGGGCAGATCGGTCCGAACCGACACGCTCCGTTCCGGGCGAAACCTGCAGAACACTGCAGACGGATCGTGCTCGAACAGGGTGTGAAGCTACTTTGGGTTTTGGCTCGAGACCTCCTGCAGCGTCACGAGCCGGGCGCCGGATGCGATGATGTCCTCGGCCAGCTCGTATCGGGGCCATGCCTCTCGCATCAGGTTCTTCTGATAGAAGGTCAGGCACCCGTCGTCGCAGCTGGTGTCGGCCGGCGCGTAGTCCTGCGCGATCGATCCGGCGGCGACCAGTGAAAACGCCATCGAGACCAGATCCAGCCGCCAAGCCCGGACCAGCGCCAGCACCAGGGCGCAGACCATCAGCAAGGCCCCGGTCTAGGGGCGTAGCAAGGCCAGCGAATCCCCCACGGCCAGATAGCGCCCGGTGAACCCCATCAGGACGACGCCCGCCGACAGCACGGCGCACCGCGCAATCAAGCGCCGCAAGATGGATTCTCCGGTCAATGCCTGCATTCAACGCCCCGGGTTTACGGTCAGGTCAGGATATGCGCCCTGACCCGCCTCGCGTCCAGACCCGCTGCCACAATAATGGCTGCCGACGGGGGCCTGGCCCGGAAAACACGCAAGGCCGCCCCGGCCGAGGCGGCCTTGCAATTGCGTCAGGGCCGGGTGTCAGCCCTTTTTCAGAACCTCGCGGCCCAGCAGCTCGGCGATCTGAACCGCGTTCAAGGCCGCGCCCTTGCGCAGGTTGTCCGACACGCACCACAGGTTCAGGCCGTTTTCGACGGTCGAATCCTGCCGGATGCGGCTGATGAAGGTGGCGAAATCGCCGACGCATTCAACCGGCGTGACGTATCCGCCGTCCTCGCGCTTGTCGATCACCATCAGGCCGGGGGCCTCGCGCAGGATGTCGCGGGCCTCGTCCTCGTCCAGGAATTCCTCGAACTCGATGTTGATCGCCTCGGAATGGCCTACGAAAACCGGCACGCGCACGCAGGTTGCCGTGACCTTGATCGACGGATCGACGATCTTCTTGGTTTCGGCGACCATCTTCCATTCTTCCTTGGTCGAGCCGTCTTCCATGAAGACGTCGATATGCGGAATGACGTTGAAGGCGATCTGCTTGGTGAATTTCTTCGGCGGCACATCGTTGATCGGGTTGTAGACGGCCTTGGTCTGGTCCCACAGCTCGTCCATGCCCTCCTTGCCGGCGCCCGAGACCGACTGGTAGGTCGAGACCACGACGCGCTTGATCCTGGCGCGGTCATGCAGCGGTTTGAGCGCCACCACCATCTGCGCGGTCGAGCAGTTGGGGTTGGCGATGATGTTCTTGTTCTTGTAGTCGTGGATCGCCTGCGGGTTCACTTCCGGCACGATCAGCGGGATCTCGGGGTCGTAGCGATAGAGCGACGAGTTGTCGATCACCACGCAGCCCGCAGCGGCCGCTTTGGGGGCGTAATCCTTGGTCGCGGCGGACCCCACGGCGAACAGCGCCATGTCCCAGCCGGTGAAATCGAACGTGTCCAGATCCTGGGTCTTGAGTGTCTTGTCGCCAAAGCTGACCTCGGTGCCCAGCGAACGGCGGCTCGCCAGAGCGGCGATTTCGTCAACCGGGAACTGGCGTTCAGCCAGGATGTTCAGCATTTCGCGGCCCACGTTCCCCGTGGCGCCGACGACAACGACGCGATAGCCCATGTCTATTCTCCTGAATTAAGGACGCGCGTTCATAGCCGCGAAACCGAAAATAAAAAAGGGCCTTCGCGGCGGAATTGACCGAATGACGCAGTTTTGCGGCACCTCAGCCGGCCAGCAGTCGCCGATACAGCGCAACCAGCGCCTGCGCCTCGCCGTTGATGTCGAAATTCCGTTCCACATGGGCGCGGGCGGCCTGGCCTGCACGGGCCAGGGAATCACGGGCCGCCAGCATTTCGGCCGCGGCCGCGGCCAGCGCCGGAATGTCGCCCGGAGGCACCACCCGACCCAGCGTCGGGTCGGTCACGATCTCGGAAAACGCGCCCACATCGGTGGCCACCACCGGCACGCCGCAGGCCATCGCTTCCAGCGGCGTCAGTCCGAACCCCTCCCAGCGTTGGGGGGCGATGAACAGGTCCAGCACCTGGTACCATTGGGCGATCCTGTCCACGGTGACCTCGGGCTTGAACAGGATGCGGTCGGACAGACCTGCCCGGGCCACCTTGTCCTTCAGTTCGGTCAGGAACGCGGTGTGTTTCTCGGTCGCGCGGCCCATGACGATACCATGCACGTCGGGGATCTGCCCGCACAGGTCGATCATCGCATCGACGAAGGCGTCGGTGCCCTTCTGGTGGCGGATGCGCCCGTAACACCCCAGCAACAGCCCGTCGGGCAGGCCCATTTGCGCCCGCAGCGCCGCCTTGTCGGCGGGTGGCGTGAAATCCTGCAGGTTGATGCCGTGCATGATGACCTGCGCGTCGCGCTCGAGGTATCCGGCCGTCTTGCGCGAGGTGGCCACCACCGCGTCCATCTTGCCGATCAGCCACTTGGTATAGCCCGTATGCGCCCGCTGCGAGGCGCTGGTGAACAGCAGTTTCAGCCGCAGCCGCAGCAGGTCGCGCAGGATCAGGCCCAGGAGCATTTCGGTGTTGCGGCGGGCGTGCCAGACCCGCAGTGTCTTGCGCGACAGAAAGGGCAGGCGGCCCAGCGGAATATGCGGGATGTCCGAAGGCAGGCCCGGGCCGGTGGCGGCAATGTCGATCCACTGCGCCTGCAACGGCACCAGCCGCGCGATCGTCGCGGTCACGCCGGACAGGCGGCGTTTCAGGTTGGGGGCAATAACAACGGGGTCGTTCACGGCGCGCGCTCCTGCGGGTCTCAGTCCATGCTGTCGCGGCTGAACAGGTAGATCACGCAGCCGATCGCCAGCGTGGCGGCAAAGAAGGCGAATATCGCTGTGTAGGGTGCAGTTGGCCCCATGTCCACCGTCGCCGCATGGATGCGGCCGGTGGCGAATTGCGCCAGCCCCACACCGCCGATCCCGAACAGGTTCAGCAGGGTCACGCCGCGCCCCACCAGATGCGCCGGGATGAAGGCGCGCCCATGCGCCATGATCACCGGGAAGGAGGCCCCCAGAAACCCGATCAGCGCCATCAGCAGAACCGACAGCCAGACGGCCTCGGCGACCCACAGGCCCAGCAACCCCAACGCCAGCACCGCCAGCGCGTTGCCGCCGAAGATCACCCATTTGCGGGTGTTCAGCAGCCGGTCCAGCGGGCCATAGGCAAAAGTGCCCGCGATCATCGCGGCGCCCATGACCAGCGTGGCCTGCCCGATCTGGGTGGCGCTCAGCCCGAACACGTCCAGCAGATAGGGACCGGCCCACAGCCCCCGCAGCGCGGCCGAGGGCGCATAGGCCACCAGCATCAACGGCAAAATCGCCCACAGCGCAGGCTCGCGCAGCAGGTCCAGAACCGAACCCTTCTGCTCGGACACCACCCGCGCGGGGTCTTTGACCGTTACCCAGATGCCCACGGCCACCGCCCCCGAGATCGCGGCCAGGCCCGCCAGCGTGGCGCGCCAGCCCATCAGCTCGACCGCCAGCGCCGTGGGATACGAGGCCACGAGGTTGCCGACCGACCCCACACCCAGCATCACCGCCGCCAGGGTCGCGAATTTCGCGGGCGGGTATTCGCGGGCAAAGATGAAATACGAGGCCATCAGAACCGGCGAACACCCGACCCCGATCAACGCCATCGCCACCGCCACATGCAGGGGCGTCGCGGCCAGCGCGAACACCGCGGCCCCACCCGCGCCGCCGATCAGCAGCAGAACCGCCGCTGTCTGCCGGGGACCAACCCGGTCCAGCGCCCATCCCACCGGGATCTGCATTGCCGCAAAGATCAGAAACCACAGGCCCGAGGCCCAGGCCAGATCCTCGGGCGTGGCGCCGATGTCTCGCGCTAGGTCAGCGGTCAGAACCGCAAGGAACGCGCGGAAGAACTGGCTGAGGACATAGGCCAGACACAAGATCATCAAACCTGCCTGCATGTCGGTCTCCCCGCCGTTCGCCTTGGCTGGATGCTTGGCACGTCCCGATGTCATGCACAAGCGCGTGTGATATGTTGCAATGTCGGGACAGGCACGCGGATTGCGCTAAAATGATCCCAAGGAATTGGGAGGGACGATGAAGGACTCCGATCTGGGATTCTACGACCGGGTTCCCGTCACGCGCGATTTTCTTGCCCTGTCGGACCCGGCGCGATTCACGCCGGTGCCGGGCGGCTGGATCGTCGGCGTGGCCGATATCGTGGACTCGACCGGCGAAATCGCCCGTGGCCGCTACAAAACCGTGAACACGGTGGGTGCGGCGGTGATCTCGGGCATGATCAACGCGCTGGGCGGTCAGAATTTCCCCTATGTCTTCGGCGGCGACGGGGCCGGATTCGCCGTCGCGCCCGAACACGAGCCCCAGGCACGCACCACGCTGGCGGCGCTGCGCAGCTGGGCCGCGGCCGAGTTCGACATCGCCCTGCGCGCGGCCCTGGTGCCCGTGTCCGACCTGCGTGCGGAAGGGCACGACCTGCGGGTGGCACGCCATGCGCCGTCCTCGGGGGTGGATTACGCCATGTTCACCGGCGGCGGGCTGGCCTGGGCCGAGGCGCAGATGAAGGCTGGACGGTACGAGGTTCCGCCCGCCGGGCCCCAGGCGCAGCCCGACCTGACGGGCCTGTCCTGCCGCTGGTCCAACAGCCCGGCGCGGCACGGGCAGATCGTGTCGCTGGTCATCCAGCCGACCGCGCGCGCGACCGAACGCGATTTTGCCGATCTGGCGCAATCGGTCCTGTCCGCCGCCGAGGAGTTGGAGCGCGCGGGCCATCCCGTGCCGGCCGGAGGACCGCCGATGAAATGGCCGCCGCCGGGGCTCGCGCTCGATGCCCATGTCTCGCGCGCGGGGCGCAACCTGGCCGTGCGCAAGGCCGCGCTGCTGGTACAGAACCTGCTGATCTGGCTGTTGTTCAAAACCGGCAAGCGTCTGGGTGGCTTCGAGCCGGGCCACTACAAGGCCATGGTCAGCCGCAACGCCGATTTCCGCAAATTCGATGACGGGCTGAAGATGACCCTGGATTGCGACGACGAGACTTTGCAGCGGATCACCCGGCTGCTCGAGGACGCGCGGGGGCGCGGCAAGGTCCGGTACGGCATCCATTCCCAGCGCGAAGCGATGATGACCTGCGTCGTGCCCGCCGCCACCCGCGACGATCACGTGCATTTCGTTGATGGCGCCTCGGGCGGCTATGCACAGGCTGCCGCCGCGATGCGGGGCTGAGCCGACCTCAGGCCTTCCATTTCGCGGCCAGCCCACGGGCGGCCTGAGCCAGCAGCATGACGTCGATGCCGACAGCCAGAAACTGCGCGCCCATGTCGCGATAGGTCTGAACCGCTTCGTCATTGGTGCCCAGAATGCCGGGTGCCTTGCCCGCGGCCCGAATCCGTTTCAGTGCATCGGCGATGGCCGCGCGGACCTCGGGCGCGGTGCTGTCGCCCTGGAATCCCATGTCGGTGGACAGATCGGCCGGGCCGATGAAAACGCCATCCACACCCTCGACCTGCAGGATCTCGTCCAGCGCGTCCAGGCCCGCCCGGTTTTCCACCTGCACCAGCAGGCAGATCTCGTCATCCGCGGTCTGCACATAGTCGCCGACCTGACCGTACATCGTGGCCCGCGACGCCGCCGCCCCGACGCCGCGCGCGCCCGTCGGCGGATAGCGGCATGCCCGCACCAGTTCGCGCGCCTGATCCGCGCTTTCGACGATCGGCACCAGAACGGTCTGGGCGCCAGCATCCAGCACCAACTTGATCAGCCAGGTCTCGCCCACGGGCACCCGCACCACCGGGTGCGCGCTGCTGTTGGCCAGCGCCATCAGTTGATCGCGGATCGAGCGGATGTCGTTCGGGGCATGTTCGCCGTCGATCACAAGCCAGTCGAACCCGGCGGTTCCCATGATTTCGGCGGTGACGGGCTCGGCAAAGCTCATCCAGCAGCCGATCTGCATATCGCCCTGCATCAGAGCCTGTTTGAAGAGGTTTTTGGGGGCGGGCATCAGCGGTCCTCCTGCGGGGGTGTGGGCAAAGTGCGGGCGATTTCGGTGATCACGTCAAAGGCCATCCGGACGTCCTCCTCGGTGGTTTCGAACTGGCCGGCCTGAAAGCGGATGACGATGTCGCCATCGACGCGGGTCTGGGTCAGATAGATGCGCCCGTCGTCGTTGATGGCGTTGACCAGCCGCAGGTTCAGGTCGTCCAGATCCGCGGCGCCGGGTGGCTCATAGCGGAAGGTCCAAAGGGACCACATGGGCGGGGTGACGATCCGAAAATCCGGCTCGACCGCCAGCCGGTCATGCAGGTCGCGCGACCAGTTGACGTGGTTGCGCAGCCGCGCGCGCAAGCCTTCCAGCCCGTAGGCGCGGATCACGAACCACAGTTTCAGCGCCCGGAACCGGCGGCCCAGCGGCACCGACCACTCCGAATAATTTATTATCCCGTCCTGACCATGGGTTTTCAGATATTCGGGGCTGATCGCCAGCGTCTGCACCAGATCGTCGGGGTTTTTCAGGAAATGCGCGCAGCAGTCAAACTGAACCCCCAGCCATTTGTGCGGGTTGAACACGATGCTGTCGGCCTGGTCGATCCCCGGCCAATAGTGGCGGTATTCGGGGCAGATCATAGCCGACCCGGCCCAGGCCGCATCCACATGCGTGTACAGCCCGTATTTCTGCGCGACTTTCAGACACGCATCCACCGGATCGGTCGCGCCGGTTCCTGTGCCGCCGACGCACAGGATCACCCCCGCGGGATGAAGGCCGGCGTCCAGATCGGCCCGGATCGCGGCCTCGAGTGCCACCGGGTCCATCCCGCGCCAGTCACCCTTGATCGGGACGCGCACCAGATTGTCCTGCCCGATCCCGGCCACCCAGATGGCGCGATCGATCGATGTGTGGACCTCGGACGAACAATAGACGCGCAAGGGTGTCTGCCCGAACAGGCCCTGACGGTTGCCCTGCCAGTTCAGCGCCTTTTCCCGCATGGTCAGAACGGCGGCCAGCGTAGCCGAGGAGGCCGAATCCTGGATCACCCCTGCAAAGCCTTCGGGCAGGTCCAGCGCCTGCCGCAGCCAGTCCATCATGCGGGTTTCCATCTCGGTCGCCGCGGGCGAGGTCTGCCACAGCATGCATTGCGGCGCGATCGCGCTGGCCAGAAACTCGGCCAGCACCGACGGCGCCGAGGCGTTCGAGTTGAAATAGGCGAAGAAGCGCGGATGCTGCCAATGAGTGATGCCGGGCATCACGATCTGCTCGAAATCCTCGAAGATCTCCTCGATCGGCTCGCCGGTTTCGGGCGGAGCGGGGGGCAGGGCGTTCAGCACCTCGCCGGGCCGGGTCCGGGCGCGCACGGGGCGGTCTCCGACGGTCTGGTGATACTGCTGCGCCCACTCGGCGACCCGCTTGCCCCAGTCCGAGAATTCACTCCATTGCATCGCGTGCCCTTCCGATCTTCATGCGTGGTTTCCGCGATAGTGATGGACAAGCTGCAGCACAGGTCAATCGAATTTCCATTGTTGCGCAACCATTACCGCGCCGGTCGCTCATGCCGTCCTGGCTGCCCGCCGCTGTTCCGATGCAATGCACAGTGGCCATTCGGGATGCGCGGCCGCGACGCACGGACTGCTTGAACCACCGGCGTCAACGCTTATGCTGACCGCGCCAGCCAACCGAGGATACTTCATGACCAACCCCCTGTTTTCCCTGCCTGAACCAATCTCCATTCCTGTTTCCGGCGAAGATTCTGTCTATCCCGTGGGGCGAATTTTCTGCGTCGGCCTGAATTATGCGGCCCATGCCGCCGAAATGGGCAAAGCCGTCGATCGCGAGGCGCCGTTCTATTTCACCAAATCGCCCGGCAATGCCATCCTGACGGGGCAGACGGCACCCTACCCGCCCGGCACCGAGGACTATCACCACGAAATGGAACTGGCCTTTGCCATCGGTCGTCCGGTGTTTCGGGCCGATCCGGAACAGGCGATGGACGCCATCCTGGGGTATTGCTGCGCTTTGGACATGACGCGGCGCGATCTGCAGGCGGCTGCGCGCAGCAAGCAACGCCCGTGGGATCTGGCGAAAGACGTTGAAAACGGTGCGGTTTTTGCGCCGCTGACACGGGCTGGGGACTGGTCTCCGGCGGATGGAAAGCGGATTCATCTCAGCGTCAACGGCGAAATCCGGCAGGACGCTACCTTGGCCGAGTTGATCTGGAAGATCGACGAAATCGTGGTGAACCTGTCCAGCTATTATCACCTCCGGCCCGGAGACGTCATCCTGACGGGAACTCCTGCCGGGGTCGGGCCGGTGGTGGCCGGTGACCGCATCAGCGGGGAAATCGAAGGGCTGGATCCGGTCACCCTGACGATAGACCCGGCGGAATAGGGTCTGATACAGGGGTTTTGGGCAGGTTCAAACGGGCGCGCGTAGCCAGTCTGCGGCAAATGCGACCCGATCCAGCCCGGCAAAACGGCGCACCCGGTCCAACTCGGCCTCAAACCTCCGGGTGCGGGCGTCAGACCATCTGACCCCGCGCTCGGGCCACAGGGCGCGCACGCGCAAGGTGCCCGCGTCACGATCGGCCTTCATGTCAACCCGCCCGACCAGGCGATCCCTTTCCAGCAGCGGAAAGACGTAATAGCCAAACTTTCGCTTGGCTTCGGGTACGAAGACCTCGATCCGATAGTGGAAGCCGAACAGGCGCTGGGCGCGGTTTCGGTCGCGCAGCATCGGGTCGAACGGGCTGAGCACGCGGATCCGCCCTGGCACGGGGGCAGGGTCGGCAGCCCGGTCCGTCAGATCGGGCCGCGCAAACACGCGGCGCATTCGACCATCGGCGCATTCCACCTCGATTTCCTGCAAATCACCCCGTGTTAGAGCCTGTTTGCACCACTCTTTCGCCTCGGCAGGGGTGACCGTGTCCCAAAAGGCGGCCAGTTCGCCCGAGGTGGCAAAGCCCAGCCGATCCAGCGCCGCGTGGCACAGCCAGTCCACCGTCGCCTGATGGTCGCACTCCATCACGCCGGGGCACAGATGGGTATCGATCACGCGCTCGGTCAGGTCGTATTGCTTTTGAAACCCTCGGCGCCCCACCACCGTCAGCGCGCCCGACCGCCACAGGTATTCCAGCGCCGTTTTCGAGGGGTGCCAATCCCACCAGCCGCCCGAGCCCTTTTTCTCATCCTGCCCCAAATCGGCCGAGCACACCGGGCCGTGGTCGCGGATGTGCCGCAGAACGGCTTCGAATTGCTGTTCGAACCCGTCGCGCCGCCAGTTGCGCCAGCGGGTTCGCAGCATCTCGGCGTCGCGCTGGAAGCGCAGATGCCAATGCGGATAGAACGCCATCGGGATCATTGCGGCGTCGTGGGTCCAGTGTTCGAACAGGCCGCGGTCGCGCTCGTACAGGCGCTTGAGGTCGTTCGGCCGATAGGACGGGCGGCGCGAGAATAGGATCATGTCATGGGCGCGCGCCACGGTGTTGATGCTGTCGAGCTGCACGAAACCCAGCCGGTGGATCAGGTGCAGCAGATCCGGTCCCTTGGCCGGGCCTGCGGGCTGTTCCGCCAGCGCATGGCGGTCCATGAACAGCGCACGGGCAGTTCGGTTGTCCAGACGGGGTCGCGCGCGCGCCTCAGCGCCGCTTGAGCGTGTCGCCATAGCTGATCTTGGGCGTCAGGGTGATGCGGGTCTCGATCTCAGCGTCGGGATCGGCCCGCTTGGCGGCGATAATTTCGGCCGCCTTGCGCCCGATTTCCAATCGGCAGGCATCCATCGTCGCCAGCTTGCGCGGCAGGCCCTGCAGCAATTCAACGTTGTTGAATCCGGCCAGACCGATCTGACCGGGAATGTCGATGCCCTGCTCCAGCAGGTACAGCAGCCCGCCCGCGCCGATCATGTCGTTGGAATAATAAAGGAAATCAAGATCCGGAGATCGGTCGAGCATGGCTTTTGTCATCTCGCGCCCCTTGGCCAGGGCCGAACCGCCGGAATAGAACTCGCGGTCCTCGATCTCGATTCCATGCTTGCCCAGAACTTCGGTGAAGCCCTCGAACCGTTTGCGCGCGCGGTGGTCCAACGGCATCTTGGTGCCCATGAAACCGATATGCTGATACCCGGCCTTCAGGATCGCCTGCGCCATCTCGCGCCCCGCACGACGATGCGAAATGCCCACCATCGCGTCCACAGGCTTGCCGTCCGTATCCATGATCTCGACCACCGGAATGCCCGCCGAATCCAGCATGGCCCGCGCGGCCTCGGTGTGTTCCAGCCCGGCGATGATCACGCCCGAGGGACGCCACGAGAGCATCTCGTACAGAACCTTCTCCTCTTTTTCCGGCAGATAGTCGGTGACGCCGACCACGGGCTGCAGCTCGGTATCTTCGAGCACTTGGTTGATGCCGGTCAGCACCTCGGGGAAGACCATGTTCGACAGCGACGGGATGATCACCGCCACCAGGTTCACCCGGCTCGAGGCCAGTGCACCGGCGATCTTGTTGGGCACGTACCCCAGCTCTTTCGCGGCGGCCAGAACCCGGGTTCGGGTGGCCTCGGACACGTCGCCCCGATTGCGCAGGACCCGGCTGACCGTCATTTCCGACACACCGGACGCTTCTGAGACATCACGGAGGGTAAGCGGGCGTTTCGTTTCTGTTGTCACCGGGGATACCTGCATTGTTGTTTGCTCCGATGCTAGCGCGAACGGGGCAATCTGTTCAACTGTTGTGCAAAGGTCATGACAAGCGGGAAAAACCCGGCTAGAGAAGGCGCCGCGCGGCCCCGTGGCTCAACTGGATAGAGCAGCCCCCTCCTAAGGGGCAGGTTGCAGGTTCGAATCCTGCCGGGGTCGCCAGAAGTCGTGTTTGCCAAATGCCAAAGCAACCAGAATTAGGCGCAAAAGAACGAATTAGTGCGCGCAAGCCGGTGGGCTGGATGATGCGATAGCCGACGTTACACAGAAAATATTATTTACAAGCAATGGCTTGAGAGGAATCACCTTGCGCCCAACTTGCCCGCCATCCACTCCTCGCCACCCCCTGATTTGACACATCGCCCCGGATTGCGTCACTGGAGGCAATCAGGTTCCGGAACCTTTCACACCCATCAGCCCGCCCGCCCCGGCGGTGAGGACAACGGCGCGGCAAGCCCTGTCGTGCCACGAAAGTATTCTGCGATGCCCCGTGCCACGACCACGATTCCATTTCACGCGCTGCGTTTCGAAGACGACCTGCCGACGCTGCACGAGGTCGAGCGGCGCCTGAAGACAGTCCTGCGCGGCCTCCGCAGGCAACGCCAGGCGGCGCAGACCGGTGACGATGATGACGGCCGCGACAAGATGGATCAGTTCTTCGACTATCTGAATGAGGCCGAGCGGCGGAAGATCCGGCGTCGCGCGCACCGGTACGTGCAGCGGCTGGACGCCCTGTCCGGCCTGTCTCATCTCAGCGAGGAGAACCGCGCCAAACTGACGCCCTTGCGTGGTGGGCTGCCGGTCACCCGCGTCACCACCGAACACGAGGCGGACGAGATCGCCGCTGCGCTGCACGCCGAAATGCCCTGGATGGCGCCCGCCACCGAAGCCGTCTGGCACGGGCTGCGGGCCTCGGCATGTGAGGGCCAGCCCGGTGTCCGGTTCACCCCGCTGGTCCTGATCGGCCCGCCCGGCATCGGCAAGAGCTTCTGGGCCCGGCGACTGGCCCATCATCTGGAGGTCCCCGCGACCAGGATAGACGCAACGGGCGAGCCAGCGTCGTTCGCGCTCACCGGATCCCAGCGCGTCTGGGGCAGCGCTCATGCGGGCAAGCTGGTCAACACGGTCCTGAACAACCGGCATGCCGGGCCGCTGGTCATCATCGACGAGATCGAGAAGGCCGACGAGGTCCACTCCAACAAAGGCTCGCGGCACACGCTGACCGACGACCTCCTGCCACTGCTGGAACGGATGACGGCAGCGACCTGGGAATGCCCGTTCTTCCAGGTCAAGATGGACATGTCCTGGGTCAACTGGGTGATGACGGCGAACAGCCGGCAGGGCCTGCACGAACCATTCCAGAGCCGCTGCGTGGTGCTGGACCTGCCGGATCTGACCACGTGGCAGCTAAGGGACTTCGCCATGACCGAAGCCGCGCGGCGTGGCCTTCCCGCGCCCGCTGTCGAGGCGCTCGCCGTGCTCTTCGAAACCGGTGCATTGGCCCACCGCCGCCTGAGCCTGCGCACCGTCGCCCGGATGCTCGACCGCGCCGAGGCGCTGGCGATGCGCCCATTGCTGCACTGAGGTGACCGCCATGACCCATGTGACCATTCCGTACCAGACCGGTAGAGCCTCATGGCGCGCGATTTCGAGCGTCAGGTCGCCGAACTCCAGATCCGCGCAGCCGTCCTGAACGGCTACACCGCGCTCGGCATACCGGTCACAGAGCCCACAGGATAAGTGCGTCCGGGAAAGGGGAAGTCCGCGCTTCAGGCTCTTTGCGCAACAAAGCCTGCGCACACCGCTGTACCTACGGTAGAATTCGTTGATGGCATGCAAAAATACTGTGCAGACATTCCGCCTAAATCCCAAAATTGGCTGATAAATTGGGCGAATCGCCAGCCTGATGAAGACTTTATTGGCCTTGGAATTGTGACCGATGAATCTTTGGCTAAATTGAGACCCTATGAAGCAGCATCTAACTGTCGTTGTCGTCGAACAGAACCAAGAGCGTGCTTTTGCAATTGTGGATGCTCTAAAAGAGGCGGGAGACGTAGACGTTACTGTAATCAGCGATGTCTCGGGGCTGGCGCGTAGAATTGGGACGCATCGCCCCGATGTTGTTCTGATCGACGTAGACAATCCTTCGCGCGATATGCTGGAAGAGTTGACCGTCGCTTCGGGTCCGTTGGAACGGCCCGTAGCCATGTTCGTCTCGGGCGCTGCAGGTGGTTTGGCAAAAGCCGCGGTTGAGGCCGGCGTGTCGGCCTATGTGGTCGATGGGTTGCAAGCTGAACGCATCAAACCCGTGATCGATACCGCCATTGCCCGTTTTCAGGTGTTGCGCCAGATGCGCACGGAACTGGCCGAAACCCGCCGCGCATTGGAAGAGCGTAAGGTGATCGACCGCGCCAAAGGGTTGTTGATGAAAGCTAAGGGCGTCTCGGAAGAGGAAGCCTATGCACGACTTAGAAAAACCGCGATGAACCAGAACCGCCGCGTTGCAGATGTGGCCGAGGCTTTGGTGACCGCATCGGGGTTATTGTCATGAGAACCGTAACCCTGCCTGTCGCCTATATGCCGCTGGTCGATGCAGCGCCGTTGATTGTCGCGCGCGAGATGGGGTTCGACCATGCCGAAGGAATTTCGCTAGACCTGCGTCCTGCCCCGTCATGGTCATCTCTGCGTGATATGCTGGCCTTTGGGCATGTGGACGCGGCGCACCTGCTTTCGCCTATCCCTGTTGCGATGGCCTTGGGCCTCGGTGGTATCGCGACACCGATTTCGGCGGTGTCCGTCCTGTCGATGAATGGCACTGTCATAGGCGTCGGAACTCAATTGGCCGGGCGTTTGTCCGATCAGGGCTACGACTTCGATTTCTGCGATGCTGCGGCGACCGGGGCTGCTCTGGCACAGGCTGCCGGCGATGTATTGGTGTTCGGCGTGCCCTTCCCGTTTTCAATGCATGTTGAACTGCTGCGCTATTGGGTGGCGGGAACCGAGCTGAACTCAAAACAGGTCGAAATCCGCACCGTTCCCCCGCCGCTCATGGCGCAGGCGCTTGCGGGTGGTGAGATCGATGCCTTCTGCGTGGGCGAGCCTTGGGGTTCATTCGCCGTGGACGACAATGTTGGCGCCTTGCTGCTGCCAGGAAAGGCGATCTGGACCTGTGCACCTGAAAAAGTGCTGGCGGTCAGAAGTGACTGGGCCGAAACCGAACCGCATTTGCTGGGCAGCCTCATGCGGGCCGTTTGGCATGCGGGACGTTGGCTTTCAAACACGGACAGCACAACAACCGCATCCGAGATGTTGTCGCGCAAAACCTACCTTAACGTCTCACCCGAACTGATCGACCGGGCGCTGCTGGGTGAGTTCACTGTCTCGGCGCGCGGAGAGCAACGCCATGTGGATGGGTTTGTCGAGTTCTTTGACGGCGCTGCTACTTTTCCTTGGCGCAGCCAAGCTAAGTGGATTGCACATCAACTCGCCGTTCGTAACGGGTTGGACGCGGGCACTGCGGAGCGCCAGGCTGGCAGGGTCTTTCGAAGCGATCTGTATCGTCGTGAACTTCAGGGTTTGGGTGACGCGACGCCTGGTGCATCAGAAAAACTGGAAGGCGCGCTTGCCGAGTCGACGACGGTCGCTTCGACCAATGGTGGTTTGATTCTGCCGCAAAATCTGTTTTTCGACCGGCGCATTTTCGAGCCGACTGTATAAGCCTGCACATTTTTTTTGCAGTGCAGCGCAAATTATCGCTGCGATGCAGAGAAATTCGCGCTGAAACGCCGAAAACAGATGACGACGCGAGCCGTGTTGGGCTTACTTAGCCTATCGGCAGGCAACGGAGCCCTCCGAAGGAATTTGCCCGACAGACCGGGCACCCAGCACGAGCAAAGCCGCTCGACCGACCGCCATCTCCTCCCGGCGGTTCGTGTCGGCGGCTTTTTTGTTTGCCCGGAACTCGCGCCGGGCTGTCACCCGCGCATCGGCGCAGGACGAAAGGGACCGAAATGAAGAAACTGATGCTGAGCCTGGCCATGACCACGTCGCTGACCGCGCCGGCGCTGGCCGAAATGCTGGAGCTGGAAAAGGACGAACTGACCTTCGGCTTCATCAAGCTGACCGACATGGCGCCGCTGGCCGTGGCCTATGAGCAGGGGTATTTCCTGGACGAGGGCCTGTTCGTAACGCTCGAGGCGCAGGCCAACTGGAAGGTTCTGCTGGACGGCGTGATCGGCGGCCAGCTGGACGGCGCGCATATGCTGGCCGGTCAACCGCTGGCAGCGACCATCGGCTATGGAACCGAGGCGCATATCATCACGCCCTTCTCGATGGACCTGAACGGCAACGGCATCACGGTTTCCAACGAGGTCTGGGCCGAGATGAAGCCCAACATCCCGGTGATGGACGATGGCCGCCCGCAGCACCCGATCAGCGCCGAGGCGCTGGCTCCGGTGGTCGAGAAGTACAAGTCCGAGGGCAAGCCCTTCAACATGGGCATGGTGTTCCCGGTTTCGACCCACAATTACGAACTGCGCTACTGGCTGGCCGCAGGGGGCCTGAACCCGGGCTATTACAGCCCCGAAAACGTGACCGGCCAGATCGGCGCGGACGTGTTCCTGTCGGTCACCCCGCCGCCGCAGATGCCCGCCACGCTAGAGGCCGGCACGATCCATGGCTATTGCGTGGGCGAACCGTGGAACCAGCAGGCGGTGTTCAAGGGCATCGGCGTTCCGGTCATCACCGATTACGAGCTGTGGAAGAACAACCCCGAAAAGGTGTTCGGCATCACCGCCGAATTCGCCGAGGAATACCCCAACACCACCTTGGCCGTGACCAAGGCGCTGATCCGTGCGGCGATGTGGCTGGACGAGAACGACAACGCCAACCGACCCGAGGCGGTCGAGATCCTCAGCCGCCCGGAATATGTGGGGGCCGATTACGAGGTGATCGCCAACTCGATGACCGGCACGTTCGAATACGAAAAGGGCGACAAGCGCGAGGTGCCCGATTTCAACGTATTCTTCCGCTACAACGCAACCTATCCGTTCTATTCCGACGCGGTCTGGTACCTGACCCAGATGCGCCGCTGGGGGCAGATCCCCGAGGCCAAGGCAGACAGCTGGTATGACGAGGTCGCCAAATCGGTCTACAAGCCCGAGATCTATCTGCAGGCCGCGCGCCTTCTGGTCGAAGAAGGCCTGGCGGACGAGGCTGATTTCCCCTGGGACAGCGACGGCTACAAGGCACCCACCCCGGCCGAGGACATCATCGACGGCATTCCCTTCGATGGCCGCGCGCCGAACGCCTATCTCGAAAGCCTGCCGATCGGCCTGAAAGGCGACCAGAAGGTCGTCGGGACCGAAGTCCAAGGCTGACCCCGAACCGTCCTGCCCGGCCGCGGTCGGGCAGGACCCCTGAAACGCCCCGCCATCGCAAGGACGCATCAGATGACAACGGTCGATCCGGAATTCAACGCAGACGCCGCACGGGACGCGCGCCGCGCCCGTCTTTTCACCCGCATCAACGCCGCCGACAAATGGTTCCAGGTGCTGGGCCTCAGCTGGGCCACGCCGGTTCTGAAGGCCGCCGCCGGCGACAATCCCCGCGCCCAGATGGCCGAGATCTGGCGGCTGCTGATCGTGCCGATCCTGTCGATCTGCGCCTTCCTGCTGCTGTGGGCGACGTTGGCCCCCAAGGTGCAGACCTCGCTTGGGGCGGTACCCGGCCCGGCGCAAGTCTGGGAGGAAATGGTCAACCTGAATCAGGACGCGCAGGCCAAGGCCGCCAAACGCGTCAAGTTCGAGGCGATGGTCGAAAAGCGGAACCAGAAGCTGATCGAGGCCGGTCGCGCGGACGAGGTCAAGCAGGTCGCCTATACCGGCGCGCCGTCCTACTACCAGCAGATCTGGACCTCGATCAAAACCGTGTTCTTCGGCTTTCTGATCGCGACTGTTATTGCTGTGCCGCTTGGAATAGCCGCTGGTCTGTCGCCAACAGCGAACGCCGCGCTGAACCCGTTGATCCAGGTGTTCAAGCCGGTCTCGCCACTGGCCTGGCTGCCGATCGTGACGATGATCGTCTCGGCCGTCTATGTCACCAATGATGGCTTATTCGCGAAATCCTTCCTGATCTCGGCAATCACGGTGACGTTGTGTTCGCTGTGGCCCACGCTGATCAACACCTCGTTGGGCGTGGCCTCGATCGACAAGGATCTGGTGAACGTGTCCAAGGTTCTGAAGATGAACACCTGGACCAAGATCACCAAGCTGGTGCTGCCCTCGGCGCTGCCGCTGATCTTCACCGGGCTGCGCCTGTCGCTGGGTGTGGGCTGGATGGTCCTGATCGCGGCCGAAATGCTGGCGCAGAACCCGGGCCTGGGCAAATTCGTCTGGGACGAGTTCCAGAACGGCTCGTCCAGCTCGCTGGCCCGGATCATGGTGGCGGTCTTCACCATCGGCATCATCGGCTTCCTGCTGGACCGGGTGATGTACACGCTGCAGTCCCTGTTTACCTTTACCAACAACCGGTGAGCGTGATGAGCATCCTCAGCTTCGAAAACGTCTCGAAATCCTTCGGCGAAGGCACCGGGCGCACCGATGTTCTGAACGGCATCGACCTGCAGGTGCAGGAGGGCGAGTTCCTGGTGATCCTGGGCTTTTCCGGCACCGGCAAGACCACGCTGATCAACCTGATGGCCGGGCTGGACATGCCTAGCCGCGGGCAGGTCACCTTCAAGGGCGCGCCGATCAAGGGGCCGGGGCCGGAACGCGGCGTGATCTTTCAGAACTACTCGCTGATGCCGTGGCTGACGGTCAGCGGCAATGTCGGGCTGGCGGTCGATACGGTCTTTCCGGGCCTGCCCAAGGCCGAGAAGGCCGCGAAAGTGGCCCATTACGTCAAGATGGTCGGCCTCAGCCACGCGGCGTCGCGTCGTCCGGCCGAATTGTCGGGCGGGATGCGCCAGCGGGTCAACGTGGCCCGGGCGCTGGCCATGAACCCCGAGGTCTTGTTGCTGGACGAGCCGCTGTCAGCGCTGGACGCGCTGACCCGCGCCAATCTGGCCGACGAGATCGAGCGCATCTGGGAAGCCGACCGCAAGACCTGCGTGCTGATCACCAATGACGTGGACGAGGCGATCATCCTGGCCGACCGGATCATCGCCCTGAACCCCGACGGCACGCTGGGGCAGGAGTTCCGCGTCTCGATCCCGCGCCCGCGCGACCGGGCGGCGATGAACACCGATGAAACCTTCAAGCGCCTGCGCGCCGAGGTCACCAAATACCTGATGGATGTGGGGATCGAGGCCAAGGTCGAAGGCACCCGCATCCTGCCCGAGGTCACGCCGATCCACGGCGTGCCCGCCGCCGTGACCGAGGCGCAGAAGGGCATGATCGACAGCCGGTTCCTGGATTTCTCGCAGCTGCACAAGGTCTATCCCACGCCCAAGGGGCCGCTGACCGTGGTCGAGGATTTCGACCTGAAGATCGACAAGGGCGAGTTCATCTCGCTGATCGGCCATTCGGGCTGTGGCAAATCCACGGTGCTGACCATGGCGGCCGGGCTGAACGAGATTTCCAAGGGCGCGATCAAGCTGGATGGCCGCCACGTCGAAGGCGCCGACCCTGAACGCGCGGTGGTGTTCCAGTCGCCCAACCTGTTCCCGTGGCTGTCCGCGAAAGAGAACGTGGCGATCGGGGTCGACAAGGTCTATCCGAACGCCAGCCAGTCCGAGCGGCAGGACGTGGTGGAATATTACCTGGAACGCGTCGGTCTGGCCGATGCGATGGACAAGCAGGCCAGCGACCTGTCGAACGGCATGCGACAGCGCGTCGGCATCGCCCGCGCCTTTGCCCTGTCGCCCAAGCTGCTGTTGTTGGATGAACCCTTCGGGATGCTCGACAGCCTGACCCGCTGGGAGCTGCAGGAGGTTTTGATGGAGGTCTGGTCGCGCACCAAGGTCACCGCGATCTGCGTCACCCATGACGTGGACGAGGCGATCCTGCTGGCCGACCGGGTGGTGATGATGACCAACGGCCCGCAGGCCACGATCGGCAAGATCACCCGCGTGGACCTGCCTCGCCCGCGCACCCGCAAGGCGTTGCTCGAACATCCCGACTATTACGCCTACCGGCAGGAAGTGCTGGATTTCCTCGAAGAATACGAACACGGCGCCAAGCCGAAATCGCCCGCCCCCAAGGCCATTGCAGCGGAGTGACCCCATGAAACAGAAACTTGTCGTGATCGGTGCCGGGATGGCGTCGGGCCGCGTGCTTGAACATCTGACCGAGACCGCGCCCGATGCGTTCGACATCACCCTGTTCAACGCCGAACCGCGCGGAAACTACAACCGCATCATGCTCAGCCCGGTTCTGTCGGGCGAGAAGACCTATGAGGACATCGTCACCCATGACGGCGACTGGTACGCGCAGCGGGGCATCGCCTGCCGCTTTGGCGAGCATGTGGTGAAGATCGACCGCGAGATGAAGGTGGTCGAGGGCGAAAACGGCCATGTGCCCTATGACAAGCTGCTGATCGCCACCGGCTCGGCGCCGTTCATCATTCCGGTTCCGGGCAAGGACCTGCCCGGCGTGATCACCTATCGCGATCTGGACGACACCAACGCGATGATCGACGCGGCCGCCAAGGGTGGCAACGCGGTGGTGATCGGCGGCGGGCTTCTGGGGCTCGAGGCCGCGGCGGGGCTGGCCGAGCGCGGCATGACCGTCACCGTGGTGCACCTGATGGGCCACCTGATGGAACGGCAGCTGGACGAGGCCGCCGGATACCTGCTGCGCAAGGATCTGGAACGGCGGGGGATCACCGTGCGGACCCAGGCCTCGACCAAGGCCATTCTGGGCGAAGGGCGTGCCGAGGCGGTGCTGCTGGAAAGCGGCGAAACGCTGCCCGCCGATCTGGTGGTGATGGCCGTCGGCATCCGCCCCGAAACCCGGCTGGCCACCGATGCCGGGCTGGACGTGGCCCGCGGGATCGAGGTTAACGCGCAGATGCAGAGCTCGGACCCGGATGTGCTGGCCGTGGGCGAATGCGTCGAATTCAACGGCCACCTGTTCGGCCTGGTGGCGCCGCTTTACGATCAGGCCAAGGTCGTGGCCAATACCCTGCTGGGCCAGCCGGACGCTTTCGTGGTCAAGGAACTGGCCACCAAGCTGAAGGTCACCGGCTGCGACCTGTTCAGCGCCGGAGACTTCACCGAGGGCGAGGGGCGCGAGGACATCGTGTTCCGCGACCCGGCGCGCGGGGTCTACAAGCGGCTGGTGATCGAAGACGACCGCCTTATCGGCGCGGTCATGTATGGCGACACCGCCGATGGCAGCTGGTTCTTCGGCCTGATCAAGGACGGCACCGATATCGACGAGATGCGCGACACGCTGATCTTCGGCCCGGCCTATCAGGGGGGCGACACCGCGGACCCTCTGTCAGCCGTTGCAGCATTGCCGCCTGAGGCGGAGATCTGCGGCTGCAACGGCGTATGCAAGGGCACCATCGTCGAGGCGATCGCCGCCGGGGCCACCGATCTGGCCGCCGTGCGCGCCAGCACCAAGGCCAGCGCATCCTGCGGAACGTGCACGGGTCTGGTCGAACAGGTCCTGCAGGTCACGCTTGGTGATGAGTTCCAGATGCCGGCGGCGCAACCGATCTGCGGGTGCACCGACCTGACCCACGAGGACGTGCGCCGCCTGATCAAGGCGCAAGAGCTGAAAAGCCAGGCCGCAGTCTGGCAGGAGCTGGGCTGGAAAACGCCCAATGGCTGCCATGTCTGCCGGCCGGCGATCAACTATTACCTGCTGGCCGACTGGCCGCTGGAATACCAGGACGACCCGCAAAGCCGGTTCGTCAACGAACGCAAACACGCCAACATCCAGAAGGACGGCACCTTCAGCGTCGTGCCCCGCATGTGGGGCGGCATCACCAACCCGGCCGAGCTTCGCGCCATCGCCGACGCGGCCGAGAAATATGACGTGCCCACCGTCAAGGTCACCGGCGGTCAGCGCATCGACCTGCTGGGCGTCAAGGGCGAGGACCTGCCCGCCATCTGGGCCGATCTGAACAAGGCCGGCCTGGTCTCGGGGCACGCCTATTCCAAGGGTCTGCGCACGGTCAAAACCTGTGTCGGCACCGATCACTGCCGCTTCGGAACCCAGGACAGCACCGGCCTTGGCATCAAGTTGGAACAGATCCTGTGGGGCTCGTGGACACCGCACAAGCTCAAGCTGGCGGTCTCGGGTTGCCCGCGCAACTGTGCCGAGGCGACCTGCAAGGATATCGGCGTGGTCTGCGTGGACTCGGGCTATCAGATCGGTATCGGCGGGGCGGCCGGGATGGACGTCAAGGAAACCGAGCTGCTGTGCCAGGTCCCGACCGAGGACGAGGCGATCGAGGTTGTGATGGCCGTCACCCAGGCCTATCGCGAGGGCGGCAAGTATCTGGACCGGTTGTACAAATGGCTGGCCAAGGTCGGCATGGACTGGGTCAGGGCCAATGTGGTCGACGACCTCGAAAACCGCCGGGCATTGGTCGAGCGGTTCGAGCTGTCGCAGAGCATCTATCGCAAGGACCCCTGGGCCGAGCATGTGCGCGACAAGGCGCCGAGCTATGCCCCGATGGCAGATTTTACCCTGGAGGCCGCGGAATGAGCTGGATCGACATCGGACATATCGACGACGTGCCGCTGCGTGGCGCACGTCTGGTGAAAACCCGTCTTGGCTGCATCGCCATCTTCCGCACGGCCGAGGCAGAACTGTTCGCGGCCAGCAATGCCTGCCCCCACAAGGGCGGCCCGCTGTCCGAAGGCATCGTGCATGGCCAGTCGGTGACCTGCCCGCTGCACAACTGGGTGTTCGACCTGAACACGGGCAAGGCCCTAGGCGCGGATGAAGGCCGGATCGACACCTATCCGGTTCGGCTGGAGGCCGGGCGCATCCTGCTGGACGCCCGCGCCGTCACCGAGCGGAGTGCCGCGTGATGGACGGCTCGAACCTGCCCGAGGTCCGATCCACCTGCGCCTATTGCGGCGTGGGCTGCGGCGTGCTGCTGCGCCCGGACGGGGCCGGCGGTCTGACCGTGCGGGGCGACCCGGACCACCCGGCGAATTTCGGACGGTTGTGTTCCAAGGGTACCGCGCTGGGTGAAACGGTTGGGCTGGACCACCGCCTGCTGACCCCGCGCGCCTTTGGCCGGGACGTGGGCTGGGACGACGCGCTGCAACTGGTGGCCGACCGGTTCCGCGAAACGATCGCGACGCATGGTCCCGACAGCGTGGCCTTCTATGTCTCGGGGCAGTTGCTGACCGAGGATTACTATGTGGCCAACAAGCTGATGAAGGGCTTCATCGGATCGGCCAATATCGACACCAATTCGCGGCTGTGCATGGCCTCGACCGTGGCCGGGCACAAGCGGGCCTTTGGCACCGACACCGTGCCCGGCACCTACGAGGATCTGGACCAGGCCGATCTGGTGGTGCTGGTCGGATCGAACCTGGCGTGGTGCCACCCGGTTCTGTATCAGCGCGTTCTGGCGGCACGGCAGGCGCGCGGTACCCGGATCGTGGTGATCGACCCGCGCCGCACCGCCAGCTGCGATCAGGCCGATCTGCATCTGGCGCTGAACCCGGGCAGCGACGTGGCGCTGTTCAACGGGCTGCTGACCGAGATTCATCGGCGCGGGGCCGTGGACCCGGACTTCGTCAAGCAAACCTCGGGTCTGGAAGCCGCTCTGGAAACGGCCGGAAAGGACCAGATCTCGGAAACCGGCCTGCCCGCCGAAAAACTCGCCGCTTTTTTCGATCTATGGATCAATACCCCGCGCGTGGTGACGGTCTTCAGCCAGGGAGTGAACCAATCTTCCAGCGGAACCGACAAGGTAAACGCCATCCTGAACTGCCATCTGGCCACCGGTCGGATCGGGCGGCCGGGAAGGGGCCCGTTCTCGGTCACCGGCCAACCCAACGCGATGGGTGGGCGCGAAGTGGGTGGTCTGGCCAACACGCTGGCCTGCCATCTGGACATCGAAAACGCCGATCATCGCGCAGCGGTTCAGGCGTATTGGCAATCCCCTGCAATACCGCAGTCTCCGGGCCTGAAGGCCGTGGACATGTTCCGCGCGGTCGAAGACGGGCGGATCAAGGCCCTTTGGATCATCCACACCAACCCGGCGGCAACCATGCCCGAAGCTGACAGGGTCAGCCGCGCAATCGCCGCCTGCCCGTTCACGGTCGTCAGTGATCTGACGTTGCACACCGATACGGCACGTCTGGCCGACGTTGTGCTGCCTGCCGCAGGGTGGGCCGAAAAGAACGGGACGGTCACGAATTCGGACCGAACGATCAGCCGGCAACGCGCCGTTCTACAGCCACCGGGCCAAGCGCGCCCGGATTGGGACATCTTGGCCGAAGTTGGCCGCCGCATGGGATGGAAAGCGGCTTTCAGCTACGAGGCGCCCGCGCAGATTTTTCGAGAATATGCGAAGATGACCTCGCTCGCCGTGGCGTTTGGCAAAGACTTGGACATCGCGGAGCTGTCGGACATTGATGACGCAGGTTACGAAGCGCTAAACCCGACACGGTGGCCAACATCATCGAACAAATCAAAATGCCGTTTTTTTGGCGATGGGCAGTTCTTCCACCCCGATGGAAAAGCGCATTTCGTCCCCGTTGCGCATCGTCCGCCTCAGGCCGCGACATCTGAACAATACCCATTTCTTTTGAACACAGGGCGAAACCGGGATCAGTGGCATACTATGACCCGATCTGGTCTGTCGCCGCGTCTTTCGGCCCACTTGGCAGAACCATTTGTCGAGGTTAACCCCCAAGACGTCAGTCAATTGGGCCTCGGCACCGCCGATCTGGTAGAAATGTGCAGCCGGTCTGGAAGCGGCATCTTTCGACTTCGCATCACCGACACAGTCGCGCCGGGTCAAGTGTTTGCGCCGATACACTGGACAGGCGAAACCGCTCCGTCAGCCCGTGTGGATGCGCTTGTTCCAAGTGTAACTGACCCGATTTCAGGACAACCGGAAAGCAAGTCAACGGCTGTCTCCCCGCGGCGTCTGAACGCCGCTTGGTATGGATTTGCCGTTTCAGCGGCCGCGGCCAAACCCGATGCTGAGTATTGGGCAGCTGCCAAAACGAAGAACGGGTACAGGATAGAGTTGGCGGGGAAAAAGCCTGTCGAAAACTGGGAAAAAACCGCGCGTGCTTGGTTTGGGTTACCCGACGCAGTGGCCACTTCAGTGGAAGACCTCAAACGCGGTTCTTTCAGAATTGCATTATCAGACGGCCAAAACATCTTGGCGGCGCTTTTCGTCTCTCGTCAACCGATCTCACTGATGCGGGACTATTTGGCTACTTTGCCTCATGGTGCTCTCCAGCATGTTTTGTCCGGACGGCCATCAGCTGCATCAGAAGATTGCGGGCCAATTGTCTGTTCGTGTTTCGAGGTCGGGCTAAAAACAATCATCTGCGCTATTGCCGAAAAGCGTTTGACTACTGTGGACGATATCGGAGACGCCCTTCAGGCTGGAACGAACTGTGGTTCATGTCGGCCAGAATTGGCTGACCTAATCTATGAGCAGTCGAATTTGAACCGCACTAGACTAAAGAGCTGCCGGCAAGAATAATTGGGATAGGCTCAGGGTTTTCGAACAGAACTTCGGTCAGCTTTGGTAGGTTGTCAACGTGAACGCGCGTTCCATTTACACCAAAACCGCCGCGACATAGAGACTTTGCAAGCACGAGCGCAAAGCTGGGCCGAGGAATTCGCGGTTATGGGGGCGTTGGTGAAGCCAAGCAGTTTCCGGCTCACCAGCTACGACACTGGCCATTGATACCCACCGGTCAGACTGACGCGGTAGCGGCCGTTCATCAGAATGTGTGGAACGGCCGCTTGGTCTAAGGTTTGTGGCTGCTGTCAGCGCGAGCTGCAGCAGCGACAAAGTTGACAAGGAGGAAAGCGTGGGCGGTTTTCGGTGCTATGGGAATAGTGGCGCGAAGCTTGGTTGGCCGATGGCCTGCCGTTCGAAGTTGATGACGCCGATCATCGTCGACCGGCTGATCTGTCTGTACCTGGAATAGCTCCCTTGAGCCTCCCCATCTGAATTGGTCCACCGCTATGTTTAGGAAACGGAGGACTGAGAATGGCAAACAAGCGACCGAAACCCGAAGAGATTGTCTCGAAGCTACGGCAGGTTGAAGTTCTGATGGGGCAAGGGATGTCCCGTCTTGATGCGATCAGGCAGATTGGTTTTGTTGAACAAACCTATTACCGCTGGCGAAAGAGGAACGGTGGAATGGGTGTTGATCAATTGAAGGAACTGGCGGTAGACGCTCGACCACTTGCCAAACTCTTCCGGCAGGTCACGCCACGGAGCACCCGTCCGCGCGATCCAGAATATCCCATCAAGAACAAGGCGGTGGTTGGTGGGTTTGCGTCCGTTCGGGGCGCGGACTGTCAGGATGAGCTGCTCAAAGAACGCCCATTCCTCGTCCGACATCAGGTCTCGTGCCCAGCTGGTCTCCGTCGCAGATAGCAGCTTGAATCATACCCAAAGCCCGGTGTGAATCCCTTTTGTCAACACGTCCTAGCTGGCGTGTATTTTGTCCAAGGTTGCCAAGCTGACTGCGACCCCTTTTTCGAGGGCCTGTGACCGGTGGGCGCGGCGACCGTCGCCCGGTAGATGTGCACCGGTTTGAAGCCGTATCGCCTCGACCAGGCCATTGATGTTCCGATCAAAGCCGCCTGCGGATGTTGCCGCAGGGTCGATTGCCAGAAAGAACTGTCCCGTGCGGGGCGGTCCGCCAGCGGTGCCGGAAAACGGCGAGGCATGGACGCCCAGTGTCGCTCCGGTCAGGGCCGCGGCCATGATTTCGGTGAAAATGGCCAGGCCGACGCCCTTGTAGCCGCCGGAAGGGGCCATCGAGCCCTTCAATCCAACCTCGGGGTCGGTCGTCGGGTTGCCCTCGGAATCCAGCGCCCAGCCAACCGGGATCGGCCTGCCTTCGCGTGCATGTTTCATCACTTCGCTCTTGGCGATGGTGCTTGCACTCTGGTCGATCAGGATCGCGGGTTCCTCATTCGGTCCGGGTACGGCGATCGAGAAGGGATTGGTGCCGACCACGGGTTTCGAACCGCCCGAAGGCGCGATCGAGGCCGGGGCGTTGGTGAACCCGATCCCGACAAGGCCGGCCTGCGCAAGACGATAGGTGTGATATCCAAGCACCCCGCAATTGTAGCTGTTTCGAATGGCAAGAGCGGCCACCCCTTGCGCGCGCGCCGTCGGGATCAGGGTTTCAAATCCGAGATTGATGGCCGGATGCGCAAATCCGGAGCGTGCGTCCACCGTCACCACCCCGGGGCGCGGGGTTTCCAGAATCGGCACCGCCTGCCCGTCGACCTTTCCGCACCGCACGTGTTCGCAATAGATCGGGATGTAGGCCAGGCCGTGGCTGGCGATACCCTCCGCCTCGGTTGCGGCGGTTGCAACGGCCAGAGGGCGCGCATTCGCTTCGGACGTGCCCGCGGACACCAGCGCCCGGAATGCCAGATCTTCGATTTCAGCCAGGGTCAGGGTCTTGGTTTGGCTCATGCGGATGTCTCCTCAGTCATTGTCCGATGCGGCGCTGCCGGCACCCAGGCGGCGGGATTCTTCGGTTGCGGGTGCATAGGTCCGGTGGGCGAACCGGTTCAGAACCGCCCAATGCGCGGGATCAGGCACCGCGCGTGACCGCCTTGGCGCAGGCACGGCAAGCCGGCCGCCGGATTCCACGCTCAGTGCGTCGGCGTTCCGGGGCGCGGGTCCTGACAGGCTCAGATCGGTGCCATCGGTGACCGCGCTCCAGTTGCCGCTGGACACGGTGACCAGGCTGCGGGCCTGCCGCGCCGCGGCCGCCGCAAACGGGACCATCACCAGAGGCCGCGCGACCTGTTGCATCCGCAGCGGGCCATGCGCCAGGGTCCCCGCGTGATCCGAGAGGGCAGCCCCGGCCAGCAACGGGCACAGAACTTCCGAGGCCTGCCACGGCGCACGCAGATCCCGCAGCGCGTGGGTCTCGAGGGCACTGGCCAAATTCATTTCGAGCAACTTTGCCAGCTCGCCCGTGCCATCCAGACCCCGGGCGCACAGCCATCGTGTTGCCTTGCCGGCTTCTTCGGCCAGACCCCAGGGATACCCGGCCCCGCGCGTTGCGCGTTTGGCAAGGGCCTCGACCTCGTTCAGCGAGAAGGTCACCCGGGCACCTCGGGATAGACCCACAGATCGGCCGTGTCCGTGGTCAGCTCGTCGGGATAGGGCGCTCCGGCATACATGCAGATCCGGACCCACCGGTCCGAACGCGGATCGAAATGTGTCGCGCCGAAGAAAGACAGCTTGGCCCGAAGCATGTCGATGGGCAGGACCGATGCGGCGATGGTGTTGTCGTGCAGCTCGGCATAGGGGGCGATGCGGCTGATCTGGGCGCGGCGCACCGTGTGGCGGTGTTCGGGGTGGGCCTGCAGGAAAGCGGCAACCGGCACGTCATCGGCGAACCCTTGCAGCGCGGAATAGGCCGCGACGGCGTCGCGGGCCGGTGCCAAGGGCTGTTCATAGGCGGCGATCGGCTCTTCGAACCGTTCACCCATGCGCGGTTCCAGCTTCTCCTCCGAGACATACCAGGCGCGGGCACAGTTCTCGGGCGCGTTCCAGTCCAGCGACAACGCCCAGCCGAAACTGTCCTGTATCAGGTCTCGCAGTCGGGCGACGGGCATCGCGCCGTCAATGGTGAAGGCGTCGGCATTGCCGTCCGACATGCAACCCGACAGCCCGTCCACCAGATCCGGGTAGGGCTCCATGACAAGCGAGACCAGAAGCTCCTGACCTTCTTCGCTCAGCGCTGATTCCGCCCAGCGATACAGGTGGTCCCAAGGGGTGTCGCGGTGCAGGACGCCCGTGTCCAGCCGTGCCCGCAGCGCGGTCATGTCCGCCTTCAGGTGTGCCAGCTTTTCCCGTTGCAGCGGATGGTCCGAGCGCCAGCGGTCGACCGACACGGCGCTGCGTTCGAAGAGCGCCCGAAAGGTTTCGATTTCGGCCTCGGTCGCGGTGGGCAGGCTGCGCACCCGGGCCAGGGCTTCTTCGCGGGCCATGATCCAGTTGTTGAACAGGACGGGGTGGTTGATGATGAAGGGGGCCATGCCAAGCCCGGTGGAATTGCCGATGCCAAGCCGCCGCGCGGTGTCCGGGGCCAGGCGCACAGCGGCCGCGCCGCCGCGGGCCTGCGCCATGTGCTCGACCAGATCGCGAACAAATGCGCGGGTCAGATAGACCGACAGCATTTCGGCCTGAAAGGGGGGCTGCAGCTCGGGTCGATCCGCCAGGGTTTCGCGATCGGCGGCGCCGAACTTGCCCGAGCCATAGACGGCCGTCGTCCGCATCAGATAACCCACTGCGTCGATCTGATCGTGATCCGGCTGCCGGCCTGCGGCCAGCCGATCGACCACATGTTTCCACAGCCGCACCGACCGGTTTGCGCGCGACAGGGACAGTTCGGTTTCGCTGATGCGCCCGGCCTCCTGCAGCGGCACGTTCCGCGCCAGCCTGTCCAGGTCAGCCCCTGAGGGAATGCCGTCGAACAGCGCGAAAGTGGCGTCCCAGGCCTCGGCAATCACGCGGTCCGATCGCATCTCGTCGGGCAGATCATGCGCGAAGGCCACCAGTGAATAGGCACGGTCCGGGCCCTGCGCGGTATATACGGCCTTGCCGACGCCGGCCCGGTCGATATCGAAGACGGGGCGGGTGAATCGCCAGCCCTCGCGGGCCAGGCGGCGCAACAGAGCCCGCATGAAGCTGAGCCGGCACTGATGCAACGAACCCAACCGGCTGAGGCGCATCACCTTGGCCGGATCCCGGCGGGAGATATGCGCCTCGGTGGCCATCATGTTCCCTGCGGGACGAAGTTTTCCGAGAAGAACCGGTACCAGTTGCCCCCCATCAGCCCCGAGATTTCGTAGGGCGACATTCCGACCTCGCGCAGTCCGTCTTCGATCCGGCCAAAATCGCGGTTGTCGCGGAACCAGTCCGGCATGGGCGGAAAACCGGGCGCATCGGCCGAGCCTTCGCCATAGTCGATCTCCGTGCTCCAACGGCCGACGCGCATCCATTCGACCACGCTGTCTGGCTGATCCTGACACAGGTCGGTCCCAAGCCCCAGATGCGCGATGCCGTATGTGTCTGCCATGCGGGCGACCATCTCGCAAAAATCGGTCAGGGTGCAGGCCGACTTGTTCTTCAGGTGATGTGGATACAGCGAAAACCCGAACATGCCGCCGTTTTCCGTCACCGCGCGGATCACGGCATCGCGCTTGTTGCGCAGGGCAGGCGCCCAGTCATGCGGGTTGGCATGGGTGATACAGATGGGGCGCTCGGACATCTCGGCCGCCTGGATCGTCGATCGGTCGGCCGAATGGCTCATGTCGATCACCAGCCCGACACGGTTCATTTCCTTGATGACTTGCCGGCCCATGCGGGTGATTCCCGGGTCCTCGGCCTCGTAGCAGCCCGTCGCCAGCAAGGACTGGTTGTTGTAGCTGAGCTGCATGAACCGCGCGCCCAGCGTATGCACGATCTCGACCAGGCCGATGTCATCCTCGATCGGCGAGGGGTTCTGGAACCCGAAAAAGATAGCCGTGCGGCCGGTGGCCCGCGCGGTATCGATGTCGCTGGACCATTGGCCTTTCATGACCAGGTCCGGAAATTGCTCGAACCAGCGGTTCCACTTTTCGAAATTCAGAACCGTTTCGCGGAAATTTTCGTGATAGGCGATGGTGACGTGAACCGCGTCCACGCCGCCTTCACGCATCTGCCGAAAGATCTTTTCCGACCAGTTGGCGTATTGCAGCCCGTCGATCCGCATCAGCCCGGCTTTCCGGCGCTGATGTAGGCGGTCTTGACCGTGGTGTAGAATTCGGCGGCCGCCTTGCCCTGTTCGCGCGGGCCATACGAGCTGTCGCCGCGTCCGCCGAAGGGTACATGATAGTCGGTGCCGGCCGTGGGCAGATTCACGGTGACGACCCCGGTGCGGGCATTCCTGCGGAAATGAGTGGCCCGCGCCAGGTTTTGGGTCACGATCCCCGAGGTGAGGCCGAAATTGGTGTCGTTGACGACGCTCAGCGCCTCGTCGTACCCGCTGACCTTGATGACGCTGGTCAGGGGGGCGAACATTTCCTCGCGGTTGATCCGCATGTCGTTGGTCGTGTTCACGAAAACGCCCGGAGACATATAGTAGCCGTCATGCGGCATCTCCAGCCGCTGGCCGCCGCAGGCCAGTTCGGCACCTTCGGATTGACCAAGCTCGACATAGGCCAGGTTTTCCCGCAGCTGAGCTTCGCTGACCACGGGGCCCATCTGCACGCCGTCCTCCAATGCATGACCGACTTTCATCGCGCGCGCGCCGGACACCAGCTTTTCGACGAAGGCGTCATGCACCCGGGCGTCAACCACCAGCCGCGAGGACGCGGTGCATTTCTGCCCAGACCCCCCGAAGGCACCGTTCAACGCCAGCGTCACGGCCAGATCCAGATCGGCATCATCCATCACCGCCAGAGCGTTCTTGGACCCCATCTCCATCTGCACCTTGGTCAGGTTGCCGATGGCCGCCGCGGCAATGCCCTTGCCCACCGGAACTGACCCGGTGAACGAGATCGCATCGATCTGCGGGCTCTCGACCAGTCTCTGGCCGATCGTGCCGCCCGCCCCCATCACCAGGCTGAACAGCCCCTTGGGAATGTCCTGCCGGACAATGATTTCCGTCAGCACCACGGCCGACGCCGGCGTCAGGTTGGCCGGTTTCCAGACCACCGCATTGCCGTAGCACAAGGCCGGAGCGATCTTCCACGACGCGGTGGCCGTGGGAAAATTCCACGGGCTGATCACCGCCACGACCCCGACAGGTTCGCGGCGGACGTCCACCTCGATCCCGTCCCGGACGCTGTCGGCATTCTCGCCGATCTGACGCAGGCACTCGGCGGCATAGTAGGTAAAGAACTGACCGGCCCGGTACACCTCGCCCTTGCCTTCGGCCAGAGGCTTGCCTTCTTCGCGGCTCAGCAATCGGCCCAGTTCCTCGGCCCGGGCCATCAGCTCGTTGCCGATGTTCATCAGAACCGCCTGTTTGCGCTCCAGCCCGTATCCGGCCCACTCGGCCTGTGCCACGCGCGCCTGATCCAGCGTGGCGTCCAGCTGATCGGGGCTGGCCTGGGCATACATCCCGATCAGGTCACTGACATCTGACGGGTTGCGGTTTTCGATCTCGCTGTCGCCGGCAAGCCATTCACCGGCAATGAGGTTCAATTTGGTCAAGATGCATCCCCGAATTCGCGTAACGGCCTTCGATCAGAATGGACTTGCGGCAGAACATCAGTCAAACTCGAATAACTGAACAAAACTTCAGGAAAACTGAAACGTGGCGCTCAAGATCGAAATGCTGCGCAGCTTCTGCGTGGTGGCTCAGACCGGAAGTCTTGCCGAGGCCGCAGATCGGCTGGGGCGCAGCCAGTCGGCGGTGTCGATGACACTCAAACAGCTTGAGGCGCATCTGGGCAAACCTCTGTTCGCCGGAGAACGCAAGAACCGCCTGTCGCAGCTGGGCGAACAGGTGTTCGAACTGGCGGCGCGGCAGGTTCGGCAGTTCGACGAGACGGTGCAAAGCATCGAGGCGGTCGCAAGTGCCGATCAGGGCCTGATCCGCATCGTGTCCGTTCCGTCGGTTGCGGCGCTGATCTTTCCGCAGGTTCTGGCGCACATGACCCGCCGCTTTCCCGGCCTCAAGATTGAACTGCGCGATACCGACAGCCAGCAGGTGCTGGATGCCTTGGTCGAGGGCAAGGCCGATCTGGGTATCGCTTCGGGGCGCCATGCACTGAACGGCATAACCGCGCAGCCGTTGTTCCGCGACCGGTTCGGGCTGGTCTGCGCCACGCAGCACCCCTTGAACAGGCAAGCGCGGCCGCCGACCATCGACGACGTGGTGACCGAGTCCTTCCTGCACAACGCGCTGTGCGACATGATCGAGACCCTGCGGTTCCGCCAGGCCATCGAGAGCGCCGACATCACGATTCACAACACCCATTCCCTGATTGCCATGATCCGGACCGGCCATTGGGTCTCGGTCCTGCCGGAAACGGTCGCGCAGTTCTTGCCGGGCGCGACGGCCTTCCGCCCCATCTCCGACCTTCCGGACAGGCGAGACGTCTATCTCTACATACGGGAAAACGCGCGTTTTAGAGACGAAACCCAGGACTGCGCGGGCTTCATTCTGTCGCCGGCCTTCAAATGGCCGGCCTGAACCAAGCAGGCGTCATTTCCGCTCAAAGAACAGCACGACCTCGCCCAGCCGGATGCCAAAGCGCGAGACATAGGCGCGGTTCAGCAGGCGGTCATCGTCCAGCAGCCACATCCAATCATCGAAATCGACACGCATCGTGCCGTCCTTCACCGGCAGGTCGATACGGTATTTCCAGTTGAACGTGTCGCCCCGCTCGGTTCCCGACGCGGTGCCCAGAACGCCGGGCGCGGTGCCGGTCCAGGTATCCTCGCCGGTCTTGGTCAGGGTCCAGATGCGCTGTTCGGTGGCGCCGTCGTCATAGACGAAATCCTCGACCAAGGTCAGGATCTGGCCGTCCCATGTGCCGTTGATGTCGACCGTGAACCGCCGCGGGATGTTGCCCAGAACGTCCTGGAACTGCCCATAGGCCACCGTGTGGCCCTCAAAGAACTCTTCGAGGTTCAGCTGGCGGTCCGACAGGAAAGTGGTCGGGACTTTCGGTTTGAAGGCACAGGCCGCCGTAAGCAGCAGGCACGCGAAGGCCAGTCGTTTCATGAGCCGGTTCATTGCAGGGCCCTCGGGTCGGCGGTCCGGTCATGACCGTTTGCGCCGGGCACATGCGCCGTCTTTTCCTTCGGGGCGGGCCGCATGGTGGCGACCAGTTCGGCCACTTTCAGGCCGAACTTGCGCATCTCCGAGCGGTTCATGATCGCGCCGCTCTCGGTCAGGTACATCCAGTCGGTGACGTCCAGGGTATGGCCCCCGGCATCTTGGGGCAGAACGATGCGATAGGTCAGCTTGACCGTCGCGCCCGAGATCACGCCGCGGCCTTCGCCGACGATGTCGTCGGCGGTTGCGGTAAAGCTGTTGCCTGTGCCCATGGTCAGGTACCATTTTCGGGTCATCTGCTTGCCGTTCGAATAGGTGAAATACTCGGTCAGGGTGCCGGAATTGCCGTTCCATTCCCCGATCATCCGCGCCACGAAACTGTTCGACATCTTGCCGGTCGGGCCATAGATCAGCCCTTCGGACAGGATTTCCCCGTTCAGATTGTCCTTCAGCGAGAAATCGGGGCCGGTTCCGGCATAGTCCGACGGCGATTGCGCACGAAAGCTGAGAAGGCGGGTTTTGACCGTGATCAGGGCCAATACGGCCAGTACGGCAATCAGGAGGAATGTCATTTTGCGGGTACCTCTGTAGGCAGCGTCAGGACCATTCCGAACGCGCCGAGTTTCAGGATGCAGGGCAGCACGGCATAGGCCAGGTTGAGCGTTTCCAACGCCTGCGCCGAATTCGTCTGACCGGGCACGAAGCCGCTGCGTTCCAGCAGCGGAAGGGTGAAGAATGCGGCCAATGCCAGCCCCAGTTTGCCGGCGAAAGACCAGATGCCGAAGGCGGCCGAGGCATTCAGCCCCGCGCGTGTCAGCACCACCGAGAACATGGCCGGCAGAACCACCATGTCCGCCCCCAGCGCCGCCCCCGACGCCAGGCAGATCACCGCGAACCCGGCCAGGTTGCCGGGCGCCAGCATGGCCGCGCCGACAAAGCCCAGAATGGCTAGCGGCATCGCAATGATCAGAGTCTGTTTCGGGCCGATCCGGTTGCTGAGCCGCGCCCAGAGCGGCACGGTCGCCCCGGCGCTGAGGAAGAACAGGATCAGCAGCGGCCCGGCCTTGCCCGGCAATTGCAGCCGGTCCTCGACGAAGAACAGGAAAAGGGTCGAGGTGATTGCAACCGGCAGGCTGTTGACCAGCGCCAGCGCCAGCAGACGCAGGGCCCCGGCCTGACCCAGCCCGTCGAATGACAGCCCCTGCCCGGTGACGGGCGCGCGCCGCCAGATCGGCACTGTCAGCACCAGGGTGACCAGTGCCAGCGCGCCCAGAAACAGCCCGAATGCCGGATAGCCCTGCGCGCCCGCGCCCAACGCCACGAACAGCGCCGGTGCGCTGGCGGCCAGAACCACGCCGGCCAGTTGCCCGCCCTCACGAAAGGCGGCGAGGGTCATCAACTCACGAGCGGTGGCCTGTTTGGCCAGCGTCGCGCTGCGGCCATAGAGCAGGATCGTGCCCAGGCTGTAGGCGGAAAACAGCAGGATCAGGATCGCCACGAGGGCGCCGAGGCTCGCCCCCTGCGGCAATGAGAACAACAGCGGAAAACCCACCGCCAGACCTCCGGCGGCCAAGACGGCAAAACCCATCTGCGCGCCGGGCCAGCGGTCGATGGCCCAGCCGATCAGCGGGTCTTGCACCACATCCACCAGCCGGATCAGCAGCAGAACCGTGCCGATCACGCCCAGGCCGATCCCGAGGTTCACCGCCGCGAAACGCGGCAAATGGATGTAGAGCGGGATACCCGCCGCAGCAAGCATCAGCGCATAGAGGCTGACACGCGGATACAGCATCACTGACCCCGCAGCCGGCGCGTGAAAGCGGCGGACCGGGTGTTGTTGCCCAGAAAGATCGACATGAAGCTGCGCTTGATCCCCGGATAGGAGAGGGTGCAGGTCTTGCGCCCGTTGCGCCAGAACTCGATCGCGTCGGGGCCTTTGGTGACGGCCAGATAGCTGTCACCAGCACCGACTGCCTGATAGCAGGTATTCAACTGCGCCTCGATCGGGGCGCTGTTGCCCTGCCGGGCCATCTCGTCCAGCGTGGAGTCGATCAGCGCCTTTTGCTTCAGCGATTTCCGGTAGGTCAGCTTCAGCCCGAAATCCTGCGACCAGTTCAGAGGGCCGCCGCCTTTGGTGAACAGCTGCGCATCATAGATCGGCAGACCTAGGAACCGGAAGGTGGCAGTGCCACGCAGCTCGGCATCGGGCAGCACTTTGGTGACTGGCGTGGCCGCCAGCCCGGCAGGGGCCAGCAGAACCAGGCTCAGGATCGCTGCGTTACGGGCTGGCCGTAACCGGGACAGCGACGCTTGGATCAGGTCTCGCATTTTCAGCTCCGTTGGTTTGCGGATCGCCGGTCAACAGCCCGACCACATGCATCGCGCTGGCGATTCCGTCTTCGTGGAACCCGTGCCGGTTGTAGGCGCCGGCGAACCAGGTCCGGTTGCGGCCCTGCATCTCGCGGATCTGGCCCTGCGCTTTCAGCGCGGCCTTGTCGAACACCGGATGGGCGAATTCCACCTCGTCATAGATCTTGTCGGGCGCGATGTCGGAGGACGGGTTCAGAGTGACGAACAGCGGGTCGCTTTCAGGGATGTTCTGCAACCTGTTCATCCAGTAGGTCACGCCCACGTTGCCCTCCTGCGAGCGGTAGGTCCAGCTTGACCAGCAGGCGCGGCGGCGCGGCATCTGGCTGGGGTCGCAGTGCAGGACCGCGCGGTTGGGCTGATAGCGGATCGCGCCCAGGGCCGCGGCCTCGTCGGCGGTGGCGTTCTGGCCTAGAATGGCCAGCGACTGATCGGAATGGGTGGCCAGGATAATCTCGTCATATTGGTCCGAGCGCCCCTGCGCCTGAACTGTCACGCCCAAGGTGTCGCGTTCGACGCTCGAGACCGGCGCGCCCAGGCGGATGTCGCAACCCCGGCCGCGCAACGCGGATTCGAGCCGGCGGACATATTCGATGCTGCCACCCTTTACGGTCCACCACTGGTGCTGGGCGCCGCGTTTGCTGGACAGCAAGGCGTGGTTGCGGAAGAACTGCACCAGCGACCGCGCCGGGAACTGATCGACATATTCCACCGGCGTGGACCAGATCGCGCCGCACATCGGCATCAGATAGTTGTCGCGGAACCACTGACCCAGCCGCATCTGGTCAACCAGCTCACCAATCGTGGTGTCATCATCCCGGGCGGCCTCGGGCGCTTCTTTGCCAAAGCGCAGGATGTCAGCGATCATCTTGTAGTAGGAGGGCCGCACCAGGTTGCGCTTCTGCGCGGTGATGGTGCGCAGGTTGTTCAGGCCATATTCGATGCGACCATTGTCGATGGTGGCGCCAAAGCTCATCTCGCTTTTGATGACCGGCACGTCCAACTCGCCGAACAGCTTGGTCAGATAGGGATAGGTGGCATAGTTGAAGACGATGAAGCCGGTATCGACCGGTTGGTCGCCGTTGCGCCCGGCCATCACCGTGCGCGCATGTCCGCCCAGACGAGGTTCGGCCTCGTACAGGGTGACGTCGTGATTTTCCGACAGGTAATAAGCCGCGGACATCCCTGAGATGCCTGCGCCTATGATTGCGATCTTTTTCCGTACGCCCCGGGTTTCGTCGAACATGCCATCCTCATTCTGCGACATTTTACAATAGGATACGCAGGGTAGGCCGGGCCGGATCAAATCCAGGCCATGTTTTTCCCTGTTTGCCGCTGATCGGCGGGCAGTGCGCCGGGATTGCATCAATCGCGGCTGCTGGTGATCCGAGGCCAGCCCGTCCGCGTAATGAAAGGTGTTATGATCAATTCAACTGAACCCAAGACCGCGGCTGTTCACGCTTCGGCACATGTGAATCGCGCGGCATGAGCAATTTTGACGGAAAAACCTGTTGGATCATCGGCGCCAGCGAAGGGCTGGGCCGGGCGCTGGCCGAAGCCTTGAGCGGTCAGGGCGCGCACCTCGTGCTGTCCGCGCGCAATGCCGAGCGGCTGGAGCAGATCTGCGCTGCGCTGCCTCATGCCCGCGCGGTCCCGCTGGACGTGACCGATCTGGCGCAGGTGCGCTGCGCCGTGGCCGAGATCGGCCCGGTCGATGGGCTGGTCTACAACGCCGGGGCCTATGAGCCGATGCGCGCGCAGGACTGGAAGACCGAAGCCGCGCTGGCCATCAGCGACGTGAACTATTCGGGCGCGCTGCGGGTTCTGGGGGAAACCGTGCCGGCCATGGTGCAGGCGGGGCGCGGCGACATTACCCTGATCGGGTCGCTGGCGGGCTATCACGGGTTGCCTGCGGCGATCGGGTACGGGTCCAGCAAGGCGGCCCTGATCTCGTTGGCCGAAACGATGCGGCATGACCTGGCCGGAACCGGGGTGACGGTGCGCATCGTCAATCCGGGGTTCATCAAGACCCGGCTGACCGACAAGAACAGCTTCAAGATGCCGATGCTGATGGAGCCCGAAGACGCCGCGCAGCGCGTGCTGCGCGCAATGGCGCGCCGGCGCTTTCGGACCGACTTTCCGGCGCCGTTCTCGTGGGTCATCCGGCTGATCGACTACCTTCCGGATCTTCTGGTCTATCGCGGAAAATAGACTCTAACCAAAGCGTCCCTGGCAGAACCAGCCCGCCGACATGGTGCCGCCATGACCGTAGAACAGCCATAGCCGCTCGCCCTGTTCGGTCACCACCACCCAGTAATCGCGCACGCCGCTGCGCCAGTTGGGGTCGTCCAGCCACCATTCCGGGGCGATCCGCTCCGGGCCGGTGGCCTGCGCCAGGCGCCAGTCGCGCCCGCGCCAGCGGAAATTGGTGGGTACATCGGGGCGGTCGGGGGCCATCACCGGCTCGGGCCGCCACATCAGCAGGGGGCGCGGGCGCGGCGGGGCGGGCCAGTCGCGCGCCGGTTCCGACCAGGCCGCCGCCAGCGTCTGCGCGGTTTTCTCGGGGATGTGCGAGGCCGCCGGGTGCTGCCGCGTGATCGCATCGAGCCCCACCCGCGCGCCCAGTTTGCCGATCAGATCGTCCAGCGCCGTGTTCCCCTCCAGCCGGTTGCGCACGGCGCGGCTGGCTTCGGCATGGCCGGTCAAGGTGCGGGCATGCACCGGCTCGGTCTGCACCGCCGCAAGGCGCAGCATGTCGATGCCATAGCCCGCGTCGATCTGGTCGATTTTCATCTCTAACAAAGGGCGAATGCGGTGTTTGTCATGGCTCGGGCGGGCCAGCCCGATCTCGATGATCTCGGCCGCCTGATCGGTGCGATGCGCCTCGAGCCGCAGGGTCCGCGCCCCGCGCGCCTTTTCTTCCAGCCGGGCGCACAGGGTCGGCAGCATCCGGTCGATGGCGGCCATCACGTCCTCGGCCAGGCCGATCGGGTTGGGCAGGGTCATCCGCACCGCAAAGTGATGCGGGGGTCGCGCGGGCGAGACCGGCTCGGGCGCGCTGCCCATCGCCTGATCCAGCCGCAGAACCAGACCGCGCCCGAACCGGCGGGCCAAACTGGCACGCGGCTGGCCCAGCAGGTCGCCGATCCGCCGCAGGCCCAGCCGGTTCAGCTGCGCCACGGTCTGGTCGTCCAGCCGCAGCGCCGCGATGGGCAGGGGGGCAAGCGCGCCATAGGCCTGCCCCGGCGGCGCGATCCGGGCCCCGCCGCCCACGGCCACCACCTGCGGCGCGGCGCCGCCCTTGGTCCAGTGCCGCCGTTTGCCGGCGCGGGCGCGGGTGGCGCGGGCCTCTTGGGAAATGGCGTCGCCATTGCGGTCCGAGGTGGCCTCTTGCCCGGCATAACGCGCCAGCGCCCAGGCCGCGCCCAGCGTGTCGGCGATGCCCATCTGCACGCTCAGCCCCATGTCGGCGCAGTCGGTCTCGATCACGTCCAGCAGCGCCTCTTCGCCGCCGAACAGGTGGGCGCAGCCCGACAGATCGACGATCAGGCCATCGGACGCCTCTTCAGCGACCCAAGGGCTGAACTTGCCCGCCCAGCGGCGTAGCGCGGTCAGAAAAGCGGCCTCGGCCGGGGCGTTGCGGGGGCGGGTGACAAGGGCCGCGCACATGGCATGGGCATCGCGCACCGGCTGGCCCACGCGCAGACCGGCGGCCTGTGCAGCAGTGTTCAGCGAGGTGATGACCTGCATGTTCGACTGTTCGGCCACCACCGCCAGCGGTCCGGAGTGCAGGCCGCGGGCGGCGCGGATCAGCCGTTCGGCCCCCAGGCGGGGGAACCACAGCGAGAGTATTCGGCGTTTGGGCATCGGGCAGACATCAAAGTGTTCTCATTTCGTTCTAAATGAGAATCGCCGCCCGAGTCGAGTCCGCCCTTATCCGCAGGTCAGCCGCTGAATGACCCCGGCTCCGTTCACATAGACGTTCAGCCGGTCGATGCGATAATCCTGCGTGGCGATATCATCGGGGCCCAGAACACGGCTCCGTTCCGGCAGGCTGGCCTGAATGGTCGAGACCGGCTGCCCCACCGAGTCGGCAAAGGGTTCGCCCTTGCAGAAGGCCAGATCCACCGGGGCGGGTTCGGGCTCCAGCGGGGCGGGCTCGGGCAGGTCGGTTTCGGCGCAGGCGGTCAGCAGGATCAGGATCGGGATGAACCGGTGCATTGGCGCTCCTCTTTTCGGCAATGTCGTTTGTGAAATATCAATGTCTTGCAGAGCCTGCCATGAAAGCGCAGTTGAAAACACCCTGCATTTGACGCAGGGTCGGGTCAAACAAGACAGGGAGACATAGCAACATGCGAACCCGTGCCGCCGTTGCCCTTCAGGCGGGCAAGCCCTTGGAAGTGATGGACGTGAACCTCGAAGGCCCCAAGGCCGGCGAGGTTCTGGTCGAGATCAAGGCCACCGGCATCTGCCATACCGATGAATTCACCCTGTCGGGCGCCGACCCCGAGGGGCTGTTTCCGGCCATTCTGGGCCACGAGGGTGCCGGCGTCGTGGTCGAGGTCGGCCCCGGCGTGACCAGCCTGAAGCCGGGCGATCACGTGATCCCGCTCTACACCCCCGAATGCCGCGAGTGCGAATACTGTCTGCATCCCAAAACCAACCTGTGCCAGGCCATCCGCGAGACGCAGGGCAAGGGTTTGATGCCCGACGGCACCTCGCGGTTTTCGACGCTGGATGGGGATCCGATCCTGCACTACATGGGCTGCTCGACCTTCTCGAACCATACGGTTCTGCCGGAAATCGCGCTGGCCAAGGTGCGCGAGGACGCGCCGTTCGACAAGATCTGCTATATCGGCTGTGGAGTTACCACCGGCATCGGCGCGGTGATCAACACCGCCAAAGTCGAGATCGGCAGCCGCGCCATCGTGTTCGGCCTGGGCGGCATCGGCCTGAACGTGATCCAGGGCCTGCGTCTGGCCGGCGCCGATCAGATCGTCGGCGTCGATCTGAACCCCGCCAAGGTCGAGATGGCCAAAAAATTCGGCATGACCGATTTCGTCAATCCCTCCGAGGTCGAGGGCGATCTTGTCCCCTATCTGGTGAACCTGACCAAGGGCGGAGCGGATTATACCTTTGACGCCACCGGCAACGTGCAGGTGATGCGCGCGGCGCTGGAATCGGCGCACAAGGGCTGGGGCGAATCCATCATTATCGGCGTGGCGCCCGCAGGGGCCGAGATCTCGACCCGTCCGTTCCAGCTGGTCACCGGCCGGTCGTGGCGCGGCACCGCTTTCGGCGGCGCGCGCGGGCGCACGGACGTGCCCAAGATCGTCGACTGGTACATGGAAGGCAAGATCGAGATCGACCCGATGATCACCCACACCATGGGTCTGGACGACATCAACAAAGGCTTCGACCTGATGCACAAGGGCGAAAGCATCCGGTCGGTGGTGATCTACTGAGGCCGGAAATTGCAAGGGCGGGGTTACACCCGCCCGCTTTTCCGCCTATGTTCAGTTCAGAATTTTACGTCTGAATTGAGAGACCAAGTTGACCAACACCACCACAGAACGCCTTGCCGTTCTGATTGATGCCGAGAATGTTCCGGCAAAACACGTCGCCGAAATCTTCGAAGAAGTCGCCACACTGGGCGAGGCCAGTCTGCGCCGGATCTACGGCGATTTTTCCGGCGGCACCCCGCAGGGCTGGAGCGCCGAGAAACTGGCGGAATACGCCATCGTTCCGCACCAGCAATTCGCCAACACAACCGGCAAGAACGCGGGCGACATCGCCCTGGTGATCGACGCGATGGACATTCTGCATTCGGGCCGCTTCGACGGGTTCGTTCTGGTGTCATCCGACAGCGATTTCACCCGCCTGGCCAGCCGCATCCGTGAACAGGGGTTGAGGGTATACGGCATTGGCGAGCGCAAGACGCCCAAGGCTTTCGTGGCGGCCTGCAACCGGTTCATTCTGATTGAAAACATCAAGAAAGAAAGCAGCAACGGCGAAAAGACCAAGAAGGCTCCGTCGAAGAAAGACCTGAACCATGCCTATCAGCTGATCCGCAATGTCGTGCTCAAATCCGACGAGCCGGATGGCTGGGTCACGCTGGGCTGGGTCGGCCGCCAGCTGAGCATGAATTACCCGGATTTCGACACGCGGACCTACGGATTCAACCGGCTGAGCGATCTGGTCCGCGAAATCGGAAAGTTCGAGGAATCCGGCGAAAGCGGAAATATCAGGATCCGCTGCAAAGAGAGGTAACGCGGCCGTCTGGCCGCGTGGTGACTCTAAGCCCCCGGCCGCGCCGAGGCGCCGGTGTCGGACCGCGGCGAGCGGACGCGCAGAACCGGTTTGTTCGGCGAAACATTTGCCCGGCTTTCGCGCCAGACGACGAAGATGCCCGATGCGATGATGATCGCGGCCCCCACGGCCACCCATTTGTCGGGCTTTTCCCCAAAGAACACTGCGCCGAAGATCGTGGCCCAGATGATCTGGCTGTACTGGCTGGGGGCGACCACACCGGCGGGCGCAGCTCGATAGGCCAGGATGATCAGGTGCTGGGCGATCACCGAAAACACGCCGACCAAGGCCATCATCGCCAGATGGATCAGCGAAGGCGGCTGATAGACGGCCGGTTGCGCCAGGCTCATGACCGCGATCGCCAGCAGCATCGGATACAGGATCAGCACTGCCGAGCGTTCCTCGTTTCCGATCTTGCGCACCAGCACGGATGCGAAGGCGCTGCAGAACGCGGCCGTCAGGGCGGCAAGGTGGCCCAGGGTGATCTCGGTCGCGCCGGGGCGCAGGACGATCAGCACCCCGATCAGGCCCACGCCCACCGCAGCCCAGCGTTGCGCGCGCACGACCTCGCCCAGAATCGGAATCGACAGGACGGTGACGATCAGCGGAAAGGAAAACAGCAGCGAATAGACTTCGGCCAGGGGCAGGACCGAAAAGGCGTAGAAGGCACAGGACATACCCGTGACCATCAGCCCCGAGCGCAGCATGACCAACCAAGGATGGCGGGGCAGGAAGTTTCCAGTGGCCTTGTCCGCCAGGATCGTGACCGCCATCGGCACAAAGGAGAACAGCGTGGCGAAAAAGATGATCTGCAGCACGGAATAGGTGCCGCCCAGCGTCTTGATCAGCGCGTCATGGGTGGCAAAGACGGCAAACCCGAGAAAGGCAAAGCCAAGTCCCTGCAGGGTCGAGTTCTGTGTGCTCATCTGACTGGTCCCGGGCGGTTGGATGCTGTGGCAGGTGTTTGAGGTCTGATTAAACCCAATCGGCAGAGTCGGATAGTCCAAACTTTACCGCTAACACCCCTGCGGGGCCGGCCGTTCAGCGCAGGATCGGCGGAGCCCCGGCCGGTTGGCGCGCGGCCGCGACACCGGCCTGCATCCCCGCGCCGATGCGGCGGGCCAGCGCCACCCAGGGCGTGGCCGTTTCCGGGGGCAGGGTGCCGTGGGCGACCTCTTCGAACAGGTCCAGCCAATGGGCGAACATCTCGGGCTTCACGTCCGGACGCTCGATATGTACGCGCTGCGGATTGCCGCTGTAGCCGCGCTCGTACAGGATGGCGTTGCGCCAGAAGGCGGCGATCCGGTCCTCATGCGCGGGCCAGTCGGTGACGTGGCGGTTGAAGATCGGGCCCAGCACGGCGTCCTGCCGGACGCGGGCGTAGAACGCGGTGACCTGCGCGCGGATCTGGTCGGGCGTGGCGGGAAAGCGTGGGGGCAGCACGGGCCGGGTCATGGTCGGGGCTTTCGATTCAGGCTCTGTTCCGGGCAGATACCGCGTTTTCCGGCCCGGATGCAGGGGCGGAATTGTCGCGCTGCCCCGGCGTCAACAGGTGCCGCAACAGGGCCACCGGGTGTGCCCGCAGGCTCAGGCGGGTGGCGACGTAATCCTCGACCACCTGTTCACCCAGCGACATCCGGGGCAGATGGGCGGCGGGCTCGTCCAGCGCCTCGCCTTCCAGATCCTGCGCGAAGAGCGGCAGGGGCCTGGCGGTGGCGATCGCCTTGGCCTGCCACAGCGCCTCGCGCCGGGTCAGGCCGCAGGCGGCAAAGGCATCGGCCTCGGCCAGACGCTCGATCACCGAGGGGCCAAGGCCCGCGCGGCGCCAGACGTCATCGACCTGATGATAGCCGTTGCCGCGCGCGGCGGTCAGCCAGCTGGCGTCCTCCTCGCTCAGGCCCTTGATCTGGCGAAAGCCCAGCCGCAGGGCCAGCCCGCCATGACCGTCGGGCTCCATCACGTTGTCCCAGAAGCTGGCATTGATGCAGACCGGGCGCACCTGCACGCCATGCTCGCGCGCATCGCGCACGATCTGGGCGGGAGCATAGAACCCCATCGGCTGCGAATTCAGCAGCGCGCAGGCGAAAATCCCCGGATGGTGGCACTTGATCCAGGCGCTGGCATAGACCAGCAGCGCAAAGCTGGCCGCGTGGCTTTCGGGGAAGCCGTAGGAGCCGAACCCCTCGATCTGCGAGAAGCAGCGTTCGGCAAATTCGGCGTCATAGCCGTTGCGCTGCATCCCGCGCAGGAACAGGGCGCGGAATTCGCTGACGGACCCATGCTTCTTGAAGGTCGCCAGCGAGCGCCGCAGCCGGTCGGCCTGTTCGGGGGTGAAGCCCGCGCCGACGATGGCGATCTGCATCGCCTGTTCCTGAAACAGCGGCACGCCCAGCGTCTTGCCCAGAACCTCACCCAGTGCGTCCGAGGGGAAGCTGACCTCCTCCTCGCCGTTGCGGCGGCGGATATAGGGATGCACCATGTCGCCCTGGATGGGGCCGGGGCGGATGATGGCGACCTCGATCACCAGGTCATAGAAATTGCGCGGCCGCATCCGGGGCAGGAAGTTCATCTGCGCACGGGATTCCACCTGGAACACGCCCACCGAATCCGCGCGGCACAGCATGTCATAGACCGCCGGGTCCTCGGGCGGCAGGGTGGCGAGCGTGTAGCTGGTCTGGTGGTGCTGGGCGATCAGGTCAAAGGCCTTTCGGATGCAGGTCAGCATGCCAAGGCTCAGAACATCGACCTTGAGGATGCCAAGCGTATCAATGTCGTCCTTGTCCCAGCAGATGACGGTGCGGTCCTCCATCGTGGCGTTCTCGATGGGCACCAGCTCGTCCAGACGCCCCTCGGTGATGATGAAACCGCCCACGTGCTGGGACAGGTGGCGGGGGAAGCCATTGATCTGATGCACCAGTGTCAGAGTCTGTTTCAGGCGGTGATCCTCGGGGTCGAGGCCGATTTCGCGCATCCGCTCGGCCTCGAGCCCCGAGGCCGAGAAGAACCCCCACAGCTGCGAGGACAGGGCGGAAATCGTGTCCTCGGTCAGGCCCATGGCGCGGCCCACCTCGCGGATGGCGCGCTTGCCGCGATAGTGGATCACCGTGGCGCACAGCCCCGCGCGGTGGCGGCCATAGCGTTCATAGATGTGCTGGATCACCTCTTCGCGGCGTTCATGTTCGAAATCCACGTCGATGTCGGGCGGCTCGTCCCGCGCCTCGGAGACGAAGCGTTCGAACACCATGGTGCCCATCTCGGGGCTGACCGAGGTGACGCCCAGGCAATAGCAGACCACCGAATTGGCCGCCGAGCCGCGCCCCTGGCACAGGATTCCGCGGCTGCGGGCAAACTGCACGATGTCGTGGACGGTCAGGAAATAGGGCTCGTATTTCAGCTTGCCGATCAGGGTCAGCTCATGCGCCAGCATCGCCTTCACCTTTTCGGGGGCGCCGGCGGGATAGCGCCATTTCAATCCTTCATGCGCCAGACGGTGCAGGCGCTGGGCGGGGGTTTCGGTGCCGCTGACCTCGCTGGGGTATTCATAGCGCAGTTCGTCCAGCGAGAAGGTGAGCTGTTCGCTGAGCGCATACGCGCGGGCCACGGCGCCTTCGTGCCCCTTGAAAATGCGCAGCATCTCGGCCTCGGACCGCAGGCGCTGTTCGCCGTTGGCCAGCGCGTGGCGGCCCAGGTCGTCCACCTTGCGGCGCAGCCGGATCGCGGTCAGCACATCGGCCAGCCGGCGGCGCGACCCGTGATGCATCATCGGCGCGGCGCTGGCGATGGTGGGCAGGCCCAGATGGTGCGATTCAGTCTCTAACACTTGAAAAAATGCCGCATCCGCCCCGTCATAACGGGGATGCATCAGCAGATGCATGCGCCCGGCAAAGCGGCGCGTCAGCTGTTGCGCCTGTGTCCGCCACCCGCTCGCGCCGCCGGTCGGACGGCCCGCCTGTGGCCAGAGCAGCAGGTGCAGACCGTCGGAAAACTCCAGCAGGTCGGACAGGTGCAGGATGCAGTCGCCCTTGGCCGCGCGCAGCCGCCCAGTGGACAGGAGGCGGCACAGGCTGGCCCAGCCCTGCCGGTTGAGGGGCAGGGCGGTAACGGGCGGGGCATCGGTAAAGATCAGCCGCGCCGCCGGGATCAGGCGCGGCACCGCATGTACCGGGAACGAGGGCGGTTTCGGGATGTGATCGGGGCAGGGCGGGCCGATGGGCGTGTTGTGCTCCTCCCACGCGCGGCGTTCACGCACCTTGCGGGCGATCTCGCGTGCCTGGGTGTGGGCGCGGACGATGCCCGCCACCGAGTTGTCATCGGCGATGGCGATGGCGGGCAGCCCCAGGGTGACGGCGCGCTCCATGTACTCCTCGGGGTGCGAGGCCCCGGTGAGGAAGGTGAAATTCGACGTGATCGACAGCTCGGCATACATGGCGAGTCGTCATTATATTCTTGTTTTGTTCTTTTTCGAGTCCTTGTCTGCAGTGCGCAGGAAACGGGTCGCCAATTCAGGTGCGGTGAAGTTCTGGTTCGAGCCCTGAGCGGACGTGTCGTGCATTCGCAGCAAACATCATCTTGGCTGGCTTCAAAGCTATCTTTGCATTTGTGAACCGATTGGATTGCAGCTTGGAAATCTACCTTCCGATCAGCGCGCAATCTGGGCTCAGCTCGCCACAGAGATATGGCTGTTCTTGCGCCCCGTGGTCGAAATGTAACTATTTGATTTCGAAGCTTTCAGTTTCGTGTAAACTCAGTTTCGCCCGCGCGTAAGCCGGTTTCCAATTCAATGTTGTCATAAAGCAAGGCGCGCAAAGTTTGCATCCGCCACCATTACACGCATTCTTAAAAAAGGAGAGATTTCTTAACAATGTCTGTCGACCGACCTTTATCTCACTCTTGGAGAGCATAAACTTCAGGTCTGTCTGAGGCACGACCCCTTCGTTCACGTATAAGCCACAGACTGCTGCCTTGCCCCCAACATTTATTGATGCATACGCGATTATTGTTTCCCCTTTCTGCTGCGCAAGCCACGTTACGGTCGTTTTTCTGAACTGCTGTTCATTGCCTTTTAGCGCGAGGCATCCTTCCAGAAACTGCCCCTCTGCATGCGTGGCTGAAACGGAACAGGCGAGGAGGGTCAGTACGATTGCGATTTTCGAAAGAGTAAAACTCATGGCCTCGCTCCCGGTCTGACTACGGTTTGTTCGACAGTGAGCATTCGATTGCCCGTTTGAACGCCTTTGAGAGATCATCTCCATCGTTCGGAAAAGTCACAAGCAGTCTGCCGCGGTTATCATGAATAGAAATCGGCTTACCCTGCGAGATGAAGGAGCGGAACGTGGCCATGGAGACCGGGCGGCCAGCAAGAAAGTTGTGGCTCATCCCGGAAATCATCGAGCCTCCATAAAGTGCCTCAGGAATCCGAATTTCCCGCGAACCGGATTTCAACGTTAACTTTTTCCTGCCGAAGGAATAATCCCATCCCTTTTTGGATGCGTAGAACGACCAAGCCTGATCATTCTTCGCCTCGAACTCTAAGGATGCATCTTTGGAAAAGAGAGAGGTGGTCCGAGAAATCTGAACAGATGAGTTAGGTGGATTTTCCGCTCCTGATCCGGCAGCGTGCCGGGACGAAGGAGTGAATATGGCAAGACGACCGAGGCGGAACCACAGCCCTGCATTCAAGGCGAAAGTGGCATTGGCAGCTTTGAAGAGCGACAAAACGATGAGCGAATTGGCGACGCAGTTTGACGTTCATCCGAACCAGATCAAGCAGTGGAAAGATCAGCTTCTCGACGGGGTGACGGATGTCTTTGACGACAAGCCGAAGGCTTCGAAAGCCCCCGAGATCGACGTCAAATCGCTCCATGCAAAGATTGGCCAGCTGACGCTGGAGAATGATTTTTTGGGTGAAGCGCTCGCCAAGGCCGGTCTGTTGGGGAGCGCAAAGAAATGACCAACCCTGACCACAAGCTGAGCCTGACGCGCCAGGCCGACCTGCTCGGGATCAGCCGGGGCAGTCTCTATTACGAGCCGCGTCCCACCAGTGAAGATGATCTCAAACTGATGTGCCGGATTGATGAACTGCACATGGAGTATCCGTTTGCGGGCAGCCGGATGATGAAAGGTCTTCTGCGTCAGGAGGGCTTCACTGCTGGCCGGCTTCACGTGGCCACCTGCATGAAACAGATGGGCATCCAAGCCCTGTATCGCAGGCCCAACACGTCGAAACCGGCACCTGGCCATAAGGTCTATCCCTATCTGCTGAGAAAGCTGGCGGTGACGCGACCAAACCAGGTTTGGGCCATGGACATTACCTACATTCCCCTCTCGGCAGAATGCTATGCATTCGCCTGCCGGGCAGTGCATGGCGCGTGGGTTCGTCTATTTGGTCGCCGTGCTGGACTGGTTCAGTCGGAAGGTGTTGGCTTGGCGGCTGTCCACGACGCTGGAAACCGGACCGTGCATCGAGGCTTTGAAAGAGGCCACGCGCCGCCATGGCAAGCCTGAGATCATGAATACGGACCAGGGCAGCCAATTCACATCCATCGACTTCATAAAGACCCTGAAGGATGCGGGCATCCAGATCAGCTTGGATGGCAAGGGCGCGTGGCGGGACAATGTCTTTGTCGAACGGCTCTGGCGGACGATCAAATATGAAGAGGTATACCTGCGCGCCTATGACAGCGTCTCGGCCGCCCGTGAAAGCCTTCGCCGGTATCTGGCATTCTAAAACACGCGGAGACCGCATTCATCGCTGGACGGGCAGACGCCCGATCAGGCATACATCAACCCGTCGCGACCAATCCCGGTCGCGGCATAACCGAGCGGGAAATCCACCTACAAAACGGCTCGAAACTGTTCAAACGAACCGAACCACCTCTGAGTACCGCGCTACAGAGCGTATAGCGCCCTTTCTGTCCAGTTTGGGCTATGACAAATGTCGCAGGCTTCTTCACCACATACCAATACCCAAATCGTTCAACTTTTTCGCTCTTGCGGGTAGCCGGATCGGCCCACGCGACAGTCGAAAAACAAATGAGCGAAAGCAGGAAAAGTGCAGGTCGAGATACTCTTGCTAGGGTCATCAATGGGCAAACTCCTATCTTTCAGAAAATTCAATTCAAGTAGCTTTCTTAGGATAGGGTTTCTCCGGCTTCCGTCATTGAGGTATGTCAAACTCTCGCTGGCTGACAAAATGACCTGCCCCTGGTTTGCGTTACCTGGCCAACACCGTGCTTCGCCCATGTTTCCGCAAAACAGTTGTGCCTTGTGAACGAAGCGAAAGACAACTTCGTCCACAATGCGCTTATGCAAGGGCGGCGTGGCGAGTGGTCTTGGTTGTTCTGCAAAAAACCTCATCTGCCCAGACCGAAGTGGCACGGTGCCTCGTCACAGCTTTACCCGGTGCAGGCCCCGGCGCGGATGGTTCTGATCGTCGGCCGGGGCATCGTCGGTGCGCGAGGAGGTCAGGGCGAGGAACACGTCCTCGAGATCGGCCTCTTCGGTGCGCACGTCGCGGATGCGGATGCCGGCCAGACGGACCGCTTCGAGTACCTGCTCGGCGCTGGTTTCCGGGCTGCGGTAGTGCAGCGCAAGGCTGCCGTCGTCGCGCAGGCTGGCCTGAACGCCGGGGGCGGCGGGCAGGGCGGTCACAGGGGCCTCGGGGGTGATGACCATGGTGCGGCCGTCCATGCGGCCCAGCAGGTTGGCGGTGCTGTCCTGCGCGACCTTCTCGCCGTGGTTGATGATGGCGATCTCGTCGCACATCTCCTGCGCCTCTTCCAGGTAGTGGGTGGTCAGGATGATGGTCATGCCCTGCTGGTTCAGCTTGCGTACATTGGCCCAGAGCATCTGGCGCAGTTCGATGTCCACGCCGGCGGTGGGTTCGTCCAGCACCAGAATTTTCGGGTGGTGCACCAGCGCCTTGGCCAGCAGCAGCCGCCGCCGCATCCCGCCCGACAGCGTGCGGGCATAGGCCTCGGCCTTGTCGCTGAGGCCGACCAGTTCGAGGATCTCGTCGCTGCGGCGTTGCGATTTCGGCACGCCATAAAGCCCCGCCTGCACCTCGAGCGCGCCACGGGGGGTAAAGAACGGGTCGAGGTTCAGCTCCTGCGGCATCACGCCGATGGCGGCGCGGGCCTGGCGCGGGTTGCGGTCCTGGTCAAAGCCCCAGATCGTCACCTGGCCGGCGGTCTTGATCACCAGCCCGGCAAGAATGTTGATCAGGGTCGATTTGCCCGCCCCGTTCGGCCCCAGCAGGCCAAAGACCGAGCCGCGCGGGATCTCCAGGTCAATGCCCTTCAGCGCGTGTTTCTCGGGCTGGCCCTTGCTGCCCCGATAGGTTTTGCGCAGGCCGCGAAGGCTGATCGCTGCATCGGTCATTGCTGGCTCTTGCCCCCGGTTTCCTGATCGCTCATAAACGCACCTAATGCATGCCCGCGAGGCCGACAACCAGTGAAGGATCGCACGCCGTGACAATCGAAGCTCCGGAAACCAAGATCGTCGAGACTAGCCGTGTCGCCTGTGATGGCGGAGAGGGCGCGCTGGGCCATCCGCGCGTCTGGTTGCAGATCCCCGAGGATCAGGGCTGGGTCGAGTGCCCCTATTGCGATTGCAAATATGTTCTGAAGGACGCACAGCAACACTGATTGCCTGCCCAACCGCAGTCCGCCCAAATCTCGCCGCGATTTTCGCCTAGTGCGTTGGTGTGACCAACGTGAGTGCGAATGATGACCGATATGACTGCTGCTGATTCTGGAAATCCGGTTTTTGGTTGGGCCGGCTTTTGTCTTGCGGCACTGGCCCTGTTCGCAGCCCTGTTCGTGTTCTGGGCTGGGCCGTTCGCGCCGCAGCAATCCTCCGGCGTGACGCTGGGAGAACTGGCCGCCGAGTTGGGTAAATCGACTTTACGGGCCGCCGCGGGGATGGAGCAGCCCGCGCCGGTCGCCCCCACCCGCGATCTGGATGATTTTCTGCAGATCGGCGTCGCCATGCTGGGCGGGTTGGCGATCGTCGTCTCGGTCATCGGCATTCTGCGGCACGAAAAACGCCGCCCGGCCATCGCCGGGGTGGTCATCGGAACGGGCGCGATCCTGTTTCAGTTCTTCGCAATGGCGTTTTTCGCGTTCCTCGGCGCGCTGGTCATCATGGCGCTGCTGAGCAGTTTCTCGGATGTTTTCAGCGGCCTGTTTGGCGGCTAGGGCGCGTTCCTGACTGGTCACCCGGCTGACCCTGTGGCAGAACCGTCCCTGACCGACAGGGAGAGCGCGCATGAGCAAATTCGGAAAAGGCTGCCATCTGCATCTGATCGACGGATCGGCCTTCATCTTTCGCGCCTATCACGCCCTTCCGCCGCTGACGCGGAAATCGGACGGGATGCCGATCGGCGCCGTTTCGGGCTTTTGCAACATGCTGCAACGCTATGTGGATGGCGACCACGGCCCCGATGCGCCGACCCATCTGGCAGTGATCTTCGACAAGGGCTCGCACACCTTCCGCAATGACCTGTATGACCTCTACAAGGCCAACCGCGAGGCGATGCCCGAGGACCTGCGCCCGCAGATCCCCCTGACACGGCAGGCGACCGAAGCCTTCAACATCCCCTGCAAGGAGTTGGAGGGCTATGAGGCCGACGACATCATCGCCACGCTGGCCTGTCAGGCGCGCAAGGCCGGCGGGCGGGTGACCATCGTCAGTTCCGACAAGGACCTGATGCAGTTGGTGGGCGATGGTGTCGAAATGCTGGACGCCATGAAGAACAAGCGCATCGACCGCGAGGGGGTGTTCGAGAAATTCGGCGTCTATCCCGAGCGCGTGGTGGATGTACAGGCGCTGGCCGGTGACAGCGTGGACAACGTGCCGGGTGCGCCGGGGATCGGGATCAAGACGGCGGCGCTGCTGATCAACGAGTTCGGCGATCTGGAGACGCTTCTGGACCGCGCCGAGGAGATCAAGCAACCCAAGCGCCGCCAGACCTTGATCGAGAAGCGCGACCAGATCGAGCTGTCGAAGAAGCTGGTGCAGCTGGATTGCAAGACGCCGCTGGATTTCACGCTGGACGATCTGGAGCTGCGCGACCCGGACCCGGACAAGCTGTTGTCGTTCCTGGCCGAGATGGAGTTCCGCACGCTTTCCAAGCGGATCGCCGAAAAGCTGGGGGTCGAGCCGCCGGTGATCGCGGATGCGCCGGCGCCGGTGGCGGCAGATGATCCCCCGGCCGACGAAACCCCGTTTGATGCCAGCAAATACGAATGCGTGCGCGATGCGGCGGCGCTGCGGAAATGGATCGATCAGGCGCATGAACGCGGCTGGCTGGCCGTGGACACCGAGACCACGGGCCTGAACGAGATGGTGGCCGATCTGGTCGGCATCTCGTTGTGCATCGAGCCGGGCGAAGCCTGCTATATCCCGCTGACCCACCGCGACGGGGCCAGCGACGACCTGTTCGGCTCGGACGCGCTGGCCGAGGGGCAGATGCCGCTGGATGAGGCGCTGAAGCTGCTCAAGCCGGTGCTGGAGGATCCGTCGATCCTGAAGATCGGGCAGAACATGAAATATGACGCCAAGATCTTTGCGCGCTATGGCGTGGATGTGGCCCCAATCGACGACACGATGCTGATGTCCTATGCCATGCATGCGGGCGAGCATGGGCATGGCATGGACACGCTGTCCGAACGCTATCTGGGCCACACGCCGATCCCGATCAAACCGCTGCTGGGCTCGGGCAAATCGGCGATCACCTTCGACAAGGTGCCGATTGACGAGGCTACCGCCTATGCCGCCGAGGATGCCGACATCACCCTGCGTCTGTGGAAGCTGTTCAAGCCGCAGCTGCACCGGGTTCAGGTGACCACCGTCTATGAAACGCTCGAGCGCCCCCTGGTGCCGGTTCTGGCCCAGATGGAGATGCATGGCATCAAGGTCGACCGCGACGTGCTGAGCCGCATGTCGAACGCCTTTGCCCAGAAAATGGCCGCGTTGGAGGCTGAAATCCACGAGCTGGCCGGAGAAACCTTCAACGTCGGCTCGCCCGCGCAGCTGGGCGAGATCCTGTTTGAAAAGATGGGCCTGGAAGGCGGCAAGAAGGGCAAGACCGGAAAGTATTCGACCGGCGCCGACGTGCTGGAAGATCTGGCGACCGAGCATGAGCTGCCACGCAAGGTGCTGGACTGGCGGCAGCTTTCCAAGCTGAAATCGACCTATACCGACGCGCTGCAGACCCATATCAACCCCGATACGGGGCGGGTGCATACGTCTTATGCCATCACCGGGGCGAATACGGGGCGTCTGGCCTCGACCGACCCGAACCTGCAGAACATCCCGGTGCGCACCGAAGAAGGCCGCCGCATCCGCGAGGCTTTCGTCGCCGAGCCGGGCAATGTTCTGGTGTCGCTGGACTATTCACAGATCGAGCTGCGCATCCTGGCCCATATCGCCGATATTCCGGCCTTGAAACAGGCCTTTGCCGATGGGCTGGACATCCACGCCATGACCGCGTCGGAAATGTTCGACGTGCCGCTGGACGAGATGACGCCCGAGATCCGCCGCAAGGCCAAGGCGATCAATTTCGGCGTGATCTATGGCATTTCAGGCTTTGGCCTGGCGCGCAATCTGCGCATTCCGCGGGCCGAGGCACAGGGATTCATCGACCGCTATTTCGAGCGCTTCCCGGGTATCCGGCGCTATATGGATGACACCATCGCCTTTGCCAAAGAGCATGGCTATGTGCAGACGCTGTTCGGGCGCAAGATCCACACGCCCGAGATCAACGCCAAGGGGCCGCATGCGGGGTTCGCGCGCCGGGCGGCGATCAACGCGCCGATCCAGGGCACGGCGGCCGACGTGATCCGGCGGGCGATGGTGCGGATGCCCGAGGCGATCGACGGGCTGCCGGCCAAGATGCTGCTGCAGGTGCATGACGAACTGCTGTTCGAAGTGGCCGAGGATGCGGTGGATCAGACCATTGAGATCGCGCGCGACGTGATGGAAAACGCGCCCGATCCGGCGGTGAAGCTGGACGTGAAACTGACGGTGGATGCGGGCAAAGGCGCCAACTGGGCCGAGGCGCATTAGCAAGCGCCATGCCGCTCATCAGGCCCGGCGGGCCATCTTCGCGGCAGGTCAGGCCTCGGGCCTGACCAACAGCGCGACCAGCCGGCGGGTCAGCGGGGCTACGAACAGAACCACTGCGAAGGCCACCGGCCAGCTGACGCTCCAGGCGCCCATCCAGCTGCCAAGGGTCTCGGGGCCCAGCCCGATCTCTTTGACCGTTGCGATGTTTGACCGTTGCGATGCAGGTCACGATGCAGGACATCAACCCAGACAGGATGAAGGAAAACAGAACGGGGGCAAAACGGGCGGGGATCATGCGGCTTTTCCTCTGCTGATTTGCCGGTTCATATGCGGCATTCAAAATGTGATTTCCAGTGCTCAGGCGCACAGGCCTATCGCATCCAGTGCAGAGATGCCTCGGTGTGCCGGGTCGAAGGCGTGTATTCGGCGCTGACCCAGCCGTCATAGCCGCTGTCGTCGATTGCCGCGAACAGGGCGGGGAAATCGGTCTCGTCCCGGCCGGGTTCCGACCGGTCGGGGGCCGATCCGATCTGAACATGTATGATTCGGTCACGGAACCTGTCCCAGACGGCCTGTGCGTCGCCATGGATCATCCGGGCATGAAAGCTGTCGAATTGCAGGCCCACATTCGGCCGGTCGATCCGGTCCAGGCACGCGGCGGCCAGATCATAGTCATTCAGGAAGTATCCCGGTTGCGAGACCGGGTTCAGCGGTTCGATCGTGAACTGCTGAAGCGGTGCAAAATCCGCGGCCCATTGCAGGTTGCGCACGAAACAGTCCTGTGCGTCCGACCCCGAGGCATAGCCCGCCATCACATGGATCAGGCCCGGCCTCAACGCCTCGGCATAGCGCAGGACGCGGCGGATGTCGGACTGGAACCGCCCTTCGCCCCCCGGAACGGCCGCATAGCCCGGCTGGCCGCCGGCATAGTTGGGCGGCGGCGCGTTGATCAGCACCAGGTCCAGCCCGTTTGCCAGCAACGCGCGGCGGGTTTCCTTGGCTGCCAGGTCATAAGGAGACAGGATCTCGACCGCTTTGAATCCTGCATCCGCCGCCGCCTTGAATCGGTCGAGATAAGGCAGCTCGGCAAAGAGCAGCGATATATTGGCGGCAAATCTGGGCATTGTCCTCTCGGTCTGATGGCGCGCCGACCTTAGTGGCGCGCGGCGCGCAGAGGAAGGGTTTGAAAACGACAATATGTCGAAAATCGGCCAGACCGGCGCGGGTCGATTGTGAAGGGTCCGGGTGTTGCAGCGAATCATTTTCGTGGCGCTGCACCAACAAAAGGATTGAAACCGATGGCGATGAGTCCGGACCCCGTTCGCGGGCCCGGTTTCGCTGCGCCCGGTGCGCGGCAATCCGCCTTGTCCGGAAACGGGCTGGCGGTGGCGTCGATGCTGACCTGGGCGGCCGGATTTCCGGCGGCCGAGATCCTGTTGCAGTCCTGGCCGCCGGTTGACTTGTGGGCGGCGCGGTTGATGCTGGCGGTGGCGGTGATGGTGCCGATCTGGATCTGGATCGACGGACCCGGAGCCGTGCTGCGCGCCCGATGGGGACATGCGGTGCGGGTCGGCGGTTTCGGTCTGGGGCTGGGCATGTTCCTGATCATCCTGGCGCAGAAGCTGACCGACCCGGTGACGGTCGCGATCATCGCCTCGTGCGCGCCGCTGGTGGCCACCCTGCTGGAACTGGCCGCCGGAACCCGCCGGCTGCGCGCGAATTTCGCGCTGGGCGTGGTCGTTTCGATCATCGGCGGGCTGATCGCCACCAGCGCCACCGCGCCCGCGCAGCTGGGGCTGGGCGCGCTCTGCGCGGTCGGGTCCACCACATTGTTCTGCTGGGGCAGCATGGCCACGTCACGCGATTTCCCCGACCTCAGCCAGACCGGCCGCACCACGATCACGCTGGCCGGTGGCGCGATCGTGGCCTCGGTTCTGGTCGGGCTGGCCAGCCTGGCCTGGTTCGACATTCGTCCGCAACGTGCCATCGACACGCAGCAGGCCGGGATGCTGGTCATCTACGCGCTGATATCGCTGGGCCTCAGCCAGATTCTGTTCATCGCCTCGGTCGGCAAGTTGGGCGTGGCGCTGGCCTCGTTCCACATCAACGTGGCCCCGTTCTATGTGATGGTCATCATGCTGGTGCTGGGCGAGGAGTGGAACTGGACCCGCGCGCTGGGCGCGGCGGTGGTGGCGCTGGCCGTGGTGCTGGCGCAGGACCGGCCCGGGCGCCAGACGGGCTAGCCGTCGCCCACCATGTCCGATGGTGCGATGGCAAAGAACTGCCCGCCCGACCAGACGCCGAACTGCCCGTCGTGATGGGTGGCGATGTCCACCAGCCGATAGAAGCTTTTGCGGTCGATCCGCGCCTCGAGGTTCGACCGCACCAGAATGTAAGGGCTCGGCTCGCTCGTTTCGGGGTCGATGACCACCCGGATCGGATGATCCGGCCCGGCCGTCACCGTATCGCCGACATGGGTGGTAAAGGTCAGAACCTGATCCTCGCCCGCGCCGGAGCGATCGAAATCGACAGCGACGAATGGGGCGTCTTCGACCGTTATGCCGACCTTTTCGACCGGGGTGACCAGGAAATAGGCATCCCCCTCTTTCTTGAGAATCGATGAAAACAGCTTCACCAACTCGAACCGGGTGATGGGCGACCCTAGATAATACCAGGTGCCATCGCGCGCGATGCGCATGTCCAGATCGCCGCAGAACGGAGGATTCCACTTGTCCACAGGGGGCAGACCCCGCGTTTTGGCCGCCTTGACCGAGGCCGCCAGACCCTCGGGCGACGGTTTCACAGGATTTTGTCCGCTCATTGTTTTTGCCATTTCCTCACAGCGCGATACACTTCATCTATAATAAGTCCACGGAAGGGAAAGTCATGACCGAACCTGCCGACCTCGTGTCCGAGATCGAAGCGCTGGAAGAGAAACTGCAACAGGCCAAATCCTCGATCACCCGCCGCTTCATCGGGCAGGAGAGGGTCGTCGACCTGACGCTGACGGCGCTGCTGTGTGGCGGTCATGCCCTGCTGATCGGGCTGCCGGGCCTGGGCAAGACGCGGCTGGTCGAAACCCTGTCCACCGTCATGGGCCTGCATGGCAACCGCATCCAGTTCACCCCCGACCTGATGCCGGCCGACATTCTGGGGTCCGAGGTGCTGGACACCGCCGAGGATGGCAGCCGCCAATTCCGATTCATTCCCGGCCCGATCTTCTGTGAACTGTTGATGGCCGACGAGATCAACCGCGCCAGCCCGCGCACCCAGTCGGCGCTGCTGCAGGCGATGCAGGAACGCACGGTGACCGTCGCGGGCGAAGACCGCGCGCTGGGCGTGCCGTTCCACGTTCTGGCCACCCAGAACCCCATCGAACAGGAGGGCACCTATCCGCTGCCCGAGGCCCAGCTTGACCGTTTCCTGGTGCAGATCGACGTGAACTATCCCGACCGCCAGACCGAGCGTGACATCCTGCTGGCCACCACCGGCGTGGCCGAGGAGGAAGCGCACCAGATCTTCACCAAAGAAGAACTGCTGGCCGCGCAGGTTCTGCTGCGCCGAATGCCGGTGGGCGAGTCGGTTGTCGAACTGATCCTCGATCTGGTGCGCGCGTTCCGCCCCGAAGAACCCGGCGTGTCCGAGCGCGTGTCCGAGACCGTCGCCTGGGGCCCCGGCCCGCGCGCGGCGCAGGCACTGATGATGACGGTGCGGGCGCGGGCGATGCTGCAGGGCCGGCTGGCCCCCAATGCCGAAGACGTGCTGGACATGGCGCGCCCGGTGCTCAGCCACCGGATGGCGCTGAACTTCGCCGCGCGGGCGCGCGGTGACAGCCTGGCCGACCTGATCGAAACCACCGCGGCCGGGCTTGTCCGGGCCGAGGCGGCGGCGTGAACGCGGCCCGCACCCTTCGCGAAAGATCCGAGGCCGAGGCGTCCCGGCTGCCGCCGCTGTTGGCGCGGGCCGAACACCTGGCCGGAACCGTGCTGCTGGGCGATCACGGCCGGCGGCGTTCGGGGTTGGGCGATGATTTCTGGCAATACCGGCCGGCGCAAATCGGCGACAGCCGGCGGATGATCGACCATCGCCGCTCGGCCCGCGGCGATCAGCAATATGTGCGCGAACGCGAATGGCAGATCGCGCAGTCGATCATGCTGTGGGTCGATCAGGGCGCCTCGATGCGCTTTGCGTCCGACAAATCCCTGCCCACCAAGGCCGACCGCGCCCGCCTTCTGGGGCTGGCCACGGCGATCCTGCTGGTGCGCGGGGGCGAGCGTGTGGGCCTGACCGGAACAACCCTGCCGCCCCGGCGCGGCAACGCCCAGATCATCCGGCTGGCACAGGCCCTGTCCGAAGATACCGAGGCCGATTATGCTCCGCCCGAGCATCGCGCCATGATCCCCCATGCCCGCGCCGTGTTCATCTCTGACTTCCTCGGTCCGCTGGACGAGGTCGAACTGGCCCTGACCAAGGCCGCCGACCGCGGCGTGCGCGGTGTGCTGCTGCAGGTCCTGGACCCGGGCGAGGAGAGCTTCCCCTATCGCGGGCGCACCATCTTCGAAAGCGTCGGCGGCACGGTCCGGCACGAGACCCTCAAGGCCGGCGACCTGCGAGAGCGCTATCTTGCGCGGCTGGCGCGGCGCAAGGATGACCTGACCCGCCTGTGCCGGGTGACCGGCTGGCAGCTGGGCCTGCACCATACGGGCGACAGCGCGCAGGCGGCCTTGTTGTGGCTCTATCGTGCGCTGGACGGAGGGGCGCGATGACGGTTCTGGCGGGCATCGGCTTTACCGCGCCATGGGTGTTGCTGGGTCTGCTGACCCTGCCGATCCTGTGGCTGATCCTGCGCGCCGTGCCGCCCGCGCCGATCCGCCGGCTGTTCCCGGCGGTGACCCTGCTGCTGGGCCTGAAGGACGACGAGAGTGTATCCGACCGCACCCCGTGGTGGCTGTTGCTGCTGCGCATGCTGGCGGCGGCGGCGATCATCATCGGTCTGGCCGGGCCGGTGCTGAACCCGTCGCGCGACCAGACCGGATCGGGGCCGCTGCTGCTGGTGCTGGATGCCAGCTGGGCCGGGGCCACGCGCTGGCCCGCCACGCTGGATCAGATCGACGCGCAACTGACCGAAGCCGGGCGTGCCGGGCGCCCGGTGTCGATCCTGCGTCTGACCGAGCCGGAACCGCCCGTTTTCCAGGCCGCCGAGGCTTGGCGCAACCGCCTGCCCGGGCTGGTTCCGCAGCCGTGGCAGCCGGACGCGGCGCAGATCGAACAGGCGCTGAGCGACCTGTCGGCGGTCGAGGGTGGGTTCGACACGCACTGGTTCACCGACAAGCTGGACTATCCGGGCCGTGAAACCTTGCTGTCTGCTCTGCAGGCGCGGGGCGGGGTCACGGTCTATCGCGCGGCGGCACCGATCCTGGCGCTGCTGCCGGCCACCTATCAGGACGGGGCGATCCGACTGACCGCGGTGCGCGCCACGCCCGGACCGGCGCAGACCGTCACCATCAATGCGCAGGGGCGCGACCCGGCGGGCGTGATGCGCCTTCTGCAATCGGTCGAGGTCAGCTTCGACAGCGGCGCGACCCAGGCGCAGGCCGATCTGGCGTTGCCGTCCGAACTGCGGGCCCGCATCACGCGGTTCGAGCTGCAGGGCCAGCGGTCGGCCGGGGCGGTGTCGTTGACCGATGACAGCCTGCGCCGGCGCGAGGTCGCCCTGATCGCCGGAACCGTCCACCGCGAGGGGCTGGAGCTGCTGTCGCCACTGCACTACCTGACGCAGGTGCTGATCCCCACCGCCGATTTCGTCGAGGGCGGGCTGACCGAGGTTCTGCCCGCCAACCCAGATGTGATTGTGCTGGCCGATGTGGCCAAGCTGACCCCCGCCGAACAGGCCGGATTGGTCGAATGGGTCGAACAGGGCGGGCTGTTGCTGCGCTTTGCCGGCCCGTACATGGCGGCCAGCGATCTGGGCCGCGATGCCGAAGACACGCTGCTGCCGGTGCGGCTGCGCAGCGGTGGCCGCTCGGTCGGCGGCGCGATGAGCTGGGGCGAGGCCAAGGGGCTGGCGCCTTTCCAGGAAGGCTCGCCCTTCTACGGGTTGCGCATCCCAGACGACGTGACCGTAAGCACCCAGGTGATGGCGCAGCCCGACCCGAACCTGGCCGACCGGGTGATCGCCGCGCTGTCGGATGGCACGCCGCTGGTGACGCGCAAGCCGCTGGGCCTGGGTCAGGTGGTGCTGTTCCATGTCACCGCCGATGCCGAATGGTCGACCCTGCCGCTGTCGGGCCTGTTCGTCGAAATGCTCGACCGGCTGGCCGTGGCCTCGGCCGCCAAGACGCGGCAGGTCGAACAATTGCAAGGCACCACATGGGAGCCGATTCAGGTGATGGACGGGTTCGGAACCCTGTCCGACGCCGGCAATCTGGCCGGTGTCGATGGCCCCGCACTGGTGTCCGGCGCCCTGGGCCCCGACCTGCGCCCGGGTTTGTATGAAAGCGGCAAGCAGAAACTGGCGCTGAACGTGCTGACCGAGGACAGCACGCTGCGCCCGATCAGCTGGCCTGCGGATGTGCCCATCAAGGGGCAGGAGGTCAGCGCCGAAACGCCGATCGGGGGTCTGCTGCTGAGCCTGGCCCTGATCCTGCTGGCGGTTGACGTGGTGGCCTCGCTGGCGCTGTCGGGGCGCCTGGGGCTGGCGCGGGCGGCAGCGGTGGCGCTGGGCGCGGTTCTGATCGCGCCGCAGGTGCAGGCGCAGACGCCCGAGGAGACCGAATTCGCCTTGCAGGCGACCAAGGATCTGGTGCTGGCCCATGTGCTGACCGGCAATGCCCGGGTCGATGACGTCGCCCATGCCGGGCTGCGCGGCCTGTCGCAGACCCTGACCTATCGCACATCCGTCGAACCGGCCGAGCCCATGGGCGTGGACCTCGAACGTGACGAGTTGGCCTTCTTCCCGCTGCTCTACTGGCCGATTACGCCGGATCAGCCCCAGCCCTCGGCTGAGGCTTATGCCAAGCTGAACGCCTATCTGCGATCGGGCGGGATGATCCTGTTCGACACGCGCGATGCCGACATCGCCGGGTTCGGCGCCGCCAGCCCCAATGGGCGCAAGCTGCAGCAGCTGGCGACCCCGCTGAATATCCCGGCGTTAGAGCCTGTTCCGCGCGATCACGTCCTGACCCGAACCTTCTATCTGTTGCAGGATTTCCCGGGCCGCTATGCCGGAAACGAGGTCTGGGTCGAGGCCGCGCCCCCGGACGCCGAACAGATCGAGGGCATGCCCTTCCGCAACCTCAACGACAACGTCACCCCGGTGGTGATTGGTGGCAACGACTGGGCCGGGGCCTGGGCGATCGACCGGAACGGGCAGGCGTTGCTGCCGGTCGGGCGCGGCTATGCCGGAGAACGCCAGCGCGAGCTGGCCAATCGGTTCGGCGTCAATCTGGTCATGCACGTGCTGACCGGGAACTACAAATCCGATCAGGTGCACGTGCCTGCTCTGCTTGACAGGTTGGGCCAATGACCGGTTCCGTCATCTTCGACCCGCTGATCCCGTGGCCCGTTCTGGTCATCATCAGTTCGATCGCTTTGGCCGCGACGGTTCTGGCGCTGTGGCGCGGGCTGTCGGGTTGGGCGTTGCGCGGACTGGCGGCGCTGGTGCTGCTGGCGGCTTTGTCCGGCCCGGTCTACCAGATCGAGGACCGCGCCCCGCTGACCGACATCGTGTTGATGATCGAGGATGAAAGCGCCAGCCAGACCCTGTCGGACCGCGCCGAACAGACCGCGCAGACCGCCGAGGCCCTGGCCGCCGAGATCGAGGCCCGCGACAATACCGAACTGCGCCGCATCACCGTGGGCGACGGCGACGGAGACGAAGGCACGCAGGTCATGGCGGCGCTGAACGCGGCGCTGGCCGAGGAACCGCGCGCGCGCATCGCCGGAATTCTGGTCCTGTCGGACGGCATCGTGCATGACGTCGATCAGGCCCCGGATCTGCCCGCGCCGATGCACCTGTTGCAGACCGGTCGCGCGCAGGACTGGGACCGCCGCCTGATCGTGCGCAACGCCCCCGCCTTTGCCATCATCGGCGAGCCGATCACGCTGACCCTGCGGGTCGAAGACAGCGGCGCGGCGCCTGCCGGTGCAGCCTCGGCCCCGTTGGAAATCGCCGTAGACGGCGGGGAGCCGCAGCAATTCAGCATTCCGATCGGTGTGGATGTCGAGCTGCCTCTGACCCTGCCGCATGGCGGGCGCAACGTCATCCAGTTCACCGTTCCGCAGGCCGAGGGCGAGTTGACCGACCGCAACAACACCGCGCTGATCCAGATGAACGGCGTGCGCGACCGGCTGCGCGTTCTGCTGGTCTCGGGCGCGCCGCATCCGGGCGGGCGCACCTGGCGCAACTTGCTGAAATCCGACAGCTCGGTCGATCTGGTGCATTTCACCATCCTGCGCCCGCCCGAGAAACAGGACGGGGTCCCGGTGGACGAGCTGTCGCTGATCGCCTTCCCCACGCGCGAGCTGTTTCTGGAGAAGATCAACGATTTCGACCTGATCATATTTGACCGCTACAAGCGGCGCGGCATCCTGCCGGCGATCTACCTGGACAACGTGACCAACTACATCAACGACGGCGGGGCGGTGCTGATCGCGGCCGGGCCGGATTTCGCGACCGCCGACAGCATCTTCCGCTCGCCCCTGTCCGCGATCCTGCCCGCACAGCCCACGGCCCGCGTGATCGAGGAGCGCTATGTGCCCAAGGTGACCGATCTGGGTCAGCGCCACCCTGTGACCTCGGATCTGGGCGAGGGCGGGGATTGGGGCGCATGGCTGCGGCAGATCGACGTCCAACAACGCGCAGGCGAGGTGTTGATGACCGGAGTCGACGACCGCCCGCTGCTGGTGCTGGACCGGGTGGGCGAAGGGCGCGTGGCGTTGCTGGCCTCGGACCACGCCTGGCTGTGGAGCCGCGGCTACGAGGGCGGTGGCCCGCAGCTGGAACTGCTGCGCCGCCTGGCCCACTGGATGATGAAGGAGCCCGAGCTGGAGGAAGAGGCGCTGTGGGCCGAGGCCAACGGCCAGTCGATGCGCATCATCCGCCAGACCCTGAACGAAGAGGTGGGCCCCGTCACCGTCACCCGCCCCAATGGCGAAACGCTTGAGGTGCCGCTGCGCGAGATGTCGCCCGGCCGGTTCGAGGCGCTGTATTTCGGCCCCGAGATCGGCCTCTACCGATTGCAGGAAGGGGATCTGACCGCCGTGATCGGCCTGGGCCCGGCCGCGCCGCGGGAGTTCGAGCGCACCATCGCCACGCCGGAGATTCTTGCGCCGGTCATGGCGTCGATGCGCGGCGGCGCGATCCGTGTCGAGGACGGGCTGCCGGCCATCCGAAACGTGCGCACCGGGCGTCCGGCAGCAGGGCGCGGCTGGATCGGCCTGACCCCGCGCAATGCCTATGAAACCCGCGACGTGACACAGGCTGGCCTGCTGCCGCCCTGGCTGGTGCTGCTGCTGGCGGGGGGCTTCCTGCTGGCCGGCTGGCTGCGTGAAGGGCGCGGCTGAGGAGCGCTTTAAACAGATTTTCACGCTCTGCCGGAATCCTGTGTCCGAACGGACCGGGAAGATGACCATGAGCCTTGCGGAAAAACTGGCACAGGAACGACGCGCGCGCCTGGCGGCCGAACGGATGTTGGCGCTGAAACAGGCAGAACTTTCTTCGGCCAACCGTAAGCTGGGCGAATATGCGATGACGCTGACCAGACGGATCGGCGAAACCCAGGCCGAGGTGGAAACCGTCCGGGGCGAAAACGAAAAGGTCAAATCGGATCTGACCATCGCCCAGGCCAAGATCGAGGTGGCCGAGCGCCGCTTGTGGCATTCGATCCAGACCATCCAGGACGGGTTCGCGTTCTTTGACGGCAATGACCATTTGATCAGTGCCAACACCGCCTATCTGAGCGTGTTCGAGGGGTTGGACGAGGTTGCTCCGGGTATTTCCTATCAGCGTATTCTGGATTTGCTGACGAACGAGGGGATCATCGATATCGGCGATGAGCCGGCCGAGGCGTGGAAGGCCCGGATGCTGCGGCGCTGGGCCCGGATGAACCCTCCACCCGAGGTCATCCAGTTGTGGAACGGACAGTACATCAAGCTGATCGACCAGCGCGGGCAAGGGGGCGACGTGGTCAGCCTTGCGCTGAACATCACCGCCTCGGTCCAGCACGAGGCGCAGTTGCAGGCCGCCCGCAAAAAGGCCGAGGCAGCCAACCGGGCAAAATCGGCCTTTCTTGCGAATATGAGCCACGAAATCCGAACCCCGATGAATGGCATCGTCGGAATGACCGATTTGCTTTCGGAAACCCAGTTGAACGACGAACAGCGGCTCTATGTCGACACCATCCGCGCGTCGGGCGAGGCGCTTCTGGTCATCATCAACGACGTTCTGGACTATTCCAAGATCGAGGCGGACAAGCTTGTGCTGCACCCGGAAGAGTTCGATCTTGAGCGCTGCATCAACGAAGTTGTGATGTTGCTGCAGCCCAGCGCGCGCGACAAGGGTCTGACCCTGCTGGTCGACTATGACCTGTTCTTGCCGACGCTGTTTGTGGGCGACCCGGGCCGCGTGCGCCAGATACTGACCAATCTCGTCGGCAATGCGGTCAAGTTCACCCTGCACGGTCATGTGCTGATCCGCGTTACCGGAGTTCCGGATGAAAGCCGCAACGACTGCGACATCCACATCGCGATCGAGGATACGGGAATTGGGATCCCACCTGACAAGATCGACCACATTTTTGGCGAGTTCAATCAGATCGATGACAAGAAGACCCGGCAGTTTGACGGAACCGGACTGGGCCTGTCCATCACCAAGCGGCTGATTTCGTTGATGGGAGGAACGCTCTGGGTCGATAGTGACCCTGGAAAAGGGTCATGCTTTGGGTTCCGGCTGACGCTGCCCACCGTCGTAGGGTCTCAACCTGCGCCGCCGGCTCTGGCGGACCGGTTGAAGCATGTGATCGTGGCGGAAGATCTGGCGGTGAACAGGGCCATTCTAACGAAACAGTTGAGGCGGCTCGGTGCCAGGGTTGCGGAATGCGCCACTGCCGCCGAGGCATTGGCAGCCATGGAGGACTCGGTTGATCTGGTTCTGTGCAAGCATGATCTGCCGGACATGGACGGGTTACAGCTGACGGCAACACTGCGTTCCCGCGGTTGGAGCCAAGTGCCTGTTGTCCTGATGTCCGACAATCCGGGCGCAATCCATGCCGATCCCAACCACCGGCTGATACAAGGGGTCGTTCAAAAACCGATCCCGCGGGCCGAGCTGTTCGAGCGGCTGTTGCAAGTCGGCAGCGGAGTGTTGACACAGCCGAAGGCACCCGCGCCGGATCCGCGACCCAGCCGGCCTGCCGTTGGAGGGACGCTGCGCCGGATGCGCGTGCTGGCCGCCGAGGACAATCGGACAAATCAACTGATCCTCAGCAAGATGACCAAGGATCTGAACATCGACCTGAAGCTGGTGGCCAACGGAGCCGAGGCAGTCAGTGCTTTTGTGGAATTTGACCCCGACCTGATATTCATGGACATCTCGATGCCGCTGATGGACGGCAAACAGGCAACCCAAGAAATCCGAAAGCGCGAAATCGGTACCGGTGTTCATGTTCCGATCGTGGCGCTGACGGCCCATGCGATGGCCGGAGACAAGCAAAACTTCCTTGCCGTGGGATTGGATCACTACCTGACGAAGCCGCTTCAGAAGAAGATCATCTGCGAGATGATCCAACGCCATCAACCCGATGGGGTACAGCCCGTCATCGTTGATGACTTTGCGGCAGGCTAGGCCGAGGTGCAGGTCGGGCGATACGGTTTTGGTTTGCCGGCAGGCTGCATGCCGCTGGGGCGAAAAAGTTCCACCGGCTCAATCCAGACAAGGAACCGCAGCGATCTGAATGATCAGGCCTGGTAGGGACGGACGAATACCGGTTTGTCAGGCGTTGACAGGTCGGGCTGGTACACATAGCCGCCGGTGTCGAAATCCCGCAGGCCTTGCGGGTCGGTCAGCCGGTGCTGGATGATGTATCGCGCCATTGAGCCGCGAGCTTTTTTGGCAAAGAAGCTGACGATCTTGGGCGCGCCGCCCTTGTCCTCCATGAAGACCGGGGTGATGACCTGCAGTTTCAGGGCCTTGGGATCGACCGCGCCAAAATATTCCTGGCTGGCGCAGTTCACCAGGACGTCGGTGCCGAGTGCCTCGGCCTGCGCGTTCAGCGCCTTGCTCAGCTGGTCGCGCCAATACTCATACAGGTTCTTGCCGCGCCGGGTCTTCAGCCGGCTGCCCATTTCCAGCCGATAGGGCTGAATGGCGTCCAGCGGGCGCAGCAGGCCGTAGAGCCCCGACAGGATGCGCAGATGATCCTGCGCCCAGGCCAGTTCCTCGGCGTCCAGCGAGGCGGCCTCGAGCCCCTGAAAAGTGTCGCCGGCAAAGGCCAGAGCGGCCGGGCGCGTGGCCTCGGGCGTCGGCGCGTCGGCAAAGGCGCGGAACCGGTCGCGGTTCAGCCGGGCCAGATCGTCGCTGAGGCTCATCAGCTTTTTCAGATCCCCCAGCGTCAGGTTGCGCGCGGTCTTAGCCAGCCGGATCGCGTCGTCCTGAAAATCGGGCTGAGTCGGTGCCACGTCCCGCTCTGCCCAGTCCAGCCGCTTGGCCGGAGAGATCACCACCAGCATGTCTGCCCCCGTGTTCGTGCCTGCCTGCCGATACCTAGCCCGCCGCGCGCAGCACGTCCAGAAAGGCGGCCGCAAATCGTTCGGCGCGGCGGTCGCCCAGTATCTGCTCCAACGCGCGTTCGTCGCCGGGGCGCATCTGCGCCACCTTGGCCAGTTGCGAAGCCGAGCAGCTGAGTGGTTTGTCGATCCCGTCCGGGCCTCGGGCCAACTGCGCCTGCACCTCGAGCAGACGGTCGTAGATATTTCCCTGTTCGCGCCCGGCCAGCTTGCGGCGCGCCGGGTGGACCGCCTGCGCCTCGCCGGCGATCACCTCAAGGAAGGTGTCGCCGTAGCGGTCCAGCTTCTTCGCGCCGACACCGCCGATCCGGGCCATCTCGTCCAGGGTCATGGGGCGTTTTTCCGCCATCTCGATCAGCGTGCGGTCGGGGAAGATGACATAGGCGGGCACGCGGGCGGCCTCGGCCAGCGCGCGGCGCTTGGCCTTGAGCGCCGACAGCAGGGGCGCGTCTTCTTCCGAGACCATCATCTTGACCGCGGGCCGGCGGGTGGCCTTGCGCAGCGTGTCCTTGCGGAGGGTGATCTGCGCTTCGCCCTTCAGGATCGGCTTGGCGGCCTCGGTCATGCGCAGGGCGCCGTGGCGTTCGGGGTCGGGGCGCACCAGGTCGTGGCCCATCATCTGCCGGAAGATCGCCTGCCATTGCGGGCGCGACCAGTCCTTGCCGATGCCGTAGGTGGGCAATTCGTCGTGCCGCCGCGCGCGGATCTTGTCGGTTTCGTTGCCCAAGAGGATGTCGATCAGGTGGCCCGAGCCGAACCATTCCTCGGTGCGCAGGATTGCCGACAGTGCCATGCGCACGGGCGTGGTGCCGTCGAACAGCTCGGGCGGGCTGTCGCACAGATCGCATTTGCCGCAGGGCTGGGCCTCTTCCCCGAAATAGCCCAGCAGGGTCTGGCGGCGGCAGTGCAGCGCCTCGGCCAGACCCAGCAGCGCGTTCAGGCGGGCGTGGTCGGCGGCGCGGCGTTCGGGCGGGGCGAGCCCCTCGTCGATCTGGCTGCGGCGCAGGCGGATGTCGTCGGGGCCGAACAGGGTCAGGGTCTCGGCCGGTCCACCGTCGCGGCCGGCGCGGCCGATCTCCTGGTAATAGGCCTCGATCGATTTCGGCAGGTCCGCATGGGCGACCCAGCGGATGTCGGGCTTGTCGATGCCCATGCCAAAGGCCACGGTGGCCACCACGATCAGCCCGTCCTCGCGCGCGAAGCGGGTTTCGACGATGCGGCGGTCCTCGGCCTCCATCCCGCCGTGGTAGTGGCAGGCGCTGTGGCCCTGTTCGCGCAGGGCCTGCGCCAGCACTTCGGTCTTGTTGCGGGTGCCGCAATAAACGATGCCCGACTGGCCCCTGCGGGCGTCGGCAAAATCTAGGATCTGCTTGCGCGGGCTGTCCTTGGCGGCAAAGGCCAGATGGATGTTCGGCCGGTCGAACCCGCGCAGGAACTTGCGCGGGGGCGTGCCGTCGAACAGTTTCTCGACGATCTCGTCCTGGGTTTCCGCATCCGCCGTGGCGGTGAAGGCGGCCAGCGGCACGTTCAGCGCGCGCCGCAGCTCTCCGATCCGCAGATAGTCGGGGCGGAAATCATGGCCCCACTGGCTGACGCAATGGGCCTCGTCCACGGCGATCAGGCTGACATTGATCCGCCGCAGCATCCCCAGCGCCGACCCGGCAGCCAGACGTTCGGGCGCCATATACAGCAGTTTCAGCCGCCCGGCCTCGAGCGCTTCCCACACGGCGTCGGTTTCCTCGGGCGTGTTACCCGAGGTCAGCGCGCCGGCCTCGACCCCGGCCTCCTGCAGCCCCCGCACCTGGTCGCGCATCAGGGCGATCAGCGGCGAAATCACCACCGTGACGCCGTCGCGCAGCAGGGCAGGCAGCTGAAAACACAAGGATTTGCCGCCCCCGGTGGGCATGATGGCCAGCACGTTCTCGCCGGCGGTCACGGCATCGACGATCTCTTCCTGCCCGGGGCGGAAGTCATCGAATCCAAAGACATCTCGCAGCAGAGGCGCGGCGTCGAACATGTGCGGGGGTGCCCTGTTTCAAGATTTGACTGCTCTTGAACGGACAATCACACAGTCGGAATCGGGGAACAAGAGGTCAGTAGAAATAGACCGCGTTGTTGATGAGGATGATCCGCAGCGCATAGACCCCGATCAGCACCACCAGAGGCGTCAGGTCCAGACCGCCCATGTTGGGCAGAATGCGGCGGATCGGGCCGTATATCGGCTCGAGCAGGCGGTTCAGGCCGTACCAGATCTGGGCGACCAGCTGTTGATGCAGGTTCAGGACCTGGAAGTTGATCAGCCAGCTCATGATCACATGGGCCAGGATGATGAACCAGACGATGTCCAGGATCAGCAGCAGGATTTGGATCAGCGACAGCATGGGCACCTCGTTTTCCGTACGGCCTGAGACCTAAGTGCCCGGGCGGCATTAGGCAAGCCCGCAGTCACAGAACGCTTGCGAAATGGCCCAAAGGCCCGTCTTATGAAATCAAAAGCAGGCAAGGGGCAGAGATGGCAGAGATTTCCAAGCGCAGGCGCATCTGGGGCTGGTGGTTTTTCGACTGGGCCAGCCAGCCGTATCACACCCTGTTGGTGACCTTTGTCTTTGGCCCCTATTTCGCCGGCGTTGCGGCCGAATATTATGCAAACGTCGGGATGGACGCCGAAACCGCCGCCGCGCAGGCGCAGACGGTCTGGGCCAACTGCCTGACGATCACCGGTTTGATCATCGCTTTCGGCGCGCCGCTCTTGGGGGCGATGGCCGATGTCTCGGGGCGGCGCATCCCGTGGATCTTTGCCTTTTCGGTGATGTATGCCGTGGGGTCTGCGGCGCTGTGGTTCACGCTGCCGGACGGGTCGAACATGTGGCTGATGCTGTCGGCCTTCGGTCTGGGCTTCGTGGGGGCGGAATACGCGCTGATCTTCATCAACTCGCAACTTCCCGATCTGGGGGACGACCACGAGGTGGGCGAGATCTCGGGCTCGGGCTTTGCCTTCGGCTATTTCGGCGGGCTGATTTCCCTGGCGATCATGCTGGCGCTGTTCGTCGAGCAGCCCAACGGCAAGACGCTGATCGGGATGGAGCCGCTGTTCGGGCTGGACGCCGGCGCGCGGGAAGGCACGCGTTTCGTGGGGCCGTTCACCGCCGGGTGGTTCATCCTGTTCATGATCCCGTATTTCCTGTGGGTGCGCGACGATCCCGCCGTCGACAAAAAGGGCAGCGTATCCGAGGCGCTGCGCCTGCTGGGCAAATCCGTGGCCGCCTTGCGGTACCGTGTCAGCCTTGCCAGCTATCTGGGGTCATCGATGTTCTACCGGGACGCGCTGAACGGGCTTTACAGTTTCGGCGGCGTCTATGCGCGGCTGGTGCTGGAATGGGACCTGATCAAGATCGGCGTCTTCGGCATCATCAGCGTTCTGGCCTCGGCGGTATTCGCCTGGATCGGCGGCAAGCTGGACCGGAAATTCGGCCCCAAGCCGGTGATTCTGACCGCGATCTGGGTCCTGATCCTGGTCTGCACCACCATTGTGTCGATGGACCGGACGCAAATCTTCGGCATCGCCCTGCCACAAGGCTCGGGCCTGCCGGACATGGTGTTCTTTGGCTGCGGCATCCTGATTGGTGGGATGGGGGGCATTCTGCAATCGGCCAGCCGGTCGTTGATGGTGCGCCACACCGACCCGGCCGCCCCGGTCGAGAGCTTTGGGCTGTATGGTCTGTCGGGCCGGGCCACCGCTTTTGCGGCGCCTTTGCTGATCGGAATTGCAACAACCGCGACGGGCAGCGCGCGGTTGGGGGTGTCTCCGATCGTCGGGTTGTTTATTCTGGGATTGTTCCTAATGCGCTGGGTCAAACCGGAAGGGGATCAGAGCAGATGATTTCATTACGTTTTTTGGTATTTTTGGCAGGAATTGCGCTGGCCGGGGCGGCAGGGGCCCAACCGCTGGCCAAGCAGTTGTTCGGGGCTCAGAAGTACAGTTCGCAACAAAAGCCGGCCGCCTTCGGCAGTTATTCGCGTGGATGCGCCGCCGGATCGGTACAACCGCCCGAGACCGGACCCACCTGGCAGGCGATGCGTCTGTCGCGCAACCGCAACTGGGGCCATCCCGAGGCGATCGACTTCGTGCAGGACCTCAGCCGTTTTGCGGCAAAGCAACCGGGATGGAACGGGCTTTACATCGGGGATATCAGCCAGCCGCGGGGCGGGCCGATGACCTCGGGCCACCGCAGCCACCAGCTGGGCCTGGACATCGACATCTGGATGCTGCCCGGTGACAACATGCGCCTGTCGCGCAAGGCCCGCGAGAACATCTCGTCCATCTCTCTGCGGCGCTCGAACGGGGCTTATGTGAACGGCAACTGGACGAAACAGCACCACGCCATCCTGCGCGAGGCGGCCAGGGACAAGCGCGTGGCCCGCATCTTCGTGTTTCCGGGCGCCAAGGTGCAGATGTGCAAGGACGAGACCGGCAACCGCGCCTATCTGCGCAAGATCCGGCCCTGGTGGGGGCACCACTACCACTTTCACGTCCGGCTGAACTGTCCGCGCGGCTCGCGCGGGTGCGTCAACCAGGATCCGCCGCCCAAAGGCGACGGCTGCGCCGAGGCCGAACAGTGGGTACGCAACATATTGAACCCGCCGCCGCCCGACCCCAACGCGCCGCCGCCGAAAAAGCGGAGAGAATACACTCTGACCGATCTGCCTCAGCAATGCTCCGCAGTTCTTCAATCCAACTGATTGCGGCCCTTCTGTTGGCCGGCTCCGCCTGGGCGGTCGAGTTGAAATCGGCGACCCATCTGGGCAGTTTCACATGGAGTCATCCGGGCAATTGGTTCGGCGGATTTTCCGCCATCCATGTCTCGGACGGCGGGCGGCGCGCCTGGGTGCTCAGCGACCGGGCCATGCTGGTCACGGCCCGCATCGAGCGGGATGGCGACCAGATTTCCGAGGTGCGTGCCCTGAAGCACGGGCCGCTCTTGTCCAGCCGGGGGCGTGTTCTGCGCGGTGCCGCGGGTGATTCGGAAGGGCTGGCGAGGGCGCCGGATGGCAGCTTCTACATCTCGTTCGAAGGCGTGCATCGCGTGGCTCATTATGCGGTGCCCGATGCGCCTGCGCGCGTGCTTCCGCGGCCCAGGCCGTTTGACGGTCTGGACGGGAACGGATCGTTCGAGGGACTGGCCATCGACGTACAGGGCCGCCTGTACACGCTGCCCGAGAAAAGCCGTACGGCAAGTGGCGACATCCCGGTCTATCGCTGGAACGGACGCGCCTGGTCTACGCCTTTTGTCCTGCCGCAACGGGGCCGCTTTCTGCCCGTGGCTGCCGATTTCGGCCCGGACGGGAGGTTCTATGTTCTGGAACGCGCGGTTGCTCTGATCGGGTTCCGGTCGCGTCTGCGTCGGTGGCAGATCGAAGGTGATACACCTACCGCGGAAGAAACCCTGTTCGAGACCGGAACCGGAACCCATGACAACCTCGAAGGCTTGTCGGTCTGGCGCGACGGGCAGGGGCGGTTGCGGGCCACGATGATCTCGGATGACAATTTTCTGGCCCTGCAGCGTACCGAACTGGTCGAATATCTGCTGCCGGATTGACACGGGCCGATCCCGCGTCTAGAAGCGCGGCTTGCCTTGGGAAACCCCCGGGGCCAAGTCGCCGCTACCTTGTCAAAACGGGCATCAGAACATGCAACGCACCTATATTCCCGGCATTCTTGCCATGGCCGCCATCGTCGTGGCCTCGAACATCCTGGTCCAGTTCCTTGTCTTCGACGGAATTCTGACCTGGGGCGCCTTCACCTATCCGCTGGCCTTTCTGGTCACCGACATCATGAACCGCGTCTATGGCGTGGGCCCGGCCCGCAAGGTCGTGTTTGCCGGCTTCGTCACCGGGGTGATCTGCTCGCTGATCGGCAGCCAGATCATGCTGCAGGGCGACGGCTTCACCTACGCCGCCGTGCCGCTTCGCATCGCCGTGGCTTCGGGCACCGCCTTCCTGATCGCGCAGCTGACCGACGTCACCGTGTTCAACGCCATGCGCGAAGGCCGCTGGTGGCGCGCGCCGCTGGTATCCACACTGGTCGGATCGGCGCTGGATACCGCGATCTTCTTCACCATCGCCTTCTCGGCCTCGGTGACCGTCTTCGGTGCCGATGCGGATGCGGCCATCAACTGGGCGTGGGAGCCCGTGCCCTTCATGCTGTCGGGCCCCGAGGCGCCTTTGTGGGTGACGCTGGCCTTTGCCGACTGGCTGGTGAAGCTGGCCCTGGCGCTGATTGCGCTGGTCCCCTTCAAGGTGATCGTCGCGCGCCTAACCGCGCAGCCCGCGTAAAAAACGCTTTGAGAATGGCACAGGTTGTGTCACCATCCTTTTCAACCGCAACAGATAGAAAAGGAGGTGATCCAGTGTCGAGAAAGAGATTGGAGAGAGGTGTCGGAACAGCCGGGGGGACCGCCTGCTAGGGCAGCCCTTGGCCGGGCGTACGCTCCGGCTGGTCGATTGATCTAACCGACCCGACCTCCTGAACTTTCGAAGGGCCGTCCCGCCGGGGCGGCCCTTTCTGTTTCCGGGTGGCGCCTGTAAGGTCGCGCCCATGTTGCGCATCACCGACGATATCACCCTGCACGATTGGGAAATGACCGAGAGCTTCATCCGCGCCTCGGGTCCCGGCGGGCAGAACGTCAACAAGGTCTCGACCGCGGTCGAGCTGCGCTTCGAGGCGGCGCGCTCGCCCTCGCTGCCCGATCCGGTCAAGGCGCGGCTGAAACGGCTGGCCGGGCGGCGCTGGACCAAGGATGGCGCGATCATCATCCAATGCGACGAGACCCGCAGCCAGGCCCGCAACCGCGAGATCGCCCGCGCCCGTCTGGCCGAGCTGATCGGTAAGGCGCTGGTCAAACCCAAGCGGCGGATCGCGACGAAACCCACCTATGGCTCGGTCAAGCGCCGGCTGGCGGCGAAAAAGGCCCGGTCCGACGTCAAGGCGCTGCGCGGCAAGGTGGCGGAAGATTGATCTGGCATCTTTCCCTGCCGTTGCTAGTCTGACCGCAACAGGCGGCAGGGAGGCAAGGCCATGAGGCTGGAGGGAAAAACCGCAATCGTGACCGGCGGCGCATCCGGGTTCGGGGCCGGGATCGTGCAGAAATTCCTGACCGAGGGCGCGCGGGTGATGATCGCCGACATCAATGGGGATGCCGCGCGTCACATGGCGGCAACGTTGGGTCCTCTGGCCGACCACTGCCAGGTGGATGTCTCCGACGGCGACTCGATCCAGGCGATGGCCGATGCGGCGCTGGGACTCTATGGCCACCTGGACATCCTGGTGAACAATGCCGGCGTGACCCACCTGCCGACGCCGCTGGAGGAGGTCAGCGAAGAAGATTTCGACCGCGTCTATCGCGTGAACATGAAGTCGGTCTTTCTGACCGCGCGGGCGCTGGTGCCACATATGAAATCGCGCGGGTCGGGGGCGATCCTGAACGTCGCCTCGACCGCCGGATTGTCGCCGCGCCCGAACCTGAACTGGTACAACGCCTCCAAGGGCTGGATGATCACCGCGACCAAGACCATGGCGGTCGAGCTGGCCCCGTCCGGTGTGCGCGTGAACGCAATCTGCCCGGTGGCGGGGGAAACGCCCCTGCTGAAATCCTTCATGGGCGAGGACACGCCCGAGATCCGCGCCAGGTTCCTGTCGACCATCCCGTTGGGCCGGTTCTCGACCCCGCAGGACATGGGTAACGCCGCCTGTTTCCTGTGCTCGGACGAAGCCAGCATGATCACCGGCGCCGCACTCGAGGTGGACGGCGGCCGCTGCATCTGACTGCCCCTTCATCTGGCCCAAAATATCCCCGCCGGAGGCAGCGCGCGCAGCGCGCTTTCCCGCAGCAAAGGACGAAACCGCATGACCCCCGGACCCAGAAACCTGATCACAGACGTGCCCGGCCTGTTGGTGGGCAACGCACAGGACGCGGCCCTGAAATCCGGCGTCACCGTCCTGACCGGAGATCAACCGCTGCGAGCCTCGGTGCATGTGATGGGCGGCGCCCCCGGCACGCGCGAGACCGATCTTCTGGCCGCCGACAAAACCGTCGACCGGGTGGATGCGATCGTGCTTTCGGGCGGTTCGGCCTTCGGGCTGGATGCCTGTTCGGGCGTGATGGACGCGCTGCATGCACAGGGTCGCGGGTTTCAGGTGGGGTCGGCCGTGGTGCCGATCGTACCCGGGGCGATTCTGTTTGACCTGCTGAACGGCGGCGACAAGGCGTGGGGTGAAAACCCGTACCGTGTCTTGGGCCGGGCCGCATTCGACGCCGCGGCGGACACGTTTAATCTGGGCAGCGCCGGGGCCGGAACCGGCGCGCTGACGGCCATGTGCAAGGGCGGACTGGGCTCGGCCTCGGCGGTTTTGCCGGGCGGCGTGACCGTGGGTGCGCTGGTTGCGGCCAACCCGCTGGGCAGCGTCACCACCCCGGGCGACCGGCATTTCTGGGCCGCCCCGTTCGAGATCGGGGCCGAGTTCGGCGGACTGGGGCCGGATGCGGCGTCCGGTCTGGGGGACCCCGTGCCCAGCCGCAAGGCCCGAGCAATGGGCCATCCCCCGTCCGACAAGGTCAACACGACCATCGCCATCGTCGCCACCGATGCGGCCCTGACCAAACCGCAATGCCAGCGCATGGCGGTGGCCGCCCATGACGGGATCGCCCGCGCGATCCTGCCTGCCCACACGCCGGGCGATGGAGACCTGGTGTTCGGCGTCAGCACGGGACGGATCCCTTCGGCCGAGGCCGATCTGGCCTTGCTGGGCCACGCCGCAGCATTGTGCCTGACCCGTGCCATCGCGCGCGCGGTCTATCATGCGAAACCGGCGCCGGGCGACCTGTTGCCGTGCTGGTCGGATCTGCAAAATACACGTTGAAAATATACCTTTCGTGCTGCGGCAGGTCGCCGCCGCGCGTCAAATTGCGCATTGACTCTGCGCGCGTATGATACTGGTTAGAGGGCAGCCAATTCACATCGGAGCAACGCCAATGAAACGTATCATCGCGACTGCCATCGTCGGTCTGCTGGCCGTACCGGCCCTGGCCGAAGGTGACGCCGAAGCCGGCGCCAAGACCTTCAACAAGTGCAAGTCCTGCCACATGATCGCAACGCCTGACGGCGAGACGATCGTCAAGGGCGGCAAGACCGGTCCGAACCTCTATGGCGTGGTCGGCCGTACTGCCGGCACCGAGGAAGGCTTCAAATACGGCGACAGCCTGGTTGCGGCCGGCGAAAAAGGTCTGGTCTGGGACGAGGAAAGCTTCGTCGCCTATGTTCAGGACCCCAAGGCGTTCCTGAAAGACTACCTGGGTGAAACCTCGGCCAAGTCGAAAATGACCTTCAAGCTGAAAAGCGGTGGCGAGGACGTCTTTGCCTATCTGCAAAGCGTTTCGGCCGAATAAGCCGCACTTGCCGAAAAACCGGAACAAGTACAAAAGGCCGCAGCCCTGCGGCCTTTCGTGCGCTTGATTGAAACGTCGATCATCGCCAGTTTTGTCGCAGACCAAAAAAAACACTGCGCCCAACCCGCCTGAGCATCGCACCCAGTCGCCGGTGCCGCCAGACCGACGCAGTCACATCAGGAGAGGACAGATGGGAATCATGATCCCGGCTTGGGTTCATGGCAAGCTGACACCCGTGGACAAGCTGGAAGCCCACGAAAAGGGGCTCAAGCACAAGGCGGTCTCGGTCTTCGTCGTGCGGGGCACCGAGATTCTGATGCAGCGCCGCGCGCTGGGCAAGTATCACACGCCCGGCCTGTGGGCGAACACCTGCTGCACCCATCCCGACTGGGACGAAAACTCCTCGGACTGCGCGGTGCGGCGCCTGCGCGAGGAGTTGGGCATCACCGGGCTGTATCCCGAATACCGGCACCGGCTGGAATATCACGCGGATGTCGGCAACGGGTTGGTCGAGAACGAGGTCGTGGACGTGTTCCTGGCGCATGTACGCGGGCCGCTGAAGATCGAGCCCAACCCCGACGAGGTGATGGAGATCCGCTGGATCGACTACCACGATCTGCTGGCCGAAGTGCGCCGTCATCCCGAACGGTTCACCCCGTGGCTGAAGATCTATCTGCACAACCACGCCGACACGATCTTTGGCCCCGACCTGATCATCTCGGCCAAATCCTGACGCGCCCATCTTGCAAGGGCTGACGAAGCCGCATACATCACGGCGTCATGGCCAAGCAGAAGCAGAAGACAGACCCCAACTACAAGGTGATCGCCGAAAACCGGCGGGCCCGCTTCGATTACGCGATCGAAGAGGATATCGAGTGCGGCATCGTGCTGGAAGGGTCCGAGGTCAAGTCTCTGCGCGCGGGCGGGGCGAACATCGCCGAAAGCTATGCCGCGGTCGAGGATGGTGAACTGTGGCTGATCAACAGCTACATCGCGCCCTACGAGCAGGCCAAGGCGTTCAAGCACGAGGAGCGCCGCCGGCGCAAGCTGCTGGTGTCCCGCAAAGAGCTGTCGAACCTGTGGGCCGCGACCCAACGCAAGGGCATGACGCTGGTGCCGCTGGTGCTGTATTTCAACCACAAGGGCCGGGCCAAGCTGAAGATCGGCATCGCCAAGGGCAAGAAGATCCACGACAAGCGCGAAACCCAGGCCAAGCGCGACTGGTCGCGCCAGAAACAGCGTCTGCTGAAGGATCACAGCTGACCCGGGCTGCGCCGCGGGTCAGAACTGATCAGAACGCCATGGTGGCCTGCACCGCCCGTTTCCAGCGCGCATAGGCCGCCTCGCGGTCAGTCTCGGGCAGGATCGGTTCGAACCGTTGGTCCAACGCCCAGGTGTCGGCAAATCCGGCCTGATCGGGATAGACCCCGGCCTTCATCCCCGCCAGCCAGGCCGCGCCCAGCGCCGTGGTTTCCTGCATCACCGGCCGGTCGACCGGCGCGCCCAGAATGTCTGACAGGCCCTGCATCGCCCAGTCGGACGCGCTCATCCCGCCATCGACCCGCAGGATCACGTCGGCCTCGGCGCCCCAATCGCCCTGCATCGCGTGCCACAGGTCGCGGGTCTGGAAGGCGATGCTTTCCAGCGTGGCCCGCGCGATCTCGGCCCGGCCCGAGTTGCGGGTCAGACCGAACATTGCGCCGCGACATTCGGGCTTCCAATAGGGCGCGCCCAGTCCGGTGAAGGCGGGCACCAGCACCACATGCTGGTTGGGGTCCGCCTGCGCGGCCAGTTCGCCGCTTTGCGGGGCCGAGTCGATGATCCGCAGCGCGTCGCGCAGCCACTGCACCGCCGCACCCGCGATAAAGATCGAACCTTCCAGCGCATAGGTCCGCTGACCGTCCAGCTGATAGGCGATGGTGGTCAGCAGGCGGTTTTTCGACTCCACCGGCTGCGTGCCGGTGTTCAGTAGCGCGAAACAGCCCGTGCCATAGGTGGATTTCATCATGCCCGGCTGGAAACAGGCCTGCCCGATCGTGGCGGCCTGCTGGTCGCCGGCCACGCCCAGAATCGGGATCGCCCCGCCGAACAGGCCGGTCTGGCCGAAATCGGCCGCGCAGTCGCGCACCTCGGGCAGCATCGACAGCGGCACGTCCAGCAGATCGCAGATCTCGGCGCTCCAGTTGCCCTTGTGGATGTCGAACAGCAGGGTGCGTGCGGCGTTGGTGGCGTCGGTGGCGTGGACGCGGCCCTCGGTCAGGCGCCAGATCAGGAAACTGTCGATGGTGCCGAACAGCAGCTCGCCCGCCTCGGCCCGGTCGCGCGCGCCGGGTACGGTGTCCAACACCCACTTGACCTTGGTGCCCGAGAAATACGGGTCGAGCAGCAGGCCGGTCTGGGCGGTCACGTCATCCTCGCAGCCCGCGTCGCGGAACCGCTGGCAGATCTCGGCGGTGCGGCGGTCCTGCCAGACGATGGCGTTGTGGATGGCCTTGCCGGTCGTCTTGTCCCAGACCACGGTGGTTTCGCGCTGGTTGGTGATGCCGATCCCGGCGATCTGGTCGGCCGAGACACCCACCTTGTCCATCACCTGCCGGCAAACGTTCAGAACACTGTCCCAGATTTCCTCGGGGTCGTGTTCGACCCAGCCTTCCTGCGGGAAATACTGGGTGAATTCCTGCTGCGCAGTGCCGACGCGCTGCATCTGCGCGTCGAACAGGATCGCGCGCGAGGACGTGGTGCCCTGATCGATTGCCAGAATATAGGTCATGCCCGTGCTCCCCCCGGTCGTCATTTTCAGGGGACATTAGGCGATTGGTCGGGGCCGTTCCAGACCCCAGTTTCAGGCCACCGGCACGTCGATATTGTCGATCAGGCGTACGCCCTCCAGCCAGGCGGTGGCGAACAGGCGCGCGGGGCGGGTGGCGGCGGTCAGCGGCGCAAGCGTTTCGGCGCAGCGCAGGTCGATATATTCCACCTCGGAAAAGCCCGCCGCCAGCAGCGTGTCGCGAGCCGGTCCGACCAGATCCGCGAACGCGGCGCCCTGCGCCAGTTGTCCGGCCATGTCCTGCATCACTGCATGCAACCGCGCCCCGGTCGCCAGCCCCTGTTCCGACAGGCGCAGATTGCGCGAGGACATCGCCAGCCCCGAGGGCTCGCGCACGGTGGGGCAGCCGATCACCTCGATCGGGATGTCCAGATCGCGGGCCATGCGGCGCACGACCATCAACTGCTGATAGTCTTTTTCCCCGAAATAGGCCCTGTCTGCCTGCGTCTGCAGGAACAGCTTCGCCACGACGGTCGCCACGCCGTCGAAATGTCCGGGGCGGAATTCGCCCTCCATCACGTCGGTCAGGCCGGCGACCGAGACGGTGGTGGCGAACCCGTCCGGATAGATCTGGTCAGGGTCGGGGACATAGATCGCGTCAACCCCCAGCGGCGCCAGCTTGGCCGCGTCGTCCTGCTCGGTGCGGGGGTACTTGGCCAGATCCTCGGGGTTGTTGAACTGCGTGGGGTTGACGAAGATCGTCACGATCACCCGGTCGCAATCGGCCCGCGCCGCCTGTGCCAGCGACAGGTGCCCCTGGTGCAGCGCGCCCATGGTGGGTACCACGCCGATGGTCTGGCCCGCCCGGCGCCAGGCCCGGGTCTTGGCGCGCAGCTCCGAAAGGGAGCGCAGGATGGGCGCGGTCATGCCTTGCCCCCCTTGGCAGGGGCCTGGTCAGCAAACACATGCTCGGCCGCGGGGAAGGTGCGGGCGCGCACCTCGGCGGCGTATTCGGCAATGGCGGCCTCGGCCAGCGGGCCCAGATCGGCGAAGCGTTTGACGAATTTCGGTTTGAAGGCCGTGAAAAAGCCCAGCATGTCATCGACCACCAGGATCTGACCGTCACAGCCGGCCGAGGCCCCGATGCCGATGGTGGGGATGGGCACCTCGGCGGTGATCCGGTCGGCCAGACCCTGCGGAACCTTCTCGAGCACGACGGAAAACGCCCCGGCCTCGGCCACGGCGCGGGCGTCGGCCAGCACCGCCTCGGCCTGTTCGTCGCGGCCTTGCACCTTGTAGCCGCCCAGCGTGTTGATCGATTGCGGCGTCAGACCCACATGCGCCATCACCGGGATGCCGCGCTTGACCAGAAAGCGGATCGTTTCGGCCATCTCGACCCCGCCTTCCAGCTTGACCGCGCCCGCGCCGGTCTCGGCCATCAGCCGGGCCGCGTTGCGGAAGGCTTGCGCGGGGCCTTCTTCATAGCTGGCAAAGGGCATGTCGATGACCATCATCGCCGTCTCAAGCCCGCGCGCGACGGCCTGGCCGTGAAGGATCATCATCTCCATCGTCACGCCCAGGGTCGAGCTCAGCCCATGCAGCACCATGCCCACGCTGTCGCCCACCAGGACGAAGTCGCAATGGGGGTCCATCAGCCGGGCCATCGGCGTGGTATAGGCGGTCAGGCTGACCAGCGGATCGCCCCCTTTGCGGGCGCGGATATCCTCGGCATTCGGGGCTTTCTTGCGGGCGGTGGCGCTCATGCTCGCTCCTCGCGGGGTTCATGTTGCAGCGCGGCATAGCAGATCGGCAGGGGCCAGAGAAACCCCGGTTGCGCGAACATTTCCTTGAATGACCCAAGGTTTGCGGGGACATTGATTCCGTCAGGGCCGCGTCAGCCGCCGCCCAACCGCACATTCTGGGAGGGAATTTACATGACCAAGCCGTTCTTTCGCACCTTTGCCGGCGCCGTGGCGCTGGGCGTGGGGCTGCTCGCCTCGCAGGCCATGGCCCGGTCGGACATCACCATCGCCATGCAGCTGGAGCCACCGCATCTGGACCCGACCAGCGCCGCCGCGCAAGCCATCGATTCGGTCGTCTACACCAACGTGTTCGAAGGGCTGACCCGGTTCATGGGCGATGGCTCGGTCGTGCCCGGGCTGGCCGAAAGCTGGGAGATCTCCGAGGACGGAAAGGTCTATACCTTCACGCTGCACGATGGCGTCACATTCCATGATGGCACCGTGATGGATGCCGAGGACGTGAAGTTCAGCCTCGACCGCGCCACCGCCGAGGACAGCGCCAATGCGCAGAAGGCCCTGTTTGCCGGGATCGAAAGCGTCGAGGTCGTGGACCCGCTGACCGTCAGAATCACTCTGGCAGACCCCAACGGCAATTTCCTGTTCAACCTGGCCTGGGGCGACGCGGTGATCGTGGCACCCGAAAGTATCGAGGGCATCAAGACCAATCCGGTGGGCACCGGCGCCTACAAGTTCGCCGAATGGGTGCAGGGCGACCGCATCACGTTGGAGCGCAACCCGGATTACTGGGGTGACCAACCCGCGCTGGAGAAGGCCACGTTCAAGTTCATCTCGGACCCCACCGCCGCCTTTGCCGCGATGATGGCCGAAGATGTGGACGTGTTCGACAATTTCCCCGCCCCCGAGAATCTGCCGCAGTTCGAGGCCGACCCGCGGTTCCAGGTGCTTGTCGGTTCGACCGAGGGCGAAACCATTCTGGCGACCAACAACAAGAAGCCGCCCTTTGACGACGTGCGGGTGCGGCAGGCGCTGGCCCACGCGATCGACCGTCAGGCGATCATCGACGGCGCGATGTTCGGTTATGGCACGCCGATCGGCACGCATTTCGCGCCGCACAACCCGGCCTATGTCGATCTGACCGGCCTGTCGGCGCATGACCCGGACAAGGCCCGCGCCCTGTTGGCCGAGGCCGGGTTCGCAGACGGGTTCGAAACCACGCTGCACCTGCCGCCGCCCTCCTACGCCCGCCGCGGGGGCGAGATCGTGGCCGCGCAGCTTGCCGAGGTCGGCATCAAGGCCGAGATCATCAACGTGGAATGGGCGCAGTGGCTGGAAACCGTGTTCAAGGGCAAGGATTTCGCCCTGACCATCGTCAGCCATACCGAGCCGATGGACATCGGCATCTATGCCCGGCCGGATTACTACTTCCAGTATGACAACCCGGATTTCCAGGCCCTGATGGCGACGCTGAACGCCACCACCGACCCCGACGAACGCACCCGCCTTATGGGTGAGGCGCAGCGCATGATCGCCGAGGATTACGTCAACGCCTATCTGTTCCAGCTGGCCAAGCTGGGCGTGGCCAAGGCCGGCGTTCAGGGCCTGTGGGAAAACGCGCCCACGGCGGCCATCGACCTGACCGCGATCAGCTGGGCGGAATGAACCTTGCGGGTCCGCCCGGCGGGCCCGTTTCCCCACTTTAGGGTCTGTTTCAGATGATGCGTTTCCTGGTTTCGGTGATTTTTTTCGTAGTCGCCCTGGCCCTGTCGGGGCCCTCGGGCGCGCAAGGGTTGTTTCAGGATGGCCACAGCGCGCTGTTGGGCACCCCGGAAAACCCGCTCGAAGTCGGCGTCGGCATCAAGATCGACCAGATCACCTCGGTCGATCAGAAGGCCGAGAACTATGGCGCCGTGGTCGTGCTGCGTTTTGAATGGAGCGATCCGGCCCTGGCGTTCGATCGGGATGAACTGGGCCGCGATTTCCGCGTATTCGATCCGCCGGCCTTCGTGCGCCATGCGGCCGAACGGGATGCCGTGATTCCGGCCTTCGTCATCCACAACCAGCAATCCAACCGCTGGGTGCACGAATCCGCCGCCGCCCTGCGCCATGATGGGCATGTGACGTTTGTCGAGAAATCCTCGATGACGCTGCAGGCCCCGCATTTCAATTTCGTCAGATTTCCCTTCGACTCGCAGGAATTTCATTTCGAGGTGGTCTCGGTCTTGCCGTCCGATTTCGTCCATTACTACACGCTCGACCAGTTCTCGGGGCTAGGCGACGCGCTGGGCGAGGAGGAGTGGATTCTGGGCAACGCCCGCCTGCTGACCACGACCACCACCGGCCTGTCGGGCCATGACAGCGATCAGGTATCTCTGGTTTTCGAGGGCAAGCGCCATCTGACCTACTATGTCATCCGGGTGTTCCTGCCGATGCTGGTGCTGGTTCTGGTGGGTTGGGCACTGTTGTTTTTGGACGAATACAGCAAGCGGATCGACATCGCCGGGGCCAACCTGCTGGTCTTCGTCGCGTTCAACTGGGCGATCTCGGCCGATCTGCCCAAGCTGGGTTACCTGACCTTTCTGGATTTCATCCTGCAATGCATGTTCCTGATGACCGGGGCGCTGTTGGTGCTCAACGTTATCCTGCGGCGGCTCAAGGTCTCGGGGCGCGAGGACACGGCACGCAAGCTGGACAACTACGCGGTCAAGTGGATCTATCCGCTGGGCTATGCCGCGATCGTGGGCTATGCGGTCTGGGCGTTTCTGATGCAGCCCTGACGCCCTGTGCCGCTGGACCGGCGGCCAATCCCGGCCTAACGTGGCGGCAATGCTCCGATATGCGCTCAAACGTCTGATTTCGCTGGCACTCAGCCTGGCCGTCGCTTCGGTGGTCATCTTCGCGGTGATCGAGGTGGCGCCGGGGGATCCGGCCTCGTTCATGTTGGGGGTGAATGCCCAGCCCGAAACGCTGGCCGCCCTGCGCGCCGAGTTGGGTTTGGACGTGTCTCGGCCGCAGCGCTATCTGAACTGGGTCAGCGGCATGCTGGCCGGAGATTTCGGCACATCGTACTCCTATCGCACGCCGGTGGCGCAGATGGTGGCCGACCGGCTGTGGGTGTCGCTGCCGCTGGCGCTATATGCGCTGACATTGTCGACGCTGATCGCCTTTCCGGTCGGTATCTATGCCGCCGCGCGCCGGGGGAAACCGGGCGATCTTGCGGTGATGGGAGCCACGCAGCTGGGCATCGCGGTGCCGAATTTCTGGTTCGCGATGATGTTGGTGCTGATCTTCGCCATCAATCTGCGCTGGTTCAACGCGGGCGGGTTCGCGGGGTGGGACAACGGCCTGTGGGCCGGGCTGCACTCGCTGACGCTGCCGGCGATCGCGCTGGCGCTGCCACAGGCGGCGATATTGGCGCGGGTCATGCGTTCAGCGCTGCTGGACATTCTGGGTGAGGATTTCATGCGCACCGCCCGCGCCAAGGGCCTGTCGCGTCGCCAGGCGCTGTGGCGGCACGGGGTGCGCAACGCGCTGATCCCGGTGCTGACGATCATCGGGCTGCAGTTCTCGTTTCTGCTGGCCGGGTCGATCATCATCGAGCAGGTCTTCTACCTGCCCGGTCTGGGGCGGCTGGTGTTCCAGGCGATCTCGGCGCGGGACCTGATCGTGGTGGAATCAGTGGTGATGCTGCTGGTCTTTGCGGTCATCACGGTGAACTTCCTGGTCGATCTGGCCTATGCCGCGGTCGATCCCCGGTTGCGGAGCCGCACATGAGCCGCGCGCTGATCCTGGGGGCGGCGCTGTCCTCGGTGGTGGTGCTGATGGCCCTGCTGTCCTTCGTCTGGACACCCTATGACCACGCCGCGCTGAACATCCCCGACAAGCTGCAGCCGCCCAACGCGCAACACTGGTTCGGTACCGATCATTTCGGGCGCGACATGTTCTCGATGATCATGGTGGGTGCGCGCACCTCGATCGCGGTGGCGTTGGTGGCTGTGGGCATCGGCATGGGGTTTGGCGTGCCGCTGGGTCTGACGGCCGCGGCGCGCAAGGGGTCTTGGCTGGACGAGCTGATCATGCGCGGCAACGATCTGGTCTTTGCCTTCCCCTCGCTGGTCATCGCCATCCTGATCACCGCCGTCTTCGGCCCCGGTGCGGTGAACGCGATCATCGCCATCGGCATCTTCAACATCCCCGTCTTTGCCCGCATCACCCGTGGCGCGGCGCTGTCCCTGTGGGAGCGCGAGTTCATCCTCGCCGCCCGTGTCGCGGGCAAGGGCGCGGCGCGAATCTCGGCCGAGCACATCCTGCCCAACGTCGCCAACCTGCTGATCGTGCAGGGCACCATCCAGTTCAGCCTGGGCATTCTGGCCGAGGCGGGCCTCAGCTATGTCGGACTCGGCGCGCAACCACCCACGCCCAGCTGGGGCCGGATGCTGGCGGATGCGCAGACGATGGTCAGTTTTGCCCCGCATTTGGCTCTGATTCCGGGGCTGGCGATCATCGTGACGGTGCTGGGGTTGAACCTGCTGGGCGACGGGCTGCGCGATTGGTTGGACCCTCGAATCCGGGTGGCCCGCGCATGAGCTTGCTGGAAATCCATAACCTGTCGCTGTCGATCCACGGGGTCCCCGTTCTGGATCAGGTCAGCCTGTCCATCGACCCGGGGGAGGTCGTGGCGGTCACCGGCGAGAGCGGCTCGGGCAAGTCGATGACCGCGCTGGCGGTGATGCAGTTGCTGCCCGAAGGGGCCGTGGCCAGCGGCTCGGTCCGCCTTGACGGGCACGAGGTTCTGAACAGCCCCGAGGCGGAAATGTGCGCCCTGCGCGGCGCGACCGTCGGGATGGTGTTCCAAGAGCCGATGACGGCGCTCAATCCGGTGAAGACCATCGGTGATCAGGTGATGGAGACCATCCTGATCCACAAGGCCATGCCCCGCGACGCCGCCCGCACGCGCGCGCAAGAAGTCCTGACCCGCGTTGGCCTGCCGCCCGAGAAGTTCCCGCTGGACCGCTACCCGCACGAACTGTCGGGCGGGCAGCGGCAGCGGGTGGTGATCGCCATGGCCATCGCCCTGCGCCCCCGGCTGCTGATCGCGGACGAGCCGACAACCGCGCTGGACGTGACCACGCAGGCGCAGATCCTCGATCTGCTGCGGGGGTTGGTCACGGAATACGGCATGGGCCTGCTGATGATCACCCACGATCTGGCGGTTGTGGCGAACATGGCCGACCGGATCGTGGTGATGCAGAAGGGGCGGGTGGTCGAAACCGGGGCCACCGACCACCTGCTGGCCAACATGCAGCACCCCTATACGCGGATGCTGTTTCAGGCCTCGGGCCATCGGGTCGCATTGCCTGCGCCGCCCGCGCCTGCGCCTCTGCTCGAGGTCCGCAACGTGGTGCGCGACTATCGCCTGCCGCGCACACGGTTGTTTGAAAAGCCCGGTCATCACCGCGCCGTGGACCATGTGAGTTTCACGCTGAACCGGGGCGAGCGACTTGGGCTTGTGGGCGAGTCCGGTTGCGGAAAATCGACCCTAACACGGGCTATTCTGGGGCTTGAGGAGGTTCAGGGCGGGCACATCCTGCTGGACGGCCAGCCAGTGTTCACCGGGCACAAACCCAATCTGGCCGTGCGTCGCAAGATGCAGGTGGTGTTCCAGGACCCGTTCGGCAGCTTCAACCCCCGCCACCGGGTTGCCCGCCTGATCACCGAACCTTTCCACCTGCTGGAAACGCCGCCCACCGGCACCGAACGGCAGCATCGGATCGCCGAGATGCTGACCACCGTGGGGCTCTCGCCCGATGATGCGGGGAAATACATCCACGAATTCTCGGGCGGGCAGCGCCAGCGCATCGCCATCGCCCGCGCCCTGATCATCCGGCCCGAATTGATCCTGTTCGACGAGGCCGTCTCGGCGCTGGATGTCTCGGTCCGGGCGCAGATCCTCGACCTGCTGGCGGAACTCTGCGCGGCCTATGACCTGACCTACCTGTTCATCAGCCATGACCTGAGCGTGGTGCGCACCATCACCGACCGGGTGATGGTGATGCAGGCAGGCCGGATCGTCGAACAGGGCGAGACCGAGCGCGTGTTCGCGGACCCGCAACACCCCTATACGCAAACTTTGATCCAAGCCGTGCCGAAATTGCCCGAGATCGGGCAAGGCGCGGCATGAAACCCGTTTGTTAGAGCCTGTTTTGGAGGCAGATATGCTAAATCCCATCTGGTTTGATCCCACCCTGTGCCTGATCGGCGGCGATTGGGTCGCGACCGAAGACACGCTTGATCTGACCAACCCGTCCGACGCCACGCCGCTGTGCCGGATCGCGCGTGGCGGGGCGCCGCAGATCGATGCCGCCGTGCAGGCCGCGCAGGCGGCGCTGGACGGCGACTGGGGCCGGATGACCGCGCTGGAGCGGGGCCGCATCCTGACCCGGCTGGGGCAGTTGGTACAGGACAGGACCGAAGAGCTTGCGCTGCTGGAGGCGTTGGACGTTGGCAAACCCCTCAGCCAAGCCCGCGCCGATGCGTTGGCGCTGGCGCGGTACTGCGAGTTCTACGGCGGTGCGGCGGACAAGGTGACGGGCCAGACCATCCCCTATCTGGACGGATACACCGTCTATACCCTGCGCGAGCCGCATGGCGTGACCGGCCATATCGTGCCGTGGAACTATCCGATGCAGATCATCGGCCGCTCGGTCGGGGCGGCGCTGGCGATGGGCAATGCCTGCGTGCTGAAACCGGCGGAAGAGGCCTGTCTGACCGCGTTGGCCTTTGCCCAACTGGCCACCGAGGCGGGGCTGCCCGCCGGTGCGCTGAACGTGGTTCCCGGCATCGGGTCCGAGGCGGGCGCGGCCCTGTCGGCCCATCCGGGTGTGCACCACATCTCGTTCACCGGGTCCGTGGCGACGGGCGCGCTGGTGCAGCAGGCGGCCGGACGCAATGTGGTGCCGGTGACGCTGGAACTGGGCGGGAAATCTCCGCAATTGGTGTTCGATGATGCCGATTTGCAGGCCGCGCTGCCGTTTCTGGTGAATGCGGGTATCCAGAACGCGGGTCAGACCTGCTCGGCCGGGTCGCGCGTTCTGGTGCAGCGCGGGGTCTATGCCGAGGTCAAGGCGCGCATGGCTGCCGCCTATGCCGACCTGACCGTCGGCCCCGCGACCGAGGATCTGCGCGTCGGGCCGCTGATCTCGGACCGGCAGAAGCAGATCGTAACCGGCTTTCTGGCGCAGGGGGGCGATCTTGAGATCGCCGCACAAGGCCGGATCGTGGATCACGCGCCGACGAGCGGGGCCTATGTGCGCCCGACGCTGTTTGGTGACGTGCCGCCCGATCATCCGCTGGCGCAGAAGGAAATCTTTGGCCCGGTCCAGGTTCTGATTCCCTTCGACACCGAGGAACAGGCCATTCAAATCGCCAACGGCACCGAGTACGGGCTGGTGGCCGGGGTCTGGACGCGGGACGGTGCGCGGCAGATGCGGCTGGCCAAACGTCTGCGCGCGGGGCAGGTATTCATCAACAATTACGGCGCGGGCGGCGGGGTCGAGCTGCCGTTCGGTGGGGTCGGAAAATCGGGCCATGGCCGCGAAAAGGGGTTCGAGGCGCTGTACGGTTTTTCCCAGTTGAAAACCGTGGCCGCCCATCATGGCTGAGCCGGGCTAGACGATCACTTCGATCGCCTCTTGGTCCCCTACGCCAAAGACGCGCTTGTAGCGCTCGATCTCGTCTTTCGGCCCCATCGCCTTTTCGGGGTTGTCCGACAGTTTCACTGTCGGCCGCCCATTGGCCGAGACCGCCTTGCACACCAGCGAGAACGGCGCTAGCGCATCCCCCGGGACCAGGCCGCGGAAATCGTTGGTCAGCAACGTGCCCCACCCGAACGAGACCTTGACCCGGCCCGCGAATTGGCCATGCAATTCGCGGATCTTGTCCACGTCGAGCCCGTCCGAGAAGATGATCCGTTTCTGGCTGGGATCCTCGCCGCGCGATTTCCACCAGTCGATGGCGATCTCGGCGCCTTTGGCCGGATCGCCGCTGTCGATGCGGATGCCGGTCCAGCCGGCCAGCCAGTCGGGCGCGCGGTCCAGAAACCCCTTGGTGCCATAGGTGTCGGGCAGGATGATCCGCAGGTTGCCGTCATGTTCGTCATGCCAGTCGCTCAGCACGTCATAGGGCGCGCGGGCCAGTTCCTCGTCGGTTTCGGCCAGCGCCGAATAGACCATCGGCAGTTCATGCGCATTGGTGCCGATCGCCTCGACCTCGCGCCGCATGGCGATCAGGCAGTTCGACGTCCCGGTAAACGCCGGGCCCAGCCCTTCGATCATCGCCTGCACGCACCAGTCCTGCCACAGGAAGGAATGCCGCCGCCGGGTGCCGAAATCGGCGATGCTGAGGCCCTCGATTCCGCGCAGCTTTTCGATCTTTTCCCAGACGCGGGTCATGGCGCGGGCGTACAGAACCTGCAACTCGAACCGGCGCATGTCGTTCAGCACCGCGCGCGACCGCAGCTCCATCAGCACCGCCAGCGCCGGGATCTCCCACAGCATGACCTCGTGCCATTTGCCTTCGAAGGTCAGCTCGTACTGGTCGCCCTTGCGTTCCAGATGATAGGGCGGCAGGCGCAACCCCTCGAACCATTCCATGAAATCGGGGCGGAACATTTGGCGTTTGCCGTAGAAGGTATTGCCCCGCAGCCAGGTGCTTTCACCCCGGCTGAGGCTGAGCGAACGGATGTGGTCCAGCTGTTCGCGCAGCTCGCCCTCGTCGATCAGCTTGGCCAGCGGCACGTGATTCGACCGGTTGATCAGCGAAAAAACCACGTCCGTTTGGGGCTTGTTGCGAAACACTGACTGACACATCAGCAGTTTGTAGAAATCCGTGTCGATCAACGACCGAACGATCGGGTCGATCTTCCATTTGTGATTGTAGACACGGGTCGCGATGTCGACCATGGGGAGCTCCTGCCATTTCCGTTGTTAGACCAATCGGGGCCGTGATTGGCAAGAGTCGCGGATTTGGTAACAATGCCAAGGACAAGCCATAATGCGGGCATAATGTCTGTTCTTTTCGAGAAATAGTAAGTGGTGGGATGGTACGAGAAGGTAGTAGCTGGTTAAATGGGTCTGGCGTACGATTTTGATATTGTTACGATTGTACCAAAGGGGGACGATCTTGAAACGAGCGGGTCGACAGGGTCCGACGTCAAGGTTGTCCGCGCCAGGTTTCGGGACATCAAAACGGCGGACGCTCTGCGCGGCGCGTCGCCCCGGTTCCGCAGGATGTTCCTGGATGCCGGCTTTACCCTCGACAGCCACGGAGGCACCGAGTCGCGCGGCTTTTACCCGCTCGAAGACGCGGCCGAGCGCGACCGTATCTTGCGTCGGTTGTTCGCAAACATCCGGTCCACGCAATTGACGGGTGAGTATTGTGGCGCATTCGATTTGCGCGATTTCCTGACCCATATCCGATCTGCCAAGCCCGGTATCGGCCTGCCGCAGTCCGCCTCTTTGCCGACAGCGCCACCTGCCGCGGCAGCGCAGGTCAAAAAACACCGTAGACCGGTTCCCGGACGGATTGGCTTTTCGCTTGGCCTGGCGGTGATCGTCTTCGTGTTGTTGAAATACCTGGCGGCTGCCGGGGCGACGCCGTGATCAGATCAGCGCCACACCTGCCGTTTGCATGGCCTGTTTGGCCGCAGCCAGCGACCCGTCCAGGTCGATCGCCCGGCAGGCGTCGGTTCTGACGGTCACGTCAAACCCCAGCCGGGCCGCATCCACCGCCGAATAATGCACGCAGAAATCGGTCGCCAGACCCACCAGCGTCAGCCGGTCGATCCCGCGGTTGCGCAGATAGCCTTCCAGCCCGGTGGGCGTGGTCCGGTCGTTCTCGAAAAAGGCCGAATAGCTGTCGATGGCGCTGCGAAAGCCCTTGCGCAGGATCAGGTCGGCATCGGTGCGCAGATCGGGGTGGAATTCGGCGCCGGGCGTGCCCTGAACGCAATGGTCGGGCCACAGAATCTGCGGGCCATAGGGCATCTCGACCAGATCATAGGGCGCCTTGCCCGGATGGGATGACGCGAATGAGGAATGGCCCGCCGGGTGCCAGTCCTGCGTCAGGATCACCGCGTCGAAATCGGGCATCATGGCATTGATCGGGGCGACGATCTCATCCCCGTTGGGAACCGCCAGCGCGCCGCCGGGGCAGAAGTCGTTCTGGACATCGATCACGATCAGGGCATGGGTCATGGCGGCCTCCTTTGCGTGTCCTATCGGTAGGCGGGCGGGCGGGGGTCGTCAATGCGGTCTCTTGCGTTGCGGGGGGCCGCGCATTAGATCGCGGCCATGTACACGATTGCCGCACTGTATCACTTCACCCGTTTTACCGACCCGGACGCCCTGCGCGCGCCGCTGCTGGAGCTGTGCCGCGCGCAGTCGGTCAAGGGTACGCTGCTGCTGGCGCATGAGGGCATCAACGGCACCATCGCCGGCCCCCGCGCCGGGATCGACGCGGTGCTGGCGCATATCCGGACGCTGCCGGGCTGTGCCGATCTGGAATGGAAAGAGGCCACCGCCAGCCAGCCGCCCTTTGGAAAGATGAAGGTGCGCCTGAAGAAAGAGATCGTGACCATGGGCCAGCCGGATGTCGATCCGCGCGCCCGCACCGGCCATTACGTCGAGCCGCAGGACTGGAACGATCTGATCCGTTCGGATGATGTGGTGGTGATCGACACGCGCAACGACTATGAGGTGTCGATCGGCACGTTCGACGGCGCAATCGACCCTAAAACAGCCAGTTTCCGCGATTTTCCCACCTGGTGGGAGCAGAACAAGCACCGATTCCACAACAAACGCGTCGCCATGTTCTGCACCGGCGGCATCCGCTGCGAGAAATCCACCAACTACCTGCTGGGGCAGGGGGTCGAGGATGTCTATCACCTGAAGGGCGGCATCCTGCGCTATCTCGAGGAGGTCCCGCCCGAGGACAGCACCTGGAAGGGTGAGTGCTTTGTGTTCGACAATCGCGTGTCGGTGGGGCACGGGTTGGTCGAGGGACCGCACCAGCTGTGTCATGGCTGCCGCCGCCCGATCCTGCCCCAGGACACGGACCGCCCCGAATACGAGCATGGCGTGTCCTGCCACCAATGCATCCACGAAACGTCCGAGGCCGACAAGGCCCGGTTCCGCGAACGGCAAAAGCAGATCGCGCTGGCGCGGGCGCGCGGCGAAGAGCATCTGGGCGGGCAGTAGCGAACCGCGAAAGCGCTTGTGATGGCGGACGCTTCGGTGAAGGATGGCCGAAGCCGAACCGCCGAGGATGACCGATGCCCGCCGACCCGACCACCTTCGAGGACTGGAAGCCCACTTTGCTGGCCGCGCTGGGGCTGATTCTGGTCAGCACTATGGCCTGGTATCTGCTGTCGCATCTGAACGAGGCGACCGCGGGCACCACGATCGGGACCGCCACGACGATCGGGCTGGCGCTTTTGCTGTTGTGGCAGACCTGGTACTACATGACCCGGGTCCGCAACCCCAAGCGGCAGCTGCTGTTGATGGGGATCTCGTTCATTCAGGCGGTGCCGTTCCTGTTTGCGGCCGTTTATGGGTCATATGGGTATCATGACCTGTGCGTCGAAGGCGCGCGCCGCCCCAGCGACGTGCTGTATTTCTCGTATGTCACCTTCACCACGGTCGGGTTCGGCGACCTGCGGCCCATCGGCGTCTGCCGGGCCTTGGCCGTGGCCGAGGCCATCACCGGATATATCCTGCTGGGCCTGTTCGTGGCCGCCGCCGTGGGGTTGTATGACCGCACCCGTCGCACCCGCCGCCACCACTAGATCTTACTTGTTGCGGTCGATCCACTGCGACATGGCACGTTTGTCGTGAAAGCACTCATTCGGGATCGGGCGGCGTTTGCTGCGCGAAATACGCTCGGCAAAGGCCACCTGCTTGCCGCTGGGGTAATTCGCAAAGGGCGACGTGTCCCTTGGTTTGTGCGCCGAAATCCAATCGGACATCGACCGTCGGTCACGCTGCGCTTCGACGGGAATCTCCAGCGCGGCCTGATGGGCGATCGCGCGGGCATAGCGCATCTGCCGATCCGTGACCGGCAACAGGTGATAATCGTTCGTGGGCTCCATCCGGGCCGCAATCTGCCGGGACCGTTGCATCGTGCAATCCTCCGATCGTGTGGAACATAAATAGAACATTAACCAAATTTTTTCAAGTTTCCTTGCGGATTCAGCGGCGGAAACTGGCCGATGTCGGTGTTTTATTGACTGGCTAATCAACAACCCTTAACTAACTGCGGTTGGAACCCATTTGCCGCTGGCCTGACCGGCGGCCCCGCAAGAAAAGGATCCGCCATGAAATTCCAGCCCACGGCCAGCCATTTCATCGATGGCGCCTATGTCGAAGACACCGCAGGCACCCCGATCGACGTGATCTATCCGGCCACGGGCGAGGTCATCGCCCGCTTGCATTCGGCCACGCCGCAGATCATCGAACAGGCTCTAACCAGTGCCAAACGCGCCCAAAAGGCCTGGGCGGCCATGACCGGGACCGAGCGCGGCCGCGTCCTGCGCCGCGCCGCCGACATCATGCGCGAGCGCAACCGCGAGCTTTCGATCCTGGAAACCCATGACACCGGCAAGCCGCTGCAGGAAACGCTGGTGGCCGATGCGACCTCGGGCGCGGATGCGCTGGAATATTTCGGCGGGCTGGCCGGGTCGCTGACCGGCGAGCACATCCCGCTGGGCGGCGGCGATTTCGTCTATACCATCCGCGAGGCGCTGGGCGTCTGCGTCGGCATCGGCGCGTGGAACTACCCCACCCAGATCGCCTGCTGGAAGGGCGCCCCGGCGCTGGCCTGCGGCAATGCGATGGTGTTCAAACCCTCGGAAACCACGCCCCTGTCGGCGTTGAAAGTGGCCGAGATCCTGATCGAGGCCGGAGCGCCCAAGGGTATCTACAACGTGGTTCAGGGCTATGGCGATGTGGGCGCCGCTCTGGTCACCGACCCGCGCGTGGCCAAAGTGTCGCTGACCGGCTCGGTGCCCACGGGCCGCAAGGTCTATGCCGCCGCGGCCGAAGGCATGAAACACGTCACGATGGAACTGGGCGGCAAGTCGCCCCTGATCGTGTTCGACGATGCCGATATCGAAAACGCCGTCTCGGGCGCGATCCTGGGCAATTTCTACTCATCCGGTCAGGTCTGTTCCAACGGCACGCGCGTCTTCGTGCAGAAAGGCATCAAAGAGGCCTTCCTGACCCGCCTGACCGAACGCCTTGCCAAGGTGAAGATCGGCGACCCGATGGATGAGGCGGTGAATTTCGGCCCGATGGTCAGCGAGGCCCAGATGAACATCGTTCTGGGCTATATCGAAAAAGGAAAGGCCGAGGGCGCGCGGCTGGTCCATGGCGGCGCGCGGTTGGATCGCGAGGGCTTCTACCTTGAACCCACGGTCTTTGCCGACGTGACCGACGACATGACCATCGCCCGCGAGGAGATCTTTGGCCCCGTGATGTCGGTGCTGGATTTCGAAACCGAGGACGAAGTGATGGCCCGCGCCAACGCCACCGAATTCGGTCTGGCCGCCGGCGTGTTCACCAACGACCTGACCCGCGCCCATCGCGTGGTGGCCGGGTTCGAGGCGGGCACCTGCTATATCAACACCTACAACCTGGCCCCGGTCGAAGCGCCGTTCGGCGGGTCGAAAATGTCGGGCGTCGGGCGCGAGAACTCGAAACTGGCAATCAACCACTTCTCGGAAATGAAAACCGTCTATGTTTCGATGAACGACGTCGAGGCGCCCTACTAGGCGATCCCAAACCGGGATTCCGGCTCAACTTGCCCTGTTCCCGACATTTGGGGTCGGGAACAGAGCATACGGTATTCGGACACTGTGGCTGACTTCTGATGTAGAGGGGTGACGCGCCCCCGCCAGTCAGGAGAAAAGCCCAATGAGAACCCATGCACAGGCCGTCGTGATCGGAGGGGGCCTTGTCGGTTGTTCGATCCTTTACCACCTTGCCAAGTTGGGCTGGACCGACGTGATCCTGCTGGAGCGGGACGAGCTGACCAGCGGTTCAACGTGGCACGCGGCGGCCAACATCCACGGGCTGCACGACAACAACAACGTCACGCGCATCCAGCACTACACGATGAACCTGTACAAGCAGCTGGAGCAGGAAACCGGGCAGGGCTGCGGCGTGTTCCAGCCGGGCTCGCTGTATCTGGCCCAGACCGAGGCGCGCGAACACCAGCTGCGCCTGCAAGAGGCCAAGGCGCGGTTCTACGGCCTGAACTTCCATGAAATCAGCCGGGAACAGGCGATGGAACTGCACCCGCTGGCGCAGTTCGATGATGTCCGCTGCATCATGTTTGAGCCCGACGGCGGCAACGTGGACCCCTCGGGCGTAACCCATGCCTACGCTGCCGGCGCGCGCGCGCTGGGGGCCGAGATTCAGCGGTTTTGCCCTGTAATAGGGACTCAACAGCAGGCCGACGGCTCGTGGATCGTGCGCACGGAAAAGGGCGACATCCACACGCAATGGGTGGTCAACGCAGCCGGGTTGTGGGGGCGTGAGGTGGCGGCGCTGGCCGGGCTGGAGCTGCCGCTGCAACCGACCGAGCACCAGTATTTCGTCACCGAAGCGATTGACGAGGTGGCAGCCCTTGGCCGCCGCCTGCCCTCGATCGCCGACCGCGACGGCGAGTATTACTTCCGGCAGGAGGGCAACGGGTTGCTGATCGGCGCCTACGAGAAAGACATGCGGTTCTGGGCCGAGGATGGCACGCCGCTGGATTTCGCCCATGACCTGTTCCCCGACGATCTGGACCGGATCATGGAGAACGTGATCCGCGCGACCGAGCGTGTGCCGGTCGCCGCGACCGCAGGCGTGAAACGGGTGATCAACGGCCCGATGATCTGGTCGCCGGACTCCAACGCCATCTGGGGGCCGGTGCCCGAGCTGCGCAACTATTTCTGCTGCACCGGCATCATCCCCGGATTCTCGCAATCGGGCGGGCTGGGCCTGCTGGCCGCGCAATGGATGATCGAAGGCGAGCCGCAATACGACATGTTCGCCTGGGATCTGGCGCGGTTCGGCGAATGGGCCGACAAGGCCTTCACCAAGGCGCGGGTCGCCGACCAGTATGCGCACCGCTTCGCCATCCATTTCCCGAACGAGGAACGCAGCGCCGGCCGTCCGGCCCGCGTGCGCCCCGCCTACGAGTTGCAGAAGCAGATGGGCGCGGTCTTCGGCCTGAACTGCGGCTGGGAACACCCGCTGTGGTTCGCTGACCGGCCCGGAACGGTCGAAACCACCGGCTTCACCCGCCAGAACTGGTTCGAATCGGTGGGGCACGAGGCCCGGATGCTGCGCGAAAGCGTGGGCGTGATCGACATCTCGAACTTTGCCAACTACGTCATCAAGGGGCCGGGCGCCCATGATTGGCTGGATCGGCTGGTGGCCAACCGGGTGCCGACCGAGGTGGGGCGGTCTTGCCTGACCCCGCTGATTTCCGTGCGCGGCGGCGTGGCGGGCGATTTCACCATCACCAAGGTGGCCCAAGACGAATACATGATGATCGGCTCTGGCATGGCCGAACGCTATCATCAGCGGTTCTTCAAAATGGTGGACCTGCCCGAGGGCACCACCTTCGAGGTTGCCACCAACCGAATCGCAGGCTTCAACATCGCCGGCCCGAAATCGCGCGAGGCCTTGCAACGGCTGACCAACGCCGACCTGTCGAACGATGCGTTCCGCTTCATGCGCTCCGCCACGATCGAGGTTGCCGGGATCACCTGCCTTGCCATCCGCGTCAGCTTTACCGGCGATCTGGGGTGGGAGCTGCACTGCGCCGAAAGCGACCAGATCAGACTCTACACAGCGCTTCTGGACACTGCCCGCGCCTGCGGTGGTGGGCCGGTCGGCAGCCGGGCTCTGGGTGCGTTGCGGATCGAAAAGGGTTATGGCTCGTGGGGGCGCGAGTATTCGCAGGAGTACTGGCCGCACGAGGTCGGTCTGGATGGGTTGATCAAGCCAGACAAGGATTTCCTGCACAAAGCGGCCTGGTTGGCGATCAAAGACAATCCCGCGCGCGAGGTGTTGTCGATCTTCGAGGTCGATGTCACCCACGATGCCGATGCCAGCGGGGGCGAGCCGATCTTTACCCCCGACGGTCAGCCTGTCGGACGCGTCACCTCGGGCGCCTATGGCTATACGGTCGGCAAGTCTCTGGCCATCGGATACGCCAACTCAGCCGTGGCCCGGCCGGGTGACGAGGTGCATGTCTTCATCCTTGGCAAGCCGCACAGGGCGCGGATCCTGCATGCGCCTCCGTTCGATCCCAAGGGCCTGCGCCTGCGAGACCAAGAACAGGCGATGGAGGCCGAAAGGTGACCGAAACCTTCGCCCGCGTTGCCGAGTTTGTTCTGAACCGCCCGGCGGACCAGATGCCCGACAGCGCGCGCGAGGCGGCGGCCCTGATGCTGCTGGATACTTTGGGCATCGTGATCGCCTCGGCCCCGATGGTGGCCGGGGTGATCGCCCGCGACACCGCAGCGTTGCTGTACGGATCGACCGATCCTGCGTATTCAGCGCGGATGCTGTGTGATGGGCGTCGGGTCAGTCTGGCGGGCGCAGCTTATGCCGCAGCCACGCAGACCGACAATCTCGACGGGCACGACGGCTACAACCCGACCAAGGGGCATATCGGTGTCGTGGTCATACCCGCGCTGTGCGCATTGGCCGAGCATTGCCCTGACCTTTCCGGACCCGATGCATTGGCCGCCGTCATCACCGGCTATGAAATCGCGGGTCGCGCCGGTATCGCCCTGCACGCCACCGTCAGCGACTATCACACCTCGGGGGCGTGGAACGCACTGGGCGTGGTTGCCATGGCCGCCCGCTTGCGGGGCCATTCACCGGACCAGTTGCGCCAAGGCCTTGGTATTGCCGAATATCACGGCCCCCGCAGCCAGATGATGCGCGAAATCGCCAACCCCACGATGCTGCATGACGGGTCGGGCTGGGGCGCGCTGGTGGGCATGTCGGCGGCAATTCTGGCCGAGCGCGGCTTTGCCGGCGCCCCCGCGATCACGATCGAGGAAGATCGCGTCGCGCCATATTGGGCCGATCTGGGCACGTTCTGGCAGATGGAGCACCAATACGTGAAGCCATATCCGATCTGCCGCTGGGCCCATGCCGCCATCGACGGGCTCCGCTCAGTAATGACGCGGTACGACCTGACCCATGATCAGATCGCCCGCATCGAGATCCACAGTTTTCACGAAGCTGCGCAGCTCTTTGCAGGCATCCCGGAAACGACCTCTCAAGCACAGTATTCGCTGCCTTTCGCCGTGGCAGTTCATGCGGTGCATGGGCGGATCGGGGTTGAACACATCTCTGCCCACGGATTGGCGGATTCCGTCGTGGCGGACGTCATGGGCCGCATCTCGGTGACGGAAAGCAACCGGCATTCTGCCTGTTTCCCAGTCAGTCGCTGGGCGAATGTGGAAATAAACACGCGAGATGGCAGAGTTCTGAAATCCGGAGATGTTCATGCCCGTGGCGGGCCAGAGGCCCCAATGTCCCGTCAGGACGTGATCGACAAATTCGTGGAATTCGCATCCCCGCGACTCGGGACTCGGGCAAACACGCTTGCCGAAACCGTTCTTTCCCTTGTCGAGTCCGATGCGATGTTTCGTACGGTCGCAGATATGGTCTATGTACCCCCAGGCAGCAATTGGTAATCGGCAAGCGTCTCATAACGCGCGCCGCTCGAGTGCAGGGTTGAAGAGAACAGCGCGAACTGTGCAACCTGCATCGTGCAATCTGTGATCGGTTGCTTAAGGAAATCATTGGACGGACACTTTTTCAGGCCTCGGGCCACAGTGATATGCGGCCGGAACCGGCGGTGTGGTACACGGATTCCCGATCGCCGCACACAGGCCAGAACCTTGTCGTGTAGGCTCTGCAGGATGGAACTTGGCTCGACCATCACATGCAGAGTTTGACCAAATTGCCCCAGCCCCGACACACGGATCGAAAAGACGGGATGCCGGAGCGCGTCGAGCTGCATGTGTAATTCTTCCAAGCTATCATGCGGCTGCTCATCAAGAAACTGCAGCGTCAGATGCAAATTTTCCCGTGGTACCGGGCGCCCATCCGAAGCTGACCGTCCCAGTTCGACGCACAGATCGGCGATTTCCCCAGAGACTGGAATGCCAACAAAACATCGCATTTCCAGGTTTCCTTCGCTCTCAATCACCCGCGGTCAGAATGCGCTGTCGAGATTTTATCCCGATGGTCTGCCGGACCAAATGGATTTCCGATAAACGGCCATGACACGGCAGATCACGTTGCGTAAGTCCTGGGTCATGATGCACCGTCGGTGATTTCCAGCAAGGCGTCAACGGCACGGCGTGTTTCTCCGCTGGCCTCCAGCAGCCCGGCCGCATCGGACAGCGGCTTGTCCGGCACGCGCGAGATTGGTCCGGACAAGCGCCGGCTCAAGTCGACCAGCTTGCCAACCTTGCCATCTGCAAGCGATGCCTGGTCAACCTGTTGTCCTGCCAACCACAACAGGCGGGTGGCGGTTTCGACTTCTCCGAGTTCTTCGAAGACCCGCGCGGCCGCGACATAGTCTTGGATTTCGACCAATGCCCGCGCCTGCAGGCGCATCGCTTGTTCCGAATCGTCGTTTTGCAGTTCCTGCAATGCCGTTTCGGGGTGCCCTTCCAGCAGCGCAGCGCGGGCCCGCAGTCTCGCCCTGTCTTTTTGCCGAGACCTGTCCGATCCAGCGCCAGCAAGCTTGCGAACCTGTTTCGCAAAGCCCAGATCCGCAAATCGGTCAGCAAGAGCAAGCGCGGTGTCCGTGGTCAGTTTGGCAATCTGCTGCTGTGTCAGGCTCATCGCATGGTTGAGGAAGGTCGGATTGTCCGCGCGCTCGGCCGAAATCTGCAAGACGCGGTTTCGCGCTCCGTCCCACTCGGCGTCCTGAACATGAGCCGCAAGAATTTCAAAAGCCCTGTCGAATTCGTTGTTCAGACTCAATGCAACGGCATGGCTGCGGGCCATGAGAGCTCCGATATCCGAGTTTCTGAGTTCGACCGCATAGGAGGCCGCCAATTCCAGCTGTTTCTGGGTAACGGCGCCTCGGTCTGCCCAACGCCTTTCGATCAGGCGCGCCAGCGCCAGAGGAGCTTCGATTTCGGAGGCCGGGTCGTTGATGACGTCGTCCAGCAAAGCTTCACCTGTTTCCGGTTCTCCTGCCGCGGCAGCAATCGTTGCCCGGGCCAGCGTTGTGTCCGGCCGGTCAGGGGTTTCAATTCGCTCGACGCTGCGAAGCACACGGCGGGCTGCCTCCAGATTCTGCGCGTTCGCCAGGATTTCGGCCAACCGAGGCCCCAGATGACGCCGCAAGTGTTCGGGCAGGCGGAGAAAGGACTGTTCGATCAGAGTGGGATGAGCGTCTGGCTGTAGTTTTCCTTCCGCCAGCACAGCCCACAGTGCGATGTCGCCCTCGCAATGCTGCATGCGGGTCAGGCCATTGGAGTCCGGCAGTGGCTGATCATCAACAATGCGCGCAATGGCGTGCAGCCAATCGACCTGGGCGGAGGGGCGGTTGATCAGGCTCAAGGTCTGGACCGCCTCGGCTCCGAAGCCCGAATGGATAAACAACTTGGCCAGCCGCAGAGCAACATCTTGATCGACCCGATCAAATTCCTGGTAAAGACTCGCGCGCAGATCGGCCAGCTGTTCATAGATCGGTCGCCCGTCTGACCAAGTATCAAAGCCCAGTTCGGCATTTGAAACGCATTCGACAAGGGGATTGAGCGGCTGCAACGGGGCTTGGCCCAATGTCATCAGTTCATCAAGGATCGACGTGACCTCGATATGTGCAGGCAGATCCAGCGGCAAGGTCGGCTGGTCGATCCCAGCCGCGCTGCGTGGACCCGACTGCGACAATTCCAGATCGACGACGTCCCGGTCTGCACCCTGCAGGAAGCGCGACATCAGTCTGTCCTCGAGGTCCTGCCCTGCCAGGCGCAGCAATGGTTCAGACAGCCCGGTTGGCGGAACTTCGTCGCGTTCAGGCGGTTGCTGGACGCTTGACAGAAGGGGGAGCGGCAGCTGCGGATCGAGTCTGGGCGGGGCTTGGCCCGGAGCGATGTCGACGACGATCATAGTGCCCTTGAACAAGAAGGCTTTCGCCGCACAGGCGCAGCCGAATTCCATCTCAAGCGGAGCGCCGGGCTGCGATTGCGAAATTGCCGTAAGCCGCTGGCTCGACAACCTGGTGAAGACCGATGATGTATCGAAGACCGCGTCCGCCAGACCAACCGAAAGGCGCGCGCCTTTCTTGCTATGGGTCAGCTGCCAATCCGTTCCCTCCGGCACCCTTACGACAAGACGGGTATACCCGTCATGTTCGCCCGAGCGCACGGGGATGGTTTGAGCGGACACGGCCGCCGCCGCCGCCATGATCAGCAGAGATAACACCAGTCTGAGCATCATGCCGCCGCCTGCTTGATGCCCTTCAGGGCTTCCTCCAGTTCAGTGAAACCGGGCCGGTTGTGGGTAGGAGTGTTCTGCCGGCCAACCTCAATGCACATGGCCGGGTTGTGCTGGTGAAGGTTGGCGACCAGGACTTCCTTGATCAGCTGATAGAAATGGTTGTCTTCTTCGACCACGGCCTTCAGCTTGCCTGCGAACGGCCCGACAAGCCCGTAGGCGAGGAAGACGCCAAGAAACGTGCCGACAAGTGCGCCGCCAATCAGTTTCCCAAGGACTTCAGGCGGTTGATCGATCGATCCCATGGTCTTGATCACCCCCAAAACGGCCGCCACGATCCCCAAAGCAGGAAGGCCATCCGCCACTGTCTGAAGGGCGTGGCTGGAATGCATCGCATGATGAAAGTTGGCCTCCATCCGTTTTTCCAGAACCTCTTCGACCTGATGCGGATCGTCATAGTTCATCGCGGCCGAGCGCATTGTGTCGCAAATCAGGTCGACGGCCTCCTTGTCGGCCTGGATTTTCGGATAGGCCGCGAACAATGAGGAGCTCGCTGGGTCCTCGATATGCCCTTCAACCTCGACTGGGTTGGACCGGGCCATCCGGATCAGCGCGAACAGAAGACAAAGAAGGTCGCGGTAGTCATCTGGCTTCCATTTTGGCCCTTTGAAAACCTTGCCCAGATCTTTGACCGTGTGCTTGACGGCGGGCATGTCGTTGCTGATCAGAAAGGCGCCGACGGCCGCCCCGCCAATCATCATCATTTCAAACGGCAAGGACTTCAGAATGATGGCCATCTTCCCACCGGCGGCCAGATACCCTCCGAAAACCATCACGAAAATGACAACGATACCAAGAATTCCAATCATGTTCTCTCTCCGGCGGAACGAAGGTTTCCTGCACTGACCATTTGGCTACTCCGTCGGCGCGTTGGCGTTGCGTCCGGCGATCACAACGCTGATCGTATAGGCGGCGTCGGGTTGCATTCCCGCCATGATTCCTGCAGCCGCCTCTGGCGGCATCCGCGAGAGGAAGCCGGCGGCAAAGACCGGGTCCATGGTCTCGAACAGCGCGGCCGCGTCTTTGGGTTTCATGTTCTGGTAAACTTCCGTGAGGCGCGCCAGGTCGGCTTCGGCGGCCTGATCCGCGATTGCCAGCGTTGCGCGAAGCGATTCCTCGGCGGCCTGCAACTCGGCCAAGCGCGCGGCAACCGCCTGCTCGGCAATCGCAAGGGCCCGCTCTTTGTCGCGCAGGTTTTCCTCCTGCTGCCTGACAGCCTCTTCCCGGCGTAAAAGTTCGGACAACAGCACGTTCGTGTCGACCGATGACGCCGGGTGCCCTTCTTGCGCCACGGCCGAAGGTTCCGGGCCACGCGCCATCGCGGGTCCCGCCTCAAGCGCCACGCGTATCACCGCAGATCCGATCATCAAGACGGATATCAAGGTCAACACCCCGCCACGTGGGCGAGTTTGGGCGGATTGGGCGGCGGGTTTCATTGTTGCGCCTCGGTCCGCCGCCCGGTGTGCCGCAGGAACAACACGCCCTTGGGCGCCGACTCCGTTTCGATCGGGTTGCCTTGGGGTTTGGGTTTTTCGGTTTCAACCGAGTCCTTCTTGGGCAACGCATCGTCCGGCTCACCGGGATCTTCCGGTACGTCAGCCGGTTCCGTCGAGACCGGCTCTGCAGGCTCAACCGATTCTTCGGGGATGACGTCATGCATCGAGGCCATGATCAGCTCGAGCCTCTGCGCGACGGTTTCGGCACGCTCGGTCAGGTCTTGAAGCCGCTGACCCGAGTGATCCGAGGCAACCCGCGCTGCATCCAGGGACTTTTTCAGCTCTTCGGCCTGGACGGACAGTACCGAAACCGCACCACCGACGCCCTTTTCCAAATCGGCGAATCGCTTGAGGCGCCGGGCCAGAACGAAGCAATAGAGGCCCGCGCCAAGCGCGCCTGCAACCAGAAGAATATCCGCGATCAGCTCCAATTTCGCCTCCTAATTCAACACGAATTCCATGACCAAAACGTCGCGCACACGACCTTCGCCGACGACCATCCCGATGCGCCGATGCAAGTGCCCACGGATACGCATCAGGGCCAGCGAATCCTGGAGATCCGACAGGTCGATTGCGCGCAGGTAGGTGTTCATCACGTCCATTATCCGCGGCTTCATCGCCTCGACCTCGGCCGCATGGGCGGCCTCGACCTCAAGTTGGGCGTGGAATTTCAGGTGCCGCGAATCGCTGGTGTTCACCGAGACGATCACAGGCGGCAGATCTACGAACTCAACGACAGGCAAGGCCGAAACGGGCGATTCGCCGGGCGTGTGTTCGGCCGATTTCTCGGTTTTCGTGGCTCCGATGGGCAACAACCCCGACGTGGTCAGGAAATACCCGCCGGCCGCGCCAGCCAGGGCCAGCACGATTCCGATGATCAGCCCTGTTTTGCCCGATTTTCCTGGGGCTTCTGCCTGTTCTGCAGTCGCGTCCGTCATGGCGTCCTCATTCTTGCGTCCGGACACCGTCATAACCCTGCAGGGACTAACCGATTGTTAAGGGCAATCGTCCAAACAGGGGTCGAGCCGCACAGAATGTCGGCGAGTCGGAGGTGAGCGTGCAGCAGATCGGAACTGTCTGGGCAAGTTTGGACAGGCGCAAACAAATCATCGTGGCGGGTGCCGCGATTCTGGTATTCCTGAGTGTGCTGGCAATGTCGCGGGTGGTGACCTCGCCATCAATGACCCTGCTCTATGCCGGGCTGGAAGCCGGAGCGGCGGGCGACATCGTGCGCGCCTTGGATCAACGCGGTGTCACCTATGAGATACGAGGCGGCTCGATCTATGTGCCGGTGTCCAAGCGGGACGAACTGCGCATGACCCTGGCGTCCGAGGGCCTGCCGGCCAATGGCAACCGTGGCTATGAGCTGCTCGACTCGCTCAGCGGGTTTGGCACCACGTCGCAGATGTTCGACGCCGCGTATTGGCGCGCGAAAGAGGGCGAACTGGCCCGCACCATCGTCAGCAGCCCCCATGTCAGCCAGGCGCGGGTGCATATCGCCAACGGGTCGTCCAACCCGTTCCAGCGGTCGGTTGCGCCCACGGCGTCGGTCTATCTCGTACCGGCGGGGGCCAGGGTCACGGTCGAGCAGGCCAAGGCGATCCGGTTTCTTGTTGCTTCCGCGGTGACCGGGCTGGCACCGGAAGATGTTGCGGTGATCGATTCCAACGGTGCAGTTATCGGCCCGCAGGAAGCTGTGGTTGCGACCGATACCGCCGACGACAAGGCTCGATTGCTGCGCGAGCGTGTTCTGCGCCTGGTCGAGGCGCGGGTCGGCCCGGGAAATGCCGTGGTCGAGGTGAGCGTAGATACCGTGACCGAAACCGAATCGATCCGCGAGCGGCGTTTCGATCCCAAGGGCCGCGTTGCCATCAGTACCGATATCGAGGAACGCTCGGACAGTTCGCGCAATCAGTCCTCGGATGTCACCGTCGCGTCGAACCTGCCTGATGGCGACGCTGCGGGGGGGGACGAATCGAACTCGACCGCGACCCAGACGCGCGAACGGGTGAACTACGAGGTCTCCGAGACAGAGCTGGAAGTGCATCGGGTGCCCGGTGCGATCAAGCGCCTGACCGTAGCGGTCATAGTCAACGGCACGCGCACGGTTGATGCCTCGGGTACACCGGTCTTCGAGCCCATGCCCGAACCCGAGCTCGAGGCCCTGCAAGAACTGGTCGCCTCGGCCGTCGGCTTCGATGCCGAGCGTGGCGATGTGATTACGCTCAAGTCAATGGAATTGCCCGACCTGGAACCGCAGGGAACCCTGGCGACGGCCTCGATCTGGCACAGCATTCACCTGGATGCGATGTCGCTGATCCAGATGGCAGTTCTTGCGATCGTGTCTCTGGTGATGGGGTTGTTCGTGATCCGCCCGATCCTGACCAGCGCCCCGGTGGCCGCCTTGCCGCCGGCGGCAAACGGTCCGAACGCTGCAGACGCACCATTTCTGGTCGGCGAAATCGAAGATGCGGCCGGGCAGGAGCTCACTCAACTGCCCGCTGCGCCAGAACAGGGTTCTACTACACCCGCAATTGCTCAGGCCAGATCCGAGGATGCCGTCGCCCGCTTGCGCAGCATGATTGGCGACAAACAGGAGGAAACTGTCGAAATCCTGCGCAGTTGGCTTGAAGAAAGCGAGGAGAAGGCGTGATGTCGATTGCTCACCTTCTCGAGGACTTCACGGTTCAGACCGAAGGTGCCCCGATGCACCTCATGGATGATGAAGCGCTGGAAGAAGAAAGGCTGGCAGCGTTCGAGCGCGGATATGGCGCGGGTTGGGAAGATGCGCTGCGGGCACAGAACGAGGGCCGGGCTGCTCTGACCGAAGAGTTGCGCACCGCCCTCGCGAATATTTCCTTCACCTACCACGAAGCGCTGACCCGGATGAATCTGTCGCTGGAACCGATGTTCGAATCGCTGGTGCGGATTGTTCTGCCGAAGGCGATTGAACAGGGGTTCGCCGCGCGCGTGGTCGAGCAATTGTGCCAGATGGCAGAGGGGCAGGTCGCACAGCCGGTTCAGCTTGTGATCCCGCCGGGTACCGCCGAGCAGGTCTCGGAACTGTTGCCCGATGATGTTTCGCCACGCCCCAAGGTGATCGAAGACCCGGGGCTGCAGCCGGGCCAGGCGCGGTTGCAGGTCGGAACCGCTCGGGCCGAAGTGGATTGCGCTGCCCTTCTGGAAACGATCGGCGCCGCGTTCGACGCATATGTTTTTGAGGCAAGAAAGGCTTTGTCCAATGAGTGATCCATCTCAAACAAAATCGGAAAAGCAGAATCCGTTCGAAGCGATTCCAATCGAAGTGACCGTTTCGGTCGGCCGAGCCCGGCCGTTGATCCGCGATCTATTGAATATGGGCGAAAACGCCGTTCTGACGCTGGACAAGCGTGTCGAGGATCCGGTTGATCTGTATGTGGGCGATCAGCTTGTCGCGCGTGGTCTGCTCGAGGAAATGGAGGGTGAGCATGCGGGACAGCTCGCCGTGCGCCTGACGGAGATCTCGGATTTCAAGACCGGGTTGGGATGATGCGCAACGGGTTCTGGCTGATCCTGGCGGCGTTGCTGCTGACACCGGCACTGGCCTCGGCCCAGGAGCTTTCGTTGTCACTGGGCGAGGGCGGCTCGATCTCGGCGCGCACGATCCAGCTGATCCTGTTGATCACGGTGCTCAGTCTGGCGCCGGGTCTTGCAATCATGATCACCTGCTTTCCCTTTCTGGTGACGGTTCTGGCAATCTTGCGGCAGGGCATCGGGCTGCAGCAATCGCCGCCCAACATGCTGATCGTCAGTCTGGCGCTTTTTCTGACCTATTTCGTCATGGAGCCGGTCTTTACCCAAGCTTGGGAGACCGGCATCCGTCCCATGGTCGAAGAAACGATGGAGGTCGAGCCTGCTTTGGAGCGGGCGTTGGTTCCATTCCGCGAGTTCATGGCCGCGCGGCTGGATGCCGAAACGTTCCAGGCGATGGCCGCCCTGCGTCCGGATGGCGAGGCAATGGAACTGTCGCCCCAGGCGCCGTTGTCGGTGCTGATGCCGTCCTTCATGCTGTCTGAGATTGCCCGCGCGTTTCAGATCGGGTTCCTGATCTTCCTGCCGTTCCTGATCATCGATCTGGTGGTAGCCGCGGTGCTAATGTCGATGGGTATGATGATGGTTCCCCCGGCTACGGTGTCGCTTCCGTTCAAGCTGGCGTTCTTCGTCATCGCCGACGGGTGGTCGTTGATCGCGGGAGCGCTGGTGCGCAGCTATTCATGAGGCGGAGCGTCACCTCAGGATCGTGAACCGGGCACGCAAGCCCTGTTCGCCCGCCTCGAACCGCAGAGAGCCGCCGTGTTGCTCGGCCACGGTCGCGACGATGGTCAGGCCAAGGCCGAATCCGTCGGACGAGCCGGTGTTGGACCCACGCCGGAAAGGTGCCATCAGCGCTTCGATGTCGGCGACCGTCAGGTCGGTGCCCTTGTCCTCGACGATGACCGTGGCGGTTTCGGCGTCGGTCTCCAGCGATACCCTGGCGTGCCGGCCGTATTTCAGCGCGTTGTCGATCAGGTTGGTCAGCGCCCGCCGCAGCGAGATCGGGCGGGCCATCACCAGAATGCGCCGGCTCTCCGGCAGGCTGGCGTGGCCGCGCCGGGACATGAACAAAGAGGAGGCGCCCTCGACTTCGACCGGGGCGATCTGCTGCAGATTCACCGGCAGGTCCATGTCCTGGTAATCGGCCACCAGCGACTCGACCAGCGAGGTCAGCGAGATCTGCCGCGGTTCCTCGACGCTCAACTCCGACCGGGTATAGGTCAGCACGCTTTCGATCATGCCGGTCATCTGATCGACGTCCGATTCCAGCTTTTCGCGCAGGTCGGGGTCGGGGATCAGGGCCGCGCGCAGCCGCACCCGCGCGGCAGGGGTGCCCAGATCGTGGCTGACCCCCGACAGGACCGTGGCGCGTTTTTCCAGCTGCGCGCGTTCATCCTGAAGATAGTCGTTCACCGCAGAGACGATGTCACGCAGCTCGGCAGGGCCGGCGGTGTCATAGCTCTCGGGGCCGCCATACCGGCGCCGGTCGCGCAGCGCCTGGGCGAAGCGGGCGAAACTGTCGGTGGCATTGCCGACCGAGGTCAGGATGGCCGCCAATGCCACGATCGCCACCAGGATCGCCGGCACTCGCAGATCAACAGGCGCGGCGCTGCACCCCCAGACCCGTGTTCCGTCCACCTGCTGCCAGGCGCCGCGGCCGTACCGGGCGATCAGGACCGGTTCGCTGCAATAGGTGGCCAGCAGCCGGGTAAGGTTACCCATTTTCTGCGGACCGGTCTGATCGCTGCCCGAAACGATGTCGGACACCGGATAGACCAGCCGGTCGGACATCACGGCCAGGGTCAGTTCGCGCCCGCCCAGCGGTGCGGAGCTGTCGGTGAGAATCGACAGGTGGGTCACGAAGCGCCGCCCCTGCAGGCCGGGCAATTGTTCAAACTCGCCGGCATCGGCCAGACGCGTGGCCTGCGGAGACAGCGGCGTGATCGTGATGTCGGGCAGGGCGCCCCGCCCGGTGCGCAAGTTCTCGTACACGGCAAACCCGGCCGCGTAAGCCCGGGTCAGGTAGCGATCCCAGTTGCGGGCCGAGGCAAACCACAGCCCGGCCGCCAGCAGCCCGGCGGCGAAGGCTCCGATGGCCCAGACCCAGCCGAGACTGCGCAGGCGCAGGCTCATGCCTCGTCTTCCACGGCCACGTCGCAGGCAAAGACGTATCCCACCCCCCGCGCGGTGCGCAGCATCTGGGGATCCTTGGGGTTGGCCTCGATCTTGGAGCGCAGACGCCCGACCAGAACATCGATGGCGCGGCCCTGCGCCTCGGGCTTGTCGCCACTGCCGGTCACGTCCAGCGCGGCGGCGATCTCGTCGCGGGTCAGGGGGATGTGGGGATTGGCCAACAGCACCTTGAGCAGCGCGGTTTCCCGCTGTGACAGCGACACCTGATAGCCGTCGGGGGCATGCACCTCGTCGCGCTTTCCGTCATAGACCCAGCCGCCGAAGCGGAAGGTGCGGATCCGCCGGCGATAGGCCAGCGACGGCGTGCGCCGCGCGCGCTGCATCACCGCCCGCACGCGCGCCAGCAACAGCTGCGGGTTGAACGGCTTGGCGATGTAGTCATCGGCGCCGACCTCGTAGCCGGCCATGCGCTGGTGATCGGCCGACAGGGCCGACACGAAAATGATCGGCACGTCCTGTTCGCGGCGCAGCCGGGCGCAGATCTCGACACCGTTCTCGTCGCCCAGCATCACGTCCAGCAGGATCAGGTCGATGCGGCCCGATTTCAGATGCCCGTGCACCTGGTCTTCGGTCGCGGCCGGCAGGGCGATGAACCCGTTCTGCTGAAAGAACTGCGTCAGCATCGACCGGATCTCCGGATCGTCGTCGACAACCAGCAAACGTGGAATGCTCACGTTCGTCCTCCCTGAATTCCCCCGCGACGCTGCCCTCAATTGTAACGGACTGCAACGGATTCAAGATCAACGTAACATGCTGTAACAAAGCGCGGGAAAAATTGCGCCCAGGGTGGGGTCTGCGCGGATTTTCCATTGCCCGGTGCCGGTCCGATTCCGGTAACATCCGACATCGCCGCTCAAACAGCGGCAACCAAGGTTTCTGGGAGGATACCAACATGAAACGTTTTGCACTCGCTACGGCGTCTTCGCTTGCCGTTCTGGCCAGCACTTCGGTGATGGCCGAACCGCAGGCCGAAGTTCTGCACTGGTGGACATCGGGAGGTGAGGCCAAGTCGGTCGCCGTTCTGCAGGAGGAATTCGCGGCCAATGGCGGCACCTGGACGGACATGCCCGTCGCGGGCGGTGGCGGTGACGCAGCGATGACCGCGCTGCGGGCCCGGGTGTTGTCAGGCAACGCACCGACCGCCGTGCAGCTGAAGGGCCCGGCGATCCAGGAATGGTACGAAGAAGGCGTTCTGGCCGACATCTCGAACGTGGCCGAGGCCGAGGGCTGGGACAAGGTTCTGCCCGCTTCGATCGCAGCGCACATGAAGTGCGAGGGCACCTGGTGTGCAGCGCCGGTGAACGTGCACCGGGTCGACTGGATCTGGGCCAACGCCGACGTGCTGGCGGCCAATGGCATCGAGATGCCGACCACCTGGGATGAGTTCAACGCCGCCGCCGAGAAGCTGCAGGCCGCCGGTGTGATCCCGCTGGCCCATGGCGGTCAGGCCTGGCAGGACGCGACCGTGTTCGAAACGGTCGTTCTGGGCCTTGGCGGCCCCGAGTTCTACAAAAAGGCGCTGGTCGAGCTGGACCCCGAGGCGCTGACCTCGGACACGATGGTCAAGGTGTTCGACCAGATGCGCACCCTGCGCGGTTTCGTTGACGAGAACTTCTCGGGCCGCGACTGGAATCTGGCCACCGCCATGGTCATGAACGGCGAGGCCGCCTTCCAGATCATGGGTGACTGGGCCAAGGGTGAATTCCTGGCCGCGGGCAAGGAACCGGGCAAGGATTTCCTGTGCGCCTCGACCCCCGGCGACGGATATCTGTACAACGTCGACAGCTTTGCCATGTTTGACGTGGAAGGTGACGACAAGCGCGCCGGGCAGGAACTGCTGGCCAAGCTGATCGTCGCGCCCAAGTTCCAGGAAGTGTTCAACCTGAACAAAGGCTCGATCCCGGCCCGCACCGACGTGGCGCTGGACAAGTTCGACATGTGCGCCAAGATCTCGGCCGAAGACATGGCGACCTCGTCCGAAAACGGCTCGCTGCTGCCGTCCTATGCCCACGGCATGGCGCTGCGCGGGGCGCAGGCCGGTGCGATCACCGACGTGGTGACCGCGCATTTCAACTCGGACATGTCCTCGCAGGAGGCCGTGCAACAACTGGCTGACGCAGTGGCCAACAGCTACTGATCTCCAACCCGCCCTGCCCCCATGCGCGGGCAGGGCACCTTTTCTCCCCGGAGGCTCAAATGTCGGAATGGCTGGAAAACCACCTGCCCAAGGTGGTACTGGCACCCTCGTTCATCGCCGTATTGATTTTTGTCTACGGTTTCATCGGATGGACGGCCTGGGTATCGCTGACCCGCTCGAAACTGCTGCCGAAATACGAGATCAAGGGCTTCGTGCAATACGAACGCCTGTTCGACTCGCCCCGCTGGGACACGGCAATCAACAACCTGTACATCTTTGGCGCGCTGTTCATCGTGATCGCGATGGTGCTGGGCCTGGCGCTGGCCATCCTGCTGGATCAGAAGATCCGCGTCGAAGGGTTCATCCGCACGATCTATCTGTACCCGATGGCGCTGTCGATGATCGTCACCGGCACCGCGTGGAAATGGATCCTGAACCCCGGTCTGGGCATCGAATCCACGGTTCGGGGCTGGGGGTTTGAAAACTTCACCTTCGACTGGCTGGTGAACCCCGATTTCGCGATCTATACGATCGTGATGGCGGCGGTCTGGCAAAGCTCGGGCTTCGTGATGGCGCTGTTTCTGGCCGGGCTGCGGTCGGTCGACGGCGAGATCATCAAGGCCGCGCAGGTCGATGGCATCCCCACCTGGCGGATCTATACGGCGATCATCATCCCGTCGATGGCACCGATCTTCCTGTCGGCCTTCATCGTGCTGGCCCACCTTGCGATCAAGAGCTTTGACCTGGTCATCGCCCTGACCGGCGGCGGCCCCGGCTATGCCACCGATCTGCCGGCCACCTACATGTACGCCATGGCGTTTTCGCGCGGCGACATCGGCCAGGCGGCGGCGTCGGCAATGATCATGATGCTGGTCGTCTTTGCGATCGTGGTTCCTTACCTTTACTCAGAACTGAGGGCGAAAAATGACTGATCTGTCGATGCCCCGAACCCGTGCGCAGGGCACGGCCGGCAAGACCGCGCTGCGCTGGCTGCTGTATGTGCTGCTGGGCCTGTTCGCGCTGTATTACCTGATGCCGCTGTTCGTGATGGTCACGACCTCGCTCAAAAGCCTGGAGGAGATCCGCACCGGCAGCCTGATCGCTCTGCCCCGCGACGTCACGCTCGAGGCGTGGAAGACCGCGTGGTCGGGCGCCTGCACCGGGATTCAGTGCGAAGGGTTGCGTCCCTATTTCTGGAACTCGGTGCTGATCGCGGTGCCGGCGGTGATCCTGTCGACGCTGCTGGGCGCGCTGAACGGATATGTCGTGGCGCAATGGCGGTTCCGCGGGGCCAACATCATCTTTTCGCTGATGCTGTTCGGCTGCTTCATCCCGTTCCAGGTGGTCCTGCTGCCGATGGCGCGGCTGCTGGGGCTGATGGGGCTTGCCGGAACCATTCCGGGCCTGATCTTCGTCCACGTGATCTATGGGCTGGGCTTCACCACGCTGTTCTTCCGCAACTACTATGTCACCATTCCGGCCGAGCTGACCAAGGCCGCGCGGGTGGATGGGGCCGGGTTCTTCCGGATCTTCTGGTCGATCTTCCTGCCGCTGTCGCTGCCTATCATCGTGGTGACGGTGATCTGGCAGTTCACCCAGATCTGGAACGACTTCCTGTTCGGCGTCTCGTTCAGCCAGGCGGGCACGCAGCCCGTGACCGTGGCGCTCAACAACATTGTCAACTCAACCACCGGCGTCAAAGAATACAACGTCGACATGGCCGCCGCGATCATCGCGGGGCTGCCGACGCTGCTCGTCTATGTCGTTGCCGGCAAGTATTTCATCCGCGGCCTGACCGCCGGTTCCGTGAAGGGATAACCCATGGCTCCCATCCTCGATATCAAAAACCTGTACAAGAATTACGGCGCAACCGAGATTCTGAAGGACATCAACATCTCGATCGAACCGGGCGATTTCCTGGTGCTGGTCGGCCCTTCGGGCTGTGGCAAGTCGACCCTGCTGAACTGCATCGCCGGGCTCGAGCCGATCTCGGGCGGGACGCTGTCGATCGGCGGCAAGGACATGACCCATGTCAGCCCCAAGGACCGCGACATCGCGATGGTGTTCCAGTCCTACGCCCTGTACCCGACCATGTCGGTGGCCAAGAACATCACCTTTGGCATGAAGGTGCGCGGGGTCGACCAGGCCACACAGGACGCCAAGCTAAAAGAGGTCGCCTCGCTTCTGCAGATCGAGCCGTTGCTGAACCGCCGCCCCAGCCAGTTGTCGGGCGGCCAGCGTCAGCGTGTGGCGATGGGCCGGGCTCTGGTGCGCGACCCCAAGCTGTTCCTGTTTGACGAGCCGCTGTCGAACCTGGATGCCAAGCTGCGGGTCGAGATGCGGACCGAGATCAAAAAGCTGCATCAGACGCTGGATGCCTCGATCGTCTATGTGACCCATGATCAGATCGAAGCGATGACCCTGGCCACCAAGATCGTGGTGCTGAAGGGCGGCGTGGTGCAGCAGATCGGCACCCCGGCCGAGATCTACAATCGCCCCGCCAACCTGTTCGTGGCCGATTTCATGGGCTCGCCGGCGATGAACCTGATCCCGGCGCGGGTCCAGCGCAATGGGACCGGCACACAGGTCTCGATCGCGCGTGCGGGGGGGGCGATCCGATCGTGCTGACCGATACGCGCGACCTGCACCTTCCCGAAGAGGTGATCCTGGGCCTGCGCCCCGAGGACATCGCCGAGGCCGGGTTCCGTGCCGGCGCCGGTGTGCAAGAGGCCACCTGCCTCGTCGATATGGTCGAGCCGGCCGGTGCCGATACCTACGTCGTGTCGGAACTGGGCGGCAAGCAGGTCACCGCGCGCCTGCATGCCGAAACCAGCGCCAAGGCCGGGCAGATGCTGAACCTGGCTTTTGACATGAGCAAGGTGTCGTATTTCGCCAAGGACACGGGCGAGCGGCTGAACTGAACCGCCTGCCCGGGCACGAAAACGCCGCGCATCCGACATGCGCGGCGTTCTGCGTTTTTGGTTCGACCGGATCAGCCGGCTTTCTTGAGATCCTCAATGAGCTGGTCCAGATTGCCCTTGCGCGCATCCAGCATCGCGCCGATCTCGGTGCGTTCGGTCAGCAGCAGGTTCACCCCTTCGATGAACATGTTGTAGAACTTGTCGCGACCCGATTTGTCCGACACCAGGAAGGTCACCTCGAACGGGGCCTCGCCTTTCAGTTTGACGGTGCTGCGCACCTCGTACCCGGCCTTGATCTTGCGTGCCGATTTCACCGTGACCTGGCCGCCGATGAATTCGCGGAACCGACGGCCGTATTTGCGCGAGATATAGCTTTGGAAAGCCTTGGTAAACTCGCGCATCTGGGCTTTGCTGGCGCTGCGCGCATCGGCCCCCAGCGCATAGCGCGCCATGATCGGAACATCGGCGTATTGTACGAAGATCTTCTCGAAATCACGCAGCATCGCGCTTTCGGATTTTCCCGACTCGATCACGCGGGTGATTTCGGCCACCACCTTGTCGACCAGAGCCTTGGCGCCGGCTTCGGTCAAGGCCAGTGCGGGCAGGGGAAGGGCGGTTGCCGTCAGGCCGGCCACCGCAGTGGCGACAAAGCGGCGGCGGGTCAGTGCGTCATTCAGCATAAGGGTCCTCGTATGGGTCCTCGTAGGGGTCAAGATATGCGTCCGTTGCCGGATCCGCGTCGAAATCGGCATAAGGGTCCGAGTACAGGTCCAGATAGGCATCCTCGTCGTCGCGCGCCAGTTCGAACCGACGGTTTTGCAGATAGATAAGGCGGGACTGCGCGTAGCTGTCGGCGCTTTCGTAGAGAATCGAGTCGACCGTATCGGAATACCGTCCCCGATCTCCCATGCGCCGGACCACCTCTGCATACAGACCCAGATTTTCAGCCGGCCGCGTCGGGGCAAAGTCGATGGGGTTGGTGAACAGGTTCACAACGACGCCAACGGCGTCCCGGGTGGTCGACGGGCCGTACAAGGGCAGTTCGACATAGGCACCTTCACCGAACCCCCAAACATGCAGGGTTTCGCCAAAGTCGGTATCGACGGGCGGAAGGTTCAATTCGTCGGCCGGTCTAGACAGGCCGAAGCCTCCGACGGTGGAATTGACCAGGAACTGCAGCAGGGCGTTGCCCGACTGCTTGAGGTTGCCCTGCAGCAGATAGTCCACCGCCTGTCCGGGCATCGAAAGGTTTTCCGCAAAATTGTTGAAACTGGTGACCATCGGGTCGGGCACGATCTTGACGTACCCCTTGGAGGCCGGGCGGAACAAAAAGCGGTCCACGCCCAGGTTGAATTTGTGGATGCCCCGGTTGGCATTCTCGTAGGGGTCGAAGACTTCCCCCCGCGCGGCTGCGTCCTGAGGTTGCGATGCACAGGCGGACAGGGCCCCGAACAGGGCCGCGATAACGACAGTTTTCAAACGAATCCGGCTCGACACGGCTTCAATTCTCCCGATCGCCCGGATGTAAGGCTACCGGACACCTAATCAATACTCATGGCCGTTTCCCGGCGGTTCAATTCTTCGCACCTAAACGTTTTGTGCCGGAATGGAAACTCCTTCTATTTAACCCGGGTGCCGGATCCGGGTAAAGTGATCGACAGTCAACACTTCAACAAGGGTGGAGACTTGCTCAAATCGCGGATGGATGGAAAAATGCCGGTTTCCGGCTTTCCGCGGGCGATGTTCCCGGTTAGCGTCCGCGTCAGTCGCATGAAGCTGAGGACAAACACATGAGCATCGCAGCCAAACTGGAATCTCTGGGCGTGACCCTGCCGGACGCCCCCGCACCGGCCGCCAATTACGTGCCGTTCGTGCGGGTGGGCAACATCGTCTATGTCTCGGGTCAGATCTCGAAGGACGATGCGTTGATCACCGGCAAGCTGGGCGCCGACATGGATGTTGCGGCCGGTGCGGCGGCGGCCCGGGTCTGCGCCATCAACCTGCTGGCCCAGGTCAAGGCGGCCTGCGGCGGGGACATCGACAAGCTGGTGCGGGTGATCAAACTGACCGGCTTCGTGAACTCGACCGCCGATTTCACCGACCAGCCGCAGGTGATCAACGGCGCGTCCGATTTCCTGGTCGAGGCGCTGGGCGATGCCGGCCGCCATTCGCGTTCGGCCGTCAGTGCCGCGTCGCTGCCGCTGGGCGTCGCGGTCGAGATCGAAGGGATTTTCGAGATCCAATGACACCGTCTCTGCCTCGTGTGTTCATGGGTGCGCCGATCGCGCATCGGGCGCTGCATGACATTCGCCAGAACCGCCCGGAAAACAGCCGGGCGGCCATCCGGGCCGCCATTGCTGCGGGCTACGGGATCGAGATTGACCTTCAGTTGACGTCGGACGGCCATGCCATGGTGTTCCACGATTATGACCTGACGCGCCTGACCGGGCGGCCGGGCGCCATTCAGCAGATCACCCGGGCCGAGGCCGCGGACCTTCCTCTGCTGCACGGGGACGAGGGGATCCCTTCGCTTGAGGAAGTTCTGCAACTGGTGGCCGGCCGCGTGCCGTTGCTGATCGAGTTCAAGGATCAGCACGGTGCAATGGGGCCTGTGGACGGGCGGCTGGAGCAAGACGCGGTCGCGCTGCTGAAGTCCTATGACGGTCCGGTCGCGCTGATGTCGTTCAACCCCAATTCCGTGGCCGAACTGGCCCGGCTGGCGCCTGAGATTCCGCGTGGATTGACGACCTGTTCCTACAAGCCCGAAGTCGAGCATCTGCCGGCCGCGGTCTGCGACCACCTGCGCGAGATCCCCGATTTCGACCGGGTTGGCGCCAGCTTCATCAGCCACGAGGTGCAGGACCTGTCCCGCCCCCGCGTGGCCGAGTTGAAGGCGCAAGGCGTGCCGATCCTGTGCTGGACGGTGCGCTCGGCCGAACAGGAGGCCGAGGCGCGCAAGGTGGCCGACAACGTGACCTTCGAGAACTATCTGGCCGCCATTCCGGGTTGAACCCGGCTGCCGGCGTCACAGATAGTTCAGGGGACGCAGGAGGGCACATGGACCAGTCACAGATCGAAATACGGGTTCTGTCGACGCTGGATCAGATCCCGGCGGCCGAATGGGACAGTTGCGCCTGCCCCGAGGCCGCCGACGGCACCCGCCCACTGGACCCGTTCACCACGCACCGGTTCCTGCGCGCGCTGGAGGACAGCGGATCGGTCGGGCGGGGCACCGGCTGGCAACCGCAATACCTGACCGCCTATCTGGACGGCCTGTTGATCGGGGCCGCGCCGATGTATGCCAAGTCGCACAGCCAGGGCGAATACATCTTCGATCACAGCTGGGCCCATGCCTATGAAAACGCGGGCGGGCGGTATTACCCCAAATTGCAGATCGCGGTGCCTTTCACCCCGGCCACCGGGCGGCGGTTCCTGACACGGCCCGGCTATGACGGGATCGCCATGTCGGCGCTGGTGCAGGGGGCGGTGCAACTGGCCGCCGACAATCGCCTCTCGTCGCTGCACGTCACCTTCTGCACCCAAGACGAGGCGCTGGCCGGGCAGCAGATGGGCCTTCTGGCGCGCGACTCGCAGCAGTTTCACTGGCTGAACGACGGCTATGCCGATTTCGACGATTTCCTCGCCGCGCTGTCTTCGCGCAAGCGCAAGAACATCCGCAAGGAACGGGCGCAGGCCAATGCCTTTGGTGGCGAGATCCGCACCCTGACCGGCGCCGATCTGCGTCCCGAACACTGGGACGCGTTCTGGGAATTCTATCAGGACACCGGCGCGCGCAAGTGGGGCTCGCCCTATCTGACGCGGCAATTCTTTGATATCGTTCACGAAACCATGGCCGATGACGTGGCGCTGGTGCTAGCCGAGCGGGGCGGATACCCGGTGGCAGGCGCGCTGAACTTCATCGGGCGCAAGACCTTGTTCGGGCGCTATTGGGGCTGCAACGAACATCACCCCTGCCTGCATTTTGAACTGTGCTACTATAGGGCGATCGACTTTGCCATCGCGCATGGTCTGGACCGCGTCGAAGCCGGCGCGCAAGGAGAGCACAAGCTGGCGCGGGGTTATCTGCCCACGCGCACGCACAGCCTGCACTGGATCGCCGATCCCGGTTTTGCCGACGCCGTCGCGCGGTATCTCGAGGCCGAGGCCCGCGCGGTGGGGGAAGAGATCGAAATTCTGACGGACTATGGCCCGTTCAGAAAAGCCAACCCGGAGGAACAGCAATGAGCGAACTTCTGTCGACCGAGACCCGCGGCCCGCTGCTGGACCCACTGTTCAGGAACGGCTGGACCATGGTCGAGGACCGCGACGCGATCACGAAAACCTTCATCTTCGACGATTTCGTCGAGGCCTTCGGCTGGATGACCAGGGTGGCGATCTTTGCGGAAAAGTGGAACCACCACCCCGAATGGTCCAACGTCTACCGCACGGTCGAAGTGGTGCTGACCACCCATGACGTGGGCGGCCTGTCTGCCCAGGACGCCAAGCTGGCGCGCAAGATGGACAGCCTGCTCTAGCCGCGGTCGCCGCGAGAACCGGTGCCGCCGGCCAGCAGTGCAACCTCACCCAGCCGTCGGAACTCGGCCGGGGTCACGGTGCCATCGCTGACATCTATTCCGCGCGGAATGCCGGTGGTGCGGTTGCCCACCATCCGAACGCTGCGCGCGGCCGGATTGATGTCGAGGCAGCGCGTCTGGTAACAGGTCAGTCCGGCGGTGTTGATCTGAATGCGCTCCTGTCCGTCGGGCCCGATGACCACCGGGGATTGCGGCACATCGCAGGCGGTCAGGACGACCATGGCTCCGACGCAGGCCAGTGCTGTCAGCTGTTTCATTCCGGGTCTCCATGTCTGTCGATCCGCCCGGGTGCCCGGCAAAGGCACCCGCGCAATGGATTTTCCTTCAGGCTCAGATGACCTCGAGCAAGCCTTCCCCGGCCGAGACCTCGCAGGTGCCGGGGCTTTCCTCGAGGTTCAGTGCCACGACCTTGCCGTCTTCGACCAGCATCGCATAGCGTTTGGACCGCCCGAACAGCCCTGCGGGCGGGGCGTCGAAATCCATGCCGATCGCCTTGGTGAATTCCGAGGCCGGATCGGCCAGCATGGTCAGCCCCGCCGCGGTCGCACCCGTGGACTCGCCCCAGGCCTGCATCACGAAGGGGTCGTTGACCGCCACGCAGATGATCTCGTCCACGCCTTTGGCCGCGAACTGGTCCGTGGTGCGCATGAAACTGGGCACATGGGCGGTGGTGCAGGTGCCGGTAAACGCGCCGGGGACGGCAAAGATCACCACCTTGCGGCCCTTGACCTTGCTGGAGAGCCGCACCTCTTCCGGTCCGTTTTCGCCCATCTGTATCAGGGTCGCTTCGGGCAGGGTGTCGCCGGTTGAAATCATCTTCATGCTCCTGTCGATTGAAATTGCAGACTCGCTCCTTGCCGCAATATAGGTGGGCGGGTGGCACAAGCCACGGGAAATCGACAGGGGGGCGGACCAGATGAGCCATATCGTCGTGATCGGAGCCGGGCAGGCGGGGTCGTCACTGGTGGCCGGGCTGCGCAAGGGCGGGTTTGACCGGGCGATCACCCTGATCGGAGCGGAACCCGTGCTGCCCTATCAGCGCCCGCCGCTGTCCAAGGCCTATCTGCTGGGCGAGATGGAGCTTGAACGGCTGTTCCTGCGCCCCGAAAGTTTCTATGCCGAGAATGACATCACCCTGCGTCTGGGTCGGCAGGTGGACGCGATCGACCCGGCGGCCAAGACCGTGACTATCGGCGACGAGGTGATCTGCTACGACCAGCTTGCCCTGACCACCGGCTCGCACCCGCGCCGCCTGCCTGCCGCCATCGGCGGAGACCTGGCGGGCGTGCATGTGGTGCGCACGCTGGCCGACGTGGATGCGATGGCCCCCGCCGTGACCGAGGGCGCGCGGGCGCTGATCGTGGGCGGCGGTTACATCGGGCTCGAGGCCGCGGCCGTCTGCGCCAAGCGCGGGGTCAAGGTAACGCTGGTCGAGATGGCTGACCGCATCCTGCAGCGTGTCGCTGCCCCCGAAACCAGCGACTATTTCCGCGCGCTGCACAACGCGCATGGGGTGGACATCCGCGAGGGCGTCGGGTTGGAGCGGATCACCGGCGAGAATGGCAAGGTCACCGGCGCGGTGCTGGGCGACGGGACGGAACTGGCGGTTGATTTCGTGGTCGTGGGCGTGGGCATCGCTCCGGCCAGCGAACTGGCCGAGGCGGCCGGGCTTGCCATCGAAAACGGCATCAAGACCGATGCGCAGGGCCGCACCTCGGCCGCCGATATCTGGGCGGCGGGCGATTGCGCCTCGTTCCCCTACAAGGGCCGGCGCATCCGTCTGGAAAGCGTGCCCAACGCCATCGACCAGGCCGAAGTGGTGGCGCAGAACATGCTGGGCGCGGGCAAGGATTACGTGGCCACGCCCTGGTTCTGGTCGGACCAGTATGACGTGAAGCTGCAGATCGCCGGGCTGAACACCGGCTACGACCGGGTCGTGACTCGCAAGGGCGAGGGGGCGACCACCTCGTTCTGGTATTACCAGGGCGATCAGTTGCTGGCGGTGGACGCGATGAACGACCCGCGCGCCTACATGGTCGGCAAGCGCCTGATCGACGCAGGGAAAACCGCCGATCCGGCGGTGGTGGCCGACCCGGCAGCGGATCTGAAACCGCTGCTCAAGGCGTGAGGATCATCGCCGGAGACTTCCGGGGCCGGGCGCTGGCCTCGGTCGGCAAGGGGGATGCGGGCGCGCATCTGCGCCCCACCACCGACCGGGTGCGCGAAAGCCTGTTCAACGTGCTGAACCACCTGATCGATTTCGACGGGCTGCGGGTGCTGGACCTGTTCGCCGGCACCGGCGCGCTGGGGCTCGAGGCGCTTTCGCGCGGCGCGGCGCATGTCACCTTCGTCGATGACGGGCGGGTGGCGCAGGGGCTGATCCGCAAGAATATCGACCTGACCCGCAGCGCCGACCGCACTGCCCTGATCCGCCGCGACGCGACACGGCTGGGCGACAATCCCGGGGAACCCTGCGATCTGATCTTCCTCGACCCGCCCTATGGCAAGGAAATGGGGCAAAAGGCGCTGGCGGCGGCGCTGAAGGGCGGCTGGCTGGCCGATGACGCGCTGGTGGTCTGGGAAGAGAACGCCCCGATAGCCCCGCCCGAAGGCTTCACCCTGCACGATGCGCGCAAATACGGCGACACCCATATCTCGCTGATGTGGCGAGACCCGGCCAAGGGTCCGGCTTGAGCCTGCGTGCCCCCCGGGGTAGGCAGGTGCGAAACCTGCGACGGAGAGCCCAATGCACGATCTGGTGATCTTTGATTGCGACGGTGTCTTGGTCGACAGTGAAACGATCTCCAATCAAGTGATCGTCGACAACCTGGCCGGGTATGGGCTGCACCTGTCGCTGCAAGACTGCATGTCGATGTTCGTGGGCGGCACCATGTCGGGCGTCCGGGACACGGCGCGCAAGATGGGCGCTGACCTGCCCGATGACTGGACCGAGCAGATCTATGCGCAGATCTATGATGTGCTGCGCGCGGGAGTTCCGGTGATTCCGGGAATCCCCGAGTTGCTGCGCCATCTGGACGAACAGCGCATTCCATTCTGTGTGGCCTCGAATGGGCGGCGCGAGAAGATGCAGATCACCCTGGGCCACAACGGGCTGTGGGACAGGTTTCAGGACGTGGTCTTCTCTGCCCATGATGTCGGCAGCGCCAAGCCCGAGCCGGGGTTGTTCCAGACCGCAGCCCGACATTTCGGTGCGAAGTCGCCCGTCGTCATCGAGGACAGTGCGAACGGTGTGACCGCCGCGATCCGGGCCCGGATGAGGTGCCTTGCCTATGCGCCGCATGATGACGGCGCGCGCCTGGCCGGGCTTGGGGCCGAAGTCATCCGTGACATGAAGGACGTGCCGCGGCTTTTGGGTCATTGACCGGCCTGTGCTAGACTGCGGTCATGGATCGCGCACTCTCACGCCCACTCTGGCCCGCCCGGTTCGAGGCGCAGGCCACCTCAGGACCCGAGCCACAGACTCGGCCCGCACCCGTCTTCATTCAGGACGCGGTGACGCCTTGGGGTCCGGACACCCTGCTGCTGAAGCTTCTGCGCGATCAGGCCGCTGATCAGGATCAGTAGGTCGGGTGGAACTTGCCGCCCGGTGACAGGGTAAAGATCTCGACCCCGTCTGCGGTGACGCCCACCGAATGCTCGAACTGCGCCGACAGCGACTTGTCGCGGGTCACGGCGGTCCAGTCATCGGCCAGGGTCTTGGTCTCGGGCCGGCCCAGGTTCACCATCGGCTCGATGGTGAAGAACATGCCCTCTTCCAGAACCGCGCCGGTGCCGGGGCGGCCATAGTGCAGCACGTTGGGCGGCGCGTGGAACACCCGGCCCAGCCCGTGCCCGCAGAAATCGCGCACGACGCTCATCCGGTTCGATTCGACGTAAGACTGGATGGCATGGCCGATATCGCCGAAGGTGTTGCCCGGCTTGACCATCTCGATCCCCTTGAACAGGGCATCGTGGGTCACCTGAATCAGCCGCTCGGCCTTGCGCGACAGCTTGCCCGCCACATACATGCGGCTGGTGTCGCCGAACCAGCCATCGACGATCACGGTCACGTCGATGTTCAGGATGTCGCCATCCTTCAGCTTCTTGTCGCCCGGAATTCCGTGGCAGACCACATGGTTCACGCTGATGCAACTGGCGTGCTGATAGCCCTTGTAGCCGATGGTGGCCGATTTCGCGCCCGCATCCTCGACCATCTGGGTGATGATCCGGTCGATCTCGCCCGTGGTCTGGCCGGGAAAGACATGCTCGGCAATGTCGTCCAGAATCCGCGCTGCAACCGCCCCTGCCGCGTGCATGCCGGCAAAGTCAGCCTGTTCGTAAATGCGGATGCCGTCCTTGGTCAGGCGGCCACGATGGTCTTTCATCAACGCGGGGCTCCAATTGTTGCGCGCGAAACCCTCTTTACGCTGCTTGTGCAGAAAGTGCCAGAGGGCGCGCGGTCGCGGGCGTCACAGTTTGTCGCCGATCCAGACGCCTTTGGGCGTGATTTGGGTCGCATAGACCAGCCGTTCAACCCCTTTCGCTGCCGCAGCGTCAAATTGCGCCGCATAGGCCGGGTCGATATCGGCGGCCAGCGCGAACCGTGCGCAGTCGGTGCGCTGCACCAGGTACAGCATGATCGCCCGGTGCCCCTGCGCCGCCATCGCGGCCAGTTCGCCCAAGTGTTTGGTGCCGCGCGCGGTCACGCTGTCGGGAAACTCGGCCAGTCCGGGCTGGCGCGACAGGGTCACGCTTTTCACCTCGACAAAGGCGTCCGGCAACCCCGCCTCGCTCAGCAGGAAGTCGATGCGGCTGTTTTCGCCGTATTTCACCTCGGGCCGGACGGTGCCATAGGCGGCCAGTTCGGGGATCTCGCCCGTCTCAAGTGCGGCCCGCAGCGCCCGGTTGGGCACCGAGGTATCGACTCCGGTGAAATGGCCGTTTTCATGATCGACCAGCCGCCAGCCGAATTTCAGTTTCTTCTTCGGGTCGTCATTGGGCTCCAGCCAGATTTTCATACCTGGCTCGGCCAGACCCTTCATCGACCCCGGATTGGCGCAATGGGCCGTCACCTCGCGCCCGTCCTCAAGCCTGCAATCGGCCAGAAAGCGTTTGTAGCGGCGGATCAGGCGGGCGGGGACAAGAGGGGTTTGAAAGCGCATGGTTCCGGGCCTATACCTGCGTCAAAGGTCGATCAAGAGGAGAGCGCGCCATGCCCAACCCAACCGCCGCAATGCTGGTGATCGGGGATGAAATCCTGTCGGGCCGCACGCGCGACGCGAACATGCACTTTCTGGCGCAGGAACTGACCAAGCATGGCATCGACCTGAAAGAAGTCCGTATCGTCAGCGATGACGCCGAGGCCATCGAAACCGCCGTCAAGGCGCTGTCGCAGGCCTATGACCATGTGTTCACCAGCGGCGGCATCGGCCCGACTCATGACGACATCACCGCCGATTGCATCGCCCGCGCCTTCGGGGCCCATATCGACGTGCGCGAAGACGCCCGCGCCCTGTTGCAGGCGCATTACGACCAGTCCGGGTTGGAGCTGAACGCCGCACGGCTGCGCATGGCGCGCATTCCCGATGGCGCGACGCTGATCGACAACCCGGTCTCGACCGCGCCGGGCTTCACGCTGGGCAATGTCCACGTGATGGCCGGGGTGCCCTCGGTGTTCCGGGCGATGGTGGCCAGCGTGCTGCCCACACTGACCGGAGGCAAGCCATTGTTGTCGCAGACCCTGCGCGTAGACCGGGGTGAGGGCGACATCGCCGCCAATCTGTCGGCCCTGGCACAGGATTTCGACGACCTGTCGATCGGCTGCTACCCGTTTCAGATCAACGGGGTGTTCGGCGCCAACGTGGTGGTGCGCGGCACCGACGGCGCCCGCATCGACGCCGCAATCACCCGCCTCGCAAGGGAGCTTGACCTTTGAGCGCCGACTGGGCCGCCGTCGTTGACGGCACATGGCCCGCCGCGCGGTATACGCAACTGGGTCCGTTCCTGCTGCGCGAAGGGCAGGGGGGCGGCTCGCGCGTGTCGGCGGCAAGCCGTATCGGCCCGGTCACCCCGCCCGATATCGACGCGGCCGAGGCGGCCATGCAAGCGATGGGCCAGAAACGCATCTTTTGCCTGCGCCCGGGTGATGAGGCACTGGATGAAATGCTGGCCGCGCGGGGCTATGGGATCCTCGATCCGGTCAACATCTATGCCTGCCCGGTCGCGCGGCTGACGGACCAGCCGGTCCCGCCGGTCACCGTCTTTACCCTGTGGGAGCCGCTGGCCATCATGCGCGAGATCTGGGCGCAGGGGGGGATCGGCCCCGAACGCCTGGCGGTGATGGAGCGCGCCCCCGGCCCCAAGACCGGCCTGTTGCTGCGCCACCGCGATCAGCCGGCAGGCACCGCCTTCGTGGCCATCCACGACGGCATCGCCATGCTGCATGCGCTCGAGATCGCGCAGGCCCATCGCCGGCAGGGGCTGGGCCGCTGGGCGATGCGCGCCGCGGCCTTTTGGGCGCTGGACAACGGCGCCCATACCCTTAGCGTGATCTGCACCAAGGCGAATGAGGGGGCGAACGCCCTCTACCGCTCTCTGGGGATGGAGACCGTCGGAGAGTACTACTACCGCCAGCTGGTCTGAGAGGAGAACGACAGCCGTGACCGAAACCGACATGCCCACCGCGCTGAACCTGCCGATGGTGGACCCGCTGCCGCCCGAAACGCAGAAATACTTCGACATCTGCACCGAAAAGCTGGGCATGATCCCCAACGTGCTGAAGGCCTATGCCTTCGACATCGAAAAGCTGAATGCCTTCACGGCCATGTACAACGACCTGATGCTGGCCGACAGCAACCTCTCCAAGCTCGAGCGTGAGATGATCGCGGTGGTGGTGTCGTCGATCAACCGCTGCTTCTATTGCCTGGTGGCGCATGGCGCGGCGGTGCGGCAACTGTCGGGCGACCCCAAGCTGGGCGAGATGCTGGTGATGAACTACCGTGTGGCGCCTCTGGACGACCGCCAGCGTGCGATGCTGGATTTCGCCGCCAAGATGACCACCGCCAGCGCCGAGATCGAAGAACCCGACCGCCAGCGCCTGCGCGACGTGGGGTTTTCGGATCGCGACATCTGGGACATCGCCAACGTGGCCGGGTTCTTCAACATGACCAACCGCGTGGCCAGCGCCACCGCGATGAAGCCAAACGACGAATACCACGCCCAATCGAGATGATCCGTCTTGCCGCCCTGCTGTTCTGCCTGATGGTCGGGCCGGTTGCGGCCCAGACCCTGACGCTGCCTGACGGCGCCCGGCAGGTCAGCATCCGTACCAGCCCGCTGGACAGCTACGAGATGCCGGTGGGACCCTTCGCCGAAGGGCAGGTGCCGACGCGCATGATCGAGGGGCAGGTCGAGCGGATCACCTGGCGCCTGCAGGCGGGGTCCAGCACCACGCTGCAGATCATGGCGCCCCTGCGCGACCAGTTGCTGGCACAGGGCTATGACATCGTATTCGAATGCGAGGCGCGCAGCTGCGGCGGTTTCGATTTCCGCTTCGCCACCGAGGTGGTGCCGACTCCTGACATGTATGTGGCCATCAACGACTATCGGTTTCTGTCGGCCACCCGCGGGCCGGTGGTTCTGACCCTGCTGGTCAGCCGCAGCCCGCCCGACGGGTATGTCCAGATGATTCGCGTCACACCCCAAGACGCTAAGCCGCCGCCCCTGGTAGTCGAAGAGACGGTTCAGGGCGCAGGCGGCCTTCTGTCCGACCTGGCGCGCGATGGCCATGTGATCCTGGATGATCTGAGTTTCGAATCCGGTGCCGTCGCACTGGGCGAAGGTCCGTTTGCCTCGCTGGCCTTGTTGGCCGGCTATCTGTCCGACAATCCAGGTGTCCGCCTGGCCTTGGTCGGCCATACCGACGACACGGGCGACCTGCAGGCCAATATCAATGTCAGCACCCGCCGTGCCCAGGCGGTGCGCGCCCGGTTGATCGAGGCGCATGGTGTCGATCCCGAACGGGTCGAGGCGCAGGGCGTGGGCTATTTGTCTCCGCTGACCTCGAACGCGACCCCGGAGGGCCGCGAGCTGAACCGCCGGGTCGAGGCGGTGCTTCTGGTCAACTGAGCCTTGACCAAAAAAATGGCCCACGCAGGACGCGCGGGCCGTTCAGGTGCCACCGGGAGAAATTACCAGTCCATCGGCCCCTTCTCGGCAAAGGAGTCGACAAGAAAATCAATGAAGGCGCGCACCTTGGGCTGGGTGAACCGGCCGGGCGGGTACACCGCATAGATGCCCTGAACCTCGTCCGGCAGCGATGGCATCGCGTCCACCACTTTGCCGGCCTTCAGCGCATCGGCGTAAAGGTAGCTGGGCAGGTAGGCGATTCCAAGACCCGAGATAGCCGCGTTCAACAACGACTGGCCGTCATTCACGCTGAGCCATCCGGCCGTGCGCACCTGCCGCTTTTCGCCCGAGGGTGCCGTCAGACGCCAGACATTGCCCGATGACTGGCTGGAATAGTGCAGCAGCTTGTGTTCATTCAGATCGTCAATCTTGGCGGGGCGTCCGAACCGCTCGATATAGCTCGGGGCCGCCACCATCCGCTTGACGGTCTCGGTCAGTTTTCGGGCCCGCAGGGTGCTGTCGTCCAGCTCGCCGATGCGAACGGCGACGTCGAATCCTTCTGAAATCAGTTCGACATACCGGTTGTTCAAGACCATGTTCACGGTGATGTCCGGATAGGCCGCCAGGAAACCGGACAGCACGGGCGACAGGTGGTTCACGCCGAAATCGGTGGCCACGCTGATCCGCAGCAGACCCGAAGGCGCGGATTGCATCGAGGTCACCAGCGCATCCGCTTCGCCTGCGTCGTTCAGTACGCGGCGCGCGCGGTCATAATAGGCCAGCCCGATCTCGGTTGGTGATACACGGCGCGTCGTGCGGTTCAGCAAGCGCGCGCCCAGCCGGGCCTCCAGGCTTGAAACATGCTTCGACACGGCTGATTTGGAGATGCCCATTTTTCTGGCAGCATCGGTGAAACCACCTTGGTCCACCACGTTGGCAAAAGCCTCCATTTCTGTCAGTCGGTCCATTCTCGTTCCCCAGGTGGTCTGTTCATTGACTGATGATGGCCGACAATCTGGGCGGAAACGGGGCAGACATGGGATAATATCGGGGTTTTGAATTGGATCGTTTGCGCTTCGGAAACGCGGAAACAATACTCGTTCGCCGTCGCCCATAACCCGTTGTCCGCAGAATTTTCCGACATCCTTGCCAATGTGCTATGCTGAGAATGGCATTTCTGTGACCGCGGAGGACCCCATGCGACCCATACTGACAGCGATTTTCTGCTTTCTCGCCCCCCTGGCCATCGCCGGAGGTCCAACCGCGTCAAATCCCGAGGCCAAAGTCTATTTCGTCAATATTTCTGATGGCGATACGGTGAAATCGCCCTTTACCGTCGTTTTTGGTCTGAGTGGGATGGGTGTCGCTCCGGCGGGAACCGAAAAGGAAAACACGGGTCACCATCATCTGCTGATCGACCGGCCACCCTTGGGGCAGGGCGCGGATGGCGATGAAGAGCTGGCCAACGGGCTTCCGGCTGATGAGAACCACATGCATTTCGGCGGCGGCCAGACCGAGGTCACGCTGGACCTCGCGCCCGGCCCGCACACGCTGCAGCTGGTTCTGGGCGACGCCGGTCATGTGCCGCATTCCCCGCCGGTCGTGTCCGAGGTGATCACGATCACGGTCGAGGAGTAGCAGGCGGCCGCGCTCAGAGTGCAGCGGCCAGCCGTGTGCCCTGGTTGATCGCACGCTTGGCGTCGAGTTCGGCCGCCACGTCCGCGCCGCCGATCACATGCGGTGTGATCCCGCGTTCGATCAGCGCGTCGGCCAGCGACCGCTCGGGCACCTGACCCGCACACAGAACGATCGTGTCCGCCTTGATGACCGTCGGGTCGGCGCGCTCTTCTCCGAACGAGACATGCAGCCCCTCGTCGTCGATGCGTTCATAGTTCACGCCGCCGACGAAATTCACGCCCTTCATCTTCAGAGCCGCGCGGTGGATCCAGCCGGTGGTCTTGCCCAGCCCCTTGCCATGCGCCTGTTTCTTGCGCTGCAGCAGGGTGACCTGTCGCTTGGGCGCCTCGGGCTGCGGGCCTTCGGGCGCCAGGCCCGCGCGGTGCTGCTCGGGGTCGGCGACGCCCCATTCCTTCATCCACAAGGGCAGGTCGGTGGTGGGCGAGTGGCCTTCTTCGAGCAGGTATTCCGACACGTCGAACCCGATGCCGCCCGCGCCGATCACGGCCACCGATTTGCCCACCGGGGCCTTGTCGCGCAGCACGTCGATATAGTTCACGACATTCTCGCGGTCCTCTCCGGGGATCTGCGGGTCGCGCGGGTTGACGCCTGTGGCGATCACCACCTCGTCGAACCCGGTCAGATCGTCGGCGCCGACCGCGCGGCCCAGTTCGACCTTGACGCCCAGCGTGTCGAGCATGGTGCGGTACCAGTCCACCAGCCCCCAGAACTCTTCCTTGCCGGGCACCTGCTTGGCCATGTTCAGCTGGCCGCCGATCTCGTCGGCCTTGTCGAACACGGTCACGTCATGGCCGCGCTGGGCGGCCGTCATCGCCGTGGACAGGCCCGCCGGACCCGCGCCCACGATGGCCACGCGCTTGGGCGTGCCGGTTTTCTCGATCACCAGCTCGGTCTCGTGGCAGGCGCGCGGGTTCACCAGGCACGAGGTCAGCTTGCCGCTGAAGGTGTGGTCCAGACAGGCCTGGTTGCAGGCGATGCAGGGCGCGATCCTGGCCGACTCGCCGGCCATCGCCTTGGCCACGAAATCCGCATCCGCCAGCATCGGCCGCGCCAACGAGACCATGTCGGCACAGCCCTCGGCCAGCACCTGCTCGGCCACTTCGGGCGTGTTGATCCGGTTCGAGGTAATGACCGGAATCCCTACCTTGCCCATCAGTTTCTTCGTCACCCAGGCAAAGGCCGCGCGCGGGACGCTGGTGGCGATGGTCGGAATCCGCGCCTCGTGCCAACCGATCCCGGTGTTGATGATCGTGGCCCCGGCCTCTTCGATCCGCTGCGCCAGTTGCACCACCTCGTCAAAGGTCGAGCCGTCGGGCACCAGGTCGATCATCGACAGCCGGTAGATGATGATGAAATCACTGCCCACTGCCTCGCGGGTGCGCCGCACCACTTCAAGAGGCAGGCGCATCCGGTTCTCATAGGACCCGCCCCAGCGGTCGGTGCGCTTGTTGGTATGGGTCACCAGGAACTGGTTCAGGAAATACCCTTCCGATCCCATGATCTCGACCCCGTCATAGCCGGCCTTCTGGGCCAGCACGGCGGCGTTGACGATGTCGCTGATCTGCTTCTCGATCCCTTCTTCATCCAGCTCGGTCGGCTGGAAGGGCGAGATCGGCGACTTGATCGGGCTGGGCGCCACGCATTTCGGGCCATAGGCATAGCGGCCCGCATGCAGGATCTGCATGGCAATCTTGCCGCCTGCCTGATGCACCCGGTCGGTGACGACCGAGTGGTTCGCCACGTCCTTGTCGCTGGTCATCATCGCAGCGCCGGGCAAAACCGAGCCTTCCAGGTTCGGCCCGATGCCGCCCGTCACCATCAGCGCCACGCCACCCCGCGCGCGGGCGGCATAGAACTCGGCCACCCGGTTCCAGTCGCCGGTTTCTTCCAGCCCGGTGTGCATCGAGCCCATCAGAACGCGGTTCTTCAACGTGGTAAAGCCCAGATCCAGCGGGGCCAGCAGGTTCGGGTACGCAGTCATCTTGAAACTCTCCCTCAATTCGGGGCCGACAATCGCGCCGCGCCGCGCCGGTGTCACGCGAAACCTGACGTCACCCCCTTTGCCACCGCTGTGCCAGTTGCTACAGCTTGGCCAACCACATCACGAGGCCCGCCCATGACCCCAGAACAGATCGCCAAACTGCCCTACCGCCCCTGTGTCGGGCTGATGCTGATGAACGATCAGGGCAAGATCTTCGTCGGCCAGCGCAACGACCGGTTCGAGGACGCCTGGCAGATGCCCCAGGGCGGCGTGGACGAGGGCGAATCTCCGCGCGATGCCGCCCTGCGCGAGTTGCAGGAGGAAATCGGCGTCACCCCCGACCTGGTCGAGATCGTGGCCGAGACCGAGGGCTGGCTGCCCTACGACCTGCCGCATGACATCGTGCCCAAGATCTGGAAGGGCCGCTATCGCGGGCAGCAGCAGAAATGGTTCCTGCTGCGGTACCTGGGGCGTGACGACCAGATCGACATCCAGACCGACCACCCCGAGTTCACCCGCTGGAAATGGCAGGACCCCGACCGCCTGATCGAAGAAATCGTGCCCTTCAAACGGGAGGTCTACGAGCGGGTGATGGAGGCATTCGGCGCGCATATTCGTCGCACTTGACGCGGGCTTGAAACAGGCGCAAGTCTTGCGCGCTTTTTTTGGCTGCCCGGCAGTGTGCGGCCAAATGGAATGGTGGATTTCATGCGCCAGCCAAAGATTCTGACGACACTCAAAACCTATGACATGGCTCAGTTCACGGCGGATCTGATCGCCGGGATCTCGGTTGCCATGGTGGCCCTGCCTCTGAGTCTTGCGATCGCCATCGCCTCGGGCGCGGACCCGGCGCAGGGGTTGGTCACGGCCATCGTCGCGGGGTTCGTTATTTCGGCGCTGGGCGGCAGCCGGGTCCAGATCGGTGGGCCGACCGGTGCCTTCATCGTGGTGGTCTTTGGCGTGATTGCCGAACACGGATATGACGGGTTGGTCATGGCCACCTTCATGGCAGGGTTCATCCTGCTGATCGCGGGCCATTTCCGGGCCGGGCGATTGATCTCCTTCGTGCCCGAGGCCGTCGTCAACGGCATTACCATCGGCATCGCCGTCATCATCGCGACCAGCCAGATCAAGGATTTCTTCGGCCTGTCGACTCAAAACCTACCCGCCGAATTCCTGGAAAAAGTGCCCGCGCTGTGGGCCGCGCGCGACACGCTGAACCTGCCGGCCACGGGAATCGCGCTTCTGGCGGCGGTGCTGATCGTGGCCCTGCGCCGGATCGCGCCACGATTTCCGGGGCTGATCATCGCGGTCGGCGTTGCCTCGGCGCTGGTCGCGTTGATGGGGCTGGGGGTCGACACGATCCATTCACGGTTCGGCGATCTGCCTTCCACCCTGCCGGCGCCCCAGCTGCCCGACCTGTCGGTGTCGCGCTTTGTCGAGCTGCTCCCCTCGGCGGTCGTGATCGCCTTTCTGGCGGGGGTGGAGTCGCTGCTGTCGGCCATGGTCGCCGACCGGATGATCGGCGGGCAGCACCGGCCCAACGCCGAATTGACGGCACAGGGCGCGGCCAACATCGCCTCGGCCCTGTTCGGAGGGCTGCCGGCCACCGGGGCCATTGCCCGCACGGCGACCAACATCAAGGCGGGCGGCAAGACGCCGGTTGCAGGCATCATCCACGCGCTGACGATTCTGCTGATCATGCTGGTTGCGGCCCCGGCCGCGGGCTACCTGGCCATGCCGGTGCTGGCTGCGCTGCTGATGATCACCGCCTGGAACATGAGCGAGCCGCACAAATGGGCCGAATACGCCCGCGCCCGCCCCAGCGACCGGGCCTTGTTGGTGCTGACCATGTTGCTGACCGTGTTCATCGACCTGACCGTCGCCATCGGCGTCGGTGTGGCGATCGGTTTGGCTCTTCGTCTCAGCCGCCGCGAATCGGTGCAGACGGATTGGACACTGCCGGATCGGTAGGGTGCAAACCGCCGACTCTTTCCGCGGCAGGCGCGACCGAAAACATCGTGCCACAACGAAAAAGGGCGCCCAGAGGCGCCCCGTTCCCATCTTGGATCATCCACTCAGACGAGCTGCAGATTTTCCGCCGACTCGCGGCCATCACGGCCGGATTGAACGTCGTAGGTAACCTTCTGGTTGTCGGCCAGACCGGTCAGGCCGGAACGCTCAAGAGCGGAAATATGGACGAAAACGTCCTTGCCGCCTGTTTCGGGTGCAATGAAGCCGAAGCCTTTGGTGGTGTTGAACCATTTCACGGTGCCATTGGCCATCGTGAGATCTCCTGTATTTTACAACCTGTTCGCGGAAGTGCAACAGCGTGGCAAAGTTGGCCGATATCGAGTTCGCTGAAGTCCGGTAGGGAAAGCAGGGGATCGAAAGCAGTAACGTAGCCCGACCCTTGTGACGGATCGCAGGTGTCCTGTCCACCCTTATTCGTGTTTACCCTGCGTCACTTTGAGCAGGTCGGGGCCGAGCGGTTGGCCGAGATCACCCTGGACCCGGCCCCATCCGGAATGGCCGCCAGACGGACAGGGCGGAGTGTTTGCTCCGCTCGGCATGGCACGATGCATGATTACGGCAGCCTCAAGTTGGCGTGCTGGGGGCGACCATGGCTCAAACCAACCCTTCCGCGCGCAGCAGTTCCAGCATGTTCGTCTCGGGGCGGGGACCGATATGGCTGATCACCTCGCGGGCGCAGACGTTGCCGATGCGGGCGCAGGTCTCCATGTCTCGGCCCGTGGCCATGCCGAACAGGAAACCGGCGGCGAACTGGTCGCCGGCGCCGGTCGCATCCACCGGCACCACCTTCTCGACCGGCACGTCGATGCGGATGCCGTCATGCAGCACCGTCACCCCATCGCCCGAGCGGGTGCAGACCACCAGCGGGCAGATCGCGGCAGTCTTGGCCACCGCCTCTTCCAGGTCGTCGGTCTCGAACAGCGATTTGATCTCGGCCTCGTTGCCGATCACGAAATCCAGCTCGTGTTCGATCAGCAGCAGGAAATCGGTGCGGTGACGCTCGACGCAGAACGGGTCGGAGATGGCGATACCGGTCTTGCCGCCGCCGTTGCGGCAGTCGCGCGCGGCCTCGAGGAAAGCGGTCTTGCCCTTCTCCTTGTCGAACAGATACCCCTCGAGGAACATGATCTGGCTATTGCCCGCCACCTCGGCCGGTACGTCCGTCGAGGACAGTTCCGAGGAAATCCCCAGATAGGTGTTCATCGACCGTTCGCCATCGGGCGACACGAAGATCATCGAACGCGAGGTTGGCAGCTCGCCCCCCGGCACGGGCGGGTTCACGAAATCCACGCCGTCCTCGTTCATCGCATCGGCATAGAACCGGCCCAGCGCATCATCGTGCACCCGCCCGATGAAGGCCGCGTCCAGACCCAGCGCGCCCGCGCCCGCGATGGTGTTGGCCACCGACCCGCCCGGCGTCTGCACCCGGTTTTCCATGGCCGCATACAGCACCTCGCCGCGTTCGCGTTCGATCAGCTGCATGATGCCCTTCTCGATCCCCATCATCTCGAGAAAGCTGTCGTCGGCCTGAGAGATGACGTCCACAACGGCGTTGCCGATGCCGGTCAGGTGATAGGTTTTCATAGGGTCTTGTCCTCGAATTGGCACAGGTCGCGGATCAGGCAGGTGCCGCATTGCGGCTTGCGCGCCTTGCAGTGGTACCGGCCGTGCAGGATCAGCCAGTGATGGGCGTGAAGCTGAAAGTCCACGGGAATATTGTCTTCGATGGCGCGTTCCACGGCATCCACATCCTTGCCGGGGCAGATACCCGTGCGGTTGCCGACGCGAAAGATATGGGTGTCCACCGCCTGCGCCGGGTATCGCCACCACATGTTCAGCACCACGTTCGCGGTCTTGCGCCCGACGCCCGGCAGCGACTGCAGTGCGGCGCGCGAGTTGGGAACCTCGCCGCCGTATTCCTCGACCAGGATGCGCGACATCTTGATGACGTTCTTGGCCTTCTGGCGGAACAGGCCGATGGTCTTGATGTGCTCGATCAACCCCTCTTCGCCGAGGTCGAGCATCTTCTGCGGGGTATCGGCGATCTTGAACAGCGCGCGGGTGGCCTTGTTGACGCCTGCATCGGTCGCCTGCGCCGACAGCGCCACGGCGACGACCAGCGTGTACACGTTCACATGCTCAAGCTCGCCCTTGGGTTCGGGGTCGGCCTGCTGGAACCGGGTAAAGATCTCGCGGATCGTGTGATAATCAAGCTGCTTTGCCATCCGGGCCTTAATGCCGCCCGCGGTGCCGGGTGACAAGCCCAAAGCCCGCTGCACCGGCAATGCGCAAGTTTCGGGTCGCACGGTCGGGCCCAGCGCGGCTAGGATGGGGCAAGCCACAGCAAGGTGAATGCCATGAACGTCCAGACATCCGAATCCGGTTACCACTACAACGTGATGCGGCGCGCGATCGATCTGATCGACCAGGGCGGCGAGTCGCTGTCGCTGGAAGAGCTGGCCCGCCAGATGGATATGAGCCCCGCCCATTTCCAGCGCCTGTTCTCGCGCTGGACGGGCGTGTCGCCGAAACGCTACCAGCAATATCTGACGCTGGGCCATGCCAAGGCGTTGCTGCGCGAACGGTTCACCACGCTGGAGACCGCGCACAGCGTCGGCCTGTCCGGCAGCGGCCGCCTGCACGACCTGTTCCTGAAATGGGAGGCGATGAGCCCCGGCGAATACGCCCGCAAGGGGGCGGGGCTGACCATCTATTGGGGCTGGTTCGAAAGCCCTTTTGGCCCGGCGCTGGTGATGGGGACGGCCAAGGGCATCTGCGGCATGGCCTTTGCCGCCGAGACCGGCGAAGAGGCCGCGATGCAGGACATGCTGTCACGCTGGCCCCTGGCCGACTATGTCGAGGATCCGATGCGCCTGCGCCCGTGGGTCCTGTCGGCCTTCGGCGCGGCCAGCGACCGGCTTGAGCCTACGCCGCTGTACCTGATCGGCTCACCCTTGCAGATCAAGGTGTGGGAGGCGCTGATGCAGATCCCCTCGGGCCAGGTGACGACCTATTCCCAGATCGCGCAGGCCGTGGGCACGCCGCAGGCGGTTCGGGCGGTGGGTACGGCGGTGGGCCGCAACCCGGTCAGTTGGCTGATTCCCTGCCACCGCGCGCTGCGCAAATCGGGGGGTCTGGGCGGCTATCACTGGGGGTTGCCCGTCAAACGCGCCATGCTGGCCTATGAGGCGGCGCAGGCCGATGCCTGATTGACTTGGGGTTCCGCGCCTGCCACAAGGCGCGCAGGTTCGGGTCTCCTGCCGCTCGCGGCCCTTTGGCTTTGGTGAAACCCGGTTCAGATCACATCTGTTGCCCTTTCCCGGCGCGCGGATGGCAAGGCGAGCCCCGTCCAATACTCGCGCCCGTTCATGGAAACGAGGCAAGACATGACACAGATCCGAAACATCGCCCCGGTGGGCGAGCTGAAAGTGCAGGCCAAACGCCTGCGCGACAAACTGCGTTGCGCAGGCGTGGCCCTGAGCCATGCGCAATCGCTTGAGATGATCGCCCATCAGCACGGCGCGCGCGACTGGAACACGTTGCACGCGATGGCCGGAAACCGGCTGCACCTGAAGGTCGGAGACCGCGTGCGGGGCACCTATTTGGGCCAGCCCTTCACCGGTGAAATCCGCGGCCTGACGATGCTGGGCGACGGCGCGCAGCGGCGGATCACCCTGCAGTTCGACACCCCTGTCGACGTGGTGACCTTTGACAGCTTCTCCTCATTCAGACAGCGCGTCAGCGGTCAGATAGGCTGGGACGGTCGGTCGGCCCGCCATACGTCGAACGGCGAACCGCAACTGGTGGTGCGCCCGGCCTGACGCAAATGGGGCAAGGCG
>GG704596.1:1261112-1395678 GCA_000161775.1 Ruegeria lacuscaerulensis ITI-1157
GCTGACGGCCTTGACCTCCAAAAAGTCCTCCAGCCCCCAGACACCGCCTTCACGCCCGTTGCCGGACTGTTTCATGCCGCCGAAGGGCGAACCGGCGGCGCGCGATTGGCCGTTCATCTCGACCATGCCCGAGCGCAGTTTGCGCGCCATGCGGTTGGCGCGGGCGCCGTCCTGCGTCTGAACATAGTTGGTCAGGCCATAGGGCGTGTCATTGGCGATCTCGATGGCCTCTTCCTCGGTGTCGAAGGGGATCATCGTCAGGACCGGGCCAAAGATCTCCTCGCGCGCGATGGTCATCTGGTTGTTGGCGTCGGCAAACACGGTGGGGCGCACGAAATAGCCTTTGTTGAACCCTTCGGGCCGACCGGGACCGCCGGCGACCAGGCGCGCACCCTCGTCGATGCCTTTCTGGATCAGGGCCTGGATCTTGGTCCATTGCAGCTCGTTCACGACGGGGCCGATATGGCGGCCTTCCTGCATCGCCGGGCCCACGGTGACCTTGCCCGCCACCTCGGCCGCGGTTTCCACCGCTTGATCATAGATCGGGCGCTGCACCAGCATCCGGCTGGGCGCGTTGCAGCTCTGGCCGGTGTTGTTCATCATGTGCAGCACGCCGCGCTTGACCGCCTTGTCATCGGCATCGGCAAAGATCACGTTGGCGCCCTTTCCGCCCAGTTCCAGATGCACCTTCTTCAGCGTGTCGGCGGCATTCTTGGAAATCGCCGTGCCCGCACGGGTCGAGCCGGTGAAGCTGACCATGTCGACGTCGGGGTGGCCCGAAAGCTGAGTGCCCACGCCGGCCCCGTCCCCGTTCACGAGGTTGAAGACACCGGCGGGGAAGCCCGCCTCGTGCATCATCTCGGCAAAGATCATCGCGTTCAGCGGGCTTTGCTCGGACGGTTTCAGAACCATCGTGCAACCCGCGATCGCCGCCGCGCCCACCTTGAGCGTGATCTGATTCATCGGCCAGTTCCACGGGGTGATCAGCGCGGCGACGCCGACCGCCTCGTAGATGATCCGGTCATTGGGGGCATGATCGCCCAGGGGGCGTTCGAACTGGAAATCCTTGGCCGCACGCACGAAATTCTTCAGATGCCAGATCCCGGCGCCCACCTGCTGGGTGCGCGACATGTCGATCGGCGCGCCCATCTCCATCGACATCGCCTGGGCGAGGTCTTCGGCGCGGGTGGGGTAGATCTCGATCAGCTTTTCCACCAGCGCGATGCGCTCTTCGACCGGGGTGGCCATCCAGCCCGGCAGCGCCGCCTTGGCCGCCGCCACGGCCGCGTCGGTATCGGCCTGACCGCCCAGCGAGATCACCGTGCAGGGCTCCTCGGTCGAGGGGTCGATCACATGGAAATCATTGGGCTGGTTGGGGGAGACCCACTGGCCGTTGATGTAAAAGTCGCGTTTCTCGATCATGGCGTGTCCTCTTGATCCGCATTCATTCGACCGCGCGGTCGGTTTTCCCGGGCACTCTGTCACTGCGGCCCTCGTGGGGCAAGGCAATTCTGGAAATTTGATCAAATCATTGATCGTGTGTTTTTTGCCCCTGTACCACATCAATGGTTTAACCTGAGGGCAAAGTGATTAGGTTTGCAGCAACCGACTCGGGTTTTCACAGGAAAGGAGATGCATCATGGGTTTGCGCATCAACGATACCGTCCCCAATTTCACCGCTGAAACGGACCAGGGCACCATCCAGTTCCACGACTGGATCGGCGACAGCTGGGCGATCCTGTTCTCGCACCCCAAGGATTTCACGCCGGTCTGCACCACCGAGTTTTCGGCCGTGGCGCAACTGGCCGATGAATGGGCCAAGCGCAACACCAAGGTGATCGGTGTTTCGGTCGATGGGGTCGAGGACCACAAGAAGTGGAAGAAGGACATCGAGGCCTATGGCAAGGCCAACCCCGGCTTTCCGATCATCGCCGACGAAGGGCTGGAAGTGTCCAAAGCCTTCGACATGCTTCCGGCCGAGGCATATCTGCCCGACGGCCGAACCCCGGCAGACAGCGCCACGGTGCGCTCGGTCTTCATCATCGGGCCTGACAAGCAGCTGAAACTGTCGATGACCTATCCGATGACCGTGGGCCGGAATTTCGCCGAGATTCTGCGCGCGCTGGACGGCCTGCAGATGAGCGCCAAGGGTGTGGCCACCCCGGCCAACTGGACCCCGGGCGAAGACGTGATCATCCCGCCGTCGGTTTCGAATGACGAAGCCAAGGAGAAGTTCGGCGAGTTCGAGACGATCTTCCCCTATCTGCGCAAGACCAAGGCGCCGAGCTGACGCAAAGAACGGGCGGGGCACATCATGTCCCGCCCTGTACCGCATTGAACGTCCTCAGGCCTCAAGCGCCTCAAGCACTTTCCTCGCAACCGCAGCGGACGAAGCCGGGTTCTGCCCGGTAATCAGTTTGCCGTCCTGAACGGCATGCGGTTGGAACGGGTCCACCTTGCTGAACTGTGCGCCCCTGTCTTTCATCGTATCCTCGACCAGCAAAGGCACGATTTCGGTCAGGCCGACGGCGTCTTCTTCTTCATTCGTGAAACCGGTGACGGTGCGCCCCTTGACCAAGGGTGACCCGTCCGCGGCCTTGGCGTTCGCCAGAACGATCGGGGCGTGACACACGGCGCTGACTGGTTTCCCGGCCGACCAGAACGACTCGATCAGATCAATCGATTTCTCGTCCGACACCAGGTCCCATAGCGGCCCGTGCCCGCCGGGATAGAAGATTGCGTCATAGTCCTCGGCGTTCACCTCGGACAATTTCACCGTATTGGCCAATGCCGCCATCGCTTCGGGATCGGCCTCGAACCGGCGAGTGTCCTCGGTCTGGCTGTCGGGTGCGCTGCTTTTGGGGTCCAGCGGCGGCTGCCCGCCTTTGGGCGAGGCCAGCGTCAGTTCCGCCCCGGCATCCTTGAACACGTAATACGGAGCAGCCAGCTCCTCGAGCCAGAACCCGGTCTTTTCCCCGGTGTCGCCCAGCTGGTCATGCGATGTCAGGACGACCAGAATTTTCTTTGCAGTCGAAGCCATGTGTTTTCTCCTCGTTCGGCCGGTTCACCCGGCCCGTGTCTTGTGTGATCGTCATATATGGCTGTTGCCGCTTGTTGATTAGTGTCGGATTTGGCAAAGCATTATTGCTGACATGCAATAATGAGGCTGCGAAATGGCGCTTTGGGACGGGCTGGAAGAATTCCTGATGGTGGTCGAGACGGGCGGCTTTACCGCTGCGGCCCGGCGGCTTGGGGTTTCGGCCAGTCATGTCTCGCGCCAGGTCGCCCGGCTTGAGGATCGTTTGGGCGTCAAGCTTTTGGCGCGCTCGACCCGCGTTGTGCGCCTGACCGACGCCGGACGCGACTATCACGCGCGGGTGGCGGGGCTTGTGGCGGGTCTGGAAGAGGCGAACCAGTCAGCGGCAGGGGATCGGGCCCAGATCGCGGGGCGCATTCGCGTGTCGGCCGCCGGGCCGTTTGCGGAACAGTTCGTGGCGCCGGCATTGGCCCGGTTTGCGAGCCTGCACCCCAAACTCTCGGTCACGATCGACTTCAATTCGCGCCTTCTGAACCTGACCGAGGAAGGCTTCGACTTTGCCATCCGCTATGGCACGTTGACCGAAAGCGGTCTGATCGCGCGACGTCTGGCAACCCGACGGATGGTCTGCGTGGCCGCGCGCGGCTATCTCGACCGGCACGGAAGGCCGACCCATCCGGCCGACCTGCGGCAGCATCAGTGCCTGATCACCAACAATGACCGGTGGGAATTCCGCGACCCCGGCTCGGGCGATCCGATCGAGGTTCGGGTGCATGGCCGGTGGCAGGCCAACAACCCGCACGCCATTCTCTCTGCCGCGCGGCAAGGTCTGGGGGTCATGTACGCGCCCGAGATTTTTTTGGGCGCGAAACGCCCCCCTGAGCTAGAGCCGATACTGCAGGGGTTCGAAGACCCAAGCCGTGCGAGTTGGATCGTCTATCCTGAACGGCGTCATCTGCCTCTGCGGGTGCGCCGGGCGATGGATTTCCTGGTCGAGGAACTGGGCGATGCGGTGCCCGACTAGTCGGGGCGCTGCGGATGCAGGTGCAGTTGCGCGCGATAGGCGGCGCGCTTGAACTCGCGGGTCAGCTTATCGGTCAACGGCGGTTTCGTTTGGATCGTCGAGCCGCCGATTTCACCGGCCACTTCCCGGTTGCCGCTGCCCAAGAGGGAATGGACGGGTTGGCCCGTGATCCAGTGCATTTGCAGAAAGGTGTCCACTGGGCGGTCGATCTGGTCGGTGGCGGCCAGTAGACGTTCCGCCGCCTTCCGCCCCACCACTTGACAGACGCATTGCAGCCCGATGACCTTGGGCAGGATCAGGCGCAAGCCGTCGTGTTCGGCCAGGGTTTGGGCGGCGGTTTCGCGCTGCTTGACCGGGATGCGGATGTAGTGATCAGGGGTCGCGATCGGGCGCAATAGATCCAGTGCAGCGTTCATCCGGTCGGGATCGATGCGCAGATCATCCTCGGCGGTGATGGCCAGATCGATCCCCTCGTCGACCACCTTGCGCCAGATCCGACGGTGGCTTTCGAAGACGCCGATCTCGGCCGGGCGCAGGACGAAGGGGTAGCGCGGGCGATGCAGGTTGCCCGGGTGCAGTGTGACCCCGGCAATCTGCGCCGGATCGCGCCCGTCGACCGCTTCGATCAGTTCCGCATTGGGCAGCTCGGCGCAGAGTTTCTCGGCATTGGGTCGGCGCGCGGTGCTGGAGGACATATGGATGATGAAGGATCGCATGGTACCGTGCATAGAACAGGGTTGCGGCCCGGGAAAGGCCCCGGCCGAACAAAAAAGACCCCGGCCGGAACCGGGGTCTTGGATTTCGCAAAAGTGTAGGGCGGGTTATTCCGCGCCTTCCTCTTTCTTTTCTTTCTTCTCGGGCACGATCTCTTCGCCGGTTTCCTGATCGACGCATTTCATCGACAGGCGCACCTTGCCGCGATCGTCAAAGCCCAGAAGTTTGACCTTCACTTCCTGGCCTTCCTTCAGAACGTCCGAAGGGTGGTTCAGGCGGCGGTTTTCGATCTGGCTGACATGCACCAGACCATCGCGCTTGCCGAAGAAGTTCACGAAGGCGCCGAAATCGACGATCTTCACGACCTTGCCGGTATAGATCTTGCCCTCTTCCGGCTCGGCCACGATCGAATGGATCATGTCATAGGCCTTCTGGATGGCTTCGGCATTCGGCGAGGCGATCTTGATGATGCCGTCGTCGTTGATGTCGACCTTGGCGCCGCTGGTTTCCACGATCTCGCGGATCACCTTGCCGCCCGAGCCGATCACTTCGCGGATCTTGTCGGTCGGGATCTGCATGGTCTCGATGCGCGGGGCGTGGATCGAGAACTCGGAGGTTTCGCTCAGCGCCTTGCTCATCTCGTTCAGGATGTGCAAGCGACCGTCCTTGGCCTGAGCCAGGGCTTTCTCCATGATCTCGGGCGTGATGCCCGCGACCTTGATGTCCATCTGCAGCGAGGTGATGCCGTTCTCGGTGCCCGCGACCTTGAAGTCCATATCGCCCAGGTGGTCTTCGTCCCCCAGGATGTCAGTCAGAACGGCATAGTCGCCGTCTTCTTCCAGAATCAGGCCCATGGCCACACCGGCCACCGGCGCCTTGAGCGGAACGCCCGCATCCATCATCGACAGCGAACCGCCGCAGACAGATGCCATCGAGGACGAGCCGTTCGACTCGGTGATCTCGGACACCACGCGGATGGTGTAGGGGAAGTCGGTCGGCGCCGGCAGAACCGCCTGCAGCGCGCGCCAGGCCAGCTTGCCGTGGCCCACTTCACGACGGCCCGGAGGGCCAACGCGGCCAACTTCGCCAACCGAATAGGGCGGGAAGTTGTAGTGCAGCAGGAAGTTCGACTTGAAATTGCCGTGCAGCGCGTCGATGAACTGTTCGTCATCCCCGGTGCCCAGCGTGGTCACGGCCAGCGCCTGGGTTTCACCACGGGTGAACAGGGCCGAGCCGTGGGTGCGCGGCAGCAGGCCGGTTTCGGCCACGATCGGGCGCACGTCGGTGGTCGAACGACCGTCGATCCGTTTGCCGCCCTTCACCACGTCGCCGCGCAGGATGCCGGCTTCGAGCTTTTTCATCGCCGCGCCGAGGTTCGGGTCTTCCAGCTGCTCTTCGGTCAGGGCGGCCTTGATGGCTTCGCGCGCGGCGGCCACGGCTGCGGTGCGCTCCTGCTTGTCGGTGATGGCGAATGCGGCGCGCATCTGCTCTTCACCCGCGGCCTTCACGGCCTCGTACAGCGCGGAGTAGTCCGGCGGGGTGAATTCGAACGGCTCTTTCGCGGCATCTTCGGCCAGGCTGATGATCAGGTCGATCACCGGTTGGATCTGCTGATGCGCGAAATTGACGGCGCCCAGCATCTCGGCTTCGGACAGCTCGTAGGCTTCCGATTCCACCATCATCACGGCGTCCTTGGTGCCGGCAACAACCAGGTCCAGGCGCTGCTCGGGGTTCAGGCGCAGGTCCTGCATGTCGTCAACGGTCGGGTTCAGGACATATTCGCCGTTGGTATAGCCCACGCGGCAGCCCGCGATCGGTCCGCGGAAGGGCGCGCCCGAGATGGTCAGGGCCGCCGAGGCGGCGATCATCGCGACGATATCAGGGTCGTTGACCAGATCGTGGCTCAGGACGGTGCACATCACCAGCACTTCGTTCTTGAAGCCATCCACGAACAGCGGGCGGATCGGACGGTCGATCAGGCGTGCGGTCAGCGTCTCTTTCTCGGTCGGACGCGCCTCGCGCTTGAAAAAGCCACCCGGCACTTTGCCGGCGGCATAGTATTTTTCCTGATAGTGCACGGTCAGCGGGAAAAAGTCCTGACCGGGCTTCTGTTCCTTGGCGAAGGTCACGTTGGCCATGACGCTGGTTTCGCCCAGGGTGGCAATCACGCTGCCGTCGGCCTGACGGGCAACCTTGCCGGTTTCCAGTGTCAGCGTCTCTTCGCCCCACTGAATTGATTTCTTCGTTACATCAAACATTTGCGTATCCTAGAAGGGAGCTCTCCCAGGCCCATCCCGGGTCTCCCGTTTGCGTGGCGGCCCCATTGCCGCCGACCCCATTCATCCTTGTTTCGAGTGCCGGGGTCAGGGCACAACGTCTCAGATGCTGCGCGCATACAACAGAATCCGCCGGATTGAAAGAGAAACCGAACGGCGCGGCCCGCACGGGCAAGTCGGGGCATGGACGCACCGGGGGCGCGGCGCTAGGGTAATGAGGGGGCATTCCGTTGTCTCCGGATGGACACCGGCGGAGGTACAGATATGCGAGTCGGACGAGTGTTGGCCCCGTTGGCGGCCTTGCTAATGGCGGCCCAGGCGACCTTGGCCGGGCCCGCGCCGCTGAACTGGTCCGACCTGCGCGACCCCGCGGTGCAAGAGTTCGACGACCCCTATCGCGACCTCAGCCCCGAACAGTTCGACGATCTGCTGTTCGCCGTGCGCCTGCGCGGGCGTCTGCTTCAGGATCGCGGTACCGCCGAGGAGCGTCGGAAATGGCAGGCCCTGCTGGATGAAACCGAGGTCGCCCTGGCCGCCGACGGGATCGATGTGGATTGGTTGCTGGATCAGCGCGAAGCGGTCACCGAGCGTCGCCGTCGCGCTGCCACGCAGGGCAATCCCGTGCTTGACGGCCAGGCCGTGACCATAGCGGGTTTCGCCATCCCAGCGCCGCCGGATGCCGACGGGCGCGCCGTGGCCTATCTGGTTCCCGAACGCGGCATGTGCAGCCACATGCCGCCGCCGCCGCCGAACCAGATGATCCGCGTGCGGCTAACCGATGACTGGGCGCCCACCTTCAATCACGAGCCGGTCCGCCTGACTGGCCGGCTGGTCATCGACCCGTCCGATCAGCAGATGGTCGTCGTAGACGGGCTGATGCCGATGCGGGCCACGTTCCGGCTCGAGGCGTCGGACGCCGAGCCGTTGTCGCAGACCGCGCCGTCGACCGAGGATGCCGCCGAACGGCTGCGCGCCGCTGCCCGACGCAAGACCGGCGGGGCATCGGAGTGACCCTGCCGGTCGAGGGCCGGCGAAAATCTCACCCAAACTGCATTATTGCGCAACCGGTCGTTTGGTCACGAGGCAGAGTTCGTTCGCCGCAAAAAATGAAACGATGGGGTTTCCGCCGGAACCCGCACGGACCTAGACTCCTGTGAAAAATACGAAGCCTTACGGTAAGCAGTCATGTCTGTGCGCGTCCGGTCGCCCCGGGAAGTCGGGCGAATTGCCCTGCGGTTGGAGTTGCTGGCGTCATTGCCGCAACAAAGCCTTCGCAAATTGAATGAACATTGCGATGAACACGCCGACCCCGACGAAAATGTAGACCACGGTGAAGACCTTGCCGATCTTGGTCGCCGGGGACAGATCGCCGAACCCGACCGTCGACAGAGTGGTCGCGCTGAAATACAGCGCGTCCACCCAATGCCAGCCCTCGACGCTGCTGTAGAACAGCGTGCCGGACAGAAGAATAAGCACACACAGCAGCAACCCACCCCGAAAATGCGGATCATCCCACGATCGGACGATCGCCTTGAGCAGACGGTAGGCATTGAGGATCAGAGCTATCATTCTGTGCGCCTTCAGGTTGTTTTGACGATTTCTTAGAATTCGACTTCTCGAGTGAAATTCCGCATGTACAAATCGGATTATTTGCTAAGATGGCGGTGTTTGACAGGAGATACTTCATGCGTATTCATCTTTTGGTGGCGCTGCTTGCCGCCACCTCGGTTTCCGCGCAGCAAGACCCGGCTCAGACCCTGATCACCAATGTGCATGTATTTGATGGCGTCAACGACGGGCGCATCGAGAACGCGAATGTTCTGATCGAGGGCAACCTGATTGCAGCTGTGTCGACAGACCCGATCTCGGCCGAAGGTGCAACGGTTATCGACGGCGGTGGACGCACCCTGATCCCGGGTCTGATCGATGTACACTGGCACACGACATATGCGTATACCCCAGCAACCGTCTTGATCTTCAATCAAGGCGATATGTCGGAAGTGGCCATTCGTTCGATGACAGGGGCAAAGGAAACCCTGATGCGCGGCTTCACAACAGTGCGCGATCCCGGCGGCAATCCATTTGCAATCAAGAGACTGATCGATTCCGGCGAATACCCCGGGCACCGCATTCTGCCTTCGGGGCCGTTCATGAGCCAAACATCGGGTCATGCCGATTTCCACAGTTTGTTGGAGAACCCAAGAAACTCGACTTCCGAGTTGAGTTATTGGGAAAAGAACATGATGGCGATGGTGGCCGATGGGGTCCCCGAGGTTCGCAAAAGGACCCGCGAGATTCTCAAGTACGGTGCCTCCCAAGTCAAAATAACCACGGGCGGTGGCGTATCCTCACAGTATGATCCGCTGGATGTGAGCGAATACTCTGTTGATGAGATCGAAGCGGTCGTCGAAGAAGCTGCGAACTTCAATACTTACGTACTGGCCCATGTAATGACGGACCGCGGGATTCGCACCTCAGTCGAAGCCGGCGTCATGAGCATCGAGCATGGTTTCTTCGCGTCTCGTGAAACGCTCGAGCTCATGAAAGAAAAAGGGGCATGGCTAAGCCCCCAGACCATGAAAGAAGAGGACATGGTCTGGGACAGCCCGGTCAGCGCGGCAAAATACAAGCAGGTCACAGATGCCGTTGCGAACCTGTACCCGATGGCCAAAGAGGTGGGGGTGAACCTGGCCTTTGGGACCGACCAGCTTCTGGACGCCTCCAAGGCGTATCAACAAAGCCTTTATCTGGTGCGATTGGGCGAATGGTTCACCCCGTATGAAGTGTTGAAAATCGCCACTTCTGAAAACGCCCGGTTGCTGGAACTGAGCGGCCCCCGGCACCCGTATCAAGACGGCCCGCTGGGGGTCATCAAAGAGGGTGCCTATGCCGACCTGATCCTCGTCGACGGCAATCCGCTTGAAAACCTTGAGTTGGTTGGGAATCCGGGCGAGAACTTCGACCTGATCATGAAAGACGGTGTGGTCTACAAGAACACGCTGGACTGAACATCACGCTCCTCTGACAAAAAACGCCCGCCAAATGGCGGGCGTCTCAAACTTGAAAGCGGTGTATTCCGCGCTTAGCGGCGGATGCCCAGCTTTTTGATCAGGTCCTGATAGCGCGCTTCTTCCTTGCCCTTCAGGTAATCCAGCAGCTTGCGGCGCTGGGCGACCATCTTCAGCAGACCACGGCGGCCGTGGTTGTCTTTCTTGTGGGTCTTGAAGTGCTCGGTCAGGGTGTTGATGCGCGAGGTCAGGATGGCAACCTGGACTTCCGGCGAACCGGTGTCGCCGTCCTTGGTTGCGAATTCTTTCATGACGCGTGCTTTTTCTTCGGCAGTGATCGACATCGGGGTCTCCTTTACAGGTTAGAGTTGATGGCGCAGGCCGGGATGTCGTCCAGCGCAGGCCCATGGAGAAAACCGCACCGATTCCGATGCGGATGGGCGCGTATAGGCGCATTTGGCGCAAATGGCAAAGGGATTCTGGCCCGTCAACCAGCTGCGTCGGATTGGGGGCCTGCCAATGTCGAAACCAGCTCGATGTCTTCCAAGGTCATCCCATCGGCGCCGAACAGTTGAGCAACTTCGGCGCCATTCACCAACACACGGGTCAGGTCCGGGTTTTCTGAATCGGGCTCGATTGAAAGCTTCGGTTCGGTCGCGTCTTCCCATGCAATCAGAAGCTTGTCTTGGCCGGGGCTGAAGTCCATCACCGTCAGTTTTTCGTCTGGCTGGCCATCGCCAAGTACAATCTGATCGGCCCCCTGTCCGCCCGTTACGACGTCGCCGGTTCCGGCAAGGATCGTGTCGTCGCCCGCGCCGCCATTCAGGAAATCGGCCTCGGGCTCTTCCTCTAGGGAGAAGCCGTCCACGAAATCATTGCCATCTCCGCCAAACAGCGCGTCCGCACCGGCACCCCCGGTCAGAGTGTCGTCGCCTTGACCTCCTTGCAACGAGTCGTCGCCATCCGCTCCGGACAGGTCATCGTTGCCCTGACCGCCGTTGAGTGCATCCGAACCGGCCCCGCCGTTCAGAAGGTCGTTGCCGAAATGTCCGAACAACTGATCATCCCCGGTCTCACCGGTCAGGATATCGTCGCCGTCCTCGCCGTGCAATGTGTCGTCATCGGCGCCTCCTGCCAGCAAATCCGTCCCGTCACCACCATGCAGAACGTCCCGGCCATCGCCGCCTTCGATCGTGTCCTCGCCTTGATATCCGTTGATCTGGTCGTCGCCTTCCTGCCCGGTCATCACATCATTCTGCGCGCTGCCGACAATCACCAGATTCCCTTCGAAATCAGAATGCACCTTGCCCGTCGGCAGCTCGGACTCCCCTGTTTGTTGAGCAATTTCGTCCAGTTCAAGCAGGTTGCCTTGCGGCACTTCATCAATGGCATCTTCTTCTATGGTGTCGTCTTCATCCCCATCGACTTGTGCCGTCAAAATGTCGCTCATCGCATATGCCGCACCGCCGACCGCAGCTAGTCCAAGCAATCCGATCAGAAACATGGAGACCTCCGAATTCTGTGACGACCCAAGCAAGAATCCTTACCGAGGCCGCCCGATTAGTCAAAGATAACAAGAAAATAGGGTTAACGGCTGTTCACCGGAGCCAGAGTTCCGGTTGCTGCGAATAGGCGATGTACAGCGGGTGCTTGGGGTGGCCATCCTTGGTCAGGCCGAGGTGGTACAGCGGCTGGCCGGTACCGCGCAGCAGGCGCTCGACCGCCGCGCCGCGATCCAGATGCGCGCCATGGGTGCCCCAGGCGGCAATCACCTGATCGGCCCAGTCCACGCCGGCCAGGATCGCGGCGTCGTTTTCCGGCCCCACCGGATCTGCCGCCGCGCGCATCTTGCGCGGGTCGGTGTCGCGCCAGGCAAAGATGTTGGTCACTTGGAACGCCCCGAACCCCAAGGCCCGCGCGCGCCGCTCACAGCGCTCGACGGTCGGGTCGTTCTGCACTTCTGTCGCGGTCGAAGGATTCAGCATCACGAACAGCGCCCGGCGCCCGGCCGGATCCCAGATGCGGGTCAGGCTGTAGCGATAGCGTTCGCAGTCGGAATAGACGGCTGTCGAGGGCGCGTCGCCCTTGGTGTGGGACCGGGTGATCATGCGCCTTCGCCTAGCATGGGACCTAGCCGACGAACACCCGGCTGGGGTGCAGTTCACCGGATTTGTAGATCCCCACCGCCACGGCCTTGCCATCGAACGAGGCCCAGGCCTCGTCGCCGTAGTCCACGTCGCTGGCCAGAACCATGCCAGGGTTGCCGTTGCGCAGGCGGGCGGCGCCTTCGGGGGTGCATTTCAGCTCGGGCAGGTCGGCCAGCCCTTCTTCCAGCGGGCGCAGGTAGCCGTCCAGCGCCGGGGTTTTCGCCATCTCGTCGATCTGCTGGATGCTCAGGCCGTCCTCGGCGTCGAACGGGCCGGACCAGATCCGGCGCAGTTCCTTGACGTGGCCGTAACAGCCCAACGCCTCACCCAGGTCGCGCGCGATCGAGCGGACATAGCCGCCCTTGCCGCAGGTCATTTCCAGCACGGCATGATCGGGATCGGGCCGGTCGACCAGCACCAGTTCCTCGACCCACAGCGGGCGGGCGGCCAGTTCCACATCCTCGCCGTCGCGGGCCAGCTTGTAGGCGCGCTGGCCGTCGATCTTGACCGCCGAGAACTTGGGCGGCACCTGCATGATCTCGCCCACGAAGGGCAGCAGGGCCTGCTTGATCTCGTCATCGGTGGGGCGCAGGTCGCTTTCCGCGATCACTTCGCCCTCGGCATCGTCGGTATTGGTGGCCTGACCCAGCCGCACGGTAAATGTATAGGCCTTGAGCGCATCGGTGATGTAGGGCACGGTCTTGGTGGCCTCGCCCAAAGCGACGGCCAGAACGCCGGTGGCCTCGGGGTCGAGCGTGCCGGCATGGCCCGCCTTTTTGGCATCCAGCGCCCAGCGGACCTTGTTGACCACGGCGGTCGAGGTCATGCCCGCGGGCTTGTCGACCACCAGCCAACCGGAAATGTCGCGACCCTTGCGTTTGCGTCCCATGATGCACCTTGTTGTCTGCTAAGGCGCGCGACCTAGCGGATCGGTCGGGCGCTGTCAATTTGCCGGGATGTCCTCGACCACGCCGACGATCGGCCCCAGCGAGAAACCCACGTCGGACCGGTTTGCCGCACGGTCATACATGCGCGAGATGTTGCCGTCGAAAAACAGCGCGTTGGGCGTTTTCAGCACGTCGCGGAACAGGCGGCCGAATTCGTGGAAGGTGACGTAATCCTCGGAGATCGCGAACACCGCGCGGGTGCCATCGGCGCTGGTGCCCACCCCGTTGCGGATATAGCGCGAGGTCGAATCCGGCAGGAACCGCGGATGCAATTCGCCGCCGATCACCAGCATCGGGCCGGATTGAGAGGCAAAGCGGCACTCGGGCTTGCGGTCGAGATAGTCCAGCGTCTCGAACACGTCGGCACGGCCTTCACGGATGCAGAACACCCCGTTGGGCAGCAGGCCGAAATTGCCGGGGCCGGGGTTGGGAATCACGCGCATGACTTCCTGCCCGTCTTCCACATAGTGGCCCACGGGCGAGCGGTCCTCGTGATACATGCCGGCGTTCATCGCAAAACTCAGGCGCTGGCCCGAACCGGCCAGTTCCTCGTTCACCGATGAGAAATGGCCCAGCACCTGACCTGCGTCGTCATACAGAAACAGGCGCAGGTCCTCGGTGGTGGCGTCCACCTCGCACACGGTATAGCGCCGGTCTTCGTGAACCACGCGCTCGCACGTCACCGCCCCGGCCTGTCCGGCCCAGAGCAATGCGATCACAGCGGCGGTCCTGCGGATCACTCGTCCAGGTCCCGGCGCACGGCGTCCTGCTCGAGCATCCGGCGGGTGTCGTCCATGCGGTCGAAGGTTTCATCCAACCGGAAGCGCAGGTCAGGGGCGAATTTCAGGCCGACCTTCTTGCCGACCATGCGGCGCAGTTCGCCCTTGTTGCGGGCCAGCAGCTCGATCACGGTCTCCTGCCCCTTGCCGCCCAGCGGCAGCACATAGGCCGTGGCGATCTTGAGATCGGGCGAGGTGCGCACTTCGCCCACGGTGATCGACAGACGGTTCAGGTCGGGGTCGTGCACGTCGCCGCGCGCCAGCACCTCGGACAGGGTGCGGCGGATCAGTTCGCCGACGCGAAGCTGCCGTTGCGAGGGGCCGGGGCCGTCGTGGAATTTGTTCTTAGCCATGTCCCCGATCTAAGCGCAAAGCGGGGCTTTGCCAAGCGGCCCCGAACCGGGTAGGAGGCTTTGAGCCGAATTTCAGAGGAAGGACCAGCGCAATGACGCATATTCCGGGGATCGTCGTGACCGGGGCTTCGGGCCGGATGGGGCAGATGCTGATCAAGACCATCACCGACAGCGATCAGGCGCGGCTGGTCGGCGCGGTCGAGCGCACGGGCCATGACTGGATCGGCCAGGACGTGGGCACCGCGATGGGCGGCCAGCCGCTGGGCGTGACCGTCACCGACGATCCGCTCGAGGCCTTTGCCCAGGCCCAGGCGGTGATCGACTTCACCGCGCCCGAGGCGACGCTGGAGTTCGCCGCGCTGGCGGCGCAGGCGCGCTGTGTGCATGTGATCGGCACCACCGGCATGAGCGACGAACAGATCGCCGCGCTGGAACCCGCCGCGCGCCATGCGGTGATCGTGCGGGCGGGCAACATGAGCCTGGGCGTGAACCTGCTGGTGCAGCTGACCAAAAAGGTCGCCGCCGCGCTGGACGAGGATTTCGACATCGAAGTGATCGAGGCGCATCACCATCACAAGGTCGATGCGCCCTCGGGGACGGCTCTTATGCTGGGCGAGGCCGCGGCCGAGGGGCGCGGCGTGAACCTTGCCGAGGTCGCCGACCGGGGCCGCGACGGGATCACCGGCGCCCGGCAGCGGGGCCATATCGGCTTTCACGCCATCCGCGGTGGCGACATCGTCGGCGAACATGACGTGCTGTTCGCGGCGCCGGGCGAACGTATCGTGCTGCGGCACGTGGCGACCGACCGGGCGATCTTTGCTCGAGGCGCGCTGAAGGCGGCGCTGTGGGGGCAGGGCAAGGCCCCCGGCCAATATGACATGGTGGATGTGCTGGGGCTTTAACCCTCACCCAGATGCCGGTCGACCATGCGCTGAACCATCGGCGCGAAATGGTCGAAGCCGGGGGTGTCCATGTCGGGCCGTTTGCCGGCCTCGTCCAGATACCTGACCTGGATGATTTCCTTCAGGTTCGGGTTGGCCTCGAATGCCGCGACTTCCTCGGCGCTCATCGGGCCGCCCTGCAGGTCCAGCGTATGTACCGAGGCCGCCGACAGACGGTTGAAATACTCGGGCCGGGTTGCACACAGGTACCGCTTGGCCGCGACATGATAGCGGCAGCAGTCGGTGATGACCGAGGGAAAGAACCGCTCCAGCACCTCTGCGCCGGCATCCTCGTGGTGGCGGTCCTCGGTGTCGTCGGGGTGGTAGGTGCCGAATTCCGAGGTGAAATGCCCGATATCGTGCAGCAGAGCGCCCACGATGATCTCTTCGGGCATGCCGTTCTGCTCGGCGATGGTGGCGCCCTGCAGCATGTGCCGGGCCATGGTCACCGGCTCGCCCAGATATTCCTCGCCCCCACGCCGGTCGAAGATATCGGCGATGAAGGCCACGATGTTGTCGCGGGTCAGGGTCTGGAAATCGGGGTTCATTCCGCCGCCTCCGGGTGCGCCATGTGCATCGCGGCCAAGGTCGACAGCAGCCCATCCTTGTCGGCATAGCATCCCTGCAGCCAGCGCGACCCGGCACCCGAATATCCCAGACGCGCGTGCAGGACGCGGGTGTTGTCGACGATGAAGCTTTCGCCCGGTTCCAGCTTGAACGCCACGCCCATGGCCGGGTCGTCGATGATCTCGCCCAAACGGCGGTAGGCGGCGTAATAGGCCTCCATCCGGTCGAAGGGCACATCCACGAACGGGGCCGAGGACCGGTTGTTGAAGCGGATGCCGATCAATTCGCCATCGGGCGACAGCTCGATCATCGGGCGGCGCGCACGCAGGCAGACCCCGTCCGAACCGCGGTATTCGAACCGGGCGGGATAGCCGGCCAGCAGGGCAAAGCCTTCGGGGTTTTCGTCGCGCAGGCGCTGGGCCGCGCGAAAGCCGTCGACCACGATCGACTCCCCGCCCTCGGCGCTGTTTTCCAGGCAATAGAGGATCTGCAGCGTGGGCACCGGGTCGCGATAGGGATTGTCGGTATGCGCCTGCAGGCCAAGGCCGGTATAGGCCAGGTTGGTCGGGTTCACCTCGGTCCGCACCTCGAAATAGGGGCCATAATTTGTCTCGCGCACATAGCCGAACAGATCGGCGACCTTCAGCAGCGAACCGGGCTCGGTCGGGCCGCCGGTCAGCTTGGCAAAGCCGTATTCGGCGACCGCCGCCAGCCAGTCGCGCTTGGCGGCGGGGCTTTCATGCACCTGTGTCCAGTCGCCGGTCGGGGCCGCGAACCCGCCGTCCCAGGTGGTGATGCCGGGCGACAGCCAGCCCATCGGGCGGGTCTGGTCCCGATCATAGACATGCGCGGCCAACCAGCTTGCAGGGAAGGTGACGGTCTTGCCTTCGGGGGCGAAGGTTACCTCTAGGTCACCGCCCGCCACCTCGGCCGCCTGAATCGCGATCTCTGCCGGAATGTCGCCGATCGTGATCAGGCGCTGGCCGTTGCCGGGGTCGCGCGTCTGCGGGTCCAGCGCATTGTCACGCAGCCAGATGGCGTGGAAACGGGCGCGGGTTCCGTCTTCGAATTTAACCGAAACGACCGCCGGGTCATGGGTGGCGTGGCGCAGCATCGGGCTCTCCTGTTCAGCGCGGGCTTTGATTGAGGAGATACGCGGGATATGGCATTACGACAATTAAGGCTTGTTTCCACTGAGGGTTGGAAAATCTAATGAGCAAGAAAAAGGTCGGCCTGCCCCCTCTGGACTGGCTGCGCGTGTTCGAGGCGGCCGGGCGGCTGGGCGGGTTCTCGGCCGCGGCACGCGAGTTCGGCCTGACCCAGGCGGCGGTCAGCCAGCGCATCGCCAATCTGGAATCCTGGCTGGGCCGGTCCCTGTTCGTGCGCGAGGCGCGCGGCGTGTCGCTGACGGTCGAGGGCGAAAGCTATCTGCCGCTGGTGCAGGACAGCCTGCGGGCGTTGGAACGAAACACCGAAGATCTGTTCGGCACCGCCCCGCGCGCGTTGCGGGTGGCCGGGCTGTCTTCGCATATCCAGGCGCTGGTGCTGCCCAGCCTGGGGGCCTTTCGCGCCCTGCGGCCCGAGGTACAGGTCACCACGGATTCGGTGGCCCGGCGGTCCTCGCTGGAGGACGAGCGGACCTGGCTTCAGATCCGCTATGGGCGCGGCAACTGGCCGGGGCGCGCCGCCGACCTGATCGCGCCCGAGGTTCTGACCCCGATGGCGGCACCGGGCGTCAGCTGGGGCGCGCCGGTGATCGACCTGCGCGGCGAACGGCCCGGCTGGCAGGACTGGATGCAGAAGACGGGCGACACGGATCTGCCACGCGCCGGTCTGAGCTTTGATTCGATGGAACATGCCCTTGGTGCGGCGCGGCAGGGGCTGGGGGTCTCTTTGGGGTCGGTCGCCTTGGCCTCGGCGGATCTGGCCTCGGGCCGTTTGATCCGGCTGGGGCGTCCCGATCTGGAAACCCGCGACGGATACTGGTTGACCTGGCCGCGGGACCGGGCGCAGTCGAAAAGGCAGCAGGCCCTGATCGGCGATTTCCTGCAGGCCCTGCGCGGGGCGGTCTGAGCGGTCAGAAATCGATCGCGATGCCCTTCTTCTCCCAATCGCCATAGCGCGCGGGATCGGGGCCGTCGCGCCCGCCCAGCTCCTTGGGCAGGGGTTTGGCCTCGGCTTCGGCCTTGCGCCGGCGCTCTTCGGCCTCGGCCAGGGCGCGCCGGGCGGCGGGCGGCAGGTCTGTGCGGTCGTCGCTCATGACATCGGGTTCCTTTCCGTGCATGGCCTTGATATACGCCCTCGTCCGCTGATGGCAATGCGGGCGAAAACCTTGCAAAGGCGGTTTCATGACCAACACCCCGACGGCGGCGCGGCGCAGCGCCATCTATCTGCTGGATCAGATCCTGGGCGAGGGGCGCCTGCTGTCCGAATGCCTGGCGGCCGGAGCGCTGGATCGCCTTGCCCCCGAAGACCGCGCGCGGGCGCAGCGGCTGACGCTGGAGACCCTGCGCGGGCTTGAGCGCGCCGACCGTCTGCTGGAGGGACATCTGCGGCGCACACCGGCGCTGACCGTCCAGAACGCGCTGCGTCTGGGAACGGTCGAACTGTGTCAGGGCGAGGCTGCGCATGGCGTCGTGAACGCGATGGTCGAGATCGTCGGCCGCTCTCGCAAGCACGGGCGGCTCAAGGGGCTGGTCAACGCGGTTCTGCGCAAGATCGCGGCCGAAGGCCCCGAGGCCTGGCCGAAGATGCGGGTGCCGCGCCTGCCGGACTGGCTGCGCGAGCCGCTGATCGCGGCCTGGGGCGCGGAGGCGGTCAAGGGCATGGAGCAGGCCCATTTCGCCGGCGCGCCGCTGGACCTGACGCCAAAATCCGGCGCAACGATCCCAATGGGCACCGAACTGCCGACCGGCTCGGTGCGGGTTACTGACGCGGGGCAGGTCTCGGCCCTGCCGGGCTATGCAGCCGGAGACTGGTGGGTGCAGGATGCCGCCGCCGCCCTGCCAGGGCGGATTCTGGCGGCCCGGCCCGGCGAGCGGGTTCTGGACATGTGCGCCGCGCCCGGCGGCAAGACGCTGCAACTTGCGGCGGCGGGGGCCGTGGTCACCGCGCTGGACATTTCCGAGGCCCGGCTGGCGCGGGTGCGGGAAAACCTCGAACGGACCGGGCTGTCGGCCCAGGTGGTCGCCGGCGACGCGCTGGACCATCAGGGCCAGTACGATGCGATCCTGCTGGACGCGCCCTGTTCGGCGACCGGCACCATACGGCGGCACCCGGATCTGCCCTTTGCCAAGGACGGCTCGGAATTCGGCGGCCTGATCGCGTTGCAGGCCCGGATGCTGGCCCATGCCTGGACCCTGCTGAAACCCGGCGGGCGGTTGGTCTATTGCACCTGCTCGCTGCTGCCCGACGAAGGCGAAGTGCAGATCGAAGAGGCTCTGCCGCAACATCCCGACATGCAGTGGACCGCGACGCGCTGCAGGTGCCCGGCGTTCAGCCCGACTGGCTGACCGAGGAAGGCGGGTTACGCCTGCGTCCCGATTATTGGCCCGATCTGGGCGGTATGGACGGGTTCTACATCGCCTGCCTGAGCAAATCGGCCTGACCGGTCGCTTTTCGATGACTTGACGAACCGGCCCGGCTATCGTTGGTTCAAACGCCAGCAGAGCGGCAGGGGCAGAGCAACACACGTCATGTCGAATTCGGACACCATGGCCAACCGATGGGTGCGGTTTCAGAACCGCCTGTATGCGCGCCTCAGCCAGCGCAGGAAGCCCGTCAGCGGCTTTGTCGGTCAGCCCGAGCCGCGCACGGTCGGGGTCTTTGCGCGCGGGCGGCAGTTGGTGGCCGGAAACCTGATGTTCGCGGGTTACCTGGTCGAAGCTCCGGACACGGGCTTGTGGGAGGTTGCAGCCCCCAACGCCGCATTCGATGCTGAACGCCACGGGTTTGCCTGGCTGGACGATCTGGCCGCAGTGGGTGATGCCGCGGCACGGGAAAAGGCGCAACGCTGGGTCTGGGGCTGGATCGAGACCCACGGCAAGGGGCAGGGCCCGGGCTGGGCGCCGGACCTGACCGGACGCCGGCTGATCCGGTGGATCAATCACGCGCTGTTTCTGCTGCGCGGTATGGACGAGGCCCACAGCCGCCTGTTTTTCCGGTCTCTGTCACAGCAGACCTGGTTCTTGTCCAAACGCTGGCACACGGCGACACCGGGGCTGCCCCGTTTCGAGGCCTTGGCAGGTTTGGTTCAGGCCGGTTTGGCGCTGGAGGGGATGGACGATATCGCCGACCCGGCGGTGCGGGCGCTGGCCCGCGAATGTGAAACGCAGATCGATGCGCAGGGTGGCATTCCCACCCGCAACCCCGAAGAACTGCTGGACGTTTTCACCCTGCTGACCTGGACCTCGGCCGCGCTGGGCGAGGTGGGCCGGGGGACGCCGGCAGCCCAGATGGCGGCTATCAAGCGGATCGCGCCGACGTTGCGCAATCTGCGCCACGCCGATGGCGCGCTTGCCCGTTTCCACGGCGGCGGGCGTGGGGTCGAGGGCCGGCTGGAACAGGCTTTGGCGCAAAGCGGGGTCAAGCCGCAGCCCGGCAAAGGCCTGACGATGGGCTATGCGCGGTTGTCGGCCGCGCGGACCTCGGTGATTGTCGACGCAGCCCCACCGCCCAAGGGGGTGGCGTCCTACAATGCCCATGCATCGACGCTGGCATTCGAACTGACCTCGGGTCGGCGCCCGCTGATCGTGAATTGCGGATCCGGGGTCAGCTTTGGTCTTGAGTGGCGGCGGGCCGGGCGCGCCACGCCCTCGCATTCCACCCTATGTCTCGACGGTTACTCCAGCGCGCGGCTGGCGCCCCCGGTCAAAGGCACCACCAACGAGGCGCTGGTGGATGGACCGCGCGAGGTTCCGGTTGAGTTCGAGGATGCGTTTCAGGGAAAACGGGTCATGTCCGGGCATGACGGATATGCCCGCGTCTTTGGCCTGACCCACGCCCGCACGCTCGAGCTGCGTTTTGACGGGCGGACGTTGTCCGGCGAAGACATCCTGCTGACCGCGACCGACAAGGCCAAGCGGCGATTCGACCGCGCGCTGGAAGCATCCCGCCTTGCAGGGATCGGTTTTGACATCCGCTTTCACCTGCACCCGGATGTCGACGCGGCGCTGGACCTTGGCGGAACTGCCGTGTCGATGGCACTCAAAAGCGGTGAGATCTGGGTGTTTCGCCACGACGGGGCTGGGAAATTGGCAGTCGAGCCCAGCGTTTACCTTGAAAAAGGTCGCCTGAAGCCCCGCGCGACAAAACAGATCGTTCTCTCCGGGCGCGCAATCGAGTATGCGACGCGCATCCGGTGGACGCTGAGCAAGGCCCAGGATACAGCCTATGCCGTGCGCGACGTGCACCGGGACGAACCCGATTTCGACTGAGCCAAAAGGACCTTTGGACCCATGACCGACCTTCACCCCGTGCGCCGCGCGTTGCTTTCCGTTTCCGACAAGACCGGTTTGATCGATCTGGGCAAGGCCCTGGCCGACCGCGGGGTCGAGCTGCTGTCGACCGGCGGCACCGCCAAGGCGCTGCGCGATGCCGGGCTTGCGGTCAAGGATGTCAGCGAGGTCACGGGTTTCCCCGAGATGATGGATGGCCGGGTCAAGACGCTGCACCCGATGGTGCATGGCGGCCTGCTGGCGCTGCGCGACAATGACGCCCATGTGGCGGCGATGCAGGAGCATGGCATCGGCCCGATCGACCTGCTGGTGGTCAACCTCTACCCGTTCGAGGAAACGGTGGCCAAGGGCGCGGGCTATGACGAATGCATCGAAAACATCGACATCGGCGGCCCCGCGATGATCCGCGCCGCGGCCAAGAACCACGCCTTCGTCAACGTGGTGGTGGATGTCGAGGATTACTCGGCCCTGCTGGATCAGCTCGAGGAAAATTACGGCAAGACGTCGCTGGGCTTCCGCCAGTGGCTGGCGCAGAAGGCCTATGCCCGCACCGGAGCCTATGACGCAGCCGTGTCCAACTGGTTGGCCGATGCACTGCAAATCGACACCCCCAAGCGCCGCGTGTTCGCCGGCGAGCTGAAACAGCCCCTGCGCTATGGCGAGAACAGCCACCAGCAGGCGGCGTTCTATGTCGATGGCTCGGGCCGTCCCGGTGTCGCCACCGCCGTTCAGCATCAGGGCAAGGAGCTGAGCTACAACAACATCAACGACACCGACGCCGCCTTTGAACTGGTGGCCGAGTTCGACCCGCGCGACAGCGCCGCCTGCGCTATCATCAAGCACGCGAACCCCTGCGGCGTTGCAACGGGCGCCACGTTGCTCGAGGCATACAAGGCGGCGTTCGACTGCGACCGGACCTCGGCCTTTGGCGGGATCGTGGCGCTGAACCGGCCGCTGGACGCGGAAACAGCGCGCGAAATCACCGGCATCTTCACCGAGGTCGTGATCGCCCCCGGCGCCACCGACGAGGCCAAGGCGATCTTTGCCGCCAAGAAGAACCTGCGCCTGCTGACCACCGAGGCGCTGCCCGACCCCCGCGCGGGCGGGCTGGCCTTCCGCCAGGTGGCCGGCGGGCTGCTGGTGCAGGACAAGGACAACGGCCATGTCGAGATGGATGACCTGAAGGTCGTGACCAAGCTGGCCCCCACGCCCGAGCAGATGCGCGATCTGCTGTTTGCCTGGAAAGTGGCCAAGCACGTCAAGTCGAACGCCATCGTCTATGTCAAGAACGAGGCCACGGTGGGCGTCGGCGCCGGTCAGATGAGCCGGGTGGATTCCGCCCTGATCGCCGCCAAGAAGGCCGAGCGCATGGCCGAAGCCCTGGGCCTGCCCCAGCCGCTGACCATCGGCTCGGCCGTGGCGTCGGACGCGTTCTTCCCCTTCCCCGACGGGCTGATGGAGGCTGCCGCCGCAGGCGCGACCTGCGTGATCCAGCCGGGCGGGTCGATGCGGGACGACGAGGTGATCGCCGCCGCCGACGAGGCCGGCCTGGCCATGGTGTTCACCGGCATGCGGCACTTCCGCCACTGATGCGGGGCCGGGTTCTGCTCTGGGCCGGGCTGGCCGCGTTTGCGATCGACCAGCTCAGCAAATACCTGGTCGTCCACGTGTTGCGCGTGGCCGACCGGCCCGGCGGCATCGAGGTGCTGCCGCCGCTGCTGACCTTTCGCTATGGCGAGAATCGGGGCATCAATTTCGGCCTGTTCCAGGGCAATTCCGAAGCTGCGCGCTGGTTTCTCATCGCTGTTTCGCTGGCCATCAGCATCGGTGTTTTCGTCTGGCTCTGGCGCACGGCCGCATCGCGGCGGATGCTGGTTTTCGGCGGATTGCTGATCGGAGGAGCGTTGGGGAACGTGGTTGACCGGGTGCTGTACGGGTATGTTCTGGATTTCCTGAACATGTCTTGCTGCGGTATCAACAACCCATATGTGTTCAACCTGGCCGACGTGTTCATCTTTGCCGGCGCGCTGGGGCTGGTGCTGCTGGATGGCAAAAAGCCCTCGTGACGCGCTGGTTGTTATGCGCTAAAAGCGCCTGAAACAGGCTGGAGACCAAGATGCGGATGCCGCGCGCCACCATTGCCCTGACACTCGCCGCCCTTGCCGCGGGGTGTTCCGATATCGGCCTGCGCCATCTCGACGCGCCCGGCTCGGGGCCTGACGAGTTTTCGGTGATGCCGGTCAAGCCGCTGACCCAGCCCAAGGATTATGCCTTTCTGCCCGCCCCCACACCGGGCGGCGAGAACCTGACCGATCCCAACCCCAAAGGTGACGCGGTGGCCGCGCTGGGCGGCAATGCCGCGGCGCTGAAGCCCGCGGGCGGCATCCCGTCGTCGGATGCGGCGCTGGTCACGGCCTCCAGCCGCTATGGCGTGGCGCCCGACACCCGGCAGGCTCTGGCCGCCGAGGACGAGGCGTTCCGCACCCGCCAGGCGCGCTGGACCCGACTGCGTCTGTTCAAGGTGGACCGCTACTCGCAGGTCTACAAGCGCGACTCCATCGATTCCAGGCAACAGGCCGAAGCCTTCCGCCGGCAGGGGTACGAAACCCCGTCCTTCCCGCCGGATGAATAATCCTTAACTTTCCGTCATCGCTCTTGATCCCGCCCGGCGCCACCGTAGTTTGAAGGCCAACGACACAGACGGAGGATGCCCCATGGTTCGGGCCCTGGCGTTTTGCGCCGCACTGACAATCGCAGCCCCGGTTCTGGCCGGAACCGGCCACGAGGCCGTGACCACGTTTACCTTGGACAACGGCATGGACGTGGTGGTGATCGAGGATCACCGCGCCCCGGTCGTGCAGCACATGGTCTGGTACCGGGCCGGATCGGCGGACGAGCCGGTGGGCTCATCCGGCGTGGCGCATTTCCTGGAACATCTTCTGTTCAAGGGCACCGACAGCATGGCTCCGGGAGAGCTGTCGGCCACCGTCGCGGCCAATGGCGGCAATGACAACGCCTTCACCTCGTATGACTACACGGCCTATTTCCAGCGCGTGGCCGCCGACCGGCTGGGCCTGATGATGAAGATGGAGGCCGACCGGATGCGCAACCTCAGGCTCTCGCAGGGGGACATTGCGACCGAACGCGACGTGATCCTGGAAGAGCGCAACCAGCGCACCGAGAACAACCCGCGCGCCCTGTTCGGCGAACAGATGAGCGCGGCGCAGTATCTCAACCACCGCTACGGCGTTCCGGTGATCGGCTGGAAGCACGAGATGGAAGAACTGGACATGGAGGACGCGCTGTCCTTCTACCAGACCTATTACGCGCCCAACAACGCGATCCTGGTGGTGACCGGCGACGTGGACCCGGACCAGGTCAAGGCGCTGGCCGAGACCCATTACGGCGTCATCCCGGCCAACCCCGACCTGCCCGAGCGGGTCCGCTCGCAGGAGCCGCCTCAGACCGCGGCCCGCCGTCTGACCTTCAAGGATGCGCGCGTGTCGCAGCCCTATGTCCAACGTAGCTATCTGGCGCCCGAACGCGACGCCGGCGCGCAGGAGAAGGCCGCGGCGCTGTACCTGCTGGCCGAGCTGCTGGGCGGCAGCACCACATCCTATCTGAACGAAAAACTGCAGCTTGAGCAGCAACTGGCAGTCTATGCCGGGGCGTTTTACGGCGGCGTGTCGCTGGATGACACGACATTTGACCTGATCGTCGTTCCGGCTGAAGGCGTGTCGCTGCAACAGGCCGAAGAGGCGATGGATCAGGCGGTGGCCGATTTCATCGCCGAGGGCGTCAAGCAAGAGGACCTGGACCGGATCAAGCTGCAACTGCGTGCCGCGCAGATCTATGCCCGCGACAATGTCGACGGGATCGGCAACCGCTATGGCCGGGCGCTGACCAGCGGCCTGACGGTCGAGGACGTGCAAGCCTGGCCTGACATCCTGCAGGCGCTCACCGGCGACGACATCATCGCCGCCGCGCGCGAGGTTCTGCGCCCCGAATCCTCGGTCACCGGTTGGCTGATGCGCGATGACGAGGTGACCCAATGATCCGTTTTCTTGCCCCCCTGATTGCCCTGCTGATCGCGCTGCCGGCCTGGGCCGAAATCAAGATCCAGGAGGTCACCTCGCCCGGCGGTATCCGGGCCTGGCTGGTCGAGGATCACTCGATCCCCTTCACCGCGCTGGAACTGCGGTTCCGTGGGGGCACCTCGCTGGACGATCCCGACAAGCGCGGTGCGGTCTACCTGATGAGCGGCCTGCTGGAGGAAGGCGCGGGCGACATGGACGCGCGCAGCTATGCGCGGGCGCTGGAGTCGCTGGCGGCCTCCTTCGGCTATGACGCGTCGGATGACAGCGTGGCGATCTCGGCCCAGTTCCTGACCGAGAACCGCGACCAGGCGGTGGACCTGCTGCGTACCACGATCCAGCAGCCGCGGTTCGACCAGGATGCGATCGACCGGGTGCGGGCGCAGGTGCTGTCGGGGTTGCGGTCCGACCAGACCGACCCGAACACCATCGCGGGCCAGACCTTCGCCCGTATGGCTTATGGCGATCACCCTTACGGCTCGGACGGGAAGGGCACGATCGAAAGCGTTTCGGCCCTGACCCGCGATGACATCGTGGCGGCCCACAAGGGCGTATTTGCCAAGGACCGGCTGTATGTGGGCGCCGTGGGCGACATCACCCCCGACGAACTGGGCGCGCTGCTGGACAATCTGCTGGCCGATCTGCCCGAGACGGGCAAGCCGATCCCCGGCAAGGCGCAGGTGAACATCCCCGGCGGCGTCACGGTGGTCGAGTTCGACACGCCGCAATCGGTGGCGCTGTTCGGCCAGAAGGGCATCGACCGCGACGACCCGGATTTCTTCGCGGCCTACATCCTGAACCACATCCTCGGCGGCGGTGGCTTCGAAAGCCGCCTGATGCAGGAAGTGCGCGAAAAGCGCGGCCTGACCTACGGCGTCGGAACCTATCTGGTGCCCAAGGATCTGGCCTCGGTCTATCTCGGGTCGGTGTCCTCGGCCAATGACCGGATCGCGCAGGCCATCACGGTGATCCGCGACGAATGGCGGCGCGCCGCGACCGAAGGCGTGACCCAGAAAGAGCTGGACGACGCCAAGACCTATCTGACCGGCGCCTATCCGCTGCGCTTTGACGGCAATGCCCGGATCGCGGGGATCATGGTGGGGATGCAGATGGAAGGCCTGCCGATCGACTACATCGCCACCCGCAACGACAAGGTGAACGCGGTGACGCTGGACGAGGTGAACCGCGTCGCGGCCGAGTTGCTGGACCCGGACGGGCTGCATTTCGTAGTGGTGGGCAAACCCGAGGGGCTCGAGACCACGAACTGAGGCGCGGGGCTGAGCGGTGCTCAGCCCTTGTTGCCGGCCATCCCGCGCAGCATCTGCCCCATCATCTGACCGAATCGGCCCGAGCCGCGCTGATACAGCGCCCCGTCCACGGCCAGAACCGTCCCGCTGATGTAACTGGCCATGTCCGAGGCCAGAAACAGGCAGGCATTGGCCACGTCCTGCGGCGTACCCCAGCGGCCCAGAGGCACGTCCTGCAGCAACTGCTTGCCCGCGTCGGGTGTGGGGGCCAGACGCTTGGCGCCCTCGGTGCCCTCGATGAAACCCGGCACCACCGAGTTCACCCGGATGCCCTCGACGCCCCATTCCATCGACAGGGTGCGGGTGATCTGATCGACCCCCGCCTTGGCCGCGCAGACATGGGCCTGGCCCTCGTAGGGCAGATAGGATTGCGGGGCCGAAATGTTGATGACGTTGCCGCCGGGCCGTTTCAGATAGGGATAGGCGCCTTTCAGCACATGCACGGTGCCCATCAGGTCGATCTCGACCACGGTGCGGAAGGCGTTGACCGACATTTCCGCCATCAGCGCCGGGAAATTGCCCGCCGCGCCCGAAACCAGCACGTCGAAATCGCCGAGCGCCGCGTGGAACTGTTTCAGCCCCTCGGCGACCGCCTCGGCATCTCGCACGTCGAAGGCCGCGCCGATGGCCTCGTCCGCGCCCGCCGCCTTCAACGCGGCGATGGTGTCGTCCACCTTCTCCTGCGAGCGGCTGGCCACGGCCAGTTTGGCGCCCGAGGCCGCGAAGGCCTCGGCGATGCCCCGGTTGATGCCGCTGGTGCCACCAATGACGATGACCGTCTTTCCCGCAAAGTCCATGCAGAGCTTCCCCCTGATGCGCGAGCCCTACTCTCCGTAGGGCACCCAGATGTTCTTGATCTCGGTCGCAGCCTGCAGGAAGCGGCGGGTGTGGTCCATGCTCCAGTCAAATGCCGTCGCGTTATTGACCCAGGTCCGTTTCAGGTTCCCGGCCGAGGCTTTCTCGATCTGCGCTGACAGGTCCGACGACGAGAAGGACCAGACCGCATCCACGTTCAGATGTGAGGCCAGCGGTTTGGCCAGTTCCTCGTGGCTGCCCGTCAGGATGTTGACCACGCCGGCGGGCACGTCCGAGGTGTCCAGCACCTGATAGAAATCTGTGGCCGCCAGCGGATAGGGCTCGGACGCCACCAGAACCACCCGGTTGCCCATCGCGATCGCCGGGGCCATGGCCGAGACCAGACCCAGCAGCGGCGCTTCGTCGGCACAAAGCGCGCCGATCACGCCCACCGGTTCCTTCATCGCAATCGCCACGCCCCGGATCGGAACGCCATGCACCTGGCCGTCATACTTGTCGGCCCAGGCGGCGGCGGTGAACAGGCGCTGGATCGCGGTGTCGACCTCTTTCGCGCCGTCCTTGCGGCCGGTCATCGCGTCGATGCGATGCGCGAATTCGTCGGCGCGGGCCGAGAGGTTCTCGCCGATGTAATACAGGATCTGCGCCCGCAGATGACCGGTGGTCTTGGACCAGCCCTTTGCCCCCGCCGCGGCCTCGACCGCGTTGCGCACGTCCTTGCGGTTGGCCAGACCCACATGGCCCAGCAGCCCCGCCTTGCCCCAGACCGCGCGGGAATAGCCGCCATCGGGCCGCGCCTGCTTGCCGCCGACATACAGCTTGGCTGTGCGGTCGATCGGGTCGACCGGGCCGCCCTCGCCCACGACGGGTTCGATTTTCGCCAGCGGCTTGGTTTTGCCCTTGGGCTTGGTATAGGCGCTCAGCCCTTCCCAGCCACCTTCCCGGCCAAAGCCGCTTTCGCGCACGCCGCCAAAGCCCGCGGCCGCGTCGAACAGGTTGGTGGCATTGACCCAGACCACGCCCGCGACCAGCTTGGGCGCGATGTCCAGCGCAAGGTTCACGTTCTCGGTCCAGACCGTGGCCGCCAGCCCGTAACGGGTGTTGTTGGCCAGTTCGACCGCCTCGGCCGGGGTGCGGAAGGTCGAGGAGACCAGAACCGGGCCGAATATCTCCTCCTGCATCAGCGGGTCCGAGGTTTCGAGGCCGGTGATCAGCGTCGGCGGGTAGTAGCAGCCGTTGGCGGGCAACTCACAGGCGGGTTGGTAAACCTGGCCCACCGCGTTGCCCTCGACCATCGATTTGATGGTCTGCAGCTGCACTGGGTCCACCACGGCACCCACGTCGATGCACTTGTCCAGCGGGTTGCCGATGCGCAGCTTGTCCATGCGGGCGCGCAGCTTGGCGTAGAACCGCTCGGCAATGCCCTCCTGCACCAGCAGGCGCGAGCCTGCACAGCAGACCTGCCCCTGGTTGAACCAGATCGCATCGACCAGACCTTCGATGGCTGAATCGATATCGGCGTCGTCAAAGACGATATAGGGCGACTTGCCGCCCAGCTCGAGCGTCAGTGACTTGCCCGACCCGGCGGTGGCCTCACGGATGCGGCGGCCCACTTCGGTCGAACCGGTAAAGGCGATCTTGTCCACGTCTGCCTTCACGATCATCTCGCCCACCGCGCCGTCGCCGGTGACGATGTTGACCACGCCCTTGGGCAGACCGGCCTGCATGCAGATATCGGCAAACAGCAGCGCCGTCAGCGAGGTGTATTCGGCCGGTTTCAGAACCACCGTGTTGCCCATGGCCAGCGCCGGGGCCACCTTCCACGCCAGCATCAGCAGCGGGAAGTTCCACGGGATGATCTGGCCGCAGACCCCCAGCGCCTGCGCGTCGGGCAGCTCGCTTTCCATCAGCTGGGCCATGCCCGCGTGATAGTAGAAATGTCGCTGCACCAGAGGAATGTCGATGTCGCGCGATTCCCGGATCGGCTTGCCGTTGTCCAGAGTTTCCAGCACTGCGAACAGGCGGGCATGCTTCTGGATCAGCCGCGCGATGGCGTAGAGGTACCGGGCGCGGGCGGGGCCGCCCTGCTTTTCCCATTTGGGTTGCGCCTTTCGCGCGGCGGCCACGGCGGCGTCCACGTCGGCCTGGGTGGCTTGGGTCAGGGTCGCCAGAACCTCGCCCGTGGCCGGGTTGCGGCTTTCAAACGCTTGGCCGGGCTTGGTGAAGGCGCCGTCGATGAAATGGCCGAACTTGTCGCCCTGATCGACCAGCCATGCCAGGGCTTCGGCGGCGCTTTCCGGGGCGGGTCCGTATTCCATGGTCTCGAAAATCTCTTTGACTGTCATTGTTCCTGTCCTCAGCCCATCGGGTGCCGGTATCCGGCCGAGTATGCCCCGGTAACGAAATGTTCCAACTGCCGCTCGATATCGCCCAGCAGCGACGAGGCGCCGAACCGGAACAGGTCGGGTTGCAGCCAGCGGTCGCCCAGCTCGTCCTTGATCAGCGACAGGTAGACCAGCGCATCCTTGGCCTTGGAAATCCCGCCTGCGGGCTTGTAGCCCACGCGATAACCGGTGCGGTCATAATAGTCACGGATCGCGCGGATCATCACCAGCGACACGGGCAGGGTGGCATTGACGCTTTCCTTGCCGGTCGAGGTCTTGATGAAATCCGCCCCCGCCATCATGCAGACCAGCGAGGCGCGCGCCACGTTGCGCAGGCTGCCCAGCTCGCCCGTGGCCAGGATGGCCTTTACATGCGCCTCGCCGCAGGCGGCGCGGAACGCTTTCATCTCGTCATACAGCGCCTGCCAGTCGCCCTTCAGCACATGGCGGCGCGAGATCACGATGTCGATCTCCTCGGCCCCGGCCTTCACGCTTTCCTCGATCTCGGCCACGCGCAGGTGAAAGGGCGACAGGCCCGCCGGAAAGCCGGTGGACACGGCCGCGACCGGAATGCCGGCGCCTTTCAGCGCCTCCACCGCGGTTTCGATCATGTCGTGATAGACACAGACCGCTCCGGTGGTGATCGGCGGCATGTCCAGCGCCTTCAGCAGGTCGGGCGACACCGGCTGCCGCGCCTTGGCGCACAGGCGGCGCACGCGGCCTTCGGTATCGTCGCCCGACAGGGTGGTCAGGTCGATCATGGTGATCGCCTTCAGCAGCCAGGCGGCTTGGTATTCTTTCTTGACGGATCGGCGCCCGGGCAGTGTCGCGGCCCGGCGCTCGATGGCCGAGGTGTTGGCCTGCACGGCGCGCACCCAGTCCAGGTCCAGATCCATGCCGGGGTTTCGGGGCTCGGTCACTTGCGGCAGATGCGCGGTGCGCACGGGGCTTTCTGAGCTCTGCGTATCCATTGTCACGTCCTTTGGGAGGTTTGCGCCAAAATCGCACGAGACGGCGGCGAAGGAAAGGCGTTGCGCGCCGCGTGACCTCAGGTTTTTGACCAAATGGAAAAAATAAGCATTTTCTTGCGAGTAATTCGCAATTGCATTGACTAAGTTGCGAATGGTTCTCATATTTGGGGGCAACGTGAACCCAACCCGAGGTCGAACATGATTCGCCGTCAGTTTCTTGCCGTGCTTGCCAGCCTCGCGCTTCCCGTAGCGGGATGGGCACAGGCCCCGCTGAAGGTGGTGGCCACGACCGGCATGATCGCCGACACGGTGCGCCAGATCGGGGGCGATCAGGTCGAGGTGAAATCGCTGATGGGCCCAGGCGTGGACCCCCATGCCTATCGTCAGACCCGCAGCGACATCGTCGCCATGACCCGCGCCGACCTGGTTCTGTGGCACGGCCTGTATCTCGAGGCGCAGATGGAGGATTTCTTTCACGATCTCGGCCGCAAGCGCCCGGTGGTGGCCGTGGCAGAGGGGGTCGACAAGTCGAAACTGCGTGCCCATGACGATTATGCCGACAAATACGACCCGCATCTGTGGATGAGCCCGGTCCTGTGGCGCGACGTGGTGATCGAAGTGCAGCAGGCCCTGACCGAGGCGCGCCCCGAGGCCGCCGGCCTGTTCGCCGCGAACACCCGGGCGTTTCTGGACAGGATCGACCGCCTGCATGCCTATGGCCAACAGGTTCTGGCGCAGGTCCCCCGTGGACAAGCGGCTGCTGGTCACAGCCCATGACGCCTTTGGCTATTTCGGCGCGGAATACGGGTTCGAGGTGACCGGCATTCAGGGCATTTCCACCCAGTCCGAGGCGGGTTGAGCCGCATTCGTGAACTGGTTGACCTGTTGGTCGAACGGCAGTGTCGGGGGTGTTCGTGGAAAGCTCGGTGTCGGACCGGTCGGTTCGGGCCCTGATCGAGGGGGCGGCGGCCCAAGGGCACACCGTTGCCGTGGGCGGCGAGCTGTTCTCGGACGCGATGGGCGCGCCGGGCACTTACGAGGGCACCTATGTCGGCATGCTCGATCACAATTTCACCGTCATCGCCCGCGGGCTGGGCGCCGAAGTGCCCGCGCGCGGAATGGATGGCAAGTTGGCGGCGGGGTCCTGACATGGTCGAACTTGCCGCGAAACAGGGCGCCCGCCCGACCGATCCATCGGTTCAGGCCAGTCCGCTGGCCATTCGCGGGCTGACCGTGTCCTACAATCAGAAACCAGCCGTGTTTTCGGTGGACATGACGGTTCAGGCGGGGTCGATGACCGCGATCATTGGCCCGAACGGCGCGGGCAAGTCCACCCTGCTGAAGGCCGCGCTGGGCATCGTCCGGCCGGTATCGGGGCAGGTCACCGTCTTTGGCAGGCCGCTTGAGAAACAGCGCGCCCGCATCGCTTATGTGCCGCAGCGCGCCAGCGTCGATTGGGATTTCCCGACCCGCGTGATCGACGTGGTCTTGATGGGGCTGTCGCGCGAGCTGGGCCTGCTGGGCCGGGTGCGTATGTGGCACATGGCCCGCGCGATGGACTGTCTGCATCGGGTCGGGATGCATGAATTCGCTGACCGGCAGATCGGCCAGCTGTCGGGCGGGCAGCAGCAGCGTGTCTTTCTGGCGCGCGCGCTGGCGCAGGAGGCCGATCTGTACCTGCTGGACGAACCCTTTGCCGGCGTCGATGCCGCCACCGAAAAGGCCATCATCGGCGTGTTGAAGGACTTGAAACAGGCCGGCAAGACGGTTGTTGCCGTGCATCATGATCTGGCCACCGTCACCGATTATTTCGACCATGTGTTCCTGATCAACACGCGCAAGATCGCCGAAGGCCCGGTTGCCGAGGCCTTTACCGCCGAGACCCTGCAGGCCACCTATGGCGGGCGTCTGGCCACGGCGCAGATCGACCAGATCGCCGGGGCGTTGGGCTAGGCGATGGCCATGCTGTGGGACGCGCTGACCCTGCAACTGGGTTACAACGCCACTTTGGTCGCCATCGGCGCGACGCTTCTGGGGTTTGCCGCCGGGGTGACCGGCACCTTCCTGTTTCTGCGCAAACGGGCGCTGGTCAGCGATGCGATCAGCCATGCGACCCTGCCGGGTGTCTGCATCGCCTTCATGGTGATGGTGGCGCTGGGCGGCGATGGGCGCAACCTGCCCGGCCTGCTGGCGGGATCGGCTCTGTCGGCCTGGGTGGGGCTGTTGTGCATCAACGGGCTGACCCGGCGCACCCGGTTGGCCGAGGACGCGGCGATCGGGGCCGTCCTGTCGGTGTTCTTCGGCTTCGGCGTGGTGTTGCTGACGGTGATCCAGACGATGGGCGTTGGCCGTCAGGCGGGGCTCGAGGGGTTCCTGCTGGGCTCGACCGCGGGGATGCTGTTTTCCGACGCGCTGATCATCGCGGTGGGCGGGGCGGCGACCGTGCTGCTGGTCATGATCCTGCGTCGTCCGATGCTGACGGTGGCCTTCGACGCCGAATACGCAGCCGCCACGGGGCTTCCGGTGCATCGCGTTGACCTGGCGATGATGGGCCTGGTGATGGCGGTCACGGTGATCGGCTTGAAGATCGTCGGCCTGATCCTGATCGTCGCGCTGCTGATCATCCCGCCGGTCACGGCGCGGTTCTGGTCCGACCGGGCGGATCGGGTGGTTCTGCTGTCGGGGTTGGTCGGGGGGCTGGCAGGGTATCTGGGCGCGGCCGTATCCGCCTCGGCCCCGAACCTTCCGACCGGTCCGATCATCGTGCTGATCAGCTTTGCGCTTTTTGCGCTGTCGCTGTTGCTGGCACCGGCGCGCGGGGTCTTGGCGGCGGTGCTGCGTCACCGGCGATTTCAGCGCCGCGTCCATGTCCGGCAGGGTCTGTTGGCCCTGGCGCAGGGGCAGGAAGTCTATGAGCCCTATACCCGGCGTCTGTTGCGCCAGGCCGGACTGATGCGGGCCGACGGCGTGGCCACCGATGCGGGCCGGGCACGGGCGGCCAAGGCGTTGCGCGACGAAAGGCGCTGGGGCCTCGTGCGCGCGGACCAGATGCATGAAGCCGCGGCGGCGCAATATGACGGCCTGCGCGATATCGAAACCGTCCTGACCCGCGATCAGATCGACGAAATCGACCGCCGGATCGGCCCCCCGCACGAGGTGCGCGCATGAGCGGCGAAGAATTCGTTCCCCTGTCCTTGACGCCGCTGCTGATCGGCGTCTGCGCGGCGGTGGCCTGTGCGCTGCCGGGCAACTTCCTGCTGCTGCGGCGGCAGGCGCTGATCGGCGATGCGATCAGCCATGTGGTGCTGCCGGGCATCGTGGTGGCATTTCTGCTGACCGGGGTGATCTCGACCTGGCCGATGATGCTGGGCGCGGCGGGCGCGGCTGCGGTGGCGGTGATCCTGATCGAGGCCATCCGGCGGCTGGGCCGGATCGAGCCGGGCGCGGCGATGGGCGTTGTGTTCACCACGATGTTTGCCGCCGGTGTGCTGCTGCTGGAACAGACCGACACCTCGAGCGTGCATCTGGACGTTGAACATGCGCTTTACGGCAATCTGGAAAGCCTGATCTGGCTGGACGCAACGGGCTGGGCCTCGCTGCTGGACCCGGAGGCGCTGGCCGGATTGCCGCCGGAACTGCCGCGCATCGCGGTCACGCTGTTGGCCGTTGGGCTGTTCATCTGGCTGTTCTGGCGCCCGCTCAAGATTTCGACCTTCGACGAAGGGTTCGCCCGCACGATCGGCATCCGCACCGGTGCGCTCGGTCTTGCGCTGGTGCTGGTCGCGGCGATCTCGGCGGTGGCTGCGTTCGACGCGGTGGGCTCGATCATCGTGATCGCGATGTTCATCTGCCCGCCCGCCGCCGCCCGGATGATGACCAACCGGCTCGAGTCCCAGATTGGCTGGAGCGTTCTGTTCGCGGTTCTGTCGGCGGTGATCGGCTATGTTCTGGCGGGGTATGGCCCGCTGTGGCTGGGCTGGGCCGATGCGGTCAGCGCCGCAGGCATGATCGCCACGGTCTCGGGCGTCATCCTGGCACTGGCCGCCGCTTTTGGGCCGTGCCGGGCGCGGGCGGGGGCGCCGGGCACCGGTTGAAATCGCAGGTTTCCGCCGCTGTCGAACAGACGGATTTGGCCGAATTTCGCCGAGAGCGGGCAGGGTGAAAGTCCGGTCGCGCTTTGCCCGGCGCATCGTGCTACACACCGGGTCATTGATTTTGGACGACCACCACTCACCTCGGGTCGTCCGGGCTGCAGCATTCATACAGGCAACCTGTCGAGCTTGCCGTTTCAGTTGGCCCGGACGATCCGACCCCCTTCACCAAAACCTGCGCAAACCGGTGGCAGAATCGTATGCGATCATGCTAGGTCTAGCGGTATGGCGCAGGCAAACCCCAATATCAGCGAAAATCGCCCCGTAATCCGGCAACTCGACGAGGCCGCGATCAATCGCATCGCCGCCGGTGAGGTGGTCGAACGGCCCGCCTCGGCCGTCAAAGAGCTGGTGGAGAACGCCATCGACGCCGGGGCCACCCGGATCGCCATCGACATCGCCGACGGCGGCAAGACCTTGATTCGCGTCACCGATGACGGGTGCGGCATCGCGCCCGAGGATCTGCCGCTGGCCCTGTCGCGCCACGCGACCTCCAAGATCGACGGTTCGGACCTGCTCAACATCCACACCTTCGGGTTCCGCGGCGAGGCGCTGCCCTCGTTGGGCGCGGTTGGGCGTCTGACCATCACCAGCCGCGCGCCGGGGGCCGAGGCGGCCCAGATCCGGGTGGCCGGCGGCAAGATGGAGCCGGTGAAACCGGCGGCCCTGCGCGCGGGCACCGTGGTCGAGCTGCGCGACCTGTTCTATGCCACGCCCGCGCGGCTGAAATTCATGCGCACCGACCGGGCCGAGGCGCAGGCGATCTCGGACACGGTCAAGCGGCTGGCCATGGCGGAGCCCTCGATCACCTTCACCCTGCGCGATGTCTCGGGCGGGGGCGAGGGGCGCGTGGTGTTCCGCGCTGACCGCGAGAACGGAGACCTGTTCGACGCGCTGCACGCCCGGCTGGCCCGCATCCTGGGGCGCGAGTTCGCCGAGAATGCCTTGCGGATCGACGCCACCCGCGAGGGGATCAGGCTTTATGGCTACGCCGCCCTGCCGACCTATTCGCGCGGCGCGGCGGTGGCGCAGTTCCTGTTCGTCAACGGCCGTCCGGTGCGCGACAAGATGCTGACCGGGGCCTTGCGCGCGGCCTATTTCGATTTCCTCAGCCGCGACCGGCACCCGGCGGCGGCGCTGTTCATCGACTGCGAGCCAACGCTGGTGGACGTGAACGTGCACCCCGCGAAATCCGAGGTGCGGTTCCGCGATCCCGGCGTGGCGCGGGGGCTGATCGTCTCCAGCCTGCGGCACGCGCTGGCCGAGGCGGGGCACCGCGCCTCGACCACCGTGGCCAACGCGACGCTGGGTGCGATGCGGCCCGAACCGGCCCCGGTGGCACCCGCGCGGGTCTATCAGATGGACCGGCCGTCGCCCGCGGCACGGGCCATGGCCTATCAGGCGCAGGCGCCCGGTTTTGCCGATCTGGCCAATGCCTACAGCGGCAGCGTGGTCGAGCCCGTGGCCGAACCCGCGCAGCCCGACCAGACCCCGCCCGAGCATCTGCCGCTTGGGGCCGCGCGCGGGCAGGTGCATGAAAACTACATCATCGCCCAGACCGCCGACGGCATGGTGATCGTGGATCAGCACGCCGCGCATGAACGGCTGGTCTATGAGAAACTCAAGAAACAGATGGCCGAGAACGGCGTGGCCGCGCAGGCGCTGCTGATCCCCGAGATCGTGGAACTGTCCGAGGGCGACTGCGCCCGGCTGATCGCGGTGGCCGATGACCTGTCGCGCCTGGGCCTGACGATCGAGCCCTTCGGCGGCGGCGCGGTGGCGGTGCGCGAAACCCCGGCCATTCTGGGCGAGGTCAATGCGCGGGCGATGATCCTGGATATTCTGGACGAGCTGGCCGATCAGGGCGAAAGCCAGACGGTGCAGGCGCGGATCGAGGCGATCCTCAGCCGGGTGGCCTGCCATGGCTCGGTCCGGTCGGGCCGCCGGATGCGCGCCGAAGAGATGAACGCCCTGTTGCGCGAGATGGAGGCGACGCCCCATTCCGGCCAGTGCAACCACGGGCGGCCGACTTACGTGGAACTGAAGCTGAGCGATATCGAGCGCTTGTTCGGCCGCAGTTGATCCGGCCGCCGGTCGGCAGTAGAAAAGAAGAAACAAAACAAGAACGCGCAGGTTGAGATGATCGAGATTGCAGGCACCCAATATTCAATGAACGATCCCATGGTGATGGCCGCCCTGATCGGGGCGGGGGTGGTTCTGCTGATCCTCGTCCTGCTGTTTCTGGCCCTGCGCGCGGCCAACCGCTCGGCCCGCATGGCCGAGCCGCTGGCGCAGCAGCTGGCCTATCTGGGCCAGCATGTGCAGCAGTTGGGGCAAGGGCAGGAGCAATTGCGCGGCGGGTTGCAGCATGTCTCGGACACGCAGGCCAATGCGCAGGTGCAGGTGATCCAGACGGTCGAGGCGCGCCTGTCGGCGGTGCAGCAGCAGATGAACGACCGGCTGGCCGACAACGCCATGAAATCCGCCCGCGCGCTGGCCGAGATGCAGGAGCGGATGAAGGAAACCCTGCATGGGTCTTCGAAACAGACAGCGACCTCGCTGACCCAGCTGCAAGAGCGTCTGGCCGCCATCGACAAGGCGCAGGACAACATCACCAAGCTGTCGGGCGACGTGCTGTCGCTGCAGGATATCCTGTCGAACAAGCAGACCCGCGGTGCCTTCGGCGAGATCCAGTTGAACGACATCGTGTCCAAGGCGCTGCCCTCGGACAGCTATGTGCTGCAGGCGACCCTGTCGAACGGCAGACGCGCCGACTGCCTTATCCGCCTGCCCAACCCGCCGGGGCCCATCGTGATCGACAGCAAGTTCCCGCTCGAGGCTTATGAGGCGCTGGTGGGCGCGGGCAATGACATGGAGTTGAAGGCGGCCGTGCAGATGTTCCGCAGCACGGTGCGCAAACACATCACGGACATCTCGACCAAGTACATCCTGGACGGTGAAACCGCCGACGGGGCGCTGATGTTCCTGCCCTCCGAGGCGGTCTATGCCGAGTTGCACGCCAAGTTTCCCGAACTGGTGCAGGAGAGTTTCGCGAAACGGGTCTGGATCGTCTCGCCGACGACCTGCATGGCCACGTTGAACACGATGCGGGCGATCCTCAAGGACGCGCGGATGCGCGAACAGGCGGGCGCGATCCGCAAGGAACTGGGCCTGCTGCACAAGGATGTGGAACGCCTCGGAGAACGGGTCGGCAACTTGGATCGTCACTTTGGACAGGCAGCCAAGGATATCTCGGAAATCAAGATCAGTGCCGAAAAGGCCGGTCGCCGGGCGCAGCGGCTGGACAATTTCGATTTCGAGGAACTGGCCCCCGAAGACCGCGCCAACGTGGTGCCGTTGGGCAAGTCCGAGGGCTGAGGTCTACTGGATGGACAGGTCCAGATTGTAGCCCACGGTCTTGCCGGTATCCCGGTCATTGCCCATCAAGTAGACGCGGATGGTATAATCTCCGTCCTCGGGCAGGGTGATGCGGGCTGTGTTGCCGTCGATCGAGCCATTGTAGATCGCGACCCCGTCGCTGCCCGGCGGCAGGATGTTGAAATAGACTACGCCGTTGCCGTTGGTATCGCTGATCTGAAGTTCGGCGAACAGTTCCTGCCCGCCTTTCGCACCCAGCACATAGTCGAAATATTCATCACCCGTGATGGTGCCGTTGACCATGGTGCCGAAATTTCCGGGCTGGAATTTCACTTCGGCCGTCCTTTGGGCCGATGCGGGTACGGCCACAACGGCAATGAAAAGGGCTGCCAGAGCTTGTTTCAACATTCTGCATATCCTCCCGCTGATTCCCGGCTGCAAGCCTAGCACAACCGAGGGACCGTTCAGATTCGCAGGAAGGGCTGCACCAAACGTGGGATCAGGCTGTTGAACTTCAGCGGAGCGTCGGTCACGGCCAGGCAGATGCAATCCTCGGACATGTCGGCCACGGGCGTATGTTCCAGGTCCTCGTCGGCGATCTCGACATCGCCGCGGGCAAAGTGATCCACCTCGTCGGAAAACGCGCCCTGCAGAACCATGGTCAACTCCATGCCCTTGTGGCCGTGGTCCGGTACGGCCGCACCAGCGGGAATGAACAGCAACCGGGCGGTGGCTTCCTTCGTGGTCGGAAGAATGGCCTGTTTGACCCCCATGCCGATCGGTTTCCACCGTATGCTGTTCACGTCTCCGCCAACGTAGTCCCGCAGCGGGGCGGGCAGAACGCTGCAGGACGGAGGCTTGGGCTTCGGCGCAGGCGCACCCTTGGCGATCAGCGCCATGGTTGCCGCCAGCGAATCCTGGCTCATCTCCACCGAGTCGCCCTGATCTTCGAGCACATGCCCTCCGACGGCCTCAAAGCTTTCGGCCTGGGCCCGACAGTGATCGCACAGCGACAGGTGCGTGGCGACCATCAGGTCAAATGCCTCGGGCAGCGTGCCCGCAGCGTAGGCCATCAGCAGGTCGTCCGTCAGGTGATGTCTGATCGCGTTGTTCATATTCTTCATCTCAGTTCATCGCGTGGCGCAGCCGATCCAGCGCCAGGCGTATTCTCGATTTGATCGTGCCCAGAGGCAGACCCGTCTGCGAGGCGATCTCGCGGTGGCTCAGGTCGCCGAAATAGGCTTTGACGATCAGTTCCCTTTGAGCTTCGGGCAGATCCAGCAGAGCGGTGCGCAACTGCGCCGTTTCCTGCTGCATCGCAACCACGTCCGCCTGTTCGGGCTCTGCTTCGGGACCCCATGTCAGTTCTTCCGGTTCGGGACGCCGTTGCTTGCGCAGGGCATCGATGCGTTTGTTCCGCGCGATCGTGAAGACCCATGTCGTGACCGTCGCCCGTGATGGATCGAACAGATGGGCCTTGTGCCACAACGTCGCCATGACTTCCTGCGCGCATTCCTCGGCCAGAGCGGCGTCGGACCCCGAGCGAATCAGGAACGCCTTGACCCGCGGGGCAAAGTGCTGGAACAGTTCGGCGAATGCCGCCTGATCCTGCGCCTCCCGGATGCGTTTGACATGATCCACCCACGGGCATCGTGCCGCTCCATTCGTATTCTTGCCGTTCACCGAACTTCCCTTGGTTCGTTTGTGACCGCTTCCGCTGCGCGGCGGCAAAGGGCCTGGCGCGCAATCGTCCAAAGAAACGGTATCGATCTCGGTAAACATAACCTCATTACGAAGCGCTGCCCAAGTCGGATCACATGATTTGAGATTTTTGATCCAAAACCGGGTGGTTTTCGTAGACTAGATTGAAAGCAGCGCTGAAAAACCGCGCTGGCATCGAAAGTTAACGAATGCTCGGCACCGGATCATGACCTCGATCGATTTTGTCCCCGCCCACACCTATCACGGCAGGAAAGGAGCGATCGAAAACGCCTTTCGCTACTCGGTCGACTACATCTTGCTGGAGCCCGAGGCAAAACTGAAGACGCCTTTTCTGTTTTCGCTCGATCGCGCCAACATCACCAATTGGCGCACCCGCGACCACGGCGGCCTGCCAAGGCAAGGCAGCGGGGCCGTCTGGCTGCGCGCGCGCCTGCGCGAGATGGACATTCCGCAGCCCGCCCGGATCGCCCTGCTGACGCAACCCAGGGTCTTTGGCCATGTGTTCAACCCGGTCAGTTTCTGGTTCTGCCTCGATGACGCGGACCAACCCTATGCAGTCGTGGCCGAGGTCACGAATACCCACGGCACGCGCCACAGCTATGTCTGTCACAAGGCCGGGTTCGCACCGATCGGGCCGTCGGATCGCATCCGGGCAGAGAAGCTCATGCATGTATCCCCGTTCCAGAAGATCGAAGGCACATACACCTTTCGCTTTGATTTCCGGCCCGATCGGGTTGGCGTCTGGATCGACTATGGGCGCGACGGGGGCGGGCTGATCGCCACGCTCACCGGCCCGCGTCGGGCGCTCACCAACCGGGCGATCCTGTGGTCGTTGCTGCGACGGCCATTCGGGGCCCGGCGTGCGGTGTTTCTGATCCACTGGCAGGCGCTCAGGCTGTGGGTCAGGAAAGCGCCCTTCCTGCCGTTCCGCACCGCGCCGGTGCCGGCCGAGCCCGTGTCGCGGTCGCACGAGTGACCGGCGCAATTTGCGCAAGATCAAGGACGGTGCCCGGTGGGGATGGTTCAGATGGGGGCAAACGCGGACAGAGGAGTTGACACCGATGCTGGAAATCTCGCCCAGAAAAGTGGCTCAGGTTGCCCTGATGGGGCGCGAATTGGACCGGGCCGAAGGCGAATTGCGCGCCTTCATCGACCGGATGAGCGAGGACGAGCAGGCCGAGCTGGTCGCGATCATGTGGATCGGCCGAGAAAGCTTTTTCCCCGAGGATCTGGCCGAGGCGATCGCAACCGCGCGGGCCGAGGCCTCGACCCCCTGCGCCGATTACCTGATCGGCACGCCGCACCTGTCGGATCATCTGGAGAATGGTCTGGACGCGCTGGGAATTTCCGCCGAGGACGTGGAAAACGACCTGATGTGAGCGCGTCTGCGGCAGGAGCGAGGGGCCAGCCCCTCGCGCGCCAGGAGTATTTTCGAAAAGATGAAGAACAGGGCGCGGTGGGTTCCTCGCGCCCTTTGGTCTGTCAGGCGGTGTGATCGACCACTTGCAGGTGTTGCGCCAGCTTGTCGATCTCGGCCATCCAGGCCTGAACCAGTTTCGGATCGCTGGGGGCGGCGTGGACACCGGCGGGGATGGCGCGGTTCAGCACCGCTTCGACCGCCAGCGAGACCGGGATCGATACGAGGCGGGCCATGGCGCTGCCGCGCTCGTCGCCCCAGGCGTCCATCACGTAGGTCTTGTGCCAGACGGTCTGGCCGTCCTTCTCGGCCTTCAGGCCGACGCACAGCACGACGCGGTCCGGCTCGCCATCGTCATAGGCGTTCTCGGCCCAGAACTGGTCGGACATTTCCTTGAGCCGGGCATCGCCCTCGGGGCCTTCCAGCGTTTCGATCTCGCGGAACACGTCCGCCCACGCATCCGACCAGCCGTTCAGCCGCAGGGTGCCGCGGACGAATTCCTTGACCGGCCAGTGCTCTTCGAAGTGGTACTGCTGCATGAAGGGGATCGAGTCGCGGTTCGGATAGACCTCGAAGCTTTCGGGCGTGGGCAGCGGCGCGACATAGGTGCTGATCGCGTCCCAGGGCCGGGCCACGTCCAGCGGGGCATAGTCGCGGATCGACCGCGAGGGCGAGCGCAGCGCCTTGAGCACGCCCAGGGGCGACCAGCTGAACTTGTAGCGGAACGGGTTGGGGTTCTTGGGGATGCCGCCGCAATAGGAAATGAAGCTGAGGTGGTTTCCCGGGTCGAAGGCGTCGGAGGCGCGGTAGTCATCGACCAGCGCGTGGGCCATCAGGTGGTCGATGCCGGGGTCTAGCCCGACCTCGTTGACCAGCGCGACGCCGGCTTCGCGGGCCTTGTCGTCGAGCGCGCGCATCTCGGGCGCGATGTAGGAGGACGAGACGAAATGCGCGCCTTTCTCGATCGCCAGTTCCGCCAGCGGAACATGCCAGTCGCCCGGCAGCATCGAGACGATCACGTCACCCTTTTCCAGCACCGCGCCCAGGGCGTCGATGTCGAAGGCCCGAATGTCGTCGGTCAGGTCGCCGACCTCGTCCCGGGCCTTTTCGACAGTCCGGTTCCAGACGGTCACCTTGTGGCCGGCCTCGATCAGGCGGCGCAGGCCGGGGATGGCCGACAGGCCGGTGCCACACCAGTGGATGGTCATGCTCAGATCCCCTTCATGTGAGTTTCGAATGTCGCCTTGGCCCGGCCCCAAACGCCGCTGTCGATGTCGGTCAGCGCAAGCAACGAGGGCAGAAGCTGCGCGGCGTAGTCTTCCGAGCTTTCGACCGGCAGCATCGAGGGCAGGTTGTCGATGGCCATCACGTCCAGCACCGGGTCGGTGGCCACGCGCAGGGCGGGTTCTTCCCATGTGGTGGCGCGGTCATAGACCGGCACCGGGTTGTAGTCGCTGTCGGGGTCGCAGGCCACGTCGCCGATGGCGGTCAGCTGGCGCGGGGCGCTCAGCGCCTCGCGCGGGACGAAGACCGGGGTTCCGGGGCGGGCGAAGATGCAGTTGAGGAAAATGTCGTGTTCCAGGATTTCCGGGAACGGCCCGCCATGGGCGGTTTCCGCCATGTCCCACTTGGTCACCTCGACCCCCATCGCCTCGCACAGGTCGGACGCGCCGGTGCCCACGCGGCCCAACGCGCCGATAACGATGGCACGGGGGCGGGGGGCGCCGGTGGCGTCCAGCTCGGCCAGCAGCTCGGCGTTCAACGCGTCCTTGCCGGGATAGACGCCGACGGGGCCGCAGATCTCGCCCCGCTGCTGCGCCGCCCAAGTTTTCAGCGTCACCGCTGCGCCCGCGTAGCCCGCCCAGTAGCCGAAGGCCGCAACCCGCCGCCCGGTCTCGTCCACCAGGTATTCCAGGTCATACAGCGTGCCGCCGCCGGCCTTGAACCGTTTCAGCAGCTTGCGGCCGGAATGCTGGCCCTTGAAGGCATGGCCGAACATGATGTGGCGGTGCGGCAGCGGCGTGCCGTCGTCGGGCAGTTCCTTAAGGCCGAAGATGATCGCGTCCAGCGGCGCCTCCGGCCACGAGTTCTCCGGCGCGATCTCGCAGCCCGCCGCGCGATAGCCGTCGATCGGGATGGCGCGGACATGGCTTTCCTCGACCGTCACGCGGATGCCCGCCGCGATCAGTTGCGCCGCACCTTCGGGCGTCAGCCCCACCCGTTCCTCGTTCGGGCGCTGTTCGGCCCGGACCCAGAGATGTGTCATGTGTTCTTCCTGTTATCCCAGCATCCCGGCGGCCCGAACCGCCCTGACGGATGCGCGTGCCTCCATCGCGTCGCGAAACGCGACAATCTTGGGAAAGGCCGAAACGTCGACCCCGTCCCCTTCGAGCCAGCTGCACACCACGTAAAGATACGGGTCGGCAAGGCTGAACCTTTGGCCCAGCACAAACGGGCCGCGCAGGCCGTTCGCCTCGATATATTTGCAGGAGTCGGTCATGGTCTGGGGCACCTTGGCCGCCATGTCCTTCCAGCTGGATTTCCTGTCGGCCCAGCGGTGGCCACGCATCTTGTGCGCATGGTTCACGTGCATCGTTGACGCCAGATAATACATCACCTCGCGCATCCGTGCCGCCTGCAGCGGGTCGTCAGGCACAAGCCCGGCCTCGGGGGCCTTGGCGGCGATGAATTCCAGCAGGGCGCCGGTTTCGGTCAGAATCCCGCCCTCAACCACCAGCGCGGGCACGCGCCCCTTGGGGTTGATCTGCCTGTAGGCTGCCGTGGTCTGCTCGCCCGCGGCGAAATCCACCCTGATCGCCTCATGGTCCAGCGCTGCCTCTTCCAGGGTGATGGCGGTCGCAACCGATATGGTGTTGGGCGCATAGTACAGCTGCATCGGCGGCTCCGTCGGGCTGGGCGGTTACAGATGCGTCTGGGCGAACTGCCGGTCGGGCGCTTCCAGATGCGGGACCGCGTTGAACAAAACGGGGCTCAGATCGGCCCCGATCGGGTGCAGACGATGCAACGAGGTGTTCATGATGGCAAGGGCCACCCGCGCCATCGCCGGAATGTCCAGCCCCATCGCCTGCCGCACCACCATCGAGATCAACCCGCCCGAGGTCACCACGATGGCCGGCCCGTCGCCGTCACGGATTTCGCGCAGCGCATCCGAGACGCGGGTCTCGAACTGTTCGAAGGTTTCCGGCGCATCCTTGATATCGCCCCGCGCCCAGGCGTCGAAGGTCTGCGGCAGGTGCCGGACAAATCCCTCGCGGTCGGTCGGGATCGCCACGCCGTGCTGGTCCTCGAACAGTTTGGCCAGGGTGAAATACTCGATCTCGTTCAGGCGCGGGTCGCGGACCGGATCCGGCAGGCCCATGCTGGCCGCCGTTTCCAGGTGGCGGGTCAGGGTGCCGCAGAACACGCGCGGATGATGCGCCCGCGTGTCCTGCAGATAGGCACCCAGCCACCGGGCCTGCTGATGCCCAAGCTCGCTGAGCTTGTCATAACTGTCTTCGTCTCGTGCGGCGGTGTTGGCCTGTCCGTGCCGGACCAATGTGATATATGACATGTGCGTCCCTCTTGCTGCGAAGTCTTAGGGCAGGTTTCCGCAGGGGGCCAGAGGCGTTCGACGCGGGCCTGCGGAAATCTTGCGGCCGCGACCCGAATGTCAGACCCATTTCGCGTGTTGCTTAACGGAAAAAAGTTTCCTATAGGAACATTGGCTGCCGTATGCGGCCGTATACCACTTGTCTAGCATCGCGATTTGGGCCGCAATGACCGCCACCCGATTGACGCCACCGCTGATCCGGTCTTGCCCGCAGGGATGGGGGTCAAGCCTCGCGGTTTTTGGGCTAGGATGGCTCCGACTCGATCCCGCCAAGCCTTGGTTTCGATGCGCCACAGTCTTTGCAGGCTCATCCAAGGAAAGGTCATTGAAATGACAGACACGCTCCGCCGCACGCCCCTTTACGATTTGCACGTTGAACTGGGTGGCAAGCTGGTTGATTTTGCGGGCTGGGAGATGCCCGTTCAGTATCCTTTGGGAATCATGGGCGAGCACAAGCAATGCCGCGAGAAGGCGGCGCTGTTCGATGTAAGCCACATGGGGCAGGTGATCCTGCAGGGCGAGAATGTGGGCGAGAAGCTCGAGGCGCTGTGCCCGCAGGCCTTTGCGACACTGCCCGAGGGCAAGGCGCGCTATGGGTTCTTCACCAACGAGGACGGCGGGATCATGGACGATCTGATCGTGTCGAACGCGGGCGATCACTTCTTCGTGGTGGTGAACGCGGCGCTGCGCGATCAGGACATTCCGCACATGCGCGCGCATCTGGACGGGGTCGAGGTGACCGAGATCTTCGACCGCGCGCTGGTGGCGGTTCAGGGCCCCAAGGCCGAGGACGTGGTGGGCGCGCTGTGCCCGGCGGCGCGCGATCTGAAGTTCATGGAAACCACCGTAGCCCCGATCGACGGCGTCGAATGCCGGATCTCGCGGCTGGGCTACACGGGCGAGGACGGCTACGAGATCTCGATCCCCGAGGACAAGGCGATCGGGATCACCCGCGCCCTGCTGGCGCATGAAGATTGCGAGCCGGCGGGCCTGGGCGCGCGCGACAGCCTGCGGCTGGAGGCGGGTCTGTGCCTCTATGGCAATGACATCGACCAGAGCACCTCGCCGATCGAGGCCAACCTGGCCTGGGCGATCCAGAAGCGCCGCAAGGAAGAGGGCGGTTTTCCCGGCGCGGATCGCATCCAGCGCGAACTGGCCGAAGGCCCCGCGCGCAAGCTGGTGGGGATCAAGCCCGACGGCCGCGCCCCGGCGCGACAGGGGGTCAAGGTGCAGGACCTTGATGGCAATACAATCGGGCAGATCACCTCGGGCGGGTTCGGGCCAACGGTCGGCGGGCCGGTTGCGATGGGCTATGTCGCCGCCGGCCACACCGAGCCGGGCGAACAGGTGAACCTGATCATCCGGGGCAAGTCGCAGCCGGCGCGGATCGTGGCGCTGCCCTTCGTCAAACAGAATTACAAACGTTGAAGTCAGGAGAGAGACAGTATGGCAACCTATTATTCCGAAGAACACGAATGGCTGACGGTCGAGGGCGACACGGCCACGCTGGGCATCACCAAGCACGCGGCCGAGCAGCTGGGCGAGGTGGTCTTCGTCGAACAGCAGGAGGTCGGTGAGGAGTTCGAGAAGGACGGCGAGATCGGGGTGATCGAATCCGTCAAGGCGGCCTCCGAGATCTATGCCCCGGTCGATGGCGAAATTCTCGAGGTGAACGAGACGCTGGCCGACAACCCGGGCGCGCTGAACGACGACCCCGAAGGCGAGGCGTGGATCTACAAGATCAAGATCACCGATGCCGCACAGCTCGAGGATCTGATGGACGAAGCCGGCTACAAGGCGTTCATCGGCTGACCGCGACCGGCGGGTCCCCGCGCGGCCCCGCCCTTCATCTGGCAACAAATATCCCCGCCGGAGGCTCCCGCAGTCTCCGCCGGGCCTGACCTATCCATGGGAGCGCTGCAATGGCCTTCAAACTGACCGACTACGAAGCCTATGATTTTGCCAACCGCCGCCATATCGGTCCCAGCCCGACCGAGATGCGCGACATGCTCAAGGTGATCGGCTTCAAGACGCTGGATCAGCTGATCGATGCCACCGTCCCGCCCGCGATCCGGCAGAAACAGCCGCTGGACTGGGGTCCGGCGATGACGGAACGCGACGCGCTCTACCACATGAAGAAGGTGGCGGGTAAGAACAAGGTTCTGACCTCGCTGATCGGTCAGGGCTATTACGGCACCACCACGCCTGCGCCGATCCTGCGCAACATCCTGGAAAACCCGGCCTGGTACACCGCCTATACGCCCTATCAGCCCGAGATCAGCCAGGGCCGGCTCGAGGCGCTGTTGAACTTCCAGACCATGGTCAGCGACCTGACCGGGCTGGACGTTGCCAACGCCTCGCTGCTGGACGAGGCGACCGCGGCGGCCGAGGCGATGGCGATGGCCAAGCGCGGCGGCCGGTCCAAGGCCAACAACGCGGCGTTCTTCGTGGACCGCAACTGCCACCCGCAGACCATCGCGGTGATCAAGACCCGGGCCGAACCCCTGGGCATCGACGTCAAGGTTGCCGATCCCGACGATCTGGATCCGGGCGCGGTATTCGGCGCGATCTTCCAGTATCCGGGCACCTATGGCCATGTGCGCGACTTCACATCGGAAATCGCGGCGCTGCATGAACACAACGCCATCGCCATCGTGGCCGCCGACATCCTGTCGCTGGCGCTGCTGAAATCCCCGGGCGAGATGGGCGCCGACATCGCCGTGGGTTCGACCCAGCGCTTCGGCGTGCCGATGGGCTTTGGCGGGCCGCACGCCGCCTACATGGCCACCACCGACAAGCTGAAACGCGCGATGCCGGGCCGGATCATCGGCGTCAGTATCGACAGCCGCGGCAACAAGGCCTATCGCCTGGCGCTGCAGACCCGCGAACAGCACATCCGCCGCGAGAAGGCCAACTCGAACGTCTGCACCGCGCAGGCGCTGCTGGCGGTGATCGCCTCGATGTATGCCGTGTACCACGGCCCCGACGGCATCAAGGCCATCGCGCAGTCGGTGCACCGCAAGACCTCGCGCCTGGCGGCCGGGCTGGAAGAGCACGGCTTCAAGGTCGAACCCGAGGTGTTCTTCGACACGATCACGGTCGAGGTCGGCCCGCTGCAGAAGACCGTCATGGAGGCGGCGGTGGCGCGCGGCGTCAACCTGCGCAAGGTGGGCGAGACCCGCGTCGGCATCAGCCTGGATGAACAGACCCGCGCCGAGACGATCGAGGCGGTCTGGGGTGCCTTCGGCATCGACAAGAAGGACGACAGCTCGAACAAACAGTACCGCCTGCCGGACTATGCGCTGCGCGAGACGCCTTATCTGACCCACCCGATCTTCCACAAGAACCGGGCCGAGGCCGAGATGACCCGCTACATGCGTCGTCTGGCCGACCGCGACCTGGCGCTGGACCGGGCGATGATCCCGCTGGGCAGCTGCACCATGAAGCTGAACGCGACGATCGAGATGATCCCGGTCACCTGGCCCGAGTTCGCCAACATGCACCCGTTCGTGCCGGAAGATCAGGCGCGGGGCTATCACGAGATGATCGCCGATCTGAACGACAAGCTGTGCCAGATCACCGGTTATGACGTGATCAGCCAGCAGCCCAACTCGGGCGCACAGGGCGAATATGCGGGCCTGCTGACGATCCGCAACTATCACATCGCCAATGGGCAGGGGCATCGCAATGTCTGCCTGATCCCGACCTCGGCGCATGGCACCAACCCGGCCTCGGCGCAGATGGTCGGCTGGCAGGTGGTGCCGGTGAAGGCCGACGCGAAGGGCAACATCGATCTGACCGACTTCCGCGAGAAGGCCGAGAAGCACTCGGACAACCTGGCCGCCTGCATGATCACCTACCCCTCGACCCACGGCGTGTTCGAGGAAACCGTGCAGGAGGTCTGCCGGATCACCCATGACCACGGCGGGCAGGTCTATATCGACGGGGCCAACATGAACGCCATGGTGGGCCTGTCGCGCCCCGGCGACATCGGCGGCGACGTCAGCCACCTGAACCTGCACAAGACCTTCTGCATCCCGCATGGCGGCGGCGGCCCCGGCATGGGTCCGATCGGCGTCAAGGCGCATCTGGTGCCCTACCTGCCGGGCCACCCGGAATACGGCACCGCCGTGGGTCCGGTCTCGGCGGCGCCCTTCGGGTCTCCGTCAATCCTGCCGGTCAGCTGGGCCTATGTGCTGCTGATGGGCGGCGCGGGTCTGACCCAGGCGACCAAGGTGGCGATCCTGAACGCCAACTACATCGCCGCGCGCCTGCAGGAGGCCTATCCGATCCTCTACACCTCCGAGTCCGGCCGGGTGGCGCATGAATGCATCCTCGACACCCGCCCGCTGGCCGAGGCCGGCAACATCACCGTCGACGACGTGGCCAAGCGGCTGATCGACAGCGGCTTCCACGCGCCGACCATGTCCTGGCCGGTGGCCGGCACGCTGATGGTCGAGCCGACGGAATCCGAGCCCAAGGACGAGCTGGACCGGTTCTGCGAGGCGATGCTGTCGATCCGCGCCGAGGCGCAGGACGTGATCGACGGCAAGATCGACCCCGAGAACAACCCGCTGAAGAACGCCCCCCACACCGTGCGCGACCTGGTGGGCGAGTGGGACCGGCCCTATACCCGCGAACAGGCCTGCTTCCCGCCGGGATCGATGGGCGTCGACAAATATTGGTCGCCCGTCAACCGCGTCGACAACGCCTACGGCGACCGGAACCTCGTCTGCACATGCCCGCCCATGGACGCATACGAAGAAGCCGCCGAATAAAAACACCAAAACCCCCGCCCGATCCGGCGGGGGTTTTTCTCAGGGCTTGAAGTCCGCGGGCACGCCAAAGGGCAGTGTTTCCACGCTCGTCCCGGTCAGGGCGTGCAGGAACGCCACCAGTTGCGCGATTTCACCGTCGCTCAGGTCAACTGGCGTGATGTCGACCTTGGCGCGTTGGCGTGCCATCTCGAACCGGTCCTGCCAGACGATGAAATCGGCCTGTTCCAGCCACGGCACCTTGGGCAGTGCGGCCTGATCGGACGTCCAGCGCGACAGGCTGGTTGCCGGGTTCAGGTGATGGCGGATGATCCCTTCGAGGTCGGGAAAGGCGCCGTTGTGGCCGTAGGGCGCCGTCAGCGCCACGTTGCGCAGCATGGGCGTGCGGAACCGATAGGCGTCCTCCAGCCGGTCGCTTTCGCCCATGCGACCCACGTCGCGGGCATAGGTGTCCCATTGCCGGGTGCGGCCCGGGCCGAATGGCGGCAGGGCCAGTGCGTGGAATTTCTGATCCGACAGCAGCGGCCCCGAATGGCAGGTGGCGCACCGCGCCTTGCCATAGAACAGCCGCATCCCGGCCTTCTGATCGGGGGTCAGGGCGGTCTCGTCTCCGGCCAGGTACTGGTCGAAGGGGCTGTCGGTGCTGCGCCATTCGATGGCCATGAAAGCGGCCAGAGCGTTGGCGACATGGGTGATGGTGATGTCCTCGGTGCTGTCCACGTCGTCAAAGGCGGCCACCATCGCCGGGCCGTATTTCGGGTCGGTCCGCACCCGTTTGGCGATGATCGGCCAGCCCTTGTCGATCCGGTCATGCACGGCGCCGGTGACCTCGTTCTCGGCCACGTTCCCGGCCATTTCGAACTGTGCGGTCAGCGGAAACAGCGCCTGCGCGGCCAGCAGCGAGTTCAGCCCCTCGGGCAGCCATTCCTGCGCGGGCGAGTTGAACCCGTTGCCATAGACGTCCGACAGGCTGAGCCGCCCGTCATGGAACATCGTGTGGATGTCGCGCGCGCCCAGGTTCCATAGGCCCGGCGCGTTGCGCGGGATGCGCTTGCGGATGCGGTCTGCCCCGGTGCCGGGTGTGCGGTCGGGGCCAAGGCCCTGGCCGCCCTCGCCGATGCCCAGCGACAGGCCGTCGGAGGTGCCGAAATCGGGGTGGTGGCAATGGGCGCAGGTGATGTTGCGGTTGCCCGACAGGATCGGGTCATAAAATAGCTGGTGACCGATCGCGGCCTGTTCCCTATCAAAGAACAGAAAGTCGTCATCGGTCAGCGGCGCGGGCAGGTCCTGCGCCCAGGCCGCCCCGCAGAACAGGAGACCCACCGCCCCATGCGCCAGCTTGTGCTTGCCCTTTGTCTTGCCGCCACGCCCGTCTGGGCCGAACTGGAACAGGCCCGCGATCTGATGGAGGCGGGCGAGTTTGCCGCCGCGCGCGAACAGCTTCTGCCGGCGGCCCGGTCGGGCAACGCCGAGGCCGAGGAGCTGATCGGCGTGATGTACGGCCTTGGCCTTGGGGTCGAGCAGGACTACGAGCGCGCGTTCGAATGGTATCTGCGTGCGTCGATGAAGGGGCATCCGGGCGCGCAATCGGGTGTCGGATGGTATTACGAGCTGGGCCTGGGCCTGCCTGCCCCCGATCTGGTGCGGGCCTACATGTGGTACACGCTCAGCGCCATCGGCGGCGACCCCGATGCGGCGATCAGCCTGGAAGAGGTGGTCAAGAAGATGACGCCCGAACAGATCGAAAAGGCCCATGTGCTGGTCAATGACTACAAGGGGTGGATGTACCCCTTTCGGTAAAGGCGGGCCGGGATGACGCGACACCCCGGCCCGAACCGTATCACTTCAGGTCAGCGGCGCGTTCCGCGTTGATCTCGGCCTCGGCCTCGGCCACGGCCTCGGTCAGAGCGGCATAGATCTCGTCCCCGCGTGCGACGTTCTGCTGGAACCAGTCATAGACCGGGGTTGCGGCCTGCTTGAACGCCTCTTTTTCTTCGGGGGTCGGCACGTACAGGTCGCCGCCACCGGCCACGAAATCCTCGTAGGCCTGGATCGACTTGCGCTTGGGCGAGGCAAAGGTGGCCTGCTGCAGCGCATAGAACCCATCGACGACGACACGGCGCAGGTCTTCGGGCATTTCCTGGAACTTGGCGTTGTTCATCCACCACAGCGCGCCCATATAGGCGTGCCCGTCCAGCGTGACATATTGCAGGCCGGCATCGGGGAATTTCATGCCCATGATGTCGGTGATGCCGTTCTTCGAGCCGTCAACCACGCCGGTCTGGAAGCTGGTGAACAGTTCCGGCCACGGGATCGGGGTGGGCGAGGCGCCCAGCGCCTTGACCAGTTCCTGCGGCAGGTCGGCCACCACGGTGCGGATCTTCAGGCCTTCCATGTCCGCGGGCTTGGTGATGCGGCGCTTGGTGTTGGCGAAGTTGCGCCAGCCGCCGGTGTTGCCGATGGTCATCAGCCGGATTGCGCCGCCCGAATCCTCCAGCGCCATTTCACGCATCTTGCGGGTGAAATCACCCGACAGGACGCGCTCGGCGATGCGGTCGTCGGCCATCAGATAGGGCAGGTCCAGAACCTGCACGTATGGGAAGATGCCCGAGGCCCCGCCCGAGGTCGAGATGTAGATGTCGATGGTGCCGTCGGCCACGCCCTGCAGGCATTCGGCCCCGTTCGAGCACAGCTGCGTGCCGATGAACAGCTCGACCTCGATCGCGCCGTTCGAGGCGTTCTCGACGAAGTTCTTGAACACGACCAGGCCGTCATAGTCCTCGTCGTTTTCGTTCGAGTTGGCGGTGGCGCGCAGCGTATAGTCGGCCGCCGACGCCGCCAGCGCCGAGGCCGCCACCAGTGACGTGGCCAGTGCTGCGGTTTTGAAGAATGTTCTGAGCATGCGTTTCCTCCCTGTGGTACTCAGTCTAGTTTGCAAATCCCGTCAAACGCGGGATCGTCATGGATATTGCGGGGACATAGGTGATCAGGAAGATCACCGCGATTTCGACGGCCAGGAACGGCAGGATCGCCTTGGCGATGGTTTCCACCCGTTCGCGTGACACGGCGGCGGCCACGAACAGCACCAGCCCCATGGGCGGCGTGGCCAGGCCAACGGTCAGGTTGACGCTCATGATGATGGCGAAATGGATCGGGTCGACCCCCAGGCTGGTGAAGATCGGGCCCAGGATCGGGCCCAGGATGATGATTGCCGGGCCTGCATCCAGGAACATGCCCACGACGAACAGCAGCAGGTTGATCAGGAACAGCAGGATCAGCGGGTTTTCGGACAGTCCGAGGATCAGCGCGGCCAGCTGCTCGGGCGCATGGCTGAGGCTGACCACGGTCTTGAACGCCATCGCCGCCCCCACCAGCAGCAGCACCACGGCCGAGGTCATGCCCGCATTGCTGAGGACGTTTGGCACCTCTTTCAAGGTCAGCGTGCGCAGCACGAAAAACCCGATGAGGAAGGCATAGGCCACCGCAACGGCGGCGGCCTCGGTCGGGGTGAAGATGCCGCCCAGAATGCCGCCCAGGATGATCACCGGCGTCATCAGCGGGAAAAAGGCCTTGAGGCTGGCCTGACCGCGCTCGGGCCAGGTGTATTTGCGGCTGGCCACCGGGAAATCATACCGGTCGGCCATGACCTTGATCATCAGCATCAGGCCGATGCCCACCAGAATGCCGGGTACGATGCCGGCCAGGAACAGGGCCGCGACGCTTTCGCCCATGACATAGGCATAGATGATCATGATCCCCGAGGGCGGGATGATCGGGCCGATGACCGAGCTGGCGGCGGTGATCGCGGCGGCGAACTTGCGGGTATAGCCCTGCTTCTCCATCGCCGGGATCAGCATCGACCCCAGCGCCGAGGTATCGGCCACCGCCGAGCCCGACAGCCCCGCAAACAGGATCGAGCTGAGCACGTTCACATGCGCCAGCCCGCCGCGCAGATGCCCCATCAGCGCCTGGCTGAACTCGACCAGACGGATGGTGATGCCGCCGCGGTTCATCAGCTCTCCGGCCAGCATGAAGAAGGGGATGGCCATCAGCGGGAAGCTGTCCATCCCGTTGTAGACGTTGCGATACAGCAAGGTGATGTCGTTGGTCTGGCCGTTCAGCCACAGCAGCAGGCCGGGCGCGGCCAGCAGCGCGAAAAAGACCGGCAGGCCGATCAGCAGAAACACCAGAAAGACGGGCAGGAACCAGACCAGCATCTATTCAGCCCCCACAGCGGCTTCGGGGATCTCGGGCAGCAGGTCGCCGCCGCCCAACATGGTGATGATCGACCGCAGGATCAGTTCGATGTTGACCGACAGCAGCAGGATCACACCCACCAGCAGGGAGGCCATCATCCAGCTGCGCGGGATCCGGTACCATTCATCAAAGCCCAGCGAGGTGGGCAGGTACAGCGCGGCGGTGGCGAAACGCCCGCCAAAACCCGTGACCTCGGACCAGCCGATGCGCACGGCGACCACCAGAACCGTCAGGCTGAGCAGCAGCAGAAACAGGTTCAGCAACTGGCCGGGTACGCGCGGCAGAAAGCGGACCAGCATGTCGATGGCCACGAACCCGCCGCGCCGGAATGCGGTGGGTGCCATCAGGCCGGTCATCCACAACATGCAGAACCGCGCCGCCTCGTCAGGCCAGGGTAGGGCGTTACCCAGAACGTATCGGAAGAAGACCTGGATCAGGATCGCGATCACCATGAAGGCGATCGCAACGACACCAACCGCGCGGCCCAGACGCAGCGCGGTTTCGTTCACGAATGCAATCGGCGCAAGCACCGACGTCAATCCGCCCATGCGGATCCTCCCTGTTCAGGCCGCGGGTTTTGCCCGCGACCGTGTCCCGCGCTTATTGGTGCGCGAATTGGCCGAGCTTGCCGGCGTAAAAGGTCAGCGCGTCTCCGTCCGCCATGCTGGCCCGCAAGACCTTGCCCACCACGATAACGTGATCGCCCGCATCGTGATACGCATGTTGTTCACATTCGAACCGCGCCAGGCATCCGCGCAGCAGCGGCGTGCCGTTTTCGCAGCGGTCGTGGTCGATGTCGCGCAGGGCAAAGGCGTCTTTCGAGCAGCCAAAGCACAGCTCGGCCTGGTCGGCCGACAGAACATGAACACTGAAATGACGCGCCTTGTGAAAATAGGGGAACCGGCGCGAGTTCCGGTCGCCGGCCCACATCACCAAGGGCGGGTCCAGCGACAGCGAGGAAAAGCTGTTGGCCGTGATGCAGACCGGCCCGTCGGGGCTGTCGCACGTCACCACGGTAACGCCGGTGGCGAACCGGCCGAAAGCGTCCCGCAGGGTGCGGGTGTCGTCCTTGTGCGGAATGAAGGTGCGCGCCATGTCGTTCGAAAATGCGTTCATCATGGTACCTCATGCCCCAGCGCCGCCTCGTAGAGGCGGAACCAGGCTTCACGATCCAGATTGACTTTCAGGGCGTCCGAAATGCGCTTGATGCGGTCCAGGCTGTTGGTGCCCAGAACCGGCAGGATGCCGGCCGGATGGGCCAGCAGGAAGGCCACGGCCACCGCGGCCCGGTCGACGCCGAACTGCGCGCCGATCTCGTCCGCGACGACGCCCACCGGAGGATTGCCGGCCATCAGCGCGCCACCGCCCAGCGGCGACCACGCCATCACCGGGTGGCCGTGCTGCTGGTGAAAGGCCAGATCGCCATTGGTGAACGGCGCGATCGCGCCCAGAGAAATCTCGATCTGGTTGGTCACCAGCGGGGTCTTCATGGCCGATTGCAGAAGTTGCCAGTCCCAGGGGCGGAAATTCGACACACCCACCGCGCGGACCTTGCCGCTGGCCACGACCTCGTCCAGCGTGGCGCCGGTTTCATGGTGGTCCATGAAGGGGTCGGGGCGGTGGATCAGCAGCAGGTCGATATGGTCGATCGCCATTTCCCGCAGCGAAGTGTCCACAGATTTCAGGATATGCGCACGCGAGGTGTCATAGTATTTCACCTTGGCATCCGCATAGCGCCCGCAGGGGGCGACGATGTCGCATTTGGTGACAATCTCCATCCGGTCGCGCAGGCCGGGATTGGCGCGCAGGGCGTTGCCCAGAATCGCCTCGGCGCCATAGTCGCCATAGATGTCGGCCTGATCGAAGCTGGTGATGCCCTGATCCAGACAGGCGTGGATCTTGGCCGCCACATGCGCGGCCGAGGTGTCTCTGTCATCGCCCAACCGCCACATGCCATAGACAAGGCGGCTCAGTTCCAGGGTGTCGGAAAGCTTGATACGTTGCATCAACGACGAACTCCGTTGCCCAGCGGCGTCGCCGGGGTGTCAGCAGGAACCCTTCCATAGGCTTCGGGAAGGGAGCAGGTTTTCAGATGTGGCATCACGCGGGTTCCGAAATGGCGGGCCTCGTCCATATGCGGATAGCCCGAGAAGATGAAGGCGCGAATGCCCATCTTCTGATACTCTTCGATCTTCGACAGCACCTGGTCGGTCGACCCCACCAGCGCGGCGCCGCAGCCTGACCGCGCCCGGCCGACGCCCGTCCACAGGCCCGGCTCGACATAGCCGTATTTGTCGGCCAGCTCGCGGTTCCTGGCCTGATGCGAAACACCCAATGAGGTGGCGTCCAGCGCCCGTTCACGGATCGCGCGGCCGTATTCGTCATCCAGCTTCGACACGATGTAGTCGGCGTATTCCTTGGCCTCGGCCTCGGTGTCGCGCACGATCATGTGCACCCGCAGGCCATAATCCAGCGTGCGGCCGTAATCGTCGGCCACCGCGTGTACGGCCTTCATCCGCTCGGCCAGCTGGTCCTTGGTTTCGGGCCACATCAGATAGACGTCGCAATGCTGGCCGCACAGCTTCAGCGCATCGGGCGAATAGCCCCCGAAATACAGCAGCGGCCCGCCGGTCTGATAGGGTTTGGCCGGATCAGTCGTCAGACCCGAGAAATTGTAGACCTGACCCTGGTAATTGATCTCATCCTGCGTCCAGGCCTGTTTCAGAATCTCGACCACCTCGCGCGAGCGCTGGTAGCGATAGCTGCTTTCGGCCTTTTCCCCCGGAAAATCCGACGAGATGATGTTGACCGTCAGCCGCCCCTTCAGCATGTGATCCAGCGTCGCGATGGTGCGCGCCAGCATGATCGGCTGCATCTCGCCGCAGCGCACGGCGGCCAGCAGGTTGATCTTTTCGGTGATCGGGGCGCAGCCGGCCACGAAACTCAGCGTGTCCTGCCCCACCTGGTACGAGGACGGGCACAGGATGTTGCGGAAGCCTTGCGCCTCGGCCTCTTTCACGATGCCCGAACAGTGTTCCCAGCTGGAGCGCAGATCGCCGTCGGGCACGCCGAGAAACTGATAATCGTCCGAGCACAGCGCCGCGAACCACGAAACCTCGGCCGCATCCAGATCGGGGGATGTGATGGGGACGATCGTCATCTGATTCTCTCTCCTGCCGGGCTCAACTTTTCTCTTGCGTAGCAATCACATTGATGTAGATCAATAGTGTATCAATTTTTTCTGCGACCAAGTGAAGCGCGCCCGTGCCCCCATCTACCAGAAACCCCAACGCCCTGCCAATCTATGTGCAGATCGCCGAGCTGCTGATCCGCGACATCGCCGCCGGCCGGCTGATCGACGGCGAGCGTCTGCCGCCCGAGCGGGACATGGCGGCGCAGCTGAACGTCTCGGTCGGGACACTGCGAAAATCGCTCGCCGAGCTGGAAAAAAAGGGGATGCTCGAGCGGATCCAGGGCTCGGGCAACTATGTGCGCGAGACCGGGACCCAGAACAGCGTCTATGCCATGTTCCGGCTGGAATTGCCCGAGGGCGGCGGCCTGCCGCGCGCCGACATCCTGTCGGTCGATCACCTGGACAAGCCCGCCGACCTGCCCGATTTCGGTACCTCGCGGCGCGGGTCGCGCGTGCGGCGGATGCGCTATCTGAATGACACAATCATCGCGGTCGAGGAGATCTGGCTGGACGAATCAGCCGGTCTGATCGACCGGCGGCTGCTGTCGGACTCGCTCTATCGCTACTACCAGCAGCAGCTTGGGTTCTGGATCACCCGCGCCGAGGATCGGGTTTCGGTCGGCCGGCTGCCCGACTGGACCCCTGCGAACTTCACCCGGCCGGCGGGCGAGACCGTCGGTTACATCGAGCGGTTCAGCTGGTCGGAATGGCCTGAACCCGTAGAGTTTTCGAAAACCTGGTTCGACCCGGACCGGGCAACTTACGTCCAACGACTGAAATGACGAGGAAACGCGCATGACCCGGACCATCAATTACGGGCTGATCGGATGTGGCATGATGGGGCAGGAACACCTGCACAACATCGCCCTGCTGGAGGGCACGCAAGTGGCCGCCATTTTCGAGCCCGACCCCGAGATGGCGCGCGCCGCGCAGGCGATTGCGCCGGGGGCCAGGATGGTGTCGTCGCTGCAGGATCTGCTGGCGGTCGAGGAGTTGGACTGCCTGGTCATCGTCAGCCCCAATCATCTGCACGCGGATCAGATCGCCCAGATCGCCGAAACGCGTCCCTTGCCGTTGCTGGTGGAAAAGCCGCTGTTCACCAACCCCGACGATGCGGCCCGTCTGGCCGAGATCGATCGCAGCTATCCCTGTCCGATCTGGGTGGCGATGGAGTACCGCTATATGCCACCCATCGCCGCCCTGATCGCCGAGGCGCAGGAGACCAGCGGCGGGGTCAAGATGCTGAGCATCCGCGAACACCGCTTTCCGTTCCTTGAAAAGGTCGGCAACTGGAACCGGTTCAACCGCAACACCGGCGGCACCTTCGTCGAGAAATGCTGTCATTTCTTTGACCTGATGCGCCTGATCCTGCAATCCGACCCGGTGCGCATCAGTGCCAGCGGCGGGCAGGCCGTGAACCATCTGGACGAAACCTATGACGGCGAAACCCCCGACATCCTCGACCACGGCTATGTCATCGTCGATTTCGCTTCGGGCGCGCGCGCGATGCTGGAGCTGTGCATGTTCGCCGAGGGCGCGCGGTATCAGGAGGAAATCTCGGTCATCGGCCCCAAGGCCAAGATCGAGGCACTGGTGCCCGGGCCGGGCCGGTTCTGGCCCGAACATCTGGGCGCGCCGCCGGTGCCGCAGTTGATCGTCAGCCCGCGCGACCCCAAGGGCCCGATCGCCCGCGACATTCCCGTCGATCCGCGCCTGCTGGCGGCGGGCGACCACAACGGCTCGACCTTCTATCAGCACCAGGGCTTTCTGGCACTGGTGCGCGGCGAGCGTGACGCCCCGGAGGTCAGCCTGACCGACGGCATGTGGGCCGTGCGCATGGGGCTGGGGGCGCAGCAATCGCTGGCCACGGGTGAAACCGTCCGGTTGGATCGCTGAGGTCTTTCTGCGGGTGCAAAATGCGCCGATCGGAAACCCGTGTTCCGATTTGGCGTCACCGCCCGTGCCGTTTTTGATATTCAAAGCGTCTTTTCCGCTTGCCCGCCCATCCGCGGCCCCCTAGGTCTGGCCGCGGGACACCCCTCCCCAACGAGGGGCGTATATCTGGAAGGGTAACACCAATGACCATCGAACAACCGGCGTCGCACGACGCCGTGCGCAAACCCACCGTGCGGCCGGCCAATCCGCGTTTTTCCTCGGGCCCCTGCGCCAAACCCCCTACATTCGAGCTGAACAAGCTGGCCGATGCCGCGCTGGGCCGGTCGCACCGCGCCGCCATCGGCAAGGACAAGCTGAAGGCCGCCATCGAAGGCACGCGCGAGTTGCTGGGCATTCCGGCCGACTATCGCATCGGCATCGTTCCGGCCTCGGATACCGGCGCGGTGGAAATGGCGCTGTGGTCGCTGCTGGGCGAACGCAAGGTCGAGATGCTGGCCTGGGAAAGCTTTGGCGCGGGTTGGGTTACCGACGTGGTCAAACAGCTGAAGATCGACGCCGAGGTGAAAACCGCCGATTACGGGCAGATCGTCGATCTGGCGTCCATCGATTTCAGCAATGACGTGGTCTTTACCTGGAACGGGACCACCTCGGGCGTGCGTGTTCCGAATGGCGACTGGATCGCCGATGACCGCGCCGGCCTGACCATCTGCGACGCCACCAGCGCCGCTTTTGCGATGGACCTGCCCTGGGACAAGCTGGATGTCACCACCTTCAGTTGGCAGAAGGTTCTGGGTGGCGAGGCGGCGCATGGCATGCTGATCCTCAGCCCCCGCGCGGTCGAGCGGCTGGAAAGCTATACCCCCGCGTGGCCGCTGCCGAAGATCTTCCGCCTGACCAAGGGCGGCAAGCTGATCGAGGGCATCTTCCAGGGCGCCACCATCAACACGCCGTCGATGCTGGCGGTCGAGGATTACCTGTTCGCGCTGGACTGGGCGCGTTCGGTCGGCGGGCTGCAGGGCCTGATCGCCCGCGCCGATGCCAATGCGCAGGCGATTTTCGAATTCTGCGACCAGAACGACTGGATCGACAACCTGGCCGAGGACCCGGCCACGCGGTCGAACACCAGCGTCTGCCTGAAGTTCACCGATCCGCGCATCCGCGACGGCGCGAGCTTTGCCAAGGCGGTCGCCAAGCGGCTGGAGGCCGAGAACGTGGCGCTGGACATCGGCGCCTATCGCGACGCGCCGGCGGGGCTGCGCATCTGGTGCGGCGGCACGGTCGAGACGTCCGACATCCAGGCGATGCTGCCCTGGCTGAAATGGGCGTTCGAGGCCGAGATCGCCGCACAGGCCGAAGCCGCCTGACCCCTTTCCCCCGACAAGATCCGGGCCGCGTCCGGCCCGGAGTCATCATCCCATTCAAGGACCACGCACATGGCCCCCAAAGTACTCGTATCCGACAAGCTCAGCGAAACCGCGGTTCAGATCTTCCGCGACCGCGGCATCGACGTGGATTTCATGCCCGACGTGGGCAAGGACAAGGAAAAGCTGGCCGAGATCATCGGCAACTATGACGGCCTGGCCATCCGCTCGGCCACCAAGGTCACCGAGAAGATCCTGGAAAAGGCCGACAGGCTGAAGGTGATCGGCCGCGCCGGGATCGGCACCGACAACATCGACAAGGAAGCCGCCTCGAAAAAGGGCGTGATCGTGATGAACACGCCCTTCGGCAACATGATCACCACCGCCGAGCACGCCATCGCCCTGATGTTCGCCGTGGCGCGCCAGATCCCCGAGGCCAATGCCAGCACCCATGCAGGCAAGTGGGAAAAGTCCAAGTTCATGGGGGTCGAGCTGACCAACAAGACGTTGGGCGTGATCGGCGCCGGCAATATCGGCGGCATCGTCTGCGACCGGGCGCAGGGCCTCAAGATGAAGGTCATCGCCTATGACCCCTATCTGAGCCAGGAGAAGGCCGACAAGATGGGCGTGGAAAAGGTCGAGCTGGACGAACTGCTGGCGCGGGCCGATTTCATCACCCTGCACGTGCCGCTGACCGACCAGACCCGCAACATCCTCAGCCGTGAGAATCTGGCCAAGACCAAGAAGGGCGTGCGCATCATCAACTGCGCCCGCGGCGGTCTGGTCGACGAAGAGGCGCTGGCCGAACTGATCAAATCCGGCCATGTCGCCGGCGCGGGGTTCGACGTGTTCAGCGAGGAACCGGCCAAGGAAAACCCGCTGTTCGGTCTGCCCAACGTGGTCTGCACCCCGCATCTGGGCGCGGCGACCACCGAAGCGCAGGAAAACGTGGCGCTGCAGGTGGCCGAGCAGATCTCGAACTATCTGCTGACCGGCGCGGTGGAAAATGCGCTGAACATGCCCAGCGTCACCGCCGAAGAGGCCAAGGTCATGGGGCCGTGGATCAAGCTGGCCGGCCATCTGGGCAGCTTCATCGGCCAGATGACCGACGAGCCGATCAAGGCGATCAATATCCTGTATGATGGCGTGGCGGCGCAGATGAACCTGGCGGCGCTGAATTGCGCGGTGGTGGCGGGGATCATGAAACGCTCGAACCCCGAGGTGAACATGGTCTCGGCCCCGGTCGTGGCCAAGGAACGCGGCATCAAGATCTCGGCCACCAACCAGGACAAGTCGGGCGCCTTCGAGGGCTATATCAAGGTGACCGTGGTGACCGACAAGCGCGAACGCTCGATCGGGGGTACCGTGTTCAGCGATGGCAAGCCGCGCTTCATCCAGATCAAGGGCATCAACATCGATGCCGAGGTCGGTGCGCACATGCTTTACACCACCAACGAGGACGTGCCGGGCATCATCGGCACGCTGGGGAAGACCATGGGCGAGCATGGCGTGAACATCGCCAACTTTACCTTGGGCCGCGCGGAAGCCGGCGGCGAAGCGATCGCGCTGCTGTATGTTGACGAGCCGGTTCCGGCCGAAGCCCGCGCCAAGCTGGCCGAGACCGGGCTGTTCACCCAGATCAAGCCGCTGGAGTTCGACGTGGTCTGATCTGCAATCCGAACCCACGGGCAGTTGCCGAATCCCGCAGGTTCGACAACTGCACCGGGGAAAGGAAATGCCAAAGGTTGCCGGGTCTCGACGATCCTGATGCTCAGAACCCCTTGGTGTACCGCAACAATATGGTTTCGCTGCCGGGCTCGTAGTTTTTGAACTCCGAATTGAATAGGTGATCCATCGAAACTGAAAGGCGGCTGGATTCTGTCAGTCGGTATCCAGCGCCGATAGAGGTGCGGTATTGAAAGCTGTCGGTAAGCTTTCGTGGGGGCGACTCGCCACCCGGAAAATATCCTCCTGCCGCAAGACTGAACTCGAAAAACACCCGATCCATTCCGAAATGAAGCAGTGAATGCATGCCAATTCCGGCAAAGATATCGTGTTCGGTGTCTACAAGTACTGACGCCATCGCCGATATATCCACCCAAGATGCTCGCACGAAAGGATCTGAGTGAATCTCAACCAAACCGGCAAAAGCGGGATCTCCGTCGATGTCGAACAGATCGTCGGCCCCCAGTCCGGCCACCCACTCGGCAGAATTGGCAGTGCCTGGCACGAACGTCAAAAGCGAGCCGGCCACCGCGATCGCCCTTCCGATCGTCTCAAATACCATCTTCCCTGTATTTCCTTTTGCAGGTTGGTTGCTCGTTCCGAGAAAGTTGCCTGCGCGCAGGGCCTTGTGTCAATAAATTAGAGTTTTCGGACAAGGGTCGCCCGCCACATACTTTCCATTGGACGCGATGAGGAACGCTTCAATTGCCTTGAAACATTGCCTTGTAGGTCTCGCGCAGAACGTTTTTCTGCACCTTGCCCATCGTGTTGCGCGGCAGTTCGTCCAGGAGGATCAGCCTGCGGGGATGTTTGAAACGGGCAAGGCTTTGGCGCACCGCCTCCATGATCGCGTCCAGATCCGGTGCCGCGCCGGCCTCGGGCACCAGGATGCCCAGCACGGTCTCCCCGAAATCCGGGTGGGGCACGCCGATCACCGCGCTTTCCAGCACGCCAAGCTGGTCATCCAGAACCAGCTCGATTTCCTTGGGATAGATGTTGTAGCCGCCCGATATGATCAGGTCCTTGCCCCGCCCGACGATATGCACGTAGCCGTCCGCGTCGATGCGGCCCAGATCACCGGTGATGAAGAACCCGTCCTCGCGCAGTTCGGCGGCGGTTTTCTCGGGCATCTGCCAATAGCCCTTGAACACGTTCGGGCCGCGCACCTCGATCATGCCGATCTCGCCCTGCGGCAGCGGATCGCCCGTTTCGGGGTCGGTGATCTTCAACTCGACCCCAGGCAGCGGAAAGCCCACGGTTCCGGCCCGACGCTCGCCGTCATAGGGGTTCGAGGTGTTCATGTTGGTCTCGGTCATGCCATAGCGTTCGAGGATACGGTGGCCGGTGCGTTGCTCGAACCGCGTGTGGGTTTCGGCCAGCAGCGGCGCCGAACCGGATATGAACAGCCGCATGTGCCGGGTCAGATCTCCGGTGAACCGGTCGTCGTCCAGGAGGCGCGTGTAGAAGGTCGGCACCCCCATCATCGAGGTCGCCTTGGGCATCAGGCGCAGGATTTCGCCCAGATCGAAGCCCGGCAGAAAGATCATCGACCCGCCGGCCGCCAGCATGACATTGGTGGCCACGAACAGGCCATGGGTGTGAAAGATCGGCAGCGCGTGCAGCAAAACGTCATCCGCGGTGAAGCGCCATTCCCGTACCAGCGTTTCTGCGTTCGACAGCAGATTCGCCTGCGTCAGCATGGCGCCCTTGGACCGCCCGGTAGTGCCCGAAGTGTAAAGAAACGCGGCCAGATCCTCCGGCGTGCGGCGCACTGGTTCAAACGCCGGCAGCATCCCCAGCGCGCGCCGCATCAGGCTGCCCGAGCCGTCGGCGTTCAGCGTTTCGACCCGCGCGCCATGCCCGTGGGCGATGGGCTCCAGTTCGGACAGCGCGCCCGCATCGCAGACCACCAGCGCAGCGCCGCTGTTGTCGATGAAATAGCTCAGCTCGGCGCCGGTATAGGCGGTGTTCAGCGGCAGAAAGATCAGCCCGGCCTGAACGCAGGCCGCATACAGCGCCAGCGCCTCGGGCGATTTGTGGACTTGAACGGCCACCCGGTCGTCCGGTTCCAGCCCCAGCCCCGTCAGCGCGTTGGCCAGCCGCGCCGTCATGTCCAGAAACGCGGCATGGGTCATCGTCTGCCCATCCGGTAGATGCAGAAACGGCGTGTCTTTGCCCGCATGGATGCCGAACAGACGATCAAAAAGCGGGTTGGCCATTTCGGGTCCTCCTGATTGCGGTGCCGCCGCACCGGACCCTGTATCGGATCGCGACGCTGGTAAAGACCCTGTTGCGGACCTTTTTTGCCTCAGAGCCGGGTGGTCATGCGATAGCCGGCGGCGAAATACATCTTGGCCAGCGTCACCGGCTGCCCCTGCAGCCATGTGATGCGCTCGGCGGTAAAGACCGGCTCGCCTTCGGTCACGTCCATAAAACCGGCCAGCGTGGCGTCGGCCCGGCTGGCCAGAAAGGACAGCTCGACATTGGTGAAAGGGACCGTCTGCACCAGCCATTCATTCGGGCCGATGGCCGAGAAATCGGCCTGCTCGACCTGCGGCACGCTGTTGATGACGATCCAGCGGTCCTCGAACTGAAAGGGGGTGTTGCCGGAATAGTGCATGCAGCGCACATGCACCACGCGCTGCCCCGGTGTCAGCGCCAGCCGGGCCGCCAGCCATTCGGGCGCGGTCTCGGCCTGCGCCGAGACCAGCGCATAGCGATAGGTGCCGCCCATGGCCTCGACCTCGTCGCGCACCAGCGGGATGGTGAAGCGGGCCTGCCGCTGCGGGGCGCTGGACACGCGCGTGCCTGCCTTGCGGCGGCGTTCAAGGAAACCTTCCTCGGCCAGCTCGCGCAGCGCGCGGTTCACCGTGGTGCGTGTGCAAGAAAACTCAACTGCCAGGTCCTCTTCGTTGGGCATCAAAGTGTCGGGCCGCCATTCGCCGGAACGGATGCGGCCAAGCACGGTCTGCTTGATGTCCTTGTAGCTGGTGGTCTCGGTGCTTTGGGTCATGGGGTGCTCGGGTTGGTATTGCGGTTGATTAGACTCGGGACAGCAGATCGGCAATGGCCCGGCGATAGGCGGGAATGATCTTGTTGCGCGCGACGTGGCGCCCGGCGCGGACCATGTGGCGGCCGGCCGACCACAGATCGGTCACCAGCCCGTCGGGGGCCGCGAAACACAGCCCGTCCAGCAGTTGGTCGTCTCGCAAGGCGCACAGGGTCGGGTGCGCGCGGTCGAGGGCCACCAGATCGGCCAGCTTGCCCGGAGCGATTTCCCCGGCGTCGCGCCCAAGCGCCTGCGCGCCGCCTTGGGCCGCGCCTGTATACAGGGCATGCCCGACCGAGCCTTCGCCCCCCACCAGAACCGCCCGGGCGCGGTCGCGCAGGCGCTGCGAATATTCGAGATTCCGTAGCTCTTCGGGCAGCGAAATCCGAATGTTAGAGTCTGATCCAACCCCGAACCGCCCGTTCGCAGCTACATAGGTCGGCCCTTCGAAAATACCGTCGCCCAGATTGGCCTCGGTGATCGGGCACAGCCCCGCCACGGCGCCCGACCGCGCCAGCGCCCGGGTTTCGCCGGGCGTCATATGGGTGGCGTGGACCAGGCACCAGCGATCATCGACCGGCAGGGTGTTCAGCACCCAATCCACCGGGCGGCAGCCCAAAGCGGCCTGCACGTCCTGAACCTCTTTCACCTGCTCGGCGATGTGGATGTGAACAGGGCCGTCCGGGACGTTGTCGATCAGGGCGCCAAGGTCGCCGGGGCGGGTGGCCCGCAGCGAATGTGGGGCGATGCCGACGATGGTGTCGGCCGGGGCCTGCCCCGACAGGCTCCGGGTCGCGTCGAGCAGGTCCAGATAGCGGTCCAGATCGTTGCCGAACCGCAATTGCCCACCGGTCAGAGCCTCCTGCCGGACTCCGCCACAGGTGTAGAGCACCGGCAGATGGGTCAGCCCGATCCCCGTCTGCTGCGCGGCGGCAAAGATGCGCTGGCTCAGTTCCGACAGATCGGCATAGGGCGCGCCGCCGGGTTGGTGGTGGACATAGTGGAACTCGCCCACCGCGGCATAGCCGGCCTCCTGCATTTCAAGGAAGGTCAGGGCGGCGATCGCCTCGATATGCGCGGGCGTCAGATTGTCCAGAAACCGGTACATCAGCTGCCGCCAGCTCCAGAAGCTTTCCCGGCCGGCGGTTCGGGTCTCGGTCATCCCGGCCATGGCGCGTTGAAAGCTGTGGCTGTGCAGGTTCGACAGGGCCGGCAGCAAAAGATCGACGCATATATCGCCGGGCGCGGGTGGGACGTTGTGCTGCAGCCCGGCAATCCGCCCTTCGGTGATTTCCACCCGCAGGTTCGACGCCCAATCAGACCCTAACAAAGCGGTTTTTGCGTGTATCGTCATACTGCACTCAATTTGTGTAGACTTGAAATTTTTACCCGTATACGAAAAAACAAACCGCAACGGGAGTCCAAAAGGAATCGCCATGGCCGAAAAAACTGTCCTCCGCTGCCAGCACGTTGCGACCATGGCCGAGGGCGCGGCGCCCTATGGCCTGATCGAGGATGCCGTCATCGTGGTGGGCGGCGACCGGATCGACTGGGTTGGTCCGTGGCAGGATTCGTCGGCGCAACAGGCCGGCCCGGTCATCGACTATCGTGACCGCCTGATCACGCCGGGCCTGATCGACCCGCACACACATGTCGTGTTCGGCGGCAATCGCGCCGCCGAGTTCGAGATGCGTCTGAACGGCGCCTCTTACGCCGATATCGCCCGGGCCGGTGGCGGTATCCTGTCCACGGTGGCGGCCACCCGCGCGGCCAGCCAGCAAGAGCTGCTGGACACCGCCTTGCCCCGCGTCGATGCCCTGATCGCCGAAGGGGTGACCTGCATCGAGATCAAATCGGGTTATGGTCTGGAGCCCGAGGCGGAGCTGCGCATGTTGCGCGTGGCCCGTCAGATCCCGCAGCTGCGCCCGGTTCGGGTGGTGACCAGTTTTCTTGGCGCGCATGCGATCCCGCCCGAATACACCGGGCGCGCGGACGCCTATATCGACACGGTCTGCATCCCGACCCTGCGCGCGGCCCATGCCGAGGGGCTGGTCGACGCGGTCGACGGGTTTTGCGAGGGAATCGCCTTCGATACGGCTCAGGTCGCGCGGGTGTTCGATGCCGCGCGTGACCTGGGGCTGCCGGTCAAGCTGCATGCCGAGCAATTGTCGAACCTGGGCGGGGCCCGACTGGCGGCGTCCTACGGTGCTCTGTCAGCCGATCATCTGGAATATGTGGATGCCGCCGGCGTGGCGGCCATGGCCGAGGCCGGAACGACTGCGGTTCTGCTGCCCGGCGCCTTTTACACGTTGCGGGAAACGCAGGCCCCGACGATCGACCTGTTCCGCAAGGCCGGGGTGCCGATGGCCCTGGCCACCGATTGCAACCCGGGGTCCTCGCCGCTGACGTCGCTGCTGCTGACGATGAACATGGGCTGCACCCTGTTTGGCATGACCCCGGCCGAGGCGCTGGCCGGGGTCACGCGCAATGCCGCCCGCGCGCTTGGGTTGGCCGATGCCGGCACGATCGCGCCGGGCCAGCGGGCGGATCTGGCTGTGTGGGATGTCTCTCACCCGGCCGAGCTGGCCTATCGGATCGGGTTCAACCCGCTGCACGCACGCATTTTCGGAGGGGAAGCATGAGCGCTCTGACCTTGGTTCCGGGGCAGGTCTCGCTGGCCCAACTGGCGGAGATCTACTGGAACGAAACGCCGGTGGTTCTGGATCATTGTTGTCGCCCGGCTGTCGAGGCCGCTGCCGCCCGCATCGCCGAGGCCGCCGCCGGTGACCAGCCCGTATATGGCGTGAATACCGGTTTCGGCAAGCTGGCCAGCCTCAAGATCGCGGCCAAGGACACCTCGGCGCTGCAGCGCAACCTGATCCTCAGCCATTGCTGCGGGGTCGGCCCGGCGGTGCCGCGGCGGTTGGCGCGCCTGATGATGGCGCTCAAGCTGTTGTCCTTTGGACGCGGTGCATCCGGTGTGCGGTGGGCGCTGGTGGACCTGCTGCAACAGATGCTCGCCCGTGGCGTGACCCCGGTGATCCCGGCGCAGGGCTCGGTGGGGGCCTCGGGCGATCTGGCGCCGCTGGCGCACATGACCGCGGTGGTCATCGGCCAAGGCGAAGCCGAGCTGAACGGTACGGTCATGCCGGGGGCACAAGCCTTGAAAAAGGCCGGGTTAGAGCCTGTTCAGCTGGGACCGAAAGAGGGGCTGGCCTTCATCAACGGCACCCAGTTTTCGACGGCCTACGCCTTGGCGGGCCTGTTCGAAGGCTGGCGCGCGGCGCAGAACGCGCTGGTCGTTTCGGCCGTTTCGACCGATGCCATCATGGGCTCCACCGCGCCGCTGCAGCCCGAGATCCATGCCCTGCGTGGCCATCGCGGCCAGATCGAGGCCGCCAGCGTCATGCGCGCCGTGCTGCAGGGTTCGGAAATCCGCGAAAGCCATCGCGAGGGCGACTGCCGCGTGCAGGACCCGTATTGCATCCGCTGCCAGCCGCAGGTCACCGGTGCGGCGATGGACGTGATCCGGCAGGCCGCCGCGACCTTGCAGACCGAGGCCAACGCGGCCACTGACAACCCGCTGGTGCTGTCCGATCCCGACATGATCGTCTCGGGCGGCAATTTTCACGCCGAACCGGTGGGGTTTGCCGCCGACATGATCGCGCTGGCCCTGTCCGAGATCGGCGCCATCGCGCAACGCCGGATCGCGCTGATGGTGGATCCGACGCTCAGCTTCGATCTGCCGCCATTCCTGACCCCCAATCCGGGTCTGAATTCCGGCTTCATGATCGCCGAGGTCACGACCGCCGCGCTGATGAGCGAGAACAAGCATCTGGCCAACCCCTGCGTCACCGACAGCACGCCCACCTCGGCCAACCAGGAAGATCACGTCTCGATGGCCGCCCACGGGGCGCGGCGTCTGACGCGCATGGTGGAAAACCTGAACCACATTCTGGGGATCGAACTGCTCTGCGCCGCCCAGGGCGTCGAGTTCCGCGCCCCGCTGGTCACCAGCGCGTCCTTGCAACGGGTGATTGCGCGGCTGCGCATCGACATCCCGCCCTTGGCCGAGGACCGGTACCTGGCCCCGGACCTGGAGCAGGCCAAGGATCTTGTAGCCAGTGGCGCGATCCTGGAGGTGCTGGGCGTGCCGCTGCCGGAGGTGACGGCATGACCGTGGTCGAGGTGCAGCGGGGGCAGGGCCCGATCGTGTTGGGCCAGCCGCATGGCGGAACCTTCGTGCCCGAGGAGATCCATGCGCGCCTGAACCAGACCGGCCGGGCGTTGGCCGACACGGATTGGCACATAAACAGGCTCTATAAGGGGCTTTTTGGCGATATGACGGTGGTTCAGTCCCGCGTGCACCGCTATGCGATCGACGTCAATCGCGATCCGGCGGGCGTGTCGCTCTATCCGGGGCAGAACACGACGACCCTGGTGCCGCTGACCGATTTCGACGGGCGCCCCATATGGCTCGAAGGGCAGGAGCCGTCGGAGGATGAAATCGAGGTGAGGCGCGAGAAGTTCCACGCCCCCTACCACGCCGCGTTGCAGGAAGAGTTGCAGCGGGTGCGAGCTAGGCATGGCGTCGCGATCCTTTTCGACTGCCACTCGATCCGGTCGCGGATCCCCTTCTTGTTCGACGGAGAACTGCCGGTCTTCAATACTGGCACCAATGACGGAACCACCTGCGCACCCGAGGTCGCGCAGGCGGTGGATGCCGTGGCCCGGGCGTCGGGCTGTACCGCTGTGCTGAACGGCCGGTTCAAGGGCGGCTGGACCACCCGGCACTATGGCCGCCCAGCCAAGGGCATACATGCGATCCAGATGGAGATCGCCCAACGCGCCTATATGGACGAGACGCCGCCCTGGACATGGCGCGCGGACCGGGCCGAACGCCTGCGCCCGCACCTGCAAGAGATGCTTGACCGCCTGCGTGCCCTGGCCCTGTCGGGCGCGCTGGCCGAAGAAGGAGCCCAGAAATGAGTGACCCGCGCAAGAACACCCGAGACGTCTTTCCGCCGACCGGTCCCGAGTTGAACGCCAAAAGCTGGCTGACCGAGGCCCCGTTGCGGATGCTGATGAACAACCTGCACCCCGACGTGGCCGAAAACCCGCACGAACTGGTGGTCTATGGCGGCATTGGCCGTGCGGCGCGGACCTGGAAGGATTTCGACACTATCGTTGCCAGTTTGAAGGATCTCGAGTCCGACGAGACCCTGATCGTTCAGTCCGGCAAGCCGGTGGCGATCATCCGCACGCACAAGGACGCGCCGCGGGTGCTGATCGCCAATTCGAACCTGGTGCCGCATTGGGCGACCTGGGACCATTTCAACGAATTGGATAAGAAGGGCCTGATGATGTACGGCCAGATGACGGCCGGGTCGTGGATCTATATCGGCACGCAGGGCATCGTTCAGGGCACCTATGAAACCTTCGCCGAGGCTGGGCGCCAGCACTACGGGGGTGACCTGACCGGCCGATGGATCCTGACCGGTGGGCTGGGGGGCATGGGCGGAGCACAGCCCCTGGCGGCAGTCTTCGCCGGGGCCTGCTGTCTGGCGGTGGAATGCAACCCTGACAGCATCGATTTCCGCCTGCGCACCAAATACCTGGATGAAAAGGCCGAAACGCTGGATGAGGCGCTCGCCATGATCGACCGCTGGACCAAGGCGGGCGAGGCGAAATCGGTGGGTCTGCTGGGCAATGCGGCCGAGATCTTTCCCGAGATCTACCGCCGCATGACCGCCGGCGGGATGCGCCCCGACATCGTGACCGACCAGACCAGCGCCCATGATCCGATCAACGGGTATCTGCCCTTGGGCTGGACCCTGGCCCAGTGGCGCGAAAAGCGGGAAACAGACCCTAAAGCTGTGGAAAAGGCCGCGCGGGCCTCGATGAAGCAGCATGTCGCGGCGATGGTCGACTTCTGGAACGCGGGCGTGCCGACGCTCGACTATGGCAACAACATCCGTCAGGTGGCGCAGGACGAGGGGCTTGAGAACGCCTTTGCCTTTCCCGGTTTCGTCCCGGCCTATATCCGCCCGCTGTTCTGCCGTGGCATCGGCCCGTTCCGCTGGTGCGCGCTGTCGGGCGACCCCGAGGATATCTACAAGACCGACGCCAAGATGAAAGAGCTGTTCCCGGAGAACGAGCATCTGCATCGCTGGCTGGACATGGCGCAGGAGCGGATCGCGTTTCAGGGCTTGCCCGCGCGGATCTGCTGGATCGGGCTGGGCGACCGGCACCGCGCGGGTCTGGCCTTCAACGAGATGGTCGCGAACGGAGAGCTGAGCGCACCGGTCGTCATCGGACGGGATCATCTGGACAGCGGCTCGGTCGCCAGCCCCAACCGCGAGACCGAGGCGATGCTGGACGGGTCCGACGCCGTGTCGGACTGGCCGCTGCTGAACGCGTTGATCAACACCGCCAGCGGCGCGACCTGGGTGTCGCTGCATCACGGCGGCGGGGTCGGGATGGGCTTCAGCCAGCATGCGGGCGTGGTGATCTGCGCCGACGGCACCGAGGACGCCGCGCGGCGGCTGGAGCGGGTGTTGTGGAACGACCCGGCCTCGGGCGTGTGGCGTCATGCGGATGCGGGGTATGACATCGCCAAGGACTGCGCCCGCGAACACGGGCTGCGCCTGCCGGGCATTCTGGGGTAGCGGCGCGGAATTGGCCTCTGGCGGAAATGCTGCGCCTGCGATATGCGCAGGGCAGGCTGCCGGAGGATCAAGATGTACGTTGCCACCCTGTTGACCAACCCCAAGGCGCCGTCGCTGGACGGGGCGCTGATCGACGCGTTGCGCAATGCCTGGGGCGGGGGCGACATCCAGTGGCTGAGCCCCGACGAGGCGGCCGAATTTGCCCTGCCGGCGGTTCCGGCCAACCGCTGGGATGTCTGGGCCGATCTGCAGAAGCTGGGCGTCGATCTGGTGGTGCAGCCGGCCGAGGGCCGCCGCAAGAAGATGCTGCTGGCCGACATGGACAGCACGATGATCCAGCAGGAATGCATCGACGAACTGGCCGACGAGGCCGGGGTGGGCGAGCGGGTCAAGGACATCACCGCCCGTGCCATGAATGGCGAGTTGGATTTCGAAGGCGCGCTGACCGAGCGGGTGGGCCTGCTGAAGGGGCTGGACGTGTCGGTGATCGACCGGGTGCTGAACCAGCGCATCACCCTTATGCCGGGCGGCCGCGAACTGGTTGCGACGATGCGGGCGAATGGTGGCTACGCCGCGCTGGTCTCGGGCGGGTTCACCGCGTTCACGGCCCGCGTGGCCGAGCTGCTGGGCTTTGACGAGAACCGCGCCAACACGCTGCTGGCGGCGGACGGCAAGCTGACCGGTGACGTGCAGAGCCCGATCCTGGGCCGTCAGGCCAAGGTCGAGGCGCTGGAACAGATCTCGGCCCGGCTGGGCATTTCCGAGGCTGAGGTGATCGCCGTGGGCGACGGGGCGAATGATCTGGGCATGCTGGAGCGTGCCGGGACGGGGGTGGCCCTGCACGCCAAACCCTCGGTCGCCGCGCAATGCGATGTTCGCATCAACCATGGCGACCTGACCGCGCTGCTGTATCTGCAGGGATATGCCCGATCGGAATTCGCGCTGGGCTGATCCGGCGGTTTCGGGTTTCCATTGTTTAACATTTGCGTTAAACAATGGGCATGAACACGCTGCTTGATGCCTTTTCGGCTCTGTCCGACCCGACCCGATTCACTATCGTTGAACAACTGATGGATCAGGGCGAACTGCCCGCAGGCGACCTTGCCCAAGGCAAGGGGATGTCCGGCGCGGCCATATCCCGGCACCTGAAGGTTTTGCGGCAGGCCGGGCTGGTGAACCAGCGCGTGAACGGCACCCAGCGCATCTATTCGATCCGCCCCGAAGGTCTGCGGGCGATTGCCGAATGGACCATCTCCAAACGCCAGTTCTGGGAGGCCAGTCTGGACCGCCTTGGCGACATTCTGGAGGAGGAAAGCTCATGGCCGACCTGAAGCTGGTGCGCGACTTTCCGGTCAGCGCCGAAACCCTGTTCGCCTGGATCAGCGAGGGAACCAGATTGTTGCAGTGGTGGGGACCGGAAGGGGTCGAGGTGCCGGAACACGATCTGGATTTCTCGCGCCTTGGGCCGTGGTATTCGGTCATGGTCAATGGCGACGGGCAGCGGTTCAAGGTGTCCGGGCATGTGACTCATGTGGACCCGCCGAACTCGGTCGGGTTCACCTGGGGCTGGCATGACGACCAGGACCGGCGCGGCGCCGAGAGCCATGTGACGCTGACGGTCGAGCCGACCGGCACCGGGGCGCGCCTGATCCTGGATCACCGCGATCTGGGCGATGACGACGTCTCGGCCAATCACGAAAGCGGCTGGACTTCGTCGCTGCGCAAGCTGGAAGCCCGGCTTGCCAACCCCGTCTGACCAAAAGGGAGACCAGAAAATGCCTCAGTACCTGTTTGTCTATCACGGCGGTACCACGCCGACCGACCCGGCCGAGATCGAAGCCACCATGGCCGCCTGGGGCGCGTGGTTCCAGAACATGGGGCCAGCGCTGGAAATCCCCGGCAACCCGGTGGGCCAGTCCCATACCGTCAGCGCCGATGGCGTGGCCGACAATGGCGGACCGAACCCGGCCTCGGGCTTTACCGTCATCAAGGCCGACAGCATCGAAGCCGCCACCGAGATGGCCAAGGGCTGCCCCATGGTGGTCAACGGCTCGGGCTCGGTCGAGGTGGCCGAGATCCACGAGATCGAGATGTGACCCTCAGCCGGGGAAACCCGGCGCGGGGCGGATCACGCCGCATTCCAGCCCGCGTCGGCTGTATTGCGTGGCGTTCATGAATTTGCGCGTAGCCGGGTGATCGGCCTCGAGCACGCCGAGGCTGACGAGAATGGCGGCAATGGCGCATTCGCTGGCGCGGGTGGCGCCATCGGTGATCTTCAGCGCCACCCCCATCTTCTTTTCAGGGATGATGGCCACGAACACGGCCTCGGCCCCGGTCTTGATCGCGACACGGCCGTTCATCGCGCGCATCAGTTCGGTGCAGGCGCGGGTTTCGCCGGCCACCAGTTCGGGATGTTTCATCATCGCGGCTGCCAGTTGCTGCGCGGCATCGCTGGCCCGGTCCGACCGATCGCCAGCCGAGGCAAACCACGCCATCGACCGCGCCAACCCCACCAGCGAAGTGGCGAAATTGGGCGCCGAGCAGCCGTCGATCCCGTAACAGGGGCTGTCCTCGCCCGTGGTCTCTTCGAAGGCAGACAGGCAGGCCTGCTGCACGGGGTGGTCGATCTCGATATATTCGGGGCCTGCGCCCATGTGCCGGGCCAGGGTCAGGAACCCGCAATGCTTGCCCGAACAGTTGTTGTGGATCTGGCAGGGCGTGTCGTCGGCCAGGATCAGGGCGTCGCGCGCGGCCATGTCGGCCGGCTCCTGCGGACCGCAGCGCAGATCGGGCTCGGACAGGCCCAGGTGATCCAGCCAAGCGGTCACGCGCTCGGTATGGATCGCCGCGCCGTTGTGCGAGGCGCAGGCCAGCGCCAGATGCTCGGAGCCCAGCCCGTATTTGGCCGCCGCGCCCGAAGTGATCAGCGGCAGCGCCTGGATCATCTTGGCTGACGACCGCGGATAGATCACCGTGTTCGGATCGCCCCAGCTGCGCACGATCTGACCGCTGTCGTCGCAGATCACCGCATGGCCCAGATGAAGGCTCTCCAACAGCGGTCCGCGCCAAAGTTCGGTCATCGGTACGGGTTGCGTCATGTCGTCCCTCCGGAATGTGCGCAAAATTCTGCCAATCGCTCTTTCGCCTGTGGCGAAACCTGCGTTAGTGTGTGTATGTCGGCAAACACCCGGATGCGCAACTGCAACAGACGAACCGGCAGGGTTCGCGGCCATCCGGGGTGGAGTTGAGGTGTGGGTCGAGCCAGGAGGCTGAACAGATGAGATCGAAGCTCGTCCGCGTGATCGCGGGCCTTTGCGTGGCGGGGATGGCCACGACCGCAATCGCCCAGCAGGCGACAAGCACCAACCGGGTGGCGGCAAAGACCGATTGGAGCGTTTTCGTCGAGGACGATCCGACGGAATGCTGGAGCGTCTCGGCGCCCAAGGAAACGGTGAACACCCGCGGCGGGCGGGTCGTGTCGGTGCGGCGCAGCGACATTCTGCTGTTCGTGTTCTACCGGCCCAAGGCCGATGTCAAAGGGCAAGTGACCTTTACCGGCGGGTATCCCTTTGCACCGGGATCGACCGTGAACCTGAAGATCGACGACAACGAATTCGAGCTGTTCACCGAAGGCGAGTGGGCGTGGCCGGCCAGCGCCGCGGATGACGCCAAGATCGTGACCGCGATGAAACGCGGCACCGAGGCCGTTCTGACCGCCCGGTCGGCGCGCGGCACCCAGACCAAGGACACCTTTTCGCTGCTGGGTTTCACCGCGGCCATCGAAGAGGCCGAGAAACGCTGCACCCAGCAGTAAGATCCGTTTTTGGCTCATTGGAAAGGCTCCGCCCATTCGGCGGAGCTTTTTTGGTTCAGGTTTCCGTGACGTCGCCGTCTCGATTTGATCCGTATCAAGGCCGCAGCGGCTTGAACCTGAACAATCCGGTTCAGTTCAAACCAAAGGAGCCACCCCATGACCACCAAACCATTCCTTGTTCTTCTGGTCGCCGCCGCCACCGTTCTGAGCGCCTGCGAGAAAGCCGACGACACCTATCCTGTCACGGGTGAGCAATGCGGCCCGAACGATCCGGTCAAGAAACTGGACGCCGAGGATTGTTACATCCCGCCGGTGGGGCTGTAGTCGCAACGGACGCATTAATCGTGCCCAAACCCTTGTGCCGTGCTAACGTTCGTTTCAGTGCACAGCGATGAAAGGGTCAGCCATGCGTTGGGTTTGGGCAGTTATATGTATTCCGGCATCGGTTTTCGCGGACCCCGCGATGGAATGCACCGATGCCGGATCGCAGGTCGAGATCGGAGCCTGCGTCGGGCAGGCCGAAACCAATGTCGAGGCCGCCTTGGTGCAGGCCTTCGGTCTTGCGGCCGATGCTGCGAAGGAACTGGACGCGGTCACCGGGCGCACCGTCGCGCTACCTGCGCTCGAGGCCTCTCAGGCCGCGTGGCAGGCCTATCGCGACGCCCAATGCGAGGCGGTGGGCGCGTCTTATGGTGGCGGATCGGGGACGGGTATCGCGATCACCTCGTGTCGGGTCGAGCTGGGGCGGGCGCGAGTGACCGAGTTGCTGCGGTTCGCGAACTGACACCTGGGTTGCACGAATCCTTTTGATCTTTGCCGGCGTTCCTATATAGAGGCGCATCCCAAGCCAGAACGCCCGAGACCCACCATGACCGCCAAAGCGCCGATCACCCAGGATGTCGTGACCATTCCCCGCAAACTGCCCGAGGGAAAGATCAACCTTGTGGGTCTGACCCGCGACCGGCTGCGCGAGGTTCTGATCGAACACGGCACCCCGGAAAAGCAGGCCAAGATGCGGGTGAACCAGATCTGGCAGTGGATCTATCAATGGGGCGTGCGCGACTTTGACCAGATGACCAATCTGGCCAAGGCCTATCGCGCGCAGCTGGCTGAGCATTTCGTGATCGAAATCCCCGAGGTCGTCACCCGCCAGATCTCGTCCGACGGCACCCGCAAATACCTGGTGCGCATCGCCGGCGGGCACGAGGTCGAGGTCGTCTACATCCCCGAAGAGGATCGCGGCACGCTGTGCATCTCGTCGCAGGTGGGCTGCACGCTGACCTGTTCGTTCTGCCACACCGGAACGCAAAAGCTGGTGCGCAACCTGACCGCCGCCGAGATCATCGGTCAGGTGATGATGGCGCGTGACGATCTGGACGAATGGCCCACCCCGGGCGCGCCCAAGAACGAGACGCGCCTGCTGTCCAACATCGTGCTGATGGGCATGGGCGAGCCGCTCTACAATTTCGAGAACGTCCGCGACGCGATGAAGATCGCGATGGACCCCGAGGGCATTTCCCTGTCGCGCCGGCGGATCACCCTGTCGACCTCGGGCGTGGTGCCCGAGATCGCCCGCACGGCGGAAGAGATCGGTTGCCTGCTGGCGATCTCGTTCCACGCCACCACGGACGAGGTGCGCGACGTTCTGGTGCCGATCAACAAGCGTTGGAACATCGAGGAACTGCTGCAGGCGCTAGCCAGCTATCCCAACGCGTCGAATTCCGAGCGGATCACCTTTGAATACGTGATGCTGGACGGCGTGAACGACAGTGACGAGGATGCGCATCGCCTGATCGACCACATCAAGCGCCACAACATTCCGGCCAAGATCAACCTGATCCCGTTCAACGAATGGCCCGGCGCGCCCTACAAGCGCAGCTCGAACAACCGGATCCGGGCCTTCGCCAACATCATCTATCAGGCCGGGTATGCCTCGCCCATCCGCAAGACGCGGGGCGAGGACATCATGGCGGCCTGCGGTCAATTGAAATCGGCCACCGAGCGCGCCCGCAAGTCGCGCCGCCAGATCGAGGCCGAGGCCGGGCTGAAAGGTTGATCCCACGCCCGCGGGTTCGCGGGCAAATGGTCTGTAAATCCACGGCCGGATTTGGTAGTCTTGAGCCATGAGAGGTGCGCGGTTGCGCACGTCAAATCTGCGCACAAGACGGTGAGTTGGACAGTCCGGTTCTGGTGCGTTTCGTCCAGTCCGCTCATATTTGTCGGGGAAATCTGCGGAATTCAGGCAAGCCTTGAACGGGGTGGGCCAATACATGAACGCACTGACGAAACTGTCCACGATCTGCATGACCGCCGTATTGGTGGCATCGGGCGCCGCCATTGCATGGGCGCAATCCAACGGGACCGAGGCGCATCTGGCGATCGAGAACCCGGCGGAGCTGAGCAAAGAGGCCGCGCGGCAGCACTATCGTGCCCTCAGGAAACAGATGGATCGCGGCTATGCCACCGCGCATCTGGATCAACTGATGAACTATCAGAACTGGCCGCTGTTCAACGACGCGCCGTACCTGTCGGCCACGCATGGGCAACGCTACGTCAACAGCTATGCCAACCGGATGGCCCACAATTACGGCACGTTGCAACCGGGGGATAAGCTGCCCGTGGGCTCGGTCCTGGCCAAGGACAGCATGACCGTCACGGATGAGGGCAGGGTACATCCCGGCGCTCTTTTCGTGATGGAGAAATTGCCCGAAGGCACCAGCCCCGACACCGCCGACTGGCGCTATGTCATGGTGATGCCCGACGGGTCGCTGTTCGGTGACACGATGGGGGATCGCGCGAGGGCGGTTGCCTATTGCCATGACTGCCACGAAGCGGTGGCTGACCGCGACTATACGTTCTTCGTGCCCGAGGATTACCGCGTCGGCAACTGATCGCGGGCCGCATCACCGGGCAGTTTCAGGGCGGCGGCCTCGCGCCGGCTGAGCTGTTCGCCCTGTTTGCGCTTCGACAGAACCTCGCGCGCCAGGGCGTATTTGTCATCCTGCCAGAAGATCAGGCAGCCGTTACAGCCCTTGCCGCAGCAGCCCTCGGTGCCCACGCGGTTGGTCTTGAACCGGCGCGCGGTGCCGTCCTGTCCGATCTTCTCCACCAGCTCGTCCCGGCGGCGCGCATAGGCCGCGGGATTGTCGCGCCCCGAGGTTTCCAACCCCTGCACCAGCTTGTCAAAACGGATGCGGCTCCAGTGTTCGTCGGTCAGAGCGCGCTCCTTGCGCAGGACCGAATATACCGGGAAACGGGCGCGCAGGTCGTCGGGGTCTTCGTGATCGAACAGGGCAAACGGCAGGCGGATCTCGGTTTTCGTGCTGCCATGCACCACGTCCAGCTTGGCGCCGTCACTGGCGCGTTCGAATTCGTAGACGCGCAGCAGGACGGTCTCGCGCGAGATGGGCGAGACGAAATCCAGCACGTCGCCGGGTTCAAGCTTGTTCTTCACTTCGACCAGGAGCGCATCCTCGGTCACCTCGGTCACCAGCCCGGCATATTCCCACTGGGCGATGGTCGCGGTGTGTTCGTAATCATGCGCGTAGTTGGTCAGCCGCCCTTCGTGAAAGGCCAGCGTGTAGCCGCGGTTTCCCACGGTCTCCAACTCGCGCATATACGGCTTCGGGTCCCAGTTCTCGGGGTCGGCATAGTAGTCGTCGATGGCCATGCGATAGGCGCGCGCGACGATGGCGGCATAGTATTCCGACTTGCCGCGCCCCTCGACCTTGAGGCTGTCGACGCCGATCTTCAGGTATTCGTCCAGCTTGGGCATGATGCACAGATCGCGCGAATTGAGGATGTACGAGCCGCGATCATCCTCTTCGATCGGCATCAGTTCACCCGGGCGGCAGCCTTCTTCCAGCAGGAATTCGAACAGGTCGGCGTTTTCCTCGGTGATCCGCAATTCCTGATGGGTGCCGTCCTTCAGGCGCAGCTTCAGCGCATAGTTCCAGCGGCAGGAATTGGCGCAGTTGCCCTGGTTGGCGCCGCGTTCCGCCATGAAGTTCGACAGCAGGCAGCGGCCCGAATAGGTCATGCACATGGCGCCGTGCACGAAAGCCTCGAGCCGGATGTCGGGGCATTTTTCGCGGATCTCCACCAGTTCGGGGTAGGAAACCTCGCGCGCCAGCACCACCAGTTCGGCCCCCTGATCCTGCCAGAACTTCACCGACAGCCACGAACAGATATTGGCCTGGGTCGAGATATGCAGCGGCAGTTCCGGCGCGCGGTCGCGCACGTACTGGAACACGCCGGGGTCGGCGATGATCAACCCGTCGGGCCGCACCTTGCGGACCGTGTCGATGTATTCGTCCAGCTTGGGGATGTCCTTGTTGTGCGAGAACAGGTTCAGCGTCAGATAGGCGCGCCGGCCATGCGCGTGGCAGAACTCGACCCCTTCGATCACCTCCTCCAGCGAAAACTCGGACTTGGTGCGCAGGGACATGTCGGGCGTGCCCAGATACACCGCATCCGCCCCGTACAGGACGGCCAGTTTCAGCTTGCGCAGATTGCCCGCAGGCATCAGCAATTCCGACTTGGTCCGTGTCATCGCATCACCCGGTTCCGACTCGATGGCGCCTTCTAAGGCAAAACCACCGAGTCCAGAAGGGCAAACCCGCCTTGCACGCAGGCCCTAGCCGCGGCGGAACCGCGCTGTTCCGATCCGTTCGACCAGTTGGCTGCGCACCGGGTCGGGTTGGGCGTCGATGGCGCGCAGCACTTCGCGCAGTTCGGCCCGCAGACCGTGGATCTGGTCGATCAGTGACAGCACCATCGACAGGGCGTCGGGCTCCATCTCGTATTGGTCGTCCAACTCGCAGGCCAGCTGCAGGCGCGCCATGTCCAGCCGTTCGTAGACCAGCCCCCGGTCGGACTGGCGCGGGATCACGATCCGGGCGGACAGGAACCGGGACAACCGTTCTGATGTCAGGTTCTGGACGGCTTCGATCAGTTCGGCTTCGGTCAGAGAACGGGTCATGCCGGCATTCCTTTCCGCGGGTCATAGCTGTGCGACTTGCGCCAGTTCTGCATGAACTGCTTCAGTTCGTCGTCGATCTTGTCGGGCATCACCACGCTCAGCTCGATCAGCTGGTCGCCGCGTTTGTCCGAGCCGCGTTTCCTGACGCCCTTGCCCCGCAGGCGCAGGGTCTTGCCGCTGCTGGTGCCCTCGGGCACGGTCACGTTCACGCGGCCGTCGATCGTGGGCGCGGGAACCTTGCCGCCCAGAACGGCCTCGTCGATGGTGATCGGCAGAGTGATGCGGATGTCGTCGCCCTCGCGCTTGAACACCGGGTGCTCGGCCACGCGGATCGTGACCAGCGCATCACCCGGCGGCCCCTCGCCATAGCCCGGCGCGCCCTTGCCGCGCAGGCGGATGGTCTGGCCGTCGGTGATGCCGGCGGGGATCTTCACCTCGACCCGGTCGCCATTGGGCAGGGTCAGCTTTTGCGTGGCACCAAAGACCGCGTCGAGGAAGCTGATCTGCAGGCTGTAGTTCACGTCGTGGCCTGGCGCGTGGAATTCATGTGTGCGTGCCCCGCCGAAGCCGCCGCCACGCCGGTTGCCGAAGAACTGGGCAAAGATGTCCGACATGTCGTCGCCCTCGAACCCACCGCCCGCGCGATAGGGGTTGCCCGCGGTTTCGGCATATTCGCGGTAGTATTGCTGCTGCGGGCGTTCCTGGCCCGAGGCATCAATCTCGCCCCGGTCGAACTTGGCCCGGGTTTCGGGGTCCTTCAGCAGGTCATAGGCGGCCGCGGCGGCCTTGAATCGCGCCTCGGCCTTTTCATCGCCGGGCTTGAGGTCGGGGTGGCAGTCCTTGGCGATGCGCCGGTAGGCTTTCTTGATTTCGGCGGCACTGGCGTCTTTCGAGACGCCCAAAACCGAATATGGATCGTCGCTCATGTATCTCTCGTTTCTGATTGGTTTCGCCAGTGGAAGTCGTTGGCAGTTAACCTTTCAGATTGTGTCTTGTCATGGATTTTCAACAGGGCCGGACACCGAGCGGTTTGAATTTTCTCGAAAATTTCCGGCATCCTGATACTATTCGCATGGTTCGAACCGTTGCGGAGGGAGTCAATCGCATGTCTCGCAGAATCAAGTCGGCCCTGGCCCTGTTGGCGGGCAATGCCATCGGTCTGTTGCTGGCCAGCCTGTTGCTGACCGGCTTTTCGATCAAGCCGGTGTCCTTCATCGTGGTGGTGATCGTGTTCACCCTGGTTCAGGTCGTGGCCGAGCCATTGATCCTGAAGATCGGGGAAAAGAACGTGCCGGCGCTGAAGGGCGGCATTGCGCTGGTGGTCACCTTCGTGGGTCTGCTGGTCACCGATCTGGTCACCGCTGGGCTGACGGTGGGCGGTATCTCGAACCTGCTGGCGGCGACGCTGCTGGTGTGGCTGGGGGCCCTGATCGCCGGAATCGTCTTGCCGATCTATGTGTTCAAGGAACTGCGCGAGCCCAAGAAATAAGGCTCAGGCCAGCGCAGTCAGGCTGTCGTTCAGGGCCTGCCACAGCTCGTCCACCGGTTCACACCCGACCGACAGGCGCACGAAGCCGGGATCGACCTGATCCCCCCAGCGCGCGCGCCGCTCGGCCGAGCTGTGCACGCCACCAAAGGACGTGGCCGGGCGCAACAGCGGGCAGCTGTTGATGAACCGTTCAGCCCGGTCTTCCGAGGCCAGCGTGATCGTCAGCAGAAAACCGAACCGCGCGGTCTGTTTGCGGGCCAGATCGTGCGACGGGTCCGACGGCAGGCCGGGATAGCGAATCTGCGTGACCGCCGGATGATCGGCCAGCCGTTCGGCCAGAACCTGCGCCGAGCTGCACATGCGGTCGAACCGAACGTCCAGCGTCTCGAGCCCGCGATGCAGCAGCCAGGCTTCATGCGGGCCGGGGATCGAGCCCGAGACGCGGCGCCATTCCTCGACCCGGTCCATGATCTGGGCATCGCGGCTGGCCACATGGCCCATCAGCAGATCGGAATGCCCGCCCATTGCCTTGGTGTCCGAGGCGACGACGATGTCGATGCCCAGGTCCAGCGGGCGCTGTCCCAGCGGGGTCAGCGTCGTGTTGTCGGCGATGGTGATGCCCCCCGCGGCGCGCACGTCACGGGCCACCTGAGCCAGGTCGATCATGTCGAGCCCGGGGTTGGACGGGCTTTCGACGAAGACCACGTCGAACCCGTCAAACCCGCCCTGCGCGAACGCGGTCGTGGGGCGCTCTTCGACCGACACGCCCAGCGGGGCGAGGAACCGGTCGGCCAGCAGGCGGGTGACATAATACCCGTCCGACGGGATCAGGATGCGCGACCCCGCCCGCACGGTGGCGAACAGTGCGGCCGAAATCGCGCCCATGCCGGACGGAAAGATCAGGCAGGGTGCGTCTTCCAGATGCGCCAGCACATGCTCGACCTGCGTCCAGGTCGGGTTGTCCACACGGCCATAGGTCGGGTGCCCGTCCGGCGCGCCGGGCAGGTGGAACATGCTGCTTTGGGTCAGCGGCAGGGCCACCGGTTCGCCCTTGCTGAGCGCATTGCCGCGCAGATGCAGCATCTCACCGGTCTTGGGGAGGCGCGCCATCGCTCAGCGCCCCGGAATGTCGCTGCGCGGCGGGGCGGGTTCCCAGCGCTCGATGATATCGACCGCCTCCTGCGCGGTTTCGACAAAGCGGAACAAGTCCAGATCCTGTTCGGAAATCGTGCCGGCATCGGCCAGGGCTTTCCAGTTGATCACCCGTTCCCAGAATTCGCGACCGAACAGCAGGAACGGCACGCGCTCCATCCGGCCGGTCTGGATCAGCGTCAGCGATTCGAACATCTCGTCCAGGGTGCCGAACCCGCCGGGGAAGATGGTGATCGCGCGGGCGCGCATCAGGAAGTGCATCTTGCGGATGGCGAAATAGTGGAAGTTGAAACACAGATCCGGCGTGACGTACTGGTTCGGGGCCTGTTCGTGCGGCAGCACGATGTTCAGCCCGATCGAGCACCCGCCGGCATCATGGGCGCCGCGGTTGCCGGCCTCCATCACGCCGGGGCCGCCGCCGGTGACGATCACGTTCTCGCGGCAGCCGCTTTGCTTGGATTTCTCGGTCATCAGGCGGGCGAATTCGCGTGCCTCGTCATAGTATTTCGACAGCTCGGCCAGGGTTCTGGTCCGTGCGCCGTCCTTCTTGGCCGGTTCCGGGATACGCGCGCCGCCGAACATCACGATGGTCGACGTGATCTCGCGCTCGGAAATGTTCAGCTCGGGCTTCAGCAGTTCCAGTTGCAGGCGCACGGGGCGCAGCTCGCTGCGCAGCAGGAACTCTTCATCGGCAAAGGCCAGCCGGTACGAGGGCGAGCGTGTCTGCGGCGTGTCCGGTACCTCGCTTGCGGTCGAGCGGTCGGTCTGTGCGTCGCGGAAGGGGCTGAGGCGTTGATCTTTCATTGCTGGGTGTTCCCTGCTTGCGTGTTTTCCAAACAGCTATAGGGTTCGCGGGCAGAGTGCCAGTCACGGAAAGATGAGAATGGATTGGAAACACGAGATTTCGGCGGCGGCCCGGAGGATTGCCGGCCATGCACAGGTGACGCCGGTCATGGCCAGCGCCGGTCTGGGGCTGGGCTATCCCGTCGAGATGAAACTGGAACACCTGCAGCACACCGGCAGCTTCAAGGCGCGCGGGGCCTTCAACACTTTGCTGAGCACGGATGTGCCCGCGGCCGGAGTGGTGGCCGCATCGGGCGGGAATCACGGTGCGGCTGCGGCCTATGCTGCGCGGGCGCTGGGCCATCCGGCCAAGATCTTCGTGCCCGAGATGGCCGGCCCGTCCAAGATTGCCCTGATCGAACGGATCGGGGCCGATCTGAGCGTCGTGCCGGGTGAATATGCCAATGCCCTGTCGATGGCGCGTGAACACGAGGCCCGCACGGGCGCGATGCAGATCCATGCCTATGACGCGCCGGCAACCGTGGCCGGGCAGGGCACCTGTTTCGCCGAATGGGACAGCCAAGGCCTACAGGCAGATACCGTGTTGGTGGCGGTGGGCGGCGGTGGGCTGATCGCGGGCGCTCTGGCCTGGTTTCAGGGCGCGCGCAAGGTCGTTGCGGTCGAGCCGGAAACCTCATGTGCCTTGAACGCGGCGTTGCAGGCCGGAGCGCCCGTGGATGTGTCCGTTTCCGGCATTGCAGCCAACGCGTTGGGTGCGCGGCGGATCGGCGACATCTGTTTCGGGCTGGCGCAGGGGATGACGTCGGTGCTGGTCAGCGATGATGCGATCACCGAGGCGCAGCAGCGCCTGTGGCAGGCGCACCGCATTCTGGTCGAGCCGGCGGGCGCGACGGCCCTGGCGGCTCTGATCTCGGGTGTCTACACGCCGGAACCGGGAGAACGGGTCGCGGTTCTGGTCTGCGGGGGCAATATCGCACCTGACCCTCTGACCGTCTGAATTTGCGCCTTGAGGCCCGGGCCTTGGGATTATAGATAAAATCCCATGACCGCCACGATTGCAGATTCCATCTATGACCAGCTCAGCCAGCGAATCATCACGGGCGAGCTGCCCGCGGGTGAGAAACTGCGGCAGGATCATATCGCGCGGGCGTTCGACACCAGCCATGTCCCGGTGCGCGAGGCGCTGCTGCGGCTTCAGGCGCATGGTCTGGCCCACAGCGAACCACGGCGCGGCATGCGCGTCACCGCGCTCGACCCGGCCGAGGTGCGCGAGGTGATCGAGATGCGCGTGGCCCTGGAATCGCTGGCCCTGCAACATGCGATCCAGAATTTGACACCGGCGGATCTCAAGGCGGCCGACAAGGCCCGCATCGCCTGCGACGAGGCGCAGGATATGCCCACATGGGAAACCCGGAACCGCGCCTTTCATCGGGCGATCCTGACACCCTGCGCGCGGCCGCGCCTGCTGCATACGATCGACGACCTGCATATCGCCAGCGCCCGCCATCTGTTCGCCCATTGGCGGCACCGCTGGGTCCAGCGGAAAGACACCGACCACGCCGCCATCGTGCAGGCGATGAAGCGCCGCGACACCGCCACGGCCACAGCGATTCTGGTGCGCCATATCCGCCGCGCCAGCTGAGGCCGACGGGTTTGGGCGCCGGATGGCCGCAGATGGCCCCGCCAAGGTCGCATTGCGCATTGGCCCCGGCTTTCATATAGGCAACACCAACCAAACGAGAGTCAGAACGGAGAAACCCCATGTCCAACGCCCAACTGGAAACCGCCATCGAGGCCGCATGGGAGGCCCGCGACACGATCACGCCCGCCACCACCGGTGAACAGCGCGAAGCGATCGAGGACACGCTGAACGCGCTGGACAGCGGCACGCTGCGGGTCGCCGAGAAGCAGGCCGATGGCAGCTGGCATGTGAACCAGTGGGCCAAAAAGGCGGTCCTGCTGGGCTTTCGTATCAAAGACATGGAAATCCAGTCCGGCGGCCCGCAGGGCGGTGGCTGGTGGGACAAGGTCGACAGCAAGTTCGCCGGCTGGGGTGAAAACCAGTGGCGCGCGGCCGGTTTCCGCGCCGTGCCCAACTGCGTGGTGCGCAAATCGGCCTATATCGCGCCGGGCGTGGTGCTGATGCCGTCTTTCGTGAACCTCGGCGCCTATGTGGACGAAGGCACGATGGTCGATACCTGGGCCACGGTCGGGTCCTGCGCGCAGATCGGCAAGAACGTGCACCTGTCGGGCGGCGTCGGCATCGGCGGCGTGCTGGAACCCATGCAGGCCGGTCCGACCATCATCGAGGACAACTGCTTCATCGGCGCGCGGTCCGAGGTGGTCGAGGGCTGCATCATCCGCGAGGGCTCGGTTCTGGGCATGGGCGTCTATATCGGCCAGTCCACCAAGATCGTCGATCGCGAGACGGGCGAGGTGTTCTATGGCGAGGTGCCGCCCTATTCGGTGGTGGTGTCCGGCTCGATGCCGTCGAAGAACGGGATCAACCTGTACTGCGCGGTGATCGTGAAGCGGGTGGATGAAAAGACCCGCTCGAAGACCGGGATCAACGAGCTGCTGCGCGATTGATCGCAGACATCATTCAAAGTTCCAAAGGTCGCGGCTCTGGTCCGCGGCCTTTTTCGTTGGGCAGGGTCGACCTATCCCGCCTTGTAGTCGGCGAGATCCTCAGCCGCGTGCAGCAGTGTGCCTTCGTATTTCGGCAAGTCATCGTGCAGATCCAGCCAGGGCAGCTTGCTTTGATAATTGACGTGAAAGGTTGGCGCAAAGTCCGAAGGGTCTTCCAGCGAGGCCGCGTACAGATGCATCCCGCCCTCATAGTGGTCGGCCTCGAACCCCATCGGAGAGCCACAGGTCGCGCAGAAATGACGCTGGACGCCTCTCGAACTGGCGTAAGTGTGCGGTGTTGCACCGGTCCATCGGAAATTGCGCAAGGGCACGCCCAACCACGCGACCACGGGCGCGGCGCAATTGCGGCGGCAATCGTCACAATGGCAGTAGCAGCCCCAGCTCTCGGCGCCCTCAAACTCCCAGCGGGTTTCACCGCACAGGCAGCGGCCGCGTTTGGTCATGATGTCCTCCGTCGTTTTGCGGGACCAGTCTGACCGGATGGTGGGCCTGAGCGCGTCAAAAAACGACACGGCATCCGGGAACCGCGTCCAGCCGCCATGCTTGACCATCGACCGGCCCCCGGCTAAGGCCCACGGCATGGAAAAGCAAAAGAAACCCTCGCGCCAGCAGGTCTATACTCTGTTGGTCCAGATTGGCCGCAAGGATGGCGACGGCCTGCCCGAAGGCGCCACCGGCGCGGCGCTCATGTGCTATGCCAGCGGCGTGGACGAGGCCGAGGCCGTGCGCGAAACCGTGGCCATTCTCAAGCAGGCCGATACGGCTCCGCTGGACGTGACCGGCTATGGCACCCTGGCCGAGCGCGAGGCGCAGGGGCACGAGATCGACCCGGACGAGCGCGCTCTGATGCAAAGGGCGCTGGATGAAAACGCGGTTATTGTTGCGCAGATGACACCGTTTTTCGGCAACAAGCCCGAAGGCAGCTAGTGGCGCGCGCCGAACCACTTGCGATAGATCTGGTCATAGGTGCCGTTCTCGCGCAACGTAAGCAGCACCCGGTTGACGTCTTCGTCCAGGGGTGACCCGGTCGGGAACAGGATGCCGTAGTTCTCGCGCAGGAAGACGCCGCCGGTCATGGTCGCGATCTTGCGCCCCTCGTGGGCAGCAAAATAGGACAGGATCGGCGCGTCGAACACGACGGCGTCCAGGTCCCCGTCCTCGAAGGCGGTCAGCATGTCGTCGAGGTCATCGTAGCCGACGAATTCGATCTCGCGCCGGTTCAGGAAATTTGCGGCAGTCGACCCCGAGATCGTGCCGACCTGTTTGCCATAAAGATCGTTGACCGAATTGATGTTGCTGGTGATCGCATCCACCGTCATGACCGAGGTGATCCGCGCGGTGAACACCGAAACGATGAACAGGGACGAGACCACGAGGACCACCCCAAGAACACGGCCGAAAGCCGTGCGCGGCATGCGCTCTTCGAACCCGCCATTGACCACCAGGTTCAGCGCCCACCAGAAGGACGGGAACCAGGCCTCGTTCAGATCGCGGTCGAAATAGGGCTGAGAACGGCGTTCGAACGTCCACATCAACATGCCGCCGCCCAGCAGAATCGCAAAGGCCAGCCCGATGGCGATGAACAGCTCACGCGACAGCAGTGCGTGCAACAAGGACGGTCCGCGCGCGGCATCCGAAGGCACCATGATCTGCAGGCCGGCCTCGAAGATCGGCTGGCTGAAGTCCATTCGGGCTTCGCGGTCGGCGGTGATCGAAATGTTGGCGATCGCCATGTCCGCCTCGCGGTTTTCCACCGCTGACAGCATGTCGCTGAAAGAGTCCATTCGGACGACCGTGTATTCCCAGCCCAGCTCCTCGGCCAGCGCGGCCAGCAGGTCCATGGAGAATCCGGTATCTTCGCCGTCGACTTCATAGGAGAACGGTGGGCGGTCCACCGTCGCGACCGTCAGAGTTTCGGCCTGGCTGGCTTGTGCAAGGGCTGCGAAGGTCAGGCAGACCAATGCGAATAGGGCGCGCGTCATGGGGTACTCACCTGTTTCGCGGCCCTCTAGCGCAATTTGGCGTGCTGCGGCAAGACCGTCGCAAGGTCATCTGGCCAGATTTCTTTGTCCCGAAGATTCGGGCCGGACCGCCGGAAAACCGCAGATCGGGGTTGGCATCGCCGCCAATTCGTTGAATCTGTGCGGGAACCCCTCCCACGCCGAAACCGCGAGGCCCCCGAATGACCGACCCCGTAAACCTGACCGCAGACCTGATCCGTTGCCCCTCGGTCACACCCGAGGAAGGCGGGGCGCTGGTTCTTCTGGAAGAAATCCTGTCGCGGGCCGGATTCACCTGCACGCGGGTCGATCGCGGCGGCGTCTGCAACCTGTTCGCCCGGTGGGGCGACAAGGGGCATGCCCGCAGTTTCGGCTTCAACGGGCATACCGACGTAGTGCCGGTCGGCGACGAGGCCGCATGGACCCGCCCGCCGTTCGGCGCGGAAATCCATGACGGCATTCTGTACGGCCGCGGCGCGACCGACATGAAATCGGGGGTTGCTGCCTTTGTCGCGGCGGCGGTGGATTTTGTGCGCGACACCCCGCCGGACGGGGCGATCATCCTGACAATCACGGGGGACGAGGAAGGCGATGCGGTGGACGGCACCACCGCGCTGCTGGACTACATGCAGGCGCAGGACGAGCGGATGTCGGTCTGTCTGGTGGGCGAGCCGACCTGCCCCAATGAGATGGGCGAGATGATGAAGATCGGCCGCCGCGGGTCGATGACCGCGTGGTTCGAGGTGACGGGCGTGCAGGGCCATTCGGCCTATCCGCATCGTGCGAAAAACCCGCTGCCCGCGCTGGCGCGGCTGATGGATCGGCTGGCCAGTCACGAGCTGGATCGGGGGACGGACCATTTCGACGCCTCGACCCTGGCCGTGGTCACGATGGACACCGGCAACGCCGCCACCAACGTCATTCCGGCCCAGTGCCGTGGGGCGGTGAACATCCGGTTCAACGACCTGCATACAGGCGCCAGCCTCAGCGACTGGCTGAAGGCGCAGGCGGCCGACGTGGCGGCCGAGTTCGGCGTGCAGATCGATACGCGGATCAAGGTCTCGGGCGAAAGCTTCCTGACCCCTCCGGGGCCGCTGTCGGATCTGGTCGCGCGCGCGGTCGAGGCCGAGACCGGCCGTCGGCCCGAGCTGTCGACCACCGGGGGCACCTCGGACGCGCGGTTCATCAAGGACCACTGCCCGGTGGTCGAGTTCGGCCTGGTCGGGCGCACCATGCATCAGGTGGACGAATCCGTTCCGGTCGAGCAGATCCGCCAGCTCAAGGCGATCTATGCCCGGATCCTGGCCGACTATTTCGCCTGAGCGATTGATGCGCCCGGCCACTTTTTGGTCATGACGCGGTCGCATCGGCGTGCTAGGCGGAAAAGATGAAACGCATACCGACCAAGCAGGAGATCCTCGACTGGATCTCGGCGAACCCCACGCTCACCTCGAAACGCGACATCGCCAAGGCTTTTGGCATCAAGGGCGCGGACCGGATCGACCTGAAACGGATCCTCAAAGAGCTTGAGGCCGAGGGTCATCTGGAAAAGCGCAAGCGCAGCTATCGCGACCCGGACCGCCTGCCGCCGGTCAGCGTGCTGCAGGTCAAGGCTCCGAACGCCGATGGGGACCTGTTCGCGCGGCCGCTGGAATGGCATGGCGAAGGGGTCGAGCCGATCGTGCTGATCATTCCGCGCGCCAGCGACCCGGCGCTGGGCGAGGGTGACCGCATCCTGGCCCGCCTGACCCAGGTGCATGAAGAAGACCACAATTACGAGGCCCGCCTGATCCGCCGCATCGGCGCCAATCCGCGCCGGGTCGTCGGGATTTTCCGCAAGGGCGCCGAGGGCGGGCGCATCGTGCCCATCGACAAGGCCGGATCGACCGAATGGCTGGTGGCCGAAGACGCGGCGCTGGGCGCCAAGGATGGCGAACTGGTCGAGGCCGAGCAGGCCGGGCCGAAAAACCGCATGGGGCTGCCGCGTGCGCGCATCGTGGAGCGGCTGGGCGATCCGTCCGCGCCCAAGGCGGTGTCTCTGATCGCGATCCACCAGCATGGCATCCCGGATGATTTTCCCGATGACGTGATCGCCGAGGCCGACCGGGCCAAGCCCGTCGGGTTGAAAGGGCGCGAGGATCTGCGGGACATCCCTCTGTTGACCATCGACCCGTCGGACGCGCGCGACCATGACGACGCCTGCTATGCCCATGCCGATGACGATCCGAAAAACCCGGGCGGCCATGTGATCTGGGTCGCCATTGCCGATGTGGCCGCCTATGTGCGCCCCGGCAGTGCGCTGGACCGCGAAGCGCGCAGGCGGGGCAACTCGACCTATTTCCCCGACCGCGTCGTGCCGATGCTGCCCGACCGTCTGTCGGGCGATCTGTGTTCGCTGCACGAAGGCGTGCCGCGCGCCTGTATCGCAGTGCGGATGCGGATCGATGCAAACGGAAACAAGATCGACCACCGCTTTGTGCGCGGGCTGATGCGCTCGGCCGCGTCCCTGAACTATGCCGAGGTGCAGGCAGCCATCGACGGCACCCCCAATGACCGGACCGGCCCGCTGCTCGAGAGCGTTCTGAAGCCGCTCTATGCCGCCTATGGCGCGCTGAAGACGGCGCGCAACGAACGCCAGCCGCTGGACCTGGACCTGCCGGAACGCAAGATCGTGCTGAACGACAAGGGCGAGGTCGAAAGCGTGGCCTTCCGCGATCGGCTGGATGCGCACCGGCTGATCGAGGAATTCATGATCCTGGCCAACGTGTCCGCGGCCGAGACGCTGATCGCCAAGCGCAGCCCGCTTCTGTTCCGGGTGCACGAGGAACCCGCGCCCGAAAAGCTGGAAAGCCTGCGCGAGACGGCGCAGGCCGCCGGGCTGAACCTGGCCAAGGGGCAGGTGCTGCAGACCCGTCACCTGAACGCGCTGCTGAATGCCGCCGCCGGCACCGAGGATGCCGAGCTGATCAATCTCAGCACGTTGCGGTCGATGGCGCAGGCCTATTACAGCCCCGAAAACTTTGGCCATTTCGGGCTGGCGCTGCGCAACTACGCGCATTTCACCTCGCCCATCCGCCGCTATGCCGACCTGATCGTGCACCGGGCGCTGATCTCGGCCCATGGCTGGGGCAAGGACGGTCTGACCGCCGACGAGATCGAGCGTCTGGAGGAGATTGCTACCCACATCTCGGACACCGAGCGCCGCTCGATGATGGCCGAGCGCGACACGACCGACCGCTATCTGGCGGCCTATCTGAGCGAGCGCGTCGGCAACGAGTTCACCGGCCGCATCAGCGGCATCGCCCGGTTCGGGGCCTTCGTCAAACTGGACGAAACCGGGGCCGACGGGCTGGTGCCGGTGCGGTCGCTGGGGCGCGAGTTCTTTCACTTCGACGCCGAGGCCGGCACCCTGATGGGGGCCGATACCGGCCTGACCATCGCCATCGGCCAGCGCGTCACCGTGCGCCTGACCGAGGCCACGCCGGTAACCGGCGGGCTGGAGCTGGAGCTGCTGTCCATCGATGATCAGCCGATGCCGCGCGGGGGCGGGCGTGGAAAGCCGGGCCGTCCCACACGGCGCAAGTCGGTCAGCACCAAGCGCAAGAAGGACAAGATCAAGCGCAAGGTCGAGCGCAAGCGCCGTCAGCGGTGACGGTGCGCGGCGCCTTGCAAGGGAACGCTTTGTGAATTTCAGGTTTCGGGTTACCCTGAGCGCGAGCAGTAATCAGGAAAACCTGAATCATGAAATATGTGTGTGGCTTTTTGGCCGCCGCAGTTTGGGCATCCAGCTTGCAGGCGGAGACGACCAACCCTTCCCTTGGGCCAGCCGGCGTAGGGGTTCAACTGGCCTCGGCCGATCTGACCGCGTCGCTCAGGCCCGTGCCAAGGCCCGCGCACGGCGCGCATCGTGTGGCGGCGGTAAATCCCCGGTTCGAGGTCTGGCTTGGCGCATTCCAACGCCGGGCCGTGTCGCAGGGGATCAGCCAGACCACGCTGGACCGCGCCCTGAGCGGCGTGACCCAGGACCCCGACATCATCAGGCGTGACCGCAACCAGGCCGAGTTTTCCAAGCCGATCTGGGAGTATCTGGACTCGGCCGTTTCGGACCAGCGCATCGCCGACGGGCGCAAGGCGTTGGAACGGCATCGCCGGGTTCTCGACCGGATCGAGGCGCGATACGGGGTCGAGAAAGAGGTCGTCGTGGCCGTCTGGGGGCTTGAGACCTCCTTCGGCAGCTTCCGGGGCAGCTCGCCCACGATCCGATCGCTGGCGACCTTGGCTTTTGACGGGCGGCGGGCGGAGTTCTTTGAAACCCAGCTGCTGGCCGCACTGCAGATCCTGCAGGCGGGCGACGTGCGCCCCGAGGCGATGACTGGCAGTTGGGCCGGGGCCATGGGGCACACGCAGTTCATGCCGACATCGTATCTGGAACATGCGGTGGATTTCGACGGTGACGGCCGGCGCGACATCTGGTCGGACGATCCCACCGATGCGTTGGCCTCGACCGCGGCCTATCTTGCGCGCTTCGGCTGGACCAAAGGCCAGCCCTGGGGCGTCGAGGTGCGCCTGCCGGCGGGGTTCGACTATGCCCAGGCAAGCCGCGACATCACCCGGTTGCCCTCGGGCTGGGCGGCGCTGGGGGTTCGGGCGGCGGATGGGCGGGCGATCGCCGATCACGGACCCGCCTCGATCCTGCTGCCGGCGGGCAGCGGTGGCGTGGCCCTGATGATCTTTGGCAATTTCAGCGTGATCGAGCGGTACAACGGCGCCGATGCCTATGTGATCGGCATCGGCCATCTGTCAGACCGGCTGGCCGGGCAGGGCCCGTTCCGCGCCAACTGGCCGCGCGGCGACCGGGTGCTGAGCGTTGCCGAACGCAAGGAACTGCAACTGCGGCTGACCCTGGCCGGGTTCGACACGCAGGCCATCGACGGGCGGATCGGTCCGAACACCATCAATGCGCTGCGGGCTTATCAGGTGGCACGTGGCCTGGTGCCCGATGGGTACGCCACCGTGCAATTGCTGGAACGAATGCGCTGAACGAAAAAGGGCGGCCGCGTCGGGCCGCCCGTTTGCGATGTTTCCGTGAAATCAGGAGGCCGCTTTCATCAGGCCCTGTGCGATGATCTCGGCCTGCGCCTCGTCCAGCGACTTGTAGATACGCACGAACATCTCGTCGATATCGGCCGGAGTCAGGACCAGCGGCGGCGAGATGATCATCCGGTCGCCCACATGGCGCATGATCAGGTTGTTGGCAAAGCAGCGATCGCGGCAGATGTACCCGACAGTACCCGGATCGGAGGCGAACTTGGCCCGGCTGGCCTTGTCCGGCGTCAGCGCGATCGAGGCCATCATGCCCACGATCTTGGCCTCGCCGACCAGCGGGTGATCGACCAGCGCCTCCCATTTCTGTTTCAGATAGGGGGCCGCGACATCGCGCACATGCTCGACGATCTTTTCCTCTTCCAGAATACGCAGGTTTTCCAGCGCAACGGCCGCCGCGACGGGGTGGCCCGAATAGGTATAGCCGTGGTTGAACTCGGTCCCGCCGATCACCTCGGCGATCTCGTCATTGACGATCGAGCCACCGATGGGCGCATAGCCCGAGCTGAGCCCCTTGGCGATGGTCATGATGTGCGGGCGGATGTTGATGGTCTGCGAGCCGAACCAGTTTCCGGTGCGGCCAAAGCCGCAGATTACCTCGTCGGCGATCAGCAGGATGTCGTACTTGTCGCAGATGCGCTGGATTTCCGGCCAGTAGGTGTCGGGCGCGACGATCACGCCGCCCGCACCCTGGACCGGCTCGGCGATGAAGGCGGCGACGCGGTCTTCGCCCAATTCCAGGATCGCCTCTTCCAACTCGCGTGCGCGGGCCAGGCCGAACTCTTCGGGCGTCATGTCGCCGCCCTCGGCCCACCAGTTGGGCTGGTTGATGTGGTGGATGTTCGGGATCGGGATGCCACCCTGCGCGTGCATGCCGGCCATGCCGCCCAGCGAGGCCGACCCGACGGTCGACCCGTGATAGGCGTTGTGGCGGCTGATGATGATGTTCTTGTCGGGGTGACCCTTTTCCGCCCAATAGGTGCGGACCAGACGGATGTTGGTGTCATTGGCCTCGGACCCGCCGGCGGCGAAGAAGACGTGGTTCAGGTCACCCGGTGCCAGCTCGGCCAGCTTGGCCGCCAGCGCGATCGCCGGGACATGGGTCGTTTTGAAGAAGGTGTTGTAGTAGGGCAGTTCGCGCATCTGACGCGCCGCCACTTCGGCCAGTTCGTCGCGGCCATAGCCGATGTTCACGCACCACAGACCGGCCATGGCGTCCAGGATCTCTTCACCCTCGCTGTCGGTCAGATAGACGCCCTTGGCCCGCGTGATGACGCGGGCGCCTTCCTTGCCCAAGGCATTGTTGGCCGAAAACGGGTGAAGGTGATGCGCCGCGTCCAGCGCCTGCAACTCGGCGGTCGGCATGTGGTTGGTGATGGTCGGCATCGGGAGGTTCTCCTGCAACAGCGGTTGATGGTCAGAATATGATCAAATTTTTTTCTGTCAATTGACTTGGGCGCGCTCAGTCCTCCGCCAATGCCTCGGCCATCAGCTCCATGCCTTGTTCGATGTCTTGCGTCGTTGCTTTTGCGACCTTTTCCGCATCACCCGCCCGCAGGGCGCCGATGATGTCCTTGTGCCGATCCGGCAGGCTCTGGGTGCCGAACCGCCCGCAGACGACGCGCAGCGAAGGGCCGAATCGCAGCCACAGACGCTCGGCCAGGTCCTTGAGGATCGGGGCGTTCGCGTGGTCATACAGATTTTCGTGGAAGGCGTGGTTGAGGCGCAGATAGCCGCTGACATCACCATCCGCGATCATCCGGTCCAGGCGCCGGTCGATCTGTTCCAGCTGGTCGATGTCCGCAGTGGTCATCCGGCCGGCCGCGCGGCGGGAAAGTTCTGATTCCACGGCGTTTCTGGCGAAAATCATCTGTTCGACATCCGCCCCCGTCAGCAGCGGCACGCTGACCCGGCGGTTGCCCTGAAAGATCAGCGCGCCATCCGAGATCAGGCGGCGGATCGCTTCGCGCACCGGGGTCATGCCGACCCCCAGTGATTCGGTCAGACCTTGGATCGTGACCGGCTGGCCGGGTACCAGTTCGCCGAACAGGATCTGTGACCGCAACGTTCGATACACCTGTTCATGCGCCGGCGCCTTCTGCGCGGCGTCACTTGCCCCGGATGCCTTATTTTTGATCAAATCCAAGTGTTTCACCTCGATCCCGATGGTCCTGACTTGTCAGGATTGCTGCCGCGTGAAACCATACGACGGATCGAAGGAAAACGCAAAACTTGATCAAATCCAAAAAAACGGGATGATACCCCTACACTTGCAGGGAGAAGAAAATGAAAATCAGAACGCTGACGATGACGGCGATCGCCGCCTTGGGGACGTCGGCCGCATTCGCGGAAGAGGTGCGCGTCTACAACTGGTCGGACTATATCGACGAGGAACTGCTGACCAAGTTCGAGGAAGAAACGGGCCTGACCCTGATCTATGACGTGTTCGACAGCAACGAGGTTCTGGAAACCAAGATGCTGGCCGGCGGGTCGGGATATGACGTGGTTGTGCCCTCGGGCACATTCCTGCAACGGCAGATCCAGGCCGGAGCCTTCCAGAAGCTGGACAAGTCCAAGCTGCCGAACCTGGCCAACATGTGGGACGTGATCGAAGAGCGCACGGCGCAGTACGACCCGGGCAACGAATATTCGATCAACTACATGTGGGGCACCACCGGGATCGGGGTGAACGTGGGCAAGGTTCAGGAAGCCCTGGGCGAGGACGCCCCCATCGACAGCTGGGACCTGGTGTTCAACCCGGAGAACATGGAAAAGCTGGCCGGCTGCGGCGTGCATTTCCTGGACGCGCCGGCCGAGATGATCCCGGCCGCGCTGAAATATATCGGTGAAGACCCCGACAGCCACGATCCGGACGTGATTGCCAAGGCCGAGGGCGTGTTCATGGCGGTGCGCCCCTACATCCAGAAGTTCCACAGCAGCGAATACATCAACGCGCTGGCCAATGGCGACATCTGCGTGGCCGTGGGCTGGTCGGGCGACGTTCTGCAGGCCCGCGACCGGGCGGACGAGGCCGACAACGGCGTGACCATCGCCTATCACGCGCCCAAGGAAGGCGCGCAGATGTGGTTCGACCAGATGGCGATTCCGGTGGATGCGCCCAACCCGGACGGCGCGCACAAGTTCCTGAACTTCATCATGGACGCCCAGAACATGGCGGCGGCCACGAACTATGTCTACTACGCCAACGGCAACAAGGCCTCGCAGGAGTTCATCCTGCCCGAGATCCTGGAAGATCCGGCGATCTATCCGCCCGCCGACGCGTTGGAGAACCTGTTCACCACCCGGCCCTACCCGGCCAAGATCCAGCGGGTCGTGACGCGTCTGTGGACCAAGATCAAGTCGGGCACCTGATCAGGTGCTCGGGCGCAAGGCGGCGACGACCCGCCTTGCGCATTCCCAGTTTCGGCTGACTTACGGGGGCTCCTTTGAACTCTACCGTCTTTGCGCCGTGGGACGACCCACAGGCGAAACCCTTGATCCAGTTCAAGAACGTGACCAAGCGATTTGGGGGATTCACGGCCATCGACAACCTGTCGCTGGATATCTTCGAACGTGAATTCTTTGCCCTGCTTGGCCCATCGGGCTGCGGCAAGACCACGATGATGCGGATGCTGGCGGGGTTCGAACAGCCCTCGGAAGGAACCATCCTGCTGAGCGGTCAGGACATCGCGCCGGTCCCGCCGAACAAACGGGCGGTGAACATGATGTTCCAGTCCTACGCGCTGTTTCCGCATCTGAACGTGTGGGACAACATCGCCTTTGGCCTGCGCCGGGACAACATGCCCAAGCATGATCTGGAAGACCGGGTCGAGGAAATGCTGCGCCTGACCCGGCTTGAAAAATTCGCCCGCCGCAAGCCACATCAGATCTCGGGCGGGCAGCGGCAGCGCGTGGCGCTGGCCCGGTCGCTGGCCAAGGCGCCGAAACTGCTGTTGTTGGACGAACCGCTGGGCGCGCTGGACAAGAAGCTGCGCCAGGACACCCAGTTCGAACTGATGGACATTCAGGAAAAGACCGGCACCACCTTCGTGATCGTGACCCACGACCAGGAAGAGGCGATGACGGTGGCCAGCCGTGTTGCGGTGATGGATCAGGGCAAGCTGATGCAGGTCGCCACGCCCGACCGCATCTATGAAAACCCCAATTCCGTCTATGTCGCTGATTTCATCGGGGACGTGAACATCATCCAGGGCCGGGCCACCTCGACCGGCGAGGACACCTATCGCATCGACTGGGCCGAGGGCCAGCCGCCGCTGACCGCGACATCGGCCAATCATTTTTCCGACGGGCAGACCTGCCACCTGGCCATCCGGCCGGAGAAGGTGACCATCTCGGCCGAGCGCCCCGCCGATGCCGTCAACGCCGTGCAGGGCAAGGTGCATGACATCGCCTATCTGGGCAATCTGTCCACCTATTACGTCGAGCTGTCCAACGGCATCATCATCAAGGCGCAGACGGCCAATACCCGCCGAATCTCGCGCCGGTCCTTTACTTGGGAAGACCCTGTCTGGCTGTCCTGGACGGCCACGGCGGCGGTTCTGCTGGCAGACTGATGCGCCGCGCGGTCCTGATCGCCATCCCCTATGTCTGGCTTCTGGCCCTGTTCCTGGTGCCGTTCTTCATCGTGTTGAAGATCTCGCTGTCGGACATCGCGCTTGCGATCCCGCCCTACACCCCGACCCTTGATCTGTCGCAGGGCTGGGCCGGGATCAAGGAATTCTTCAGCCAGCTGGATTTCGAGAATTTCGTCTGGCTGACCGAGGACGACCTGTACTGGAAAGCCTACCTGTCCAGCGTCAAGATCGCGCTGATCGCGACCGCGCTGACCCTTCTGGTCGGCTATCCCATCGCCTATGGCATGGCCCGCGCGCCCGAGGAATGGCGCCCGACGCTGATGATGCTGGTGATCCTGCCGTTCTGGACCTCGTTCCTGATCCGCGTCTATGCGTGGATGGGGATCCTGTCGAACGAAGGCTACCTGAACCAGTTCCTGCTGTGGACGGGCATCATCTCGACCCCGCTGACCATCCTCAACACGCAGACGGCCGTCTATATCGGCATCGTCTACACCTATCTGCCCTTCATGATCCTGCCGATCTATGCCGCGCTCGACCGGCTGGACGGCTCGCTGATCGAGGCGGCCGAGGATCTGGGCTGTTCGCGCACGCAGGCCTTCTGGCTGGTGACCATCCCGCTGTCGCGCCCGGGTATCATCGCGGGATGCTTCCTGGTGATGATTCCGGTGATCGGTGAATTCGTGATCCCCTCGCTGCTGGGCGGGTCGGGCACGCTGATGATCGGCAAGGTCTTGTGGGAGGAATTTTTCTCGAACCGCGACTGGCCGGTGGCCAGCGCCGTGGCGGTGATCCTGCTGCTGATCCTGGTGATCCCGATCGTGCTGTTCCAGCGCAACCAGCAGAAACAGGCGGAGGCAGAGCAATGAACAGGCTGAGCTGGTTCAATACGGTCTCGCTGACGCTGGGCTTTGCGTTTCTGTACATCCCGATGGTGATCCTGATCATCTTCAGCTTCAATGAAAGCAAGCTGGTCACGGTCTGGGCCGGGTTCTCGACCAAATGGTATGGCGAACTGATGCAGAACCAGGCGTTTCTGGATGCGGCTTGGGTCACCGTTCGCGTTGCCGTGTTCTCGTCGACGTTGGCGACCATTCTGGGCACCATGGCAGCCTATGTCATGGTGCGCGGCGGGCGGTTCTTTGGCCGCACGCTATTTTCCGGGATGATCTATGCGCCGCTGGTGATGCCCGAGGTAATCACCGGCCTGTCGCTGCTGCTGTTGTTCATCGGCATCGGGCTGGACCGAGGCATTTTGACCATCGTGCTGGCACATACGACCTTTTCGATGTGCTACGTCTCGGTCGTGGTGTCCTCGCGGCTGGTGACGTTCGACCGGTCGCTGGAAGAGGCGGCGCTGGATCTGGGCTGCTCGCCGGCGCAGGCCTTCCGGTTGGTGACTCTGCCGATCATCGCGCCGGCGGTGATCTCGGGGTGGTTGCTGGCCTTCACCCTGTCGCTGGATGACCTGGTGATTGCGTCCTTCACGTCCGGCCCCTCGGCCACGACCCTGCCGATCAAGATCTTCTCGGCCGTGCGTCTGGGGGTCAGCCCGGAAATCAACGCGCTGTCGACAATCATGATCGCCGTTGTCACCGTGGGCGTGATCACCGCCTCGCTGGTGTCGAAACGCGCGATGGTCCGGCAGCGGCAAGAGGAACAAGCCGCCGCGCGCACCGAATGAGGCGGATCTTTCCGGCCTACACCTATGGCCCCGGCCCGCGCGCGGGGTGTTGGTGGGATGAAACCGTGCCGGCCCCCGACTGGCCGGTACATGACGGTGATCTATCGGTAGACGTGGCGATCGTCGGCGGCGGGTTCACCGGCATGTCGGCGGCGCTGCATCTGGCGCATCAGGGCGTTTCGGTCGCCGTGTTCGAGGCGGAAACGCCGGGCTGGGGCGCCTCGGGGCGCAACGGCGGGTTTTGCTGCAAGGGCGGGTCGAAACTGGGCCATGCCGCCCTGGCGCGCAGATACGGCGATGCCGCGGCCGAGGCCTATGCTCAGGCCGAGGTGGACGCGGTGGCCCTGGTCGCCGAGCTTCTGGCGTCGCTTGGCATTCAGGCGGATGTGCATTCGCAGGGCGAGACGCAACTGGCCCACACGCCCCGGGCGATGGAGGCGCTGCGCCGCCATGCCGGGCCTGAGGGCGTATTGCATGAGGCCGATGACCTGCCGGTTCTTGGAATGACTGGGCGGTTTTTCGGAGGCTACACCGACCCGGTTGGTTTTGGGTTGAATCCGCGGAAATATCTGTTCGGGATCGCCGCGGCGGCACAGGCTTCGGGCGCGATGCTGTTTCAGCGCAGCCCGACACAGAAAATCCGCAAGACCAGCCGCGGTTTCGAACTCGAATTGCCGACAGGTCGGGCACTGGCCGAAAATGTCGTGGTGTGTACCAACGGATACTCGAGCGACGACATCCCGGATTGGCTGTCAGCGCGGTATTTGCCTGCTCAATCCACGGTCATGGTCACGCGACCCTTGACCGAGGGCGAGTTGGCGAACCAAGGCTGGACATCGCGGCAAATGGCATACGACACACGGAACCTGCTGCATTATTTCCGGCTGATGCCCGACAACCGATTTCTGTTCGGCATGCGCGGGGGACTGATGTCCTCGCCCCGGGCCGAAGCCGCAATTCGTCGTGTCGTCCATCGCGATTTCAGGCGGATGTTTCCGAAATGGGCAGAGGTCGAGATCACGCACGCTTGGTCGGGCATGGTCTGTTTCGCTCCGAATCTGGTGCCTTATGCCGGGCCGATACCCGATCAGCCGGGCCTGTTTGCCGGCTTCGCCTACCACGGAAATGGTGTGGCCATGGGCAGCTTCTGCGGCCGTGCTCTGGCAGATTTGGTTCTGGAAAGGCCGACGGAACTGCCCGAGCCGATTTCAGAACCACCATCGCGTTTCCCGCTAGGGCGCTGGCGGCGGTTGTTGATGCCACCGGCCTATGCGGCCTTGGCGCTGAGAGACCTATGACCGGAGTGCCTGCAAGGCCTCGAGTTCCAGATCCAGGCCTTTTTGATATGCGGCTGCGCCGTTTTCCACCCGCCATAGGCAATACGCCGCCATACGCCAGGCGAACCACGGCTTGAGCGCCATGTACCGATCCACGATTCGAGTGTCACCATAACCGGTCAGAAATTGCTGTTCCTCTTCCGCCGAAAGCGGCGCGCCGCGGTAAAGCTGCTGCATGGCCGGAGATAGGAACAGGGCGAGGTCCTCGCACGGGTCGCCGATCGCTGGGCATTGCCAATCAATGAGCGTCAGGCCTGTCGGCGCGACCAGAATGTTTCCGGCCACTGGATCACCGTGGATCAGGCATGTTTGCGCTGTCGCAGCCATGGCGGTCTCGGGCTTCAAGCCAAGCACCGCCCCGCAGCCGTTGCGGCGGCAGAGTTGCAGAATGCGTGTTCCGTGACGTTCAAGATCTTTGCTGCCGTTCGGTCCGCCCGGCGCGTCCATCGGAACCTTCATCTGGTGCAGCCGCCTGAGAAGTTTTGCCACCGGCTCGGGGTCGCTGCGCCATGGGGAGCCCGGCGCGTGGTCGTAGAACACCCACTGTTCCGAGCCGAACTGCCCGCTGCCCCGCAGCCGGGGCACAAATCCCGTGTCTGCCAAGGCCTGCAGGCAAGCGGCCTCAAGCTGTGCGTCATTGCGAAACATCGGATTGCTCGGGTCCGAGCGATATAGCTTGAGCACCCGGTCGCCATCCCCGCCCAGAACTTTCCACACCCGGTTGGTGCGCCCGCCATAAAGGGTCTGGAATTCGGCCCCTGCGGCAATCAGCTTGTCCTCAACAAGGCTGGCGACAAGGCCGTGCGGTGGGGCAATAAGGTCGGACAGGGAGCTACCCCAAGAATTGACGTTTCTGGATGCGCCCAGCTTTGCCCCGACCTTTCGCAGAGTTCAAGAACCGACGCGAACTGCGACCACCTCCGACGCCGGTTGTACAGTTCCAGTATCGAGGCTCAGCAGAACCGTACCATTCTCGACTTGAGCCTCCACCACCCGACTGAAGCTGGACGCAGGCACCGAGGACAGCAGCTCGCCATTCCTGTAACTTTCCAGTGTTGCGGCATAGGTGCCATCCGGCAGCGGTGCGCCCGAATCGTCCAATCCCGCCCAAAGGAACTCGCGATCGGTGGGTGACACGGGAAGTCGCCCGATGACCTGGCCATCCGCATTTCTGAATACCAGCACCGCAGTGTCCGCACCTGTGGCTGCATCGGCGAACAGTTGGACCGGCGCCCCCTGAAACCGGAAGGCAGAAGACACCCGCACATCCTTTCCGATCCAAGCGGCCATCTCGGTCAGGTTCGCCGCGCTCAATGTGCCTGCAAGGCCATCCAGCAACTCGTTGGTCTGAACCTGCTGTTCCACCATCGAGAATTGCGCCAGCTGCGCGGCATATTCAGACGAATCCAGCGGCTCCAACGGATCCTGATTGCGCGCTTGCGCGGTCAGCATTTTCAAGAACGTCTCGAAATCCGATGCCAGCCCAGACGTTTTCTTTTGGGTCGCGGATTGGTTTTGCGCGGCTGGCTGTGTCGTGGTTTGTGTTGCCGTGATCATGGTCAAAGCCTCAGGTCCAAAGCGCGCAACGGAGCAGCGCGGAGTTGCCTTTCGCGACCAGCCTCTGAGTTGTCCAGCCCCTCTGGATCAAGAAAGGCGGTGTGCACTGGTCGTGTTTCATTCTGGTGTTCGTCGCTCGAAGTGCCCAGGTCGAATGACAAGTCGGCAAATCCCATGTCCTGCAGCTCGGCAGACAAGATTCCGATATGCCGGCGCATCAGATCGAGGGTCTCGGGCCTTTCGGCGGAGAGGACAAGATGTAGCCCGTCCTCGCGACCGGTCAGAACGATCGAGACTTTTCCCAACTCTTCAGGGTTCAGGGCGATTTCCACGCGGCCGCTGCCCGGCTTCGAGGTTATCGCAGCCGCCATCTGGCCAGCGATCGCCCGGGCCACTTCGGCCCTTGCGGCTGCTCCTGACACCGGAAACGTTCCGATCGGGTCACGAGCAGAACGCAAAGAACCGGTATCTTGAGGTCCGACCGGATCAACAGCTTCTTCACCGGATGAGGCGTCATCCATCGCAAATGCGTCGACCGTGTCAGGCAGCCGGGGCTGAAACTCTGCTGAAATCCCCGACGGAGGGGCAGTGGTATCCGGGAGGCGCATTTCTGTTTTTGTTGCACGCCCTACGAGTTCGGTCTCGAACTGCCGTGACCGAGGCGGATCTTCCGGCTTTTGCCTGTTGCCAGGGCCGGGCATCTCGATGGACTTCTGACCGGCTAGCGCGAACGCTACCTGTTGGTGCGAGATCTTCGAGGTGGGCTCTGCGGTTGGGCCAGAGAGTGAAGGCGGAATTTCATCGGTGGAATTCGACAGTGCTGAGAACTGGTTCGTCGGGGCAGGCGCTGCGTCGCGCCCAACGTCCTGCGCAACCGTTCCAGGCAGCGTCGGCCTTGCAGATGTGCGATTCGGTTCAGCCCCCCCGGAATTCGAGTCCGGTATGGCTGCGACCACCGATATCGGAGTGTCGGAATGCGCGCGCATGCGGTGCGCGGGCATTATGTCGCTTTCGGCGGTCTCGGACTCGCGCCAGCCAGCCTCAGATACGACCGGCTCTGTCGTTGGGGTGTTCGGTCGCGCGTCAGTCGCCACCGCGTCTTCGTCATCCACATTTGGTCCGGGTGATGCTTCCTCGGAAGCCTCGGCGTTATTCATAACGTCAGCGAAGACGGTTTCCGTGTCGGATTTCCGGTCCGACGGTCGTTGATGAAAGCCGACGGTTTCAGGCGATGCGGTGGATATCAAGGAAAGGGCGTTGGGCATTTTGCTCCGGCTCCGGTTGCGCAGCTTGGATCCTTGCCCAAGGAAGTTACGGTTATTTTAACCGCCATCCGGTTTGATCGAAGAATATCGGGACAATTTTCGGAGATCGCGATGGAAGTATCCTCAACTACCCCGTTGGTTCGAAGCGACTCGGCCTCAGCACGACTGAAGGCGGCCTCGGTCGAGTTGGAAGCGACTTTCCTGGCCGAGATGCTGAAAGCGGCGGGCATGGACAAGACGCGGCAGTCTTTCGGCGGCGGCGCCGGAGAAGATCAGTTTGCATCGTTCCTGGTGCAGCAGCAGGTCCGGCAGATGGCACAGGCCGGAGGCATCGGCCTGTCCGAGATGCTGTTCAACGCAATGATGGAGAAAGCGAATGCCAAATGAGAAAAAACAGGACCTGGTAAAGGCGCTTGAAGAGGTACTGGACCTTGAGCGTTCAGCTTTGGTCGATGGAGACCTCGATCATCTGGAGCACATGCTGCCGGAGAAGGAGAAACTGATCGGCGCGATCAACGACATGCAGGTATTCGACAGTGACGAGCTGATCCGCCTGCAGCAGAAGGTTCAGCGAAATCAAAGACTGTTGAAGAGCGCGGCCGACGGGATTCGGGTTGTGGCCGATCGCATGGCCGAGCTGCGGAAAGTGCGACAGGAATTCACCACTTATGATTCCTCCGGCCAGCGCACGGGATTCGACGTGCGGCAAGCCGCCAAGCTGGAAAAGCGCGCGTAAGGGGGTGTTTGATTCAAATGCGTCTTTTTCCGGGGTGTCGTTTTAGCACTCCGTTAGGGGATCGGGGTCAAAAGTCGTCCTGCACCTGGAGGACGGGTGGCGCGAAAACCGAAAGGTCCTTCGCACTGGTCAGAACGACATTTGGCCCGCCGATGGCGGCGGGGTGTTTATGGGCGAAGAAGGCCCGAACGGAAAAGGATGAAAATCATGTCCAGCATTCTGACGAATAATGGCGCAATGGTTGCGCTGCAAACGCTGAAATCGGTCAACAAGAACCTGGCAAATACCCAGAACGCGATTTCGACCGGCAAGGACGTCGCGACGGCCAAGGACAATTCGGCGGTTTGGGCAATCTCCAAGGTGATGGAGTCCGACGTCAATGGCTTCAACGCTATCAAGGACAGTCTGGCGCTGGGTGAATCGACCGTGGCCGTGGCCCGGAACGCGTCGGAAACCGTGACCGATCTGCTGACCCAGATGAAAAGCAAGATCGTTGCGGCCCAGGAAGACAACGTCGATCGCAGCAAGATCAACGATGACGTGACCGCTCTGCGCGATCAGATCGCATCGGTCGTCGGCGCGGCCCAGTTCAACGGTCTGAACCTGGTGGATGGTTCGGCCAGCGGTGCATCGATCCTGGCATCGCTGGACCGCGACAGCACCGGTTCGGTGACGGCGTCGTCGATCACCGTGAATGGTCAGAACCTGTCCACCGGAGGCTATGCGAGCAAAGGCGTGCTGGCCGGGTCGGACAACGCCACGACCGACAACGATGCTGCGGGCTTTACCATGGACAAGGCTGGCGGCACCGGTGACATCGTTATCGACAGTTCGACCGACAACTTCGCCGCCGGCGACAAGGTGACGATCACCATCGGTGACAAGGTCGCGTCCTACACTGTCCAAGCCGGCGATCTCGATCCGTCGGGTACTTACGACTCGGCTTATACGGACGCGATTGTCGCGGTCGGCCTGAAGAACCAGATTGACGCGCTGGGCATCACCGGCGTGGCCATCGACTACGACTCCAGCGCGCCCGGCACCCTGACCTTCGTGACCGGTACCGCCGCTGCCGGGGCCGACGCAGATCGCGACGTCACCGTTTCGGCCCAGTTCACCAATGCCGGGTCCGGCGGGCTTGGCGCGCTGTCCTCGATCGACGTCTCGACCAGTGCAGGCGCCGCTGCGGCCCTGGGCACCATCGAGACCCTGATCGACACGGCAATCGACGCGTCGGCGGCATTCGGTTCAGCGCAGGGTCGCATCGAAACGCAGAAGGAGTTCATCTCGAACCTGACGGACTCGTTCAAATCGGGCATCGGTTCGCTGGTGGACGCCGACATGGAGGAAACCTCGGCACGGCTGCAGGCCCTGCAGGTGCAGCAGCAGCTGGCGACGCAATCGCTGTCGATTGCAAACCAGGCGCCGCAGACGATCCTGTCACTGTTCCGCTAATCCCAAAGCACTCCCGGGGCGCGACCCACGCGCCCCGGTTCTGACCGCCCAATCAAGTCGGCCAATTGGAAGGATTTCAAGTGACACTGCAAACGCTTGCTCAACGCGCATACGCGCAGTCTGCCGCCCCAACGCGCACCCCGCGCGATACCGAGTATGAGGCGATTTCGAAGATCACCCATCGTCTGAAAGCGGCCGCCGCGCGAAAAGCGTCGGATTATTCGGGATTTGTTCAGGCCCTGCATGACAATCGCAGATTGTGGTCGGTTTTGGCAAATGGTGTTGCAGATTCAGATAATGCCCTGCCGAATGATCTGCGGGCCCGTATTTTCTATCTTTCAGAGTTCACCGAACAGCATACCGGCCAGGTATTGGCCAAGAAGGCTGACGTAGAGCCTTTGCTTGAAATCAACCTCGCGGTTCTGCGCGGGCTGCGTCAGTCGGGGGGCGCATGATGGCGGGGCTGGTACTGAAACTTGCGCCGAAGGAGCGCGTGTTGATCAACGGCGTAGTGATCGAGAACGGGGATCGACGCAGCCGGTTCTCGATCATGACGCCTGACGCGAACGTCCTGCGGCTGCGTGATGCTATACATCCTGACGATGCGACAACACCCGTCCGCCGGGTATGCTACGCCGCGCAGTTGGTTTTGTCGGGCGATTTGGATGCCGACCAGGCAAGGCAACAACTTTTGCGCAGGATCGAAGAACTGAGCCAGATCTTCACCGATGCCGACAGCCGCCGGGTTCTGGCGCAAGCCACCGAGGCGCTGATCGCTGAAAAGTACTATAAGTGCTTGAAATATCTTAGGTCTTTGCTTCCGCGAGAAGATCGTTTGCTGGCCTATCGCCGATGACGTTTCAACCCGTCATACCCACCAGCGGATTGGTTGGCTGGCGCTTTCTTCAGCGCACCTATGACGCTCAGCTGCAAACATTTTCAGCTTCGGCTGAGAATGAGCGAGAAACACAGTACTTTTTGGAGAACATCCGAAACGTTCGATCGGCAGAGGATCTGGTCTCGGATCGCCGACTTTTGCGGGTGGCGCTGGATGCTTTTGGCTTGGAGGCTGATCTGGATAACCGGTACTTCATCCAGAAAGTGCTGTCTGACGGGACCAAGGCGGAGGATGCCTTGGCCAACAGGCTGGCCGACAGTCGCTATCGCGAGTTTTCCGAGGCTTTTGGCCTTGGGCCGGGCGAGGTGCGCAAGACGGCATTGATAACTGACATGGAGAAGATTGCGCAAAAAGGCATCGTGGCGCGTTTTGAAAGTGCGGTGGGTGAGTCCGATGAAACCATGCGGATTGCGCTGTACGCGCAGCATTCGTTGCGGGAACTGGCGGAGCAAACCGGAAGCGAAACCAAGAAATGGTATGACTTGATGAGCCTCCCGCCCTTGCGCAGCATGATGGAAACGGCCTTGGGGCTGCCCTCCAGTTTCGGCCAATTGGACATCGACAAGCAGCTTGAAATCTTCAGAGATAAACTGGCCGGATTGACAGGGTCTGAAGACCTGTCCCAATTTGTCAGTACACAAGCCATCCAGAGCCTGACCGACACTTACCTGGCCCGCAGCCAAATCGCCCAAATTCAAAGCGCAGTTTCGCCCGCGCAAACGGCGTTGATCCTATTGGGTGCCACGGGCTGAATTCCGGCCCTGCGCTTGCCGACGCGGCGGTTCAGCGCTTGGGTTCAGCGTTCTCAGCCAAAGTGTCAATCCGGATTGTGGATATCCCGGCCAAGTATGGTCAACTCGCCTGCACGGCATCCGAAGCGGCTTTCAACGCGAAGGAAATTACCGGGCGTGACACGTTGTGCAGTTTCACCGGCCCCAAAGGCTGTGCATCAACACAGATGGGTTCGATGTCCTCGGAAACGACAATGCGGTGCCCGTGGGCCTTTCCGAACTCTCCCAGTCGGGCAGCGATATTCGCGGCTTGACCAATCACCGTGAAGTCCAACCGCTCGCGCGAGCCGACATTGCCGTATGTGACGCGGCCAAAGGCAATGCCGATCGAGCAATCGCAGCGGTGGTCGGTCTCGGATATGCGCAATTCGGCCAGGCGCTCAACGATTTCAATGGCGCTGCGCTGTGCGTTCTTGCGCGCCGAAGCGGGCTGATCGCCGGCTGGAAAAACCGCGAGCACGGCGTCGCCGATGAATTTCAGGACCTCGCCACCATTCGCGTGAACGATGCCTGACACGGTTTCGAAAAACTCGTTCAGCAAGGTTATATATGCGGTTCGTCCAAGGTCTTCCTCGAGCCTGGTCGAGTTCCGCAGGTCACAGAACATGATGGCGGCATCGATGTCATCGCCGTCTCCGCGCCGGATGTCGCCGCCGAGCACGCGCGCCCCGGTCCGTTTTCCCACATAGGTTTCAAGCAGGGATTGTGCGTTCTCGCGTTGGGTGAAAACTTCGTAGTAACGAGCGATCACGGAGGAGCACTCAAACACCAGCCCCAGGTTCTCAGTGGTAAAGCCCTCGGGATGATCGCAGGTCAGGGTCAGAACGTTGATCCGCCCATCCGAGAATGGCAACGGCATCGCGACATAATCTGTCGCGCCCTTGGCACGCAAGTCTTCCATGATCGGAAAGCTGTGCCGTGGATTGTCGTCGGTCAGCCGCTGTCGGATCCCCCCCAAACCGTTTGAAACGTGCCGCAGCGGGCTGTTGATGAACGCGGGGTGATCGTGGATTTCGTAGGTGGGCACGTTTGTAGATATCTCGTCGGCGCCCTTGTCCCAGATGTAGTGTTTGCCTGCGATCAGCGGGTGCAAGGACCAAACCAGGATGCTAAGCCTCTGGATCGCGATCCCGTGCTCCAGCATGTTTTCGGCCAGCGCCTTGGTGAAGGCTTCGGGCGTCTCGAGAGTTCCTGCGCCGCGCATCAGCCAGTCGATCAAGGGGCCGCTTATGTTTCCGTCCTGCACCTCACGCAGTTCGTTTCCACCCAGATCAATGTCGGTATAGGACCCGGGCATGAAGCCGATATGGCCCTGGATTTCCTTGCTCTCGGGCAACGAATCCTCGTAGGCCCAGACCGCATTGGCCAGACGTTCCTCGCCAAGGATCACGTCATGGTACGTCGCGGTGCCTTTGAACGGGCAGAAAGTCTGAAGGTCGGTTTCGGCGCTCAGAACGACGCGCACGTCCTCGCGCGGCACATAGATGGCGGGCGGCAGCCGCGTTTCATACATGACCTTTGCGTTGGTGCTTTCAGCGAGCAGGACGTCGTCGCGGTAGATCGCAACGCGGCCGTCAAGCCGTTCGATCGATATCCCATAGCCGTTGATCTTCGGCGATGCGCGGACGTTCATCAGCAACCTCCCGTGCCGGACCTTTTAAGGATGGGCCTTGATAAGCGGTTTTCCAAGAGGCCCGGCTCTGGTTTTACCTGCTGTGATCCACGACGGGTCCTGTGTCAGACCATTTTGATGACGTCTTTTTCGATCGACAGCATGTAGCCTTTCTTGGCGATGTTTTTCACCAGAAGCTCGCTGACCATCTGATTGCCCAACGTGTCCCGCAGCCGCTTGATGCGCGTCGCGCCGGCCGCTTCGTCACAATCGGCGGCATCACGACCTGAAATCACCGCCTCGATCTGCGCGCCAGACAGGACTTCGTCATCCAAACGTGACTCGGCCAGCACTGCCAGTGTTTCCATGGCGGCGGGCGTCAGCTTGAAATCCATGTTGTTGAGGTAAACCGTGTTTTCCTCGCGGCTGATCAAAAGCGATGTGACCTGGATGCCGGTCCGTTCAATCTGGGCCATCCGTCGGTTCAACGTGACCAGCATCACCAGGAATACCAATGCCGCGACAAGCATGGCCGTCGCAAAGACCAGCAGCACGAAGATCACCACCCGATAGCTGGCCAGCGTATCGGCAAAGGCGGTGCCGGATTGGGCGAGGATTTCCAGCAATCGTATCTCGGTCTGCGATGTCAGATCGCTTTCGACGAACAGCCGTTCGACCCGGGCGTTGAAGGCGTTGGCGTCAGGCAAGGTCCAGAACAGGACGGCTGCGGCGGAAACCAGAATCACAACGATTGCCGCGATGCCCAAACCGACCAATCGCACGCCCGACCGTCGCGCTTCAGAAACGGAGATAGTATTTTCCGGCATTGGCCTTCCTTTGATCCAGACCCTCGGGGCCAAAGACCGAGATCACGTTCAGAAGCGTCCAGCCCGAGGACTGGAGCCGTTGTGCAACCTCTTGCTTGGCCTGACCTTTTTGGCAGGTCGAGACTTGCATCACGCCGTAATGCAGCCGCAACGGGTTATCCTGTTTGGCTTTGTAGTCGGCATAGCACTCTGCCGCGTCGGCGCTGGCGCCAAGCGATAGCAGCGTGGAAACCGCCAGGAAAGAGAAGATCTGTTTCATGGGCCGTATCCTGCGCATGGCTTACGTCGATATTCAATATCTCCGGGGGTTTGTGACGCTGCTATCGGATATCAAGGGGCAGTTATTGCCTGTCCGGCTCACGGCGGCACAAGGTCGGTGCATCAAGTACGCGGCTTGTCCCACAGGTCGCAGTCTAAGCGAAAGGACATGCACCATGCATCGCAAATTCATCGCCCTGATCGTTGCTTCGGCCATTGCCGTCACCGGCGTTTCGGCATCGCAAGCCCGCGCCGCTGACGCTCATGACATTCTGGGCGGGCTGGCCGCAATTGCCATCATCGGCGCGGCGGTCAATCACTACAACAAAGAGAAGCGTCGCGATCGGGTGGCCCGACAGTACAATCAGGTGCAACAAGCACCGAAACCGCGCCATGACGTGCGCCCCTTGCCGCCGCGCGTGGCACGTTACGACCTGCCGCAAAGATGCCTGCGCACCTACGAACACTATTCAAAGAAACGGCCATTGCTGCGGTCCAAATGCCTTAAGAGACATTACGAATTCGCAAACAGCCTGCCGCTGCAATGCGAGATCGGTTTCTGGGACGGCAAGAAGGTCAAGCGGGCCTATGAACCTGCCTGTTTGCGCCAAAAGGGGTACCGCGTGGTCTACCGATAGACGGTTTCGAGCAGGAGCGATGCCGCAAGAAGCATCGCGTGGGAAAGGGTGGCGCATGCCGCCCTTTCCTTTTTTCTTGCGGATCGGGTCAAAAAACGATTTTCCCGGTCACATGAGTACACCTGATTTCAACCTTGAGCGGGAAATGATGGCGCAGGGCCATGCGCGGGTTGCCGGCGTTGACGAAGTGGGGCGCGGCCCGCTGGCCGGGCCCGTCGTGGCCGCCGCGGTCATTCTGAACCCGCAGGACATTCCCAAAGGTCTCAACGATTCCAAGAAATTGACCGCCCGACGGCGGCTTGCGCTGGATGCCGACCTGCGCGCCCGGTCCGAATTTTCCATCGCCGAGGCCAGCGTGGCCGAGATCGACGACCTCAACATCTTGTATGCGTCGCACCTGGCGATGGTGCGCGCCGTGGCGGCGTTGAAGCCGGCGCCGGACTATGTGTTGATCGACGGTAACCTGATCCCCAAGGGGCTGACCGTCCCGGCGCGGGCGGTGGTCAGGGGCGATGCGAAGTCGGTCTCGATCGCGGCGGCGTCGATCCTGGCCAAGAATTGGCGCGATCAACTGATGGTGGATTTGGCGCAACAGCATCCGGGCTATGGGTGGGAAACCAATGCGGGCTATCCGTCCAAACAACACCGCGAAGCGCTGCAAAATCTTGGGGTGACCCCACACCATAGACGTTCGTTCAAGCCCGTCCACAACATCTTGTATCAAGAGAAAAACGTAACCCCCTGATTCAAAAAAGAAATTGACGGCGAATCCGGTTTGACTCATCCTAGTCTCAACCAAATGAGCGCAAAAGCGCCGTGGATATTGAGGCAGAGAAATGACGAAAACCCAGACAAAGGGCGCGGCTGCGCTCCCATTAAACACGATTCTATCCGGCGACTGCATCGAGGTGATGAACAGTCTGCCCGAGGCGTCGGTGGACCTGATTTTTGCCGATCCGCCGTATAACCTGCAACTGAAGGGCCAGTTGCACCGCCCCGACAACAGCCAGGTCGATGCGGTGGATGACCACTGGGACCAGTTTTCCAGCTTTGCCGCCTATGACAAGTTCACCCGGGCCTGGCTGAAGGCCGCGCATCGGCTGCTCAAGCCCAATGGGGCGATCTGGGTGATCGGCTCGTATCACAACATCTTCCGCGTGGGCTCGGCCCTGCAGGATGCGGGCTATTGGATCCTGAACGACGTGATCTGGCGCAAGTCGAACCCGATGCCGAATTTCCGCGGCAAGCGGTTCACCAACGCGCATGAGACGATGATCTGGGCCAGCAAGCGGGAAGGGGCGAAATACACCTTCAACTACGAGGCGCTGAAGGCGCTGAACGAAGGCGTGCAGATGCGCAGCGACTGGGTTCTGCCGATCTGCACGGGCCACGAGCGTCTGAAGGACGAAAACGGCGACAAGGCGCATCCCACGCAAAAGCCCGAGTCTCTGCTGCACCGGGTTCTGATCGGTTCGACAAATCCGGGCGACGTGGTGCTTGACCCGTTCTTCGGTACCGGCACCACCGGCGCGGTGGCCAAGATGCTGGGGCGCGAGTTCATCGGGATCGAGCGCGAGGAAAGCTATCGCAAGGTGGCCGAAAAGCGCATCGCCAAGGTGCGCAAGTTCGACCGCGATGCGCTCGAGGTCAGCGCCAGCAAGCGCGCCGAACCGCGCGTGCCCTTTGGCCAGCTGGTCGAACGCGGCATGCTGCGTCCGGGCGAAGAGCTGTATTCGATGAACCGGCGTCACAAGGCCAAGGTGCGGGCCGACGGCACGCTGGTAGGCGACAACATCAAGGGCTCGATCCATCAGGTGGGCGCGCATCTGGAAAACGCGCCATCCTGCAATGGCTGGACATACTGGTGCTTCAAGCGCGAAGGAAAAACCGTTCCGATCGACGTGCTGCGCCAGCAGATCCGGGCCGAACTGCATAACTGATCACACCCATACCGCCGGTGCCTGTGGCCTGACACATGGTACCACGCCTTGCCCCGCCGACTTCGGCGGGGTCTTTTGTTTTTGCCCCGGTGATGTTTGGATGGTCAGACCTCATATCCCGCTACATAGCGAGGGAGCACCAGCCAATGACCGACACCGCCGCCACCCCGTCCCGGTTCGAGCGGTTTTTCGTGACGACGCCGGACCGGTTCGACCTGGACAACAAATACACCGAGGCCGCGCTGGAACGGCACAAGCGCGAAGGGTTGGAATTGGCCGTCCGCGCCCGCTGGATCGCCATGGCGCTGACCGGTGTCCTGCTGGTGTTTCTGAACCCGAACTGGGATGTGATGTGGTACCATTTCATCCTGCTGCTTCTCTGCGCCAATGGCTGGCTGATCCGTCGCGCAGGCCGTGTGGGTCAATCCCGGGTCGAGCTGTTGTTGATTTTCGTCGATCTGCTGATCATGACGCTGGGCATGATCGTTCCCAACCCGTTCAGCGACGATGTGCGCCCGCTGGCGATGCAGTACCGGTTCGACAATTTTCAGTATTTCTTCATCATCCTGGCCGCCGGCACGCTGGCCTATTCCTGGCGGACGGTGATCGCCATGGGCAGTTGGACGGCCCTGATGTGGACGGTGGGCTGGATTGTCGCCTGGTGGGTGGCCAGGCCCATCCCGGGCCTCAGCGAGGCAGTCGCCGCCGCCTTGCAGGGCTATCCGGCCGTGGCCGAGATGTTGGACCCGAACAGCTTCATGGTTCCGATGCGCGTGCAAGAGGTGATCGTGTTCATGATGGTCGCGGTCACGCTGGGCGTGTCGATGCGGCGGCTCAATCGCCTGTTGATCTCAAACGCCGGGCTGGAACGGGAGCGTGCCAACCTGTCGCGGTATTTCTCGCCCAACGTCGTCGAGCAGCTGAGCCAGAACGACGAGCCGCTCAAGCAGGTGCGCAAGGAAAACATCGCGGTTTTGTTCATCGACATCATCGGCTTCACCAAATTTTCGGCCGGGCGTGACCCCTATGAGGTGATCGAGGTGCTGCGGGGCTTTCACGCGCGAATGGAGGCCGAGGTGTTTCACCATCACGGTACGCTGGACAAATATCTGGGCGACGGTCTGATGGCCACGTTCGGCACCCCGGTTCCAACGCCGCTGGACGCGGTCAACGCCTTGTCCTGCGCGCGGTCGATGGTGGACATCATCGACCGTTGGAACCTGGAACGGCGCCGGGCCGGGGAAGAAGAGATCCAAGTGGGCATCGGAGTGCATTTTGGCCCAGTTGTTCTGGGCGACATCGGGGCCAACCGCCTGGAATTCGCGGTGATCGGAGACGCGGTCAATCTGGCTGCCAAGCTTGAAGCAATGACGCGAAAGATGGGTGCGCGGATCGTTATCAGCGACGCGCTGCGCGAAAAGGCCCTAAGCGAAGCGTCAACGGCTGCCGATCTGATGGACGGGTTCCAGCGCCACGATGCACAAGCGGTTGGCGGCGTCGAGCGGCCGGTCGATATCTGGGCGCTGCGTTGACCGCTCTCAGGACCGTGGCATCGGAAGCATTGCCTTGTTGTACGGCTTCCAGTCCGTGATCTCGGGGTAGTACTGTCGCCGCCAGGCCCGCACCCGTGGGTTCATCATGCGCCGCCACAGCGGCGGGATCATCGCCGCGACGGTCATCACCGGATAGCCATAGGGCAGTTGCGGGGCCGCCTCGGGCGGGTGGTTCTGCAGCAGCGGAAACCGCCGGTTGGGCTTGTAATGATGGTCCGAGTGGCGTTGCAGGTTGATCAGCAGCCAGTTCGAGGCCTTGTGCGCGGCGTTCCACGAATGGCGCGGCCGGACATGTTCGTATTTGCCATCGCCCAGGTATTTTCGCGTCAGCCCGTAATGTTCGACATAGTTGACCAGTTCCAGCTGCCAGATCGCGGTGCCGGCCTGAACCAGGAACAGCCCCAGCCCCGCCCATCCGCCGAGCAGCAGCGCCAGCGCCAGCATCAATCCTTGCAGCGCCCAATACCGCCAGAACGGGTTCGCCCGGTCCGTCCAGCTCAGCCCTTTGCGCGCCAGCTTGGCCTTTTCGGCCTGAAACGCGGACACCAGGCACTGGCGCAGGACGCGCGGATAGAAGCGGTGGAATCCCTCGTTGTAGCGTGCGGTCACCGGGTCGCGCGGCGTGCCCACATAGCGGTGATGCACCAGCAGGTGTTCGGACCGAAAATGCGAATACAGAACCATCGCCAGCAGGATGTCGCCCAGCCACCGCTCCAGCCGGCCCTTCTGGTGCATCAGTTCGTGGCTGTAGTTGATGCCGATCGTGCCCGAGATCACGCCCATCCCGAAGAACAGCCCGATCTTTTCCAGCGATGACAAGTGTTCGGCGTGGGTGGCGTACCAGATCAGGCCATAGAGCGTGAAAAACTGGACCGGAACCCAGGCCTTGGTCAGCAGAACGTACCAGCGCAGCGCGTCCTCGGGCGTTTCGGGGTCGGCGTTTTCAAGGTTCAGCCCGGTCAGCCCGTCCAGCGCTGCAAACAGCCACCAGGTGGACAGCGGCACCAGCAATACCCACCAGCCGCCGGCAAAAGCGGTCAACCACAGGATCGGGACCAGCAAGAACGAAACCCAGAAGGGCAGGGCCGATTGCCAGCGCGACAGGGTGTCAGTCGGGATCATGGTTCAGGCTCCGAAACTCTGCCCTCAGGGTAATCCCGCCCGCCGCATTTTCCCAGAGGTCGAACTGCCGCGCCAAAGATCATGCGCCTTGCGCATCACGGTCGGCAGGTCGCCGGGGCGAAAGGCATGTTTGGGCATCACGACCAACCCCTCGGGACTCACCTCCGCGGGTACAGCGGCGGTCCAGACGCGCAGGATCAGGTGGAAATGGGTAAAGGTATGGCGCACCTCGGCGGGCAGCAGGGTCCAATCGGCCGGAAAGGGCGGCGCTTCGGCCGCGTCCTCGGACCAGTCCGAGCCCGGAAAGCCGAGCATCCCGCCTAACAGCCCCGTTTCCGGGCGGCGCTCCAACAGGATTGCGCCATCGGCGCGCTGTGCGATGTAGACGTGGCCAAGCCGGGTGGGCTTCGGCGCTTTGGGTGTTTTGCGCGGCAAATCTGCCTGGGTTCCGGCAGCGCGGGCCTGGCACGGGTCTCGCAGGGGGCAGATGCCACAGGCCGGAGACTTCGGCGTACAGATCGTGGCGCCCAGATCCATCACCGCCTGGGCATAGTCGCCGGGGCGTTCCTCCGGGGTCAGCGCGGCGGCCTTCGCCTTCAGCAGAGGCTTCGATTTCGGCAACGGGTCGTGGATGTCGTGCAGCCGGGCCATGACCCGCTCGACATTTCCGTCCAGCACGGTTTCGGGCCGGTCGAAGGCGATGGCCGCGATGGCGGCGGCAGTGTAGGGGCCGATGCCGGGCAGCTTCAGCAGCGCATCGTGGCTGTCGGGAAAGCGCCCGTCGTGCTGATCCACCACCGCGCGGGCGCATTTCAGCAGGTTGCGGGCGCGGGCATAATAGCCCAGCCCGGCCCATTCCGCCATTACCTCGTCGTCGGCTGCGGCGGCCAGCGCCCGGACATCCGGCCAACGCGAGGTGAAGCGCAGGAAATAATCCCGCACGGCGGCCACGGTGGTCTGCTGCAACATCACCTCGGACAGCCACACGCGATAGGGGTCGGGCTTCATGCCCGCGGCCCTGTCGGCGGGGCTGACCCGCCACGGCAGATCGCGGGCATGTCGGTCGTACCAGGCAAGCAGGCTGCGGCTCAGATCGAAAGTGGCGGTGTCACGCAAGTTTTATCCATTTCTCTGTCGGGTTTCGCTGGCGCCCGGATACACGCCCATTACAATAGCGGCGCAGGAGTTGGAAACCAGATGCAACCAAGACGGTCTACCACCCGCGGGTTCAAACGCACCGCGTCCTTGCTGAACGATCGGATCCGCAAAGCCGGCGAAAGCCGCGGCTTTGCCGTGTCGCGCCTGTTGACCCATTGGGCCGACATCGTGGGCCCCGACATCGCCGCCATCGCACGGCCGGTCAAGGTGGGCTATGGCAAGGGTGGGTTCGGCGCCACGCTGACCGTGCTGACCACCGGACCGCAGGCCCCGATGCTCGAGATGCAGAAGGACCGTCTGCGCGACAAGGTGAATGCCGTCTATGGCTACAACGCCATCAGCCGCATCCGCATCACCCAGACCGCTCCCACCGGATTTGCCGAGGGGCAGGCCAGTTTCGAACACCGTCCGAAACAGGCGAAACCCACCATCGCACCGGAAGTCGTTGCCGAGGCAGACAAAGTGACGCGCGAGGTGCACGACCAAGACTTGCGCGCGGCCCTTGAACGACTGGGTCGGAACGTTCTATCCAAACAAAAAACGCTGAGAAAGGGCTGAGTATGAGCCGTATCGCAACTGCAATCTGCGCGGTCATCGCCGTGGCCGCTGGCGGCTACTGGCTGACGCAATCGTCAGGCACCACCCCGTCCAATCCGCTGGTCGGCGCCGCCGAGGCACAGCAGGCCGACATCGACACCTCGACCATCGTCGAGATGGTTCAGGGCGCCGAGGATGCGCCGGTCGAGATCATCGAATATGCGTCCTATACCTGCCCGCACTGCGCGAATTTCCATCAGGGGCCGTACAAGCAGCTCAAGAAGGAATATATCGACACAGGCAAGGTCAGGTTCATCTACCGCGAGGTCTATTTCGACCGCTACGGCATCTGGGCGTCGATGGTGGCGCGCTGCGGTGGCCCCGAGAAGTTTTTCGGCATCACCGACCTGATCTACAAGGGCCAGTCCGAATGGACTCGCGCCGGCGGCCCGGCCGAAATCGTGGAAGAACTGCGCAAGATCGGCCGTCTGGCCGGGCTGAGCAACGATCAGCTTGAAGCCTGCCTGCAGGACGGCACCAAGGCGCAGACCCTCGTCGCCTGGTATCAGAAAAACGCCGAGAAAGACGGTATCCAGGCCACCCCGTCCTTCATCGTCAACGGCAAGAAGGTCGACAACCAGTCCTATGACGAGTTCAAGGCGCTGATCGAAAAGGAACTAGGCAACTGATGACCGGGCCTCTGGCCGGTCTCAAGGTTGTCGAACTGGCGCGCATTCTGGCTGGCCCCTGGGCCGGCCAGACCTTTGCCGATCTGGGCGCCAAGGTCATCAAGGTGGAATCTCCGGCCGGCGACGATACCCGCGCCTGGGGTCCGCCCTTCGTGACCCGCGATCAGGATGTCTCGGCGGCCTATTACCATTCGACCAACCGCGGCAAGGTGTCGGTGATTGCCGATTTCTCGACCCCCGAAGGGCAAGAGAAGGTGCGCGCGCTGGTCGCTGACGCCGATGTGGTGATCGAGAATTTCAAGGTCGGCGGGTTGAAGAAATACGGGCTGGACTATGACGGCCTCAGCCAGTTGAACCCGGGCCTCGTCTATTGCTCGATCACCGGGTTCGGGCAGACCGGGCCTTATGCGCACCGGGCCGGGTATGATTTCATCATTCAGGGCATGTCGGGGCTGATGTCGGTGACCGGAGAGCCCGACGGCCAGCCCCAGAAGGCAGGCGTGGCGATCACCGACGTGTTCACCGGCATCTATGCGGTGGCCGGGGTTCTGGCCGCCTTGCACCAACGCCAGCGCACCGGGCGCGGGCAGCATGTGGACATGGCCCTGCTGGACGTGGCCGTGGCAGTCACGGCAAACCAGGCGTTGAACTATCTGACCACGGGCCAGGTGCCGCAGCGCATGGGCAATGCGCATGTGAACCTGGCGCCCTACCAGGTGTTCGACTGTGCCGACGGACACATCATCATCGCCACCGGCAATGACCGGCAGTACCGGCGCCTGTGCCAGGTGTTGAACCTGCCTGACATGGCCGAGGCGCCCGAATATCTGCACAACAAGGACCGGCTGGCCAATCGCCGCACCCTGATCGCACGGCTGAACGGCGCCACGGCGACCTGGGCCAAGGCCGACCTGCTGGCCGCCTGCGAGGCGCAGGGCATCCCCGCCGGGCCGATCAACACGCTGGACGAGGTCATGGCCGATCCGCAGGTGATCGCGCGCGGCATGCAGATCGACCTGGACGGTGTGCCGGGGATTCGCGCGCCGTTCGTCTTTTCGGATGCCGATCTGAACCTGTCGCGCCCCGCTCCGAAGCTGGGCGAAGACGACTAGGGTGGCGGCGCGGCCGTCAGCAGCCGCTGACGCACGTCGTCGGCCTGATCCACCTGCAGGCGCACCGGCAGGGTGATGACCTTGCTGCGGAAGGCGGGCGGCAGGCGAACCGCGTCTTTTTCGGTGGTGACCATCTGCGCACCCAGCAACCGCGCCTCGTTCTCCAGCCGGGTCATCAGGGCCGGCGTCAGCGGCTGGTGATCGTCCAGCGCCTCGGCCCGCAGCAGCCGCGCGCCCTGTTGGCGCAGGGTCTGAAAGAACTTCTCGGGGTGGCCGATACCGGCAAAGGCCAGAACCGGAGTTTCGCTCCAGTCCATCCCGGTTTGCAGTGCCATGACCTGACCGGTTGCGTGCGGAACGCCCAGCTTGTCGCCCCATTGCTGCGCGAACTGTTCCTGCGCGGCCGAGTCGCCCAGTGACAACACCAGATCGGCCCGTTTCAGCCCGACATCGACCGGCTCGCGCAGCGGTCCGGCGGGCAGGCACAGGCCGTTGCCAAAGCCACGGGCCGCGTCCACCACGACGATCGAGAATGTCTTGGCCACCGAAGGGTTCTGGAACCCGTCGTCCAGAACGATCGCGGTGGCGCCGTCCTCGGCTGCGGCGCGGGCGCCGGCGGCACGGTCCTTGGCGACCCAGACCTCGGCGAAGGCCGCCAGCAGCAAGGGCTCGTCCCCGACCTGGGCCGCTGTGTGCCGCGATGGGTCCACCCGAACCGGACCTTCGAGCGATCCGCCGTGGCCGCGGGTGACCACATGCGGGGTGTGATACGCGTCGCGCAATTGCTCCAGAACCCAGATCGCCGTCGGCGTCTTGCCGGTGCCGCCGGCATTCAGGTTGCCGACGCAGATCACCGGTACGCCCGGATCGACCCCTGGCCCCGACGCCACCCGCCGGGCCGTGGCCCGCGCATAGAGCCGCCCCAGCGGCGCCAGCAGGCGCGCGCGCAGGCCGGGTCGGTCCGGAGGGGTGTTCCAGAACTCAGGTGCCTGCATCTTCGGCTCCTCGGTTGTCCAGGTGTTCTTGCACCATCTCGGTCAGCCGATCCACCTGTGGTGCGCCTTCGGTTACCAGTTCCCATCCCGCCAGCGCCATGTCGGCCGCCCGGTCGGGGGCCAGCAGTTCGACAACCGCCTCGCCCAGTTCGGTGGCCGTTCGGACAGACCGAGCCGCGTCGGCCCGGTCGAGTTGATCGTAGATGTCCTGATGCTGGTGGATGAACGGGCCGTGAATGACCGCAGACCCCAATGCCGTGGCGGTGATGGGATCACGCCCTCCGACACCCTGTTCCAGTGTCCCCCCCATAAACGTCACCGGAGACACCCGATACCACAGGCCCAGGCATTCGCTGTCGGCGGTCAAGACCACCTGCGTCGTGTCTTCGATCACGTCGCCGTCGTCCCAGTTGGCGCATCTGAGGTCCATTGACTCCAACCGCCTGAGCAACGGTGCGGCTTCGCCAACGTCGGCCACATGCAGGATCATGATGAGGCGCGGCAGCATGCGCATTGCCTGGCGATGGGCGCTGACAGCCGAAATGAACTCTCGGGCTTCGATCCAGGCCGCCAGCCAGACGGGGCGCCCCGCCAGCGTGTGGTTCGTTTCGATCAACTCATCTTCGGGCCAGGCGCTCAGGATCGGAATAAGCTGCAGCGGCGGAAACACCGAGATTTTATCGTCCGCGATACCCAGGCGCTGCACTTGCCGAGCCATCTCCTCGGACGTGACGTGGATCGCCGTGAAACAGTCGAAAGTATAACGGTTGATGTCCGGCAGCCACCGACCCGCAGCTGCAAGCCTGACGTCGTTTTCTGCCTCAAGCAGAATCAGTGGAATGCCTCGTTCGGCGGCGCGGGTTATCAGGTTGGGCATCAGCCCGCCGCCAACCCACAGCCCCAAGTCGGGTTGCCAGTGGTCCAGAAAACCGCGCGCGGCGCCGGATTTTTCTTCGGGCAGGTTGATGATCGGCGGACCACCGTCGCGCCACCCTGACAGGTCGGCCTCGGGCGGGGCGGTCAGAAGAACCGACAGTCCGGGCCGGGCCTGCTGCATCCGACGGCAAAAATCGGCCACGGCCCGCATGCGCCGTTGATGCGCCACATGAATCCACAACAGCTCGCCCTTCGGTCGCGGCAAATCCGAAATGCCATTTGCCTGGGATACACCCCAGGACAGCATCCGATAGGCCGCCAGGCTCAGAGATCGCGGCTTGCTCATGCCGGTACGCCTCGTCCGGACGGTTCCAGCCAATTGATCAGCAGCTCATGCAACACAGGTCCTGCAGCGACTACCCCGTCCAGGCGCGGGTCGGGATTGTTGAACCGCAAGGTGTCGCCATGCCGGTCCGTGCACCGCCCTCCCGCTTCACGCAGGATGAGGTCTCCGGCGGCTATGTCCCATTCCCAGCTGGGCCGCAGGGTCAGCATCCCGTCGAACCGGCCCTGCGCGACGAGGGCCATGCGATAGGCCAGCGAGGGGCGGTAGACCCGTCGGAACGCGGGTGGGGTTCCCTGGCGCCAGTGGCGGGGGTCGAGGTTGGGCTTGGCCGCCAGAACTTCTGCGCCGGCATCTGTCCGGACAGACGTCACCTGGATCGGCATGCCATTGAGCGTTGCACCGCGGTTGCGTTCGGCCGCGAACAGCATGTCGCGTTTCGGAAGATAGACGACCGCGGCGGTGACAACTCCCCGCTCGGCCACCGCCAGCGAATGCGCCCAAGTGTCGGAGCCTTCGGCAAAACTGCGGGTGCCATCGATCGGATCGATGATGAATACACGGTCGCGGGCCAGCCGGTCGGGATTGTCCTCGGTTTCCTCGCTCAGCCAGCCATAGCCGGGCCGGGCGGCGGGCAGGCGCTGTTCCAGCATCGCGTTCACGGCCAGATCGGCCTCGGTCACGGGGCCCGCGCCCTGCGGTTTGTCCCAGCGCCGGGCGTCGCGACCCGAATACCGCGTGGCGATCTTGCCGGCCTCGCGCGCCGCGTCGATCAGCAGGGGCAGGTCAGTTTCCGGCAAGCGTCATCCCTTCGATCAGCAGCGAGGGCACCACCCGCGACAGATAGGGGCGCGCGTCGTTGGCCGGAACGATCCGCATCAGCATCTCGCGCAGGTTTCCGGCGATGGTGCATTCGTTCACCGGATAGGCGATTTCGCCGTTTTCCACCCAGAACCCCGCCGCCCCGCGCGAATAGTCGCCGGTGTTGGGGTTGATCGTGGATCCGATCATCGAGGTTACAAGCAGCCCGGTGCCCATGTCGCGCAACAGGTCCTCGCGCGTGGCTGTGCCCTGGGTCAGGCTCAGGTTCCAGTTGCTGGGCGAGGGCGGGCCGGACACGCCGCGGGCGGCGTTGCCGGTGGGTGCCATGCCCAGCTTGCGCGCGCTGGACAGGTCCAGCGTCCAGCCGGTCAGAACGCCGTCTTCGACGATCGCGCGGCGTGCGGTCGGCAGCCCCTCGGCGTCAAAGGGTCGCGATCCCGAAATGCGCGGGCGGTGCGGATCCTCGACCAGAGACAGGTGTGCGGGCAGAACCTGCTGTCCCAGGCTGTCCTTCAACCACGACGCGCCGCGCGCCACTGCGGCGCCATTGCTGGCCGCCAGAAGATGCCCGATCAGCGAGGATGAAATCCGCTCGTCGAACAGAACCGGGAACCGGCCGGTCTGCGGTTTGCGGGCGCCAACCCGCTGCACAGCGCGTTCACCTGCGGTTCGGCCGATCTCCTCGGGGCTGCGCAGATCGGCCTGGAAGGTCCGGCTGTCACCGTCATAGTCGCGTTCCATTCCGGTGCCTTCGCCTGCGATCGCAACGCACGAAACCGATCGCGTGCTACGGGTGTAGCCACCCGAAAACCCATTGCTGGCCGAAAGATGCACACGGTGCGTGCCATACGCCGCCGCTGCATCCGACACCTGGGTCACGCCGGAGACTGCCAAAGCCGCCGCCTCTGCGGACAGTGCGTCCTGCATCAAAGCGTCGGCCGAAGGTTCCGCAGCCGCGTCGAACAGCTCCAGTGCGTCGCAGTCCCAATCTGTCGCCAACTGGCTTTCTTCGGCGAGGCCGGAAAAAGGGTCTTCAGGTGCTTCGCGCGCCATCGCAACAGCCCGTTCGGCCATGGCCTTGAGGGTCTCGGGGCGGCTGTCCGAACTTGACACGATTGCCGAGCGCCGGCCCAGAAAAACCCGCAGCCCGACATCGATACTTTCGGCGCGTTCGGCATGTTCCAATGCCCCGCCACGGACCTCGACAGACACCGAAGCGCCGTCAACGACGATCGTGTCCGCTGCGTCGGCCCCGGCTGTGCGGGCGTGCTCCAGCATCTGATCGCAGATTTCTTCCAATGTTCGGGTCATGTTGCCTCCAACTGCTTGCATTGGACCTAGCCTTCGATACTCGGCCCCGCAAGACCCAAGGCTTGATCCGATGAGCCGCACGCGATGGTGATACGGCCGAAAAAATTGCGCATGCCGAACGGGATACTGCTGGGATCGGAATATGGAGCAGGCTAAAGTCCTGACAGAACCCGGGCACAGGCCCGGCGGATTGAGATCGAGGGGCGGAGTTTGGCGCGATTTTATGTCGTTGAGTTTGACGAGCCGGGCGTTCTGGCCAAAGGCAAGGGTTCCCGCAATATCATCACCCGCCTGACCCGGGTGCTTGGGAAGCTTGGCGTTTCCTCCGAGGTTCTGCCATTCGCCGAGTTGATGGCACGCGGCCCGGCGGGTGAACCGCAAAGCTATGTCCTTCTGCACTACAACGAATTGTTCGTGGTGCAGAACCACAAGGTGGACTGGCTGCGTGACCGAGAGACAGAGCTTGCCGCTCTTGGCCACAAGATCCTGCACTCGGTGGAACAGGGGCGCATCGTGGGCCACAAGGTCCGCCAGAACAAGGTTCTGACCGCAGCCGGTGTGCCCATGCCGCGGCTCATCGAAACCGGAAGTTCGTTCGAAACCGCTTTTTCGAACGAGGTCTCCAACGCGCATGTCCCGGTCCAGCTTGTCGGGGATGCGGCCGAACTGGATCCGGGGCGGTACAATACCGAATATGTAGATTGCCGGCATGAATACGAGGGCGAGTTGTGGCATGTCTGCATCCGCGCCCAAGCGGTGGGTGAGCAGGTTCTGTTTTCATGGATCCGAGCAGGAAAAGAGCCGAACGTCCGGACCCGAGGAACGCCGGTAGACGCTAGGCTTCTGAACCATTTCCACACACAACTGGTCAGGCCGAACGCCGATCAGATTCAGGCCATCGCCCGAGGCGTGAAAGACGTGTTGGGTGTGGGGTTTTATGCGCACGACATTCTGCCCTGCGCCAAGACCGGCCGCTTGCTGCTGTGTGAGACGAATTTCAAACTCTACGAAGGCTTCTATCGGTTCTACATGAAGCCCATAGCGGCCGAACTGCCCAATCCTGCTTTCTTCGACGGCAGGAAAGTCACCCGACGCATGGCGCGGGCTCTGATGCACGAACTTCGCCTGTCCGGCTGACCGCAAGTGATTTGCGGTGCCCGACAGACGAAGGGCGCGGATTTCCGCGCCCCTGTCTGGTCTGCTTTCAGGTCAGGATCACTTGATACGCTGCCCATTGGCCAGGATCTGTCCGTCCTCTTTGAATTCGATGGTCGAATTGAGCGTGTCCGGTTCTTCGCCCGGAACCGCCATCAGGCCCATCATCATCCGTGCCCCCATGGCGTCGTTGTCCGACATCAGGCCCATTCCGATCAGCTTGTCGATCAGGGCGTTTGCGCCCACCAGTTGCAGGTTGACCACCCCGGCCGGGATCGGCATGCCGCCGGTCTGTTCGGCGTTTGAATTGTCAAAGGTGAAATCTCCATTGCCGGTCAGCTTGGCACCCACCAGCGAAACCAGCAGTTCGTTGATCTTCAACGAATGGAGCTCGGCCGGAACGGCGTCTTCCGTCTCCATCGCTTCGGCGGCGGCCGGATCGAAGATATTCAGCAGGACCTTGGCCGTGCCGGTGGTGTCCAGAGCGATGGTCGCCGGATCACGCGGCAGGGCGCCGGCCGGGTCGAACATGCTCCACAGCACGTCCGACATGGTGAAATCGGTCAGGTTCAGGGCCAGGGCAAAGGGTTCGACCTCACCGCTGTCCTGAATGGGAACCTCAAGTTTCAGGCCCGCCTTGGCCATCGCAAGTTCGATGGGAAACGGTACCTCGGCGGAGGTCACCGACAGCTTGGCGTTCTTCTGTTCGACGTCATAGGCCAGACGCTGCGCATCGATGCTGGCCGCGAAACGGCCGCCGTCCGAGCTGCTGGCCATCGAAAACGCTTCGCCTTCGCTGGTGCCTTCGATGCTGGTCTGGCCCGCCGCATAGGTGAAGGCGCCGTCAAAGGCAAATCCGGCCTCATAGGCGGCCTGGACATCCGCCAGGCTGAACCCGGCCGGGATCACGTTCCGGCCTTCGAAGGCCAGTTGCTCGAGCTTGCCATTGATCCGGCCTTGTTCGCCGGTTTCGGGTTCGTTGAAATTCACCTCATAGGTCAGATCGGCGGCGGTGAAGGTCTGATCGACCGTTCGCCCCTCGCCGATCACCATGCGCGACGTGCCAGCCAGATCCGCCAGGCGCAGGCTCAGATCGAGGCTGTCTTCGGGCATGGTCTCGCCGTCGACGGTGACATCGCCCAGCGCCAGGCCCAGGCTCTGGGCCGTGTAGTCATAGGTCATGTCTTCGGGGGTGCCGGACACGACCATGTTCAGACCGTCATGGGTGTACAGAAGCGCGGCGGAAAATGCCTCGCCCTCGGCCTGACCCGCGATGGTCATGGGAAAGCTCTCCGGCAGGCCGATGGTGACGGTGCCGTCGCCATTCTCGGTCAGGGTCATTTCCGGGATGACCATGTCGAACGCGCCATCCTCGTCCGGCAGTTCCATCTTCAGCGTCATGTTCGTGATGCTGGTGACGTTGCCCGAGGTGCTCTGATCGCCGGTGACGGCATAACCCATGCTGCCCATGTAGGACTGCCAATCGGACCAGACGTCGCTGGCGGTCAGGTCTGCCAGCGCGCCTTGCGTCGCGATCACATAGGTCAGGACGGCGCCGCCGGTGCGGCGAAGGAAAACGGACATAAGGGAACCCTTCGTGGTAAGATTTCCGGCGCATCGTCGTGCCTGTGGCGCATGCCGTCAAGGGGGCAAGGGGTGGACCCTCTCCCCGTTTGCGCGATAGGTCTTGAACGGAGTGCAAGCCGAAAGGATTATGGGATGTCCATGCAAGGAAAAACGGTGCTGATCACCGGGGCCAGCCGCGGCATCGGGGCCGAGGCGGGGCGCGTTTTTGCCGCGGCCGGTGCCAATGTCGCGCTGGTGGCGCGCAGTCGCGCGCAGATCGACGCGCTGGCTGCCGAGTTGGGGGCGCAGGCGATGGCGATTGCCTGTGATGTCAGCGATTACTCTCAGGTCGAGCAGGCCGTCGCCGCCTGCGTCGACCGCTTTGGCAGGGTGGACGTGCTGATCGGCAATGCCGGGGTGATCGACCCGATTTCGCATCTGGCCAAGGCTGATCCGGCGGAATGGGGCCGGGCCATCGACATCAATCTCAAGGGCGTGTTCCACGGCATGCGCGCGGTGCTGCCGGTGATGCGGGCCGCAGGCGGCGGAACCGTGCTGACGGTCTCGTCGGGCGCCGCGTCCAACCCGGTGGAGGCCTGGAGCCATTATTGCGCCTCGAAGGCGGGCGCGAAGATGCTGACCGAGTGTCTGCACCTGGAAGAGTCCCATCACGGCATCCGCGCGATGGGCCTATCGCCGGGCACGGTGGCCACCGACATGCAGCGGACGATCAAGGCCAGCGGCATCAACCCGGTCAGCCAGCTTGAATGGGAAGACCACATCCCCGCCGATTGGCCGGCCCGCGCGCTGTTGTGGATGTGCTCGGCTGACGCCGACGAATTTCTGGGCACCGAGATTTCGCTGCGCCGCGACGACATCCGCAAGAGGGTCGGTCTGAGGTGATCGAACTGACCAGGGAAAGCGGCCTGTGGACCGTGGTGCTGAACAATCCCGGCAAGGCGAATGCGCTGACCGGGGCGATGCTGGCCGAACTGGTCGATATCGCCCAGGCGGCGACCGAGGCGCGGGCCTTGATCCTGACGGGCGCCGGCAAGGTCTTCAGCGCCGGTGCCGATCTGGACGAGGCGCGGGCCGGTCTGGCCACTTCGGACCTGTGGGAACGTCTGTCGGGCGCCATCGCCGCGCTGCCCTGCCTGACCGTTGCCGCGCTGAACGGCACGATGGCGGGCGGGGCCAACGGCATGGCGCTGGCCTGTGACCTGCGCATCGCAGTGCCCACGGCCAAGATCTTCTATCCGGTGATGCGGCTGGGGTTTCTGCCGCAACCGTCGGACGTGCGGCGCATGAAGGCGCTGATCGGGCCGGCGCGGACCAAGCTGATCCTGATGGCGGGGCAGAAGATTACGGCGGACGAGGCCCTGACCTTTGGCCTGGTCGATCGGGTGGTGACCCCCGACATGCTGCTGCAGACCGCGCACGAGCTGGTGTCCGACAGCCTGGCGGCCGATCCCGAGGTCGCCCGCGGAATCGCCGGGATGTGCGCATGAGGCTGGCCGCCCTGCATCTGCGCGTGGCGGACCCGGCCGGGCTGGCAGAGTTCTATCGCCACGCGCTGGGCATGGTGTCGCGCCGTGACGGGGCGGATTGGCGGGTCGGCTATCCTGGTCGGGGCGCGGAAATCCTGTTGCAGCCCGGCGGCGGCGGGTATGTCGCGGATCGTGGGCAGCGGTACTGGAAGATCGGCATCACCCTGCCCGACGTGGACCGGGCGGCGGACGGGCTGCGGCGAAGGGGGGTCAAGGTCAGCCAGCCGGCGCAGTTTCTGGACATCGGCTATATGTGCCACCTGACCGACCCCGAGGGGTTTGCGATCGAACTGCTGCAGTATGACTTCGAATGCAACCGCCCCAATGCCGACCCCGTGCGGGCGCCGTTCGATCGGGCCTGCCTGGGCCAGATCACCCTGCGCACCGGCGACATCCGGGCCGAGGATGCGATCTGTCGCAGCCTAGGGATGCGGCTTCTGTCGATACAGGACGTGGCCCCGCACGGGTTCGACCTGCACTTCTATGCCTTCACGCAAGAGCGACCCCCCAGCCCTGACCTCTGGGCCGTCGGCAATCGCGAATGGTTGTGGCGACGGCCCTATACCACGCTGGAGTTTCAGCACATTCCCGGTGCCGCCATCGTGCCCACGCCCGACCTGCGCGGGATCGGCATCGAAGGGCTGGCCGAACCCGTCCGTGCCGCGCATGGCACGGTGTTCGTCCCCGCGTGATCAGCGGCTGCGGCGCTTTCCGGGCACTTTCGACTGGAAACCGGGCGGGCGTTTGCGCACCCAGTCCAGAAACCGCGACAGCCGGGGGTGGCCGCGCAACGCTGCAACCGAGTTGTAGCTGCGGGCCAGTTCGGCCTCGGTCAGGGTGGCGTGGATCTCCTTGTGGCAGATTCCGTGCAGCAGAACCGTGGGGCCGCCCTTGCCCCCTTTGAGTTTTGGGATCAGATGGTGCAGGCTGCCGGTCCCGTCGGGGATCGGGCGGTCGCAGAGCGGGCAGATGGGGCAGTCTTTGGTCATGGCGAGGCTAGAGTTATCCCGGGACCGGCACGGGACAAGAGGAAAGATATGGCGCAGGCATTGGTGATCGGGGCGGGCCCGGCCGGGTTGATGGCAGCCGAGGAACTGGCGCGGGCGGGGCATGCGGTTCTGGTGGCCGAGGCCAAGCCCTCGGTCGCGCGCAAGTTCCTGATGGCGGGCAAGTCGGGCCTGAACCTGACCAAGGATGAACCGTTCGAGACCCTGCTGCCGGCCTATGGACAGGCGGCGGACTGGCTGCGTCCGATGCTTGCCGATTTCGATGCCGGAATGGTGCAGGACTGGGCGCGCGGTCTGGGGCAGGAGCTGTTCACCGGTTCGACCGGGCGGGTGTTCCCCCGCGCCAAGAAGGCCTCGCCGCTGTTGCGGGCCTGGCTGGAGCGGCTGGACGGGATGGGGGTTGCGATCCGCACCCGCTGGCGCTGGCTGGGCTGGGACGGCGCGGCGGCGGTGTTCGACACGCCCGATAGCGGGCAACGGGTCGCGGCCGGGGCGACGGTGCTGGCGCTGGGCGGCGCCAGTTGGGCGCGGCTGGGCTCGGACGCGGCCTGGGCGCCGGTTCTGGCGGAAAAGGGGGTGCCTCTGGCCCCTTTCGCGCCATCGAATGCCGCGCTGGCAATGGGTTGGAGTCCGCACATGACACCGCATTTCGGCCGGGCGCTCAAATCGGTGCGGTGGGTTGCGGGCGATCGCATCAGCCGGGGCGAGGCGGTGATCTCGGAGAAAGGGCTCGAAGGGGGTGGGCTGTACCCGCTGACCCCGGCCCTGCGCGCGGGTCTGCCGTTACACGTGGATCTGGTGCCGGACCTGTCGCACGAGGGTCTGCGCCGCCGCCTTGCCGCCACCAGCGCGAAAACCACGCTCAGCCGGTGGCTGAAAAACGGCCTGCGCCTGCCACCGCAGAAAGTGGCGCTGTTTTACGAAATGACGAAGGGCGAACCCGTGACCCGGGCCGACTGGGTCGGGCTGCTGAAAGCGCTTCCCGTGCGCCACGCGGGCCTGCGCCCGATGGACGAGGCGATCTCGACCGCGGGCGGCGTCATGCGCAGCGGGCTGACCGACGGGCTGATGCTGAAGGCGCAGCCGGGCGTGTTCTGTGCCGGCGAGATGCTGGATTGGGAGGCCCCGACCGGCGGCTATCTTCTGACCGGCTGTTTCGCCACCGGGCGATGGGCCGGGCGATCGGCGGCCGACTGGCTGAGCGCTCAGGCGGTTTTGGCCAACTCGCCCAGCTTCTGATAGGCCGGCCGCGCGCGGAGGTCCTTGCCATAGGCTTTCAGCACATCCGAATTCATCGGAAAATCGGCGGTTTTGGCCCAGCTCATGCAATGGACGCACAGGATGTCGGCAATCGTCATCTTGTCGCCTTGCAGGTACGGTCCCTTGAGGCGGCGCCCCATGCGCTGGAAGCTGCGGTCGAATTCCCATTTCGCGACCTCGACCACCTGCGGAACACGTTTGTCCTGCGGCAGGATGAATGCGTGCCGCGTGGCCAGCCACAGCGGCGCATCGAATTCCTCGAGCATGGCGTTGACCAGCGAATCCTGCTCGGCCCGTTCCAGGGTTCCGGCCGGATGGGTGAAGGCGCCGTGCTTGTCGGCCAGGTAGGTCATGATCGCCACGCTGTCGGAAATCACCGCATCGCCGACCTGCAAAACCGGCACCTTGCCGGATTCATGCAGGGCCAGAACCTGCGGGTCGTGCGGCCCTGCCGGGATCAGGTCATAGGGTTGGCCCAATTCCTCGAGCAGCCAGATCACCCGCGAAGCGCGGCTGTGGACGCGTCCATAAAGTTTGTACATGCCGTGCTCCTGTCTTGGCTGACCTACAGGTTGGTGGCGCAGGGCAGTGCGTCAAGCCCGACGCACCGTCACGTCAGCGTGACCGGGCCAGCATGGCGATGCGGATCAACGCCCGTTCGACCAGCGCCATGGCCGGCGCGGTCTGCCCGGCCGATCGCAGCGACAGGTCGGTATCGGTCAGCACGGTCAGGGCGGTCTGCAGTTTCTGCGCCCCCCAGGCCTGCGCCTGCCGCAGGATGCGGTCGCGCCGCTTGCCATAGATCGGTGGACGCAGCTTGCCGATGCCCTGCGCCGCGCCGCCCGGGTCCGAGGCACAGGCATAGAGGGTACGGAAATGCCGCGTGGCGCCGATGCACAGCGTCACCGGGTTGGTGCCCTGCGCCTGCAGGCGTCGGATCAGCGGGCCGATCTCGGGGGCGCGGCCCTCGGCCACCACGTTCAGAACATCGTCCAGCGCGGCTTCGTTGGATTGCGGGGCGCAGGCCTCGATGTCCTCGACCGTCAGCGCGGTGCCGTCGCCGCGCTTGTACAGAGCCAGCTTTTCCAGCGTCTGCGCGAAATCCCCGGGGCTGAGCTCGGCCGCCAGATCCCCCAGCATCGCCATCGAATCGCGCGGGATATCGGTGAGGCCAGCCTGTGCCAGCGCGCGTTCGATCTCGGCGCGGCTGGGCGGGTCGTCATAGATGCCCACCGCATAGGCGTTGCGATGGGCTTCGAAGGCCTTGCGCAGCTTGGAACTGGCCTTGAGCTGGCCCGCGGTCACGATGATCTGCGCGTCGCCCGGGGCCCAGTCCTCGAGCGCGGTCAGAATCGCAGGGGCGACGGAGTCGGTTGCGTCCTCGACAAAGACGGCGCGCGGGCCGGGGAAGAACCCGACCGCCTTGACCGCATCCAGCAGCATGGCCCGGTCGCCGCGAAGATCGGCGCCGGGCATCCGGGTCAGGCGCATCTCTTCCTCGGCGGTGGGGCCAAGCAGCGCGGCCAGAACCTGCTGGCGTTTCAATGCCACGCGCATCGCGTCGGCGCCGTAGATCAGAAGGCCCGTCTTGTCGGGGTCCGGTTTGGAAAAATACCCGTCAGCCTCGCGCGGCGAAAGCTTCATGAAGCCAGGTCCGGTGTGGAATACAAGCGGGTCACGATCTGATCGGCCAGAATGACCATCAGCCGTTCTTTCGCGTCGCGCTCGTCGGCCAAGGTCGAGACCGTCGAACCCGCGGCTGAATAGCCCACGAAATCGGTCACGGTGCCCGACGCGACGACCTGGCCGGTTTCGTTCGACGTCAACGCGAACGTGGCGCGCCCATCGATCGAATAGCGGTTGGTTTCGTTGGTCGTCGTAATCGCAGCCCCCCGCGTTACGGTTTCAACCTTCACGTTCAACACATAGTCGCCGACCGAATTCGAACTGCGCCCGAGCCGTTGCTCGAGATTTTGCACCAGCAGGTAGCTTTCGACCGTGTCGGGTGCCGAGACCGCAACCCTGCCGTAAAGCGCCGCGCCGGTTCCCCCCGGCGCGTAGACGGGTTGAAACCCGCAGGCTGCGGCCAGCGCACAGGCCGCAAGCGGCAGCAGCAGTTTTCTGCGGTCAAACAACGACATTCACGATCCGGCCCGGAACAACGATCACCTTCTTCGGAGCAGCGCCATTCAGCGCCTTCTGCACAGCTTCGGTGCTGAGCGCGATTTTTTCAACCTGCGTCTTGTCCAGATCCTTGGCCACGCTGATTTCGGCGCGGCGCTTGCCGTTGATCTGGATGGGCAGGGTGACGGTGTCATCGACCAGCATCGACTCGTCCGCCACCGGCCAGGGCGCCAGCGCCACCAGACCTTCGCCGCCCAGCATCTGCCACAGCTCTTCGGACAGGTGCGGCGTCATCGGCGACATCAGCTGCGCCAGCGTCTTGGCCGCCTGCCGCTTGGCCTGCGCGCCCGCCTTGGACTTGGCCAGCGTGTTGGTAAAGGCATAGAGCTTGGCGATCGAGGCGTTGAAGCCGAAGGATTCGACCCCGCCGGTCACGTCGTGAATGGTCTTGTGCATCTCGCGCAGCAGCGCTTCGTCCTCGGCATTGGCCGGGGCGTCGGATGCGGCGATCTCGGACACGATGCGATGCACGCGGCTGAGGTGCTTGTGCGCGGCCTCGGCGCCGGCGGCGGTCCATTCCACGTCACGCTCGGGCGGCGAATCGGACAGCACGAACCAGCGTGCGGTATCCGCCCCGAAGGCCGAGATGATGCTGACCGGGTCCACCACGTTCTTCTTCGATTTCGACATCTTGGCCGAGGGGATGATCTCGACCGGCTCGCCCGTCGCCTTCAGCTTGCCGTCCTCGACCTCTTCGGGAAGGTGATAGACCGGGCGGCCCTTGTCGTCGCGGGTCTGATAGATCTCATGGGTGACCATGCCCTGGGTGAACAGCGCGTCGAACGGTTCGATCGCCTTTTTCGGCAGATGCCCCGTCAGATGCATGGCCCGGGCGAAGAACCGCGAATACAGCAGATGCAGGATCGCGTGTTCGATGCCGCCGATATACTGGTCCACGTTCATCCAGTATTCGGCCTCGGCCAGATCGGTCGGCGTTTGAGCGCGCGGGGCGGTGAAACGGGCGAAATACCACGACGAATCGACAAACGTGTCCATCGTGTCGGTTTCGCGCCTGGCCGGTTTGCCGCAGGACGGGCAGGCACAGTCGCGCCAGGTCGGGTGACGATCCAGCGGGTTGCCCGGTTTGTCGAAGGTGACATCGTCGGGCAGGCGAATCGGCAGGTTTTCCTTCTTTTCGGGCACTACGCCGCAATCGTCGCAATGCACCACCGGGATCGGACAGCCCCAGTAGCGCTGGCGCGACAGGCCCCAGTCGCGCAGGCGGTATTTGGTCACGCCCTTGCCCCAGCCGGCCTTCTCGGCAAATGCGATGGTGGCGTTGATCGCCTCTTGCCCGGTGGCCTCGGTCAGACCGGCGAAATGGTTGACCCAGCGCACCTTCTGTTCTTTCGGCGGGACGAAAGCGATCTTGTCCACCGGCGTGTCGTCATCCAGCGCAAAGAAGGTATCGATCACCGGCAGGTCGTATTTGCGGCAGAAATCCAGGTCGCGCTGGTCATGCGCGGGGCAGGCAAAGATCGCGCCGGTGCCGTAATCCATCAGGATGAAATTCGCGATCCAGACCGGCAGCTCCCAGTTCGGGTCCAGCGGGTGCTTGACGCGGATGCCGGTGTCGAAACCCAGCTTCTCGCCGGTCTCGATGGCCTCTTCGGTTGTGCCACCCTTGCGGCATTCGGCAACGAATTCAGCAACTTCGGGGTTCTCGGCCTCAAGCTGCTTGGCGATCGGGTGATCGGGCGAGATGCCCACGAACGAGGCCCCCA
>GG704596.1:1395698-1398401 GCA_000161775.1 Ruegeria lacuscaerulensis ITI-1157
TTCCTGCATCAGCCGCACCTTGGCGGGCCAGTTCTCGAGCGTATCCAGCGCCTCGAGCAGCTCTTCGGCGAAATCCGAGATCTTGAAGAACCACTGCGTCAGCTCGCGCCGCTCGACCAGCGCGCCCGAGCGCCAGCCGCGGCCGTTTTCCACCTGCTCGTTGGCCAGCACGGTCATGTCCACCGGGTCCCAGTTGACCACGGCGTTCTTGCGATAGACCAGCCCCGCCTCCAGCATATCCAGGAACAGCGCCTGCTGCTGGCCGTAATATTCCGGGTCGCAGGTCGCGAATTCGCGCGACCAGTCGATCGACAGGCCCAAGGGCTTCATCTGCGCGCGCATGTCGGCGATGTTGCCATAGGTCCAGTCCTTGGGGTGGCCGCCGATGGCCATGGCCGCATTCTCCGCCGGCATCCCGAAAGCGTCCCAGCCCATCGGGTGCAGCACGTTGTGCCCGGTGCTCAGCTTGTAGCGCGCGATCACGTCACCCATGGTGTAGTTGCGCACATGCCCCATATGGATGCGCCCCGACGGATAGGGGAACATTTCCAGCACATAGTATTTCGGCTTGTCCGCCGTCCGTTTGGCGGTGAAGATCCCGGCCTTGTCCCAGGCCTCTTGCCATTTTGCTTCGATTTCGTTGGCCGAGTAACGCGACATCATGCGGTCCTTCGTGAATGAAAACGCCGGGCAGGGGCCCGGCGTGGTAATATTGTGATTTTCTGCGGGTTGCTAGAGCTTGTTGTCCGCGATCCGCAGCTGGCGCGCCCGCGACAGGATCGCATCTTCGACCGCACGTGTGGTGGCGGCGCTGACCGGCGCGCCCCCGCTGGTCTGCAGCGCTACCGAAAGCGAGCGTGCATCCAGCGCCGGATCCTTGATGTGAACGGTCGCGCGGTACGACCGCCCGCCGCCCGGCGGTTTGCCATAACCCGTTACGATCACGCCGGTAAACGGATCTACCTCTTCGATGGGCAGGAAATTCAGAACATCCAGCGAGGCCGCCCACAGGTAGCGATTCACCTGCGTCACCTGTTCCGAGTTGTTGGGCCCGAACACATCCCAAATCGTCGAGCGTTCCGGGTCGTTCAGTTCACGCTCTTCCGTGCGGGTGCTGTCGGTGCTCAGATAGTTCGGATTGGGCTGTGCCGAGCGATTCTGTCCGCAGGCCGCAACGGAAACGGCCAAGATTAACATTCCCGAAATCGTCTGCAGGCGCATCGTCGGCAAGTCCTGTTCTGCTGCTTTGCGTTTACAGGTCATACTCCTAGACAAGCGACTGCGCTGCAACAAGCCCATTCTTTCCCGGTGTCGCGGCACCGGCCCCAGAACCCGGCCCGAACAGACTGTGGCATCCTTGCACCAATCCCGGGGCAATGAGCGCAAAAGAATTAAGGCAAGCTTGCGTTGAGGGGGCAAAAAGAGCTAAACGATCAGCGTGCTGAGACACATGCAGCAAGTTTGTGTCGAGTAGAAATTACTGAAACCGAGGGAAACAAGATGAAAAAAGTTCTCTTCGCATCGACCGCACTGATCGCAACCGCATCGGTTGCCGCGGCCGAAGTTAAGTTCGGCGGCTATGGCCGCTTTGGTCTGGGCTACCTGGAAGACCGTGCCGTGACCACCACCACCGCAAGCGGCGCGACCAACAAGATCGCAGCCGACGAAACCATCCTGGTCTCGCGCTTCCGTCTGAACATCGACGGCATCGCGGAAACCGACGGTGGCGTTCGCTTTGAAGCACGCGTCCGTCTGCAGGCCGACGAAGATGCATCGACCGGCGAAGCCAACGCGGCTGGCCTGAACGGCGCACGTTTCTCGGTCATCTACGGTGGTCTGCGTGTTGACGCGGGCAACGTTGCCGGCGCCTTCGACAACCTGGCAGGCTACTACGGCAACGAGCCGGGCCTGGAAACCTTCATCGGTCAGTACTCGGGCGTCGACTATGACTTCCTGGCTTACGATTCGACCGGTTCGGGCGCAAACGCTGTGTTCTTCCAGTACGCAGTCGGCGACTTCGCATTCGGCGCGTCGTATGACCAGAACACCACCTACGCAGCCGGTGTTGCAACCGACGCCGACCGCTGGGACATCAGCGCAACCTACACCTTTGGCAACATCACTGCCGCTCTGGCCTACGGTCAGACCGACGGTGGCGCAGGCAGCGACCCGAGCCTGACCGTCCTGACCCTGGGTGGCGAATTCGGCGACCTGTCGGGCACCCTGTTCGTTGCTGACGACGCAACCGAAGTTGCAGCAACCGACGGCACCGCCTACGGTCTGTCGCTGGCCTACAACCTGGGCGCAGCAACCACTCTGACCTTCGCCTACGGTGACGGTTCGGCTGACGAAGACACCCAGAACTACGGCATCGGCGCCATCTACGACCTGGGCGGCGGCGCATCGCTGCGCGGTGGTATCGGTGTGTCGGACTGCGACGTCTGCGCAGACTCGACCCTGCGTGCCGACTTCGGTGCTCAGTTCAACTTCTAAGTTGATCTGAACCGCAAGGTTTGGGGCGGTCATCCTGCTGACCAATCCCGATCTGGCCGGCCCCGAAGGCGTGGCCAAGGCGCGTGAGATCATCCCCGCCGAGGCGCCGCGCCCCCTGCCCGTGGTCTAAATGGCCGAGGGCGCGGTGGATGTGCGCGTTGTTCTGGGGCTCGAGGCTGCGGCCGAAGATGACATGGACGCCCGCCCCTC
>GG704596.1:1398421-1498906 GCA_000161775.1 Ruegeria lacuscaerulensis ITI-1157
TTTTGCGCTGACATGGTGTTTTTCTGACGCAAAATCGGAACGGGGGAAATCCATGTCGTTGCAGGACATCAAAGATCGCATCGCAAAGGCCGAAGCCGCCGCCGGGCGGTCGCCTGGGTCCGTGACCCTGATCGCCGTATCCAAGGTTCAACCGAATGATCGGGTCGAAGCGGTTCTTGAACAAGGCCACCGCTGTTTCGGAGAAAACCGGGTGCAGGAGGCCGCCGCGAAATGGCCTGCCTTCCGCGAGCGGTTCCCCGGCATCGACCTGCATCTGATCGGCCCGCTGCAGACCAACAAGGCGCGGCAGGCGATGGAGCTGTGCAATGCCATCCATTCAGTGGACCGGCCCAAGCTGGCCAAAACACTGGCGCGGCTGGCGCAGGAGATAGGCACCTGCCCGGATCTGTTCATTCAGGTCAACACCGGAGAGGAACCGCAGAAGGCCGGCGTTCTGCCTGCGGATGCGGATGTCTTCATCGCCGAATGCCGGGACCTGGACCTGCCGGTGCGCGGCCTGATGTGCATCCCGCCGGTGCACGAGGAACCGGCGCTGCATTTCGCCCTTCTGGCCAAGATCGCCGCGCGAAACGGACTGCAAGGTCTCTCGATGGGCATGAGCGGCGATTTCGAAACCGCGATCGCGTTGGGCGCCACCCATGTTCGGGTCGGGTCGGCGATCTTTGGCGAACGGGTCAAGACCGGGGAATGATGACCCGGCTGCCCGGGGCCACCCGCCGCGCGATCCAATGCAGGTGGTCACGGCGGAAGGCCAGGCAGCCCTCGGTCGGATAACCCGGCCGGCGCCATTGGTGGATGAAGATGGCTGATCCGCGTCCCGGCACCGCATCGGGCCAGTTCCAGTCGGTGATCAGAACCAGATCATACAGCGGATCGGCCCGCCGAAGGCTTTCATGGCTGAACCCGTGCGGCGCCCGCACATGCCGGTTGTAGTCCGGGTCGGCGCCGTCATCCGACCACAGGTCGCGCGGCCCGATTGGCAGGGCCCAGGGGGCGGGTGGCGCGATCCGGTCGGGCCGGTACAGCATACCGACGATCCGCAGAACACCGGTCGGGGTGGCACCGTCGCCTTCGCGTTTGGCGTTGGTCAGCCCGCCCTTGCCGATCGAGCAGGGGAACGTCTTGCCGCGAAACCGCAGGCCGCGCCGGGACAGGACCAGATCGTTCGGGTTCACAGCAGATGGCCCGACTTGGCCGCCTTGGTCGCCAGATAGCCGCGATTATGCGCCGTTTCCCCGACCTTGAGCGGCACCCGTTCGGTAACGGCGATCCCGGTGCGCTCCATCATCGCGATCTTGGCGGGGTTGTTGGTCAGCAGCCGCACCGAACTGAAACCCAGTGACTTCAGGATGTCGGACCCGAGGCGGAAGTCGCGCTCGTCATCCTCGAACCCAAGCCGGTGGTTGGCCTCGACCGTGTCGAACCCCTGATCCTGCAGGAAATAGGCGCGCATCTTGTTGGCGAGGCCGATCCCGCGGCCCTCCTGGTTCAGGTACAGCAGAACGCCGTGGCCCTCGGCTCCCATCTGCGCCAGGGCGCCGCGCAGCTGCGGGCCGCAGTCGCATTTCAGGCTGCCCATCAGGTCGCCGGTGAAACAGGCCGAATGCAGCCGCGCCAGAACCGGTTTCGAACGGTCCGGCCGACCGATTTCGATGGCATAGTGTTCTTCACCACCGTCCTCGGGGCGGAACACATGCAGCCGCCCGGCCTCGGAGACCTCCATCGGCAGGCGTGCCGCGACCACCTCGTGCAGGGGGCTGCGATCGGCCAGGTGCGGGGCGGCGCGGGCATGGTCGATGCAGGTCAGCCCATGGGACGCGGCAAAGGTGCGCCCGTCCTCGACCGGTACGACCACCGCCGCCGGCAGCAGGCGCGCGGTCTTGGCCAGGGCAATGGCGATTCGGTGCAGGTTGGTATTGCCGCTCCGCTGGGTCATCAGCGGGCCCTTCATCGGTGCGTCAAGATCGTCGGACGGGTCCGCCACGGCCTGCACCCATGCAAGGTCGGCATCGGCTGGTATGACGACCCGGGCCAGATCGCCGTCATAGGCGCGCGCCTTCAGAGTCTCGGCCCGTCGGTTGGTGATGGCCACCACAGGTTCACCGCCCAGACCGCGCAGATCAGACAGACGTTGTGGGGTCAGCGTCTCGGCCGCTACGGCGATGATGCCGGAATCGCCGTCATCAACCAGCACCACGGGAACACCCATCCGCAGATCCGCGCGTGCGCGGGCCAGCAATTCGGTGATGTCGGGAATGAGACTCATTGATGTTATCCTGTAACGTTTGCCGCTTGTCCTACCCCGTTCGAAAAGAAATGTGAAACATTTCCGGCCCATCAGACACGAGGGCGTGAGAGCATTGCAGCAAAACTTGTGGAATGCATATTCCAAGCTCAAGTGATGAAAAAGCACAAGGAGGACCGGGACATGGCGCAACTCAAGAAAATCCTGCTGGTCGATGACGATGAGGACCTGCGCGAAGCGCTGAGCGAACAGCTGGTGATGACCGAAGATTTCGACGTGTTCGAAGCCTCGGACGGTCAGTCGGCTTTGGAACGGGCGCGCGAGGCGATCTATGACTTGGTGATTCTGGATGTGGGCCTGCCCGACACCGATGGGCGCGAGCTGTGCCGGCTGATGCGCAAGCAGGGGGTCAAGAGCCCGATCCTGATGCTGACCGGCCATGACAGCGATGCCGACACGATTCTGGGGCTGGATGCCGGGGCCAACGATTACGTGTCGAAACCCTTCAAGTTTCCGGTGCTTCTGGCCCGCATCCGCGCGCAGCTGCGCCAGCATGAACAATCCGAGGATGCGGTTTTTATCCTGGGGCCCTACACTTTCAAGCCGGCGATGAAGATGCTGATCACCGAGGACGACCGCAAGATCCGCCTGACCGAAAAGGAAACCAACATTCTCAAGTTCCTGTACCGGTCCACCGACGGCGTCGTGCCGCGCGATGTTCTGCTGCACGAGGTTTGGGGCTATAACGCGGGTGTCACCACGCATACGCTGGAAACCCACATCTACCGCCTGCGCCAGAAGATCGAGCCCGATCCCTCGAATGCGCGCCTTTTGGTCACAGAATCCGGCGGATATCGCCTGGTGTCCTAACGATTGGTGGATTGATGTGGATCAAAGTGATACTCTGTAGACATCTTTAGGTTACTCTCAACCCGCGCATGTCCGGGTCATGACATGTACCTCCCTGTTGGACTGCCGGGCCTTTGGCCCGGCTTTTTTTCGGATGGCACCCTGGCACCTGCCGCGCTAGGTTGCCCCGGTCGCGACAAGGGAACCCCGATCATGCCTTTCACCCTGGCCACCTGGAACATCAACTCCGTCCGCCTGCGCGAGCCGATCGTGCTGAAACTGCTGCAGGAAGAGTCGCCGGACGTGCTGTGCCTGCAGGAATGCAAGTCGCCGGTCGACAAGATCCCGACCGAGGGATTCGCGGAACTGGGATACACCCACATGATCGCCCGCGGGCAAAAGGGCTATAACGGTGTGGCCATCCTGTCGCGCCTGCCGATCACGGATCTGGGTGACCGGGATTTCGCCGGGCTGGGCCATGCCCGCCATGTGGCGGGGCAACTGGAAAACGGGGTGATCATCCACAATTTCTACGTCCCCGCAGGCGGCGACGTTCCCGACCGCGAGGTGAACGAGAAATTCGGCCAGAAGCTGGACTATCTGACCGACATGCGTGACTGGTTCCACGCCGAAAAGCCGCAGAAATCCATTCTGGTCGGTGACCTGAACATCGCTCCGCGCGAGGATGACGTGTGGTCGCACAAGCAACTGCTCAAGGTCGTGTCGCACACCCCGATCGAGGTCGCGCATCTGGCCGAGACCCAAGATGCGGGCGGCTGGGTTGATATCACCCGGCAGGACATCCCCGAGGGACAGCTCTACAGCTGGTGGTCCTATCGCGCCCGCGATTGGGATGCGGCTAACAAGGGGCGGCGCCTCGATCACGTCTGGGCCACGCCCGACATCTCGAATGCGGGCCATTCCAGTCGCATCCTGCGCGACGCGCGCGGTTGGGAGAAACCCAGCGACCACGCGCCGGTTTTTGCGACTTTCGATCTGTGATCCGCATGGATCCGGTGCGACGGCCCTTGGTTTCCGCCGCGTCCGGTTGCATATAAGGGCCAAGACTGAATTCCGGAGAGTGAATGCCATGGAACTTCTGAACGGCGCAGGCAACCCCGCCGCCACCGATCTGATCAAGGACGGAACCGAGGCCACGTTCATGGCCGATGTCGTCGAAGCGTCGCAGGAAACCCCGGTGATCGTGGATTTCTGGGCGCCGTGGTGCGGCCCGTGCAAAACGCTGGGCCCGGCCCTGGAAGAGGCCGTGACCGCCGCCAAAGGCGCGGTGAAAATGGTCAAGATCAACGTGGACGAGGCGCAGATGATCGCTTCGCAGATGCGCATCCAGTCGATCCCGACCGTCTATGCCTTTTTCAAGGGTCAACCGATCGACGGGTTTCAGGGCGCGCTGCCCGGCTCCGAGATCAAGGCGTTCATCGACCGCGTGATCGAGGCCGCCGGCGGCCAGAGCCCCGGCGGGCAGCTGGACGAGGCGGTTGAAGCCGCCGAGGAGATGCTGGCCGAGGGCGCCGCGGTGGATGCCGCCCAGACCTTTGCCGCCATCCTGGGCGAGGACCCGAACCATGCCGGGGCCTATGGCGGTTTGGTGCGCGCGCACATCGCGATGGGTGATCTTGACAAGGCCGAGGCGATCCTGAACGGCGCGCCGGCCGAGATTTCGACGACGGCCGAGTTGGAAGCCGCCCATGCGCAGCTTGAACTGGCCAAGCAGGCCGCAAATGCCGGCCCGGTGGCCGAACTGATGGCTGCGGTCGAGGCTGACCCTGACAACCACCAGGCCCGGTTCGACCTGGCGCAGGCGCTCTATGCCAACGGCAAGGCCGCCGAGGCGGTCGATCACCTGCTGGAACTGTTCCGACGGGACCGGGAATGGAACGACGGCGCAGCCAAGGCGCAGTTGTTCACGATCTTCGATGCCCTCAAGCCGAATGACCCGATCGTTCTGAACGGACGGCGCAAGCTGACCTCGATGATATTTGCCTAACCGCGCATCAGAGCTAGACTCGGGTACATGATGCATCCCGCCGACCTGCCGGACACGGTGCCCGTGTTCCCGTTGCCCGGAGCGCTTTTGCTGCCCCGGTCACGCTTGCCGCTGCATATCTTCGAGCCTCGCTACCTGCAGATGCTGGACGATGCCCTGAAAACCAAGGAGCGGCTGATCGGCATGGTCCAGCCCAACCCTTGCCGTGGCGATGCTTCCGCGTTGCATCGGATCGGCTGCGCCGGGCGCGTCACCCAGTTTTCCGAAACCGAGGACGGACGCTATCTGATCACGCTGACCGGCGTGTCGCGGTTTCGCATCCAGTCCGAGGTCGAGGGTTTCACGCCCTATCGCCGTTGTGCCGTCAGCTGGGAGGGGTTCGACCGCGATCTGGGCAAGGGCGAACAGGATGCGGGGTTCGACCGGGCCGCCTTCCTGCGGCTGCTCGAGAGGTATTTCTCGGCCCGCGCGCTGTCGACCGATTGGGAAACGCTGATCGAGGCGGATGACGAATTGCTGGTCAATTCGCTGTCGATGCTTCTGGATTTCGACCCCGAAGACAAGCAGGCCCTGCTTGAGGCGCCCTGTCTGCGCACCCGGCGCGAAACGCTGGTCACACTGATCGAATTCTCGCTGCGCGGGGGTTCAAACGAGGAACAATTGCAATGACCGAAACGGAACCGGGCTTCGACCGCCACATGCTCGAGGCGCTTGTCTGCCCCCAGACTCATACCACGCTGGAATATGACGCCCAGCGTCAGGAACTGATCTCGAAAGCGGCCGGTCTGGCCTATCCGATCCGCGACGGGATTCCGGTGATGCTGGTGGATGAGGCGCGCAAGCTCGACTAGATCGGGCGGCCCTGCAGTAGCTTGGGCAAGTCGCCTGTCAAACCGGCGGCCTCGCGCACGAAGCCGCGGCGCAGGCCGGGCAGGGAGCCCACGATGCCCATTCCGATGTCGCGCCCCAGCCGCAGGATCGGATTGTCGTTCGAAAACAGCTTGTTGAACACATCCGTCGCCATTGCCAGGGCCGCCGTGTCAAAGCGGCGCCATTCCTGATAGCGCTCCAGAACCAGAACCGAGCCGATGTCCTCGCCGCGTCGCCCGGCCAGCGTCAGCACCTCGGCCAGAGCGCCGACGTCGCGCAGCCCGGCGTTCAGCCCCTGACCGGCGATCGGATGCATGCCATGGGCGGCATCGCCCACCAGCGCCAGCCGCTCGGCGATGAAGGAATTGGCGATGGTCAGGTTCAGCGGATAGGTGAACCGGTCGCCTTGCAGGCGGATGTCACCCAGAAAATCGCCGAATCGGGGCCGCAGGACCTGAAGGTACGCGGCCTCGTCCAGCGCGTTGATGCGCTGCGCGGTGTCCGAGCGTTCGCTCCAGACGATCGAGCTGCGGTTGCCGGTCAGCGGCAGGATCGCCAGCGGTCCGGGGGGCATGAAGAACTGATGTGCGATGCCGTGATGCGGCAGGTCGTGTTCGATGGCGCAGACCAGCGCGGTCTGGCCGTAGTCCCATCCGGTCCGCTTGATCCCGGCGCGGGCGGCGGTGCCGCTGCGGCGGCCGTCGCACCCCACCAGAAGCCGACCGGACAGGGACGATCCGTCATCCAGCGTCACGGTCACGCCACCTGGCCCGGTTTCCTGCGCAACCACGGTTTTGCCGTCGACTAGGGTGATCGCCGGTTCCGCCTCCATCGCGGCAAGAAATGCGCGCCGCAGGTGGCGGTCCTCGACCATATAGCCCATCGGGCCTTCCTCGATCTCGGCATGGTCGAAATGCATGAAAAACGGCGACGGGCCTGCGCCCGCATGGCCATCGGTGACCTTGATCTCCAACATCGGCTGGGCGTGGTCCGCGACCCGCTCCCAAACGCCGATCGCGGCCAGCAACCGTTGCGAGGCCAGCGCCAGCGCATAGGCACGCCCGTCGAACGCCGCGGTCTTGCGCATCTTCTCGGCCAACGCGTCGATCACGGTGACGCTGTGCCCGGTCTGCGCCAGCGCCAGCGCCAGGGCGGGGCCGTTCAGCCCGCCGCCCACGATCAAGATATCGGAAACCTGTGTCATGCGGTGCAATATGCGCGCCCTTTCGGGATTGTCCATGTGCAGTCCTGTCGCTACCGTCGCCGAAACACGAATTTTTCCGACAAGGGGGCGAAGATGCAGGACTGGCTGACCATGACGGCATGTGACCTGGGCCGGGGGATCGGCATGGGTCAGATCGATCCCGAGGAACTGACCGAGGTCTATCTGGCCGCCATCGACGCCCATCCGCACCGCGACCGCATCTATGCCCGCGTCACGCATGACCGCGCCCGCGCTGAAGCCCGCGCAGCCAAGGAACGGGCCGCCCAAGGTCTGCGCCGGTCCCTGCTGGATGGGGTGCCGATCAGCTGGAAGGATCTGTTCGACACCGCCGGGGTCGGAACCGAGGCAGGATCGGCCCTGCTGCGCGGGCGGGTGCCTGACCATGACGCAACCGTTCTGCGCAACGCGACGGCCATGGGCGCGGTCTGTCTGGGCAAGACGCATATGAGCGAGCTGGCCTTCTCGGGGCTTGGTCTGAACCCCGTCACCGCGACGCCGCCCTGCGTGAATGACGAAAAGGCGGTTCCGGGCGGGTCGTCTTCGGGCGCAGCGGCGTCGGTTGCCTTTGGTCTGGCGGCCTGCGGAATCGGCTCGGACACGGGCGGATCGGTGCGCATTCCGGCCGCGTGGAACGATCTGGTGGGGCTGAAAACCACCTCGGGACGGCTGAGCCTTGAGGGCGTGGTGCCCCTGTGCCTGCGGTTCGACACGGTCGGCCCGCTGACTCGGTCGGTCGAGGATGCGGCGCAGATGCTGGCGCTGCTGGAGGGCGGAACGCAGGCCGATCTGCGGGGCGCCAGCCTGAAGGGGCGGCGGTTTGCCGATCTGCAGACCATCGCGCAGGACGATCTGCGCGACGCGCCGCGCCAGGCCTATGCCGAGGCGCTGGACCGCCTGCGCGATGCAGGGGCCGAGATCGTGCCGCTGGAGGTGCCGGAACTGGCCGAGGCGATGGGCCTGTCCGGTGTCCTTTATACCACCGAAGCCTATGGGCTGTGGCGCGACGTGATCGAGGCCAACCCCGAGGCGATGTATCCCGAGATCCTTGAACGGTTCCGCGCGGGCAAGGGACATTCCGGCCCGGATTACGTGGCCGCGTGGTCGCGGTTGAAGGCCTGCCGGTCGGCCTGGGACGCCGCCACCGCCGGATTCGACGCGGTTCTGGCGCCGACGGCCCCGATCCTGCCGCCGGATCTGGATCGGCTGATGAACGACCACGACTATTACGTCACCGAGAACCTTCTGGCCCTGCGCAACACCCGGATCGGCAACCTGATGGGGCTGGCGGCGCTGTCGCTGCCCACCTCGACACCGTCCTGCGGGCTGATGATGCTGGGCTATCCGGGCTCGGAGGAGGCGCTTTTGCGGTTGGGCGCGGCGGCCGAGGCGGTTCTGACCTGAATGCCACAATCCCCTGATTCGGAACCTCTTTGTCTGGACGCGCGGGGGTTCGGCCTGTAGTCTGCTGGAAAACCGGGGCGCCAATGATCCCGGTATAGAGGCAGCAATCATGAATTACCCCGAGCGGTTTTCGAACCTACCGGCCTATGCTTTTCCGCGTCTCCGCGCCCTGCTCGACCATCACGCGCCGGGTGGCGATGTCGTGCATATGACGATTGGCGAGCCCAAGCATGACTTTCCGCCTTGGGTGACCGATGTCATCGTGGAAAATGCCGCCGGATTTCAGAAATACCCGCCGAACGAGGGGTCGGACGCGCTGCGCGGGGCCATCGCCGACTGGATCGACCGCCGCTATGGCGTGCGGATGGACCCCGAAACCAACATCATGGCGCTGAACGGCACGCGCGAGGGGTTGTACAACGCCGCCATGGCGCTCTGCCCCGAGCAGAAGAACGGCCAGCAGCCGATCGTGCTGTGCCCCAACCCGTTCTATCAGGTCTACATGGTGGCCTCGATCTCGGTCGGGGCGCAGCCGTATTTCGTTCCGGCCACCGCGGCCACCGGGCACTTGCCGGACTATGCCGGCCTGCCAGAGGATGTGCTGAACCGCACCGCCGTGGCCTATATCTGTTCGCCCGCCAACCCGCAGGGTGCCGTCGCCTCGCGCGACTACTGGGCCGAGCTGATCCGGCTGGCCGAGCAGTATGACTTCCGCATCTTCGCCGACGAGTGCTATTCCGAGATCTACCGCGACGCGCCGCCCACCGGCATCCTGACCGTCGCGCAGGAGCTGGGCGCCGACCCCGAGCGGATCACGCTGTTCAACTCGCTGTCGAAACGGTCGAACCTGGCGGGGCTGCGGTCGGGGCTGATCGCGGGCGGGCCGGAAAGCATCAAGCGGGTCAAGCAGTTGCGCGCCTATGCCGGGGCGCCCTTGCCGTCGCCGTTGCAGGCCGCCGCGGCCAGGGTCTGGGCCGATGAGGCGCATGTTCAGGAAAACCGCGCGCTGTATCAGGAAAAATACGCCATCGCCGACCAGGTGTTTGCGGGCGTTCAGGGCTATATGCCGCCCGAGGCGGGGTTCTTTCTTTGGCTGCCCGTCGAGGATGGCGAGCAGGCCGCATTGAAGCTGTGGCGGGAAACCGGGGTTCGGGTCCTGCCGGGCGCCTATCTTTCACAAGGGGATCCGGGGCAGAACCCGGGCAAAGGATTTATCAGGGTCGCGTTGGTGGCCCCAAAAACACAGATGCAGCGCGGGCTGATCACGCTCCGCGACTGCATTTATTCGTGAGGTACGAGGGCACATGGCATCTTACAACGCGCGCAACCGCGACCCATTGTTGGACAGCACCACTCAGGCCGCGATCGAGCGGCGAAGCAAGGAACTGATCGGGATCGCCCTGATTCTGGCCGGCTTGGCCGCCGCGGCGATGATCTGGTCCTACACGCCGGATGATCCCAACTGGATGGTCTCGACCGACGCGCCGGTGCAGAACTGGCTGGGGCGGTTCGGCGCTTCGATCGCCGCGCCGTTGTTCATGATTGTGGGCTGGGGCAGCTTTGGCATCGCGCTGGTGCTGGTCGGCTGGGGCGTGCGCTTTGCCGGCCATTTCGGCGAGGATCGCGCCGTGGCCCGCCTGATTTTCGCGCCGATCTGGATCGCCGTTCTTTCGGTCTATGCCGCAACGCTGGTGCCCGGCGCAGAATGGCGCGCGACGCACAGCTTTGGCCTGGGCGGTCTGTTCGGCGATACGATGATGGGCGCGCTGCTGACGCTGTTGCCGATTTCGTCGCATTTCATGGTCAAGCTGATGTCGCTGGCCATGGCGGCCGGCATGCTGGCATTGGGCGTTTTCGTGCTGGGCTTCTCCAAGTCGGATGTCCGGCGCGGGTTCCGGGCTTTCCTGCTGGGTCTGGTGATGGCCTATGACATGGCGTTGACCGCGCTGGGGCAGGGGGCCTCGGCCACGGCCCGTGCCGCGCAGGCGCGCCGGGAAAAGTGGCAGGAACGCACGGCAACCCAAGCCGCCGGTGCCGAGTTCGGGGATGAGCTGGCCTATACCGACCCGGTCTTTGAAGAACCCGAGTTCGCAGCCCCCGAACCCGCCAGGACCGGCCTGCTTGCGCGCATGCCAAGCCTGATCCGCCGCCCCGAGCCGATGCCCGAACCCGAACTGGTCGATCCGGACCCCGTCTCCGGTTACGACGAGATGCCGGGAGAGGACCGGATCCGCTCGAAGATTTCCGCGGTCATCCGCAACCGCAAGGTCGCCACCGGTGAAATGGCGCCAGAGCCTGATCCGAACCGCCCGCTGACCAAGGGGCGCGGTCGTGGCCCGGACCCGCTGATCCTGAACGCGCCGCGTGCGGGCAACCTGCCGCCCGAGCCTCCGCTGACCGCCACCGGGCTTTCACCCGAGCCGCCCGTGACAGGCCACCCGGCGCAGCCTCATGCGGAGATGGACACACACGCCGACGCGCCGCCTTCTGACTATGCGCCGTTGGATGCAGCCGACGACGAGGTGTTCGAGGGCGACCAGGAACCGGTCGCCCCGCCGCGCCCGGCGATGAAGATCCCGGTTGCCGAGCCACGCAAACCTGTTGTCGCACAGCCTGTCCGGCGCAACGTCCTGCCGTCGCGCCGCGCTCAGGCCGAGGCCCAGCCCAGCCTGTCCTTCGAAGAGCGGCATTCGGATTTCGAACTGCCGCCGCTGAGCCTGCTGACCAACCCGGCCGGCATCCCGCGCCATCACCTGAGCGACGAGGCGCTGGAGGAAAACGCGCGGATGCTGGAAAACGTGCTGGATGACTATGGCGTCAAGGGCGAGATCGTCAGTGTCCGCCCCGGCCCCGTCGTCACCATGTACGAACTGGAACCCGCGCCGGGCCTGAAGGCCAGCCGCGTGATCGGGCTGGCGGATGATATCGCCCGGTCGATGTCGGCGCTGTCCGCGCGGGTCTCGACCCTGCCGGGGCGGTCGGTGATCGGCATCGAGTTGCCCAACGAAAACCGCGAGATGGTGGTCCTGCGCGAAATCCTGGCCAGCCGCGATTTCGGCGACGGCACCCATGCGCTGCCGCTGGCGCTGGGCAAGGATATCGGCGGCGACTCGGTCGTGGCCAACCTGGCCAAGATGCCTCACCTGCTGATCGCCGGGACGACCGGTTCGGGTAAGTCGGTGGCAATCAACACGATGATCCTGTCGCTGCTGTACAAGCTGACACCGGACGAGTGCCGCCTGATCATGATCGACCCCAAGATGCTGGAACTGTCGGTCTATGACGGCATCCCGCACCTGCTGTCGCCGGTCGTGACCGACCCGAAAAAGGCGGTGGTCGCCCTGAAATGGGTCGTGGGCGAGATGGAGGACCGCTATCGCAAGATGTCCAAGATGGGCGTGCGCAACATCGCCGGCTACAACGGCCGGGTGAAGGACGCGCTGGCCAAGGGCGAAATGTTCAGCCGCACGGTCCAGACCGGGTTCGATGACGAAACCGGAGAGCCGATCTTCGAGACCGAAGAGTTCGAGCCCAAGGCCATGCCCTATATCGTCGTCATCGTCGACGAGATGGCCGACCTGATGATGGTTGCAGGCAAGGAGATCGAGGCCTGCATCCAGCGTCTGGCGCAGATGGCGCGGGCTTCGGGCATCCACCTGATCATGGCCACGCAGCGGCCCTCGGTTGATGTCATCACCGGCACGATCAAGGCCAACTTCCCGACCCGGATCTCGTTCCAGGTGACCTCGAAGGTCGACAGCCGCACCATCCTGGGCGAAATGGGCGCCGAGCAGCTGCTGGGCATGGGCGACATGCTGTACATGGCCGGCGGAGCCAAGATCACGCGCTGCCACGGCCCCTTCGTGTCGGATGAAGAGGTTGAAGAGGTGGTGAACCACCTCAAGCAGTTCGGTCCGCCCGACTATGTCGGCAGCGTGCTGGACGGCCCGTCCGAGGACAAGGCCGACAACATCGACGCGGTTCTGGGCCTGAACACCGGCGGCAACACCAATGGCGAGGATGCGCTGTACGATCAGGCGGTCGCCATCGTGATCAAGGATCGCAAGTGTTCGACCTCGTACATCCAGCGGAAACTTGCCATCGGCTACAACAAGGCCGCGCGGCTGGTCGAGCAGATGGAGGAGGAAGGCGTTGTTTCGGCAGCAAATCACGTGGGCAAACGCGAAATCCTCGTCCCCGAGCAGTAGGATATTTAATAACAAGGGCAAAGCGCATATCTGAGTGTCATGAAACAGATTGCCTTTGCCCTTGCTTTTGCCCTGGCTGCCCCGGCGGCCTGGGCCGCCGAGAAACTGCCCCTGTCGCAGATCTCGAACTATCTGAACGGTCTGAAAACCGTTCAGACGACGTTTACCCAGATCAACGATGACGGATCGCTGAGCACCGGCAAGCTGTGGCTGCAGCGCCCCGGCAAGATGCGGTTCGAATACGACCCGCCCAACAGCGCGGTGGTGCTGGCGAATGCCGGCACCGTGATGGTGTTCGACCCCAAGTCGAACCAGCCGCCCGAGCAGTATCCGCTGAAGCGGACGCCGCTGTCGCTGGTTCTTGCGCGTAACGTGAACCTGTCTCAGGCCGATATGGTGGTGGGGCATACGTTCGACGGCACGGCCACTGTCGTCACTGCGCAGGACCCGAAGAACCCCGACTCGGGTCGGATCGAACTGATGTTCACCAGCGACCCGATCGAGCTGCGGAAATGGGTCATCTACGACAATACCGGGGGCCAGACCACCGTGTTGCTTGGGTCGCTCGACGGCAATGTGCGGGTCGACAGCGACCTGTTCACGAACAAGGCGCGGCGCGGGTCAGACAACCGCTGACCCGCGGCGAGGTTCAGTAGCGGCAGTTCGCCAATTGCGCCTGGTACATCTTTGCCCGCGCGTCGACTTTGTCGGCGACGTTCAACAGCCACGTCTTGCCATAGTGGCTTCCGCGGGCGTATCCGGTGTGCCCTTCGTGATAGGCAAGGTACTGGTTGCGCGCGTCGGCGGGTGAAATCCCGTTCCGTTCGCGGCTTTTGTTCATGTACCAGCCCACGAAATCCGACGCGTCGCGGATGCGGTCGCGCTTGGCGCGGCGTTTGCCGGTTTCGCGTTGGTACTCTTCCCAAGTGCCATCCAGCGCCTGGCTGTAGCCATAGGCGCTGCTCTGGCGGCCCATCGGGATCACGCCCAGCACATATTTGTGCGGCGTCCGTGCGTCGTGGCGATAGCGGCTTTCCTGATAGATGGTCGCCATCTGCACATGAACGGGCACGCCCCATTTGCGTTCGGTGCTTTTGAATGCCTTGATCATGTCGGGCCGCTCGCGCGCGATGGCGCAGGCGTCGTTCAGTTTACTGGGCGGGCGCTGCCCCCCACCGCAGGATGCCAAAAGCAGCACCCCAAGGAGTACGAGAAATATTCTGCTCATGTGCCTCGTGCCTTTTTTTCTGCATTTTAGCGCAGATTGATGATTGAGGAAATCACATTTGTTGCGACGGCAGCGCCAGATTCGCACGCAGGGCAACTCCGCGCAGCGACGTTGAAGGCATCCCTTTCCGAATCCTGCCGGTGCGCTCATGGTGGCGCTCAACATCACCCTTGGTAAAATCGCTGCAACCGATTTGCCCCACGCCGTGTTTGAAGCGCAAGGTTGAACGTCTTGCATAGACCCTGAGTGCCGGGGACTGTTACAAGGGGCAGCACAGACTGTTTCCCTTGAAATCGGATCAATGATTGGCATTTTCCACCAAAAAGCTGTAGTAAGAGGTTTGGGGGCAAGGACAATGTTGAAGACACAAGCCAAGTACTGCCTGGGACAGGTGGTTCGTCATAAGAAGCATCCCTTCCGAGGGGTGATTTTTGACGTGGACCCGGAATTTTCGAATACCGAGGAATGGTATCAAGCCATCCCCGAGGACAGCCGCCCGATCAAGGATCAGCCGTTTTATCACCTGCTGGCAGAAAACGATCAATCCTTCTATGTTGCTTATGTTTCAGAGCAAAATCTGGTCGAGGATCGGTCGGGAGAGCCGGTGGATCACCCCGATATTCCCAACATGTTCGGGCCATTTCAGGATGGGGCCTACCCGCTGCACTTTCAGCTGAACTGAGCGGCCCCGGCCACTCAGTATCCCAGCGCACATCCGTCTTTTCGCGGATCGCTGGCGCCCTCCAGAACTCCGTCGTCCCGAATTCTGATCGCCTGGGCGCCCCCAAGGGGGGTTTCCGCTATTTCGACGATGTGGCCCATTTCCGACAATTGTTTCCGGACCTTGGCTGAATACCCGCGTTCAATCCGCAGTATTCCTCCGTCTGCAAAGGCTCGTGGCGCGTCAATGCTGTGTTGCAGCTCTAGGCCAAAGTCGCGCAGATTTGACAGAAGACGCGCATGCCCGGTGGGTTGGTAGGCCCCGCCCATTACTCCAAACGGCATCAGGATGCGCCCGTTGTCCCGCAGCATTGCAGGAATGATCGTGTGCATCGGACGCTTGCCTCCGCCCAATTCATTTGGGTGACCCGGTTCCAGATTGAAGCCGCTGCCTCGGTTCTGGAGCAGTATGCCGAATTTTTCTGACGCGATCCCGGAACCGAAACTGCTGAAGATTGAATAGATCAGCGAAACGGCCATGCGATCGCGGTCAACGACGGTGACATAGACCGTATCCTTGTGAACCGCTTCGGTCAGCGGCGCCGCAGCCGGCATCGCGCGCGAAGGATCAATGAGGGATGCCAGTTTTTCGGCCGTCTCCGGTGCCAGGAACCGGTCCAGGCCTGCGGTGTGGTCAGGATCGGCGATAAAGCGATTTCGGGCGTCATAGGCCAATTTGGTGGCCTCGGCCTCCAGATGCAGGCGCTGGGCACCCCACGGGTCCATGTTCGGGATGTCGAAGTGTTTCAAAATGTTCAGCAGCAGAATGGCAGTCGCGCCCTGTCCGTTTGGCGGGTGTTCAAGAAGTTCCACGCCCTTGTAGGTGCCGCTGACCGGTTCGGTGGGGGTGGACGCTGTTTGCTCAAAGTCCTCGGCCGTATGGACGCCCCCGAGACCGTTCAGGGTTGCCAGCATATCTTCGGCAACCTCACCGTGGTAGAAAGCGTCGCGGCCATCGCGGGCCAGTCGGCGCAGCACCTCGGCCTGCCCTGGTGAGCGGAACAGCTGGCCCACTTTCGGAACCTGTCCATCGATCAAGTAGTATTCTCGCGCCGCACCTTGAAGCGTATCGGCCGCAATTTCCCAGTCAAAAGCAACTCGCGGCGCTATCGGCACACCCGTCTCGGCATATCGGATCGCAGGCTGCAGGATCGTGTCCAGACCCAAGCGGCCTTCGGACTCGGCCAGTCGGCAAAACGCATCCACTGCGCCGGGAATCGTAACTGACTCGGGCCCGGTCTTCGGAACAATCGTGTGACCGAGGGCCCGCAGGCGATCCGCCGATGCGGCGGCCGGGGATCGCCCCGACCCGTTCAACGCGTTCACCTTGTCCTCGCCCGCCCGGTTGTACAGAACGAAGCAGTCACCGCCCAATCCGGTCATCTGGGGTTCGCAGATGCCCAATAGAACGCCCGCCGCGATCGCTGCATCCATCGCGTTCCCGCCTTGGCCCAATATGTCCATTGCAACCTTGGCTGCCAGCGGATGTGACGTTGCACACATGCCCTCGGTCGACAAGACTTCGGATCGACCCGGGAATTGAAAGTCGCGCATGATTTGAAACCCTTGTTGGACATCGCGACAGTAGTGTCCCGTCGGCGTTTGTCCAGATTTGAGAGGGGGAGGTCCTCGGCGCCGTTCACTGGGTGGGGGCTGTGACACTTGGCGCCGAGGGAAGCTATCTGAGCTACACTTGTTTTTTGCGCGACGTTTGCGGCGCGACAATGGTCCGATATGGGCGTTATTATGGCACTTCTTCCGGAGCGGGGAAATAAAACCACAGGCTCAACCGATTTTGCCCGCTTCTTCGCTCGTATTGAATATCGTCGCTGAGCTTGCGGATCATGAACCAGCCAAAACCGCCCTCGGGCAGGTTGCCGATGCTGGTGTCGACGCTGGCCGGAATGCCATCCGGAACCCGCAGCCCCGGCAGTGGTTTTCCGCTGTCCAGAATTCTGATCTCCAACCCTCGGATATCCGCGAAACCCTGAAGCTGCACCTGGCCCGGCGGAAGCCCTGCATACGCGTGTTCGACAACGTTGTTGACTGCTTCGGCAATGGCGATCTTGGCGTCACCATGCCGGTCTGCAGGCAGCCCCAGCTTCATCAAGCTATGGTGCACGGCAGCTATGGCGCGACTGGCTTCGGATTCACTGGCCTCAAAGCTCAGATCCAGCCTGCAGTTTTGGAAGTTGGTTGTCACGCCATCTCATCCTTGTGCCGCGTTACTCCGCCTTCCAAGCCAGTGCGTCGTCCAAATCGTCGAAAAGACGAAATACTGTGTCCATGCGAGTCAGGCGAAAGACCTTTTCGACCACGGGTTGAAGGCCCGCCAGGTCCAGGCGGCGCCCGTCGCCGAGTTGCTTCATTGATGCGACGATTGCGCCAAGCCCGCTTGAATCGATGAATTCGACGGACGACAGATCAAGAATCAGGCGTGGGGCGCCTTGCTGCGTGACGGTGCGCATGTCCTCCTTGAACTGGATGGCCATGGCTGCATCAATTCGGTCTGCCTCGACCTTGATCACTTGTGTTTCGCCATGCGTGCTAATGCTCAACGCCAACAGGCCGCCCTCCGGAATTGATTGTTGATCGTAGAAATACGCTAGACGGCAAATCTTACCATTCTGTATCCAAGGACTGAAAATCAGGAGGAGTCGCATGAAAGAGGTCGTGATCGCCGGGGCCGCCCGGACCCCGATGGGTGGTTTCCAGGGAATGTTTGACGGGGTTCCCGCGGCCGAGCTGGGCGGCGTTGCCATCCGCGCTGCGTTGGATAACGCCAACACGCAGACCGTGGACGAGGTTCTGATGGGCTGCGTCCTGCCCGCCGGGCAGGGCCAGGCGCCGGCGCGTCAGGCCGGGTTCGCGGCGGGGCTGGGCGAAGAGGTTCCGGCCACGACGCTGAACAAGATGTGTGGGTCGGGCATGAAAGCCGCGATGATGGCGTTCGACCAGATCGCGCTGGGTCATGCCGACCTCATGGTCGCCGGCGGCATGGAGAGCATGACCAACGCGCCCTACCTGCTGCCCAAGATGCGCGGCGGCGCGCGGATCGGGCATTCCCAGGTGATCGACCACATGTTTCTGGACGGGCTCGAGGACGCCTATGACAAGGGTCGCCTGATGGGCACCTTCGCCGAGGATTGCGCCGAAGCCTATCAGTTCACCCGCGAGGCGCAGGACGAATACGCGCTGAAATCGCTGTCGAACGCGCTTCAGGCGCAGGCCAGCGGTGCGTTTGACGGTGAAATCGCGGCGGTGACGGTCAAGACCCGCAAGGGCGAGGTCACTCAGGACGCGGATGAACAGCCCAAATCGGCCCGCCCCGAGAAAATCCCGACGCTCAAGCCCGCCTTCCGCAAGGACGGTACCGTGACGGCGGCCAACTCCTCGTCGATCTCGGACGGCGCCGCGGCCTTGGTTCTGGCGTCGGCGGATGTGGCCGAGGCTCGCGGCCTGAACGTGCGCGCGCGTATTCTGGGCCATGCCAGCCACGCCCAGGCGCCGGGCCTGTTCACGACCGCCCCGGTTCCGGCCGCGCAGAAGCTGCTGGAGCGGATCGGCTGGAGCAAGGATGACGTGGACCTGTGGGAGGTGAACGAGGCCTTTGCCGTCGTTCCCATGGCCTTCATGCACGAAATGGGGCTGCCACGCGACAAGGTGAACGTGAATGGCGGGGCCTGTGCTCTGGGTCACCCCATCGGAGCGTCGGGCGCGCGAATCATGGTCACGCTGCTCAACGCCTTGGAAAAACGCGGCCTGCGGCGCGGTGTGGCGGCCATCTGCATCGGCGGGGGCGAAGGCACCGCGATTGCCATCGAACGGGTTTGACCCTTCGCCGGTTTGCAAATAGTTCATAGGTGATTTGAGCCGCAGGCTCGGCAGGGGGGCGGCGCCCCTCTGCACTTCGTTTACGACAGGCCCGACCATGACCGCAGACTATGACACGCTTGCCAAGACCATCGCCGCGCTGACCGAAGGCGAGACCGATCCGATCGCGCTGATGGCCACGGTCACCTGCGAGGTGCACCATGCCGATGACCGCTTTGACTGGACCGGTTTCTACCGCGTCACCGAACCCGGAGTGCTGAAGATCGGCCCCTATCAGGGCGGCCACGGATGCCTGGTGATCCCGTTTTCGCGCGGGGTCTGCGGGGCCGCGGCGCGCACCGGCGAGGTGCAGCTGGTGCCGGATGTGGATGCGTTTGACGGGCATATCGCCTGTGCGTCATCGACCCGGTCGGAACTGGTTTTGCCGGTGCGGGACGGCGCGGGCCGGATCATCGCCGTGTTCGACATCGACAGCGACCAGCCCGATGCGTTCACCCAGGCCGATGCGGATGCGCTGTCGCAAATCCTGGCGCAGGTCTTCGGGCGGATCTGAGGCTTATTCCGGCTCGATGCCGGTCGCTTCCAGCTTGGTGTCCGGCTCCACGTGGATGATGGTGCGCGCCTCGGGCAGCTTCTCGGCGATGGCGTCCTCGATCGCGTCGCAGATGTCATGCGCCTCGCCAACCGACATGTTGCGATCCACCACCAGGTGAAATTCGATGAACACCGCCTTGCCGGCCCGGCGCGTGCGCAGGTCGTGGATCTGCAACGCGCCTTGGGACGAGTTGCGCACGGCCTCTTCGATGATCTCCGTGTCGTCGCTGTGCGCGGCCGAATCCATCAGGTCGCCGGCCGAATGGAAGATGACCTTCCAGCCCTCGCGCAGGATGTTTGCGGCGACCACGATGGCCAGCAGCGGATCGAGAACGGCCCAACCGGTCAGCAGCACCAGCACAAGCCCCAGCAAGACCCCGGCCGAGGTCCAGACATCGGTCATCAGGTGGCGTCCGTTGGCTGTCATGGCCGGTGAGCGCCGCTGCCCGCCCGCCGCGATCAGAACCCGCGCCCAGATCAGGTTCAACACCATGGCCGCGGCGTTGACGGCCAACCCGACCGGACCAAGCTGATCGAGATGCGGGGCGAACAGCGCGCCCCAGGCCTCTTGCAGGATCAGGATCGCGGCCAGCACGATCAGGGTGCCCTCGGCGATGGCCGAGAAATTCTCGGCCTTGTGGTGCCCGAACGGGTGGTTGGTGTCGGCCGGGCGCTCGGCCATGCGGATGGCAAACCACGCCAGCAGTGCCGCCACGACATTGACCAGGGACTCCATCGCGTCGGAATACAGCGCGACCGATCCGGTCAGCCGCCAGGCCCAGATCTTGAGCGCCAGCACCAGCAACGCGACGGCCACCGACCCGACGGCCAGCGATTGAGAGGAAGTTCTGTCGATCATGCCGCAGCTTTGCCCGATCCGGCCCGCGATTGCCAGTTCAAGCCGCGCCCTGCGTCAGATACAGCCACGCTGCGGCGACCTGCAGCAACGCGATGGCGTACAGGCTAATCCTGATCCGCGATTTGCGGGTCTTGTGGTTGAACACCCAACTGCCCAGCAGCGCGCCGGGGCTGCCGCCCAGCAGGGCCAGCCGCAGCAGCCACCGCTCGGGCACGCGCCGCCTGCGCCGGCGCGCCTGCAGCTTGTCCCAGCCGAAAACCACCAAGGTCAGCCCGTTGATGGCCCAAAGATATGCTATGGCGATCCACATGTCCGCGCCTTACCCGAGTGGCCCATTGATCGGAAGTGAAAAATCTCTTGGTTTTTTCACCGATTCGACGCATCGTGAAAATTGGTACAAAAATTTCACGAGGGCGACGTGGACGATCAGGGTCAGACCGGGGCGACACTGGGGGCCGACATCCGGGCCTTGCGCAAATCGCGCGGGCTGACGCTGACGGATGTGGCCAGGCGGCTGGATCGGTCGGTGGGCTGGCTCAGCCAGGTCGAGCGCGATCTGTCCGAGCCGTCGATTTCCGACCTGCGCCAGATTGCGGAATGCCTGGGCGTGCCGATGTCGATGCTGTTTGCCCATACCGGCGTGACGCCCGACGAGCAGGGCTATGTCGTACGCGCCGGATCGCGCCGCCCGATGGGCTCGGGCGAGGAAGGTCTGGTCGAGGAGCTGCTCTCGCCCGATCTCACCGACGATTTCGAGATGGTGCATTCGACCTTTCAGCCGCACTCGTGGATGCAGACCCCGGCCGATCGACCCACGCAGGAGGTCGGTTACATGATCTCGGGCCGCCTCGATCTGACGATCGGCGGGCGCAGCTTCACCGTCGGGCCGGGCGACAGCTTCCGCATCAAGCACGAACCCTATCACTGGGCGAACCCCTATGACGAACCCGCCGTGGCCATCTGGGTCATCGCCCCGCCGGTGTACTGATGAGCCTTGAGGCCTGGACCATATTCGCGCTGTTCTGGGTGGTGTTCGTGACCACGCCGGGGCCGAACGCGGTCAACTGCATCTCGAACGGGATGAGCCTGCCCTTTCCCAAGGCGATGCTGGGGGTGCTGGCGATCCTGACGCAGGCCAGCGCCTTCCTGATCCTCTCGGCGCTGGGGGTGACGGCGCTGATTGCGGCCTCGCCCACCGGATTCTTCATCGCCAAGCTGATCGGCGCGGGGTTCCTGATCTATGTCGGTGTGCGCGGCTGGATCAACGCCGGGCAGCCCGCGCCCGCCGCCGAACGTCCCGCGCGGCATGTCTATCTGCACGCGCTGGCGGTGGCGACGATCAACCCCAAAAGCGTCGCGGGCTATCTGGCCGCCTTTTCGCAATTCGTGCAGCCGGACGTGCCGATCTGGCAGCAGATGGCCGTGATCGTGCCGACCGCGCTGACCATCACCACGCTCAGCTATACGGGCTTCACCCTGCTGGGTGCGCTGATGGGCAAGGCGGCGCTGGGGGCGGTGTTCAACACATGGGTGCGCCGGGTCATGGCCACCTGTTTCATCATCTACGGGGTCTTGCTGGGCACCAGCACGACCCCGGCGGGAAAAACGTGATGCCGGTCGCGGCAAACTGACAGGGAGCAAAGACCTATGAGTGATTTTCCGACAAAGGCCCGCGTGGTCATCATTGGCGGCGGCGTGGTGGGGGCCTCGTCGCTGTATCATCTGGCCAAGAAGGGCTGGACCGACTGCGTTCTGCTGGAAAAGAACGAGCTGACCGCCGGCTCGACCTGGCACGCGGCCGGCAACGTGCCGACCTTCTCGACCTCGTGGGCGATCATGAACATGCAGCGCTATTCGACCGAGCTGTATTCGCGCCTGGGCGACGAGGTCGATTACCCGATGAACTACCACGTCACCGGCTCGATCCGGCTGGCCCACAGCAAAGAGCGGATGCAGGAATTCGAACGCGCCGCAGCCATGGGCCGCTATCAGGGCATCCCGATGGAGATATGGACGCCGGAACAGGCCAAGGAGCGGTACCCGTTCCTGGAACTGCACGATCTGGTCGGGGTTCTGTATGACCCGACCGACGGCGACATCGACCCGGCGCAGCTGACCCAGGCGCTGGCCAAGGGCGCGCGCGACATGGGGCAGAAGATCATCCGGTTCTGCCCGGCCACCGGCGTGACCCAGCATGACGACGGCACCTGGACCGTGCATACCGAGAAGGGCGATATCGACTGTGACTATGTGGTCAACGCCGCCGGCTACTACGCGCAGCGCGTGGGCGAATGGTTCAAACCCTTCGGCGGCCGCACCGTGCCGGCGATGGTCATGAGCCACCAGTATCTGCTGACCGAGGAAATCCCTGAAATCGAGGCCTGGTCCAAGGAAAACGGCGGCAAGCTGCCGCTGCTGCGGGATGTGGATGTCTCCTATTATCTGCGGCAGGAGAAAAACGGCTTCAACCTCGGCCCCTACGAGCCCAACTGCAAGGGCCACTGGATGACCGAGGACGACCCGATGCCCGAGGATTTCAGCTTCCAGCTGTGGAACGACGATCTGGACCGGATCGAGGATATCGTCACCGACGCGATGGAGCGTGTGCCGCTGATGGCGACCTCGGGCGTGGGGCGGGTGATCAACGGGCCGATCCCCTATGCGCCCGACGGCCTGCCGCTGATCGGGCCGATGCCCGGCGTCAAGAACGCCTTCGAGGCGCATACCTTCACCTTCGGCATCGCCCAGGGCGGCGGCGCGGGCAAGGTGCTGGCCGAATGGATCGTGGATGGCGGCACCGAATGGGACATGTGGGCCGTCGATCCGCGCCGCTATACCGACTACACCGATCAGGACTACTGCAACCAGAAGGGGATGGAGGTCTACGGCAACGAATACGCCATGCACTTCCCCCGTCACGAATGGCCCGCCGCGCGCGACAAGAAGCTGTCGCCGGTTCACGCCAAGGTCAAGGAACTGGGCGGCGTCATGGGGGCCTACAACGGCTGGGAGCGCGCCAACTGGTTCGCGCAGCCGGGGGATGACACCTCCGAGGAAAGCACCCACACCTGGGGCCGCTCGGGCCCGTGGGAGCAGCGGATCAAGGAAGAGTGCGAGGCCGTGCGCGACCATTGCGGCGTGCTCGACCTGCCGGGTTTCTCGCGGTTCGTCGTCAAGGGCGAAGGCGCGGCCGAGGCACTTCGCGGGCTGGTCACCGGCGGCCTGCCCAAGGTGGGGCGGATCAACCTGGTCTACATCGCCGACGATCGCGGCCGCATCCTGACCGAGATGTCCTGCATGCGCCTGGGCGAGGATGACTTCGTGATGATCACCGCCGCCACCGCGCAATGGCACGACCGCGACATCCTTGTGAACGCGATGCCTGCGGGCGTCACGGTCGAGGACGTGACCACCACCCGCGACACACTGATCGTGACCGGCCCGAAATCGCGCGAGATCCTGTCGGGCCTGACCGATGCCGACCTCTCGCTGGGCTGGCTGACCCATCAGGCGACCACCGTGGCCGGACAACCCGCCCACCTGATCCGCGTCTCTTTCGCCGGTGAACTGGGCTGGGAGGTACACGCCCTGAACAAGCACATGCCCGCGATCTATGACGCGATCCTCGCCGCCGGGGCCAAGCCGTTCGGCATGTATGCGCTGAACAGCCTGCGCATCGAAAAGGGATACCGCGCCTGGAAGGGTGATCTGAGCACCGATTACTCGCTGCTCGAAGGCGGACTGGAGCGTTTCGTCAAGTTCGACAAGCCGCAGGATTTCCCGGGCAAGGCCGCGTTGCTGGCGGAAAAGCAGCAGGGCGTCAAGAAACGCTTCGTCACCCTGATCGTCGAGGCCGGCGACTGCGACGCGCCCTACATGTCCTGCATCTGGAAGGATGGCGAGATCGTGGGCGAGACCACCTCGGGCGACTGGGGCTATCGCGTGAACGCCTCGATCGCGCTGGGCATGGTCCGCAGCGACCTGGCGGTGCCGGGCACCGAGCTCGAGGTCGAAATCTATGGTCAGAAGTGCCGCGCCGTGGTTCAAGAGGACAAACCCCTCTGGGATCCCGAGAACGAACGCCTGCGGGCCTGACCTGAAACCCGGCCCGCCATTGCTGAAAGGACAAGACCGATGAGCAAGACCATGCATGGAGTCTATCTGACCCGGCACGGTGGGCCCGAGGCGCTGGAGTGGCGCGAAGACATCCCCGTTCCGGCCCCCGGGCCGGGGCAGGTGCTGGTCCGCGTGGCTGCGGCCGGCGTCAACAACACCGACATCAACACCCGCATCGGCTGGTATGCCCCCGAGGTGACCGATGCGACCGATGCGGTGGACCAGGATGTTCAGGCCGGAGGCTGGGGCGGTGCCCTCTCGTTCCCGCGCATTCAGGGCGGAGACCTGTGCGGCATCGTCGAACAGGTCGGCCCCGGCGTCGCCTTCAAACCGGGCCAGCGCGTGACCTGCCCGATCAACCTGCCGCGTCCGCGCCCCGGCAACCCGACCGGCTTCATCGCGCTGGGCTCGGAAATCGACGGGGCCTTTGCCCAATATTGCCTGCTCGAGGCCGACGACCTCTATGACGTCACCGCCTCGCCCCTGTCGGACGTGGAAATCGCCGCCATCCCTTGCGCGTTTGGAACGGCCGAAAACCTGCTGACCCGCGCGGGCGTGACCGCCGGGCATAAGGTACTGATCACCGGCGCCTCGGGCGGGGTCGGGCTGGCGGCGGTGCAACTGGCCGCCCTGCGTGGGGCCTCGGTCGCGGGCGTCACAAGCGCCGCCAAGGCCGACGTGGTGCAGGCACAGGGGGCCTCGGAAACCTTCGAGCGCAACGCGTCGCTGCCGCGCGACGCTTTTGACGTGGTGATCGACGTGGTCGGCGGCCCGGCCTTTCCCGGCCTGATCCGGGCGCTGAAACCGGGCGGCCACTATGCCGTCTCGGGTGCCATCGCCGGGCCGATCGTGCAGGCTGACCTGCGCGAGATCTACCTGCGCGACATCACCATCCACGGCTGCACCCATCAGGCCTTCGAGGTCTTCGGCCGGCTGGTCGAACTGATCAACGCAGGCCGGATCCGGCCGCTGGTGTCGAAGACCTACCCCCTGCGCGACATCGCCAAGGCGCAGGAGGATTTCCAGTCCAAGGCCTTTCCCGGCAAGCTGGTTCTGATCCCCTAAGGAGGTGCGCATGACCGATATCACGCTGATGGATGGCTCGATCGGGCAGGAACTGGTGAAACGCAGCGGCGACCGGGCGACGCCGCTCTGGTCCACGCGGGTGATGATCGACCACCCCGATCTGGTGGGCGAGGTTCACGCGGATTACTTCCGGCGCGGGGCCACAATTGCGACCACCAACACTTACGCCGTGCACCGCTCGCGCCTTGCCCGGGTGGGCATGGAAGACCAGCTGCCCGCCCTGATCGACACCGCGCTGGCGCAGGCCGAACGCGCCCGCGCCCAGTTCCCGCAGGGCCGCATCGCGGGCGCTCTCGGGCCCCTGCTGGCCTCCTACCGCCCGGACCTGAGCCCCGACCCGACCGAGGCGGCGGAAAAGTTCCGCGAGCTCGTGCAGATGATGGCCGACCGCGTCGATCTGTTCCTGATCGAAACCGTGTCCTCGGTGCAAGAGGCCGAGGGCGCGCTACGCGGCACCCAAGGCTGCGGCAAGCCGGCCTGGCTGGCGCTGACCGTGATGGACGATGACGGCACCCGCCTGCGCTCGGGCGAGGCGCTGGGCGACATCGCGCCCCTGGTGGACCGCTTCGGCCCCGAGGCGGTTCTGATCAACTGTTCCCGCCCCGAGGCGATCCCGGCGGCGCTTGGGATCATCAAGGGGCTGGGGCGGCCTTTCGGCGCCTATGCCAACGGCTTCACCTGCATCTCCGAGGGCTTTCTGCAGGACGCGCCCACCGTGGACGCGCTGGAACAGCGGCAGGACCTGGGGCCTGACGCCTATGCCGATCACGCGATGGGCTGGGTGGCGCAGGGGGCCACGATCGTCGGCGGTTGCTGCGAGGTCGGCCCCGATCACATCGAGGCACTGGCGGGCCGCCTGCGCGCGGCGGGGCACCGGATCGTCTGAGGAGGAAGGGCTTGGCAGAGCGGACGGCACCCTATCCCGAACGGCAATGGCAGGTGGACATCCTCGTCGCCGACGGGTTCATTCTGACCGAAGTGGCCGGGGTGGCCGACGTGCTGCGCATCGCCAACCGGGTCTGCCCGGTGCCGCCCTTCACCTATACCTACCGCTCGCTCAGGGGCGGCACGGTCGCCTGCCGCGCCGGGGCTTATGTCGAGACCGAACCGGTAATCCGGCAGCCATGGGCGGACTACCTCTTCGTCATCGGCAACACCGACCCCGACCACCCCGACCTGTCGCTGGCGCGGGTGATCTCGGACTATACCCATCGCGGCGCGCAGGTGTTCCTGCTGGCCGAGGCCGCCAGCCGCTATATCAAGGACAAGGGCGCCGAGGATCACGCGACGCACTGGGAAAACGCCTCGTTCCTGCGCGAGCGCGGGGCGGGGTTCGACGCCAAGTTCTCGATCGCGACCGAACATGGCCCCGTCGTCACCTGCGCCGGGATGGGCGCGACCGTTGACGTGACGCTGGCGCTGATCGGCCGGCATGTCTCGGGCGCGGCCAAGATGACCGTCGCCGACATCATGCTGCACGAAAACATCCGGGATTTCGGCTCGATGCAGCCCTTCTCGGGCGTCAAGGCGACCACCACCGGCGACGACAAGCTGGACCAGTGCATCAAGATCATGCAGGCCAATATCGAAGACCCGGTGCCGATCAACGAGATCGTCGCCGCCCTCGGCCTGTCGAACCGCTCGCTCGAGCGCAAGTTCAAGACCTATCTGGGCGCCACGCCCAACGGTTTCTACCGCGAAATGCGCCTGGCCAAGGCCAACAACCTGCTGCTGAACACCACCCTGAGCGTGCGCGAGATCGGGCTGGCCTGCGGGTTCCCGAACGGGTTCTCGACCATCTACAAAAGCGTCTACGGCGTCACCCCCTTCGCCACGCGCCGCCAGAGGCGATCGCCCGGCTCACGGTGATTATCGCTGGTTTCGTGACGTTTTTGATGGATTTCCTGCCGCCTTCCCGTGGCAGACTGCGCGCAAGACCCAAGATTCGGAGACATCGGAATGGTTGATCTTCCCAGCAAGGCCCGCGTGGTCATCATCGGCGGCGGCGTGATCGGATGCTCGGTCGCCTATCACCTGACCAAGAAAGGGTGGAAAGACGTGGTGTTGCTGGAACGCAAGCAGCTCACCTCGGGCACCACTTGGCATGCGGCCGGACTGATCGCCCAGCTGCGCGCCACCGCCAACATGACCAAGCTGGCGAAATACAGCCAGGAACTCTATGGCGCGCTCGAAGAGGAAACCGGCGTTGCCACCGGGTTCAAACGCTGCGGCTCGATCACCGTGGCGCTGACGGAAGAGCGCAAGGAGGAGATCTATCGCCAGGCCGCCATGGCCCGCGCCTTCGGGGTCGAGGTCGAGGAGATCTCGAACGAACGCGTGGCCGAGCTGTATCCGCATCTGAATCTGGATGGCGTCAAGGGCGCGGTCTATCTGCCGCTGGACGGGCAGGGCGACCCGGCCAACATCGCGCTGGCGCTGGCCAAGGGCGCGCGTCAGCGCGGGGCCATCATCAAGGAACGAGTGAAGGTCACCGACATCGCCAAACAGGGCCGCCGCGTGACTGGCGTTGACTGGGTTGCCGATGACGGCAGCGCCTCGGGGCATATCGAGTGCGACATGGTGGTGAACTGTGCCGGCATGTGGGGGCATCAGGTGGGCCGCATGGCGGGCGTGAACGTTCCGCTGCACGCCTGTGAGCACTTCTACATCGTGACCGAGAACATCGACGGCCTGACCCAGCTGCCGGTGCTGCGGGTGCCGGACGAATGCGCCTATTACAAGGAGGATGCGGGTAAGATCCTGCTGGGTGCCTTCGAGCCCAATGCCAAGCCCTGGGCGATGGACGGCATCCCCGACAGTTTCGAGTTCGACCAGCTGCCCGAGGATTTCGACCATTTCGAACCGATCCTCGAGGCCGCCTGCAACCGCATGCCGATACTGGCCGAGGCGGGGATCCACACCTTCTTCAACGGTCCTGAATCCTTCACGCCCGACGATGCCTATCACCTGGGCCTGGCCCCCGAGATTGACAATGTCTGGGTCGCCGCCGGCTTCAACTCGATCGGGATCCAGTCGGCGGGCGGCGCGGGCATGGCGCTGGCCGAATGGATGGACGCGGGGGAAAAACCCTTTGATCTGGGCGATGTGGACATCAGCCGAATGCAGCCCTTCCAGGGCAACAGGAAATACCTGTTCGAACGCTCCAAGGAAACGCTGGGCCTGCTCTATGCCGACCACTACCCCTATCGCCAGAAGGCCACGGCGCGCGGCGTGCGCCGGACGCCGTTCCACCACCACCTGAAAGAACACGGGGCCGTGTTCGGCGAACTGGCCGGGTGGGAGCGCGCCAACTGGTTCGCCAACGAAGGGCAGGAGCGCGAATACCGCTACAGCTGGAAGCGCCAAAACTGGTTCGAGAACTCGGCCGCCGAACACCGTGCGGTGCGCGAGAACGTGGGCATGTATGACATGTCCTCCTTCGGCAAGATCCGGGTCGAGGGCCCTGATGCCGAAAAGTTCATGAATTATGTCGGCGGCGGCGACTATGCCGTGCCGGTGGGCAAGATCGTCTATACCCAGTTCCTCAATCGCCGCGGCGGGATCGAAGCCGACGTGACCGTCACCCGCCTTTCCGAGACCGCCTACCTGGTGGTCACTCCGGCGGCGACGCGCCTGGCGGACCAGACGTGGATGATGCGCCACGCGGGGAACTTCAACGTGGTCATCACCGATGTCACGGCGGCCGAAGGCGTTCTGGCGGTGATGGGGCCGAACTCGCGGGCCTTGCTGGAAAAGGTATCGCCCGACGACTTCTCGAACGCGGCAAACCCCTTCGGCACCGCGCAGGAGATCGAGATCGGCATGGGCCTCGCCCGCGCGCATCGTGTGACCTATGTAGGCGAGCTGGGCTGGGAGATCTACGTCTCCTCCGACATGGCGGGCCATGTCTTTGAAACGCTGCACGAGGCGGGGCAGGACATGGGGCTGAAGCTGTGCGGCTTGCACATGATGGACAGCTGCCGGATCGAAAAGGGCTTCCGCCATTTCGGCCACGACATCACCTGCGAGGATCACGTGGTGGATGCCGGGCTGGGCTTTGCCGTCAAGGTGGACAAGGGCTGCGACTTCATCGGCCGCGAGGCGGTGATCGCGCGCAAGGAAAGCGGGCCGAAATCGCGACTTGTTCAATTCCGCCTGACCGACCCCGAGCCGCTGCTGTTCCACAACGAGCCGATCATCCGGGACGGTGAATACGTGGGCTATCTCAGTTCGGGCAATTATGGCCACATGCTGGGCGGCGCCATCGGTTTGGGTTATGTGCCCTGCGAGGGGGAAAGGGCCGCGGACGTGCTGGCCTCGACCTACGAGATCGACGTGTGTGGAGCGAAAGTCCGGGCCGAGGCGTCGCTCAAGCCGATGTATGACCCCAAATCCGAACGGGTGAAGGTGTGACAAGGGGGTTCGGTGGGGCTCTGCCCCCGCCGCCTTCGGCTGCTCCCCCGGGATATTTTTTGGCCAGATGAAGAGTGAGTGGCCTTCTTCATCTGGCCCCAAATATTCCGGAGCGCGAGGCAGAGCCTCGCAGAACCCGCCATCCACACGCCGCCGGGTTTCGAACATCATGGATCGCTATGGGATACGTCACAGAAATCACGGTTTCCGTCGCTTCGGGTTCTGCTAAAGAAGGCGGGCAACAGTTGGATGCCTTCAATGTCTGCTTCGACGACCTGCTCACAAAACGCGGATACGCCCAAAGGCCTTGCGCTAGCTGTGTTGGCCTATGTGTTATGGGGATTTCTGCCGCTCTACATGAAGGCCATGGCGCATATTGGCCCGGTTGAAATCGTGGCCCATCGGATCATCTGGTCGGTTCCCGTGGCGGGGCTACTACTGATCGCGTTGGGGCGAACGGGTGATCTGAAGGCCGCGCTGCGTGATCCGGGTATGTTGGGTATGGCGTGCGTTACGGCCGCGCTGATCTCGGTGAACTGGGCGATCTATGTCTGGGCGATTGCCAGCGGGAACGCGCTGGATGCAGCGCTGGGGTATTACATCAACCCTTTGTTCAGCATTGCCTTGGGCGCGATCCTTCTGCGCGAGTCGCTGAGCCGTACTCAAATCGTCGCCGTCGGTTTGGCGGGTTTGGGCGTTTTGGTGCTGATTTTCGAGGCGGGGCGACTGCCGTGGGCAGCTTTGGGGCTTATGGTGAGCTGGGGATTCTATGCTTTCTTCAAGCGGTCCTTGCCCATCGGCCCGAACCAGGGGTTCTTGCTAGAAGTCCTGATCTTGCTGGTGCCGGCGCTGGCCTATGTGACCTGGCTGGGTGCGTCAGGCGAGGGGCATTTCGGTTTGGCGGTCAGCGATACATTGCTGCTTGCGGGCGCGGGAATAGTCACTGCCGTGCCGCTTCTTGTTTATGCAAACGGTGCGAAGCTGGTGCGACTTTCGACCATGGGCATCCTGCAATATATTGCACCGACGATGATTTTCATCACTGCGATCGCCGTTTTCGGAGAGCAGGTCGATCGGGGGCGGATGATCGCCTTTCCGCTGATCTGGGCGGCGCTGATAGTATATTCTGTGCCGATGATCCGGCAGGTACGCGGTCAAGCCTGATCCAGGATCATCCCTGCCAATTTCTGCGCCCAGTGGGCATAGGCCAAGGGGCTGGGGTGATACCCGTCCGGTGCCGCCAAGGCTGGGTCGTCCGGCAGGTCGAGCGCCAGATGGCGCGCTTGGGGAAATTGTTTCACGACCTGCTGCAGCCCTTCGTCCAGTCGGGCTGCCTGCCGACCCAAAACCCAGGCCAAAGGCTGAGGCAGGGCTGGGAAACGCTCCATCTGCGGAACGCCGGTCGCGGCTATTTGGCGGACACCCAATTCGCGCGCGAGCAGTTGAAACAGTTCCGATTGGCGTTCCCGAAACCGTGTGGCCGTCACGCCGCGGGTCACGTCATTCACCCCAAGTGCCGTCACCGCGACGTCGAAGCGTTCGGCAACTTGGCGCAGGTCATTGATCGCGTCCAGCGTCGTATGGCCGGTGGTGGCGACAAGACGCCACTCGACGCAGAAATGCGGTGCCAGCTGCCGGACCAGTTGCCCCGAGAGCGCCTGTTCCTAGGTGCCGGCTCCGACGCCCGCAGCCGAGCTGTCGCCCACGATCAGCAGCCGCAGTCGGGGGCCTCGTCCCTGGCGTCCCTCGCGCGGGCCGGATGGCTCGGGCAGGCGCAGCGCGCGCTGGCGCACCATCAGGGCCTGTGCCGCCAGAAGCGGAAGCAAGGGCAACCTGACGATTTGGTCGACCGCAACGGGCATGGGTGACCTCAGCCCAGGGCGGACTTGAATTCCAGGAACCGGGGGTCGGTCATCACCCGTGCCATCATCGCCTCGCGCAGCGCGCCGATGGTCTTGTAGGGGCGCATGACCACTTCGAAGATCTGGATCAGCCCGTCATCGTTCAGCGTGATCAGATCCACGCCCACCGCGTCGAGATCGCCGACCTTGCACTGGAACTCCAGCGCCCAGTCTTTGTCCGCGCCCATGATCCGGCGATAGCGGAACTCGGAGAACACCTGGCCCACATGCCCCAGCACCGCCGCCACCGGCGTGCGTCCGGTCCAGGTGCTGTAATAGGTCGGCGGCATGAACCGCACGTCCTCGGCCAGCAACTCGTGGATCAGGCTCTCGTCGCCCTTGGCGACCACCTCCTGCATGCGTTCGATCGTCGGGTGCATTTCGTCTCCTCCGCTTGGCGGCGAGAGTTGCGCAAACCACGCTCCCTGTGCAAGGACGACGTTGCGAGACCCTACGCCCTGCGATAGGCAGCGCGCATGAGCGATACATATAATCCGCCCCGAACCCCGCTGGACGTGCTGCACGAGGACGCGCAGGTGATCGTCGTGAACAAGCCGGCGGGCCTGCTGTCCGTGCCGGGGCGCGGGGCGCATCTGGCCGACTGCCTGCTGACGCGGGTTCAGGCTGCCTTTCCCCAGGCGCTGCTGGTGCATCGGCTGGACCGCGACACATCGGGGGTGATGATCTTTGCCCAGACGCCACATGCGCAGAAATACCTGGGCCAGCAGTTCGAGAACCGGCTGGCCCGCAAGACATATGTCGCGCGGGTCTGGGGCCGGGTTGAGCCCAAGACCGGAACCGTCGATCTGCCATTGATCGTGGACTGGCCGAACCGGCCGCGGCAGATGGTCTGCCATGACACCGGCAAGCCCGCAGTGACCGATTGGCGCGTGGTCCGGCACGAAGGTGACACGACCCGAGTCCGCCTGTTTCCCAAGACTGGCCGGTCGCACCAGCTGCGCGTTCACATGCAGGCGCTGGGGCATCCGATTCTGGGCGATCCGTTTTATGCCGAAGGGCCCGCGCGGGATTTTCCGCGCCTGATGCTGCATTCCGAGGAACTGCGCATCAAGCACCCCGAGGATGGGGTTTCGATGAAGTTCCGGGCGGCGCCTGAGTTTTGACGGGGCGAACGCGCTGCAGTTAGGCAGGTATTCGCCGACATCACTTTTTTGTCGCTTGAGCCTGCGCGTGGCCAGCATGTTATATTCGGCGCAAACACGTCACCCGACAAACGGGTACAGGAGCAGAAGGTGAATTTTCCATGACGATTTCCAGATATGCGCTGCCGCTGGGGCTGAGCGCCGCCCTTGTCCTGGGTGCTTGTACCGATCCGGGAACCCTGCGGGTGCAGGACGACCCGAACCAGAACGCCAAGCAGGGCGCCATTCTGGGCGGGCTGATCGGTGCCGGCGTGGGGGCCATCGCCAATGATTCCGATCCCGGGTTGGGCGCGTTGGCCGGGGCGGCCATCGGTGCCGCGGGCGGCGGGCTGATCGGCAACCAGTTGGACAGACAGGCCGCCGAGCTGCGTCAGCAACTGGCCAATGACGGCATCACCATCGTGAATGCCGGCGACCGGCTGATCGTCACGGTGCCCAACGACATCACCTTCGACACCGACAGCGCCACCGTCCGGCCGGCATTGCGGGCCGATCTGGTGCGGGTCGGGCAGAACCTTGTCAACTATCCCAAGTCCAATGTGCAGATCATCGGCCATACCGACAGTGATGGCGACGCGGGCTACAACCAGGCCCTGTCGGAACGCCGCGCCAGCGCGGTGGCCGACATTCTGCACGCCAACGGGGTCAGCTATGCGCGCATCACCACCATCGGTCGGGGTGAGAACCAGCCGATCGCCTCGAACCTGACGCCCGAGGGCAAGGCCCAGAACCGGCGGGTCGAGATCGTGATCGTGCCCAGCGGAAACACCTGAGATCGGCCAGTTGCCAGAGGGGCCGCCGCGCGCGGCCCTTTCTTTTTGCACATTGACTGCGCGTCAGTCGAGCTATGGTTAGCGGCTGGAATAGCTAATCTGCAACCAGACACGATGACGGAGTTTCCCCATGTCCCACCCTATCCTTCTGGGCCTGTCCGGCTCGTTGCGGCAGAACGCCACGAACCGCAGGCTGCTGCGCGAGGCCGCCCGCCTGTTCAACCCCGGCACGTTCATCGAGGCGGATCTGAACCTGCCGCTCTATGATGGCGACCTCGAAGACAGCGCAGGGATACCGGACAAGGTGCAATTGCTGGCGGATCAGATCGCCCAGGCGCATGCGGTGGTCATCTCGACGCCCGAATACAACAAAGGACCGTCGGGCGTGCTGAAGAACGCGCTGGACTGGGTCAGCCGCACCAAGGGGCGCCCCTGGGCCGACAAGCCGGTGGCGGTGATGTCGGCGGCGGCGGGTCGGGCCGGGGGCGAACGGGCGCAGATGATCCTGCGGTCGTTCATGGTGCCGTTTCAGCCGCGCGTTCTGGCAGGGCCGGAACTGCACCTGGCCGACAGTTCGAACGAATTCGACGATCAGGGACGACTGATCAGCGACCGGTACGAGGCCACGCTGCGCGAGTTGATGCAGAAGTTGCGGGCCGAAGCCGGGTTCTAGGCCAAAGGGCCATCTTGCCGGCCGGATGGGCGCGGCCTAGGGTGCTGCCATGACAGACCGTTCCGCCGAAACCCGAACCGACGTTATGGACCCTGCTCGCGCCGCGGCCTTGCAGATTGCGTTGGGCCAGGCCGCATCGATCGAGGCCGGCTCGGCGCTGCCGCCCTTTTTTCACCAACTGTATTTCTGGTCCCCGCGCCCGCCGGCCGAACTTGGGCGCGACGGGCACCCGGCCGTGGGTGGTGGGCTGATCCCCGATCTTGGGCTGCCGCGCCGGATGTGGGCGGGCGGGCGGCTGCGTTTTCACGCGCCGCTGCGCGCAGGCGTCATGGCCGAGCGCCGATCGGTGTGCGAGCAGGTCACCACGAAAATCGGCCGCAGCGGGCCTTTGGGCTTTGTCACCCTGCGCCACGAGATCCGGCAGGGTGGAACCCTGTGCCTGACCGAATGGCAGGATCTGGTCTATCGCGAAGACCCCGCGGCGGACGCGCGCAAGCCGATCCCGCCCGTCGCGCGAACCGACGAGACCGATGCGCGCACCGTCACGTTCGATTCGACGCTGCTGTTCCGCTACTCGGCGCTCACCTTCAACGGCCACCGCATTCACTATGACCTGGATTATGCCCGCGATGTCGAGGGCTATGCCGGGCTGGTCGTGCATGGCCCGTTGCTGGCGCAGCATTTGATGCTGCTGGCGACCGATCAGCTGGGACCGCTGGCCGAGTTCTCGTTTCGGGCCTCGTCGCCGCTGATGCATTTCGAACGGGCCATGTTGTGCGGCAACGGGGACGATCTGTGGGTGCGCGGGCCGGACGGGCGGCAGTGCATGCAGGCCCGGGCCGTCGCGCGGTCAGAGTGACGCCTCGGGGCGGAAACCCTCGGGGATGGTGTCGCGGTCTTCCAGGACTAGATCGGCCATGACTTCGGCCACTTTGGGGGCCATGCCGAACCCGATCTTGAACCCGCCATTGGCGATGAACTGACCCTTGTGCAGTGGATGCGCGCCCAGCATCGGCGCGCGGCTTTTGCTGCGGGGGCGCACACCGGCCCAGCGTTCGATCACCTCGGCCCCGTGCAGCACCGGAACCGCGCGCAGGGCGCGTTCGATCACGTCGTCCAGGGCGGCATCGGTTCCGGTGGGGTCGTCATAGTCTCGCTCGGACGTCGATCCGATTGCCAGCGTCCCGTCGGCATGGGGCACGATGTGGATCGCATCGGCAAACAGTTGCGGCACGTCGCCCGCGTTGAAGCGCAGCAAGGCGGCCTGCCCCTTGACGCCGGATCCGACGGTCTTGCCGAAGGCCTGCGACAGCTCAAGCAGCCCGGCCACGCCGGTGGCATGGATCACCCGGCCCCGGTCGGGCGCATCGGCCGCCACCTCGATCCCCATCGTGGACAGCGCCGCCACCAGCGCGGCACAGGCCCGGCGCGGGTGCATCCGCGCGCTGAGCGTGTCGTGGATGACAAATCCGGTGGGGCTGGGCGGACACCAGGCGCCGACCTCCTCGACCCGCCGCACCGTCCAATCGGCGCGGCCCTGCCAAAGGGTGCGGGCGGTTTCGGCGCGTTGATGCGCCAGGTCCAGTCCGCGCTGGTCGGCAATCGGCTGCAGCCGCCCCAACCGGGCATAGCCGGGTGACACGCCGCCGGTGGCCTCGACCTGTCTCCAGAAGGGTTCGGCCATCAGCAGGCTTTCGAACTGAAACGCCTTTTTGTCGTTCCAGTTTTCCGGCACATGTGGCGCTAGCGCCCCGACCAGCCCGCCGCTGGAGCCGGCGCCCGGGCCGAACGGGTCAACGACCTGAACCCTGGCTCCGCGCCGGGCGCAGGTCCAAGCAATGGACAGGCCGAAAATCCCGGCGCCGCGGATCGTCACATCGACCATTGCCAAACCTCTTTCCCTTGTTCAGTGTCGCGCCGCTTAGCTACAGGATTCCCTCATGGCAGACCAGCGCGCCGAATTGTCGTGGACGGACGAAACCATTCCGGTGTCGAACCGGTTCGACGACCCGTATTTCAGCCTGCAGAACGGGCTGGAGGAGACCCACCACGTCTTTCTGGCGGGCAATGACCTGCCGGCCCGGTTCGCCCCCGGCTTTCACATCGCCGAGCTGGGCTTTGGCACCGGTCTGAACATGCTGACGGCCTGGGCCGCGTGGGAGACCTCGGGGCAGAACGGCCCGCTGACCTTCACCAGTTTCGAGGCGTTTCCGATGGAGCCATCCGACATGGCGCGCGCGCTGGCGGCTTTTCCCCGGATCGCGCCTTGGGCAGGCCGGTTTCTGGATGCGTGGCAGGGTGGGAGCTGTGACCTGGGCTCCCTGCACCTGACGGTGATCGAAGGGGATGCCCGCCAGACGCTTCCGGGGTGGACCGGCCGGGCGGATGCGTGGTTTCTCGACGGGTTTTCGCCGGCCAAGAACCCCGAGTTGTGGCAACCGGACCTGATGCGGCAGGTGGCCGATCACACCGCCCCCGGAGGCACGGCGGCCACCTATACGGCGGCTGGTTTCGTGCGCCGCGGCCTGCAGGAGGCCGGGTTCGAAGTTGCCCGCGCGCCGGGCTATGGCCGCAAGCGGCACATGACCCGGGCGGTGAAACCATGAGCCAGCAGAACAACGTGAAGGCCGGCATTGCCCTGATGGTCGGCGCGACCATCGTGTTCGCCCTGCAGGACGGGATCTCGCGCCACCTGGCGGGCACCTACAACACCTACATGGTGGTGATGATCCGATACTGGTTCTTCGCGCTTTTCGTGCTGGCGCTTGCGGCGCGGGCGCCGGGCGGTCTGGCCGCTGCGGCGCGGACCCGTCAGCCGGGGTTGCAGATCCTGCGCGGCCTGCTGCTGGTGGGCGAGATCTGCGTGGCGGTCTATGGGTTCACCATTCTGGGCCTGATCGAAAGCCAGGCGGTGTTCATCTGTTATCCGCTTCTGGTGGCCGCGCTCAGCGGCCCGGTTCTGGGCGAGACGGTCGGCTGGCGCCGGTGGGCCGCGATCGGGGTGGGATGCATCGGCGTACTGATCATCCTTCAGCCGGGGATGGGCGTGTTCAACCCCTGGGCGGTGATCCCGCTGATCTCGGCGTTGATGTTCGCGGTCTACGGGTTGCTGACGCGCTATGTCGCCCGTCAGGACAGCACCGCCACCAGCTTTTTCTGGACCGGCGTGGTGGGCGCCGTATTCATGACCGCAATCGGCCTGTGGTTCTGGGAGCCGATGGTGCCCCGTGATTGGCTGTGGATGGGCCTGCTGTGCGTGACCGGGGTTCTGGGGCACTGGTTGCTGATCAAGTGCTATGAGATGGCCGAGGCCAGCGCGGTGCAGCCCTTTGCCTATTTCCACCTGATGTGGAGCGCCATCCTGGGGATCACGATCTTCGACGAAACCCTGCGCCCTGCCGTGGTGGCGGGCGCTGCGTTGGTGGTGGCCGCGGGGCTGTTCACCCTATGGCGCGAACGCCGCCAGGGTTGATCCGGTCAGTTCCCGCGAGAACGGGATCGGCAGCGCCGGCTTGCCCAGCCGCGCACGATAGACGGGCAGGCTTTCCGTCACCCGCATCACATAGTTGCGGGTCTCGGAAAACGGAATGGTCTCGATCCAGTCGACCATGTCCACCTCGCCGCGCAGCGGATTGCCATAGCGCTCCATCCACGAGATCGGCCGGTTCGGCCCGGCATTGTAGCCGGCCGCCATCATCACGACGTTTCCGTCGAAATCGGCCGCCAGTTTGGCAAGGTAGTTGGCCCCCAGCTTGGCGTTGTACTGCCAGTCTGCGGTCAGCCGAGGGGTCTTGTGCCCGCCCAGGATGCCCAGTTCCTGCGCCACCAGTTTCGCCGTGGCGGGCATCACCTGCATCAGGCCCCGTGCACCCGCGCCGCTGACCACCACAGGGTCGAACTCGCTTTCGCGGCGGGCGATGGCCAGAACCATCTCTTCGGCCATCGGCAGGCGCATGTCGGCCACGGGGTGCATCGGGTAATAGGCCGCAGGCAGAACGACCCCTTCGGTCGCCGCGCGCTTGGCGATCATCACGGCCAGGTGCGGCTCGTTCAACTCGATCGCCAGGTCGCCCAACTGGCTGGCCTGTACCGGGTCCAGCCCCTCGACCAGATGGGTCAGGAACCGTTCGGCAAGGTCGCGTTCGCCCGCGCGCAGCAGCAGCAACCCGGCCTGCAGAACGCTGGAATTGGCGAAATCGGCCTGTTTCCAATGCGGCGCCCGGCGCGGGTTGGCCAGATCGTCGTCGAACGGGCGGCCGATCTGTTCGGCCGCCAGCAGCCCGTAGAACGATGTCTGATAGTCAGCGCCCAGGGCAAAGGCTTCATAGGCTTTCTCGGCGTTGCCCTGCGCGGCATAGGCTCGGCCCAGCCAATACCCGCCCCGGCCCATCGAGATCGGCGATTGAACCGCGCCGAGGAAATTCCGGAAATGCCGCACCGCCGTGTCGGGATCGTTCAGCCTGCGCAGGGCCAGGAACCCCGACAGCCACTCAAGATCGGCATAGCCATCGCCCATCTCGGGGGTCATGTGGTGGTTGGCGGCGATGGCATAGGCACGGTTCGCGTCGCCCTGACGCATTTCCAGCCGTGCCAGCCTGCGCCGCCCTTCGGCCCATTTGTCGGGCTCGCCCAGGGCCTCGGGGCTGGTCGAGCGGGCCAGCATCAGGTCGATCGCGCTGTCGTCCAGTTCCTTGCGGTCACGCCACACGAACCGGTCGAAGGCCAGCCCCGGATCATCGGCCAGCGCCTTGGGCACTGCGGTGATCTTGGCATCCACGCCGGGCGCGCGCTTTTGCAGGGCGATACGGGCCTCGGCCAGTTTGCGATAGTCGCTGTCCACCAGCGGCAGCATCTGAGCCGCGCTGATCAGGTGCCCGTCCCACAGCATCCGGTCCAGCCGGGCCTGATGGTGCGGTTTCAGCAGTTTGCCGAAGTTTTCAACGTAGTCCTTTTGCAGGCCCTCTCCCATCGGCATGGTACGCCACGCGGTCACGATATCGGCCTGCGCGTCGCCGTCCCGTCCCTTTGCCATCAACGCGATGGCATGGTTCAGGGCGCCTTCGGCCGTTTGCGGAGGGGTGTCCCGGTAGAATTTCAGAACCCTGTCGGGGTCGGCGCCGGTGAAGGTCGGCTCGCTTTTGCGGCGCAGCCAGGCCAGTCCGGGCCAGTCGGGCCGCCGGTCAAGAAACACCAGAACGTCGCCCGAACTGCCAAACCCCTGCCGCAGCCAGTGCCAGACGATGATGTCGCGCGAAACCGAACCACGCGCGCCTGCGACGCGCAGGGCTTCGTTCCAATCTCCCTTGCGCATTTCCGCCAGTCCGGCCCGCAGATCGGCAACGCTGTCGGCACGCGCGTTTCCGATCTGCATCGTCATCGCCAGAATCGTCATGGCGATCAACGCCAGAATCCGTGTCATCCCTTGCATTTCCCGACCAACCGTGGATACAGCCATTCAGGATAAACCTTGCGCCGCCGGGATCAACTCCAGAAACTCCGTTTCGGGGGCCAGCGGCGTGAATACAGACATATGCACCTCAAGGAGCGTTTCATGTTCAAAGGCTCGATGCCCGCACTCGTCACCCCGTTCCGCAACGGCGAGTTGGACCTGGATACGCTCAAACGTCTGGTGGAGTGGCAGATTCAGGAAGGCTCGACCGGGCTGGTGCCAGTGGGCACCACGGGCGAGAGCCCGACGCTGAGCCACGAGGAACACGAAACCGTGGTGGCCGAGGTGGTCAAGGCCGCCGCGGGGCGCGTGCCGGTAATTGCCGGGGCCGGGTCGAACAACACGGTCGAGGCGATCCGCTTCGTGCGATTCGCGCAGAAGGTCGGCGCCGATGCCGCCTTGGTCGTGACGCCCTATTACAACAAGCCCACCCAACGGGGGCTGTTGACCCATTTCCGCGCCCTGCACGACTGCGCCGACATCCCGATCATCATCTACAACATCCCCGGCCGGTCGGTCATCGACATGACCCCGCAGACGATGGGTGAACTGGCCCAGCTGCCGCGGATCGTCGGGGTCAAGGACGCCACCGGCGATCTGGCCCGGGTCAGCCAGCAGCGCGCCACCTGCGGCACCGATTTCATCCAACTGTCGGGCGAGGACGCGACGGCGCTGGGCTTCAACGCCCATGGTGGCGTCGGCTGCATCTCGGTCACGGCGAACGTGGCGCCGAAACTGTGTGCCGAGTTCCAGCAGGCGACACTGGCCGGCGATTACGCCACGGCGCTGGAGTACCAGGACCGCCTGATGCCGCTGCACGAGGCGATCTTCATCGAACCGGGCCTCGTCGGGGCCAAATATGCGCTCAGCAAGCTGGGCCTGTGCTCGGAAGAGGTGCGCTCGCCGCTGACGACGCTGGAGGACAGTACGAAGCAAGCCATCGACGCGGCGATGCGTCACGCGGGCCTTCTCTGATCCGGCGCGGGCGGTCTGCCCGCCTGCATCCGGAATCTCTGGTCAGCGCTTGCCGTAGTACAGGCCGACCACGTGCTCGGCCTGGGCGAAGAACAGCCATCGGGAAACGGCCACACCGGCAAGGTGCGACAGCACCGCCAATGCCGCGAATAGGTGGTTGAACGGCAGCACCAGCAGCAGCACGGGCAGCACGAAGGCCAGGCCAAAGGAAATCACCCGCAGCTTTTCGGCATGTTTGCGTCCGACGACGTGCACGAATTCCCGCAGCAGGTAGTTGGTGCCCGTATGCGGAGGCTCGAAGGCGCGCACGGTGCCGCGGTCGCCCAGACCGGTGGCCGTGGCGAGCGTGGTGCCGGCGTTCGCGAAGGCCTGATCGCCCTGACGCCAGTACAGGATCTGGACCAGGGCCGCGATCAGCAGCAGCGGAATGGCCAGCGTCGTCTGCCCCGCCAAAAGCGCCCCGCCCGCCAGGCTGAAACTGAGAAACATGGCCGGGGTCAGCTTCATGTTCCAGCGCGGGATCGTCTTGAGCTGCGTGTAGATCATCGAGGTCGTGAATACGGTCGCCAGCGACAGCAGCGATCCCAGCAGGCCCAGCCCGGCCCAACGCTGGCCGAGGAAAATCACGCCGATGGCATAAAGCCCCGTGACCATCAGGGCCAGAACCGCGCACCAGCCCTCGCGGCTGAGCCAGCTGGTTTTCCACTGGGTGAACGCCTTGAGCGCGCGTTCGGGATGGCCGAGGTGAAAGGTCGAGGCCAGAAGCCCGCCCACCGCCAGCGCATAGGCGACGGCGAAGAACACGAACGCCACCCAGCCGGACACATCCGGCAAGCCCAGGCCCAGGAAAAACATCAGGCCGAAGCCCAGCCCCGACAGGGTTGTGAACACAATAACGGAAGGTGCGGGATGCATGTCAGAGCTTCTCCAATGCCTTGTCCAGCCAGCCAAGGAAGCCTTTGGGTTCTTCGGCGACGGGCGCCAGCAGGGGCGCCAGGATGTCGATCTGGTCCTCGATCGTATCCTTGGGGCGGGGTGGCAGGTATTTGTTGACGGGTTTGGTACCCAATTCGGGCATCAGATCCATGCCGCCGCGCTCGGCCACCAGTTGGCTGACCGCGCTGTCGGGGTCGCCCAGGTCGCCGAAATGGCGGGCGCCCGCGGGGCAGGTCCGCACGCAGGCGGGGACGCGGTCTTCCTCGGGCAGGTTGTCGTTGTAGATGCGATCGACGCATAGGGTGCATTTCTTCATCACGCCCGCCGCGGCATCCAGTTCGCGCGCGCCGTAGGGACAGGCCCAAGCGCACAGGCCGCAGCCGATGCAGTCGCTTTCATTGACCAGCACGATCCCGTCCTCGACCCGCTTGTAGCTGGCGCCGGTTGGGCAGACGGTGACGCAAGGGGCATCCTCGCAATGCAGGCAGGATTTCGGGAAATGGATCAGCTGGGCGGCACCTTCGGCCGGCTGCACCTCGTAGGAGTGCACCCGGTTCAGGAAGGTGCCCGAGGGGTTGGCGCCATAGGCGTCCTGATCGGACAGGGGAGCGCCGTAGTTCTCGGTGTTCCAGCCCTTGCAGGAGATCACGCAGGCGTGGCAGCCGACGCAGGTATCCAGGTCGATGACCAGGCCCATCTTTCGTTCGGTGGATTGGGGGAGTTGGGTCATGGTGTCTGCTCGTGTTCCGGGCCGGAGGAAGTGAGGGGGCCAGCCCCCTCTTGAGCCTGGCGGCTCAATTCACCCCCGGGATATTTCGGGCCAGATGAAGGATGGGGCAGGGTCATTTGCCGACCTTCCACGCGAGATCCCTGGGGCCGGTGCCGACCGGAGACTTGATTGGCGGGAATTCCGGTTTGCTTTGGGCATCTGCCGGTGCTTCGGCTTTTTCGATCTTGACCTTCAGGTCGAACCAGGCGGCCTGTCCCGTGATCGGGTCGGAATTGGCCCAGCGCAGGCCATCGCCCTTGGGGGGCAGCAGTTCGTGGATCAGGTGGTTGAGCAGGAAGCCCTTGGTTGCCTCGGGCGCGTCGGGCTGCAGGGCCCAGGCGCCCTTGCGTTTGCCGATGGCGTTCCATGTCCAGGCGGTGTTGTCGTTGAGCGCGGCCATCTCCATGACCGGCACGACGATTTCGCCGTGTGGAGAGGTGACGCGGGCCCAGTCGCCGTCTTTCAGCCCGTGCTCTCGCATCAGTTTGGTGGGCACGTAGAGCGGGTTGCGCCCATGCAGTTGGCGCAGCCAGGCGTTCTGGCTGCCCCAGCTGTGATACATGGCCATCGGTCGTTGAGTCAGGGCGTTGACGGTAAAGCCTTCGTTTCCGGTCTGGTCGGTTTCGTACCAGATCGGAAGCGGGTCCATGGTTTCCATTATGCGGCCGCGCAGGTGGTCGGGCGGCTGGCGGTCGCCGTGGCCTTCGGCCGCCAGCTGGAACTTGCGCATCGGTTCGGAATAGAGCTGAAACAGGTAGGGTTGAGGGCTGTCATAAAGGCCCATTCCCACGGCCCAGTCCTGATATGCCGTGTTCCAGGGTTTGTAGAACAGGGCCTCGTCCGGGATGTGTTCCAGGTAGAAGCCACCATTCTCGATGTAGCGGTCCAGCTGGTTCGGGTTCACCTCGCCGCGCCCGACCTTTGAGCCATCCGCGCCACGGAAGCCGGCCAGCGGGCCGATCCCGGGCTTGCGCTGGTGGTTGACCATGTAGTCGGCGTAGTCCGTGTATTTGGCCGAGCCGTCCTGGTTGGTGAAGCCCGGCAGGCCCAGCTTGTTGGCCAGCTGGATCAGCACCGTCTGAAATCCGCGCACGTCGCGATCGGGTTCGATCACGGGCCAGCGGATCGCATCTGCGGCGCCGTCGGCCTCGCAGATCGGGCGATCGAGGAGCGAGATACAGTCATGCCGCTCCAGATAGGTGGTGTCGGGCAGGATCAGGTCGGCATAGGCCACCATTTCTGAGGAATAGGCGTCGGAATAGATGATCCGCGGGATCACGTAGTCTCCGTTGTCATCCTTGTCCGTCAGCATCTCGATCACGCCCTTTGTGTTCATGGTCGAGTTCCAGGACATGTTGGCCATGTACATGAACAGCGTGTCGATCTTGTAGGGATCGCCCGCGTGAGCGTTCGAGATCACCATGTGCATCAGCCCGTGGCTGGACATCGGGTTTTCCCAGGTAAAGGCCTTGTCGATGCGCGCCGGGCTGCCATCGGCCTTCAGGGCCAGATCTTCGGGGCCGCGCACGAAACCCAGATGCGGGCCGTCCAGGGGCGAGTTTGGCGTGACCTTGCAATGGGGGGTCGGATGCGCCTCGACCGGCTTCGGATAGGGCGGCTTGAAGCGGAACCCACCCGGGACTTCGACCGTGCCAAGCAGGATCTGCAGCACGTGCAAAGCGCGGCAGGTCTGGAATCCGTTGGCATGGGCCGAAACGCCGCGCATCGCGTGCATGGCCACCGGCCGGCCGATCATCTTGCTGTGCTTTTCTCCCCGGAAGTCAGTCCATTCCTGGTTCAGCTCGAAGGCCTCGTCAAAAGCGACGCGCGCCAGCTCACCTGCGATGGCGCGGATCCGGCTGGCGGGTACGCCGCATTTCTCGGCCACCGCTTCGGGGGCGTATTCGTCGCTGAGGTATTTTTCCGCCATCAGGTGGAAGACGGGCCGGTGGGTGACGCCATCCTTGTCATAGGTGGCGGTCAGGTCAGGCCGGACGCCCGGTTTGTCGAAAGCCGTCGGTTGCCCCGTGACCCGGTCGATCACCAGCGGCTTGCCGTCCGCGTCCCGCAGGAACAGGCCCTGTTCGGGGCCTTCCGCGGCATTCACCAGGACAGCGGCGTTGGTATAGCGGCTGAGGTAATCCAGGTCGATCTTGCCGGCCTTCATCAACACATGGATCAGCGACAGGATGAACAGCCCGTCGGTGCCGGGCGTGATGCCGACCCAATCATCGGCCACCGCGTTGTAGCCCGTGCGGATCGGGTTCACCCCGATCACGCGGGCACCGCGCGCCTTGATCTTGCCGATGCCCATCTTGATCGGGTTGCTGTCATGGTCCTCGGCCACGCCGAACAGCATGAACAGCTTGGTGCGGTCCCAATCGGGCTGGCCGAATTCCCAGAACGCGCCGCCCATCGTGTAGATGCCGCCGGCCGCCATGTTGACCGAGCAGAAACCGCCATGAGCCGCATAGTTGCAAGTGCCGAAATTCTGGGCCCAGAAGCTGGTGAAGGATTGCGACTGGTCGCGGCCGGTGAAAAAGGCCAGTTTCTCGGGGTTGTCCTCGCGCAACGGTTTGAGCCAGCCGACCGCGATGTCCAACGCTTCGTCCCAGCTGATTTCCTCGAACTCACCCGACCCGCGCGGACCCACCCGCTTGAGCGGGGCGCGCAGGCGTGACGGGGCGTTGACCTGCATGATGCCCGCGCTGCCCTTGGCGCACAGTACGCCCTTGTTCACCGGGTGGTTGCGGTTGCCTTCGATATAGGCAACCTTGCCATCCTTAATGTGAACATTGATCCCGCAGCGGCAGGCGCACATGTAGCAGGTCGTGCGACGGATTTCGTCCGAGACCCTGGGTGATGTGTCGAGCTTTGGCTGGTTCATTGTCATCCCTGTGGTTCAGCGCCGCCGCCTTGGTTTCGGCCGGTTTTCTTTTTGCCCAATCTAGGGTTTTTTGGTGCCGGGGCCAGACACTTGTGCCTGTACCGCCGTCACGGCGATCATGTGCAGCACGTCTTCGGCCGAACAGCCCCGAGACAGGTCGTTGGCCGGTTTGGCCAATCCCTGCAACACAGGGCCAATGGCTTCGGCGCCACCAATGCGCTGGGCGATCTTGTAGCCCAGGTTGCCCGCATTGAGGCTGGGAAAGACGAATACGTTGGCCCGGCCCTGCAACGGGGAATTGGCGGCTTTCTGGGCCGCCACTTCCGGGACGAACGCCGCGTCGAACTGCAACTCGCCGTCGATCAGCAGATCCGGATCGGCCGCCTTTGCGATCCGGGTCGCCTCGACGACCTTGGACACTTTCGGATGGTTGGCACTTCCCGAGGTCGAGAAGGACAGCATCGCAACGCGCGGAGTTTTGTTGGTCAGCGCTTTGTAGGACGCGGCAGAGGCGCGGGCGATTTCCGCCATCTCTTGCGCGCTCGGATCGACGACCATGCCGCAATCGGCGAACAGGTGAGCGCCTTTGAAATCATGGTGTTCTCGGCAATACAGCATCAGAAAGAAGCTCGAGACCATTGCTGCCTCCGGGGCCTTTCCGATGATCTGCAGCGCCGTGCGGACCGTGTCGGATGTGGTCTCGACGGCGCCCCCCACCGTGCCGTCGGCAATCCCCAGTCGGACCAGCATCGCGGCAAAGACAAGTCGGTTGCGGACCTGTTCCTGTGCGGCTTCTTTAGTCATGCCCTTGTGACGGCGCAGGGCCCAAAGGGCCTCGGCGAACGGCTCGGAGAGGTCCGAGTCGGCAGGGTCGTGGATTTCGATCCCGTCTGTTTGCGCACCGCCCAAATCGGACAAAAGCGTGCCGATCCGTTCCCGGTCGCCAACCAGAATGATCCGTGCGACCCGCTCGGCACGGGCCCTGAGAGCGCCTTCCAAGACGCGCGGATCATCGCCCTCGGCCAGGGCGATGATCTTGTCGGAACAGCTTGCCGCTCCGAGAATGGCGCGCAGGGGCTTCACCGGTTCAGGCTCCGCGTTGCGGTCTCATGTCAGCGGCGCTGATACCGGCCACGGCGACGGGTTTCTTCATCGCGTCGCGGCGGAACGGTTCGCCCAGTTCCTGGTTGATCAGGGCTTCGATCAGGGTGGTGATGCCGTTCTTCTGATCCTCGATCGCCTGCGCCAGGGCCGCGGTCAGCTCGTCCATGGTGCGGGCCACCACACCTTTCAGGCCGCAAGCCTTCGCGATGCCGGCATAGGACACGTCGGTATCCAGCTCGGTGCCCACGAAATTGTCGTCGAACCACAGGGTCGAGTTGCGCTTTTCCGCGCCCCACTGATAATTGCGGAACACGATTTGGGTGATGGCGGGCCATTCTTCGCGGCCGATGGCGGTCAGCTCGTTCACCGCGATGCCGAATGCGCCGTCGCCGGCGAAACCCACGACCGGCACGTCCGGGCAACCGATCTTGGCGCCGACGATGGCCGGCAGGCCATAGCCACAGGGGCCGAACAGGCCCGGCGCCAGGTATTTGCGGCCCGCTTCGAAAGACGGATAGGCGTTGCCGATGGCGCAGTTGTTGCCGATATCCGAGCTGATGATCGCCTCTTTCGGCAGGGCGGCCTGAATGGCGCGCCAGGCCATGCGGGGGCTCATCCAGTCGGGTTTGTCTGCACGGGCGCGCTGGTTCCAGGTGGTGCCCGGATCGTCTTCCTCGTGGTCCATGCTGCTGAGTTGCTGGGCCCAGCGCGATTTCTTTTCGGCGATTTTCGCCTTGCGTTCTTCGCGGCCTTCGTCGCCCGCGGTGTCGCTCAGTTGGCTCAGGATGCCGTTTGCCACCTTGGCCGCGTCACCCACGATGCCCACGCTGACCTTCTTGGTCAGGCCGATCCGGTCGGGGTTGATGTCGACCTGGATGATCTTGGCGTCGGCGGGCCAGTATTCCATGCCATAGCCCGGCAGGGTCGAGAACGGGTTCAGCCGGGTGCCGAGGCACAGCACCACGTCGGCCTCCTTGATCAGCTCCATCGCCGCCTTGGACCCGTTGTAGCCCAGCGGGCCGGCGAACAGAGGGTGGCTGCCGGGGAAGGCATCGTTGTGCTGGTAGCCCACGCAGACCGGCGCATCCAGACGCTCGGCCAGCGCCTTCGAGGCCTCGATCCCGCCCTTGGACAGCACCACGCCGGCGCCGTTCAGGATCACCGGGTTCTTGGCGTTCGACAGCAGCTCGGCCGCCTGCGCCACGGCGGTTTCACCGCCAGCGGGGCGCTCGAACTCGACGATGGCGGGCAGTTCGATGTCGATCACCTGCGTCCAGTAGTCACGCGGGATGTTGATCTGGGCCGGGGCGCTGGCGCGCCGGGCCTTCATGATCACGCGGTTCAGAACCTCGGCCACGCGCGACGGATCGCGGACTTCTTCCTGATAGGCCACCATGTCCTCGAACAGTTTCATCTGCTCGACTTCCTGGAAGCCGCCCTGACCGATGGTCTTGTTCGCGGCCTGCGGGGTGACCAGCAGCAGCGGCGTGTGGTTCCAATAGGCGGTTTTCACGGCAGTGACGAAGTTGGTGATGCCGGGACCGTTCTGCGCGATCATCATCGACATCTTGCCGGTGGCGCGGGTATAGCCATCGGCCATCATGCCGGCGCTGCCTTCATGGGCGCAGTCCCAGAACGTGATCCCGGCCTTGGGGAACAGGTCCGAGATCGGCATCATGGCCGAGCCGATGATCCCGAACGCATGTTCGATCCCGTGCATCTGAAGGGTTTTTACAAAGGCCTCTTCCGTGGTCATTTTCATCTGGGCGATCTCCGAACAGGGGTGAAACAGGCAGCCGTGCTGCCTGGGTTGCCATTGGTTTTGGCGCAATGCAGGTCGCCGGGTTAGGGCCAGTCTGGAGATCGGCTTAGGTCCAGAGAGCTGTCAGGCCGCCTGGATGGCCGCTGCGATCTGTGCAATTCCCTCGGGGATGCGATCGGACGAGATCGAGGAGTAGCCCAGCCTGTAGAAGTTGCGCGGACGGTTCGGCCCGGAAAAGAACGGCGCGCCGGGCTCGATATGGACGCTCTGTTGCTGAAGCTGTCGGGCCAGATCGACCGTGTCCACATGATCGGGCGCCCGCATCCATATCGACGAACCGCCGAACACCCCGCGCCCGGCCACGGTCAGCCCGCACTGCTCGATGGCCTCTTCCATCGCCTCCCGCCGACGCAGCAGGGTCTTGGACATGCGACGGATCTGCGCGTCGTAGTGCCCCAGCGACAGGAAATAGGCCGCGGTGCGTTGGATGTGGCCCGGCGGATGCCGGAACACCAGCGACCGAAGGGCGCGCGCCTCGCGGATGAAGGCCTCGGACCCGACCATGTAGCCCAGACGCAGGCCCGGAAACAACGATTTGGAAAAACTGCCGACATAGATCACGCGACCGTCCTTGTCCAAGGACTTGAGCGCCGGGGATGGGGCGCCCAGAAAGGCCATTTCGAATTCATAGTCGTCTTCGACGATCATCGCGTTCAGCGCGCGGGCGCGCTCCAGCAGGTCGTGGCGTCGCGCCACGGGCATGGTCGCCGTGGTGGGGCATTGGTGGCTGGGCGTGGTGTAGATCACGTCTGTGTCATCAGGGATGGCGTCGGGCGGCAGCCCGTCCTGATCGACGCGCAGCGCGGTCATGGTGGCGTCCGAGCAGCGCAGCAATTCGTGCAGCGCGTAATAGCTGGGGTCTTCGATCGCGGCCTTGCGCCCATGCCCCAGCAGGATGCGTGAGGTCAGCCACAGCGCGTTCTGCGCGCCCAGCGTGATCAGGATTTCCTCGGGCCGGGCTGCGATGCCACGGCGCGGCAGCGTATGGCGGGCGATGAATTCGACCAGCAGTGGGTCGTCCTGATCCACATAGTCGCCGGTCAGGGAATCGAAATCCTTGTGCCCCAGCGCCCGCACCGCGCAAAGCCGCCAGTTGGCGTGGTCGAACAGGGTGCGGTCGGGCTGACCGTAGATGAACGGATAGCGGTAGTCCCGCCAGTCCTGCGGTTTGGTCAGAACGTCGCCGTCCGAAAACCGGCGGGCCAGCGCCCTGTCCCAGTCGACGGTCTCGGTGCTGCGCTGGACGGGCGTGTATTTCGGCGGCACCGGAGCGTTCTCGGACACATAGTAGCCCGATCGCCCCCGGGCCGTCAGATAGTCATTCGCCAGCAGCTCGGTATAGGCCAGCGTCACGGTAATGCGGCTGACGCCCAGATGGGCAGCCAGCTTGCGCGACGAGGGCAGCTTTTCGCCTACGTGAAACCGCCCCGACAGGATGCCTTCGGCGATCATCTGCTGGATCTGCGCCTGCAGCGTGCCTTGCCCGTCCGGTTTCAGAAAGAAGGTATCAACCGAAATCCCCATGCCTCGTTATAGATTGGACCTAAGTTGGGGGCAATCTGGACTTATTGCCGATTGGCAATCTTTTGATGTTGACATGGTTCAGATGAGGAGACTATTAAACTAGATAACTAGTTATGTAGAGTGGATGAATGTGGGAAAAAGCGGCCGCAGGGTTCTCGGCCATGGGTTCCGAAGCCCGTCTGCAGGTGCTCAAGACCCTGGTGCGGGCGGGCAGCGACGGTTTGACCGTCGGAGAAATCCAGAGCCGGACCGGTATCGCCCCGTCGACCCTGGCCCATCACCTGAGGTTTCTGGCGGCCGGTGGCGTCGTGGAACAGGAAAAGGTGGGGCGCACCACGATCAACCGGGCGTGTTTTGACGAGTTGAAAAACCTCGCGCAGTTCATTCTCAGCGAATGCTGCGCGGACCAGAAGGGAAGGGCCGCCAACGATGGCTGACTTGACGCAAACCCCCAAGGTGGTGGGCAGGAGCCTGACCGAATATGTGAAAACCCCGTGGGCGCTGATCGTGGCGATCCTGGCCTTGGTTGCCGTGCTGGACCCGGGCAATTGGGTCAACGTGGTCAGCTTTGCGGGCAAGGCGCTGGCGCATACTGGGCAGTATATCCTGTTCGCGGTGCTGCTGCTGTCGTATCTCAAGGCGACGGGGGCGGAAACGATGGTGGCCCGCGCCTTCGAGGGGCGTGAAACCCGGATGATCTTTCTGGCCGCCCTGTTCGGCGGGCTGGCGCCGTTCTGTTCCTGCGAGGTGATCCCCTTCATCGCAGGGCTTCTGGCGCTGGGCGCGCCCTTGTCGGCGGTGATGGCCTTCTGGCTCAGCTCGCCTCTGATCGACCCGCCGACCCTGCTGATCACCGCCGGTGCGCTGGGTTGGCCTTTTGCCATCGGCAAGGCCGTGGCGGCCGTGGCCCTGGGCCTGTTCGGAGGCTTCGCCGTGCGCTTTGCGATGCGCCGGGGGGCGTTCGCCCGGCCGCTGCGCCGCTACGAGCCCGCAGGGTGCTGCGGCTGCAGACCCAAGCAGGACGAAAAGCCCGTGTGGAAGTTCTGGCAAGTGCCCGAGCGCCGCGCCCGGTTCCGGGCCGAGTTCGTGCAGAATGCCCTGTTCCTTCTGAAATGGATGGCCTTTGCCTATGTGCTCGAGGCGCTGCTGGTCAGCTATGTTCCGGCGGACCTGATCGCGCGCGCGGTCGGGGGCGAGGGCGTGGTTCCGATCGTGATCGCGGCTTTCGTGGGCATGCCGGCCTATCTGAACTCGTATGTCGCGCCGCCGCTGCTGGCCGGGCTGATGGATCAAGGGATGAGCGCAGGCGCGGCCATGTCGTTCATGATCGCGGGGGCCGTCAGCTCGATCCCGGCCATGGCGGCGGTCTGGTCGCTGGTCAAGCCGCGTGTTTTCGCGGCCTATCTGGGCCTTGGCATCAGCGGCGCAATCGCGGCCGGCATCCTGTTCCAGATGATGTGAAACACATGCCACCCGGCGATTGTACGGGTGGCATGCCCCGCTGGCGGATCAGCTGCCCGCGCAATATTTCGGCAGCTTGAACCGGTAACGCGGTTCGCCGGTATCGACGTAGACGCGCTTTTCGATGCAGGCGGTCGTGCCGACGGTCTGAGCGATCGGGGCCTCGGTCGCCGTGATCGAGGCGGCAGACCCATCCGGCAGGCGCACCGAAGCAATCACCCCGTTCTTCAGGTTCCCGTTGATCGGTGTGGCCGACAGGACCGGCACGGTCAGGAAGGCCTCGTGTTCATGCCTGCCGTCACCGTTCAGCAACAGCAAGGCCGCCGCCACTCCGATGACGCCGACGCCGCCAAGAATGACCAGCCCCTTGGTTTTCATGAAAGCGTAGATCGAAACCGCGCGATGCGGCCCAACGACTTTGGACAGTATGTTCAGCATGATCCGTTCCGATGAAAAAGGCCCCGTACCTGCGCGGTCGGGGCCCAAGCCAGCTTAACTGCGAAGATCGTCCTCTTCGTCTTCTTCGGCGCCCCCTTTGGGCAGGTTGAAGAAGCTGTCGGCATCGACGATCGGCTCGGCGTCTTTCTCGTCGTCATCGGACAGCGAGAAGGTTTCCAGCCCCTCGATCGCCGTGGGGATCTTGGGCGCGGCGTCCATTTCCAGCGACTGTTCGGTCGAGACCAGCTTGCGGCGCTCGTCATCGCTCATCACGCCGCCTTCGGCAGCCTTCTTGGCGGCGGCCTTCTGAACGGCGGCATCCAGTTCGGACTGTTTGCACAGGCCCAGTGCCACCGGATCGATCGGCTGCATGTTGGCGATGTTCCAGTGGGTGCGCTCGCGGATCGACTGGATCGTGGGCTTGGTGGTGCCGACCAGCTTGGCGATCTGACCGTCGGAAAGCTCGGGGTGGAACTTGACCAGCCACAGGATCGCGTTGGGCCGGTCCTGACGCTTGGACAGCGGGGTATAGCGCGGGCCGCGGCGTTTTTCCTCGCCGGCGGCGGCAGGGTTGAACTTCAGCTTCAGCTTGTGCAGCGGATCCTTCTCGGCCTTGTCGATCTCTTCCTGGGTCAGCTGGTTGTTGGCGATCGGGTCGAACCCTTTGACGCCCACGGCCACGTCGCCATCGGCAATGCCCTGAATTTCCAGCTCGTGCATGCCCACGAAATCCGCGATCTGCTTGAAGCTGATCGTGGTATTGTCCACCAGCCAAACGGCGGTCGCCTTTGCCATCAACGGTTTTGCCATCAGCCCGTCTCCTTTGAATACATCTGTCCCGTCGCCGGAATTCGGCGGCCCCGAGATCTTGGGGCAGGTTTCCGTTGTCGGGGAACTTGGGGCGTATATAGTCTCGCGAAAGCCAGAAGGGAAGAGGCGAATGCGTCGGGCGGTTTTGGGGTTGATTGTGTGGATCTGCGGCGCCGGGGCTGCGCTGGCCGATGGCGAAAAGCCGGGCGCGTTCGACTATTACGTGTTGTCGCTCAGTTGGTCGCCCAACTGGTGCGCCCGCGAGGGCGACGCGCGCCGATCGGATCAATGCGATGCCCGCCATGATCACGGCTGGATTCTGCACGGGTTGTGGCCGCAGTATCATCGGGGCTGGCCCTCTTACTGCCCGACCCCCAAGGCACCGCCCTCCCGCGGCATGACCCGGCAAATGCAAGATATTCAGGGAAGTTCCGGCCTGGCCTGGCACCAATGGAAGAAACATGGCACCTGTTCGGGCCTGTCTGCAGCGGATTATTTTGCGCTGTCTCGGCAGGCGTATGAAAGGATTGCCCGACCGCCGGTGTTCCGCAAGCTGGGCAAGACGGTGAAGCTGCCGGCGCGCGTGGTCGAGGACGCCTTCATCCAGGCCAATCCCGGGCTGGAGCCTGACATGATCACGGTCACCTGCCGCGACGGGTACATCGAAGAGGTGCGCATCTGCCTGTCACGGGATCTGGACCCGGTTCCCTGCGGACAGGACGTGATCCGGGACTGCGCCGCGTCGGACGCAGTGTTCGATCCGATTCGCTAGAGCGTCTTGTTCTGGCAGTCCCGTGCATAGTCCAGCGCCTTGGCGGTGCCGTTCAGGCCGATCGCCAGAACCTGCTGGCCCGCCGGGTTATACACCGTCAACGTCTTGTTCCGGGCGATGGCATTGACGAAGTCCGGGTCGGTGAAGAACACGGTCGCGCCCGGCACCCGATCCTGCTCGAACCCGATGGCGGCGGCGTCAAAGCTCTTGCCGTCCAGCTCGAACCTGATCGGATAGGATTTGCCGGGCTCGATGTCGCCCCAACCCTTGTGGAAAACGGTGAAATAGCCCCGATTGTCCAGCGCGTCATAGCCCAGCCGCACCACGGATAGATCCTGCTGGGTTTTGCCAGCGGAGAGTGTCGCGCTATGTGCGAGCATCAAACCGGCTCTGGCTTTTCAAGCCGGCGCTTGTAATTCGGATGCCGCTAAATACCTTCCGCCCCACAGACCAAGGAGCTAAACAATGCCTCAACATCCAAGAACGTTCTCTCACATCGGTTTGTCCGTTCCAAACGTTGACGAAGCCGTGAAGTTCTATTCCGAAGTCATGGGTTTCTACGTGATCATGCCGCCAACCGACGTGGTCGAGGATGACACGGACATTGGCGTGATGTGCACTGACGTTTTTGGCCCGAACTGGAAAAAACTGCGTATCGCGCATCTTGCAACCGCCGACCGGATTGGCTTCGAGCTTTTTGAGTTTGACGGGAACCACGCGCCGGACAACAATATCGACTTTCGCAAGCATGGTACGTTCCATTTCTGCGTTCAGGATCCTGACGTCGAAGGCTTGGTGGAAAAAATCGTGGCGGCCGGCGGAAAACAACGCATGCCTATCCGATACTACTACCCCGGCGAGAAACCCTACCGCATGGTTTATGTCGAAGATCCCTTTGGCATCGTCTTCGAGATCTACAGCCATTCTTACGAATTGACCTACTCGTCGGGTGCCTACACCTGACCGGTCGAGTACAGTCAGTTTGAGTCGGGGGGAGGCGAAAGCGTTCTGCGTGCAGGCCGATTGCTGCGGCTACAGTTCTTTCCGCGCTCGCAGCGCCGCGGTGATCGTCCCGTCGTCCAGGTAATCCAGCTCTCCCCCGATCGGCACACCCTGCGCCAGCGAGGTCAGGCGGACCTGTCCCTCCAGTTGGTCTGCGATGTAGTGGGCCGTGGTCTGGCCGTCGACCGTGGCGTTCAGGGCCAGGATCACCTCGGTGATGTTTTCGGCGGTCACGCGGTCGCGCAGGCGGGGGATGCGCAGGTCTTCCGGGCCGACGCCGTCCAGCGCCGAGAGCGTTCCGCCCAGCACGTGGTAGCGGCCCTTGAACACACCTGCGCGCTCCATCGCCCACAGGTCGGCCACGTCTTCGACCACGCACAGCTCACCGGTGGCGCGGTCTTCGGAATTGCAGATGTCGCAGATGTCGGTGGTGCCTACGTTGCCGCAGTTCAGGCATTCGCGCGCGGTGGCGGCGACCTGCTGCATGGCGTCCGCCAAAGGCGTCAGCAGCAGGGCGCGTTTGCGGATCAGGTGCAGCACCGCCCGCCGGGCCGAGCGCGGCCCCAGCCCCGGCAATTTGGCCATCAGGTCGATCAGGGCGTCGATGTCACTGTTCGAACTCATGGCCTGTCCTGCGTGGCTTTGGCGGGGGGAGGGAGAGAGATCAGAACGGCAGCTTGATGTCCGCCGGCAGGCCCATGCTTTCGGTCAGCTTGGCCATTTCTTCCTGCGACCGCTCGGCCGCTTTGGTCTGCGCATCCTTGATGGCGGCCAGGATCAGGTCCTCGACCACTTCCTTGTCGTCGCTGTTGAAGATCGACGGATCGATGTCCAGACCTTTCAGTTCGCCCTTGGCCGAGGCTGTGGCCTTGACCAGGCCCGCGCCGGATTCGCCGACGACCATGATGGTGTTCAGCTCTTCCTGCATCTGCGCCATTTTGGTCTGCAGCTCCTGCGCGGATTTCATCATCTTGGCCATGTCGCCCAGACCGCCGAGTCCTTTGAGCATCTGTATGTCTCCTGTCATTCGATTTGCGGCCTAAATACGGGCCGTCTGCGTCCTTCACAAGGGCAGCGCGCCTTCTGCGCGGATGATCAGTCTTCCTCGAACGGATCCCATTCGTCTTCGACCTCGGGCAGGGCTTCGGTTTCGACCTTGGCGGCCCGTTCTTCCGGAGTTTCGATCCGGGTGATACGGGCCTTGGGGAATTGTGTCAGAACCGCCTGTACCAGAGGGTGTTCTTCGGCCTTGGCCTTCAGCGCCAGCTCGGCCGCGTCGCGCAGTTCGGCGATGGTGGGGGCGTCGCCGTCCGAGACGATCGAGACCGCCCAGCGATTGCCGGTCCAGCGCTGCAGCGCCGACCCGAGCCGCGCGGCCAGGTCGGTAGGCGCCTTTTCGGTGGGCGTGAACTCGATCCGGCCCGGCTGGTACGAGACAAGGCGGACGCCGTTCTCGACCTCGACCAGCAGTTTCACGTCACGGTTGGCGCGGATCAGCTCGACCACATGCTCGAACGTTGGATAACGCGCCAGCGCGGTCTGCACGTCCTGAGCCAACGCCGCCGTCGGCGCCCCGCCCGCACCGCGCGGGGCCGGCGCATGGGCCGAGGCCGTCGCGGTCACGGGCGGGGCGCTGTTTCCGGCGACCGGAACGCCGCCCCCCGGCCCGCCGACGGGCGGCGGAGGGCTGTCCTGAAGGCGCTTGATCAACTCTTCCGGGCTGGGCAGATCGGCCACATGGGTCAGGCGGATCACCGCCATTTCCGCGGCCATCATTGCGTTGGGGGCGGCCGAGACTTCCTCGAGCGCCTTCAGCAGCATCTGCCACATCCGGGTCAGCACCCGCATCGGCAGCGCCTCGGCCATCTGCTGGCCGCGGGTGCGCTCATCGGGTGATACGGTCGGGTCTTCGGCCGCGTCGGGGGTGATCTTCACCACCGAGACCCAATGCGTGATTTCGGCCAGATCGCGCAGCACCGCCAGCGGGTCGGCGCCCTCAGCATATTGCGCGCCCAGTTCGGTCAGGGCCCCGGCCGCATCGCCGCGCAGGATCATGTCCATCAGGTCCAGAACGCGGCCCCGGTCGGCCAGTCCCAGCATTGCGCGCACCTGATCGGCAGTGGTTTCTCCGGCACCATGGCTGATCGCCTGATCCAGCAGCGAGGTCGCATCCCGGGCCGAGCCTTCGGCGGCGCGGGTGATCAGGGCCAGCGCGTCATCCGAGATTTCCGCGCCCTCGGCGGTGGCGATCTTGCGCAGCAGGCCGATCATCACCTCGGGCTCGATCCGGCGCAGGTCGAACCGTTGGCAGCGCGACAGCACGGTGACCGGAACCTTGCGAATTTCGGTCGTGGCGAAGATGAATTTCACATGCTCGGGCGGCTCTTCCAACGTTTTCAGCAGCGCGTTGAAGGCGCTGGTCGACAGCATGTGAACTTCGTCGATGATGTAGATCTTGTACCGCGCGCTGGCGGCGCGATAGCGCACGCTGTCGATGATCTCGCGGATGTCGCCCACGCCGGTGCGGCTGGCGGCGTCCATTTCCAGCACGTCCACATGGCGACCTTCCATGATGGCCACGCAATGCTCGCACTGGCCGCAGGGTTCGGTCGTTGGGCCGCCATTGCCGTCGGGGCCGATGCAGTTCATGCCCTTGGCGATGATCCGGGCCGTGGTCGTCTTGCCGGTGCCGCGGATGCCGGTCATGATGAAGGCCTGCGCGATCCGGTCCGCCTCGAACGCGTTTTTCAGCGTGCGCACCATGGCATCCTGACCGACCAGGTCGGCAAAGGTTTCCGGGCGGTATTTTCGGGCGAGAACCTGATAGGCGGGGCTGGACTGTGTGGTCATGTCTGCTCTGACGGATTCGTACTGACGATGCAGGGTAGAGTTCCCGGTGCCCCGCGTCCACAGCGCCGGTGCAGGTTTTTCGCTTTGGCGGTGGCGCGGGTTGGGTCATACTGGCGGGATAGTTTCAGTCTTGCGATTTTGAAGGGTGATTTTGATGCCCAATTTGGTTGTGCATGCGTTGCAGGTCGGGGGCGGAACCCTCGCTCTGACCTCGGTTCCGGGTGGCGGAGGTGACTATTCCGGGGATCTGGACCTGATCGCCGACTGGGCGCCGGGGCTGGTGATCTCGATGACGACCCTTGCCGAGCTGGTGGCCGTGGGTGCGGGAGACTTCGGGTCCGACATCCAGGGGCGCGCCAGCCGCTGGGCGCATTTGCCGGTTGATGATTTCTCGGCGCCGGGCGGGGACTTTGACGAGCAATGGAAAGTGGTCAGCGCCACAGCCCGGCACGCACTGAGCGGCGGAGGGCGGGTTCTGGTGCATTGCCGCGGCGGCTGTGGCCGGTCCGGCATGGCCGTTCTGCGCCTGATGATCGAATGTCGAGAGCCGCCGGAGACCGCTCTCAAACGTCTGCGCGCCATCCGCCCTTGCGCCGTGGAGACCGAGGCGCAGATGCTCTGGGCCGTTTCGCCGGCCCAGAGCCATATTGCCGACTGACGTCAGAAGGCCGCCGAAAGCGGATGGTCCACGGGGGCCGCCGGCGCAAGCGCGACCGCCTGCAGCATCGCGCAGGGCGAGGTGTCCAGGCCGTGAGCAGGGCAGGCACCGGCCAGGTCATCGAACATCAGGTCTGCATAGGCACCCAAGCTTTCCGCATCGGCTTCGGGACGCGCGCCGCAAAACACGCGGATCAGATCGGCGCGCGCGTCAAAGCGGGCGATGCAGCCCGGACCGCAATGAGTCAGTTCGCTGCTGCCTTCCACCCGGAAATCGGGCGAGGTTGCCGGGCCGGCCGTTGTGACCGCCTGCGCGATCGACCGAGCCAGATGCGCCAGCCCCGGGCAGGTCTTGCCCGTGCGTTGGCAGACGGTTGCGGAAAATTCATGTGTGCTTGTCTTCCAGATCATGTAGCGCCCTCCGCGCGCTGGGCGGGGCGGATCAGGACAGACAGCCGGCTTCCAAGCCAGACCCTGCCCGGACACCCCTTCCGAGTTTCGGTTTCACGTTTGATGGCAGGTCTCCTGACTTGCGGGTCGTTGCTTTGCCGACCTTCCCAACCTTGCGGTCAGTGGCATCTCGGCATCGCTCTCCGCCTACAGTTGCGGGGGCAGTCCCGGCATTGGCCCGCTCCGGAGTTCCGGGTCGGACCGCACCGTGTTCCCTTTTCATCCCGGCCATAGGCACGGGAACCATCATCCAATCGCTAGCGGTGCGGCTCGGTTCGAGTCAAGCCGCATTCAGTCTTGATGCTGAAACCGATCCCACGGAACATGATCCGGCAGCCGGCGCAGCACGTTCGAATCCCGTCTTGCGCGCGCCAGTTGCCAGCCGCCCTGCATCACGATGAACAGCGTGTCGGCCGCCATGTCCGGCTGCGGAATACCGAACCGTTTGGCGTGGTCGCGCACCTCGTCGATCCAGCTTTCATAGAGCCGGTCGGCGTGGTCGCGGAAGGCCCGGTTGTCGGGGCTTTCGAAAAGGGTGGCGGCGATCGGACAGGTCTCCCACTGGGGCGAGGAGTCGAACAGTTTCGCGATCCTGTGGCACAGGGTGGTGACCCCGGCGCGGAAATCCTGCGCGTCGTTGAACGCCGCCGCGATCATGTCGCGCATCCCGTCCGAAGCCCAGCTGGCCGCGGCCAGGGCAAGATCCTGCTTTCCCTTTGGGAAATGGTGATACAGCGAGCCTTTCGGAGCCTGAGCCTCGGTCAGGATCTCGGTCAGGCCGACACCGTTGTAGCCCGATCGCTGGAACAGTCGGGCAGCGGTCTGGGTCAGGCGATCGCGGGTGTTTTGCGGACGTCGGGTCATCTTGCGCGCATCTTGACAGGACTGGACCGATCGGTCCAGATGAAATGATTAGACCGACTGGTCCAGAGCGCTTGGAGACATGGATGTTGGATTCGCAGCAGACCGTGAAAGTCGAGGATTTCGAGTTTTCGGCGGGCAAGGCAAACCTGTCGGCGCGGCTCTATGCGCCGATGGCCCGGCCGGAAATCGCCGTCGTGCTGAACGGGGCGACCGGCGTGCCGCGGGACTATTACCAGCATTTCGCGCGCTGGCTGGCCGCCGACCGGGGCATGGCCTGCATGACCTATGACTATCGCGACTTCGAGACATCGCTGAAAGGCCGTCTGAAGGATTCAGACGCCACCATGGCCGATTGGGCGTTGAAGGACATGCCGGCGGCACAGGCCGAGATGCGCCGGCGCTATCCGAATGCAAAGCTTTGGGTCATCGGCCACTCGGTCGGCGGAATGCTGGGGCCGCTTCAACCCGGGATCGAACGGATCGACCGGATGATCTGCGTCTGTTCGGGGCTGGTGACGTTGTCCGATCACCCGTGGCCCTACAAAGGGCTGGCGGCGCTGTTCTGGTATGGCCATGTGCCGCCTCTGGTGCGTCTGTTGGGCTATCTGCCGGGGCGGATGCTTGGCTTCGGGTCTGATCTGCCTGCCGGGGCGTATTGGCAATGGCGACGGTGGTGCACGTCGCCCCGCAGCTATCTTCCCGAACTGGGTGACTCGCTGCCACAGGCCGATTGGGGCCGATCCAGCGCCCCGGTGGAGATCATCGCGCTCGAGGATGACCAGACGGTTCCGCCCCCGGCGGTCTGGCGGCTCGCCGACCTGTACGGGGCTGCGGCACGGCGTCATCTGTTGGTCCCCGCCGATTTCGGGCTGCGCGAGGTCGGCCATATCGGTGCCTTCGCCCGCCGCAACCGCGCGATCTGGCCGCGCCTCGTGGCCTGACGGATGCTTTGCACCTTGCAGGCGCCTGTGGGGGAAGGATGGGAATGACCCGCCGACTACACGGGTTGAAGTGAGAGGTTGGACAGCGACCCAAGCGGGGCTCGTTGTGGCTGCTTCCTTCCGGACCTGACCAGGTTGGCGAGGCGCTTGCCCGCGCCAACCTCTCGACCGCCGATATAGGCATGGAATGACCGGTTGGCAACCCGTCACGATCACAGGCAAACCTTCCGGAAGTCAGTCGTCCGGCATACGCGCAAGACCGACCGCGACGGGTTGGGAATTGGCAGACGCGCGTGTCCGGTACATGGCGGGTCGTGGTGGCGATGACGGGAATATCGGCAAGAAAAACGCGGTCCGGGCCATTCTCCGATCCCGGCTGCGCAGGGGGCGGCCATCCGGCACCGCGCCCGGCGACGATGCGCCATTGCCGCACACCAACACCTCCGTTCCTGTTCGGGCGGCCTCGTTGCGGGTGGCTCGAATCAAGCTGGCCTTGCGTGCATGGCCAATGATCGACACGGGGCATTTGGCGTCTGTTCCTTTCGTCTGCGCGCTGTTTCTTGTTTGGGTGGAATATGAGCTGTCTCCGCGTTGCCATGCGTCCTTTTTCGGCCAGGGAATTGCTTGGTTCGCCGGTTTGCCATTGCGCCCGAGGACCAGTCGTGTCAGCCCTTGAGGCAAATTCGGGGCACAGGCATGAAACGTGCGGAACAGGTTACATTCGGAGGGTCGGGTCTGGATCGGGCGGCGCATGTGCGCTCTGATCCGGCCCGGCTGGCCGCCGCGCAAAATGACCCGTCGGCGCGGTGCCTTCTGCTCTGGCGGGGCAAGCCACTGGTTCAGGGCGAGGCCCTGGATCGACTCGCGCTGGTGCCGCTGGCTCATGACATGGTCCGGGACGGGCCAGGCGGTTCGATCGAGGTGCCAGTATTTTTGGGATGTTCCGACGGCGGGGTGCCGCTGTTTGCGATGGATGTCTCGAACTGGTCCGCCGACGGGCTGGACATTTCGGGTGTCGGCGCCTTCGTGGATCGCACCGAACAGCAACATCCGCACCTTCCAAACGGGCATGTCTTTGCGGAACTGCGTCGGATCATGACCCGCCTTTCGCCGCGGGATGCCGAACTGGCAGCCACTGCGAAGGCGGTGATTGGTTGGCACGAAACGCATCGGTTCTGCGCTCGCTGCGGCGCGCGCACGCAGATCGCTCAGGCCGGCTGGCAGCGCGCATGCGGCGATTGCGGCGGCCAGCATTTTCCACGCACCGACCCGGTGGTGATCATGCTGGTGACTCATGGCGATTGCGTCCTCATGGGGCGGTCGCCAGGCTGGCCCGATGGGATGTATTCCCTGTTGGCGGGGTTTGTAGAACCTGGCGAAACGCTCGAGGCGGCCGTGCGCCGCGAAGTCATGGAGGAAGCCGGAATCCAGGTGGGCGCGGTCGGCTACCTGGCCAGTCAGCCTTGGCCATTTCCGGCGTCTTTGATGTTCGGATGCACCGCTCGGGCCTTGTCGCGCAAGATCGAGATCGACCCGGTCGAGATCGAAGACGCGCTCTGGGTCACCCGGTCCGAGATGATGCAGGCCTTCGCCGGTGAACACCCCCGGTTGTTGCCGGCCCGCAAGGGCGCGATCGCGCATTTTCTTTTGCGCAACTGGCTTGCCGATACGCTCGACTGACGTGACAATCACAGCCGAAGGAAACAAAAAGGCCTAAATGCAGTTTTCAGCGAAAGAAGATATTCAGGCACCGATCACGGCTGTCTTCGACATGGTCGCCGATTTCGAGCGGTTCGAGCGCATGGCCATGCGCCGCGGAGTCGACGTGCGTCGCGTCGTCGAGCCGAATGAACCCGGAGCAGGTGCATGTTGGGATATAGAGTTCAAGGTGCGCGGCAAGCCTCGCCGGGTCTCGGTGGAGTTGGCGGAGTTCGAGCGACCGACGCAGATGCAATTCGTCTTTGCCGGGAAGGGTATGACCGGCATGACCGCGATCGAGCTCTTGCCCCTGTCCCAGCGCCACACCCGGTTAGGTATCGAGATTTCGCTGACGGCTCAGACCCTGCCGGCACGTCTTCTGCTGCAGTCGTTCAAGCTGGGCCGATCGCGGTTCCGGCGGCAATTTCAACTGCGCCTGAACGAATTTGCGCGCGAGCTTGAAGAACGTTACCTGCACGGGGCTTGAGCCCGGCCGACTGCGTTGGTTCCTCATTCGGGAAAGCGGTGAAACTCATTCTGGGCAAGGTGCGCCCTGATGACGCAATCGGAATGGCTGCGGTTCTGGCTGACCGCGTTGTCGTGGAAAAACGCCGCAAGAACGGGAAAGCTCGGTTCGTGTTGCACCTCTACATCGCGCATCCGCGCCCGATACGCTGTATGGTCGCATCCACGCATAGGTCAGGTTCTTGGGGGCCAGTCGATGAGTACTGAATGGGCCGGAACACCATATAAGGTCGCCGTCGGGTGAGATGTCACCCGAAAGCAAATCCGGCCATCCGCGGCCTGAGAACGCATCGGCCGAGCGCTGTTTCAGGCGACTCTGGACGCGGCGCGTCGCCACGGCTTGGATGCAATTGACGCCACCATCGGCGTCAGCAATGCCGAAGGGTTGAGGTATTATTGTGCGAAGGTGTTTCTATCCAGCCGCCGCCCGGATGGCGCAATATCAAAAGTCCACGTGTGAAATAACCCCTGGCGCCGGGCGCGCCCATGCCACCGGCAAGGGGGTGGGGCCTCGGCATGCCGTTCTCCTAAGCGTCGTACAGCGGGGAAACGGCCATTTCCCGGTTCGGACTATCCGCGCGGGCGTGCCGCCGGATAGACCCCCAGAATTTCCACATTCGTGGTGAAATGCTGCAACTCGTCCATCGCCAGCTGCACGTTGCGGTCGTCCGGATGGCCGACGATGTCGGCATAGAACTGCGTCGCCGTGAACGAGCCGTCGACCATGTAGCTTTCCAGCTTGGTCATGTTGATGCCGTTCGTCGCGAACCCGCCAAGCGCCTTGTAGAGCGCCGCCGGGATGTTGCGGACCTGGAAGACGAAGCTGGTGATCATGCCGTGCGCGCCCCGGCGCGTCTGGTCCTCCTCGCGCGACATGACCAGGAACCGGGTGGTGTTGTTGTCGTTGTCCTCGATATGGCGGGCCAGAACGTTCAGGCCGTAAATCTCGCCCGCCAGTTCACTCGCTAGCGCCGCCGAGTGCTTGTCACCGGCCTCGGCAACCTCGCGTGCGGCGCGGGCGTTGTCGGGGCTGACCCGGCCGCGGATGCCGTGTTCCTGAAGAAAGCCCGCGCATTGCGGCAGCAGAACCAGATGCGAATGCGCCTCGGTAATGTCGTCAAGCGTTGCGCCGGGGACCGCCAGCAGGTTGATGTGCACACGCACGAAGGCCTCGTCGATGATGTGCAGCCCGCTGTGCGGCAGCAGACGGTGGATGTCGGCGACGCGGCCATAGGTGGTGTTCTCGACCGGCAGCATCGCCAGGTCGGCCTGGCCCGAGCGGACCGATTCGATCACGTCCTCGAAGGTGCGGCAGGGCAGCGGCTCCATGTCGGGGCGGGCCATGCGGCAGGCTTCGTGGCTGTAGGCGCCGGGTTCGCCCTGAAATGCGATGCGATTGGTCATATGGTCGATTCCGTGCAACAAGTTACAGAATTGGGCGTTTGGTCGCGGTGTCTATACCTTGCCTCTTGCAAGGGGAAGCCTTAGACACCCCGCAGACAGCTGAAATGGACTCGCGATCAATGTTTGACACGATGACAGTTACCAAGGCCGCAGCCGGCCTGTTTGGTGCCTTTCTTGTTTTCCTCCTGGCGAAATGGGGGGCCGACGTTCTGTATAGCACGGACGCACATGGCGAAACGGCCGCCTATGTGATCGAAACGGAAAGCACCGGCGAAAGCGCTGACGGCGAAGAAGTGGTCTTTGCCGATCTGCTGGCCGCGGCCGACCCTGAAAAGGGCGCCAAGGTGTTCCGCAAATGCTCGGCCTGCCACAAGCTGGAAAAGGGCGCGAACGGCACCGGCCCGTACCTGTACGGCGTCGTGAATCGTCCGGTCGCATCGGCCGAAGGGTTCGGCGGGTATTCCGCCGCGATGCAGTCGCATGGCGGCAACTGGACGCCCGAGGAACTGGACGCGTTCCTGGCCAACCCGAAAGGCTATATCCAAGGCACGTCGATGAGCTTTGCAGGCCTGAAGAAACCGGAAGACCGTGCCAACCTGATCGCCTATCTGCAGACGATCGGCGGCTGAACCGGTCCGAGCGTAAGACATGTGAAAGCCGCTGCCGATGCGCAGCGGCTTTTTCGTCTCAAGAAATCTTCACAAAGCGCTCACGCAGTCTAAACTTGCATCTTCCACCGCTGGCCCGTTAGCTAGCACGGCGACACATGGAATTGAGACGAACGCGAAGGATGACCTGCATGAAACCCGTTTTGCCCGGCGCGCGTGTACTGAGTATTCGGCATTGGGCGGCGGCACTGGGGTTTTCGGCCGCGATTGTGGTTGCGCAGACCGGCCCGGGCATGGCCGACAAGGGCGACATCATCCGCAGCCACGGCTATTCGTATTTCGGCAATCTCGATTATCCGGCTGATTATGCGCACCTGAACTATGTGAACCCCGACGCGCCCAAAGGGGGCGAGCTGTCGCTGGCGGCGTCGGGGACGTTTGATTCGCTCAACCCCTATTCTCGCAAGGGACGGGCCGGTGCGTTGACCACGCTGCAATACGACCGGTTGATCGACAGTTCAGATGACAGCATTGGCCAGTATTACGGTGTGCTGGCCGAAAGCCTGGAATATGACGCCGACCGCAACTGGGTCATCTTCCATCTGCGCCCCGAGGCGACCTTCTGGGACGGCACGCCGGTCACGGCCGAAGACGTCGTCTACAGCCACCGCCTGTTCATCGAGCAGGGCCTGCCATCCTATGCGCAGGCCGTGGGCCGGATGGTCACCGGCGCCGAGGCTTTGGACACCCATACAGTGAAATTCACCTTCAACCCCGAACTGACTCCGCGCAGCCGGATCGAGACGGTGGGGTCCACCCCGGTGTTCTCGAAGGCCTGGTTCGAAGCCGACCCGTCGCGCCGTCTGGACGAGCCGCGGCTGGAGGTCGCCGTGGGGTCGGGACCCTACAAGCTGGACAGCTATGACATCAACCGGCGCATCGTCTACAAGCGGCGCGATGATTATTGGGGCAAGGACCTGCCGTTCAACAAGGGGCGGTTCAACTATGACAGCATCCGGGTCGAGTATTTCGCGGATCAGACCGCGGCCTTCGAGGCGTTCAAGGCCGGTGAATACACGTTCCGCATCGAAAGCGACCCCAAACTGTGGGCGACCGGCTATGATTTTCCCAAGGTCGCGCAGGGCTATGTGGTGAAGGATGCGATCCCCGACGGCAGCCCGCCGACACCTTCGGGTTTCGTGTTCAATCTGGCGCGCCCCCAATTCGCCGACAAGAATGTGCGCAAGGCGCTGGCGCTGGCGTTCAATTTCGAATGGGCCAATGAATCGCTTCTGTACGGCCTGAACTCGCCGCGCGATTCCTTCATCGAGGGCACTCCGCTCGAGGCGAAGGATGTCCCGCAGGGGGCCGAGCTGGAGTTTCTGAAATCGCTGGGCGACGTGGTGCCGTCGGAACTCCTGACTCAGCCGGTGGAAACGGTGCATCAATCGAACCCGGCACGGCTGAACGACCGGCGCAACCTGCGCAAGGCCGCGAAGCTGCTGGACGAGGCCGGATGGCCCGTGGGCGAGGGCAACGTGCGCCGCAATGCCCAAGGCCAGACCCTGCGGGTGAACATCCCGTACCCGTCGAACCTGCCGACTTCGACGGCCACGATGATCGAGACCTTCGTGCAGAACCTGCAGGCCATCGGCGTGGATGCAACAGCGGAAAAGGTCGACCCGGCCCAATACACCCTGCGAAGCCGCGAACGCGACTATGACATGGTGTATTCGACCCGCTACGGCACGTTCCTGTCCACCGGCGGCGGGCTGAGCCAGATGTATGGTTCAAAAGAGGCCGCGTTCAGCCTGTTCAACCCGGCCGGCCTTGCCAGCCCCCTGGTGGACGCCATCATCGAGGCCTCCTTCGCCACGACCAACCAGACCGAGCAGGACGCGGCGCTGATGGCGCTTGACCGCGCCCTGCGATACGAGTTCTTCATCATTCCCGACGGGTATATCGCCGAATACTGGACGGCCTACTACGACATGTATGAATACCCTGAGCAATTGCCCCCTTATTCTCTGGGCTATCTGGATCTGTGGTGGATCAACCCCGAGAAAGAGGCGGCTCTGAAAGCGGCAGGCGCGTTGCGGTAACATGGGCGCATATATTCTTCGACGCCTGTTGCTGGTCATCCCGACCCTTCTGGGCATCATGATCGTCAACTTCACGCTGGTGCAGTTCGTGCCCGGCGGTCCGGTCGAGCAGATCATCGCCCAGATCGAAGGGCAGGGCGATGTATTCGCGGGTTTTGCGGGGTCCGGTGACGCGGGTGCCGGGGTCGAACCCGGCGGTGGCGTTTTCGATGACAAATACGTGGGCGCCCGCGGGTTGCCGCCGGAATTCATCGCCGAACTGGAGAAAGAGTTCGGGTTCGACAAGCCTCCGGTCGAGCGGTTCCTGAACATGATGGGCAACTACCTGACGCTGGATTTCGGCGAGAGCTACTTCCGCTCGGTCTCGGTGATCGACCTGGTGCTGGAAAAGATGCCGGTGTCCATCTCGCTGGGCCTGTGGTCGACGCTGATCGCCTATCTGGTCTCGATCCCGCTGGGTATCCGAAAGGCGGTCAAGGATGGGTCGCGCTTCGACACATGGACCAGCGCGGCCATCATCGTGGCCTATGCCATTCCGGGCTTCCTGTTCGCGATCCTGCTGCTGGTGCTGTTTGCGGGCGGGTCCTACTGGCAGATCTTCCCGCTGCGCGGGCTGACCTCGGACAATTGGGAGGAGTTGAGCCTGCTGGGCAAAGTGGCCGACTATTTCTGGCACATCACGCTGCCGACCATCGCGCTGACGATCTCGGCCTTTGCCACGCTGACGCTGCTGACCAAGAATTCGTTTCTGGACGAGATCAAGAAGCAATACGTCATGACCGCCCGCGCCAAGGGGCTGAGTGAACGGCGCGTTCTGTACGGCCACGTCTTCCGCAACGCGATGCTGATCGTGATCGCCGGCTTTCCGGCGGTGTTCATCGGCGTGTTCTTCGGCGGGTCGATCATCATCGAAACGATCTTCTCGCTGGATGGTTTGGGCCGTCTGGGCTTTGAGGCCGCGGTGGCGCGCGACTATCCGGTGATTTTCGGGACGCTGTTCATTTTCGGTCTGTTGGGGCTGATCGTCGGCATCATCAGCGACCTGATGTATGTGCTGGTCGATCCGCGCATCGATTTCGAGAAACGTGAGGGGTAAATGGCTCTTTCTCCTCTGAACCAGCGCCGCTGGCGCAATTTCTGCCGCAACCGCCGGGCCTTTTGGTCGCTGATCATCTTCTCGGTGCTGTTCGGGCTGTCGCTGTTCGCGGAATTCATCGCCAATGACAAACCGATCCTGGTGAAGTACCGGGGCGAGTTCTACACGCCCATCTTCAACTTCTACGCCGAGACCGAGTTCGGCGGCGATTTTGAAACCGAAGCGATCTATCGCGACCCCGAGGTCCGTTGCCTGATCGACAGCGGCGGGCTGGAGGAGTGTTTCGACGACCCCGAAGGCATCATCGAGCAGATCGAGGCGGGAACCTTCCAGGCTGAAGGGTTCGAGCGGGGCTGGGCCATCTGGCCGCCGATCCCCTATTCCTACAACACCAGCGTCGACCGTCCCGGCGCCGCGCCTTTGCCGCCCAACGGGCAGAACCTGCTGGGCACCGACGACACCAAGCGCGACGTGCTGGCGCGTGTCATCTATGGCTTCCGCCTGTCGATCCTGTTCACCCTGATCGTCACCGGCGCGGCCAGCCTGATCGGCATCTTCGCCGGCGCGCTGCAGGGCTTTTTCGGCGGCTGGCTGGATCTGATCTTCCAGCGCATCATCGAGATCTGGTCATCCACCCCGTCGCTTTACGTCATCATCATCATGTTCGCCGTGCTGGGGCGCAGTTTCTGGCTGCTGGTCGTCCTGATGGTGCTGTTTTCCTGGACGGGCCTGGTGGGCGTGGTGCGGGCCGAGTTCCTGCGCGCCCGCAACCTGGAATATGTGCGCGCGGCCAAGGCGCTGGGCGTGGGCAACCTGACCATCATGTTCCGCCATATGCTGCCCAACGCGATGGTGGCCACGCTGACCTTCATGCCCTTCATCGTGACCGGCACGATCGGCGGGCTGGCCAGCCTCGATTTCCTGGGCTTTGGCCTGCCGTCTTCGGCCCCGTCTCTGGGTGAGCTGACCCTGCAGGCCAAGCAGAACCTGCAGGCCCCGTGGCTGGCCTTCACCGCCTTTTTCACCTTTGCCATCATGCTGTCGCTGCTGGTCTTCATCTTCGAAGGCGTGCGTGACGCGTTCGACCCGCGAAAGACCTTCTCATGAGCTTGCTGGACGTGAAAAACCTCAGGGTCTCGTTCCGCCAGGACGGGCAGGTGACCACGGCGGTTCGGGGCGTGTCGTTCCATGTCGATCGCGGGGAAACCGTGGCGCTGGTGGGCGAATCCGGCTCGGGCAAATCGGTCACCGCGCTGTCGACCGTGTCGCTGCTGGGCGACAGCGCAATCGTCGAAGGGTCGGTCACCTATGACGGGCAAGAGATGATCGGCGCATCCGAGCAGCGTCTGATGGACGTGCGCGGCAACGACATCAGCTTTATCTTCCAGGAGCCGATGACCTCGCTGAACCCGCTGCACACCATCCAGAAGCAGTTGGCGGAATCGCTGGCTCTGCACCAGGGGCTGACGGGCGACGCGGCGCGCGCCCGGATCGTAGAATTGTTGAACAAAGTCGGCATCCGAGACCCCGAGGAACGGCTGGACGCCTACCCGCATCAGCTGTCCGGCGGGCAGCGGCAGCGGGTGATGATCGCCATGGCGCTGGCCAACCAGCCCGACATCCTGATCGCTGACGAGCCGACCACGGCGCTGGACGTGACAATCCAGGCGCAGATCCTCGAACTGCTCGCTGATCTGCAGAAGCAGGAAAACATGGGGATGCTGTTCATCACCCATGATCTGGGCATCGTGCGACGCATCGCCGACCGGGTCTGCGTGATGAAGGATGGCGAGATCGTCGAGACCGGCCCCGTGGCCGAGATCTTCGACAACCCGCAGCACCCCTATACGCGCAAGCTGCTGGCGGCCGAACCCACGGGCATTCCCGACCCGATCGACCCCGCCGCCGAAGAGGTGGTCCGGGCCGAGCATCTGAAGGTCTGGTTCCCGATCCAGCGCGGGTTCCTGAAACGCACGGTCGGCTATGTGAAGGCGGTGAACGACGCCTCGTTCAGCGTGCGCGCGGGCGAGACCGTGGGGATCGTGGGCGAAAGCGGCTCGGGCAAGACCACGCTGGCGCTGGCGATCATGCGGCTGATCGCCTCCGAGGGCGGAATCACCTTCCGCGGACAGGATTTGCGCCGCTGGTCCACGCGTGAACTGCGACGCTTGCGCAAGGACATGCAGATCGTGTTTCAGGACCCGTTCGGCAGCCTCAGCCCGCGCATGACCTGCCAGCAGATCATTGCCGAGGGTCTGGCGATCCACAAGGTTGACCCGCACCGGGCCCCGCGCGAGCTGGTGGCCGAGGTGATGACCGAGGTGGGCCTGGACCCGGCGGCCATGGACCGCTACCCGCACGAATTCTCGGGCGGGCAACGCCAGCGCATAGCGATTGCCCGCGCTATGGTGCTGCGGCCCAAGCTGCTGGTGCTGGATGAACCCACCAGTGCGTTGGACATGACGGTGCAGGTGCAGATCGTCGAACTGCTGCGCGACCTGCAGAAGAAATACGGGCTGGCCTACCTGTTCATCAGCCACGACCTGAAGGTGGTGCGTGCGATGTCACACAAGGTGATCGTCATGCGCAACGGAGACGTTGTCGAGATGGGCGCCTCGGAAGACCTGTTCGTCAACGCCCAGGATGACTATACCCGCGAACTGATCGCTGCGGCGGGTTAGGCGTTGGCCGCTTCGCGCGCCGCCGATTTCGGAACTGGGCCGCGCAGCTCTTCATAGTGGTCGAACTGCAGCTTGACCCAACCGGTGCCGCGCGTGGCGCTGGCCAGCGAGCGGTGCAGTTCGTCCTCGGCCACGGCGGGCAGTTGGGCGTTGAAGATCTCCCAGCCCGGCGCGTTCGGGTTGCCCTCGAACCCCAGGACCTGCCCCTGAAGCGAGCTGATCGTGGGCACCAGATCGCCCACGAAGGCCGACGGAACATGGATTTCGGCGTTCAGGATCGGCTGCAACACGACGGGTTTGGCCTGTGGCAAGGCCTCGCGTACGGCGTTTTTGCCTGCCGTCCGGAAGGCAAAATCGGAACTGTCCACGTTGTGATGTTTGCCGTCATGCAGGGTGACCTTCACATCCACCACCGGAAAGCCCTCGGGGCCCTGCGCCAACGCATCGACCGCGCCTTGTTCGACCGAGGGGATGTAATTCTTGGGCACCGCGCCGCCCTTGACAACCTCGTCAAATTGAAAGCCCGATCCGCGCGGCAGTGGCGCGACCGAGATCACCACATCGGCGAACTGCCCCGCGCCGCCGGATTGCTTGCGGTGGCGGTGCCGGTGTTCGACCGTGGCGCGGATGGTCTCGCGATAGGCGGTCTCGACCGGAGAGATCTCGATATCGATCCCGAAATCCTCGGCCAGCTTGGCGATTACCCGACGCATGTGCTGCGGCCCTTGGGAGCCCAGAACGGCATGGCCGCTCAGCTCGTCCTGTTCCAGCGTCAGGCCCGGGTCGATCTCGACCAGCCGGGACAGCGCGTTGGACAGGCGCACGTCGTCGCGTTCATGGGCCGGCGACACCACCTGCCGATAGGCGACCGGATGCGCCGTGGCCCAATCCGGCAGCGGCGTGGAGCCGCTGCTGTCATAGATATTGCCGGGGTTGAGGTGATCGGATTTCACGGCCAGCCCGATCTCGCCGGCCTTCAACCCGTCGATCTGGGTCTTGGCGTCCAGCGCGGTCAGGTTGCCAACGGTTTCGCCGCCCAGCGGGTCATGCGCCTTGATCCCGTCGCCCAGCCCCCGCAGGACGATGATTTTGCCGATGTGCTTCTTGACGTCAGCAAACCCGGCGATGGCGCGGGCGGCCTCGGGCGCCGCGTCGCGGTCGGCGGCGATGTCGAATTCGGGCGCCTCGTGCCGCAGGGCCTTCATCAGGCGGGTCAGCCCGTTGCCATGGCTGGCCGCGCCCAGACAGGCCGGGATCAACTGATGGTTCTGCAGGACCTGCGCGGCCAGGTCATAGATCTCGGCGCTGGGCGGCTGCTTGTCCTCGATCAGCTGCTCAAGCAGGTGGTCGTCGAAATCCGACAGGGTCTCGAGCAGTTCGGTGCGGGCTTCGGCCTCGCGATCGGCCACCGACTGCGGCAGTTCGATCAGCGCCGAGGGCTGACCTTCCTGATATTTCCACGCGCGCTCCGAGATCAGGTCGACGGCGCCGATGATGGTTTCACCTTCACGGATCGGCACCTGCCGCAGGGTGATGTGATGGCTGCAATAGGTCTGCAGCGCGGCGATGATGTCGCGAATGCGGCCGTTGGGGTTGTCCATCCGGTTGAGGAAAAGAAAGCAGGGAATGCCCGCTTCCTCGACCAGCCGCAGATAGGGGGCGCACAGAACGGCGGCGTCCGGGTCCGGCGGGACCACCACCACCGCCGCGTCGGAAATGGCCATGGCGGGTCCGGCATAGGCCAGCGCATCGCCCCCTCCGTCGACATCTATCGCGCACCACGGTTCGTCCAGATAAGAAAAACCGTGCAGATGCACGGTTCCGGACAGGTCGAATGTGGTGGGCCGGCCATCAAGGCGACTGATGGCCTCGACCAGTGTTGTCTTGCCCGATTGGCTGGGGCCGAGGACGGTAAAAACGCGCATGGGTGTAGTCCCTTCGTCAAGTTGCAGAGTGGCTGCACGAAAGGACCTGTCGGACGCGGATGCGCCGGCGAGTTTTGTCTGAATGTCTGCCTGCCTCGGCGTCGGGCGGCCTGCCGCCCGTCTTCCGAGTGTGGGGACAACCCACCGCGCGCGTCAACCCCCCGCTTTTTTGCATTGTGGCGACTGGCCGGCATGCGGCCTGCCGCCCGTCGTCAGATCGCCGAGCTGTGGCCTGCCTTGCTCAGGTCATAGGCGTCGAAGGTCCGGGCGATCATCCGTGTCAAGGCGCGCGCTTCGGGCGGGATGAACAGCCCGTCATCGGTGATTTGCAACAACCCGTCGAAGGCGTCATTGGCGCGCTGGTACATCGCCGTCAGCTCGGCTGCCGAGATGTCGTGATCGCGCAGGATCTCGGCCGTGTCGATGCGGAAGTCGCACATCAGGGCCTCGATCAGGCGGGCGCGTAGGATGTCCTGCCCCTTGAACAGGTGCCCGCGCGCGGTCGAGAATCTGCCATCGCGCACCGCTTTGGTATGGGCCGACGTGGCTGGCGCGTTCTGCGCATAGCCCTGCGGGAAGCGCGAGATCGAGCTGGCGCCGACGCCGATCAGAACCTCGGCCTGGTCGTCGGTATAGCCCTGGAAGTTCCGTTTCAGCCGCCCGGCTTTCAGCGCGTGTGTCAGCCCGTCATCCTTGGTGGCGAAATGGTCGATGCCGATTTCTTCGTAATTGTCCCACAGGAACAGACGGCGGGCGGTGTCGAACAGCTCGAGCCGCTGTTCCGGCGTGGGCAGGGCGTCGGACGGGATCAGCTGCTGGCGTTTCGCCATCCACGGCACATGGGCATAGCCATACAGGGCCACCCGGTCGGGGCTGAGCGACAGCAGCTTTTGCACGCTTTCGGTCATCCGCGCCTTGGTCTGGTGCGGCAGCCCGTACAGGATGTCGGCGTTCAAGCTGGGCACGCCGCGCTCACGGATCATGTCGATCGCCTCGCGGGTGGTGTCATAGCTCTGGATGCGCCCGATGGTCTTCTGGATCTCGTCGTCGAAATCCTGAACCCCGATCGAGGCGCGGTTCATCCCGGCCTCGGCCAGCGCATCAAGACGGGCGGCGTCCACCTCGTTGGGGTCGATCTCGACCGAGAATTCCGCGTTGGGTCCAAGTGGGACGATCCCCAGAATATGCGCGGCCAGTTCGCGCATTAGGTCGGGGTTCAGCAGCGTGGGCGTGCCCCCGCCCCAATGCAGGCGCGACAGGGTCACCCCGGCAGGCAGGCGTGCGGCCAGCAGGTCCAGCTCGGCCTTGAGGACATCGACATAGGCGATGACCGGGTTGTCGGTCTGGGTGCCCTGGGTGCGGCAGGCGCAGAACCAGCACAGCCGGCGGCAGAACGGCACATGGACATAGAGCGAGATCGAACTGCCCGGCCGGATGGCGGAAATCCAGTCGCTGAACATGTCGGGCCCCACGTCATTGCTGAAGTGGGGGGCGGTCGGATAGCTGGTATAACGCGGTACCTTCGCGTCAAATAGCCCGAGCTTTGCCAATTGAGGTTTTACTATCATGGCGACACCGGTATAGGCTTGGGGACCAGGAAACCTTGACCGAGATCAAGTGGACGCGCGCATGACCCTGAATACCCTCGTTGACCACGCCAATTGCGAAGATTGCCCAATTCGGCATCGGGCCGTGTGCGCACGCTGTGATGCGGACGAACTGACCGTGCTCGAAGAAATCAAGTATTACCGCAGCTTCGAAGCCGGTCAGACGATCATCTGGTCGGGTGACCAGATGAATTTCGTGGGGTCGGTCGTGTCCGGGATCGCGACCCTGACGCAGACGATGGAGGACGGGCGCACGCAGATGGTGGGCTTGTTGCTGCCCAGCGATTTCGTCGGCCGCCCGGGCCGCGAATCGGCCGCCTATGACGTGGTGGCCACCACCGACTTGGTCATGTGCTGTTTCCGCAAGAAGCCGTTCGAAGACCTGATGAACCGCACCCCGCATATCGCGCAGCGCCTGTTGCAGATGACGCTGGACGAACTGGATGCCGCGCGCGAATGGATGCTGGTTCTGGGGCGCAAGACCGCGCGCGAGAAGATCGCCAGCCTGCTGTCGATCATCGCCCGTCGGGATGCTTCGGCCAGTGCAAAAGGGCTCTCGGGACCGATCGTGTTCGATCTGCCGCTGACGCGCGAGGCGATGGCCGATTATCTGGGCCTGACGCTGGAAACGGTCAGCCGTCAGATCTCGGCCCTCAAGAAGGACAAGGTGATCCTGCTGGAAGGCAAGCGCCACGTCACCGTGCCGGATATCGGTCGCTTGATGGAAGAGGCCGGCGACGATGCCGATGGCGGCTGTCTGGTTTGACGGGGCCATACCCGACGATATTGGCGCGTGACGCCAAGGTGCGTCCATGCTCTAAATAAGGGCGCATATACCAAAATCAGGGAGCGGTCATGGAATTCAGCAGTATTTTGGCGATGTTGTTCATCGGCGCAATTGCCGGCTGGCTGTCTGGCAAGATCATGTCGGGCCGCGGGTTTGGCCTGATCGGCAACATCATCGTCGGGATTGTCGGTGCGTTTCTGGCGGGGATGATCTTTCCGGCGCTTGGGTTTTCGGTGGGCGGCGGGGTTTTCTCGTCGATCTTCTTCGCTACGATCGGGGCGGTGATCCTTTTGTTCCTGATCGGCCTGATCAAGAAGGTCTGAAACGGAAGGCCGCCCCGACCCGAGGCGGCCGACCCTGTTTTCCGTCAATGCGCCATGAAGACGGGCACGGCGGATTTTTCCAGCATGTTTCGCGTGGCCCCGCCCAGGATCGCCTCGCGGAAGCGCGAATGTCCGTAGGCCCCCATGACGATCATGTCGGCCGCCGTGTCCTCGGCGTGGCGGTTCAGAATGTCCGACACGCGGGTCATCGTCTTGCTGAGCACGTCGATTTCGCATTTAACTCCGTGACGGGACAGCATTTGCGACAACAGCCCCCCCGGGTCCGACCGGTCCGGGCCGTGGGCCGGCGGGTCAATCACGACGATCCGCGCCAGATCCGCCGCCATCAGGAACGGCAGGGCGAACCGAATGGCGCGCATCGCCTCGACGCTTTCGTTCCATCCGATCAGAATGGTGCGTGGCCGAGATACGATTTCCGCGTCACCCGGCACCACCAGAACCGGGGCGTGGCCCTCGAACATCGCGGCTTCGACGATGGGCTCGGCCTCGGCGCCCCGGCCTTCGCCATAGGGTTGCGGCAGCACCACCAGGTCCGAGAATCGGGCCCGGTGGGCGACGTGCCGGCCCAAATCCGCGATCTGCGCCACGCCGCTTTCGGCTGACCAGCGCACGCCGGACTTGCCCAGGAATTCCTCGGCGAATTTCAAGTTCTCCTCGGCCTCGGCATTGGCCCGGTTCAGGGTTTCCTGCAGGATCAACGCGTTTGCCCCGGCGTAATAATACCCGGTCTGGCTGCGATCGACGCCCAGACACAGCGCTTCGGCATGGCCATCCTGCGCTTCGGCCAAAGCGACCATCTGCTCCAGCGCCTTTTTGGCGAATTTTGTTTCCGTCACGACTGAGAGAAGCGATTTGTAAGCCATTTTGACCTCATTGTTCGGCTGCCCGGTGCGACACATTCAGGCAGACCCTTCATTTGGTAATGCGTCTCATAGTTTTCGTTATATTGTCTTGATGCAGATCAAAGCAGTATAGCCTGCGGTTGGCCGATACAGCGGGCAGTCAAAAAAGCCGCGCGCGGCAGAAGAATCGCGTGCGGCATGGCAAAGGGACGCAATATGTCGAATTACATCAAGCTGATCGCGCTTGGTCTGGTCACGCTGTTCGCGGCGATCGGAACCAACTATGCGCGGGATTTGGCGTATCAGGTACATGCGATACTGGTGATGCTGATCGCCGGTGGTCTGTTCATCTGGACGCTTCGCAACACCGAAGAGCCCGACATTCTTGTCGATCGCTCGGGGGAATACATGGACGGCGTGATCCGCTATGGCGTGATCGCAACCGCCTTTTGGGGCGTCGTTGGATTCCTTGCAGGTACGTTCATCGCATTTCAACTGGCTTTCCCGGTGCTCAATTTCGAATGGGCCGAGGGATACCTGAACTTTGGCCGTCTGCGTCCGCTGCACACCTCGGCCGTGATCTTCGCCTTTGGCGGCAACGCGCTGATCGCCACGTCCTTCTACGTGGTGCAACGCACCAGCGCGGCGCGGCTGTGGGGCGGAAACCTGGCCTGGTTCGTGTTCTGGGGCTATCAGCTGTTCATCGTGCTGGCCGCGACCGGCTATCTGCTGGGCGGGACCCAGTCCAAGGAATATGCCGAGCCTGAATGGTATGTCGATCTGTGGCTGACCATCGTCTGGGTGGCCTATCTGGCCGTGTTCCTGGGCACGATCGTGAAACGGAAAGAGCCGCATATCTATGTGGCCAACTGGTTCTACCTGGCCTTCATCGTGACCATCGCGATGCTGCACCTGGTCAACAACATGACCCTGCCGGTCAGCATCTGGGGCTCGAAGTCGGTGATCGTCTGGTCGGGCGTTCAGGACGCCATGATCCAGTGGTGGTACGGCCACAACGCCGTGGGCTTTTTCCTGACCGCCGGTTTCCTGGGCATGATGTATTATTTCATCCCGAAACAGGCCGAACGTCCCGTATTCAGCTACAAGCTGTCGATCATCCACTTCTGGGCGCTGATCTTCCTTTATATCTGGGCCGGTCCGCACCACCTGCACTATACCGCGCTGCCTGACTGGGCCTCGACGCTGGGCATGGTGTTCTCGGTCGTTCTGTGGATGCCCTCGTGGGGTGGCATGATCAACGGCCTGATGACCCTTTCGGGCGCATGGGACAAGCTGCGTACCGACCCGGTGATCCGCATGATGGTCATCTCGGTCGGCTTCTACGGCATGTCCACCTTCGAAGGTCCGATGATGTCGATCCGCGCGGTGAACTCGCTGTCGCACTACACCGACTGGACCATCGGCCACGTGCACTCGGGCGCGCTGGGCTGGAACGGCATGATCACCTTCGGTGCGCTGTACTTCCTAGTGCCGGTTCTGTGGAAGCGCGAGCGCCTGTATTCGCTGCAGATGGTCAGCTGGCACTTCTGGCTCGCCACCATCGGCATCGTGCTCTACGCCGCGTCGATGTGGGTTACCGGCATCATGGAAGGCCTGATGTGGCGTGAAGTGGACGCCAACGGCTTCCTGGTGAACTCGTTCGCCGACACCGTGGCCGCCAAGTTCCCGATGTATGTGGTGCGTGCGCTGGGTGGTGTTCTGTACGTCACCGGCGCCCTGATCATGTGCTACAACCTGTGGATGACCGTCCGTCGGGCACCGGCCAAAGAGGCCAGCCTGACCGTCGCGGTCCCGGCTGAATAAGGAGGGCCGGAGCAATGGCAATTCTCGACAAACACAAGATCCTCGAGACCAACGCGTCCCTCCTGCTGATCTTCAGCTTCCTGGTCGTGACCATCGGTGGCATCGTACAGATCACGCCTCTGTTCTACCTTGAGAACACCATCGAGAAGGTGGAGGGTATGCGGCCCTACACCCCTCTCGAGATGGCGGGGCGCGAGATCTACATCCGCGAAGGCTGCTATGTCTGCCACAGCCAGATGATCCGCCCGATGCGGGACGAGGTCGAGCGTTATGGCCACTATTCGCTGGCAGCCGAGTCGATGTATGACCACCCGTTCCAGTGGGGGTCCAAGCGGACCGGTCCCGATCTGGCCCGCGTGGGCGGCCGGTATTCCGACCAATGGCATGTGGACCATCTGCGTGATCCGCAATCGGTGGTGCCGGAATCGGTGATGCCGAAATACGGCTTCCTCGAACGGCGCAAGCTGGACGGAAAGTATATCGGCGACATCATGGCGACGAACGCGGCGCTTGGCACGCCCTATACCGACGAGATGCTGGAGAACGCCGAGGCCGATTTCCGCGCCCAGGCCGATCCGGACAGCGACTATGACGGTCTGCTCGAGCGCTATGGCGACAAGGTGAACGTGCGCAACTTTGACGGCCAGCCCGAGCTGACCGAAGCGGATGCGCTGATCGCCTATCTGCAGATGCTGGGGACGCTGGTCGATTTCTCGACCTTCACCCCGGACGCCAGCCGCTGACGGAGGGTGTGATGGAAGACTACACAATTCTCAGGCAATTCGCCGACAGCTGGATGCTGCTGGTCCTGTTTGCCTTCTTCACCGGCGTCGTGATCTGGGTTTTCCGCCCCGGCGCCACGAAGGAATACCAGGACACCGCAAACATTCCCTTTCGGCACCAAGACAAACCGGCCACATCTCAGGAGGCGCGGAAATGAGTAATACACCAGAAAAGCAGCCGGGTGATCCCAAGACGACGGGCCACTCGTGGGACGGGATCGAGGAATTCGACAACCCGATGCCGCGCTGGTGGCTGTGGACCTTCTACGCCACGATAGTTTGGGGTGTGATCTATACGATCCTGTACCCGGCCTGGCCGTTGGTGCAGTCGGCGACCGCCGGTGTGCTGGGCTGGTCCACGCGGGCCAACGTCCAGCAGGAAATCGTCGAGTTCGAAGAGCGCAACGCGCCGCTGAACGCTGCCCTGGTCGCGACTCCGCTTGAGGATCTCTCTAAGGATCCCAACCTGCAGCAATACGCGGTCAATGCGGGCGGCGCGGTCTTCCGCACCTGGTGTGCGCAGTGCCACGGTTCGGGCGCGCAGGGGGCCAAGGGCTTCCCCAACCTGCTTGACGACGCCTGGCTGTGGGGAGGCACGCTTGAGGACATCGTCCACACAGTTGCTCACGGTATCCGCAACGAAGAAAGCGACGAAGCCCGCTACTCCGAGATGCCGGCCTTCGGTGAGATCCTCGAACCCGAGGAAATCAGGCAGGTCGTCCAGTACGTGATGTCGCTGAGCGGCGCCCAGACCGATGATGCGGCGGCGCAGGCCGGCAAGGTCGTGTTCGAAGACAACTGCGCGGCCTGCCATGGTGAGGACGGCAAGGGCGACGTGACCCAAGGCGCTCCGAACCTGACCGATGCGATCTGGCTGTATGGCGGGGATGAAAAGACCCTGACCGAGACGGTGACCTACAGTCGGTTCGGCGTGATGCCCGCCTGGCAGAACCGCCTGACCGAAGCGCAGATCCGCGCGGTTTCCGCCTATGTCCACCAATTGGGTGGTGGTCAGTAGGTACAAGAACACCTTCGGGCGGCTCGCCGCCCGAAGGCCAGGGTGCCGGCTGTTCCATCTGTTCGCGCGTTTCCTGAACAGCCGGCACCGCATTTTCCGAAAATAGTGCTGACAATGGCCCCGGTCCAGCGCTGGCAAGCAACCCGATCCTAAAGGTTGCGCGGATCCAACTCGCGGCTCTTGCTGATCCACCAGTGTCCGGCCGGCAGCCATCTTTTCCGTTTTGGTGCATTCGGTTTGGGCGCATCGCGCAGCTTGGGTGCGTTCAACCGCGTGGCGGTCATGAAGGACGCGGCGTAGATGTTCAGCATGGTCTTTCTCCTGATGCGATGAACTCGGGTTCCAGCATCAGCTCTTGACCGGATATTTGCGACTCAATTACCGTGTCCAGATGTAAGTTGAGGTTACATATGGACTGGCTGAACCTTCCGCCTTTGGCGGCGCTGCGGGCTTTTGCAGCCTTTGCCGAGCACAGAAATATCGTCAAGGCCGGGGCTGCGTTGAATGTAAGCCATGCTGCTATAAGCTAGCAGTTGCGCGCACTTGAGACACATCTGGGCGTGACCCTGTTGGACCGGACGGGCAAAACGCTGGTCCTGACATCGGATGGCGAACACTTGGCCCGCGGCGTTCAGCTGGGGTTCGGCGCCATCCATGCGGCGGTCTCGGACCTGGTGAACGCGGGCGAGGATCGGCCGGTGCATGTTTCGCTGACCGCCTCATTCGCGGCTTCATGGTTGATGCCCCGGCTGCCGATGTTCCGGTCGGATCATCCCGGGATCGATCTGACCTTGGATCCGTCACCCGAACTGGTCGATCTGCGCCCCGGCGGGGTGGATGTCGCGATTCGATACGGGGCAGGCGACTGGCCGGGCGTCCGGTCCGAGATGTTGCTGCAAACTCCGATGGTCATCGTCGCCGCCCCCAGTCTTTTGGGGTCCAGGTCCGAATGGTCGCCGGCTGATCTGGCCCGGTTGCCCTGGCTCGAAGAGGTGGGCACGACCGAAGCCAGCACATGGCTGGCCCAACATGGGGCGGCCATGGATCCCGGCGCCGGACGGACCAGTCTGCCGGGCAATCTGGTCCTTGAGGGCGTACGCGCGGGGCAGGGTGTCACGGTGACGGTGCGACATTTCGTCGAACGTGATATCTTGGCCGGAAGACTGGTTGAACTGCATGTCGCACCGGACGCCCGAGGGTATCACATCGTGACGGCGCAAACGCCGCAGAGAAAGGCGGTGAAGACGTTCGTCGGGTGGCTGAAACGCCAAGTGAACCAGGTGTGACAAAAGATGCCTGTACGATGCGCTTTTGACCCATGTCAAAGTTGACGCGTTCATGATCTGGAACAAGTCGCCAGAAAACAGCCTGATCCGGAGCCAGCCCGTGAGCGATTCCAATCCCGCCCCCAGCCTTTATGCCGCCCGAGAGCCGATCTTTCCCAGACGCGTGTCAGGCAAGTTCCGCAACCTCAAATGGATCATCATGGTCGTCACGCTGGGAATTTACTACATTACCCCCTGGATACGCTGGGACCGAGGCCCCAGCCTGCCGGACCAGGCGGTGCTGTTGGATCTGGCGAACCGACGGTTTTATTTCTTCTGGATCGAGATCTGGCCGCACGAATTCTACTTCGTGGCGGGTCTGCTCATCATGGCCGGTCTGGGGTTGTTTCTGTTCACCTCGGCGCTTGGGCGCGTGTGGTGCGGATATGCCTGCCCGCAAACGGTCTGGACCGATTTGTTCATCCTGGTCGAGCGCTGGATCGAGGGTGACCGCAACGCCCGCCTGCGCTTGCACCGTCAGAAAAAGTTGGACTTTCGCAAGGCGCGGCTGCGCCTGACGAAATGGACGGCCTGGTTTCTGATCGGGCTGGCCACGGGCGGGGCCTGGATCTTCTATTTTGCCGATGCGCCGACGCTGGCGCGTGATCTGGTCACCGGCAATGCCCACCCCATCGCCTATACGACGATGCTGATCCTGACCGGCACGACCTTTTTCTTCGGCGGGTTCGCGCGCGAACAGATCTGCATCTATGCCTGTCCGTGGCCGCGCATCCAGGCGGCGATGATGGACGAGGACACGCTGGTGGTGGGCTATCGCGAGTGGCGGGGAGAGCCCCGCGGCAAGGGCAAGAACCGCGAAGGGCTGGGCGACTGCATCGACTGTTATGCCTGCGTCAACGTCTGCCCGATGGGGATCGACATCCGCGACGGGCAGCAGTTGGAATGCATCACCTGCGCCCTGTGCATCGATGCCTGCGACGAAATGATGGAAAAGGTCGGCAAGCCGCGCGGCCTGATCGACTACATGGCGCTCAGCGATGAACAGCGCGAACGCGCGGGGCAGCCGCCCAAGAGCGTCTGGAAGCACATCTTCCGCCCGCGCACGATTCTGTACACCTCGCTGTGGTCGGCAGTGGGGTTTGCCCTGCTGTTCGCGCTGTTCATCCGGTCGGACATCGACCTGACGGTGGCGCCGGTGCGCAACCCGACTTTCGTGACCATGTCCGACGGGTCGATCCGCAACACCTATGACGTGCGGCTGCGCAACAAGCATGGCGAGGACCGGTTGTTCAAGCTGTCGCTGGTGGGCGATCCCGCGATGAAGCTTCAGATTGAAGGCACGCCGCTGGATACCGTGAACGTCCCGGCGGATACCGCGCATTTGACGCGCGTGTATATTGTCGCCGACAAGGATTCGGCCCCGGCGGCGGCTGACACGACACCGGTTCGTATCTGGGTCGAGGATCTGGCCAGCGGCGAGCGGGCCTACAAGGACACCACTTTCAATGGACGTGGGGACTGAGACATGAGCGAACGGCAATTCACCGGCAAACATGCTCTGGCCGTATTTGTCGGGGCGTTCGGCGTGATCATCGCGGTCAACCTCGTTCTGGCCTACAAGGCGGTCCAGACCTTCCCGGGACTCGAGGTCAAGAACTCGTATGTGGCCAGCCAGGAGTTCAACGAACGTCTGCACGAACAGCAGGCACTGGGCTGGGACGCCACGGCTGAGACCAAGGGCGGGCTGTTGATCCTGCACATCACCGACGCGCAGGGCGATCCGGTGCGCGTGGCCGAATTGCAGGCCGTCGTGGGGCGTGCCACCCATGTGCGCGACGATTTCACGCCGGATTTCACCTTTGACGGTGTGGCCTATTCCGCCCCGGCGACTCTGGCCAAGGGCAATTGGAACATCCGGCTGGTGGCGCGCGACCATGACGGTGCCGAGTTTTCCCGCCGCATTCCGCTGTATGTGAAGGGCTAAGTGGATGAGCGGGCAGATCACGCCGACTGCTGCAGCCTGTCCCGGGTGCATTGCCGCCCCGGCCGATGCTGCCCGTCCGGTTCCGCAGGATGCCCAGATCGCCCTGTCGCTGCCCGGCATCCACTGCTCGGCCTGTATCGCGAATGTCGAGCAGGCACTTAGCGCAGTACCGGGCGTGCAGGATGCGCGGGTCAACCTGACGTTGAAACGGGCGCTGGTCAAAGCCGCGCCGGACCTGCGCGCTGCCGATCTGATCCCGGTGCTGGAACAGATCGGATACGAGGCGCATGAGCTGGATCCGGGCGCGCTGTCCGCCACTCAGGCCGACAAGGCCGGGCGCGATCTGCTGATGCGGCTGGCGGTTGCCGGCTTTGCCTCGATGAACGTGATGCTGCTGTCGGTGTCGGTCTGGTCCGGGGCCACGGATGCGACACGCGACATGTTCCACTGGATCTCGGCGGCGATCACGCTGCCGGCGATCGCCTTCTCGGCCCAGCCCTTTTTCGAAAACGCCTGGAGCGCGCTGCGCGTCCGCCGCCTGAACATGGACGTGCCGATCGTGCTGGCGATCGTGCTGGCGCTGGTCACGTCGCTGTGGGAAACCGCGCTGAGCGGCAAGCATGCCTATTTCGATGCGGCCCTGACGCTGACTTTCTTTCTGCTGGCCGGGCGGTATCTGGATTACCGCACCCGTGCCGCAGCCCGTTCGGCGGCCGAGGAATTGACGGCGCTCGAGGTTCCGCGCGCCATTCGTCTGCGCAACGGCGCCGAGGAGGAGGTCGGCGTCGCGGCGCTGAATGTGGGTGACCTGATATTGGTGCGCCCGGGCGCCCGGATGCCCGTGGACGGCCAGATCGTGTCGGGCCGGTCCGAGTTGGACCGGTCGCTGCTGACCGGCGAGACGCTGCCCGTGTTCGCGCAACCCGGCACGCAGGTCAGCGCCGGCGAGGTGAACCTGACCGGCCCGTTGACCATCCGCGCCACGGCGGTGGGCGAGGACACTTCGCTGCACCGGATGGCCGATCTGGTGGCCATCGCCGAATCCGGGCGGTCGCGCTATACCTCGCTGGCCGACAAGGCGGCCAAGCTTTACGCGCCCGGCGTGCATATTCTGTCGGCGCTCAGCTTCGTGGGCTGGTATATCTATTCCGGCGATATTCGCACGGCGCTGAACATCGCCGCGGCGGTGCTGATCATCACCTGCCCCTGTGCGCTGGGGCTGGCGGTTCCGGCGGTGACGACGGCGGCATCGGGGCGCTTGTTCCGCAAGGGGATGCTGATCAAGCACGCCACGGCGCTGGAACGTCTGGCCCAGGTCGATACGGTCGTGTTCGACAAGACCGGCACGCTGACGGCGGGAACGCCGGACCTGGTGAACCTGCCCGAAATCGCCCGAGAGGATCTGGCCATTGCGCTGGCGCTGGCCGAGGCGTCTACGCATCCCTTGTCGGTTGCCTTGGCGCGCGCCGCGCGGGATGCGGGGATCACCCCGGCAGATGTGTCCGACCTCTCCGAGATTCCGGGCTTTGGCACCGAGGGGCGCCTTGCCGGACAGAGGGTGCGTCTGGGGCGTGCGGAATGGGTGGGCGCACCGGATAGCGCAGAAACCACGGCCTGGCTGGCGGTGGGGGATTGCGCGCCCGTTGCGTTCCGCTTTGTGGACAGCCTGCGCCCGGGGGCAGCCGAGGCGGTGCGCGCCCTGCGTGACAGCGGCAAGGATGTCATCCTGATCTCGGGCGACACGGCGACCGCGGTGCAGGCTTTGGCCGACAAGCTGGGCATCGAAACCTGGATCGCCCGGGCCCTGCCGCAGGACAAGGCGGCCCATGTCCAGACTCTGACCGATCAGGGCCATCGCGTTCTGATGGTGGGCGACGGGCTGAATGACACGGCGGCGCTGGCGGCGGCGCATGTGTCGATTTCTCCGGCCTCGGCGCTGGACGCGGCGCGGGTGGCCTCGGATATCGTGCTGCTGGGCACCGATCTGTCGCCGATCGCCGATGCCTGCCGGACGGCAGAGAAAGCCACGAAACGGATTCGCGAAAACTTCCGGATCGCGACCATCTACAACGTGATCGCAGTGCCGCTGGCGGTGGCGGGTCTGGCGACGCCCCTGATCGCGGCCTTGGCGATGTCGACTTCGTCAATTACCGTTTCCCTGAACGCTCTTCGCCTGAGGTGACCTGAATGGAAGTGCTGGTCTATCTGATCCCGATTTCCCTGTTTCTGGGCGGCGTTGGCCTTGTGGCCTTCATTTATACCGTGCGCACCAACCAGTACGATGATCCCGAAGGCGACGCCAGCCGCATCCTGAGCAACCAGTGGGACGATCACCCCAAGCCGTGACGGCGTCGCCGACGGCCCTTGAAATTGCCGCAATGCCCGGTTATGTCCGGCCCATCCGCTAGCAGAGAGATCAAGCCTCATGGCCACCACAAACCCGATCCAGTTCATTCAGCAAGTCCGTGCCGAAGTCGCAAAGGTCGTCTGGCCGACCCGGCGCGAGGTGCTGCTGACCACGGTCATGGTGTTCATCATGGCGGCGCTGACCGCCGTGTTTTTCGCGCTGGTCGATCTGGGCATCCGCGGCGGGCTGCAACTGATCCTGGGCGCGTTCAATTAAGGCGACCGCGCGGGTGTTTCCTGCGCCGGAAGCGCACCCTAGAGCGGCATCTTCGGGTACTGCCCTCTTGCACAGCGCGCGATGTCGGTTTAGGTGACGCGGTACCTTTCGGGATGGGCGTGCGGCGATTCGGGCTGCGCGCCGCTTTTTATTCCGGATCACGCGGCAGGCCCGCGACAGAGTTTCAATTCCGGTGCGTCGCCCGACGCGGCGCGCCAAAGGCAGATAAGGACGGCAGGTTCATGGCGAAACGGTGGTACTCGGTCAGCGTTTTTTCGAATTTCGAAAAGAAGATCGCAGAGCAGATCCGCGCGGCTGTGGCCGAACAGGGCCTTGAGGACGAGATCGACGAGGTTCTGGTGCCCACCGAAGAGGTGATCGAGGTGCGCCGCGGCAAGAAGGTCACGACCGAGCGCCGTTTTATGCCCGGTTACGTTCTGGTCCACATGGAAATGTCGGACAAGGGCTATCACCTGATCAACTCGATCAACCGGGTCACCGGTTTTCTGGGCCCGCAGGGCCGCCCGATGCCCATGCGCGACGCCGAGGTGAACCAGATCCTCAACCGCGTGCAGGAAGGCGAGGAAGCGCCGCGCACTCTCATCAGCTTCGAGGTGGGCGAGAAGGTCAAGGTCAACGACGGCCCGTTCGAGGATTTCGACGGCATGGTCGAAGGCGTGGACGAAGAGAACCAGAAGCTGAAGGTTTCGGTTTCGATCTTCGGCCGCGAAACCCCGGTCGAGCTGGACTTTACCCAGGTGACCAAGCAGGGCTGAGGGGATTTTTCTTTCAGGGCCAGTTTCGCGCCGCATTGGATTGGCCAATGCGGCGCTTTTTTTGTTTGATTTTGTTTTGGTCGATCGTGCTTGAATGAAAGGGAGGGATTGCGTTCGACCCTTACCTTGAGTGTACGGACACTTCGCCTGTTTTTTTGGGTGGTCCGTGCATATGTAATTTTGACAACTGATAAATTTCTTAGGGTTGGCGATTTAGTTCTGCCCTTACAATACATTGCTTGGGGCATACGTTTCATGAGAAAACCAAGAGTTTTTGTGGATAGTTCAGTTTTTCATCATGCCATCGAATTTCAGGGCAGATGGGAAGATACGGGTGTGGTGTTGTGGGGCGGGCGAAACGGAGTTCCTGTTCAAACGGGCCGTATCGTCAGTTCATGGGAGCCAATAGAAATAAAACTCGAAAAAGGCGGACCTCAGGGCAAGTACATCGCTGCCTTGGCTTTGGCCTTCCAAAAAGGGTAATGGGAGGCACGCACAAGTGAAGCATTGTGCATAGAGAGATATTTCCCTGCGTATTCTGGCAACCGCATCCGCAGGAATCGGGGCGCGAACTACGGTGATGTCTCTTGGTTTGCGAAGGTCGAATGCCGCGGCCATGTGACACTGGAGGAGTTATCTTTCACTGTTCCAGGTCAGACCGAGCCTATAGATCTGCTTCGACATCTTCTGAACAATTCTCATGATGGAGAATACTTAGAAATCCGCAGAGCGCTTGAAAAAGCTGGCTCCGCCAATAGGGCAAGCCAGGATGCTTGGCGCATTAACACTGCCATACGCTTGAAGATGGATAAGTTTCTGACTTGCGACGCCCGACTGGTTGGTCAAGCGAGTAGCATCACCGACCCAACACTGAGAAAGAAGATACTGGATGTCCTCGCCCTGCCCAGCGAATTGTGCCGTCTAATGGGGCTGGTTGAGTTGTCCGATGCCGAACTGAAAGAACTGGCGAAGACGCTGGGCATGCTGGGCATATGGATTTGAGCCCGGGTCAATTATTGTGTTGATATTGGCGTCAAAGCCGAAATGAGATCTGGCCGGGGTATTTTCTTCGCCAACGGCTGCAAGGCTACTGACAGCAAAGGGCCGTGCGACCTCCCGCCGGCTGCCCCTTGCCAACTCCATCGTTCCGCTGTAAACGCCGCCCCTATCGTCTTCGGGCGAGATTCTCTCGTGGGAGATCGCAGGGATCGCGATTCCGGATCGGACCACGCAACGCAAACCGGGTGAAACGCGTTTCACCTATGTTGAAAGGAAAACCAAATGGCCAAGAAGCTTGCTGGTACGATGAAGCTGCAGGTTCCTGCAGGTCAGGCGAACCCGTCGCCGCCGGTTGGTCCGGCGCTGGGTCAGCGTGGCATCAACATCATGGAATTCTGCAAGGCGTTCAACGCCAAGACCGCAGACATGGAGCCCGGCGCTCCGTGCCCGACCGTGATCACCTACTATCAGGACAAGTCCTTCACCATGGACATCAAGACGCCGCCCGCGTCTTACTACCTGAAGAAGGCGGCCGGTCTGAAGCCGGTCGGCAAGCGTAACCGCCCCCGTGGCGCGGAGAACCCCGGTCGTGAGACCGTGGCAACCGTGACCACCAAGCAGGTGCGTGAAATCGCCGAAGCCAAAATGAAGGATCTGAACGCGACCGACATCGAAGGCGCAATGAAGATCATCCTGGGCTCGGCCCGTTCCATGGGCATCGAGGTGAAGTAAGATGGCAAAACTCGGTAAACGTACCCGCGCAGCGCGCGAAGCCGTCGCCGGCAAGGAAAACCTGTCGGTCGAGGAAGCTGTCAAACTGGTCAAGGCCAACGCGACCGCCAAGTTCGACGAAACCATCGAAATCGCCATGAACCTGGGTGTCGACACCCGCCACGCAGACCAGATGGTGCGCGGCGTCGTCGGTCTGCCGAACGGCACCGGCAAGGACATTCGCGTTGCCGTTTTCGCCCGCGGCCCCAAGGCCGACGAGGCTAAAGAGGCCGGTGCGGACATCGTCGGCGCCGAGGACCTGATGGAAAGCATCCAGGCCGGCAACATCGATTTCGACCGTTGCATCGCGACCCCGGACATGATGCCGATCGTCGGCCGTCTGGGCAAGATCCTGGGCCCCCGCAACCTGATGCCGAACCCCAAGGTCGGCACCGTGACCATGGACGTGAAGGCGGCCGTGGAAGCAGCCAAGGGCGGTGAGGTTCAGTTCAAGGCGGAAAAAGGCGGCGTCGTGCATGCTGGCGTCGGCAAAGCGTCCTTCGACGAAGAAAAGCTGGCTGAAAACGTCCGTGCTTTCATCTCGGCCGTGGCCAAGGCCAAGCCGTCGGGCGCCAAAGGCACCTACATGAAGAAAATCGCGCTGAGCTCGACCATGGGCCCCGGCGTGACCGTGGACGTGGCCGAAGCTGCCACCGAATAAACCGCAAGACGTTGCGGGATTTCAAGCCCCGGGTGGCCATGCCGCCCGGGGCTTTTCTTTGTCTCAGGAAACGGCGTGGCCAGAAAAGGAACGTGACGCAATTTCACGCACGCGCAGCTTGTCCGCCTCCAGGGTCAGATCGCGCTCCGCAATAGACAGGGCTTGCTTTGCCGCAGCGCGGGCGGATGTCGCCATGGACGGGTTCTGCCGCAGCGCCAGCCGGGCGAGCGCGTCCAGAACAGCCTCGTGCACCTCAACCTTGTTGCCGGCATCCCTTGAAATGGCCGCGTAGGCGTCGCGCAGGAACACTTCGATCGGGATCTCGGGAGCGTGGACTCGCGGGAACCGGGGTTCCTTCGTCTGCGGAGATGTCGTACCAAGTGGCAGCAGAACCCGCAGCAGACTTTCGACCATCTGCACCGCCGTCATGGGGTCATTGACGCCCGGCGAGAGCGCGCGTTGAGCGATTTCGGAAAGAGTTTGGACACCGAAACGCGGATCTTGATCAAAGTTGCGCTCAGTCCCGATCACGAATGCTTCTCGAATTGTTGAACTGTCCATCTTCCGGGTAGTTTTCGCCAAGGGCTCGCCTTCGGCGACGAACTGACCCGGCAGGGCCAAGATCCAGATTTCGCAGTCATTCTCCTCGGCGCAGGCATTCAGCATGCCCACATCTATGTGCCGCACGTTGCCGGTCGAACTGGCGCATACGTCGTGACCGGCCTGGGGAATTGCCGTCTCGGATTGGTAGGGGATTGCGCCGAGGCATGGCAGCTCGATTGCTCGGGCCATCGTGTCCGCGGCGTTCTTCTCGATCTTCTGGGCCGTCTCGGAAATACTGCCATAGCCAGGCAGTTGGTCGATCCAGACCAGAAGAGCAAGTGTCACCAGGAAAATGACCGCCAGCGTGAACGCCAATGCAACTGCGATGGATTGCTGCGTGTAGACATTGGTTTCTATCAGGATCAGCGACACAAGTGCGAATATGAAGGCCCCCAGGAAGGTCGCCAGCACGTTCTGCGATACACTGTCCTCCTCGATCACTTGCTGCGCGCGCGGAGATGACTGGTTCGAAGCCCATCGCTGGGCCGCGACCATGATCGAAAGCGAAAAGGTCGTGACGGCCAGCATCGAGGAGGCGAGGATGCCGAGGATTTTCGCGACGGCCTCGGTGCTGAGCCGCTGAACAAGGAAATCCGGCACGAGGCTGCCCATGTAGGTTCCGACCCCTGCGCTGACCACGGCAAGCGCTGCGATCAGGCTGGTTCGCACCCACAATTGGCGAGAGATCCGGCGAAACAGGAACTGGGGTTTTGAGATGGATTTCAACTTGATCATCCGTCAATCCTGTTCGGGATGCCGGCCATTGTCCACCGGTTTGGTAAACGGGCCAAATTTGCGCTTGGAAACCCTGCCCATCTGCCCTAAAGAGAGCTGCGAGGTAAAGCGTGCGATTCGTCGTGCGCTTTATTTCGTTTCGTCCAAGACGGTGGGTGGGTCCATCTGGCCCCTTAATTCCCTGCCTGAGACGGGTAAGACCAAAGACTTCGAGGGTCCCGCCCTCGGGCGATAGTTTGGCTCCACCCCGTATCACGGACCTGAACGCCGGAGCGCAAGCTGCGGCAAAATTGAGCCGGGATGAAGTTTCGTCCCAAACTTGGAGAGAACTGTGGATAGAGCCCAGAAAGAGAAAGTGGTCGAGGAACTCGGCCAGATCTTCGAAAGCTCTGGCGTCGTGGTGGTTGCTCACTACGCCGGTCTGACAGTTGCCGAAATGCAGGACCTGCGTGCGCGTGCTCGTGACGCCGGTGGGTCTGTGCGTGTTGCCAAGAACAGGCTCGCCAAGATCGCCCTCGAGGGTAAGCCATGTGCAAGCATCGCTGACCTGCTGACGGGTATGACCGTTCTGACCTATTCCGAGGACCCCGTGGCAGCAGCCAAGGTGGCCGAGGACTTCGCCAAGGAGAACAAGAAGTTCGAAATCCTTGGCGGTGCAATGGGCGAGAACGCTCTGGACCGCAAAGGCGTCGAAGCCGTTTCGAAAATGCCGTCTCGCGAGGAGCTCATTGCTTCGATCGTGGGCTGCATTGGCGCACCTGCTTCGAACATCGCCGGCGCGATTGGCGCACCTGCAAGCAACATCGCAAGCATCCTTTCCACCATCGAAGAGAAGGCGGAAGCTGCGTAAGCGGTTGGCACTGAATGATCTGCGTGGGGCGCATGCCCTGACGTTGGAACACACACTGTAAACGGAAAGAGCTGATACAATGGCTGATCTGAAGAAACTGGCAGAAGAGATCGTTGGTCTGACCCTGCTGGAAGCACAAGAACTGAAAACCATCCTCAAGGACGAGTACGGCATCGAGCCCGCAGCTGGCGGCGCCGTCATGGTCGCAGCTGGTGGCGATGCCGCCGGTGGCGCAGCCGAGGAAGAGAAGACCGAATTCGACGTCGTTCTGAAGAACGCCGGCGCTTCGAAAATCAACGTGATCAAAGAAGTTCGCGGCATCACCGGCCTGGGCCTGAAAGAAGCCAAGGAACTGGTCGAAGCCGGCGGCAAGATCAAAGAAGCTGTGTCGAAAGACGAAGCCGAAGAGATCAAAGGCAAGCTGGAAGCAGCTGGCGCCGAGGTCGAGCTGGCCTAAGTCGGTTCGCTGGTGCATCGCTGAAGCACCGCAAATTCTGGCTGGGTCCGGAGAAATCCGGGCTCAGCCGAACCTGTCTCAGAAAGGGCCCCTTGTGGCGGGGTGTTTTCTAAGACGCGGTTCGCGGATCGGGAGGCCGCCACTCGGGACGGTGGCCATGAATTGATCCGGACGTGTCGTCTCGTATGGAAAAGGTGCCGGAGCCCGGCGGTGCCTTTCTCCGCTGAGAATATCGAAAGGTGACATCTGACATGGCTCAATCGTTCCTTGGCCAGAAACGTCTTCGTAAATACTACGGCAAAATCCGCGAAGTTCTGGAAATGCCGAACCTCATCGAGGTGCAGAAATCTTCTTATGATCTTTTCCTGCGTTCTGGCGATGCCGACCAGCCGACCGACGGCGAAGGCATTCAGGGCGTGTTCCAGTCGGTTTTCCCGATCAAGGATTTCAATGAAACTTCGGTTCTGGAGTTCGTGAAATACGAGCTGGAAAAGCCGAAATACGACGTTGAAGAATGCATGCAGCGCGACATGACCTACAGCGCGCCGCTGAAGGTCACCCTGCGCCTGATCGTGTTCGATGTCGACGAAGACACCGGGGCCAAGTCGGTCAAGGACATCAAGGAACAGGACGTGTTCATGGGCGACATGCCCCTGATGACGCCGAACGGCACCTTCATCGTGAACGGCACCGAGCGCGTGATCGTGTCCCAGATGCACCGCAGCCCGGGCGTGTTCTTCGACCACGACAAGGGCAAGACCCATTCCTCGGGCAAGCTGCTGTTCGCCTGCCGCATCATCCCGTATCGCGGCAGCTGGCTGGACTTCGAGTTCGACGCCAAGGACATCGTGTTCGCCCGTATCGACCGCCGCCGCAAACTGCCGGTGACCACGCTGCTCTATGCGCTGGGTCTGGACCAGGAAGGCATCATGGATGCCTACTATGACACCGTGTCCTACAAGCTGGACAAGAAGAAGGGCTGGATCACGCCGTTCTTCCCCGAACGCGTGCGCGGCACCCGTCCGACCTATGACCTGATCGACGCCAAGACCGGCGAAGTCATTGCCGAAGCCGGCAAGAAGGTCACCCCGCGCGCGGTCAAGCAACTGATCGACGAGGGCAAGGTCACCGAGCTGCTGGTGCCCTTCGACCACATCGTGGGCAAGTTCGTCGCCAAGGACATCATCAATGAAGAAACCGGCGCGATCTATGTCGAGGCCGGTGACGAGCTGACGCTGGAATATGACAAGGATGGCGAGCTGATCGGCGGCACCGTGAAGGAGCTGATCGACGCGGGCATCACCGACATCCCGGTTCTGGACATCGACAATATCAATGTCGGCCCCTACATCCGCAACACCATGGCGCAGGACAAGAACATGAACCGGGAAACCGCGCTCATGGATATCTACCGCGTCATGCGTCCGGGCGAGCCGCCCACCGTCGAGGCTGCCTCGGCCCTGTTCGACACGCTGTTCTTCGACAGCGAGCGCTATGACCTGTCAGCCGTGGGCCGCGTCAAGATGAACATGCGCCTGGCGCTGGACAAGCCCGACACCCAGCGCACGCTGGACCGCGAGGACATCGTGGCCTGCATCAAGGCGCTGGTCGAACTGCGCGACGGCAAGGGCGACATCGACGACATCGACCATCTGGGCAACCGCCGTGTGCGCTCGGTCGGCGAACTGATGGAAAACCAGTACCGCGTCGGCCTGCTGCGCATGGAGCGCGCCATCAAGGAGCGCATGTCGTCGGTCGAGATCGACACAGTCATGCCGCAGGACCTGATCAACGCGAAACCGGCTGCGGCTGCCGTTCGTGAATTCTTTGGCTCCTCGCAGCTGTCGCAGTTCATGGACCAAACCAACCCGCTGTCGGAAGTCACCCACAAACGCCGCCTGTCGGCGCTTGGCCCGGGTGGTCTGACCCGCGAGCGTGCGGGCTTTGAGGTGCGCGACGTGCACCCGACCCACTATGGCCGGATGTGCCCGATCGAAACGCCGGAAGGTCCGAACATCGGTCTGATCAACTCGCTGGCCACTTTTGCCCGCGTGAACAAGTACGGCTTCATCGAAACGCCCTATCGCGTTGTGAAAGACGGGCAGGTGACCGACGAGGTCCACTACATGTCCGCGACCGAGGAAATGCGTCACACCGTGGCGCAGGCCAACGCGACGCTGGATGAAAACGGCAAGTTCATCAACGATCTGGTTTCGACCCGTCAGGCTGGCGACTACACCTTGGCGCCGCGTGAAAACGTGGACCTGATCGACGTGTCGCCGAAACAGCTGGTGTCGGTTGCGGCCTCGCTGATTCCGTTTCTTGAAAACGACGACGCCAACCGCGCCCTGATGGGCTCGAACATGCAACGTCAGGCGGTTCCGCTGCTGCGGGCCGAGGCGCCGCTGGTCGGTACCGGGATCGAGGAAAAGGTTGCCATCGACTCGGGTGCTGCGATCCAGGCGAAGCGTGCAGGCATCATCGACCAGGTCGATGCTCAGCGTATCGTGATCCGCGCCACCGAGGATCTGGAACTGGGCGATGCCGGCGTGGATATCTATCGTCTGCGCAAGTTCCAGCGATCGAACCAGAACACCTGCATCAACCAGCGTCCGCTGGTCAAGGTGGGCGACACCGTCCAGAAGGGCGAGGTCATCGCCGACGGTCCGTCGACCGACATGGGTGAACTGGCCCTTGGCAAGAACGTGATCGTCGCGTTCATGCCGTGGAACGGCTACAACTACGAAGACTCGATCCTGATCTCGGAACGGATCGCGCGTGACGACGTATTCACCTCGGTCCATATCGAGGAATTCGAAGTCGCCGCCCGTGACACCAAGCTGGGCCCGGAAGAGATCACCCGCGACATCCCGAACGTCGGTGAAGAAGCGCTGCGCAACCTCGACGAGGCTGGCATCGTTTACATCGGCGCGGATGTCGAGCCGGGCGATATTCTGGTCGGCAAGATCACTCCGAAGGGCGAAAGCCCGATGACCCCGGAAGAAAAGCTGCTGCGCGCCATCTTCGGCGAAAAGGCATCCGACGTGCGCGACACCTCGCTGCGCGTCAAACCGGGCGATTATGGCACCGTGGTCGAGGTGCGTGTCTTCAACCGTCACGGCGTCGAGAAAGACGAGCGTGCGCTGCAGATCGAGCGCGAGGAAGTCGAGCGTCTGGCCCGTGACCGGGACGACGAGCTGGCAATCCTGGACCGCAACATCTATGCGCGTCTCAAGTCGATGATCCTGGGCAAAACCGCCGTCAAGGGGCCGAAAGGCGTCAAGGCGGGCTCGGAGATCACCGAAGAACTGCTGGATTCACTGACACGCGGTCAATGGTGGCAGCTGGCGCTGGAAGACGAGAAGGACGCTCAGATCGTCGAGGCTCTGAACGAGCAGTACGAGGTGCAAAAGCGCGCCCTGGATGCTCGGTTCGAGGACAAGGTCGAAAAGGTCCGTCGCGGCGACGACCTGCCGCCGGGCGTGATGAAGATGGTCAAGGTCTTCATCGCCGTGAAGCGCAAGCTGCAGCCGGGCGACAAGATGGCCGGCCGTCACGGGAACAAGGGTGTGATTTCCAAGGTCGTGCCGATGGAAGACATGCCGTTCCTGGCCGATGGTACTCCGGTCGACTTCTGTCTGAACCCGCTGGGCGTGCCGTCGCGTATGAACGTCGGTCAGATCCTGGAAACCCACATGGGCTGGGCCGCGCGCGGTCTGGGTCTGAAGATCGACGAGGCGCTGCAGGAATACCGGCGCTCGGGCGACCTGACGCCGGTGCGCGAGGCCATGAAGCACGCCTATGGCGAGGACGTCTATGCCGAGGGCATCTCGAACATGGACGAGAACGAGCTGGTCGAAGCGGCCAGCAACGTCACCCGCGGTGTGCCGATCGCAACCCCGGTCTTCGACGGTGCGAAAGAGGCCGACGTCAACGACGCGCTGGTTCGCGCGGGCTTTGACACCAGCGGCCAGAGCATCCTGTTTGACGGCCGCACCGGCGAGCAGTTCGCGCGTCCGGTGACCGTGGGCGTCAAGTACCTGCTGAAACTGCACCACCTGGTGGACGACAAGATCCACGCGCGTTCGACCGGGCCGTACAGCCTGGTGACCCAGCAGCCGCTGGGCGGCAAGGCGCAGTTCGGTGGTCAGCGCTTTGGTGAGATGGAGGTCTGGGCCCTGGAAGCCTATGGCGCCGCCTACACCTTGCAGGAGATGCTGACCGTCAAGTCGGATGACGTCGCCGGCCGGACCAAGGTCTATGAGTCGATCGTCAAGGGCGAGGATAACTTCGAGGCGGGCGTGCCGGAATCGTTCAACGTTCTGGTCAAAGAAGTCCGTGGCCTCGGCCTGAATATGGAACTCCTGGATGCGGAGGTTGAGGAGTAGGGGCCGCGCGCCCTTTCTCCCGTCCCCCCTTCCGCAAGATTTGAGGTAACAAATGAACCAGGAAATCACCAACAACCCGTTCAACCCGCTGACCCCGCCCAAGGTCTTTGACGAAATTAAGGTCTCGCTGGCGTCGCCGGAACGGATCCTGTCTTGGTCCTATGGCGAGATCAAGAAGCCGGAAACCATCAACTACCGCACGTTCAAGCCCGAGCGTGACGGTCTGTTCTGCGCGCGTATCTTTGGCCCGATCAAGGATTACGAATGCTTGTGCGGCAAATACAAGCGCATGAAGTATCGCGGCGTCGTCTGCGAGAAATGCGGTGTGGAAGTCACCCTGCAGAAAGTCCGCCGCGAGCGCATGGGCCACATCGAGCTGGCCGCGCCGGTTGCGCACATCTGGTTCCTGAAATCGCTGCCGTCCCGCATCGGTCTGATGCTGGACATGACGCTGCGCGATCTGGAACGCGTTCTGTACTTTGAAAACTATGTCGTCATCGAGCCCGGTCTGACCGATCTGACCTATGGTCAGATGCTGACCGAGGAAGAATTCATGGACGCGCAGGATGCCTATGGCATGGACGCGTTCAAGGCCAATATCGGTGCCGAAGCCATCCGCGAGATGCTGCAGAACATCGACCTCGAAGCTGAGGCCGAGCAGCTGCGCGCGGATCTGGCCGAAGCCACCGGTGAGCTGAAGCCCAAGAAGATCATCAAGCGCCTGAAGGTCGTCGAATCCTTCCTGGAATCGGGCAACCGCCCGGAATGGATGGTGATGACCGTGATCCCGGTCATTCCGCCGGAACTGCGCCCGCTGGTGCCGCTGGACGGTGGCCGTTTCGCGACCTCGGATCTGAACGATCTGTATCGCCGCGTCATCAACCGGAACAACCGTCTGAAGCGCCTGATCGAACTGCGCGCGCCGGACATCATCGTCCGCAACGAAAAGCGGATGCTGCAGGAATCCGTGGACGCTCTGTTCGACAACGGCCGTCGTGGCCGCGTGATCACCGGCGCCAACAAGCGTCCGCTGAAATCGCTGTCGGACATGCTGAAGGGCAAGCAGGGTCGCTTCCGTCAGAACCTGCTGGGGAAACGCGTCGACTTCTCGGGCCGTTCGGTCATCGTGACCGGCCCGGAACTCAAGCTGCATCAGTGTGGTCTGCCCAAGAAGATGGCGCTTGAGCTGTTCAAGCCGTTCATCTACTCGCGGCTGGAAGCCAAGGGTCTGTCTTCGACCGTGAAGCAGGCGAAGAAGCTGGTCGAGAAAGAGCGCCCCGAAGTGTGGGACATCCTCGACGAGGTGATCCGCGAACACCCGGTGATGCTGAACCGTGCGCCCACGCTGCACCGTCTTGGCATTCAGGCGTTCGAGCCGGTTCTGATCGAAGGCAAGGCGATCCAGCTGCACCCGCTGGTCTGTTCGGCCTTCAACGCCGACTTCGACGGCGACCAGATGGCCGTTCACGTTCCGCTGAGCCTTGAAGCGCAGCTGGAAGCGCGCGTGCTGATGATGTCGACGAACAACGTTCTGTCGCCGGCAAACGGTGCGCCGATCATCGTTCCGTCGCAGGACATGATCCTGGGTCTGTACTATCTGACCTTGGAACGCGAAGGCATGCCGGGCGAAGGCAAGGTGTTCGGCTCGATCGAAGAGGTCCAACACGCGCTGGACGCGGGCGAGGTGCATCTGCACTCGAAGATCACCGCGCGGATCACCCAGATCGACGAAGAAGGCAACGAGGTTCAGAAGCGTTTTGAAACCACGCCGGGCCGCGTGCGCCTGGGGGCTCTGCTGCCCAAAAACAACAAGGCTCCGTTCGAACTGGTCAACCGTCTGCTGCGCAAGAAAGAGGTGCAGCAGGTCATCGACACCGTCTACCGCTACTGCGGTCAGAAAGAGTCGGTGATCTTCTGTGACCAGATCATGTCGATGGGCTTCCGCGAAGCGTTCAAGGCCGGCATTTCGTTCGGCAAGGACGACATGGTGATCCCCGAGGACAAATGGGCCATCGTGGACGAGACACGCGAGCAGGTGAAGGACTTTGAACAGCAGTACATGGACGGCCTGATCACCCAGGGCGAAAAGTACAACAAGGTCGTGGATGCCTGGTCGAAGTGCAACGACCGCGTCACCGAGGCGATGATGAACACCATCTCGGCCGTCCAGAAGGACGAGAACGGCGCCGACAAGGAGCCGAACTCGGTCTACATGATGGCGCACTCCGGTGCCCGTGGCTCGGTCACGCAGATGAAGCAGCTGGGCGGTATGCGCGGCCTGATGGCCAAGCCGAACGGCGACATCATCGAGACTCCGATCATCTCGAACTTCAAGGAAGGTCTGACCGTTCTTGAATACTTCAACTCGACCCACGGCGCCCGCAAGGGTCTGTCGGATACCGCTCTGAAGACGGCGAACTCGGGTTACCTGACCCGTCGTCTGGTGGACGTGGCGCAGGACTGCATCGTGCGCGAGCATGATTGCGGCACCGACCGCGCGATTACCGCCGAGGCCGCCGTCAACGACGGTGAAGTTGTCGCTTCGCTGGCCGAGCGCATCCTGGGCCGTGTCGCGGCCGAGGACATCCTGCGCCCGGGTTCGGACGAAGTCCTGGTGGCCGCTGGTCAGCTGATCGACGAACGCATGGCCGACGCGATCCACGAAGCCGGTGTTCCGTCGGCCCGGATCCGCTCGCCGTTGACCTGTGAAAGCGAAGAGGGCGTCTGTGCCATGTGCTACGGCCGTGACCTTGCCCGCGGGACGATGGTCAACACCGGCGAGGCGGTCGGCATCATCGCCGCCCAGTCGATCGGTGAACCCGGCACCCAGCTGACGATGCGGACCTTCCACATCGGTGGCGTTGCACAGGGTGGCCAGCAGTCGTTCCAGGAAGCCAGCCAGGAGGGTGTCGTCGCCTTCGAGAACCCGCAGATCCTGGCCAATTCCGCCGGCGAAAGCCTGGTCATGGGCCGGAACATGAAGCTGGTGATCAAGGACGAGCACGGCGAAGAGCGTGCCAGCTTCAAGTTGAGCTACGGTTCGAAGCTGTTCGTCAAGGATGGCGACAAGGTCAAGCGCGGCGACAAGCTGTTCGAGTGGGATCCCTACACCCTGCCGATCATCGCCGAGAAGGCCGGTACCGCGAAATATGTCGACCTGGTCTCGGGCATCGCCGTCCGCGACGAGACCGACGACGCAACCGGCATGACCCAGAAGATCGTGATCGACTGGCGCGCCGCCCCCAAAGGCAGCGACCTGAAGCCCGAGATCATCCTGGTGGACGACAATGGCGAGCCGGTCCGCAACGATGCGGGCAACCCGGTTCACTATCCGATGTCGGTGGACGCGATCCTGTCGGTCGAAGACGGCCAGAAGATCGAGGCCGGCGACGTCGTTGCGCGTATTCCGCGCGAAGGCGCCAAGACCAAGGACATCACCGGTGGTCTGCCGCGTGTGGCCGAACTGTTCGAGGCCCGTCGTCCCAAGGATCACGCGATCATCGCGGAAGTAGATGGTTACGTGCGTTTTGGCCGCGACTACAAGAACAAGCGCCGCATCACGATCGAACCCGCCGACGAGTCGCTGGAACCCGTCGAATACATGGTGCCCAAGGGCAAGCACATCCCGGTGCAGGAAGGCGACTTCGTGCAGAAGGGTGACTATATCATGGACGGCAACCCGGCTCCGCATGACATCCTGTCCATCATGGGCGTCGAGGCGCTGGCCGATTACATGATCAACGAGGTGCAGGAGGTCTATCGTCTGCAGGGCGTGAAGATCAACGACAAGCACATCGAGGTCATCGTTCGCCAGATGCTGCAGAAGTGGGAGATCCTGGACTCGGGCGACACCACCCTGCTGAAGGGCGAGCATGTCGACAAGCAGGAGTTCGACGCGGCCAACGAGAAGGCCATCGCCCGCGGTGGTCGTCCGGCACAGGGCGAGCCGATCTTGCTGGGCATCACCAAGGCCAGCCTGCAGACCCGCTCGTTCATCTCGGCGGCGTCCTTCCAGGAGACCACCCGCGTGCTGACCGAGGCTTCGGTTCAGGGCAAGAAGGACAAGCTGGTTGGCTTGAAGGAAAACGTCATCGTCGGCCGCCTGATCCCGGCGGGTACCGGTGGCGCGACTCAGGCCGTGCGTCAGGTCGCGCAGCAGCGTGACAACGTGGTCATCGAGGCCCGCCGCGAGGAAGCCGAGGCCGCAGCGGCCTTGGCCGCGCCGGTCATCGACGATGATATGGTCGGCGACGAGTTGGATTCGCTGGTCGAAACTCCGGAAAGCCGCGAGTAGTCGACGGATCAATGAAGCACAAAGGCCCCGCAGATGCGGGGCCTTTTCTTTTCCACGGCGTGTTGCGGAATATTGACTCCGCCCTTCCGGTTCGGGCCAATGAGCCGTTGAACTCCGATTGGATATACTCCGATGACGCCGAATATCAAAGGCGCCCTGCTGATGATGGGCAGCATGGCCGCCTTCACCGTGAACGACACCCTGGTCAAGGCAGCGGGCAACGATCTGCCCCTGTTTCAGCTGGTGGCGATGCGCGGTGTGCTGGCCACGGTCCTCGTGTATTTGCTGGCGCGGCATCTGGGCGCGCTGCATCTTCGGTTCTCGCGCCATGACCGGGTTCTGGTTGTGGCGCGGTCTGCGTCCGAGCTCTTGGCCACGTTCTTCTTTCTGACCGCGCTGATGCACATGCCGCTGGCCAATGTGACGGCGGTTCTGCAGGCGCTGCCGCTGACGGTGACCCTGGGCGCGGCGGTGTTCTTCGCCGAGCCGATCGGATGGCGCCGTGTTCTGGCCATCTCGATGGGATTTGCCGGAATGTTGCTGATCGTGCGGCCAGGCCCGGATGGGTTCAGCATCTATGCACTTTATGCGCTGGTGGCCGTGGTCTGCGTGACCGCGCGCGACCTGATCACGCGGCGGATGTCGCCCGAGGTTCCGTCGATGGTGGTGACGCTGGCGACATCGCTGACGATCACCCTGGCGGCGGGCGTGGCCTCGGTGTTTCAGGGATGGGTCCCCGTTGCCGCGCCGACGGGTCTGCTGATCGGGTCGGCCGCTATTTTCGTTTTGCTGGGGTATCTGTTCAGCGTGATGGTCATGCGGGTGGGCGAGGTCGGGTTCGTCGCTCCGTTCCGCTATACCAGTCTGATCTGGGCGCTGGTGCTGGGCTGGGCCGTATTCAGCGACTGGCCAGACCG
>GG704596.1:1499071-1570467 GCA_000161775.1 Ruegeria lacuscaerulensis ITI-1157
CACATCGGCCGATCAGACACCGTGACCACCGGCATGAACCGCCCCATGCGCTGATGGGCGAAATTCATGATGGTCAAGGGGCAGCCGCCCTGGACGAGCATACCCAGGCCCACACCCAGCAGCCTGCGCCGGACCGGCTTGGCCTGAATGCCGAAGGGACCGAACCGGGCCAGGTAGCCCTGATCGAAATCAATCGCCACGGACGGGTTGCGGGCCGCAAGCTCGGCCGCCGCGACCGCCGCCTGCCGCAAGCTTTCGATGAAATCCACTGCAACGGCGTCATCATCATCATGGCGGAAGTGCAGGCAGGGGCGGTCGGGGTGACGTCGGGCGTCGTTGAGAATCTGCTTCATCACCGCGCGGTGCCTGCCGGGTTCGCGCTCGACGATCCTGACTTGCGGCATGTCGCCCGTCAGCTCGCGCAGGCGGGCCTTGGCCGGTGTCGGCAGGCAGGGGCCGGTGACGACGATCAACTCGAAATCGGGATCGGTCTGCGCCTTCAGGCCGGGCAGGGCGAAGGATTCGAACAGCCGGAACCGCTCGGCCAGGCGGTCGGGGTGGTACAGGTGATGGCGGCGGGCCTCGACCGTGTCATGCTCGGTCTGGAACCCCCCCGATCGCAGGGTAGGAGAACCGGCACAGGCCAATGACTTGCATGATCTCGTCCGCTTGGGTATCGCCAATCCGGACTATGCATCGGTCCGCCGCAGGCTGCAACCGGCCAACGAATTCGGGCCCGCGCTGCCACGGCTGTTGACACCCGGCCCGACTCCCCCTATACGCCCGTCATCTCGGTATGGGGGCCGCCCCGAAGCCGAAATCAGAAACGGACTGGTCAAGGCCCGGACAATTTTGTCGTTCGCGCCCTCTGATAACCAACCGCGACGTTCACCTCGGAATGGGAACGCTCGCGGGTTTTGCGCTTGTGGACGCATCGGCGCAGGAATTTAGCCGCACGCAATGCGCGTGCATGTCATGTGTGTTGCAAAACGGGGAAGAAACCGGAATGCCAACTATTCAACAGCTGATCCGCAAGCCGCGGCAGCCCAAAGTGAAACGCTCGAAGTCCATGCACCTGGAGCAGTGCCCGCAGAAGCGTGGCGTCTGCACCCGCGTGTACACCACCACGCCGAAGAAACCGAACTCGGCCATGCGGAAGGTCGCCAAGGTGCGCCTGACCAACGGCTATGAGGTCATCTCGTACATCCCAGGTGAAAGCCACAACCTGCAGGAGCACTCGGTGGTCCTGATCCGTGGCGGCCGTGTGAAAGACCTTCCGGGTGTCCGCTATCACATCCTGCGCGGTGTTCTGGATACCCAAGGCGTCAAAGACCGTAAGCAGCGTCGTTCGAAATACGGCGCGAAGCGTCCCAAGTAAGAAGGAGAGGCCGAGATGTCCCGTCGTCACGCTGCCGAAAAACGCGAAGTCCTGCCTGACGCCAAATTTGGCGACAAGGTTCTGACCAAATTCATGAACAACCTGATGATCGACGGCAAGAAGTCGGTCGCAGAGCGCATCGTCTACAACGCCTTCGACCGCATCGAAAGCAAGATCAAGCGCGCACCCGTCGAAGTGTTCCACGAAGCGCTCGACAACATCAAACCGTCGGTCGAGGTCCGCTCGCGCCGGGTTGGTGGTGCAACCTATCAGGTTCCGGTCGAAGTGCGCCCCGAGCGCCGCGAAGCGCTGGCCATCCGCTGGCTGATCGCCGCCGCGCGCAACCGCAACGAAAACACCATGGAAGAACGCCTCGCCGGTGAATTGCTGGACGCCGTACAGTCCCGCGGTACTGCCGTTAAGAAGCGCGAAGACACCCACAAGATGGCCGAGGCGAACAAAGCCTTCAGCCATTACCGCTGGTAACCCTAGAGGCTTATCCCAATGGCACGCGAATATCCGCTCGAACTGTACCGAAACTTCGGTATCATGGCGCACATCGATGCAGGCAAGACCACCTGCTCGGAGCGTATCCTGTATTACACCGGCAAATCCCACAACATCGGTGAGGTGCACGACGGTGCAGCCACCATGGACTGGATGGAGCAGGAGCAGGAACGCGGCATCACCATCACTTCGGCTGCGACCACCACCTTCTGGGAACGCACCGAGGACGGTAAGACCGCCGATACCCCCAAGCACCGCCTGAACATCATCGACACCCCCGGCCACGTCGACTTCACCATCGAAGTCGAGCGTTCGCTGGCGGTTCTCGACGGTGCCGTCTGCGTTCTGGACGCAAACGCCGGCGTTGAACCCCAGACCGAAACCGTGTGGCGTCAGGCTGACCGCTACAAGGTTCCGCGCATCGTGTTCGTCAACAAGATGGACAAGATCGGCGCCGACTTCTTCAACTGCGTTCGCATGATCGAAGACCGCACCGGCGCGCGCGCCGTTCCCGTCGGTATTCCGATCGGCGCCGAGAACGAGCTGGAAGGCCTGATCGACCTGGTCACCATGGAAGAGTGGCTGTGGCAGGGCGATGACCTGGGCGCAAGCTGGGTCAAGGCTCCGATCCGCGACAGCCTCAAGGACATGGCCGAGGAATGGCGCGGCAAGATGATCGAGGCCGCCGTCGAGCAAGACGACGACGCCATGATGGAATACCTGGAAGGCAATGAGCCCGACGTTCCGACCCTGCGCAAACTGCTGCGCAAGGGTACGCTGGCGCTGGACTTCGTTCCGGTTCTGGGTGGCTCGGCGTTCAAGAACAAAGGTGTTCAGTCGCTGCTCAACGCCGTGATCGACTATCTGCCCAGCCCGCTGGACGTGCCGCCCTACATGGGCTTCAAGCCCGGCGACGAAAACGAAGAGCGCAACATCGCACGTCGTGCCGATGACAACCAGCCCTTCGCCGGCCTGGCCTTCAAGATCATGAACGACCCGTTCGTCGGCTCTCTGACCTTCACCCGGATCTATTCGGGCGTGATGAACAAGGGCGACCAGATCCTGAACTCGACCAAGGGCAAGAAAGAGCGCATCGGTCGTATGATGATGATGCACTCGAACAACCGGGAAGAGATCGAGGAAGCGTTTGCAGGCGACATCATCGCGCTGGCGGGTCTGAAAGACACCACCACCGGTGACACCCTGTGTGATCCGAAGGACCCGGTGGTTCTGGAAACCATGACCTTCCCCGATCCGGTGATCGAGATCGCGGTCGAGCCCAAGACCAAGGGCGACCAGGAGAAGATGTCCCAGGGTCTGGCCCGTCTGGCCGCCGAAGACCCGTCCTTCCGTGTTGAAACCGACCTGGAATCGGGTCAGACCATCATGAAGGGCATGGGCGAACTTCACCTGGACATCCTGGTGGACCGCCTCAAGCGCGAGTTCAAGGTCGAGGCCAACATCGGCGCGCCGCAGGTGGCCTATCGTGAAACCATCTCGATGCCGGTCGAGCACACCTACACCCACAAGAAACAGTCGGGTGGTTCGGGTCAGTTCGCCGAGGTCAAGCTGGAGATCGCGCCGACCGAGCCGGGCGAAGGCTATTCGTTCGAAAGCCGCATCGTCGGTGGTGCCGTTCCGAAGGAATACATCCCGGGCGTCGAAAAAGGCATCCAGTCGGTCATGGACAGCGGCCCGCTGGCCGGCTTCCCGGTGATCGACTTCAAGGTTGCCCTGGTGGACGGCAAGTACCACGACGTGGACTCGAGCGTTCTGGCGTTCGAAATCGCGGCGCGGATGTGCATGCGCGAAGGTCTGAAGAAGGCCGGCGCCAAGCTGCTGGAACCGATCATGAAGGTCGAAGTGATCACACCGGAGGAATACACCGGTGGCATCATCGGCGACCTGACCTCGCGTCGGGGCCAGGTGTCGGGCCAGGAGCCGCGCGGCAACGCGATCGCCATCCAGGCCTTCGTGCCGCTGGCGAACATGTTCGGCTACATCAACACCCTGCGTTCGATGTCGTCGGGCCGCGCCCAGTTCACCATGCAGTTCGACCACTATGATCCGGTTCCGCAGAACATCGCGGAAGAGATCCAGGCGAAATACGCCTAAGCGAAAAAGTTTGAGGGGGCCCGGTCTCCGGGCTCCCGTCATTACCGAAAAAGGAGGCCATCATGGCAAAGGAAAAGTTTGAGCGTACAAAACCGCACGTCAACATCGGCACGATCGGCCACGTTGACCACGGCAAGACGACGCTGACCGCAGCGATCACCAAGTATTTCGGCGACTTCAAGGCGTATGACCAGATCGACGGTGCGCCGGAAGAGAAGGCACGCGGCATCACCATCTCGACCGCCCACGTGGAATACGAGACCGAGAGCCGCCACTATGCGCACGTGGACTGCCCCGGCCACGCCGACTACGTCAAGAACATGATCACCGGTGCGGCGCAGATGGACGGCGCGATCCTGGTTGTGAACGCCGCTGACGGCCCGATGCCGCAGACCCGCGAGCACATCCTGCTGGCCCGTCAGGTTGGCGTGCCTGCGCTTGTCGTGTTCCTGAACAAGGTTGACCAGGTCGACGACCCGGAACTGCTGGAGCTGGTGGAAATGGAAGTCCGCGAGCTGCTGAGCTCGTACGAATTCCCCGGCGACGACATTCCGATCATCGCAGGTTCGGCTCTGGCCGCGATGGAAGGCCGCGATCCGGAAATCGGCGAGAACAAGATCCGCGAGCTGATGGCCGCCGTGGACGAGTACATCCCGACGCCTGAGCGTGCCGTTGACCAGCCGTTCCTGATGCCGATCGAAGACGTGTTCTCGATTTCGGGCCGCGGCACCGTGGTTACGGGTCGTGTCGAGCGTGGCGTGATCAACGTCGGCGACGAGATCGAGATCGTCGGCATCCGCGACACGCAGAAGACCACCTGCACCGGTGTCGAGATGTTCCGCAAGCTGCTGGACCGCGGTGAAGCCGGCGACAACATCGGCGCTCTGCTGCGCGGCATCGACCGCGAGGCGGTCGAGCGTGGCCAGGTTCTGGCCAAGCCGGGTTCGGTGACCCCGCACACCAAGTTCGAAGCCGAAGCCTACATCCTGACCAAGGAAGAGGGCGGCCGTCACACCCCGTTCTTCGCGAACTACCGTCCGCAGTTCTACTTCCGTACGACTGACGTGACCGGCACGGTTCAGCTGAAGGAAGGCACCGAGATGGTCATGCCGGGCGACAACGTCGGCTTCACCGTCGAGCTGATCGCTCCGATCGCGATGGAAGACGGTCTGCGTTTCGCCATCCGCGAAGGCGGCCGCACCGTCGGCGCCGGCGTGGTGTCGAAAATCATCGAATAAGGCGCGCTTGTCGCGCCTGGTTGCGGCAGGCGATTTTCCAAGGGAAAATCTGCCGAGAGCAACTCGGTGAGAAAACCAAGAAGGTCGTCCCACATCGGGGCGGCCTTTTTGAATATTTTAATGCAGTGTGTTGGTGCTTGCGTTTCGTCTCTAGATTTCTGATCTCGCCTCAAAGCAATTTAAAGTTGAGCGCCGTTGATGTTTTTCAGAATTCTCTTTGTTTTGTGCTTGGTTTTACCAAATGTCTCTGCGCTGCATGCTGAAGAAGCTATTGTTGTTCAGTTGAATACGCGTACGTTCTACGCGGGCGAGGACTTTCGGGGGCGGGATGCAGAAGACAAGTTTCTTCCCCTCAATAGGCTGGATTGGTTGAACGAGTTACTCAAGGAGTTGCCAATCTTAGACCGTACTGTGATCCACATTGACCAATTGAACAGGGACTCAGATTTCCTTTGGTCGCCGACTGGCCCTGGTGGATGGTATTCCAATTCAGATTCCGTGCCAGAGCACTTGAGGCTATCGGGGTACACAGTAAACACAGGCGAGGGCGGCGGTTTTAGGCTTTTGTATTTGACGCCCAATTCTCCTCAAAAACAGTATGCGCTTGGCTGTTCTTCAGAAAAAGAATCCGAAACTTATGAGTTTTGTGTTCTGAGAGCGCGCTACCCACTTGATCCGCGGATTATTGTTAAAACCCGCATCTATGATCCCCCACCGATGGATCAACTAGACGCATATTTTGAAGAGGTTGCTGAACTGACTGTCAGTATCGCCTTGTGTTTGGATATCACGGACCAGTTAGAAAAAGACGCGAAGCAATCGGTGCGAGAGCACTTGGCGAAGGCTTATGCAACCCGCTGCGATGGCGGGTTATCTTCCTAGGTTGAAAGTGCTTTCCGATTTTCGAAGCCAATCCTCCCGATCATACCAACGCATCTCTGGTCCCGCGCCCAACAACCCCCTTGCCAAACCCCTTTCTCCCATGTATCTCGCGCGGGTTCTCATGCAGAACTTCAGGGCGGGGTGATTCCCGCCTTTTGGGTTCGATGAGGGTTGGCGATGAGCGCTTGTCCTCCTCTCAACTCCAACGCCTGAAAAAAAGGCTGTTACGATGCAAAGCCAAAACATCCGTATTCGGCTCAAGGCATTTGACTATCGCGTCCTGGATGCCAGCACGCAAGAGATCGTCAACACTGCCAAGCGGACCGGCGCGCAAGTGCGTGGCCCGATCCCGCTGCCGAACAAGATCGAGAAGTTCACGGTTCTCCGTGGCCCTCACGTCGACAAGAAATCCCGCGATCAGTTCGAGATCCGTACGCACAAGCGTCTGCTCGACATCGTAGATCCGACCCCCCAGACCGTGGACGCGCTGATGAAGCTCGACCTCGCCGCTGGTGTGGACGTCGAGATCAAGCTGCAGTCATAAGATCGGAGGGTATTGATGATGCGCTCTGGTATTATCGCAAAGAAAGTCGGCATGACCCGGCTGTTCATGGAAGACGGCCGTCAGATCCCTGTCACCGTTCTGCACCTGGACAACCTGCAGGTCGTCGCACAGCGCACCGCTGACAAGGACGGCTATACCGCCGTTCAGCTGGGCGCCGGTGCCGCCAAGGCAAAACGCACCTCGAAGGCCATGCGCGGTCACTTCGCCGCCGCCAAGGTCGAGCCCAAGCGCAAGCTGGCCGAGTTCCGCGTGTCGGAAGACGCGCTGATCGAAGTGGGCGCCGAGATCTCGGCAGATCACTTCGTCGAAGGTCAGAAGGTTGACGTTTCGGGCACCTCGATCGGTAAAGGCTTTGCCGGTGCGATGAAGCGCCACAACTTCGGTGGTCTGCGCGCCTCGCACGGTGTTTCGATCTCGCACCGTTCGCACGGTTCGACCGGTCAGTGTCAGGACCCGGGCAAGGTGTTCAAGGGCAAGAAGATGGCCGGTCACATGGGTGCAGCCCGTGTCACCACGCAGAACCTCGAAGTCGTCAAAACCGACGCCGAGCGTGGCCTGGTCTTCATCAAGGGTGCCGTTCCCGGACCGAAATCGGGCTGGGTCACCGTCAAGGATGCCGTGAAGAAGAAAGCGCCCGAGGGTCTGCCGTTCCCGGCTGCTCTGAAAACTGCAGCGACCGAGGCTCCGGCCGTCGACGCGCCCGCGGAAGGGGGTGAAGCATGAAACTTGACGTGATCAAACTGGACGGCAAGAAAGCCGGCGACATCGAGCTGGACGAAGCTCTGTTCGGCCTCGAGCCGCGTGCGGACATCCTGCACCGTGTGGTCCGTTGGCAGCGCAACAACGCGCAGGCCGGCACTCACAAGGTCAAGACCCGGTCCGAGACCAGCTACTCGACCAAGAAGATCTATCGCCAGAAGGGCACCGGTGGCGCACGTCACGGTGACCGCAACGCGCCGATCTTCCGCAAGGGTGGCGTCTACAAGGGTCCGACCCCGCGTTCGCACGGCCACGACCTGCCGAAGAAGTTCCGCAAGCTGGGCCTGCGCCACGCTCTGTCGGCCAAGGCCAAAGCCGGTGAACTGGTCGTGATCGATGCTGCCGAAGCCGAAGGCAAGACCGCCGCACTGGCCAAGCAGGTTGCAAACCTGGGCTGGAAGCGCGCTCTGGTCATCGACGGCGCCACCGTGAACGAAGGGTTCGCCCGCGCAGCCCGCAACATCGAGGGTCTGGATATCCTGCCGTCGATGGGCGCAAACGTCTATGACATCCTCAAGCGTGACACGCTGGTGCTCACCAAGGCGGGTGTCGAAGCACTGGAGGCTCGACTGAAATGAGCGCGAAGGCAGAACACTACGACGTGATCCGCAAGCCGATCATCACCGAAAAGTCGACCATGGCGTCCGAAAACGGCGCGGTTGTCTTCGAGGTGGCGATCGATGCCAACAAGCCGCAGATCAAAGAGGCCGTCGAGGCGCTGTTTGGTGTGAAGGTCAAGGCGGTGAACACCACCGTGACCAAAGGCAAGGTCAAGCGGTTCCGCGGCCAGCTGGGCAAGCGGAAAGACGTCAAAAAGGCCTATGTGACCCTGGAAGAGGGCAACACCATCGACGTGACCACCGGTCTCTGATCGGACCCGTCTTTGGAGAGAGAGATGAAAGCCCCCGCCGAAAGGCGGGGGCTTTTTTGTTCAGTCGTTTTGATTTTCGCGTTTTTCAAGATATTGTTTAATTGACAAAAGCCGGCCGCAAACGATCCCGGGCTCGATCTCAATAATGACGCAGGCATTGTCGCCTACCAGTGCGCCGGACCATAGTTCGCCGCAATGCGTTTCTCCATGTCTATCAACGCACCCAATTTCTTTCACAGAAGATGTATTGGAAAGGGCTCGGCTGAGCTTTCCAATCTGTGAAATCTCACCCATGGCGAAACTGTCGATGTTGCCCGGGGTCAAACCTGTTCTTGCCCAAGTATCTTTGTCGGCTTCAGGTATCTCAACTCCCGTACCACGCTCTAAAGCATTCAGCGCAAATTTTCGTGCAGGCAAAGAATTTTCGACGTTGTCTTCGTACTCGCCCGCCAAGATTGTTAAGCTCAATTTTGCAAGCTCTAGATCAATTTCTCGGTTCTCTTTCTCATATTTGAGTTCAATTTCCCGAATTGCGGATTTGTAGGTGTTAGTCGAGGCCAGGTAGCTTGCAAACGCAGCGAAGCCAGCCATGATTGCGCCACCTATGACATGTTGAAGAAAGTTGCTGCTTCGATTGCTTCGCGCCGAAGCTTCGGCAGTTTCTTTGTGAACTAAAGCAGTTTTGTAGTTAAGTTCTGCGATTCTGGCGTCGAATTCGTCGGCCATTAGTGTTTCTCCAAATTCCTTGCGGATAGTATGATCTCATGAGTTCGCGAATTGCTAGTGTAAGCCCAAGTTCAGTTGTTTACAGTTGCGCAACATCGTCACCGTCAGGTTGGATAGGGACGCAAACAAGCTGTGGTAATAACAAGTATGGCGCGCGGTCCTGAACACGTGACTTAGGTCTTGATAGAGGCGCAGCGAAAATTCTGGTCCCCTATTGCCCCCCACCCCCAACCCTGCTACACGCTCCCAATCTTGCGGCCTCGGATTCGTTCCGGGGCTTCTGATATTTGCAGCCGGGGACCTTCGGGGCCCTATAACCTGGGCACCTACGGGGGCCTCTCACATAGCGGGGATTGATCCTCGCGCTTGCTAAACGGAAGACAGAAAGCATGGCACTCAAGTCGTACAAACCGACGACGCCGGGCCAGCGCGGGCTGGTGCTGATCGACCGTTCGGAGCTTTGGAAAGGACGTCCGGTCAAGTCTCTCACCGAGGGTTTGACCAAATCGGGCGGCCGGAACAACACCGGACGGATCACTTCACGCCGCCGCGGCGGTGGCGCAAAGCGTCTCTACCGGATCGTTGACTTCAAACGGAACAAATTTGATGTGGCGGCAACCGTCGAACGGATCGAATACGACCCGAACCGGACCGCATTCATCGCACTGATCAAATATGACGACGGCGAGCAGGCCTATATCCTGGCTCCGCAGCGTCTGGCGGTTGGCGACAAGGTCATCGCTTCGGCCAAGGCCGACATCAAGCCCGGCAACGCGATGCCGTTCTCGGGCATGCCGATCGGTACCATCGTGCACAACATCGAGATGAAGCCCGGCAAGGGCGGCCAGATCGCACGCGCCGCGGGCACCTACGCCCAGTTCGTCGGCCGCGATGGCGGCTATGCCCAGATCCGTCTGAGCTCGGGCGAGCTGCGCATGGTGCGTCAGGAATGCATGGCCACCGTCGGTGCCGTGTCGAACCCCGACAACAGCAACCAGAACCTCGGCAAAGCCGGTCGTATGCGCCACAAGGGCGTGCGTCCGTCGGTCCGTGGTGTTGCCATGAACCCGATCGACCACCCGCACGGTGGTGGTGAAGGCCGGACCTCGGGTGGCCGTACGCCGGTTACGCCTTGGGGTAAGGACACCAAGGGTAAGCGTACCCGCAACAAGAACAAAGCGTCCCAGAAGCTGATCATCCGCTCGCGGCACGCCAAGAAGAAAGGGCGTTAAGACATGTCTCGCTCTGTTTGGAAGGGTCCTTTCGTCGACGCTTACGTGCTGAAAAAAGCCGAAGCCGCGCGCGAGTCGGGCCGCAACGAAGTCATCAAGATCTGGTCGCGTCGTTCCACCATTCTGCCCCAGTTCGTGGGCCTGACCTTTGGTGTGTACAACGGCCAGAAACACATTCCCGTCAACGTCTCGGAAGACATGATCGGTCAGAAGTTCGGTGAGTACTCGCCGACCCGGACCTATTACGGTCATGCTGCGGACAAGAAAGCGAAGCGGAAGTAAGTCATGGGCAAGGCAAAGAACCCCCGCCGCGTGGCTGAAAACGAAGCAATGGCGAAAACCCGCATGCTTCGCACCAGCCCGCAGAAACTGAACCTGGTTGCAGCGATGATCCGCGGCAAGAAAGTCGAGAAGGCTCTGACCGACCTGACTTTCTCGAACAAGCGTGTCGCGCAGGACGTGAAGAAATGCCTTCAGTCGGCCATCGCCAACGCCGAGAACAACCACAACCTGGACGTCGACGAGCTGATCGTCGCCGAGGCCTGGGTTGGCAAGAATCTGGTCATGAAGCGCGGTCGTCCGCGTGCCCGCGGCCGGTTCGGCAAGATCATGAAGCCGTTCTCGGAGATCACCATCAAGGTGCGTCAAGTTGAGGAGCAAGCCTAATGGGACATAAAGTCAATCCGATCGGCATGCGCCTTCAGGTCAACCGCACCTGGGACAGCCGTTGGTACGCAGATACCAAGGACTACGGTGATCTTCTGCTGGAAGACCTCAAGATCCGTGAGTTCATCAAGAAAGAGTGCAAGCAGGCCGGCGTGGCCCGTGTGATCATCGAGCGTCCGCACAAAAAGTGCCGCGTCACGATCCACACCGCACGTCCGGGTGTCATCATCGGCAAGAAAGGCGCGGACATCGAAGTGCTGCGCAAGAAGCTGGCCGCGATGACCGACAGCGAACTGCACCTGAACATCGTCGAAGTGCGCAAGCCGGAACTCGACGCGCAGCTGGTTGCCGAGTCGATCGCTCAGCAGCTGGAGCGCCGCGTTTCGTTCCGCCGCGCGATGAAGCGGTCGGTTCAGAATGCCATGCGCATGGGCGCCCTGGGTATCCGGGTGAACGTGGCTGGTCGTCTGGGCGGCGCGGAAATCGCACGGACCGAATGGTACCGCGAAGGCCGCGTGCCTCTGCACACTCTGCGTGCCGACATCGATTACGCACATGCCGAAGCGATGACTCCTTACGGGATCATCGGGATCAAGGTCTGGATCTTCAAAGGTGAGATCATGGAGCACGATCCGCAGGCACGTGACCGTAAAGCACAGGAACTCCAGGACGGCCCTGCACCTCGTGGTGCTGGTGGCGGTCGTCGCTAAGGAGGGAAAGATATGCTTCAACCAAAGCGTACAAAATTCCGCAAGATGCACAAAGGCCGGATCAAGGGCGAAGCCAAAGGCGGCTCTGATCTGAACTTTGGCACCTACGGTCTGAAAGCCCTGCAGCCCGAGCGCGTCACCGCACGCCAGATCGAAGCTGCTCGTCGTGCCATGACCCGTCACATGAAACGTCAAGGTCGCGTCTGGATCCGGATCTTCCCGGATACTCCCGTGACCTCGAAGCCGACCGAAGTCCGTATGGGTAAAGGTAAAGGCTCGGTCGACTATTGGGCAGCCAAAGTGAAGCCCGGTCGCGTGATGTTCGAGATCGACGGCGTCAACGATGAAATCGCGCGCGAGGCCCTGCGCCTGGCCGCGATGAAGCTGCCGATCAAGACCCGCGTGGTAGTCCGCGAGGACTGGTAAGCAGTTGCGGCTACCCAAGCCAGAGAAAAAATGTGACCCCGTCGGAAATCCGGCGGGGTTTTTTCATGGGGGCTCTGCCCCCGCCGCGACAAGCCGCAGCTCCCCCGGGATACTTTTGGCCAGATGAAAGGAAATGCGCTTGTTTTCATCTGGCAACAAATATCCCGGAGCGCGAGGCAGAGCCTCGCAAATCAGCCATCGCAATCCGTGGAAGGCTGCAGTAAGACGACACCATGCCACAAATTGAATCGCTCTTTGTCACCCGTCTTTATCGCGCCGCCCTGTCCGAGTTCGATCCAAGGATTGATCCGGAAGAACTGGAGAGTTCATGTCTTGTCATCGCCGAGGATGATGAGGCCGGGCAGGATTGGTGTGAAGCGAACGGCTATCCAGGCTATACCAGTTATGCTTCGCTGTCCGATCTTCCTTGGCGATTCCCGATTTTCGAAGACCTCGTAAAAGCTCTGGACCAACATGTGGCGGCATTCGCCAAAGACCTTGAGTTTGATCTCGACGGGCGTGAATTGAAGCTGGAGGATCTGTGGATCAACATCCTGCCCGAAGGCGGGATGCATGCCAGCCATATTCATCCGCACAGCGTAATCTCGGGTACGACCTATGTATCGATGCCGGAAGGTGCCAGCGCGTTGAAGTTGGAAGACCCCCGTTCCGGCCGAATGATGGCGGCACCGGTTCGCAAAAAAAGTGCGCGGCGCGAGTTGCAGCCGTTTGTCTACTTGAAGCCTCAGGTTGGTGACGTGCTGCTTTGGGAGAGCTGGTTGCGCCACGAAGTGCCGATGAACATGGCCGAGGAAGAGCGGATCAGCGTGAGCTTCAATTACAAGTGGGACTGACCTTTATCTGCAAAACTTCAGACTTGATCTGACGGACACCTCAGCGAACAGGGTTGAGAGTGAGGTGGTGGCTGTCCGCTGTTTCGAAAGCGCCGTTCGCCTTTTCCAATACCGCCACCTGTTCCTTGGTCACCCTGGCCACCTCGCGCTTCAGTCGCCGGTTCCCGGCTTAATGATCGACGTCCCGCTTCTCCGGCGCCGGATCGCCGAACGGCTTCATCCATTTGCAAAGAGAGTGCGTGCTCCAACCCAAGCGCCGGGAAACCTGTCGAACCGGATAGCCCTTCATCGTGGTCTGATGCACCGTATCCCGCGTGAACTTGTCGCTGCAATTGCTTGTTCCCATGTCGGCCTCCTAGTCTCAGAGACGGGAGGCAAGGCGTATACCCTTGCAGGGGCACCTCGATCGAAAGGTTGGGATGGTGGGTGATGAGAGACTCGAACTCCCGACATCTTCGGTGTAAACGAAGCGCTCTACCAACTGAGCTAATCACCCGACACGCGGGGTTTAGCCAAGCTTTCGTGCGGGTGCAAGAGGGTCACGCGGAATTACATGACAATCGGCCGCTCAGGCCCTGATGTCCTTCAATGCCGCCAGCAACTGTGCGACCTCGTGTTCCGTATTGTAGTGGCAAACGGATATTCGGATGCAGTCCGACAGGCCCAACGGGGTCAGTACGTTGCCGCTGTAGTGATCGGCCTTGCGTGTATGGGTGCGGATACCTTGCGCGTTCAGAATCGAGACAACGTCCGCCGAGGGCATGTTGCGCATGACGATCGAGACCAGCCCTTCGCGCGCCGGATTATCGGCACCGCCCAGGATCGTGACATGGTCCATGTCACGCAGACCGGCCAAGTTGCCAAAGCCGTTGATCATGGTGTCCGTCAGCTGCCTCTCGTAGGCGTGGATCGCGTGACCCGCAGCCTCGATCCGGGCGCGCCGATCGGTGGAGTCGGACACCTGGCCGCCCAGCCAGTCGAAATAGTCGACCACATCGGACATGGTCGCATAGGCGCCCGTGTCGCGTGTGCCAAACTCCCAGCCCGAAGCGGGTGCGTCGATCAGCTGGTCATGCGGCAGGGCGGTCAACCGGTCCGAAACCCAGGCGATGCCGTAGCCGTGCCGCGAAAACACCTTGTAGGGCGAGATCGCATAGCCATCGACGTCATAGCTGTCGATGTCCAACTGCCCGTGAGCGGCGTGCTGGATGCCATCGACGATGATGAAGCACTCGGGCGATACGGCGCGGATCGTACGGGCGATGGCTGCCACGTCCATTCCCATTCCCGAGACGGGCGAGGCATGCAGGATGGTGGCCACGGCAACGTCCGGTGTCATGCGGGCGGCATAATCCGCAGCGGTGACCAGTCCGGTTGCGTCGTCATGGGGTACATTCACATAGTCCAGCCCGGCGATATCCGCCCAGCGCCGTGCGGCGCTGCGGCTGGCCGGATGTTCGATCGAACTGCCGATCACCTTGGCCCCTCTGGGTGCGTTGATGCAGGCGGTGCGGATCATGCGGAACAGCAGCTCGGTGCCGCTTTCCCCTGCGAAGAACTGGCCTGACGACGCGTTCATGAACACCGCCAGATCGGCCTTGGCACGGTTGATCGTTTCGACCAGCGCCAGGCTGGCCACGTTGTCACGCCCCTGGTTGTCGGGGATCGCGGCAAAACGGGCCGTGGTTTCGACCACCGATTTCAGTGTCAGCGCCCCGCCCGCGTTTTCGAAGAATATCCGCGGCGCCTGAAACGGGCAGCTGTCCACATGCGCGAACCGAGCGCGAACGGCGTCCAACAGTTCGGGTGTGTCATGCAGCATGGCGGAGCCCTGTCAGGTTGAGGTGGTGTTCGTCCCTCGCATCTATGGCCGCGGAGTCGAAAAGGTCAATCGTTTCCAGACTCTGCCCGGCCCCCCGGATGGAATTGACCTTGCCTGCCCCTGCTTGCCTCCGATATGCCAAGAACAATGCAACCGTCCCAACAGGAGGCCCGGGCATGCCGTCCAGCACTCGCCGCCTTTTTGCGGTAGCGGCTCTGTGTGTCGCGATCGCCACCCCGGTCAGGGTTGCCGCTGACGAGATGCTTGTTTTTGCCGCCTCCAGCCTCAAGACCGCTTTGGATCGGATCGTGCCCGAGTTCGAGCAAGCCGCAGGTCATCAGGTCACGGTGTCCTACGCGGCCTCGTCCGTGCTGGCGCGGCAGATCCAGCTGGGCGCACCGGCGGACCTGTTCATTTCGGCCAATATCGACTGGATGGACGCGCTCGAGCAGAGTGGCCACATTCAGCCCGCCTCACGGATTGATCTTGTAGGCAATTCGCTGGTCCTGATCGGCACGCCCGATCACGATGCCGTCGGACAGATCACTGCCGAGTTCGATCTGGCCGGGCACCTGGGTGCGGGCTATCTGGCGATGGGGCTGGTTAATGCGGTGCCGGCGGGCGTCTACGGCAAGGCCGCGTTGCAGCATCTCGGGCTTTGGGATGGCGTCAAGGACAGGGTGGCGCAGGCCGACAATGCGCGGGCGGCGCTGGCTCTTGTGGCCACCGGCGCGGCCCCGATGGGCATTGTCTATGGCACCGATGCCCGGATCGAGGATCGGGTCACAGTCATTGGAACATTCCCGCCGTCCGCGCACCCGCCGATCGTATACCCCGCGGCCCTGACGGCAAATGCGGGACCTGCGGCGGCCCAGCTGCTCGACTTCCTGCGCGGCGAGACCGCGACGGCAGAGTTTCTGATGCAGGGCTTCTCCCTGCCGGGAGGATAGAGCATGGGGTGGCTGGGTCCGGCCGAAATCGAGGCGCTGAAACTGTCGCTTCGGGTGTCAGTCTGGGCGACGGTGGTGTCGTTGCCGCTGGGCGTTTTCGTGGCCTATGCGTTGGCCCGTTGGCGGTTTCCCGGGCGCCAACTTCTGAATGCACTGGTCCATCTGCCGCTGATCCTGCCGCCGGTGGTCACCGGGTATCTTCTGCTTTTGGCGTTTGGCCTTCAGGCACCCGTTGGCCGGTTTCTGGCCGAACTAGGGATCGTCTTCGCCTTTCGCTGGACCGGGGCGGCGCTTGCCGCCGGGATCATGGCCTTCCCGCTGATGGTGCGGGCGATCCGCCTGTCGATCGAGGCGGTCGACCCGCGGCTGGAACAGGCAGGTGCCACGCTGGGCGCGGCGCGGCCGTTGGTCTTTGCCACCGTGACCCTGCCGATGATCCTGCCGGGCATCATCGCGGGTGCGATTCTGGCGTTTGCGAAGGCAATGGGTGAGTTCGGAGCCACCATCACCTTCGTGTCGAACATCCCCGGCCAGACCCAGACACTGCCCTCGGCGGTCTATGCCTTTCTTCAGGTTCCGGGGGGAGAGGCTGCGGCGATGCGCCTGGTCATCGTTTCCATCGTGTTGGCGATGGGCGCGCTGATGCTGTCCGAATATGTGGGCCGTCGCGCTGCGGCCCGGGTGGCGGGCACATGAGCCTGTCCGTCCGCCTCAACCACAAGCTGCCGGACATCGAGCTGGACATCCGGTTTGAAGCTCCGGCGGGGGTGACGGTACTGTTCGGGCGGTCCGGGTCGGGCAAGACAACCATCGTGAACGCCGTGGCCGGCCTTGTTCGACCGCGGGCCGGCCGCGTGGCGTTGGATGATTGGGTTCTGTTCGATACCGAAGCAGGCCTGTGGGTGCCGCCACATCGACGGCGACTGGGCTATGTCTTTCAGGAAGGCCGGCTGTTCCCGCATCTGACGGTACGCCAAAACCTATATTTCGGCCGCTGGTTCGCGCCCCGGAACGCCCCGCGCGAGGACCCCGACCGTGTGATCGATATACTGGGAATCGGACACCTGCTCGATCGCCGCCCTGCGCGGCTGTCGGGGGGCGAAAAACAGCGGGTCGCCATCGGTCGCGCCCTGCTGGCCAGCCCGCGCATGATTCTGGCCGACGAACCGCTGGCCGCGCTGGACGAGGCACGCAAGGCCGAAATTCTTCCCTATTTCGAACGGCTCCGCGACGAAGTGTCGGTGCCGATCCTCTACGTCACCCATTCGGCCGCCGAGGTTGCACGGCTGGCGACCTCGGTGGTGGTTCTGCAGGATGGCAAAGTGCAGCGTCAGGGCCCGGCATCCGAGGTTCTGGCCGATCCGTCGGTCGCCCCGGCGGGCGTGCGCGAGGTGGGCGCGGTTCTGCAGGTCCGCGTGGCGGCGCATCACGATGACGGGCTGACCGAACTGGAGGCCGGCGGGGCCCGTCTGTTTCTACCGCGTATCCGGCACGCGGTCGGAGATCCGCTGCGTGTCCGCATCCCCGCGCAGGAGGTCATCCTGTCGAACCGGCCCCCCGAAGGTCTGTCGGCGCTGAATGTTCTGGAGGGAACCGTGCTGTCGATCCGCGCGGGCGAGGGGCCGGGGGCCATCGTTTCGGTCCGAACCCGGGCGGGCACGGTGTTGGCAAGGGTTACCCGCAGATCGGTTGCGGCGCTTGGGTTGCAGCCCGGATCGACATGCCACGCCATCGTCAAGACCGTGGCAATTGCGCCGCAGGATGTCGGCGGGCGCATGGCCGCTCGCCAGGCTCGCTGCAGCCCGCGCGCCTGAAGATCTGCGGCTTTACTCCGAGTCCCCGCGCCCTATGATCGAAGGCTACGGGTTTCACCTGACAGGATTTTCCGATGACGCGTTTTCTCGTTTTGCTTTTGATTTGCAAAATTGTTCTGGCGCCGGTTCTGGCGCAGGCGCGGGGGGTCGGCCTCAGCGTCCGACCCACCTACCGCACCGAGATCCGGCCCGTGGACGATGAAATCTTCGAGGTGAAGGCGATCGGATCCTCGGCGGCAGTCAATTACTGGTGCGGCATCGGAGACTATGCCATCCGCCAACTCGGCGTGCCGCGCTCGCAGCGGATCTATGTTTGGAAAGCCTATGAGAAAGGGGCCAGAACGGTCCAGTTCTCGTTGAAGCCGCCGCCGGGCGCGGACACCACGCCGGGATATTCGATCACCGTCAACCGGGTAGGCGAGAACATGTCTGCCTCGTCCGCGCAGAACTACTGCTATGACAATTTCATGGATTTCGGGTTCTGACCCTCAGACCCACTTGGCCAGCGGCGGCAGGCTCATCAGCACGGCGTCGGGGTCATGCCCGGTTTCCAGGCCGAATTTCGTACCCCGGTCATAGACCAGGTTGTATTCGGCATAGAGCCCGCGGTGGATCAGCTGAGTATCCTTGTCGGCTTCGGTAAAGGGCTGTACGCGCCGCTTTTCCACCAGAGGCAGGAAGGCCGGCAGGAAGGCCCGGCCGATGTCCTGAGTCAGCGCGAAATCGGCCTGCCAGTCGCCGGTGCAGTAGTCATCCATGAAGATCCCGCCGACGCCCCGCGCGCGCTTGCGGTGCGGGATGTAGAAATACTCGTCGGCCCACTCCTTGAGGCGCGGATAGTGCCCCGGCCCGTGCGGGTCCAGATGCGCCTTCTGCGTGGCGTGGAAATGCGCCGTGTCCTCGGGGTATTCAATGCAGGGGTTCAGGTCGGAACCGCCGCCGAACCACCAGGCATGGGGCGTCCAGAACATGCGGGTGTTCATGTGAACGGCCGGGACATGCGGGTTTTGCATATGCGCCACAAGGCTGATGCCCGAGGCCCAGAACCGCGGGTCGTCGGCCATGCCGGGGATGCCCTTGCGCGCGGCCATCGCCTGTTGCGCCCGCTCGCCCAGCGTGCCGTAAACCGTCGAGACGTTGACGCCGACCTTCTCGAACACGCGGCCTCCGCGCATGACCGACATCAGACCACCGCCCGCGTCGGACCCATCTTCGGAGTGGCGCCGGGTTTCCTTGACCTCGAACCGGCCGGGTTCGGCCTCGCTGAAGGGACCGGTGTCGTGGCTGTCCTCCAGCGCCTCGAAGGCGGCGACGATCTGATCGCGCAGGCTGCGGAACCAGGCAGAGGCGGTGGCTTTTTCGGTATCGAACATGGGGCTCAGTGGGCTGGGGCGGCGACCGGATCCAGCAGGGTGCGGCCTCCGTCGATTGTCAGGATCTGGCCGGTCATGAAGCCCGAGGCCTCGGACGCCAGGTATTGCGCCGTATCGGTCAGTTCGGTCGGGGCGGCGATGCGGGCCAGCGGCGTGTGCTTTTCGATGTCCTTGCGAAAGTCGCGGTTGTCTTTAAGGGTCGTCTGCAACGAGGCGCTCATGACCGAGCCGAGCGCGATCGCGTTCACACGGATGCGGTGCGGCGCCAGGGTCACGGCCAGCGACCGGGTCAGTTGATCCAGGGCGGCGCTGGCCACGGAATAGGCCAGAAGGTCAGGATGCGTGCGGCGCCCGGCGATTGAGGACAGGTTGATGATCGAGCCGATCTGGCTGTCTCCGCTGTCTTTGGCCTGTTTGATCATCCGGTTGGCGACCATCTGGCTCAGCCGCAGGGTGGGCATCAGGTTCTGGTTCAGCAGGGCGCGCACCGAGTCGTCCTCGGGGTCCAGCGGGTCCGAAGGGATCACCTGCCGCGCGCCATTGACCAGGATATCAACCTGATCGAACGCGTCCAGCGTGGCGGACAGCAGGTTGGCGACGGTCAGTTTTTCACGCAGGTCTCCGGCGAAATACCGGATGTTGCCGTCGTCGACCTGTTCGCCCAATTCGTCGGCCAGGCGCTTTTCGTCCACGTCGGCGAACATCACGTTGGCGCCCACGTCGGCGAAATGGCGGCCGATCGCCAGCCCGATGCCGTTTGCGCCGCCGGTCACGATGGCGGTCTTGCCAGCTATGGAAAAGGACATGCGTTTCCTCCAGATTCTCGGCGCAGGTTAGATGGCTTCACCGCCGAGGGCGAGAGGCATGAAACACCTTGAAGCGGTTGTCTCCGGCCAGTTCCTCGACCCGCGCGAAGGTCTCGGACAGGGTGGTTTCGTAGGGCAGATGGCGGTTGGCCACCATCCACAGGCTGCCCGAGCGCGTCAGGTTGCGGGCCGCCGACGCGATGAAGCCCTGGCCCAACGATGGGTCGGCGCTGCGCGCGGTGTGGAACGGCGGGTTCATGACCACGGCGTCCAGCGGCTCGGGCGCGGTCCAGGTCATCGCATCGGCCCAGTGGAATTGGGCGCGCGGATCGACCACGTTGGCCCGGGCGCAGGTCAAGGCAACGTGGTCCGCCTCGACCAGGTGCAGGGTGGTCACCCCGTCGCTTTCGAGAACGCCTGCGGACAGATACCCCCAGCCCGCGCCCAGATCGGCCACTTTCGCCCCCAGCTTGGCCGGCAGGGTCTTGCGCAGAAGGGCCGAGGCAGGGTCGATCCCGTCGGCCGAGAACACGCCCGGCGCGGTCCGGTATCCGTCGGCGCTCTGTTCCTGCGGCGTGGCCCAGTCGGCAAAGGTGTCGGCACTGGCCCGAAACCAGAAGATCTTGCCATGTGCCTTGGAAATCGGTCCCTCGACCGCCACGCGTTTGCGGATGTCTTTCAGCAGGCTGTCGATGCCGTCTGTCTTGGCACCGTCCACCACGATCGGACCACCGGTGCGCTGGGCGGCCTGATGGATCATCGCCCGCGCAAGCGCCTTGGCGCGTGGCAGAAACAGGATCACGCTGCCGCAGGGCGCATCGGCCCGGGGTGTTGCATCGAATCCCTGCGCCTGAAAATGGTCATGAAATGGTTTGAACGGTTGGACGACCTGTGTGCCGCCCGGCAGAATCGAAAGGTCATGCTCCGGTGTCGGGCCGATCACCGAAACCGGCTCGGGCAGGGTCAGGCCCTGTTGCAGGGCAAGGTGAAGACGAGTGGACATGGGCTGTGGGACCGAGGCACGCGGCCCTACTCCTCTCTCTCCATTGTGCATTGCAGAGGGTGTTGGTGGCGACGGGCGAAATCCATCACCTGACCCACCTTGGTTTCGGCGATCTCGTGGCTGAACACGCCCACCACGGCCACGCCCTTCTTGTGAACGGTCAGCATGATCTCGAACGCCTGCGCGTGCGACATGCCGAAGAACCGCTCGAGCACATGCACCACGAATTCCATGGGCGTGTAGTCGTCGTTCAGCAGCAGCACCTTGTACAGCGGCGGGCGCTTGGTCTTGGGCTTGGTCTGGACAAGGATGGACGTGTCGCCATCGTCATCCGATTTGCCAGCCATCATCCAACGGGCAGTCAGCATTGTACCGAGATTTTCCGATTCACATTTCGGGTCGTTTCAGGGCTTATATAACGTCAGCGCCCCCAGAGGAAAGAGCAACCGGCGGAATTGGAATGGAAGAAAACCTGACCCTCATCGCCTTCGATGCTGACGACACGCTCTGGCACAACGAGCGGTTCTTTCGGTTGACCCAGGCCCGCTTTGCCGAGCTTCTGGCCGACCATGCCGATCACGATCACCTGATGGAGCGTCTTCTGGCGGCGGAAAGGCGCAACATCCGGCACTATGGCTATGGCATCAAGGGCTTCGTCCTGTCGATGATCGAAACCGCGCTGGACGTCACCGACGACCGGGTTCCGGCCCGCGTCATCCGCGAGCTGATCTCGGCGGGGCAAGAGATGCTGGCCCATCCGATCGAGCTTTTGCCGCACGCACGTGCAGCGGTCGAGGCCGCGGCCGAAACACATGCGATCGCGCTGATCACCAAGGGAGATCTGCTCGACCAGGAGCGCAAGCTGGCCCAATCCGGGCTGGGCGACATGTTCGACGCGGTCGAGATCGTGTCGGAAAAAGACTCCGAAACCTATCGTGCCATCTTTCAACGCCTGGGTCATGCGCCGGACCGGGTGATGATGGTGGGCAACTCGATCCGGTCGGATGTCGTTGCCCCGATTCAGGCCGGTGCCTGGGGCGTGCATGTTCCACATGGGTTGATCTGGGACATCGAGCGGGCCGAGATCCCATCCGACCACCCCCGGTTTCTTGAGATCGAGCATCTGGGCCAACTTCCGGCGCTGTTTCACCGTTTCAGGTGACCTGTGTCCTGCAGGGCGCACCCGTTGACTATTTGACCGCTCGCGTGCCTTGATTTTGCCGCTTTGGCGTCCGTGGTGGCCCGCGCGATCGAGTGCCCAAGATGTAGAGGTGACACGGAGCCCGAGGTGCGACGGGTTCGGGCAGCTTTCGGTTTATTTCGTTTTGGGCCTGTGCTATCGTCGTGACAATCAACAAAAATGCCGACCGGAAAAATCCGGCGGCGCGAGGCAGACAGAGGCAAAGATCGTGCAGTTTCGGCGGATGATTCCGGCCCGGGCGGGCTTGTTCCTCATTGCGATGATCTGGATCGCTGCAGTCGCGGCGACTCAGGCGCTGGCCGCGCCTTACGCGGCGATGGTGATTGACGCGCGCACCGGAGAGGTTTTGCATTCGCGCAACGCCGACACCCGCCTGCACCCGGCGTCGCTGACCAAGATGATGACGCTGTATATCGCGTTCGAGGCCGTGCGGAACGGCGAGATCACTCTGGACACCCCCGTGACGATCACCAAGGCGGCGGCGGCCGAGCCACCCTCCAAGCTGGGATTGCGCGCCGGCCAGAAGATCGCGTTCCGCTACCTGATCCGGGCCGCGGCGGTGAAATCGGCCAATGATGCAGCCACGGCCATCGGCATCGCGCTCAGTGGGTCCGAGGCGGCCTTTGCGCGCCGCATGACCCGCACCGCCAAGGCCATGGGCATGTCCCGCACGACCTTCAAGAACGCGCATGGCCTGACCGAACCGGGCCACCTTTCCACGGCCCGCGACATGACCACGCTGGGTCGGCACCTGCTGTATGACTACCCCGAATACTACAACCTGTTCTCGCGCCAATCGACCTATGCGGGCATCAAGACGGTTCCCAACACGAACCGCCGCCTGCTGGCCGCGTACAAGGGCGCTGACGGTATCAAGACAGGCTATACGCGCGCGGCCGGGTTCAACCTGGTGGCCTCGGCCAAGCGTGGAAATGAACGCATCATCGCCACCGTGTTCGGCGGCAAGTCCAGTGCCTGGCGCAATGCCAAAGTGGCCGAACTGCTGGACTTGGGGTTTCGTCGTGCTCCGTCGCGCGCCCCGATCCGCAAGCCGTCCCGCCCCGCCTATGCGGGGAATGCGGGCCTGGGCGACACCCAGGTGGCGCGCGCGATCGGCGCGCCGCAACAGAGTTTGCGCCCGGTCATGCGTCCGGGGGCCGGGGTCGCGGTTCAAGTCGCGAGCGCAGTGGCCGAAACGGCTGCCAAGAACGCGCCTCGTATCCAGGACAGTATTGCCGCTGCAATTGCTGCGGCCGACATCGCACCCACCGCACCGCCGGTGCAGAGCGTCGATACCCGTCCGGCCCTGAGGCCCGACAATCTTGTCTTGGCCTCGACCCAACCGGCGGCAGCGCCTGAGCCCGAGCAGGAGATCGTCACCCGTCTGTCCACCTCGGGCGGGCACCTGTGGGGGGTCAACGTGGGCCGCTACACAACTCGGTACGAGGCCGAGAAGGTGTTGCTGAAAACGGCGCTGTCGGAAATGACCACCCTTGAAGGCACGCTGCGCAAGGTGAACCAGAGTTCAAAAGGGTTCGAGGCCACGTTCCAAGGCATGACCCGCGAACAGGCCGATCTGGCCTGCCGTCGCCTGAAGGCGCGCAATGTCACCTGTTTCATGATCGGGCCATCATAAGGCTCGGCGCTCTCTCCTGAAAGGAATTGGGCTGCGGTTTTCCGCAGCCATTTTTTTCCTTAACCAGAGGCCTTGCCCTGAGGTTGCAAATGCCACGGCGCGCTGCGAACATGACGTGCCTACGGGTCTTTCAGCCAATAATTCGCCGGAGATGCAGCTTGAGCCGTTTTCCGATGTTCGGCGTGCTCCTGTCGGGCGTTTCGGATCGTGTCTTCGCGCAGCGCCTCGAAACCCGCAAAGCAGGTCTGCGGGGGAAAAGAGGGTATGCCCTCAAGCCAGGAGGGGCACGAGAAAGCCGGTCGGGCGCTTTGCGGGCGCATCCCGGCCATCGGTGCCGCCAGAGATCGAAGGCAGTTTTCTTGGCGACAAAGCGCGTTCCCCGGCATCGGTTTGCTCTCGTTTGAGCCGCCCAAAACTTTCCCTTGCTACGCAGTCAGCAAACACTTATACGGCGACATCCTGCGATCTCCCGGCGTTGTCGGGCGATTCGCATGTCTGTAATTCATCCACCAGGTCCAAGGTGACCCGTTTACGGGGCCTTCTGGTGTTTTGAGCAAAGGAACAAGGCGATGAACGCCAAGGAACTGCGTGAAAAGACCCCGGACCAGCTCCGCGAGGAATTGGTCAACCTGAAGAAAGAAAGCTTCAATCTGCGCTTTCAACAGGCCACCGGTCAGCTGGAAAACACTGCCGGCATCAAAGCGGCCCGCCGTAATGTGGCCCGCATCAAGACGATTCTGAACGAAAAGGCCGCTGCTGCGGCATCGGAGGAGTAATCCTATGCCCAAGCGTATCCTGCAAGGCACCGTGACCAGCGACGCCAACGATCAGACAGTAACCGTGTTGGTGGAGCGTCGCTTCAAGCACCCTCTGCTGCAGAAAACCGTCCGTAAGTCCAAGAAATACCGGGCTCACGACGAAAAGAACGCCTTCAAGGTCGGCGACTCCGTACGCATCATCGAATGCGCGCCGAAATCGAAGACGAAACGCTGGGAGGTTCTGGGGGCGTAAGCTTCCAAGCCTTTCCATTTGTCGAAACCCTGGGGGAATTAACTAGACCAGCCCCCACAGGTCGGGAGAAACCACATGATCCAGATGCAGACCAATCTGGATGTCGCTGACAACTCCGGCGCTCGCCGAGTTCAGTGCATCAAGGTCCTGGGTGGTTCCAAGCGTAAATACGCCTCCGTCGGCGACATCATTGTCGTCTCGGTGAAGGAAGCCATCCCGCGCGGCGCGTGAAGAAAGGTGACGTCCGCAAGGCCGTCGTCGTACGCACCGCCAAGGAAGTCCGTCGCGAAGACGGCACCGCGATCCGCTTCGATCGCAACGCCGCCGTCATCCTGAACAACAACAACGAGCCCGTCGGCACCCGTATCTTCGGGCCCCGTCGTTCGTGAACTGCGCGCGAAGAACTTCATGAAGATCATCTCGCTGGCTCCGGAGGTGCTGTAATCATGGCTGCTAAACTCCGCAAAGGCGACAAGGTCGTCGTGCTGGCCGGCAAGGACAAGGGCAAAGAGGGTGTGATCACTTCGGTCGACCCCAAGGCCGGCAAAGCCGTGGTCGATGGCATCAACATCGCCATCCGTCACACCCGCCAGTCGCAAACCTCGCAGGGTGGCCGCATTCCCAAAGCGCTGCCGATCGACCTGTCGAACCTGGCCCTGCTGGACAAGAACGGCAAGGCAACCCGCGTCGGCTTCCGCATGGAAGGCGACAAGAAGGTTCGTTACGCCAAGACCACGGGGGACGTGATCGATGCTTGATGCTGCAACCTACACCCCGCGTCTGAAAGCTCAGTACGCCGAAACCATCCGCGCCGCTCTGAAAGAAGAGTTCGGCTACAAGAACGACATGCAGATCCCCAAGCTGGAGAAGATCGTTCTGAACATCGGCTGCGGTGCCGAGGCGGTGAAGGACTCGAAGAAGGCGAAGGCCGCCGTCGAGGATCTGACCGCGATTGCCGGCCAGAGGGCCGTGGCAACCAAGGCGAAGAAGTCGATCGCGGGTTTCCGCGTCCGTGAAGACATGCCGCTGGGCGCCAAGGTGACCCTGCGCGGCGACCGGATGTACGAATTCCTGGATCGTCTGATCACCATCGCGCTGCCGCGCGTGCGTGACTTCCGCGGTGTGAAACCAGCTTTCGACGGCCGTGGCAACTTTGCCATGGGCATGAAAGAGCACATCGTGTTCCCGGAAATCGACTTCGACAAGGTCGACGAGGTCTGGGGTCTGGACATCGTAATTGCCACCACAGCGAAAACCGACGCTGAAGCAAAGGCACTGTTGAAAGCTTTCAACATGCCGTTCAACGCGTAAGCGCCGGGAGGAAAGAGACATGGCTAAAAAAGCAATGATCGAGCGCGAGAAGAAGCGCGAGCGCCTGGTGGCAAAATACGCCGCGAAGCGCGCCGAGCTGAAAGAAATCGCGAATGACGAGAGCCGCCCGATGGAAGAGCGCTTCAAGGCGCGTCTGAAACTGGCGAAACTGCCGCGCAACAGCTCGGCAACCCGTCTGCACAACCGCTGCCAGCTGACCGGCCGTCCGCACGCTTACTATCGTAAGCTGAAGATCAGCCGTATCGCGCTGCGCGAGCTGGGCTCTGCTGGTCAGATCCCCGGCATGGTGAAATCGAGCTGGTAAGGAGAGAGTGATATGAACGATCCTATCGGCGATATGCTCACCCGTATCCGCAACGCGCAGATGCGCGGCAAGTCCACCGTTATCACTCCGGCGTCGAAACTGCGCGCCTGGGTTCTGGACGTGCTGGCGGAGGAAGGCTACATCCGCGGCTATGAAAAAGTGACCGGTGCCAATGGCCACCCGGCGCTTGAGATCAGCCTGAAATACTATGAAGGCACCCCTGTCATTCGCGAGCTGAAGCGGGTCTCGAAACCCGGTCGTCGCGTGTACATGGGCGTCAATGACATTCCGCAGGTCCGTCAGGGTCTGGGCGTGTCGATTGTCAGCACGCCCAAGGGCGTGATGTCGGACGCGAACGCTCGCTCCAACAATGTTGGCGGCGAAGTGCTCTGCACCGTCTTCTAAGGAGGTCTGGAATGTCTCGTATTGGTAAAAAACCGGTCGAGCTGCCCAGTGGCGTTTCCGCTGCTGTGTCCGGCCAGACCATCGAAGTGAAGGGTCCGAAAGGCACCCGCAGCTTCACCGCAACCGACGATGTCACCCTGTCGGTCGAAGACAACGTGGTCACGATCACGCCGCGTGGTTCGTCCAAGCGGGCGCGCCAGCAGTGGGGCATGAGCCGCACCATGGTTGCCAACCTGATCGAAGGCGTGACCAACGGCTTCAAGAAAGAGCTGGAGATCCAGGGTGTGGGTTACCGCGCTCAGATGCAGGGCAACACCCTGAAGCTGAACCTGGGCTACAGCCACGATGTCGATTTCGTCGCGCCGGAGGGTGTCACCATCACCGCGCCGAAGCAGACCGAGATCGTCGTGGAAGGCATCGACCAGCAGCTGGTGGGCGAAGTGGCGGCCAAGATCCGCGACTGGCGCCGTCCCGAGCCGTACAAAGGCAAGGGCATCCGCTACAAGGGCGAGTTCATCTTCCGCAAGGAAGGCAAGAAGAAGTAAGGACGAACACAATGGCAAACAGCAAAAGAACCCTGTTTCTGAAGCGCCGCCTGCGCGTTCGGAACAAGCTTCGCAAGGTCAACGCCGGGCGTCCGCGCCTGTCGGTGCACCGCTCGAACAAGAACATCTCGGTCCAGCTGATCGACGATGTGCGCGGCGTGACCCTGGCCTCGGCCTCGACCCTGGAAAAGGATCTGGGCGTTGTCGGCAAGAACAACATCGAAGCGGCCACCAAGGTGGGCGCGGCCATCGCCGAACGGGCCAAGAAGGCCGGTGTCGAAGAGGCCTATTTCGATCGTGGCGGTTTCCTGTTCCACGGCAAGGTGAAGGCTCTGGCCGACGCTGCGCGTGAAGGCGGGCTGAAGATCTAAGACCTGTGGGTGGCCCCCGCGGCCACCCCGATGATCCGGGAGCCTCGGCCCTGTGCCGGGGCTCACCTGGATTGAAGCAACGGCGCTGATGCGCCATCAGAGAAAGGGATGCCGAAATGGCAGAACGTGAAAACCGCCGGGGCAACCGTCGCGACCGCGACGAAGCACCGGAATTCGCAGATCGCCTGGTTGCGATCAACCGCGTGTCGAAAACTGTAAAGGGTGGTAAGCGCTTCGGCTTCGCCGCTCTGGTGGTTGTCGGCGATCAGAAAGGCCGCGTCGGCTTTGGCAAGGGCAAGGCGAAAGAAGTGCCCGAGGCCATCCGCAAGGCCACCGAGCAGGCCAAGCGCAACATGATCCGCGTGCAGCTGCGCGAAGGCCGCACGCTGCACCACGACATCGAAGGCCGCCACGGCGCCGGCAAGGTCGTCATGCGCACCGCGCCGGAAGGTACCGGTATCATCGCCGGTGGTCCGATGCGTGCCGTGTTCGAGATGCTGGGCGTCAAGGACGTGGTTTCCAAGTCGCTGGGTTCGCAGAACCCCTACAACATGATCCGCGCCACCATCGACGGCCTGAAGAAAGAACAGAGCCCGCGTTCGGTTGCCGCGCGTCGTGGCAAGAAGGTTGCTGACATCCTGCCCAAGCGGGAAGACGCACCGGCCGCATCGGCGCAAGTCGCCGAAGAAGCGTAAGGAGACGTCACCATGGCAAAAACCATCGTCGTCAAGCAGATCGGTTCGCCGATCCGCCGCCCCGCCGACCAGCGCGCAACCCTGATCGGTCTGGGCCTGAACAAGATGCACAAGACCCGCGAGCTGGAGGATACCCCCTCGATCCGCGGCATGATCAACAAGATCCCGCATCTGGTGGAAATCATCGAAGAACGCGACTGATCGCGTCTCCGATCCAACTTGAAAACGCCTCCGACCGGTTCGGGGGCGTTTTTCGTTGCGCCTACTGCATAGTATGTCATGCATTGCGCGCATACCGGATAGACCGAGACTCGGATTGTTTGCGGTAACATTCAAGCCTATCTGAAGGGTGTCCACACAGGAACAAGACACACAGCACCAGGGAATACGCCCTGGCCAGAAAGGAGCCCAGATATGGCACACGCACTGAACATCACCCATGGCGGCCTGAACCTGACCGCCCGTATCCGCGACCTGATCGACGGCATCAAGCGGGCCAACGCCCGTGCGCGGGAATACAGCAAGACCTATTCCGAGCTGCAGCGGTTGAGCGACCGTGAGCTGAACGACATCGGCATCCGCCGCTGCGACATCGCCGATATCGCGCGCGAGCACGCCTATTGCTCGTAAGTGGCAAGGGCCTTGATCGCGATGCAGGTGGGGCGCCGGACGGGCGCCCTTTTCTTTTTTTGACGTCTGTACCCTGAAGAATTTCCAAGGGTCGCCAACTGCACCGTTGCATGGGGCCGGGATTTGCGCCACTTCCTGAACAACGCGGAAATGCTGAGTGAAAGGGCAGGGCATGGCCAAGGACTACCAGATCGGAATGCTGTGGGTGGAGGGGCCGCTTAGTTTCCTCGAGCTGCTTTGCATCCGGTCCTATCTGGACATGGGGCACAGCGTGCGCCTGTACACCTACAATAACGTGACCAACATCCCCGAAGGGGTCGAGCATCGGGACGCCCGCGAGATCCTGCCCGACTCCGAATTCATCACCCATGACCGCACCCAAAGCCCGGCGCCGCATTCCGACAAATTCCGATACCGGATGCTGGCGCAGGAACCCGACCTGATCTGGGCCGACACCGATGCCTATTGCTTGAAACCCTATGCGCCGTTGAACGGCCATTATTACGGGTACCTGGAAGGCGAGGTCGCCATAGGCGTTTTGGGGCTGCCCCAAGACAGCGAAACGCTGGGCAAGCTGATCGAATTCACCAATGACCCCTACCTGATCCCACCGTGGCTGCCCCCACGCCTCCGCCGCCCGCTGGAAGAAGCGCGGGACGCTGGGAACCCGACCAACGTGCCTGAAACCCTGTGGGGCGTGTGGGGGCCCAAGGCCTTTACCTGGGCCTTGCAGCAGACCGGCGAGATAAAACACGCGCTGCCCGAGCATGTGTTCTATCCGATCAATTTCACGCGCCGCCGCGCCATGGCACGGCCGAATACGAATCTCGACCGGTTCTTCCACGAAGATACCGTCTCGATCCATCTCTACGGGCGCCGGATGCGCGCGATCATGCGCAAGAACGGTGGCGTTCCGCACCCCGACAGCCTGGTCGGGCAACTGTTGGCCAAACATGGCATCATTCCACAGGACGCGCCGATTTCCGATCCCGAGGGCTGACCCGTCGCGATCGGACAATCAAAACTTGCAACCGGAGGCATGACGCTGTATCGGGCTTCGGTGGCCTGATCGCCACGAGAATCAAAACCAAGAAATGCCGTGTTTGACCCATCACGCTTCGGGGTCAATTCCGGCGAAGGAGAAGCGACATGAAACTGCACGAATTGCGCGACAATCCCGGCGCCGTCAAGAAACGCACCCGCGTTGGCCGTGGTCCTGGCTCGGGCAAAGGTAAAATGGGTGGCCGTGGTATCAAAGGCCAGAAATCCCGTTCGGGTGTGGCCATCAATGGCTACGAAGGCGGCCAGATGCCGCTGTATCAGCGCCTGCCCAAGCGTGGCTTCAACAAGCCGAACCGCAAGGAATTCGCCGTCATCAACCTGGGCCTGATCCAGAAATTCGTCGATGCCGGCAAGCTGGACGTTAAATCGGCCATCACCGAGGACGCACTGGTTGCCTCTGGTCTGGTGCGCCGCAAGCTGGACGGTATCCGCGTTCTGGCCAAGGGCGAAATCACCGCCAAGCTGAACCTGGAAGTGACCGGTGCCTCGAAAGCGGCGATCGAAGCCGTGGAAAAAGCGGGCGGTTCACTGAAGGTCACAAAAGCCGCTGCGGCAGAGTAAGCGCTTGTGAGCGGGCGTCGACCCGCTTACATAGACCTCAGAGTTTTCCAAGACGCCGCCCGAGCCGGAAAACGGTTCCGGGCGGCGTTTTCATAAGAGAGACCGATTTATGGTATCAGCAGCAGAACAAATGGCAGCCAACACAAGCTGGGCTGCTCTGGGCAAGGCCACCGATCTGCGCAACCGCATCCTGTTCACGCTGGGTTTGCTGATCGTCTATCGTCTGGGCACCTTCATTCCGGTGCCGGGGATCGACGGTCAGGCGCTGCGCGAGTTCATGGAACAGGCGGGGCAAGGCATCGGTGGGATGGTTTCGATGTTTACCGGCGGGGCGCTGGGGCGGATGGGTATCTTTGCCCTCGGCATCATGCCCTATATCTCGGCATCGATCATCGTGCAGCTGCTGACCTCGATGGTGCCCGCGCTCGAACAACTCAAGAAAGAGGGCGAGCAGGGCCGCAAGAAAATCAACCAATACACCCGTTTCGGCACCGTGGCGCTGGCCACCGTGCAGGCCTATGGCCTGGCGGTTTCGCTGGAATCGGGCGATTTGGCCACCGATCCGGGTCTGTATTTCCGCCTGTCGACGATGATCACGTTGGTTGGCGGCACCATGTTCCTGATGTGGCTGGGTGAACAGATCACCGCGCGCGGCATCGGCAACGGTATCTCGCTGATCATTTTCGTCGGCATCATCGCCGAGGTTCCTGCCGCACTGGCCCAGTTCCTGGCCTCGGGCCGTTCGGGCGCGATCAGCCCGGCCGTGATCGTCGGCGTGATCGTGATGGTGATCGCTGTTATCACCTTCGTGGTGTTCATGGAGCGCGCACTCCGCAAGATCCACATCCAGTACCCGCGCCGCAATGTCGGTATGAAGGTCTATGAGGGCGGCTCGAGCCACCTGCCGGTCAAGGTCAACCCGGCGGGCGTGATTCCGGCGATCTTCGCCAGCTCGCTGCTGCTGCTGCCGGTCACGATCTCGACCTTCTCGTCGGGCGCTGCAAACGGGCCTATCATGTCGTGGCTGCTGGCCAATTTCGGACCGGGACAGCCGCTGTACTTGCTGTTCTTCGCGTCGATGATCGTGTTCTTTGCCTATTTCTACACGTTCAACGTGTCGTTCAAACCGGATGACGTGGCGGACAACCTGAAAAAGCAGAACGGTTTCGTGCCCGGCATTCGCCCCGGCAAGAAAACCGCCGAGTATCTGGAATACGTGGTCAACCGTATCCTGGTGCTGGGCTCGGCCTATCTGGCGGCGGTCTGCCTGCTGCCCGAAATCCTGCGCGGCCAGTTCGCCATTCCGTTCTATTTCGGTGGCACCTCGGTTCTGATCATCGTCTCTGTGACCATGGACACGATCCAGCAGGTCCAGAGCCATCTGCTGGCGCATCAGTATGAAGGGCTGATCGAAAAGTCCCAGTTGCGCGGCAAAGGCAAGAAACGCGGCAGGAAGGGACCCGCTCGTCGATGAATATCATTCTTCTGGGCCCCCCGGGGGCAGGCAAGGGTACGCAGGCACGTCACCTGGTTGAAACGCGGGGCATGATCCAGCTCAGCACCGGTGACATGCTGCGCGAGGCCCGCAACTCGGGAACCGAGATGGGCAAGAAGGTGGCCGCGATCATGGACGCGGGCAAGCTTGTCACCGACGAGATCGTGATCGGCCTGATTGAGGAAAGGCTGACCACCGAAAAGGGCGCGGGCTTCATCTTCGACGGCTTCCCGCGCACCTTGGCCCAGGCGGATGCGCTGGGTGCGTTGCTGGCCAAGCTGGGCCAGTCGCTGCACACCGTGATCGAAATGCGCGTCGATGACGAAGCGCTGGTCAAGCGGATCACCGGCCGGTTCACCTGTGGCGATTGCGGTGAGGTCTATCACGACGAAACCAAGCCCACCGCCGAGCCCGGCAAGTGCGACAACTGCGGCGGTACCAACATGGTGCGTCGGGCCGATGACAACGAAGACAGCCTGCGGACCCGGCTGATGGAGTACTACAAAAAGACGTCTCCGCTGATCGGTTACTACTATGCCAAGGGCGATCTGCGTCCGGTGAACGGGTTGGCCGACATCAAGGAAGTCCGAGCTTCGATCGCGGCCATTCTGGGCTAGGGCCCCAGGGGGCTTGACGCCAAGCGGAAAAGCCCATATCGACCCCCATCCCCTTGGGGAATCATTCGTGCATGCGGGATTCGTTCCGCATGTGAAGACCACCTCGAATAATGCTGAACCCTCTGGCCACACTGCCACGGTTGGGCGTTGTGAAAAAAGGTTCTGGAACTACGGAACCGCAACGAAAGGAAAGTGACACGTGGCACGTATTGCCGGCGTAAACATCCCGACTGCAAAGCGGGTACCTATCGCCCTCACCTATATCACCGGAATCGGCAACACCTCGGCCAAGAAGATCTGCGAAGCCGTGGGCATCGACGAGAGCCGCCGGGTGAACGAACTTTCGGATGCCGAAGTTCTGGCCATCCGCGAGCACATCGACGCAAACTACACCGTCGAGGGTGACCTGCGCCGTGAAGTGCAGATGAACATCAAGCGCCTGATGGACTTGGGCTGCTATCGCGGTCTGCGTCACCGCCGCAACCTGCCGGTTCGCGGTCAGCGCACCCACACCAACGCTCGTACCCGCAAAGGCCCCGCAAAGCCGATCGCGGGCAAGAAGAAGTAAGGAGGGTCTGACCGATGGCACGTGACAAGACACGCGTAAAGCGTAAAGAACGCAAGAACATCGCATCGGGCGTCGCCCATGTGAACTCGACCTTCAACAACACCAAGATCCTGATCTCGGACGTGCAGGGCAACGCCATTGCATGGTCGTCGGCCGGTACCATGGGCTTCAAGGGTTCGCGGAAATCGACCCCCTACGCCGCGCAGATGGCCGCCGAAGACGCCGGCCGCAAGGCGCAGGAACATGGCGTCAAGACGCTGGAAGTCGAAGTTCAGGGCCCCGGTTCGGGTCGTGAATCGGCGCTGCGGGCACTGGCTGCCGTGGGCTTCAACATCACGTCGATCCGTGACGTGACGCCGATCGCCCACAACGGCTGCCGCCCGCCGAAGCGCCGCCGCGTCTAAGCGACCGTTTGATATTGCTGGGGCCGTGCTTTCGCGCGGCCCCGGTTCGCCGTTTTGAAACCTCGGGCGTCTGCACCTTGTTGGTCATGGGGCGCAGACAGGAATGGAGGGACTACATGATCCACAAGAATTGGGCCGAATTGATCAAGCCGACCCAGCTTGACGGCAAGCCAGGCAACGATCCTGCGCGCCAAGCAACCATCGTTGCCGAACCGCTGGAGCGCGGTTTTGGTCTGACCCTGGGCAACGCGCTGCGCCGCGTCCTGATGAGCTCGCTGCAAGGTGCGGCCATCACCAGCGTCCAGATCGACAACGTCCTGCACGAGTTCAGCTCGGTTGCGGGTGTGCGTGAAGACGTCACCGACATCATCCTGAACCTCAAGCAGGTCGCCCTGCGCATGGAGGTCGAAGGCCCCAAGCGCCTGTCGATCAATGCCAAAGGCCCTGCGGTCGTCACCGCCGGTGACATCAGCGAAAGCGCCGGCATCGAGGTTCTGAACCGCGATCACGTCATCTGCCACCTGGACGATGGCGCCGAGCTGTTCATGGAACTGACCGTCAACACCGGCAAGGGCTATGTCTCGGCCGAGAAGAACAAGCCCGAAGATGCGCCCATCGGCCTGATCCCGATCGACGCGATCTATTCGCCGGTCAAGAAGGTCGCCTATGACGTTCAGCCGACCCGTGAAGGTCAGGTTCTGGACTATGACAAGCTGACCATGAAGATCGAAACCGACGGCTCGATCACCCCTGAGGACGCGCTGGCCTTCGCCGCCCGCATCCTGCAGGATCAGCTGTCGATCTTCGTCAACTTCGACGAGCCGGAATCGGCCGGTCGCCAGGACGAGGACGATGGTCTGGAGTTCAACCCGCTGCTGCTGAAGAAAGTGGACGAGCTGGAACTGTCGGTCCGTTCGGCAAACTGCCTGAAGAACGACAACATCGTCTACATCGGCGACCTGATCCAGAAGACCGAAGCCGAGATGCTGCGCACCCCGAACTTCGGCCGCAAGTCGCTGAACGAGATCAAGGAAGTGCTGTCCGGCATGGGCCTGCACCTGGGCATGGATGTCGAGGATTGGCCGCCGGACAACATCGAAGATCTGGCCAAGAAATTCGAAGACGCGTTCTAAACGCGTCTTCGCCAATGCCCGGGCTGCCGGGGACGATACGGGCATTTCCGCCCCAAGGAGAGCCGGTGACACGCATCGCCGGCCAGACAAAGCAAAACGCGAAAGAAGGAATTGAAAAATGCGTCACGCACGTGGTTACCGCCGCCTGAACCGTACTCATGAGCACCGCAAGGCCCTGTTCGCCAACATGGCCGGCTCGCTGATCGAGCACGAACAGATCAAAACGACTCTGCCCAAGGCAAAAGAGCTGCGCCCGATCGTTGAAAAGCTGATCACCCTGGGCAAGCGCGGCGACCTGCACGCCCGCCGTCAGGCCGCAGCTCAGCTGAAGGAAGACAAGGACGTCGCCAAGCTGTTCGAGGTTCTGGGCCCGCGCTACAAGGACCGTCAGGGCGGTTATGTCCGCATCCTGAAGGCCGGTTTCCGCTATGGCGACATGGCTCCGATGGCGATCATCGAATTCGTCGATCGTGACGTCGATGCCAAGGGCGCGGCCGACAAGGCCCGCGTTGCCGCTGAAGAAGCGGACGTTGACGAAGAATAAGAACCGGCTGCATTGCCGTTTCATGGCCCCTGTCCGGACATCCCGGCCAGGGGCTTTTTCTTTTGGATCGCCTCGGTCGCGGCGGACATGGCAGCGGCAAGGTTTCGCGTGCTCTATTGCATTCGCGTGCCGACCTCCGCATATCTTCGGCGGATGATGAACGGAGCTGTCATGATACGCACGATCCTGGCCGTATGCCTGATGACACTGGCCGCTCAGTCCGGTGCCGAGACACGGGTTCCGCAATCGCAGGCCGAGATTTCGATGGGATTTGCCCCGGTGGTCAAAAAGGCGGCCCCGGCGGTGGTGAACATTTATGCCACGATCGTGCGGCCCGGACGCCGCAGTCCGATTTTCGCGGACCCGTTCTTTCAGGACTTTTTCGGTGGCGGCTTCGGCGCACCGCGGCCACGGGTGCAGAACTCTCTGGGGTCGGGCGTCATCCTGACCGAGGATGGTTATGTCGTCTCGAACTACCACGTCGTCGGCACCGCGACCGAGATCCGGGTCGTCACCACGGATCGCCGCGAATTTCACGCCGAGGTCGTTCTGGGCGACGAGGAAAGCGACATTGCCATCCTGCGCCTGCAGGACGCGCAGGGCCTGCCCTTCCTGCGCCTGCGCGATTCGGATCAGGTCGAGGTCGGCGAGCTGGCCCTGGCCATCGGCAACCCGTTTGGCGTGGGGCAGACCGTGTCGTCGGGCATCATCTCGGGGCTGGCGCGGACGGGCACGGCCACGGGCAATGCGCGGGGGTATTTCATTCAGACCGATGCGCCCATCAACCCGGGCAATTCCGGTGGCGCTCTGATCGACGTCAACGGAGATCTGATCGGCATCAACACCTCGATCCTGACGCGGTCGGGCGGGTCCAACGGCATCGGCTTTGCCATTCCCGCCAATCTGGTGGCGGAGTTTTTGCGCCAGGCCAAGCGGGCAACACGGAATTCGTCAGCCCTTGGGCGGCATGTCCGGTCAGCCATGAGCGCCGACATCGCCGAATCGCTTGGGCTTTCGGTGCCGCAGGGCGTGGTGATCTCGGATCTCCACCCGCTCAGCCCGTTGGCCGAGGCCGGCTTGCGGGTCGGCGACATCGTCACGCATGTGGATGGTGAAGAGGTGAACTCGCCCGCCGAAATGAAGTTTCGCATGTCGGTGGCGGGCGTCGGCGGGACATCCGTTCTGACCCGGCTGCGCGGTGATGACAGGAAAGATGTCCGCGTGGCGCTGATGGCCGCGCCTGAAACGCCGGCGGCCGAGGAAACCACCTTGAACGACCGCACGGTCCTGCCGGGGATGACGGTTGCGCGGATCAACCCGGCGCTGATCGTGAAGATGGGGTTGCCCTTGTCGCAAACTGGTGTGGTCGTCGTCGACCCGGGCCCCTATGCCGGCCGGGCCGGGCTGCGGGCCGGTGACGTTGTTCACGCGATCAACGGGCGCGGAATCGACCGCCCGCGCGACATCGTTAGGGCGCTGCGCGATCCGGGCCGATGGGTGCAGATTGACCTGGTGCGCAGCGGCAAACCCGTGTCGTTGCGGTTCAGGCTCTGACCGCATGAGTGACCTGTTCGACACCGAAGGCCAGTCCTCGGAACCGGCCCCGAACCGCCCGCTGGCAGACCGGCTGCGACCCCAGGCGCTGTCCGACGTGATCGGGCAACAACAGGTTCTGGGCCCCGAGGCGCCGCTGGGGGTGATGCTGGCGTCGGGCAGCCTGTCCAGCCTGATCTTCTGGGGGCCGCCTGGGGTGGGCAAAACCACCATCGCGCGGCTGCTGGCCAAGGAAACCGACCTGCATTTCGAACAGATCAGCGCGATCTTCACCGGTGTTCCTGACCTCAAGAAGGTGTTCGAGGCTGCCAAGCTGCGGCGGCGGAACGGCAAGGGGACGCTGTTGTTCGTGGACGAGATCCATCGCTTCAACAAGGCCCAGCAGGACGGGTTCCTGCCATATATGGAGGACGGGACGATCCTTCTGGTGGGCGCGACCACCGAAAACCCTTCGTTCGAGTTGAACGCCGCCGTGCTCAGCCGCGCGCAGGTACTGGTGCTGGAACGGCTGGATCTGGCCGATCTGGAACGCCTGACGCAGCGTGCCGAAAAAGAGCTGGGCAAGGCGCTGCCCCTGACACCCGCGGCGCGGGACGCGCTGCAGGAAATGGCGGATGGTGACGGCCGGGCGCTGTTGAACCTGATCGAACAGATCGCGGCCTGGTCGGTGGACGCGCCGCTGGACCCCGACGCGCTGGCCAAGCGCCTGATGCGTCGCGCCGCGAAATACGACAAGTCGGGAGACGAGCACTACAATCTGATCTCGGCGCTGCACAAATCGGTGCGCGGGTCCGACCCGGATGCGGCGCTGTACTGGTTCGCACGGATGCTGACCGGGGGCGAAGATCCGCGATACTTGGCCCGCCGCATCACCCGGATGGCGGTCGAGGATATCGGTCTGGCCGATCCGCAGGCTCAGTCGATCTGCCTGCATGCGTGGGAAGTTTACGAGCGGCTCGGGTCACCCGAGGGAGAGCTGGCGCTGGCGCAGGCGGTCGTGTATCTGGCGCTGGCGCCCAAATCCAACGGGGCCTATGTGGGCTACAAGGCGGCGATGCGTCTTGCCAAGCAGTCGGGCAGCGAGCCGCCGCCCAAACACATCCTGAATGCGCCGACCGGGTTGATGAAGGATCAGGGCTATGGCGCGGGCTATGCCTATGACCACGATGCCGAGGACGGGTTCTCGGGGCAGAACTACTTTCCCGAGACCATGAAGCGTCCGGTCCTGTACCAGCCGGTCGAACGCGGATTCGAGCGCGAGTTGAAAAAGCGTATGGACTACTTTTCGAAACTGCGCAGTCAACGCAACGGGTCGTGACGCAAGGTCAGATCAGGCCGTGCCGTCGCGTTCTGCGCGACACCCAAGGCGCGGCCGGGTTTCCCTAGGGTTACATGCCGCTAGGGAGGAGCGCAGATGACCGTTTCCATCGACAAGACAGAAGACGTGTGGACCATCATCCACGACCGGCCCCAGGCCAGAAACGCCGTGGATGCCGAACACGCGGCTGCCCTGGCCGAGGCCTTCATCGCCTTCGAGGACAGCACGGCCAAGGCCGCCGTGTTCTGGGGCAAGGGCGGCAATTTCTGCGCGGGCTGGGACCTCAAGATGGCGGCCACGCTGTCTGACCCGGACCTGCGCGAGCCGTATTTCGACAAGCACGCCTTTCCGATCGGGGCGGCGCCGTCGTTGCTGGGGCCGATGGGCCCATCGCGGCTGGAGCTGTCAAAGCCGGTCATCGGCGCGGTCGAGGGTGCCGCGGTGGCCGGCGGCATGGAACTGGCCCTATGGTGCGACATACGGGTGATGGCCGAGGACGCCTATATGGGCGTCTATTGCCGCCGCTGGGGGATCACGCTGATGGATGGCGGTTCGGTGCGGCTGCCACGGCTGGTCGGGCAGGGCAAGGCGCTCGAGATCGCGCTGACCGGGCGCAAGGTAATGGCTGACGAGTGTGAACGGATCGGGCTGGCCGAGAAAATCGTGCCGCAGGGTGAAACCCGCATGGCGGCCGAAGCGATGGCGCACGAGATTGCCCGGTTCCCGCAGGAGGCCGTCCGCGCCGACCGCCGCTCGATCATCGAAACCCGCGGGATGCCGATGCGCGAAGCGTTGAAGGTCGAATGGGCCAACGGGCTGGACGCCATCCGCCGCGAGGGCACATCCGGCGCGGCTCGGTTCCGCGATGGGGCCGGGCGGCACGGGGATTTCACCGATATCTGAGCGGCCTTGGCTCGTGAGCCTGCTTGACTCTTGCCGTGCGGCGCGCGACAGACGCGGATGTTTTCTGAGGCACTGACAGAGGCGATTTTCCGGGTGCGCAGCATCCGGTAGCAAGGGGTATTGGCATGAGCGGCGTACAGATGATCACGGTCGAGCCGGGTGACGGCGACCAGAGGTTGGACCGCTGGTTGCGGCGCCTGTTCCCGCATGTCAGCCAGGGCCGGATCGAAAAGATGTGCCGCAAGGGCGAACTGCGCGTGGATGGCGGCCGGGTCAAGGGCTCGACGCGGTTGCAGGCGGGGCAGGTGGTGCGTGTGCCGCCCCTGCCGGACCCGGATCACAAACCGGCCCCGACCCGCCCCCGCGTGACCGATGCCGATGCTAAAATGATCCAGTCCTGCGTGATCTACCGGGATGACCACGTGCTGGCCCTGAACAAGCCCCACGGCCTGCCCGTTCAGGGCGGCAGCGGTCAGGCCCGGCATGTGGACGGCCTCGCTGAGGCACTGCGCTTTGGCTATGACGAGAACCCGCGGCTGGTGCACCGGCTCGACAAGGACACGTCGGGGGTGCTGCTGATGGCGCGTACGCGCGAAGCGGCCAAGGGCCTGACCGCGGCCTTCCGGCATCGCAACACGCGCAAGATCTACTGGGCGCTGGTGGCAGGCGTGCCGACGCCGTATCTGGGCGAGATCAAGACCGGGCTGGTCAAGGCCCCCGGTCATGGCAAGCAGGGGGAGGGCGAAAAGATGATCGCCGTCCACCTGAACGAGATCGACAGCACGCCGGGCGCCAAACGGGCGCACACGCTCTATGCCACGCTCTTTCGGGTGGCCAGTCGTGCATCCTGGGTGGCGATGGAGCCCGTCACCGGCCGCACGCACCAGCTGCGCGCGCATATGGCGGCCATCGGGCACCCGATCATCGGCGATGGGAAATATGGCGGCTCGGGTCAGGAAAACCTGGGCGATGGCTGGGGCGCACAGTTGGGCGGGGTCATCAGCAAAAAGCTGCATCTGCACGCCCGAACCGCGTCATTCAAGCATCCGATGACCGGCAAGCAGGTCACGATCAATGCCCCGCTGCCGCCGCACATGAAGGACAGCTGGGATACTCTGGGCTGGACCGAGGACTTGGCCGCCGAAGACCCGTTCGAGGCGCTGCGATGACCGCGCCGCTGCGTCTGGTTCTGTTCGATGTGGACGGGACGCTGGTGGACAGCCAGGCCAGCATCGTGTCAGCCATGACAGCCAGTTTCCAGGCCCTGTCGCTGCCGGTGCCGGATCGCGCCGCGATCCTGTCGATCGTGGGCCTTTCCCTGCCGGTTGCGATTGCGCGCCTCGTGCCCGATCAGCCGCCGCGCGTGCAGGCCCGGCTGGTTGATGGCTACAAGCAAGCCTACCACGCGCAGCGCCTTCAGCAGGGCGCCGCCGGCTCGCCCCTGTTTCCCGGCGCTCGCGACATCATCGATCGGCTGCACGCCACCCCCGAGATCCTGCTGGGCGTGGCCACGGGCAAGTCGCAACGCGGGCTGGACGCGCTGCTTGAGGCGCACGGGCTTGAGCAGGTTTTCGTCACCCGGCAGGTGGCCGACCATCACCCGTCGAAACCGCATCCCTCGATGATCGAAACGGCCTTGTCCGAGACGGGCGTTTCGCCGGGCAATGCGGTCATGATCGGCGACACGAGTTTCGACATGGAAATGGCGCAGGCGGCGCGCGTCCGCGGGATCGGCGTGGCCTGGGGCTATCACGACCGGTCGCGTCTCGCGGCCGCGCGCAGGGTGATCGACAGCTTTGACCAACTGCCCGGCACGCTGACAGAATTCTGGGGACAAGAACATGAGTGACTGGAAACCGAAACGCTTCTGGACAGAAAGCGCCGTGGTGGCGGTCGATGACGGCTATACCGTTGAATTGGACGGGCGCCGGGTGAAGACACCGGCCAAGGCGGCGCTGGTGGTGCCGACACGGGCCATGGCCGAGGCGGTCGGGCGCGAATGGGACGCGCAGGAAAAAGAGGTTGATCCCGCGACCATGCCGTTCACCCGCTCGGCCAATGCCGCGATCGACAAGGTGCGGCATCAGCACGCCGAGGTGGCCGACATGCTGGCCGACTATGGTGATTCCGAACTTTTATGTTATCGCGCGACCTATCCGCAGGAGCTTGCGGCCCGTCAGTCCGAGCAATGGGACCCGGCGCTGGACTGGGCGGCCGAAACGCTGGGTGCGCGTCTGCAGGTGGTCGCGGGCGTCGTGCATCAGCCGCAGCCTGTGGACGCGGTGAACAGGCTGCGCGACATGGTGCATGCGCTGGACCCGTTCCGGCTGGCCGCCTTTCACGACCTGGTCAGCCTGTCGGGGTCGCTGATTCTGGGTTTTGCCGCTGCACGGAATTGGCGCACGGCCGAGGAAATTTGGAGCATCTCGCAGCTGGATGAAATCTGGCAGGCCGAGCAATGGGGCGATGATGAAGACGCCGCGCAGGTCGCGGCAACCAAGAAAGCAGCATTCCTGCACGCAAAAAACTTCTACGATCTATCGGTTTGAGCCTTTGCGGTCCTGTTTTGAGAGACTTGTGGAGATGCGTTGAGTGATCTCATCGATTTCCATGATCCAGCCCTTGACGTTTGTTTATGAATGCGCCCAAACTCGGGCGCACTAAAGGGGAGACACCTTTTGGGTAACCGGTCCGGCTACCTTAGTGTGTCGGATAAAAACCTGTCCCGGATCGGGGCGGGCAATCAGGAAGAGGTAAAAATGAAAAAATCCGTAATCTTGGGCGCGGCGACGATTGCCGGCCTGGCTGCTGGTGCAGCCGCGGCAGGAACCGTGGACGACGTCAAGGCGCGCGGTAAGCTGAACTGCGGTGTGACCACCGGTCTGGTAGGCTTTGCTGCTCCCGACGCCAATGGCGAATGGCAAGGTTTTGACGTTGCCGTCTGCCGCGCCGTTGCAGCCGCCGTTCTGGGCGACGCAAACGCCGTTGAATTCGTGCCCACCACGGGCAAGACCCGTTTTACCGCTCTTGCTTCGGGCGAAGTCGATATGCTGGCCCGCAACACCACCTGGACCTTCAGCCGCGATGTCGACCTGAAATTCGACTTCGTGGGCGTCAACTACTACGACGGTCAGGGCTTCATGGTTCCCAAGGCACTGGGCGTCAGCTCGGCCAAGGAACTGGACGGCGCAACCGTCTGCATCCAGACCGGCACCACCACCGAGCTGAACCTGGCGGACTTCTTCCGCTCGAACAACATCAGCTACGAGCCGGTTCCGATCGAAACCAACGCCGAAGCGCAGCAGCAGTACCTGGCTGGTGCCTGTGACGTGTATACCACCGACGCATCCGGCCTGGCCGCAACCCGCGCCACGTTCGAAAACCCCGGTGACCACGTCCTGCTGCCCGAAATCATCTCGAAAGAGCCGCTGGGCCCGCTGGTCCGTCACGGTGACAACGAGTGGGGCGACGTGGTTCGCTGGACGCTGAACGCTCTGATCACGGCCGAAGAGCTGGGAATCACCTCGGCCAACATCGACGAGATGGCCTCGGGCACCGAGAACCCGGAAATCAACCGTCTGCTGGGTAGCGAAGGCACCCTGGGTGAGATGCTGGGCCTGGACGCACAGTGGGCACTGCGCGCAATCAAGGCGGGTGGCAACTATGGCGAGGTGTTTGCCAAGAACATCGGTGAAGAAACGCCGATCGGTCTGGCACGCGGCCTGAACGCCCAGTGGACCGATGGTGGTCTGCTGTATTCGCCGCCGTTCCGTTAAGAAAACCGAGAAGGGCGCAGGGTTTCCTGCGCCCATTTCTCATCAAATAGCTGCGGAAAGCTCGGGAGCGGGGAATACCTCGCCAATTCAGAAGTATCCGCAAGCCACGGGGATCCCTAAACATGTCGACTATGACTGACCCACCGAAATCTGATTTTCGGTTGTCGATGCTCATAAACGATACCCGCTATCGCTCTTTGACCTTCCAAGTGATCGCGGCCATCGTTATTGCGCTCAGCATCTGGTATCTTGGCAACAACCTGATCCAGAACCTCAGGGCTGCTGGCCTGAACATCTCATTTGCATTCCTAGGCGACCCGGCCGGTTACGACATCAACCAGCGCCTTGTCGAATATGACAGCCAGTCCTCACATGGACGCGCGGCGATCGTCGGTATCCTCAACACGCTGCTGGTTGCGGTTCTTGCTTGTATCACCGCCACCATTTTCGGCGTGATCGCAGGGGTTTTGCGGTTGTCGAAGAACTGGCTCGTTTCGAAAATCATGGCGATCTATGTCGAGATTTTCCGGAACATTCCGGTTCTGATCTGGATCATCATCATCTTCACGATCATGACGGCCGTGATGCCAGGGCCACGGGAGTTCCGGGGTGACAACCCGACTTCGAGTATGCTGTTCGACCTGTTTGCCTTCACGAACCGCGGTGTCTACATCCCGCGGCCCGAATTCAGCAATGGTCTTTTCGGCTCCGCGATCTTGAACTGGCTTCTGGTGCTTGCGGGCCTGGTCGGCTCATGGTTCGCATCGCATGAGATCGAAAAGCGCGCGACCCTCAAGCAGGAGCAGACCGGCGACCGTCCCAAGACCTTTCTGCCGAAACTGGCCGTGTGGCTGGTGCCGTTCCTGATCTTGATGGTCCTGATGGGCCTGACCTGGGATGTGCCCGAATTGAAAGGCTTCAACTTCAGCGGTGGCATCAAGGTTGGCGGCCCCCTGATCGCTTTGTGGTTCGCCCTGTCGATCTACACGGGCGCCTTCATCGCCGAGAACGTGCGTGCCGGCATCCAGGCGATCTCGAAGGGCCAGACCGAGGCGGCAGCTGCCCTGGGCCTTCGTCCGGGACAAATCATGAAGCTCGTGATCCTGCCGCAGGCCTTGCGGGTGATCATTCCACCGTTGATCTCGCAATATTTGAACATCACCAAGAACTCGTCTCTGGCGATCGCCGTGGGCTATGCGGACATCACCGCCACCCTGGGCGGCATCACGCTGAACCAGACCGGTCGCGCGATCGAGTGCGTGCTGCTTCTGATGCTGTTCTATCTGACGGCTTCGCTGCTGATCTCGGCCGTGATGAACGTCTACAACGCGTCCGTCAAATTGAAGGAGCGCTGAGCCATGAGTGATCAAACAACCAACTCGATCGCATTCGTGGCCGAGGGCACGATCCCGCCTTCTCCGCCGCCGGCCAATGAAACCGGCGTGGTGAAATGGCTGCGCGAAAACCTGTTCTCGGGCGTGGGGAACAGCATTCTGACAATTGCCTCGGTTCTGCTGATCTATGTTGTGCTGAAAAATACGCTGCCATGGATCTTCAATGGCGTCTGGAATGCGGACTCGCTTTCGCAGTGCCGTGAGATCCTGGGCGGCAAGACCGGCGCGTGTTTCGCCGTTCTGGCAGAGCGCTGGAACCAGTTGATCTACGGGTTCAAATACCCCGTTGAGGCCTATTGGCGCCCGAACCTCGCCTTTTTGCTGATGCTGGTAGCCGCAGCACCCGTGCTGTTCTTCGACCTGCCACGCAAGATGCTGTTGTTCACTGCGGTTTACCCGTTTGTTGCCTTCTGGCTGATTTGGGGTGGCACCGTTCTTGTCCCCTTGGTGGCGTTGTTTGGTTGTGTCGCAGCGGCGGTCGTTTTCCAGAAATACGGAAAAAACAGCTTTGCCGCCGGCTTCTTCGGCGGAATAGTCGTGGCGCTGATCGTCTGGAAGGTTGGTGGGGCGCTGATCTCTGAAAGCGCGTCGGAGAATGCGTGGTTGACCGCCGTTCCAAGCCGCGACCTGGGCGGGTTCATGCTGAACCTCATGTTGGGGGTGACCTGCGTGTCGCTGTCACTGCCCCTGGGTATCGCCTTGGCGCTGGGCCGCCAGTCCGACATGCCGTTGATCAAGTGGGTTTGCGTCATCTTCATCGAATTCATCCGGGGCGTGCCGCTGATCACGCTGCTGTTCGTGGCTTCGGTGATGTTGGCGTATTTTTTCCCGCCTGACAGCACGGTCGACCTGTTCCTGCGCGTGGTGATCATGATCACCATGTTCTCGGCTGCCTACATTGCCGAGGTGATCCGCGGCGGTCTGGCCGCGCTTCCGCGCGGACAGTACGAGGCCGCCGACAGCCTTGGCTTGGACTATGCCCAGGCGATGCGTTTGATCATCCTGCCGCAGGCATTGAAGATCTCGATCCCCGGAATCGTGAACGTGGCCGTTGGCCTGTTCAAGGACACGACGCTGGTTTCGGTCATCTCGATGTTCGATCTGGTCGGCATGATCCGCGGCCCGATTCTGGCTTCGACCGAATGGAACGGCGTCTATTGGGAGCTTTTGGGCTTTGCCGCGCTTCTGTTCTTCGTCGTCTGCTACGGCATCTCTCAATATTCACAGTGGCTCGAGCGTCGCCTTGCCACCGATCACCGTTAAGGAGTTCAACACATGTCTGAACTTGCCATTGATCGCGAAATCGATCGTTCGAAAATGCAGGTGAGCGACGAGGTCGCCATCGAAATCACCAATATGAACAAGTGGTACGGGTCCTTCCACGTGCTGCGCGACATCAACCTGACCGTCAACCAGGGCGAGCGGATCGTGATCGCGGGGCCGTCGGGGTCGGGTAAATCGACCCTGATCCGCTGCATCAACGCGCTTGAGGAACATCAGGCCGGCAAGATCGTCGTCGACGGCATCGAACTGACCAGCGACCTCAAGAACATCGACAGGATCCGCTCCGAGGTCGGGATGGTGTTCCAGCACTTCAACCTGTTCCCGCATCTGACGGTTCTGGAAAACTGTACCCTGGCCCCGATCTGGGTGCGTAAGACGCCCAAGAAAGAGGCCGAAGAACGGGCGATGCATTTCCTTGAGAAGGTCAAGATCCCCGAACAGGCCGACAAGTATCCCGGCCAACTGTCAGGTGGTCAGCAGCAGCGTGTGGCGATCGCGCGTTCGCTGTGCATGATGCCGCGGATCATGCTGTTTGACGAACCGACATCCGCTCTGGATCCCGAGATGATCAAAGAGGTGCTCGACACCATGATCGAATTGGCCGAGGAAGGCATGACCATGATCTGCGTGACCCACGAGATGGGCTTTGCCCGCCAGGTGGCGAACCGGGTGATCTTCATGGATGCCGGGCAGATCGTGGAACAGAACGAGCCGGAAGAGTTCTTCAACAACCCGCAGAGCGAACGCACCAAGCTGTTCCTCAGCCAGATCCTGGGTCACTGACGCGGGTCGGAACCGACACTGGAAAGGGCGGGGTAACCCCGCCCTTTTTCATTTCGTCAACTCGCGCGGCGTGACGAATTCGATCACCTGACCCCGGTGCGAGCCGATCCCGGACCAATCCGGCATTTCAAAAACAAGGACCGTGGTCGCACAGGTCGGATAATCGAGGAACCGCGGGTGCTTCGGTACGGATTGCGCGCAACGTTCCGCAAATTCGGCGATCCCCGGATTGTGCCCCAGCATCAGGACCGTTCGACCGGTGGCCTGGGACAGTGCCTGCCGCATTTGCTCGGGAGCGGCATGATAGAGTTCGGGGAGGAACCGGATGTTGCGCGCGCTTAGACCCATCCGAAGCCACGTCTCGCGCGTGCGCTCGGATGAAGAACTGAGGACCTCGTCGGGCTTGTACCCCTTGCGCCGCAGCCAATCGCCGATGGCGGAGGCCGAAGCTCGGCCGCGCTTGTTCAGTGGTCGGTCATGATCGGGCAGGCCGGGATGGTCCCAACTGGATTTCGCGTGGCGGGTCAGGATAAGCGTGCGGGTCATTCCGGGTGAAAGGCTCTCATGTGATGGGCGGATTGCTCGGCCCGACGTCCGGCCCCCGCGCTGATCGGACAGGCCAGCCGGGCCGCACATCCTTGGGTCATGCAGGATTGGCCGGGAGGAGTTCTCAGGTAGCCGTGGCAGGCGTTGACGTCATAGAACGTCCTGGCGTTCAAGGCCCCGACCGGACAGGCCGATGCGCAGGGCGCGGGGCAATTGATACATGGCGAAGGGGCGTCTGCCGCGGGTATGTCGAACTCGCGATCAAAATGCAGGGCCCCACGGAATGAAATCATCATACCCACCGAGTCATGCACCAGCGCGCCCACCGGGCTTTGAAAGGTGCGTCCCGACTTCAACGCCCAATCTATGAACGGCGCGTACGGAGGTCCGCCGAACGGATACCACGCCAGAGCGCCCAGGTCTTCCGCAAGGGTGCCGACCACTCGGAGCGACCACCGGTCGACCGGGTCCGGCTTGCCGTCCAACCACTCGGCCGAAGCGGTGAGGACCGGCCAAAAGCTGCCTCCTGCCCCCAGCAGAATAAGCGTGCCACTATCCAACTGTTTTGCGCCACTCAGCCGCGGGTGTTGCGCGCCCATGACGATCAGGCCCGCTGCCTCGGAGGCACGCACCACCTGATCATAGGTCACTTGCGTCGAAACGGTAGAGCGAGGCTCCACCCCAGTTTCGTTGGTCGATCGTCCTGCCATTCCAGCCCCACCGTCATGTCATCGTGGCCGGCCTCGGGCTGCGCCACATATGTCCCAATCAAACGATCCCAGATGGATAATGCAAAGCCATAATTGCTGTCATGTTCCCTGCGCAGCACCGAATGGTGAACCCGGTGCATGTCTGGCGTCACGATTATTTGGCGCAGAACCGCATCCACGGCGGTGGGCAATCGGATGTTCGAATGGTTGAACAAGGCGGTGCCGTTCAGCAGGATTTCGAAAAGGATGACCGCCAGCGCGCTGGGGCCCAGCAGGTAGACGAGGCCGATCTTCAGGCCCATCGACAAGGCGACCTCGATCGGATGAAATCTAACGGCCGTGGTAACGTCCATGTCACGGTCGGCATGATGGACACGGTGCAGGCGCCACAGGATCGGTACTTTGTGGGTGACCAGGTGCTGCGCCCAGATGGCAAAGTCGAGGATCAGAATGGACAGAGCCACCTCGACCCATGCAGGCCAATACAGGTGATTGAACAGGCCCCAGCCCTTCTGGCCCGCATCCAGCGCCGCACCCACCGCCAACAGCGGCAGACCGATCGCCATGAGCCGCAGCACGGCTGTGTTCAGGAGGGTGATCGACAGATTGGTGAGCCACCTTTGCGACCGCCCGTACAAGCGAGGGCGGCGCGGTCGGAGTGCCTCGGCACTGGCGAAGATAATGAACAACCCCAGGAAAACGCCCAGGCGAATGACAATGCCGTATTCCATACATTCACAGTAGAGCATGTGACTGGAAATCACAAGTCCAACCGTGTCACGAAGCCGTCAGTCGGGGCGAATCAGCGAACCGGCGCCATGTTCGGTGAACAATTCCAGCAGCACGGCATTGGGGGCGCGGCCATCCAGAATGACCACGGCGCGCACGCCGCTGTGCAGCGCGTCCAGCGCGGTTTCGGTCTTGGGGATCATACCCCCTGCGATGGTGCCCTCGCGGGTCATTTCGCGGATCTGGCCAGCCTTCAACTCGGTCACGACCTCTCCTGCGGCGTTCTTGACGCCGGACACGTCCGTCAGCAGCAGCAGGCGATCGGCCTTTAGCGCCGAGGCAATTGCGCCGGCCGCGGTATCGCCGTTCACGTTGAACGTCTCGCCATTGCGGCCCGCACCAAGCGGAGCGATCACCGGGATCACGTCATGCGAGAACAGATCATGCAGGATCTTGGGGTTCATTTCAGCGGGTGTACCGACATAGCCCAGCGACGCGTCGGTTTGCTCACAGGTCATCAGGTTGGCATCCTTGCCCGACAGGCCAACGGCCGTTCCTCCCTGGGCATTGATGGCCTGCACGATGCGCTTGTTCACCACGCCGGACAAAACCATTTCGACGACTTCCACCGTGGCGGCATCGGTCACGCGCTTGCCGTTCACGAACTCGGACCGGATGTCGAGCTTTTCCAGCATCGCGTTGATCATCGGCCCGCCGCCATGCACGACAACCGGGTTCACGCCGACCTGACGCATCAGCACCACGTCGCGGGCAAAGCTCTCCATCGCTTCGTCGCTGCCCATGGCGTGCCCGCCCAGCTTGATCACGACGATCGCGCCGTCATAGCGCTGCAGATAGGGCAGGGCACTGTTGAGCGTGGCGGCGGTGGCTATCCAATCCCGGTTCATGTCCTGTTTCTTCATGGCTGTCGTCCCTCTGGCCTTCCCTGTTAGGGCCTTTGGCCGGACCTGCCAAGCCCGGAACGGGACGGCCGCAGGATTTGTTGCGTGGCGCGCCAAAAAGGGGGACGCTGTCGCGCCACGCAACCGGGCGGCACCACGAGTGCGCCGCCCGAACCGGTCAGCTGAAGGCGCGCCGAACCGCGGGGATGTTGCTGACGATCAGCAGGTCGATGGCCAGCACCGCAAGCAGCGTCAGCCCGACCAGCGGAAAGGCCATGGCCGTGAACAGCCCGACCAGCACCGCGCTCTTCCAAAGGGGCATCTCGGCCGGCATCGGCGGCGCCGCCAGACGGCCGGCACCGGACGGCCTCCGTTTGATCCACATGACCACGCCGGACACGCAGACAAAGATCACCGACAGGCAGAACACCACGTTCAGGACAAAGTTCCACAGACCCGCCAGACCCATATGCAGCGGAATACCCACCGCCATGGCCTTGCCCATCAGCGAGTAGTCCTGAAACCGCACGTCGGCCAGGATCTTGCCGGTGTACTGGTCGACATGGACGGTGCGGTCCTCGGTGGCGTCGGTCGAATCGCCGCTCATGCTGTCGCGGTTCAGGGTCCAGACGCCCGTGTCACCGTTGGGATAGGCGACACGGAACCGGTTCTGCATGCCCAGGGACTCACCCAACGCAACCATCGCATCGATATTGACCGCAACGCCCGTTGGTACGCCGCCCACGCCCGCTTCCGAACCCGAGGCCGGCATCGGCGTCTGTTCCAGCGCCCAGGGCACGTCGTTCTGGCTGCCGTGGTTCATGCTGGCATGCAGGTCGTCCGACAGTGGGACGTCGTCCCATTTCTCGGCCGGAAAGCTGCTCCAGGCCTGCACGAACTTGCCGCCCCAGATCCCGGTCCACGACATGCCCGAGATCAGAAATCCGACCAGCAGAAGCGACATCCAGAACCCGGTGACCGCGTGCAGCGATTTCCACAGGGCCCGGCCCCGCGCCCGCAGGTCGGGCAACAGCGCTGCCACCACGTTGTCGCGCGGCCACCACATGTAAAGGCCGGTGAACACCAGCAGCAGCGCCATCCCGGCCGCGATTTCCAGAATGCGGTCGCCGGTATCGCCCATCAGCAGGGTCGAGTGGATGTTGTCGGCCAGATCGTACCACCCCGCGCGACGGTCCCAGACCTGGATCACCTCGCCGGAATACTGGTCGATCGCCACCATGCGCTGGCCGGTTTCGGCCTTGACGCGGAACACGGTTGCCAGATCCGGCGCCTTGGGGCCGATCCATTCGACCACGCGGCCCGGCACGCGGGCCTGCACCACATCGGCCAGTTCGGATGCGGGCATCGCCTGGCCCGTGATCTCGACCGCGATCTTTTCTCCGTCGCGGCCATCGGCTTGGGTAATGAACATCATCATCAGGCCGGTCACCGCCAGGATGATCAGGAAGGGGACAACAAAAAGCCCCGCATAGAAGTGCCACCGCCAGGCGGCCCTATAGAATTTTTGCGCGTGCTCGCGCCGGGCCGCCTGCGCGACCCCGGTTTGGCTGTCTTGTGCCATTTCAGTCTCCAGAAATTCGGAACATCCCCGGCCGGTCGGCCGAGGTTTCAGGTCTTGTTCACGGGTTCAGGAGAGGTGGGGCGGACCCCGGGCATCGTACCGGGCGTAAAAGCCCGCGCTGCGATGGGTGAAATCCACATGCGCCCAACGCGCGGCAATCGGCCAGTCGGCCGGCAGCGCTGCGCCCACTTCGGGCAATTGGGTTGCCAGTTTCACCCCGCCATAGGGGCAGGCGCTGCGTTCGTCGGTTTCGTCGTGGTCCGGGGCGTGCTCGTCCGGGTCGATCCAGCGCTCGACCGGGCCGTCGCCGGTGCAGATTACCATCAGAATCGCCCCGTCCGAGTTGCGCGTGGGCATCCAGCCCATCGGGATCGCACCGGATACCATCACGGCAACCAGCGTCAGAACCGATATGACGCGCAGCAATATCATTCCAGATTGGCGATAATCGAACGCAGCGTCGGGATGCCGTCGCCCTTTTCGGACGAGGTCAGCACGATCTCGGGATAGGCGGCGGGGTGCTTGGACAAGGCGCCGCGCACCTGTCCCAGAACCTTTTCGCGGTCCTTGGCCTTGACCTTGTCGGCCTTGGTCATCACGCATTGAAAGGTCACGGCGCTGGTGTCCAGCAGCTTCATGATCTCGTCATCCACGGGTTTCACGCCGTGGCGGGAATCGATCAGCACGAAGGCCCGGCGCAGGGTCTGTCGTCCGCTCAGATACTGTTTCAGCAGGCGCTGCCATTTCTCGACCACCTTGACCGGCGCATTGGCATAGCCATAGCCGGGCAGGTCAACCAGATACAGGTCGGGTCCTTGGGTGAAGAAGTTGATCTCTTGCGTGCGGCCCGGCGTGTTCGAGGCGCGGGCCAACCCCTTGGTGCCGGTCAGAGCGTTGATCAGGCTGGACTTGCCCACGTTCGACCGGCCGGCGAAACAGACCTCCAGCCGGTCGGGGGCGGGCAGTCCGTTCATCGCCACCACGCCCTTGACGAATTCGGACGGCCCGGCAAACAGCTTGCGGCCTTTTTCCAGGGCGAACGCGTCCGGCTCAGGGGCCAGGGGGAAAGCCAAACTATTCATAGAACCTGTACCTTGTCACCGCGTTTGATCGTGCCGCCGCGGACCACGGTCGCATAGACTCCGAAATCCTGATGATCCCAGCTGCGCAGTGCGCCCAGCGTGTCGGCGTCGCGCTGGCCGGTTTCGGGATTGGCGGTGGTTGCCAGACAGCGCGTGATCCGTTCCTTGACATGCAAGACAGCCTCGCCGATCCGGACCTCGCGATCCAGCCAGTCGAACTCCTCCCACAGGGGCAGGCCGTCGAACCAGATGTTGCCTCGCCAACGACATATCGACAGCTTGCGGCCCAACCGTTGCTCGACCGCGCGGTGCGAGGCCATGTTGCAAAGGCTGATCGACGGGTAGTCGCTGTCGGTCATGCCTCGCCCGGGAACGCGGACGATCCGCACCGAGGATGCACGGTCGGTGGGCATCAGCGGGCGGACCCAATCCAGGAACAGATCCTGCTGGGTGTCCGGGCGAAAGGTCAGATCGGGCCGATCCGGGTGGCTGAGGGTCACGCGATCCCCGTCCAGCACGGCCGAGATCGCCATCAGGCGGGGCGCCTTCGAGCCGCGGCTGAAATTGGCGCAGGGCACCCATTCGGAACCGTCAGCTTTGGACATTTCGTGCGCCACGGCCCAAACGCGATCCCCGGGCATGGTCTGCCCGGGGATGAGGGTGACTTCGGGCAGGGCTTCCCTGCCGTGGCTCTTGATCGGATGCCGCCAGATTTCGATGACGGCCCCGGTCATTTGTCGTCCGTCTTCGGTGTCCGCTTGAAGCTGGACATTATGTTGCCGAATACGTCAGGCTTATAGCCCTGGCTTCGCATGATCAGATACTGCTGGGTGAACGTGATCGTGTTGTTCGCGATCCAGTAGATCACCAGCCCGCTGGCGAAGCTGCCCAGCATGAACATGAAGACCCAAGGCATCCAGGCAAAGATCATGGCCTGGGTCGGATCGGTGGGTGCCGGGTTCAGCTTTTGCTGCAGCCACATCGAGATACCCAGCAACAGCGGCAGAATCCCGATGAAGATGGTCGCCATCAGGGTGCCCGGCTCGGGGCCGGCCCAAGGCAGCAGCCCGAACAGGTTCATGATCGAGGTCGGGTCCGGCGCGCTCAGATCGCGGAACGGGCCGAACCAGGGCGCGTGGCGCAATTCGATGGTGACGAAGATCACCTTGTACAGCGAGAAGAAGATCGGGATCTGCAGCAGGATCGGCAGACAGCCGGCGGCCGGGTTTACCTTTTCCTTCTTGTACAGCTCCATCATGCCCTGCTGCATCTTTTGACGGTCGTCGCCTGCCGCCTCTTTAAGGGCTTCCATCTGGGGCTGAAGCTCTTTCATCTTGGCCATCGAGACGTAGGACTTGAAGGCCAGCGGGAACAGAATCGCCTTGATGATCAGGGTCAGGCCGATGATCGACCAACCCATGTTGCCGATCAGGGCGTTGATGTTGTGCAGCAGCCAGAAGATCGGCTTGGTCAGGAAGAAGAACCAGCCCCAATCGATGCTGTCGATGAATTTCTGTACGCCCTGCGCCTGGTATTCGCGGATGGTTTCCCATTCCTTCGCGCCGGCAAACAGCCGGGTCTTGACCTGGGCGGTTTCCCCGGGCGCAACCGTCAACGTCGGCAGGACGGTTTCGGTCTGGTAGATCTTGCGGCGGGAGTCGTATTTTGCGGCGGCCTTGAAGGGCGAGCCCGGCTCGGGGATCAGCGTGGTCATCCAGTAGTGATCGGTAAAACCGATCCAGCCGTTTTCCTTGACCTGGTAAACCTCGGCCTGGGCCCGTTCGTTCGGGTCGATGTCAAAGTCCCGCACGTCATCGTATTTGACTTCGGTCAGCGTCCCATCGGCCATGCCGATCACGCCTTCGTGCAGAATGAAAAAGTTCTTCAACCCTGGCAGATCGCCGTCCTCACCCATGCCGTGCCGGGCTAGGATTCCGTAGGGTGCCATGCCGATCTCGGCCTGGGTGGCATTCTCGACCGACTGGGTCACGGTGAACATGTAGTCTTCGTCCACCGCGATGGTGCGCCGGAAGGTCAGGCCGTTGCCGTTGTCCCACTTGAGCGTGACCGGGCTGTCCACACCCAGGGTTTCGCCGCTTTCGATGTTCCACAAGGTGTTCGGACCGGGCACGTCTGCGCCCGAGAGTCCGGCACCGGGCGCCCAGCCATACAACGCATAATAGGCGGAATCCGAGCCGACCGGCGACAGAAGTTCGACGATGGGCGCGTCGTCTTCAAGCGAGACCTTGTAGTCCTTCAGATACAGCTCATCGACCCGACCACCCGACAGCGAAAGGCTGCCCGTCAGGCGCGGGGTGTCGATCTCGACCCGTGGCACGTCCGACACCGGCTGTGCCTCGGTCGCTTCCGTTGCCGCATCCCCGACAACTGAGGGCTCTGCAGCGTTGGGCGTTTGGATCTCGTCGCCTTCGGTTGCGCTGATTGCGGTCTGATCCTGAAGTGTCGTCGGTTCCGGCGGAGGGAACAGCACGAACCAAACAAGGATCACGAGAAAGCTGAGCGCGGTTGCAAGGATGAGATTCTTGTTCTGATCGTCCATCGGGGACAGCCACCTTGAGCAGTGAAAGACACCGCAGGGTTCAACAGAGTGCAGCCCGAAAGGTCAAGCGGAATCGCCCTTGATTTCATCCCTCAGAGGCGGAGCGAGCGGCAATATTAGCAACTACCGTCCATTTTGCCCGGGATTTTCGGCGTGTTTCTCAGCCCGATGCGATGGCTTGTGATCCAGTCCAAGGTTTTTTCGAACGGCATTGGCTTGGCGATGGCGAAACCCTGAACATAGTTGCTGCCGAGTTGCGCCATCATGGCATGCTCGCCGGGTGTCTCAACGCCTTCCGCCAAGGTTTCGAGGTTCAACCGCTCGGCCATGGTCAAGATTGCGCTGACCAGTTGCCGCTGATCGGGGTCTCGGTCAGACCGGGATACGAAAGATCGGTCGATCTTGATCCTTTTGACGTCGAACCGCTTGATCGAGGCGAATGAAGAATGACCGGTTCCGAAGTCGTCCAGATCTATGCAGCACCCCATGGCCGATATCTGCGATACGTTGCGGCTGATGACGTCGTCCGGACAACGCGAAACGACGGTCTCCAGGATTTCTACTGACAGCCGGTCGGGTGTCAGGTCGAACTGGTCCAACTCCCATTTGAGGCGGTCGACCAATGTCGGATCGCGCAGTTCTTCCGAGGAGAAATTTATACCCACCCGAGGGATCACTGCGCCAGCCCGGTCCCAGTCGCGCATCGCCGAAAAGGCATGATGGCGAATAGCCTGACCCAAACGAACCAAAAGCTTGGATTGCTCGGCGAAAGGCAGAAACACCTGCGGACTCAGAACGCCCTTTTGAGGATGTTCCCAACGCGCCAGAGCCTCAAAACCGGTCACATCACCCGTGTCGGTTGATACTTGCGGCTGAAACCAAGGCCGGATTTCACCCCCGTCCAACGCGACTTCGAATTCCTTGCGCAGGTTGACATGCACCTGAACCCGCCGCCGCGTAGCCTCGGAATAGGCGCGGATCGTCGAGGGCCCGTTGCGCTGCGCCTCGGATAACGCGGCCCGGGCGGCTTCGATCCAGTCGCGCGAGGTCTCATCCGAGACGGTGGAATGCAGGCAAAACCCCGCCGAACAGGACAGGTACAGGCTGGCGTTGTTCAGAGGGATCGGCTCCTCCGCTGTGCCTTGGATGCGCCCCGATGTCTGGATGCAGCTTTCAAGGTTCAGATGGCGCGACGGGCGCAAGCCGATCAGGAAGGTATTCCGCGACAGGCGTGTCGCGATATCGCCGGTTCGGATCACCGACAGGATTCGATCGCAGAACCGTGCCGCGATATAGTCCGCAGCGGCGGCGCCGTGCAGGTCTTCGACTTCGTCGAAATCGTCGAGTGCCACGACGATGCAGGCCGCATCCTCACCAGATGCCCGCGACGCGCTGAATAGATTTTCCATCTCGGCATAGAAGGCTTCTCGGGGGAGCAGTCCCGAAGGTCGCATTTGCGGCCCCCTGTGGGCGCTTGTCCCTGAATTCAGCCGGTGCGCGGCCGAAAACAGCATTGGCAATCCCAGGGCAACAACAACCAACGCAGTCTCGCCGCCAAGCCAGAAAGCAGCCAGGCACGATGCGGGTACAAATGCCAGTACCTGCGGCATTGCGAGAACGGTCAGCAGAGCATTTTGAAATCTCTGGAGTGAGAGCCTTTTCAGCATCGATTCCGGCCTTCCAATTGGGCGAACTGCGTCCAATCGGAGGCTAGGAAATCATTCTGAGTCAGACGTTAACGCAGAAGCGGAATTTCTTCCGAATTTTCGCCGTTTTTGCCGGGGTCCAGCATCAGGCCGGCAAAATCGAAAAGTTTCGAGTCCAGAAGGTGCGAGGGCCGGGCATTGGTCAGCGCGCGGAACATCACCTGCCTGCGGCCGGGACTGTTCTTTTCCCATTGGTCCAGAATCTGTTTGACCTGCTGGCGTTGCAGGCCGTCCTGACTGCCGCAGAGGTCGCAGGGGATGATCGGATAGTTCATCGCCTTGGCGAATTTCTCGCAATCGGCCTCGGCCACATGGGCCAGCGGGCGATAGACGAACAGGTCGCCTTCTTCGTTCACCAGTTTCGGCGGCATGGTCGCCAGACGGCCGCCGTGGAACAGGTTCATGAAGAAGGTTTCCAGAATGTCATCGCGGTGATGCCCCAGCACCACGGCCGAGCATCCTTCCTCGCGCGCGATCCGGTACAGGTTGCCGCGGCGCAGACGCGAGCACAGGGCGCAATAGGTGCGCCCCTGCGGCACCTTGTCGACCACGATGGAATAGGTGTCCTGATACTCGATCCGGTGCGGCACGCCCATGCGTTCCAGAAACTCGGGCAGCACGGTGGCCGGAAAGCCCGGCTGCCCCTGATCCAGATTGCAGGCCAGCAGGTCCACGGGCAGCAGGCCGCGCCATTTCAGCTCGTACAGAACGGCCAGCAGGGTATAGCTGTCCTTGCCGCCCGACAGGCAGACCAGCCAGCGCGGCGGTTTGCCGTCCTTGTCGTGGGCCGACGGGTCGACCATGCCGTATTGCTCGATCGCCTCGCGCGTCTGGCGCACGATGCGTTTGCGCAGCTTCTTGAACTCGGTGGTCGAGGGCGCACCGGCAAACAGCGGATGGATATCGTCGGCTTCGTCGAACATGCGCAGCCCCTACCGCAGATGCGCCGGCCGGGCAAGGCCCGCCTAGCCGGACAGCCGTCCCAGCAGGGCGTCGGTGTCCAGCCCCGAGACCGATCCGGGTATGCGCCCGCTTTCGCCCAGAACCCGGGTGGCGATGTATCCATCGGCCACCGCACCGGGCGCGTGGCGCAGCAGCAGTGCGGCGGTCAGCAGATGCGCGGTGGCCTCGGTGAACCAGCGCGCCTCGGCCTCGGGGGGCAGGGTGGGCCAACGGTCGCGATGCGCCTTCAGAGCGGCGTCATAGCGGCGGTCGGCTCCGGTTGCGGCGTCCAGTTCGGCCTGCACGGTCTGCGCGGCCAGCGGGTCGCGCGCAAGGCTGCGCAGGATGTCCAGGCAGATCACGTTGCCGGACCCCTCCCAGATGCCGTTCAGGGGGGCCTCGCGATAGAGCATCGGCATCGGCGTGTCCTCGACATAGCCCATGCCGCCCAGCACCTCCATCGCCTCGACCGCAACGACCGGGCAGCGCTTGTTCGACAGGAACTTGGCCAGCGCCACCCCGATCCGGGCGAAGGCGCGGTCTTCGGCAGTCTCCCCGTCGAAGGCGCGGGCCACGCGCAGGCCGAGGGTCAGCGCGCCCTCCCAGTCCAGCGCAAGGTCGGCCAGAACGGCGCGCATCAGAGGCTGGTCGATCAGGCGGCGCTGAAAGGCGCTGCGGTGGCTAACCCAGTGATGCGCTTCGGACAGGGCCGCGCGCATCAGGCCGGCGGGTGCCATCGCGGTGTCGAGCCGGGTGTGATGCACCATCTCGATGATCGTGCGCACGCCGGCCCCCTCGTCCCCCAGCTGAAAGGCCAAAGCGTCGTGAAACTCGACCTCAGACGAGGCATTGGCGCGATTGCCCAGCTTGTCCTTGAGGCGCATCAGGTGGATGGCGTTGCGCTCGCTCTCCAACCAGCGGGGCAGCAGAAAGCAGGTCAGCCCGCCCGGCGCCTGCGCCAGCGTGAGGAACCCGTCGGACATCGGGGCCGAGCAGAACCATTTGTGGCCGCGCAGCCGCCAGGCATCGCCGTCGCGGGTGGCGGTGGTGGTATTGGCGCGCACGTCCGAGCCGCCCTGTTTCTCGGTCATCGCCATGCCCAAGGTCGCCGAGCGTTTTTCTCCGATCGGGCGGGGGGCTGGGTCATAAGTGGCGGCGGTCAGTTTCGGGCGCCAGATTTCGGCCAGTTCGGGGTTGGCGGCCAGCGCCGGCACGGCGGCATAGGTCATGGTCAGCGGGCAGCAATGGCCCGGCTCGACCTGGCTGGCCAGATAGACCATCGCGGCATGGGTGGCGTGACCGCCCGGCGCTCCGTCCCAGGCGAGCGCGGCATAGCCTGCCGATTGGCTCAGATCCATCATGTGATGATAGGCCGGGTGGAACCGCACCTCGTCCAGGCGGCGGCCGCCCCGGTCGAAGAGGCAGAGTTCGGGCGGGTGCAGGTTGGCGTCGCGCCCGGCCTCGCGCGTTTCGGCCCGGCCCAAAGCGGCCCCGTAGGCGGCCAATGGGGCCGCCCGTGCCCCGGCGCGCGTGGCGCAATCGCGCAGAACCAGATCAGAGGCCCATAGGTCAACGTCCCCTCGGTCGGGCGGTTGGTTCGTCACCTCATGCGTGGGCAGGGTCTTGCGGGCGTGGGATTTGGACATGGGCGCCTCGGGCGGTTGTTGCTGAAACCGATGTTCAGCGGCGCAGCCCCCTTGGGTCAAGCGTGACGGGGTGTCAGATCAGGGCGCATCGGGCGTGTCGTCGGGCACCGGGTCATAGCCGTCGCCGCCCCAGGGGTGGCAGCGCCCGATACGGCGCGCGGCCAGCCATGCGCCCTTGATCGGGCCGTGCTTTTCCAGCGCTTCCAGCGCATAGGCCGAGCAGGTCGGCTGATAGCGGCAGTTGAACCCCACCCAGGGGCTGAAGATCAGCCGGTAGGCCCGAATGGGCAGCGCGAGGATATGGGCAAGAGGGGTCATTTGCGCGGGCTGTGGATCTTGCGCAGGGCCTGGCGCAGATCGTCCAGCAAGGCGTCAAAGGGGCGGGCGGCGGTCACCTCGGCGCGTCCGATCAGGACGTAATCCCACCCGTCCTGGCCATGGTCTGGAAGAACGGCGCGGGCCGCCTCGCGCAGGCGGCGCTTGGCCCGGTTGCGGGCTACGGCATTGCCGACCTTTTTCGAGCAGGTGAACCCGACACGAATGCCCTCGGCCTCATCCGGTGCGCGCTTGCGGGCCTGCACCATCATGGAAGGCGTGCCCTGTCGTCGTGCCCGTGCGGCCCTGAGGAAATCGCTGCGCTTGCGCAGTACCGACAGGGCGGGCGCGCAAACGGACGCCGCCGGGGGCATAGCCCCGGGCTGGTCAGTGCCATCCACAGGGGCCTCCGGCGGCGTCATGTTCAAAACCTGAAAGGTCGCGCGGTTTATGCGCTCAGCGACTTGCGGCCGCGGGCACGGCGTGCGTTCAGGATCTTGCGGCCGGCCTTGGTGGCCATGCGCGCGCGGAAACCGTGGCGGCGTTTGCGAACTAGGTTCGAAGGCTGATAGGTGCGTTTCATCGCTCCGTCTCCAATCTTTGGCGGTCGGGTGCGGCGCGGATTCGCCTGCCCGTGGTGTTCGAAGCCCGTCCTCTACTGGGAACCGGCGGGCAAGTCAAACCCCATCGCAACGGTTTTCGTGCCTTTTGCAACAATTCTGTCGGGCGACCGGGCAAAAGTTTCAGAATCAGCCCGAGGACGGCGGATTTCTCACATTGAACCGGTGCGTGTTCAACCCGGCGTGAAGACCCTGTTGCACAGGAGGCCAAGCGCGCATCTTGTGAGGCAGATGAAGCATTCGAACCCGGACGACAAGATGACAGAAACCACCCAGGTGCCGCGCAGTGGGCTGGCGCGACATATTCCCTTGCTTGTGATCCTGATGGTTGCCGCTGTCGGATTCTTTGCGTTGGGCGACTACCTGACCTTTGAAACCCTGCGCGACAATCGCGAGGCGCTGTTGGCCTGGCGCGATGCCAACTACTGGTCGTTGGCAGGGGTTTTCATCCTGGTCTATGTCCTGATCGTCACCTTTTCTCTGCCCGGTGCGGCCGTGGCCTCGATGACGGGCGGGTTCCTGTTCGGACTGTTCGCGGGCACCGTGTTCAACGTATTTGCCGCAACCGTCGGGGCCTCGGCGATCTTTCTGGCGGCCCGCTGGGGGTTGGGCGAGGCGTTGACGGCGCGGCTGGAGGCTTCGGAAGGCACCGTCAAGCGAATCAAGGACGGGTTGCGCGAGAACGAGATCCCGGTGCTGTTCCTGATGCGGCTGGTGCCGGTGGTGCCGTTCTTCGTCGCCAATCTGGTGCCGGCGCTGGTGGGGGTGAAGTTCCGGAACTTTCTGCTGACCACGGCGCTGGGCATCATTCCGGGCGGCATCGTCTATACATGGATCGGCGTCGGTCTGGGCGGCGTGTTCGACCGGGGCGAGACGCCGGACCTGTCGCTGCTGACCGAGCCTTTCGTGATCGGCCCGATCCTGGGGCTGTGCGCGCTGGCGGCTCTGCCGATTCTCCTCAAACTCATGCGCGGCCGAAGGGGCCTTTGATCCATGCAAGAACTCAAGACAGACATCCTGGTGATCGGGGCCGGGTCGGGTGGCCTGTCGGTGGCCGCCGGGGCCAGCCAGATGGGCGCCGACGTGATCCTGCTGGAAGGGCACAAGATGGGTGGAGATTGCCTGAACTACGGCTGCGTCCCATCCAAGGCGCTGCTGGCCAGTGCCAAGCTGGCCCATGCGCAGAGCCATGCCGCGCCGTTCGGCGTTGCCGACCACGCGCCACAGGTGGACTATGCCGCCGCCAAAGACCATGTGCGGGACGTGATCGCCCAGATCGAGCCCATGGACAGCCAGGAACGGTTCGAGGGGTTCGGCGTGCGCGTCATTCGCGACTGGGGGACCTTTCTGTCGCCCACACAGGTGCAGGCCGGAGATTTCGTCATCACCGCCCGCCGCGTGGTGATCGCCACGGGCTCTTCGCCGTTGGTGCCGCCGATCCCGGGGCTGGACCAGGTGCCGTTTGAGACCAACGAGACCATCTTCGACCTGCGCGACAAACCCGACCACCTGCTGATCATCGGCGGGGGGCCGATCGGCATGGAAATGGCGCAGGCGCATGTGCGACTGGGCTGTAAGGTAACGGTGATCGAAGGCGCGCGGGCGCTGGGCAAGGATGACCCCCAGGCGGCCGCAGTGGTATTGGAGGCTCTGCGCGCCGAAGGGGTCGAGATTCTGGAACATGCTATGGTGGCCCGGGTACGCGGGAAGGCCGGAGCGGTCGAGGTCGTCACCGAGGACGGCGCGGTCCATGCGGGCTCGCACCTGCTGCTGGCGGCGGGGCGCAAGGCCAACACCGACCGCCTGAACCTGCAGGCTGCCGGGATCGAACAGACGCGCACGGGCATCAAGGTGGATGACAGCCTGCGCACCACTAACCGAAAGGTCTATGCGATCGGCGATGTCGCGGGCGGGCTGCAGTTCACCCATGTGGCGGGGTATCACGCCGGGGTCATCATCCGTTCGGCCCTGTTCGGGCTGCCGTCCAAGGCCAAGACGGCGCATATCCCCTGGGCGACCTATACCGACCCCGAACTGGCTCAGGTCGGCCTGACCGAGGCGCAGGCGCGCGACCGCCATGGCGACAAGGTCGAGATCGCCCGGTTCGACTATGTCCACGACGATCGCGCCGTGGCCGAACGCAAAACGACCGGGTTCATCAAGGTCATGGTCGTCAAGGGGCGCCCGGTGGGGGCCACAATCGTGGGGCATCAGGCGGGCGAACTGATCAACTTGTGGTCTCTGGCGCTGGCCAATAACCTGAAGATGAGCCAGATCGCGGCGATGGTGTCGCCCTATCCCACGATCGGAGAGCTTAACAAACGGGTGGCGGGCGCTTATTTCTCGCCAAGACTGTTTGAGAATCAGATGGTTGAGCGGGTGGTCAGGCTGGTCCAGCGCTGGCTACCCTGATCGGGAAAGGAGCGCCACTTGAACTCGCTGTCGGGTCGTTTCCTGATCTTGACGACGGTCTTCGTGATGTTGGCCGAGGTGCTGATCTTCGTGCCGTCGATCGCGCGCTTCCGCGAGGATTTCCTGCTGAACCGGCTGGAACGCGCCCAGATCGCCTCGCTGGCGCTGCTGGCCGACGACATGCTGGCCGACGAGCTGGAGGCCGAGCTTCTGGCCAATGCCGGGGTCTACAACGTAGTGCTGCGCCGGGACGAGGTGCGCCAGCTGATGCTGTCCTCGCCCATACCGGGGCAGGTCTCCAAAACCTTCGATCTGCGCGATGCAGGGCCGTGGGTGTTGATTCGCGATGCAATGATCCGGTTGTTCACCCCTGAAAACGAGATCATCCGCGTGATCGGCCAGCCGGTCCGCGACGCCGGCCTGTCGATCGAGGTCACCATGGATACGGCGCCGCTGCGGATGGCGATGATCGATTATGGCCTGCGCATCCTGGGCCTGTCCTTCGTCATCTCGATCATCACCGCGTTTTTCCTGTTTCTTGCGGTGCGGGTCGTCCTTGTCCGCCCGATCAAGAGCGTGGTGGGCTACATGCAGCGCTATGCCCGTGCGCCCGAAGATGCGCGCGGCATCATCTCTCCCCAGTCCAGGGTGACCGAACTGCGCGAGGCTGAAGAAGCCCTGCAGATGCTGCAGACCGACCTGACCCAGGCCCTGAAACAGCGCGAGAGGCTTGCGCAGTTGGGCGGCGCGGTGGCCAAGGTCAGCCATGATCTGCGCAACATCCTGACCTCGGCTCAGTTGTTTACCGACCGGCTTGAGGCCAGCGAAGACCCATTGGTGCGTCGCATGGCGCCCAAGCTGGTCAACTCGATCACGCGCGCCGTATCCCTGTGTGAAAGCACGCTGGCCTTCGGTCGCGCCGAGGAGCCGGCCCCGACGCTGAACATGGTGCGCCTGCGCGACGTGGCGGCGGACGTGGTCGGCAGCGAGGCGCTGGCGGTGGACGACGCGCGTATCGAGATTCGCAACGAAGTTCCCGAAGACATGGTCATTCGCGCCGACCCCGAACAGATGTTCCGGGTTCTGATGAACCTCGTGCGCAATGCCCGACAGGCGCTGGTGGCGTCGGGGCAGCCGGGCCAGATCACAGTATCCGCGCGCGAGGACGACGACGCCTGGCTCATCGATGTCGAAGACACCGGTCCGGGACTGCCGCCCCGCGCGCAGGAGAATCTGTTCACGCCGTTTCAGGGCGGCGTGCGCAAGGGCGGGTCGGGGCTGGGCCTGGCGATTTCGCAGGAATTGGTGCGCGGACATGGCGGCGAATTGGTTCTGCGCCGTACCGGACCCGAGGGAACTGCCTTTGAAATAAGGCTTCCGCGCGGCGATGTGGGTTTTTAAAAAATTTTTGCAGAATCGGGTTGCACGTCTCGGGCGGCGGGTCTAAATACCGCCTCACCAACGCGGACCGATAGCTCAGCTGGATAGAGTACTTGACTACGAATCAAGGGGTCGGGGGTTCGAATCCTCCTCGGTCCGCCACTTGGTAAAAACTTCCCCTAAAAACAATACCTTACGGGTCAATTTTGTTCAGGTATTCTGAACCTGAACAATTTTCGTTCCCGAGTCGTCCACGGTCAGCATCCGCTTCTTGTCCGCGTCTTTGGTGTAGCGTTCGGCTTCCTCGAGCGATTCATGGCCGGACCAGGTCATCAGCTGGTGGGCCGTCGCACCACCCTCGGCCAGCCTGGCGCAGCAGGTATCCCGAAGCCCGTGGGCGGTTCTGCGCTGGTCTCCTTTCAGCCCTGCCTTTCGGGCTGCATCGCTGAACCAGTTGCTGGCCGCCTTCTCCGATCTGCTGGTGCCATGGATCGTGGCCAGGAACGTCATGTGCCGCTCGGTGCGCGCGTTCAGGCATTCGGACAGGTAGGCCCGTGCCTCCGCATCAGCAAATGGCGGGAGATCGCGATTGAAGGCGATCAGCGCGTCGCCGCCCGTTTTCTTCTGCTTGAACGTCATCCAGCCGTCGCGATCGATCCAGCCCGGCCCGCATCGCACGGCGTCGCAGATCCGCATACCCGTAAACAGCATCAGCTCGAAGGCCAGTCTTTGCGGCGTGTCCACGGGCCACCGGTTGCGGAACGCGGCGACGTGATCGGCCGACCATCGCTTGTGTGGCGTCCCCTTCTTCGCCTTGGGCATGTCGACAAGCTTGGCCCAGTTTCTTTCGACCAGCCTCGGCTGGGCCCAGTCGAGGAATTTGCGCCAGGCCTTGAGCCGGGTCCGAGCCGCGTTGCGGTCCATGTCCTGAATGTCGTTCTCGATGTGGTAGGCGCGGATCTGATCGATCGGCACTTTTCCGCCCTTGGCCACGATGTCATCACCATGCGCCATCATCCGGCGCCGGTATCCCTCGGACAGGTCCAAGAAGGCGTCAGATTTAGTGAACTGCCACCACGCATGGGCAACTGTGCCAGCGCGCGGCGAGGCGCCACGCCGCGGCTTCTTCTGCCCGGTCTGGCTTTCGGCCTTGAGGTAGGCGGCCAGGAAATCGGGGTGATCCTCTGGAATGCCATCTGGCAGGCGCGTTCCGGTGGCCCGATGGTATCGGTACACCTTGCCGTCCTGTTTGACCCTGCGAATGCCTTTCAATTTCGCGCCCCTCCGAACGCTGCGTCCGCCTGATCGCATGACGATTCTCCCCCCTGAATGCCATCATAGGGCAGCGAGTCGGCATATGCGTCAAGATCGGCGCGGTCGTACAATTTGTTCCCGCCGCTGACTTTGCAGGGCAGATCGAGCGCACGCAGCTTGGACGGCGAGACGCCCAAGTAGTGCGCGGCCGCCTTCGCCTGCATCAGTCGTGGTGGGAACTGGTAGCTCACATCGCGCCTCCATCACTGGCAATCAGTTGCGGTGTCATTGCATCGCCTCCGCGAGCGCCACCCCTACCAACAGCCCAAACAGCGCGATTGCGACTGACCCGCAAATCCATTCTTTCGCTATGTCACTCATCACTCTCTCATCTCATACTTCCCCGGTCGTCTCCCCATCACCCGCTCGAATGACACCCATCGTGGCAGGTCCCAGCGGCGATACCACCAGCGCCAGAATTTACGCATCGCTGTCCTCCTGCTCACGAAATCCTATCCTCTGTGAAAGCGCGCCAGTCGAAGTCGCATTCACATTCCCATTTTGCAGACCAGCCGCCGCTTCCGTCTGGCTGGTCGCCAATGTCTTGCGGTATGCAGCCGCATTTCGGGCATTCAGGCTCGGATACTGTGATCACCGTTCCTAGTGGGAAATTGTGCGCGGCAAAGCGAATGATGCCGTCAGTGCCGACCTCACCGTCTCCGTCCATGTCTCCGTCTGCCGACCCAATCCAGCGCGGTGTGTGCTGGTCGCAGTTCGGCCCGGAATACACGTCAGGGGCCATAGTCGCGCGCATCGTTTCACGGCGCTTGATCGTATCACTCATCGCTCTGCTCCTTTTTCTGCCGGGCCAATTCCAGGCCGAGACGCAGAACGGCCGTGCGCTCATCCCGTGCCATCTGAGACACAGGCGGCAGCTTTCGTCCAACCCTGGCCTCGATGATCTGGCGGGCTGTGTCACTCATCTCTCTGCTCCTGTTCTGCTAGGGCGCGAAGGGCAGCGCGCCATCCTTCCACGACCGTCACCGGGCGCACCTTGCCTTCTCGCAGGGTGTGAGCCTTCACGGCTGCGATCTTCGCCACTGTGGGCATGTAGTCGTCAGCCTCCAACAGCACCCGCGCCGCGTCCTTCACCTGGGCAGGCTGGGTGTCACCTTCCCATCCAAGAGGCATGAGGAATCCTGCAGCGCTGCGGTGCCCGCCGCCGCCGTAGGCCTTGGCGATCTCGGAGACATCAATGCCGTTGCTGCGTGATCGAAGGGAGAATGCCCGGCCTTTTGGTCTGTCGACATAGGTGGCGGCGAAAGGCTCGCCCTCTGCCATCGCTCCGGCCGTATCAGATGCCAGCGCATAAGGTGCTGCCGCAACCGGTACGTCGTAACCACCGATGACCATGCGCCTCTTCGATGCGTCGATCACCTGTCGAACAAGCTTGTCGTGGGCGCGCAGGATGGCCTTGCCTTCTGCCGCGACTCGACCGATGTCGGCGTCCGCTTGGAGGCGGGCCGCCAGGTCGCCCCATGTGTCCCAGGTCATTTCGTGCGAACCGATCACTGCGTTGATCTCACGGGACTGGTCGAGTTGCCAGCGCCATAGGTCGCGGTCTGCCACCACATCAACCAAGAAAGGGCGTGCGCCCTGGTGGAAGTAGTCCCACGCCATCTGGGCACCGCTCCGGTCCATGTCGAACAGTGCAACGGGGTTGCCGGCGGTGCTGCGGTGCATGTCCCATTGTCCCTCGGGTGCGGGAATTCCGGCAAGATCGGCTTGCGCGGTCTTGTGGTGATCTAGGACGAGAACAGAGCGCGCTGTCTGTGCCATGCGCTCCAGCATCGGTCGCTTGTAGCTGAAGTCGACGATGATGACGTCTGCACCGGTCACTTCTGGTGGTGCATCGCCATAGCTTGCGGGCACGTATTCAACCTTGTTGCCAAGGGCTTCGCGCACCGCCCACGCGGCGGTGAAACCGTCCGCACAGTTGGCGTGGTAGATGCAAATTGTTCGGTTCATCAGTTCCTCCTTCATTGTCCTGCCTTCTCTGCCGTTCGCTTCGACCCGTCTTTGTTCGCTTCAAGGTGCTCGCAATTTGCCGACACCAGTGCGGCCGCCACGTCAGGGCAGACAGAGTTGCCGCAGCAGCTCACTTGGACGTATTTGGGGAAGCTGTTGAACAGCCATTCGCCGTCCTGTTCTTGCCAGACTCCTTCGATTACATAGTCGGAGGGGAAGCCCTGCGCGTTGAACAGCTCGCGGGGCGTGAGCATCCTCATGCCAATGTCGACCACGACGAAGGTTTTCCCATCAATTTCCAGCGTGACGAACTCGCCGCCCTGCCACTCTCCATGGTCGCGCAGCAGATCCGCGACGGCGCGGGCGCGGTCCTCGTGTTCCTCGCTGAACTCGGGTGCGGCCAGATCCGCTTGCACATGGCCGAAGCGGTCCCGAACCGTAACCGTGTGACAGGGTTCATCCAGGCGCGCACCGTTGTCGGCGGTGCCGTAGTATTTGGCGAACCACGGGGCCACGACGGTTTGCTGGGATCCGCTCATGGTCAGGGTTGAAATTGGCGCATCGACCGGCCTGCCGGGGTTCACGCCGTCCCGAGCCTTGTTGTGTTGAGCCAGAAACGCGGCAGCGGGTGCGTGTTTGATGCCACCCGCAACGACCGTGCCGAGCGGTGCGAACGGGTCGAGGGAGCGCGGAGCCTGACCGGGACGCTCGCCATAGCCAGCCTGCACCAGCATTGGCGCGATCACCGCGTTGTAGTCCTTCTTGCTGGCGGTAATCGTGTGGGTCGGCTCTTCAAGGCTGCGGTTGCTGCCGCCCTGCTGGGCATAGGTCAGGATGGGCGCCACGACAGAGGAATGGCCGCCGCCGGCCAGAACTGTTGGGTGCGGCGACCCTGGCGCGCTATCGCGGCGCGCAGACCCCTTGAGGCTCATAAGGTAGGGCGCGACCTCGCACAGACGGGCGCCGCCTGCCGTGATCGTGTGTGCGGGCTCATCAGCGCCGTTATAGGGCTTCTGGGCATTGCGCATCGTCATAAGGTGCGGGGCGATCATCCCCAGCGGAGCCGCGCCACCGGGCTTCTTGATCCAGCTATTCGCCGTGACCGTCGGCATCGGTTCATCCATGGCCACGCCGATTGCGCCGCTGTTGAACCGGGTGATCGAAGGAACCACCACGGACTTTTCGCCCCGGTTGGCACCGGTGATGGTCTTGAACGGGTCTGCCGCATCCTCGACACGGCCCCCGTGCGTTAGGTTGACGACAAAGGGGCGGTTGGCGTTCAGCACATACCGACCCATGCCGCGCGCAATCCGGGCCAGCGTGTTCTTGGTAAGCGGGCGCTTGGGGGCGTTGCAATCGTTTTCCTTGCCATACTGCACCGCCTCTTCCTTGGTCATGAAGATCGAGGGGCAGGGGATTGACCAGTCGATGCACTCGGCAGCCGTGCGCCACGGCAGCAGTCGGCCCTTTTTGACCGTGGGCGATTTCGGGTCGCCATGTGTCGGCTTAGGCCAGACGATCGGTCGACCATCGCGGCGCGCAACCATGAAGAACCGCTTGCGGATCGTCGGCGCACCATAGTCGCAGCCACGCAAAGCCTTCCATTGCAGCTTGTATCCAGCCTTTTTCAGCCGCTTCACCCACAGCTCGAAGGTCATGCCCGCAAATTCTTTCACGGGTCGGCCATCCTCACCGACTGGTCCCCACGTCTGAAACTCTTCGACGTTCTCCATCAGGATCACGTCGGGCTTCACCTTCTCGGCCCAATCCACGATCACCCACGCCAGATCCCGAATGTTCCGATCCTTGAGGGCCTTTCCCGAAGCGCGCGAGAAATGCTTGCAATCGGGCGAAGCCCACAGCAACCCGACCTTGCGCCCGTTGGCGATTTCCAGCGGGTCCACGTCCCAGATGTTGCTATCCAGGTGCAGCGTGTATGGATGGTTGGCTTTGTGCAGCGCCAACGCGGCCGCGCTATGGTTGATTGCCACATCTGGACTACGGCCCAAGGCTATCTCAATGCCCGTGCTGGCACCGCCGCCGCCAGCGAAACTGTCTATGATCATCGGAAGGTCGGTCATGTCGTGGTCTCATTCGCAATTTCGAGCAGCACGTCGGCATGGCAAGGGCTGTCCAGCGGGCACCAGCAGCACAGGTCCTTCCCGCGCAGCTCGGCCTTGATTGCCGAAACCAGGTCTGCTTGTTCGGGGTGGGCCAAGTACTCGCGGTAGAGGCGCACCAAGTAGGTGCGGTCGCCGTCTCCGTCCTTTCCTGCTTGGTATGGGTTGCCCCACTTGGTGGGTCTGGCCACCACCACCGCGCCGGCAGGCTTCCGCCATCCCTTTTTGCGGCTCAGCTGGATACGGCGCGGACGGGTCATTTCGTTTCCCTCTCCGCCAGTGAGAATGGCAGCGGCCCGAACAGAACCCACAAATGGAACATCTCGGCCTCGTCCACGATCTCGTCATGCGGCGGGTAGACCTCGACGGCAGTGGCGGCGGGACCAGCCAGATCGTCTTTGATCCGTTGCATTTCATGCCAGGTAGGGCGGTCGCCGCTGAGGCTGGACACCGCCAGGTGAATCGCGGTGCCGGCATCGCGGACAAGTACCGCGAACACGCGGTTCTTGCGGACGTGGTCAACATCGCCCAGCCAGCCGGGCTGGAAGCGGTGCGGATTTTCCAGCCGCTCCCACTCGCCCCATTCGCCAGAGCGCCGCAGCCGCCGCTCGCGTTCCAGAAGGCGTTTACGATCTTTCGCTGGGGCCCGCATCAGCGGGTTGGTTTTGCGGGTCGCGCCATTTTTTAGGTAGCGGGTCATGCCCGATCCTCCCTTTGCTCATCCTGCTCCCAATCCGGCTTCGGCAGCGTGATCTGGGTTTTGCGCGCCTTCGTGCTGCATGTCTGTGCGGCCGCGATCTTCGTCTTGATCGAGGTCTCCGTGTGGCGAGGCCGGTTCAGGTGCTGTGGCCGGCTGAAATAGGGGTTTGCGATGGTCATGCCTTCCCCTCCGCTGGGTTCATCATCAGATCGACCGCTGCGAACAGCTTGTCGACTGCAGCCTTCCGCCGTCTTTCGGCTCGGGCCTTTTGGGTGGGGTTGGCTTTTGGGTCGTGTAGGACCGAAAGCGCATGCAGCATTTGGGATGTTGCGCGTGGGTCCAGTTCGTCGAGTTCGGCCAACCACAAGCTGATTCCGATGATGACGAATGAGGCACCAGTGCATCCGATTGCCTTTGCGCCGCCGATGGTCGCGGCTGTCAGGTAGTCGTAAGCCACCTGGCGGGCGGCGTCCTGTGCCTCTTTATCTGGGCGAATGATAGGTTTTCTCGGGTCCATGCGTGATCGGTCCTTCCTGCTGGGGTTGTGTGCTGTGGCGTCACGTCGTTGGTCGTGCTGGGGCCTTGCCGGCGAACTTCTTGAGCAGAACCTTCACGCTGTCGGCAAACAGCGACGAATAGGACCGGCCTTTGTTCTCAGGCAACTCCTGAACGCGTTCGACCATCTTTGCGACCTTCTTCAGGTCGTGGCAGTTCAGGAAGTCCGCGACGACATCGGGGCTTGTGACCCCGGCGTTGATCGCGCCCGGAATCAGCGCCGACAGGCCAAAAGAGTTGTAGTAGGGGACCTCGTCCTTGACCTTGCTGCAGCGAATTCCGGTCAGGACCGTGGAAACATGTGCGGCAGCATCAGCCTCGATAAACCGGCGGATCAAGGACACGCAGTAGACCTCGCCCGGTTTTTTGTTGGCGGCGCTCTTGTTGTAGGGCATGAGGCGGCAGCCGGACTTGCTCACGGCGGCATCGCACATCACGGCCCACGGCTCGAACGCGGCCAAAGCCGCCTTGAAGATTTGGTTGGGCGTCAAGGCCGTTACACTGCCGTTGACCCAGCTGAAGGCTGCCGCTTCCTGCTCGATCGTCATGTTGGTGATGGTGGCCGGCACATCGGAGATCCCGCACAGTGCGGCCGCATGAACCCGGTGCTGGCCATCGATGATCGCGAACGTCCCGTCATCGCGCCGTGACAGAACCACCGGCGAAAATTTCGTCCAGTCGAAGTTCCGTGCGATCTTGATAATGTTCTGCTTGCCGCGCCTCTCTACTGAGCGCTGGTACCTGTCATCGATGATCATCTGATTGATCGGGACAAACTGAAGGACGGGAAGCGCGTGTTCCGTAAGAGGAAAGGGCGGAACGGCCTCGAACTCGCTGATGTCAATCTTGTGAACTGCCATGTGTCTCTCCTTTCCCCCTGCCCGCCGCTCACTCACCGGCGGGCAGGGGCACCCGGCACCATGCAGGGTGTTCAGCCTGGAAACTGTCGGCCCCGGCCGGACGGGATGGATGGACAGGACATCGGCCGGGGCCGGTCTCGCTGCTGGGCGAGAACTCGGAAATTGATAGCGCGGTGAAAATTGCGGCGAAGAAAAGGGCGGTGTCAGTCATGGTGATCACCCCACCATCCAGCGAAAGAACGCGGAATACAGCGTGTCCGCGATCAGCAGCGTGATCAGGCAGGTGAACCCTGCGATCAGCATCAGCCATGTCGGCGGCAGTGCATCCAGCCATTCGCGCTGGCGGTCGCGCCGCATCTGGGGGGCGTTGAATCGCTCAAAGGCGCGCTGAATGGATCGCGGGCCTTCCACCCGCTGGGCCCGGGGGAGGGGCTCTGGCGCAGTAGCGCCGACATCCGACCGATTGTGAGCGGTGGCTTGGTTGGCCTTTGTGTGGTCGGACTGCTCGAAACAGATGCGGGTCA
>GG704596.1:1570846-1572994 GCA_000161775.1 Ruegeria lacuscaerulensis ITI-1157
GACGACAACGCCGCGCGGGAATTTCACCTTGCCGTTCAGGTCAATCCACTCCTCGATTTCAACGACCTGCCAAACGGCATCGGGCGACCAATTGAGCAGGCTACCGTCACCCTCGCCCCACAGCGCGCCGTGCAGCCCGTTGCCGCACTTGGTTTTCGGCTTCCAATCCGAGCATTCCACCGGGCCTTCTGTGGGCCAGACGAAACCACCGTAAGAGGTCATGTCCGCGCTGCATGTGCGTAGGACGAGCGCGCGGCCTTTGGTTGTTTCGATGGTCATTGCTGCGCCTCCCTCTGTGCGTCGTAAAGGGCATCCGCCCCATATCCGGGGGTCTGCGCTTCACGGGTGGCGACGGTCTCGGCGTCCAGCGGATCGGGCTCCGTTTCCGGCTCGACCTCGACCAGATCGTAGCCGAGCGCCTTTGCCAGATGTGCAAGCGCGATCCGCGCGTTGTGTAGATATGGGCCAGCGTCGACCCCAGCCTGACGGCGCGCGATGAACGAGGTCAGATCGTTTGCGATATGCTCGGCCTCACGGCGGGCTGCATACACTTCAATTCCGATGTGAAAATTATCGCTCATATCACTTGCTCCGAATGGTATTGATGGGAATTTGGCGGCCAACGAACATTCGCCCGTTGACGCGAATGCCGAACAGGTCTGCCGTCTGGTAGAGAACGCGGCCCTGAACCGTGGTCGTGCCGATCTGGATGCAGCGGATCATGCCCGCACCCGGGAACGCTGCTCGGCCAACTGGCGCAGTTGCTTGATGCCGGTCTCGAGGGCCTTGTCGCGCTCGAGACCGTTGACCCGGGTCGTTCCCTTGATGCGCGCGAACTGCATCCAGAATGCGGTGCGGTTTGTGATGCCTGCGGCCTTTTCGAGTTGTGCAATGGTCATTTGAGAAGTCCTCAATGATGTTCCGCCGGTCTCCGTCGCTGACCCTTGATACCAAGGGCCAGAAAGAGAGATCAGGTTCGTCCAAAAAAGATTGGGAGGCCGGTTTCTTCGGCCGCTGCGCGAGCGAGTTCGGTGAACTTTGCTTGACGCTGGTATTCTACCCGGTGCCAGTTGAACCCAAGGAATAGGCCGTCCGGTTTGACGCGAAACCGGAATTTAGCAGTGATTCTGGTTGGCTCCTCGCCCTGATAAAGGGGGATAGCCAACTTGATCTCCGTGGGGACCACCATTTCGTTCTTGATGTGGGTTTCGTTTTCGTAAGTGAACGATCTGTCGCCGTTATCCAAACGTGTCCCGCTTTTGAATGCGGCGCCTTGAGTCGCTTCCAGCTCCCGGCAGATTTCCAGAAGCGTCGACGAATCCGGGTCGATCACGTCCGCCACGTTTTCTTCGATGAAGAACGCAAAATCCTGCTGCGTATGAAGTTTGTTCTCCATTTCGCTCCAGCGTTTGTATTCCTCGCTGTCGCGTAACGCCAAAGTCGCAATGTGGGTTGCGTGTTGGGCCTGGAGATTGTGTTCGTTGTCGGTGTGCCAATCCAGACGCGCGGAGATCTTGCCGCTGTCGTAGTCAGCGATGATAATGCTTCGTTCGTCGCTGAAGCGGTTTGCGTAGGCGGTGAGAGATGCTCGGTCGTCGACTGTCACCAGTTGCGTGATGTGCTGGGGCAGCAAGTTTGGGTCGGTCACGTCGTGGATCTCGAAACCTTCAGGAATTAGTGCGTGCCGGCGCCCGTCGTCGTGATCGATGATCGGTTTTGCCATAGCGGCAGCGACCAAGCCTGTTTCCAGGGCGTTGCGTGGGAGGTTGTCTTTGTCTTCCATCAGTTTTTCCTTTGGTCTTGGTGTTTGGCAACGAACTATTCTGCAGCCCGCCGCCTCTCGATTTCGTCCTCGATGTCAAATTGGTTCGGGTCGCGGCGACTCAGTCGGCCCTCGTCGTTCGCAAAGAAAATCCCGGTACCCATGGGGCGCTGGGGCACTTTGGCGGTGATCTTGGGTGTACATTCGATCTGCCCGGCCTTGTTCAACTTGAATGGCAACTTGATTGTGATCTCGCCGTCCCCGCCTGTTTCCGCCATCGCTTCAATGACCCGGGTCATTTGTTGATCCCCCTCGCGAAGCAATTCTCCGCGTCGAAAAGTCTGAATGAACTCCAGAAAATTTATGGAGTGGTCGGCTCTCATGCT
>GG704596.1:1573592-2008310 GCA_000161775.1 Ruegeria lacuscaerulensis ITI-1157
CGGTCGATGCTGAGCGGTTGCCCCTTCATCTCCTTGATGGCCAGCCATACACCTTCGCGGAGTGCCTGCGGGTGGTCCGGCTTGGGGTTCGCTATGACGCCTGCAAGCGTTCGGAATTGTTCCTGGGCTGTCAGCATGTCCTGTCTCCCTCTGGGTGCGGGACAGATATTACTGACAGGAATATTAGTGTCAAGAATAAATATGACTGACAGGAATAGTGATGGAAGTGCGTTCTGCCCAGGTGGGCTTCTCGTGTGCCTCAGTCGTATCTTGCGTCCTCTGATCGAGTGATTTGTAACCACTTAATTCGGAATATGACGGTCGAATCTAGACGAATGCGGTAATGAAATGGAGCGCCGATCTGGAATCGTTCGTGACGCTGAAATAACCGTACGAATCCTGTTGAGGCTGAAACAGGAGTACGGGGACCTGAATTGCGCACTGGTACACGAGTATATCCGCGCGTTCGGCCCCAGCAGTCAACGGGACATAGCACAACATATTGGGCTCCACAGGGATGTGGTCGCCCGATGCCTACAAGCGCGGCCGGATTCCGGCCACTAGGTTTGCAATTTATTCGGGAGCGGGCCTATGGTTTCAGGGTGAGACTGTTTTTGCGGGATTCAAAAGTGAATCAATACAGGGGGTTACGCAGTTGAAGGCACACCGCAACATAATTCAACAGAAAAACAATGAGGCAAAGCCCGGCGCCTTAAAGGTCGCCCAAACGAAGCGCGATGATGCCTTTGCGGATGCAATTCGGCAAATGGATCGGGCTCAGATTACGATTCTGATCGAGCGTCTGTTTGAGAGCGGGCTAATACCGATTGAGCCATATCCTGCCAGCCGCGTTTTCGATCGTCAGACAGGGAACGATAAACCTCAATGATCCTGATCTCGGCGTCAGATACATCGTCCAGAAATAGCTGGTAGGTGGGGACACCCAGCGCTTGGGCGATGTAATTCAAGTTCCGCAGCGTCGCACCATCCCACCCGTTTTCGATTTTGGATATGGTCGATTGCTCCAGGCCGGCCGCTTCGGCCAACATGGTTTGGTTCCAACCTTTTAGTTTTCTGAGGCGTTTCATCGCTTCCATACCTCATTGTCACATGGCGGACTTTCTCAAGCAAAGTCGGCACCGGAATAGTTATTCTTGACAATCATATTCCCCTCCGGAATAAGAAGAGAATGCACACACTGAAATCATACCGGCAGGCAAACGGCATTCGTCAGGCCGACTTGGCCAGCAGTATTGGAGTCGAGCAGGCCACAATCTCCAAGCTGGAGTCCGGGTCGTTCCGTCCTGGCTTGGAGTTGGCAATCAAAATTGAGGACGCAACGGGTGGGGCAGTTCCAGCCCGTTCGTGGTTGGCGCCCGAATTTACTCCGTCTGCGGAGGCCGCCGAATGACCACCGCCGGTGAAATGATTTCGTTCTCAAATCGACTGTCTCAAACATGCTCCCAGCATGGCAGCAGTCAGATCAATGCTGCACGGCAAATCATCGGGAATTCTTTGACATGAGGAACAATCGGCCGGATTCCATTCAAGAAGCGGTGCGCGCCTCGATCAAGGCCGCCGGTGGCTTGGAGGCCGCCAGCAATGATCTGGGGCTGTCGGTATCCAGCTTGTCGCGCGCCTCTGGAAGCGACGAAGATCGTCCCGGTGGTTTGGGTGTGAACTACCTGCATACGTTGGGGCGGGTGGTTCCCGCGGCGGCCGTTCCCATCGCCGCTCACTTTTCCAGGTTGGCCGGCGGTGTCTTTCAGCCGTTGCCGGACAAGGGGCCGTTGTTGGCCAACATCAACACGCTGATGCATGAGTTCTCGGACGTATTGGACGTACACGCCCACGCACATTCAGAGCGGTCCGATGATCCAAGCGATTTCACGCGTGAGGAAGCAGCGAAAGCGATCAAAGAGGTTGATGAGCTGGTTCAGGCCGCCTTGGTGTACCGGGCCGCGCTGGTGGAGAAGTTGGGATGATGACCGTTGGTGCCGTGCAGTCAGGGGGCGTTGGTGTGGGCCCAATCGAGCTCAGCCAAGAATTCTTCCTCTTCGGGGGCGAGTTTTCTGTCGGCCGCCACCAGTCTGGTCAGGTACTTCTTAAATCTTTCGTACCGCTGTTCGTCAAACTGCAGCACTCCCTGAATGTGCTTCTCCAAACTGCTTCGGTGGGGGCGCATAGACCGAACGACACGTTGCATGGCGTCGAGATCGGACAGTCCGATGTCAAAACTGGCCGCAGCTTCCGAGGCCGCCTCGGCTTCGATGTACTGGCAAATTACGTCCATCTCCTCAGGATGGAAATTTCCGTCGCTCTTGGCGGCGAGAATCAAGATCGAGAGGGCTGGTCTGAGATATTCTCGAAACTCGGCAACCTTGTCGGCAGTTTTGGCAACCGCCTTTTGAGAGTGTGCCAGGTCAATCATCAGCGTTTCGCGAAAGAATGTTTCCGTGTCTTCCACGACGCCGTCTATGTCGTAGACCCACTTGATGCGATCGCACCTGAAGTGACGAATGGCGCGGCGTTCGTGGCAAACGGCCTTCAGGATCGGTGCGTTCGGCCCAGGAGCAACAGACCGCATGGTGATCCTGCGGCGTGTTTCATGGCCGTTGGCATCCCGATAGTCGATCATGCAAAAGATTTCTTCCAGTTCGATCGGCTGATCAATAATCGCAAGTTCTGGTTCGTCCGGCTCATCCTGAGCCGGGCTGGGCAGTTCAACCGCCCATTCGGGAAGAAGGATCAATGGCGCCGGGGACGTCTCGGTCGGTGCTATGTCGCAGAGCCAATTGTGGTGGGTCATTTCAATTCTCGACGTAAAACAAAGGTGCGTTCTCAAACTTGTCGGCAGGTTACACAGCGCGACGGCGATCTGTCTAGCTGTCGGTCGATCGGCAATTGGCAACCGATATCTCATCCCGACCGTGCCGGGGTCAGCACGGATACCTCCCTGTCAACTGCCCTGGCCTTCGGGCCGGGGTCCTTTCGGGGGGTGGTGTGATGAATGAGACGCAGCTTCCCGTCCGGCGCGACTGGCGATCACCGGTGCTAGGCCACTACATTGAAGCGGCGATGCTGGTGCGGGATGCCACAGTGGCTGATGTCGTCTCCAGGTGCCGGTCGCGCCTCTGCTATCTTGCGACCCCATACACAAAGATCGCAAGGCATCCCGATGGCGGGTATTGCCCGACAAGGTCATTGGAAGCTGCCACCAAGGCCGCCCGGTGGGCCCGTCTGTTGGCCCTCGAGGGGATCACGGCGGTTTCGCCGATCGTGCAATCTGTCGAAATGGTCAATGCCGACTTGATCAATGGCGAACTAGACCCGCTGGATCAGGATTTCTGGGAAAACTGGTGTCGCGCCTTGCTGCGCGCCTCGGCAGTTGTCGTGGTGCCGCCGATTCCCGGGTGGGACGAAAGCGACGGGATTTGGACGGAAGTGCTTCTGGCGCTCGAGTGGCAGATGCAGGTTCTGCTGATCCGTCATGGTGAGCAGCACGATACATCCATTCTGATCGGAGGCATGCATCATGGTGGCTAGTCGTCGGGATGATGAGATCGCGTTGCAGATACTGCATTTGCGGGACACGACAGATCTGACCGCCGAGCAAATCGGTCGCCGCGTGGGAAAGACGCGCAGTGCCGTTCTCGGGATCGTGAAGCGCATTCGCGATGAGCCAATTGCGCCCTGCGAATGCCAGCGCCCGAAAAACAGGGATGGCGGCATGCCGCCGCGATGGTGGTCCAGATGAGCATGGAGCCAAATTTCGATATTCTCCCAGCCGTCCGATCGCAGATCGAACAAGCTGAAGAGAAACTTCAGGTCGCCTGTCGTCTGCTGCGCGAAAACGGGTGGCCTGAGAACTCGGACGAATTGGTGCGATCGCTCAAGCATGTACGGGTCTGGACGCAGCGTGATGGTTGGCTGGACATACTGGCTCGGCAGGATGCCAGGTTTATTTGGGATTGCCGCGCTGAACGGAGGTCCAAATGAACTTTGGCCAGGCGCTTCTTCACGCGGAATCAACGACCCAAGAGCGCGTTGCAAAGAGCGATGTGTGCAATGTCATAAAAGCGGCCGTTTGCGTGAGATTTCAGTTGAACTCGAAGGACCTGACAGGTCCGTCACGCATTCGGGTTCACTGTTGGCCTCGGTTCATCGCCATGTCCCTGATCAAAGAAAACACGCGCCTGAGCCTGCCTCAGATCGGGCGTTTGTTTGGCGGCCGCGATCACACAACCGTTCTCAATGCGTTGGAGCGGGCCAGATTTCTGAGAATGCACGACGATGTATTTGCGGAGGATTACAGGGCCGTTCAAGAATTGGTCGACTTGCGGGTGAAGGCGCATTTCATTCGTGGTGGGTCGGTCAGGCCAGTATTCCGCTCAGTCCGGGCCGGCGCGGGCAATGAGGTAGTTCGACCATGACCCAGAGACCGGCCGTCATAGAAGGGATGTTGTGGCCGCTGCGCCGCGGTGAGACCTTGTCGAACCACGACTGGTTTCCATTCTACACGCACAGGTTCCTGTCGTCTGGTTTCGTCAACCAGGTGACCCTGGGCAGCCGCTGTCGCGCGGACTTGGGCACGGCGCTGATCCTGTGGGCGGAATCCATGCGACTGGACCCGGCTGGGACATTGCCGATCGACGATGTGGACTTGGCTGGTGCCGCACGGTTTCCGTCCGTCGATGCCTGGCTGGAGGCCAAGGAAGGCGCCCTGTACGGATGGGAGCCGGTCGATGTTGAAGACGAGCGGACTGGCGACGTGATCAAGCGCCTTGGGCACCCGTTCACGCTCGAGGTCGTCTCGGAGATGATGAGTCGCGCCAAGGCCCGCAGGGCTGCGCGAACGGCCGGGGCTGATCGCAAGAGGTCTGAGCGGATCCGAAAGAAGTTGAAGGGCCTCGGGCTGCCAAAGCACATCACCGAGAGCGAGGAAATCGTGGCGCGGTTGCAGCGACACTTCAGCTTGGCGGACATCTTCATCACCGATGAAAACGTGCGCGCGGCCTTGTCGGAGGTCATCGGTTACACGAGCGACGTGGTGCCGCTCGGACGGCAATCCAGAAAAGGAAAATCAACGGGTTAGCGGTGTCACTGTGACAGTTGTGACGGTGTCCGTGACAGTTTGTGACAGTTTGAAAGTGTCACGCACCTACAGGACAGAACAGGACAGGACAGAACACCCTTCCTGGCCACCGAATGACAGAAACGGAAACGCGGTGTCACGCGTCGACCGTCGCGCAGGTGCAGAGAAAAGGAGCAGGGCCAATGCATGCGAAGGAGCAGAAGGCAGGCGAGAAGAGGGTAATGGAACTGTTGGTCAGGCCATTGCTCGAGGGAGGGCTGAGCAAACCCAAGGGGTTTTCGAAACAGGCCGACTTCGATGCCATGGTTGAGAAGTCGTTGTGTCCGAAGCTTGCTTACATGACCGAGATGAACCTGCGTGCACTTGAGGAACAGATCGCGGCTCATCCAGAGGGGCGCGATCGGGACCAGATGCCCATACCCAACAAGATCCTCTCCATGGCCGCGAATATCCAGGAACCCGGCGATGAGGCATCGCCTCTGTTGTTGGCGGTCTTCGCCGCCCAGCTGGGATCGGATGCGTTGGCCGGTGGTTGGGCGCCGGAACTGCGTCGGTTCCTGAAGAGGGAACGCAAGTGGCCGCGTGCAAATGAGGTCGCGCTGATCAAGGCAGATGCCGAGGTGGCATGGCGGCGTGTTCAAGACATCCAGGCAAGATCAGCGGCAGGTCAGACTGTTCCGGAGGTCGAGCAACGGTGGTTGGCGTCCAGGCAAGCGGCCAAGCAAAAATGCGAGGAAATCCGAACATTGGCTCGGGGAGGGGATCAGTGACAGTGATGATGACCAGATTGGAGGCTGCGCGGCCGTTGCGAACGTGTTCGCGTAAACGCGAAATCAGCATCCGTGGGCTGCTTGAGTGGGCCTTCCAAAAGGAGCTGGCCAGCCTCGATTTTGATGAAGCGGCACGGGAAACCGGGGCGGCGGTCGGAGTCGGCATGGAGTGGATCATGATGGAGCGCGCCAAATTGGGGTGCCGCGTCGATGGCGGCGGCCGGTCCGAACCTCATCACGATGCTGACATTGTTGCTGGTGCGTTGGCGGTCCTGCCGGAGTCGTGCGGCGGCAGGCGGATGGCCATTTGGATCGCCGAGTTGGCACGGTCAGGGCTCACGCCGGACTGGATGCCATACGCTCGGCCGCGATGCGAGCCGTTGGATTGGAGGACCTGCAAGCACGGTCGGTATGCACAGCGCGAGTTTTGCCGAGCGTTGGGGCAGCGTTGGCCATCGCATCAAATCACTGGAAAGGACTGGGGGTATTGGTGCCCGGTCGTGTATCAGGACACGGCGATGGAAGTCGCGCGCGCCAGGAGGGAATACACCGAGTGGCGGTTGGCGTTGCTGGAACTCAGAAACACCTTCCAGGTATGGCGGAATCTAACGGCCTTCGAAGTCACCGACGAGTTGCCGGATCGAGCGCCGTGGACGAAGGGCTTGACAAGAACGTCACTCTGTTGACATCTTGCAGGCGACCGAATTGCGCCCGGAGCAGGAACACTGCCTCGGGCGTTTCCTTTTCTGGAGGATGAAAATGCATTGGGCCGGGGAAAGCCTGGCGGGTATTGCAGGGGCGCTGTGGCGACTGCAGCCTCTGCCCAATCAATCACACTGGTAGAAGACCTCGTAGTTCGGTTTGAGAACCAACTGCGATTTCGTGATGACGCACCGCCGGCCAGTCGACGCCAAGTAGGCCTGTACCGCACGTTCGTAGTGAACCTGTGGACTGGATGTCCCACCGAACGTAGCACCAGAGGCAAATGACGCGCCAAACGTTGGCGTCACAAGCGCTCGGTTCCGATCTGCATGCTCAAATATGTTGAAGGTGCGATCGCCGTAGCTGGAGCGCACTGGAAGCACATCAGGGTACTCGTCGTTGACATAGTCGATGCCGGCGCAGCCGGTCGTGACGGCCAATAGTACCAATACCAATCGTTTCATTTTCGGTGTCTCCAATCTGGAATTTCGTGATGATCGTCAATGCTGACACTAACCGCAACTCGCCCCCCACCTTGGGTCCTTCCTGATGTTTTATCGTATACGGGGCGGCGAAGCCCATACGTTTTGCGTCCCTAAACCAAATTGAAAGCCTAAACCAAACCCTAAACATGACCGGTCTTAACGCTACACAACTCGCTGCAAAGCTGAACCTCTCGAAAGGGCGCATCAGCCAGTTGGTCAGCGATGGAACCTTCGACAACTGTTACGAGGGAGTCGGGCGCGCACGGCGTTTCGACGTGAAGAAGTGCATCGCGGCGTACAAAGGGCTGGATCCTGGGCAGCGGCTTGGGAACGGCGCAAAAACCGAACAGGCGATAGCCAGGCAAGGGCTGGACGCGAACGATGACCTGCTGCCCAAGGGCGGCGGGGCGCAGTCTCTGAAGTCGGAAGACGATTCCGGCTATCAGATGGCGCGGACGCAGAAGGCGATCGAGGAAGCGCGGCGACTGCGACGGCAAAACGCCGAAGCTGAAGGCACGTATGTCCTGGCGTCCGAGGCTGCTCTTCAGGTGAAAAAACTGTTGGGGCAGGAAATCGCGGAATTCGAGGGTGTCCTGCGGGATGGCGCCCGCCAGATCGCCGACGAGCTCGGTGTCGACTTCAAACAGGTCAGAGCTCTGCTTCTGGCAAAATGGAGGGATCACCGGTCCCGCCGAAGCCAAAAGCTGTCAGAGAGCGCGGCCACCGCTGAATTGTCCGAAGCAGAGCGCGAGGCAGATATCTGATGGGCTTCCTCGCATCATCCGCCGCGGTTACCCAAGCGGCACTGGCAGCCGTGATGCGTCCTCCGCCGCCGCCTGATATCACGCGGTGGTGCGAAGAGAACATCGTGTTCGATGAGCGTTCCCCGATGCCCGGACCGTTCAACATCGACCGGTTTCCGTTCCTTCGGGAGATCCACGAAGTTTTGTCGCCCGAGCATCCGTGCAGGGAGGTGACGATCAAGGGGTCGGCCCAGTGGGGCAAGACGGTCTCTATCATTCAGCCGACTCTCGGTGCGTGGCATGAGTATTGCCCGCTGGACAGCCTGGTGGTTCACCCCACCTCATCTGCAGCGACGGAATGGGTCGACAACAAGTGGAAGCCAATGCGGCGGCAGGCGCCAAGCCTTCGCGCGATCTTCGGACTCGGCACCGGCGACAACCGGGATCAAAAGTTCAATCAGGAAACCCTCGACAAGAACGGTTCCCTGAAGGTGGCCTCGGCCGGGTCGCCGGCGGACCTGACGGGAACCAGTCGCCGGCTGGTTATCATGGACGACCTGGCCAAGTTCGAGATGTCTGACAAGGGCGATCCCGAGGCGTTGGCGGAAAGTCGGGCGTCCGGATTCGAAGATGCGAAGATCCTGCGGGTTTCCACCGCAATGATCAAAGGGACGTGCCGGATCAGCAGGGCGTATGCCCGCAGCGATCAGCGTGTCTACGAGGTGCCGTGCCCGCACTGTGGGAACATGGCGCCGCTGACATGGGAGAATTTTCGGGAGAATATCGATCCGGAGAACCTGGCGGCTGCCTGTTTCCGCTGCGATGCGTGCGATCAGCCAATACGCCACAGCCACAAGACTGCAATCGTTGGGCGGGGTCGCTGGGTCGCAAGAAATCCGAACGGAGACCATCCGGGGTTCTTCCTGTGGCGAGCCTACGCACCTCAGCGGGATTGGGCATCGATCGCCCATGAGTATGCGCGGCTGATGGGCTGGACACGGATCGAGTCCAGCAGCGTGACCGCCGCAGACGTTCAGAGGACAGTGGAGGCGGAAACCGAGCAGACATTCTACAACGATGTCCTGGGCCTCGAATATGAGCAGGCAAATGACGCCCCGGATTGGGAAGCCTTGCGCGATCGGACGGAAAGAGCGGATGAACGGGCCGGGCCAGATGAACATGGGATCAAGCCACTGTCGCCCGGGGTACTTCCGGCGACAGGGTTTCTGTTCACCGCGGGTGTCGATTGCCAGGATGACCGGATGGAGGTGCACTTCAAGGCATTCGGTCGGAACCGGAAGCGCTGGACGATCGATTACAAGGTCATTCCGCACCACATCGGTTCGGAAGAAGGCCGGGCCGCTCTGAATGCCTACCTGAAACAGGACTGGAAAACAGAGCTCGGGTTTCCCGTGAAGCTCGATGCTCTCGCCATCGATGGCGGTACCTATACCGATGACGTGTGGAGTTGGGCCAAGACACATCCTTGGTCGCGCGTCATCATCGTGAAGGGTGGTTCGACTCAGAACGGCCCGTTGATGGTGCCGATGAAGTTCGAGCGCCGTAACGATGGAAGGGCCAAACGTCGCCAGAAGCGGGCGTTTATCGTGAATGTCTCGCTGTTGAAGGGTCAATTCTACACCTGGGTCCGCCAGGAGGATCCGGAAGAGCGGGGGTATTGCCAGTTCGCCAGAGGTCTGGGCGACGAGTACTACCGGCAAATTACCTCGGAAGTTCGCGTTCTGACCCGCCAGAGGTCCGGCGTTGTCACCGCCAAATGGGAACTGGTCGAACCGACCCGCCGGAATGAGGCGCTGGACACGGAACTGTATGCCGAGGCGGCCGCCCGCCGGAAGGGCTGGGCGTCCATGACTGATGATCAGTGGGATGCGCTGGAAGCTGAACGGGGCCAGCCCGCGCCAGATGTTCAGGGCGATCTCTTTGACAAAACAGTTCAGCCAGTTCCGTCAAATGAAGAGTCGAAGGACGCGCCACGCGACCGCGACAACTGGCTGGGCACAAAGAAAGGGCAATGGTTCTAGATGGCATGGACACAGGCAGAACTTGACGCGCTCAAATCGGCGTATGCCCAGGGAACACTGCGGGTTTCCTACGAGGGCAAGTTGGTAGAATACGACTCGGAAGCTGGCTTGTTGCGGCGCATTCGGACGATCGAGGGCGAGATTGCGGCGTCTGGCGGTGGAAAAAAGCCAAAGGTTGGCTTTGCGAAATTCGACCGGAGGGGACCATGACAAAATCTGTCACCCCGGTGCGCTGGTCATGGATTGATACCGCGATTTCCGCGTTTTCGCCGTCCCGGGCCATGAAGCGATACACGGCCCGCGCGACCATCGCCAACCTGCGCCGAATGTATGAGGCTGGAGATCGTGGCCGTGGCGCCGCTGGTTGGTCCTCGACCAACAGGTCCGCTGATTCCGAAATTGCCGCGGCCGGTAGCATCCTGCGGGATCGGTCGCGCGATCTGGTGCGCAACAACCCTCTAGCGGCTTCGGCCGTGCAGGTTCTGGTGAACAACATTGTCGGGCCGGGCATCCGTCCACGTGCCGCTTCTCGGAACAAGCGGCTGAACCAGCGCGTGAACGATTTGTTCCTGGAATGGTCCAAGCGTTGCGATGCCCATGGCCACACCGACTTTCACGGCATCCTTGCGTTGGCTGTACGTGAGATGGTCGAGGGTGGTGAGGTTCTGGCGGTCAAGCGCATGCGCAACAACGGCCCAGGTGTCGTTCCCTTGGCCGTCGAGCTGCGCGAGGCTGACCATCTGGATGACTACAAACAGTCGCTGTCGGGAGACGAGGGTCGAATTGCGTCCGGGATCCAGTATGACCGCAACGGCCGGCGCACTGGGTATTGGATGTTTCCGGATCACCCGGGCGACAACCTGAACACCTTCGGTCGCCGCCATGCATCCGTTTTCGTTCCGGACAGCATGGTTGCGCACATGTTCGAGCGGCAGCGCGTGCAGTCTCGCGGCGTACCGTGGGCCGCGCCCGCGATGCGCGCTTTGCAGGATCTGGGTGACTGGCAGGTTGCCGAGATGGTCCGGAAGAAAACCGAGGCGTGCATGGTCGGCGTGGTGGTAGGCGATGATGAGGTTGGTGATACGTCTGTTGGCCCAACGGTCGAGGACGAGAATGGCAATGTGATCGAGAGTTTTTCGCCAGGCATGATCGCCTATGCGCGCAACGGCAAGACGATCGAGTTCAACAACCCCCCGCATGCCGGCGGTGTGCAGGAATGGAACCGGGTGCAACAGCATCTTATCGCAGCCGGTTTCCGTGTTCCGTATGCCGTGATGACCGGTGATCTGAGCCAGGCCAATTTCTCGAGCAACCGGGCCGGTCTCAACGAGTTTCGTCGCATGGTCGATCAGATTCAATGGACCGTGGTTATCCCGATGTTCTGCGACCGCATCTGGTCGTGGTTCATCGAGGCGGCCTATGCCGATGGGCTGATCGATACGAACAACGTTCCGGTCGAGTGGGCACCGCCTGCTTTCGAGAGCGTGAATCCTTGGCAGGACGCGCAAACGGACCTGTTGGAGACACGTGCCGGGTTCCGGTCAATTTCGCACCAGATCGCCAAGCGCGGATATGATGCGGATCAGGTGTTCACCGAACTGGCGGAAGACCTGACAAAGGCGGCCGATCTGGGCCTGGTCCTCGATAGCGATCCCGCCAAGATGACGACGGCCGGGCAGGCGCAATCAACCACACCGGACGACAATCAGAAGGAATGATTTCATGGCCAAGGACATGATGGAACTGCCCCTTATCGGGCGGGACGCTTCGGTGCGTCCGGAAAGCATCAACGCGGAGGAACGCACGATTGAGATCGTCTGGACCACCGGCGCGACCGTTCAGCGGGTTCGCTGGGAAGGGTGGGATGATCGGGTCGAGTATGACGAAGAACTCGAGGTCAGCCCCGGCGCGGTGCGTCTCGAGAGACTGGATGCAGGAGCGCCGTTCCTGAATTCCCACAGCGCCTGGCGGCTGGAAAGTGTGCTTGGCTCTGTCGTGCCTGGTTCCGTGCGCATCGAGGGCGGCAAGGGCTATGCCGAGATCCGGCTCACGGATGCCGAAGACGCCGCGGGGATCGTAAAGCGCATCCTCGAGGGCACGGTTCGGAACGTGTCTGTCGGCTATCGCGTCCACAAATACAAGATCACGAAAAAGGACGGAGCGCGTGAACACTGGCGTGCCGTCGATTGGGAACCCATGGAGATTTCGGCAGTGGCCATCCCTGCCGATCCCGGAGCGCAGACCCGTGCGGCTGAGACGCCGGGCTTGCTGAACCCCTGCGTGCTTGTTCGCGCGCAGGACCACGCCGCGCCAGCGGCTATTTCAAAGGAGGCTACTGATATGAGTGGCAAGAAGCAGAGCGGCGCGGACGAGCTGAAAGACGTTCGCAAAGACGATGAAAAGTCGATCGAAACCCGCTCGAACGAATCCGGTGGCGAAACGCCCACCACCCCCGAAACCACCACGGCGCCCACCGCCCAGGAAACGCGCAGCGCGCCGAACCCGGCAGACGCGGCTCGTGAAGCCATCGCGGCCGAGCGTGCGCGCACCAGCGAGATCACCAAGCTGTGCCGCCGGCATGGTCTGGACGGTGATTTCTCGGCCGACCTGGTCGAGCGTGGTGTGAGTGTCGAACAGGCCCGCGCGGCGATCCTGGACAAACTGGCGGAGGCTGACCCGCTTGAGGGACGTGTTCACGAACCGTCCCACGCCCAGGCACGCGGAGATGGGGCACGTGAAGTGCAGTATCGCGATGCAATCACCAATGCGCTTCAGCACCGCCACAATCCCGGCGCCGTGCAGCTGACCGACGACGGGCGCGAGTTCCGTGGCCTGACCCTGCTGGAAATCGCCCGCGTGTCGCTGGAACGTCGTGGTGTGAGCACCCGCGGAATGTCGAAGATGGAGCTGGCCAAGGCGGCCTTCGAACAGCGTGCGGCCGGCTATCATTCGACGTCGGATTTCCCGATCATCCTGGCAAACGTGGCGAACAAGACGCTGCGGGATGCCTATGAAAGCACCATGCGGACGTTTATGGTTTGGGCGCGGCGCGCAACCATCACCGACTTCAAGCCGGTGGATCGCGTTCAGCTGGGCGGTGCCCCGGACCTGGAAAAGGTTCTGGAATCCGGTGAGTTCAAATACGGCACCATTGGTGAAGGCAAGGAAACCTACGCGCTGGCAACCTACGGCAAGATCATTTCGATCACCCGGCAGGCTGTCATCAACGACGACCTGGATGCATTCACCCGCATTCCGGCGGCGTTTGGCGCATCGGCGGCCGATCTGGAAAGCGACATCGTTTATGCGATCCTGAACCAGAACCCGGACATGGCGGACGGCGATGCGCTGTTCCATGCCAATCACGGCAACCTGGGCACCGGCGCGGCGATCAACGAGACCTCTCTGTCCGCCGCCTATCGGGCGTTCGGCCAGCAGAAAGGCATCGAGGGTCGACTGGTCTCGGTTCAGCCGCGGTTCATCATCACGCCGCCGGGTTCGCGCAGCGTCGAGGCGCGCAAGCAGGTCACCGCGACGACCCCGAACAGCACTGCTGACGTGAACCCGTATGCCGGCCGCCTGGAGCCGATCGAAGAGCCGCGCCTTATTCCGGCGTCGGGCAACGATCCGTGGTTCCTGGCCGCTGACCCGGCCCGGATCGACACCATCGAATACGCCTACCTTGAAGGTCAGGACGGTGTGTTCACCGAAACCCGGCAGGGCTTCGAGGTGGACGGTATCGAGATCAAGGCCCGCCACGACTTTGCGGCCAAGGCGATCGACTATCGCGGCCTGTACAAGAACCCCGGCGCATAACCGCGCCAACGTCAGTTGCCCGCGCCACTCACGGCGCGGGCTTTCTTTCCCCATCCTGAAAGGACGGAACAATGAAAAACTTCAAGGCCCATGGCGATTCCATGGAATTCACCGCCGCGGCGGACCTGTCATCCGGCGACGGCGTTCTGATCGGCTCGATCTTCGGTGTCGTCGCTGGCGACGTGCTGACCGGCGCGACCGGCGTTGCCAAACTGACCGGCATCTTCAACATGACCAAGGCCCCCTCGCAGGCGTGGGCTGAAGGCGCAAAGGTGTACTGGGACGACACCAACAAACGCTGCACGACCGCGGCATCCGGCAACACTCTGATCGGTGTTGCGGCTGCGGCTGTTGGTGGCGGTGCGGGTGACACCATGGGCGACGTGCGCCTGAACGGCTCGGCGGCCTGATCATGTTTGCTGCCGCTGTTGATGCCCTGTTTGCGAACCCGATGCTGGCGCGCGATGCGCTGTATCGGGTTCAGTGGCACAGCGGCAGCAAGCCCGTCCGCATCATCATGCGGGCCCCTGATGACGTGTCTGAATTCAATGGCCGTCAGTACGTATCTGACACCATGTTCATTGACGTGCGCGTTTCTGAAGCTCCGGACGTGATGCAGGGTAGTGTATTCGAACTGCTGGACCATGCTGGCCAGCCGACGGGCGAGTCCTTCGAGGTTCAGGATGAACCACGGCGGGACGGAGAGCGTTTGGTCTGGAAGGCCGAGGCGGTGCGGCGTGAAGTTTGACTTCGGTGTCATTGGCGACCCGGAGGAAGTCCTGCTGCGCGAAATCCGGAACGGTGAGCGTGCAGTGACACGCGGCGTTGCTGCAGCTGGACGTGGGCTCAAGGCGGATTGGCGCAACCAGATCAAGGGCGCCGGGCTCGGAACGCGTCTTGGTAAAACCATCCGGGCCAATGTTTACCCGGAGGGCACCGAAAGCCTGAATGCTGCGGCCCTGGTATTCAGTCGGGCGTCAAAAATCGTGGACGCACACGAGCGCGGCGCGTTGATCCGGTCGAGGGACGGTTTCTGGCTGGCCATCCCGATTGCCGAGGTGGCCAGGATGCGCGGCCGGGGCAACAAGCGGATCACTCCGCATCTTTGGGAACAGAAGACCGGCAAAAAGTTGCGCTTCGTCTACCGCCGGGGGCGCCCGTCGCTGCTGGTGACCGATGGCGAGGCACTTCAGCGTAGCATCGCGGATCCCGTGCGCTGGCAAAGTTCAGCGTCGAGGCGGCGGCGCAGGTCGAAGGTCACGAAGCCGATCTTCATCCTCGTTCCGCAGGTGAAGCTGCGCAAGCGGCTGGATCTGGACCGGGATGCCAACAAGTGGGCAGGCCGACTGCCCGGGCTGATCGTTGAGCGGTGGAAGGACTGATATGGCAGACAGCAAATCAGAACAGGTCCTGAAAGCCCTGGCGGCGGCCATAAAGGGCAGTCTGACCGCATCCTCGAAATTCGAACGCAACGGCACCCTGCCAAGCCGCATCCCGGCCGGCGGGTTCGTGACGCTTCATGACGGCGATCCGGGTCAGCCGGAAGTCACGCTGTCCCCGACCGAATACATCTACGAGCATCGCGCCGAGGTGGATATCGTCGTGCAGGGCGCAAAAAGCGCGACCCGCGATGCAACATTTGATGACCTGAAGCAGTCGATCGGCACGGCCCTGGCGGCCGACCGAACGCTTGGCGGCCTGTGCGACTATGTGATCGGCGAGGCTCCCGCGCCCCTGGACCTGCCTATCGAGGGCGCCCAGGACCTGAAAGCGGCAACCATCGGTGTGATCCTGACGTATGGCACGTCGGACCCACTGACCTGAACCACTCCTGAAAGGACAAAAACATGGCACGCGCACAAGGCGCGCGGTCGCAGATGGCGGTCGCGTTTGAATCTGTTTACGGCACCGCGCCCGCTTCGGGCTCATACTGGAAAATGCCATTCTCGCGCTCCACATTGGGCAGCGAACAGAACTTGATCGAGGATGATCTGCTGGGACTGGGCCGCGATGCGCAACCACCCAGCCGGGATGCCATCACCGCTGATGGTGAAATCAACGTTCCGATGGACGTTCGCTATATCGGCGTGTGGCTGAAGGCGCTGTTCGGTGATCCCGTGACCACCGGAACCGGCCCGTACACGCATGTGTTCACCAGCGGGTCCTGGGCGCTGCCCAGTTTCTCGGCCGAGATCGGCATGCCGGACGTTCCGTATTACGCGATGGTCTCCGGGTGCAAACTCGACTCCATGTCGTTCCAGATGCAGCGCTCGGGCTTGGTGACGGCCACGATGAGCGTGATCGCCCAGGGCGAGACCACCGGCACTGTGTCCAATGTCGGGACGATGCAACAGGAAGCCGTCACCCGGTTCGGGTCGTTCACGGGCTCGATCAGCCGCAACGGTTCGCAATTGGCGAACGTTGTGCAGGGTCAGGTGACCTACAACAACAGCCTGGATCGCGTCGAGACCATCCGGGCCGACGGCAAGATCGACGGCGTTGATCCAGGCAAGTCGATGATGTCCGGCACGATCGACGTGCGTTTCGCAGACACGACCCTGCTTGATCAGGCGATCAGCGGCGCGGCATGTGAACTGGCGTTCAAGTACCAGATCGACGCGTCCAACAGCCTCGAGATCGTCGCGCACGACGTGTTCCTGCCGAAGCCGAAGATCTCGATCGAGGGCCCCGCCGGCGTGCAGGCTTCGTTTGCTTGGCAGGCCGCTTACGACAGTGTTGCGGGCCAGATGGCGACGGCCACGCTGATCAACGATCTCGCCGACTACGACAACCCGAGCAACTAAGGAAGCTGCCCATGCGAATCTCCCTGAACCCAAAGGCCGAGTGGTACTATCTGGTGCCAGGCCATATCCGCGTTCTCGCTGAGCCTGCGCTCGACGTCGTGTTCGAGCAGGCAGCGCAGGACCAGCGCATTGTCGATCTGCGCCAGCAGGTGGAAGAAGCGACCGAGGCGGAAAACCTCGACGCTGCGGCTGATCTCCAGCGCGAAATCGGCAAAATGATGAACCTGGTCGTTGCCGAGCTTGTCATCGTGGAATGGGAGGGCATCGAGGACGACAAGGGCAAGCCGGCGCCCGTCGAGCCCGCCTATATCAACGCCGCCCTGCGCATGCCGGTCCTGGCGTCGGCATGGGATCAGAACTACATGGCCCGCTGGTTGGGGTTGAGCGACATGCTCAGCGCGGAAAAAAACGGCTCTGCGCCCTCGCTGAATGGCACTTCGGCGGCGGCGCGCAATACTGCGAAGCCTGCCCGTCGCTCTGCGACGCCTGCCCAAACAAAGAAAACCGGCCGGAAACGCTAGAGGGCGCACGGCTGTGGGACTTGGTCCTGCGTCTCGAAAGTCAAATCCGGTACGTCAGCCTGCCGGATGGCATCAGGGCCGCAGGTTTTGATCAGGCGTCAGCCCTGCGCCTGGCCGACGCCCTGGGGGTCAATCAGACGCTGGTGGCGTTGGTGTTGCCAGCGATCGAGGCAATTGCCTGCGCGAAAATCAATGAGCAGATGAGGGAAAGCTGAGATGGCCGAAAAGAAGGTGTCCGTCCGGCTGGCGGCCGTGGGCGGCAAGGAACTCAAGGGCGAGTTTGTCGCTATCGGCGCCGCGGCGAAGGACGCGCTGGCCGGGATCGGCGCAAACTCGAACTCCGCCGAAGCTGGCATGAACTCAGTGGAGGCCGCAGCCGAGCGTGCGCGGCGTTCCTTCGAGGAATTGTCCGTCAAGGCGGCCAACAGCGCCGCTGCCATGCGCACGACAGCGGCGGCCGCATCTCCGATGGTCGATCAGATCAACCGGTTGACCGGTGTCACGCCCGCAATCGGGCAAACGACGGCTGAGTATCTGCAACAGGGTCAGGCTCTCGACCAGCTGCGCGCGAAATACAACCCTGTCTATGCGGCGATCCAGCGCTATCGAAATACCGTGTCAGAGGTGAAATCTGCGCATTTGCAGGGTGCGATTTCCGCGCAGGAAATGGCGGCAGCGATCCAGCGTGAGCGCCGCGTTACGCTCGACAGCATCGCCGCGATCAAGGGGCGCACGACCGCGATCATGGGCATGTCTCAGGCGACCGGCGTTGCCCGGTTCCGAACCCAGCAGATGTTCTTCCAACTGAACGACATTGGCGTTTCCTTGGCGGGCGGCATGAACCCGTTCGTGGTCATGGCGCAGCAGGGCACGCAGATCGCGCAGATCTACGGGTTCGGCAACGGGGGAGTCGGCGCAGCACTGCGCGATGTGAGCGGACTGGTGAGCGGCCTTGTGCGCCGCTTCTGGCCGGTCGCTGCTGCTGTGGGGGCGGTCAGTGCAGTGATCGGAGGGCTGACACGGGAAATCAACAACACCACGGATGCAACGGTGACCTTTGGGGACACGGCCAAGGCAATCTGGCAGACGGTGATCAGTGGGCTTGATACGCTTCTCCGCCCTGCCATCGAGGCGATCTCCGAATGGTTCTGGACGGCGTGGGATTGGGCCGTGGACGCGACGGTGTCGGCGGTGAATTCGATCATCAACAACGCCAAGATTCTCGTGCTGGGGATCAAGACCGCCATGGACACCGTGCCGGATTATTTCCGAGCGGCTTTCTCTCTGGCCGTGTCCTACGTCATCACCAAAATGCACGACATGGTCTGGTATGTCGGGCAGGCGGTGAATGGCATCGCCGAGGGCCTGAACAGCGTATTCAACACCGACCTCAGCACCGACAACTTCTCGGGCATCCTGGACATGCTCAGCCAGAAAAGCGGCGAGGCATCCGAGGCGGCCACCGCAGCGGCCAACCGGGCAACCGCGGCTTGGGGAGAGTTCGGCGCCAAGGCGCAGGAAATCGCCAATGAGAACCCCATGGGCGAGTTGTTCGACACCATCCGCGACAGGGCGATCGAGAACTCTTTGAACAGGATCAGCGACGGTCTCGACAAGGTGGGCGGTTCTGCGCGCCGGGCGGGTGAGCAAGTCAAGGAGGGCATGGACCAGATCAAGCAATCCTTGGCGGACTATGCGCGGGAAGCGCAGGATACCGGCAAGGGGTTGAGCGATGCCCTGACAAACGGGTTCAAGTCGGCCGAGAGCGCGTTCCGGAAGTTCACCGAAACCGGAAAGTTCGATTTTCGCGGCTTGGTGCAATCAATTATTGCCGATCTTGCGACACTGACGTTCAAGGCAGGGGTTTTGGGACCGCTGGCCGAATGGCTGAGTGGCGCCATCGGGTCCGGTGGGGGCTTCCTGGGAACCCTATTCGGCTCAATCATGCACGACGGTGGTGTTGTGGGCGCCGGCGGGCCTCAGAGGGCAGTTCCGGCCGCGGCGTTTGCGGGTGCCGAGCGGTTCCACGGCGGCGGATGGCCCGGTTTGCGACCAGACGAGGTTCCGGTGATCGCCCAGCGTGGCGAGCGCATCTGGTCGCGGCGCGAGGTCGCGCAGGGCATGGCGCAATCTCGGCGGACAGACGGGGCCGTCGACGTTCGGATCATGATGGAGGACGGGAACCTCGTACCGGTGATCGAGCGCGTGAGCGGGCGCGTGGCAGCGCGGGTCACGTCGGCGGGAATGCAGACGGTTCAGCGGAATTTCGGCAATAGCCTGGACAACCATTTCGCGCGGAGGGACTGATGCAGCGTCCGGTCATTACCATCCCGCACGGCCTGCTGCGACACCTGAACTGCGACTGGGGTATCGACTGGCGCGGTCAGGCGTCAGGTGAGAGCAACGCGGGAATTACGCAGATTGTGAACACTGCGTTCCCCCGTTGGATGGGCTCCCCAAGAATCCATCTGCACAACACGGAAATCGCACAATGGCAGGCGATCCGGGCGCAGGCGCAGGGTCAGGTCGGAATCTACGTTGTCCAGATGTTCGACCCAGTTGGGTTTCCCGTCGCTAATCCATTCCCCTCTGGGGTTCCGTTCGACACGGGCCAGCCGTTTAGCACCGGTGTCGGGTTTGAGTGGGACCCGGTTTGCACGGCTGAGCAGGACGCCTCGGCTGGCGCGACACAGATCCGGGTCAATACCACTGGTGAGGGGATCGCGCCGAACGTCGGGCAGATTATGAGCCACAATGACTGGCCGTTCCGGGTGACGTGGGTGCTGGAGGTGTCGGCCAATCTCTACGACCTCGGCGTTCAAATGCCGATGCGGTCTGCCATCACGGCTGGCGACATTATCCACTATCGCGGTCGCGGTCGGTTCGAGGCTGTCGAGGGTGGCATGGGGAATGCGGCCTATGAGCATCAGAAATTCAGCCGCCCGACGCTGCAATTTCGCGAGGTCCTCACTCGATGAGTTTTTTCCCGCCTGATTTTGACCCGACCGCTGATGTGGTCGGGGTTCTGGAGTTGTGCGAGATCGACACCCCGGATGGCCCCGCACGTTTCATCATCGGCACAGATGGTGTGTTTACCGATGTGAGCGGCAATCAGTGGTGGGGGTCGCAGCTGATTGGGGTCGGCAGTCTGGCGTCCGCGCTGAACGGCGAGGCCCCGGCCGGCAGCGTCACGCTGTCGTTTTTCCAGGACCCCGACGCTGACGACCTGATCGCGCAGATCCGGGAGTTGGGCGATGACTACGTCAAAAATCGTCCAATCACGCTGTTCAAACAACATTTCGGCAGCATGTCCGAGATGTACGCGCCGAAAACGGCCCCTGTGCCGTGGCTGCAGCGCACGATGAAAACCATCAGCTATCAATTCAGCGGCGCGCAGGATCGCTCGATTGTCGTTGGATTTGAGGCCGTGACGGAGAACCGCCGCGCGGCGCGTCGCATCATTCTGAACACTGTCGGCCATTCGCAACTGCTTGGGTACGAAAACCCGAGCCTCGAGTACGCGCCGACCACTGATTACGAAGAAGGAAAGTTGTTCGGATGACCCCTCTCTATCAGGAAATTCACCGCTGGATGGGCCTGCCGTTCGTCTGGGGAGAGACCGACTGTATGTTGGTCTGCGCCGACTGGATCGAGCGTGTGCGCGGGCAGGACCCGGCAGCGCATGTGCGCGGCACCTATGACAGCCGGGGATCGTGCCAACGTGAAATCGGCTATCTGCGCGACCCGGTTGGGGCCGTGGAGTCATGCCTCGCCACAATCGGCGGGCTGGACCGCGTGGATGAGCCGCAGAAAGGCGACATGGCAGTTGTAATGGCGCGTGACCCTGACGGGCGCGTCTCGCCATGTGGTGCCATCTGGACGGGGGTTGCGTGGGCCTGCAAGGGGCCGACTGGAACGACGACCCTGCACCCGCACGAGGTCGAGGTATTGGCGATTTGGAGTGTCGGCTATGAGGAATAGGCTGCTGCTGCTGGCGTTCCTCGGCACGACCGCACTGACGCCGCGCCCCGCTGAGGCCGCGCCCGTGGTTGGGTTCGTGGCGGGCGCGCTGGGTATTTCAGCATCTGCTGCTGCTGCGGCTGGGATCAGCGCCGGATTCGCGGCAGGCGCTACGTTCGGTGGGTCACTGATCGGTGGTTTTGTCGTGAAAACCGTTGTTGCGGTCGGGCTGTCCAAAATCGCGCAGAAATTGCGTGGAACCCCCTCGAGCGGGCAATACACCCCCGCTACGCGCATGGCGAATTTCGCGCAGCCCGTTTCCTACGCGGAAACCGTCTATGGCCGCACCCGCAAAGGTGGCCCGCTGGGGTTCACCGGGTTCAAAAACAGCCGCCGCTATTATGTGCCGATCCTCGCTGCACATCAGATCGAGGGTATCGCTGAGCATTGGCTGGACGAGCGGCAGGTCACGCTGAATAGCAATACCGGGTTCAGCAACCCGAATATCGACACATTCCCGATGCGGCAATATGGTCGCATCGAGCCATTCCTTGGTGCGCCTGGGCAGGCCGCGAATGCAGGCCTCATGTCGGTGTTCCCGGAAATCACGTCCGCGCATGACTTCGCTGGGCTTGCAGGGGCAGTTGTGTGGGCGAAAAAACCGCCGGACGCTGAATTTTCGGACGTTTACCCGCGCGGTCGGCAATGGGCCTATACGCCCGTCATTGATGGCAAAAACACCATCTATGACCCGCGCACGGACACGACCGGATACACCAACAACGCCGCGTTGGTCATAGCTGACTGGATCGTGAACATCCTCGGTGTCGGCGTCGATTGGGACGAGGTGGCCGCAGAGGCCGATATTTGTGACGAGTTGGTCACGAATGCAGAGGGCGGCACCCAGCCACGCTGGACGATCAACGGCACCATTTCGGACGACCAGGAGTTCGAGGAACAGCGCGCCATTCTGGGCGGGGCCTGCGATGCGTATTTCTACGAACGTCCTGATGGGAAATTGGGGTTCCGGGTTGGACGCTGGATCGAGCCGGACGTCACGCTGGGCGCCCTCGATCTGAAATCCTTCGAACTGTCATCCGGCCAATGGGGCGCAGACGCACCGACTGAGGTGTCAGTCGTCTATACCGAGCCTGAGAATGGATGGCGCGAAACGCCATCGGGCGCGTGGGTGGAGAGTACGACCGAGCGTCAGAAGCGCGAAGAACTCCAGGTCTTCACGATCACCAGCCACAACCAGGCTGCACGAATTGCAAAGCGGCTGGCAAAAACAAAGCGGTCGAAATACAGCCTGCGGGGCGAAATCGGACTGCGCGGCTATGACCTTCTGGGAAAGCGGTTTTTCCGCATGGTGCAGCCGGAAATCGGTTTCGACCAGTATTTCGAGATCGGCAGTCTGACCCGCGATGGTATCGCACGGTTTACCATCGAGGCGAATTCCGTTGAGCCAGAGGATTTCGAATTTGACGCGGCCATAGAGGAACCGACCCGCCCGACCTATTTGAAGGTGAGCGAGGACGCTACCCCGCCGGATTCACAAATACTGAATGTCGGAAGTTCCGGTGCAAATTCGGTGGACTTCATTTTCGCGCCGCTTGGCACCCACAAGCAGCGCCTCCGCATACGCCGGGTCGGTACAGCCCTATGGCGCAAGCACACGCTTCTGGAGGGTGATGAGCTGCTGCGGGTCACGGGCCTTATCGACGGGGCCGCGTATAAGTATCAGGCGCGGCCAATTGGTGCCAATGCCGCCGAAAAATTGTGGCTCCCCGACCCACCGGCGACGGTGACTGTCGTTGACAACCCCACCGCACCAGCGGCGCACGAGGCATTCTCGGCTATCCTCACCGGCGCGAACATTGACGTTCTGTTCACGGCCCCGAACGACCCGAACTATTTTGCGACACGCATTTACAGGGCGCTGAACAGCACGAATTTCGGCAGCGCGACACTGGTTCATACCGAATACGGCATCCCGTCGAACAATGACTCGTGGACGGACGTGGCCCCGGCCTCTGGCGACCAGAGTTATTGGATCGAGCCGATCAATTCGTCCGGTGTCGCGGGCCCGCGCACCGGCCCGCAGACAGTCACAATTCCATAACGAGGCGTAATCATGGCACTACCCCCGCAGACAATCATTCAGGGCAACCCGCCCACGGCATCGCACCAGCCCAATCCGACCGAGTTGGTGACGTGGATGGACGAGATCGAGGCCACCAGGGCGCAGTTGGACACCGCTGGCGGGCTGTCGTTGGCAGATGGCCCGTTCTACAAATCCGAGGGCGCGGACCCGTCCACCGGGCCGAAAGCGGCGCGCGCGGATCGCGTGTTTGTCGGCGGGTCCAAAGACCTGGCTGGCTCACCTCGTTCGACCACGACAAGCGGTGACAATTATCTTACCGGATCGTGGCTGCAGCAGGGCGACGAGGGGGACAATCTCGGGACCGGCCCGGCCGGTTCTCGCCTGCAATACATCGAGACCCATGCGGCGCTGGCAGCATCGGTTGGTGACGCTGGTTCGTTCGGGCAGATTGGCGTGGCCGGGGCCGCGAAAGCCACCTCCGGCCTGATGGGGCTTGGCACGGTCGGCGTGGCACGTCTGGATGATCCGCTCTCCGTCAACGCCTGGGGCGGGTATTTTGAAGCGGTTCGCGGCAATGGAACGGGCGGCAATGCTGGGTGCTGGGGCGTCGAAATCGGCGTGATGAATTTCGACAACACGTCGATCACGCCCACCAACCCGATGGACCCGAGTTTCGCAGGCTTCACCAAGGGCCTGATGATCAACAGCGGTGGCGGGAATACCAACGCATTTACCGCCGACACCGCTTTCCAGATCCGTGGTGAATACGACGACGGCGGCACGATCAAGGGCGCGCGGTTCAATTCCGGCATCGTCATCACAGACGGCGCGCTGACTGCAAATACTGTGACGAACGGTATCCCGAACGTAAAACGCGCGGTGTGGTTGCCGCCGGATGCTGGTATTATCTGGGCCAATTCCACCCGGACGCACAACACCGAGATGATGGCCAGCGAGGTGGGGACCATTGTCCTCAACCGGCGCGGCACAACCAACCCATTCTTCTTTGATTTCCGGGTGGATAACACCACAGTCGGCGCGATCAGATACGACGGCACGAACACCGTGTTCCAAACCACGTCCGACCGGGCGCTGAAAGAGAACATCGCCCCCGCCGGTGACGCGGGCGCGATCATCGACGCGCTTGAGGTGGTCCAGCACGATTGGATTGCCAACGGCGCGCACACGTCTTTCGGCGTGATTGCGCAGGACGTGCATGAGGTATTCCCGGACGCTGTTTCGCCTGCATCCGAGGACACCGAGTTCTGGATGGTCGATTACTCCCGCTTTACCCCGCTACTGCTGCAAGAGGTCAAGGCCCTGCGGCGGCGCGTTGCAGCATTGGAGGCCGCATAATGGACCAGAAAACAGAGACATATGAACTGCCAGAGGGCCTGATGGACGCCATCACCAGGTACCTGTCGCAAATGCCATACGGTCAGGTGCATGGGCTGATGGGCGGTCTGTCGCAGGCGCGGAAAATTGAGGCCAAAGCCGAGGGCAAGAAGTGATGTTCCTGATGCGCTTCTTCCGGTCTCCCACGGCCTACTATGACCAGCCGTGGAAATATGCGCTGAATCAGATCGGCCATGCGTACATCGTCGGCTTCGTTCCGGTGTTTCTTTTCGGTTGGATGGCGGTTCCGTTCCTGGCCGTTGGCTATGCCGCGTGGGAATACGCGCAGATGCGACTGTTCCATGCGGTGCTGAGTGATGCACTGGAGGATCTGGGACATGTCCTGATGGGGGCGGTCGCGGCGCTGTTCCCGTGGGTGATCGTGCCTCACCTGATCCTGATTGCATCAGGGTACTTTCTGCGCCGAGAGACGGCAGGGCGTTTCTGATGTTCACCTATCGCGCCACAGTCACGTCCGTTTACGACGCAGACACGATCACGGTTGACGTGGATCTCGGTTTTCGGGCGTGGCTACGGGGCGTGAAGATCAGGCTCTACGGTATCGACGCGCCGGAAATGCGCGGCTCGGAGCGGGCCGAGGGCATCAAGTCGCGGGACTGGCTTCGCGAACAGATCCTTGGCCGCGAGATCGTCATGCGGACCTATCACGACAAGACCGGCAAATACGGGCGCTGGCTGGCATCCCTGTACCGGGCCGAGAGCGACGAAACCAGCATCAACCAGGAACTTGTGACGCTCGGGCTGGCACGGCCTGCGTTCTACTAGCGGGGATGTCCATGACCGAAGATGAACACGACATGATCAAAGAGGTGCATGACTTCCTGTTCAAGCCGCCGTTGGAGGGCAAGTCAAGCCGCGCCGAGCAGCTGGACGAGATCATGAGCGCGGTGCGCGCGGGGAAAATGGGAACGCGCATTCTCCTGTGGCTGGCCGGTGTTGTCGCCGCCGTGTCAGCGATTCTGGTGCAATTCAAGGGGCGCGGCCAATGAAACGCATTCTCCGAACAGCCGATATTCTGAGCCTGATCCTCGTCGGTTGGATGGGCTTGGCGTTCGTGCCGGTGAACTGGGTGTGGTTCGATCCGGGGGACGTGTTCATTTCGGACGGGTCCAGAGATCGGGTCCCTGAAATCACCTTCGATCGGGTGATCAAGCGCAAGGTCGAAATGACCTACCAGGTCGTGATCCGATCCCTCGATGGCAACACCGTTGTGTGCGATCCGAAGAACGGGCCGTTTCCCTACCGGCCAGACGCCAAACTTCCCGAACACCCCGATCTGGTCTGGTGGACCGGTGGCGATGAGCGGTGCTGGCCGCGTGAACCAGGCTCCTACATAGCCGACACCTGCTGGACCGTCGTGCGCCCGTTCTGGGGGTTGGTTCCGCCGAAAACCATCTGCCGCCGTAGCAACGTGTTCACCGTGCGGTCGATCTCGCCCGAGGACGCGGAGCGGGTCATGGAGCGACAGCAGCAGATCGAGCAGACCGTCGAGGGCATCCAGCGTGATCTGCGCAGCCTGGAGGACAACTGATATGCGCAGCAATTACCCGCAGATACAGGACTGGATCGGGCTGTCAGAGGGCGGCTATGTCAATCACCCGGAAGATCCCGGCGGCGCAACCGATCGCGGCATCACCCAGCGGACCTATGATGCATGGAATGACCGGCTGGGGCGGCCGCGCCGCACCGTGCGCGGGATCAGCAAGGCCGAGGCGGAAAAGATCATCGAGTTCCAGTATCTGGACGCGGTTCGGGCTGACGTTCTTCCGTCCGGCCTCGACTATGCGATGGGCGACTATGCGGTGAACTCCGGCCCGGCCAAGGCGGCCATGGACCTGCAGCGGGTGCTTGGCGTCCGGGTGGACGGCGTGATCGGGCTGCAGACTCTGGCGGCGGTGCAGGCCGCCAACACGCAGGACGTGATCGTGAAACTGTGCCAGCGCCGCATGTCCTTCCTGAAATCTCTGCGCACCTGGCGCGTGTTCGGCAAGGGCTGGACCCGCCGCGTCATGGGCGACCTGCCGGGCGTTCAGACCGGTGACATCGGCGTGATCGACCGGGCGGTGCGCATGGCGCGCGAGAGCGGCCAACCGATCCCCGCGCCGAAGCAGTCGGCCCCGGGCAAGGCAGAACCGGGCACCGAGCGGCTGTTCGCGCTCATTCTCCAATTCATCCAGCGGCTGTTCCAGTCGCTCACATCGAAAGGACAGACGGTATGATGCTCTACATTCGCATGGCGCTCTACGCGCTGTTTGCAGGACTGGCAGGCGCGGCGATCGGTGACTTCGAGGCCGCGACGGGCACCTACACGATCACCGTGGATCAGCTGCTGGAAATCGTCGGCCCGATCATCGGCTTTATCGCCACGTTCATCGCCAGCCGGGTTGCCAAGAAGCGCGGCGGGGCGACCTGATGCTGCGCTTCATCCTGACCTGGCTGACATCTGGCCCGCTCGATCGGGTTCTGGACACGGTGGATCGCCGGGTGGCGGCCGAGACCGACCGGGAAAAGATCAAGGGCGATCTGATCCAAGAGCATTACCGCCAACGCGGCGACTGGATGCGGGCGGGCGGTCTGGTCCTGACGCTGCTGTTTGCTGTCCCGCTGGCGTTCTGGTTCGGCGCTGTGGTGGTCTACAGCGTGTTCTGGTGCCACGGCTGCGCCTATCCGCAGGGATGGACAATCGCGGCACTGCCAGCGCCTCTGGATGAATGGGCGGGTCTCATCATCATCAGCATTTTCGGCGTGATCGGCGTGACCGGATACCGTGGGCGGAAATGACGCGCCTGCTGCTGTCCGTCCTGGCCCTGATCTTCATTCCTGCGGTCGTGGCCGCCCAGAACTGCGTCCTGCGCCCGGACATCACCGATCGGCTGACTGACATGTTCGGAGAACATCAGCGCGGCGTTGGGCTGGCTACGCAGAACGGAAACCCGATCATTATCGAATTGTGGGTGGCGGAGGAAACCGGCTCGTTCACGATCCTGATCACCCACCCGAGCGGCATGTCCTGCATGGTCGCCGCCGGGGAAAACTATTCGGATGTCGCCGCGCCGCTGCTCGGTGATCCGATGTAATCCCGGCGCCGGGGTTCGGCGCAAATCCTGAAATGGAGACACCCATGAGAAATTTCATGTTGGCCGCTCTCGCGGCTCTTTTCGCGTGTGCGTTCGTTTTCGGTCTGACCGGCACAGCAGCTGCGCAGTCTAAATCTGACGCGCTGGAAAACGATGTGCTGGCTCTGCTGTTCAACGGCACGGCCATTGCTGATCTGGCAGAAAACGACACCACGTCGCCATCCACCAACCTGTACCTGTCGCTGCATTCGGCCAACCCCGGTGAGGCTGGCGACCAATCAACCAGCGAGTGCGCCTATACCGGGTATGCCCGTGTTGCTGTCGCCAGAAATTCTAGCGGCTTTACCGTCGCAGGAAATTCCGTCTCTCTGGCCGCGCCGGTAGATTTCCCAGCAGCCACAGGCGGCACCTGCACCGCAACGCATTTTGCCATCGGCACAGGCGCATCTGGGGCCACTGAGATTTTGTATTACGGCACCATCAGCCCGACGATCTCGATATCGTCTGGTGTGACCCCGCGCCTCGGTACAGGCACCACCATCACCGAGGACTGATCTCGGACAACAGAACGGCCTCGCCAATGGTGGCGGGGTCGGCAGATTGATGGAGGTGACTTATGTCTGGAATTGCACTTTATGATCTGAGCGGCGCTTTGAATGATGGCGTCCGACGTGTGAGTATCGTCTATGACAGGTGTCAGGAGGTCAGAACCGCGTTGCAGTCTGGGCCTTTTCGAGCGGATCGTCTGATTTCGTTTCTAGGGGAGGTTGATGCTGCGTCCAGCGTGTTCCAGAAATTCGGCGCTTTGCCAAAAATGGCCGAATATGCAGCACTGCATCTGTACCCGTACAATGATGAAGCAGCCGGTGCCGGTAAGGATATTTCTGCGGATTTTTACGTTCTGATCAGCGCTTGTGAGGCAGTGGTGACGTGGATCACCGATAACATCCCGGCGCATGATGTGGACGGTGTGCGTTATCTGTTGATCAGTTATTTTGGCGACCCAAACGGGCGAACGCCGCAGCAGCGCGAGTTCTCCACAGTGGAAACTGCGCCGCTTGTTGCGCTGATTGACGATCTGTTGGCAGCTATCGAAAACATCGTAGCGCAACCTGTTTAGGGGCTGACACATGGCCGCCCCCACAATAGACGCCTCTCTTTTCGCCGGTAATTTCGGATCGAGTTCTACGATCAGCCTGCCGACACACTCGGCGGGCGATCTGCTTATTGAGGTATTCCAACGCCAAAACACGGTCGCGCCAGACACGACGCCAGCCGACGATGGCTGGACGTTGCGGTATTCGGATCAATCAAAAACAAACACGTCGTTTTTCACGCACTCGAAAACCGCCGGGGCCTCTGAGGCGGCGACTGGATATTCATTCACCGACAGCAACAAACAACAAGCGTGGGGCGTCCTTGCCATCAGCGGCCACAATGGCGTTGATGATATTCAGGGCGATGTCACGGGGTTCACGTCTACCGTGAATGTGCCGTCTGCTACGGCGTCAGCAGCTGACAGCCTATCTGTCATTGCCATCGGGCATAGCGACAATGACACAGTGACCACATCTCCCAGCGGCTACACGCTGATCGGTGAAGAAGTGCGCGGCGCGGCGACTGTCCAGGTCTGGGCAAAAACGGTCGGGGCAGGCGCGACTGGCACACAACAGTTCACCTATAGCGGAAACTCGTTTTATGTTGCCGCGCACTATATCATTGCGCCTGCGGTTGGTGGGGGTAGCATTGTCTCTGGCGATGGGGCATCCACAGGCACATCCACGGCGACCGGGGCCGGATCGAGCGTGGCCGAGGCGGATGGCGTGGCAGGTGGCACCGCAACAGCGTCTGGCTCTGGTCAATCAACGGCGGAATCCAGCGGCACATCTGGCGGCACATCCGGCGCCACGGGTCAGGGGCAGATCGGCGGCAGCGTTGCAGAGGGCGATGGATCGTCATCTGGCGCGTCAACGGCATCCGGCGCAGGCGAGGCCACAGCCAGCGGTGACGGCGCTGCGTCCGGCGCATCGAGTGGCGCAGGCGAGGGCTATGCAACCGCCACGGGTGATGGATCGTCCGCTGGTGCGTCCACAGCGTCCGGCCAGGGTGAGACCGCAGGCGAGAGCGTCGGGCAGTCTGATGGCACATCCTCAGCCACAGGCGATGGGCAATCAACCGCAGAGGCTGACGGATCGTCGGGTGGCGCTGCGACCACATCCGGGCAGGGCGCGGCCGTTGCCGAGGGGCAGGGCGCATCTGCTGGCTCATCCACGGCCTCGGGCGTTGGATCTGACGCAACCGAGAACGTCGGGCAGTCCGACGGGTCGTCCACGGCCACGGGCGAAGGGCAGGCTACGTCTGAGGGCGTGGGTACGTCTGGCGGGTCCGGTGCGGCCACAGGCGATGGCGCGGCGACGGTCGAGGCAGACGGATCGTCAGGCGGCTCATCCGCAGCCACAGGTCAGGGCCAATCGTCCGGCGGCAATCTCAGCCGGGGGCGCGTGGCACTCCCAGCGGACAGCAAAAACATCGGCGTCGTATTGAACCCCAACAACATCTGCAGGAAAATCTAATGGCCGAGACGTTCACCATCAAGCGGGACGACACCAGCCCCGCGATCCAATTCCAACTGACGCTCGGGACAGGGCAGACGCTGGTCGGGGCAACCGCCACATTCAAAATGGCGTCCCTGAACGGCGGGGCGCTCAAAATCGACAGCCCCGCAGCGGTCGATTCCGCTCAGAACATCCTCAGCTACCAATGGGACGCTGGGGATACTGACACGGCGGGGGTTTATCGCGCTGAATTTGAGGTCACATATTCAGACGGGAAGATCGAGACATTCCCAAACAGCGAATACATCCAGATCAATGTCCTCGAGGACTTGGACTGATCCCGGCGCCGGGGTTCAGGCGCGATACCATCAAAACAAGGAGAGAACCCAGATCATCAAACGCCTATTCTGACCCTACTGCCCCGGCCCGAGCGGTCGGGGATTTTTCCTTTTGTGCTGCAAATTATTCACAATTCCATTCTGGACGACCGCGCGGGCCGGTTGTAACCCTGTGAATGCCACAGGGTAGGGCGACAAGGGAGAGACACGTCACATTCCCCAAAGCCCAAAACCTCGACGCGGTGACGGCGATCGTTGACCCTGTGGCGCCCATTTCACCTGAACACTTGGTCATGTAACCCCTTGAGAAATATAGGGCGCGATTTCTGTTCAGGATTTGGATTTGCCCATATTTTACAAAGATTTTGGTGTTCCTCCTCGGTCCGCCACTTGGTAACCTTCCGAAAACACACATTTCCGGGCCCACTCGGCGTATCTCCGGGCAGTTGATGGGTCGGTTTCCGGCGCTTTGCCCGTGGCGCCGTTCGGTCATGCTGACGATCCGTGAAATCATTCGGGCAAACTGATTTTCCTGGCACCACCCCAAGGGCGCAAAGCGCCCTTCGCGCGTCACAAGGTTGACGATGCGGGATGAGGCGCAGGCCGGTCAGGGGCAGGCCGCGCTCTTGTGCGCACATCGGTTCATGCGTGCGCATTGCGTGCCGTAGGCGAAAGCCGCCCGCCGAGGGGGGCGGCAGCACTCTTTGTACCAGATGGCGGGAACCTAGGTTCGGCGCTGAGCGCTCAGGCCAAAAAGACTGAGGCCGGCAAAAATTATCGCGGCCACGCAGACAATCGAAGGTCCAGCCGGCGTATCGAGGATATATGCCGCTCTCAATCCAACCACGGTGGCGACCGTGCCTATTGCCGCTGCGGACACGGCCATCGACTCTGGTGATCGCGCGAGGCTTCGTGCGGCCGCGGCCGGTATGATCAACATCGCAGCGATCAGCAGAACACCCACGACCTTGATTGCAACGGCAACCGTCACTGCAAGGGAAACGGTCAGGATCAGTTGCTCGCGCCTGGGGTCGAACCCGCTGGCATAGGCCAGTTCCTCATTCAGAGTCCCGGTCAGAAGCTGGGACCAGCGCCAGGCGACCAGGGCCACGACAAGTGCGGCACCGCCCCAGATCACAAGCAGATCCGAGCGTGACACCGCAAGGATGTCGCCGAACAGATAAGCCATGAGGTCGATGCGAATTCCGGACAGAAACGAAACCGCAACCAGCCCGAATGCCAGGGATGAATGCGCCATGACACCCAACAACGTGTCCATTGCATAGCCGCGCTGGGACAGGAGCGTGACTGCAAACGCCATCAACAGGGCGACAACCAGGGCGCCCGCGAAGATGGACATCTGGAACGCCAATGAAAGCGCCACGCCCAGGATCGCCGCATGGGCAGTGGCGTCGCCGAAATATGCCATCCGACGCCAGACGACGAAACAACCAAGCGGTGCAGCGGCAAAGGCAACGCCAATTCCCGCCAGCGTTGCGCGCATCATGAAATCATCAAGCATTATTCGGCGGCTTCCTTCGGGTCTTCACAGTGGTCGTGATCATGGTCGTGATCATGACGGTAGAGGGCAAGCGCGCCGCCGGTGCCGGTTCCGAACAGCGCTCGATATTCGGGGGCCGACGCCACCACGGCCGGCGAGCCCTCGCAGCATACATGGCCGTTGAGGCAGATAACCCGATCCGAGGCGCTCATGACCACATGCAATTCGTGGCTCACCATCAGGATGGCGCAGCCGGTTTCCCGCCGCACATCTTCGATCTGGCGGTAGAAGGCCGCCGAACCGGGTTGATCCAGACCCTGGGTCGCTTCGTCCAACAACAGAAGGTCCGGCCGATTTATCAACGCATGCGCCAAAAGAACTCTTTGAAATTGTCCGCCGGACAATTGTGACATCTGACGTTCCGGCAGGTCTGGAACGCCGGCCGTTTGCAGGGCTGCGGCACAGTCTCTTGGCGACACGCGATGGGTCAGCCGCATGAACCGCGCGACCGAGATCGGAAGCGTCGGATCGATGTGCAGTTTTTGCGGCACATATCCTATTCTCAGGCCCGGTTTGCGTATCACCTGTCCTTCTGCCGGCTTGGCGGCGCCAATGATGGCCCGCAAAAGGCTGGTTTTCCCAGATCCGTTGGGTCCGACGATGGTGACGATCTCGCCGGGTTTGATCGCCATGTCCACATGGCGCAAAACGGTGTTCGCCCCATAGCGAATGGTGAGATTTTCGACAGTGACAAGGTTCATTTCCGTGCCTTCTTGGTGCAGTCGGGGCAAAGCCCTTCGGCTTCTACAACGGTTCGCTCGATCTCGAAACCCGCTGCGCGTGCCGCAGCCCCCAAACTTCCCTTGGCAGTCGATGCCTGCGCCTCGGCGACCGCATCGCATTTTCTGCAAATCATGAAAGCCGGCGAATGGGTCGCGCCGGGATGCGAGCAGGCCACGAAGGCGTTCAACCGTTCGATCTTGTGCACAAAGCCATTCCGGACAAGAAAGTCCAGCGCGCGATAGGCCACCGGTGGCTGTGACCCGAACCCTTCTTCGCGCAGGCGGTCAAGAATGGCATAAGCGCCAAGTGCGCGATGCTCCTGCAGCAACATCTCAAGAACCTTGCGGCGGACCGGGGTCAGGCGCAGGCCGTTTTCTCTACACAGTTGTTCAGCGGAAGTCAGGGCGTTCTCGACGCATGTGTCGTGGTCATGGTCGCCGAAGCCGATCGGAGCCATATGATCTTCCGGTACGGGGCGCATTCCACTTGTCATGTTATTCCATATCATATATCCGGTCGGAAATGTTATAAAATCACGTTGAGGGTCTGATGTCCAGAAAGCTTCTTCTTGTACCGATTGCCGCCGGTTTTTTTGGTGGGGTGGCCTTTGCCGATGTTCCACGGGTTGCGGTCGACATCGCGCCGGTTCATTCCTTGGTCGCGCGGGTCATGGCGGGCGTTGGGGCCCCCGATCTGATTGTTCAGCCGGGCGCGACGCCGCATGAATACAACCTGCGCCCATCTGATGCGGCGGCTTTGCAGGCGGCAGATCTGGTTTTCTGGATGGGTGAGGATCTTACGCCCTGGATGGACGATGCATTGGGAACGCTGGCCGACAGGGCGACCGTGACAAGCTTGCTGCACGCGGACGGCACGGTACTTCTGGACTTTCGTGAAGGCGCCTTGTTCGAGGCACATGATCACGGAGGCGAAGACGAGCATGGGCACGATGAACACGCCGAAGACGAGGGGCACGACCATGGCGATGAGGCAGCCCACGAAAACGGCCATGATCATGCCAAGCACGATGATGACCATCATGACGATCATGACAAGCACGCGCATGGCGAACATGACCCTCACGCCTGGCTGTCGCCAGCCAATGCCGAAGTCTGGTTGAATCTGATCGCGGCAAAGCTCTCGGCCGCGGATCCGGAAAATGCTGGAGTTTACTTCGCCAACGCTGCGGCGGCACGCGAAGAGCTGGTGGCATTGCAGGCCGAGGTTGCCGCAATACTCGAACCTGTTCGCGGGGGGCGCTTCATCGTGTTCCATGACGCGTACCAATATTTCGAGGACGCGTTTGAATTCCCGGCTTCGGGTGCGATCTCGCTTAGTGATGCATCCGACCCGAGCCCAGCCCGCGTGGCTGAAATCCGGGCGCGCATTCGCGAGGAAGGTGTGGATTGCGTTCTGGCTGAACCCCAATTCAACCCAGGTCTCGTGAATACCGTACTGGAAGGCACGGAGGCCAGAATCGGTGTGATCGATCCGCTCGGTTCGGGCATCGAACCCGGCGCGGATCTTTATCCTCAGGTCGTTCGCAATATGGCCACGACCCTGGCCAACTGCCTGTGATCCTGGCTGGGTCCAGTCACGGACAAGTTTTTTGCTGGACCCGGCGGACCGGAAGCACCGCGTTCTCTTGGCGGTCGCTGGATGACCTCGCCGTTGCCGTATCCTGTCTGAGGTCAGGCCCAATGGGACAGTTTAGGGCGATTTGATAAGAGAGGGTTTCTGGCACATCGTAGCCACCAAGGAGTGGAGATGAGACAGAAACCCGGAACCAAGCAGAGCCACGGCGAGAAGGTCGTCAAAGATATCCGCCTGTCCGTCGTCAGGGATTTTGGAACAGATAGCGGCCTGATCAAAGAGAGGGTCTGGCTCATCTGGTTGTTCTGATGATGCGGCGGATTTGCGGTGAAGCAAGCGTCGCGTTTCGATGGTCTTCCGTTTGATCCTTTCTCGTTGTTTCAAGATTGTCTCGCCGCGGCCGAAGTAGACATCGGCAGGCGTGAGGTTCTGCAAGCTCTCGTGATAGCGTTTGTGGTTGTAGTGATCGACGAAGGCGTCGATCTGCTGTCGAAGATCGCCCGGCAGATAGTAGTTTTCCAGCAGGATGCGGTTCTTGAGGGTCTGGTGCCAGCGCTCGATCTTGCCTTGGGTCTGCGGGTGATTGGGCCTGACGTCAGACACAGTTCGTCTGTTGGTGCCTGGGCCGCAATGTGCCGTTGTATCTCCTTGTAGGACAGAACTGCGGGTGGTTCGACGCCGAGGTCGGAGACACTTTTGAACAGGCGATTCAAACCATCCCGATCCCGCTTGATCCTGGCAAAAGTTCGCCTCGGGACCAGTCTCTCGCCGAGAAGCGCCCGCTTTTCCGCAACCGAGATGTCATCTCTTTCCCGGAGCTCTTCGGTCACCATCATATCATTGGCATCGGCATCCGAGATTTCCTCAGATTTCGAGCGGATCTTGCCGACCTTGTTGAAACGGTTCTTGCCATGAGCTTTGCCCTGAACCCGCGGCAAGCGGGCCTGCCAGGCGAAGAACTGTTTCTGACGCTCCTTGGTGATCGCGGTGACTGGGATGTCGCCGAAAAACTCCAACATGAGATTTTCCAGTGCGTTGATATTCCCCTGCATCGATGGCTTGGGGTAGTTCACCCGCACCTGGGCAAAGGCCCGGGACACCAGGACAGGAGCTTTGACGAAGGCGTCAAAGTCAGAAATGCCCTGCTCGGAAATAAGGGAACGGTTTGCGTGCCGGACGTCATCACCCTCGATTACGTCGAGTTCGACATCGTTGATCCGGCGCTTGAGTGAACTTGCCTGACGCCCCAAGTCGCTCGAAATTTGCTGTGGGAGGGAGATCGCGATCAGCGTGCTTGCCTTTTCGAGAAGTTCCTGAACGCTGCTCCAGTTTTCACTGCGCGCGGCCCGGCGCAGCATTCTGTTTTCTTCTTCGAGTTCCGCGATGCGATGGTCGAGTTCCACATCAGAAGTTTCGCCTGCCTGGTTCTGTGCGGCCAGGATACGTCCCAGTTCCGCGCGCAGAACCTCTGTCAGCAGGGCCTTGGTGTCAGCTGCGGTGAGGGTTTCGGCGTTCTTTTCCATCAGGTCTTGTTCCTTCTGCTCAAGAGCAGTGAGCAGCCTCGCGGCCCGCTTCACGGCTTCGAGCGGAAGGTCGGTGCGGAGGGAAAGGCACAGAAACAGGTTTGAATGCTTGTTTGAGACCCATGTCGGCAATCGCTTTCTGAAGTAGAAGACCCGGCCCCGGCGGAGGAGGTAGGGACCGGCACGATGTCGGGGTTTCCGACGGCGCGAGTCGACGGCCCGGCGGGCATATCGCGCGACGTCTTGTGTTACAGCCTGTGTCACAGTTTCTTCGGATTGTGACACAGCGCGCGATGAGGGACGACCGAAGTCGTTGATTTCATTGCGCTGTCTGGAAAAGGTGGCTGGGGTGGTAGGAAACTCAGCCAAATTCAGGGAGGGATGGTAAACCTTTAAAAAACAGTGTATCGTGGCTCCAAATTCAGTCCTGAGCAGTGGTGTGTGTACCCATTTGTGTAACCTCTTGTGCCACCATGAGTAGGGTAAGCATCTTGGTTTGTCTACAAAGCAAGGTGAAATCCCCGCTCTCGATTGCAGTCCTTAAACTCGGCCCGGACACCGTCAAAGCCAACAGGAGCAGGTCGAACCGTCGGAGGGGCTTCTTGATCAGTGCTCTGTAGCAGCGTATTCGCGCCTTGGGGGTGAGAGTTTTCTGCATTGTGGGGGTTCCATCCTGCCAAGCTAGTGATGCCAACATTGTTGCGTCTGTTCAGTGAAGAACCATAGAGGCCGCAAGGCGCCCATGGCGAATGGCGCGGCCACGGTTATCCACATAAGAGTTCATCCCGAACTTTCCGGCGGCCCCGGGTTGTGGATCGCGGGTTCGGGCTGGGCCGGCTTGGCGTTGTTCGGATGAAACCCCTCCACCACCTCCCTGCAACGCTCCTTCGACAACTCCCTCTCGGTCAGCAACGCCTCTGCGACGGCGGTCAACCTGTCGCGGTTCTGCCGAAGGATGCCGTGCGCCTGCTCCAGACACGTGCCGAGAACATCCTGCACGGCGCGGTCGACGGCATCGCCGGGCCGGAGGATGGCCCCGCTGGCCGGGAGGTGCGTCAGCCTGTCGCCCATGCCCCATTCGAAGCGCATCCGACGCGCGAGGTCGGTGGCACGGGCGAGGTCCGAGCCCGGCCCATTTCCGGCGCCGCTGGAGACCTCGCCGAAGACCAGCCGTTCGGCGGCGTAGCCCGCCAGCAGGGTGCTCAGGCGGGACTGCGCGGTCTGGCGGGTTTCGATGCGGGGGCGCGGGTATTCGACCGATCCGCCATCCACGGTGAGCACGGCGCGTTCGGGCAGGCCCAACCCGCAGGCCGTACCCACGACCATGTGGCCTGCTTCGTGGATTGCCGCGCGCCAGAGGAAATCCGTATCCGGCGGCGGCGCAATGCGACGGGCGGCGGCCTCGAGGTGGCGCTGCTGCAGGGGGTGACCTGCGGCCCGTGCCAGGCCGCGGGCATCCCGGACAAGTGCTGTGACCTGCGCGCCGGAGAGACCCAGCAGTTGGTCGGCGAGCGGGGAGAGGTTGAGGTCATCCGCATCGTCCCCAAGGGCCAGGCGCAAAATCCGGACAAGCGCTGCGCGGTCGGGATTACCCATCTCGAGCTTCAGGTCGAAGCGCCCGGGCCGAATGACGGCCGGGTCCACCATGTCCGGGAAATTGGTCGCGCCCAGAACCACGACGCCGGCCGTGTCGTTGAGCCGCGAGAGATGCTCGAGCAACCCGTTCACCACGCCCACGATATAGTCCGACCGGCGATGCGCCGCGTTGCGGTGGGTGAAAGAATCGAGCTCGTCGAGAAAGAACACTGACGGCACCGACCGGATCGCCGCCTCGGCTTTTTCGGACAGAGCACGCAGCATGTCGCCCTGGTGGCCGTGCTTCTGGCAGTCCGAGTAGCTGGTGGCCACCAGCGGCCCGCCGATCGACCCGGCGATGGCCGAGGCAAGGAGCGTCTTGCCGTTGCCCGGCGGCCCGAACAGCAAGACCGAGGAACTGACCTCGTCCCAGCCCAACTGTCCGGACATCCAAGCCCGGACATCGGCCACCAGCCGGTCGATGGGTTCCTGCACCTCGGCGTTCAGTACCACGTCGGCAAGGGTGATCCCCGCAGGCCGCCGCATCCGCGCGGCGGCGTCGGCCAGGGCATCCGCAACCGCCAGCGTGGTAGTTTCGCAGTAGGCCCCTTCGATGACCGGCAGTGGCAGCGCGGCCAGCGCGCCGTCGGCGGGCAGCCGGTCGCGCAGGGCGTCCTCGGCGACCCGACCGGTGGCGGAATGGGTCGCGCGCAGGATCTCGATGCAGATCTCGCGCGACAGCGGCGGCAGGGTGAAGATGCGCCGGCAGAGCGCCCGCTCGATCTCGGACATGGAACCGGTGTCGGGAAGGAAACAGATGGCCTTGCGGCCCTGACGGACGGAAGAGGCGACGGCATTGCGTCCGTCGACACCCCGCCTGGGCGCGCGATCGCGCTCGGTCGCGCTCGGGATCGGCGTGTCGATGCCGCGCCAGCGGGCACCGCCCGGAGCGTCGAGATCCGCAAGCCAGCCGAGGATGGAATCCATCTGGGCCCACATCAGCCGGCGATCCTCCGAACTGGGGGCGACAATTACCGTCAACGCCCGGTCCCCGGTGACGGCGGCTACGTCCTCGGGGCTGTCGAACAGCGCGGCAAAACGGGCGGCGGCGACCATCGCGTCGATCGGAGGGTCGGGCAGCCGGTTGATCTGGCCGGTGCCGTCCGCCTCGGCCCAGGGGTCTCGGCCGTCGGCGATCGCACGGGTGATGTCGCGGTCGCGCATCCCATGCGCTGCGGGCGTGGCGCTATAAGGCTCATCCATGCGTAGGAACGGCGGCAAGGATCGCACGTCAGGGCGGGCCGGGCCGGTGTCGGACTCGTCGTCGTCAGGGCCGTTGTCCGATTGGAGATCGGCGCTCAGATCACGGTGCCACAGGGCGATGCGGCGCAGCAGCGGGCGCAGGAGCGAGAGGGCATGCGGAGACAGCGCGCCGGCGGGCGCGGGGCGTGGGGTCTGGGGCATCAGGAGAACTCCGGACAAGGTGGAGAATGGGGGCCGCCGCTTGGCGGCCCCGGATCGGATCAGGCGGCGGCGTTGTCCGGAGACTCGGAGGCGCTGGGGTCCCAGCCCGCCGCGACCGCCTCCAGCAGCGCCTGGATGTAGGACCGGGCGTGATGGTGATAGATCTCGGAGGTCGTCCGGATCGGGCCCCGGAACAGGTCGGGCGGCACGATCAGGTCCGGGCGATGCGCCTTGATATGCGCGTGCAGGGCCTTCTCGATGCAGATGGCGCGATGTCCGGACTCCATCGGCACGACGCGCAACAGCTTGCCCTTCGTCTGTCCGGGATCCCGCTGCACCTGGCGCAGGCGGAAGGCAGGGTTCGAGCTGAACCCGAGCTTGATCACAGGCAGATCGGGCAGGGTGAAGGACAGAAGATAGATCTGGCTCGGCTTCGACGCCCAGCTCTCGCCGCAGCCCGCGCAATCGACATCGCCATGGCGCATGTTGGCCACCGCCACGTCCTGCTGATGCCCGCAGGCATGGGCGTAGCGGCGATAGCTGGGGTGACGCCGCCGCGCCTGGCCGATCAGCTCCCAGCCCTGCGCCTCTGCCTCGGCGGCGTGGCGCTCCTCGGTGCAGGTCTCGCAGCTCAGTCCGTGCCCACCATCGGCGGCCCGTTCGACCCGGTGGTGCTGACGGCGGCCAGTATGGCCACAGGCAAATTCATAGACCCCGTAATGCCGGTCACCTTCGGGGTCCGGCCCGATCAGCCGGGCGCCCATCTTCCGGGCGGCCTTTGCGCGGCGGGCGGCGATGCAGTGGGGGCATTCGGGCGCGTGATCGCGCACCACATTGATGCGTTTGAGCGTGGGCTGGCCGCAGGCATGGCAGCCGAGGACCACATGCAGGCGATCCACCGCGCGGCCGATCAGCGAGAATCCTTTGCGCTCGGCGGCGGCGGTCCAGTGACGTTTGACAGGGCCGAGGAAGACGGGATGGAATGCCCCATCGATGGGGAACGGGAACAGCGTGGTGCTGGTGGGCATGGAAAAAAACTCCGGACAGAGTCCACCCAAGGCCCGCAGAGCCTGCGGGCGGGTGGAGAGGAAAAGAAAGGGATGAAGACAGGCCGGCGGGGCCTGTCCGGGAAACCCGGACAGGGAAAAGGGTGCAGGCCGGTCGGGAAAGCTCAGGCGGCGCGCGGCAGACCCATGAGGGCGAGATTGCCACGCCAAGCCTCGATCAGGGCCTGCGCCTCCATCAGCAGCGCATGGAGATCGGGCGCGGCTGCCTTCTGCGACCGGGCCAGATCAAAGAGCGCGCCGGACAACTGGAGCAGGTCGGACTGGTTCGGCATTCCGTCTTCCACTGCCCGCAGCATCTGCCCGGCGGCAGTCCGCAGGTCGGGATGCGCGGCGCGCATATCCCGGACAGCCCGCAGCCCGGCGCTGGCCAGCGACCAGGCGCTGGCGGCGGTGTCGCCCAGCTCCATGCCCGGCTCAGAATTCAGATCGGCCCGGGTCTCGTACAGCAGCCAGTCCGCGCGCAGGGCGACGAAAAGCTGGTCGAGCGCGGCGCGGAAAGCGAGCTTGTCCGAAGAAATGAGCGCGTTCAGCGGTTCAGCCGCGGGATGCGGCGTGCTAGAGGGCGTGTCAGCCATAAGGATCTCCTAGCGATCGTTGTGGTCAGGGCGGAGGCAAGAGGGTAGGAGCTCTTGCTTCCGTCCGCTCAATATGGGACTATGCGATTACGATGTCAACATCATAAAGCAGAAAAGTCATGGCCCCACCGAAAAAAGACACCGAAGCCCTCACCCTACGCCTCCATCGCGACCTCATAACCCTGCTCGACGACGCTCGCAGGCGCGAAGAGGACATACCGACCCGACCGGAGATGATACGCCGCATACTTGATGCATGGACCAGGGGAGAGGTGTATGGGGAACGGCAGTAGCTATTAGAGCGAAAAATCCGCAGGGGTCATATCACGGACACAATAGACAACAACGCTGTCACACTAGGGGCGGAAACTGGAAATTCGCTGCATTTGCCTCTAATGGCAGCTATGCGCGTAGAGTGGACTTTGAAAAACGCGTGATCTGTGTCCAAAATACTTCCGCTCACCTGAATGATCTTCCGATTACTGTCTGCAATTTCTGAATCTGTGGTGGGTGGTGTCCAGAAAATACTTCTCCTATAAATTGTCTAGCGCGCACGGAGATTAGTTGAAGTAGATTGATGAAAGAACTGTTGAGAACGATGCGTCACAGGATGACGTGGACGAATGCACGAATGCTTCTTCGGATGGGGGGAGTAGCGACCAGCCACGGGTGGGATCAAACTCTCAAAAAGGTAGAAGAGTCCGGAGTAGAAGTTGAGTACGGCAAGCTCGAAGATTGTCTGGTTGAGCATCTTTTGTGCGGTGAAAAGTTCACCAAATTGTACCCGGTTGACCCCTCTCAGCGCGCGGCACTGCAAGCAAAAATTGTAGAGACTGAACTTAGTGAAGCGCCCTCTGCGAAGGCATATCCCTATTTGGTTCCCGACGATGTATTGTCCGACGGTACGGGAGACCTGAATGTCGTTCGGGTTGAAAGCAACGAAGATGGCGTGGGCATTCTCTTCTCTTCCGTACTTTGGGTGAAGACGAGGGAAGAAATCTCATTCGAAGACTTCGGAGAACCAGAAGACATGCGTGGCAGGTACGAAGAGGTCATAGGCCTCGCCCGTAGGCCGGTGCAGATGTACCATGTTGTCTGGCTGCCGCACCATCGCGATTTCTTGGAAGTTCGGGTCGATTCACCTCGCGGCATCGTTGAAGCGGATATTCATGCTTTGCATTCTCGCCTCAAGGACGAAGTGAATTCGTGGGGGGTGGCTTCACTTGACGGGTCAGTAAATCTCTTTCCTGCTGTTCGTCCGTTCTACGATGACGCTACGGAAGGTACGGTCACACAGATGACCTTCCAGACAACTACGGGAGCGATCAAAGACGAAAAGATGCCTCGCCGCAGGAGGGACTCCGATCAGCGAACCGAAGCGTACCATGTTGCTGGCAAGGAAGCGGTAGATGCGATTGCGATTTATAGGATCACAGTGGAGTGGGGCTTTCGGGAAGATGATCTGACTTTCAGTCCTTCCGTGACACTGGCCGCATCCGGCCCGTCTGGTGGCAACAGTAAGGACCCGTTGATAACTGGCGCTCTGATTAAAAACTGCGTACGTGCCTCTGATTACGAGTTCGCTATTGAACGACTCGGAAAAAAGGCCAAACTTGAGCACTGAGCGATATCGCGTATGGGCATGGATATTGGAGAGTTCAGGGAGAGTCTGGCTTCGTCGGACTTGGAGCCTAAAACGCTAGGCGTATGCTTGGCGTTAACTGATATTCTTTCGAAAATTCGGCCCGGAGACGGCCAGCACCTTGGGTTGTCCTACTTTCGGGAAAGGCTTGATAAGGGTTCGCGGGCCGAGGAAATCTTACCAGCATTGAGTGTCTTGTGTACCTTCGAGGGCGCAATACTGGAAATGCATGGATATCTCGATGACGACGACGAAGGTCAGTTGCACTTGGAAGACGAGGATTTTCAGGGCCTGCTTTTCACGGGCAAGTTGGCGCATCCTGTAACCGGGGACTTGGTTGACGATCCTCTCGAACACGTCAGGTTTTTCTATTCTTTGCGGAGTGACGCATAGGATGGGGGCCGAAGATCTTTCAGTTCGAGATTTTCTGAACATTTTCGGGGATGACGAGGGGTTGCGAGGACTGCGGTGGAAGATCGCAAAGTGCTCGAAATTGCGCGTAGAGCTTATAGAAGAAGCTTTGGCGGACTTTTATGGTAGATTGGTGGATGCCCGGAAAGACAAAGAGAAACTGGGTGAGAACACACTAACACGTCACTTGGCAGACATGCTCACTGCGTGTGGTATTCCCGCAAAACGTGAGGAGGACGTGAACGGCCATTGCGATCTTGTGATCCGAGCAAGTGGCAACTTTCTATGGCTGGGTGAAGCTAAGGTTCACTCGGATTATGGATGGCTGGATGACGGGTTTCAGCAACTGTCGACTAGGTACGGCACTGCCATGGAAGGTCGCGATCACGGCGAACTGATAATTTATCACCGAGGTGGAGATAGTCGAAATGTCCTGCAAACTTGGAAGGAACGACTTGTCGCTGCAAATGACAATGTTGTCGTTTCCGAAGATATCGAAGATCAACGTCTATATTTTAGAACCGAACACAAATGTGCCAACTCCGGCTGCACTTTCTATACGCGGCATCACATTGTTCCCTTGATGCATGATCCCAAGAAATAGGTAAGTAGGAAGGCACGGTTTCGGCTGACACCGGTCCTAAGGGTAGGTCTGCTTAAACGGCAGCTCTGGGCCGTCCTTGCATCACATATCGACCGAGATCGGGCACGTCCCGCCCCATCCGAGGTCAGTTTCGAGCCCTTTCCTCCATTTGATTGACGAGTAATCTCACAGACGATAGCAAGTGTTTTATGGAAAACACTACGATCATCGCAATGACTTGGTGGCTGGCCTCCTGACAGGGTGGCCGGATGACCAAACGTATTCCGAGGCCGCCGCATGGGCGGCCTTTTGTTTTCCGAGCCTCCTGATGCGCGGCCTCTCGTTTCAAGGGAAGACGCAAATGAACAAACCAACCATTCTGACAGGCGACCGCACCACGGGACCGCTTCACATTGGGCACTATGCAGGCTCGCTTGCCAATCGGCTGCGCTATCAGGGCAGCCATGAACAATTTCTGCTGCTGGCGGATACCCAAGCCCTAACCGACAACACCCATGACCGGGAGAAGGTGCGTCGCAGCGTGATGGAGGTTGCGCTGGATTATCTTGCCGTGGGCATTGATCCATCGCGAACTACGATCTGCCTGCAATCGCATCTTCCGGCGTTGGCCGAACTGTCGATGCTCTACCTGAACTTCGTCACGGTAGCGCGGCTTGAACGGAATCCGACGATCAAGGACGAAATCCGCGCGCGCGGGTTCGGGCGCGATATTCCCGCCGGGTTTCTGTGTTATCCGGCAGCACAGGCGGCGGATATCACGGGCTTCAAGGCGACAGTCGTTCCGGTCGGCGAGGATCAGGCTCCGCTAATCGAGCAGACGAACGAGATCGTGCGGCGCATAAACGCAACCGCAGGTCGCCTCGTGTTGCCGGAAGCGCGGGCGATCATCCCCAACGCGGGCCGGTTGCCCGGGGTCGACGGCAAGGCAAAGATGTCGAAATCCGGAGGCAACGCCATTCCGCTCTCCGCTTCGCCCAACGAGATCCGAAATGCTATCAGGGCGATGTTCACAGATCCGAATCACCTGCGTGTCGAAGACCCAGGCCGTATAGAGGGCAATGTCGTCTTTAGCTATCTCGATGCATTCGACCCGGACCAAGACCGGCTCGCCGAACTTAAAGCGCACTATCAGCGCGGTGGACTTGGCGATGGCAAGATCAAGGCGCGTCTGGAAGCCATCCTACAGGAGCTCATAGCGCCAATTCGCGAGCGAAGGGCGCAGTTGTCCGAGGACCAAGGATACGTTCTCGAGGTGATCAAAGAGGGCACGGAACGGGCGCGAGAGCGCACCGAGGCGACAAAGAACGAGGTGGTGAGCGCCTTGGGTCTGTTCCAGTTGTAGATGGCCAAAGGCGGGCGAGCCGGATGAAGGTCCGATTCGTCGGAGGTCCCTACCTCCAAACTGATTGCGATTTTGCGGTTGCAGCTAAAGTCTGGAATGCGGGCTGCGACCGCAGCATTTGAGAACCGTGCTCAAGGTCCGCTCAGGGCCGTCCCTGTCGGTGGGACCTGGGTCAATCCCCAATGATGTCGCGAGGCGGCTAACGGCAGGACTGAGCCCATATCTACGTGTTTGCCGCATCGCCGCGAAAGGCAGGTTCACGTCAGTTAGACAGAACTGAGGCCCCGCAAGATCAACCCGGGTGCTTATACGATGACATTGCCTCCATCATCGTGGTTCGGTCCTGAACCGCACCTGTCTGCAGATACTCCATCGCTTTGAGCGCCGCCTCGTGTGCCTCCACTGACGAGCCGCCGACGCAATCCTCCGCCACGCGACAGAAGTAGTCAGACTGGTGCCCATCCACGAACGTGTAGTGGACACAAACATCTGTCAGTCCGCCGCACAGCAGCAGCGTATCGACTTTCAGGCCTCGTAATAGAATTTCAAAGTCAGTTCCGAAGAAAGCCGAATAACGCCGCTTGGGGATGATATAGTCGCCTTCGCGATATCCCATTTCCTCTTTGGCGACTTCCGTGCGCGGATCGCCCTCAAGGCAATGGACGTCCTCATCTCCGTCCAACTCTCGACCGAAATCGATCAGATCGGGACGATGGACTTCCTGGATGAAGATCACGGGGATATCGTTCTTATGAGCCGCATCGACCAGACCGCGCGCGGCGATCATGCGATCCTTGTAACCCGGCATGTTGTCGATGGACCGCACTTCGCTGTTGTCAATGAACGTGCTTTTCTGAATATCGATTACGATGAGCGCGGGCCGACCCTCAATCAGGTTTCTTGCTGTTTTCGTCTTTGTTGTCATTTTCCGTGTCCTTTCGCCTTAATGCGCATCTGAGCCGAGCAGGAACATCCCCGCAACCAGAAGTGCCAGACCAGCAATTCCGGACATGCTGAGGTTTTGATTGAAGGCCAACACGCCAACCAGCACCGATCCGACAGAGCCGATACCGGTCCAGATCGGATACGCGATCCCAAGCGGGAGCCGGGTCATCGCGGCATAAAGGGCGACGATGCTGGCAATCATTGCGATTAGGGTCAGGACACCAAGTGTCCAATTGAAACCAATGCCGAGCTTCTTGACACCTGTTGCCCAAGCGACTTCAAGGGCACCTGCAATGAAAAGGTAAATCCAAGCCATTTCGACCTCCAGCTATCGCAGGTCGTCCTGACAATTGCCCTTTCATGGCCGGGTCGTCCCGGCAGGCTACTGGCCATGCGATAGATGTGGGATGTTGCGTTGTCAATCTTTCAGGCAACCAAGTGATAGCATTGAAAGCGGACCTTTGCGCAGCCGCAGCGAACTAACGCTTCGTCCGCACTGTGCGAATTCGTCACCGTCAAGATTGAGCACGTGCAGCGAGTGTCTAGAAAGCAGGCTGCGCCTGCAGCATCCGGCATTGGCGCCGAGAGTCCGCTTAGGGCCGCCTGCGAAAGCTGTAAATCGGCATTCAAAAGTGCCCGTCCTGATATTTCTGTTCAGAAGCTTCCTCACGAATTTGATTGCGAAAATCAGGCGGGCGTGTTTCATACAGGGGAAGCCGATCAAGCAGATCTGCCGCGAGCTTCGGGTTTCTCGGAACACACTTCGCAACGTGGTGCGCTCCGGGGCAACAGAGTTCAGGTAAGACCGGTCCATGCAGTCCCGGCCCAAGATTGATCCCTGGCGGTCGGATCTTGATGAGATGCTTTCATGCGTTTCTGCTCCTCTCCCAGCCAAGGATTAGATGCGGAAGATTCTAACCATAATCGAGGGCGTTTCCGGGGGGCACATCAATTGTGCTCTACCGTTTTCCACCAAATGAGCCAGTGTGGCTAATGCCGCCAGATCCTGAAGTATGAAATGTTCCTCCAATTTCGTTAGCCTGCGGGCCGTAAAACATTCCAGATATGCTGCCGCTTGTTCCAGAACCAACGACATTGGCTGAAAAAGTTCCATCAGAGACACTCCCGGAGCCAATGAAGTCCAGTTCCGGCGCAGTTTTGATTGTACCGGTATTGATGTTAACAGCTTGCGTGTCCGCGCTGGTAAACGTCATGTCAGAAAAATCCGTGGCGACCGAGACTTTTGAACTGGTCAAATACGTCTGACCGTCGGCAAGAGTTGCGACTCCAGTCGTAGCTCCACTGTACGTCGCGCTAATTCCGGTTGGCATGTTCCCCGCCCCAGTCTTTTTACCGAATGACCCGGCTCCCACTTTGCCAGAACTCGCGCCAAGTCCGGTCATCCAGGCTCCAAAGGTTTGATGTTCGTATCCGTGCGCGGAGGGGTCTGCAAAGATACCAATACTCTGCTTGTCGGCTGATTCAGCAAGTACAACACCTTTTTTCGCTGTGAACGTATCGCCTGTCATAGCGCTAAAAGTGACTGGCGTATTCGAGCCATTTGCGCTCCAACCAACTAAATCTGAATCCACGGTTGAAATATTAGCACTGCCTTGTTTCGGTGTGGTTACGCGGAAATAGTGGTTTTTCCCGAACTTAAGTCTTTTGTGAAGGAGGCTGAAACAGTTTGTCCATCAAGGCTTATTGTGAGTTTAGTGGGCACGGTAGGAAGGCCAGAGGAGGTAGGTACACTTGAAATGGTCTCACCACCACCAGAACAGGCGGACACGGACAACAGCGCCGTTGTTGAAAAGAAAAACCGAAGAGCAGTAGGCAGCATGGAAAGTCCCCTGTAAACGAGTCTAGAATCAACCTAGCTATCATAGGGTAAAGCTCTATTTACTAAATTGTCGTTACTTAGCCGCCGAGATTTCATATAACAAAGCGTGTTTGAAGAAATTTTTAGAAATTTTGGAGGTGAAGTTTAGTATCATATTTTTTGACTGTTTTTGATGAGTAGTGATTATCAAGATAGTTTGTCAGTGCCCGTCTTGGGAATCGGGAGAACACATGATGTCTTATAAATTTACACTCACTCCTGAACGCATTTCTAATGCCGTGAACATTGAGCATTTTGGTGCAAATTTTAGAGAAATGTTTCCAAACATAGGCGAGGCATATGACTTATTGGATGTTACGAACCTGCGTTATCCGGCTGGAGGTGCCCAAGAGCAAAATATAACCTTTATGCCGGACAGAGAGCTGAATGAACGCCTTGTTGAATTTTTGGATTGGGTGGTGGACCGTGGCACCCCCTTTACACTAAGTATTCCTGTTGGAGAAAAGCTGGCTACACAAGAGCAAATGATTGAGTTTGTGGATGCTGTTTATCAAAAGCTTGGGCCTGATGGACATCTGTTGAAGAACTTTGAAATTGGCAATGAATATTGGAGTTTTCAGGAGGCTTCCGAATATGGAAACGATGCTTCGAAAGCAGCGGAATACCTGTTTAATGCGATTGAAGCTTATAATAACCTATCACCAGCTTCCGACTATGATCCAAAGATTCTTGTTCAAACTGCGCCGCCCTGGCGCGTGGGGCAGGATAGTTCCATGGACAAAAAGAACATGGAGATCATCCGTCACTTTGACGCAAACCGTGACCTGAGTGATGGGCTTCAATCCACTGTAGCCAGCGAAGCAATAGACGGAATCGTATCTCATTATTACTATAATAAAGGCCATAACGACGACAATTCTTTTTCTGGTGGATACTACGAATATCGCGCTATCGATTCTCGGCCGCGAATGTGGGAGAGCTTTTTTGGGAAAGAGCTCGATTACCACGTAACCGAATGGAATGTAAAAAATTCAAACTTTGGCCAACAAGGTTTGAAGGCTGCCTCTGTAATTCTTGAGCAGTTCGAGAATATGATAAGTGCAGGTGTCGATGCCGCTGATGTTTGGTCTGTATTGAATAGAAACTACAATGCATTCGCCGGGGGCATAACGGAAGATAGCCCAGTTCACCTCTCGCCAGCCGGACAGGTTTTCGCTTGGATGAGGGAAAGCTTAATCGATGACAACGGTCAAGGTTTATCCCTTTTGGAGCTTGGAGGGATCCAAGAGAACCACAGGCCGATCGAGATTAACGCATACACTAACGGCGTAAAGACCGTTCTTTATGTTTCGAGTAGAACAAATGACTTTGGGTCTCATGTCGGTTTAAACCTTTCCTATCTGGCTCCCTACAGCACTTTTGCAAAGATCCGAAAGATCGGAATACTGGAGGGTAGCTCTGATGGCCTCAGCGATCGAGCAGTGTATGACAATGAAGGACAATTAGTTCCAAACTCGCGGAATCAACTCCGAGTGATTGATGAGGCTGAAAAGCTGGAGCTAGAAAGACTGTTGAGTAATTTGTTTAAACTGGGGATTTTGGATAACGGAGTTATTAGCCCCTATGAGGATGGAACTTTCCGTACATATTTACCACCACCGTCTACGATACTGCTTAAACCCGGCATCACTCCTAACACTGCGACAAGCCTTGACGATTTCTATTTCGCTGGTGAGGTTGATGTTACAGTTGAGGTGGAGGAGCATAATTTAGATAGTGTGTCCGACATAAACTTTGTCTTGGATCCATACGAAGTTGTCGAAATTACCTTGGTCCCTGGCGATGTCTACTATGACAATTACAGCCCGGTGGCATTGATTCAGATTGCCAGTGTTGTTTCAGGTAATGTCACCGGTGCCACGGATGGTAGTGGTGGCGGCTACGGCGTTGTCGGTACTAGTGGCGATGACGTGCTGAACGGCGGCGGTGGCGATGACATTATCCAAGGGGAAGTTGGGAACGACTCCGCGTTAGGAAGTGGCGGTGATGATTTTTTGTTTGGAGGTTTGGGCGATGACAGGCTCGACGGTGGTAGCGGAGATGACACCCTATTGGCGGGAGATGGAGACGACTTTTTATTCGGTGGCGTTGGCCAAGATGTTCTTTCTGGAGGAGCGGGCGACGACTTGATTAAAGGGGGGGACGGAAACGACTTCATAGACGGAGGGGACAATAACGACATTTTAGAAGGTGGGAGAGGTAACGACACGCTAGTAGGAGGTAGTGGTGCTGACGTATTTGTTTTTCGCCCGGGAGAAGGTGTCGACACTATCCTCGATTTTGAGGAAGGTCTTGACCTAATCAGAATTGACCAGCCTGGGGTGAGTTTTGAGGATCTGACTATCACCTCCCGGGATGGTTCTACCGTTGTAAGCCTTGATGATTCCCCGGTAGCAATAGTCGCAGGCGCGCCGATAAGCTTGTTGGCGGATGACTTTGTATTTATGTGAAGTGCATCTAGCGCAGACTTGCGAGGCTTATTCGGCAACTTTTTCTGGTCACAAATTTGTACGTCTGCAAGGCCACTATCCGAGCGTCCAATTTGATGTTGAAACAGCTGTCAAATTTTGACGGCAAGGCCAAAAGGCTGAACTGTTCCGCATGTGTTTGAAAATTGAGGATATTGATGCACTAATGTCATGCTTTCGTTTCGAGTCGAGTTTGGATTGTAGGCAAATAGGATTCTGATCCAAAAATCCATGGACTTCAGTTAATACACAAAATTGCATGTGTAAGCTGAATGCGTCTTCTACTTCGGAACTCTCTAGCACCAACGAAATTTCATCGGAAAGTGCTATAGCGAGCGTCTTAGCCAATTGGACGTCCATAGGTTTAGTAAGAACGGCTATCAATATAGCCATTGCCACAACATCATAGAAATTTGGTGCCGTTTCAGCGCGGCCACTTCCGAAAACTACCTGTGTACCAAACTCCGCTTGTAGTAGCCTCCACGCGGCCTCCACGAAAGTTGCAGGTTTGCCCAAGGTTTCAACTGCGTCTTCGATACGAAACGGCGTTGTCGTTGTGCAAAACATCAAGAAGTCTCCCATTGGTTTCAGAGTACTTTTTCGAAAGTTTTGCAAAAAATGTCTTAACGGAGGGCAGGAAGAGTCAGTTTTTTGTTGCCAAGTGAGTGGTTAACAAAGTCCTAATTTTGGAGCCGCAGGATAGGAATTTGTTAACCAAGATTTCCCATTGCTAGCCTTGTTTTCGAATCAAGGTGCAAGGATGCTCAGGTACGTATTTGCGGAAGAATTGGATAAATTCCCCAAACTGGCAGAAGGAATGTTCCGGGATCGCGCGGATCAGTTCAAGACTCGGCTGGGGTGGGATGTCCGGGTCAACGAAAACGGAGAGGAACGGGATCAGTACGATGACTTGAACCCCCTTTATGTTATCTGGGAAGAAGAAGATGGCAGTCACGGTGGCTCCATGCGCGTTCTGCCGACCACTGGACCTGTTATGGTGAATGAAGTGTTCGGACATCTAACCGGTGGAAAACTGATTTGCAGCCCGCTGATTTGGGAGGTTACACGCTTTTGTCTATCGCGTACGGCCGGCCCCCAAACGGCGGGGGCCATCATGCTCAGTGGTGGTGAAATGATGGAAGGGTTTGGCTTGACCCATATTGCGGGTGTTTTTGATGCGCGTATGGTTCGGATTTACCGGCTGATCGGGTCTTCGCCCATTATCTTAGGCTCTGAAGGGAAGGGGCGCGATCAGATCTCAGTGGGGCTGTGGCCTTATTCCGCTGAGGATTGCAACCGCGTCGCCGAACGTGCGGGCATTATGAGAAATCTGTCGCGGTTATGGTTCAAGGCATCTTTCGCTGGAAGAACGGACAGTTTTCCGAGTTGGGGGCATACGCAAAAAGGGCATCAGAGAATTGCGTAGGAGCCCATAGGGTCAGGACTCATAACCAGTAGATGACGATGGCGGCGAGTGTGATTGCCGACAGGAAAACCTTTGGGCATCTGTTGTAACGGGTTGCAACCCGCCGCCAATCCTTGAGCCTTCCAAACATAATCTCAATTCGGTTGCGCCGTTTGTATCGGCGCTTGTCGTATTTCACCGGCTTCTTGCGTGTTTTCGCCCCGGGATCCAGAGCCGTATCCCTCTGTCTTTCAACGCTTCTCTGAACCAGTCGGCGTCGTAGCCGCGATCCCCGAGCAGCCAATCGACATCTGGCAGGCTGCTGAGCAACGCTCGTGCACCGATGTAGTCGCCGACCTGACCGGCGGTTACGTACAGGTTGAGCGGACGTTCCCGGCTATCGCGGATGGCATGCAGTTTTGTGTTCATGCCGCCCTTGATCCGACCGATCAGGCGTCCACGCCCCCCCTTTTTCGCGGCCATGCTGGTCGCAGTGCGGTGTGCCTTCAAATAGGTCGCGTCGATCATCACAGTCTTTTCCTCGCCGTGTTCGGCAGCCAGGCCGACCAACATCTGCGCGAAGATGCGTTTCTCGCTCCAACGCTTCCATCGGTTGTAGAGCTTTTTGTGCGGGCCGTAGGCAGCGGGCACATCGCGCCAACAAAGAAGATAATGCCGCTCAACGCGCGACGATCATCAACTCGTGGCTTGCCGTGGGACTTGGGAAAGAAGGGTCCAAGACGCGCCATCTGGCCGTCGGTCAGCCAGAAAAGATCAGTTATGGTCACCGCTCGTTTTTAGAACCGTGAACCACGCCGCCGCGCGAAAATCAATGGGTCCTGACCCTAGCCTGCGTGTGCTTTTCATAGACCTTCAGGGCACGCACGCATGTGGCATCATCGATTGCCGTGTATTGAAACCGGCGAACCTTTTCTCCTTTTTTGCCTTTAAATGTCAGGAATTCGACGTCCATTTGGAAATGATGCCCAGGAACCTGTTTCTGATACCGCTTCGTGTGAACCTTTCGCATGCGGGTGCCGCGCGGTAGACGGTTTAGCTCGTGGCGGCGGAGAATGCGTGAAACCGTTGCATCCGAGACATTGATGCCGTGGTAGCGCTCCAGATACCAGACGATCCGCATTGGGCCGAGGTGGTATTTGCGACGAAGATACAGCACCTTCTCTTCACGCTCGGGCGCCGTTCTGTTGCCATGCCACTTGGCGATCGGCGACGCATTGATCAAACCGGTTTCACCGCGTTCGGCATAGGCTTGGCGCCATCGATAGAACGTAGACCGGGCGATCCCAAAGTATCGACAGGTTTTGGCAACATGGCCGTGTTCTTCTGCGTGGCGAAGGATGCGCAATTTGCACTGAATCTCGCGTTTGTTTGTGTTCATGAACATCTCCGTCGTCCCAAATTTGGGAGGTTAAAGAAAATGTCCCGCGAATACCGTCACATCTACACATATTTTAACGCCGCGTTTACCACAACGCCCTAAAGCTGATGCAAAAACCGTCGAAAGACTAGATGGATAAATTCGATTGCGCGGTAAAATGCCTCCAATATCTCTGTTTTCCAGTTTTGGCAAAGCAATATTGCTGGTAGCGGTAGTTTGTGGTTCTGCCCTTGCCGGCGAAAAAGAATCTGGAATAACAAGGAAGCCGGATGAAAATACCCGAATAGAGGACTCCTTTTTACAAGGAATGCGGTATTTGGATGAGGGGAAACCTGAGCTGGCGACTGAGCAATTTCTTCTAATACTTGCAAAGAATCCTTCCTTGGTTCGAGTGCGCCTTGAGCTGGCTAGAGCGTATTTTCTCAATCGCCAGTGGAAACGGTCCCGAAATGAATTTTTCCGCGTGCTTTCTGGTGACCTTCCGGATTCCGTTCGGGCCAACGTCCTAGACTTTATTCGGGCCATTGATGCCAGAAGAGGGTTCGATTGGGATCTTGGTGTTGGTATAACTTCCGTTGGTGGGGCTAGGGACTACAAGACGGATGAAGTACTGTTAAGTCTCGGAGGAGTAGAGCTTCCTTTTGAGTTGGCGCGCAACAATTCAAGTGACATTGGCCTGAAGATAACTGGGTCTGCTAACTTCAGAAAACCTTGGCGATATCAATTGTTTGGAAAGGATGCCGCCTCATTCGCCTCAATATCCCTAGATCTACAGGAAGCAAGGGCTTCCTTAAACGACGACTACCGGGTATCTGCAAGGATGGGTATACGCATTTTGTCCCCGCGTACCACATTCTCCATTGGTCCGGTTATTTCTACGAGGGTTGTATCGAGAGAAGTTTTCGAGCACAGACATGCGTGGAATGCCACTTTCGAATATCGTGACTTGCTTGGTGGATCTTTCTTTGGATTTCTTAATTCTGCGAAACTCTACAGTCGACAGTCCAGTGACTTGGACGGGTACGAGACGGCTGGAGAGTTGGGATATCGACGGTCAGTTTCTGGTAGAAACGTGTTGGGTTTCAGTTTATTTTTTGAGGACAAAAACGTCGACTATAGCTTCGAAAACTATCTGATCCGCGGGATGCGATTCTTTGGCAGTTTCGAATTGCGTGGTGGATTAACAGTGTCACCGAGCATGTATATTTCCGAAAAGAGTTTTCGTAACGCTAGCCCTCTGTTGGTCGGAGATCCTGATGAGATTTCATATGGGTTGGTTGCCAGGGTGGAAAAGAGTAATGTGTTTTTTGGGAATGGCTTCTCGCCATTTGCTGAATTCAGATATGGTGAGACACTGTCTGGCATTGATGCGTTTAGTTTCAGGGAAAGCGCGTTCATCGCAGGTATGGAACGACGTTTCTAGGGTCAGGACTCATTGTCTATCAAAGCCAGTAGATGACAAGAGCTGAGAGAGCTATGGCTGACAGGAAAACCTTTGGGCATCTGTCGTAACGGGTCGCCACGCGTCGCCAATCCTTGAGCCTGCCGAACATGATTTCGATCCTGTAGCGCCGTCTGTAGCGCCGCTTGTCGTGCTTCACCGGCTTCTTGCGTTGTTTTCTCCTTGGGATACATGCGCTTATCCCTCTGTCTTCTAAGGCTTCTCTGAACCAGTTGGCATCGTATCCGCGATCCCCGAGTAGCCAATCGGCGCTCGGCAGGCTGCTGAGCAGGGCCCGCGCGCCGACGTAGTCGCTGACCTGACCGGCGGTGACGAACAGGTTGAGCGGTCGTCCTTGGCTATCGCAGATGGCATGCAGTTTTGTGTTCATGCCGCCCTTGATCCGACCGATCAGGCGTCCACGCCCCCCTTTTTCGCGGCCATGCTGGTCGCAGTGCGGTGTGCCTTCAAATAGGTCGCGTCGATCATCACAGTCTTTTCCTCGCCGTGTTCGGCAGCCAGGCCGACCAACATCTGCGCGAAGATGCGTTTCTCGCTCCAACGCTTCCATCGACTGTACAGCGTCTTGTGCGGACCATTTTCCCGAGGAGCATCCCGCCAGCGCAACCCATTGCGGTTGAAGATGCGTTTCTCGCTCCAACGCTTCCATCGACTGTACAGCGTCTTGTGCGGACCATTTTCCCGAGGAGCATCCCGCCAGCGCAACCCATTGCGGTTGATGACGATAATCCGGCTCAACACCCGTCTGTCACCGACCCTTGGCTTGCCACTTGACTTCGGGAAGTAAGGGGTAAGTTCGGCCATCTGCTCGTCGGTCAGCAAGAAAAGCTCGGTCATGTCACCGCTCCGTTTTCCGAGCTATGAAACACGCAGCGCGCCGAAAATTGACCTGCCCCCGCATCAAAAGGCATCGATGAAGAAACAATTCCTGCCAGCGATGCCATCTTAGCCAAAATCAACCTCAATCTGATGTGGTTCTCAGTCTCATCACAACAACGATTGGCAGATAATTCAGGACAGTTAACCAGTTGTTAAGCAATACGCCTCAATTTTAACAAAATTCATTCACTGGCCTGGGGGGCGAGTCATGGAAAACAATTTTTTAACGCATGCCAACGCGATCAAGTTGCGATTGGAGGCTGAGGGGATGGAACAAACAGCGCTTGCTATCGGGCAAGTCATCCAAGCGTATCGCACAGCGTTAGACGCAAACCCCAAAAATGATCTTCTACGGGAGCCACAAAAATTGGCCAGCCATTAAGGCGCGATTGGCCAAGTTCGGAATAGCCCCCGGAAGTGGTTGACCAACTGGGATAGTTTGTCCCGCAATCAAGCAGTTCCCTCGGTGTTGGACCGGCTTGGACGGACCAACACACGAACGGAGATACAGGCACGGCTTTCCAAGCGGTGCTGGCCGTCGACAGGGTCTTCGCTCAAGACGCGATATCTCCGATTGTGACGGGCACGTAGCCGCAGACATCCACGCCAACGTTCACCGCGTTGCGGCTGCCCATCCAATTATTGTGGACGTGGCCGAAGAGGTGCAGCGCGCCCTGCCGGGCTCTGTGCCAGATGGCTATCGTGTAGCTCAATTTTTCTAGCGACTTCCCTCGGAACGCGTTTGGGGGCGAGAAACTTGGCCATGTCTGGAAGGCGCGGTTCGACGGTGTCTCTGACACTGCATATTCTGTAATCGCCCCTCCGAAATCAGGTTATCCACATCTGTCTTCCGGCAGCCTCTGTTGATCGGCTTTTATTCACATAACTGCTGAGTTGAACGAACGATCAAGGCCCCTCAAGTGGGCCCAGATTTTGAGCAGAGGAAGCGGCATGGGCGAGAATCCGGACAAACGCGACGTGCGGTTGAAGGTGAATGTGACGCCAGAAGAACGGGACCTGCTTGATGCAAAGGCAAGAGCCTCGGGTCAGACGCGTTCAGACTTCATGCGCGAAGCCGCCCTTGGTCGCCGCGCGACCGTCTCACCTGAGAAAATACTCGACGGCATCTGGGTCTTGAACCTCGTCTTGGGCCACCTCCAATCCATCGCTGAATTGCCGCCGACGGACGCGCCCGACTACGCTTTGATCCTCCTGGAGCTGCATCGGATTGAAAGTATGATCCTGATGTTTGCCCCCGTTGGTTTCACCGGGGAGGACGGCTGATGTTGATCGGTTGGTCGAAACACCAGTCCAGTGAAAGTCTGCGCCAGCCAGCCTCATATCTGCTGGATCAGGAAGTTCGAAAGCCTGTCGGGTCAGCGGAAGTCGTTGAAAGGCGCGTACCCGTGCCGGAACTTCTGGTCGGCCATCCCGCGGTGTTTCAGAGCGCTGTCTTTGCGCTTCGCTTCAAGAGGAAATACCGGGTGACGACGCTTTCGTTTCATTGCGAAGACATCGACGTCCACGCTTTCAATGAAGGTAATGAAGCCGCCAGGAGACAGGTGTCCGCCGCGATCGATCTGTTCCTCGAGGTCGCCTTTGCAGGAATTCCGGAACCATCCCGGCCGCCGGTCCTCGTCGGAACTCATACGCATCTTGACCGGTTGGAGATCAACGTCGCCATCCCGAGATTTATCAGGACTGCTGAAGGTTCAGTCCGCAGTTTCAACCCGCATCCCCCGAAGCGGGGCAGCGGATTTCTGTGGGATGCACTGCGCGATGTGCTGAATTTCAGTTTCGGCTGGCGCAGCCCGAATGACGGGACCGCCGCTCAAGAGCTCCGGGGGCCTGACTGGGTTGAGAAGCGTCTTGCCGCCGCTGAGCGGCATGGAACGACCTTCGATCCTGCGAAGGACCCGAAGCCTTTCTTGCTGCAGGCTGCGAGGGTCATCGCGGCACACCATGCCGCGGATGCTTCGAACCCATACGGCAAGCCGTTTCCGGAGATCGTGGCGGACCTTGGATTCCGCATCGAGCACCGGAACAGGTTCTCGATGAGGCTGGTCCACCCCGATGATCCTCATCCGCTGCTTGTGCGTGGCCGGCGCCCCCTGAGCCACGGCGATATCGCGCCGGATCCCACCGAGGCGTTGGAGAGGCTGCGGCGTTACTGGACGCGGCGGGCGCAACAGAATTCGAAACGGTTCTCACAGGGAACATGGAGCGAACCTCAGCCGGACTGGGCGTCGCGGCTGGAAGCGCCCGAGGTCAGGATTCCGCCCTGCCATCCTGATTTCGCAGGCCCAAGCAGTGCTGTGCCCTCGCCGGGGATGCCCCTGCGGGTGAAGCCTCAGGTCTACCTCTCGGCCATGGCCAAGGCGCTCGGCGTCATGATGGCCGAAGCTCGAATCCTGCAGTACTTGTCGGCCGTCCCCGTGGCCCCCTTCAACTCACTGGCAAATAGATTGGAGAAACTGAATGCCGAATACGACCAAACCCGCCTCGATGGAGGCCCTGATGGAAGAACTGTGCGATCTGCTCCGCCAGGTTCTCGGCCGCGGCGCGGACGCTCAGAGTTCGGCGCGGATCAACGAACTTCTTTCCGAGATCGGGCGGATCAGGGTCGCGATGGAGCGGCAGACCGAAAACCTGGAGGCGATTCGTCCGGGGCTTTCCGCTTTCGAGGCCATGAGCACCCGGCTGGAAAACGTGGAGAAGAACCAGCAGCAGATGCTGTCAGCTGTCGAGTGGTTCTGTCGGACCTTGGGACATCCGGCCTTTCACGAGGACGACTGATCGGCCTGATCGTGCGTGCTGCCCGGGGAGTTTTTCCCGGGAAGCTAGCTGCACTGGCAATGGATCAGGAGCGCAGGCTGCAAATCCGCATCGCCGATGTCATGATCCAATTTTGTCCGGATGGAACCGTGAGAGGCGTCGGTGATCCGGAGAGGGTCGGCGCGGTGGTTGACGCTTTAGCGGAGTATATTCCCATCCGCTCCGGAGAGGCGACTGCTCAAGTCAGTACGGATCAGCCAAGTCTGTGAGCGTTTTCGCAGCCTTTTCGTCTTGCCCGATTTGCTTTCCGGGAGGCAAATCTGCGACGATCTGGTCTGCAGCGCGCGAAACGCCGCCAACACAGCGTCCAAGACCGTTGCCGTCTCTCTAGGCCGAGGCTCCAAGGTCGATGCCGGAGATGAGCCTTGGCAGGAGTTGCACAGCGGCGTAGAGCGGCCCCAAGGGCTTCTCTTCCCGGCGATAGGTGCCAGTGTTCACGTCGATCTGTTTGTGTCCGAGAAGATCGCGGCGATCAATGTCGCTTACAAGCAAGGTCAGGCCGTCTTTTACGCGGGCGTTGATCAAGGTGTCATTGACGTAGTGGCGCAGGCTCTTGGTGCTGTATCTTAAGGGGTTGCCGTCAAGGCTGCGTGAAAGACACTCGCGCATAACATGATCGAGATTGTCACCGAACTTCGGATTGTAAGGTGGTGGCGGTGCATGCAGATCGAGGCACGCATCACGGATTTTTGCTGGAACCGCCGCCGGAAACAAAACAAATTGCTGTTTCGATTTGATTGTCGCAACGAACTCCAGAAAGCCCAATTCGATCACTTCCGGATGAATCGGGATCCGACGTTTGCTGTGCTTGTTCTTGAGGCCGCGCAGGTGGTTGGCGCGAATGTAGATGTAGGGAATTCCATCTTCTTCAAGGACATCGGTGACCAAGAGACCTGCGATCTCGGCGCGGCGTGCACCGGTATGTGCGAGCAGCAAATTAATCCAGTAATGATGATCCTTAAACAGCTTGTTCCCAGGTTTGTGCCGGTCACGGAAATTCTTGCACCCTGTCCAAAGTGGGTGGGCAAAGAGCCTCCGGACGTCGGGAACGGTGAAGACAGCGGTCTTTTCCGCGTCGGTTCGATCGTCCTCCGGAACCAGGTTTGCGACCTTTGGCGTTCGGAATACCGGGGTTCCTTCGTACTCGGCATGCTCTACGACTGATTTGATCGTCGTGAGGTGTCGCTCGATGGTTCCGGCCTCGAGCCCGATCTTGTCATCGGGAATGGTCTTGGCGTCGTCAAGAAGTTCTTTGAAGGTCAAAGCCCGCTGGCGCGGAGATTTCCAATAGTGTTTCGGCATCATTTTCGCCATTGCGTTGGCAAAGATTTCCAGGTGATGGGGCCGGATATCGGTCACCAGCTGAATGCCAGTGATGTAATCGAATAGCGTGACGGATTTGAGGTGCTGGTTCTTGGTCTCAGCATTGCACTTCTTTTTTCGTGTCATCCGAACTGCGACACCGAACAGGTCGTTCCCGTAGACACGTTCGACCCTCGCGTCTTTGGCTTCGCCCGAAAACAGCGCTTCCTCCGGTTGCTGGAGCGCCTGATCGCGTTGTTGCGCAATCGAATCTGCCGTGATGCGACCTTTGATCAACGGAACGCCGGGCGTGAGCACTGGGGCCGCCAGTTGGCGTGGTTCCGCTTGGCGCGAGCCCGACGTGCCGGGCACAACCGATGACTCCTCCGTGGATTGGGTCGTGCCGCTGTTGCCAAGGGCATCTTCGGCCGGTGTCGGGTGAGTGGGCCTGTCGGTTCCATCGACCAAAGTCTGCAGCATTGCTGCAGCTGCGCTGCGCGCGGCCGAGCTGGAATGAAGTGGCACGGTTTGCACGGCGTCATGCGCTGCCATGCGGGCTTCCACTGCGGCCCAGCGGAGACGCAGCTTTTCGTGCTGTGAAAGATGTTCGGGGCGCTTCAATTGAGCCGCGCGTTCTTGAACGCTTTGATTGAATGCCGGTGAAATGAATTCCCTGAATTTGGTTGCCTGGATACGCGCTGCGATCGGTCGCTCATCGATCGGAAGCTGAAGCAGCCGTTCCGTTGGCATCTCCTCGCGCAGGCCGTCCTCGACAAGGCTGCGAAGAACAAACGCTTCGAGGCGATGGTGGCGCGCGCGTTCCGCCGTCAGGGATCCATCCATTCGCTCGATCATCCGTGCATTTCGCAACTCGTCCAGATAGGCGCGGAGCTCGGCCTTGAAGAAGGCCGGAGCATCGACTTCTGGCAGCGTGAGATGTGCGTTTTTCTCGAGCATTCGATCCATGTGTGCGGTCAGTTGCACACAGGATCTATGAGCCGAGTTTCGATCCGTCGTCCCCAAGGACACCATTACCGGCGGCAAACATGTGGATAACTTGGGCACCCGCCTGCGAAAGAAGTAAATCCCGCGGCGTCGCGTCAGGTAAAGAGTGCCGTGCATCGTGACCTCGATTCTGGGTCACTGCCAGGAACGTTGTCAGATCCGTCATCAGGCTGGTCGTCGGGAGGCTGTGCAACCTCGTGTGTAACCAGCTGTGTAACCAAACCCTCAGCCCAACTGAGAGGATTTGTTCAGATGCCTGCTTTTAAACGATTTTTCCGGGAACGTGGCTGGGGTGGTAGGATTCGAACCTACGATACACGGTACCAAAAACCGCTGCCTTACCACTTGGCTACACCCCAACGGTGAGCGGCTACTTACGATTGTTGTTGGCAGGGTTCAAGAGCCTTCCAACAAAAAAATGTGGCGACTGAAATTTTTTTGGCAGCCTAGTTCACCTTCACCAGAATGGCACCGGCCCTGTTTCCGTTCTGGACGGCTTCATGCGCCAAGACGCAATCCTGCAACGAAAACACCGCCTGTATCGGACAGTTCAAGGCCCCGGCCGCCAGCGCCGAGTGAAGGTTTTCAATGGCGCGCGAGCGCTGAGGGGAGGGCAGCAGATAGACCAGGACCATCTCGAGCGTGACGGATTTGAACATCAACGGGTAGAAGGGCAACGTTGGGGCCATCTCCTGCGCAGATCCGTAGGCGTTGATTCTGCCGTTCTCGGCGATCACGGCAGTGTTGGTCAGAACATTCCTGCCAAACTCGACGTCCACGATCCGATCGATCGGGCGCCCAAGGTTCGCGTCAAGAATCCGATCGGCCAGGTCCGGAGCAGAGTAGTCGAGTACGGCTTCGGCGCCGGCAGCGCGGACGCGATCGAAGTTGTGCGGGCTGGCGGTGGCGATGACCCGTGCACCGCCCCATCTGGCCAGCTGCACGGCCAGGAATCCGACTGTTCCCGCGCCTCCCTGGACAAGTACGCTCTGGCCGGAAACCGGCCCGCCGGAGAACACCGTGTGGCTCGCCGTCAGCCCAGGAATGCCGAGAACGGCTCCGGTTTCCAGCGAGATGCCATCGGGCAATGGGACGGCCTGATCGGCAGGCAGTGTGATCTGGGTGGCCGCGGTGCCGAAGGCGCGATTCCATTGGCCATTCCAGATCCAGACCCGTTGGCCGATCCGCGTTTCCGGCACACCCTGTCCGACAGCCGAGACCACGCCTGCGCCGTCGCTGTGCGGAATGATGACGGGGAAGGGCGGTTTGGTGACCCCAGGCCGCGCCCCTGCGCGGGCCTTCACATCCGAAGGATTCACGCCGGAATAGGCCAGATCTACGGTCAACTCTCCGGGGGCGGGGCGGGGAATCTCGATCTCGCGCAGGGTCAGAACATCGGCGGCAGGGCCAAAGTGGCTGTAGGTGATGGCTTGCATAAAGGGCCTCGGACATTGAACGGGGTGACGGGCACCCTATCGTCGCGCGGAAGAAATGCTAGCCTGTTCCAGCCAGACGGAGGGTCGACGATGAACGCCCTGCGTATACCGGGCCACAGTTTTGCGGATTTGGCCGACTTTTCATTTGCACCCAAATTTCTTGCCGGGGGTGAGACCGAAGGCGGTGGGTTGTGTCTTTGGGCGGAAACGCCTGATCTGTTCGCGCGGATCGTGGTTGCAAACACGGCCTGCCGACCGGGGATCGGCCAATATGAGAGGCCTCTGCTTCCTGGCTGCGGTTCAGTCAGGAAACGCCCGAGCTCCCGGCCTGGGCGCGCAGTCCAGGGTGGAACGGTCAGCACGCTGACCGAAGCCGAGATCGCGGCTCATGGCGCGTTTTTTCGCGAAGGGCCTTTCAAGGCCGGTGTTGACAGGGCATTCCCGAAGCGCTGCGCGGGAGCGGCCGGGCAGCCTCATGTGGTGCTGCCGAAAGCTGGTCATTTCCTTCAAGACGACGTCGCCGACGCTTTGGTCGAGGGCATATTGAGCCTTGTCCGGCTGACATTCTGGAGGCAGCTATTCTCGGATTTCGTTTGGGTCCACGCCCCACAGGCTGCTTTTAGGCGCCCAGCCGCCATATCCCCCAGCTGAAATACGGCACCAGTCGATCGTGCAACTGCCCAGACGGGCCACCACTCCGGATTCGAAATGCGCCTTTACCGGTGCGTTCGGATCGGGGCTGGTCCGCACGGGCAGCATATCCGACTCGACCAGAACGGTGCGCACGCCCGACAGCAGCGCGTAGTGCACCCAGCCGCCTGCGCCGTCACGGTCCTGGACCTTGCGCCAGTTGCCGTATTCGGCCACCACCTGCAACGGCATGCCGCGCCGCTTGAACACCCAGTCGATCCTGTGGGTCAGGGAGGGGCCGCGGCGTACGTTCCCCTCGGCGGCCTTCATCGATACATATCGGGGAATCGGCAGATTGGTGACGGACCCGCGATTTTCCTGCGCCTGCGCGCCCCACGCGAAAACAACAGCTGCAAACGCACATACAAAACCCAGAATTGGGTGTTTCACCGTGAAAGAAGCACTCACTGCCTGCTCTTGCGCCTGTCGATCGGGTTTCAAAAAAAAGGTCGGAGCGATGCCCCGGGGGTTCTTGTGCCCCAACTGATCCTGCGCCACGATGCCATGGCGCGCGGCGGATTGCAAAGCGGTAGGAGGGCTAAGGTGCCGAGAGAACGTCTGAGTGTTGTTGTAACGCGACGATTGCCGGATGCCGTGGAGACACGGCTGAGCGAGCTGTTCGATGTCAGGCTGCGTGACGATGACACGCCCATGACGCGCGACGAACTGGTGGCTGCGGTGAAAGAAGCCGACGTGCTGGTCCCGACGATCACCGATTCGATCGATGCGGGGCTTTTGGGCCAGGCCGGCGAGCGGCTTCGTCTGATCGCGAATTACGGCGCCGGTGTGGATCATATCGATGTCGCCACCGCGCGGCAGCGCGGCATTCTGGTCTCGAACACCCCGGGCGTGCTGACCGACGACACGGCCGATATGACGATGGCGTTGATTTTGGCGGTGACACGGCGGATTCCCGAAGGCCTTTCGGTCATGCAGACGGGTGAATGGGACGGATGGGCCCCGACCGCCTTGCTGGGCGGGCGCGTGGGTGGCCGGCGTCTGGGGATCCTGGGGATGGGGCGCATCGGTCAGGCCGTCGCGCGCCGCGCCGCGGCATTCGGCATGCAGATCCATTACCACAATCGTCGTCGCCTGCGCCCCGAAATCGAAGAGGAGCTGCAGGCCACCTATTGGGAAAGCCTCGATCAGATGGTGGCGCGAATGGACGTGATCTCGATCAACTGCCCTTCGACCCCGTCCACCTTCCACCTGATGAATGCGCGCCGGTTGAAACTGATGAAACCAAGCGCGGTGATCGTGAACACGTCGCGCGGCGAGGTGCTGGACGAAAACGCCCTGACCCGCATGATCCGCGCCGGTGAGATCGCGGGCGCCGGTTTGGATGTTTATGAGAAAGGGACCGACGTGAACCCCCGGCTGCGCCAGTTGCCGAACGTCGTATTGCTGCCGCATATGGGCTCTGCCACGCTCGAAGGGCGGATCGAGATGGGCGAAAAGGTCATCATCAACATCAAGACCTTCGAAGACGGGCATCGCCCGCCCGATCAGGTTGTGCCCGCGATGCTGTAAACTCTGCCCGGCCAGTCTTTTTGCGGCCGGGATTTTTTTGGTCCGCGGTCCCACGCGGCAAACAAGACAGTTTTAGGATCAGGAGGAATTCAAGATGCGTGCCATGTTTTCAGGATTGACGCTTGCGGCGCTGGCTTTGGCCGGCCCCGGGTTTGCACAGGAAGCCGCCGATGCCGTGGCCCCCGAAGTCGCCTCGGAAGGTCAGGTTCAGGCACTGACCGATCAGGCCATGGCCGCGCTTGACTCCAAGGCGGCCGGTCAGCCGGTTGCGGCGCAGAACTGGATGGTGGCCGCAGCCAATCCGCTGGCGGTCGAGGCGGGCGCCAGAGTGCTGCGCAACGGAGGCTCGGCCGCCGATGCCATGGTCGCGGTGCAGGTCGTGCTGGGTCTGGTCGAGCCGCAATCCTCGGGGCTGGGTGGCGGCGCTTTCCTGGTCTGGTACGATGCGGCCACGCAGTCTTTGACCACGCTCGACGGGCGGGAAACCGCGCCGCGCGAGGCGACGCCGACCCTGTTTCAGGACGAAAACGGCGAACCGCTGAAGTTCTTCGATGCGGTCGTGGGCGGGCTGTCGGTCGGCACGCCCGGCACACCGGCCCTTCTGGAAGAAGCGCATCGGCGCTGGGGCCGCAGCCCGTGGCCGGGCCTGTTTCAGGATGGCATCCGGTTGGCCGAGGAGGGCTTTGCGGTCTCGCCCCGGCTGGCAAGCCTGATCGCGGCCGATGCCGACCGCTTGTCGCGGTTTCCGGCAACAGCGGAATATTTCCTGCCGGACGGTGTACCGCTGCAGCAAGGCCATCTGTTGACCAACCCGGATTATGCAGAAACACTGCGGATTCTGGCCCGCGAGGGGGCCGCTGGTTTCTATGGCGGCGAGATCGCGGCGGATATCGTCAGCACCGTTCGCAACGCACCGGGCAATCCGGGCGTCCTGTCGGGGGTCGATCTGGCGCTCTATCAGGTGATCGAGCGTGCGCCGGTCTGCGTCGAGTATCGTGCCTATGAGGTCTGCGGCATGGGGCCGCCCTCATCAGGCGCGCTGACGGTCGGGCAGATCCTCGGCATGTTGAATGGCCATGATCTGGCGGCGCTGGGGCCCGACAGCGCCGAGGCGTGGCGGCTGATCGGCAATGCCTCGCGTCTGGCTTTCGCGGATCGGGGTCGGTACATGGCCGACAGCGATTTCGTTCCGATGCCCACGCAGGGGTTGGTCGACCCGGCCTATCTGTCCGGGCGCGCCGCGTTGCTTAACGGCCCCGCGGCCCTGACCGAGGTTGCGCCGGGATCGCCTGAATTCGACCATGCTCTGAACTGGGCTGATGATGCCTCGATCGAACTGCCCTCGACCTCGCATATTTCCATCGTGGATTCCTATGGCAACGTCCTGTCGATGACCACGACCATCGAGAACGGGTTCGGTTCGCGCCTGATGACCCACGGGTTCCTGCTGAACAACGAACTGACCGATTTTTCGTTCCGCACCCACAAGGACGGCGTGCCCATCGCCAACCGGCTGGAGCCGGGCAAGCGCCCGCGCTCGTCGATGAGCCCGACCATCGTCCTGCAGGACGGAGCGCCGGTTCTGGCGATCGGGTCGCCCGGCGGCAGCCGGATCATCGGCTATGTGGCCAAATCCATCATTGCCTGGGCCGACTGGGGCATGGACGTGCAGCAGGCGGTCGCCCTGCCGCATCTGGTCAACCGCTTCGGCACCTATGACGTCGAAGCCGGCACCGAGGCCGAAGGGCTTGCCGATGCGCTGACCGAAATGGGGTTCGAGGTGAACGCGCGCGACCTGACATCGGGCCTGCACGCGATCGAGATTCGCGACGGGTTGCGCGGCGGCGCGGACCCCCGGCGCGAGGGGATTGCGCTGGGCGAGTGATCACGTCGCAGGGGCTCGGGATTGCCCGCCGCGTGCGGGCAATCTAGTCATTGAAACACTTTGCGCAGAGTGGATCGGAAAAGGGGGGGATGCCATGGGCCGTGCAGCCAAATTGGAGAGAAACGCGGCGGGGATCGAGACCGCAATCGGTATTCTGAAACAGCGTTTCGGCGACCGTTTGCAAACCGGCGCCTCGGTGCGCGAACAGCACGGGCACACCACGACCTGGATCGAGAACCAGAGCCCGGATGCGGTGGTCTTTGCCGCCTCCACCGAAGAAGTGGCCGAAATCGTTGCAACTTGCGCCGCGCACAGGGTGCCGGTCATCCCGTTCGGTACGGGCACGTCGCTGGAAGGGCATGTGAACGCGCCGGCGGGCGGGGTCTGCATCGATCTGGGCCAGATGAACCGGATTCTGGCCGTGAACGAGGGCGATCTCGACTGCATCGTCCAGCCCGGTGTCACGCGTGAGCAGTTGAACACCCACCTGCGCGACAAGGGGCTGTTCTTTCCCATCGATCCGGGTGCGAATGCCTCGCTGGGCGGCATGGCCGCGACGCGGGCATCCGGCACCAACGCGGTGCGCTACGGGACGATGAAGGACAATGTCCTGAGCCTGGAAGCCGTCATGCCCGACGGCCGGATCATCCGAACCGGGCACCGCGCAAAGAAATCCTCGGCCGGGTATGATCTGACGCGGCTGCTGATTGGCGCCGAGGGCACGCTGGGCGTGATCACCGAGTTGACCCTGCGTCTGCATGGCATCCCCGAGGCGATCACCTCGGCGCGGTGTTCCTTTCCGTCCGTCGATGCGGCCTGCCAGGCGGTGATGGCCACCATCCAATACGGCGTGCCGGTGGCGCGGATCGAACTGCTGGACCAGCTGTCGGTCCGGGCCGCCAATGCCTATTCCGGCCTCGATCTGCCCGAAACGCCGCTGCTGCTGCTCGAATTCCACGGCTCGGACGCGGGCGCCGCCGAACAGGCCGAGACTTTCGGCGACATCGCCGGCGAATTCGGCGGGACCGGGTTCGCGGCAACCGCGACCGTGGAAGAGCGCAACAAGCTGTGGCAGGCGCGGCACGACATGTACTGGGCCTCGTTGCAGCTGCGGCCGGGCGCGCGCGGGATCTCGACCGATGTCTGCGTCCCGATTTCGCGCCTGGCGGAATGCGTGACCGCGGCGCAGGACAAGGCGGCGGAGCTTGGCCTGTTGGCGCCCGTCGTGGGACACGTCGGCGACGGCAATTTCCACACTCTGCTGCTGATCGACATGGACAGCCCGGACGAGGTCGCCAAAGCCGAGGATTTCGTCGGCTGGCTGAACGATCTGGCCATCTCGATGGAGGGAACCTGCACGGGCGAGCACGGGATCGGGCAGGGCAAGAAGCCTTATCTGGCGCGGGAACTCGGGCCGGCCGTCGATTACATGCGGGCGATCAAGGCCGCGCTGGACCCGCACGACATCATGAATCCGGGCAAGATCGTCTGATCTGAACCGAACGGGCTGTCTTGGCAAAGGCAGTCGGGAACAGGCGAAGAAGTCTGGTCGCTTCATCGGTCGTCGAGTCCCGAACCTCCCGTTTTGCCGAGTATTCTCCGGCGCTGAGGGCGCGCAGGTCGGTTTTGTACCGTTTTGCGTCGGATGGACTTGGCGGTTTGCCACACGCTTGGGCATAAACCTTGCCAAACAGACTCAATCCGGAGAGCGGGCACATGAAAACCCAAGTCAAAGCACTGGTCGTTGGCGGCGGCGCCATCGGCACATCGATTGCCTATCATCTGGCCAAGGCGGGCTGGGACGATGTCATGCTGATCGAGCGCGACGAACTGACTGCGGGGTCCACCTGGCACGCGGCGGGCCTGCTGCCGCTGTTCAACATGTCCTACGCGACGACCCACATCCACAAGTATTCGGTGGATTTCTACAAGACGCTCGAGGCGGAAACGGGCCTGAATGCGGGCTTCTCGGTGGTGGGCAACCTGCGCATGGCCCAGACGCAGGAGCGTATGGACGAATACATGCTCTATGCCTCGACCGCCGAGACCTGTGGCGTGCCCTATGAATGGCTGAGCCCGGCCCAGATCAAGGAGCGCTGGCCGCTGGTGCGGACCGAGGATCTGGTCGGCGCGATCTATCACCCGACCGACGGCTACATCAACCCGGCCGATGTGACCATGGCGATGGCCAAGGGCGCCCGTCAGCGCGGCGTGATGATCGAGCGCAAATGGCAGGCCGACGCCTTTGAATGGAAGGGCGACCACTGGGACGTGACCCTTACCAAGATGGTCGAGAAGGGCGGCAACCTGGTGCCGTCGGACGAGCAGATCGTGGTCTCGGCCGAGCATGTGGTGACCGCCTCTGGCAACCACGCGCAACGCACGGCGCGGATGCTGGGGATCAAGATCCCCGCGATTCCGGTCGAGCATCAGTTCATCGTCACCGAACCCGATGCTGAGCTGGTCAAGTTCCGCGAGGCCGGCAACCCCGAGCATCCGGTTCTGCGCGACGCCGACGCCAAGTGGTATGTCCGCGAGGAACGCGGCGGCTGGATCCTGGGCCCCTACGAGCGCAACGCGCCGGCCCGGTTCGAATACGGCGTGCCCGACAGCTTCCGCGCCGACCTCTTCCCGCTGGATCTCGAGCGGATCGAAGAGGAATACATGAGCATGATCCACCGGATTCCGTCCACGGAAACGGTGGGGCTGAAGGACGATTTCAACGGCCCGATCTGCTATACCCCCGATGGCAACCCGCTGGTCGGCCCCGCGCCGGGCCTGCGCAACATGTGGCTGGCCGAGGGCTTCTCGTTCGGCATCACCGCCGCGGGTGGCACCGGCTATTACCTGGCGCAGTTGATGGTCGAGGGCGAGGCCGAGATCGACATGGCCTCGCTGGACCCGAAACGCTACTCCAGCAACTGGATGACCACCGAGTTCGCGGCCCGCAAGAACGAGGAGTGCTACGAGCACGTCTACATCCTGCACCACCCGGACGAAGAGCGCGAGGCCTGCCGTCCGCTGCGCACCGCCCCGGCCTATGACCGCCAGAAGGCGCGCGGCGCGCAGTTCGGCTGGGTCAACGGCTGGGAGCGCCCCAACTACTTCGGCCCGCTGGACGCGCCCGAGAATTTCGACCACGACGCCCGCAGCTTCCGCCGCGGCGGCTGGTGGCAATATGCCGTGGAAGAGGCCAAGGCGATCCGCAATGGCGTCGGCCTAATCGACGCCACCGCCTTTACCAAGCACATCGTCAAGGGGCCGGGTGCCACCCAGTTCCTCGACTGGTTCACCTGCAACAAGCTGCCCAAGGTCGGCCGCATCAACCTGACCTATGCGCTGACCGATCACGGCACCACCCGCACCGAATACACCATCGTGCGCCTGAAGGAGCACGAGTATTACCTCGTCTCAGCCGGTGCCTGGACCGAGTATGACGCCGACTTCCTGCGCAAGGCGGCCGAGGACAAGATGGATGAGTTCGGCTACATCGAGATCCAAGACGTGACCACCCAGTGGGGCGTCTTTGCCATCGCCGGGCCGAAATCGCGCGACGTGCTGAAAGAGGTCATCAAGGACGCCGAGCCGGAAACCGCCCTGTCGAACAAGCGCTTCCCGTGGCTGTCGGCACGTCAGATCGAACTGGGCATGTGCCCGGTCAACGCGATCCGCGTGGCCTATACCGGCGAGCTGGGCTGGGAACTGCATCACCCGATCGAGATGCAGAACTACCTGTTCGACCTGCTGGAACAGGCCGGCGAGAAGCACGGCATGAAGCTGGTCGGTGCCCGCGCCCAGAACTGGCTGCGGCAGGAGAAATCCTATCGCGCCTTCGGCACCGAACTGGGCCGCGACGCCACCCCGCTCGAGGCCGACCTGCCGCGGTTCGTCGATCTGAACAAAGAGTTCCACGGCAAGGACAAGCTGATCGAGACCGGCGTGCGGGTGAAATGCTGCACCCTGCTGATCGACGGACCCGAGGATGCCGACCCGTGGGGCCGCGAGGCGCTCTATACGCCCGAAGGCGAGCGTGTGGGCCGTCTGACCTCGGGCGGCTACTCGGTGGCCTTCGAGAAGTCGATCGGCATGGGCTATGTCAAGCCTGAGCTGGCGGTCGAGGGCACCAAGCTGAAGGTCAAAATGTTCGACAAGTTGTGGGATGCGGTCGTGACTTGCGACAGCCCCTATGACCCCAAGAACGAGACCATCCGCAAGGATGGCTGATTACCCCCTGCCAGGCGGCGCGCACTGAATGCGCCGCCTACGGCGGCTCATGCCTCCGGCGGAGGTATTTTCAAACAGAAGAAGCAGCCGGATCGAGAAATGATCCAGCCCCCCGCCTGTGGCAGGGGGCCTTCTCCTGTTGCGGTCATCGGCGCCTCCGCCTGTACCGCATCTCCAGACTTGCAGAGAATGGTAAACAAATCCCTTCTTCTGTTCAAAAATACCTCCGCCGGAGGCAAGCCTGCCTTGGCAGGCTTTCCCGGCGAGGCATCTGGTTCAGTCCGAAGTCAGTTCATCGAAGCATTCCAGCGCCTTGGCCGCATACATCATCGACGGCCCGCCCCCCATCTGGATGGCCATGGCCAGCACGTCGGAGATCTCTTCGCGTGTGGCACCCGCTTTCACCAAGGTTTCCGTGTGCAATGAGATGCAGGGTTCGCAGCGGACGGCGATGGATATGCCCAATGCGATGAATTCTTTGGTCTTGAAATCCAGCGTCCCGCCTTCCTTGACCGATTTGCTGAGCGCCCCGAATGCGCGGGCCGTTTCAGGGATCGCGCCGTTCAGGTTGCGCAGGCCGTTGCGGGTGTCCGACAGTTTGTCTTGCCAGGTCATGTTCTAGTCCCAAATTACATATATCTTCCTGCATATGTAACGAAAAGCGCGCGCGAACCTTGATCTCGATCAGGTTGTCGGTTTTTCGGCGACTAAGGCCAGATTGTTTGCGGGCATTTCGACGGCCTGCACCAGTTCCAGCCCTGCACCCTGCATCAGGTCGATCGTGTCGAAATCGTCCTTGTAGCCGATTTTCGGGTCCCGCGCGGTCAGGGTGGCATGAAATCTGGCATCGCCTTCGCTGGTCAGTTCCCCGGCCCGCATGAACGGGCCATACAGGACGAAACGCCCGCCCGGGGCAAGGGCGCGGGCGGTCTCGGCGATGATGGCCTCTGCCTCGGGCTGGCTGATGAGGTGCAGCAGGTTGATCAGCACGATCAGGTCCTGTCCGCCGTGCCGGTCCGCCCAGCCACGCTGGGTCGCGTCCAGCGCGATGGCCGGGGCCACGTTCGGCAGGTCGCTTGCATAGTCGTCGATGCTGGCGCGCCGCGCGGCGTCGATCTCGGTCGGCTGCCATTCGAGCCCGGGCAGCCGTTCCGCAAAAGCGGCCACGTGCTGGCCTGTGCCGCTGGCCAGTTCCAGCGCGCGGCCTCGGTCGGGGGCGACTTCGGATAGCAGAGCGCACAGGTGTACGACGTTCCTGCTGGCAGCCGGGGCGACCAGCCGGGCGCCTTCGCCCGGAGTGGCGACGCTTGCGTTTGGGGGGAGGGGCCGCCGGGTCATGATCGCAGCCGCGCAGGGGACAGCGCCGTAACGATCTCGGGCGGCAGCTCGGGCGTCAGGCCCAGCGCCAGGTCGGCGACCAGCCGCGCGGCCGCAGGCGCGGTCTGAAACCCATAGCCACCCTGCGCGGCCGACCAGACAAAGCTGGCATCCGCCGGATCCGGCCCCAGAACCAATGTGCCGTCGGGCGCAAAGCTGCGCAGACCGGCCCAATTGGTTTCCACCCGCACAACCGGGCAGGTGACCATTTCTTCGTACCGCGCCAACCCCGCGGCCAGCACCATGTCATCGGCCCAGGCGTCCTGCGGCGCAACCGCGTCGGCGTCGGCCGGAGACACCAGCAGCTTGCCGGCGTCGGGCTTGGCATACCAGGTCTCGCCCGCGCCCAGCATCATGGGCCAGTGGCGCAGGTCATGGCCGCCGGGCGCTGGCAGGCGCGCCATCGAGCGACGGCGCGGCGTGATCCCGATCGGGGCGATCCCCGCCATCGCCGCGACCTCGTCCACCCAGGCGCCTGCCGCGTTGACGATGGTGCGGGCCTCAAATTCCTGCTCTGCCGTCACGATCCAGTGCCCGGCCTTGCGGATACCCGTCACCGCCTGCTTGGTCAGGACGGTCCCGCCATTGGCACGGATCGTGCGGGCGAAGTCCTGCAGGACGCGGTCGGTGTCGATGTCATACGCTGCTTCGCTGAGGGCTGCGCGGGTCACCGTTTCGGGATTCAGAATCGGGACGCGCGCCAGTGCCTCTGAGATCGGGATTTCCGTCATGCCCAATTCCGCCAAGTCCAGGGCGAACTGATCGGCCTGATCCTGCTTGGCCAACAGCATCAGACCGCGCGGCGTCAGGTATCCGTTGTCGGCAAAGAACCCGGCACTGGCCCTGTTCAATGCAACTACAGAGGCGGGGCCATAGCCCTCCTCGAACAGCGCGGCCGAGCGCCCCGAGGCGTGGTAGCCCAACGCGTCCTCGGCCTCGAGAACCGTGACCGAGCCGTGTTCCGACAGGCGCGCGCCCGCGCTCAGCCCGGCGACGCCGCCGCCGATGACCAGAAAGTCGATCATGTGGCCTCCTCGAGCCTGTCGGTGGCGGGTGGCGGCGATACGCTGAGCGCGCTGATGCGGGCATAAAGATCGGGGAACATGTCGAAGGTCAGTGCGGCCAGCGACGGCTCCAGCTGTTCGCGGCTGCGCGCCGAAATGATGGGGGTCGGCGCATAGGGGCTGGCCGCGACCCAGGCCACCGCCAACGTCGCCGGATCGACCCCGGTTTCGGCCGCCAAATCGGCCAACCGGGTCGCGGTTTCGGCCATCCAGTCGGCCCCGTAGCGGCTGGCATAGCGTTCATCTTCGGCCAGCCGCCCGCCGCCGCCGCGCGCGTATTTGCCGGTCAGCAGACCGCCGCCCAGCGGAGAATAGGAAAACACGGCGATTCCCTGATCGGAACACATGGGCAGGATCTCGACCTCGGCCTGACGCTTGACGAGATTGTACATCGGCTGCAACGCGTCGATCGTCAGATCGAACTGCGCGGCGACTTGTACGGCCTTCATCACCTGCCAGGCGGCAAAGTTCGACAGGCCCACATAGCGGATCTTGCCGGCCTGTTTCAGGCGGGCGAAACACTCCATCGTCTCGGCCAGATCGGTTTCGGGGTCGAACCGGTGCAGGTACAGCAGGTCGATTACGTCCTGCCCCAGTCGGGCGCGAGAGATGTCGAACTGGCTTTCGATATTCGCCGCACCTGCGCCACCCGTATACCCGACCTTGGTCGCAATCAGCAGATCGTCGCGCTCGGGGGCGATCATCTGGCCCAGCAAGGTTTCCGAGGCACCATCGGTATAGACATAGGCCGTGTCGAAATGTGCGACCCCTGCGGCCCGGCAGGCATCATACATCGCCCGGCTCTGGTCCGCGTCGGCGCGGCCGCCGAACTGCATCGTGCCGAAGGCAAATCCGCGCAGCGGCGCGCCGGTCAGGGTGGTAAGGTACTGGGTCATGTCTGCGTCCGATTGGTGGCTGTTGGGAAGAAACGCGGGAACAATCCGTCCCCCTTGTTAAAGCGGGGTTGAATTTGCGCATCAACCCATCCAATCCTGTTCTGCAAGTTTTTCAGGAGGCGGATTTGACCGGTGCAGACATTCACCCGATGGCCACGGGGCATATCCCCTCGTATGTAACACAGGCGGACGGGAGCGATTTTCTGTTCACCTTCATGGTGTTCTTCACCGTCGGTGTGGTCGTTCTGATCGGGGTCGGGTACCTGACCCTGCATTCGGTGCCGGAAAAGATGGCGCATGAAAACAACCATCCGCAGTTTCAATTGGTCGGGATTCTGGCGCTGCTGGCCCTGTTCACCCACAACGGCCTGTTCTGGATCGCGGCGATCCTGGTGGCGGGCTTCCAGTTTCCGGATTTTTCCGCTCCGCTGCGTTCGATTGCCGATGCCATCCGGTCACTGGCGCCGGACCGCGGCCAGCCACCTGACCCGGTGGCGCCTTCGGCATCCGTGACCGATCAGGGTGCGCGCACTGGCGGGGGGCCGGCCGATGCTTGAAACACTGATGTGCGCGCTGGTCACCGTGCTGCCGGATTTCCTGTTTCGCAGGTTCGTGCAGGGCAAGCGGATCGGGCATGAAATCACCCTGTTCACCATGTGGTACGAGCTGCGCTGGGGCCTGACCACCTGCGCGATCCTCGCGCTGACCGTGATCACCACGCTGTTCTACTTTCACCCGGCCAGCAAGACCGCGGCGTCGTATTTCCGCACGGTGACGATTCTGCCGCAGCTGGGCGGGCGGGTGTCCGAGGTCTATGTGACCAACAACCAGACCGTCACCGCAGGGCAGCCGATCTTCCGGATCGAGGATTTCACCCAGAAGGCCCAGGTCGAGGCGGCCCATGCGCAGATCGCCCAGATCCAGGCCTCGTTGAAAGTGGCCGAGACCGATCTGGCCGAAGCTGAGGCCGGCATTGCGGCGGCCAAGGCCGCGCTGGATCAGGCCCTTGAGGACCTCGAGCGCAACACGACCCTGCGCGACGAAGGCTCCAGCGCCGTTCGGCTGGCCGAGATCGACCGGCTGGAAAACCTGGTGGCCGAGCGTCAGGCCCAGGTGCGCGCGGCCGAGTCGAAGAAGGCGGCCGTGGTCCAGCAGATCGAGGAACTGATCCCCGCCCAACTGGCCAGCGCCAACGCGCAGCTGGACGCGGCTTTGGCCGAGTTGGACAAGACGGTCGTCAGTGCCGGCGTGACCGGCCGGGTCGAGCAGTTCGGGCTGCAGGTCGGCGACTATGTCAGCCCGCTTCTGCGTCCGGCGGGCATTCTTGTGCCTTCAACCTCTGGGCGAAACCGGTTCCAGGCCGCGTTCAACCAGATGAGCGCACAGGTGATCAAACCCGGCATGATCGGAGAGCTGGGCTGCTTGACCAAGCCGTTCACGGTGATCCCGGTCGTGGTGGTGCAGGTGCAGGACGTGATCCCATCGGGGCAGATCCGGCCCACGGACGAGTTGCGCGACGTGCAGGCCAATACCAATCCGGGCTCGATCCTCGTCTATCTCGAGCCGCTGTATGACGGCGTGGCCGACACGGTTCCGCCGGGCAGCAACTGCTTGGCCAATGTCTATACCGACAATCACCACAAGCTCGAGGACGAAGACCTGGGGTTCTGGCAGAGGGCCTTTTACCATGTCGTCGACACGATCGGTGTCGTGCATGCAGCGGGCCTGCGCCTGCGGCTGATCCTGATGCCGGTCAACACATTGGTGCTCAGCGGGCACTAGCCGCGTGAGGGGATCTGCGCTCGCGCCATTGTGTCTGGTCAAAACCGGGAACGCAGGCTAGGTGCCGCGCATGTTCGATGCACAGATCCGCCCCATTATTGATCCGGTGCTGAACGCGCAGGGGCGCGTTCTGGCCCGGTTGGGCTTTACCGCCAACCAGATCACGCTGATCGGGCTGGGGCTGGGGCTGCTGGCCTGCGGTCTGATCGCCGCGGGGGAAAGCCTGTGGGCCTTGCTCCCGCTGCTGGTGTCGCGCCTGGCCGACGGGCTGGATGGCGCCGTGGCCCGCGCGCGGGGCGGCACCGATTTCGGCGGCTATCTGGATATCACCTGCGATTTCCTGTTCTACGGCGCGGTCCCGTTCGCGTTCGTCGTCGCCGACCCTGCGGCCAACGGCTTGGCCGGGACCTTTCTGCTGCTGTCTTTCTACGTCAACGGCACCAGCTTTCTGGGCTTTGCCCTGCTGGCCGACCGACACGGTCTGAAGTCCGCGGCACGGGGGAAGAAGGCGCTGTATTTCACCGGCGGTCTGCTGGAAGGCACCGAGACGATCGCTTTCCTGGTTCTGCTTTGCCTGCTGCCGCAGGCATTCGCGCCCATGGCCTGGGTGTTCGGGGGGCTGTGTTTCCTGACGGCGGCGTCGCGGGTTCTTCTGGCCTGGCGCAGTTTTCAGGACAAAGGGCAATAAAAAAGCCCGCCGAATGGGGCGGGCTTTACTGTGCTTTTGCCATCCGGCTTACTGCGGAATTTCGCCTTCCAGGCCTTCGACATAGAAGTTCATGCCGGCCAGCGTGCCGTCATCGGCCACTTCGCCCTCGGCCAGCCAGGCGCTACCGTCCTGCTTTTTCAGCGGGCCGGTGAAGGGATGGTATTCGCCCGATGCGATCGCGTCCTTTAGCGCCAGAGCTTCGGCCTTGACGTCGGCCGGAACGGCCTCGGAGATCTCGCCGATCTCGACCATGCCTTCCTTGATGCCGTGCCAGGTGTTCACGCTTTCCCAGGTACCGTCCATGACCGCCTGGGTGCGCGCGATGTAGTAGGGCGCCCAGTTGTCGATGATCGAGCTGACGCGCGGCAGCGGAGCGTATTCGCTCATGTCCGAGGCCTGCCCGAAGGTGATGACGTTGCCGGCCTCTTGCGCGGCGGCCTGCGGCGCGGTCGAGTCGGTGTGCTGCAGGATCACGTCGGCGCCCTGTTCGATCAGAACCTTGGCGGCGTCGGCCTCTTTCGCCGGGTCGAACCAGGTGTAGGCCCAGACGATCTTGAACTGCACGTCCGGGTTGACCTTTTTCGCATGGATATAGGCCGAGTTGATGCCGCGGATCACTTCGGGGATCGGGTAGGACCCGATATAGCCGATAATGTTCGACTTGGTCATGCGCCCGGCGATGGTGCCCTGCACGGCGCGGCCTTCATAGAAGCGGGCCGAATAGACCGACACGTTCGGCGCGGTCTTGTAGCCGGTGGCGTGTTCGAATTTCACGTTCGGGAATTTCTTGGCCACGTTGATGGTCGGGTCCATGTAGCCGAACGAGGTGGTAAAGATCAGATCGGCCCCTTCCAGCGCCATCTGGGTCATCACACGCTCGGCATCCGGGCCTTCTGGGACGGATTCCACATACACGGTTTCGACCTTGTCACCGAAATGCTTCTCGACCGCCTGGCGGCCCTTGTCGTGTTCATAGGTCCAGCCGCCGTCGCCGACCGGGCCGACATAGACAAAGCCGACCTTGGTCTTGTCTTCGGCCATGGCGCCCGTCGCCAGGCCCAGTGCCATCGCGGCGCTGGCCAGAAGTGAAGTGAATTTCATCGAGTTACTCCCCAAGTTGGTTCAGTTGGCCCCGCCTAGTGCGAGGCATGGAAGATGCGGCCCAGTGAGGCAGGTGCCCTGCTCTTGTCGGCCGAAAGGATCACGAGCACAAGGATCGTAATGATGTAGGGCGACATTGCCAGATACTCGACGGGGATGGCAACGCCCGCCGCCTGCAAATTCAGCTGCAGAACGGTGATGCCGCCGAACAGATAGGCACCTAGAAGCGCCCGCCATGGTTTCCAGCTTGCGAAAACCACCAGCGCGAGTGCAATCCAGCCCACGCCTGCGGTCATGCCCTCGGTCCACTGCGGCACCCGGATCAGACTGATATAGGCCCCGCCCAGCCCGGCGCAGGCGCCGCCGAACAGGATGGCCAGAATACGGATCCGGATCACCTTGTAGCCCAGCGCATGGGCGGCATCGTGGTTTTCCCCCACCGCGCGCAGGATCAGGCCCGCGCGGGTGTATTTCAACATCGCCCACACCCCTGCGGTCAGCGCGATGCCGACGTACAGGATCGGATCATGCTGGAACAGGATGGGGCCGATCACCGGAAGGTCGCTCAGGACGGGGATGTGGATGTCGCCCATGCTGGGCGGCTTGATGCCCACGTAGCTTTGCCCCAACAGCGCGCTGAGACCCAGGCCGAACAGCGTCAGCGCCAGTCCGCTGGCCACCTGGTTTGCCAGTGCGAACTGGGTCAGCAGAACGAAAAGCAGCGACAACAGCGCGCCGCCGATGGCCGCCGCTACGAAACCCAGCCAAGGCGAGCCTGTCTCGACCGAGACCGCAAAGCCGCTGATCGCGCCCACGATCATCATGCCCTCGACGCCGAGGTTCAGCACGCCGGCCTTCTCGACGACCAGCTCTCCGATCGCGGCCAGCAACAGCGGGGTGGCCGCCACCATAAGCGAGGCGATCAGCAGAATGGGGTTGATTTCACCAAGGTTCATGGGTCACGCCACCTCGCTGCGGGCCGCACGGATGCGGTAGTTGGTCAATAGGTCGAAGGCCAGCAGGAAGAACAGCAGCATCCCCTGGAACACCTGAATCGCCGCGGCAGGCAGACCCAACTGAGACTGCGCGATCTCGCCACCGATATAGGTCAGCGCCATCAGGCCGCCGGCCAGAAGGATGCCGATGGGATGCAGCCGGCCCAGAAACGCCACGATGATCGCGGTAAACCCGTAGCCCACGTTGAAGTCGATGCTGACCACACCCGACGGGCCGGACACTTCGAACATGCCTGCCAGCCCCGCCAGGGCGCCCGAAACCCCCAGGCAGAACAGGATCAGCCGCGGCGGGTTCACGCCTGCGAATTTTGCGGCACGGGGGGCCTCGCCCGTCAGGCGGATGTGAAAGCCCAGCATGTGCCGGTTCAGCAGGACATAGGCAAAGATCACCGCGACGAAGGCCGCGACCACGCCCCAGTGCATACCGGACCCCGCGATCAGTTCGGCGTTGTGCGCGGCGTCATAGGATTGCAGGTTCCGCGAGCCGGGAAAGCCAAAGCCCTCGGGGTTTTTCAGCAGCCCCAGCGAAACCGAGGCCAGCAACTGCTCGGCCACATAAACCAGCATCAACGAGACAAGGATCTCGTTGGTGCCGAAGCGCACTTTCAGAAAGGCCGGGATCATCGCCCAGATCCAGCCGCCAAAGGCCCCGGCGAGGACCATCAGCGGGAATATGTACCAGGCATCCAGCGGATAGAAGGCCAGCCCGACACCCGCGCCGAAGATCGCCCCCATGATGTATTGCCCCTCGGCGCCGATATTCCAGATCCCGGCGCGAAAGCCCAGCGACAGCCCGATGGCGATCAGGACCAGCGGCGCGCCTTTCACCAGCAATTGAGGCCGGTAGTAGAACGAGAACTCGCCGAACAGGGGCTCCCAGAAGATCGTGCCGATCGCCTCGACGGGGTTTTTGCCCAAGATGGCGAACAGCAGCCCGCCGAACACCATCGTGGCCACCACCGCCACCAGCGGCGTGGCGTAGGACCACGCCTTGGACGGCTGTGGCCGTTTCTCCAGCACGATCATCCCGTCATCCCCCTGCCTGTTTCATCTTTGTTGTTTTCTGCGGGCCGCAGGCTGCGCCGACGTTCATACATGCGCCACCTCCATGCCATGCGCGCCGCCCATCATCAGCCCGATCTCTTCGACGGTCAGGCTGGCGGTGGGGCGCGGCGCGCTCAGGCGCCCCTCGTTCAGTGCGGCGAAACTGTCGGAAATCTCCATCAACTCGTCCAGGTCCTGGCTGATGCAGACCACGGCCGTACCCTGGGCCGCGAGGTCCAGAATAGCCTGGCGGATCGCGGCGGCCGCAGCGGCATCGACCCCCCAGGTCGGCTGGTTCACCACCAGAACCTCGGGGTTTTGCAGCACCTCGCGGCCGATCACGAATTTCTGCAGGTTGCCGCCCGACAGCGACCGCGCGGCGTTCTCGGGGCCGGGCGTGCGGACGTCGAAGGACTTGATGATCCGCTCGGCGAAGACCCGGGCTTCGCTCCATTTCAGAAAGCCCCGGGTTTCGAGGTTTTCCCGCACCGATCCAGTCAACAGCGCGTTCTCCGTCAGGGTCATGTTCGGTGCGGCCGCGTGGCCCAGGCGTTCCTCGGGCGCGGTCAGTACGCCCAGCTTGCGCCGTGCAGTGGGCCCCAGCCGGCCGATGGGTTGGCCGTTGAACTTGATGGCGTCGGCCGTGGTCAGGATCTCGCCGGACAGCGCACCCAGCAATTCGTCCTGCCCGTTGCCGGCGACGCCGCCGATGCCCAGAACCTCGCCCTTGCGCACGGTCAGATGTACGTTTTTCAGCGCCGTGCCGAACTCGGATGGAGACGGCACCGACAGGCCGGTTACGTCCAACGCCACCGGGCCGAACGCGCGCCCCGCGCGTTCCGGTGTCTGCAACACGGCTCCCACCATCAGCTCGGCCATGTCGCGGGCCGAGGTTTCGCTGGGCGTGCATTCCCCCACATTCCTGCCCAGCCGCAGGATGGTGGCGTGGTCGCACAGCGTGCGGATCTCTTCCAGCTTGTGCGAGATGTACAGGATCGATGTGCCCTCCGAGCGCAGCTTCTTCAGCGTCTCGAACAGGATTTCCACCTCTTGCGGGGTCAGAACCGAGGTGGGTTCGTCCATGATCAGCAGCTTGGGGTCCTGCAGCAGGCAACGGATGATCTCGACCCGCTGGCGTTCGCCCGCGGACAGGTCGCCCACGGTCCGGTACGGATCGAGTGGCAGGCCGTAATTTTCCGAAACCTCGCGAATGCGCGCAGCCAGATCGCCCATGGGCGGCGGGTTTTCCATGCCCAGGGCAATATTCTCGGCCACGTTCAGCGCGTCGAACAGCGAGAAATGCTGGAACACCATCGCGACGCCGTCGGCGCGCGCCGCGCGCGGTTCGCTTGGGGCGTAGGGCTGGCCGCGCATCAGCATCGTGCCGCTGTCGGGCTTGACCAGCCCATAGATCATCTTGACCAGGGTGGACTTGCCGGCGCCGTTCTCGCCCAGCAGGGCATGGACTTCGCCTTCCGCGATGTCGAAGGACACATGGTCGTTGGCCACGACGCCGGGATAGGCCTTGGTCAGCCCCTGCAGGCTCAGAAGTGGAGTGGTCACGCGCTCTGGTCCTTCTTCAAGTCGTTCTGCCGGGCGGGGCGCAGGATCTGTGCCGCCACACCGATTGCGATCATCTGCGGGTGCTTGCCCAGGGCCGGGTCCCCGATGGGGCAGGTGATCCGGCCGATCTGCGCCGGTGAATGCCCCAGCGCGGCAAGGCGCGAACGGAATCGCGCCCATTTCGTAGCCGAGCCGATCAGCCCCGCAAAGCGAAAACCGTGCGTCAGCAGCCGGTTGCACAGTTCAAGATCCAGAGTGTGGGAATAAGTCAGCACCAGATGCTCGGCGTCATGCGGCGCGTGGCGCACCAATTCGGCGGGTTTCGCTGCAGGCACTGCCGTCACGCCCGCCGGGACCGTCTCGGGGAACCGGTCCGGCCCAGTGTCCACCCAGGTGATCGCCAGGTCGGGCAGGGGGGCCATCACATCGACCAGCGCCCGCCCCACATGGCCGGCGCCCCAGATCCACAGCTGACGGTGGGGGCTGTGCACCGGTTCGATCATCCAGCCGTCGATTAGTTGGGGCTCGGGGCGCTGGCCCTGATTGCGGGCCTGTGCCAGCAGACGTTTCACCGAAAGCGGCATCGGCACGTCCGCGACCGGGCGGGCGATCACCTCGCGGTCCAGTCGCGCGACAGCCTCCGCGTCATAGACCTCGCTCAGCAGCGTAACGGCGCCGCCGCAGCATTGCCCAAGGTCCGGCCCCAGCGCATGTCGGGACAGCAGGCACGGGTCTTTCTGGGCCCGGGCCGCCTCGGCCGCCTGAAACTCGAGCGTGCCGCCGCCGATCGTGCCCGTCTGCCCGCCGTCCCAGACCAGCATCGCGGCGCCGACCTCGCGCGGGGACGACCCGCGTATCGCCGCGATGACCACGCGGGTCACCTTGCCGTGTTTTCTGACCGCCTCCCTCAATGCCTCCCGGTCAAATCCCATCAGGTGCCTCCACGCAGGCGTTGAATGGCGCGCCAGATTTCTTCGGCCGTCGCCGGAGCATTCAGGCCCGGGTATCCATCGCCACAGGCCGCCACCGCGTTCGACAGCGCCAGCCAGGCCGAGATGCCCAGCATGAAGGGCGGCTCGCCCACCGCTTTCGAGCGATAGATCGTCTCCTCGCGGTTCGCGCCGTCCCAGAGCGCCACGTTGAAGACGCCCGGCCGGTCCGAACAGGCGGGGATCTTGTAGGTCGATGGTGCGTGGGTGCGCAGCCGGCCCTTGTCGTCCCAGACCAGTTCCTCGGTCGTCAGCCAGCCCGCGCCCTGCACATAGCCGCCTTCGACCTGCCCGATATCCAGCGCCGGATTCAGCGAGGCGCCGGCATCATGCAGGATATCCGCCCGCAGAATCCGGTTTTCCCCTGTCAGGGTGTCCACCGCCACCTCGGTCACCGCCGCACCATAGGCGAAATAGAAGAACGGCCGCCCCTGGCCCTTGATCCGGTCCCATTCGATCTTGGGGGTCTTGTAGAACCCGGTCGCCGACAGGCTGACGCGCCCCTGATAGGCCAGCGCCGCCGCCTCGGCAAAGCTGTAGCTTTCCTCGCCCACGCTGACCCGGCCATCCGCAAAGACGACTGCCGATGGGTCGGTCTGATGCCGCTCAGCCAAATAGGCGGCCATCCGGTCGCGGATCGTGTCACAGGCGGCCTTGACTGCCATCCCGTTCAGATCGCTGCCGGACGAGGCCGCCGTCGCCGAGGTGTTCGGCACTTTGGCGGTATCGGTGGCAGTGATCTTGACCATCTCCAGCGGAATCCCGAACCGCGCGGCCGCGACCTGCGCCACCTTCTGGAATAGGCCCTGACCCATCTCGGTGCCGCCATGGTTCAGGTGGACCGAGCCGTCCTGGTAGACATGCACCAACGCCCCGGCCTGGTTCAGATGGGTGAGCGTGAAGGAAATTCCGAATTTGACCGGCGAAAAGGCGATGCCCTTCTTGATCACGCGGTTTTCGGCATTCCATTTCTCGACCGCCGCCTTGCGGGCTGCGTAATCGCAGGTCTCCAGCAAGGCTTCGGTCATGGCGTGCAGCTCGAAATCGGTGACTTCCATGCCGTAGGGGGTGGTGTTTCCACCCGCGGGAACGGGGCGCACCACCGAGCGGCCGGTTTCGACCGCGCCACGGCTGGTCAGGTCCTCGTGCGGATTCGGGTGGCCCAGCGGCTTGCCCCGCACCGGTTCTTCACCGCCTGCATGTGCCGGTTTATAGTAGTTTCGCCGCCGCAGCTCGACCGGGTCCAGACCCAGCTCATGCGCGGCGTGGTCCATGACGCGCTCGATCCCCACCATGCCCTGAGGCCCGCCAAATCCGCGAAAGGCCGTGGCTGATTGCGTGTTGGTCTTAAGCCGATGGCTCTCGATCCGCGCATTGGGCAGCAGATAGGCGTTGTCGGAATGCAGCATCGCGCGGTCGGCGACCGGCAGCGACAGGTCCTGCGCCCAGCCGCAGATGGCGTAATGCAGGAAGGAAACGCCCTGAATATGGCCGTTTTCGTCGAAGCCGGCCTTGTAGCTGATGCGGAAGGCATGGCGTTTTCCGGTGATGACCATGTCATCATCGCGGTCATAGCGCATCTTGCAGGCCCGTCCGGTCGCCCGTGCCGCAACAGCGCAGGCCACGGCCAGCGCGTTGCCCTGGCTTTCCTTGCCGCCGAACCCGCCACCCATCCGCCGGGTTTCGACCCGAACGGCGTTCATCGGCACGCCCAAGGCCTCGGCCACCTTGTGCTGGATTTCGGTCGGGTGCTGGGTCGAGGAATGCACCAGCATGTCGCCGCCCTCGTTCGGCACCGCCAGCGCGGCCTGGCCCTCCAGATAGAAATGCTCCTGCCCGCCGATCTCGAACGTGCCTTCGACCACATGGGCCGCCTGCGCGATGGCGGCGTCGGCATCGCCCTTGGCGTAGATGCGGGGGCCGTCCTCGAACCGGCTGTTGGCGGCCAAGGCCTCCTCGATGGTCAGGATCGGCGTTTCCTCGGAATAGTCGATCCGGCCCAGCCGCGCCGCCTTGCGCGCCGCCAGATGGCTGGTGGCGACAACCAGAAACACGGGCTGGCCCACGTAATTCACGGTGCCGTCGGACAGCAGCGGTTCGTCATGGATCGAAGGCGAGACGTCATTGGCAAAGGGCAGGTCCTCAGCGGTCATCACCATCACGACGCCCTCGGCGGCCTTCACCGCCGACAGGTCCATCGCCGTGATCCGGCCCTTGGCGATGGGGCTCAACCCAAAGGCCAGGTGCAGCGTGCCTTTGGGCGTCGGAATGTCATCCACGTAACGCGCGGTGCCCGACACATGCAGGGGTGCTGCGTCATGGGGCAGGGGCTTGGTCACGCTCATGCCGATACCTCCATCACGTTGGTCAACTCGCCCTGATCCTCGGCAAAATACCGTTCCAGCATCGCCCTGGCGGTCTCCAGCCGGTATTCGGCCGAGGCGCGCATGTCGGTCAGCGGCGTGAAATCCCTGTCAAACGCCGGCAGCGCGGCCTGAACGGTCTCATGCGTCCACGCCTTGCCGACCAAGGCGGCCTCGACCGCCGCGGCGCGTTTCGGAATGCCCGCCATGCCGCCAAACGCAATCCGCGCCTGCGCCACGACGCCGTCCGAAACGATTATGTTGAAACAGCCGCATACGGCCGAGATATCCTGATCGAACCGCTTGCTCAGCTTGTAGCATTTCAGCCGGTCCGCCTGGCGCGGGAAACTGACCGCCTCGACGAACTCGCCCGGCGCGCGGTCCTGTTTACCATAATCCAGAAAGAAATCCTCCAGCGGGATCGACCGCCGCGCATCGCCCTTGCGCAGATGCAGCGTCGCCCCCAGCGCGATCAGCGCGGGCGGGTTGTCCCCGATGGGCGAGCCGTTCGCGATGTTGCCGCCCACCGTGGCCGCATGGCGCACCTGCACGCTGGCATAGCGCCGGATCATCTCGGCATAGGACGGGTGCAGATCGGCCATCGCCGCGCCCATGCGGTTCATGTCCAGCATCGCGCCGATGCGCACCTCGTCTTCGGTAATCGAGATCTCCTTCAGATCGTCGCAACCGCCCAGAAAGATCACCGGGTCCAGATCGCGCAACTGCTTGGTCACCCACAGGCCGACATCGGTTGCGCCCGCCACAAGGGTGGCATCGGGGTGCGCTGCATAAACCTCGGCCAGCTCGTCGGACGAGCGCGGCATCATCGGCGAGGCGGGTTCGACCGCCACCGGCTTGTCCTTGACCCAGACCGGCACGGGCTGGTCTTCGACGGCCTTTGCCGCGCGGATGATCGGCGCGTAGCCCGTGCAGCGGCACAGGTTGCCGGCCAGCTGCGTGTCGTGATCGGTCGCGCCATTGGCGTGGCTGGCCACCATCGACATCACGAAACCCGGCGTGCAGAACCCGCATTGCGAGCCGTGATGCTCGACCATCGCCTGCTGCACCGGGTGCATCTGGCCATCGGGCCCGCTCGCGCCCTCGACGGTGCGCACCGCCTTGCCATGCAGCTGCGGCAGGAACAGGATGCAGGAATTCAGCGCCTTGGCGCCACATTCATCCGTCACCATGACCGTGCAGGCCCCGCAATCGCCCTCGTTGCAGCCTTCCTTGGTGCCGGTCAGGCCGCGATCCTCGCGCAGCCAATCCAGCAATGTGGCCGTCGGATCGACATCCGCCAGCTCCACTGTCTCTCCGTTCAGAAGAAACGTGATGTTCATTCTTGAAACCCGTCGCGTTACCCTGTTGCGCCCATGGGTGCCTCTGTCTCGATGCGACGTAGAGAAAGAAGCGGGCTTGTAGCTTGCCGAAAGATGTTAGAAACAGTGCCCGCCGGCTGGCAAGAAAAACCGCCGGAGGAATGCATCATTCCAATTCGGCCGCAAAGGTGCGGATTGCGCCTGATTGGGTCAACATTCTGAAACATAAAGGGTTTTCCCCTTGTCTTCCCGGCCGGGGCTGAAGCACCTTCTGAAATATCCGAATAATCTCTGACCATTGTTTGGGCAACCCGCGAATATCGTTGTGCCTTTTGCCCGGACGCCGAGTGCGATAGCCTGCGCGCATGAGCAGTTCTCCGCGATTCATCCACCTCCGCGTTCATACCGAGTACTCCCTGCTGGAAGGCGCCGTGCGGCTGAAAAAGCTGCCCGGTCTGTGCGCCAGCATGGACATGCCCGCCGTTGCGGTCACCGACACCAACAACATGTTCTGCGCGCTGGAGTTTTCCGTCACCGCCAGCGGTGCGGGAATCCAGCCGATCATCGGCTGCCAGGTGGATCTCAGCTATGTGACCGCACAGCCGGGCGACAAGCCGACGCCGCCGGCGCCCGTGGTGCTGCTGGCCCAGTCCGAGACCGGGTACGAGAACCTGATGAAGCTCAGCTCGTGCCTCTATGTGGACAAGGGCGGGCAGCTGCCGCAGGTCACGCTGGATGAACTTCAGCGCCATTCGGCGGGCCTGATCTGCCTGACCGGCGGCCCGGACGGCCCCGTGGGCCGCCTGTTGCAGCAGGGCCAGCGCCCGGCCGCCGAGGCGCTGGTCGATCGGCTGGCCGCGATGTTCCCCGATCGCCTGTATATCGAACTGCAGCGCCATCCCGGAGAGGACGGTCAGCCCGAGGCTGAACGCCTGACCGAGCGTGGCCACGTGGAGATGGCCTATGCCAAGAACCTGCCGCTGGTCGCCACCAACGACGTCTACTTCCCCACCTCGGACATGTACGAGGCCCATGACGCCCTGATCTGCATCGCCGAGGGTGCCTATGTCGATCAGCAGGAAGGTCGCCGCCGTCTGACCGCGCAGCACTATTTCAAGTCGCCGCAGGAAATGGCCACGCTCTTCGCCGACCTGCCCGAGGCGATCGAGAACACGGTCGAGATCGCCCGGCGCTGCGCCTTCATGGCCTACAAGCGCGACCCGATCCTGCCGAAATTCGCCGATGACGAGGTCGAGGAACTGCGGCGTCAGGCCAACGAGGGCCTGCAGAAACGTTTGGCGGTGATCCCCCACGCGGTCTCGCCCGAGGAATACCAGAAACGTCTGGATTTCGAACTGGGCATCATTGAAAGCATGGGGTTCCCCGGTTACTTCCTGATCGTTGCCGACTTCATCAAATGGGCCAAGGAACACAACATTCCGGTCGGGCCGGGGCGGGGCTCGGGCGCGGGCAGCCTCGTGGCCTATGCGCTGACGATCACCGACCTCGACCCCCTGCGCTACAGCCTGCTGTTCGAACGCTTCCTGAACCCCGAGCGGGTTTCGATGCCCGACTTCGATATCGACTTCTGCATGGACCGCCGCGAAGAGGTGATCCGCTACGTTCAGCAGAAATACGGCCGCGACAAGGTGGGCCAGATCATCACCTTCGGCGCGCTCTTGTCCAAGGCGGCGGTGCGCGACATCGGGCGGGTGCTGCAGATGCCTTACGGTCAGGTGGACCGCCTGTCCAAGATGATCCCGGTCGAAGGTGTCAAGCCGGTGTCGATCGAGAAGGCGCTCAAGGACGAACCGCGCCTGCGCGAAGAGGCCCGCAACGAAGAGGTGGTGGACCGCCTTCTGACTTACGGCCAGCAGGTCGAAGGGCTGTTGCGCAACGCCTCGACCCACGCCGCCGGCGTGGTGATCGGCGACCGGCCGCTGGATGAGTTGGTACCACTCTACCAGGATCCGCGCTCGGACATGCCCGCGACCCAGTTCAACATGAAATGGGTGGAACAGGCCGGTCTGGTGAAATTCGACTTTCTGGGCCTGAAAACCCTGACCGTGATCCAGAACGCCGTGGACCTGATCCGCAAATCGGGCCGCGACCTGCACATCGCCGCTGATGGCACCCAGCTATACGATCCGCCCGAAGGCGCGGTGAACGAGATCAACGCGATCCCGCTGGACGATCCGGCCACCTACAAGCTCTATTCCGCGGCCAAGACCGTGGCGGTGTTCCAGGTTGAAAGCTCGGGCATGATGGACGCGCTCAAGCGCATGAAACCCACCTGCATCGAGGACATCGTGGCCCTCGTGGCGCTGTATCGCCCCGGCCCGATGGAGAACATCCCCACCTATTGCGAGGTCAAGAACGGCCAGCGCCAGATCCAATCCGTTCACCCGCTGATCGACCATATCCTGGAAGAAACGCAAGGCATCATCGTCTACCAGGAGCAGGTGATGCAGATCGCGCAGGTCATGGCGGGCTATTCCCTTGGCGGCGCCGACCTGCTGCGCCGCGCGATGGGCAAGAAGATCAAAGAGGCGATGGACGCCGAACGCCCGAAATTCGAGGCCGGGGCAGCCGCGAATGGGGTGGACGCCAAGAAGGCGTCCGAGGTGTTCGACCTGCTGGAGAAATTCGCCAACTACGGCTTCAACAAGTCCCACGCGGCGGCCTATGCGGTGGTCAGCTACCAGACCGGCTGGCTCAAGGCGAACCACCCGGTCGAGTTCATGGCCGGGGTCATGAACTGCGACATCCACCTGACCGACAAGCTGGCGGTGTATTTCGAAGAGGTCCGCAAGGGGTTGGGCCTGCCTTACGTGCCGCCCTGCGTAAACCGTTCGCAGGCGACCTTTGACGTGGTGGATGGCCAGCTGGTCTATGCGCTGGGCGCGCTGAAAAACGTGGGCGTCGAGGCGATGAACCTGGTGGTGCAGGGGCGCGGCGACAAGCCTTTCGTCAACCTCTTTGACTTTGCCCGTCGCGTGGACCTGAAGAAGGTCGGCAAGCGTCCGCTCGAGATGATGGCGCGGGCAGGGGCGTTCGACCAGTTGGACAAGAACCGCCGCCGGGTGTTTGAAAGCCTCGAACAGCTGGTGCAATATTCGGCGGCGATCCACGAACAGAAGAACTCGAACCAGGTGTCGCTGTTCGGCGAGGCGGGCGACGACCTGCCCGAACCGCGGCTGTCGAAATCGCCCGACTGGCTGCCTGCCGAACGGCTGAGCGAGGAATTCAAGGCCATCGGCTTCTACCTGTCCGGCCACCCGCTGGACGACTACCTGCCTGCGCTCAAGCGCAAGCAGGTGATGACACTGGACGAGGTCACCGAAAAGGCGCGCTCGGGCCCGTTTGTCGCGAAAATGGCCGGTGTGGTCGCCGGGCGGCAGGAGCGGAAATCGGCCAAGGGCAACCGGTTCGCCTTTGCCCAGCTGTCCGACCCGACCGGGGCGTACGAGGTGACGCTGTTCTCGGAAACGCTCGAGAAATCACGCGAATACCTGGAAACCGGCGCGCAGGTCGTGCTGACGGCCGAGGCCACGATGGAGGCCGACCAGCTGAAGCTGCTGGCGCGCTCGGTCGGTCCGGCGGATTCGGTGGTGGCCGAGGCCGGGGCAACGGGCCTGCGCATCTTCGTCGATCAGCCGCAGGTGGTGTCCACCGTGGCGCGGGTGTTGCAAGACGCGGCGGGGGCGGCCCGAAATGCCGCGAAGGGGCCGGTTCACCTGTGCCTGATGGACCCGGGCCTGCCGGGCGAGGTCGAGATGGATCTGGGGCAGGATTTCCCCATCAACCCGCAGATCAAAGGCGCGATCAAATCGCTCGATGGCGTGATGGACGTGCAGGAGGTCTGACGCCCCTTCAGTAATGCGGCGGGCGCTCGTCTCCCAGAACGACCCCGCCGGACCCTTCCTGCGCACGTTCGGCCTCGCGCTGCATCAGCATCGCCACGTGGCGGGTCAGGCGGTCGATCTCGTCCTGCTGTTTGGCGACGACCATGCTCAGGTCGTCCACTGTGCGGATCAGATGGGCGATTTTCTCTTCCAGATGCTGCATCGCTGGGGCTCCTTTGATCTGGTGCGGTCATACCGCTGTGGCGCACGCAATGCCAGCGCTGGCTTGCCCCGACCCAGACCATGGGATAGACCGCGCGCGCAAGTGATGAAATCCCAAGGACGCCCCACATGGCCAAGCCCAAGAAACAGCCCCGCCCCAAGGCCGTCACGCCGAAAGGGTTCCGCGACTATTTCGGCCAGGAAGTCACGCAGCGCACCGAGATGCTGCGGACGATTGCGGACGTCTATCATCGCTATGGGTTTGATGCGCTGGAAAGCAGCGCCGTGGAAACGGTCGAGGCGCTGGGCAAGTTCCTGCCCGATGTCGATCGCCCCAACGAAGGCGTGTTCGCCTGGCAGGAGATTGACGAGGGCGGCAACGGCGACTGGATGGCGTTGCGCTATGACCTGACCGCGCCGCTGGCCCGGGTCTATGCCCAGCATCGCAATGACCTGCCCACGCCTTATCGCCGCTATGCGATGGGTCCGGTCTGGCGCAACGAAAAGCCGGGGCCGGGGCGGTATCGCCAGTTCTATCAGTGTGATGCGGATACGGTCGGTTCGGCCAGCATGGCCGCCGATGCCGAAATCTGCGCCATGCTGTCGGATACGCTGGAGACCGTGGGCATCCCGCGCGGCGACTATCTGGTGCGGGTCAACAACCGCAAGGTTCTGAACGGTGTGCTCGAGGCCATGGGCCTGGGCGAAGACGCCGCAGCCCGCGATGACGTTCTGCGCACCATCGACAAGTTCGACAAGGTGGGCGAGCAGGGCGTGCGCGAGTTGCTGACCAAGGGCCGGCTGGACGCCTCGGGCGCGTTCATTGACGGGGTGGGCCTGTCCGACGATCAGGCCGAGCCGGTGATCGCTTTCCTGACCTCGAAAGCCGATGATGCCGCCGGAACGCTGGCCAACCTGCGCGCGGCCGTGGGCGACAGCAAGATCGGCGCCGAAGGCATCTCCGAGTTGGAACAGATCGGCGAGTTGCTGGCCGTGGGCGGCTATGGTGCTGATCGCATCCAGATCGACCCCTCGGTCGTGCGAGGACTGGGATACTACACAGGCCCGGTCTACGAGGCCGAGCTGACCTTCGAGATCTTCGACGAAAAGGGCCGCAAGCGGCAGTTCGGGTCGGTCTCGGGCGGCGGGCGCTATGATGATTTGGTCAAGCGTTTCACCGGACAGGAAGTGCCGGCGACCGGTGTGTCGATCGGCGTCGACCGGTTGCTGGCCGCGCTGCGCGAGAAAGGGCGGATCAAGTCACATGACACCGGGCCGGTCGTCGTGACCGTGATGGACCGGGACCGTATGGCCGACTATCAGGCGATGGTGGCCGAACTGCGCAATGCCGGCATCCGCGCCGAGGTCTACCTGGGCAACCCCAAGAATTTCGGCAATCAGCTGAAATACGCCGACAAGCGGAACTCGCCCGTCGCGGTGATCGAGGGCGGGGACGAGAAGGACCGCGGCGTGGTTCAGATCAAGGACCTGATCCTGGGCGCCAAGATCGCCGAGAGCGCCACGCTTGAGGAATGGAAGGAACGCCCCAGCCAGTTCGAGGTACCGCGCGCCGATCTGGTCGCCAAGGTGCGCGAAATTCTGGACAGTCAGGACTGAGCCATGCCCAACCGATCCCAGATCCAGGCCCGGGCCGCGATGATGCGCGTGCGCTTCGAGGCCGCCGGGGCGCAGGTCGTCGACCCGCCGCTGCTGCAATCGGCCGAAACGCTGCTGGACCTCTACGGCGAGGATATCCGCGCGCGCGCCTATGTCACCTCGGACGCGCTGCGCGGCGAACAGATGCTGCGCCCGGATTTCACCCTGCCGGTGGTGCAGATGCACATGCGCGACGGGGCCGAACCGGCGCGTTATACCTATTCGGGCGAGGTGTTCCGCCGTCAGGAACATGACCCCGACCGCGCCAATGAATACATCCAGGTGGGCTACGAGGTCTTTGACCGCGACGATCCGGCAGGGGCCGATGCCGAGGTATTCTCGCTATTTGCCCTGCAATTGCGGGGTCTGCCGTTGCGCGCGGCGACCGGGGACATCGGCATTCTGACCGCAGCCGTTCAGGGCCTGCGCACCTCCGACCAACGCAAGGCCGCGCTGATGCGCCACCTGTGGCGTCCGCGCCGGTTCCGGGCTCTGCTGGACCGGTTCGCGGGCCGCAAGCCCGAACCGGACCACCGCGCCGCGTTGCTCGGGGCGGCCGACCCGATGGCCTGCGACGCGCCGATGATCGGCAAGCGCCGACCGGCCGAGATCGCCGCCCGCATCGCCGCCCTGCGCGCCGACCGCGACACACCGCCGATTTCCGACACGGAAATGGCCGGGCTGGACGCGCTGCTGGGCGTGCGCGAGACCATGCCCTATGCGCTGGAGCATCTGCGCGACATCGCCGTCGATCTGCCCCAGATCACCCCCGCACTGGACCGGCTCGAGGCGCGGATCGCCGCCCTGCAGGCGCGTGGCGTCGATGTCAGCAAGCTGGATTTCGAGGCCTCGTATGGGCGCACCTCGATGGAATATTACGACGGGTTCGTTTTCGGCTTCTACGCCGAGCGCCGCCCCGACCTGCCGCCCATCGCCACCGGCGGGCGCTATGACGCGCTGACGCGGCGGTTGGGCAACGGGGCCGAGATCCCGGCGGTGGGTGGCGTGCTGCGCCCCGACCTGATGCTGGAAATCGAGGAGGCGGTCCGATGACCCTGAAGCTGGGCGTGCCGTCCAAGGGGCGGCTGATGGAGAAAACCTTTGCCTGGTTCGCCCGCCACGGGATCGAGCTGTCGCGCGCCGGGTCCGACCGGGAATACGCAGGCAAGGTGGACGGGATCGAGGATGTCTCGCTGATCCTGCTGTCGGCCGGAGAGATCCCGCGCGAACTGGCTGCCGGGCGGATTCACCTGGGCGTGACAGGCACCGACCTGGTGCACGAGAAACTGCCGCGCTGGGAACAGCAGGTCGAAGAAATCGCGCCGCTGGGCTTTGGCCAGGCCGATCTGGTGATCGCGGTTCCGGCCTGCTGGGTCGATGTCGAGACGCTGGATGACCTGGACGCCGCCGCTGCCGCCTTTCGCGCCACGCATGGGCACCGCCTGCGGATCGCCACCAAGTACCACCGCCTGGTGCGCGAGTTCCTGACCGATTCCGGGGTTGCCGATTATACGCTGGTCGACAGCCAGGGGGCGACCGAAGGCACGGTGATGAACGAAACCGCTGAGGCGATCGCCGACATCACCTCGACCGGTGAGACCCTGCGCGCCAACCACCTCAAGATCCTGTCGGACGGGTTGATCCTGCAATCGCAGGCCACTTTGTGGCGCAGCCGGGTTGCGGAGTACGGCGCCGCGGAAAAGGCCGCCCTGGCAGAAGTGTTGCGCCGTCTGGGCTGAGGTCAGAGCACGCCGATCTCGGCCAGCGCGCGGTTCAGATCCTCGGGCAGGGCGTCGTCCTGCGCGCGGCTTTCGGGCAGGTCTGCGGGGCTGTCCTCGGGTTTCAGATAGCGCCAGCCCTGAAACGGCCGTTTCTGCGCGCCCTGGGTGCGGTGGACCTGAGGGTCCAGCACGATGGCGCAGCGGCGGATGCCGTCCTCACCCGTCACCTCGTCCAGCCGCAAGATGCGCTGGCGGCACTGGATGACACCCTTGATGACCCAGAAGATCGACCCGCCGTTCAGAATCTCGGCCTCGCGCTTGGGCCACATGCGGGTGATGTGGCGGGGCAGGCCGTCCGCAAAGCGCTGGCGATAGCTGTCCTGCCAGGCGATCAGGCTGTCCACGCTCTCGGATCCGACCGAGAGTTTCACGAGGTTGATGTATTTATCCACAGCTTTCCCACAGAGTCGTCCCAAGGGCTATCTTTATATTGTAGCTTACCGTTGCGCGCTATCAAGCTGTTGTGGTTCGGCGCGGGTTTGGTCTAATCTGGATGCCTCTTTCAAGACAGGGAATCACCAATGAGCCGCTTTGCCGCCCCCATCGCCGAGCAGATCTGGGACATGAAATACCGCTTCAAGAAAGCGGATGGCACGCCGATTGACCAAACGGTCGAGGATACATGGCGGCGGATCGCGCGCGATTTGGCACGGGTGGAAAAGGACCCCGCGCATTGGGAACAGAAGTTCTATGAAGCGCTTGAGGATTTCAAATACCTGCCCGCCGGGCGGATCACGGCCGGCGCAGGCACCGCGCGGCAGGTGACCCTGTTCAACTGTTTCGTCATGGGCACGATCCCCGACAGCATGGGCGGCATCTTCGACATGCTGAAAGAGGCCGCGCTGACCATGCAGCAGGGCGGGGGGATCGGCTATGATTTCTCGACCATCCGGCCGCGCGGCGCGGATGTGCACGGGGTGGCTGCCGATGCCTCGGGGCCGCTGTCGTTCATGGATGTGTGGGACGCGATGTGCCGCACGATCATGTCGGCGGGCTCGCGCCGGGGCGCGATGATGGCGACCATGCGTTGCGACCACCCGGATATCGAGCAGTTCATCACCGCTAAATCCGACCCGGCCCGGCTGCGCATGTTCAACATGTCGGTGCTGGTGACCGATGCCTTCATGGAGGCGGTCAAAGCCGATGCTTCGTGGGATCTGGTCTTTGACGGAAAGGTCTATCACACGGTGCAGGCCCGCGATCTGTGGAACAAGATCATGCAGGCCACCTATGACTATGCCGAGCCGGGCGTGATCTTCATCGACCGGATCAACCAGGCCAACAACCTTAGCTATGCCGAGACCATCGCCGCCACCAACCCGTGCGGCGAGCAGCCCCTGCCGCCGTATGGCGCCTGCCTGTTGGGTTCGATCAACCTGGCCCGGCTGGTGTCGGCACCGTTCGAAGACGCGGCCCAACTGGACGAGGCCGCGTTGCAGGAGCTTGTCGCCACGGCCGTTCGCATGATGGACAATGTGGTGGATGCCTCGAAATTCCCGCTGCCGCAGCAGGCCGCCGAGGCGCAGGCCAAGCGTCGTATCGGTCTGGGCGTGACCGGGCTGGCGGATGCGCTGTTGATGCTGGGCCTGCGCTATGGCTCGGACGAGGCGGCGCGTCAGACCGAGCGCTGGCTGCACGCGATCGCCCGCGCCGCGTATCTGGCGTCGGTGGACTTGGCCAAGGAAAAAGGTGCCTTTCCCCTGTTCGATGCCGAGAAATACCTGGCCAGTGGCACCATGCAGCAGATGGATGACGATGTGCGCGAGGCCATCCGCGAGCATGGGATCCGCAATGCTCTGCTGACATCGATCGCACCCACCGGGACGATCTCGCTCTATGCCGGCAACGTGTCGTCGGGGATCGAGCCGGTCTTTGCCTATGCCTACACCCGCAAAGTGCTGCAGAAGGACGGGTCGCGCACCGAGGAAGAGGTGGTGGACTATGCCGTTCAGATGTGGCGCGACAAGTTCGGCGACGTCGAGCTGCCCGACTATTTCGTGAACGCCCAGACGCTGACGCCGGCCGAGCATGTCAAGATGCAGGCGGCGGCGCAGAAATGGATCGACAGTTCGATCTCGAAGACCATCAACTGCCCCGAGGATATCTCGTTCGATGCCTTCAAGGACGTGTACATGCAGGCCTGGGATCAGGGCTGCAAGGGCTGCACCACCTATCGCCCGAACGACGTAACGGGTTCGGTGCTGACCGTTTCGGAAAGCGACGACAAGGTGCCGGGTGAAAGCGCGGATGCCCCGCACGAGGTGGATGGCGGCGATGTCATCTACATGTCAGAACCGCTGGACCGCCCGCAATCGCTGGAGGGTTCGACCTACAAGCTGAAATGGCCCGACAGCGAGCATGCGATCTATCTGACCATCAACGATATCGTCATCGGCGGCCGCCGGCGTCCGTTCGAGGTATTCATCAACTCGAAGAACATGGAGCACTACGCCTGGACGCTGGCCCTGACCCGCATGATCTCGGCCGTGTTCCGGCGGGGCGGGGACGTATCCTTTGTGGTCGAAGAGCTGAAGGCCGTGTTCGACCCGCGTGGGGGAGCCTGGGTTCAGGGCAAGTATATCCCGTCGATCCTCGCCGCGATCGGTGGCGTAATCGAGCAGCACATGATCGCGATCGGGTTTCTCGAGGGCGAGGGCATGGGACTGAAATCCGACCCGCAGGCGCAGGTGGTCAACATGGATGCACCGCGCGGCAAGGCCTGCCCGTCCTGCGGCCAGTACGATATGGCGATGATCGAGGGCTGCATGACCTGCCGCAGCTGCGGGCATTCGAAATGCGGTTGATGAGTTACAACTAGCTGAACTGTGATGTCTAACACCCCAAAAAATGGCCATTTTGGGGTGTTTTTTGACCTTTCGACACAGACCAAATGACCGCTGGCAACCGGGATTTGAGCGTTTTACTTTTGATTTCAGTGCCTTGGGGATTTTCTGGCGGTCCCGTTCCTAGACTGAGCGCATAGTTTTTTCGACCCGCGGCAGGCTTGATCCACTGGCAAATTTGTTCCTTATTCGTTCCACAGGTTCCGGAACCTTTCACACCCATCAGTCCCACCTGCCCCGGCGGTGTGGACACCGGCGCGGCAAGCCCTGTCACGCCTCGAAAGGATTCTGCGATGCCCCGTGCCACCACCACGATTCCATTTCATGCTCTGCGGTTCGAAGACGACCTGCCGACGCTGCATGAGGTCGAGCGACGCCTGAAGACGTTCCTGCGCGCCCTCCGCAGGCAACGCCAGGAGGCGCAGACCGGTGACGATGAGGGCGATCGTGACAAGATGGATCAGTTCTTCGACTATCTGAATGAGGCCGAGCGGCGGAAGATCCGGCGTCGCGCGCACCGGTACGTGCAGCGGCTGGACGCCCTGTCCGGCCTGTCTCATCTCAGCGAGGAGAACCGCGCCAAACTGACGCCCTTGCGCGGCGGGCTGCCGGTCACCCGCATCACCACCGAACACGAGGCGGACGAGATCGCCGCCGCGCTCCACGCCGAGATGCCCTGGATGGCGCCTGCCACCGAAGCCGTCTGGCACGGGCTGCGGGCCTCGGCACGCGAGGGCATGCCGGGTGTCCGGTTCACCCCGCTCGTTCTGATCGGCCCGCCCGGCATCGGCAAGAGTTTCTGGGCCCGGCGACTGGCGCATCATCTGGAGGTCCCTGCGGCCAAGATAGACGCAACCGGGGAGCCGGCGTCCTTCGCGCTCACCGGGTCTCAACGCGGCTGGGGCAGCGCCCATGCGGGCAAGCTGGTCAACACGGTCCTGAACAGCCGGCATGCCGGACCGCTGGTGATCATCGACGAGATCGAAAAGGCCGACGAGGTCCACTCCAACAAAGGCGCGCGCCATACGCTGACCGACGCCCTCCTGCCGCTGCTGGAGCGGACGACGGCGGCGACCTGGGAATGCCCGTTCTTCCGGGTCAAGATGGACATGTCCAGGGTCAACTGGGTGATGACGGCGAACAGCCGGCAGGGCCTGCACGAACCATTCCAGAGCCGCTGCGTGGTGCTGGACCTGCCGGATCTGACCACGTGGCAGTTGAGGGACTTCGCCATCAACGAAGCCGCGCGGCGAGGACTCCCCAAGCCTGCTGTGGAGGCGCTCGCCGTGCTCTTCGAAACCGGCGCATTGTCCCACCGCCGCCTGAGCCTGCGCACCGTCGCCCGGATGCTCGACCGCGCCGAGGCGCTGGCGATGCGCCCCTTGCTGCACTGAGGTGACCGCCATGACCCATCTGACCATTCCGTACCAGACCGGTACCCTCGTGGTTCTTGGTGAACTGCATTTCGACCGCTATCAGCGCCATGGATTCGACACGATCAAGACCTGGGGGCTCTAGGACATCCTGTGGGAAGCCGATGCGTTCATCCTCGCGGGTGGCATGACCAATGGCCCCGCGCGGAACTGGGCCGACGTGTTTCAGTACCTCTCTACCTTCATTCCGCCGCAGCAGATCCACGCGCTGCCCGGAAATCACGACTACTACCACGGTTGTCTTGACGATGATCCGTATCTGGCAGACGCGGCCCGACAGGCCGGGACCCAGTTCGTTCAGAAGAAGACCCTGCCGCATGGCGACACGCGCCTGCTCTGCTGCACGCTCTGGACCGACTTCGCCTTGCCGCGGAGCGTGGCTGGCGCAATGCGGGTGGCCGGGCGAGTGATGCGCGACCACGATCTGATCAGGGCACCGGAGGATCCGCAGTCGTTTCTTGCCAAGGACGGGAACATCCGCCCGTCCCGGCGGATCCGTCCCATCGACACGTTGAACGTCCATCTCGACCACCGAGCCTGGCTCGCGAGTGCTCTTGGCGAACCGCATCCCGCGCCGCCGGCCGCACCGCTGTCGTCACCCATCACGGCCCGCACCCGGCCGTCGCGGGCAGGATCGATGGCCTGTCGGCCAGTTTCCACTCGGACCTGAGTGATCTGTTGACACGGCACAGGCCAGAGGCCTGGTTCTTTGGCCATTCGCACCGCAGGCTCCGCGGGCACGTCCACGGCACGGATATCCGCAACGTGTCGATCGGATATGCCGGGGAGTTGATGGATGAACCCATCTCCTATCTGCGTGAGGCGTGCGTCTAGAAGAGTTCTCCTGCAAAGAACCTGGGGCAGGAAGCATGAGCAGCGCATCCGGGTCGCGGCCGCACAGCCGACCCCGCGCAGCGGTGCTCGATCTGAGGTCGCCCACGCACCTAAACTATCCGTTCCCGGTGCCGAAGGAACCACGGGTTCGGGGCAACCCGGACAAAGACTTCGAAGCCATAGATCCAGCCCGAAGATGGATGGGCACTGAAAAACGGGCGGATTCCGGAAGTTTGCCGCATGTGCGAAAGCACCCCGGACTCGACGTGGAAGCGGACCCTTTGCCACGCCCAACTCGTCGGATCTGATCGAGCGACACCGAGGAGGGAATGCGGGACTTCTCGGCATGTGCGAACAGACAGGCCCAAGCGACGAAAAACGAGATCATTCCCACAGAACTCAGGTCAATGCAAAGTTCAGGTGTTCGATCGCTGCCCCCGACGCACGAGATCGATGACAACGATCTTGACCTCTTCAACGGCTGGCCAGTCATGAGCGATCGAATGCCAGTATTCTTGCAAGGTTTCTTCAAGACATTCGATGTCAACCATGCGACCTTCAATTTGCCACCTGCGATTAGGTGCGCGACCTTGCCACACAAGCAACATCACACCGCGGCCGCCTCCTTCATCGCGGAGGTAGTCTCCCGCGAGTTGGTTCCTGAGCCGTTCGCATAGGTCCGGTCCCGTCCAACCATTATCGAGGAGCTTTAGCTCGATTGGGACTGATGTGAGGCCCGGCCTCTGGACCCAGATGTCGGGTCGCTGCGCATTCGGCATCTCGTTTTCCTGCGCGCAGGTGTATCGACCATTCGCCAGATCATTTAAGCGGCCGGTGATTAGATTTCTCATCTCTGTTTCGGCCTCCACACGCTGCCATGTTAGGTTCGGACTGTCGTCGCCGTCTTCCAACCACGACCGAATATCGATCAGCCGCTGGACGACGATCGAAAAGAGCTGGGCGTTCGTTGCTGGCGTCATCAACTGATCGGCGTCGAACTCGCGCAACTGATCGTCCGACCAGTCCTCGATGTCGCCGTCCTTCTCGGCACGTTCGCACGCCAGACGGAGCATCCAAGCGCGAGAAGACTCGTTCGGATGATCCTCGGCCAACTCTCTTAGGGCGAGGTATGTCTCCTTCCCCGGGATATCGCAGAGCGCTTTGAGTAGGCCGTCGCGCGCATCCTGAGCGTCGTCGCGCAGGCCAGGCGAGTAAACGCCGCATCCAGCCCGATTGATGTCCGTATTTGCCGTGATGTGTTGGTGCATAAGCACATAAAGGCGCTTAAGGTGAGCCGATGCCCGGTGACTTTCGAATCTCGTCCCGAGGTTTTCGCTGCGGCTACTTCCAATTAGCTCGGTGATGAAATGCTGTGCGGCCGTTGATGCCTCTCCGGCGGTCAGTGAGCCGAGCCACCTTTCCAGATGAGCGATTGCCTCGTCAGCGTCGATGTCGACCCAAACCGCGAACCATTTCGCGTGCTCGGCAATAGAAGACTGCACCTCCAGCTTTGCGCGCGCGAGAGCAGAAAGCCGAGTGCTATCAGTTGTGCTGCTGGCAATGAAGATCGCTTTGCGGAGCACATCCGCGTCGCGCGCGTTGTTCGCCTCCAGCCAGTTAATGACCCACTCCGCGATTTCCGCGTGCAGCCACGGGGCGTAGTACGCGATGTCATGGAGCATGTAGGACCGCTGCGCCTCCTCACGTTCGAGGTCCCAAGCAAGTTCACGGAGCATCGCGTCGGAAACGACCTCAGGGCGATCACGATAGGCTTTTTCTAGCCAGGTCGGGAAGCCGTTAAGTTCCCATGGCACATAGCGCATTGCGAGACGTAGCTCATCGTCACTTAGATGCGTTGGGAACTCCGCGAACTGCTCGGCTTCCATCTCCAGGCCCGCAAGACCGAAGATAAGTTTGCTCGGAACGGCGGTTGTATCTTGCCCATCGGAGGCGAGCGCAGGTGTGTAGTGGCGCCAGTGATCGATGCCGGCATCGCGGTATGCGATGGCAACGTTTTCACCGAATGTATCGATGAGGCTGCGCCAATTGTCACCTCGCCACCGATTGCTTTCGCCATTCTGGGTGGCTTCCATCAGGCACAACTGATTGCAAGTCATTTCGCCGGGATTGACCTCCTCCGGGCGTCGAACGAGGTTCGGATCGGCCTTGAGGCCCTCGATCCAACGACGTCGGCGTTCTGCGGCTACGGCATCCCTTCTTTCACGCTTTCGCCGAGTCTTCGCGAAGCGCTCTTCCATGGCGGACGATCAAATATGAAGAGGTATACCTGCGCGCCTATGACAGCGTCTCGGCCGCCCGTGAAAGCCTTCGCCGGTATCTGGCATTCTACAACACGCGGAGACCGCATTCATCGCTGGACGGGCAGACGCCCGATCAGGCATACATCAACCCGTCGCGACCAATCCCGGTCGCGGCATAACCGAGCGGGAAATCCACCTACAAAACGGCTCGAAACTGTTCAAACGAACCGAACCACCTCTGTCTACCGGGTCACTTCTCAGCGGAAATCAACAGCGAAGTCTTCTAAAGCCTTCGAGAAGCTCAAAGTCTGATCGAACAATTGGAGTTCCCCCGGTTTGGTAGACACTTTTTCACTGATGAAGGAGAGTGTTTTTCATGCCGAGAACGAGGAACCCGTACCCGACGGAATTTAGGGAGCAATTGGTTGCGCTGGCGCGAGCTGGTCGCAGTGTTGAAAGTCTTGCGCGGGAATATGAGCCCTGCGCGGCAACTATCCATGATTGGGTTAGGCAGGCTGGGGCCGACGACGGCGAGCGTGATAACCGCCTGACCAGCACGGAAATGGAAGAATTGCGTCAGCTTCGCAAAGAAGTCAGGCAGCTCCGCCAAGAGCGGGATATCTTATCAAAGGCCGCGGCTTGGTTTGCACAAAACGACGTGACATCGCGGAGGTCTTCAAATTCATGACCGCGAACCAAGCCGAGTATTCTGTCCAATTGATGTCGCGCACCTTGGGCGTGTCCCGCAGCGGGTTCTATGCCTATCACAGCCGCCCGCCCAGTGCCCGACAGGTTGCCGATGACGCGCTAACCGACCGGATCGCCGCCATCCATGAAGCATCAAAGGCAACCTATGGAGCACCGCGTATCCACGCTGAACTGGCTGATGAAGGCGTTCGCGTTGGCCGCAAGCGCATTGAACGTCTTATGAAAGCCAAAGGCTTGAGGGGCGTCAGCCGCCGCAAGTTCGTTGTGACTACTGAACGCGATCCGCGTGCCCGACCTGCAAGTGACCTGGTGGATCGGAACTTCTATGCAGACGCCCCTAATGTGCTGTGGGTCGCAGACATCACCTATATGCCGACCTGGGCAGGCTTTCTGTATCTGGCAGTAGTCTTGGATGCCTTCAGTCGTCGCATCATCGGCTGGGCCATGGGCAACGATCAGAAAGCACAGCTCGTCATCGACGCAATGAACATGGCTGTCACACAGCGTAAGCCTGACAGGTTCATTCACCATAGCGACCAGGGATCACAATACACGTCGATGGCATTCGGTCTGCGTTGCAAGGAAATGGGCGTCCGTCCATCCATGGGATCGGTTGGCGATTGTTATGACAACGCGATGTGCGAGAGCTTCTTCGCCACGCTTGAATGTCAATAACTCGACCGCCGGAAGTTCAAGACCAAGGCCGAGGCCCGCATCGCCTGCTTTGAGTTCATCGAAGGCTGGTACAACCCCTCTCGTCGACATTCAGCTTTGGGGTATAAGTCACCGATCAACTATGAAAGGACCGCCGCTGAAGGGCTGGAATCTCTAAGCCCATAACCGTCTACCAAACCGGGGGAACTCCACAATGGAGGAAGCACTACAACACAAAACGCCCCCACAACGCACTTGGCTATCGCCCGCCAGCGTCTGAAACCATCATCCCGATGGATTACAGGCCAATGATGCACTAACAATCAACTTGGACCAGTCAGATGAGGTCGCTCAACCACGGTCACCGGGTAACGTATCGGAACCGTTTTGATGCATTGGTTGGTCGAGCGGGTCAGCGGTTATTCGCCCGGCCCTTCAAAGGCGATAGAAACGGCGGGCCGTGAGTCCGAACACGTCGTCGTGCATTTCGGGCGGCACCAGAGACCGGTGGCGGGCAACCAGATCCGCATAGCTGGATGACAGGCTGTCAACCGGGAAGTTCGACCCGAACATGCAGCGGGCGGGTCCGAACTGCGCAAGGCATTCCTGAACGAGCGGCCGAACCGAGCTTGCGGTCCAGCCATGGTCGAACATGCCCAGACCTGATAGTTTGCACGAGACGTGCGGCAAAGCGGAGAGCGCCCGCAGCGATCTGGACCAGGCCCTGATTCCATCGGCGGTTCTGTCATGCGGCGAGCCCGCGTGACACAATGCAACCCGCGTTTCCGGGGCGCGCTCCAGAACGCGGGCGGCTTGCTCCATCAGCTCGGGCAGCAGTTGCAGATCAAAAGACAGGTCACGCGCGCCCAGTTCCCGCAGTCCGGCAAGGAAACGCGGATTGCTCAACAGGGCGTTGGTACCTGATTTCATGTCTTCACCGGGCGCGCGGCCGACGATCTGGCGCACGCCCCGCAATGAGGGCAGGGTTTGCAACCTGTCCAGCCGGTGCCCCAGGTCCGGGGCAGTCAGATCGCAGAAAGCCACCTGGACCAACGGCCAGTCGGGTGCCTGATCTGCAACCGACTGCACCCAAGCGGCCTCGGCCCAAGGGTCCGCCGCGCCCACCTGAATGTGGACGGACGCAGAAAACCCCTGCGCCGCGGCATCTGCGCGGAACTCGTCCAGAAGATAGTCGCGCTGGATCGGTGTGGGGTCTCCGAAAAACCGCACGGCGCCGGTTTCCATCAGCCAAGGATAGTGCACCTCCGACAGGTCCCACAGATGGTGATGTGCGTCGATCATCATGGCGTGGCGATCCTTAGCGTGCGCGCCAGGATGTCGACCCCTTGCTGGTTCCAGAAATGCAGCAGGTCTATGAAAACCCAGTTCTCGGCCAGCTTGTCGCCCGCGCGCCGATAGATGTCGATGACCCGAAACTCACCCGGCTTGCCGGTTGCGGGCATGCCCATGAAGCCGCCTGTCGGAACGGCGGTGAAGTTTGGCCAGCCGAAGAACCCGCCATAGTGCCCCTCGGCCATGCGGCAGATGTGTCGCGTTTTGGACCGCTCGGCGAAACCGGCGCGGAACGGACCCGAGTGCTGCTTGGCATAGCGCGGGATGGTGTAGGTCGCTCCGATTCCCTCGGGCCCCCACCACAGCATGTCGTCATGCCAGGTGCGTGCCAACTCCTCCTCCAGCGTCAGGCCGCTGTTCCATTGGCCCAGGTCCGAAATCATCGCGTTGATCAGCGCCAGTGTCTTTTGGCCCTCGACTACGGGCTGGTCGTCGATCAACAGCCCGTCATGGGTTCTGGGGCCGGGCTGCACCAGATGGGCCGCGGTTTGCGGGGGAAAGGGGTTCAGCCCGGCCTGCACCATGAGGTGGGGAATGTCGAAATACATGGCCGTTTCGGTGATTTTGCCACCAGCGACCCTGTAGAAGGCGCAGTACCGCAGAAAGGCCAGCTTGCCGGTGGGTGGGATGCCCAGCCAAGGCGCATCGAACAGACCCATCAGATGCCCCATCGACACGACCCAGACTTCGTCGGTTTCGGTCAGCGCGTTTCGGCCGGCAAAGAAGATGTCCATCCGGTTCTGCATGCGCTTCAGGCCGTGCTTGAGTGGTTGCCAGAACGTCTCGGCCACGGCCTTGGCGCCGTCAATTTCATGGAAGGGGTGAAAGCCGCGCCACAGCAGATCGGGCGCGCAGAACTGTTCGATGATCTGACCGACGCCGGCGGCATCCGTGTCATCCAGCGCGTCGTGAAATGCCAAAATCAGTTTCTTCTGGTTCTGAAAGCTCACGGGGTTTTCCGTTTCCTGGCAAAGGGTTGAGATTTGGATCAGGGAGATGTGAATCACCTGTTTCGGGTAGTTTTGCATACGTTTGCAAAAAAGTCTTGCCGGAAATGATGTGGCCGGATTACTCTTTTGCAAACGTATGCAAAACGATTCCTTCCCGGGAGGCACCATGGCGGAAATTCAACTGCGCAACGTCGGCAAGCGCTGGGGGTCGTTCGTGGGGGTCCACAATTTCGACCTGACCATCGCCGACCGCGAATTCCTTGTGCTGTTGGGGCCGTCCGGATGCGGCAAGACCACCACGATGCGCATGATCGCGGGGCTCGAGGACGTGACCGAGGGCGAGATCCTGATCGACGGCAAGGTGGTCAACGATCTGGAGCCCAAGGACCGCGACGTGGCGATGGTGTTCCAAAGCTATGCGCTGTACCCCAACATGAACGTCTATGAAAACATCCGCTTCCCACTGAAGGTACGCGGCATCGACCCCGCGACCCATGACGAGAAGGTGCGCCGCGCCAGCGCCATGGTCGAACTGGACGACTTTCTGCATCGCAAACCGGCCGAGCTGTCGGGCGGTCAGCGCCAGCGGGTCGCCCTGGCCCGCGCGATCGTGCGCGAACCGAACGTGTTCCTGATGGATGAGCCGCTGTCGAACCTGGATGCCAAGCTGCGGGTATCGACACGGGCGCAGATCAAGAACCTCAGCCACGAACTGGCCGTTACCACGATCTACGTCACCCACGATCAGATCGAGGCGATGACCCTGGCCGACCGTGTCGTGGTGATGAAGAAGGGCATCGTGCAACAGGTCGGCAGCCCGACCGACATCTATGACCGTCCCGCCAACACCTTCGTGGCCAGCTTCATCGGCTCACCCGCCATGAATCTGATCGAGGGCCGCGTCGAAGGCGGCGTGTTCCGCGCGCAGCACGTGGACATCCCCGGAATAGATGCCCCCGACGGGCCGCTGACGCTGGGGTTCCGGGCCGAGGACGCCGGTCTTGCCACCGGGCAGGGCCAGATCACCGCTCCGATCTACACGCTCGAACTGCTGGGCGACGCCACGATGATCTCGGTCCGGGTCGGCGGCGCGCTGGTCTCGGTCAAGGCCGACAAGTCTTTCCGCGCCGAGATCGGCGATCCCGTCTCGTTCTCGGTGCCAAGCGAAATCTGTCATCTCTTCGAAGCTGGAAGCGGTGCGCGGATCGGGGATTGACCCCGCAACAGCCCGCAAGGGCAAACCACCGGTCCGGACGTCGACGACGGACCGATCCTGACAGGGAGAAACGCATGAAACTCAAGACACTCATACTGGCCGGCGCGATGTCGGTGGCCTCGGGCGCCGCATGGGCCGCCTGTTCGTTCGAAAACACCGTTCCGCTGAAATCGCTTTCGGCCGGGTTCGAGGCCTGGAAGGCCGTCACCGACGCCATGGCCGAATGCGGCAATTTCAGCGCCTCGCTGGATCAGGAATTCCGCGAAAAGCAGCCCGAAGCCTTTGCGGCCAACCCGGCGCTGTACCAGATCGGCGGCGTGTCGAACGCCACGCTGGTGCCGCTGCTGAACGCGGGCACCATTCGTCCGCTGGATGATCTGGTCGCCAAATACGGCCAGGACCTGCTGCCCAACCAACTGATCAAGGTGGACGGCCAGACCATGGCTGTCGCCATGATGGTGAACGCGCAGCACCTGATGTACCGCAGCGACATTCTGGCCGATCTGGGCATTGCCGAGCCCAAGACTTATGCCGACGTGCTGGCGGCGGCGGAAAAGATCAAGGAAGCCGGCGTGGTCGAGTATCCGCTGGGCGGCACATTCAAGACCGGCTGGAACCTGGGCCAGGAATTCGTGAACATGTACCTGGGCGAGGGCGGTGAGTTCTTTGCCGAAGGCAACATGCCCGCGATCAACAACGAACAGGGGGTTCGCGCGCTGGAAACGCTCAAGGCGATGACGGCCTACATGGACCCGGAATACCTGGTCTCGGATTCGACCTACGTTCAGCAGCAGTTCCAGCAGGGCAAGATCGCCATGGCCAACCTGTGGGCCAGCCGCGCGGCCGCGATGAATGACGAGGCCGAAAGCCAGGTGGTCGGCAAGGTCAAGATGGCGGCGGCTCCGATGGGGTCGGCCGCTCCGGCGACCACGATCTGGTGGGACGGCATGGTTCTGGCCAAGAACATGAGCGACGAGGAAGCCGACGCCGCCTTCCGCGTGATGATGGAAGGCATCGACGCGGAAATGGTGCAGGCCAACAATGACGTCGCCGTCTGGCTGCACCCGGCCTACACGCCCGGTGAACTGGCCGCGGGTGCTGCCGCCTCGGCCGAAGCAGGCGCCAAACCCTATCCGGCGTCGGGGCCGATGGGCATCATGCACACCGCGCTGGGCAATGGGCTGGCCGACTATCTGACCGGTGCCAAGGACGCCCAGACCACGCTGGCCGACATCGAAGCCGACTATCTGACCGCCGCAAAAGAAGCCGGCCTGGTCAGCAACTGATCCGCACGCGGGAGGGGGCCGACCTCCTCCCGCATCTTCCGCCACCGAGAACCATGAGAAAGGCAGAGCCATGAATTTCCGGACATTTGCCGCCTTTGTCGGCCCTTCTGTCTTTATGATGCTTCTCTTCATCGCGTTTCCGCTGATCAGCGTGTTCAAGCAGAGTTTCTATGTCACCCAGCCCATCTACGAGACGGTCGAGGTCGAGACCTGCACGCCCGGCTTCCTGACCCAAACCTGCGTGACCGAAGAAAAGTCCATTCCGAAACTGGATGAACACGGCGAGATCATTACGCAGACCCGGTTTGTCGGGCTGGAGAGCTATCGCAACGTGCTGGAGCCCGAACGGGCCTGGCGCGCGATCAGCGAAGGCAGCTGGAGCGTGCTGTCCGCGATCAATTTCTGGAAGGCGCTGCGCTTTACGCTGACCTTCACGCTGATCACCCTGCCGCTGGTGGTCGGTTTCGGTTTGGCCATCGCCATCGTCATCAACAACGCCGCGCAGGCGATCCGTGGGCCGGTCATCTTCGTGTCGCTTCTGCCCTTTATCATCACGCCGGTCATCGGTGCCCTGTCGATCAACTGGCTGTTTCGCGGCGACGGTGTTCTGACCGCGATGCTGGAATGGTGGCTGAACCGCGACATCGCCCTGTTCGCGCAGGCCTGGACGATCGAATTGCTGATGATGCTGTACCGCGTCTGGCACGTCGCGCCCTTTGCCGCGATCGTGTTCTATGCCGGCCTTCAGACCGTGAACCAGGACAGCCTTGAAAGCGCGGTGATCGACGGCGCAAGCCGTTGGCAGCGCCTGAAATACATCGTCATTCCGCACCTGATGCCGCTGATCATCTTCGTGTCGATGATCCATCTGATGGACGCCTACCGAGTGTTCGAAGAAATCGTCGGCTTCTCGAGCCAGGGCTACGTCATCTCTTTGCAATGGCTGACCTATGACTTCCTGGTGCCGGATCAGGCGGGCAACCGTTCGATCAGCCGGGCCTCGGCCAGCGCCATGCTGACCATGGTCGGCATCGTCATCCTTCTCATCGCACCGCTGCGCCGCACATGGCGCGACCACAAGGGAGGCCACTGATATGTCCTCGCGCGCCCTTCGCCAACCGCTCGGTCTGCGGCTGACATCGAATTTCTTCCTGGCCTTCTGGTGCCTGGTGGCGGCTTTCCCGATCTTCTGGATCACAGTGATGAGCTTCAAGTCGCCGGTGGATGCCTTCGACGGCAACGCGCTAAACGTGATCTTCGGTCCGGCTACGCTCGCGACCGGCAAGGGGATCTCGATCCTGGATATCCTGATGGGCATCGCCGTGCTGTGGGTCACCGCGCGCCTGGCCACCAAGACCCTGCCCGAAATGGTGAAATCGTACACACGGCCGGGGCAGGCCTGGTTCGGCTGGATCATCGGCGGGCTGGTTCTGGTGCTGGGTTTTCTGCTGGTGTTCTTCATCGTCCTGCCGGCCGTTCTGAACGTGCTGAACCCATTGTTCGGCCCGCTGGGACGCGACGTGATGGGCCTGACGACCGAACACTACAAGACCGTCTGGATCGACCGCGGCTTTTCCAACAACTTCAAGAACTCGCTGATCGTCACCGCGGGCGTCGTGACCGTGTCGCTGACCGTGGGCACGCTGGCGGGCTATGGGCTGGCGCGGTCGGGCTCGACCCTGGCGTTCTGGATTCTGATCGTCGCGTTGGTGTTCCGCGCGCTGCCGCACTCGGTTCTGGTGGCGGGCTATCTGCCGGTCTTCATCAACTCGGCCGAATGGCTGCGCCCGATCCTGGGGGAAAACGCGCCCACGCTCTACGGCAAACCCTTCGCCGTGATCGCGGTTCTGGTGGCGATCAACCAGCCCTTTACCATCTGGATGCTGCGGTCGTTCTTCCAGAACATCCCGGCCGAGCTGGACGAAGCCGCGCGCGTGGATGGCTGCAACCATTTCCAGGCCTTCCGCCGGGTGATCATGCCGGTGATGTGGCCGGGTGTCATCACCACCGGGCTGTTCAGCTTCCTGCTGGCCTACAACGACTTTCTGGTGACCTCGCTGCTGCTGGACGCGCAGAACCAAACCATGGTTCCGGCCATCGCCGGCATGTTCAACCGCGAAACCACCACCACCGACCAGGTCGTCGCCGTGGCCGCCGCCGTGTCGATCACCGCGCCGCTGTTCTTCCTGGTCATGATCTTCCAACGCCAGATCGTCAGCGGCCTGACCGCCGGCGCGGTCAAAGGCTGATGAGCCGCCGGTTCCGCCATAACGCCCTGACGCGCCATCCGGCGCTGAACAGGCTGCCCAGGGATTTCCCCGGGTTTGGGGGCATCTCCCCCCGATCCCCAATCCCTGACAATCTGACAAGGACAAGACGATGAAAGGTTCCCGACCCGAGCAAGCGGTTCTGACCCGCGACACCGACCTGACCAAGACCGAAGACACGCGCCGCGTGATCGAATCCATGGTCGACGGCCTGAATGACCACCGCATCAACGACATTGGCGAGTTCTTCGCCGAAGGGTTCCGCTGGATGGGCAATCAGGGCTGCGGCACGAAAAACGGCCTGAAGGAGTTTCAGGACAACTGGCAGCGCCCCTTCCAGGCCGCGTTTTCCGACAAGGTCTGTATCGACGAGGCGCGGCTTTACATGGGTGAATGGGCCGCGGCCTTCGGCCGGCAGGAGGCGACCCATTCGGGTGAATTCCTGGGCATCCCGCCCACCGGCAAGCGGGTCGAGATCCGCTACATGGATTTCTGGAAAGTGGTCGACGGCAAGATCGTCGAAAACTGGGTGAACGTCGATTTCGCCCATGTCGCCGCGCAGCTGGGCGTCGACCTGTTCCAGGGCCACGGCTGGGAAGCATATGACCGGGGCGAGAAAATTCCGCCCCGCCCCGACAACTGAGGATCAAGACAATGGCAATCGAGTATCTCAAACGCGGCAAGTCCGACGCAGACCGGGCCGAGGATGACGCCAAGACCCGCGCCGTGGTCGAGGCGACCTTGAAGGACATCGAAGCCCGTGGCGACGCCGCGGTGCGCGAGCTGAGCGAGAAGTTCGACAACTATTCGCCCGCCTCGTTCCGCCTGTCGCAGGAGGAGATCGACGACCTGATCGCTCAGCTGTCAGACCGCGAGCTGGCCGACATCAAGTTCGCGCAGGAGCAGGTGATGAACTTTGCCCGCGCGCAACGCGCCTCGATGACCGATATCGAGGTCGAGACCCTGCCGGGCGTGATCCTGGGCCACAAGAACATCCCCGTTCAGTCGGTGGGCTGCTATGTGCCCGGCGGCAAGTTCCCGATGGTGGCCTCGGCCCACATGTCCGTGGCCACGGCCAGCGTTGCGGGTGTGCCGCGCATCATCGCCTGCACCCCTCCGTTCCAGGGCAAGCCGAACCCGGCGGTGATCGCCGCCATGCATCTGGGCGGCGCGCACGAGATCTATGTCATGGGTGGCATCCAGGCGATCGGTGCCATGGCGCTGGGGACCGAAACGATCGACCCGGTGCACATGCTGGTTGGCCCCGGCAACGCCTTCGTGGCCGAGGCCAAGCGCCAGCTGTTCGGCCGCGTCGGCATCGACCTGTTCGCCGGCCCGACCGAGACCATGGTGATCGCCGACGAAACCGTCGATGCCGAGATCTGCGCCACTGACCTGCTGGGGCAGGCCGAACACGGCTACAACTCGCCCGCGGTTCTGGTCACCAACTCGCGCAAGCTGGCCGAAGAGACCCTGTCCGAGATCGACCGCCTGCTGGGCATCCTGCCGACGGCCGACACCGCGCGGGTCAGCTGGCAGGATTATGGCGAGGTGATCCTGTGCGACAGCTATGACGAGATGCTGCAGGTCGCTGACGAGATCGCCTCGGAGCATGTTCAGGTGATGACCGACCGCGATGACTGGTTCCTGGACAACATGACCTGCTATGGCGCGCTGTTCCTGGGGCCGCGCACCAACGTGTCGAACGGCGACAAGGTGATCGGCACCAACCACACGCTGCCCACCAAGAAGGCCGGGCGTTACACCGGCGGTTTGTGGGTGGGCAAATTCCTGAAGACCCACAGCTATCAGAAGATCCTGACCGACGAGGCGGCAACCCTGATCGGCGAGTACGGCTCGCGCCTGTGTCTGCTGGAAGGGTTCGTGGGCCATGCCGAACAATGCAACGTGCGGGTGCGCCGCTATGGCGGCATCAACGTGCCCTATGGCGCACCGGCCCCATACCGGGATGCCGCCGAATGAGTGACAGGCATACGCAGCACAAGGCGCTGATCGCGCCGCTTCGGGCGGCGATGTATGATTTCGACGAACCCGGCGTGCGGACCGCGCTGGCGCAGGTGACCGCGCCCGACGCCCTGTTCCGCCTGTGCCACCCCTTCGGTGACAGTACCGGCAGCGAGGCGTTCTACGATCGGGCCTACAAAGACCTGCTGGATGCCTGGCCGGACCTCGAGCGGCGCGACTATATCGTGATGGCCGGGCCGGACGAGTTCGGCGCCGACTGGGTGGGCTGCGGCGGCTACTATACCGGAACCTTCACCGGTCCGTGGCTGGACATCCCGCCCACCGGCCATCAGGTCACCATGCGGTTTCACGAGTTCTACCGGTTCGAAAACGGCCGGATCGTCGAGATGCAGGCCCTGTGGGACATCCCCGAGGTGATGATGCAGGCCCGTGCCTGGCCGATGGCGCCCAGCCTGGGCCGCGAATGGCATGTGCCGGGCCCGGCCACGCAGGACGGTCTGGTGCCGGGGCCCTATGACGCCGACAAGGGCCGCGCCACCTGCCAGCACATCATCGACATGCTGGAACATCTGAAAAAGCACCCCTCGCAGGGCGGGCCCGAGGTGATGGAGATGGAGCGGTTCTGGCATCCGCGCATGAACTGGTACGGGCCTTCGGGCATCGGCACCGGGCGCGGCTATGCCGGGTTCCGCAATTGGCACCAGATCCCGTTCCTGAACGGAATGCCGGATCGCGGGCAATATGTCGATGACATCACCTATCACTTCTTCGGCGATGGCGATTACGCGGCAGTGACCGGCTGGCCCAACATGATCCAGACCGTCACCCATGACGGGTGGATGGGCATCGCGCCCTCGGGCAAGCGGATCACCATGCGCAGCCTCGATTTTTGGCGGCTGGAGAACGGACGGATTCGCGAAAACTGGGTTTTGGTCGACCTTCTGGACGCCTATGCGCAGCTTGGCGTTGACGTCTTTGCCCGCCTGCGGGAATTCAACAAGGCCCGGAACCTGGGCCGCATTGAAACCCCGGATGGAATGAGCTGATGACCCAACTGCCCCGCACCCCTTCGTTCTCGCTGAGCGGCAAGACCGCGTTGGTCACCGGCGCATCTTCCGGCATCGGATTGGGTTGCGCTGTCGCTCTGGCCGAAGCCGGGGCGCATGTGGTCTGCGCTGCGCGCGGGGCCGAGCGGCTGAACGAAGCGGTGTCCGCCCTGCAGGCGCAGGGCTGGTCGGCCGAGGGGCGCGTGCTGGATCAGGGCGACCTGACCGCGTTGCAGGGGTTGTTCGACGCGCGGGCTTTTGACGTGGTGGTGAACTCGGCCGGAACCGCGCGGCACGGGCCGGCGGTCGAAACAACGCCCGAGGATTTCGACGCGGTCACGAGTGTCAACCTACGCTCGGCCTATTTCCTGTCGGCCTACGCGGCCAAGGCGCTGATGGCGGCCGGGCGGCCCGGTTCGATCATCCATATCTCCAGCCAGATGGGCCATGTCGGCGGCATCGACCGGGCGCTGTACTGCGCGACCAAGCACGGGCTGGAAGGCATGGTCAAGGCGATGGCGATCGAATGGGGCAAGCAGGGCATCCGCATCAACACAGTCTGCCCGACCTTCATCCGGACCCCGCTGACACAATCGACCTTCGACAACCCTGAACGCGCGGCTTGGATAATGGACAAGATCAAGCTGAACCGCGCGGGCGAGGTCGAGGACATCATGGGCGCGGTTCTCTACCTTGCGTCCGACGCCTCGGGGCTGGTCACCGGCACGTCGATGCTGATCGACGGCGGATGGACGGCGGACTGATGGCGGACAAGGTCACATCGCTTCAGGTCGCGCAACTGGCCGGCGTCAGCCAGTCGGCGGTCAGCCGGGTGTTCACGCCCGGCGCCTCGGTCAGCAAGAAGACCGAGGAAAAGGTGCGCAAAGCGGCGGCCGAACTGGGTTATCGTCCCAACGTTCTGGCGCGGGCGATGGTGTCGGGCAAAAGCCGGATCATCGGCCTGGTGGTCGGCTACCTGGACAACTACTTCTATCCCGAAGCGTTGGAGAAACTGTCCAACCGCCTGCAGGAGCATGGCTATCACGTGCTGATCTTCATGGCCTCGCGCTCGGCCGGAAATATCGACGACGTGATGGACGAGATCCTCGACTATCAGGTGGACGGGGTCATTCTGGCCTCGGTGCCGATGTCGTCGGATATCGCCACCCGCTGCCAGCAGGCGGGCGTTCCGGTCGTGCTGTTCAACCGCAGTCAGGATATCGAGGGCATCACCACCGTGACCTCGGACAACTATGCCGGCGGCCGCAAGGTGGCCGAGTTTCTGCTGGCGGGCGGGCACCAGCGCATCGCCTACATCGCGGGCTGGCAGGGTGCCTCGACCCAGCGCGACCGCGAGGCGGGATTCCGCGCGGCGCTGGCCGCCGCCGGCCACGGCCTGTTTGCCCATGACAGCGGCGATTTCCACACCGAAAACGCCCGCCAAGCCGCCCGCCGCATGTTCGACGTGGCGCCCGAGGCGCGCCCCGACGCCGTGTTCGTGGCAAATGACCACATGGCGCTGGCGGTGATGGACGTGATCCGGTTCGAACTGGGTCTGCGCATCCCCGAGGATGTCTCGGTCATCGGCTACGACGATGTGCCGCCCGCCGGCTGGCCGGCCTACAACCTGACCACGATCCGCCAGCGCGCCAACCTGATGGTGGCCGAAACGGTGACCGCTTTGCTTGATCACATTGAAAACCCGAAGGACGCCGCCCCCCGCAAGGTTGCCATCGACGGACCTCTCGTCGTGCGGACCTCGGCGCGGCTGCCCAAGGGGTGGACCCCCCAAAAGGACTGACCCATGAAAGGCTTCGATCCCAAGTTCAAGGATTTCCCCGACTACATCATCGGCATCACCAAGGAGATCTGGGAAGACCGCGGCATCGCCACGCTGCACGACTATTACAGCCCCGACATCGTGGTGCGCTCGCCCGCCTCGGTGGTGCTGGGCAACCAGAACGTCATCGGCGCCACGATGGCGACCCTGGCCGAGTTTCCAGACCGGCAGCTGCTGGGCGAGGATGTGATCTGGTCGGGCACGCCCGAAGAGGGTATGCTGAGTTCCCACCGCATCATCTCGACCGCCACGCATCTGGGCGACGGGGTCTATGGCAAGGCCACGGGGACCAAGCTGCGCTATCGGATCCTGGCCGACTGCCATGCGATCGACAACCAGATCAACGATGAATGGCTGATCCGCGATCAGGGCGCAATCGTGCGCCAGATGGGCTGGGACCCCAAGGAATACGCTGCCGACCTGATTGCGCGCGAGGGTGGGGCGCAGAACTGCGCCAAACCGCTGACGCCCGAAACCGACAAGCCCGGTCCCTACAAGGGTCGCGGCAATGACAACGAATGGGGCCAGCGCTATGGCGACATCCTGACCCGGATCATGGGCGCCGACATGGGCGTGATCGGGGCCGAATACGACCGCGCGGTGCAGTCTGAATATGTCGGCGGTCTTACAGGGCACGGCTGGGACGCGGTGGACCGGTTCTGGATGGGGCTGCGCGCCAGTTTCCCCAATGCCGAGTTCCGCATCGAGCACCAGATCGGCCGCGACGATCCCGACATGCCGCCCCGCGCCGCGATCCGTTGGAGCCTGTGGGGCAAGCATGACGGCTGGGGCGTGTTCGGCGCGCCGACCGGGGCGCAGGTCTATGTGCTGGGCATCAGCCATGCCGAATTCGGCGCGCTGATTTCCGGCCAGCCCAGGCTGCGCCGCGAATACACGCTGTTCGATGAAACCGCCGTTTGGAAGCAGATCCTGCTGCACACGGGCGAGGCCTGATGCTCAGGCCGTGGCCATACCGGCTGGACAACAGCCAGGCCGCGCGGCGGTTCCATGCCCATCGCGCCTCGCTGCGGGCGCGGCGGCTGAACCTGCGGCCACCGGGTTGAACGGGGTCTTTGTCCCATCGTTCAATCCAATCACAGGAGCCCAAACATGACACAACTTGAATCCCGCATCGTCCGCTATGGCGAACTCAAGCCCTGCAAGACCGCCTTCATCGACGCCCACACGCCCGGCTCGGATCAGAAGGAAAATTTCACAATCATCGGAGGCGGCGTGTCGGAAAGCCCCGATCAGCATGTCCACATCCGCGACACGCCCGGCTTCAACATCGGCGCCGCGGGCCAGCCGCCCAAATGCCGCAACTCGCTGCACAGCCATACCACGGCCGAGGTGTTCTTTGTCCTCAAGGGGCGGTGGCGCTTCTTCTGGGGCCGCTGGGGCGACGCCGGCGAGGTCGTGCTGGAGGAAGGCGACATCTTCAACATTCCCACCGGCATCTTCCGCGGCTTCGAAAACATCGGCACCGACTACGGGATGATCATGGCCATCCTTGGGGGCGACGATGCCGGCGGCGGCGTTACCTGGGCGCCGCAGGTCATTCAGGAGGCCTCGGCCCATGGTCTGGTGCTGGGCGAAAACGGGGTGCTGTACGACACCAAGAAGGGCGAGAGCCTGCCCGACGGGGTCGGCCCCATGCCACTGCTGACCGAAGAGGAACTGAAGGCCTTCCCCGAGGTTCCGGTGCACAACGTGGTGCGCGACTATGTGGCCCGCTACTGGGACCTGATGGCGCTGGCTGCCAAGGAACCGGCCAAGGTGATCGGCCCCGACGCTCTGCTGAAGGACCGCCCCGGTTTCGAGGTCGAATTCCTGACCCGCGGCTCGTTGGGGGCAGGGAAGGTCACGCCCGAGAAGCACACCGTTCTGATGCCCGTGCGCGGCCACTGGCTGCTGCGCACCGACCAGGCCGAGGCGATCCTGAACCCCGGCGACACCTGCCTGCTGAACCCGGGCGAAGCCTATACGCTCGAGCCGTCGATGACCGGCGAGGCCAGCCTGTATCGCGTCGTGGCCACCGATGATCCGGCCGGCGCAACCTGGACCGGCCAGTAACGAAAGGAGAGCCCGCATGACACGGATTCTGACAACCCATGTGGGCTCTTTGCCCCGCACGCAGGAGGTGGTGGATTTCATCTTCGCCCGCGAACGAGGCGAACCCTATGATCCTGCCGCCTTCGATGCCTGCATGACCCGGGCCGTTTCCGAAACGGTGCGCAAACAGGTCGAGGCCGGGGTCGATATCGTCAGCGACGGCGAGACCTCCAAGATCTCGTACGCGACCTATGTCAAGGATCGCTACACCGGCTTTTCCGGGGACAGCCCGCGCAACGCGCCAGCCGATCTGAAGATGTTCCCCAGCTTTCTGCAACGGCTGGCGGATGAGGGCGGCACCCCGCAATACGCCCGTCCGCAATGCACGGGCGAGGTGCGGTCCAAAGGGCAGGATGAGCTGAACAAGGACATCGCCAACCTGAAATCGGCCATGGCGCGGCACGGGGTCGAGCGTGGGTTCATGAACGCAGCCTCGCCGGGCGTGATCTCGCTGTTCCTGCAGAACGCGCATTACCCCACGCGCGAGGCATATCTGGCCGCGCTGGCCGATGCGATGAAGGACGAATACGAAACCATCGTGGCCGCCGGGCTGGATCTGCAACTCGATTGCCCCGACCTGGCCCTGTCGCGCCACATGCTGTTCACCGACCTGTCGGATGATGAGTTCGTCAAGGTCGCCAACCTGCATGTCGAGGCGTTGAACCACGCCCTGCAGAACGTGCCGCAGGACCGGGTGCGCGTGCATATCTGCTGGGGCAACTACGAAGGCCCGCATTGCTGCGACATCGCCATGGACAAGGTGTTCCCGACGCTGATGGCGACCAAATCGCGCTATGTCTTGTTCGAAACCTCGAACCCGCGCCACGCCCATGAATGGACCGTGTTCCGCGACCGCAGGGCCGAGATCCCGGACGACAAGATCCTGGTGCCGGGGGTCGTGGACACCACCACCAATTTCGTCGAACACCCTGAACTGGTCGCGCAGCGGATCCGTCGGTTCACCGAGATCGTGGGCGCTGACCGCGTGATCGCCGGCAGCGATTGCGGGTTCGGCACGTTCGCCGGGTTCGGGGCCGTCGATCCGCAGATCGCCTATGCCAAGCTGGCCGCCCTGGCCGAAGGGGCGGCGCTGGTCAAATGAACCCGCTGGTTCTGCTGCCCGGCATGATGTGCGACGCGCGCCTGTTCGGCCCGCAGATCGCGGCGCTGTCCGGCACCACCCCGCTGATCAGCGTGCCGCTGACGGGCCACGACAGCGTTGGGGCGCTGGCCGCCGAGGTGCTGGCCTGCGCCCCTGGCCGATTTGCGCTGGCGGGCCTGTCGATGGGCGGCATAGTGGCGATGGAGGTTCTGCGTCAGGCGCCGGACCGGGTCGCGCGGCTGGCGTTGCTCGATACCAACCCTCTGGCGGAACGCCCCGAGGTCAAGGCCCGCCGCATCCCGCAGATGGCGGCGGTCGAACAGGGCGAGCTGAGGCGCGTGATGCGCGACGAGATGAAGCCGAACTATCTGGCCGATGGCCCGCGTCAGGGCGCGATTCTCGATCTGTGCATGGCCATGGCGATAGATCTTGGCCCGGATGTCTTTCTGCGCCAGTCCCGCGCCTTGATGGATCGCCCGGATCAGACCGAGACGCTGCGGTCATTCGCCGGGCCGTCGCTGGTTCTGTGCGGGCGGCAGGACGGGTTGTGCCCGGTCGAGCGGCACGAGCTGATGCACGACCTGCTGCGCAACAGCACCCTGACCGTGATCGAGGGCGCGGGGCATCTGCCGACGCTCGAACAACCCGAGGAAACAACGGCGGCCCTGCGCCGCTGGCTGGAGGAAAGATGACACCGTCCCTTTTGTCGCTTCTGCGCAAGGTCGATACCCCCACCGTCTGCAACGCGATCGAGTTCGCACAGGGCAAGCGCGGCTTTGACGGGTTCACGCGCGGCACCATGCTGTGTTCGGCCCCGACCGAGCCGCCCGTCGTGGGCTTTGCCCGCACCGCAAAAATCGCCGCCATGCATCCGCCGACCGAGGCGCCCGAGGTCATCCGCCAGCGCCGGATGGCCTATTATGAGTACATGGCTGCGGCCCCGTCGCCCGCGGTCGCGGTGATCGAAGACCTGGACTTTCCCGAGTGCATCGGCGCCTATTGGGGCGAGATCAACACCACGGTCCACAAGGGGTTCGGCCTGTCGGGGGCGCTGACCAACGGGGTGATGCGCGATCTGGGCGACTTGCCGGCGGGCTTTCCCGTGATCGCGGGATCGGTGGGTCCCAGCCATGGTTTTGTCCACGTCCGCGAGATCGACACGCCGGTTTCCATTTTCGGCCTGACGGTCCGGCCCGGCGACTTGGTGCATGCGGATCGTCACGGCGCGGTGGTCGTGCCTTCCGAAGTCATCGACCGGCTCGAGGACGCCATCCAGCGCTTGATGCAAACCGAACGCATCGTTCTGGATGCGGCGCGCGAACCCGGATTCGACTTCCAAGCCTTTCAGCGGGCATGGGCGGCATTCGAGAAATCGCGGGTCTAGCCCGTTCGCGCCCGACAGGACGTGCGACGGAGCCGGTCACCTGGATTTGGCCGCTGTCGGCCAAGCTGCGCAGCAAATGAGAGAGGGGGTTTGGTGGAGCCTAGGGGAGTCGAACCCCTGACCTCTTGCATGCCATGCAAGCGCTCTCCCAACTGAGCTAAGGCCCCATTCCTGTACCGCCGTGGCGGTGGCCGGACGTTTATGAAACGACGTCGGCAAGTGCAAGACCAAAAAAACGGATTCTTGAAAAAAAATCGGGCTGGCCAAGCTGAGGGCGCGGGGCAGCCAGCGCCGCCCCCGCGCGATCAGGAGTCTTCGTCTTCGGACGCGACGTCGGTGATGTCGTCCAGCGAAACGCTGTCGTCATCGTCGTCTTCCAGGATGTCGTCATCCAGTTCGACATCGACGGCGTCATCATCATCCAGAACCAGATCGGTTTCTGCTGCCGCTTCGCGCGCCTTGACCGACACGGCGTCTTCGGCATCCGCCGCGATCATCCGGCTTTTGCCGGCTTCCAATTCAACGATCTCGCCGGTGTAGGGGCTGATGATCGGGTCCTTGTTCAGGTCGTAAAACCGTTTTCCGGTGGTCGGGCAAACGCGCTTTACGCCCCATTCTTCCTTGGGCATGTCAATTCCCCTTGATATCAGGTGAGTCGTGTCAACGATTCAGGTCACCTGCCACATGCGGCGGGCACTGTCAAAGCCTTTGCGCCAAGGAGAACGCACCATGGGGCGTCATTCACTGCCCGGCCACCCTCCCGTCGCCCTGACGCTGCGAAAATCGTCGCGGGCGCGGCGCATCAGCCTGCGAATTTCGCAGTTGGACGGCAGGGTTACGCTGACCTACCCGCAAGGCGTGCCCGAATCCGAGGCCATAGGCTTTGCCCGTACGAAAGAGGACTGGATCCGCGCGCATCTTCGTGCCCGTCCCGAGCCGGCGGTCGTTCAATTCGGGCAAGCCCTGCCGATCGAAGGGGCGCCCCGGCGAATCGTGCCTGCGAAGGGGCGGCGGGTGGCTCTTGAGCCGGACCGGATCGCCGTGCCCGAAGGGGCCGAGGGCCGGCGGCTGGCCCGGTTCCTGAAAGAGCTGGCGCGGGACAGGCTGACCGGGGCCTGCGATGACTACGCGGCGATGTTGGGTCGGACCTATTCAAGCCTCACCCTGCGCGATACGCGGTCGCGCTGGGGGTCGTGCAGTTCGGCGGGTGGCTTGATGTTTTCCTGGCGGCTGATTCTGGCGCCACCCGAAGTACTGCACTATGTCGCTGCGCATGAGGTTGCCCACCTGGCCGAGATGAACCACTCGCCGGCGTTCTGGGCCCAGGTCGAGCGACTGTTCGGCCCCTACGACGCCCCGCGGCAGTGGCTGCGTGTCAACGGGGCAGAGCTGCATCGGTACAGATTCGACCCCGGCCCTGGTTGACCTGACCGGATTTTGTGATCACAAGAGGGCATGTTGACCACCCGGACCCCCGATACCCAATCCGCCACCCATGACCGGGTCTATCGCGCCTTGCGGTCGCGCATCATGCATGGCGAAATCGCCCCTGGGCAGGCCCTGACCCTGCGCGGCATCGGCAAGGAATTCGACGTCTCGATGACCCCTGCGCGCGAGGCGGTGCGCCGGCTGGTGGCCGAGGGCGCGTTGTTCCTGTCCAGTTCGGGGCGGGTATCCACGCCCGAGCTGAGCAATGACCGGATCGAGGAACTGGCCGCGCTGCGGGCGCTGCTCGAGGTCGAACTGGCCAGCCGCGCCTTGCCGCGGGCGCACATGGCCCTGATCGACCGGCTGCAGAGCATCAACATGTCGGTCGCGGAAATGGTGACCAAGCGCGACGCGGTGGGCTATATCCGCGCCAATCTCGAATTCCACCGGACGCTGTATCTGCGCGCACAAGCGCCGGCGATGCTGGCCATGGCGGAAACCGTTTGGTTGCAGCTGGGGCCGACCATGCGGGCGCTTTATGGCCGCCTGCGCCGGACCGAACCGCCGCATTACCACAAGCTGATCATCGCCGCGCTCAAGGCCGGGGACGAGCCCGGCCTGCGGCTGGCGGTGCGCTCGGACGTTACCCAGGGGCTGCGTCTGCTGGTCAGCTGAGCGGAGATTTGCCCAACGTAGCGAAAGTGCCCGACTGCCGGGTGCCGGGCTGGTATCGAAAATGCAGGTACGATAGGCTGGCGGCAACGACCAACAAGAGCAGATGCCAGCCATGATCAATCGACGGATGTTTACGCTAGGGCTGGGGTCCGGCGTGCTGACAGCCTGCGCAGGCGGAACGACCGAGAACCGCGCAACGGTCTCGCGGATGAAGCCGGTGCCCAATTCAGGCTGGGACGCCTGGGTTGCCGGTTTCAAGGCGCGCGCGGCCGGTCAGGGGATTTCGCGATCGACGATCGACCGGGCTTTTCAGGGTGCGGGCTATCTGCCCGGCGTGATCGAGCGCGACCGCAATCAGGTCGAGTTCAAGCGCTCGCTCGAGGATTATCTGGCCATCGCCGCCTCGGATGAGCGGATCAACAAGGGCCGCCAGATGCTGCAGCGTCACAATGGCACGCTGACCCAGATCGAATCGCGCTATGGCGTGGACAAGGAAATCGTCGTGGCCATCTGGGGGCTGGAAAGCCGGTATGGCGAGCGCCGCGGTGACGTGCCGGTGATCTCGGCCCTGTCGACGCTGGCCTATGACGGCCGGCGCGGTGCATTCTTCGAAAAGCAGCTGATCGCGGCGCTGAAGATCCTGCAGAATGGTGACACGACGCCTGAAAACATGACCGGCAGCTGGGCCGGCGCCATGGGGCATACGCAGTTCATCCCGACCTCGTATCTGGCCTATGCGGTAGATTTCACCGGCGACGGGCGGCGTGACATCTGGTCTGACGACCCAACCGACTCGCTGGCCTCGACGGCGGCCTACCTGTCGCGCGCGGGTTGGGTTCGCGGCCAGCCCTGGGGTGGCGAGGTCGGATCACCAGCCGCCAGTTCTGGCACGCCTGTGGCCATCCTGCAGCCGCAGAAACCGGGGCCGCGCATCGCCGTGTTCCGCAATTTCCAGGTGATCAAGCGCTACAACAATTCCGACAGCTATGCGATCGGGGTGGGGCATCTGGCCGACCGGATCGCGGGCGGCCCGCCGTTCCGGGCATCGTTCGGGCCGGATGAAAACGGCCTGACGCTCGAGGACCGCAAGGCGCTGCAGCGCCGACTGACTGCTGCGGGCTATGATACGCAGGGCGCGGACGGGGTGATCGGAAACAACACCAAGGCCGCCATCAGCGCCTATCAGCGCGCCAACGGCCTGCCGGTGACGGGAGAGCCCTCGGTCAGCCTGTTGCGGGCGCTGGGCGGCTGACGGCTCAGGCCGCCAGCCCCTTGGAGCCCAGATCCAGGAATTTCTGACGCCGGTCCTTGATCAGCGCGGCGGCATCCTTGCCGTCCAGCTCTTTCAGCATGTCGGCAATTGCCTTGCCCACCGCCTTGATCGTGGCGGGACGATCGCGATGTGCGCCGCCCTTGGGTTCGGGGATGATCCGGTCGCAGACGCCCAGCTTGTGCAGATCCTGCGCGGTCAGGCGCAGCGCCTCGGCGGCTTCGCGCATCTTCTCGGCGTCTTTCCACAGGATCGACGCGCAGCCCTCGGGCGAGATCACCGAGTAGATCGAGTGTTCCAGCATCGCGACCCGGTTGGCCGTGGCAAAGGCCACCGCACCGCCCGAGCCCCCTTCGCCGATGATCACCGACACCAGCGGCACGCCGATCTTCAGGCACATCTCGGTCGAGCGGGCAATCGCCTCGGACTGGCCGCGCTCTTCGGCGCCCTTGCCGGGATAGGCGCCGGCCGTATCCACCAGCGTGATCACCGGCAGGCCAAAACGGTGGGCCAGGTCCATCAGGCGCACCGCCTTGCGATAGCCTTCGGGGCGGGCCATGCCGAAGTTGCGCTCGATCCGCGATTTGGTGTCCGAGCCCTTCTCGTGCCCGATCACCATCACCGGCCGGTCGTTGAACCGCGCCAGCCCGCCGATCACCGCCAGATCGTCGGCAAAGTTGCGGTCACCGGCCAGGGGCGTGAACTCGGTGAACAGCGCCTCGACATAGTCCGTGCAATGGGGGCGTTCGGGGTGACGGGCCACCTGGCATTTCCGCCAGGGGGTCAGGTCCCGGTACAGCTCGTCCAGCAGCTTGGCCGCCTTGGCGTCCAGCGCGGCAGCTTCCTCGGTCACGTCCATCTCTTCGTTGGCGCGGGCCAGGGCGCGCAGCTCTTCGGCCTTGCCTTCGATCTCGGCCAGCGGTTTTTCGAAATCCAGGTACTGGGTCATGACGCCTCTCAACGCGAAAGTTCCACGCTATATGACCCGAGGTCGTCCCGGATGCAACTCGGCGCGAACATCCGACCGTGCAATTCATGCGGCGAAGGCCCGCGCGGGTGACGGCAAGGTGCCTTGCGGCAGGGCTCTGCCCGCCCTAGTCTCGACGCCAATACGACGCCTCACCCTGGCTGTGCCGGGGCAGAAGGCGCAGATCAGGGAGATGACAATGAAGCACGTTTTCAAATGGGCAGCTGCGGCCGTCGTCGCGATGGCGGCCAGCGCCTCCTTTGCCGCGCCGCTGAAGCTGCAGCCCGCCAATCCGCAACCCTCGGGGCTGAAGCCCGGGTTGGATGTGAAATATGTCGGGCGTGGCACGCAAAGGAAGATTCGCGATCTGAGCCAGGCCAAAAGCCTGCTGTCCCAGGCCAAGCCCGGAAAGCCGTTGCGTGGGTTGGACTATGCCGACACGAACAAGGGCGAACCCGTTCTGACATTCACGGACCCCTACAACGTTGCCGCTGAGATCACCGGATACATGCGATTTGATTCACCGGGTATCTACGAATTGGAAACCTGGTCCAATGACGGAATCGAAGCCTATGTCGGTGGCCAGCAGATTGGTCGAGTCACCGGGATACAGGGGTGTGAAGCCAACCAGCGCACCGAGGTCGAAGTTCCCAAGGCGGGATGGTACCCGTTGAAGATCATCTATTTCCAGAAGCTGGGCACGTCCTGCCTGATGATGAAATCCGGAAAGCAGGGCGAGCGGTTTACCTGGACGCCAAACGACGTGTTCGGCCGCTGAGGGTCTCTGAGCCCGGCAAAAAGGCACCCGAATGGGTGCCTTTTTCGTTTTGATCCAATGGATCGGTCAGCCGTTCGCGGCGATCAGTTCGGCCTGCGCCACGATCACCTCGGCCTGTTTGATCGAGGCGATGTCGACCAACCGCCCCTTGTAGACGGTGGCCCCTTCGCCATTGGCCTTGGCTTGCTCCATCGCGGCCAGGATCTCGCGCGCTTCGGTCACCGCCTCGTCCGACGGGGTGAAAACCTGATTGGCCAGCGCGATCTGCCTGGGGTGAATCGCCCATTTGCCGACCATGCCCAGCGTCGCCGAGCGGCGCGCCTGCGCGATATAACCTTCGTCGTCCGAGAAGTCGCCGAACGGCCCGTCGACCGGCAGCACCCCATGGGTGCGGCAGGCGGCCACGATGGCAGCCTGGGCCCAGTGCCACGGGTCCGACCAGTATTTCTGGCCCTCGCGCAGCATGTAGTAGTTTTCCTGCGTGCCGCCGATTCCCGTGGTCTGCATCCCCATCGAGGCGGCGAAATCGGCCGCGCCCAGGCTCATGGCCTGCAGGCGCGGGGAAGAGGCCGCGATTTCCTCGACATGGGCAATGCCGGCGGCGGATTCGATGATGACTTCAAAGCTGATGGGCTTGGTGCGGCCCTTGGCGCGTTCGATCGCAGTGACCAGAGCGTCAACCGCATAGACATCCTCGGCGCAGCCCACCTTGGGGATCATGATCTGATCCAGCCGGTCGCTGGCCTGTTCCAGCAGGTCCACCACGTCGCGGTACCAATAGGGCGTGTCCAGCCCGTTGATGCGCACCGACATGTACTTGTTGCCCCAATCCACGGTGTTCAGCGCCTCGATCACGTTGGCGCGGGCGGCGTCCTTGTCCGACGGGGCCACCGAATCCTCGAGGTCGAGGTTGATCACGTCCGCGGCCGAGGCGGCCATCTTGGGGAACAGCTTGGTGTTGGATCCGGGGCCGAACAGCTGACAGCGGTTTGGTCGCGCCGGGGCGGCGGGTTGGATACGAAAGCTCATCGGCACCTCGCTGGGTAATGAAATTGCGATTTCGGTTGGCAATTGGGTATTAAATTGCGCGACTAGGCGCAAGCCTGATTGTGCAGTTGCGGCAATGCTGTTGCAGAAACCTGTGCGCAGCCCCCGGACCGCGGCGGTCAAAGTTTCATCATTTCGAAAACTTCGAAGGTTTTTGCGCCATCGGGTCAAATCTTGCAAAATTCTCCGGTCGATGTGCGGGAGGCCGCAGGAAAACGAGAAACGCTCGTTGACGGCCTTCAATAGGTTGAGGCGGAAGAAAAGGAGAGCGCGCGATGATCGAGACACCGTATCTGCTGTTTTTGGGCGATGCCCCCGACCAACTGGCCGCCAAGGTCGCGATCGGCATACGGGACTGGCGCCCGGAAAACGCCGTGGGTCAGCTGCGGATGGAGGGCTGCAAGGCCGATCTGGGCCTGACCGACATGACCCTGGCCGAAGGCAAGGCCGCCGGCGCCAAGACGCTGGTCATCGGTGTCGCGAACCGCGGTGGCGTTATCAGCCAGGCCTGGAAAGAGGTCCTGATCGCCGCGCTGGAAATGGGCTATGACCTGGCCTCGGGCCTGCACAACCTGCTGCGCGACGAAGGCGATCTGGTGGCCGCGGCCCAGACCCATGGCTGCACGCTGCATGACGTTCGCGTGCCCACGGTGGGCTATCCGATCGCCAACGGGCGCAAGCGTAGTGGCAAGCGCTGTCTGGCGGTGGGGACCGATTGTTCGGTGGGCAAGATGTATACCGCCATGTCGATGGATGCCGAGATGCGCAAGCGCGGCATGAAATCGACCTTCCGCGCCACCGGCCAAACCGGCATTCTGATTACCGGTCAGGGCGTTCCGCTTGACGCCGTGGTGGCCGATTTCATGGCCGGTTCCGTCGAATACCTGACGCCCGAGAACGATCCCGATCACTGGGATCACATCGAGGGGCAGGGGTCGCTGTTCCATGTCTCGTATTCCGGCGTGACCATGGCGCTGATCCATGGTGGTCAGCCGGATGCTCTGGTTCTGTGCCACGAGCCGACCCGCACCCATATGCGCGGTCTGCCGGAATACTCCTTGCCGACGCTGGAACAGCTGCGCGACACGGCCCTGCCATTGGCGCGCGTGGCGAACCCCGCCTGCCAGGTCGCGGGTGTGTCGATCAACACCCAGCATCTGAGCGAGGAGGACGCGAAAGCCTACATCGCCAAGGTCGAGGCCGAGATGGGCCTGCCGACCACGGATCCGTACCGGTTCGGCGCGGGCAAGCTGGTGGACGCGCTGGCCGCGATGTGATCCAACCGGGGCGCCGATGGCGGGGAAACCTGCCTCCGGCGCTGGAAGCTGCAAAGACAAAGGAGTGGGCGCGTGCAGATCGACGTCTCTCGTGATGTGTTCCGACTGGCGCAGGTGTTCACCATCTCGCGCGGGTCGCGGACCGAGGCCAAGGTGCTGACGGTGCGCCTGACGGACGGGGCGCATCAGGGCTGGGGCGAATGTGTGCCCTATGCCCGGTATGACGAAACGCTGGACTCGGTCGAGGCCGAGATCCGCGGTTTGCCCAACACGTTCACGCGCCAGTCGCTGATGGATCTGCTGCCCGCCGGGGCCGCGCGCAATGCGGTGGATTGCGCCCTGTGGGACCTTGAGGCCAAGCGCGCGGGCAAGCGCGCCTGGGAACTGGCCGGCCTGCCCGCGCCCAAGCCCGAGATCACCGCCTATACCCTGTCGCTGGACACGCCCGACGCCATGCGGGCGCAGGCGGCGAAGAACGCGCATCGTCCGCTGTTGAAGATCAAGCTGGGCACGCCCGACGACATGCCGAGGCTCGAGGCCGTGCGGGCCGGGGCGCCCGATGCCCGGATCATCGTGGATGCCAACGAGGGCTGGTCGGCCGAGGTCTATGCTGATCTGGCGCCGCATCTGGTGCGTTTGGGCGTCGCGCTGGTCGAACAGCCGCTGCCCGCCGGCGATGACGAGGCGCTGATCGGGCTGGAGCGCCCGGTGCCGGTCTGCGCCGACGAGAGCTGCCACGATCGTGCCAGCCTGCCCGGGTTGAAGGGCAAATATGACGTGGTCAACATCAAGCTGGACAAGACCGGCGGCCTGACCGAGGCGCTGGAACTGCGCCGCGCGGCGCAGGCCGAGGGCTATGGCATCATGGTGGGCTGCATGGTCGGCAGCTCTTTGGCGATGGCGCCTGCGACACTGGTGGCGCAGGGTGCGCTGGTGACGGACCTTGACGGCCCGCTTCTGTTGGCCGAAGACCGCGACACCCCGCTGGTTTTCGACGAGGCCGGCGTACACCCGCCGCAGGCGACGCTCTGGGGGTGACGCGCTGTGGCGAGGAACGGGCGCAGCCCAAGGACGAGAAGGATATGACATGACCCGCACCGTTTACGTGAACGGCGAATACCTGCCCGAGACCGAAGCCAAGGTCTCGATCTTCGACCGAGGCTTTCTGATGGCGGATGCCGTCTATGAGGTGACCAGCGTGCTGGACGGCAAGCTGATCGATTTCGAGGGTCACGCGGTGCGCCTGAAGCGGTCGCTGGACGAATTGCAGATGGCCGAACCCTGCAGCAAGGACGAGCTGCTCGAAATCCACCGCAAGCTGGTCGAGCTGAACGGCATCACCGAGGGGCTGGTCTATCTGCAGGTCACCCGCGGCAGCGACGGCGACCGCGATTTCGTCTTCCCCTCGGCCGACACCAAGCCGACGCTGGTTCTGTTCACCCAGAACAAGCCCGGTCTGGCTGACAATCCGGCGGCGAAGAAAGGGGCCAAGATCATCTCGATCGAGGATATCCGCTGGGGCCGCCGCGACATCAAGACGGTGCAACTGTTGTACCCGTCCATGGGCAAGATGATGGCCAAGGCCGCTGGGTGTGACGATGCCTGGATGATCGAAGACGGGTATGTCACCGAAGGCACCAGCAACAACGCCTATATCGTCAAGAACGGCAAGATCGTCACCCGCCCGCTGTCGAACGACATCCTGCACGGGATTACCCGCAAGGCGGTGTTGCGCATGGCGGCCGAGGCGCAGATGGAAGTCGAGGAGCGCCTGTTCACCATCGACGAAGCAAAAGAGGCCGACGAGGCTTTTACCACTTCGGCCAGCGCTTTCGTAATGCCTGTGGTCGAGATCGACGGCGTTGCGCTGGGCGACGGCACGCCGGGCCCGATCGCCAGGCGGCTGCGCGAGATCTATCTGGACGAAAGCCGCAAGGCGGCGATCTGATTGCAGAGGCCCGCCGATCTGGCGGGCCTTTTCGTTAAGGCGTCAGTCTGTTTTGCCCACGTTCTCTTCGAACGCGACCTTGAAGGCGGCCTGTTTTTCGGGGCTGGCCTCGGTCTGGTATTTCGATTTCCACTCATCCATGGTCATACCATAGAAAATCTCGCGGGCTTCGTCCTTGCCCATTTCGATGCCTTTTTCGTTGGCCGCCTCCTGATACCACCGCGCCAGGCAGTTTCGGCAGAACCCGGCCAGATTCATCATGTCGATGTTCTGAACGTCGGTGCGGTCCTGCATCAGGTGTTTTTGCAGGCGGCGGAAAGCGGCGGCCTGAAGTTCGATCTCGGTCTGGGGGTCCATGGTCGGGCTCCGGTTCGTGGGATTTGATCCAGACCTAGCAAGCCCGAAGCCATTGCACAACGCGCGCCGGTTCAGACCAGCTTGAGGGCAATCCAGGGCATCAGGCAGAAGATCAGGGTCAGGATCTTGTAGTTCGCAAGATACTTGAAATAGGCCTTTCTGACCTCGGCCTTTTCCATCTGGAACATGCGGCCGTGAATGGCGGCGATGCGGTCCTGCAGGGCCACCACCATCAGGGTCGACAGCAGCAGGACCGCAAAGTTCAGAACGGTCATCCAGCCGAAAAAGGCTGTCAGGGTTTCAGGTGTCATGACGGCCTCCTTTCACGCCAAGAAATGGGGACCGGCCGCGCGCCGCGCAAGAGCACGGGCGTCGTTTGGTCGCGGATTTTTCCAGCGTTACAGGCCGCTTGCGGCAAGCGCATCCTGCAGGATCGGCGCCAGCCGCTCGGCCCAGGCGCGTTGCCCGGCATGATCGGCGATCAGGTCGTTGCGCAGCTCGATCAGTGCGTTGGGGCGGCCAAAGGCGGTGGCGTGCCGGTCGATCGCATCCCCCGGCAGTACGCCGGTATAGGGTTCGTTGACGCCGACGCACAGATCCCCCTCGGCCCGCAGCCGGTCGATCAGCGGGGCCGAGAACCGCTCGTCTGCGGTGTGCAGGATGCCGACATGCCAGGGGCGCGGCGGGCGGCCCCGCAACTGGCGCGTGAAGGAATGCATCGAAACGATAACAGCGTGGGGCAGCGCGGCCATCTTGGCCAGCGCCTCGTGATAGGGGCGATAGCACAGGTTCAGGCGCCGTTCGCGTTCGGCGGCGTCGGCGTGACGGTTGGCTGGAATGATCGACCCGTCATACAGCTTCATCAACAGGGTCGGGTCGTCCTCGCCCCGGTTCGGGTCGATCACCAGCCGCGAGAAATTGGCCGCAATCACCGGCGCGTTCAGGATCTCGCCCAGATGTTTCGATACCTCGTAGGCGCCCACGTCATAGGCGATGTGGCGTTCCATGTCCTCACGCGGGAGGCCCAGGTCGCCGCCGTTGATCTGCGGCGGTACGATGTTGGTGGCATGGTCGCACGTGATCAGCCAGCGGGACGGGCGATCCGCCCCGTGCACGTAAAACGGAGTGTATGTCATGAGCCTGTCATCTTGTTTGCCGCAGGTGTAGGACAGTTGCCTCGGAAAGGGAATTGCGCAATAAGCGACCCAAGCACTGTTTGCGGTAACATTCGGCCATTGAGGAGAACAAGAGCGATGCGACGCCTGAGAAATGTGAAAATCGTGGCGACGCTGGGTCCGGCGTCCAACGACTATGATACGATCCGTGCACTGCACGAGGCCGGCGCCGATGTTTTCCGCCTGAACATGAGTCATGGCAGCCATGACGAGATTCGCGAGCGCCACCGGATCATCCGGCAGATCGAAAAGGATCTGGATCGCCCGATCGCCATCCTGGCAGACCTGCAGGGACCCAAGCTGCGCGTGGGCGTCTTTGCCAATGATGCCGAGGAACTGGTCGAAGGTGCGCCGTTCCGCCTTGATCTGGATGATGCGCCGGGGGACGCCACCCGTGTCTGCCTGCCGCATCCCGAGATCTTTCAGGCGCTCGAGCCCGGCGCGCATCTGCTGGTCAATGACGGCAAGATTCGCCTGATCGTCGAGAAATGCGGCGCCGATTTTGCCGACTGCAAGGTCGAGATTGGCGGCACGATCTCGAACCGCAAGGGCGTGAACGTGCCCGACGTGGTGCTGCCGCTGGCGGCTCTGTCGGAAAAGGACCGCGACGATCTGGAATTCGTTTGCCAACTGGGGGTCGACTGGCTGGCGCTCAGCTTCGTGCAGCGCGCCAAGGACGTGTTCGAGGCCCGCACCCTGGCCGATGGGCGGGCCGCCATCCTGTCCAAGATCGAAAAGCCCGCCGCGGTCGAGGCCTTCGAGGAAATCCTGGGTGCCTCGGACGGGATCATGGTTGCCCGTGGCGATCTGGGGGTCGAATTGCCGGTCTCGGCCGTGCCGCCGATCCAGAAGCGCCTGGTGCGCCGCTGCCGTGCGGCGGCCAAGCCGGTGATCGTGGCGACGCAGATGCTGGAAAGCATGATCGAAAGCCCGATGCCCACCCGCGCCGAAGTCTCGGACGTGGCGACCGCGATCTACGAGGGCGCCGACGCCATCATGCTCAGCGCCGAATCCGCCGCGGGTGCCTATCCGATCGAGGCGGTGCAAACCATGAATCAGGTCGCCATCGAGGTCGAGGCCGACCCCACCTATGCCGAGATCATCGCCGCCTCGCGCACCACCAAGGGCACGACCGTGGCCGACGGCATCGTCGCTGCCGCGCGCGAGATCGCCGAGAAAACCGACATCAAGGCGATCTGCTGCTTTACCCAAAGCGGCACCACCGCCCTGCTGACCGCCCGCGAACGGCCGCATGTGCCGATCATCGCCATGACCTCGCTGCGGGGCACGGCGCGGCGGTTGTGCCTGTCCTGGGGGTGCCATTGCGTGATGACGCCGGAACTGGAACGCTTCAAGGGGGCGGTGGTCAATGCCGCCCGCGCGGCGCGCGCCAGCGGGTTTGCCGGCCAGTCCGACCAGATCGTCGTGACCGCCGGCGTGCCGTTCAACGTGCCCGGCTCGACCAACATTCTGCGCGTCGCACCCTGCGACGAACGCCTGATCTACGCCACCGATCCGGAATGACGCGCCTTCAGGCGGAAGGTGTTCTTGCTCCAACAGGTTCCTTCACGGTCTCCATGACCGTGAAGGAGCTCGTCTGGTGAACTCCCGGTAGCTTGTTGATCTTGTCGCCCAGAACTGTTCGGAAATGCGCGATGTCGCGTGTGCGCACCGTCAGCAGATAGTCGAACGACCCGGCCACCATCAGGCAGGTCTCGATCTCGGGCACCCGGCGCACGGCATCGTTGAACCGGTCCAGCGAGTGATCGGCCGTTGCGGCCAGCGAAACCTGCACCACCGTCAGATGCGCCAACCCCAGTCTCTCCTTGTTGATCACCGCGCTGTAGCCGGTGATATAGCCGCTTTTCTCAAGCCGTTTGACGCGCTCGGAGCAGGGTGTATTGGTCAGGTTTACACGCGCCGCCAGTTCGACTATTGGCAGGCGGCCATTGGCTTCCAGCTCGGCCAGGATACGTTGATCGATCTTGTCCAAATCCCTGTCCATCAGGCAATATCCCTGCGATTTTGAGGCCTGGCGGCATAATTTCCTGAAAATAGCCCGAAATAATCTCCTATTCCTAGTGATTTTTCCTGATACTTGACCGAAGGGCGGTCTCGAAAACGAGTTCCAGGTTCCGGCTGCCCTGCCGGGGGCACGGGCCCCGGCTAAATCAACAAAAACGGAGGAACGAAATGACAACGAAAATTGTCATAGGACTGGACGGGACAGAGACGGGTGAGCGCGCTCTCGAATTTGCCAAGAATCTGGCGAAGCTGATCGGCGGCTGCGAACTGATTGTCGCCTATGTCATCGAATGGTCGCCTTACACATTCCAGACCCCTGAGGAAAACGCCCAGCGGCACAAACGGCGCGAGGAGGAGATCGCTCTGGCAAAATCCCGCGTGGTCGAGCCGGCCGTCGCAGCACTCAAGGCCGAGGGCTTCAACGCGCGCGGCGTCGTTCGGCATGGTGACGTGGCCGAGACACTGAACGCAATCACCGTCGAGAACGGCGCATCGCAGATCGTCGTCGGACGAGCATCCGCCGACGGGTTCAAGAAACGCATCTTCGGCAGCTCGACCCAGAACCTGGTCATGCATGCCGATGTTCCGGTCACGGTTGTGAACTGATGGGAGGAGCAGACATGAAATCGATCAAATCCCTGGGCCTGGCCGGTGCGGTCGCGGCCCTTTTGGCCAACCCCGCCCTCGCGCAGGAGGCCCCCGGTCTGGACGAAAAGATCAACCAGACCTTCGCAGAACTGACGGGCCCCTTCGTCAGCTTCATCTTCGCGCCGCTTCCGGGCACCAGTTTTCCCTGGATCGTGATGTGGCTGGTCGTGGCCGCATCGGTGTTCACGCTGTATTTCGCCTTTGTGCAGATGCGGTTCTTTGGCCATGCGATCAGCCTGGTCAAAGGTGACTATTCCGACCCCAACGATGCGGGTGAGGTCAGTCACTTCCAAGCGCTGGCAACGGCGCTGTCGGGTACGGTCGGACTGGGTAACATCGCGGGTGTCGCGGTGGCGATCGGCATCGGCGGACCCGGAGCGACCTTCTGGATGATCCTTGCCGGCCTTCTGGGTATGGCGTCGAAATTCACCGAATGTACGCTGGGCGTGAAGTACCGCAACGAGTACGAAGACGGCACCGTTTCGGGTGGCCCGATGTACTACATGTCCAAGGGCTTTGCCGAGCTGGGTCTGCCCGGCGGCAAGATCCTGGCGGTCCTGTTCTCGATCTTCTGCATCCTTGGCGCGCTGGGCGGGGGCAACATGTTCCAGGCCAACCAGGCGCACCAGCAGATCGCGGGTATCGTCGGCGACTATCCCGGCTGGATCACCGGTCTGGTCTTCGCGACCGTGGTGTTCATGGTCATCGTGGGCGGCCTGAAGTCGATTGCCCGCGTGACCGAGAAGGTCGTGCCGTTCATGGGCATCCTGTACGTCGCTGCGGCGCTGGTCATCATCATCATGAACGCTGACATGATCGGCTGGGCTTTCGGTCAGATCTTCGCCGGTGCCTTCACCGGCCTGGGCGTGGCCGGCGGCATGGTCGGTGCTCTGATCCAGGGCTTCAAACGCGCCGCCTTCTCGAACGAGGCAGGCGTGGGTTCGGCGGCCATCGCACACTCGGCCGTCCGCACCAAGGAACCGATCACCGAAGGCTTCGTTTCGCTGCTCGAGCCGTTCATCGATACGGTGGTGATCTGCACCATGACCGCGCTGGTGATCATCATCACCCAGCAGTTGGTGATCGACCCGGCAACCGGCCTTTACATGCTGAACGAAGAGGGCACCGCGATCGCAACCGTGGATGGCAACTCGGGCGTCAGCCTGACTTCGGCCGCCTTCGGCAGCGCCTTCAGCTGGTTCCCCTACATCCTGGCCATCGCGGTGATCCTGTTCGCCTTCTCGACCATGATCAGCTGGTCCTATTACGGCCTCAAGGCCTGGACCTATCTGTTCGGCGAGGGCCACACCAAGGAACTGGTGTTCAAGATCATCTTCTGCGTCTTCGTGGTGATCGGGGCTGCGGCCAACCTGGGTCCGGTCATCGACTTCTCGGACGCGGCGATCTTTGCCATGGCCGTGGTCAACGTCTTTGCGCTCTACTTCCTGATGAAAGTGGTGCGTCAGGAGCTGGCCTCGTACAGCGCGCGACTGAAAAGCGGCGAAATCCGCAAGTTTGCCGACTGATGACACCAACCGGGGCGGCCCTGCTGCCCCGGTTCCCGGCCCTGGTGCGAAAAGCACCCAAACGGGTCAAAAACCCCTTGCCAGCATGACCGAACTTGCGTAAACGGCGCACCTGATCGCGCGACCGGCCTATGTGGCATGCCGAGTCGCGTTTCGGACCGAACCCTGAAAGGAGACGGAAATGCCCAAGATGAAGACCAAATCGAGCGCCAAGAAGCGCTTCAAGGTGACTGCGACCGGCAAGGTCATGGCCGGTCAGGCCGGCAAACGGCACGGCATGATCAAGCGGACCAAGAAGTTCATCCGCGACGCCCGTGGCACCACCACCCTGTCCGCCCCCGACGCCAAGATCGTCAAGGGCTACATGCCCTACGACCGCTAAGAGGAGATTCCGATATGTCCCGCGTTAAAGGTGGAACCGTAACTCACGCCCGTCACAAGAAGGTCGTCAAGGCCGCCAAAGGTTACTATGGCCGCCGCAAGAACACCTTCAAGGTTGCCCGTCAGGCCGTCGACAAGGCCAATCAGTACGCAACCCGCGACCGCAAGAACCGCAAGCGCAACTTCCGCGCCCTGTGGATTCAGCGCATCAACGCCGCCGTCCGTTCGCATGACGAAGCCCTGACCTATTCCCGCTTCATCAACGGCCTGAACCTGGCCGGCATCGAAGTGGACCGCAAAGTCCTGGCTGATCTGGCCGTGCACGAACCGGAAGCGTTCGGCGCGATCGTCGCCAAGGCACAGGCCGCCTTGGCTGCCTGATCTTTTCTACGAGAGACAGTGAAAACAACGGCCGTCCCGAGTGGGGCGGCCTTTTTCTTTTCGGTGATCGGTCCGCCTATGTTCAGTCGGCTTTTTTAGTTCCGAAAAAACAGAAACAGTCATTCGATAAAGCCGCACTCATGACCGCCGCAAACAGTTGCGCTTGAAAGACTTCCAACCCGGGTGTTTCATTTTTCATACATGGCCACCCGCGTGGTCGTGCTCAAAAACAACCGAGTCGCTGGCACGTTCGCAGCTGCCCTGACCGGGCCGAGGCGAAAGATCAGCACCGACATTGACCAACACGGAGAATTGTCATGAACAAACTGACCATGCTGCTTGGAGGCGCATCGATGGCGCTTGCCGCGCCGGCCTTGGCTGCCGATGTGGTGATCGGCGTACCGAACTGGCCTTCGGTGAACGCAACGGCGCACATCCTCAAGGTCGCAATCGAGCAGAATCTCGGGCTCGAGGTTGAACTGCAGAACGGCACCAACCCGATCGTCTTCGAGGCAATGGATTCAGGCGCCATGCATGTGCACCCCGAAGTCTGGCTGCCCAATCAGCAGAACCTGCACGACACCTACGTCAAGGAGAAGGGAACCGTGGCCTTGAACCCCAACGGGGTCGAGGCCTTCCAGGGCATGTGCGTCGACAAGGCCACCGCTGACGCCAACGGGATCACCTCGATCGACGATCTGACCAATCCCGACATCGCGGCGCTGTTTGACAGTGATGGCGATGGCCAGGGCGAGCTGTGGATCGGTGCGCCGGGCTGGGCCTCGACCAATGTCGAAAAGATCCGCGCCAAGTCCTACGGCTATGACCAGGTGTTCGAACTGACCGAGATCGACGAGACCGTGGCCTATGCCAATCTGGACAATGCGATCAAGGCCGGGAAGCCCTGGGTCGGGTTCTGCTATACGCCGCATTATGTTTTCCAGTTGCACGATCTGCAGGTTCTGGAAGAACCGCCCTATGACGCGGCCAAGTGGAAGGTCATCCAGCCGACCGACGACCCCGATTGGCTTGAAAAGTCCGAGGCCGGCGTGGCCTGGGACAAGGCCTATCTGCATCTGCACTATGCGAAGTCGCTGGAAAACGACTTTCCCGAAGTGGCCCGCATGCTGGCCAACATGAAGCTGACCACCGATCAGGTGTCCGAGATGACCTATGCGCTGGTGATCGATGAAAAGGACCCGCAGGCTTATGCCGAGGAGTGGGTTGCCGCGAATGAAGACGCGGTCCTGGGCTGGATGTCCGAGTGATCCGAGCACACGGAAGTTGAAACCAGAACAGGCCGCCGGACAGCTACTGGCGGCCTGTTCTGCATCAAAGGGACAGGTATGACGGAAACAGTCGTTAAACTGACGGATGTGTGGAAAATCTTCGGTGCCCGCGCCGATGAGGCCATGGAAGCCGTCCGCACCGAGGGCATCGGCAAGCCCGAGGTTCTTGAAAGATTCAATTGCGTGGTCGGCGTGCAGGGCGCCACGTTCGAGGTGCCCCGGGGAGAAATCTTCTGCATCATGGGCCTGTCGGGGTCGGGCAAGTCCACGTTGGTGCGTCATGTCAACCGGCTGATCGAACCGACCGCGGGCAAGATCGAGATTCTGGGCCATGATGTCTCGAAGATCTCCGAGTCCGAGCTGCGTCGGATCCGCGCCCAGCAGATCGGGATGGTGTTCCAGCACATGGCGCTGATGCCGCACCGCTCGGTGCGCGACAACGTGGCTTATCCGCTTGAGATCCGCAAAGTCTCGAAATCCAAGCGCTGGGCAGTGTCCGATCACGCGCTGGGCCTGGTGGATCTGACCGGCTATGAGGACCGGCTGCCCAAGGAACTGTCGGGCGGGATGCAGCAGCGTGTGGGCATCGCGCGCGCACTGGCCTCGGACCCGGAAATCCTGTTGATGGACGAACCGTTCTCGGCGCTGGACCCGCTGATCCGGCTGCAATTGCAGGACCAGTTCAAGGCTCTGGTTGCGCAGCTGAAAAAGACCACGCTCTTCATCACCCATGACCTGGACGAGGCCATTCGCATCGGCCACCGCATCGCCATCATGAAGGACGGTGTGATCGTCCAGATTGGCACGCCTGAGGACATCGTGATGAACCCGGCCGACGACTATGTGCGCGAGTTCGTGCAGGGCATATCCAAGCTGAAACTGGTCAAGGCGCATTCGATCATGGAGCCGTTGGAGAGCTACTCCGGCCCGCTGGACGACGCGCCGCGCGCCGATGAGGGCGCAGACCTCGACCAGTTGATCGATCTGGCCGTGAACACCGAGCTTCCGGTGGTGATCACCGACGGCGGTCAGGATGTGGGCATCGTGACCAAACCACGCCTGCTGCGCGGAATTCAGGGGGGCAAAAATGACTGATGCAACCACGGAATTGAAAGTCACGGCCGCCTCCGACATCGAGGTGGACCGCGAGGCGCTGGATCGGTCGATCCACGAATTCGCAGGCCCCAATGGTGACTACTATGTCAACGCCTTTCACAAGATCCATGATGCGACCAGTCCGATCCCGAACACGTTCAACCTGTGGGCGGCGGTGCTGGGTCCGTTCTGGTCCGCCTCGCGGGCGATCTGGGGGATGTTCTGGACCTTCCTGATCCTTGAGATCATCGCCTGGGTGCAGATCGGGCGCGGGGCCTGGGGCAACCCGGGGGCCGATCTGGCCGAACGCGCGGCCCGTCAGCAGGAACGCGCAAACGAGTTGCTGGCCCGCGCGGCGGATGCAACCGAGAAGGCGGATATCGACCGGTTCACCAAGTTGGCCGCAAACATCCAGAAGGCGGCGGATGCCAGCATGGAAAAGGCGCAGGCCGCGCAGTCCGAGGCGCTGGGGATCATGATCACCGGCCTTCTGATGCTGTTGGTCTTCAAGCTGGTTCAGGGGCTATATGCCGACCGGGTCTATGAAAAGCAGTATTCGAACTGGCGCATCGACCCGGACGGGACCGAAAGCGGACGCTCGACACGCAACACCGTTCTGGGCGCGGTTCTGGTGGCAGCGATCGGCCCACTGATCGTGTACAAGTTCACAGTCAACGCCTCTCTTCCGCTGCTGGATGCGTTCCCTGAAAAGGAAACCTCGGCAATGATCCTGGGCGAGGGCAACGGTACGCTTTTTTCGGCCCTGGCCAACTGGATGGAGGCGCGGATCGACGCAGCCGCGGCCGCGGGAGGCGATGTCTTCGATGGAATTGTCGCCGGTGTCCGCTCGGTTCTGGACGGGCTAACCGTGGCCCTGATCGGGTCGCCCTGGCCGGTGGTCATGCTGGTGATCTGCGTGACCGCGTGGCGCGCGGCGGGTCCGCGCGTGGCGATCTTCACCGCCGCTTCGTTGGCCTATATCGCGTTGCTGGGCTATTGGGACGTGGCGATGGAGACGGTGGCACTGGTGGGCGCGGCCGTGCTGCTGTGCGTCACCTTCGGCATTCCGCTGGGCATCTGGTTCGGCAAATCGAAACGCGCCTATCGCGCGGCCGAACCGGTGTTGGATTTGATGCAGACCCTACCGGCCTTCGTCTACCTGATCCCGATCATCGCCTTCTTCGGCACCGGCAACCCGCCGGGCATCCTGGCCACGATCATCTTTGGTATGCCGCCGGTGATCCGCCTGACGGCGCTGGGCATGCGCGGGGTGCCGGAAAGCATCAAAGAGGCCGCCGTGGCCTTTGGCGCCTCGAAATGGCAGTTGCTGAAGGACGTGGAAATCCCGCTGGCGCTGCCGTCGATCATGACCGGCGTGAACCAGACCATCCTGATGTGCCTGTCGATGGTCGTGATCATCTCGCTGATCGGCGGCGGGGGTCTGGGCAAGGAAATCCTTGAGGCGCTGCAATACGCGGCCAAGGGGCCGGGCTTGCTGGGTGGCTTTGCGATCCTGTTCCTGGCCATGGTCATGGACCGCATCGTGCAGGGCGCCTTCCGACGCGAAGACGAAAAGATCTGACGCGACAGCCGCCCCCCCCGGGTCACCCGTGGGGGCGGTTTCATTTCATGGCGGGGAGACACGATGGCGGACCGCTACGAACAATCCATGATGGACAACCTGTACTGGTGGGGCGTGCCCACCCTGTTCCGGTGCCCCCATGTGGGGCCGCAGGACCAGGATATCGCCCTTGTGGGCGTGCCGCACTCTGCCGGCAACGGCACCACCGAGCGCGACCAGCATCTGGGCCCGCGTGCGCTGCGTCATGTCTCGGCCGTGCAGCGCCGGGTGCATTCGCTGTTCCAGATCGATCCGTGGTCCAGCGCGCGCATCGCCGATGTGGGCGACGTGCCGTTCCCGCGCGCCAACGACAACGAAGACTGCATCGAGCGTATCACCGCCTTCTACCGTGACATCGACGCCGCCGGGGCGCGGCCCGTGTCGGTGGGCGGCGATCACTCGATCACGGGCGGGATCGTGCAGGCGCTGGGCCGCGGCGAACTGGCGGGCGGGCAACCGGTCAGCTTTCTGCATCTGGATGCGCATACGGATGTGTTCACCAAGGTCGATCATTTCCTGGGGGCCAAGAAGTCCGCCGCGCATTGGGGGGCTTACCTGGCCGATCAGGGGCAGGTGGACCCGACCCGGTCGATGCAGATCGGGTTGCGGGGGCATCCGCGCAGCCTGGACTGGCTGCAGCCTTCATATGACTATGGCTACAACATCGTCACCATGCGCGAGTTCCGCCAGCGTGGCTTGGCCGACGTGGTGGCCCAAACGCGCGAGGTTCTGGGCGACCGGCCGGTCTACATCACCTTCGATCTCGACTGTCTTGATCCGACCATCGCGCCGGGCGTGTCGAACCTGGAACCCGGCGAAAAGGGTTTTGACATCGACGAGGCCGTGGGAATTCTGCATGCCGCGCGGGGGCTGAACATCGTCGGCGGCGATGTGGTCTGCATGATGCCGACCAAGGACAGCCCGAACAACATCACCGCGCTGACGGCGGCGGCGGTCATGTTCGAGATGATCTCGATGATCGCCGAAAATGTCGAGCGGGCCTAGCGCCGCGCGTCGATCGCCTGGGCCAGCACGCACAGCAGTTCGAACATCAGCGAAATGCCCAGCCATGCGGTACCGCCCGCCGGGTCGAAGGGCGGCGAGACCTCGACCAGATCCGCGCCGACAAGGTTCAATCCTTCCAGCTTGCGGATGACCTGCTGGGCCTGAAAGCTGTTGGGGCCGCCGATCTCGGGCGTGCCGGTGCCGGGGGCATGGGTCGGGTCCACGAAATCGATGTCATAGGTGCAATAGCAGGGCGCGTCGCCGACGATGGAGCGGACCTCGGCCATGACATCGTCGATGCCGCGGTCGAACAGCTCTTCGATGCGGATGATGCGGATGCCCTGCGCCTCGCCCCATTCGATATCCTCGGTGTTGTAGGCGGTGCCGCGAATGCCCACCTGCACGAACCGTTCGGGATCGACCAATCCTTCCTCGACCGCGCGGCGGAATGGGGTGCCATGGGTATATTTGTGCCCGCCGAAATAGCTGTCGAACAGGTCGGTATGGCTGTCGAACTGGATCAGCCCCAGCGGGCCGTCGCTGGCCAGCGCCCGCAGGACGGGCAGGGTGGTCAGGTGATCGCCGCCCGCCGTCAGGGGAACGATGCTGCGCAGCATCAGGTCGGTGTAGAAGCGGGTGACGCGATCCAGCGTATCCGCGATATCCACCGGGTTGGGCGGCACGTCACCCAGGTCGGCACAGTTGACCAGTTCGAACGGGGCAACCCCGGTCACCGGGTTCATGGCGCGGATCATGGTGGACTGGTCGCGCAACTGCCGCGGCCCGTGCCGCGCGCCGGGCCGGTTGGTGGTGCCCCCGTCCCAGGGGATGCCGACCAGCCCAAGCTCGACCAGATCCATCCGATCGTCGTCCGCGGTCAGGGCCGGCAGACGCATGAAGGTGGGGACACCGGCAAAGCGCGCCAGCTGCATCGCCGAGACGGGTTGAAAGAACGCATTTGCCATGAGGCCCCCTGTGTCGTCGTTTGCCCGAGCCTAGCGCCAAGCCCGCGTCAAAAACACCCGGTCCGCGACACAACGGCGTCGGATCAGGACAGAATCCGGAAATTGGCGCGGATCTCGGCCTCTTGTTCGGGGCTGAGGTATTGCGGGTGATGCGTGCGCAGGATCTCTCGCGCGCGGTCGCGGGCGGTGGACCAGGCATCGCGCGCGCCGCTGTCCTGCCAGCTGCGCGGCTCGGCCCGGTCGGCAAGGGCGGGGTAGAAATAGTCGCGCTCCATCGCTGCATGGGTGTGGGCGCTGCCCAGGAAATGGCCCTCGCCCAGAACCGACTGGCAGATCGCGTCAAAGCCTAGGTTTTCTTCGGTCACCTCGATCCCGCGCAGGGCGCGGTAGGTGTGCGAATGCATCTCGTCATCCAGAACGAACCCCTCGAAACTGACCCCCAACAGCGAGGCCGTCATGCCCGAGCTTTCGTAGATCAGGTTGCCCCCGGCCAGCGCGGCGGCCAGCGAGGTGATGCCTTTTTCAGCGCCGTATTGCGCGTCGATGGCCTTGGCATCGGTCATCGAACAGGCCACGCCCGAGGGCAGCCCCAGCCAGTTGGTGATCTGGGCCGAGGCCGCGTTCAGCACGGCAGTTTCGCCGCTGCCGCCCGAAAAGGCACCGGTGCGCAGATCGATGATGAAGGGCCAGTTGGAAAACACCATGGGAAAGCCCGGCCGGATCGCGTTGACCATGACCAGGCTGGCCAGAGTTTCGGCCAGCGACTGGGTCAGAAACCCGGCCATGGTGGCGGGCGCGGTCGCCCCGGCCTGGGCTGCGGTGATGCAGGACATGGGGATGTTGTGCGCGATGCATTCATAGACCACGTCCACCGCATCTTCGCCGTATCGCAGGGGCGAGATCACCGGGCTGATATGCGCCTTCAGGAACGGGCGTTCCGCAAAGGTGCCCCGGCCTCCGGCGGCGATGTCCAGCATCCGCACGATGGGCGCGACATGTTCGGCCAACGTGAACGAGGTCGCCACCGGTTTGGTGGTGTTCCGGATCAGCGCATAGGCGGTGTTCACGTCCAGATCGAAATTGTCCGGCACGTCGGTGGCGACGCAGCATCGGGTGAACCAGCTGACATTGGCCAGCGTGTCCTGAAGGCGGGTGAAATCATGCAGATCGGCCAGCGTCGACGGGCGATAGAGCCCGCTGTCCAGGTCCAGCGTCTGCACCGCTGCGCCGCCAGTGCCGAAATACACGCGGTCGCCGCCCACCTCGATCGACCGGGCCGGGTCGCGCCCGTGCAAGGTGAACCGTTTGGCGGCCTGCCGGACCGCGCCTTCGACCATCGCTCGAGGAAATACCAGCCGCCCCGGCGGACCGGGCCGCGCGCCAGCGGCGATCAGGTCCTGTGCCAGGCGGTCGGGCACTTCGCCCATGCCCAGCGTTTCCAGCAGGCGCAGGGCGGTGTCGTGGATCGCCGCGATCTCGGGCGGGGTCAGGGGTTTGTACTGCCCACCGATCTGGCCGGGCGGGCAGGGGTCAAAGGCCGGTTTGGCCGCCCGTTGCGCCAGCCTGGCGCGCCGCCCGCCGCGTTTGCCCCGTTCTGGCATCTCCGAAGGCTCCTGATCCGATCCTGCCCTGCAGGGTACGCGGCAACGCGGGGTGCGGCCAAAGCGGAAATGCCGTTTTGAGAAATCTCAATCCCCGTTTCGATTTTTCGGGACCGGCCACTGCGCCATTGCCCGCCCGGTGCGCCGTTCGGCAGGGTTCGGGCGACGTCAGAAGGAGCACACCCATGAAATCGCGCACCAAGGTCGTGGTGATCGGCGGCGGAATCGCCGGCTGTTCAACCCTGTATCACCTGACGCAGGAAGGCTGGAGCGACGTGGTTCTGGTAGAGCGCAACGAGCTGACATCCGGCACCACATGGCATTCGGCCGCGCAGGTGACGAATTTCGGAATGAACCAGACGATGGTGGGGCTCAAGTCGCATTCGATCCGCCTGTACAAGGAACTGGCCGAGGACCCGGACTATCCGATCAACTACCATCATGGCGACGGTGGCATCCGGTTGGCCAATACCGAAGCGCAGATGCAGGGCTATCGCCATTTCGCGTCGATGGCGCGAGGGATGGACGTGCATTTCGAGGTGATCGACGCACAGGAATGCGCACGTCGCCACCCGCTGATCTCCACCGACAATCTGCTGGGCGGGTTGTGGGATCCGCTGGACGGAGACATTGATCCCGCCCAGCTGTGTCAGGCGCTGGCGCGGCGGGCGCGCAAGGCCGGGGCCGAGGTTTATCGCAACACGCCGGTCACGGCCCTGACCCAGCACAAGGACGACACCTGGACCGTTCATACCGAGCACGGCGACATCGACTGTGACATCGTGGTGAATGCCTGTGGCTACCGCGTGAACGAGGTTGGCGCGATGATGGGCGTGCACCATCCCGTGGCCTCGATGGAGCACCAGTATTTCCTGACCGAGGAAATCCCCGCGATCCGCGATGCCGGCCACCGCATGCCGCTGCTGCGCTGCCCGATCAGCGATTACTACTGCCGGCAGGAAAAGAACGGGCTGCTGTTGGGCTTCTACGAACAGGACTGCAAGACCTGGGGCATGGACGGGATCGACCCGAACTTCGTCAATGCGCTGTGTCCGGACGATCTGGATAGGGTGACCGATGTGCTGGAAGGCGCGTTTGCCCGCATGCCCGCGCTGATGGAGGCCGGGATCCACACGGTCGTCAACGGCCCGATCACCTATACGATCGACGGCGCGCCTCTGGTCGGGCCAATCCCCGGCAAGCGCAACGCATTCTGCATCATCGGGCTGCGGGCCGGGCTGGGCGAGGGGGGCGGCCACGGCTGGCTGCTGGCCCAGCAGATCGTGCATGGCGAGGCCTGTTATGACACCTGGTGCCTCGACCCGCGACGGTTCGCCAGGCATGCCAATGTCGAGCTGACCGCGCTGAAGGCGATCGAGGATTACCAGAACGAGTTCCGCTTTCACTTTCCGCACGAACACCGCCCCGCCGGGCGGCCCGCCAAAACCACGCCTCTGACCCCGGTTCTGGCCGCCGAAGGCGCGGAATTTACCGTGGTGAATGGGTGGGAACGGGTCGAGTACATAAAGCCCGCGCCCGATTTCACACCGACGCTCAGTTTCGATTTTGACGAAACCTTCGACGTGATCGCCGCCGAGGTTGCCAATGTGCAGCAGAATGTCGGGCTGGCCGAAGTCAACGGGTTCAACCGGATCGAGATCACCGGTGCCGACCGGCATGCATTCCTCGACCGGATGATCTGCGGCGCGCTGCCTCGTCGCCCGGGTCGGGTGGGGTTGGCCTATCTGCTGAACCTTCAGGGTATGGTCAAGGCCGAGGCGACCATCGCAAATCTGCCCGCCAGTGACCGGGGGCCGGATCGGGTTTGGTACGGCTCGGCCGCAGCGGCCGAACTGCATGACATGGATTGGTTGTCCCGGCACATCGCCCCCGACGAGGACGTGCAGTTGCGTAGCCTGACCAACGACCAGACCATCCTGGTTCTGGCCGGGCCACGGGCGCGTGACGTGCTGTCGGCCTGTTCGCGCGGGGATTGGTCGCGGGACGCCTTCCCGTGGCTCAGCGTGCGCGAGTGCTGTGTCGGGATCGCGCCTGCCACCGTGATGGGCGTCAGTTTCTCGGGCGAGCTGGCCTATGAGATCCATGTACCTAATGCCTCGCTCTATGCGGCCTACCTTGCGCTGCGACAGGCTGGACAGGCCTTTGGCCTGCAACTGTTCGGCGCGCGGGCGGTCGAGTCGATGCGGATGGAGAAGACTTTCCTGCATTGGAAGGCCGACCTGATCACCGAGTTCGACCCATTCGAAACCGGGCTGCACCGCTTTGTTCGGCTGGACAAACCGCAGTTCATCGGGCGCGCGGCGCTGATCGAACGGCAGGCCAAAGGGCCGTCGCGCAAGCTGGTTGCCCTGCAAGTGCAGGCCACGCACGCGCCCGCGCATCCGGGTGCGTCGTTGATGGCCGAGGATCGGGTGGTGGGAACGGTGACTTCTGGCGACTGGGGGCATCGCACCGGGCTGAACTTGGCGCATGCCTTTGTCGAGCCGCACCTTTCAGCCGAGGGCAGCGAGATGATGCTGGACCTGTGCGGCGACAGGGTTCCAGCGCGGGTGATCCCTGCTTGCCCCTACGATTTCGACTTCACCCGCATGCGCAGCTAATGGGTGTGGCCAACATTCACCATTGCCCGAAAGCCAAAACTCTGTTTCGCTAGTTTCGATGAAATCGAAATTGCGGGAGGGTTTTGCCCCGTGTCCAAAACACTGAGCCTGCGCTGGTTGGAAGTGTTTCGCCTGATCGCCAAGTCCGGTTCGATCCAGCAGGTGGCCTCGGAAACGGGTTTGTCGATCAGCACTGTTTCCAACCATCTTCGCAGCCTGGAAGACGCCCTTGGCATCGCATTGGTGGATCACGGTCGTCGTCCGATGAGCCTGACACCGGCTGGCGAGGTATTTTCGCGTTATGTACGGGATGGCCTGACCGTGTTGAAGCGGGGCGAGGCCGAGATCCGGTCCGGCAACTGGCGCCACGCCACCGATCTGCGGCTGGCCCTGGTGGATGATTTCGACAACCAGATCGCGCCTGAACTGATCCGGTTCCTTGCCCATGCGCTGCCGCGCTGCAATTTCCGACATTTCACACGGCCCAGCCACGAAATCATCGAGAAGTTGCAGGAGCACAAGCTGGACGCAGGTGTGGCGACCCGACCGCCGGGCGGCACACAGGGGCTGATCGAGTATCCGCTTCTGCGTGATCCGTTCATCGTGATCGTTCCCGAGAAGTTCAAGGGAGACATTCAGGACCTGTTCTCGCCCCATTCCGACTTGCCGCTTCTGCGGTATTCGCGTGACTACACGATCGGCAAGCAGATCGAGATCCAGCTCACGCGCAACAAGTACAACCTGCCCAACCGGTTCGAGCTGGAATGCAACCAGTCGATCATGGGTCTTGTCGCCGAAGGCAGCGGGTGGGCGATCACGACGGCCGGGTGCTTCCACCGGGCGCATCGCTATCATGACTCGGTCCGGGCCACGCCTTTTCCGGGTCGGAACTTCGTGCGGACCGTTTCCCTGTTCACGACCGAGGTCTATCCGGACACCACCTCAAAGCTGATCCACAAGGCCCTCAGCAGCTTGATCCGTCAGTATTTCACCGAGCCGATGTGCAAACGGCATTTGTGGCTGAAAGGTGATTTCCGCACGATGGAGGAGCAGGCGGCCTGACTGCTCCGCTCAGGGGGCTGGGCTCAGCGACTGCCGCTCGACAATATGCGTGTGCAGGCGTTCGCCGGTTCCGGGGGTGCTGTGTTCTACCATTTCGATCAGCGCCCTCGCGGCCTTTCCACCCATCTCGCGATGCGGCACATGCACGGTGGTCAGGCCCGGGCGGAGAAGCCGCGCCAGTTCGATGTCATCGAACCCGGTTATCGAGACATCCTGCGGCACCTTCAGCCCCATGTCCTGCGCCCTGAGCAGCGCTCCGGCGGCCAGAACGTCGTTGCCGCACATCACTGCGGTTGGTGGCGTGTCCTGCGACATCAGGCCTGAAAACGCCTCGGCCCCGTTTTCGATTTCGTACGGAGTTTCGACCACCTGCAGCGCGGCGGGGTCCAGTCCGTGATGCCGGATCGCGTCTCGTGCCCCCTCAAGCCGCAGCCGGGCCCGGTCGTTTCCGCGGGTGATGCCGGAAATCATTGCCAGCCGCCGATGCCCCAGGCCGATCACTTTGCAGGCCAGGTCGAACATGGCCTGCCGGTTGTCGAACCCGATCGAGGGCAGCTTGCCCTCGGCGGCAAAGGACCAGGCCACAAGGGCCGGAATCTGGCGCTGTTCCAGAAAGTCGTAGATATGCGGCGCGCGGTCATGCCCGATCAGCAACAGCCCGTCGGCACCGCGCGCGACCAATGTGCGGATCTGTTCCTCTTCGGTCTCGGGTTTGTAGGCCGAACTGGACACCAGCAGGGTATAGCCGTGTTTGCGCAGTTCTTCCTGAAACGCCTGCAGGCCGCGGGCAAAGATGGCGTTGTCCATCGTCGGGATGATCGCCCCGATGGTGAAGGTGCGCTTGGCCGCCATGACGCGGGCCGCGAAATTCGGTGTATAGCCTAGGGCCTCGATCGCCGATTGCACACGTTTGCGGGTCGCTTCGACCACTCGGTCCGGCGTGTTGATGCAACGCGAAACCGTCGCCGTGGACACGCCCGCCTGTTTGGCGACGTCGTCCAGTGTCGGGGCGGGCTTCAGCTTCGACATTTCCACACCTGATCTTTGTTTTCTTCAATTCTAACCGGATCGGATTGGCAATGAAAGTTGAAATGTAAGCGCTTGCATTTTCCATGTAAGCGCTTACAAATGGCATCAGTGCCGATTCTACCCGGAGTCCCGAACATGTTTCTTGCCGCATCCGCCATCGTCTTCGTCGTCTATTTCGCGAACGTGGCGCTGGGTGCGTTTGCAGGCCGCGCGTTTCTTGGGGATGTGGGCGAGATGCTGGTTCTGTTCGCGGCGTCGATCCTGTTCGTTGTCGCAATTCTGAAAAAAGAGGCCGCGCGCGAGGAGAACGGCGGCTGAATTTTTCCAATGGGAGGGCAATCAATGAACAAAGATCAAATGGAGCTGGCGTCCGCTGAACGCCGCAATTTCCTGAAACTCAGTGCCAGTGGCGCGTTTACGGCCGCACTGGTGGCGGGCGCAAGCGGCGTGTTGTGGTCATCCGAGGCCGCGGCGCAGACCGCGAAGGAGGAAAAGGAGCGCGAGCAAGCTGCCGAGCATGTGATGACGGTGGCCACGGCCTATGTGCTGGGCGCCTCGCGCAGCTATCCGATCATGCAGCTGGACCTGAAAGAGAACATCCAGAACGCAACCAACGGCAAGGTCTATGTCAAGCTGGCCCCGGGCGGGCAGCTGGGCGCGGGCGGCGCGTTGGTGCAGAAGGTGCAGGGCGGAACCATCCAGGCCGCGCAACATTCGCTGTCGAACTTCGCACCCTTCGCTTCGACCGTGGACCTGATCAACATGCCGTATCTCTGCGGCTCGAACCAGCGGTTCACCAACCTGGTGCATTCCGACACCTGGAAGAACGAAGTACACCCCAAGGTCGAGGCCGCAGGCTTCAAGGCGCTGTTCTATGTCGTGATCGACCCGCGCGTCGTGGCCGTGCGCCAAGGCGGAAATGCCGTCATCACCCCCTCGGACATGAGCGGGATCAAATTCCGCGTGCCCGGGTCCAAGATGCTGCAGCAATATTATCGCATGGTCGGTGCCAACCCGACGCCCGTTGCGTGGGGTGAGACCCCCTCGGCCATCAAGCAGGGCGTGGCGGATGCGCTCGACCCGTCGGTCGGCGCGCTCTATGTGTTTGGCTTCAAGGACATTCTGTCTCACGTCACCTTCACCCAGGCGGTGCCGGACAGCCAGGTCTATTCCTGCAACCTGGAATGGTTCAACTCGATGCCGGCCGACGTGCAGGAGGGCATCATGTGGGGATCGGAGATGACCGGACACCAGAACCTTGCCAAGGTCCCATCCGCCCGCGCCTATGCCATGGCCGAGCTGAACAAGGCCGGGGTTCAGTTCCACTCGCTGACCGACGACCAACTGGCCGAGTGGCAGGAGGCTGGCGGTTACCAGCGCCCGGAATGGGACCCCTTCAAGACCGAGCTGGCCGGGTCGATGGACGCCTTCGAAAAGCTGGTCGAGGCGGCCGGCACCCAAGGCAAATACTACGTCCACGACGCCTGATGCGGACCGGGCGGGCGCCGGACGCGTGCCCGCCTTTTCCAGACCTGCACGGCCTGATCATTCAGGCCCATCCCCCCAGCCTTGCCGAGGGAAGCGATGTCCTTACTCAGAACCATAGACCGCAACGCCGAACGCTGGCTGCTGCTGGTGTTCTACGTGATGCTGGTCATCACGATGGCGATCGAGGTGCTGCGGCGCGAGATCTTCGCCTATTCCTCGATCTGGGGTGAGGAGATCGTTCGCTATTCCTTCATCTATCTGGCCTGGATCGGCGCGGCGGCGGCGGTCAGGGAACGCGCCCATATCCGGATCGACGTGATCATGCACTACCTCGGCCCGCGGCCCAAGGCGGTGCTGTATATCTTCGGTGATCTGGTGATGTTCGCGGTGGCGGTCATCGCGCTCTACTGGTCCTACGAGGCGGTGCATGTCTCGGCCAAGTTCGGCTCGGTCACCGACGGGCTGCGGATATCGAAGGTGTGGTTTCTGATGGCGGTGCCTACGGGCTTTGCCCTGATGATATGGCGACTGATCCAATCTTTGTTGAATGACATCAAAAGCCTGCGCGACGGCACGCCCGTCTTCGAAGGCGACAAGCTGTTTGACTGAGGAGCGACCGGATGCTGTGGAGTACCCTCAATCAAACGGTCGAACTGGGCTGGGATTTCTACCTGCCCGTGATCCTGTTCGTCGGCCTGATCGCGCTGGCGGTTCCGGTCTGGGCCGCGATCGGCTCGGCCGCGATCGTGATGCTGGTCATGTCGGGCGATCTGCCGCTGAGCCTTGTGGGCGAAAGCCTGTTCACCGGCATCGACGCCTTTGCCCTGACAGCGGTGCCGCTGTTCATCCTGACCGGTGACGTGCTGGTGCGCACCGGGCTGTCGCGCAAGTTTCTGGACGTGGCCGAGGCGCTGACCTGTTTTGCCAAGGGCGGGTTCGGCTCGGCCACGGTTCTGGTTTGCGGCATGTTCGCGGCCATCTCGGGGTCTGACGCGGCGGGGGCGGCGGCGGTGGGTCGGATGACGATCGCCCGACTGGTCGAAAGCGGCTATCCGCGCCCCTATGCCTGTGCGCTGGTGGCGGCGGGGGCCTGTACCGGCATCCTGATCCCGCCTTCGATCGCCTATATCATCATCGGGCTCGTGCTGGGTATTTCGGCCTCGACCCTGTTTCTGGCCGCTCTGATCCCGGGGCTGGCGATCCTGATCTCGATCCTCGTGACCAACATCATCATGAACCGCCTCTATGCCTATGAGGGCGGCGGCATGATGACCATGGGCGAGTGGGCCGCCAACCTTGGCAAGGCGCTGAAATCGGGCTGGTATGCGTTCATCGTGCCGGGCATCATCTTCTATGGCATCTTTTCGGGTCGCCTGACCCCGACCGAGGCGGGCGCGACCGCCGTTGTCGTCACCATCATCATGGGGTTCATCCTGCGCACGCTGACCCTGGCGGACTTCCCGTCGATGCTGGTCAGCTCGGCCAAGGTGAACGGGGTGATCCTGCCGATCATCGCCTTCTCGGCCCCGCTGGCCGAGGCGCTGGCGATCATGGGCGTGCCGCAGGGCTTCGTGGCCTCGGTGACCTCGCTGACCGAGGATCCGTTCCTGCTCATCCTGCTGATGATCGGCATTCTGATCGCGGCCGGCTGCGTCATGGAGACGACACCGAATATCGTCATCCTGGCCCCGATCCTGAAACCGCTGGCGGACAATATCGGCATGAACGAGATCCAGTTCTGCATCATGATGATCACCGCGCTGGGCGTTGGCTTCATCACGCCGCCACTGGGGCTGAACCTGTTCGTGGTGTCGGGGATCACGGGTGAATCCATCCTCAAGATCGCAGCCCGCGCCGTGCCCTTCGTGCTGACCATGCTGATCGTCGTCATCCTGATCGCCTACGTTCCGGCGCTGTCGACCACCTTGCTTCCTGAAATCTACCAATAGGATCTGCTGAACATGTCGCGTGAATACCTGAAGAAGGCCACCCTGACCGCACAATCCCACGCGTCCGAGGTGCATGACACGGTCAAGACCATCTTGGCCGACATCGAGGCCGGCGGCGACGCCAAGGCGTTGGAATACGCGGCCAAGTTCGACAAGTTCGACGGCAACGTGCTGATGACGCCCGAGGAAATCGAGGCTGCCTGCGCCCGGGTGCCGGAAAAGCTCAAGGCCGACATCCGCTTTGCCCAGGACAACGTCCGCCGATTTGCCGAGGCGCAGAAGGCCACCGTGTCGGATGTGCAGCTGGAAATCGTGCCGGGCTTCATCGCGGGGCAGAAGGCCATCCCGGTCGATGCGGCGGGCTGCTATGTGCCCGGCGGACGGTACAGCCATGTCGCCAGCGCCATCATGACCGTGACCACCGCCAAAGTGGCGGGGTGCCGTCACATCACCGCCTGTTCGCCGCCCCGCCCGGGCGAGGGCGTCGCCCCCGCGATCGTCTACGCCGCCCATATCAGTGGCGCTGACAGCATCCTGGCCATGGGGGGCGTGCAAGGCGTGGCCGCCATGACCTATGGCCTGTTCGGGCTGCCGCGCGCCAACATCCTTGTGGGGCCGGGCAACCAGTTCGTGGCCGAGGCCAAGCGCATTCTGTACGGCAAGGTCGGCATCGACATGATCGCCGGCCCGACCGACAGCCTGATCCTGGCGGATGCCACGGCCGACCCCTTCGTCGTGGCCACCGATCTGGTCAGCCAAGCCGAGCATGGCTACAACTCGCCCGTCTGGCTGGTGACCGATGACCGCGATCTGGCGAACCGGGTGATGGAGCTGGTCCCGACCCTGATCGCCGATCTGCCCGAGCTGAACCGCGACAACGCCGCCGCCGCCTGGCGCGACTATGCCGAGGTGATCCTGTGCGCGGACCGTGAAGAGATGGCCGCGTGTTCCGACGACTACGCCCCCGAGCATCTGACCGTGCAGGCCGCGGATCTGGATTGGTGGCTGGATCGGCTGACCTGCTATGGCTCGTTGTTCCTGGGCGAAGAAACGACCGTGTCCTATGGCGACAAGGCCACCGGCACGAACCACGTCCTGCCCACCTCGGGCGCGGCCAGCTATACCGGCGGGCTGAGCGTGCACAAATACATGAAGATCGTCACCTGGCAGCGGGCCACGCGCGAGGGTTCGAAACCCATCGCCGAGGCGACCGCGCGGATTTCGCGGCTGGAAGGGATGGAGGGCCATGCCCGAGCCGCCGATGTGCGTCTGGCGAAGTATTTCCCGGACGAAAAATTCGACCTGACCGCAGATGGATGACCCCCGCGACCTGTTCGATCTGACCGGCCGGGTGGCCTGCGTCACGGGCGCCAGTTCGGGTCTGGGCCGGCGCGTTGCGCAGGTGCTGGCGGCTGCGGGCGCGCGGGTGGTGGGCGTTGCCCGCCGGGCCGAGGCACTGGCCGAGTTGCAGGCCGAGATCGGTTCAAGCGCTGCAGTGGTCGCAGGTGACGTGGCCGACCGAAGTGGCTTGCCATCGCTGGTCGAACAAATCTCGGCCCCGTTCGGCGCGCCGGATATCGTGGTTCATGCCGCCGGGGTGAACACGCGACAGGCCGCCGATGACGTCACGCCCGAAGGCTGGGACGCGACGCTGGGCCTGAACCTCGGCGCGCCGTTCTTCCTCAGCCAGGCCATGGTGCCGGCGATGAAGGCGCGGGGTTGGGGCCGGATCGTGAATTTCGCCTCGCTGCAGACGACGCGGGCCTTTCCCGGCGGGATCGCCTACGGGGCCAGCAAGGGCGGGATCGCACAGCTGACCCGCGCCATGGCCGAGGCCTGGTCACCGCACGGGATCACCGCCAACGCCATCGGGCCGGGCTTCTTTCCGACCGAGCTGACGCAGGCGGTGTTCGATGACCCCGCCCGCGCGGCCCGCAACGCGGCGCAGACCTGCATCGGTCGCAATGGCCGCATGGAGGATATCGACGGGCCGATCCTTTTCCTGTGCTCGCAGGCATCCGACTATGTCACCGGGCAGATCCTGATGGTTGACGGGGGGTTCACGGCGAAATGAAAGCTCTGGTTTACGAAGGTGTCGAACACTTGGTCTACCGCGACGTGCCGGACGCCGCGCCGCGGCCCGGCGAGCACCTGATCCGGGTCGAGGCCGCTGGGATCTGCGGGTCCGACATGCATGCCTATCTGGGCCATGATGCACGCCGCCCGGCGCCCTTGATCCTGGGTCACGAGGCGGCGGGAACAGTGATCGGCGGCCCCAAGGACGGAACGCGGGTCACGATCAATCCTCTGGTGACATGCGGGCAGTGTCCGGCCTGCAAGGCAGAGCGCGAAAACCTGTGCCCCGACCGTCAGATCATCTCGATGCCCCCGCGCGAAGGCGCCTTTGCCCAATATGTTTCGATGCCCTGGGACAATCTGGTCGAGGTGCCGGACCATGTACCCTTCGCCAAGGCCGCCCTGGCCGAGCCGCTGGCCGTCAGCTGGCATGCCGCGCGCCTTGCGCTCGAGGCGCTGCACCCGGCGATGGAGCGCCGTGCGCTGGTGATCGGGGGTGGGGCGATCGGCCTTGCGGCGGCGCTGGCGCTGCGGGCGATGGATGTCGTGGATGTGACCATCGTCGAACCCAACGACCTGCGGCGGACGTTCCTGCAAGGGCTGGATTGCGCCAAGGTCGTATCCGAAGCGCAAGGCGACTTCCCGATCGTGGTCGATGCCGTGGGCTTTGCCGCCACCCGTGCTGTGGCCTCGGAACGGGCCCGGCCGGGCGGGGTCATCGCGCATGTGGGCCTGGGCGAGGACACCGGCAGGCTGGACGTGCGGCGCATGACTTTGCAAGAGATCACCTTCATCGGAACCTACACCTATACCGCGCAGGATTTCCGCCAGACCGCGCAGGCCATCTTTGACGGCGCGCTGGGCCCTCTGGACTGGATCGAAGAACGCGATCTGGCCGATGGCGCTCGGGCCTTTGCCCAGCTACGCTCGGGCGAGGTCGCGGTTCCGAAAATCGTGCTGTCCCCTTGGGCCTGACTACCCAGAACTGGAGGTAACCATGTATAAGAAAATTCTTGTTCCCATGGCGCTTGATCATGGCATTTCGCCGCAAACGCTCGAGATCGCCCGCGCCTTGGGCGGCGGATCCGCCGAGATCGTGGCGCTGCATGTCTATGAGATGCCGCATGGCTCGGTCAGCGTCTATCTGGACAAGGACGTCGTGGCCGAAGGCTTTGCCCGGGCCCGCGAAGTCCTGATGGAAAAGCTGAAAGGCCTGCCGGATGTAAAGCCCGAACTGGTCAAGGGCCACACCGCGCGCACCATCATCGACTATGCCAACGACCACGGATTCGATTGCGTCGTCATCGGCTCGCACCGGCCCGGACTGACCGATTATTTCCTTGGCTCCACCGCGTCGCGCGTGGTGCGGCATGCAAAATGTGCCGTCCACGTCCACCGCAGGGCCTGACCCGTCCATCGCGCCCTCGGCGCCCCAACCCAGGAACAGAAGTTTCGACATGAACATAGACAAGAAGATCACCGAAGATCTGGTGGCCAACGACATCTCGTTCGTCACCACGGTGCCGTGCAAGCAACTGGCCGGCGTCATCGCCGAGATCGACGCCCACGACGCCATCTTTCACATCCCCTCGAACAAAGAGCACGAAGGCATGGGCCTGTGCGCCGGGGCCTTTATGGGCGGCAAACGCCCCGCGATCATCATGCAGAACACCGCGATCGGGGTCACGATCAACACGCTGGCGACGCTGATCCAGTATTACCGGATGCCGCTGCCGATGCTGATCTCGTACCGGGGCGAGCTGCGCGAGCCCATCGCCTGCCAGGTCGAGATGGCCGTTCACACAAAGGCCCTGCTGGCGCAGATGCACATCCCGACCTACCATTTCCACCATCAACAGGACGTGGCCGAACTGGACGCGATCCTGAAATACACCTTCATGTGCAACAAGCCCGTCGCGATCCTGACCGACGCAAATTTCTGGGGAGGCTACGGCGACCAATGATCCGTTCTGAAATCCTGAAGGAAATCGCCCCGATCCTGCGTGACCAACTGGTCGTGTGCAATATCGGCATCCCCAGCCAGGAACTGCATGCCATCGACGATCAGCCCACCAATTTCTACATGCTGGGCACGATGGGGCTGGCCTCGAGCATCGGTCTGGGGCTGGCGCTGGCCCAGCCGAAACCGGTGATCGTCATTGACGGCGACGGCTCGATCCTGACCAATCTGGGGACGCTGCCGACCATCGCCAACAACGTGGCCGACAACTATATCCTGCTGATCATCGACAACGGCTCGTATGGCTCGACCGGCGATCAGCCGACCTATGCGGGGCAGAAGACCTCGCTGGCCAAGATGGCCGAGGCGGCGGGCTGCGAGCGCGTGATCGAATGCCAGGCCGAAGAGACCGGCCGCGTGCTGCAAGAGGCGCTGGACGCCCGCCAGATGACCATCATCGTCAGCAAATGTGAAAGCGGAAACGCCAAGATGCCGCCGATCACGATGGACCCGGTCGTCATCCGCGACCGCTTCATGAAGGCCGTTCAGGCCTGATGGGCGCAAGCGCTATCCACAGCGCCGAAGATGCCCGCCGGCTGGCCCGGCGGCGTCTGCCGTGGATGGTGTTTGACTATATCGACGGGGCCGCCGGGTCCGAGGCCGGAGCCCGGCGCACCCGCGCGGCGCTGGACGCGATGACCCTGCGGCCCCGGATCCTGCGCGATGTCAGCAGCCGGTCACTGGCAGCCCGCGTGTTCGGGCAACCGGCCGACAGGCCCTTCGGCATCGCGCCCATGGGCATGTGCAACCTGTCCGCACCGGGCGCCGACCTGATGCTGGCGCGGCTGGCGGCGCAATACGGGGTGCCGCTGGGCGTTTCCACGGTGGCCTCGACACCGATGGAGGCGCTGATCGAAGAGGCCCGGGGCCATGCCTGGTTTCAGCTGTATTTCAGCGGCGATGGCAGCGGCACGTTCAAGCTGGTCGATCGGGCAAAGGCTGCGGGCTACAAGACCCTGATCCTGACGGTTGACGTGCCCGAAGTCGGCCGCCGCCCGCGCGAACTGCGCCACGGCTTCCGCATGCCGTTCCGGATCGGGCCGCGGCAGTTTCTGGATTTTGCGCTGCATCCGCGCTGGTCGATCTCGACCCTGCTGCAGGGCAAGCCGCAGATGGCGAATTTCCTGATGGAGGGGTTCGCGTTCGACCGCACCGAAAGCCGTGCAAAGGCCGATTGGGATACGCTGGCGCGGTTGCGCGACCGGTGGCCGGGCAAGCTGGTGGTCAAGGGCGTGCTGGATGTCGAGGACGCGGTTGCGCTGCAGGCGGCCGGAGTCGACGCCATCCAGGTCTCGAGCCACGGCGCCCGCCAGTTGGAAAGCGCACCCGCGCCGATCTCGGTCCTGCCGCAGATCCGCGCGGCGGTCGGCGACGACTATCCGCTGTTTTATGACAGCGGCCTGCGGTCCGGCGAAGATGCGCTCAAGGCGCTGATGGCAGGTGCTGATTTCCTGTTCTTCGGGCGTGTCCTGCAATTCGCCATCGCGGCGGGCGGCGAGGCCGGTTTGCACAGGTTGTGGGAAGTGCTGTCCGAAGAGATGGACATCGCCATGGCCCAGATCGGCGTCACCTCGCTGCGCGGTGTACGAGGTGGCCGGGGCGAGTGAAAGACCGGCGCGCCGAACGCGCCGGTCGGTCGTCAGACGCCGTCAGCCGAACACGCGACCCAACGCGCCATCGACCGCGTCGGTGATCTGGTCGATATCGTCGGCCGTCGCGATCAGCGCGGGCGAGAAGCACAGCGTGTTGTTCTTGCCCGGAACCGAGCGGTTTGTGACGCCGATGATCACGCCCTGCGCCATGCAGTCGGCCACGACCGCCTGAGCCAGTTTCTCGTTCACCGGTTCCTTGGTCGCACGATCCGCCACCAGTTCGGCCCCCAGGAACAGGCCCTTGCCGCGCACGTCGCCGATGACTTTGTGCTTGTCCATCAGCGCCCGCAGGTTGCCCATCATGCGATCCCCCATCGCGGCGCAGTTGGCCAGCAGGTTTTCATCCTCAATGATGCGCATGTTCTCGATCGCCGCCGCCGGGCCTGCCGTGCAGCCGCCAAAGGTCGAGATGTCGCGGAAATAGTTCATCGGGTCGTCGGCATTGTCCTTGAACATGTCAAAGACTTCCTCGGTGGTCACCATGCAGGCAATCGCCGCATAGCCCGAGGCCACGCCCTTGGCCATGGTCACGAAATCGGGCTTCACGCCGTATTGCTGGTACCCGAACCATGTGCCGGTGCGACCCACGCCGCAGACGACCTCGTCGATATGCAGCAGGATGTCGTATTTCTTGCAGATCTCCTGCACGCGCTGCCAATAGCCCTCGGGCGCTTCGATCACGCCGCCGCCGGCGGTTACCGGTTCAAGGCACAGCGCGCCTACGGTGTCGGGGCCTTCGCGCAGGATCACGGCTTCGATTTGATCGGCCGCCCATTCGCCGAAATTCTCCTCGGGTGCGCCGTCCAGTTCGTGCTTGCGGTATTCCATGCAGTGCGGAACGCGCACGAAATCCGGCGCAAAGGGGCCATACTGCGCGTTGCGCTCGTCCTGACCGCCCGCCGACATCGCCGCCAGGGTCGAGCCGTGATAATCGCGGTCGCGATACAGGATCTTGGTCTTCTTGCCGCCGTATTTCTTGTGGGCGATTTGGCGGACCATTTTGAACGCCTTCTCGTTCGCCTCGCTGCCCGAGTTGGTGTAGTAGACCCGGCTCATGCCCGGCATCTTTTCGATCAGCTTTTCGGCAAAGATCGCGCCGGGGATCGAGCCCGCAGACTGCGCGAAGTAGCACAGCTTCATCAACTGGTCGTAGACGGCCTTGCAGATGGATTCGCGGCCATAGCCCACGTTCACCGTCCATACGCCGCCCGAGACGGCATCCAGGTGTTCCTTGCCCTTCTGGTCCCAGACGCGCATGCCCTTGCCTTCGACGATGATGCGCGGATCGTTCGTCTCGAACGGCTTGTGCTGGATCAGGTGGTGCCAGATATGGGCGCGGTCGGCCTCGACCACGCGGGAAAGATCGTTTTCGTTGAACGTGCCGTCCATGACATGTCCTTTCAGTAAGACGCGACGCGCGGGAATCACGATGCCCGGCGGGCGCGGATGAACCAGATACCGCAGATCAGCCCGAAAGCCCGGTACGCAGTAGGGCCAGATTACCCGATCGCGTAGCTCCAGTATATTCGCCGCACGTAGTTTTACGGGTTTGTTTTGCGGCAACCTTTGTGCTCAATACGAAAAATCCGACGATTTGGGGAGGAGAGGCGGATGGCGACCCACAACATCTATCAGCGCGATCTGGACAAATGCCCGGCCAATTTCACGGCCCTGTCCCCGCTCAGCTATATCGAGCGGACGGCGGCCGTTTACCCGGACTATCCGGCCGTGGTCTATGGCGACCGGCGCTATAGCTGGGCGCAGACCTATGCGCGCTGCCGCCGGTTGGCCAGTGCGCTGGCCGCGCGTGGGGTGGGCACGGGCGATACGGTGTCGATCATCGCCGCCAACATCCCCGAAATGTACGAGGCGCATTTCGGCGTACCCATGGCAGGCGCGGTGCTGAACGCCATCAACACAAGGCTGGACGCGCCGATCATCGCCTTCATCCTGAACCACGCCGAATCCAAGGTGCTGCTGGTCGATCCCGAATTCTCGGGCGTGGTGAAACAGGCGCTGGAGCAGGTGGATCACGACATTCTGGTGATCGACATCGAGGATCCCAGTTTCGACGGCGGTGAGAAACTGGGCGCGCTGACCTATGACGACCTGCTGGCCGAGGGCGACCCGGAATTCGACTGGTCTCTGCCCGCCGATGAATGGGACGCGATCACGCTGAACTATACCTCGGGCACCACCGGCAACCCCAAGGGGGTGGTCTATCATCACCGTGGCGCGGCGCTGAACGCCACCTCGAACATCCTGACCTGGGGCATGCCGCAGCATTCGGTCTATCTGTGGACGCTGCCGATGTTCCACTGCAACGGCTGGTGTTTTCCGTGGACCATGGCCGCGAACGCGGGCACGTCCGTCTGCCTGCGCGCGGTGCGGGACGCGCCGATCTACCGCGCCTTCCGGGACGAGAAGGTCACCCATTTCTGCGGCGCGCCCATCGTTCTGAACATGCTGGCCAACGCGCCCGATCACCTCAAGGATTTCGGCCATGAAATCAAGGTGATGACCGCAGGCGCCCCGCCGCCTGCCGCGGTGATCGCCGCGATGGAGGGAATGGGCATCGAGGTCACCCATGTCTATGGCCTGACCGAGACCTACGGCCCGTCGGTCGTGTGCGCGTGGAAGGACGAATGGAACGACAAACCCGCCGAGGAACGCGCCGCGCTCAAGGTGCGGCAGGGGGTGAAATACGTTGCCCTGTCGGGGCTGATGGTGGCTGATCCGGAAACGCTCGAACCGGTGCCGGCCGATGGCGAGACCATGGGCGAGATCTTCATGCAGGGCAACATCGTGATGAAAGGGTATCTCAAGAACCCCGAGGCCACGCGGAAAGCCTTCCGCGGCGGCTGGTTTGCCTCGGGCGATCTGGGGGTGATGCATCCCGACGGCTATATCGCGCTTAAGGACCGGTCCAAGGATATCATCATCTCGGGGGGCGAGAACATCTCGTCGGTTGAGGTCGAGGATATCCTCTACAAGCACCCCGCCGTGATGGAGGCCGCCGTGGTCGCCAAACCGGACGAGAAATGGGGCGAGACGCCTTGCGCCTTTGTCGAGCTGAAGCCGGGCGCCGAGGCGACCGAGGCCGATCTGATTGCGTTCTGCCGCGACCACATGGCCCATTTCAAGGCACCCAAGACGGTGGTGTTCGGCCCGCTGCCTAAGACATCGACGGGCAAGATCCAGAAATTCAAGCTCAGGGAACAGGCGCGGGCGTTGGGCTAGGCGCCCAGCCGGTCAAAGATCGACAGGTCCAGGTCCAGCATCTCGCCCATCCAGATCGCCCGATCGCGGTGGTCGGGCAGGTGCTCGCCGGTTTCGGGGTGGGTGAACACGGTCAGTCCCTGCCGGTTCAGCATCAGCCACGGGATCACCTTGTCGAAGGCATCGGCGGCAAAGCTCAGCTGGCAGCTCCAGCGCGGGTGGGGGCCGACATTGCGGCTGTGCATGTGGCCCATCCGGACGGGGAGCAGGCGGGCAGCCTCTTCGCAGACATGGTGGGCGGTGTCCTGCGTTTCGGCGTCGAAATAGACATGGGCGTGATAGCCGGTGATCTGTGGCATCGGGGGCCTCGTGCGGTGGTTGCTGGCGCGAGGCTAGGCCCGATCGGCGCCGGTGCACAGACGCACCGGCAAACAGACCCTGTGCGCGGCTCAGCCCGGCGCGTGGGCGTCCGGGTGGGCCGCTGCAAAGGCAGGGTGGTCGGTGCAGACGGCTTCGACCGCCAGAATGCGCGGCATGTCCGACAGATCCACCCGCCAGCGCCGGGCGTTGTACATCTGCGGGATCAGGCACAGATCGGCCAGCCCGGGCGTTGACCCGGTGCAATAGGGGGCTTGTTCGAACTCGGCCAGCATTGTCTCGAAGGCCAGCAGACCGGGGCGGATGAAATGGCGCATCCAGTCGCCGGGCATGTCGCCCCGTCCGCCGCTCAACTGCGTGGCGTGGCGGGCGACCTTCAGGTTGCAGACCGGGTGCAGATCCACCGCGATGGCATGGGCCAGCGCCTGCGCCTTGGCCCGCGCAACCGGTTCGTCCGGCAGCAGGTTCAGGTGACGCGTCCGGTCGAGATAGTCCAGAATGGCCAGCGATTGGGTCAGTTGCACGCCGTCGATCTCGAGCACGGGCACAAAGCCCTGCGGGTTGCGCGCCAGATGCGGGGGCGCGGTCTGCTCGCCCTTGACCAGATCGACGGTCTGCGCCCGATAGTCTATCCCGGCCAGGTTCAGCGCGATGCGCACCCGGTAGCTGGCCGAGGATCGCCAGTAGTCATACAGGACGACGTCGCTCATCGGGCTTTGGCCGCGTCGATCGCCTGTTTCAGGATGGCCCGGTCGCCGATATGGTTGGCCAGCACCAGCACCAGCCGCGCATTCAGCGCATCGCTTTCGGCCTTGTCCAGACCGTCATGCGCGGCCAGCAGATCGGCATAGAAATCATCCGCGCCGTCGATATTCGGGGTGAGGATCAGTTCATCCATTGTGCCTACTCCTTGCCGATGGCCCGGCGGATCGCATGCCGGAACGCGTTGTCTTCATAGCTGTCGCGCCGCGCCGCCACATGCTGATCGGGCCGGATCAGATAGACCGCACCTTCCGCGTCGCCCAGATACCGCCGCTTCAGCGCCAGCGTGCGGTCATCTTTGACCGACAGCGCCAGCCGCTCGACCGTCACGCCCTCTTCCTCGATCGTTTCCGGGGCGTCGGCATCGATGGTCAGCAGGGTGAATTTGCCCGCCAGCTTGGGCAGCAGGAATTCATCCCCCAGCGGCGCATCGGGGCAGGGCGAGCCGGGGCGCGTTTCGGACGGGCCATCCAGCGCATCGGCCGAGTTCAGCGGCGAGCCGTCATAGGTGCAGGGCACGCTCAGCCGCCCGGAATTCACCAGCGGGCGGGCGAAGTCGTAATGTTCGCTCAGGTCCAGAACCGCGTCGCGTAGGATGCGTGACATTTCCGATTTCGGCGTGATGAAATCGGTCGAGCGGGTCGAGTTCAGGATGTTCTCGTCCGCGCCATGGATGCGCTCGACATCATAGCTGTCCAGCAGGCTGTCGGGCGCGGTGCCGTCGATGACCATCTTCAGCTTCCAGCACAGGTTGTCGGTGTCCTGCAGGCCCGAATTGGCCCCGCGCGCGCCGAAGGGGCTGACCTGATGGGCGCTGTCACCGGCAAACAGGACGCGGCCGTGGCGGAATTTCTCCATCCGGCGGCACTGGAAGGTATAGATGCTGACCCATTCCAGCTCGAACTGGACATCCTCGCCCAGCATCGCCTTGAGGCGCGGGATCACGTTTTCGGGGCGCTTTTCCCGCTCCTTGTCGATGTCCCAGCCCAGTTGCAGGTCGATACGCCAGACATTGTCAGGCTGTTTGTGCAGCAGCGCCGACTGGCCGCGGTTGAAGGGCGGGTCGAACCAGAACCAGCGCTCGGACGGGAAGTCGGCCTCCATGATCACGTCGGCGATCAAAAAGTTGTCTTCGAACACGCGGCCCACGAAATCCAGCCCCAGCATCCGGCGGGTGGGCGAGTTGGCCCCGTCGCAGGCGATCAGCCAGTCGGCCTCGACGGTGTACGACCCCTCGGGCGTTTCCACCTCGAGCTTGACGTGGTCGTCATGGGTGCCGATCGCCTCGACCTTGTTGCGGCCACGGATCTCGATCGGCGCGCCCTGGGCCTGCAACGCGCGGACCCGTTCGACCATGAACTGCTCAAAGTAATATTGCTGCAGGTTGATGAAGGCCGGATGGGCATAGCCCTCATCGGGCTGAAGGTTGAATTCATAGACCTTGCGGTCGTCGAAGAACACCTTGCCCGTGTTCCACTGCACGCCCTTGTCCACCATCGGCCGGGCGCACCCCAGCCGGTCGGCGATTTCCAGCGTGCGCTGGGCGAAACAGATGGCGCGGCTACCGAAACTGACCTTGTCGTTGTCGTCCAGCACCACCACCTCGACGCCCTGCTGGGCCAGGTCGATGGCGGCGGCCAGCCCGACCGGCCCTGCGCCAATCACGATCACCTGATGCCGCACCGGGGTGGGGGCATCCTGATCGGGGCTGCGGGCATAGGCATAGAGCGGCTGTTCAAAAATCTTGTTCATGGGCTCTCTCCCCAAGTTCTGTGCGCCGGGCGCACATCCTCCTCCCACCGGCGCGGGGCGCCGATGGCTCTCCTCCATGGTCGCATCGTTTTCAGGCCGGCAACACGATCTGGATCAAGTCGCCGGGCCGTTTCTCAGCCCTGCAGGGCCTCCCACATCTCCAGATCGCGCTGGGCGGTCCAGATGCGCGGAGTGTCGATGCCGCGCGCCTCGTCATAGGCCCGGGCCACGTTGAAGGGCAGGCAGTGTTCATAGATGGCATAGTCCGAGAATTTCGGATCGCATTCCGCGCGCACTGCGTCCCAGGCCTCTTTCAGGCTGCCGCCGCGTGCCGCCACCTTGGCCGCCGGGCGATAGGTGCTTTCGACGAAATCGCGGGTGTTCTCGATGGCTGCGTTCACCATTTCCTTGCCGACCAGCGCATCGCCGCGCCCCGGCGCGATGGCGTCCACGTCGAACCACTGGATCTGGTCCAGCGTATCTCCCCAGTCGCTGAAATGCCCGTCACCGCAATAGCAGGCCGAGTGATATTCGACGATGTCGCCGGTGAACATCACGTTCTGGTCGGGCACGTGGATCACGATGTCGCCAGCCGTATGCGCCCGGCCCAAATGCATCAGATCGACCCGGCGGTTGCCCAGATAGACCGTCATCGTGTCGTTGAAGGTGGTGGTGGGCCAGGTCAGGCCGGGGATGCTCTCATGCCCTTCGAACAGGCGCGGAAAGCGCTGGAACTCGCTGTCCCAGTCCTCTTTCCCGCGTTCGACGACCATGGCGCGGGCCATGTCCGACATGATGATCTGCTGCGCGCCGAAGGCGCTGGCGCCCAGCACGCGGACCGCGTGGTAATGGGTCAGCGCCACATGGGTGATCGGTTTGTCGGTCACCGACCGGATGCAGTCGATCACCTTCTGCGCCAGGCGCGGCGTGGCCTGGGCCTCGACCACCATCACGCTGTCATCGCCGATGATCACGCCCGAGTTCGGGTCACCCTCGGCGGTGAAGGCATAGAGCCCTTCGCCCACTTCGGTGAAAGAGATCTTCTTTTCTGTCATGTCCCCTTGGGACGCGAATGCCTTGGCCATGTGGCGCTCCTTATCGTGCGTATGGGTCTTCGAGGGCAGGCAGCACCGTGCCGGTGCAGTCGCCGAAACCGATCGTGTAGCCGTCGCCCCGGGCTGCGCCCTTCAGGGTCACCGTGTCGCCGTCCTCGATGAAGCTGCGCGTTTCGCCGGTCTCCAGCGTGATCGGTTCCTTGCCGCCCCAGCTGAGTTCCAGAAGCGAGCCGCGGCTGTCCTTCGTCGGCCCCGAGATCGTGCCCGAGCCCAGCAGGTCGCCCACGTTCATCGGGCAGCCCGAGGTGGTGTGATGCGCCAGTTGCTGCGCCGAGGAGTAATACATTTCCTTGTAATTGGTGCGGGCGATGGTGGACGCCGGTTTGCCCTCGGGCGCCATCGTCACCTCAAGCTCGATGTCATAGAGCATCGGGCCGCAGTCCTTGAGGTGGTCCAGCAACTCGACCTCGCGCGGGGGCGTGTCGCAGCGGAACGGGTCCAGCGCGGCCTTGGTCACGATCCAGGGCGAAATCGAGGTGGCGGTGGCCTTTGCCTGAAACGGGCCCAGCGGTTGGTATTCCCACGCCTGGATGTCGCGCGCCGACCAGTCGTTCAGCAGGACATAGCCAAAGATATGGTCGTCGGCTTCCTGCACGGTGATCGGGCCGTCGGACGGGGTGCCGACGATAGCGCCCATCTCCAGCTCGATGTCGAAACGGCGGCTGGGCAGGAAGGCCGGGCGGTCGTGGTCGGGTGATTTCAACTGCCCCCAAGGGCGGCGGATATCGGTGCCCGAAACCACCACCGACGAAGCGCGGCCGTTGTAGCCGATGGGGATGTGCAGCCAGTTGGGCGGCAGCGCGTTTTCCGGGCCGCGGAACATGGTGCCCACATTGGTGGCATGGTGCTTGCCGGCGTAGAAATCGGTGTACTCGCTGACGGCAAAGGGCATGTGCAGTTGGGCCTCGGCCTGCGGAACCAGCAGCGGTTCGACCTTGTCCTGTTCTTTCGACCCTTTCGCCAGCAGGGCGGTCAGCCGCTCGCGCAGCGCGGCCCAGACGGCCGGTCCCTGTTCCATCAGCGGGTTCCAAAAGGGCAGATCGAACAGCGGCTCGTCGCCCAGCGTGATCAGCCCTTCGGCCTCGGCGGTGGACACGTCAAGGATCATGTCCCCGATCGCCACGCCGCAGCGCGGCTCGGTGCCTTCGGTCGAAAAGACGCCATAAGGCAGGTTGTTCAGCGGAAACGGGTGGTTCGCGTCATTGGCCGAGGCCACCCAGGATTTCATCAAAGGCATTGCGTTTCCTTGTGCGGTGCGGTGGCCGTGGGGCCACCGGTGTCATTTCTTGCCGGGCGTGCCGTCGAATTTCTTCTCCAGATCCGTCCAGCAATCGATGTAGTCATCCTGCAGCGGCGCCTCGTTCGCGGCAAAGGCGGTCAGGTGCTGCGGAAAGCGGGTCTCGAACATGAAGGACATGGTGTTGTCCAGCTTGTCCGGCCCCAGATTGGCGTTGGATGCCTTTTCAAAGGCTTCCTTGTCGGGGCCATGCGGGATCATCATGTTGTGCAGGCTCATGCCGCCCGGCACGAAGCCCTGCGGCTTGGCGTCATACTGGCCGTAGATATTGCCCATCAGCTCGGACATGATGTTCTTGTGGTACCACGGCGGGCGGAACGTGTCCTCCATCACCATCCAGCGTTCGCGGAACAGGACGAAGTCGATATTGGCCGTGCCCGGCACGCCCGAGGGCGCGGTCAGCACGGTAAAGATCGACGGATCCGGGTGGTCGAACAGGATCGCCCCGACCGGGCAGTAATTGCGCAGGTCGTATTTGTAGGGCGCATAGTTGCCGTGCCAGGCCACCACGTCCAGCGGGCTGTGGCCGATCTTGGTGGTGTGGAACTGGCCGCACCACTTGATCGTCACGGTCGAGGGTACCTCGCGATCTTCGAACGCGGCCACGGGCGCCTTGAAGTCGCGCGGGTTGGCCATGCAGTTGGCGCCGATCGGGCCGCGGCCCGGCAGCTCGAATTTCTGGCCGTAATTCTCGCAGACGAAGCCGCGGCAGGGGCCTTCCAGAACCTCGACCCGGTACACCAGCCCGCGCGGGATGATGGCGATCTCCTTGGGTTCGAGGTCGATGATGCCCAGCTCGGTCGCAAAGCGCAGGCGGCCTTCCTGCGGCACCACCAGCAGCTCGGAATCGGCCGAGAAGAAATAGTCATCCACCATCGATTCGGTGACCAGATAGATGTGGCTGGCCATGCCGACCTGGGTGTTCACGTCCCCGGCGGTGGTCATGGTGCGCATGCCGGTCAGCCAGGTCAGCGGCTGGTCGGAATGGGGCATCGCGTCCCAGCGGTACTGGCCCAGGCTGATCACGTCCGGATCGACATTCGGGGCGCTTTTCCAATAGGGCAGGTCGATCTTTTCATAGCGGTGCGAATGCTTGACCGACGGCCGGATGCGATAGCACCAGGTGCGCTCGGGCGGGTTGGCGGTGAAGGCGGTGCCGCTGAGCTGTTCGCCATAAAGGCCATAGTTGCATTTCTGCGGGCTGTTCATGCCCTGCGGCAGCGCGCCGGGCAGCGCCTCGGTTTCAAAGTCATTGCCAAAGCCGGGCATATAGCCTGCGTGGGTGCCAACGGGCGTGCTGGCTTGGGTCAGAGCGTGCGGGTCAGTCGGACGATTCATCGGGGTTCCTCCGTTTGCTGCTTGTCGGATAATAGTTGATTTTGTAACTAACAACCATGACACAGCCAGATTCCGCCGAAAAAGATGACTTCGACCTGCGAAATTTCCTACCCTTCCTGCTCAACCAGGCGGCCGAGGAAAGCTCGTTGGATTTTCAGAAGGTCTACAAGAACCGCTATGGGATGCTGCGCACCGAATGGCGCGTTCTGTTCCACCTTGGCAATTACGGAGAGATGACCGCCAAGCAGATCGGGGAACGTGCCAAGATGCACAAGACCAAGATCAGCCGCGCGGTGCACAAGCTGGAACAGCGCCGATACCTGCGGCGCACCCGCGATGAAAACGACCGCCGGATGGAGCGGCTGACCCTGACCCCAGCCGGTCTGACGGTGTATCGCGAATTGCGCGACATCGCCCGCGACTATGACGCCCGGCTGGCGGGCATGTTCACCACGGGCGAGGCGGCGCTGTTGCGGATGATGCTGCGGCGGCTGGTCGGGATGGACTGACCTCTGGTAATCTGGCCTCGCAGCCCCCAAGTGGGGTGCAGACCAGACGGAGCCCCAAGATGCCATCCACCGACCCCAAAGCCCGTGCCGATGACCTGATTGGATGGTTGCTGGACCGGGGGCTGGAGGGGGCCGAACAGTCGGAAATACTCGAAGGCTATTGCCTGCGGCTTGTGGATGCGGGCGTTCCTCTGATGCGGTTTCACGCCGCCCAGAGCGCCTATCACCCCACTTACGGCGGTACCGGCTTCAACTGGTACCGGGACGAAGGGGGCAGCGTCGAGAATTACGAGCACCGCGAGGAATTGCCTGATCAGTGGGTTTCGAGCCCGCTCTACGCGATGCTGCAGTCCGGCGCGAAAGAACTGCGTGAAAGGTTGAAAGACCAGAACGAACCCAGCCGGTTCCCGTTTTTGAACGAGCTGCACCAGAAAGGTGCCACCGACTACTTTGCATCCGGTCTGGTTCTGCAGAAGGTCGAGCCCGAAAACCGGATCGCCTTGGACCAGATGCCCGAGGGGGTGCTGATGTCGTGGACGACGGACCATGCCGAAGGGTTCGACGACATTCACCTGGATCTGATCCGATATGCTCTGCCGCATCTGGGGCTGGCCTTGAAATCGGCCTCGAACCGGAAAATGGCGCAGGATCTGCTGCGCGTCTATCTGGGGCGGGATGCGGGCCGGCGCGTGCTGTCGGGGGAAATCCGGCGCGGATCGTTGCAGCAGATCGACGCCGTGATCTGGAATTTCGACCTCGAGGGCTTTACGGGCCTGGCCGAACGCCTTCCCGGGTCGGACATCATCGCGATGCTGAACGACTATCTGGCCGTGGCGGTCGAGGTCGTGCAGGGTTGCGGCGGCAATATCCTCAAATTCATGGGCGACGGTCTGATGGCCATGTTCGACGTGGGCGAGATCGACGAGGATGCCCGCGCCGCGCTGGCCGCCGTCGGTGTTCTGCAGACGCGTATGGCCGAGCTCAACGCGGAACGGGCCGCTGCCGGCCTGCCGGTCGCCAATTTCACCCTTGCTCTGCATTCGGGCGAAATCCTGTATGGCAATATCGGTGCTGAAAGCCGGCTGGATTTCACCGTGATCGGGCCGGCGGTGAACCAGGCCGCGCGCATCGCAGGCATGCACCGGTCGCTGGACCGGCGTATCTTGATCTCGGATGACGTGGCCCGCGCCGCTCAGCCCTGCGAACAGGACCTGATTTCGGTCGGGCGCTACATGCTGCGCGGCGTGTCCGAGCCCAAAGAGCTTTTCACGATCTACGCGCCGACGACCTAGAAGTCGATCTCGACCCCGGGCAGGTTCAGTTCACGCATCATGTCGCGCAACTCCTGACGGGCCGCGATGTTCGAGATATTGAGCTGTTTCACTCCAACATCCTTGAGGTCCAGCAGGGTCAGCCCGCGCGGGAACAGCTCGCGAAAGATCACGCGCTCGGAAAAGCCCGAGGCGACGCGGAAGCCGATCCGTTTCGACAGCATCTCGATGGCGCGCTGCATCTTTTCCTTGTTGACCATGCGCTGGGTGCCCACGCGGTTGCGCACCACGACCCAGTCGATGGGTTTCAGCCCGGCCTGCGCCCGCAATTGCCGCGCGTTCCAGACCATCTCGGAATAAACCGAGGGACCGAGGATCTTTTCGCCCTTCGAGTCGATCCGGGCCAGCAGGTCGAAATCGATGAAACTGTCGTTCAGCGGCGTGATCAGCGTATCGGCCAGCGAATGAGCCACTTGGCTGAGCCGCGTGTGCGAGCCGGGGCAGTCGATCAGGATGAAATCGCTGTCGCTCTCCAACTCGGCCACGGCGGCGGACAGGCGGTGGTCATAGATGTTCTCGCCGGGTTTGAGCTTGCTTGGGTCGATCTCGGGCAGGTCATGGTGGCGTGGGCTGGGCAGGTCCAACTGTTCGTTGGCCATAAAATTGCGCCGGTTCTCGAAATACCTGCCCAGGCTGCGCTGCCGCAGATCCAGATCCAGCGTGCTGACCTTGTGTCCCAGCCGCGCCAGCGCGGTGGCGACATGCATGGAAACGGTCGATTTGCCTGCGCCGCCCTTTTCGTTCCCCACCACGATGATATGTGCCATGCCAGTGTTCCCCGGTTCCGTCGTGTTTGACTACACGTTGTTTGCCGCCACTATATGTTGTGTGTGCACCAAAGGAAAGCGGTCGAATCGGCTTCTTGCGCCTCGATCTGGCTCTGACTCGGGGGTATTGGCCCGCCCAGAGCGCCGCGCCACGAACCAGCCGGACCCGCGCATGGCCGGCACCCACGGAAAGAAAGGTATCCGCATGATCCTGCACTGCGTTTTCTTCACCTTCCGCGCAGACGCTCCGCAGCAGGCCCGGCGGGATGTTTTGCAAGGCCTTTCGGACCTGTGCGCCGGGTTGGCTGGAGCGATTGGGTTCGACTATGGCCCCAACCGCGATTTCGAGGGAAAGTCGCAGGCCTGGCGCGATGGCTTCGTGATCCGGTTCGCCGATGCCGAGGCGCTGCGCAGCTATGCAGAACATCCGGTGCATCGGCAATTGGGCGGCCAACTGTGCGCATTGTGCGAAAACGGGGCCGAGGGGATCATCGTGTTCGATCTGGACGTGCCCGACGATTGAGCCGCATAAACGAAAAAGGCCGCCCCGACGGGACGGCCTTGAAACGCGATCGGCGTGGGATCAGAAACCCAGACCTTCGTATTTCTTCTTGAACTTCGACACACGGCCGCCCGCGTCCATCAGGCGCGACGAACCGCCGGTCCAAGCCGGGTGCGAGGACGGGTCGATTTCCAGAGCCAGCTGGTCGCCCTCGGCGCCCCAGGTGGATTTCATCTGGATGACGGTGCCGTCGGTCAGCTTGACGTCGATCAGGTGGTAATCGGGGTGGATGTCTTTTTTCATGGGTCCGCTCCTTACGCTTCGGCCTCGGCGCCAGCCTTGGGCTTGTAGTTGGTGACCTCTGCGATCCGGGCCGATTTGCCGCGGCGCGAGCGCAGGTAGTACAGTTTGGCGCGGCGGACGCGGCCGCGGCGGACAACGGTGATGCTGTCGATGTTGGTCGAATACAGCGGGAACACACGTTCCACGCCTTCGCCGAACGAAATCTTGCGGACGGTGAACGAACCGGCAATGCCATTGCCGTTCTTGCGCGCGATGCAGACGCCTTCGTAGTTCTGCACGCGGGTGCGCGAGCCTTCGGTCACCTTGTAGCCGACACGGATGGTGTCACCGGCTTTGAAATCGGGGATCTCTTTCCCCAGGGCGGCAATCTGTTCCGCCTCAAGCTGTGCGATCAGGTCCATCGCTGGTACTCCTATCTGCTCGTGGTTGGTCCACGAAGTTGGCACGGCCCGAGAGCTCTTGGTCTTCCCCGGGTCCCGCTTGCGCAGCCCGCCAGAGATCAGGTCGACTGTTCCTTCCGTGCGGTTTCGTGTCCAGCTTCCCCGATCCGAAGAAAGCCGGGTGCGATCCTGCGACACAAACCAAAACACCGGAGTCGCCGCGGGGCGCCACCGGATTGCGCCCGTTTAGGCAAATCGCGGGGGTAGATCAAGCCCAATTCACGCGCGCCGCGGTGAAAATCCGCCGCCGCGGAACGCAAATGTTGCGATATCCGGGCACTCAGGCATGCTGGTGGTGATCGGGCAACGATATCTGAGGCAGGACGACAGGATGCGCAAAGTCATTCTCGGTGTGGCCATCGGCCTGTTGCTGCTGTCTTGCGGGCGCCGCGCGCCCGAGGCACAGATCATCGACCCGCCCGCGGCGGTCGACCGCTCGGCGCCGCAGGCCCTGTATCCAGCCTTTGCCGATGCCGACCCGCATGATTGGGACCGCCGCCGACCAGAACATTATCCCGTTCACGGGCTGGACGTGTCGCGCTGGCAGGGTCAGATCGACTGGCGCCGGGCCAGGGCCGCGGGCATCAGCTTTGTCTTCATCAAGGCGACCGAGGGCGGCGACGTGGCCGACCCGATGTTCGAAAACCACAGCCGCGGCGCAGCGGCGGCGGGTGTGCCCTGGGGCGCCTATCACTATTACTATTTCTGCCGTCCGGCGGCCGAGCAGGCCCGGTGGTTCATCCGCAACGTGCCGCGCGGCGCCGACCTGCCGCATGTGCTCGACATGGAGTGGACGCCGCATTCGAAAACCTGCACCCTGCGTCCCGATCCCAAAACCGTCCGGGCCGAGGCGCAGCGGTTCCTCGATATCCTCGAACGTCACTACGGCCGCCGGCCGATCGTCTACACCACGGTCGATTTCTACGCGGACACCGGCATCGGCCGGCTGCCCAAGACCGAGTTCTGGCTGCGCTCGGTCGCAGGGCATCCGCGCAATGTCTATCCCCGGGCGGTCTGGCGGTTCTGGCAGTACACGGGCACCGGGCTGGTGCCTGGCGTGCAGGGGCGGGTGGACGTCAACGCCTTCAACGGCTCGCCCGATCTGTGGGCGCGGTGGAAGGCCGGTGCGCCCTAGTCCTCGCCCCGCGCCTTGCGATAGGCGGCCCACAGATCGGGGCGGCGTTCGCGGGTGATCTGTTCGGACATCTGCTGCCGCCATTCCGCGATGCGGCCGTGATGGCCCGACATCAGAACCTCGGGGATCGGGCGGCCTTTCCATTCGGCCGGGCGGGTATATTGCGGGTGCTCCAGCAAGCCGGACGAAAAGCTCTCCTCCTCGGCCGAGGCCTGGTTGCCCAGAACGCCTGGCAGTAGCCGCACGGTGGCGTCGATCAGCGCCTGCGCGGCGATCTCGCCCCCGGTCATCACGAAATCGCCCAGCGAGACCTCCTGGATGCCGTAATGCTCCAACACCCGCTCATCCACGCCTTCGAACCGGCCGCACAGCAGAGTCAGGCCGTCGCAGCGGGCGAAAGTCTGCATCATGCGCTGGTCCATCCGGCGGCCGCGCGGGCTGAGATAGATCAAGGGCCAGTTGCCCTGCACGCCCTCCATCGTGTGTTCGATCGCCGCGCCCAGCACGTCGGCACGCAGCACCATGCCCGCACCGCCGCCTGCGGGCGTGTCGTCGACATTGCGATGCTTGCCGATGCCGAACTGCCGCAGATCGACGGTTTCAAGCTGCCATAGCCCGTCCTGCAGGGCCTTGCCGGTCAGGCTTTCGCCCAGAACGCCGGGAAAGGCCGAGGGGAACAGCGTGATCACCTTGGCTTTCCAAACGCCGTGCAGGTCCGGCGTGGGCGTCAACAGCTCGCGCGGTTTCAGGGTGGGGCGGATGGCCTTGCGGCCGTGGGATTTGGCGGGTTTGTCCGTCATGGCTGTGGGGTCAGGCTGTTTTGGGCGTCTTCGACGATGCGGGCCTTCTGCCGGACCAGCGCCGCCTCGTCCAGCCAGGATCGGTTCAGATCCAGCATCGCCTGCAGCGTGGCCTCGGGCAGGGCGGGGTTGGACAGGGTCGGCGCGACCAGTTGCGCGGCCTTTTCGCGAGGCAGGTTCAGGAATTCGGCGAAGGGTGTTCCGGGGCCGAACGGGCGCTCGCGCAGTTCTTCCAGCCACTCCGTCTGCACGCGGACCGAGGGCAGCCGGTCGCGGATCGCCTCGGCCGTCTGCTGGGGCGAGGGCAGGTCGGCCAGCTTGTCGCGGAAGGCGTCGAAATCCAGAACCAGCCGCGTGCGTTGCAGGTCGTGCGCCCAAAGGCTGCGCAGCCAGCTGCCGCGCTGGCGCAGCGACAGATAGACGGTGATGTCCAGCGGATCCCCTGCCAGCCGATTGCGCACCATGTCCACGATGCAGGCCGCCAGTTCGGGTGCCGCGTCATAGCCCACCGCCGGATTGCGGCTGGGCCGCAGCCCGGCGAAATTCTCCTCGCTCAGCACCAGCCCGCGCTTTTCGCCGAAGTCCAGCGAGTCGAGCAGGGCATGAAACTGCGAACCGAACTCGGCCAGCGTGCCCACCGTGCCATAGAGCGAATGGCGGGTGGCGGCGTCGGACAGCCCGCGCTTGCGGGTGACATAGGGCAGCACCAGCGCGTGATGCGGCCAGATGAGTTGGCGGTTTTCGAACAGAAACGACTGGGCCGCCGTGGTGCCCGTCTTGTGCAGACCCAGATGCAGCAGGATGCGCCGCATTACAGCAGCCCGTCGGGCGGGTCGGCGACGATGCGTCCGGCCTCAAGGTCAACCGTGGGGACCGCCGCCTTGGTGAAAGGCAGCAGCACGGTGGTTTTCAGACCCGGCCCATGGAGTTCCAGCAGGTCGTCGGCGCCGTGGTTCTGCACCGATTTGACCTTGCCCAGCAGGGTGCCGCCGGTGTCATAAACCTCGAGCCCGATCAGGTCGGCGTGATAGAATTCGTCATCCGGCAGCGAGGGCAACTGCGCGCGCCGGGCGTAAAGGCGCAGCCCTTTCAGCGCATCGGCCTGCTCCTTGGTCTCGACCCCGCCCAGACGCGCGGCAAAGCCGTTCTTGATCGCGCGGGTAATAATCAGCGGATAGCGCTCGGTGCCGCTCTCGTCGGTCAGGGGAGAGTAGGTCTCGATATCCTCGGGTACCGCGCAATAGCTTTTCAGCCGGACCTCGCCGCGTACGCCGTAGGACCCGGCCACGCTGCCGACACAGATCAGATCACTCATTGGGCATTTCCGTCGTCACACAAGTTCCGTTCATCCACCGGCCGATTTCGGCGCAGGCTTCGCGCTGGTTGCTGCGTTCAAAGAACACGCCCACAATAAAGGCGATCAGCAACAGGATGGGAAGGCGTATCAATCCGAACATGGCATCCTACCGCGTTTCCACCGGCAGGCTGCCGCGGCGACATTCCCAGCCCAGCGTTTCCAGCTCGGGCGTGTCCGAGCTTTCCTCGGGCCAGCCCACGCAGAAATAGCCGATCAGCCGCCAGCCCTCGGGCACCGACAGGTCGCGGGCCAGCCGGTCGGGATCGAGGATCGAGACCCAGCCCAGCCCCAGCCCATGCGCGCGCAGCGCCAGCCAGAACAGAGTGACGGCCGAGACCACCGAATAGCGGCGCATTTCGGGCATGGTGCCCGCGCCCAGCCCCTGGCCCTTGTCGGTGGCGTCATCGCAGAACACCGCCAGCTGAACCGGCGCCTCTTGCATGCCCGACAGCTTCAGCCGGCTGTACAGCTGCGCCCGGTCACCGGAATAACCCGCAAGCGCGGCGTCATTTGCGGCCTTGAAATTCTCCAGCGCCGCGGTCCGGGCCGCGGGGCTTTCGACGCGGATCACGCGCCACGGTTCGCTAAGCCCCACCGAAGGGGCCAGCTGAAACGCATCGAGGCAGCGCGTCAGCACTGCCTCGTCCACCGCGTCGGTGCGGAACCGGCGCACGTCGCGCCGGAGCCGCATCAACAGATCGAACTGCGTGCGGAATTCGTCGGTAAAGGCCTGATCCTGCACGCGCCCGCCTGTTTATTCTTCTGCAGCGGCTTCTTCTGCCGGAGCAGCGGCTTCGGCTGCCTTTGCAGCCTTCTCTTCGGCGCGCTCCTGGGCTTTCTTGCCCGGGGTGCCCTTCTTGGGGTTGTTGCGCTCGGCTTTTTCCTTGGCGCCAGCGGCTTCCAGCATGCGGGCGATCCGGTCGGTCGGCTGCGCGCCCTGGTCCAGCCAGTACTGGATGCGCTCCATGTTCATCTTAACGCGCTCTTCGCTGTCTTTCGGCAGCAGCGGGTTGTAGGTGCCCAGCTTCTCGATGAAGCGGCCGTCACGCGGCATGCGGCTGTCCGCTGCAACGATGCGGTAGAAGGGGCGCTTTTTCGAGCCGCCACGGGCCAGACGAATTTTCATTGCCATTGTGGTATCTCCTTTGGATGGCGTTGGCCGGAATGTTCCGGCTATTTCTGGTGCTTCTTGTGGTGTCGGATGACTTCCTGAATGATGAAATTCAGGAAAGCCTTGGCAAAATCGGGGTCCAGATCCGCCTCTTTCGCCAGGTCTTCAAGCCGTGCGATCTGCGCGGCCTCGCGCGAGGGATCGGACGGGGGAAGGTCGTGTTCGGCCTTGAGCTTGCCAACGGCCTGCGTGTGCTTGAACCGCTCGGCCAGGGTATAGACCAGAATAGCGTCCAGCCGGTCGATGCTTTCGCGGTGGTCTTTCAGCAAGGCCGCGGCCCGCGTCACGGGATTGTTCATTGGCCGGTCCTTTCGGTGGTCAGATCGGTCGTTGAAATATCAAGCATGGGGTGCCGCCAGATCTGCGCGGACTTGCCCAGCACTTCGCCCTCGCGCTCGTAGGTCGCGCCGAGACGCTGTGCCAGGGCGCGCGAGCGGTCTTTGGCGTGCGCGATATAGCTGATGACGCCGTTCAACCCCTGATGGCGCGCGGCATGGTCACGGGCGGCCTGCGCGGCCTCGAAGCCCAGGCCCTTGCCCTCGGCCTGTTCCATCAGGGTCCAGCCCAGCTCGGGCTCGTCCCAGCCGGGCACATAGATCATGCCGGTCCAGCCTACGAAAGCGCCGCTGGCTTTTTCGGTCAGGTGCCACAGGCCATAGCCGCGCAGCGCCCAGTGGCCCAGCCGGTTCGACAATGAACTCCAGCACGCGAATTCATCCTTTGGCCCACCCACCATGTGGCTGCGCTCGGTCGCGTAGAAGGCGGTCATGGCCGGCAGGTCGTCCAGATGGGGCGCCCGCAGGATCAGGCGCTCGGTCTCAAGGGTAGGGATGGCGACGGTCGTCATGCGTAGGCCTCCATCCCGCCATCGCCGTCGCCGGGCAGGTGGCGATAGACCAGAACCGGCTCGTCGAACCCGGCCTCGGCTTGCAGATCGCGCCGGGCGCCCAGGCGTTCGGCCACGCGGGCCGAGGCTGCGTTGTCGGGATCTACATAGCTGACCAGTGACGGCAGAGCCTGCGGACCCAGCGCAAAGTCGCGGGCGGCTTCGGCTGCCTCGGTTGCGATGCCGCGCCCCTCGGCCGTTTCGGTCAGCAGATAGCCCAGTTCGTGTTCGCGGTCGCCGAATTCCATGCCGACCGACACGAACCCCAAAACCTGACCGTCTGCGCGGTCCTCGATGGCCCACATTCCCGCCCCGCGCAGCAGCCATCCCGCGACGTATTGCGAGAAATCCAGCCAGGCCGCCTGCCGGTCAAACGGGCCGTCCATGTGTTTGGCACGGTCCGACATCAGGATGTCGGCATAAGTGTCGAAATCCCCGATCCGCGGCGCGCGCAGCACCAGCCGCGCGGTCTCCAACCGCGGCAATTCCGCAGCCAGCCGCGAACACAGCGCGGCGGCGGGGCCGGTGGCCGGAGCCTCCCAGGGATATGCGACGGGCGCGGTCACTTACTTTTTCTTTCCGAATCCGCTCAGGCCGGGGGGCAGGGCCATGCCGCCGCCCATGCCGGGCATGCCGCCGGGCATCTTGCCGCCCATCGCCTTGGCCGCGGCTTCCAGCGCCTTGGGGTCCATGCCCGCGGCCATTTCCTCGGGGCTGGGCGCGCCTTTTCCGAACATGCCTTTCATGGCCTGTTTCAGCATCTTGCCTTTGCCCATCTTGCCCATCTTCTTCATCATGTCCGACATCTGCCGGTGCATCTTGAGCAGCTTGTTGACGTCGCTGACCTCCATGCCCGAGCCGGCCGCGATGCGTTTCTTGCGGCTGGCCTGCAGCAGCGCGGGGTTGGCGCGTTCCTTCTTGGTCATCGACTGGATCATGGCGATCTGCTGGCGCAGGATCCGGTCGTCCAGCCCGGCCTGATCCATCTGCTTGGCCATCTTGCCCATGCCCGGCATCATGCCCATCAGGCCCTGCATGCCGCCCATCTGGATCATCTGTTCCAGCTGCATCTTCAGGTCGTTCATGTTGAACTGACCCTTCATCATGCGCTTCATCATGCGCTCGGTCTGCTCGAGCTCCATGGTCTCCTGGGCCTTTTCGACCAGGGCCACGATGTCGCCCATGCCCAGGATCCGACCGGCGATGCGGTCGGGCTCGAAGGTTTCCAGCGCATCCATCTTCTCGCCCAGACCGACGAAGCGGATGGGCTTGCCGGTGACCGCGCGCATCGACAGGGCCGCGCCGCCGCGACCGTCGCCATCCATCCGGGTCAGGACCACGCCCGAGATGCCGACCTTGGCGTCGAACTCCTCGGCCACCTCGACGGCGACCTGACCGGTCAGGCCGTCAACCACCAGCAGGGTCTCGCGCGGGTCGACCACGTTGCGGACCTGCTCGACCTCGTCCATCAGGACCTCGTCGATATGCAGACGGCCCGCGGTATCCAGCATGTAGACGTCATAGCCGCCCAGCGTGGCCTGCTGTTTGGCGCGCTTGGCGATGTCCACCGGTTTCTGGCCCGGCACGATCGGCAGGGTGTCCACCCCGATCTGGGTGCCCAGCACCGCCAGCTGGTCCATCGCCGCCGGGCGATAGACGTCCAGCGAGGCCATCAGGACCTTCTTGCCCTCTTTCTCTTTCAGGCGTTTCGCCAGCTTGCCGGTGGTGGTGGTCTTGCCCGAGCCCTGCAGGCCGACCATCAGGATCGGCGCGGGCGGGTTGTCGATCTTCAGCTTGCCGGGGTCTTCCTCGCCGCGCAGGGTATCGACCAGCGCGTCATGCACGATCTTGACGACCTGCTGGCCCGGCGTGATCGACTTGGTCACCGCCTGGCCGGTCGCCTGTTCCTGCACCTTCTTGACGAACGCACGCGCCACCGGCAGCGATACGTCGGCCTCAAGCAGCGCCACGCGGACCTCGCGCAGGGCGGTCTTGACGTCTTCCTCGGACAGGGCGCCCTGTTTGGTCAGCCGGTCAAAGACGCCAGAGAGGCGTTCGGATAGATTTTCAAACATGCCTTCGGCCTCCTTCGCCGGTTGTCGGTTGGCGTGTCCTAGATAGGATGCGCCGGCTAAATGCACAAATGCCCCCACGGGCGAAACTCGCTGGTGGGGGGCGATCCCTGAACGACTCAAGGGACCGGAAGAACAGACGCTTCCGGATGTTGCCTTGGCGTTTAGGCCCATTGGCTGCCCGAGTCAACCATCCGCGCCTGCCGGGTTGCATCGTCTGGCCCCGTCGGCCATCACTGGCGCGATATTCGGGAGAAGACCATGGACGCCTCATCCGCCTTTCAGGACACATTGCCGCTCAGTTCCGATGCACTGCTGGCGCAGCTGGACGATTGGGGGCTGCCCTATCGCCTGCACAGCCACGTTCCGCTGCGGACGGTCGAAGAGTCGAAGGCGGTCGAGGATCAGTTCATGGTGCCGGGCGAAAACGCGTTGCGGCTCAAGAACCTGTATCTGCGCGACAAGAAAAAGCGGAACTACCTGGTGACGCTGGAACAGAGCCGCGAGATCGACCTCAAGGCGCTGGGCGCCGAACTGGGGGTGGGCAACCTGTCCTTCGGGTCGGCGGATCGGCTGATGCAGAACCTCGGCATCCGTCCCGGCGCGGTCAGCCCGCTGGCGATGATCAACGGCGTCGGCAACGATGTGCGGTTCTTCATGGACGACGCGGCGCGGCGCGCGGACGTGATCTATATGCATCCGCTGGTCAATGACCGGACGGTGGCCATGGCGCGCGACGACCTGATGGCCTTCTTCGAACGGATCGGGTGCGAGGTCACCTGGCTGCCTTGATCATTCGCTCAGCGCCTCTTTCAAGGCGGCGGCTACATGGGCGGCCGAGGGATTGACGAACAGGTGTCCGTCGGTCTCGAAAACCGGGTCATCAAGATGCTGGGGAAAGGCCAGCGGCAATTCGGTGCAGGCCAGCAGGATCGCGGTTCCGGGGGCGGCATGTCGGTTGCAGAACGCCAGTAGACGGCCGCGGGCCTTGGCCGATGCACCGCCATAGAACTCGGTGTCGATCATGGCCTGCATTTCCGCGATCTGGTCCTCTGGAAGCCGGTCATTGGCTGTGATGCCTTCAGCCGCCAGCCGTTCCGCATAGTGCCGCGCTTGCATCGTGACCGAGGTTCCCAGCACCAGCGCGCTTTTGGCACCAGTCGTTTTGGTGGCCACGGCGGTTGCATCAAAGATACTCAGGATCGGCATGGTCACGCCCTGCCGGATCGCATGCAAACGGGCGTGAGGTGTGTTCGAGGCGATGATGCCAAAATCACATCCCGCCTGCTCAAGCGTCAGCAGTGCTTCGCGGAAAACGGCATCGAACGCGGCCCAGCTTGCTTCGTCGCCGGCGGTTCCGCGCAGCGCGCGGGTTCTGGCCTGGGTGACGGATTCGATGGTCATCGGAGGAACAGGCAGCGGCGATCCATGCCCGCGTTCTGCAAAATGGCGGCCTGCGCCCTCGGCGATGGCGCGGTAGTAGTCCACCGTCGAGGCCCAGCCGACCCCGCCCAGAATTCCGATCTTCTTCATGACAACCGTCCAATCTGCCGATCTTGTTCGGGTGCAGATTGGACGGTTTGACCGGGGAAGGCCAGTGGCCGGATCAAGCGGCCAGTTCGGCCACGGCTTTCTGGGCGTTGCTCAGCGCGGCTTCCGGATCCAGCGCCATGCGGTCGGCGGCCACCACATCCACGTCGTGGATGCCGATGAAGCCCAGCACATGGCGGGCGTATCCGGTTGCAAAGTCGATCTCGGACCCAACGGCGGTACCGCCCGATGCGATGGCGAGGATGGCGCGCTTGCCCTCCAGCAGACCTTTGGGGCCGCTCTCGGTATACGAAAACGTCAGGCCCGCGCGGGCGACCAGGTCGATCCAGGCCTTGAAGGCGGCGGGGACCGAGAAATTGTAGATCGGCAGCCCGATCACCACCGTGTCGGCCTGCTGCAGTTCCTTGACCAACTCGTCCGACAGGGCCAGCAGGTCACGCTGGGTGGCATCGCGTTGATCGGCAGGGGTGAAGTTGGCGGTGATCCAGTCCTCGGTCAGCAGGGGCAGGGGCGTGGCCAGGTCGCGGCGGATGATGCGGCCGGCGCCCAGGTGCTGGACGATGCGGGCCGAGAGGTCACGGGTGGTCGAGCCGGTGCGGCGGGCCGAGGCGTCGATATGCAGGATGGTCTTGGTCATGGCTTGGGTCCTTTTCAGGGTTCGGATTTTGCGTCTGAGCCCAATATGAGTATTGCGTGAGCGAACGAAACTGGGATAAATCAACAGGCATTGTTGGAAATTGCACAGAATTGGTTTTGTCATGGACAATTGGGACGAGGTCCGCACCGCCTATCAGGTTGCGCGCATGGGCACGGTCAGCGGCGCGGCCGAGGTTCTGGGGGTGCACCACGCCACGGTGATCCGCCATATCGACGCGATCGAGGCCCGGCTGAAGGTCAAGCTGTTCCAGCGCCACGCGCGCGGATATACCCCGACCGAGGCGGGCGAGGATCTGCTGCGTGTGGCCCAGGCCACCGAGGATCAGTTCAACCAGCTGGTCGGGCGGCTGAAGGGGCGCGGAGACGATGTCTCGGGCGAGCTGGTGGTGACTTCGCTGGCGGCGCTGGCGCCGCTGGTGGTGCCCACGCTGACCGCGTTCCAGCAGGACCATCCCGATCTGATCGTGCGCTATCTGACCGGCGACCGCCTGTTCCGCCTGGAATATGGCGAGGCGCATGTGGCCATCCGTGCCGGTGCGGCCCCAGATCAGCCGGACAACGTGGTGCAGCCCTTCATGACGCAAGAGGTGGGGCTTTATGCCAGTCAGGACTACATCGCGCGGCGCGGCCTGCCCGAGGGCGTCGAGGATTTCCCCAACCACGCCTTCGTCGGGGCGGATGATGAAAACAGCCGCGCGCCCTTTTCACGCTGGCTGCGTGCCAATGTCCCGGCCGAGGCGATCACCTTCCGCTGCTCGGACAACTTCAGCGTCGCCGAGGCGGTACTGGCCGGGGCGGGGATCGGCTTCATGGCCCGGTGGGAGGCCGCCCGCCATCCGCAGTTGCAGGAGGTGATGGAGCCGCTGCCGGAATGGGCTGGCAACCTGTGGCTGGTCACCCATGTGGACCTGCACCGCACGGCCAAAGTGCAGACCTTTCTGAAATTCCTCAAGGAGCAGGCCAGGGACTGGCTGCCATGAGCCCGCAGGCGCGTGGCCATCTGGCCATGCTGGTGTTCTCGGCGCTGGTGGCGGGCAGTTTCTCGCTGGGCTCGATGATCGCCAACGAGATCGCGCCGGCTGCGCTGAACGCCGCGCGGTTCGCGATTGCGGGTGTGGTGATCGGCATCGCGGCGCTTATGACGACCGGCCTGCCGCGCAGCGCGGCGCGCGCGCCGTGGCGCTATCTGGTGCTGGGCGGGCTGTTCTCGGCCTATTTCGTGCTGATGTTCTACGGGCTGAAGACCGCGCCGCCGGTCAGCGCGGCGGCGGTGTTCACCCTGACGCCGATCCTGTCGGCGGTGGCGGGGTGGGTGTTGCTGCGCCAGATCACCACTCCGCACATGGCCCTTGCATTGAGCGTGGGCGCGGTTGGCGCGCTGTGGGTGGTGTTCCGCGCCGATTGGCTGGCCTTTCGCGCCTTTGAGATCGGACAGGGCGAGATCATCTATTTCTGGGGCTGTGTGGCCCATGCGATCTATACGCCCATGGTGCGCAAGCTGAACCGGGGCGAGCCGCCGGTCGTGTTCACCTTCGGTACGCTGGTCGCCGGCTGCGCGGTGCTGACGGTGTTCGGCTGGTCCGACATCCGCGCGACCGACTGGGTCAACCTGCCGGCGATCGTCTGGATCGGCCTGTTCTATGTCGCCATCTGCGCCAGCGCCGCCACCTTCGTTCTGTTGCAATACGCCACGCTGCTGCTGCCGTCGGCCAAGGTCATGGCCTATACCTACCTGACGCCCAGCTGGGTGATCATCTGGCAGATCGCGCTGGGCCAGCCGGCGCCGGGCCTGTTGATCCTGGTGGGAATCGGGATGACGATCCTTGCCCTGGTGCTGTTGCTGAAGGGTGACGACCTGCGCCGCGCCGATCGTCAGCCCGTGCCGCGCTGACGCCCGCCTGTTGAGGCAGATCAAGGGGCAGACCGCACGGCCCGGCTAGGCTGATCCCAGGTCAAGGAGGTGTCCCATGTTCAAGCACATCATGTTTCCCGTCGATCTGCACTTGCCGCCCGAAGTGCGCAAGGCCGCCGAGGTTGCGGCTCAGGTCGCCCGCTGGCAGGGCGCCCGGATCACCATCGTCAGTGTCACCAGCAACCAGCCTGCAGACCTCACCCAGACCGAAAGCGCGATCCATGATCGCCTGTCCGATCTGGCTGACGAGCTGTCACAGGCCAGCGGCGCGCCGGTCGATTTCCGCAATATCCATTCGGTAGACGTGGCGGCCGAGGTCGATGGCGATCTGGCCCGCACCGCCGAAGAGATCGGCGCCGACCTGATCGTCATCGGCACCCATGCGCCGCGGATCACCGATTTCATCCTGTCCAGCCATGCCGGATACCTGGCCAAACATGCCAGCATGTCGGTCTTCGTGGTGCGCTAGGCCTCGTCACCCGCCGAAAGCTGGTTTTCCAGGAACCGCTCGAACGCGTCCAGATTCACGGGTTCGAACTGCCCGAACCCCTGCATCCAGACCGAGGCCGCGCGCAACGCGTCGGGTTCCAGCTTGCACCATTTCACCCGGCCACGCTTTTCCTGGCTGATCAGGCCCGCGCGGGTCAGGATCGTCAGGTGTTTCGAAATGGCCGCCAGTGACATCTCGAACGGCTCGGCCACGTCGGTGACGGCCATGTCATCCTCGAGCAGCATCGCCAGGATCGCGCGCCGCGTGGGGTCGGCCAGGGCCGCAAAGACGGTATCTAGGTCATCGGACATGACCCCGCTGAACCACAGCGGGAAAGTTTGGTCAACCATTTGGTTGAATATGCGGATTCAGGGCTTTTCGGGCCAACGCGGACCCGGCGCCCAGACGGAACGACAGGCCGAGGCTGAAAAAAACATTAAAAACCAATATCTTGAACTGCGGCAATTGGGGTCATCAAGGCCGTTGACTCTGCGCCGCGCGCCGCTTAGCAACTGCGCCAAGACTGTGCGAGGAAACCGCCCGTGACCGATGACGACCCAAAGCAGCGCCTGACGCAGCTTGAGGCCAAGATCGAAGCGGCGAAAAAGGCCAAGCAACCGCAGGCCCGCGCAGACGCCGACATATCCGGGGGCGAACTGGCCTGGCGGATGGTCATCGAGATGGTATCCGGTCTGGGGATCGGATTTGGCATCGGGTACGGGCTGGACAGCCTGTTCGGGACGATCCCGATCTTCCTGGTGCTGTTCACATTGCTGGGTCTCGTCGCCGGGGTGAAGGTCATGCTCCGCAGCGCACAGGAGGCCCAAGAGAAACAAGCGGCCGCGACAAGGGCCGAGAAGGACGAGAGGGACTGAACGTGGCAAGCGAGACCACCGCAGCACACGGCGCCGCAGGCGCAGAACACGCAGCAGAAGGCAGCAGCCTGGTGTTCCATCCCATGGACCAGTTCATCGTCAAGCCGCTGTTTGGCGGCGACACGATCGCCTGGTACACGCCCACCAACGTGACCCTGTGGCTGTTCTTCGCGGTTCTGGCCATCATCGGGCTGCTGGTGCTGAGCACCTCGAAGCGCGCCATCGTACCGACCCGCATGCAGTCGATCGCCGAGCTGGCCTACGGTTTCATCTACAAGATGCTGGAAGACATCTGCGGCAAGGAAGGCGTCAAGTACTTCCCCTATGTGATGACCCTGTTCATGTTCATCGTCACCGCGAACTTCCTGGGCCTGATCCCGACCTCGTTCACCACCACGTCGCATTTCGCGGTCACCATTCCGCTGGCGCTGGCGGTATTCCTGACCGTGACCGTGCTGGGCTTCGTCAAGAACGGCGCCGGGTTCCTCAGCCTGTTCTGGGTGTCCAGTGCGCCTCTGGCGCTGCGCCCGATCCTGGCGATCATCGAGCTGATCTCGTACTTCGTGCGTCCGGTCAGCCACTCCATTCGTCTTGCCGGCAACGTCATGGCAGGCCACGCCGTGATCAAGGTGTTCGCAGGCTTCGCCGCGGTCGCCGTGATCTCGCCCGTATCGGTTCTGGCGATCACCGCAATGTACGGCCTCGAGGTCCTGGTGGCCTTCATCCAGGCCTACGTATTCACCATTCTGACCTGTGTTTATCTGAAGGACGCTTTGCATCCGCATCACTGATCGGGATCTGATCCCGGCACAGGAACGATAACCCAAAATCGAAACTTCCAATTCGTAAGGAGATACATCATGGAAGGCGATCTCGCACACATCGGCGCAGGCCTGGCAGCAATCGGTTCCGGCGCAGCCGCAATCGGGGTGGGCAACGTGGCAGGCAATTTCCTGGCCGGCGCTCTGCGCAACCCCTCGGCGGCTGCTTCGCAAACCGCAACCCTGTTCATCGGTATCGCATTCGCAGAAGCCCTGGGGATCTTCGCATTCCTGGTCTCGCTGCTGCTGATGTTCGCCGTCTGATCTGCGGAACCTGATCCTTACGCGCGGGTGGGCCCAAGCCATAGCGGCCCACCTGTTGTAAAGACAACGTTCCGACGGAGGACATCATGGCGACTGAACCCATAAGCGAAGAAGTGGTTGGCTCGTGCGTCGACTCGCATGGCTCTGCCATCGGGATGCCGCAGCTCTGCTTCGATTGGTTCCCCAACCAGATCTTCTGGCTGGTCATTACGCTGGTCGTCATCTTTCTGGTCCTGTCCCGCGTGGCCCTGCCGCGCATCGCGGCGATCCTGGCCGAGCGTCAGGGGACCATTACCAACGACCTGGCCGCGGCCGAAGACCTGAAGGCCAAAGCGGTCGAGGCCGAAGAAGCCTATAACAAGGCGCTGGCCGATGCCCGTGCCGAGGCTCAGCGGATCGCAGCCGAAGCGCGCGCCGAAATCCAGGCTGATCTGGATGACGCGATCGCCAAGGCGGATGCGGAAATCGCGGCCAAGGCGGCAGAGTCCGAAAAGGCGATTGCCGAGATCCGGGCCGGAGCGCTGGAAAGCATTCAAGTGGTTGCCAAGGACGTGGCGGCCGAGCTGGTCACCGCACTGGGCGGCAAGGCGGATGCCGATGCAATCGCAGGTGCCGTCGAAGCACAGCTGAAAGGATAAGTGACATGCGGAACATCCTTGCCCTTGTCCTGACCGCAGGCGCCGCCAGCCCGGCCTTTGCCGCAAGCGGCCCGTTCTTCTCGCTGGGCAACACCGATTTCGTGGTGTCGCTGGGCTTCATCGTCTTCATCGCGGTCCTGTTCTATTTCAAGGTGCCCGGCATGATCGGCGGTGCGCTGGACAATCGCGCTCAGGGCATTCAGGCCGAACTGGACGAGGCCCGCGCCCTGCACGAAGAAGCGCGCGCCCTGCTGGCTTCGTACGAACGCAAGCAGCGCGAGGTGCAGGCCCAGGCTGACGCCATCGTGGCGGCCGCCAAGGAAGACGCCGTACTGGCGGCCGAACAAGCCAAGGCCGACTTGGAGAAGTCCATCGCGCGCCGTCTTGCGGCCGCTCAGGACCAGATCGCATCGGCCGAGGCCGCCGCGGTGAAAGAGGTCCGCGATCAGGCCGTCGCAGCCGCCGTTGCCGCTGCAAAGTCGGTGCTGGCTCAGCAGATGACCGCGGCACAGGCCAACAAGCTGATCGACGACGCCATCGGAGAAGTGGGCCGAAAGCTGCACTGAGCCGAAGTTTGCATTTTGCATTCAGAAAGAAACCCGAAAGTGTGACACTTTCGGGTTTCTTTGTTGTGAACCAGCATCAAATGCTGCAGATCAAGACGGATTCATCCGGGCGTTCAGGCAAATTCAGATGGCAAATGGTGACTTGAAAATATCAGATCCGGCTCCTGTATGCGTGTTTGCATTCAACCGGCCCGAGCACACGCGACGCACGTTGAATGCGTTGTCGAAATCGCCGCTGGCAGCAGCAACTTCAGTGACGGTTTTCATCGATGGTGCGCGCAACGATGCCGAGCAGCCGCTTGTCGACGCGGTTGCGCAGGTCGCCGCCGCCCAACAGGGGTTCGCTCGGGTCGAGGTGGTCAGGCGCGAAGGAAATGCCGGTCTTGCTGCCGCGATCGAAGATGGTGTTTCCCAGATGATGGCAACACATGGCCGCGCGATCATACTCGAAGATGACATCCTGACATCTCCGGCTTTTCTACACTACATGAACCTTGCGCTCGAACGTTACCAGGACGAGCCAGCGGTCTGGCACATCGCCGGCTACAACGAGGACGTACCCGCCTTTCGCGGTGAGCAGGGCGCGTATTTGTGGCGTTTCATGAGCTGTTGGGGATGGGCGACCTGGTCGGATCGTTGGACCCAATACACCCGCGACCCTGACGCGCTGGTGGATGAGTTTTCAGCCGCGGACATTGACCGCTTCAACCTCGACGGGGCACAGGATTACTGGTCGCAGGTTCTGGCGAACCAGGCTGGCGAGCTGAAAACATGGGCGGTTTTCTGGTACGCGACCATTTTCCGGAATCGCGGATTGTGCCTGTCGCCATATTTTTCCTATGTCGAGAATATCGGTTTTGATGGATCCGGCAGTCATGGCGTTGTGAACAAATCCTACACGCGCGGCCGCCTGAACACAGATGTTGCCCCGAATTTTCCAACGCAGATCACAGAAAACACTGACGCGGTGGAGCAGGTGAAACTGTACTACCTGACCAAGCCCACCAAATTTGAGAAAATCAGGCGCAAGCTTATCAGGTTGGCCGACAAATTCTTTTCGAAGAGGGAACCATGATGGAGCGCGTAAGAAACTGGCTGCGCGAAAAGCGCTACAAGCGGCACAGGCTGCAATCGGTTCGGGCGAAGGACGGTTTGCGCCTTGTCACACTCGGGTCCAATTATGGCGGCTGGACCTTCCTTGACGAAGGCAGCCTGCAGGGTTGCGCGGTCGTCAGCGCAGGTCTTGGAGAAGATGCCTCCTTCGATATTGAGTTTGCGAACCGATACAACGCCAAGGTCGTGATCATTGATCCGACACCTCGGGCCGTCGCACATTTTGACGAGATGAAGAAGCGTTTCGGCAAAGGGGCTGAAACGGGCTACGTGTCGGGCGGTTCGCAGCCCGTCGAAGCCTACGACTTGACCACCTGCAGCGACGAAAACCTGAAAATGGTCGATCGCGCCCTGTGGTGCCGCAGACAAGGCACTGAGAGCGGCAGGGTCCGTCTGATCTAGCAGAAACAGCGGTGCCGACTGACTGCTTTTTGTTCGAGCCGCCGGCAATCCGATTCTGTTCCACAGGCTGTCGCCTTGTCGAATAAGTGGATAGGCTGGGGCGAAATTCCGGAAAAAATCGCCATTGAATTCGGCCTTACGGAGGTGCCGTGCTGAACGTAAACCATATCAGCTACAGTTGCTCGGGCGGGGGGGCCGCAATTGCCGCGCGTCGGTTGCATGACGCCCTTTTGTCCATCGGCGCGGACTCGTACATGACGATCGTTGATGGACCCGAAAATGAGCGGATCACAAAATTCACACCAAAAAGGACGCTGACCCGGTTATGCCAACGCGAATTCGCGCGGCATTTGCGAAGGAAATACGCTAAGAAACAGGTCGAGGGGTTGGCTTCTCTTGGCCTTGCCAAGTCGGGTTTGGGCGCGCATCTGAATCGCCAATCTCGGCAGATATTGAACTTGCATTGGGTCAATTCTGATATGATTTCGATCGCAGAGATCGGAAAGCTGAAACACCCCGTAGTCTGGACCTTTCACGATATGTGGCCGTTTTCCGGGGCCGAGCATGTCAGCGAGCTGGACAGATGGCGCAACGGCTATGCATCACCGACGCAAAGCGGATTCGATTTGAATCGATGGGTTTGGAAGAGAAAAGCCGCAAGTTGGAAGAAAAAGTTTCAAATCGTGTGCCCAAGCAATTGGCTGGCTGAATGCGTGCGGCAAAGTGCGTTGATGCGCGACTGGCCTGTGACCGTAATTCCGAACCCCATCGACACCGAGCTTTGGGCCACTGTCGGCAAAGCTCGGGCTCGCTCCGAACTATCGCTGCCGCAAGGCACTCCGCTGGTATTGTTCGGCGCTGTTCAAGCGACCGAAGATCCCAACAAGGGATTTTCCCTTCTCGCGGAAGCAATGCGCCGTGTGCATTCCGTCCTTCCCGACGTAGAAGCGGTTGTATTTGGGAGCGACAAAATCGACACAGATTTTCCGTATCCGGTGCATTTCATGGGTAGAATAAGCGACGAAAGCCTGCTGAAACGTATCTATTCAGCTGCCGATGTTTTTGTATTGCCTTCGCGACGGGAAGTATTGGGATATACCGGAATTGAGGCCATGAGTTGCGGCGTCCCGGTTGTTGCCTTTAATGTGAGCGGTTTGACGGATTTGGTTCCCAATGAGCGTTTGGGATATTTGGCGCAGCCATTCGAGCCGGACGACCTTGCGAATGGGATAGTTTCGATCCTACAAAACCGCGAAAGCGATAGTGGTAAGGAAATGTCCAGAGCTGTTAGACAACACGCTGTGAACAGTTTTGGACAAGCGGTAGTCGCACGGCAATATGCTGCCCTCTACGAGAAGATCAGCCAGACACAGCCATAGCCCGGCCTTGCACGTTCGTCAGGATCCGCCCGTCTCATGTTCCAGACGCTGGCGCGCGATGCGTTCGTTGCGCTGCGCTTTCTGCTGGTCCTGCATGCAGCGTTCGACGAAGCTCAGGTGCTGTTCCACCGCCTGCCGGGCGGCCTCGGGGTCGCGGGCCTGAAGCGCTTCGTTGATTGCCCTGTGCTGGTTCAGGATCGCGTCGCGCGTCGTGCGTTGGTGGAACATGATCTGACGGTTGTAGAACACACCCTGCCGCAACAGATCGAACATCGACCGCATCATGTGCAGCATCACCACGTTGTGGCTGGCCTCGATGATCGCCATGTGGAACTGCGCGTCCAGATGGGCCTCCTCATCGGCCGCGTTGCGGGCATGGGCGGCCTCCATCTTGTCGAAAATCGCCTGAATCACCTTCAGGTCGCTGTCCGAGCCCAGCCGCGCGGCGCGTTCGGCCGCCAACCCTTCCATGTCGCGCCGGAATGACAGGTAATCGAACACGGCCTCGTCATGGCTGCTGAACAGACGGATCAGCGCCGGCGAAAAGGCCGAGCCCAGAACCTCGGCCACATAGATGCCTGATCCGGCCTTGGCGGTCAGCAGGCCCTGCTCCTGCAGTTGCGAGATCGCCTCGCGCAGCGACGGGCGCGACACGCCCAGCCGGTCGGCCAGCTCGCGCTCGGACGGCAGGCGTTCACCGGGGCGCAGGATCCCGCGCAGGATCAGCAACTCGATCTGTTTGACCACGGCCAGGGACAGTTTCTCGGTCTGGACTTTCTGAAAGGGCATCGGATCACGCTGAAAATTGGTCAAATCATATGACCACACATGCCCGGCCCGCGCAAGAACGGGCCGCAATCACATTGGCTGAAACACTAGGTCAGTATTATTGACTTTAAGCGCAGAGGTCATAGCGTCAGTCCGACCCAGCGGAGGAGGCTCGGCCCATGCACCAGCTATTTGCAACGCGCGCCGCGCGAATGAAGGCATCCGAAATCCGAGAGCTGCTGAAACTGCTGGATCAACCCGGCATCATTTCCTTTGCCGGCGGTATCCCCGATCCGGCGCTGTTTCCCGCCGAGGCGTTTTCTCAGGCATTCCAACAGGCGCTTGGGGCTGGCAGCGGCGCACAGGCGCTGCAGTATTCCGTGTCCGAAGGGTATATGCCGCTGCGGGAATGGATCGCCGGCCACATGCGCCAGATCGGCATCGACTGCGGCCCCGACGACGTTCTGATCACCTCGGGCTCGCAGCAGGCGCTGGACTATCTGGGCAAACTGTTTCTGTCGCCCGGCGACACGGCGCTGGTTGGATGGCCGACCTATCTGGGGGCTTTGGCGGCCTTCAACGCCTATGAACCACGCTTTGACAGGTTGCGCGAAGGCGGCAATGTGGGCGCGGCGCAATACCGGGCCGCGGCGGGGCCGGGGGCGGTCAAATACGCCTATCTGTCCCCCGACTTTGCAAACCCGACCGGTGAGACCGTCGATCGGCAGGGGCGCGAGGGCCTTCTGGATCTGGCCGAGGAGTTGGACTGCGCCCTGATCGAGGACGGCGCCTATCAGGCCCTGCGCTATGACGGGCAGGCGATACCGCCGATCCTTGCGCTGGAACTGGCGCGGAAGGGCGATCTGCAAGCCTGCCGGACGATCTATTGCGGCAGTTTTTCCAAGACCCTGTCGCCCGGGCTGCGGGTGGGGTGGGTCGTGGCGGCGCGGCCCGTCATCGCGCAGCTTGTGCTGATGAAACAGGCCGCCGACCTGCATTCCGCCACCATCAACCAGATGGCCGTTCACCAGGTGGCGCAGGCCTGTTTCGACAGCCACATCCCGAAGGTGCGCGCAACCTACCGTGCGCGCCGCGACGCGATGCTGGCGGCGCTGGATCGGCACATGCCCGAAGGTGTGCACTGGACCCGGCCCGAGGGTGGGATGTTCATCTGGCTGACCCTGCCGCCCGGATCAGATGGCGCGCAACTGCTGGCCCGCGCGCTTGAGACGGTCAAGGTCGCCTTTGTGCCCGGCCAAGCCTTTCACCCCGATGGCAGCGGTGCAAACACGATCCGGCTGAGTTTCTCCAACTCGGACGAGGCCACGATTGCCGAGGGCATTGCCCGGTTGGGCACGGTCCTGCGCGGATAAGTTCGGGAAAGCTTTCGTTAACCATTTTCCCGCAAAGCTGCGGCATGATCCGGTTCCTCGCCTTGCTGTTGCTGGCCGGCTGCACGGCCGGTACGCCCCATTTTCGCGACCTGCCCGCGACCCGCGTGGCCGTGAACGGGAGCGTGTTCGACGTGCGCCTGCGCGGTGACCTGGCCGAGGCGGTCCGCGTCAACAGCCAATATGCCCCGCGGCTGGGGCCGATCCGGGATCGGGCTGCCTTGGCCATGGCGCAGGTCTCGGGCTGTCCGGTCGCCGACGTGTTGGGCGATGCGGCGGTGACCGTGGGCATCCTCGCCTGCGACCGCAAGGCGTCGGACCGGCTGCTGATGGCTGCGGTCACGCCGACCAACTATGAATGCATTGACTTCGGGACCTATGAAAGTGGGGCGGACACCGGATACCAGGTGTTCGAGTGTTCGCCGTATTGAATCCGCGCGATTCCGCCGAAATCAGCAAGATATTGTGGATAACTCGGCCCAATATCCCATATCCTGCGCAACTTCGTTGACTCGCTGGCATTCCCTTGTCCAGACTTTCAAGGAACGGGAATCATGGAAATCGGCCTTTGCGCTTTACCAAACTCAAACTCACCGGCTTCAAAAGCTTCGTCGACCCGACCGATCTGATCATCGCGGACGGGTTGACCGGTGTGGTGGGGCCCAACGGCTGCGGCAAGTCCAACCTGCTCGAGGCGCTGCGTTGGGTGATGGGCGAGAACCGCCCCAAATCGATGCGCGGCGGTGCGATGGAGGACGTGATCTTTGCCGGTGCCGCCACCCGTCCGGCGCGCAACTTCGCCGAGGTCGTCCTGACCATGGACAACTCGGAACGTCTGGCCCCGGCCGGGTTCAATGACAGCGACCAGATCGAGATCGTGCGCCGCATCACCCGCGACGTGGGCAGCGCCTACAAGGCCAACGGCAAGGACGTGCGCGCCCGCGACGTGCAGATGCTGTTCGCCGACGCCTCGACCGGCGCGCATTCACCCGCTCTGGTGGGGCAGAACCGGATCGCCGAGCTGATAAACGCCAAACCCCGCGCCCGCCGCCGCATTCTGGAAGAGGCCGCCGGTATCTCGGGTCTGTACCAGCGGCGGCATGAAGCTGAACTGAAGCTCAAGGGCACCGAGGCCAACCTGACCCGCGTCGATGACGTGCTGGAACAGTTGGGCACGCAGCTGGCGCAGCTGGCGCGGCAGGCCCGTCAGGCCGCGCGGTATCGCGAAATCGGCGAGCAATTGCGCCAGGCCGAGGGCATGTTGCTGTATCGCCGCTGGAAAGAGGCCGACATGGCCCGCCAGCAGGCCGAAGAACGTCTGCGCGACCGCACCACCGAAGCCGCGCGCGCCGAGGCCGAGGCCCGCGCCGCCAGCGCGAAACGCGCCGAGATCGAAGAGACCCTGCCGCCGCTGCGCGAGGAGGAGGCCATCGCCGCCGCCGTCCTGCAGCGCCAGCAGGTGCAGCGCGATCAGTTGTCCGATCAGGAAACCCGCGCGCGCCAGACCATCGAAACCCTGACTGCCCGCATCCAACAGCTGGGCCGTGACATCGAGCGTGAAACCGGTTTGAACCGCGACGCCGGCGAGATGATCGAGCGGCTGGAATGGGAGGCCCGGGAACTGGCCAAGGCCGCCGAGGGCCATGACGACAAGCTGGCCGAAGCCGCCGAAATCGCCCGCGAAGCCGCCGCGGTTCTGCAGGAGCGTGAGGATCTGCTGGCGCAGGAGACCGAGGACACCGCTCGTCTGGTCGCGCGTCACCAATCGGCGCAGCGCCTGGTCGAGGACAGCCGCAAAACGCTGGCACGCTCCGAGGCCGAAGAGGAAAAGGCCCGCGCGGCCGTCGCCGAGGCCCGCGCCGCGCTGACCCACGCCGACGAAGCGTTCGAGGCCGCGCAAGCCGCCGAGGAAGAGGCGCGCGAGGCCGCCGAAGCCGCCGAAGAAGCGCTGGCCGCCGCCGACGAATTGCGCGGCGAGACCCAAGCGCGCGAGGCCGAGGCCCGCGCTCAACGCTCCGAGGCCGAGGGCGAGCTGGGCGCGATCCGGGCCGAGACCACCGCGCTGGCCAAGCTGGTCGAGCGCGACACCGCCGAGGGCGGCCAGGTGCTGGACCTGCTGCGGGTCGAGCCGGGCTTTGAAAAGGCGCTGGGGGCCGCGCTGGCGGATGACCTCCGCGCCCCGCTGGTCGAAGGCGATGGGCCGTCGGGCTGGGTGCAGGTGCCGGGCTATGATGCCGATCAGCCCTTGCCGGCCGGGGCCGAGCCGCTGGCGCTGCACGTCTCGGGGCCGGACCGCCTCGGCCGTCGCATTGCGCAGATCGGGCTGATCGACGCGGATCAGGGCGCGCGGCTGCAACCCTTGCTGAAACCCGGCCAGCGGCTGGTATCGCGCTCGGGCGATCTGTGGCGCTGGGACGGGTTCCGCGCTTGGGCCGAGGATGCCCCCAGCGCCGCGGCGCTGCGGCTGGAGCAGCTCAACAAGCTTGAGGCGCTGAAACAGCAGTTGGCGCAGGTCGAAGCACAGGCCGACGGCGCCCGCGCTGCGCACGAGGCCCTGTCGCGGCAACTGGCCGAGGTGACCGAGGCCGACCGCCGTGCCCGCGAGGCCCGCCGCGCCGCCGATCAGCGCATGGCCGAGGCCGCCCGCGCGCTCAGCCGGGCCGAGGCCGACCGCAACCTGGCGCAGGGCAAGCTGGAGAACCTGACGCTTGCGGTCGACCGCCACAAGCAGGATGCGATGGAGGCCCGCGCCCAGCTGCGCGAGGCCGAGGCCGCTCTGGCCGAGCTGGGCGATCTGGACACCGCCCGCGCCCGGGTCGAGGACATCAAGCAGACGGTCGAGGCCGCGCGGATCACCATGCTGACGCACCGCTCGACCCATGACGAGCTGCGCCGCGAGGGCGAGGCCCGCACCCGCCGCGCGCAGGAGGTTACCAAGGACCTGAGCGGCTGGAAACACCGCCTGGAAACCGCCGAGAAGCGCATCGCCGAGCTGGCCGAGCGCAAAGCCAGTTCCGAGGAAGAGCTGACCGAGGCGATGGCCGCGCCCGCCGAGATCGCCGAGGCGCGCGAAGAGTTGAACGAGATGATCGAGGCGGCCGAGGCCCGCCGCGCCGAGGCCGCCGACAAGCTGGCCCAGGCCGAAGCGCTGCAACGCGAGGCCGTGCTGGCCGAGCGCGAGGCCGAGCGCAAGGCCTCGGAGGCCCGCGAAGCCCGCGCCGCGGCTGAGGCGCGGTTCGAGGCGGCCAAGGAAAGTGTCGCCGCCGCCGCCGAGCGCATCGCCGAGGATCAGCAACTGACCCCGAACCAGCTGTTGAACCAGCTGGACGTGAACCCCGACGACATGCCCGCCGCCGATGCCCTTGAGGCTGAGGTGAACCGCCACAAGCGTCAGCGCGACGCGATGGGTGCGGTGAACCTGCGCGCCGAGGAGGATGCCAAGGAGATTCAGGAGGAGTTCGACACGCTCAACAGCGAGAAATCCGATCTGGAAGAGGCGATCAAGGCGCTGCGCAGCGGCATCGCCAGCCTCAACCGCGAGGGCCGCGAGCGTCTGCTGACCGCCTTCGAGCAGGTCAACGCGAACTTCGCCATGCTGTTCAAGCATCTGTTCGGCGGTGGCGAGGCCAACCTGGTGATGGTCGAGAGCGACGACCCGCTGGATGCGGGGCTCGAGATCATGTGCCAGCCGCCGGGCAAGAAGCTGTCGACCCTCAGCCTGTTGTCGGGCGGGGAACAGACCCTGACCGCCACCGCGCTGATCTTCGGCGTGTTCCTAGCCAACCCGGCGCCGATCTGCGTGCTGGACGAGGTCGACGCGCCGCTGGACGATGCCAACGTGACCCGGTTCTGCGATCTGCTGGACGAGATGTGCCGCCAGACCGACACGCGGTTCCTGATCATCACCCACCACGCGGTGACCATGGCCCGGATGGACCGTCTGTTCGGCGTGACCATGCAGGAACAGGGCGTCAGCCAGCTGGTCTCGGTCGATCTGAAGAAGGCCGAGCAGATGGTCGCCTGACCGCTCACTGCAACGTTATTCCGCGAACGGGCCGGGCCGGGCTAGGCTGGCTGCATGAAACATCTGTTGCTGATCGCCGCGGCCTGCGCCGCCTCGCCGCTCTGGGCTGCCGAATGGGCCACCCGCCCCGGCGATGTCCCCCTGAGCCCCGCTGAACTGGACGCGCTGGCCGGGCGAACGGTGACTTTCTATGACGACGGGCGGTCGAAATACTCGGCCGGTGGGGCCTATTCCTATACCTATTCGGCGGTCAATGGCGGCGGAACGGCCTTCGGAACCTACTCGATCGCCGCCGATGGCAGCGTCTGCGTGCAATATCGCAACGGGCTCGGCCGTTGTGATCTGTATGTGCGCAACGATGGTCGGTTGATCCTGATCACCGAAAAAGGCGAACGTTTCCCGGTGCGACCCGAGTGATCGGGGCTTGCCTTCTACCCGCCGTGCCTAACCAGGAAATGACCGATGACCCGATCCGCACCGACCCTGCACATGCTGTGCGGCAAGATCGCCGCAGGAAAATCGACGCTTGCCGCCCAACTCGCGCGGCAGCCCGGCACAGTTCTGATTTCCGAGGACGCTTGGCTGAAGCCGCTATTTGCCGATCAGATGGTGACAGGTGCCGACTATCTGCGCTGTTCCACGCGTCTGCGGGCGGCGATGGGTCCGCATGTCACGACTCTGCTTGAGGCGGGCATTTCGGTTGTTCTGGATTTCCCGGCCAACACGGTCGAAACCCGCGCCTGGATGCGCGAAATTCTGGATCAGACCGATGCCGCGCATCAGATGCATGTGCTGACCACACCCGACGCCGTTTGTCTGGCCCGACTGCAAGCACGTAACGCAGCGGGCGACCACGCCTTTGCCGCGACCGAAGAACAGTTCCGTCGGTTTTCCAAGCATTACGCGGAACCGATGCCTGAGGAAGGATTCACGCTGGTGTTCCACGACCCAACGGATTGAGTAGCTAGAGTCGGTTAAGCAAATCAACTGTCGGCCATGCGTCCGCAGGCAGGCCCAGCCGGGCCTGTTCAGCCTGTACTGCAGCGCGCGTTCCGGCCCCCAAGATGCCGTCGATCTTGCCCACGTCGTGGCCGCGCGCCTGCAGTTTCGCTTGCAGCTGTTTCATCTGGGCGCCGGTCAGGCCCGGATCGGGGTTGCCTGCGGCATAGACTTGTGCGCCCTCGAGGCGCGTTCCGAAATAGGCCGCGGTCAGGACATAGACAAAGCTCTGGTTCCACTCGAAATAGACATCGAAATTCGGATAGGCCAGAAAGGCCGGCCCGTTGCGCCCCTGCGGCAGGATCAGCGAGGCTGGCAGGTTGGCCAATGACCCGCTGCGCGCCTGCACGCCCATCGCCTGCCAGTCCGAGATAGGACGCGGTTTGCCCGGCCCGCTCAGCGACCAGTCGATCTGCGCGGGCACGGTGACCTCCTGCAGCCAGGGCTGACCCGGTTGCCAGCCCAGATGCGACAGCATCTTGCCCCCAGACATCAGCGCGTCGGGGGCCGACGTTTTCAACCGAACATGCCCGTCGCCATCACCGTCCACGCCGTTTTCCAGAATGTCACGGGGCAGCATCTGCACCATGCCGATCTCGCCCGCCCATGCGCCGGTGGTGCGGTTCGGGTCGAAATCGCCGTTTCGGAACAGCTCGATCGCGGCAAAGATCTGTGGCCGGAACAGCTCGGGGCGGCGGCAATCATGGGCCAGCGTCACCAGCGCATTGCGGGTGTTGAAATCGCCCTGGAAGGCGCCGTAATCCGTCTCGAACGCCCAGAAGGCCAGCAGGACCCCGCGCGACACACCGTATTCGGCCTCGATCCGGTCGAACACGGCATCGTATTTCTGTGCCATCGCCTGGCCGCGCCGGATCCGGTCCTGCGAGATCAGGCGGCGCGAGAACTCGATGAACGGTTTCTGGAACACGCCCTGCGCGCGGTCGGCCTTCAGCACCTTGGGGTCCTGCTGCACGCCGTTGAAGAACGCATCGACCGTGGCCGTATCGAAACCCTGCTGTGCCGCTTCGGCCTTCAGTCCGCGAACGAAGGCGTTGAAGCCGCCGCCGCATTGGGCAAGGGCAGGGGCAGCGAACAGGCAAGCGGCCACAAGGCTCGAGACAAAGCGCATGACGAAAACCATCCTCAGAAAACCGTGTTCAGACCAACCCACACCGTCAGCCCCGCCAACGCAAGCCCCCAAACCTGCCAAAGCATTCCACATGCGCGGAAAACCTCCGTTGCGCCGATCGTGCGCCGGGCTTCGCCGTTGACCCAGGCCAGATCGCGCATCTGCCCGTCATAGCTGCGCGGCCCCGCCAGTGCCACGTCCAGCGCGCGGGCCATGGCGGCCTCGGGCCAGCCGGCATTGGGCGAGATGTGGCGCTGCGCGTCTGCGACGATGGCCCGCCATTGGCGCCACTGCCCCGACAGGGCCACGATCATCAGGCAAGTCAGCCGCGCCGGGATCAGGTTCAGCAGATCGTCCAGACGGGCTGCGGCCCAGCCGAAGTCCCGGTACGTGTCGTTGCGGTATCCGATCATGCTGTCGGCGGTGTTCACCGCCTTGTAGACCAGCAGCCCCGGCAAGCCACCCAGAAGGAACCAGAAGGCCGGGGCGATCACCCCGTCGCTGAGATTCTCGGCGGCGCTTTCGATGGCCGAGCGCGCCACCTGTGCCTCGGTCATCTGCGAGGTGTCGCGCGACACGATCATCGCCACCGCCGCGCGGCCCTCGGGCAGCGACCGCCGCAGCGCGACGCCCACGGCGCGGACATGCGCCACCAGAGAGTTCTGTGCCAACAGGATCGCGCAGACCACGACCTCGACCGCCCAGCCAAGCCACGCAAGCGCGGCACCGATCACCCAGCCGCCCAAGATCAGCAGAAGGGCGACGAACACGCCCTTGGCGCGTCGATGCGTGCCGTGGTTCAGGCGGCGGTCCAACCAGCCGATGGCGTTGCCCATCAGCACCGCCGGGTGGCGCAGGCGCGACCACAGCCAAACGGGCTCGCCCAATGCGGCGTCCAGCAGCATCGCCAGGGCCAGCGTCAACGCGCTGCTCACAGCGCCGCCTCGAGTCGCGACCAGCCATGCGCGGGCGGTAGGCCCAGCCGCAGGAACCGGTCGGAATAGGGGAAGATGCGGCTCCAGATATGGGCCTGTGCCAGCCGGTCCTGCCAGGCGGCGGCATCGTCCACGTCATACAGGCGGAACAGCGTGGTGCCACCTATCACTTGGGCGCCCCTACCTGTTATCAGCGTATCCAGCCGGTCGGCGTCGCGGGCCAGTCGGGCGCGTGTGGCCTCGGCCCAGGTCGTGTCACTCAACGCCTGCGCGCCGATGCGCAGGGCCGGGCCGGACACCGCCCAGGGGCCGGTCAGATCGTTCAGTCGCGCGATCAGGTCGGGATGCCCGATGGCAAAGCCCAGCCGCAGACCCGCAAGGCCCCAGAACTTGCCAAAGCTTTTCAGGACGATCACGCCGGGGCGCTTGGACAGACGGATCAAGGATGCCTCGGGCGTCACGTCGCAAAAGCTTTCGTCGATCACGGTCAGCGGCGCGTCGGCGTCCTCGGCCCGCCAGATCCGGCCGTCGGGATTGTTGGGATGCACGATCACCCGCGCCTGCGCAGGGCCGCCAGGCTGCACCGACCAGCCCTGCGCGGCAAAAGCGGCGGCATGCTCGTTGTAGGTGGGCATGGTGATTTGAACGGCACCAGCGGGCGCCAGCGCCGGAATGCGCGCAATCAAGGCCGAGGCCCCCGGAGCGGGCAGGATCGCAGCGCCGTCCGGCACACCCCAGAACCGGCGGGCCGCATCGCTGAGCCGGGCAAAGGCCCCGTGGTCGGGCAGCGCAGCCCAGTCTTCGGATGTGAGGTCCGCCACAGGGTAGGGGTGCGGGTTGATCCCGGTTGACAGGTCGATCCATTCCGTTCGCGCGCCGCCGTGGCGGGCAATGGCCTGGTCCAGTCCACCGCCGTGGTCGCGGCGGCCGCGCGGGTTCAAGTCGTCGGTGCTGTCGGTCATGCGTGTTCTTGCCCGTTCGCGCGATTTGCCCCGGTTCAAGCGGATTCACGCCGAAGTTACAAGCGAATCCGCCGGTTTTCCAAATGCGGAAACGCGCATTAACCGTTTGTTAACGATATGGCGGGATCACGAGGTCAGGGGATGGCGCTTCGAACTGTATCAAGTGCCAAGGTTGTTGCAAATGAAGGTTTTGATTGTTGAGAGTAACCCCGAACTTGGTCGGGTGTGGCAAAGGCACTTGGAGCGCCAGGGGGCCGAGGTCACGCTCGCCGATAGCCAGGAAGCTGCGATACTCGCGCTCTATGGCACGCCGTTCGAGGTCATCATACTGGATCTGGTGCTCGAGTCAGGCAGCGCGCTGGCGGTGGCCGACTTTGCCAGCTATCGCCGTCCGGATGCCCGGGTGATCTTCGTCACCAATACCACTTTCTTCTCGGACGGGTCGATCTTTGCGCACAGTTCGAATGCCTGCGCCTATGTTCAAAGCAATACGCCGCCCGAGGATCTGGCGGCCATGGTCGAACACTACGCCGCCGGTCGCTGATCGCGCCCGTGCGGTTGCCAATAGTCCAGCACCGGGTTGATCGGGATGATCCGGTGCGGATTGATGCTGTCGTGGCTGAAGTGATAGTGCCGCACGATATGGTGCAGGTTCACCGTGTCGGCCACGCCCGGCCACTGATACAGTTCGCGCGTGTAGGCCCACAGGTTGGCGTAGTCGATCAGACGCCTGCGGTTGCATTTGAAATGCAGATGATAGACCGGGTCGAACCGGATCAGGGTCGTGAACAGACGCCAGTCGGCCTCGGTCAGGCGATCCCCCATGAGGTAGCGATTGTCCGCAAGCCGCTCTTCGAGCCAGTCCAGCGTGTCGAACAGGGGGTGCACGGCGGCGTCATAGGCCTCCTGCGTGGTTGCAAAACCCGCCTTGTAGACGCCGTTGTTCACGTTTGAATAGATCCGCGCGTTGACGTCTTCGATCGCGTCGCGCATTTCGGCGGGCCAGTAGTCGTCGGTGTTGCCGGTTATTTCGTCGAAGGCCGAATTGAACATGCGGATGATTTCCGAGCTTTCATTCGACACGATGGTCTGTTGCGCCTTGTCCCAAAGGATCGGCACCGTCACCCGGCCCGAATACTGCGGATCGGCGCGGGTATATATTTGATAGGCATAGTCCAGCCCATAGAGCGTATCCCCGGTGGCGCCGTGCTTGTCCGTCTGGAAGGTCCAGCCGTGTTCCAGCATGTCGGGATGAACGACCGACACGGTGATCAGGTCCTGCAGCCCCTTGAGCTGACGAAAGATCAGCGTGCGGTGCGCCCAGGGGCAGGCCAGGCTGACATACAGATGATACCGGCCGGCTTCGGCCTTGAACCCGCCCTTGCCCGACGGGCCGGGGCGGCCGTCGGCCGTGATCCAGTTACGGAACTGGGCCGCCGAGCGTTTGAAGGCCCCACCGGTGGATTTGGTGTCATACCATTCGTCGTGCCACACGCCGTCGATCAACAGGCCCATTCCGGCTCCTCCGCTTTGCGTCTGTTCACAATGATAGGACGACTGACCCTTCGTTCCTACAAGGTTCAGCGCGCATGTTCTCTGCGCGGATGCACACCACCGCCCGAGGTCATGTGACCAAGTTCACTGGATTTTTACGAAAATGAGGTCAGAATAAACAAGACAAACGGGGGGAGTTTTTCATGAGTACCTATGTTTCCAAGGAAATCAGCGCGGAATTGGATGCCGCCCGAATCGCCGCCCTGAAGAAGGCCAGCCGTCTGCGGGTGGAAATGGGCGACAAAACCTACAGAGTCCTCAGATTGTGGAAGGACGGGTTCACGGTCGAATCTGATACCACGCCGCGTCTGCGCGGGCTGGTCGACATCTATGACGGGGCGCGGCACCTGTACCAATGCCTGATCATCGCTACCGATGCCGAAGGTCCCGAAACGCGGTATGAGTTCAAGCGCAGCACGGCCCATTCCGAAACTGCGCCGCTGGATTACGCCCGCGACCCCGACGCGCCCATCGCTCTGCTCGGGCCCGCGGACTAGGTCGGATCACGCTACTGCAAATCGCTGAAGGCCGCTTTCAACCGGGCGCAGGCCTCTTCGACCCGCGCGCGCTGGGTGGCCAGGTTGAACCGTTCGAAGGTTTCGCCTCCGGTGCCGAAGCCCGGTCCGGGTGAGGTGGCGATCCGGGCGTCCTGCCGCAGTCGGTGCACGAATTCGGCATGCTCCATCCCGGTGCCGGAAAAATCGACCCAGGCCAGGTAGGTCGCCTGCAAGGGCATCGACCACAGGCCGGGGATCTCGGAAATCGTTGCGTCGAACAGCGCGCGGTTGCCGTTCAGGTGGTCGATCTGGGCGTCCACCCATTCGGCGCCTTCGGGCGTGTAGGCCGCCGTGATCATCGCCACGCCCAACGCGCTGGGGTCATAGTCCAACGTGTTCAGCCGGTGGCGCATCTGCGCCCGCAGCGTGTCGTCGGGAATTATCATGTTGCCGGTGCGCTGGCCTGCGATGTTGAAGGTCTTGGACGCCGCGGTCAACGTCACCGTCCAGGGCCGCGCATCCGGCGCGGCCACGTCCATCGGCACGAATTTGTGGCCCGGATAGACCAGATCGTGATGGATCTCATCCGAGATCAGGATCAGACCGTTGCGTTCGGCAAAGGTCGCCACCGCGCGCAGCTCGTCCGGTGTCCAGACCCGCCCCGAAGGGTTCTGCGGCGAACACCAGATCAACATCCGTTCGGACCCGTCCAGCCGCGATTGCGCGTCATCCAGGTCGATCTCATAGGTGTCGCCGGCCCGCACCAGCGGGCATTCCACCACCCGGCGGCCGGTCTTGTTCACCTTGTGCGCGAACTCGTGATACACGGGCGGAAAGATCACCACCCCGTCGCCCGGCTCGGTCCAGACGTCGAGGCTCAGCGCGATGGCGTTGCCCAGACCTTGTGTTGTCAGAACCCAATCGGTGTCGATCGCCCAGTCGTGGCGGTTTTGCATCCACCACTGCACCGCCTGCAGATAGGCCGGGTGCTGCCAGGAATAGCCGAACACCCCGTGATCGGCCGCGCGGCGCACCGCCTCGATCACGCAGGGCGCGGTGGCATAGTCGGAATCAGCGGTCCACATGGCCAGCCCGTCCTCGGGCGAGACGCCGAACAGCTGCTCCATCTTGTCCCATTTCGAGCTGAAGGTGCCCCGGCGGTCGATCAGGTCGTTGAAAGTCATGTCTGCTCCATTCGTTGGCCCGAAAGCTATCGGGAAATTCGCCCGGCGCAAGGGGGGCGTTGCGGCCACGCGCGCGATGACCTAAATCAGCCCCATGAAACGCAACATCCTGATCCATCCTGATCCCCGCCTGAAGAAGGTCTGCGCGCCCGTGGACGACCTGTCGGACGAGCTGCGCGCGCTGGCCGACGACATGCTGGAAACCATGTATGACGCGCCGGGCATCGGGCTGGCCGCGCCCCAGATCGGCGTGCTGGAACGGCTGATCGTGCTGGATTGCGTCAAAGAGGAAGGCGCCACCCCCCGCCCGCTGGTGATGTTCAACCCCGAGATCATCTCGGCCTCGGACGAAACCAGCGTCTACGAGGAAGGCTGCCTGTCGATCCCCGATCAATTCGCCGAGGTGACCCGCCCGGCCGAGGTCGAGGTCGCCTGGATGGACCAGAACGGCAAGGCGCAGCGCGAAACCTTCGACGGGCTCTGGGCCACCTGTGTGCAGCATGAGATCGACCACCTGAACGGCAAGCTGTTCATCGACTATCTCAAGCCGCTGAAACGGCAGATGATCACGCGCAAGATGGTCAAGCTCAAGCGCGAGCTGGCCCGCGCATGACCGTCCGTCCCTGCCTGCCGTGGCCCGACAAGCGCCTGCGCACCAAGGCCGAGCCGGTGACCGAGATCACCGACGAGATCCGCGCCATCTGGGACGACATGATCGACACGATGGAGGCGATGCCCGGCGTCGGCCTGGCGGCGCCCCAGATCGGCGTGATGCTGCGGCTGGCGGTCGTGGACGGCTCGGCCGAGCGTGGCCGCGCGGTGCGCCTGGCCAACCCCGAAATCCTGCACAGTTCGATCGAGCTGCGCGAGCATGACGAGGCGAGCCCGAACCTGCCGGGCGTGTCGGCCAAGATCAAACGTCCGCGTGCGGTGACGGTCCGGTTCCTCAATGAAAAAGGCGAGATTGACCGACGCGATTTCGTCGGCATCGAAGCCACCAGCGTGCAGCACCAGATCGATCATCTGAACGGCCGGATGTATTTCGACCGTCTGAGCAAGGTCAAACGCGACATGCTGCTGCGCAAGGCGAAAAAGGCGGGGTAGGGCGGCATGCGCGTCATCTTCATGGGAACGCCCGAGTTTTCGGTGCCGGTGCTGGAGGCGCTGGTGCAGGCCGGGCACGAGATCGCCGCCGTCTATTGCCAGCCCCCGCGCCCGGCCGGTCGCGGCAAGAAGGACCGGCCCACGCCGGTGCATGCGCGCGCCGAGGCGCTGGGCCTGCCGGTGCGCCATCCCACCTCGCTGAAATCGCCCGAGGAACAGGCCGCCTTTGCCGGGCTGCAGGCCGATGTGGCCGTGGTCGTGGCCTATGGGCTGATCCTGCCGCAGCCGATCCTGGACGCGCCCCGGCATGGCTGCCTGAACATCCACGCCAGCCTGCTGCCGCGCTGGCGCGGGGCCGCGCCGATCCACCGGGCGATCATGGCGGGCGATGCCGAGACCGGCATCTGCATCATGCAGATGGAGGCCGGTCTGGACACCGGCCCCGTCCTGCTGCGTCAGGCCACCCCGATCGGACCCGAGGAAACCACCGCCCAGCTGCATGACCGCCTGTCGGCGATGGGCGCCGATCTGATCGTGCAGGCACTGGACCGCCTGCCCGAGCTGACCCCCGAACCGCAGCCCGAAGTCGGCGTGACCTATGCCGCCAAGATCGACAAGGCCGAGGCCCGCGTGGACTGGTCGCGCCCCGCCGTCGAGGTCGATCGCCAGATCCGCGGCCTGTCGCCATTTCCCGGCGCCTGGACTCAGATCGAGGGCGAGCGCGTCAAGCTGCTCGCCTCGCGTCTGTCGGACGGGCAGGGCGTGCCGGGCGAGGTGCTGGACGACGCGCTGCGCGTGGCCTGCGGCACCGGCGCGGTCGAGCTGCTGCGCTTGCAACGGGCGGGCAAGGCGGCGCAGGATAGGGAAACCTTCCTGCGGGGCTGGCCGATCCCGGCCGGAACCCGCCTCGTCTCGGAGACGTCCTGATGTTCATGGTGATGATGGGTACCGTCGTGATTGCCGGCATCGTCGGCTATCTGTCCGAGGTGACCGGCTTTACCCACAACGGGTATCTGCAATCCATCATCATCTGCGTGGGCGGGGCGTTCCTGTTCTATTTCATCCGCATCATGTTCGGCATCAGCTTTGGACCGCCGGGGCTGGATGCGGTGATCTCGTCGGTGGGGGCCTTGATCATCGTGCCGACGCATTGGAGGAAATGAGATGCCTGTCCTTGCCCTGATCGTCATCGGCGCCGCAGCCGGATTTCTGGCCACCCGCCTGATGCGGATCGAGGCGGACATCCCCACCACCCTGCTGATCGGCATTGCTGGGGCCGTGGTGGGCGGGCTGATCATGCGCGCCTTGCTGGCGGTCATGGGCTGGATGCCCGGGTTCGTCGGCGCGGTGCTGGGCGCGCTGCTGCTGATCTGGATCTGGAAGACCTATTTCCGGCGCTAGGCGGAAGGCAACAGCGCGGGTTGCGGAGGTGACCAGGTCAACCGAGTTCTTCGATCGCCACCGCAAGCCTCTGCAGATCGGCCGCATAGAAACCGGCGGCGTTCAGACAATTCGTGTCCAGCAGCCGCAGCCCGCCGGGTGTGCGGCAGATATCCATGACATAGGCATCGGCATAGCCCGGGTTCGCGGCAACCATCTGTTGGGCGAATGCCAAGGCGTCGTCATCGATTTCGGGGCGATACACGACCCTTGAGCCGTCCTTGTACAGCGAATAGGTCACGACCACTTCGCGCACCACCCTGATCCGCCACTCCGAATGGATCCGGGCGGGTTCGGTCAGCATGATTTCGGTATCGTGGCGCAGCGATCCAGAGGGAACCTCGTCTGCATCCATTGCAAGAACCTTGCCGGCCAATTCAAGTATCTCTTTGGCGGACCTGACGCGCCCGGGTTCTTCCTTGCTGTCGTCGACTGGTCGCAGAAACCAGGACTTGCCGTCGTCCTTCAACCCTGACGGAATGTCCTGAACTTTCAGAAACAGAGCCTCTGGGCCGTTCACAAGATGCGGATGCCACGCTTTTTGGCTTACAAAGGGGGCCAACTTGAAAACACCCGGCTTGTATCCCCGCGCCGCAGCGAAGCGCCACAAAGTGTAGGAGCCGAAAAACACGACTCGATCCGGGTCGTGGACGACAGGCTCCGGGATCAACTCGCCCACAAACGGCACTACCTTGTGCCACGAATAATGCAGGCCGAGCCGGTCAAGCGCGTCGGCAAGCTTTTGAGTGTCTTCGAATTCCTGAAGAATCCATTGCATGCCAAATTGCCCTGGCAGCCCGTAAGTCTCAGGGAATCAAGGACAAAAACCTTAGCTGCAGTCAACCATTGGTTTTCGGTCTGGCAAATTCAGGGTCACTGGCGCGGCGGGCGAGCCTTGTAGACCGGCAATTGCCAGCCAAACAGCAGCGATCCGGCCCGCAGCGCCCAGCAGGACAGCGCGCACAGGCCCAGCGCCGGCAGTGTCTCCAGCCCCAGACGGGTGGCCACCACGGCCACCAGCGCCCCTGTGAAAGCGCACGAGACATAAAGCTCGCCCTGTTTGAGCACCAGCGGCACCTCGTTGCAGACCACGTCGCGCATCAACCCGCCCAGGCAACCGGTGGTCACTCCCATCAGCACCACGATCACGCCCGACTGACCCAGCGCCAGCGCCGCGCCCGTTCCCGCGGCCACGGCGATCGACAGCGCGAAACTGTCCAGCCAGACCAGCCAGTTGTAGCGGCTTTCGACCAGATGCGCGGTGAAGAACACGACCACCGCCGCCGCCACCGCGATCAGGATATAGTCAGGTTGGCCCACCCAGAAGACCGGGTGCCGATCCAGCAGCAGATCACGCACCGTGCCACCGCCCACCGCCGTCAGACAGGCGATGAAGGCAAATCCCACAAGATCCAGCTGCGCCCGGCTGGCCACCAGAGCCCCGGTCAGCGCAAAGACCAGAACCGAGGCATAGTCCAGCAGGGCCAGACCGCTCATGTGCGGGCCTTTTTCGGCTTGAACGGGGCCATGCCCGCGCGCGCCAGTTCGTCGGCGCGTTCGTTTTCGGGGTGGCCGGCATGGCCCTTGACCCATTCCCAGGTCACGTCATGGCGCTGTTGGGCTTCGTCCAGCCGCTGCCACAGGTCCACGTTCTTGACGGGTTTCCTGCTTGCGGTCTTCCAGCCGTTGCGCTTCCACCCGTGAATCCAGCCGGTCACCCCGTTTTTTACATAGGCGCTGTCGGTCACGATGGTGATTTTCGAGGGCCGCTCCAATGCCTCGAGCGCGCTGATCGCGGCCAGAAGCTCCATCCGGTTGTTGGTGGTCTCGGCCTCGCCGCCGTTCAACTCGCGCTCTTTCAGGACGGTTTCTCCATCCACCGCCCGCAGCAGCACGCCCCAGCCCCCCGGGCCGGGATTGCCCGAGCAGGCACCGTCGGTATAGGCAAACAGATCAGGCATGGGCCAGCACCAGAATGAAACCGTCATACGATCCGGACAGCCCCTTTCCCATACCGGTGGTGACACGGTCAATGACGAACCCGGCCTCGATCAATGCGGTCTCGATCTCGGGGCGCGTGAAATAGGTGTAGTAGCGGTCCAGTTCGTCGCGATGCTCTCCGGTGCCCAGTTTCAGGCCCAGAAAGAACACGCCGCCCGGCTTCAGGGCCCGGTGGATGGCGGCCAGGTGTCGCGGGAAATCTGCGCGCGGGGCGTGCAGCAGGGAAAAGCTGGCATAGACCCCATCATATTCGGCCGTTTCGGTCACGTCGTCGAACGTGCCCAGATGCGCGTCCACGCCATTTGCGCGGGCGTGTTCGACAAAGGCCGGTGTGGCGTCCAGCGCCCGAACCCGCAGCCCCTGGCGCAGAAAGAAACCGCTGTCCGAACCCGGGCCCGACCCCAGATCCAGCACCAGCCCGTCGCCGACCGCCTGCGCGAATGCTGCGCGCGCCTCGATCTGTTCGGGCGGCAGCGGCACTGCCAGATAGTCGTCCACACGGGTTGTGTAGGCGTCGATGGTTCGTCGGTCGCTCACAGGACTACTCCAACGGCCAGGCAGACCAGAACGACGGCGCTCAGCAATAGCCGCAGTTTCATCCACCAGCGCGGGGTCAGGCCCCAGGACCAGAACAGCGCGTCCAGCACCAGCAGCCCGGCAAAGCCGATCATCAGGTTGGTGCCCGCGTCGACCGGCCCGCCGCCAGTGGTAAAGAACGCCCACAGCGCCGGCAGGACCGACAGCCCATAGCACAGCGCCGCCCGGCTGCCCGAGGTCTTGGTGGCAAAGCCCCACAGAACGCCGGACATGAAGCTGAGGATCACAGCGCCATAGAACAGCTGCACATAGGGCCCCACGAACCGGGGACCCAGCGCGCGGCTGCCCCAGTCGTTCAGGTCTCCGCTCAGGTAGGTCAGCGCCCCCCAGACAAAGGGGATCAGACCGGCCAGGCCCAGAACCAATGGTGCGCGGGGGATGCCGCTCATGCGGGCACGCGCAGAATGCGGGGCACCTTGAACTCGACATTCTCGGTGGCGGTTTCGACGGTTTCGACGGTCACGTCATAGCGGTCGCGGAACGCATCGATCACCTCGTTCACCAGAACTTCGGGGGCCGAGGCGCCGGCGGTGATGGCGATGCTGGAAATCCCCTCGAGCGCGCGCCAGTCGATGTCGGTGGCGCGCTGCACCAGCTGGGCATAGGTGCAGCCCGCCTTGGACGCCACCTCAACCAGGCGGCGCGAGTTCGAGGAGTTGGGCGCACCTACCACCAGCAGCGCATCCGACTTGGGTGCGACGGTCTTCACCGCCTCCTGGCGGTTGGTGGTGGCATAGCAGATGTCTTCCTTGTGCGGGCCGACGATGGCCGGGAACCGGTCCTGCAGCGCGGCCACGATGTCGCGCGTGTCGTCCACCGACAATGTGGTCTGGGTGACGAAGGCAAGTTTTTCGGGGTCGCGGACCTGCACCTTGGCCACGTCGTCAACCGTTTCCACCAGCAAAACCTCGCCCTCGGGCAGCTGGCCCATGGTGCCGACGGTTTCGGGGTGGCCCTTGTGCCCGATCATGATCATCTGCAACCCGGCCTCGGCGTGGCGCTGGGCCTCGATATGGACCTTGGACACCAGCGGGCAGGTGGCGTCGACATAGATCATCTCGCGCGCGGCTGCGGCGGCGGGCACCGATTTGGGCACGCCGTGGGCGGAAAAGATCACCGGCCGGTCATCGGGGCATTCGTCCAGCTCTTCGACAAATACGGCACCCTTGGCGCGCAGCCCGTCCACGACGAACTTGTTGTGCACGATCTCGTGCCGCACATAGACCGGGGCGCCCCATTTCTGCAGGGCCATTTCCACGATCTTGATCGCGCGGTCCACACCGGCGCAGAACCCGCGCGGGGCGGCCAGATACAGGGTCAGGGGGGGCTTGGTCATGCGTCTGTCTCCTTGACAGGGACAGGTAAGGCTTTTCCGCCGGTTGGTCTAGTCAGGACCGATGTCATTTCACTGACACAAACACGTGCCAAGTTGCCGGTGTTTGAGCACAGGTTCTTCATTTAAGACGCGCGGCCGAGGCATCCTGTCCCGGCCGCGTCATTGATCCGCAGGTGTTGGCCGTAGGAGACGTTACTTCCCGGCCACCGCTATATTGCGCGGCTCGTCCGATGCCTCGCGCGGCGGGCGCCCGATCACGTCGCGCAGATCGTCCAGTTCGATGAAATTGTCGGCCTGTCGACGCAGCTCGTCCGAGATCATCGGCGGCTGGCTGCGGATGGTCGAAACCACCGACACGCGCACGCCTTGGCGTTGAAGGCTGGCGATCAGCGGGCGGAAATCCCCATCGCCCGAGAACAGCACGATATGATCCACCCGCGGTGCCAGCTCCATGGCATCGACGGTCAGCTCGATATCCATGTTGCCCTTGACCTTCCGGCGCCCCATGCTGTCGGTGTATTCCTTGGCCGGCTTGGTCACCATGGTGAAACCGTTGTAGTTCAGCCAGTCGACCAGGGGGCGGATCGGCGAATATTCGTCGTTTTCCAGCAGCGCGGTGTAATAAAACGCCCTCAGAAGCTTGCCGCGACGCATGAATTCCTGACGCAGCAATTTGTAGTCTATATCAAATCCCAGGGCTTTCGCGGCGGCATATAGATTCGAGCCGTCGATGAACAGCGCCAGCCGTTCGTCCTTGTAAAACATAAAATTGTCCTTCCGGTATTGCCCAACGCGCGGTGGTGTAAGTGAGTGAGTGACGAGAAATCACGCGCCGGTAGCTTCAAAATAAGAGATTCCGCATGTATCGCAAGAGCGCTCAGGTCTGAACATAGGGTTATTTATGGCCAATTCCACGTCAAAAGCGGTCATCGCGCTGGGCGCGAATCTCAAACTGAGATCAGATGAGCCCAAGGTGACACTTCGCAGAGCTCTCGACGCGATGAGTGACGCGGGCTTGGTGATTCGTTCCGTCAGCCGGTTCTTTTCGACCCCGTGTTTTCCGGCGGGCGCCGGACCGGACTATGTCAATGCCGCCACACTGGTCGAAACCGAGGCGACCCCGCAGGAAGTTCTGGCCCTTCTGCACCGGATCGAGGCCGATTTCGGCCGCGCCCGCCAGCAACGCTGGGGGATGCGCACACTTGACCTGGATCTTGTCTGCTGGGGCGATCGCGTGCTGCCCGATGCGGCCGGGTTCGACCATTGGCTGAACCTGCCGCCCGACCGGCAGCAAGAGGCGGCTCCCGAGCAGTTGATCCTGCCGCATCCACGCCTGCAGGACCGCGCCTTTGTGCTGGTTCCGATGGCGGACGTGGCGCCGGGCTGGCGGCACCCGGTGCTGGGACTGACGGTCGCTGAGATGATCGAGCGCCTACCGGCGGAAGACGTCGCCGCGGTCACGCCGCTGGATGCCGGTTGAAAAAGGGCATTTCCCGCTTGTCAAGGCGGGGATTCGCGCTTAGATAAGCGTCTTCCTGACATGGATTCATTAGTGGAGAGCGCCTCATGGCCCGCGTGACGGTCGAAGATTGCGTAGACAAGGTTCCGAACCGGTTCGAACTGGTGATGCTTGCCGCCCACCGCGCGCGCGAGATTTCCGCCGGCGCGCCGATCACCGTCGACCGCGACAACGACAAGAACCCGGTCGTGGCCCTGCGTGAGATCGCCGAGGAAACCCAGACCGCCGACGAGCTGCGCGAGCGCCTGATCGAGGCCAACCAGACCCAGATCGAGGTGGACGAGCCCGAAGAGGATCAGATGGCCCTGCTGATGGGTGCCGAATCGGACAAGCCCGCAGATGACGACATGTCGGAAGAAAAACTCCTGCGCGCCCTGATGGAGGCTCAGGGCCAGGGGTAAGCCCTGAACATGAAGGTGCGGACCGGATGATTTCTGCAGAAGACCTGGTTGCGCTGGTCCGCAACTACAACCCCAAGACAAACGCCGATCGCATCACCCGGGCCTACGAGTTCGGCAAGCAGATGCATGAAGGGCAGTTCCGGCACTCGGGCGAGCCCTATTTTTCGCATCCCGTCGCGGTTGCCGCCATCCTGACCGAACAGCGTCTGGACGATGCGACCATCATAACCGCGCTGCTGCACGACACGATCGAGGACACCAAAGCCAGCTATTCCAAGATCGCCGAACTGTTCGGTGACGAGGTGGCGATGCTGGTCGACGGCGTCACCAAGCTGACCAATCTTCAGCTTTCCAGCCGCGAAACCAAGCAGGCCGAGAATTTTCGCAAGCTGTTCATGGCCATGTCCAAGGACCTGCGGGTGATCCTGGTCAAGCTGGCCGACCGTTTGCACAACATGCGCACGATCAAGGCGATGCGCCCTGAAAAGCAGGTGCAGAAAGCGCGCGAGACGATGGACATCTACGCGCCGCTGGCCGGCCGGATGGGCATGCAGTGGATGCGTGAAGAGCTTGAGGATCTGGCCTTCCGTGTCCTCAACCCCGAAGGCCGCCAGTCGATCATCCGCCGTTTCATCACTTTGCAGCGTGAAACGGGCGATGTGATCCACCGCATCACCGGCGACATGCGGCACGAGCTGGAAAAGGCCGGCATCGAGGCCGAGGTGTTCGGCCGCGCCAAGAAGCCCTATTCGATCTGGCGCAAGATGCAGGAAAAGGATCAGGGGTTCTCGCGCCTGTCCGACATTTACGGTTTCCGCATCATCACCCAGTCCGAGGAAGATTGCTATCGCGCGCTGGGCGCCATCCACCAACGTTGGCGCGCGGTGCCGGGGCGGTTCAAGGACTACATCAGCCAGCCCAAGTCGAACGGTTACCGCTCGATCCACACCACGGTTTCGGGGCGCGACGGCAAGCGGGTCGAGGTGCAGATCCGCACCCGCCAGATGCATGATGTCGCCGAATCCGGCGTGGCGGCGCATTGGTCATATCGGGACGGCGTGCGCACCGAAAACCCCTTTGCCGTGGACCCGGCCAAGTGGATCGCCAGCCTGACCGAGCAGTTCAATTCCGAGGATGACCACGAAGACTTTCTCGAAGCGGTCAAGCTCGAGATGTATTCCGACCAGGTGTTCTGTTTCACCCCCAAGGGGGACGTGGTCAAGCTGCCGCGCGGGGCGACGCCGATCGATTTCGCCTATGCGATCCACACCCGCATCGGCCATGCCTGCGTGGGGGCCAAGGTCGACGGCATCCGGGTGCCGCTGTGGACCCGGCTCAAGAACGGGCAATCGGTCGACATCATCACCGCCGACGGCCAGACCCCGCAGGTGACCTGGCTTGAGATCGCCGTGACCGGCAAGGCCCGCACCGCCATCCGCCGCGCTCTGCGCGAAGTCGACCGCGAAAGGTTCATCAAGCTGGGCCGCGAACTGGTGCGCGCAGGGTTCGAGCATGTGGGCCGCAAAGCCACCGACAAGGCGCTGGAGACCGCCGCCAAGCAGCTGCGGATCAAGGACAGTGACGAGTTGCTGGCCCGCGTCGGCAGCGCCGAACTCACGGCCCATGACGTGGTCGCCGTGGTCTATCCCGAGCTGGCCAAGGACGAGGGCGAGGCGATTCCCCTGCGCCGCGCGGTGATCGGCCTTGAGCCGGGCCAAAGCTTCGAACGCGCGCCCTGCTGCCAGCCGCTTCCGGGGGAACGGATCGTGGGCATCACCTCGCGCGGGAAGGGTGTGGTGGTACACGCCATCGACTGCGACCGCCTGACCGAGTTCGAGGACCAGCCCCAGCGCTGGGTGGATCTGCATTGGCATTCGGGTACGCACCCGGCGGCCTATGGCGCCACGCTGGATCTGACCATCGGCAATGACGCCGGTGTACTGGGGCGTATTTGCACATTGATCGGCGAGAAAAAGGCCAATATTTCGAACTTGGAATTCGTGGACCGCAAACCGGATTTTTACCGCCTTCTGCTCAGCGTCGAGGTGCGCGACCTGCAACAGCTGCATTCGCTGATGCTGATGCTCGAGGCCGAAAGCGATGTCGCGGCGGTGGAACGGTATCGAAACACGCGGGACGCTGCGGTCGCAGCAAGCTGAGAGGGGACGAGCAGGAGTGGTTTTCAAGCGCCGTGATCGCCGCTCAGCTCTTCAGGCCGCCTCGGAGTTCGTGTATCCGCGCGGCGGTTGGACCCGGGCCTTTCACTATGTCAAACATCGCGTCCGGCGACTGCCCGATACGCCCGAGCGCATTGCGCGCGGCATCGGCGCGGGCGTCTTCGCCTCGTTTACGCCGTTCTACGGGTTGCATTTCGTCGTGGCAGCGGTGCTGGCCCGGCTGATCAACGGCAACATCCTGGCGGCGCTCAGCGGCACGTTCTTCGGCAACCCGCTGACCTATGTGCCGATCGGGGTGATCTGCCTGCAGACCGGGCATTTCCTGCTGGGCACGAAATATGATGAGGGCGACACCCAGGGGCTGATGGGCAAATTCGCCGACGCGCTGCGCGATCTCAAGGACAACTTCCTTGCCCTCTTCACCGACCGCGTTGCCGACTGGCATGGCTTGGCGCAGTTCTATGACGATGTGTTCTACCCTTACATGATCGGCGGCATCATCCCGGGCATCGTGGCCGGGGTGATATGCGGCTATCTCAGCCTGCCCCTGATCCGCACCTATCAACAGCGCCGCCGGGCCAGGATCAAGGCCAAGTTCGAGGAAATCAAACGCCGCGCCGAAGCAGCCCCTGCCGTTTCGCAGCCAAACCCTCTAGGCTCGGCGCGGGCGACCAAGAAGGATTCGAAAGATGTCTGACACTCACCTGCGTCTGGGCGTGAATATCGACCACGTGGCCACGGTGCGCAACGCGCGCGGCGGGGCTTATCCCGACCCGCTGCGCGCGGCCAAACTGGCCGAAGAGGCCGGCGCCGATGGCATCACCGCGCATCTGCGCGAAGACCGCCGCCACATTTCCGACGCTGACATCGAAGGCCTGATGCAGGTACTGTCTGTGCCGCTGAACTTTGAAATGGCCGCCACCCCCGAGATGCAGGCGATTGCCCTGCGCCACAAGCCCCACGCTGTCTGTCTCGTGCCCGAAAAGCGCGAGGAGCGCACCACCGAGGGTGGGCTGGAAGTCGCGCGCGAGGAAAACCGCCTGGCCCATTTCATCGCGCCGCTGCGTGACGCGGGCTGCCGCGTGTCGATCTTCATCGCTGCCGACCGCAAGCAGATCGAGGCCGCCCACCGCATCGGCGCGCAGGTGATCGAGCTGCACACCGGCGCCTATTGCGACGCCCATGCCGAGGGCCGGATGGATGACGCGCAACGCGAACTGGAGGCGCTGCGCGAGATGTCCGCCTTTGCGCATTCGCTGGGCCTCGAGGTGCATGCCGGCCACGGCCTGACCTATGACACGGTGCAGCCCGTGGCAGCCTTCCCAGAACTGCGCGAGCTCAACATCGGCCATTTCCTGATCGGCGAGGCCATCTTCCGCGGTCTGGGTCCGGCGATCCATGAAATGCGCCGCCTGATGGACGAGGCGCGCCGATGACCCGCTGCCTTGAAGCCTTCTTCTTCTGGGTCTCCCGATGCGCTTGAACATTCCCAGGTTTCTTGTCGTCTTCGTGATCGCCTCGATCGCAGTTCCGGCTGTTTTGTTTGGTGTTTCGGCGGTGTTTGGAATTGACTTGTCCAGCAGTTCCCTTCCGTTCATCCCCTTTATGGGCGCTGCGACTTTCGAAGGATACCGTCAGGTAGAGACGCACCAGACCATGCCGGGCAGAAACGACATGTGGAGTGCCGCACTATGGATGGGCATCGTTGGCATGTTGACCAACCTTGTCATGGCTGGGCTGTTCTTTCTGGTCGTTCCGGGCATCTCCGACGGATTGGCCGGTATCCCTGTGAACTTCCTGTTGATTGGTTTTACGATCACCTTTGTCGTGGCGTTTCTCATTTCGCGGCTGTTCCTGTGGGTCGGCGCCCGGTCGGCTTTCAAAGCTATTGATAGGGCAAAGAAAGAGTCGATTTCATGATCCTCGGCATCGGTACGGATCTTGCGAATATCGAGCGCATCCAAAACACGCTCGACCGGTTCGGCGACCGTTTTCGCAACCGTGTCTTCACCGAGACCGAGCAGCGCAAGGCCGAGCGGCGTGCCGACACCGCCGGCACCTATGCCAAGCGCTGGGCCGCGAAAGAGGCCTGCTCCAAAGCGCTGGGCACCGGCCTGCGCATGGGCATCGCCTGGAAGGACATGGCGGTGACCAACCTGCACACCGGCCAACCCGTGATGCACGTCACCGGCTGGGCGGCCGAGCGGCTGCGCGAAATGACACCCGAGGGGCACGAGGCCATCATCCACGTCACCCTGACCGACGACCACCCCTGGGCGCAGGCCTTCGTCGTGATCGAGGCCCGCCCCGTGGCCGATCCGGACGCGGCCTTGACTTGGCCCCGATCGCCCCGCATGTAGCCCCCCAACGACGCAAGGACTGGAGAGCAGTATGGCCGAGCAAGCCAAATCCGGAAACGCCATCTGGGAGACGATCAAGACCATCGTCTATGCCCTGCTGATCGCGGGCGTTTTCCGCACCCTGTTTTTCCAGCCCTTCTGGATCCCCTCGGGGTCGATGAAGCCCACGCTGTTGATCGGCGATTTCCTGTTCGTCAACAAGATGGCCTATGGCTACTCCTACGCCTCGTGCCCCAGCCTGATCATCCCCAGCGTCGGGCTCAACATCGATGCCGAAGACATCTGCGGCTGGATGGGCGGAGACAACACCCGTCTGCTGGGCGGCGAGCCCGAACGCGGCGACGTGATCGTGTTCCGCCACCCGGTCACCGGACGCGACTACATCAAGCGGCTGATCGGCCTGCCGGGCGACCGCATCCAGGTGCGCGGTGGGGTGGTCTACATCAACGGGGTCGAGGCCAAGCAGACCCCCGACGGCACCTTCACCGAAATTGCCGAGCCGCAAGGCCCGCAGCGTCTGCGCCCGCGCTGTGAAAACGGCCCGGTCGGTGTCGGTGGCACCTGCGAAAAGTCACGCTTCATCGAAACCCTGCCCAATGGCGTTCAGCACGAAATCCTGAACATCGGCAACCAGGGATCGGACAACACCGGTATCTACCTCGTGCCCGAAGGCCACTATTTCTTCATGGGCGACAACCGCGACAACTCGGCCGACTCGCGCCTGCCGCAATCGGCGGGCGGGGTGGGCTATGTGCCCTATGAAAACCTGATCGGCCGCGCCGACCGCATCATGTTCTCGTCCGCGGGCCGGTCGATGCTGTTCTTCTGGACCTGGCGGGGCGACAGGTTCTTCAAGGCGGTCCATTGAAGCTGTCGGCTGACATGAAGGCGTTCCAGAAACGCCTGGGGCACCAGTTCGCCAATCCCGAACTGCTGGTGCGGGCGCTGACGCACGGGTCGGTCTCGTCGGCCACGCGGCCTGACAACCAGCGGCTCGAATTTCTCGGCGACCGGGTGCTGGGCCTGGTGATGGCCAGCGCCCTGCTCGAGGCCGACAAGACCGCCACCGAAGGCCAGTTGGCGCCGCGTTTCAACGCGCTGGTGCGCAAGGAAACCTGCGCCGACGTGGCCCGACAGATCGACCTGGGCGCAGTGCTGAAGCTGGGTCGGTCCGAGATGATGTCGGGCGGCCGCCGCAAACAGGCGTTGCTGGGCGACGCGATGGAGGCGGTGATCGCCGCCGTCTATCGCGATGCCGGGTTCGAGGCCGCGCGTGATGTGGTCCTCAAGCTTTGGGGCGATCGGTTGCATCAGGTCAAGGCCGATGCCCGCGACGCCAAGACTGCGCTTCAGGAATGGGCCCAGGCCCGCGGCCAGAAACCGCCCAGCTATGTCGAACTGTCGCGCACAGGCCCCGACCACGCCCCGGTCTTCACCATCGTCGCCCGGCTGGAATCCGGCCCCGAGGCGCAGGCCACCGCGCCGTCCAAGCGTCAGGCTGAACAGGCCGCCGCAAGGGCCTTGCTGGACAGTCTCCCCAAATAATCGACCACTCTTCATCTGGCCGAAAATATCCCGGGGGGACCGGGGGGCTGGCCCCCCGGGCTCACGACGCAGTCCGGGGCTGGCCCCCGACGCCGTTCTGCGCTAGGGAAACAGACTTGCAACCAGGACCAACGACACCATGACGACACGCGCCGGATTCATCGCCCTGATCGGAGAGCCCAACGCAGGCAAATCCACCCTTCTGAACCGCATGGTCGGGGCCAAGGTCTCGATCGTGACGCACAAGGTGCAGACCACGCGCGCCCGCATCCGCGGCGTCGCCATGGAGGGTGATGCGCAACTGGTTTTCGTCGACACGCCGGGTCTGTTCAAACCCCGCCGTCGGCTTGACCGCGCGATGGTCGCGGCGGCCTGGGGTGGCGCGGCCGATGCCGACATCATCGTTCTGATGGTCGAAGCGCATCGCGGTATCACCGAAGGCGTCGAGCGCATCCTGGATGGCCTGTCCGAGATCGCGCAGGGCCGCAAGGTGGCGCTGGCGATCAACAAGATCGACCGGGTCGAAGCCCCCGCGCTGCTGTCACTGACCCGCGACCTGAATGACCGCTTCCCCTTTGCCGAAACCTTCATGATCTCGGCCGAGACAGGCCACGGCGTCGAGGATTTGCGCAAATGGCTGGCGCAGCAATTGCCCGAAGGCCCCTGGCTCTACCCCGAAGACCAGATCGCCGATCTGCCGCTGCGCATGATCGCGGCCGAGATCACGCGTGAAAAGCTGACCCTGCGCCTGCATCAGGAACTGCCCTATCAGCTGACGGTCGAGACCGAGAACTGGGAAGAACGCAAGGATGGTTCGGCCAGGATCGACCAGGTGATCTATGTGATGCGCGACGGCCACAAGGGCATCGTGCTGGGCAAGCGCGGCGAGACGATCAAGGCCATCAGCCAGTCGGCCCGGGCCGAGTTGGAGGAATTCCTCGATCGCAAGGTCCACCTGTTCCTGCAGGTGAAGGTCCGGCCCAACTGGCTGGAAGAGGCCGAGCGCTACTCGGAAATGGGGCTGGACTTCAAAGACGGCAACGCATGACCCGTCTGACGGCCGAGTTCTGGGTCCACGCCTATCTGGCCCGGCTGCGCCTGCACGAGATCCCCGCCTTTGTCGTAGCCCATGGCGACGACACTGCCGGCGCGGTTCTGGTCAAGCTCAACACGCTCGACGGCAATGCCACCGCCTATCAGCGCAGCTTCGACCTGCTCAGCGGCGCACGCAAATGGATCGAGCTGGCCAAAGGTCCCGAGGCCGAGGTGGACGAGGCCATCGCCCGGCAGCGCAGTTTTGACCCCGATCTCTGGGTGATCGAGGTCGAAGACCGGCAAGGCCGGCATCTGTTGAACGAAGAGGGGCTGGACTAGGGCTGCCTTACCACAAAGGCGACAGCGCCAGCCAGACGCCCGCGAACATGGCGATCCCGCCTAGGTTCACCCAGATATGCCAGATCGCATAGCGGTAGGGCAGCGTCTTGCGGGCATAGAACGCGGTTCCGACGACATAGCAGCCGGACCCGGCCAGAATGCACCACAACGTTGCCACTGGTACGCCCCGCAGATCGGGCAGGGCCAGCAGCCCCAGCGCGCCCAGCCCAAGGTAGGACGCGGTCGACCAGCGAGATTTCACTGTCTCGTTGGTGATCTTGTTCCAGACCGCCACCGCTGTCAGCGCCCAACACACCACCAGCAGGCCCAGGGTCCAAGGCGTTCCAGCCAGAACGAAGAACGGCGTGAAGGTGCCCGTAATGCTGGGGTAGATCGCCGCGTGGTCGATGCGCCGCAGCAGTGTGCGCCGCTCGTGCAGCGGAAGAAAGTGATAGGCCCAGGACGCCAGGTTCGACGCCAGCGCACACAAGACGTAAACCACGACGGCGGCGACCAGCGGACCTTGCAGATGGGTTGCCGCCTTAGCCACCAGCAAGCCGCCAGCAATCAAGATCAACGCCAGGCCCACTGCATGCACCGTCATGTCCGCGCGGCGGAAGGCGAGGGAAATGCTGGGAAAGGTCGCGTCGGTCATGTCTGGTCTCGTGGCTGCCCGTTCTGGGTAATATCGCCCCGGGTCCAAGTCCACAATTCCGGCACGTCAGCCGGTGTCTTCCGATTGAATTTGCTTCTTTCCGCGCCGCGCCGTACCGTCGCGGTCCGACGCGATCTCAAGGCAACCCAAGGGCCCCGCATGGACTGGCGCGACCATGGCATTCTTCTGACCGCCCGCCGCCACGGCGAAACCGCGGCCATCATCGAGGTGTTCACCGAAACCCATGGCCGCCATGCGGGCGTGGTGCGCGGGGGTGCCAGCCGCAAGATCGCGCCCATCCTGCAGCCCGGCGCGCAGTTGGACGTGCTGTGGCGGGCGCGGCTGCAGGAACATATCGGCACCTTCCAGGTCGAGCCGCTGCGCTCGCGCGCGGCGGCGGCGTTTTCGGGGCGGCTGGCCCTGTCGGGGCTGAACGCCGTCGTGGCTCTGCTGTCTTTTTTCCTGCCCGAACGCGAACCGCACCCCGGCATCTATCGACAGACGGAACAGCTGATGGATCTGCTGGGCCAGGACGAGATCTGGCCGCTGGCTTACCTGCGCTGGGAGCTGGCCCTGCTTGAAGAGCTGGGTTTTGGGCTGGACCTGACCCGCTGCGCCGTGACCGGCACGACCGAGGGGCTGGCCTATGTCTCGCCCAAGACGGGCCGAGCGGTCAGTGCAGAAGGCGCCGGGGATTGGGCCGACCGGCTGCTGCCTCTGCCGCCGGTGCTGCGCGGGCAGGGGGGCGCCCCGGATGACGAGATCGCTGCCGGGCTGCGCACGACCGGCTATTTCCTGGCGCATCGCGTGGCGCCATCGCTGGGTCACACGCCGCTGCCGGAGGCCCGTGCCCGCTTTGTCGATCAGTTCACTCGGCGGCTTTGAACACCATCTCGTGCCCGTCCTCGTTGCGCAGGATCAGCACGTCGCCTGACACCTCGGACTGCGTCATCGCCAGCAGCGCGGCGAAATAGAACCCTTCGGCCTCGAGCCCGGCGCAGGCGGCACGGGTGGCGGTCAGGTCGGTGATTTCGAACCACGGATAGGGCGCGTTCAATGTGCCCGAGTAGCTGTTGCAGGGCGCGTTGCCGGCAATCTTGCCTTCCTCGGGAAAGCGCAGCAGGGCGCTGGCCTCATAGGGCTGGCCGTTCACCTCCTGCAGCTCCCAGGTGCGGTCGGCCGCGCCATAGGCGGCGACGCTTTCGTCTCGGTCACATTGCAACAGGGCAAGGGCGGGCAGGATCAGGCTCAGGCGCAGCATGAGGGTTTTCTACCGCGACTTGGCGTCATTGCGCCAGCAACTCGGCGCGTACCTCCATCCGGGGGCGCCAGTTATAGCGCGTGTCCTCGCGTACCGGCGCCCAGAACAGGTCACCCCCGTTGCGCCAGCCGTCCAGCACGATCGCATCGTACGGCCCATCGCCCTTGGAACTGATCGCCGCTGAGTGATGGATGATCCGGAACGGGGTCGGCGGCGAGGTGATCCAGTGCAGGTCCAGCGTGCGGAAATTCTCTTGCCGCAGCCGCTTCAGGATATCCTCGGCCCAGTCATTGCACAGCCCGCGTTCGCGAAAACCGTTGATGACCTTGGCGTTGTGGATGATCGCCGGATCGGTGACCCGGTATTCGGCCCTCAGCTGCAGCGCATAGTCATGGGCGATCTGCGCCGCGCGGGCGGCTTCCTGCGGATCGACATCGGGGCCGAGGTTCTGAATGGCGCGGGTCAGACCGGCAACATCGCCCGAGGGTGTGCCGGACGGCGTGCTGCAGCCCGTGATCAACAGGCCAAGAACAAGGATCAGAAAGCGCGCCATGGTCACTCCGCAAAGATCGGTTCGGCATCTGCGTAGCCGCGGCGCAGCATGATGCAGTTCGACCGCTACTTAGCCGAAACCTGTGCCGGGACCCAAGGGGGAAATTTCTTCGCCAATGTGTCCGGTGGGTCCGGTTGGGTGAAATGAACAGGGCAGATCTGGTCACCCGGCGATTTTGGTTTGCCAGAAAAGAAAAGACCCGGCGCTGGGCCGGGTCAAGTTGGGGAAACCGCGACGGGCGGGCGCTCAGGCCAGCAGACGCCGCGCGATGACTTGCGCCTGGATCTCGGCTGCACCTTCAAAGATGTTCAGGATGCGGGCGTCGCACAGCACCCGGCTGATCTTGTATTCCAGCGCAAAGCCGTTGCCGCCGTGGATCTGCAACCCGTTGTCGGCCGCCGCCCATGCGACGCGTGCGCCCAGCAGCTTGGCCATCCCGGCCTCGAGGTCGCAGCGGTGGCCGTTGTCCTTCTCCCAGGCGCTGAAATAGGTCAACTGACGGGCGATCATGATTTCGACCGCCATCATCGCCAGCTTGCCCGACACGCGCGGGAAGTTGATCAGGGCCTTACCGAACTGCTTGCGCTCCTGCGCGTATTGCATGGCGATGTCCAGCGCGCTTTGGGCCACGCCGATGGCGCGGGCGGCGGTCTGGATACGCGCGGATTCGAAGGTTTCCATGAGCTGCTTGAAGCCCTTGCCTTCCTCGCCGCCCAGCAGGTTCTCGCCCTTGACGTGGAAGCCATCGAAGGCCAGCTCGTATTCCTTCATACCGCGATAGCCCAGCACCTCGATCTCGCCGCCGGTCATGCCGGGGGTCGGGAAGGGGTTGTCGTCGGTGCCCGGCGTCTTCTCGGCCAGGAACATCGACAATCCGCGATGGTCGGTGGTGTTGGGATCGGTGCGTGCCAGCAACGTCATCACATGGGTGCGCGCGGCATGGGTGATCCAGGTCTTGTTGCCAGTGATCTTGTAGTCGCCGTTCTCGTCCTTGACCGCGCGAGTGCGCAGGCTGCCGAGGTCCGAGCCGGTGTTGGGTTCGGTGAACACGGCGGTGGGCAGGATCTCAGCGCTGGCGATCTTGGGCAGCCATTGGGCCTTTTGGTCTTCGGTGCCGCCCGCAAGAATCAGCTCGGCCGCGATCTCGGACCGGGTGCCCAGGCTGCCGACGCCGATATACCCGCGCGACAGTTCTTCGGAAACGACACACATCGACGCCTTGGACAGGCCGAACCCGCCATATTCCTCGGGGATGGTCAGGCCAAAGACGCCCATCTCGGCCAGTTCCTCGATGATTTCCATCGGGATCAGTTCGTCCTTCAGGTGCCATTCATGCGCGTGGGGCTCGACCCGGTCCTGCGCATAGCGGCGGAACTGCTCGCGGATCATCTCGAGCTCTTCGTCCAGGCCCGAGGCACCGAACATGGTGGCCCCGGATTGGTCCTGCATCAGCTGAACCAGTCGGCTGCGTGCGGCCTGGCTGTTGGCCTGCGCCATCAGAGTCTGCACCTCGGCGCATTGGAAGCCCGACAGCGCATCCCAGCCCAGCCCCAGATCCTGCAGGCGCACGACCTCGCCCTGGTTCATCGGGATGCCGCCGGCGACCTGGTGCAGATATTCGCCAAAGGCGATCTGGTGCAGCAGCTGCTCCATCTCGCCGAACCTGCCCTGGGCGTCCAGCGCCTCGGCCCATTTCTGCATCTGCTGCAGCGACTGGTTGTAGGTGGCCAGCCAGGCCAGCCCATGCGCGGCGGTCTGGTTCGCCTCGACCAAAGCGCCCGAGACGCGACCCTCGGCCGTGACCATCTCGCGCACTGCATCGCGCGCCCGGTCAAAGACGGACTGAACCGCCGGCAGCGCGGCCCCCGTCAGGGTCAGAAGATCAGGCAGAACCGGCTGAGAAGTCATGTTCGTCATATCTTGTCCGTCATGGGCCATGAATCACGTCCTTTGCTGGGTTGTCTGGTCATATCATGCTGCACGTGCAGCGCAACAAAAATTCACGAAAAGCCCCATGGATGTTTGAAAATTACGCAGCGGATTTTGCGGTGCAGAGACTATCTGTAGTGATATGTAGGGGAAATGACACTGTTTTCCTTGATGTCCCTGCCCGAACTCTACCTCGCGTTTGCGGTCGCCTTCCTGGCCGGAACGATCAAGGGGATGGTCGGCTTCGCCATGCCGATGGTGCTGATTTCGGGGCTCAGCTTGATGCTGCCGCCCCAGCTTGCGCTGGCCGGGTTGATCCTGCCGACACTTGTGACAAACGGGTTCCAAGCCTTGCGGCAAGGGCGCGCGGCGGCAATGGCCTCGATTCGGCAGTTCCGCGTCTTTCTTTCCGTCGGCCTGATATTCCTGCTGGGCAGTGCCCAGCTGATCAGGCTGGTCCCGCCGCAAGCTTTCCTGTTGATGATCGGAATCCCCGTCACATTCTTCGCGGCGATCCAGCTGCTGGGCGTCAAGCTGAGTCTGTCTGAACGGTCGCCAAGGATCGAAGCCGCAATTGGTGCGGTTGCCGGGTTTGTCGGTGGTATTTCAGGCGTCTGGGGGCCGCCGACCGTTGCCTATCTGACGGCCCTGAACACCCCGAAATCGGATCAGTTACGTGTCCAGGGTGTGATCTATGGTTTGGGGGCGTTGGCTCTTGTTGTCGCGCATATCGGGTCCGGCGTTCTGCGGGCGGAAACAGTGTCGTTTTCGGTCGCGCTGACGGTTCCGGCAATGGCCGGCATGTGGCTGGGTTTGCGGATGCATGATCGGATTGATCAGGCCACGTTCAGAAAAGTGACTCTGTTGGTGCTCTTGATTGCCGGAGCGAACCTTCTGCGGCGTGGTTTGTTTGGCTAAGGGTCAAGCCCGGCGGTCCACGAAGCGGAAAGCGAAGTAGAGGCCAAACATCAGAAACAACAACCCTGATACATCACCGATCAGAAACGCCACGTATTCAGATGTCGAACTGCCGAAGACCCAGTTGGTCAGGATCGAAACCAGAATAGATGTGATAACACCGACCCCCATTATGCAAGCCCAGCACGGAGCGCGGCCTTTTGCAGGTAATAGATCCCAGCCCGCCCATTTCAATATGTAGAAGACTGCCGGGGCTGTGGTGATCGCGATCAGGATAGCCATTAGGCGGCTAGGCAGGAAGACATCGGTACCGCCCAGAATGGCGAACACGATGAAAACGCCGGGAAACAGCGCTGGAATGGCGCGCCAACCCAAAAGCCAAGCCGAAAGCACACGCACACCATGCGGCAGGAACAATAGGCTCGCCCGGCTTGGGTATTCGGGAAAGAACACGTTCTGCAGGGGCATCAGAACCCAGAACGTCAGCAAAGACGCTGCGATATAGGCCAATGAGGCGAAAAGCGTATCAGTGGCCCATGATCGCATCAGGTACTATTATACCCAGGGTGTATTCAGATGTCAGCGCGGGGTGTTGACGACGTATCGCCCGCGGTTGGCGTTGCCGCTGTGAGACAGGTAACCCTTTTGCACCAGTGATTTCAGCGCGCGGAAGAAGGTCGGGCGTGAAACATTCTGCACCAGAGTATGTTCGATCAAACCGTAGGTGCGGACTTCTGCATCCGTCTTCGACAGCTCCTCGGCGGCATAGTAGATATCTCGCTCAACCGGAGATAGTTCCTCGAGGCCAAGTGTACGTTCCATGCTCTGCATAAGTTTACGCAGCTCGGCGAGTTTCGAGATTTCAGTCATTTCCATTCTTGATATTTCTCGTGTCAACGTCCCGCTCATTGGATGGACCACAAAAAAGGCCGCACTCCAATATTTTCGGAGCATCTCACGTTGACACTCATCCCCTTCATAATGCACTACGCCCTTGATTAGGTGGCTCTTCCTGCGGATGTGAGTGAAGTCGCGTGAACCGCCCCAAGGTCTTTTCAGTTCGGGCCCGGTGCGCAAGCGCCGGGCCTTTTTCGTCCAATGCCTACGGATTTAGCGTATCTCGCTATTCCAAGCAACGAATTTGTACACACAACAGTCACAATACAACCATAGAGAGATCATGATATGCGAGACCTCAACGCAAAACGGGGACTCGACGCCCCCGCTGGAATGAAGCTGCAAAAAAGTAGGACTACCCGATCGCCACGGCCTTGATGTCTTCGTCGATGAAGGGCAGGTACTGCTCGAAATTCTCAGCGAACATTTGCACCAACTTTTCAGCCTGTTTGTCAAAGGCAGCCTGATCGTCCCAAGTGCGGCGGGGATCGAGTAGGACCTCGGGCACACCGGGCACCGCCACCGGTACGTCAAAGCCGAAATTCGCATCCTTGCGGTATTCCGCGTCAGCCAGCGAACCGTCCAGAGCGGCGGTCAGCAGGGCACGCGTGGCCTTGATGGGCATCCGGCTGCCAACGCCGTATGCGCCGCCGGTCCAGCCGGTATTCACCAGCCAGCAAGTAGCACCGTGCTGGGCGATCTTGTCGCGCAGCAGCTTGCCGTATTCCTCGGGGCGGCGCGGCATGAAGGGCGCGCCGAAGCAGGTCGAGAAGGTGGGCTGCGGCTCGGTCACGCCGCGCTCGGTTCCGGCCACCTTCGAGGTGAAGCCCGACAGGAAGTGGTACATCGCCTGCGCCGGGGTCAGCCGCGCGATCGGAGGCAGCACGCCGAAGGCATCGCAGGTCAGCATGATGATGTTTTTCGGATGGCCACCCAATGCGGTTTTCGACGCGTTCGAGATGTATTCCAGCGGATAGGCGCAGCGCATATTCGCCGTCAGGCTGTCATCGTCGAAATCCAGTTCCCGCGTCTCGGGGTCAAAGACCATGTTCTCGATCACGGTGCCGAATTTCGAGGTGGTGGCATAGATCTCGGGCTCGGCCTCGGGGTTGAGGTTGATGGTCTTGGCATAGCAGCCGCCTTCGAAGTTGAAGGTGCCGCGGTCGGACCAGCCGTGTTCGTCGTCACCGATCAGAACCCGCGACGGGTCGGCCGACAGGGTGGTCTTGCCGGTTCCCGACAGGCCGAAGAACACGGCGGTGTCGACAGGGTTACCTTGCGCGTGGTTGGCCGAGCAATGCATCGGCATAACGCCCTTTTCCGGCAGCAGGTAGTTCAGCAGTGTAAAGACGGATTTCTTGTTCTCGCCCGCGTATTCGGTGCCGCCGATCAGGATCAGCTTGCGGTCGAAGTTCAACGCGATCACGGTATCGCTGCGGCAGTCATGCCGGGCCGGATCCGCCTTGAAGCTGGGGCAGTTGATGACGGTGAAATCGGCGGTGAACTCGTCCAGGTCCTCGCGGTCCGGGCGGCGCAGCATATGGCGGATGAACAGGCTGTGCCAGGCCAGCTCGGTGACCATGCGCACGTTGATCGCATAGGTGGGATCGGCCCCGCCGACCAGATCCTGCACGAAGTAATCCTTGCCCTGCATGTGCGCCAGCATGTCGTCATACAGGGCGTCAAAGCCCTCGGGGCTCATGGCGGCGTTGTTTTCCCACCAGATGCTGTCGGCCACGTTGTCGGTCTTGACCACATGCTTGTCCTTGGGGGACCGGCCGGTGAACTTGCCGGTCGAGACAAGGAAGGCCCCGCCATTGCCCAGCGTCCCCTCGTTCCGCTTGAGGGCTTCTTCGATCAGTGCGGGTTCCATGAAGTTGTAATAGACATTGCCCAGACCCCCGATGCCCTGATCTTCGAGGCGAAATTGCGGGTTTACCCGTCCAGATGTCATGTGTGTCTTCTCCTGTGGCGGCGCCGCGGCGGTTGGGGCCACATGCGCACTGGGGCATTTTGCCGGGAAATCCGGCGGATGGAGGTCTCTTACCACGGTCGTTTGAGGCATGAACAGGACGGTTTGGCGCAGTTAGCGCAACCAAGTCGAGGTTTAGCGCAACCAAGAATTTCGTGTCGGAAAACCGCGCCACTATTTTGACATGCCGCACGACTTTTTTGCCGCAGCATCGTGGCAATTGTGGCGTGATTCGCGCATCCGAATTGATTCGCGGCCTTAAAAAAGCCAAGAATGGCCTACAAAAAGCGAGATAATTCGTGTTTGAGCAGGTAAAGGGGCAGCCCGATGTCTAAGATTGCACTGGTGGACGACGATCGGAATATCCTGACGTCGGTGGCGATGACGCTCGAGGCCGAGGGCTTCGAGGTCGAAACCTACAATGACGGGCAGGCGGCCCTGGAAGCGTTCAACAAGAAACTTCCTGACATGGCTGTGCTGGATATCAAGATGCCACGCATGGACGGGATGGACCTGCTGCAGCGTTTGCGTCAGAAAACCCAGATGCCGGTCATCTTCCTCACCTCGAAGGACGACGAGATCGACGAGGTTCTGGGCCTGCGCATGGGCGCCGACGATTACGTGAAAAAGCCGTTTTCCCAGCGGCTTCTGGTCGAGCGGATCCGTGCGCTGCTGCGGCGGCAGGAAGCGACCGAGGGCGATGCCGCGGCTGCGACCACCGGTGATGCCAAGGTGATGGAGCGCGGGCATCTGCGGATGGACCCACTGCGCCACGCCGTAAGCTGGAAGGGCGTGGACGTGTCGTTGACCGTGACCGAATTCCTGTTGCTGCAGGCGTTGGCCCAGCGACCGGGGTTCGTCAAGAGCCGCGATCAGTTGATGGACGTGGCCTATGATGACCAGGTCTATGTCGATGACCGCACCATCGACAGCCACATCAAGCGCCTTCGCAAGAAGATGCGCACTGCAGATCCCGAGTTTTCGGCTATCGAAACGCTGTACGGAATCGGATACCGTTACAACGAGGAATAGGCCGGACCGGCTGTCTGACAAGGTGAATGGGTCTCGTGCGCGACACCGAGCAATCCAATGACATGCGCGACGGTGGCGTCGTTCTGGGGGATGACTGGGTCATCCCGCAAGACCCCGAATCGGCGGAATTGCGCGCGCGCCGGTCCCGGCGCACCTTGTTCACGCTGCGCAACTCGCCCCTGGCGCGCAAGATCATCACGTTCAACCTGATCGCCCTGGTCATTCTGGTGGCGGGGCTGTTGTACCTGGACGACACGCGCAAGGAGCGCGTCCAGCAGACGGCAAGGAACTTGATGGGCGATGCGCAACTGGTGTCGAACGTGTTCGAGGCCCAGTTCCGGCAGGTTCCCGGCGCAACTGACGCGTCCGACCTGAACGTCAAGGCAACACTGGAAGGATTGAGCGTTCCACCCGGCGGCGAGGTGTTCGTCTATGATTCCAACGGCACGCTGATCGGTTGGACGCGCGGGGCCTCGTCCACGGCGGACCTGCCGGGGTTGATCCGCAGCAAAGCGGACACGCGGACGGGCGGCACCTTGAATTCCGATGCGTTGAATGCGGTCTGGAACGGGCTGTACTCGGTGTTCAGCGCCGGTGCGTCACCCGAGGCCCCGACGCTGGCGCAACGTGTGCAGAACCTCATCCCGACCGCATTGGATGGCGAGTTGCAGGTTCAGGCTGTGACGGATCCATCAGGGGGCACGGTCATCGTGGCGGCCGCGCCGGTCTTGCGAAATGACCTTCCGGTTGGCGCCGTGGCGATTGCCGGGCCGGCTGGCGAGATCGACGCTCTTGCCCGCAAGGAGCAGGAGCGGATCCTGCAGATGTTCGTTGTAGCACTTCTTGTTTCGATCGGTCTCAGCCTTGTCCTCGCGTCGACCATCGCAAATCCGCTGGCCGATCTGGCGGCTGCGGCCGAGATGGGAAAAGACCGGGGGGCGGGCGTGAATCCCGGGCGCATACGCATCCCCGACCTCAGCGCACGCCCCGACGAGATCGGCCGCCTGAGCCGGGCTCTGCGTGGCATGGTGACGGCGCTGTACAATCGGATCGATGCAAACGAGCAATTCGCGGCGGATGTGGCCCACGAAATCAAGAACCCCTTGGCCAGCCTGCAATCGGCCGTCGGCACCTTGCGGATGGTCAAGCGCGACGACCAGCGAGAGAAGCTGTTGGGCGTGATCGAGCACGACGTGCGGCGGCTGGACCGGCTGGTCAGCGATATTTCCAACGCGTCACGCCTGGATGCAGAACTGGTCAAGGAAGAAGAGCAGCCCTTTGATCTGCTCAAGCTGCTGGGCAATATCGGTGACTACCTGGGCGAGGATGCGCGCTCGAAGGGGATCGACTACATCACCGATCTGCCAAGCGCTCCGATCGTCATCACGGGGCTCGAGGCGCGTCTGGCCCAGGTCTTCGTGAACCTTATCACCAATGCCATTTCATTCTGCGAGGAGGGAGACGCAATCCGCGTCTGGGTGCGGCAGCGCGAAAACCGGGTTTTGGTGGTGGTCGAGGATACCGGGCCGGGTATTCCCGAACAGGCGCTGACGAAGATATTCAAACGGTTCTATTCTCAGCGTCCGGCCGAGCATTTCGGGAACAATTCCGGGCTGGGCCTCGCGATTTCCAAGCAGATCGTCGAAGCGCATGGCGGTGTGATCTGGGCCGAGAACATCCGCCCGACCGATGCTGACATCACGTCGGATCCGCTTGGGGCGCGGTTCGTCGTGGGCCTTCCCATCTGACAGATGTCCGGGATGCTTCCGCCAGAGGATCAGGATGATGGCGCCGCCATCGTGCATGGGACATGCCTGGCGGTTGCCGGACAGGGCGCTTTGATCGTTGGACGATCCGGGGCCGGGAAATCTGGGCTGGCCTTGCAGATGATGGCGTATGGCGCGCGTCTCGTGGGGGATGACCGGGTGGCCCTTAGGCTTGAGGCCGGTCGTGTCATGGCCGATGCGGTCGACCCTTTGCGCGGATTGATCGAGGCGCGCGGCATCGGCCTTCTGCGGGCCGAACCCGCGGGGCCGGTGCCCTTGGCCTGGGTGGTTGATCTGGACAGGCCCGAGCCGGCACGATTGCCGGAGCCAGAGGAAATTCGAGTGTTGGGGCAGACTGTTCCCTTGCTTCGGGCGTCTGGCACGCCCAATCTGGCAGCAGCTTTGATTCAATTGATCAAGATGGGGCGAGTCGATCCGCAATGGCCCGGAATGTGATCACGCAGCACCGTGTCGTCCTGGTGACCGGGCCTTCCGGGGCAGGGCGCTCGACGGCGATCCACGTTCTCGAGGATCTTGGGTTCGAGGCCATCGACAACCTTCCCATGGGTCTTCTGACCCGCCTTCTGGAGGGGGGGTGAAAACTCGCGTCCGATGGCGTTGGGCATCGATGTGCGGAACCGCGAATTTTCGACCATCGGGTTCATCGAACTGGCCGCCAGGCTGGGGCGCATGGCGCAGGTGGATCTGACCACGTTGTACCTGGATTGCAGCGACGAGGTGTTGCTGCGTCGGTTTTCGGAAACCCGCCGGCGGCATCCGGTGGCGGCTGATGCAAGCCCGGAGACGGGAATTCAGCAGGAAAAGGAACTTCTGGCGCCCATCCGCGAAATTGCCGACACGCTGATTGACACATCCGGGCTGAACGTTCACCAGTTGCGGGAAGAGGTCGAGCGGTGGTTCGCCCCGGAAGGTGGCCGGCACCTTGCCGTTTCGGTCGAGTCCTTCTCCTACAAGCGCGGACTGCCGCGCAGCCCGGACATGGTTTTCGATTGCCGCTTTCTGGCCAATCCGTTTTGGCGGCCCGAGCTTCGATCAGCGGATGGTCGAAATCCGGACGTGGCAACCTATGTTCAGTCTGACCAGAATTATGCGCCTTTTCTGAGCCGGGTCGTTGACCTGCTGCTGGCTCTGCTGCCGGCTTTTCGGGCCGAGGGGAAGGCGCATCTGTCGGTGGCTTTCGGGTGTACCGGAGGGCAGCACCGTTCGGTAGCGGTGGCCGAAGCCGTTGCAAAGGCCCTTGCAGAGGCAGGGCAGCCGGTGGCAATTAGGCACCGCGAGATGGAACGTCGATCGTTGAATGTGAGGCCGGATTGATCGGAATTGTAATCGTGGCACATGGCGGGCTGGCCCAGGAATACCTGGCTGCCATGCAGCATGTCGTGGGCCAGCAGCCCGGTCTGGTGGCGATCGCGATCGAGGCGGATCACGACCGCGAAGAGAAACAGGCCGAGATCTGTCGCGCTGCCGATGCAGTTGATGTCGGCGATGGCGTTGTCGTGGTCACCGATCTGTTCGGGGGCAGCCCCTCGAATCTCAGCCTGCGGGCCTGCGCGCCGCACGATCGGCGCATCCTGTACGGTGCCAACCTGCCGATGCTGATCAAACTGGCCAAAAGCCGCCACCTGCCCGTTGGCGATGCCGTTCGCCAGGCGATGGAGGCTGGACGAAAATACATCAATGCGCAAAATGTGACGCTGGACTGAGACCGGATCAAATGGACATGGCCACCAGAACTTTGAAAATCATCAATGAAAAAGGGCTGCACGCGCGCGCGTCGGCCAAGCTGGTCGAGGTGGTCGAAGGCTTTGACGCCCGCGCCGAGGTCTCGAAGGACGGGTTGTCCGCCTCGGGCGACAGCATCATGGGGCTTTTGATGTTGGCAGCCTCGCGCGGAACCACTATTGACGTCGAAACGTCCGGGCCGGATGCTGAGGCGTTGGCGGATGCGCTGGAAGCCCTGGTAAATGACAAGTTCGGCGAAGGGTACTGAGCCCGGCACCGCGACACAGGAACGGGAAGACCAGGAATTGGCGGAAACCACGCACGAAACCAAGACAAGCCCGGTTACGGATGGGGCGCCTCAGCAGGGCGAAACCTACGACCGCAGAACGCTGACTTACGCTAACTCATTCGATGACCCCTGGACCGCGACCGCGATCAAGGCGATCGAATGGTGCACGGGCAAGTTCACCATCCTGCGGATGGTCAACAAGTTTGAAAAGCAGAACGAGAACTACCGCGGCCAGAAGTTCTGGGGTGGCGCGCTCAAGACCATGGGCATCGACCTGACCACGCCCAAAGAGCAGATCGCGCGCATTCCCAAGGAAGGCCCGGTGGTGGTGGTCGCCAACCACCCGCACGGGATGGTCGACGGCATGATCCTGGCGGAACTGATCGGTCGCGTCCGGCAAGACTATCGCATCCTGACCCGGTCGGTCCTGACCGGGCTCGACGAGGCGGCGACTTCCTTCATGATACCGGTGCCGTTTCCGCATGACCCCGAGGCGCAGCCCAAGATGCTCGAAATGCGCGCCAAGGCGATGGAGCACCTGAAGAACGACGGTGTCGTCGCGTTGTTCCCGTCCGGTGTGGTGATGTCATCCGACACCTGGTTCGGACCTGCGCAGGAACGTGAATGGAACGTGTTCACCGCCAAGATGATCCGCCGCTCGGGCGCCAGGGTCCTGCCGATCTTCTTTCCGGGCAGCAACTCGCGCTGGTACCAGATCGCCAATAAATTGTCGCCGATCCTGCGTCAGGGCCTTCTGCTGCACGAAATCGTCCGGTCCTGCAACAAACCGCAGTCTCCGGTGATCGGAGAGCCCATTTCCGACGCCGACATGGAATTGCTCGAACGAGATCCCCGCGGTTTCATGACATGGCTGCGCCAGCACACTCTGGCGCTCGGCCAATCGACGGCCTCCTGACACGCGCCTTCATCTGGCCAGAAATATCCCGGGGGTGAGCCCGGATGAAATCCGGGCGAGGGGGCTGGCCCCCTTGTTCCGTCAGCGTGTGGGAACCGGCACCTCGCCGCGATAATCATAGAACCCGCGGTCGGTCTTGCGTCCCAACCATCCTGCCTCGACATATTTGGTCAACAACGGGCAAGGGCGGTACTTGGTGTCCGCCAGCCCGTCATGCAGAACGTTCATGATGGCGAGGCAGGTGTCCAGCCCGATGAAATCGGCCAGTTCCAACGGCCCCATCGGGTGATTGGCGCCCAGCTTCATCGACTGGTCGATCGACTGCACGCTGCCCACGCCCTCATACAGCGTATAGACTGCCTCGTTGATCATCGGCATCAGGATGCGGTTCACGATAAAGGCCGGAAAATCCTCGGCGCTGGCGGCGGTCTTTCCCAACCGGTCCACGACTGCCTTGCAGGTGGCAAAGGTCTCTTCATCGGTGGCAATTCCGCGAATCAGCTCGACCAGTTGCATCACCGGAACCGGGTTCATGAAGTGGAACCCCATGAACCGTTCCGGCCGGTCCGTCCGGCTGGCCAGCCGCGTGATCGAAATCGACGAGGTGTTCGATGTCAGGATCGTGTGTGGCAGAAGGTGCGGCTGCAGGTCTTCGAAAATGGCCTGTTTGATCGCCTCGCGCTCGGTCGCGGCCTCGATCACCAGGTCTGTCTTGCCGATGTCGGGAAGGTTCAGCGTGGTCTTGATCCTGGACAGCGCCGCCTGCATGTCGTTTTCGGAGATTTTTCCACGCGATACTTGCCGGGCCATGTTGCCCTTGATCGTCTCCAGCGCCGCATCCAGCGCCTCCTGGCTGATATCGTTCAACACAACGTCATACCCCGCCAACGCCATGACATGAGCGATCCCGTTGCCCATCTGACCAGCGCCGATCACTCCGACTGATTTCACGTCCATGCTGAGCTGCCTTCTGCGTTGAGGTTCGGGGGCGACATTATCGGCAGTCCGGGCAGGGCGGCAAGGGGCAGAGACCCGTTGAATTCGCTTTAAATGCGACCATTGAGGTTTTCTTAGGACTTGTGGCCCGACAATGGCATCCGGGTGAAGAAAATGGGTGCATGACATGAGTTATCACGAATCCGGCGCGTTGAGCGCCGAAGAACCGCTCTGCCGTTACGAAGGGTCCAAGCGATGGTTTCGCGGGCCGGGGCGAGCGTTGGAAAGCCCCTATGTGGTCTGCGTAGGCGCCGATGAAACCTTTGGCCGGTTCGTGGCGCGTCCGTTTCCGTCTGTCCTTGACGAAAGGCTGGACGTGCCCTGCGTCAACTTGGGCAGTCTGTTTTGCGGTGTCGATGGGCTGACGCAGGACAGCGGGGTGTTGGATCTGATGAACAAAGCCAAGACATGCGTTTTGCAACTGCCGGGCCTTTTGGGGCAGACGAACCCATTCTACCGGGTTCATACCCGGCGCAATGACAGGGTGCTGGCAGCAACTTCGGACCTGCGCGCGCTCTACCCCGAGGTGGATTTTGCCGAAATCCACTTCGTCCGACATCTGATTCTGCGGCTGGCCGAGTTCCAGGACGCGCGATTCGAAATGCTGGCGGACACACTGAAGCGGGGGTGGCTGACCGCGCTGAGCGACTTTCTGACCCGCGTAGAACCACCGGTCATCTTGCTGTGGCTGGATATGGCACACAGCCCCGACGCGCAGCACCTCAGCCTGCCGGAACCGGTGCGGGTCACCGCTTCGATGGTCGAGGAACTGGCGCGGCACTGTGCCGGAAAGGTCGAGATGCAGGTGCGTCCATCGGGCGAATCGGATGATCTCGAGGACATGCTGTTCGGCACGATGCAGCAGCCCATGGCGGAATACATGATCGGGCCGGCCACGCATCGGGCCATTGCCGATCGACTGTTGCCCGCGATCCGGGATCTGGACTGAAAAAGGCCCGCCAATCGGCGGGCCTTGATCGTTTCGAAGTCGGGCCTTGTCAGCCCAGTTTTTCAGTAAGCTCCGGCACGGCCTGGAACAGGTCTGCGACCAGGCCGTAATCGGCCACCTGGAAGATGGGGGCCTCTTCGTCCTTGTTGATCGCGACGATGATCTTCGAATCCTTCATGCCGGCCAGGTGCTGGATCGCGCCCGAGATGCCAACGGCGATGTAAAGATCCGGCGCCACGACCTTGCCGGTCTGACCCACCTGCCAGTCGTTCGGAGCATAGCCCGAGTCGACGGCTGCACGGCTGGCACCAACCGCCGCACCCAGCTTGTCGGCGAGGGCTTCGATCAGTTTGAAGTCTTCTTCCGAGCCGACGCCGCGGCCGCCCGATACCACGGCCTTGGCCGAGGTCAGTTCGGGGCGGTCGCTTTCGGCGACCTTGTCCTCGACCCATTCCGACAGGCCGGGGTTTTCACCGACCGATACGGTCTCGATCGGGGCCGATCCGCCTTCGCCGGCCGCATCAAAGCTGGCCGTACGGAAGGTGATGACCTTCTTGGGATCGTTCGACTTGACGGTCTGGATCGCGTTGCCCGCGTAGATCGGGCGCTCGAAGGTCGAGCCATCCACCACGCCCGAAGCGTCCGAGATCACCATCACGTCCAGCAGCGCGGCCACGCGCGGCATCACGTTCTTGGCGTCGGTGGTGGCGGGCGCCACGATATGTTCATAGTCGTCGGCCAGGCTGACGATCAGCGCGGCGGTCGATTCGGCCAGACGATGACCCAGCGACGGGTCTTCGGCCACCAGCACCTTGGACACGCCGTCGATCTTGGCGGCGGCTTCGCCGGCAGCGGCGGCCGAGCCTCCCGCGGCCAGAACGGTCACGTCACCCAGCTGTTTGGCAGCGGTGACCGCCTTGGCGGTTGCGTCCATCGCCAGTTCGCCATTGTTGACTTCGGCAAGCAGAAGTACAGCCATTACACAGCCCCCGCTTCTTTGAGTTTCCCGACCAGCTCGTCGACCGAGCCCACGATGATGCCAGCGGCGCGTGCCGGCGGCTCTTCGGTCTTGACGACTTCGAGGCGCGGCGTGACGTCGACGCCGTAATCGGCGGCGGTTTTCTCGTCCAACGGCTTTTTCTTGGCCTTCATGATGTTGGGCAGCGACGCATAGCGCGGCTCGTTCAGGCGCAGGTCGACGGTGATGATGGCCGGCATCTTGACGCTGATGGTCTGCAGACCGCCGTCAACTTCGCGCGTGACCTTGGCGGTGTCGCCTTCGATGTCCAGTTCGGACGCGAAGGTGCCCTGGCTCCAGCCCAGCAGAGCCGCCAGCATCTGGCCGGTGGCGTTCATGTCGTTGTCGATCGCCTGCTTGCCGCACAGCACCAGGCCCGGCTGCTCTTCCTCGACCACCTTGGCCAGGATCTTGGCAACGGCCAGCGGTTCGATGTCCTGGTGGACGTCATCGGCTGCAACCACCAGAATGGCGCGGTCTGCACCCATCGCCAGCGCGGTGCGCAGCGTTTCCTGCGCCTGCTTGACGCCGATCGAAACGGCCACGACCTCGTCGGCCTTGCCGGCTTCTTTCAGGCGGATCGCCTCTTCGACGGCAATCTCGTCGAACGGGTTCATCGACATTTTGACATTGGCGAGATCAACACCGCTGCCGTCCGCTTTGACGCGAACTTTCACGTTGTAGTCGATCACGCGCTTGACAGGCACAAGTACCTTCATTTTTGCGTATGCTCCTTACAAAAACGGCAAGCCGCAATGCGACTCCACCAATGCTCTCGTCGGCCTAGATAGCGCCTTGCGGGGCGTCGGGACAGGGCAAAATCGTCACGTCATGTCGTGGGGACGTCGCGTTTCACGCTTTTTGACGTGAAGGAACGAAATATTGTTACCCGGTCGGCGGGCGGTTTTGCCGCGCCGGACAGTGCGAAAACGCGTTCAAGAAGTTCGGGTTTCAGCGGTTCGCGCCCGCCCTTCGGGCCGGGGCTTCGCCCTTCCGGTCGCCACAACGTCCGCTGGACGTTGTGCCGCTTTCAGCGGTTCGCGCCCGGAACCCACAAGACGTCATCGTGGCCGCCATTGTTGGCGCAGCGGGCTGCCACGAAGAACCAGTCGCTGAGGCGGTTGAGGTATTTCACCGCGGCCGCGTTCACCGGTTCCATGTTGGTCAGTTCGACGGCCAGACGCTCGGCGCGCCGCGAGACCGTGCGGCAGACATGCAGATGCGCCGCCAGCCGCGACCCGCCCGGCAGGATGAAGCTGCGCAACGGTTCGAGGTCCGCATTCATCGCGTCGATTTCCGACTCCAGCCGGTCGATCTGGGCCGGGGCGATCCGCAGGGGTGGATAGTCGGCCTCGGCGTCTTTTTCCATGTCGGGGCGGCACAGGTCAGCGCCCAGGTCGAACAGGTCATTCTGGATGCGTGCAAGCGCTGCATCGAGCTCGCCCTCGGCCTCGGTGCGGGCCACGCCGACAAAGGCGTTCAGTTCGTCCACCGTGCCATAGGCCGCCACGCGGCCCGCGTATTTCGCCACCCGTTCGCCATTGCCCAGCGCGGTTTTGCCATCGTCCCCGGTGCGGGTGTAAATCTTGTTCAGAACGACCATCTACTGCACTCCCTGTCCACGCAGATAGACGTAGAGCACGATCAGCACCACGGCAATGAATTGAAACAGGATGCGCAGGCGCATCATCTTGTTGCTTTTCTTGGCAGCCTCCATGCCGCCCTTGCCGAAATTGGCCACGCCCAGTGCCAGCACGACGACGACAGCCGCCATCGCCAAAAGCAGCACACCCATCAAGATATCCATGTCGCCCTCGTTCGCGCTTGTGTTCGTTTGCCGCACCATCTAGCCGGACGTGTGGAAAAAGCGAACGGGTAATTTCGTCTCAGACGCGGGACAGGATCCGGTCGATGGCGCCGGTCGGCAGGACGCGGCGTAGATAGGCGGCGATGTAGGTGGGCGTCGTGACATAGTAGCGCGCCTTGGGCGATTTCGACTCGAGCGCGCGCGCCAGCTTGTCCGTGACGGCCGAGGCGGGCAACTCGAACCGGTCGGGGCCGCTGTCCTCGTAGAGCCGCCTGAGCAGCGAGCCCTCGTATTTCGCGCGCAGGGCCGAGTTTTCCCAGTCGATGAACCGTTCGAAGATCGGAATGGCCTTCTCGCGCAGCTTCGAGGTGACCGGGCCGGGTTCGATCAGAATAACCTTTATGCCGGTGTCGCGCAGTTCCAGCCGCAGCGTGTCGGTCAGGCCTTCGATGGCGTATTTCGTGGCCACATAGGCGCCACGCCACGGAAAGGCGACCAATCCCAGAACCGACGAGTTCTGGACGATACGGCCATGCCCCTGCGCACGCATGACGGGAATCACCTGACGCGTCAGCTCGTGCCAGCCAAAGACATTGGTCTCGAAGATATGACGCAGGCCCTCGGTCGGTACGTCTTCGACCGCACCGGGCAGCCCATGTGCCCCGTTGTTGAAAAGCGCATCCAGCGTGCCGTCCGTTGCCTGCAAAACCTCGGCAAGGCCAGCCGTGATGCTGGCAGCATCGGTATAGTCGATGCGTGGACTGTCAAAGCCCTGAGCGCGCAGCCGGTCACAGTCGCGCTGCTGCCGGCACGAGGCAAAAACGCGCCACCCGCGCGCACGCATGCCGTGTGCCGCGTCCAGCCCGATACCCGAGGAGCACCCGGTAATGAGGATGGATCTCTGCATATCGCCCCCGTCGTCTTCCGTCAGCAACAGCTATTGCGGGGAACATGGCAGAGCAATGACGGCATCGCGTCAATTCGCGGATTTGCGGATCAATGAGGCGGAAATCCATCCGACCTGTTGCTCGGGCAACACGCGCAGGCGCAGCCAGCCGGTACCCGAATCGCTCAGCACCTCGACTTTCTGCCCCATCCTGGCCTTGCCGACGATGGGATAGATGGTGCCGGGGCCGTCGCGCATGTTCACCCGCGTGCTGGACACCTCGCGGATATCCTTGGGTGCGGGGGCCGCTTGGGTTGGTGTGGCCTCGGGGGCGACGGGCGTCTCGCGCAGCGCCAGGGGGGCGGTCTCATCAAGCGATGCAAGCGAGAAGGTCTCGGCCTGACGTTCCATGCCCGCAAGGGGCGTATCCATTCCGGCGGCGACCTGCGCCAACACGGCGCTTGCATCGGGTGTCTGCGCGACAGGCAGCGGCTCGACCGGTTTTGCTGGGCGCGCGACGGCGCGGGTTACAAGGTCCTTCGGTTTCGCGGCGACCAAGCGGTCAGCTGTTCGGGGCTGGGTCACCGGACCATGTGCGGCAGCGCGCGTGCCGCGCGGCTCGAAATCTGGGCCGCCGCTCATCACGTAGAAGGCCCAACCCAAGGCGGCAAAGGTAACAACAATCAGGCGCGTCATGGCGCATCCCCCAGTAATCGCATCAACAAAAAACGGCAGCATTCAATGATCGACATTTTACCATAAACCCGGATTTGAGTCGAAAGTCGGGGGAAATCGCGGGGTTGGGTCCCCCTGTTGCAAAAAGCCGGACTTGTCCCCAGCAAATTGTGCGCGGATTGCTTTACCACCGGCGTCGGGCGTCGTATCACATCATCTATGAACGACACGATCGACGACCCCAACATGGAGGCTCCCGGCGTCGGGGGCGAGGTGGCTGAACCGCTGCGCCGGGCAATTGGCGAGCGGTACCTGACCTATGCGCTGTCCACCATCATGCATCGCGCGCTGCCCGATGCGCGTGATGGTCTGAAGCCGGTCCACCGGCGAATCCTCTATGCGATGCGGGAGTTGCGACTCAGTTCTTCGGGCGGGTTCCGCAAGTCGGCCAAGATCTCGGGCGACGTGATGGGTAACTACCACCCGCATGGCGACGCCGCGATCTATGACGCGATGGCGCGGCTGGCACAGGATTTCAACGTCCGCTATCCGCTGGTGGACGGACAGGGCAATTTCGGCAACATCGACGGCGACAACCCGGCGGCCTCGCGCTATACCGAGGCGCGCATGACCATCGTCGCCGAGGCGCTGCTGGAGGGTCTCGACGAGGACGCCGTCGATTTCCGCGACAACTATGACGGCACGCTGCGCGAACCGGTGGTGCTGCCGGCGACCTTCCCGAACCTGCTGGCCAATGGCGCGTCGGGGATCGCGGTGGGCATGGCCACGAACATCCCGCCCCACAACATCGCCGAGCTGTGTGACGCGTGTCTGCATCTGATCAAGACGCCGGACGCCCGCGACGACACGTTGCTGAACTATGTGCCGGGGCCGGATTTCCCGACCGGCGGCGTGATCGTCGAGCCGCCCGAGAGCATCGCCCAGGCCTATCGCACCGGGCGCGGCTCGTTCCGGCTGCGCTGCAAGTATGAAATCGAGGATCTGGGCCGGGGCCAGTGGCAGATCGTGGTCACCGAGATCCCGTACCAGGTTCAGAAATCGAAGCTGATCGAAAAGCTCGCCGAGCTGATCCAGACCAAGAAGATCCCGATCCTGGGCGATGTGCGCGACGAATCCGCCGACGACATCCGCCTGATCCTCGAGCCGCGCTCGAAGAACGTGGACCCCGAGGTGTTGATGAACATGCTCTACCGCAACTCGGATCTCGAGCTGCGGTTCAGCCTGAACATGAACGTGCTGATCGACGGGGTGACGCCCAAGGTCTGTTCGATGAAGGAGGTGCTGCGCGCCTTCCTCGACCACCGGCAAGAGGTGCTGCTGCGCCGCTCGCGTCACCGCATGGCCAAGATCGACCACCGGCTCGAGGTGCTGGAGGGCTTCATCGTCGCCTTCCTGAATCTCGACCGCGTGATCGACATCATCCGCTATGACGACGACCCCAAGGCCGCCCTGATGCGCGAGAACTGGGGCATCGATCATGTCCGCGCCACCAGCGAGGCCGACTATGTCTCGCCCAAGCCGGGCGAGGGCGAATTGTCCGAAGTTCAGGTCGACGCGATCCTGAACATGCGCCTGCGCAGTCTGCGTCGGTTGGAGGAAATGGAACTGGTCCGTGAGCGGGATGCGCTGATGGAAGAGCGCGCCGGTCTCGAGGACCTGCTGGCGGATGAAGGCTTGCAATGGGCCAGCATCGCCGAGCAGTTGAAAGAGACCAAGAAGAAATTCGGCAAGGACTATGAGGGCGGCGCCCGCCGCACCCGTTTTGCCGAGGCCGGCGCGGTCGAAGAGGTGCCGCTGGAGGCGATGATCGACCGCGAACCGATCACGGTGGTCTGTTCCCAGATGGGCTGGATCCGCGCCATGACCGGCCATATCGACCTGAACCGCGAGCTGAAGTTCAAGGATGGCGACGGCCCGCGGTTCATCTTCCACGCGGAAACCACCGACCGGCTGCTGATCTTTGCTTCGAACGGGCGGGTCTATACGGTCAGCGCCGCGAACCTTCCCGGCGGGCGGGGCATGGGCGAGCCGTTGCGCCTGATGGTCGATCTGCCCAACGAGGCGCAGATCGTCGACATCCTGATCCACAAGCCGGGGCGCAAGCTGCTGGTGGCCTCGGATGCGGGCAACGGTTTCATCGTCCCCGAGGACGAGGTTCTGGCCCAGACCCGCAACGGCAAGCAGGTGCTGAACGTCAAGGATGACGAGCGTGCGGTGATCTGCAAACCGGTCGCGGGCGACCACGTCGCCGTAGTGTCTCAGAACGGCAAGTTCCTGGTGTTCCCGGTCTCCGAGCTGCCCGAGATGACGCGCGGCAAGGGCGTGCGTTTGCAGAAATACAACATGGCGCGCGGGCGCCAGGGCACGCTGGAGCTGGATGGCGGCCTGTCCGACCTGACGACCTTCAACTGGGAAGAGGGTCTGAAATGGTCGATGGGCGGCGACAAAACCCGGCACGAGCCCGACATGACCCCATGGCTGGCCAAGCGCGCCAGCGTGGGCAAGAAACCTCCCTATGGCTTCCCGCGTGACTACAAGTTCTCGTGATCTGGCCGGGCCAATCAAGAAATCCGTCGATACGGCTTGGCACAGGCCGTATCGGTACGCTAGATCAGAAAAACAGGCCATATCGAGACGGAACCCATGCGCAAACTGCTGATACTGTTCGCCGGACTGGCCATGATCGGGGCCTGCTCCCAGACCTTGGTTGACGAGGCCCCCGAGGATCTTGGCGCCTTCAAGCTGCGGGTCAATTATGCCTATGCGGACAAGGCGGTGCAGGGGCCGGTAAGCCGGGACGCGACCCCGCAGGAATGGGCTGAGGCGATCCAGAAGGCCGTGGACCTCCGGCTGGGCCGGTATCAGGGCAGCCAGGAATATGACATCGGCATCAGCCTGGAAGGGTACATGCTGGCGCCGCCGGGCATCCCGGTGATCTACAACCCCAAAAGCACGGCCATCGTCCTGGTCAATGTCTATGACGTGGGCAAGAAAGAATTCCTGGCCAAGGGCAAGCAATTCCAGGTGCTGGAAGACACCACCAGCGACAGCGCGGTCGTGGGATCGGGCAACAGCCGCACCCGCGAAGAGCAGATGAACGGGCTGGCCCTCAAGATCGCCGACCGGGTCGAGGAATGGCTGGCCGAAGAGCACAAGAAAAACGGCTGGTTCGACCCGCGGCCGGGGCTGATCCAGCCGCTCGAGCCGGACGAGGCCATACAAAATCCGGCCTGACGCCCGTTTTCCTGATGGTTGTGCTTGATTTTCCGTTGTGAACCCAATATCCCGCGCGCGCAGATGCAAACCGGGACCAAGGGTCCCCCAAACCGCAAAGGGCGCCTGAGGAATGGCAAAGGAAAAGTTTGAGCGTACAAAACCGCACGTCAACATCGGCACGATCGGCCACGTTGACCACGGCAAGACGACGCTGACCGCAGCGATCACCAAGTATTTCGGCGACTTCAAGGCGTATGACCAGATTGACGGTGCGCCGGAAGAGAAGGCACGCGGCATCACCATCTCGACCGCCCACGTGGAATACGAGACCGAGAGCCGCCACTATGCGCACGTGGACTGCCCCGGCCACGCCGACTACGTCAAGAACATGATCACCGGTGCGGCGCAGATGGACGGCGCGATCCTGGTTGTGAACGCTGCTGACGGCCCGATGCCGCAGACCCGCGAGCACATCCTGCTGGCCCGTCAGGTTGGCGTGCCTGCGCTTGTCGTGTTCCTGAACAAGGTTGACCAGGTCGACGACCCGGAACTGCTGGAACTGGTGGAAATGGAAGTGCGCGAGCTGCTGAGCTCGTACGAATTCCCCGGCGACGACATTCCGATCATCGCAGGTTCGGCTCTGGCCGCGATGGAAGGCCGCGATCCGGAAATCGGCGAGAACAAGATCCGCGAGCTGATGGCCGCCGTGGACGAGTACATCCCGACGCCTGAGCGTGCCGTTGACCAGCCGTTCCTGATGCCGATCGAAGACGTGTTCTCGATTTCGGGCCGCGGCACCGTGGTTACGGGTCGTGTCGAGCGTGGCGTGATCAACGTCGGCGACGAGATCGAGATCGTCGGCATCCGCGACACGCAGAAGACCACCTGCACCGGTGTCGAGATGTTCCGCAAGCTGCTGGACCGCGGTGAAGCCGGCGACAACATCGGCGCTCTGCTGCGCGGCATCGACCGCGAGGCGGTCGAGCGTGGCCAGGTTCTGGCCAAGCCGGGTTCGGTGACCCCGCACACCAAGTTCGAAGCCGAAGCCTACATCCTGACCAAGGAAGAGGGCGGCCGTCACACCCCGTTCTTCGCGAACTACCGTCCGCAGTTCTACTTCCGTACGACTGACGTGACCGGCACGGTTCAGCTGAAGGAAGGCACCGAGATGGTCATGCCGGGCGACAACGTCGGCTTCACCGTCGAGCTGATCGCTCCGATCGCGATGGAAGACGGTCTGCGTTTCGCCATCCGCGAAGGCGGCCGCACCGTCGGCGCCGGCGTGGTGTCGAAAATCATCGAATAATTCGCAACGCGAATGATCAGACGGAAAGGGCGTCCTGCGGGACGCCCTTTTTGTCTGGGTTCAACACTCAAGAGACGCGCACAAACGCACAAAAAGGATGTGTCGAAAATCATCGAGTGACGGCTTTGCCGACACGGCGGTGACAGGCGATCTGGCGGCATCGCCAAACCTGCCGAGAACCGCTCGGTGACAACCTGAAGAAGGTCGTCCCACAAGGGCGGCCTTTTTCGTCAAAGCCCCGGTATTGAAGGCAGGCGGGCAGGCGGTTGGCGTTTCATCTTCCTGAACATCGTCCGACGGCTCAGTTTCCGCCCCGCCTTGGGGTGCCGGGCGCTACTCCTGTTTCCAAGGTTCTCGCCCCACCATCCGATCTGCTTCGGCGGTGAGGTCGTTCATGTGCGTCTCAAGGCTTTGGCGCAGGGATTCGATCTGTTCGTCCGTTGCCTTGCGCGGGACGGTTTCCGTCCATTCGCGGCAGAGGAATACCCCTTCGTTTCGCCATGGGCGAGGCAACAGAAGACGATCCCAGGTGCCGGCCTCACGCGCATAGCGGGTTGAATAGGTGATGCCAAACACCCGCTTGCCGGATGCACGCGCCCACACCAGCGGTACGGTTGACGACACCCGCTCGGGCCCCCGCGGGCCATCAGCTGCGATGCCGATCGAAATGCCTTGCTTCATTTTGCCCAGCACTTCGCGCGAAAGGGCCACGTGGCGCTTGTGGCTGGACATGGCGATGGTGTCCATGCCGAACAGTTTCTGCACCCGGCCCACCATGCTGCCGGCGCGCGCGGCCGAGGTGATCGAGCAGATGCGCCCCTTGTCCAGCGGAAAGAAATAGGGCGACTGGGCCAACCTTTGATGCCACAGCACGACGATCACCGGCTCACCTTGCTCGGCCAGTTGATCGAGCTCTTCATAGCCGATGCGCTGCCATTTCGTGTTGCGGTGGACCATCCGGATATAGCCGGCTATGCGCCTCGCCGCCCAGTTCAGAACGGCTTCGTTGTCTGCAATCTTCTTGCGCAGGCTCACGGGCAGCATCCTTTTTGTTGGCCGGATCCTGTCTTATAGATCTGCACGGCATGCGCAACTTGTTTGTCGGCCAGGACCGTGCAGAGAAACTGAAAAAGCCTCTTGAGTCCGTCGCGCGGCTGTCATATCTGATGGCTCACCACAGGGGTATAGCTCAGTTGGTAGAGCGACGGTCTCCAAAACCGTAGGTCGCGGGTTCGAACCCTGCTGCCCCTGCCAGTTTCCCTCCAACGACACATCTTCGATGGACGCGGCGCGGTAGTCCGGGCTTGGTCAATTGACTTGACGCGCCGGGAAAGACAGCAAAAGCTTTCCAGCACTTTGCCTAGACACTCGGGGGCCGCGAACGGTTCCTGATTGCCGAAGTGTTTGCAGGCTCGGAGGGCTTGACCAAGGCGAGTAACGGCAGGCAGCGGGGGCCAGCAAGCCTTGGGGATGAAATGACGGATATCAGAAGTTTCCTCGAAGACCTGGGGCTGACGAAATATGAGCCGGTATTCTCTGCCGGGGAAGTAACCTTTTCCGATCTGTACCATTTGTCGGAACACGATCTGATCGATTTGGGTCTGCCGCTGGGCCCGCGCCGACGGCTGACGGCTGCGTTGGCCAGACTCAGTGCGGTTCCCGGCAATGGCGCCGACCCTGCCACGCGACAACGCAAGATCATAGCCGAACGCAGGCAGTTGACCGTGATGTTCGTGGATCTCGTCGGTTCGACCGCAATGTCAGAGCGCCTGGATCCCGAGGACCTAGGTGAACTGGTGCGTCGATTCAAAGAGGTCTGCACCACCGCCGTCGCAAGATTCGGAGGACATATCGCCTGTTTTCTGGGTGACGGAGCGATGATCTATTTCGGCTATCCCCATGCGCAGGAGGACGCTGCCACGCGGGCGATCGAGGCCGGGTTGCAGATTCTGGACGGCTTGGGCCGCATCGACGGAGAAGAAGACCTGAGCGCCAGGATCGGTATTTCGACGGGTCTGGTCGTGGTTGGTACAATCCACGGCGAAGGGTTGCGGGAAAGCGACGTGGTCATGGGGCGCACCCCGAACCTGGCTGCCCGGCTGCAGGGCTTGGCCGACCCCGACACGGTGGTTGTCGGTCCGGCCACCAGAAGGCTGATTGGCAACGCGTTTGAACTGCGCGACAGGGGGATCTTCTCGCTCAAGGGGTTCTCGGACGAGGTTCAGGCTTGGGAAGTCCTCGGCCCCGCGCAGATCGAGCGGCGGTTCGAGGTTGATCCGAAGGCCGGAGTCGGACGCCTGATCGGTCGCGAAGCCGAGTTCCGCAGACTGTGTGACACATGGAACCAGACGTCCAAGGGGCGCGGACAATTCGTCCAGATCTCCGGAGAAGCCGGGATCGGAAAGTCTCGTCTGATCGAAGGCTTGACGCAGGTGTTGAAAGATCGGGGCATCCTGCGCCTGAATTTTCAGTGCTCACCACTTCATTCCAGCAGTGCATTGTATCCGATTGTGCAGCAGCTTGAGCGTTCTGCGGAGTTCTCTTCGGGCGACAGTGATGCGGTCAAGCTGGACAAGCTTTTACCGGTATTGCGCTATCTTTCCCGCGAACAGCAGCGTCTGATCGCGGATCTGCTCAGCATCGATGCGGACACCGTGCTGGGGCCACTGGATCTGTCGCCCCAGGTCAAGCTGGAAAAAACGCTGGAGGCGGTGACGCAGCAACTTGTCTCCATGGCCCGAAAGAAGCCGGTCCTTCTGTTGTTCGAAGACGCCCATTGGGTGGACCCAACGACATTGTCCCTGACGCAGCGGGTCATCAGGCAGATCCGCGATCTGCCGGTCCTGATCGTGGTGACCACGCGGCCGGGGTTTGATCCTGACTGGTGCGCTGACCACGCCGCCGCTCACATTCGGTTGTCGCGGCTTGCCAATCCGGAAGTTGTGGAAATGGTCCGGGACGTGGCGGGCGGCCGGGCCGTACCCGCCGAAGTCTGCGACCTGATTGCAACCAAAACGGACGGGATTCCCCTTTATGTGCAGGAGGTTACCCGCGGCCTCCTCGAGTCCGGGCAATTGCGGCAAGCGCCCGAAGGATATGTCCTTCGGGGGCCGTTGCCTTCGCTTTCGGTGCCCAGTTCGCTGAAGGACTCGTTGATGGAGCGGCTGGACCGTTTGGGAGCCGCCAAACAGATCGCTCAGACAGGCGCGGTATTCGGACGGCGGTTCTCGTTGGCCTTGTTGGCCACGGTGTCGGCTCTGCCCTATGCGACATTGCAATCGGGATTGGCCCAGCTGGCCTCTGCCGGGATCATTCTTCGGCCTTCTGACGGGGAAGACGATGAGTTTGCGTTTCGCCACGCTTTGCTGCGCGACATGGCCTATGACAGTCTTCTGCGTTCCGAGCGCAAGATCCTGCATGACCACGCCGCCGGCGCCCTGTTGCGGCATCAGCCTTATCTGGCCGAGACCCAGCCAGAGGTGCTCGCCCAGCACTTTGCGCTGGCCAATCGGCCCGGGGATGCCGTGGAGCACTGGCAACGCGCCGGCCGCCGGGCGGTCGAGCGCTCGGCTCTGCCCGAAGCGCTGACCCATTTCTCGAAGGCTTTGGGCCTGTTGGCCGAGTTGCCGAACAACCGGGACCGAGACCTGCGCGAGATCGACATCCAAGTGATGCGCGCCGGTGTTTTGCGGTCGACTGACGGGATTGCCGGAGAGGCAACCGGAGAAGCGTATTCCAGACTGCGCGCGTTGTGTCGTCGCGCGCATGAGACCGAGCGCCTGTTTCCGGTTCTGAACGGGCTCTATGTCTATCACCTGGTGCGCGCCGAATACCGCCTTGCCGAGGAGGTGGCGAAGCAGATCCTCGAACTGGCCGAAGCGAGCGGCAGGACCGAGCACCAAATGGTCGGGCATCGTGCGATGGGTGCCGTACGTCTGCACCTGGGCGAATTGTCGGATGCGCGCGCGCATCTGGAGCAGGCGTGGTGGCTGTATGATTTCGACAGGCACGGCCAGTTGGCCTATGTCTATGGAACCGACCACGCCGCGATCACCGCAGGTTTTCTGGGCGTATGCCATTGCCTGATGGGGCAACCAGCCAGGGCCCAGCGCGTGCAGGCACAAGCTCTCGAGTGGGCGCAGAAACTGCAGCATGCCCACAGCGTTGCTCAGGTTCTGACCTATATGTGCATGGTGCACATGCTGAACCGGGATGTCCCCGCACTGTTGAGGGCCGTGAAACCTCTCGAGGATGTGTCGAACGAACACTCGCTGGCCTTCATGTCGATCACGGCACGCCTTTGGAAGAATTGGGCCCGGGCCCATTCGCAGCCGGACGAAGAACGCATCGCCGCCCTGCGACACGCTGCGGGCGCCTGGTGGTCCGGCGGAGCGGGAAACTACAGGAATTTCTTCCTGTCGCTCATTGCCGAGTTGTTGATCGGCACCGGAGATCGGCAGGCTGCGGGCCGGACACTGTCACAGGCCGGCCAAAGCAGGCTCGAGTCCGAAGAAAACTGGGCGGCGGCCGAGCAATTGCGCATCGAGGCCTCGTTGGTCAGTGATCGCGGCGGCGACCCGGCACCGCTGTTGCGTCAGGCAATTGCGGAAGCGCGCAATTGCGGAGCGTGTCTTTTCGAGGTGCGCGCGGCGCTTCAGTTGACCCGAGTACTGAGCGAGAACGCAAGCGGGTGCGGGACCTGGTTGACCGATGCGTTGGAGCGGTTTGAAGAGCGTGCCGAGATCCCGGATCTGACGGAGGCGTTTGCTGTCGCCGCACGTCTGGCGTGATCGAAACAGGAAAACACTGCTCCTTGCCCCGTCGGCGCCGGTCCTGCCCTCTCAGCGTTCAGTCCGGGCCGCGCCGGCAGCCCGACCAGCAGCCGCAGTCGCAATTGCGGTTCCCTCGACTTGAGCCTTGGCATATTGTCTGTTCGGAACTGAGCAGCGCAAAGAGGTCACATGTCGCGCTTTGATGGTTATTTCCTGCGGCAGCTATTGGTCCTGTTCGGGTTTTTCACCTTGGTTTTGGTTGGCGTGTTCTGGATCACCCGATCGGTCAGCCTGTTCGAGCGTGTCATCAGCGGCGGCCAGTCGGCGATGGTGTTTCTTGAATTCACCGCGCTGACCCTGCCGACACTCATCCGTACCGTGATGCCGATGGCGGTATTCGCCGCAGCTGTTTACGCCACAAACCGCCTGAGCCGTGAAAGTGAAATGACGGTGATGTTGGCCACGGGGTCCAGCCCCTGGCGGTTGAGCCGGGGCGTGATTCTGTTTGGGCTGATCGCAGGTCTCATGATGGCCGTGATCAGCGTCGTCCTGCGTCCGGCTTCGGTCGAACAACTTGAACGCCGACAGGCCGAAGTGGCCGGCGACGTGACCGCGCAACTGCTGAACGAAGGTGAATTCATGCACCCGGCGCCGGGGGTCACCGTGTATATCGGCCGGATCGACCTCGACGGAACCCTGAACGAGGTTTTCGTCTCGGACCGCCGAGATCGGAACAATCCCGCGACCTATTCCAGCACTTCGGCCTATCTTCTGAGTGATGACACGGGTGTACATCTTGTAATGGTCGATGGTGTCGCCCTGCGCTTGGACCGTGAGGGCAACACTTTGTCCTCGACCCAATTTCAGGATGCGTCCTACGACGTGTCCGAACTTACCCGGAAAGGCGATATCGGCCGCCGCAGCATCGAAGCGGTTCCCACGTCCGAGCTGTTGCGTGATCTGGACGCCGTAGCCGCATCGGACGGGTATCCGCGTGGGGAACTGGTCGAGGAACTGCATCAGAGGTTTTCGTGGATCGCGATCTGTGTTGCAGTCGCGATGGTCGGCTATGCCACATTGATGCTGGGCAGTTTTTCCCGGTTTGGGCTGTGGCCGCAGATATTCGCCGCCTTCACCATTCTTGTGTTGCTTGAGGGCGTGCGCGGGTTCGTGTCACCGATCGTCATCAAGGATGCGCGTCTTTGGCCTGTGCTGTATGGTCCGGCGCTGTTAGGGATCGTGATCTCCTGCGTCTTCCTGGTAATCGCGGGGCGCCCCTTGATCCGAAAGCGTCATCGACCGGAAGCGGCGAAACCTGCCCCGGCCTGATCGGGCAGACCGCGTCCTGTTATGCGCTTTGTCAAAAAGCGCCTCCGCGTTAGCGTGTCAGCGTGACACAGCCGAAGGATGCACCATGCCGGACAAACGCCGCAAACCCACCTGGACCAGTTTCGAAGAGGCCACCAAGGCCGATTGGGACGCCGTCATGGAATATGAAGAGGCCTATAACGCGGCTTTGCCCGGCCGAATTCTGGACGCGATCCGGTCCTTGGATGAGGAATGGACACCCTATCCGGTCAACCGGTATCAGCACAGCCTGCAGGCCGCGACGCGGGCCTACGAGGATGGCGCGGATGAGGAACTGGTCGTGGCTGCCCTGATCCATGACACCGGGGACATCCTGTCGCCCTACAATCACGGTGAGCTGTCAGCGGCGATGATGAAGCCCTATGTCAGCGAACGCACCCATTGGATCCTGAAACACCACTGCGTGTTCCAGGGTTATTATTACAACCACCACCTGGGCGGAGACCGGAACGCGCGCGACAAGTACCGCGACAGCCCCTATTGGGAGGACTGCCGCCATTTCTGTCACGAATACGACCAGAAGGCGTTCGACCCGGATTATCCGACCAAGCCGCTGGAGTTCTTCGAGCCCATGCTGCGCCGCGTCCTGAACAGGGGCGAGGGGCATATGGAACTGAACGAAACCGCGGATACTTAGCAGGCGGCCATCAGGCGATAGACGATCTGCGCAGCGGTGAAATCCCAGGCGGCATTGCCGTCCGGGGCCAGTTCCACCACGTCGAAGCCCACGCATCGGCGGCCTCGCAGCGCGTGTTCGACCAGATGCAGCGCCTGATAGTACCCAAGCCCGCCCGGAACAGGTGTTCCGGTCGCCGGCATCAGCGACGGGTCCAGCCCGTCGACGTCAAAGCTGACATAGACCAGTTCGGGGAAATCTTCGGGCAGATCGACGGCCAGGATGTTGCCGGTGACCAGCTCCTCGGCATCCACATGAAAGACGCGGTTCTTCAGGCGGCTTTTGGCTTCTTCGGTGGAAAAGGCACGTACGCCGAACTGGGCCAGGCGGATGCCTTCCTCGGCCAGCAGGTGCATGACCGAGGCGTGGCTGTGTTTCTCGCCCTGATAGGCGTCGCGCAGGTCGGCATGGGCGTCGATCTGCACGATGCCGATAGGTTCACCCAATGCTCGCGCAACGCCCATCACCGCGCCATAGCTGAGCGAGTGCTCGCCGCCCAACGTGACTGGAACCTTGCCGGCGCGGATGGCGGCCTCGGTGCGCCGGGCCAGACGCTCCATGATGTCCGGCAGCGGGCCGGTGCAATCCAGCGGAGGCTCGGTGAAGATGCCATCGACGCAGGGTTCGGAATGGCCGATGATGCGTTCAAGTTCATTGCTGGCTGCGATGATCGCGGCGGGGCCGCCTGCGGTGCCCGCGCCATAGGAGACCGTGCGCTCCAACGGCACTGGGATCACACGGAACCGGGCGTCTTCGCTGCGCTCGGCCTCGGTCAGTTCGCTGTCGAGGAAAACGCTCATGATAGCCTCTCTTTAAAGTCGTCGTAGCCGAATTGCTTGATGATCTTCAGGTCATCGGTTTCGCTGTTCCACAGGGCGATGGTGGGCAAGGGAACGCCGTTGAACGTGTTGGTCTTGACCATCGAGTAATGCGCCTGATCGAGGAAGGCAAAGCGCTGACCGATCTGCAGCGGCTCGGCCCAAGTGTAGTCGCCGATCACGTCGCCCGCCAGACACGATGGGCCGCCCAGGCGATAGGTGTGGCCGGTTTCGGCCTCGTCCATCAGGGCGGGGCGATAGGGGGCCTCGATCACGTCGGGCATGTGGCAGGTGGCCGAGATGTCGGTGATTGCCAGATCCATGCCGTTGTGCGGCAGGTCGAGGATTTCGCCCACCAGGATGCCCGCGTCCAGTGCCACGGCCTCGCCGGGTTCCAGATAGATCTCGACGCCGTATTTGGCGCGGATATGTTTGATGAAATCCACCAGCCCGTCGCGGTCATAGTCGCTGCGGGTGATGTGGTGGCCGCCGCCGAAGTTCAGCCATTTCAGGTCGTTCAGGAAAGGTGCCAGCTTCGGTTCGACCGCGGCCCAGGTGCGCGCCAGCGGTTCGAACCCCTGTTCGCAGAGCGTGTGCATGTGCAGGCCATCCACGCCCTCCAGCGCCTTGGCGTCGAGTTGGCTGACCGGGGTGCCGAGGCGCGAGCACGGGGCGCAGGGGTCGTATTTCGCGACCTCGCCTTCGGAATGCTCGGGGTTGATGCGCAGCCCGACCTGACGCCCGGCGGCCTGCGCCTTGGGCAGAAAGCGGTCTTTCTGCGCGGGGCTGTTGAAGATGATGTGGTCGGAGAGCGCGAGGATTTCGTCGATGTCGGAATCCTTGTAGCCCGCGCAGAAAGTCGCGACCTCGCCGCCATATTCTTCGCGGCCCAGCCGGGCCTCGTAGATGCCACTGGCGCAGGTGCCGCCGAGATACTGGCGCACCACCGGGGCCAGCGCGAACATGGAAAAGGCCTTGAGCGCGGACAGGACATGCGCGCCGGACCGCTCGCCGATCTCGGCAAGGATGCGAAGGTTCTTCTCCACGGCCTTCTCATCAACCACGAAGCAAGGCGAAGGAACGCGATTGAGGTCGAAGCTGCGGAAGGCTCCGGCGTCGCCGGCCTGTGTGGGCATCATGTCGGACAAAACCAGCGTCTCCTGATCTGGAGGAGCCGGGGGCGCTGCCCCCGGGCCCCCGGGATATTTTTGGCCAGATGAAGTCTGGAACGGTTCAGAATTCGACCGGGCCGTCGAGTTCGTGGACCTGCCAGGGAAGGCCGTGCTTGTTGAGCATGTCCATGAAATCATCTGGGTCCAGCTGTTCCATGTTCCAAACGCCCGGCTCGCGCCAGTTGCCTTTCAGCACTTGGGCCGCGCCGATCATGGCGGGGACGCCGGTGGTGTAGCTGACGGCCTGCGAACCGACCTCGCGGTAGCATTCCTCGTGGTCGCAGATGTTGTAGATGTAGTAGGTCTTCTCGCCCGAGCCGTCCTTGGCCTGGCCGGTGGCGATGTCGCCGATGCAGGCCTTGCCCTTGGTTTCGGCACCCAGATCGCCGGGATCGGGCAGCAGCGTCTTCAGGAACTGGATCGGGATGATCTCGACCCCGTTGTGCACTACCGGGTCGATCCGGGTCATGCCGACATTCTGCAGCACCTTGGCATGGGTGATGTAGGCATCGCCGAAGGTCATCCAGAAACGGGCGCGCTCGATCTCGGGGAAGTGGGTGCTGAGCGACTCCAGTTCCTCGTGATACATCAGGTACATGTTCTTGGGGCCGATGCCGGGGAAGTCGAACTCGACCTTGTGGGTCATGGCCGGCGTCACTTTCCACTCGCCGCCTTCCCAGTGGCGGGCGTCGGCCAGCACTTCGCGCAGGTTGATCTCGGGGTTGAAGTTGGTGGCGAATTCCTGATCGTTCTGGCCGCCATTGGCGTCCAGCACGTCGATCTGGCGGATCGTGTCCAGCTTGTGTTTCTTGAGCCACTTGGCGAAGACGCTGGTCACGCCCGGATCGAAGCCCGAGCCGAGGATCGCAGTCAGGCCGGCCTGCTTGAACTTGTCCTGATAGGCCCATTGCCAGTGGTATTCGAACTTGGCCTCGTCCTCGGGCTCGTAGTTGGCGGTGTCGAGGTAGTGGCAGCCGGCCTCGAGGCAGGCATCCATCAGCACCAGATCCTGATAGGGCAGGGCCAGGTTCACCAGGATCTCGGCCCCGGTTTCCTTGATCAGCTTGACCGTGTCGGCGACCTTGTAGGCGTCAAGCTCGGCCGTCTTGATGTCGACGCCGGTGCGTTCCTTGACCGATTTGGCGATGGCATCGCATTTCGCCTTGGTGCGGCTGGCCAGCGTGATGTCGGTAAAGATATCGGAATTCATCGCCATCTTGTGCACGGCGGCGTGGCTGACGCCACCCGCGCCAACAACCAGTGTCTTGCCCATGGGAAATTCTCCTTTCGCCGGGGTTATTCGTAATAGGTATAGCCGTTGATGCTGTCGCGATAGGCGCTCAACAGGGTTTTGCGGTCCTTGGCCTTGAGCGTGCCGGTCGAGATCGCCTCGTCCACCATCTTGCGGAAGGCGGCGATGCAGTCGCTCGGGTCGAACTCGACATAAGACAGGACTTCGCTGATCGTGTCACCCTCTTGTTCATGCAGCAGGTCGAACCCGCCATCGGCGCGCAGGTCAATGGTGACCACGTTGGTGTCGCCGAACAGGTTGTGCAGATCGCCCAGAGTTTCCTGATAGGCACCGACGAAGAAGACACCCATGTAGTATTCGCGATCTTCCGGCAGGGAATGCACGGGCAGGCTGGGCGAGACGCCGTCGGCCAGGATGAACCGGTCGATCTTGCCGTCGCTGTCGCAGGTGATGTCGGACAGCACCGCGCGGCGGTCGGGGGCCTGGTTCAGCATCTGCAGCGGCACGATCGGGTGCAACTGGTCGATCGCCCAGACATCGGGCAGCGACTGAAACAGCGAGAAGTTGCAGTGATAGATGTCGGCCAGCTTTTCCAACTGGTCATCCACATCGGTTTCGACCTCGTCCGAGGCCGCCAGCGCCTTGATCCGCGCCATCAGCGACAGGTAGATGCGCTCGGCCCGGGCCATCTGGCGCAGGTCGACATAGCCGCGGCGGAACAGGGCGCGCAGCTCGTTGCGGTAGAAGGTGGCGTCGTTCCAGCATTCCTGCAGGCGGTCGTGGCTGAGATAACCGTTCACCGCCGCCAGATCTGACACGAGGTGGTGGTCGTCGGGTTCCACCTCGGGGCCGTTGGGCGCATCATAGAGCGTGCTTTCCAGCACGTTGAACACCAGCATCGACGAGGTCGCCACCACCGCGCGGCCGCTTTCGGTCACCAGCGTGGGGTGGTCCACTTCGGCCTCGTCCATGGCATAGGCCACGGTTTCCACCACATTGGCGCAGTATTCCTCGACCGTGTAGTTGATCGAGTTCTCGGTGGCCTTCTTCTCGCCCGTGTAGTCGACGCCCATGCCGCCGCCCAGATCCAGATGCGTCAGCGGCACGCCCTCGCGGGTCAGTTCGGTGTAATAACGGCAGGCCTCGCCCACGGCGCGGCGCACGTCGTTCACGTCGGGCACCTGGCTGCCCAGATGCGAATGCTGCAGCTTAAGGCAATGCAGAAGGCCCGCATCGCGCAGCTTGTCAACGACCGCGACCAGCTGATCGGTGTTCATGCCAAAGGTCGACCGATCCCCCGAGCTTTCCTGCCATTTGCCACTGATCTGGTTGGTCAGTTTCACCCGCACGCCAAGCAGCGGCTCGATGCCCAACTCGTTGTAAACCTCGATGACCGTGTCGGCCTCTTTCGGGCTTTCCAGAACGATGACCGTGTTGAACCCGATCTTGCGGCTGAGAATGGCCAGCTCGATGAACTCCGCGTCCTTGACGCCGTTGCACACGATCAGCGCCTCGGGGGCCAGACGGTGCGCCAGTGCGATTACCAGTTCGGGCTTCGATCCGGCCTCGAGCCCGTAATTGTATTGCTTGCCGAACTCGACGATCCGGTCGACGACCTGCGCCTGCTGGTTCACCTTGATCGGGAACACGCCGCGATAGGACCCCTTGTAGCCGGTACGCGCAATCGCATCGCGGAAGCTTTCGTTGATATGCGCGATCTCGCGCTCCAGATACGAGCTGATGCGCAGGATCATCGGTGCCTTGATTCCGCGCTGATCGAGGTCGTGCAGAATGCCGGGCAGGCTGATGGCCGCCGCATCGGGTGCCATGGGATTGCGCAGACCGATCTCGCCGTCCTCCGTCACCTCGATGAGACCCTTGCCCCATTTTTCAACTCCGTAGATGGAATGCGGTTCGACGGGCGTCTGTTTCAATCCAGTCAGTCCTTGCGTTGCAGGCGTGGAAATTTCGCCCGCCAATACGGCAGCCGTTCGATTCTTCCAAGTGTTATCTGTATCGGAGGTTAGCCCAATTCAGATCATGGGTCGAATGGGAACCAGATGGTTGTCCCAGTGAACCCGAGGATGGGGTGAAACCGCCGGGTTTGACCCAACCAGATGCCCCACATCGCCATGCCCGGTGGTAAAGACAAAGCCGGATGGCCCGGGGCCCAATCCGCACACGTCGGTCAGCGAATGGGCGCGGTCAAAACGGCCCGCCTCGGCATCAAAGACGTGCAGCGCGTTGCCGCGTGGGCAGGTGATGGCGACCTGCCGTCCCTCGGCGGAAAAGGCGACACTGCCTGCATAGCCGGCAAGCGTCGCCTGTATGTCTTCCGGTGCGGACAGAAGGTGGTAACGGTCACCCCGCCGATGCAGCCCCAACAGGGCCGGCTTGTGGGTCAGGTCGCCCTGCCACTGCATCGCAAAGGCCAGCAGACCATCCGCACGCACGGCCAGATGCCGGATCGAATTCTTGTGCAGCGCCACGGGCAGTTCGACCTGTTCCAGAACCGATCCGTCGAGGCTGACATAGGTCAGGTTCGGGCGCATGGTCGGCAGGTTCAGCTTGGTGCGGCCTGTGTCCGGATGGGTTTCGATGCCGCCATTGGCGATGGCCAGAGATTTGCCGTCGGGCATCAGCACCACGTCATGGGGGCCGACCCCCGCCGAAGAAAACTCGCCCAGCCGGGCATAGCCCTTGGCCGCGTCCCAGACGCCGATGACACCGGTGCCTGCCTCATAGTCGTTTTCGGTGGTGAACAAACGGCGGCCGTCGGGCGAAAACGCGCCGTGGCCATAGAAATGGCGCCCGTCCGGCGCGTCGAGCCGGGCCAGTTGGTCCCCGGTCGCGCAATCGATCACCAGCGCAAACCGCCCCGGACGGCGCGCAAATGCAACGGCCCGCGCCAGATGGGGATGGGCGGCGGCGGCGTGCCCGCGGCCGGGCAGGGGGATCGAGAACCGAACCTCTCCCGCACTGGTCAGCCCGACCAGGCGGTACGTCCCATCGTCGAACAGTGCAGCCGACAGGAAATCGGGCGAACCGACCGCAGCCCAGCCGGGCATGGGGGCGAGAGTGGCCGCAGCCAAACCGGCCAGGAATCTTCGGCGGCTGGTCATAGGTCAGTCTCCGTCCAGCGAATTGAACCCGGCACTGATGCCCAGGGTCGGACCCAGCTGTGCGGCGGCCAGGCTGCGGATGTCGTTGATCGACTGTTGCAGCGCCTCGACCCGCAGCCGCCCCTGCGGCGTGGCCACACCGGCCAGTGCGGGATCGTCCAGCGCCTGCGCCCGGGCGATGCTGCGGGCAAAGGCATCGTCCAGCGATGCGGCAATCTGCGGGTGGTCGGCCGCCAGCCGCGTCGCCAGATCGCGCAGCGCCACCAGCGACAGTTCCACGTGCCGCAGTGACCGCAGCGACCGGCGGGCCTCGGCCCGGTTGGGGCGGGGGCGGTCGAAACTGCCCATCGGGCGGCCCAGGCGCGTATCGGCCGTGAACTCGAGCCCGGTGGTCAGGGCCTTGTAGAGCTCCTGCAGGGCTTCATCGGCGGACCGATAGGGGCTGTCCGGCCCGGGTTGGGTAAGGATGCGGGCATAGCCGTGCCAGTCCCGATCGATGGCCCGGGCGGTGCGATGGATGTCGGCGGCGATGGCGCGGATCAACCCGCAGCGATAGGCCGCATCGCCCTGATCGGCAAAGGCCGGGTCGTACAGCATCATCTCGAGCGCGAGGAAACCGCGCCCGGCGATCGAGGTTTCTGCAAAGGCATCGGGGTCGGCAATGGCCGGGTCTTCGGCCGCGATCATCGCCGACAGCGCCTTGGGCGTGAACCCTTTTCTGTCGGGCCAGAAGGCCAGGGCAAAGGCGCGGTCTCCGACTTCGGTCGGGCCGAACCGCAGGTGGCTGGCGGATATCCAGGCGTCGAAGGCGGCGTGATAGGCCGCGCGCAGGTCGGCGGACCCGGGCGCGCAGTCAGCGCGAGCAGCGGCATCCAGCGCAGCCGTCGCTTCGACAAGGTGATCGAAACGCGGCAGGATATGGGCTTGGGTCACGTCGGTCAGGATCGCATCGCGGCTTTGTGCCACCGCGCAGAGCGGCATCAATGCGGAAAGGATCACGGCAATCAGGCGCATCGGTCAGAGACTCTCCAGGAACCGGATCAACGCATCGCGGTCGGGTTTGGGCATGGAAACGACGGTGTCGCGCGCGGCCTGGGCCTCGCCCCCGTGCCACAGGACCGCTTCGAGAAGCGAGCGCGCCCGGCCGTCATGCAGGAACTGGGTGTGTCCCGAAACCCGCCGGGTCAGGCCGATTCCCCACAACGGCGCGGTGCGCCATTCGCGGCCCGTGGCGCGGGCCTCGGGGCGGTTGTCGGCCAGTCCCTCGCCCATGTCGTGCAGCAGAAGGTCCGTGTAGGGCCAGATCAGCTGGAAACTGTGCTCGGGCCGGTCGGGCAGGCGGTGGGTGACGAATGCGGGCGTGTGACAGGCCGCGCAGCCAATGGTGTGGAACACCTCTTTGCCGCGCAGAACCTGCGGGTCGTCCACATCGCGCCGGGCTGGAACGCCCAGGTTGCGGCTGTAGAAGGTCACCAGGTCCATGCCTTGCTGGTCGATCTCGAAGCCGCGTTCGTCGCCGTCACCATGCGGGGCGGCCCAGCAATCGGCCTGCGCCTGGGTGCAATCGCCAAATGGCGCAGGGTAGAGCGGGTTGGAAATGCCGATATCGCCGGCGAAGGCCGCGGCCGATTGCTCCATGATCGTCGGCATGCCCGCCTTGTGCCCGAACCGGCCCAGCATGGGTTCGCCGAATTCCGTCGACCACACGATGTTGGGCCGCCCCGAGATCCCGTCTCCGTCCGCGTCGTCGGGGTCGGCCTTGGCCAGGATGTCTTCGGCCGGGATCGCCTCGAGCAGGCCCAGCCCGATCATCTGCGGCGCCACGCGCGGGCTGAGCATCGCGTCGGGGTGCAACGGCCCATAGCCCAGATCGGCCGCCCTGTAGGTGGGCTTGCGCAGCGATACGGTTTCGCCATCAGACAACTCCACCAGGATTTCCTCGTAGGTGATGTCCAGCCGGTATTCGGCCTTGTGGCCGGGCAGGGCGAAATCCTGCATCTGTCCGCCATAGGTGGGTTCGGGCAGGGTGGCGAGATAGCCTTTGATCTCGGCGGGGGCGTCGTCGGGCGAACCGGGGATCGAAACGCGCAGGAACATCGAAATGGCGTTGTCCTCGGGTCCGGCGGGTGGATGACCGCGCCCGTCCTTGATGTGGCAGCGCTGGCATGACCGGGCGTTGAACAGCGGCCCCAGCCCGTCCGAGGCCAGGGTCGAGGACGGAGACGACACCCAGACCTTCTTGAACAGCCCGTTGCCGACCTTGAAGTCCAGCTCCTGCTCAAAGCTCAGGTTGGCCGAGGGTTGCGAGAACGCATCCGCATCGGTGCGGGCGCGCACCGTCGCGGCGCCTGCGGGCAGGTCCTCAAAGCGCTGAGGCTGGGTGAAATCCGACGGCGCCGCGGTGACGGCTGCGATGCGTGCGCGTTCAGCGTCGGTTCGGGGAAGGGGGCTCAGGTGGTTGTCTCTCAGATCCTGAGACAGGGAAGGGGTGGCCGCAAGAACGGCCACCGCGAGAAAGCCGAACCTATTCGGCTTCGTCCATTTTCGTTGCATTGAGTTGCGCATAATTCGCTTCGCCAAGCCTCTCATATAGGTCAAGCTGGGTTTCGAGGAAATCGATATGCCCTTCCTCGTCCGCCATGAGTTGTTCGAACAGCGCCATCGACACGAAGTCGCCGGCCTGTTGGCAGTATTCGCGCGCTTCCTTGTAAAGGGCCCGGGCGTCGATCTCGGCCGCCAGGTCGCATTCCAGCGTTTCCTTGGGCGTCTGGCCGATACGCAGCGGGTCGAGCTTCTGCAGGTTGGGATGGCCGCCCAAAAAGATGATCCGCTCGATCAGCTTGTCCGCGTGCTGCATCTCTTCGATGCTTTCCTCGCGGCTTTTCTTGGCCATGTGGCCCAGGCCCCAGTCCTCCTGCAGGCGGTAATGCAGCCAGTACTGGCTGACCGCCGTCAGCTCATGCCGCAGGGACTTGTTGAGGTATTCGATGACCTTTGGATCGCCCTTCATTCGCACTCTCCTGTGTTGACCCCGCACGAAGTGCGCGGAGTTGCATGGGTACCCCAATGGTATCAGTCGCCCGCATGGTGTCGAGGAACAACGGCATGCAGCCGCCGCAATCTGCCGATTTTCCGAGGGCATGATAGATCTTGCCGGGGGTGATGATCGCCTGCGGGTCCGCAGCGCGCATCCAGTCGATCGCGGCGCGGATGTCATGGTCGGTGATGTTGGTGCAATGGCAAACGATCATCTGTGGCCCTGCCGAGTTTATTCCTTAGTTTAATAGTCGGGTAATTTCGGGGCGTCCAGTGTCATCCTGTCGCAGGGTGTCGGGACGCGGGCCGAAAGCCCGCGTCTCTGCAAAGTCGAGGCTCACTGGAAGACCGCATCCGGGTTGTCGAGGCTGTCGGACCCTTCGAACGCGACATGATCCAGGTCGAGCGCAGTCACGATCCGTTCGATCGTCTTGGTCTGGTCGATCAGGGCGTTGACGCCCCCCATGATCAGCGCCTCGCCGCCGGCATTGCCGCGTTCCAGCATCTGGTCATAGGCCAGCCCGGCTTCGGCCGTGGTCTTGATCCGGCCCAGAGCCTGCATCGTGTCGGCCAGCTTGGTCTTCATCTCGTCGTCCAGTTCAGGGGCCGACGCCATAACCAGATCTGACAAGGACGGGCCGGACACCAGCGTGCCGTCGATGCGGACATAGCTGCCCAGATACACATTCTGGATGCCCAGCCCGTCATAGTAGTGGCTGTTGTGGGTGTTGTCCGAGAAACAGTCGTGCTCCTCTTCCGGATCGTTCAGCATCAGGCCCAGGCGCATCCGCTCACCGGCCTGCTCGCCATAGGACAGTGACCCCATCCCGGTCAGCATCGCAGTCAGACCGGCGCTTTCATTTTCGAACAGGGCTGCGCGTGCGGCGCCGCCGTCCTGCCATTGGGTCGCCATCCATTCCAGGTCACTGACCAGCAGATCGGTTGCGGCCTGAAGGTATTGCGCGCGCCGGTCGCAGTTGCCGCCGGTGCAGGCGTCGCCCTGCGCGTAATCCGTCCAGGGCCGGTCACCCGAGCCGGGGCCGTGGCCGTTCATGTCCTGCCCCCAAAGCAGAAACTCGATTGCATGATAGCCGGTGGCCACGTTGGCCTCGACGCCATCCGCCTCATGCAGGGTTTCGGCCAGCAGGGCCGGAGTGATGTCGGTCGCGTCGATGGTTTCGCCGGACAGTTGGAAGGTCGGGTTGGCAATCACGTTCAGGGCCGCAAGCGCGTTTTCGTCGGTGACCCCGCCATAGGCCGCATCGACATAGTCGATCAGGCCCTCGTCCAGTGGCCAGGCGTTCACCTTGCCTTCCCAGTCATCGACGATCGGGTTGCCGAAACGATAGACCTCGGTCTGTTGATAGGGCACCCGAGCCGCGATCCACGCCGCGCGCGCGGCGTGCAGCGCCTCGGCCGATGGGGTTTCAATCAGCATGTCGATCGCTGCGCGCAGACGTTTTGCAGCGGCCAGGCTGTCTTCGTATGCCGCCTGCGCAATGTCGGCGTAAGTGTTCAGAACTTGGGCTTTCGCGGGTGGGTCACCGGCAGATGCGGTCGTGGCAATCAAAAGGGTCAAAGCGCTGGTCGCGCAAAAGAGGCGGGTCATGGGGCGATCTATCCTGTCTGAGCAATGTTCGAGTGGCGCAGATTGGCCACTTGAAGGCATAACTGATAAAAAAAGTCGGAATAGTCAACCTGAATTTTATTGTCAGGTTTTGTTGTCTGTCTTTCATTGCAGCTGCGGTCTGGGAAATCATCCAGACATGCGGCTTGGCAAGATCCTCTTTGGTTTCCGAGGTTTCCTGGTGGTCAAAGTCCCGTTTGCAGCGATGTCGGTTGCATCACGTCGCGACCAGCCGGTCCGGCCCGATCGGCGACCCGGTCGAAATGCAGCGACGGATTTGGCTGCTGTCATCGCTTCCGGGCGTGGAATATGAAGCCCAGGAAATTCAGCAGCAGTTGCGCGGCCAAAATCTGAGTGCTTTCCGTGGGGTCATAGGCGGGGGCGACCTCGACAAGGTCAATGCCGACGACACTGCCTTGGCCGGCCAAGCCCTGAAGCAGTTCCAGCACATCATAATACAGGAACCCGCCGTGGCTGGGGGTACCGGTTCCGGGCGCGATCGAGGGGCAGAAGGCGTCGATGTCTATCGTCACATAATACCGTGCCCCGGGAGGGATCCGCTCCAGTACCGCCGGGATGCCCAGCTTGCGCACCTGTCGGACCGACAGGATGTCGGAGCCACGGGCCCGGGCGTCGTCGTACCCCGCCTTCGCGGTGGATGAGACATTGCGAATGCCCAGCTGCGACAAGCCCGAGACATAGGGTTTTTCAATCGCGCGCCGCATCGGGTTGCCGTGGCCCGCGGTGACGCCATGACGCGTGTCCACGAAGTCCAGATGCGCATCGATCTGGATGACGTGGATAGGGCCGTTGCGGGCGCAATCCTCGTCAAAGGCGTTGATGCAAGGGATGTTGATCGAGTGATCTCCGCCGATGACCAATGGCAAGGCCCTCGCATCGAGGATCTTGCGAACGCCGTATTCGATGTTGGCGTGGCTGGCCTCGGTCCTGGTGTGGATGATGTCGGCATCCCCAAGGTCGACGATACGAACGTCGCTGCCCAGATAGGTGGCGTCGTCTTCGTGGTCATAGACGCCGGCATGGCCGAAACTGAACAGGGTCGAGGCCTCGCGCACCGCGCGCGGTCCGAACCGGGCGCCCGACCGGTATTGGCATCCGAAGTCGAACGGTGCCCCCAGAACGGCCACATCAGCATCGATCTTGTCCCAGTCCTGCACATAGGGCTACTTGCCGAATGTGGGAATGCCCACGAAAGGCAGGTTCAGGCGGCCGGTTTCGTACCCGTGGTCAGACATTGGCGCTCGCTTTCATGGTCGCGTGACAGACCCGATGATGCTAGCCGCCCCGCGAGGACAATCAAGCGGCCAGAGCGCCGGCAGGGCGCCATGAGATTAGCCTCAACAATATCAGTGATTTTATCGGCATTATGCATTAATCTTGCTAAATAACATCTAATTTGACTGAGCTTTTGGGGGTTTCCCGGTTCTCCGGGTCGCGGATTGGGCGAGCCCGTCCGGCCCCGATCGGCGTCTTCGTTTTTTGAGAAGGTGAGGCTGCCGACGCGAGATTTTGCGCCATTTTTTTGGGGGGGGAAACCGGCCGTGACAACACAAGTGATTTCCAATTCGAAACCGATTGAGGCAACCGAGGACGAATGGCGCAAGATCTTTGCGGTTCTTCCCAGCGAGCTGGCCCGAAAACACCCTGAAGAGGTGCGGCCGCGTTTCGACCTGTTCGAGGTCTTTGACGACACGCCCTTGCCGCCGCGGGGCATGTATGTGGTTCTGGATGGCATCGTGAAGCTGCGACAGGACGGGGTGGATCTGGCCACGGCCGCTGCCGGCGACTATTTCTACGAGGAACATCTCGAGATCACCGATATTCCGGTCAGCCTGCAGGCGGTTGCGCTTCCGGGCACGCGTCTGGCCTGTGTTTCCCGCGATCAATGGCACGAGATTCCGGCCGAGATCCGCGCGCAGTGCTTTGCGATCCTGTTCGGCGATCTGGTCAGCGTGCACCTTCAGAATTTCCAGCAACCGATCAACTGCTGCAGCGTAACGGCGGCGGCGCTGAGCATGTCGGCGCTGGGCTTCAGTTGCGAGGTGAATGACATCTTCCGGGTCTGCGAACTGCCCACCAGTTTCGTGGTCAATGACGGCATCTCGCTGGGCGAATTGTTCGACGTGGCCTGCGCCTACATTCATTCACAGGGTCTGCGCGATCAGGTTCAGGTTCAGGCCTATTTCATGGATGAGGCCACGACATCGGTGCCGCTGCTGCTGGAGGCGATTGACGAATCCAACCGACTGGGCGGAGACAACGACATTCTGGTTGCCAATTTCCAGGTGGGCGTTGCGCATGGCAAACCCACCATGCCGGGCGGACATTTCGCGGTGATCGCCAAATGCAACCCCAGCACCGGGCTGGTGCACATGATGGATGTGCACCCCGAGAAATACGGCAAGCTCTGGGTCACCACGATCGACCGGCTTTACGCGGCCATGTCCGATCGTGACGGAACCTCGATGCGCGCGCGCGGTCTGTTGCGGTTTTCGGCGCGAGAGGCGGTCAAGACCACGCTTCAGACCTTCCGTCAGGACTGCAACTATGTTGACAGCACGCAATATCTGGCAAAAGACCCCAAAAGGCGCCGCAACCTGTTCCGGCGGGCCAGCCCGAACATGAACAGTCTGGGCGTCCTGGCTGAAAGCCTCAAGATACTGGGCGATGTGCAGGTGACAGAAGACAAGCTGCTGATCGCGACGCAGACATCCTATACCGAAGCGCTGAGCCGGGTTTCGACCGCCAAAAAAATGAGCGAGATGGCCCAGCGATACCTTGCCGGGACGTCCGAGGTGCATATCGGAAGCACCTTCCGCAGCTATGCCGAACGGCCCAAAAAGGACACCAGGTCGCCGCAGGAGTGGTTCCATGATCAATTGCGCAGCCTGAATGAACACGAAGGGCGGCACCTGATGATCAACATCGACTTCAACCGCGTGCTGGGGTTCGAGGTGATCCGCCCGCCGGAAAACGTGTTCCGCGAGACCGCCTTGCTGGAAGAATTCTGGTGCCTGTGCATCGCCTATGACGAAAAGACCGATCTTGTCACCGTCGTCGACATGAGCCCCGCGACCTCGCAGGTCTGGCAGGCGCCGCGCGGCCATATCTTCCGTGGGCTGCGTGATCTCAAGGCCCCCGCCATGCTGGTGATCGAAGAGGGAGAGGCCCCGGCAGACCCCAGCAACGTGTCGTGGATCGTGAACGAGCATCCGCTGGTGTTGTTCTACGAGGACGAAGATCCGTGGTCGCACATGTTGAAGAACATCCTCGCCAATATCGGGGCGACAGGCCTGAAGCTGGTCGATGTGGCCGGACACGGGGCCAATGCCATGAAAATGCGTCGGCAACTGGTGGCCGAAAGCGGCAAGGAAACGGTGCCCTACCTGTTCTTCAAGGGCAAATGCCTGGGCAAGCGCAGCGATATCGTTGACATGATCCTGGACGGCAGCCTGCAGGAAGACATGAAGAAGGCCGGTTTGCCGGTGTTGCAGCGCCACGAGTCGCCCAGTCTGGACAAGAACATCTTCGGCTATCCCAAGGGCGGGTTGACCGCGCCGCCGAACGGGCGTCGGAACGTTCTGCTGTGCGCCTGCGGCTCGTCCGCCGCCGACAAGGTGCCGGAACTGGTCGCCCGGATCACCGAGGCTGGCCACAACGTGAAACTGATCCCCTCGGTATCGGCCGAGAAGTTCTTCCGCGACATCGGAACCGACAAGGACAGCGAGGCCCGGAAAGCAAAGCGGAACGGCAAGAAGGCCAAGACCCGCAAGGTCGAGGACTACATCACCCACAACGATTACTACCGCGACGATGACGAATGGAACTTTCGCTATACCGAGTTCGCCATGCCGCTGCGCGCGTCGCACCTGGCGCTGTGCGACTGGGCCGACTGCGTGATCGTCGCGCCGGTCACCTGCAACACGATGGGCAAGATCGCCAATGGGATTGCCGACAACCTGCTGACCTCGGTCTTTGTGGCCTGGCAGTACCGCAACAAGCCGGCGATCCTCTGTCCGGCGTGCAACACCAACATGTGGAACAACGTCACCACCCAGAACAACGTCGAAAAGCTGCGCGATCTGGGGATTGATCTTGTCGGTCCCCGCAAGGGGCGCCTGTCGAACGGGATGATGGGCATCGGCATGATGGCCACGCCCGACCAGATCATGGAGGTGTTAGAAGAAGCCTTCGAAGAGCTGGAAAACCACGAACACAACATCTGCAAATGGGCGCAGGAGGCTGCGGCCTCGGACGATTTCAAGCGGTGGGAACCCGTGCTCAAGGCCATCGACGACGGGATTGCCGGCATCGACATCGTGGACGACAACAATGGCGACACGCTGCTGCACTATGCTGCCGGCGGCGAGGGCGAGCTGACCGAGAACGGGCAGGATCTGGGTAAGCCGGACATCGAGGCCGCCAAGGCCCTGATCGCCCGCGGCATCAACGTGAACGCAACCAATGATCACGGCTTTACCAGCCTGCATGTGGCGGCGATGAACAACTCGGCCGAGATGGTCGAAACGCTGCTGGCGGCGGATAGCATCGATGCAAGCCCGCTGATCCATTTCCTGCAGGATCCGGTGCGGTCACGCGGCATCAAGGTTTCGGACGAGATCCGCGCGATGCTGGAAAACTGGGCCAACACCCATGGCCTGTCCGAGCCGGAAGAGATGGAAGACGAAGACGACCTGATCGAAGACCGCGAGAAGACCTATCTGTATTTCACCTACGGCTCGCTCAAGAAAGGCTTTCCGAACCACGACGCCCATGCGGATGTGCTGGATGATCTGGTCGGGCCGGCGACCACGCGGCAGCCGATGCCCCTGATCGTTCCCAAAGAGCCGTTCTGCGACAACCCGAATTGCGCGTATCTGCACCGCATGGCCACGCTGGTCGACCGCAAGGGCACCGGGCGTCCGATCAAGGGCGAGGTCTATCGGGTCACCTCGGGCGGGTTGAAGGAATTGGACAAGCTCGAGGGCTTTCACGGGCCGGGCGCGGCCGACAACGTCTATGTCCGCAAGCGGATCAACGTTCTGATGGATGGCGTGAAAAAGCCCGCCTATGTCTATGTCATCGCCAATCCGGAAAAATACCTGGCCGACCTGGAGCGAGGCGCGTCCGAGTTGGTGGACGAGTACACGATCGACATGGCGACGGGCACGCTGAAGCCGGGGTACGAGGCGGTGACCTAGCCGCGCTGGTGCGTCGCCGCCGGGGGCGCGCCGGTGTCCGGCCGCGCCTTCAGGCCGAGGTTCCAGCCGGTGATCGCGATCATGCAGATCAGGACGAACGGCCAGAAGGCAGCCTTGGGGATCAGATTGTCCCTGTAGTGGATGACCCACAGCGATGGCGCGGAGTCCGAGGCGAACAGATAGGTGTTCACCGAGACCGCAAGCAGCATGAAATACATCAGGAAAAAGAACGATTCCATGTAGATCACCGGCGACCCGGCGAAGCCTTCGCGCAGCTGCACATGGGCCAGCAGGATCACGAAGAACAGGACCGAACAGGTTCCGATCACGCCCGAGGTGCTGAAATCGTGCCGCTCGACCAGGCTGGGCTTGCGCGTCACGGTCATCACCGCGCCGAACAGCAGCATCGTCACCACGATCAGCGGAATCATGTGCACCACGAACGCGTTGGCGAAATTGCGTTTGATGACGAAGTTGTAGTGCAGTTCCGGCAGATTGGTCTGAAATTCGTTCTCGCCGATGCCCAGCGTCGTATCCAGATCGGACAGTTTGTAGTCGAAATAGGTGTTCTCGCGCTCCCACGTCCCCATGACGATGCGGTTGTCGATGCCAAAGATGTCCTGCGCTCCCGTGGCGGGGTAGGCGGTGAAATCCGGCACCAAGGCCACGTTGACGTCGAACCGTCCGGGCCAGAACCGGACCCAGACGGTTTTGTGATCGAACGGATAGCTGGTGTAGTCGAAGGACTGGCGCAGGGTCTGTTCGAAATACCACCCGATCAGCGTGCTGCCGTCCCGTTTCATCCGGTAGGCTTCCTGGATCACGCCGTTTGCGACATCGACCGCTTCGGGCAGGAGAAAGCCCACCTCTCCCCGGTCCGGCCGGATCGCATCGTGTGCGCCATCCAGATAGTGCTGCCAGACATAGCCCGAAACCCGCACGTCGCTGGCGCCTTCGAAGCTGAAGCTTTTGATGAAGATGCCGGTCTTGACCCGCAGGTCCGGCGCGTTGTCCAGCCCGGTCAGAAAGGTATCGACGGCGGCCATATCCGGCAATTGCGTCGGATCGCTGTCAAACCGGTTCAACGCGACCCAGAGCTTGAACAGAACCAGCATCAAGACGGCGGACAGGATGCCCGACAACAGCCAAACCTTCTTTTCGATCGTCATCCGGGTGCTTGCGTTCTGAGGCATCTGTCACTCCGCGGGTTCCGGCGCCAGGAAATCCAGGCTGCCGGTCAACGACCGCGATATGCCCATCTGCGCGAACCCGGTTCGCAGCGCGTCGAATTCCGCATGGGTGCGGGGGTCCACCCCGGCGCGTCCGGCCTCGGCCAGAATACGGGTCTGGCGGATGGACAGATCGACCATCGGCAAGGGTTCCGAGGCGGTGAAGGCCGCAAGATCGTCGGCAAAGGTGATGGCGCGGCCCCAGTCATGCCGCGCCAGCATCACCGCGCTGGCGTCGGTATAGAAATGCAGGTGACTGTGGCCCACGCAACCCTCGGCGATGATGGCGGCGCCCTGCGCCAGCAGATCGTCTTGCCGGTTGGGATCCACCAGCGCCAGCGCCAGTGCCGAAAGGGCCTTGGGGCCGACGAAGTTGCGTCCGTGTTCCAACGCGATGTCAACGGCCTGTTGCCCCGTTTCGCGCGCCGCGCTGACCTCTCCGGCATAGGCCTGGGTCCGGGCAAGATGTTCCAGCGCCTGCGCCTCGAGCCGTTTGGCCCCGACGCGTTGGGCGATCGCGGCGGACTGGGCGAATGCGTCGCGCGCGCCGTCGAGGTCGCCCTGAAATGTACAGGCCACACCCAGACAGGTCTGGGCCACGCATTCGGGGACGAAGGCGAAATATTTCTGGCTGATCTCGATGGCTTCCTGCGCGTCGGCGCGGCCCTGGGCGACGTCTCCGGTGTAGCTGCGGGCAACGCTTAGATTGTGCAGGTTGGCGGCCAGATCGCGCACCAGACCGTGTTCCCGTGCCCGTTCGACCGCCTGTGAGTAGAAACTGGTAGCCGTCCGCATGGTGGCGTTCATGAAATTGGCGTCGCCAAAGCCGCTGAGCGCGCCGACCTCCAGCCGCGCCGACCCCAGCTTGCGGGCCAGCGTCAGGGCAATTTCGTTGCTGTCCATGGCGTCCTGAGCCCGGCCCAGCGGGAAATAGATGTTGCCCCGGACATAGTTGATCTGCGCCAGGTCCCGCTCTGATCCGGCGCGCTTGGCGGCGGCTTCGGCGATATCCAGGCTGTTCAGCGCGTCCTGATAGCGGCTGGCCTGACGGGCGGCCTGGGCCAGTCCGGTATGGATCCGGCAGATCTGTTCGTCGCTTTCAGCCAGCGCCACGGCTTCGCCGAATTCCCGCAGAGCGTCGTCGGACAGCCCCTGCAGCCGGTGGATTTCGGCGCGCGCGCAGAACAGGTCCAGCCGGACCCCCGAGGGTGCCGGCAATTCCAGCGCGCGCTCGATCAGTGGGCTTGCTTCGTCGAACCGGAACGACTGGATCAGGTTTTCCGCCGCCTCCAGATAGGCCCGGGCCGCATTCGGGGCGCCGCCCCGGTCGAGATGCCTTGCCCGCAAGGTGGCGTCTTTGCCTTCGTACCACCTGGCGGCCTGTTCATGCAGCCGGGCGCGTTCGGATTTGACCAGCGTCGCGTAGGAGCCATCGCGGATCAGGGCGTGGGCGAACATCAGTTCGGACCCCGCCTCGCGGATCAGTGCGGTGCGGGTCAGGGTCGCGGTATCCAGATGTCCCTCGCCCAGCAGAAAGCTCAGGACCTCGGGCGAGAACCGTTGCCCCAGAACCGAGGCCGCCTGGATCGCGATGCGGCTGCCCCGGTCCAGCCCGTCCAGCCTTGATTGTACGATGCCCTGGATGCTGCCCGGAACGTTTTCGCGCGTCAGGGCGTCGATGTTGCGCAGCAGCTGTTCCAGAAACAGCGGGTTTCCGCCCGCCCGCTGGACGCAGGTTTCCAGAAGCTCGGGGTCGATGGCGGTAAATTCCTCGACCAGCAGCCGGGCCTGATCATCTCCCATGGGGGACAATTCCAGCTTCGAGATCAGCGCGCCGTCCGAGGCCGTTTCCCAATCGCGGTCGATCGGATCGCCTTCCACCCGGCTGGTCATCTGCAGGACGCAGGGCAGATTCCGCGTGGCTGCCGCGATATAGCAGCACTGCGTCAGTATCTCGGGTGAGGCCCAGTGGATGTCCTCGACCTGAATCAGCAAGGGGGTCTCGCGGCTGCGCGCCTGCAGAAGGTCCTCGATCACCTGACGCCGTCCGCGCATCCGCGATGCGTTGTCCATCGCGGCATACACCTCGGCCAGACCGGTTTCCTGCTCAAGTTCCAGCAGGGCGCTGAGATGTGCCGACCCGGCCGGGTTGACCCAACCCCTGTCGATGGCCTGCCGAACGGCTGCGGCGCTGGCCTCGGGGTCGTCGGCGGGGTCCAGGCCAACAAGGCTGCGGGTGACGGACTGGATTGCGGAATGGCCTTCGCGGGTGCCGAAATCCATGATCGCACCGGAATGCACGGTGTATGACTGGCTTTCGGCCAGTTCCGCCACCTGTTCCGAGAAATGCGTCTTGCCGATTCCGGGGTCACCTAGAATGATGTGTACCTCGCCCTTGCCATGTTGCCGGCAGCGGTCATAGGCGGCAGAAAACAAGGAAAGTTCCCGGTCACGTCCGATGAATTTGTGCCGGCGGGCACGGATGTTCCGGGCCAGGCGATCCAGACGCCACACCTCGACATCTTTATTCAGACCCTTGATGGCCTTCGTCCCGAACGCCTCGCCCACGAAAAGCGGGCCCAGCGCCCTTTGGATGTCGTGCGAGACCAGTGTCTCGCCCGGGGCCGAGATGTCGGTCAGGCGGGAGGCCAGGTTCACGCCATCGCCCGTCACCGTGTATTCGGTATGGGCCTCGCTGCCGGTCGAGCTGGCGATGACCTGCCCCGAGGCGATGCCGATATGGCACGACAGCGGCGGGTCCAGCGTGGGCAGGGCGGCGTGGATCTCCAACGCTGCACGCGCGGCCCGTTCGGTGTCGTTGGTATGCGAGATCGGCGCTCCGAACACGGCCATCACGGCGTCGCCGATATGCTTGTCGATCCGGCCCCCGAACTTTTCGACCGCACGATCGACCTTGCCGAAAAATGCGTTCAGCAGGGCGTGGATGTCCTCGGCGTCGCGCTCGCTGGACAGTTTCGTGAACCCGGTCAGGTCGGCGAACAGTACCGTGACCTGTCGCTTGGCCGGTTCCGGTTCGGTCCGGGGCTGAAAGGGGGTGACGGTTTCGGGTTCGTCCAGTTCGGCGATGGCGCGCAGCAGCCGCCGGCGGTCGCCCACGGCGGTGACGCCGATCTCGCGCAGGTCCTCTCCCGTCAGTTCGGGAAGGATCGCCAGATCGATCTTGTTGTCCGTGAACGCCTGGATGTAGTCGGACAACCCAAGCGCGCTCAGCCATTCCTTCAGGTCGCCAGACATCGGGGCCCTCAGAAGCATCCACCCAAGCGCAGCCTAGACCAGACACTGTGGTTGTGTCTGCATTTTTTATATCAATTCACTGATATGACTGCCCATTATAGGCCGTAGCCATATCCGAATGGCCGTATTGGGTTGCTTCGCAGGCCAAGTACAAGGTTTGCGGCATCGGCAGAGCAGCTTTTCCGATTCGTCATGGCAAAATCCGGCGCGACCTGATCCAGATCAATTCGTGATTGACGCAGGCAGGCTATCCACTCAACATCAAAGGAGTACCGCGAATGTCTATTAAACAGGTGAGCGGCACATGTCTGCAGTAGCAAGCAGGCGCGCGTTCCTGACGGGGCGCCTGTCTGGTGAAGACGACAGCGCGATGTGGCCGCCGGGAGCAGCCCGCGACAACTTCCCCGATCTCTGCACCCGTTGCGGCGACTGTGTCTCTGTGTGCCCCGAGAACGTTCTGGTGCTGGGCGCCCGGGGCCTGCCGGTGTTCCAGCCGCAGGATGCGGGCTGTACCTTCTGTGGCGACTGCGCCGATGTCTGCAAGACCGAGGCGCTGGATCTGGCCCGCTTTGCCGCCTGGCCGTGGCGCGCGCGGGTGGCCGATACCTGCCTGTCGCTGAACGCGGTCAGCTGTCGGGTCTGTCAGGACAGTTGCGACCAGGGCGCCATCGGGTTCCGCCTGAAAACCGGCGGATCGGCCGATCCTGTGCTGAACGAAGACGCCTGCATCGGCTGCGGTGCCTGCGCGACCGCCTGTCCTGCGGGCGCGATCTCGTTGCAGCGCGCACAACATCTGGAGGCAGCCGAATGAATATCTGTGGATGTCTGGTGCACGTCGCTCCGAATTACACGGCATCGGCCCGCTCTGCGATCATCGGGTTCGATGGGGTCGAGATTCATGCCGAGGCCGAAGACGGACGGTTCGTGGTGGTCGTCGAGGATACGCCCGACCGCCTGGCCTCGGAGACGATCATGGATCTGCACCAGATCCCCGGGGTCGTGTCCCTGACCCTGACCTATCACCATTTCGAAGATCTCGCGGAGACCCGTCCGCGCCCTGAAACTCCCAGCCAAGATTCCAGCCGGAGGCCCTTGCCATGACCATTTCCGAATCTCGCCGCACGTTTCTGAAATCCACAGCCGCCGCCGCAACGGCGTCGGCGGCCGGTATCCCGTTGGCAACGGGGCAGGCCTCGGCCCAGGTCGCCAATGCCGACATCCGATGGGACAAGGCACCATGCCGGTTCTGCGGCACGGGCTGCTCGGTTCTGGTGGGCACCAAGGAAGGCCGCGTGGTTGCCACCCAGGGCGACCCGGACGCGCCGGTGAACCGGGGGCTGAACTGCATCAAGGGCTATTTCCTGTCCAAGATCATGTACGGCAAGGACCGTCTGACCACCCCGCTGCTGCGCAAGTCGAACGGCGTCTATGACAAGAACGGCGAGTTCGAGCCCGTCAGCTGGGACGAAGCTTTCGACGTGATGGCCGAAAAGTGGAAAGAGGCGCTGGCCAAGAAAGGCCCGACCAGCGTGGGCATGTTCGGTTCGGGGCAGTGGACCGTGTGGGAGGGCTATGCCGCGGCCAAGCTGATGAAGGCCGGGTTCCGCTCGAACAACATCGACCCGAACGCGCGGCACTGCATGGCCTCGGCCGTGGTGGGCTTCATGCGCACCTTCGGCATCGACGAGCCGATGGGCTGCTATGACGACCTCGAACATGCCGATACCTTCGTGCTGTGGGGCTCGAACATGGCCGAGATGCACCCGATCCTGTGGTCGCGCCTGACCGATACGCGCCTGACCAAGCCGGGCGCGCAGGTGCATGTGCTGTCCACCTTCGAGCACCGCTCGTTCGAGCTGGCCGACAACGGCATCATCTTCAAGCCGCAGACTGATCTGGCGATCCTGAACTACATCGCCAACTACATCATCCAGACCGGCGCGGTGAACGAGGAGTTCGTCAAGAACCACGTCAACATCACCAAGACCGCCACCGACATCGGCTATGGCCTGCGCGAGACCCACCCGCTGCAACAGGCCGCCGCGCACCCGGATTCGGGCAAGCTCGAGGAGATCTCGTTCGAGGAATATGCGGCCTCGGTCGCCGATTACACGCTCGAATACGTCTCCGAGCTGTCGGGCGTGCCGGCGAACCAGCTCGAGCGGCTGGCCAAGGAATATGCCGATCCGAACCGCAAGGTCATGAGCCTGTGGACCATGGGCTTCAACCAGCACACGCGCGGATCCTGGGTGAACTCGTTGATGTACAACGTGCACCTGCTGGTGGGCAAAATCGCCGAGCCCGGCAACTCGCCGTTCTCGCTGACCGGTCAGCCCTCGGCCTGCGGCACCGCGCGCGAGGTCGGCACCTTTGCGCACCGTCTGCCCGCCGACATGGTGGTGATGAATGATGAGCATCGCAAGATCGCCGAGACCAAGTGGAACATCCCCGAGGGCACCATCCCGGCCAAGCCGGGGTTCCACGCGGTTCTGCAGCATCGCAAGCTGAAGGATGGCGACCTGAACGTCTATTGGGTGCAGTGCAACAACAACATGCAGGCCGCGCCCAACATGAACGAAGAGGGCTATCCCGGCTATCGCAACCCCGACAACTTCATCGTCGTGTCGGACCCGTACCCGACCGTCACCGCAGTGTCGGCCGACCTGATCCTGCCCACCGCCATGTGGGTCGAGAAAGAGGGTGCCTATGGCAATGCCGAACGCCGCACCCAGTTCTGGCGTCAGCAGGTCAAGGCCCCGGGCGAGGCCAGGTCGGACCTGTGGCAGCTGATGGAGTTCTCGAAACGCTTCACCGTCGAAGAAGTTTGGGGCGAAGAGCTGCTGGCCAAGATGCCCGAGCATCGCGGCAAGACACTGTTCGACGTATTGTATGCCAACGGCAAGGTCGACAAATATCCGCTGTCGGAAACCGCCGAAGGGTTCCACAACGACGAGTCCGAGCATTTCGGTTTCTACGTCCAGAAGGGCCTGTTCGAGGAATATGCCAGCTTTGGCCGCGGCAAGGCGCATGACCTTGCGCCGTTCGAAACCTATCACCAGGCGCGTGGCCTGCGTTGGCCCGTCGTGGACGGGAAAGAGACGCTCTATCGCTTCCGCGAAGGCTATGACCCGTATGTGCCCGAAGGCGCCGAGGTGAAATTCTACGGCCACAAGGACGGCAAGGCCAAGATCATCTTTGCCCCCTACGAGCCGGCGGCCGAGGAACCGGACGAGGAATACGATCTGTGGCTGTGCACCGGCCGCGTGCTGGAGCACTGGCATTCCGGGTCGATGACCCGCCGCGTGCCCGAGCTGCACCGCGCCTTCCCCGCCGCCGTGGTGTTCATGCACCCCGAGGACGCAAAGGAACGCGGCGTGCGCCGCGGGCAGGAGATCGTGCTGTCCACCCGCCGCGGCGAGGTGATCAGCCGTGTCGAGACCCGTGGTCGCAACAAGGTGCCGCGTGGCCTGGTGTTCATGCCTTGGTTCGACGAAGGCCAGCTGACCAACAAGCTGACGCTGGATGCGACCTGTCCGCTGTCGAAAGAAACCGACTTCAAGAAATGCGCCTGCAAGGTCGAGCGGGCGTAAGGGCTGGAATCGCAGAGGACGGGTGTGATGTCTCTGGTCGGCAAACCTCTTTCACCGCAACGGCGCCGGTTCCTGCAGGATTCGGCGCGCGCGGCGGGCGGCTGTCTGGTCGCCGGGTCGTTGCTGGCCTATCTGGCCCGCGACGCCCGCGCCCTGCCGGCCGAGGCATTGCGGCCGCCGGGGGCGTTGCCCGAGGATGATTTTCTGGGCGCCTGCATCCGCTGCGGGCTGTGCGTCCGCGACTGTCCGTATGACACGCTGAAGCTGGCCGAGTTGGGGGTTGATGCGGTAGCGACCGGAACGCCGTATTTCATCGCCCGCGACGTGCCCTGCGAAATGTGCGAAGACATCCCCTGTGTTGCGGCCTGCCCGACCGGGGCGCTGGACAAGGGGTTGCAGGACATTGACGACGCCAAGATGGGTGTCGCGGTTCTGGTCGACCAGGAGAACTGCCTGAACTTCCTGGGGCTGCGCTGCGACGTGTGCTATCGCGTCTGCCCCGTCATCGACGAGGCGATCACGCTGGAGCTGTCGCACAACGACCGCTCGGGCCACCATGCGATCTTTGCGCCGACCGTTCATGCCGACCACTGCACCGGCTGCGGCGTCTGCGAGAAAAGCTGCGTTCTGCCCGAGGCGGCGATCAAGGTGCTGCCCACACGTCTGGCGCGCGGCAGTTCGGCCGAGCATTACCGCAAGGGATGGGAAGAAAAGGCCGAGAAGGGCGGGCCGCTGGTCGAAGGCATCATCGACCTGCCCGATCGTCTGCCCGGACCGGGCGCGGACAACCTTGCCGCGCCGGGCGGGTACGAGCCGGGCTACAACCTACCGGGGGCAGGCCAATGACGGCGCGAACACATATGCCCGTCGGGCACGAGGCCCGCCAGGTCAAGGGATGGGTCGGCGCTCATCGGTTCCTGCTGCTGCGGCGGTTCAGTCAGCTGTTCTTTCTGGCCCTGTTCCTGCTGGGGCCGTGGTTCGGCATCTGGATCGTCAAGGGTACGCTGGCCGGATCGCTGACGCTGGGCGTGCTGCCGCTGACCGATCCGTTCATCCTGCTGCAGGGGCTGATGGCCGGCCACTGGCCGGAAATGACCGCGCTGGTCGGCGGGCTGATCGTTCTGGTGGCCTATGCGCTGATCGGCGGGCGGGTCTATTGCTCGTGGGTGTGCCCGATCAACCCGGTCACGGATGCCGCGCATTGGCTGCACCGTCGGCTGGATCTGCCCAAGGGCTGGCAGCCCAAACGCAGCACCCGGCTGTGGATATTGGCGACGGTTCTGATCGTGTCGGCCCTGACCGGCGTGATTGCATGGGAATTGGTGAACCCGATCACCATGCTGCACCGCGGGCTGGTCTTTGGCATGGGTTTTGTCTGGGCGATGGTCGTGGCGATCTTTGTCTTTGACCTGTTCGTGGCCCGGCATGGCTGGTGTGGCCATATCTGCCCGGTCGGGGCCTTCTACGGCCTGATCGGCGCCAAAAGCCTGCTGCGGGTCAGCGCCACCAACCGCGTCGCCTGCGATGACTGCATGGATTGCTATGCGGTCTGCCCGGAAAACCAGGTGATCTCGCCCGCGCTGAAGGGCAAGCCGGGATCCAGCCCGCTGATCCTGTCGCCCGATTGCACCACATGCGGTCGCTGCATCGATGTGTGCTCGGTCGATGTCTTCAAACTTACCCACCGGTTCGATGACGCCGTCGTCGCGCCACCCGATCCAGCCGCCGCGCCCCAGGCGCGTGCCGCCAGACCTGTTTAAGGGAGTGCCAAGATGAGAAAATCAATAGCGACAGGCGCAATCGCCCTGGTCCCAGTGCTTCTTGTGGGTGGGCTTGCCTTTGCGCAATCCGCCCAGGTGTCAACTTTGCGCGGTGCCGATGTGGATGAGCCCGTCATCCTGGACGAGGTGCACCGCAACGTCGAGGGCCGCATGCAGCGCAACTATCGCCAGCAGCCGCCGTTGATCCCGCACAAGATCGACCAGTACCAGATCGACATCCGCACCAACCAATGCCTGTCCTGCCACGACTGGACCAAGGCCGGTGAGCGCAACGCGCCGACCCTGTCGATGACCCACTATCTGGACCGCGAAGGCAACGAGCTCGATCAGATCGCGGGCACCCGGTATTTCTGCAACCAGTGCCATGTGCCGCAGGCGGATGCGCCGGCCCTGGTCGACAACCTGTTCCAGCCCTCGGCCGGAAACTGATCCAGCTTCGGACTGAAAGGAGCACCGAATATGGCAGACTCTCCTGAAAAGCGCGGCTTGATCGGCCGCATCTGGGCGTGGATCTGGACACCGGCCGCCGCGTTCAGCGCAGGCTTTCTGGTTCTGGCGGGCTTTCTGGCCGGCATCCTGTTCTGGGGTGGGTTCCACTGGACCCTCGAGATGACGAATACCGAAGAATTCTGCGTCTCGTGCCACACGATGGAAACCAACCTTGGCGAATACCGCGAAACGATCCACTACAACAACCATTCCGGCGTACGGGCCATCTGTTCCGATTGCCATGTGCCCAAGGAATGGAGCTTCAAGATCGAAGCCAAGATCATGGCGGTGAAAGACGTCTATCACGAGCTGGTCGGCACCATCAGCACGCCCGAGAAATACGAGGATCACCGCCTGCAGATGGCCTCGGCCGTGTGGAAGAAGATGAAGGCCTCGGACAGTCGCGAATGCCGCAACTGTCACAATTTCGAATACATGGACTTCACCATTCAGGAAACGCGCGCGGCCAACGAGCACCAGCGCGCGCTGGACGAGAACATGACCTGCATCGACTGCCACCAGGGCATCGCGCACAGCCTGCCGCCGGGGTATCTGGAGCAGTATCAAAAGGTGGTCGCGTCGCTGGAGCCGGTGACGGGCACCGAGATCGCGCAGGATACCGGTGCGGCCGAGATCCGGTCATTCCTGAACAGTGCATCCGACTAGGAGTGGAACGCCATGCTTGAGATTTTGGGAACGATCGGCGGCAACGTCCTGAGCCTGCCCGGTATTCTGGGCCTTGCTCTGGGCATGATGACGCGCAAGCTGTGGCTGGGCGCAGTCATGGGGGCGATCGTCGGGTTGTTGGAAACGCTCGCTTTTGCGCATTGGCAATTCGGCAATGTCGAAGCGATGGAACTGTCGATCGGCATACTCGTCGGCTTGCTGGCCGGGACCGTAGGCAGCGCCATCCGGATCAAGGGGGCCACTGTCTGAGGCGCAGGTGCGTCCGGCGCTGTTGGCACGAGCGCGGCGGACACTGCCGCCGTGCCTACTCTGTGTCAGTCCTTGCGCTTTTTCAGATGTCGGATCACCGCATTGGCGATCACACCGGCCAGGCCCGGTGCCAATGCGCCAAGCGGGTCGCGCGAAACGGCCTTCAGGCCCTGCACCGTGTCACGGACTTCGGTCAGAGTGTCCTGCAATTCGGTTTCGATATCCGCGATCGCCATGTCCCGCAGTTCGGCCACGGGGGCGGTGTCGGTTTCGGCGCTGAACGAATTGGCCACGGCCAGTAAGGCCAGCGCCACCCCAATATCAACCAGCCCCGCGATCAGCGCGGCCACCGGTTTGGACAAGGTGGCCGAGAGGGCGAGATAACCCGCGACGTTCAGCATAACGACAGCCAGTGCGGCCGCCAGACCAGCCGCGGCAAAAAAACCGGTGCGTTTGACCAGCACGGCCAGGTTCCGCTGTGCGATCAAGCGTTCGGTGCGCAGTACGATCGACACGTTTCTGGAAATTCGGCTCATCGGGCACCCTCCTAGCGCGCTTTGCCAAGCAAGTAGCCCAGCGCAAAGACACCCAAGGAAAACAGGATCGCCTTCTTGTGGGGCAGGGCGTCAAGCTCGGCCAGGATCGAATCGACTTCTCCGGACCAGTCCTCCCACTCGGACGAAAGCCGATCGGGGATGTCCTCGACGGCGTCCTGCAACTTTTGTTTGGCCGATTTGACCGTCGAGGCGTCAGAGGAGTCCGCTTGCGCACGTTCATCCAGCTGGCGCCGCAATTCCGCGACCTGCTTTTCCAATTCCGCCTTGGTAACCATCTCCAGCACCTCTGTTGCCGCTATCATCTTCATGTTGCATCAATTTCAAGCATGAGGCGAGTCCCTCGGTCGGCTGCCTTCCGTTTGCCAGCTTCGATGTCCTTCAATCGGCCGCTTGGGTGATGCCCTTGTGCCCGCTGCAGCGTCGTGGCTGCCGATTGGTGGCGCAACCCGCCCGGAACTGGCAGGCGATCTGACGCCAACGCCGGGCTCGATCCATCACGCACCATTTGAATGTTGGTCGTGATTTGATGCCCAACGGCGAATAGTGACGAAAAGAGCCCAAGTGCTGCAAACTGAAAATGCAAATCCACCTGTGCGGACCGCTCAGAGTTTTCGCAGCGTTTCGCAAGATGGCAGCGGCCTTCAAGCCGGTATTTGGTGAATTGATCTTCGTGGGCATATTGGCAAACGGCTCCGCGTACACCACTCTTGTAACGTTGATCCGGGAGGGAAGCGTGACATTCGTGGACATGGCGGCATGACGATCACCGACTGGACCGAGAGGTTTCAAGGCACGCGCCGACTTCCGCAGTCCGTGCGGCAGAGATTGCAGAAGGCGGCCCGGATCGTTCGCGTGCCCAAGGGCGGGCAGGTGTTCGGGCCAGACAACATACCCGACAGCCTTCTGTTTCTCTACGAGGGTCGAATCCGGGTGTCTCAACGTTCGGACTCGGGGCGTGAGATTGTTCTCTATCGGGTCGAAGCCGGCGAAAGCTGCGTGCTGACCACGGCGTGTATGCTGGCGGAAGAAGCGTACAATGCCGAAGGACTTGCAGAAACCGATGTGACGGCCATTGCCCTGCCGAAACTGGCATTCGACAGGCTGGTTGCCGAGGAGGACGCCTTTCGCCAGTTCGTTTTCGAGGCGTATTCCCGTCGTTTGATCGATCTGCTCCGGGTCGTGGATGATGTGGCTTTCGGGAATCTGGACGTTCGTCTGGCTGCGCGCCTGTTGGCCCTGGCGGGGGCCGAAGCCGAAATCGCGACAACGCATCAACAGCTTGCCAGCGAACTGGGCACGGCGCGTGAAGTCGTGTCTCGCATATTGCAGGATTTCCAAAAACGCGAGTTGATTGCCCAATCTCGCGGTCGGATCACGTTGACTGACAGGGGCGCCCTCGAAAAGCTGGCGCAGAGCATGTGAGTATGTCTGGCTTGCGGCCGTCTTTCCATAGGCTCTCCGCAAGCCCGTGTCGCTGATCGGCTTGTATCGGTCGAGTGAACTTCCTCAATCGAAACGGCGCAAGAAGGTGTGACGCAACCGCTGCTTGTGGTCCGCTCCAGACGCTGTGTCGCCCTGTCCGGGGGCAAGGCACGTCTGCCGAGGGTCGTCAAACGAAAGCTGCGAGGACAGTCCATGTCCACTCCTTGGGGTTGCGATGTGGCGGAAACCCTCTGTCGTCAAATCACCCGGAACTGCGCCATTGGCGGTGACGTCATGCGGCGGGCGCAGGTGCTAAGACGCGTTCTCCGGAACCCCCAATGCCCTCAGATCATCCAGCCAGCGGTCGTGGTACTCCTTGTCGGTGAACGGAGCAGTTCTGGCTTCTTCAATATCGTAGGCGGGATTGTCTGTCAGAAATTCGCGCATCATGGCGCGCGCCTCTTCGTCCCGCCCAAGCCGCAGCAGGATCGGAGCAAGCGTCCGTCTGAGGCGATCCGGGACGCTGTTCATCTTCTCGATCGACGCGAGCGCACCTTCGTAATCCTCTGCGAAGTACTGGGCCCAACCCAGATTCCACAGATACCAGTCCGGGTGATGCGGATTGAGGCGTATCGCAGTCTGCATCCGGTCAACGGCTTCGGCGGCCCTTCCGCCGTAAACCAGTGGATCAATGGAATCGGCCAGCACCTGAGCGGAGTTCGGGTTCAATGATATTGCCTTGTCGTAGATTGCAGCGGCCTTCTCGAGGTCGCCGCTATGCGCCGTAATGCTTGCCAAAACCTGATGGGCTTTGAAATTGAACGGCTCCAGCTTTATCGCCTTCCTGGCCGCTTCGAAAGCGAGGGTCAGGGCTTCCTCGCGCGAGGTCTTTTCAGTCCACCCCCATCGGTAGCCGAAATTGTGGGCCCAGGCGAGTTCGATGTACGCGCCTGCAAAATTGGGGTCGAGCGCGATGGCCTTTTCGCTCAACCGCATTGCACGAATGTTGCCTTCCTTCGTGAATGTGAATGCCTGCTCCTGCGCACGCTTGAACAGTTCGTATGCATTCAAATTGTCGGTGGGCTTGTGTTCCAGCCGGTCATACTCGGCCAGGTCGATGTTTTCGTTGAGAGTCAGGGCGATCGTTCGCGTGACCTCGTCCTGGACCGAGAAAAAGTCCTGTAGATCGCGGTCATAGCTATCCGCCCAAAGGGTTTTGCCGCTGGTTGCGTCGATCAATTGTGCAGTGACACGCAACCTGTCTCCTGCCACCTGGACACTTCCGTCAAGAACGTAGCGAACGCCTAGTTCTTCGGCCACTTGTTGAATTCCGACCGGTTGGTCCTTGAAACCAAGTGTCGAGTCGCGGGCGATCACGAAGAAGTCGACAAATCGCGAGAGCGCAGTGGTGATGTTTTCGCTGAAGCTGTCGCTGAGGTAGTCATGTTCCGGATCTCTGTTCAGATTGTCGAAGGCCAACACGGCAATGGACGGTTTGCCGGTCATCGGGACAGCGGCGTGATCTGCCGCATCGGAGGACAGGTCCCACGCCTTCGAGGTCTGCCACCAGACCAATCCCCCGACCGCAATCGCAAAAGCGACTGCAACAGTAAGCCACCGTGCGCGGCCTGCCGGTGCTTTGGGTCGGGCAATTTCGGAAACCAGGGCCCTTGCCTTGTCATCAAGCAGCAGGTTGAAAACGTGAATGGGGTCCTCGATGTTCTTGACCTCGTGCAGTCCAAGGTCTTCGATGTCGAGATCGAGTTTGTCTTTTACCTGGTCAAAAACACTGGCCGACATACAGATGCCATCGGGCACGGCCAGACCTTCAAGCCGCGCCGCGACGTTTACACCGTCCCCGTAGATGTCATCGTTCTCGGCGATGACGTCGCCTACGTTGATCCCGATCCGGTAGTGTATCTGGTTCTCTTGCGGGAGGTTCTTGTTCTTCAACCCGATGAAATGTTGAATTTCCACCGCACCTTGCACGGCTTCGACGGCACTGGGAAATTCGATCAGCAGACCATCGCCCATCAATTTGACGATGCGCCCATTTCGGGCAGAGACGACAGGTTCTATCAGGTCTTCGCGATGGGCTTTGATGGCCGCCAGAGTTCCGGCTTCATTCTCCCGAATGAGGCGGCTGTAGCCCACTACGTCCGCAACAAGTATCGCCGTCAGGCGTCGTTCCAATGCCCAACCTCCCTAGCTCAATTTCGAGGTTAGCCAAAAAGGCGCGTCCAATCCAGCGACGTGGAGAGCCGCCAGATCCCCCGCGGCGGAAGCTGCCGTTAAAATCTTGATCGACGGTGACTGCGTTGTCCGCCGGACAAGTGTCGATCCAGCATTGGTGACGTCGCAGGTTTCGGGCAGCTCACGTTTTGCTCGGGCGGATCCGTCGCTCGGATGGCCGCGCCTGCATCGACATGGCTTTGTCACGGCTTTGTCACGCAACTCGGCCAAGCCTGCCGAAAAAAACGAGGGCAAGCGCTCAATCCACATATGGCAAGGCAAAGCCTCGCTGGAGTCTCAATTTGACTTGACACTCGGGCAACAGACTTATGAAGGTTGCAATTCTGCCTCTTTTACGCCGGATTCATTGTTGATACGCACGGGCGTTTAAGTGATACGCACGGGCGTGTAAGTGGTGATGAGTTTGAAAGGTCGGGCGAGTAGATGACATCCGGTTATAACGGACGTGTAGCAGTTTTTTGGTCTCAGACGGAAATTGACGGGCTGGAAGCCGCATCGATGGACGATTTGGCCGTTGGTGTAACTTGGTCGTGGCGCGGATGCGTGACACGTTTGCCGAACAGCGCCGCAAACTATTCAGGGCAAACCGGAAGCGGTCAGGCGCTGATGGCGCTGGCTGGGATTTTTTCCGAGGCTGCAGCGCTGCGGCCGGTTTCCCGAATCGCAAAAATCGCATTGACGAACGGTGCTCAGAGCTTTGAGGCCGAGTTGACGCTGGTCGAGGGCCGCAAGGACGCGGTTCTGCTGTTTGAGGATGGCTGCCCAGCGCGGGACCAGGAGTTCTGGGTCTGTGCCGTCGAAGAAATTGCCGACGCAAGCCAGGTCGATGCGGGCAATGTCGTTTCTTTCCAGACCCATCGCAACGCGACCAGGAAAGCGTTGGTTCTGACGCCGCAGATGGCTGCGTCCGCTGCGGAATAGGCACACCATTCTTTGGTTCCCGACTATCCTGTCGATGCGTCGTTGCGTGTTGACTCTGACGACGCCGCGGATATAAGCGCGGCTTCATTGGTGTTGGTGGCCCCCGCAAGGGGATGCCTGTCATGGGGGAAACCCCAAGAGGACAACGCCCTTCACAGTGGCCCTGCTGGGCCTCGACCAAACGAAGGAGATCAGCCGTGACCAAACGCACGTCTGCCAAGTACAAAATCGACCGCCGGATGGGCGAAAACATCTGGGGTCGTCCGAAATCCCCGGTCAACCGCCGCGAATACGGCCCCGGCCAGCACGGCCAGCGCCGCAAGGGCAAGCTGTCGGACTTCGGTCTGCAGCTGCGCGCCAAGCAGAAGCTGAAAGGCTACTACGGCGACCTGACCGAAAAGCAGTTCCGTCGCATCTACGCCGAAGCCGAGCGTGTGAAGGGCGACACCGGTGAAAACCTGATCGGTCTGCTCGAGCGCCGCCTGGACGCCGTCGTCTATCGCGCCAAGTTCGTGCCGACCGTGTTCGCCGCGCGTCAGTTCGTGAACCACGGCCACGTCAAGGTGAACGGCAAGCGGGTAAACATCCCCAGCTACCGCGTCAAGGAAGGCGACGTGATCGAGGTCCGCGACAAGTCCAAGCAGCTGGCCGTCGTTCTGGAAGCGGTTGCCCTGGCCGAGCGTGACGTGCCGGATTACCTGGATGTCGACCACTCGAAGATGACCGCGACCTTCGTGCGCACTCCGTCGCTGGGCGATGTGCCGTACCCGGTCATGATGGAACCGAACCTGGTTGTCGAATTCTACGCCAAGAACTAAGGCGGCGGCATTCGCGAATTCTGGGGCCGTACGTCGCAAGGCGTGCGGCCCTTTTCGATATCATGTCCGCGTGCACTTCCATTCGAGGAAAGGGAACCCCGTGACGGCCAAACTCAGCATCGAGCATGTCCTCGAACGTACCATTTTCGCGCTGCGCTGGCTCATGGCGCCGGTCTATCTGGGCCTGGGCCTGACCATCGGTCTTTTGATGGTCGTGTTCCTGCGCGAACTTGCCCATTATCTGCCGCAGGCCATGGAGATGAGCGTCGAAACGGTGATCCTGGTCGCCCTGACGCTGATCGACCTGTCTCTGGTGGGCAACCTGATGGTGATCGTGCTGATGTCGGGCTACGAGAATTTCGTGTCGAAGTTTGATCTCGACAGTGTTTCCGACCGGCCGGCCTGGCTGGACAAGATCGATTTTTCAGGCTTGAAGATCAAGCTTTTGGGGTCGATCGTGGCGATTTCGGCGATCCATCTTCTGAAGCTGTTCATGGAGATCGGCAAGGAAGAGGGCGCATCTATCGACGCCGAGCAGATCCGGTGGCTGCTGGCGATTCACGCGGTTCTGGTCGTTTCGGGCCTTCTGCTGGCGGGTATGGACTGGCTGAAGGAACGCGCCGTCCCGGCCAATCACGGCAAACACACCAAAGGCGGGTCGTCAGGTCATTGATACCCAGTCCTGTCAGGCGGGGTCGTATGTCGGCCCGGCCTCGGCTACGCAGGGTCTACAGAGGCAGCGGTCGCCCTTCGGCGATCGCCTCCATCGCGAAATACGAGGTCACGCTGTCCAGTTCGACCTTCTCGATCAGGCGCTGATAGACCTTGTCATAACTCGCCATGTCCTGCGTCACGACCTTCAGCTGATAGTCATAGTCGCCACCGATCCGGTGAAAATCCACCACCTCGGGAATGGTCAGAACATGGCTGCGAAAGGCCTGCAGCCATTCCTTGGAGTGGTGCCGCGTGCGCAGCATCACGAACACCACGAGATCCAGCCCCAGTTTCTCGCGCGCGATCCGGGCTGTTGAGCCCGTGAGCACACCCGCGTCATTCAGCGCTTTCAGCCGCCGCCAACAGGCGTTCTGCGACAGGCCGACGCGCTCGGCCAGTTCCCGCTGGGACAGGGTCGCATCCTTTTGCAGTTCGCGAAGAAGGCGCCTGTCAATCTGATCTAAATTTGCTCCCATATCGAGGCATATGACACAAGAAACTTAAAAAATGAACAAAATAATGTGAGGTTTTCACGAGGCTCGTTGATCATATTGGTTCAGCAATATGGAGCGTGAATCATGACCCTTTCCAAATTTCGTGCCGAGATCGAAACCGCCGCTCAGGAAAATACCCTCCGCGACGGATTGATCGGAGAGAACGTTCTGATCCCGGGTCTGCATGGGGACGTTCAGCTTGTTTACGCGGACTACGTCGCCTCGGGCCGCGCATTGCGGCAGGTCGAGGATTTTGTAGCCCAGCATGTGTTGCCTTTCTATGCGAACAGCCACACCGAGGCCTCCTATTGCGGTTCCTACATGACGCGACTGCGCCGCGAGGCGCGCGCTGAAATAGCCCGCATCGTTGGCGCGAGGGGAGAAGACGCGGTGATCTTCACCGGGTCCGGTGCCACTGCGGGACTCAACCGGCTGGTCAGTTTGATGGGAGTGCAAGAGGCTGACCAGCCGGTTGTCTTGATTGGCCCGTACGAGCACCATTCGAACATCCTGCCCTGGCGCGAGAGCAAAGCGCAGGTCATCGAGATCCCCGAAAGCCCCGAGGGCGGGCCGGACATGGCGGTGCTGGAACAGACGCTGATCGAGCATTCGGATTCGGATCTGGTGATCGGGTCATTCTCGGCCGCGTCGAATGTCACGGGCGTGATCACCGACCCCGATCCGGTGACGCGGCTGCTGAAACGGCATGGGGCGCGCGCGGTCTGGGATTATGCCGGGGGCGGGCCCTACCTGCCGATGGACATGGGGCCGGACGAAGCGCGCAAGGATGCCATCGTCGTGTCTCCGCACAAGTTTCCGGGCGGGCCGGGGGCCTCGGGCGTTCTGATCGTGAACCAGGGCGCCGTGCGCCGTACCTGTCCCAGCTGGCCGGGCGGGGGCACGGTCAGCTTCGTTTCGCCCTGGCGCCACGACTACAGCACCGATCTGGCCACCCGCGAAGAGGCCGGAACCCCGAACGTGATCGGCGACATCCGCGCGGCCCTGGCCTTCATCGTCAAGGATGCCGTGGGCACCGACGAGATCGCCCGGCGCGAGGCGCTGTACAACCGCATGGCGCTGGATGGGTGGCGTGACAATCCGCAGCTGATGCTGCTGGGCGTGGATCACCCGCACCGCCTGCCGATCTTTTCCTTTCTGGTGCGCGATATCACCGGGCAGCCTGTGCACCAACAGCTGTTCACCCGGATGCTCAGCGACATCTACGGCATTCAGGCGCGCGGCGGGTGTGCCTGCGCGGGCCCCTATGCGCATCGGCTGCTGGGCATCGACAAGGCGGCCTCGGAGGCGCTGCACGCCGCGTTGTCGGCCGGGGAAGAGATGAAGAAACCGGGTTGGGTGCGCCTGAACTTCTCGTACATGATGACCGAGGATACGGTTCAGTTCATCATCGACAGCGTCAATGACCTGTCGCGCCGTACGCAGGAATACGCCCCGTTCTACGCCGCCGATCCGGCAACCGCCCGCTTCAAGGCGGCGTGACGGAATTGCCGCTTTTCCCAAGGCCTTGAGACCTGTATGAGGGGCGCAACCAACGGAGCCCCTCATGAACAAGATCACCCCGCAACCCGGCATCATGGATATCGCGCTGTATCAGGGCGGTCAGTCGCATGTCGAGGGCGTGGAAAACGTCATCAAGCTGAGTTCCAACGAAAACCCCTTTGGCCCCAGCCCCAAGGCGATCGAAGCCGTGCGCGACAGCGCCACGTTGCTGCATCGCTATCCGGTGACCGATCATTACAACCTGCGCGCCGCGATCGGCGAGCGGCACGGGCTGGACCCCAACCGGATCATCTGTGGCGTGGGCAGTGACGAAGTGCTGCAATTCGTGGCCCAGGCCTATGCCGGGCCGGGGGACGAGGTGATCCATACCGAGCACGGCTTCTCGATGTACCCGATCATCGCCCGCATGGCCGGCGCGACCCCGGTCGAGGTGCCCGAGCGTGACCGCAAGGTCGATGTCGATGCGATCCTGGCCGCGGTGACCGACCGCACCCGGATCGTGTTCGTGACCAACCCGGGCAATCCGACCTCGACCATGATCTCGGACGCCGAGCTGACGCGCCTGGCCGAGGGCCTGCCGCAGACCTGCCTGATGGTTCTGGACGGCGCCTATGCGGAATTCGTGCCGGGATTTGACGGCGGCGCCGGTCTGGTGGACCGGTTCGACAACGTGATCATGACCCGGACCTTCTCGAAGATTTACGGGCTGGGCGGCATGCGGGTCGGCTGGGGCTATGCGCATCGCGAAATCATCGACGTGCTGAACCGCGTGCGCCAGCCCTTCAACCTGTCGCTGACGGCCATCGCCGCGGCCGAGGCCGCCATTGCCGATGTCGAATACATCGAGTTCTGCCGGGCAGAAAACGCGCGTCTGCGCGACTGGCTGTCGGCCGAGTTGGCCAAGATCGGCGTTCCGTCCGATCCGTCCTGCACCAATTTCATCCTGGCGCGGTTCGCGGATCAGGCCGAGGCCGAGGCCTGCGACGCCTATCTGCAATCGAAAGGTTTGATCGTGCGCCGGGTTGCGGGATACAAGCTGCCCAACGCGCTGCGGATCACCGTGGGTGACGAAAAGGCCTGTCGCCGCGTGGTTGCGGCCATCACCGCGTTCAAGGGGGGCGCCGCATGAGCCAGATCTATGACCGCGTGGCGCTGATCGGGTTGGGTCTGATCGCCTCGTCGATGTATTGGGCGATCAAGCGCGCCGGGCTGGCGGGCGAAGTGACCGGCTATGCCCGGTCCGAGGCCACCCGGGACACGGCGCGGCGCATCGGTCTGTGCGACCGGGTCTGCGACACCGCGCAAGAGGCGGTCGAGGGTGCCGATCTGGTTGTCCTGTGTGTGCCGGTCGGGGCAATGGGCGCCGTCGCCAAGGACATCGCGCCCGCGTTGAAGCCTGGCGCGACCGTATCAGATGTCGGCTCGGTCAAGCGGCACGTTATTCAGGATGTCGGCCCGCATATTCCTGAAGGCGTGCATTTCGTGCCCGCCCACCCGCTGGCCGGGACCGAGCATTCCGGCCCCGAATCCGGCTTTGCCGAGCTGTTCGACAACCGCTGGTGCCTGCTGGTTCCGGTCGAAGGGTCTGACCCCGACGCCACTGCCCGCCTGCGCGCCTTGTGGGAGGGGATGGGGTCGAATGTCGACGAGATGGATGCCGATCACCACGATCTGGTTCTGGCCGTCACCAGCCACGCGCCGCACCTGATCGCCTATACGATGGTCGGCGTGGCTGATGATCTGGGCCGCGTCACCGACAGCGAGGTCATCAAATATTCGGCTGCCGGTTTCCGCGATTTCACCCGGATCGCGGCCTCGGACCCGACCATGTGGCGCGACGTGTTCCTGACCAACAAGGACGCGACGCTGGAAATCCTCGGCCGTTTCACCGAAGAGCTGTTTGCCCTTCAGCGCGCGATCCGCACGGGCGATGGTCAGCACCTGTTCGACTATTTCACCCGCACCAGAGCGATCCGGCGCGGCATCATCGACGCGGGTCAGGACACCGACGCCCCCGATTTCGGGCGTGTGAAGGCCAAATCATGAAACGGCTCAAAGGCAAAGCCCTGTCGATGGTTGCGGTGGTTTGGGCCGGCGCAGCCCTTGCTGCCGCCCCCGACACATCATTGGTTCCGGTTGCGCGTCCATCCCCGGCGGCAGAGCTGGTGCAGGACGCCGATGTACCGCCGAGTTCTGCGACGTCGATAGCCGTGCCAGCAAAGATGCGACCCGTGCTGCGACCCGTATCCCCTCAGGTTCTGGCCGTGGCAGCGCGCCCGACCGATCTTCCCCTGCTTGGACCGGATAGGTCGCTGAAACCCTACCTGCGGCCCGAGACGCTGGAACAGGAGATCCTTTTCAGGAAACGCAAGCTGCGCAAAGGATCGGTGTGCGGCGACATTGCCATCCAGGGCAAACCGGTCGGAACGGTTCCGGGAAAGATCGAAGCCTGCGGGATCAAGGAGGCGGTCCAGATCACCTCGGTGTCCGGCGTGGCGCTTAGCCGGCCTTCGACGATGGATTGCGGCACGGCCATCGCGTTGAACAAATGGGTCGACAAGACCGTGAAGCCAACCTTCAAACGACGCGGGCCGGTGGTCGAACTGCAGGTTGCGGCCCACTATGCCTGTCGGACCCGCAACAACCGAAAAGGCGCGCGGATCTCCGAGCACGGCAAGGGGCGCGCCATCGACATTTCGGGGTTCAAGATGGCCGACGGCGAGGTGGTGACCGTTCTGAACGGATGGCGCAAGAACCCGTCGAAGAAGCAACTCACCAAGATCTGGCGGGGGGCCTGCGGACCCTTCGGCACCGTTCTGGGGCCGAATTCAGACCGCTATCACAAGGATCACTTTCACCTGGACACCGCCCGATACCGCAGCGGCCCATATTGCCGCTGAAATCCGATCCGTCCTGAGCTCTCTTGCCCGTCCGGGGCGGGCATTGCGCGTGTCCCGCGTGAAACGGGAAACACCGGGCATCGGCTGACGCGACAACTACCGCTCGGTCAGTTTCAGTTCGATGCGTCGATTCTTGGCGCGGGCCTCGGGCGTGTCGGCCGTGTCCACCGGTTGAAACTCGCCAAAGCCGTTTGCAGCCAGCCGGTTGGGGGGAATCCCCAGTTCTTCGACCATGTATCGGACAACGGACAAGGCCCGGCCCTGGCTCAGTTCCCAGTTGTCGCGATATCGGCCGGCTCCAGACACCGGAATGTTGTCGGTATGCCCGTCCACGCGGATGACCCAGTTCAGCTCGGGGGGAATCTCGGCTGCAACGCTGCGCAGGATTTCGGCCACTTTCGCTATTTCGCGTTTGCCCTCATCAGACAATACCGCCGAGCCGGGATCAAAGAGCACCTCGGACGAGAACACGAACCGGTCGCCCTCGATACGGACGCCTTCCTGATCGCCCAGAACATCCCGCAGACGCCCGAAGAATTCGGACCGGTATCGTTGCAGATCTTCGGCCTGTTTGGCCAGTTGTTGGTTCTGTCCCGCAAGCTTTTCCGCCTCAGCCTCCAGCCGGATGCGTTCAGCCTCTTCCAGCAGGCGGCGGCGGCGTTCCTCAGACGCGGCGCGGGCCAAGGCTGCGTTCAGATCTTGGCCCAAAGTCTGAATCTGCACCTCGGCTTCGGCGTTGCGTTCCTTGTAATCGTCCAGCAGCGCCTGAAGTGCCCCCAATTGGCCACGCAGCGCCGCAATCTGCTGGTTCAGCAGGGCGGTCTGGCGCTGTGCCTTTTCCGAGATCTCCTTTTCGGCCGCGAGCGTCTCGCGGGCCACGGCCAGCAGAGAATCCCGTTCTTCAACCAATGACCGCTGCGCGAGCGCTTCGGCTTCGGCCCCGGAGCGGGCAGCCAGAGCCGCTTCGAGCTGGGCCCGCAGGTCCTCGATGTTCAATTCGCCGAATTGCCGCTCCAGCTCGGCCTTGGCGGCCTGCGCAGCGGCCAGCAGGGTCAGGGTTTCCTCAGCCTCCTTGCGCTGCGCTTCCAACGCCAGCGTCATGGCCGTCAGTTCAGCATCCGCATCCTGCAACTTCTTGCGCAGGTTCTCGGCAGCCGCGGCCTCGGCAAGGCGCGCGGCCGCTTCATCGGACAACTGCTCCTGCAGCGCGCTGATTTGAGCGGCGCGCTCGTGACCCGTCTTTTCGAGATCGGCAACCAACGCTTCAAGAGCTTCGCGCCGCGCTGCCGCCAAGCGTGCCGCCTCGGCTTGCGCGTCAATTTCCTCGCGGCTTTGTGCCAGCGCGAGGTTCAGGGCTTCTTGTTCCGACAGCAATTGCTGGCGTTGGCTCTCAAGTGCTGCAATATCGCCCTGCGCGCGCTCCTGTTCGGCCAGCAAGGCGGCCACCTGCGCCTCGAAACCGGTAATGCGGGCTTGCGCCGCCTCCAACTCGGCAGTCCTCTGGTCGCGCTCGCTTGTCAGCGAGGATATCAGGGCGCGCGCCTCGGCCAAATCCTGTTCCGCCTGCGACAAAGTGGTGTTCAGCGCTCCCAGCCGGGCCTGCAGACGGCTGTTTTCGCGCTCTTCCAGGCCCAATGCATCGGCCAAAGCCGCGACTTCGTCAGACAGGGCCGTCAGTTCATCCTCCTGCCCCGAGATCGTTTCCCGCAGTACGAATTGCACCACCATGAAGATGGTCAAGACGAAGGTCATAACCATCAACAGCCCTGTTATCGCGTCCACGAAGCCGGGCCAGACCGAGCCCTGGAACCGTTGACCGGTGCGACGGGACAGGGCCATGAGTTACTCTCCTTCCGGAACCGAACGCACGGCTCCGCGTGGCAGGGTCAGGGCTTTTACCAGCAGCTCGAAATCCTTGCGCAATTCGTTCATGCTGTCCTGGCGACCGGCCGAGATTTCCTCGAGAATGCGCAGCAGCTGAACGTCCATCGACCGCAGGCGCATGCGGCTTTCGGCATCGATCCCTTCGCCCGCACCGTGTTCCCGCATGTGATCCAGAAGCGCTTCCTGTCCCAGCGCGACCCGTTCCAGTGCGGCGGTCACGCCTTCCGTCTGCGTTTGCCGCTGGTTCATGTCGCTGATGACTTCGACAAGCTGGCCCAACTTGGCCGAGACTTCCGTGCGCTCTGCCTCCTGCGCCGCGAACAGGTCTTGCAGGGCGTCCATCTGTTCGGACATCGCATCCAGAACGGGCGTCAGCACCGCCAGCTCGGCCCCACCTTCATCACCCGAGGCAAAACCGACACGGGTGATCGACGACAGCCATTCCTCCAGCTCGCGGTAGAAGCGGTTCTGGCCGTGGCCGGCGAACAGTTCAAGCAGCCCGACAATCAATGACCCAGCCAGACCAAGCAAGGACGAGCCGAACGCCACGCCCATGCCCTGCAATTGGCTTTCCAGGCCGGTCATCAACCGGTTGAACACCGCCAGACCTTCCTCACCTTCCTGGGGGTTCAGGCTGCGGATCGTGTCGACAATGGCGGGCACCGTCGTGGCCAACCCGAAGAACGTGCCCAACAGGCCCAGATAGATCAGAACATTGGTGATATAGCGCGTGAACTCGCGCTCTTCTTCGATCCGTTCGGCGACCGAATCCAAGATCGACCGGGTCGATGTTGAACTGATCTGCGAGCGCGCGCCCCGCGACCGCAAAAGCGAGGCAAGTGGAGCCAGCAGCTGCGGTGTGCGGGCATCTTCATGGACCACGCCGCCGACGAATGCCTCGATCCAGCGCACGGACCCGATCAGTTGGGTGACCTGATAAAAGCAGGCCAGAACGCCGACCAAAAAAACCAGCAGAATGAACCCGTTCAGATAAGGGTTGGCATAAAAAACCGGGAGCACATACGGCAACGCCAGGAAAACACCCAACCCCGACAGGCCGATGGCAATCAGCATCATCGCGATTTGACGGATCGGTTGCGAGAAATGCGGTCTCGCGCCCTGCTGTGGCTGCGCCATGCGCGTTGGTTCCCGGTATTGCCTGCTCTGGGCCGAATCTATCGAAAATCTGGCGGCGACGCCAAGGGTTTATGCGGTCAGAGTGCGCACCCGTTGCGACAACCACTCAAGATCCGGGTCGTGAAGGCCGATCTCGGCCAGGTGTTCCGCGGTATTGTACAGGTATTCGGTGTTTGGGCCGCGGCCGCCTACGGCCCGCGCGATGATCTGCGCCTGATCTTCCAGCGGCAAGCCGCCACAATACTGAACGTGGTCAGGATCGATCACGTAAGTGACCGCATTGACGACCGTTCCATTGTCCAGATGAACGTCCGGCATCTTTTCGACATAGGCTGACGAGATCAGTTCACGCTCGCGCAATTCGTCCAAGGTGCGCGCTTCGTGGCCCGGTTCGACCGCCAGCGCCAGCCCCTTGCAGTGGGCCTCGGGGTGTTCGTCCAGCGCCAGGACCAGGCCCGGGGTCTCTTCGGTGCCGCGATGGTGGATCGACCGCATGCAGAAGGACCGGGCATATCCGTACAGCGTTGCATGTTCACGCCTTGCCACGGGAAAGCCCGGGTTCCACAAAAGTGAACCATATCCGAAAACCCACATCGTCATTGGTCTGGTCCTTGCCCGTTTGCGCCTATAAACATCAATTCCAAGGCTGGAAAAAGGGCCATTCGCAATGCGCCGTCTGACAAAAGTTCTGATTTTCCTTGCGATCGGCTGGAGCGCCTATTGGGCCATCGCGGGCTATGGCTTGCGCAGCGCGATTACCGGTTGGTTCGACCGACAACAGGCGTTGGGCTGGCAGGCCGATTTCTCGGATGTGCGGATGGCTGGCTATCCGCTGCGCCATCGCACTCGCCTGAACAATCCCGCGCTGGCCGATCCGGTCAACGGAACGGCCTGGAGCGCGGATTGGATCGAATTCGAAAGCCCCGCCGTCTGGCCGGGCCGACAGGTTCTGCGGTTCGCCGATACACCACAGCGGCTGTCCTATTTCGATCAGACCGCGACCATCCGGGCCGAGAATATGCAGGCGGAACTGCACTTGCGACCCGGCATTGCGCTGGAACTCGAAAAGATGGCGTTGACGGCCGGGCCGTGGTCGATCGTGCGGGCAGGGACCGACATCGCTGCAGGTGGGGCGCTCGACCTTGTCATGGCGCTGGCCGAAACACCCGATACACCCGAAACCTATGATATCCGATTCAGTTCAGAGGCATTCACGCCGGGTTCGGAGCTTCGGGCGCTGATGCGGACCGCCACCTCGCTGCCGCAGGCGTTCGGCACGCTGGAAATGGACATGACGGTGACTTTCGACAAGGTCTGGAACCGTTCGGCGCTCGAGCAGGCCCGACCTCAGCCGCGTGTCATCGATCTGCATCTGGCCGAAGTGACATGGGGCGAGCTGCGCCTGTTTGCCGCCGGAAAGCTGGACGTTGACGCATCGGGCGTTCCTACCGGAGAAGTGGCTATCAAGGCCGAAAACTGGCGCGACATGATCGCCATGGCCAACGCTGCCGGCGCTTTGCCCGATCAGGCGGTGGATCCGGTCACACGGGCGCTGAACCTGCTGGCGGGTCTGGGGGGGCAATCCAGACGCGCTGGATCTTCAATTGAACTTTCGTGACGGGTTTGTCGCGCTCGGGCCTTTGCCGCTGGGGCCGGCTCCGCGCCTGATCCTGCGGTGAGGGCGCTCGGTCAGCCGTTACTCGGTCCCAATTCGGATCGAGATGGTCTTTCTGCTGATGGACATACCGTGCCGCAAGAGGTCTACCGTCCCTGTATAGGTGCCGCTTTGCCACTGGCTTTCGGTCAGCCGGCGCCCCGATGCGCGATAGACCTGCGCTTGCGTCTTTTCCAGGATCACATCCTGTACAAAGATCATTCCTTGAGGTCCTGAAACTTCCAGCCGCATCACGTCGCCCGCCCTGCCACCAAATGCGAGGCCAAACAAAACCAGCGCCGGTGCCCGTGTGGACAGGTCGGTTCGCGCAGCGGTGCCATCCAGAACCACTGCATAGTCGGGGATTTCGTCCGAGAACCCAACCGACAGCAAACCTCCGGCCTGGTAGTCGAGCGTTCCGGCCCACAGGTCGTCAGTCGGGGCTGTGCAGTCCATCGGGCCGCCCGGCACAAACGGATCCACCGGCCGCCCGTCCTTGCGCACGGACAGGTGAAGGTGCGGAAATTGCGTCTTTCCACTCAGCCCGACCTTGCCCAGCACAGCGCCGGCGGGAACCCGTTCGCCGGAAGATACGCGGACGGTTCCCTGTCGCATGTGGCAATATTGAGTTTCCCAGCCGTCCTCATGTGCGATCACGACGCCGTTGCCGCATTCCCTTTTCGCGATAGCCGCAGCGTTTTCCGGCGCATGGCGAACATCGGCCATCCCGTCGCGCACGCCACGCACCACTCCGGGTGCAGCGGCCAGAACATCAACACCCGCACGCATCTCGGCCAAGGTTGGGAGTGCAAAATCCGTTCCCTTGTGCCCGTCGTAGCTGAGCGCCCCGCACCGATAATCCTGTGCGGCCTCTGACGGAAGATGATCGAAATAGTTCTGGATATGACAATCCGCGCCGACGCTGCAGGCCACCGGAACCTGCAACAAGAAATCGCTCGCTGCCGAGGAGGCAACGAGCGACATGGCCAGTGCAAGACTGAGGCGCATTCAATCCGCGGTCAGCAGCGGCGGCTTGTTTCCCGAGATCCGCGGGTTTTCAGGCCCGAGGATCTCAAGATCCAGTTCGCCTTTCTTGACCGATACGCGAACGACGCCGCCCTTGGCCAGCTTGCCGAACAGCAGTTCTTCGGCCAGGGGTTTCTTGATGTGCTCCTGGATCACACGGCCCAGCGGGCGGGCGCCCATCTTGTCGTCATAGCCCTTGTCGGCCAGCCACTCGGCAGCTTTCGGGGTCAGGTCGATGGTCACGCCACGATCCAGCAATTGCGCCTCAAGCTGCAGGACGAATTTCTCGACCACCTGCAGGATGACCTCCTTGGGCAGCGGCGCGAACGAGATCACCGCGTCCAGACGGTTGCGGAATTCGGGGGTGAACGTCCGCTCGATGGCGGCCGTATCCTCACCCTCGCGCCGGTCGCGGCCGAAGCCGATGGCGGCCTTGGCCTGTTCTTGCGCGCCCGCGTTCGAGGTCATGATCAGCACCACGTTGCGGAAGTTCACCGTGCGACCGTTGTGATCGGTCAGCTCGCCGTGGTCCATCACCTGCAGCAGGATGTTGAACACGTCCGGGTGGGCCTTCTCGATCTCATCCAGCAGCAGCACGCAATGCGGGTGCTGGTCGACGCCGTCAGTCAGCAGTCCGCCCTGATCGAAGCCGACATAGCCCGGAGGCGCACCGATCAGACGGCTGACCGCGTGTTTCTCCATGTATTCCGACATGTCAAAGCGCAGCAGTTCCACGCCGAGCGTATCGGCCAGTTGCTTGGCGACCTCGGTTTTGCCGACACCGGTCGGACCAGCGAACAGATAGTTGCCGATGGGTTTTTCCGGCTCGCGCAGACCGGCCCGCGCCAATTTGATCGCACTGGCCAGCGCCTCGATCGCCTGGTCCTGCCCGAAGACCACGCGCTTCAGCGAGGCCTCGAGATCCTTCAGGACCTCGGCATCGTCCTTGGTGACGTTCTTGGGCGGGATGCGCGCGATCTTGGCCACCACGGCCTCGATCTCCTTGACGCCGATCGTCTTGCGCCGCTTGCTTTCCGCCACCAGATGCTGGGCCGCACCGGCCTCGTCGATCACGTCGATCGCCTTGTCGGGCAGCTTGCGGTCGTTGATGTAACGCGCGGACAGCTCGACCGCGGTCTTGATCGCGTCGGCGGTGTACTTGATGTCGTGATGCTCTTCGAAATAGGGCTTGAGGCCGCGCAGGATCTTCACGCTGTCCTCGACCGAGGGTTCGTTCACGTCGATCTTCTGGAACCGGCGCGACAGCGCGCGGTCCTTCTCGAAGTGCTGGCGGAACTCCTTGTAGGTGGTCGAGCCCATGGTGCGCAGCTTGCCGCCCTGCAGCGCAGGTTTCAGCAGGTTCGAGGCATCCATGGCCCCGCCCGAAGTGGCGCCTGCACCGATCACGGTGTGAATCTCGTCGATGAACAGCACGGCGTCGGGGTGATCCTCAAGCTCGGTCACCACGGCCTTGAGCCTCTCTTCGAAATCGCCGCGATATCGCGTGCCGGCCAGCAGCGCGCCCATGTCCAGCGAGTAGATCGTGGTGTTGGCCAGAACCTCGGGCGCGTCACCCTGAACGATCTTGTAGGCCAAGCCTTCGGCGATCGCGGTTTTGCCCACGCCCGGATCACCCACCAGCAGCGGGTTGTTCTTGCGGCGGCGACACAGAACCTGAATGCAGCGTTCCACCTCGGCCGCGCGGCCGATCAGCGGATCGACATCGCCAGCGCGGGCCTTTGCGTTCAGGTCCACGCAATACTTGCCAAGGGCGCTTTCCTTCTGATCGGTCTCGCCGGCAGAGGACTGGGGTTCCTCGTCACCCTGATCGGCGCCGGTGACCGGGCGATTCTCGCCATAGGCTGGATCCTTGGCCACGCCATGGGCGATGAAATTCACCGCGTCATAGCGTGTCATGTCCTGTTCCTGCAGGAAGTAGGCGGCATTGCTTTCACGCTCGGCGAAGATGGCCACCAGCACGTTGGCGCCGGTCACCTCGGTCCGGCCCGAGCTCTGAACATGGATTGCCGCCCGCTGGATCACGCGCTGGAATGCCGCGGTCGGCACCGCTTCGGACCCGTCGATGTCGGTGACCAGGTTCGACAGATCCTCGTCGATGAATTCGACCAGAGACCGGCGCAATTCTTCCAGATCCACGCTGCACGCCTTCATGACGCGTGCCGCGTCGGGTTCCTCAAGCAACGCCAGCAGAAGGTGTTCCAGCGTTGCGAATTCGTGACGCCGTTCGTTCGCGGCGGCCAGGGCCGCATGGATGGCTTGTTCAAGTGTGCTCGAGAATGAAGGCACGCGGGTGCTCCTCTAGTATTGGGCCGGATGGGGAGTTCGAGATTGCGTCGGATCCCCATCCCAACCATGACCTCATACTATTAGAGTTTGGTTGATCAGGGCGCCGCTTCAAGGGTTTTCTTTCGCTTGACAGTCACATTTAATGTGACCGTGGCCGTGAAGAGGGGCATTTAGGCATCAAAACCGGTCTTTTCTACCCCTTATCTCGGAAAAAACCTGGGCGGGGTCGGCACCGGCCATGCCAAGATGCGCCTGAATCGCCGGATTGTCCGCGCGCAGAAACGGGTTCGTCGCCTTTTCCAGACCCAGTGAGGACGGCACGGTGGGCCGCCCAGCGGCCCGCGCCGCGTCGATTTCGGCCGCGCGGCCTCGCAGATCCGGGTTGTCGGGATCCACGGTCAGGGCAAACCGCGCGTTCGACTGGGTGTATTCATGCCCGGAACAGACCAGCGTGTCGTCCGGCAGGGCGGCGAGCTTGCACAGCGAAGCCCACATCTGCGCCGCATTGCCCTCGAACAGGCGGCCACAGCCCAGCGCCATCAGGCTGTCGGCAGTGAACACCGCGTGGCTTTGCGGCATGTAATAGGCAACGTGACCGACGGTGTGCCCCGAGACGTCAAAGACCTCGACGGGCTCGCCGCCGATTTCGAACCGGTCGCCCTCGGCCACCTGCATATCCAGATGGGGCAGGCGGTGCGCGTCGGCCGCAGCGCCGATGACCTTGGCCGGATGCCGCGCGACGATACCAGCCAGGCCGTCGACATGATCCCAGTGATGGTGGGTCAGCAGCACATGGGTCAGGCGCCAGCCGCGCGCGTCCAGTTCGGACAAGATCGGGTCAGTCTCGGGGGCGTCGATCAGGGCCGTCTCACCGCTGGCCGGGTCATGGGCCAGGAAAGCATAGTTGTCGCTGAGACAGGGAATGGTGACGATCTCAAGAGGCATGGTCTTTTGCCCTTTCGTTGCTAGACTGCGCCCAGCTAAGCCGATTGACCGGGTGTCCGCAATGCATCTCGACGTGCAGGATCTGAGGAACTTCTACTACCGCAGCACGTTGGGGCGTGCGGCGCAGGCGGCCATTCGTGGGCGGTTGGTCGAGTTCTGGCCCGAAGCCAAGGGCCAGACGGTTGCGGGGTTCGGCTTTGCGGTGCCGTTGCTGCGCCCGTATCTGGCGGATGCGCGGCGCGTGGTGGGCCTGATGCCCGGCCCGCAGGGGGTGATGCCCTGGCCCGCAGGCCTGCCCAATGTGTCGGTGCTGACCGAAGAAACCGCGTGGCCCATCGAGACCGGGCATGTGGACAAGCTGGTGGTGATGCATGGGCTGGAGACCTCGGAGCGGCCCAGCCAGCTGCTGGAGGAATGCTGGCGCGTGCTGGGCCCCGGCGGACGGGCCATATTCGTGGTGCCCAACCGGGCCGGGCTGTGGTCGCGCACCGATCGCACGCCGTTCGGGTATGGCCACCCGTATTCCGCCACCCAGCTGGACAAGCAGCTGCGGGCGCACCACTTCGTGCCCGAGAAACACTGTTCGGCCCTGTACATGCCGCCGTCTTTCCGGCGCTTCTGGCTGCGCTCTGGCAGCCTGATCGAGAAGGCCGGTCAGCGCATCCCGACGGTCATGGCCGGCGGCGTCCTGATGGTCGAGGCCAGCAAACTGGTACGCCCCCCCAGCGGAACCGTTGTGAAAGACCGGGAAAAACGCCCGATCAAGGCGCTTGACGGGTTGCTGAAGCCGGCGTGACGGTCGGCCCGCCGGGGCCGGGCGCGGGGCCGGAAAGTTGAGGGAAATCGGCCACAGGAATCGCAAAAAACTGCAGCTTGGTAACATTTTTCACCTACCTTGACGGGTTCAAAGGGTCGCACTTGTTGTAAGTGTATGAAATCTAATGTTTTGTGGATAACCTGCCATCTGGCATAACATATTGCTAGGTTGGCAAGGCTCTGCTACATCCCCGGTGATTTTGATCCCCGCCCTTCAAGGACGGGGTTTCTTCACGCCCCCGGGTTGGCTGCTGCCGTTCGAATCCGGGGCCTAAAATATCGGAAGGGTGGACGTGTCCGAACCAGCTTCGATTTCCACTGGCATCGCCAAGCGCTATGCCACGGCGATCTTCGAGATCGCAAAAGAGAACAATGACCTTGCGGGCCTGGAATCCGGCATCAACGACCTGTCGGAGGCCCTGAGCGAAAGCGCCGAGCTGCGCGACGTGATTTCCTCGCCGTTGATTTCGCGCGCCGACCAGCAGAAGGCGATCACCGCCGTTGCCGAAAAGATGGGCCTGAACCCGATCCTGCGCAACACGCTGGCGCTGATGGCGCAGAAGCGTCGCCTGTTCGTGCTGCCGCAGTTGATCAAGGTCCTGCGCGAGATGCTGGCCGAGGAGCGCGGCGAAGTCTCCGCCGAAGTCGTTTCGGCCAAGCCGCTGACCAAGACCCAATTGGAAAAACTGTCCAAGACGCTGTCCGAGCGCGTGGGCAAGGACGTGACCATCAATGCGACCGTCGATGAAAGCCTCATCGGTGGTCTTGTCGTCAAAGTGGGCTCGCAGATGATCGACAGCTCGATCCGCTCCAAGCTCAACTCCCTACAGAATGCAATGAAAGAGGTCGGATAAATGGGTATCCAAGCTGCAGAGATTTCTGCGATCCTGAAGGACCAGATCAAGAATTTTGGTCAAGAAGCCGAAGTGGCCGAAATCGGCCGCGTGCTGAGCGTCGGTGACGGTATCGCCCGTGTGTACGGCCTGGACAACGTGCAAGCCGGTGAGATGGTCGAATTCCCCGGCGGCATCATGGGCATGGCGCTGAACCTCGAGGCCGACAACGTCGGTGTCGTGATTTTCGGTTCGGACCGTGACATCAAGGAAGGCGACATCGTCAAGCGTACCAAGTCGATCGTGGACGTTCCGATCGGTGACGAGCTGCTGGGCCGCGTCGTTGACGGTCTGGGCAACCCGCTGGACGGCAAGGGTCCGATCAATGCCAAGCAGCGCGGCGTCGCAGACGTCAAGGCGCCGGGCATCATCCCGCGTAAATCGGTGCACGAACCGATGGCAACCGGCCTGAAGTCGGTTGACGCGATGATCCCGATCGGCCGCGGCCAGCGCGAGCTGATCATCGGTGACCGTCAGACCGGCAAGACCGCCGTGGCTCTGGACACCATCCTGAATCAGAAGGTCTACAACGACGCCGCCGGCGACGATGAATCGAAAAAGCTGTACTGCGTCTACGTGGCCATCGGCCAGAAGCGTTCGACCGTGGCCCAGCTGGTGAAGAAACTGGAAGAATCCGGCGCCATCGAATACTCGATCGTCGTGGCCGCAACCGCGTCCGACCCGGCTCCGATGCAGTTCCTGGCACCCTATGCCGCAACCGCGATGGCCGAATACTTCCGCGACAACGGCCGCCACGCGCTGATCATCTATGATGACCTGTCGAAACAGGCCGTCGCCTATCGTCAGATGTCGCTGCTGCTGCGCCGTCCGCCGGGGCGTGAAGCCTATCCGGGTGACGTTTTCTACCTGCACTCGCGCCTGCTGGAGCGTTCGGCCAAGCTGAACGAAGACTTCGGCGCCGGTTCGCTGACCGCTCTGCCGGTCATCGAAACTCAGGGCGGCGACGTGTCGGCGTTTATTCCGACCAACGTGATCTCGATCACCGACGGCCAGATCTTCCTGGAAACCGAGCTGTTCTATCAGGGCATCCGCCCCGCCGTGAACACCGGTCTGTCGGTTTCGCGTGTGGGTTCGGCGGCTCAGACCAACGCGATGAAGTCGGTCGCCGGTCCGGTGAAACTGGAACTGGCCCAGTATCGTGAAATGGCGGCCTTTGCGCAGTTCGGTTCCGACCTCGATGCCGCAACCCAGCAGCTGCTGAATCGTGGCGCGCGTCTGACCGAGCTGATGAAGCAGCCGCAGTACTCGCCGCTGACCAACGCGGAAATCGTCTGCGTGATCTTCGCCGGCACCAACGGCTATCTCGACAAGATCGACGTTTCGGACGTTGGCCGTTATGAGGCCGGTCTGCTGGCGCATCTGCGCGGCAAACATGCCGATCTGCTGCAGTGGATCACCGACGAAGATCCCAAGATCAAGGGCGAGGCTGCCGACAAGATCAAGGCTGCGCTGGACGAATACGCCGCAACCTTCGCTTAAGGAGACGCGGCGATGCCAAGTCTTAAGGACCTCAAAAACAGGATCGAGTCGGTCAAATCGACCCGCAAGATCACCAAGGCCATGCAGATGGTTGCGGCCGCGAAACTGCGCCGCGCCCAGGAAGCTGCGGAACAGTCGCGCCCCTATGCCGAGCGGTTCAATGCCGTGATGGCGGGGCTGGCAGCATCGGTTGGGGGCAGCGACAGCGCCCCCAAGCTGCTGCGCGGCACGGGCAGCGACGATGTCCACCTTCTGGTCGTCATGACGGCCGAGCGTGGGCTCTGCGGCGGCTTCAACTCGAACATCGCCCGCCTGGCCCGTGCCAAGGCGGACGAGCTGCGCGCCAAGGGCAAGACGGTCAAGATCCTGACCGTCGGCAAGAAGGGCCGCGACGCGCTCAAGCGTGACTATGGCGATCTGTTCGTCGGTCACATCGACCTGAGCGAGGTCAAGCGCATCGGCTATGCCAACGCGCAGGACATCGCGAAGGACATCCTGTCGCGTTTCGACGCGGGCGAGTTCGACGTTGCCACGATCTTCTACGCGAAGTTCCAGAACGTCGTGACCCAGATCCCGACGGCCCAGCAGATCATCCCCGCCTCGTTCGAGGAGACCGAAGGGGACGACAGCGGCGCCGTGTTCGATTACGAGCCCAGCGAAGAGGCCATTCTGGCCGAATTGCTGCCCAAAGGGGTCGCCACCGCGATCTTCTCGGCTCTGCTTGAAAACGGGGCCTCGGAACAGGGTGCACGTATGTCCGCGATGGACAACGCGACACGCAACGCGGGCGAGATGATCGACAAGCTGACGATCCAGTTCAACCGCTCGCGTCAGGCCGTGATCACCAACGAGCTGATTGAAATCATTTCCGGCGCCGAAGCGCTGTAGAGACAAACCGGAGACGAAACATGGCGAATGCAAAAGGCAAAGTCACACAGATCATCGGGGCCGTCGTCGACGTGCACTTCGAAGATCAGCTGCCTGAAATTCTGAACGCGCTGGAAACCGAAAACAACGGCAAGCGCCTGGTGCTGGAAGTTGCCCAGCACCTGGGTGAGAACACCGTCCGGACCATCGCGATGGACGCGACCGAAGGTCTGGTCCGCGGGGCCGAGGTCGTTGACACCGGCGCACCGATCTCGGTTCCGGTCGGCAACGCCACCCTGGGCCGTATCCTGAACGTGGTCGGCGAGCCGATCGACGAAAAAGGCCCGGTCGAAGCATCCGAAACCCGCGCCATCCACCAGCCCGCCCCCTCGTTCGACGAACAGTCGACCGAGTCGGAAATCCTGGTCACCGGCATCAAGGTGGTTGACCTGCTGGCGCCCTACGCCAAGGGCGGCAAGATCGGCCTGTTCGGCGGCGCCGGCGTGGGCAAGACCGTTCTGATCATGGAACTGATCAACAACATCGCAAAAGTGCACTCGGGCTTCTCGGTGTTCGCCGGTGTTGGTGAACGGACCCGTGAAGGCAACGACCTGTACCACGAGATGATCGAATCGAACGTCATCAAGCCCGACAACCTGTCGGAAAGCCAGGTGGCCCTGGTCTATGGCCAGATGAACGAGCCTCCGGGGGCCCGTGCCCGTGTTGCTCTGACCGGTCTGACCCTGGCCGAGCAGTTCCGCGACCAGTCCGGTACCGACGTTCTGTTCTTCGTCGACAACATCTTCCGCTTCACGCAGGCGGGCTCCGAGGTGTCGGCTCTGCTGGGCCGTATTCCTTCGGCCGTGGGTTACCAGCCGACGCTGGCCACCGACATGGGCGCCCTGCAGGAACGCATCACCTCGACCAAGAAGGGCTCGATCACCTCGGTGCAGGCGATCTACGTGCCCGCGGACGACCTGACCGACCCCGCGCCGGCAACCTCGTTCGCGCACCTCGATGCGACCACCGTTCTCAACCGTGCGATCTCGGAAAAGGGTATCTACCCGGCCGTGGACCCTCTCGACTCGACCTCGCGCCTGCTTGACCCCGCCATCGTCGGCGAGCGTCACTACAAGGTTGCGACCGACGTTCAGCAGATCCTCCAGCGCTACAAGTCGCTGCAGGACATCATCGCCATCCTCGGCATGGACGAACTGTCGGAAGAGGACAAGCTGACGGTGGCCCGCGCCCGCAAGATCGAGCGCTTCCTGTCGCAGCCGTTCGACGTGGCCGAAGTCTTCACCGGTTCGCCCGGCGTTCAGGTTCCGCTGGAAGTCACCATCGACTCGTTCGAGCGTGTCGTGGCCGGCGAATTCGACCACCTGCCCGAAGCGGCCTTCCTGATGGTTGGCGGCATCGACGAAGTGATCGCCAAAGCCGAGAAGATGGCCGCAGCAGCTGCCTAAGGAGTATCCCCGATGGCAAACACGATGCAATTCGACCTCGTCAGCCCGGAGCGGAGCCTTGCTTCGCTTCAGGCCAGCGCGGTCCAGATTCCCGGTGCGGACGGGGACATGACGGCGATGCCCGATCATGCCCCCACCATCACAACGCTGCGTCCGGGCATCCTGAAGGTCGAAGCGCCCGAAGGGACCAGCGAATACCTGGTCACCGGCGGGTTTGCCCAGATCAACGGCGATGCTCTGTCGGTGCTGGCTGAAAAGGCCATCCCGGTTGACGAAGTGACCCGCTCCCATCTGGACGAGCTGATTGCCGAGGCGCGCGCCTCGCACGAGGCGGCGAAGGAAAACGGCGAGCAGACCATTGTCGACGAAGCAGCCAAGCTGCTGGCCGACATGGAAGCGCTGGGAACGCATATGAGCCTGTAACGGTTCATGCAGCGTCAGAAATGGAAACGGCCCTGCTCCTGCGGGGCCGTTTTTTTGTCGTGATTTTATCAAAGCACACGGCTAAGCTGTGGAAATTCAAAGCAAAGAAGAATGATGAAGAAATTTCTGACTCACCCCATTGGAATTGATCAGGGCGAGGCCGTTGTGTTCTCGGAATTCGCCGATGGCGGCGACATGTCGATAGGCGAGGGGCCGCGAGAGCGGCGCGCCACCATCCGCTTCAACGAAGTTTTCCGGTCGGTTCCGGTCGTGCAGATCAGCGTTTCGCTTTGGGATGTCGATACGTCTTCGGCCCTGCGCGCCGAGCTGTTTGCCGACAATATCACTCCCAAAGGTTTTGATGCCGTGTTCCGCACCTGGTCGGACACTCGCATCGCCCGGATCCGGGTGACCTGGACGGCAACCGGCGAGGTGTCGCATCCCGACGATTGGGAGATTTCGTGACGGCCCCGAGATGCAAAAAGCGAAAACCGGGCAAGCGGTTTTCGCTTTGATAATCGCGGCGTCTGGGGTGGCACCCGCGTCAGTTCGGGTGGTACAGCGTTTCGTAGATCGGGGTCAGGGTCTTGTCCTCGAACAGCGAGGACACCGAGGTTCCGTTCCAGATGTTCAGGATCGCCTGGGTAAAGACCGGCGCGGTCGGCACCGTGCGGATGTTCTTGGCGTCCAGGATTTCCTGAGTGGGCTGGATCGTGTCGGTCAGGACCAGCGATTTCATCACTGAATTCGTCACACGCTCGACGGCGGGGCCGCTCATGACGCCGTGGGTGATGTAGGAATGCACTTCCTTGGCGCCGTTGTCCATCAGGACCTGGGCCGCCTTGCACAGGGTTCCGGCCGTATCGCAGATGTCGTCGACGATCAGGCAGATCTTGTCCTTCACGTCGCCGATCACTGTCATCTCGGCCACTTCGCCGGCCTTTTCGCGGCGCTTGTCCACGATCGACAGCGGAGCCGTGATACGTTTGGCCAGTTCGCGGGCACGGGCCACGCCGCCCACGTCGGGCGAGACGACCATGATTTCGTCCATCCGGTCTCTGAACTGGTTCTTCACGTCCAGCGCAAAGATCGGCGAGGCATAGAGGTTGTCGACGGGGATGTCGAAAAAGCCCTGGATCTGGGCGGCGTGCAGATCCATGGTCAGCACCCGCTCGATCCCGGCGCCGGTCAGCATGTTGGCCACCAGCTTGGCGCTGATGGGCGTGCGAGCCTTGGTGCGGCGGTCCTGACGCGCGTAGCCGAAATAGGGGATCACAGCCGTGATCCGGCGTGCCGACGACCGGCGCAGCGCGTCGGCGATGATCAGCAGCTCCATCAGGTTGTCATTGGCCGGGTTCGAGGTCGGCTGGATGATGAACATGTCCTCGCCGCGGACGTTTTCGAACACCTCGACGAAGATTTCTCCGTCGTTGAAGCGTTCGACGCGGGCATCGACCAGCCCCTGTTCGATACCGCGATGCAGGCTCATTCGGCGGGCAATGGACTCGGCAAGCGGAAGGTTTGCGTTCCCAGCTATGAGCTTGGGTTCGTGGCGTGACGACATCGGCTGAGTTCCCCGGGCAGCAGTGGCAATGTGACAGATTCGTGATGTTGACACCGCTTAGCATGGCCTTAACGTCGCGCAAAGATAACAGGGTGGAGAAATTGAATATGGCCGACATTGACTACTTTTTTGCGACACTGTCGCCCTATTCCTACCTCGCCGGACTGCGGCTGGAGGAAATCGCGGCCAAGCATGGCGCCACCATCGCCTACAAGCCGGTCGACATCATTGCGCTGTTCGGGCGCACCGGCGGCGTGCCCCCCAAGGACCGCCATCCGTCGCGCATCGAATACCGGGCGCAGGAACTGGTGCGTCAGGCCAAGAAGACGGGCCTGCCGTTCAACCTGAAACCTGCACATTGGCCGACCAACGCAGCGCCGTCCTCATACGCCATCATCGCGGCCATTCAGGATGGGTCCGGCGACGTGGGCAAACTTTGCCATTCCTTCCTGCGCGCCTGCTGGGCCGAGGACAAGGATATCGCGCAGGATGACGTGATCCGCGACTGTCTGGCCGAGGCGGGCTTTGACCCGGCGTTGGCCGACAGTGGCCTGCTGGTCGGGGCCGAGACCTATGCCGCCAACCTCGAAGAGGCGGTGGACCGCGGCGTGTTCGGCGCGCCTTTCTACATCACGCAAGACGACCAGCGGTTCTGGGGGCAGGATCGGCTTGACGATCTGGACGCGCATCTGGCGACGCTCAAGGCATGAATGAGGCCAAGACCGTGCTGCCACCCGTCCATGTCCGCACTCTGGGCGCGGGCGTCCGCAAGGTGCTGGCGTTGCATTGCACCATCGCGCATTCCGGTGCCTGGTCCGGTCTTGCCAGTGCCTTGGGCGATCAGGCGACGCTGATCGCACCCGACATGCTGTCACACGGGCGCAGCCCGGATTGGGACGGGCAGGGGGATTTCTTTGACCTCACCACCGCCCTGTCGCGGGCGCAACTGAGCGAACCGATGGATGTGATCGGGCACAGTTTCGGTGCGATGGTCGCCCTGCGGCTGGCCATCGAATGCCCGGATCTTGTGCGCAGCGCGGTTCTGATCGAGCCGGTGTTCTTCGCAGTCGCCGAGAAGGACGCCCCCGAGCTTGCGGCGCGACACGCGGCCGAGTCTCAGCCCTACAAGGCTGCCCTCGCCGAAGGTGACGCGCCTCGGGCTGCCCGCCTGTTCAACCGCATGTGGGGAACGACAGACCGCAGCCCGCGCTGGCCGGACCTGCCCGAGCGGACCCGCAATGCGATGATCCGGGGTGTCGGAGTGGTCGGCGCAGTCGAAGGGCCGCTGTTCCGTGACACCACCGGCCTGCTGGCCCCGCAGGCCATGGCGCGGGCCGAAATGCCGATCCTGCTGCTGCATGGATCGGCTTCGCACCCGATCATGGCAGTGGTCAATGCCGGGCTTTGCGCCCGCTTACCCGACGCGCGGCAGGGCGTTGTCGAGGGGGCAGGGCACATGCTGCCCATCTCGCACCCGGGCGAGACGGCAGCGCAGATCGACACTTTCTGGAGCGCTTAAAGCAGCGCTAGGAACCGGTCGATTTCTTCGGTCGGTGTCGACCAGTCGCAGACGAACCGGCAGGCCAGCATCTCGTCCTCGTCCGGGCCGTCCAGTGGGTCGCCCCACAGGTGATAGACCGCACCGGCCGCGTGCAGCCGCTTGTGCAGGCTGCGGGGAAAGCTGGCAAAGATGATGTTGGCCTGGGGTTCATGCAGGAACTGCGCACCCGCAGCCCGCAACCCATCGGCCAGACGCGCGCAATTGGCGTTGGCCTGACGGGCCGAGCGCAGCCACAGATCGTCGCGCAGATAGGCCGCCATCTGGGCCGACAGATACCGGTGCTTGGAAAACAGATGCGCCCCGCGCTTGCGGCGCAACTCGAACTCCCAAGCCTTGCTTTCGTCGAAGAAGATCACCGCTTCGACACCCATCAGCCCGTTCTTGGTGCCGCCAAAGCTGACCGCATCCACACCCGCCTTCCACGTCATCTCGGCCGCAGTGCAGTTCAGCGCGACCAGCGCATTGGTGAACCGCGCGCCATCCATGTGGACGGGCAGGCCGAACTCCTTTGCGACCCCGCACAGGGCCTGCAACTCGGCCAGCGAATAGACCGAGCCGCGCTCGGTCACCTGTGTGATCGACACTGGCCCGCGTTGCGGCCCGTGCACGCCGCGGGTCTCTTCGGCGGCGATGGTGCGGCGCAGTGCATCCGGCTGCATCTTGTCGCCACCCGGAACCAGCGTCAGCTTGGCGCCGCTGTAGAATTCGGGCGCGTTGCACTCGTCCTCATGAATATGCGCGACGGGCGAGCAGAATATGGTCTCCCACGGCTGCGACAGGGTCGCCAGAGCCAGCGAGTTTGCCGCCGTTCCGGTCGCCACCAGATAGACCGCCGCCCCGGGCGCCTCGAATATGCCCCGGATCCGGTCGCGCACCTCGTTCATCAGGTCATCGGCGCCATAGGCCATCTGATAGCCCTGATTGGCCTCGGCCAGAGCGGTCAGCACCTCGGGGTGGACGGGCCCGGAATTGTCAGAGGCGAAATGCATTCAGGTCGGCTCCTCGATAATGTAGTCTTCCCACTCTTCCTCGGGCGTCTCGAATTCGGACACGGTCAGACCCTGAACCGAAACGCCGGCGGCGTGAACGCTGTCGGGCGACCCTGACAGCAACGGGTGCCAATCGTAAAGGGGCTTGCCCTCCCACAACAGGCGGTAGGCGCAGGTCTGCGGCAACCAGTAGGAGTGTTCGTGAATGTTGTCGGGGCGCATGACAATGCATTCCGGCACGAATTGGTGGCGGATGTCATACTGGGTGCAGCGGCAGGTCGCGTCATCCAGCAGCCGGCAGGCGACACGGGTCAGGGCAACTTCGCCGCTGTCCTCGTCCTCAAGCTTGTTCAGGCAGCACTTGCCGCAGCCGTCGCACAGGGCTTCCCATTCGCGCGGGTTCATTTTCTGCAAGGGCTTGCGCTCCCAGAAACGCGGGGCCAACCCGGCGCGGTCGATCGGATCCTTGCTCATGTCGCGGCCAGGATCTTGCGCGCGCGATCGCAGTCTTCGGTCATCTGGGCGATCAGGGCATCGAGGCCGTCAAAGGTCATCTCGGGGCGCAGGAATTCGACCAGACCAACCGAGAGGGTCGCCCCATAGAGATCGCCGGAGAAGTCGAACAGGAAGGTTTCGATATTCGGCACCTCGCCATGGAACATCGGCCGCACCCCGACCGAGGCCGCCCCGTGATAGCTGCCGGCATGCGGGCCATCCAGCACGTCGACCAGAACCGCGTAGACGCCGAATTTCGGGGGGTGGATTCCTTCGATCGACATATTGGCCGTGGGAAAGCCCAGTTCGCGGCCGCGCTGTTCGCCGCCGATTACCTCGCCCTCGATCCGGTGCCAGTGGCCCAGCATGGCCGCCGCGTCGCGTGGGCGGCCGTCGCTCAGGGCTTGCCGGATCGCGGTGGACGAGACCACGTGATCGGATTGCTGCATCAAGGGCGCAATGGTGACGCCGAACCCCATCTGCCGGCCGAACCGCACCATGTCCTGCGCGGTGCCGCTGCGGCCTTTGCCGAAACAGAAATCTGCGCCGATCACCACATGGGCCAGACCCAAGCCTTGGCAGATCACGTTGCGGGCGAATTCCTCGGGCGTCAGCCCGGCAAGCGCGGCGTTGAACGGCAGTTCGTACAGTTTCTGCACACCCAGCTTCTCCAGCCGGTGCGCACGCGCATTGCCGCGCATCAGACGAAAGGGCGGGGCATCGGGGGCGAAATATTCGCGCGGGTGCGGCTCGAAGGTCAGAACGCCCAAGGGTGCATCGGGGCATGCCTTCCGGGCCAGATCGATCACCGACTGGTGGCCAATATGAACGCCGTCGAAATTCCCGATCGCGGCGCTGGCGCCGCGGTCCTCTGGATCGACATACTTGTAGTCCCGGATGATCTGCATGTGGCTTGCCTAGCGGTACTGCCCACCGGGTTCAAGCGGCAGTTCCAGACCGGGGCTCGGCTGGCCGATAAAACCTGCCGTCAGTCGAACTTGCGCGAGGGGGCCAGAACCATGGCCTCGCCCACCAGAACCTTCTTGCCATCGACCGAGCAATGGCAGTCCAGCTTGACCCGGCGCTTGGCAAAGTCGATATCGATCACCTTGACTTCGGCATAGACCATGTCGCCGGGGCGAACCGGCGCCAGGAATTTAAGCGACTGACCCATGTACACCGTCCCATGGCCCGGAAGCTGCTCGCCGATCACGGCCGAGATCAGGCCAGCGGTCAGCATCCCGTGGGCGATGCGCCCTTCGAAAATCGTATCGCGGGCATAGTCGTCATCCAGATGCACCGGATTCCGGTCGGTCGAGACCTGGGCGAACATCTCGATGTCTTCATCCGTCACCACTTTGCGCAGGTGCCGGGTCATGCCCATTTCGATGTCTTCGATACAGATCGTTCCGCGCGGAAGATTGTCCAACATGTCGCCCTCACTTTGCATTGGCTGGGCAATAAAAAATCACCAGCGGCCCAAGGTTGGCAACTTTATTACTTCGCAGTTGCAGAAAATCAAGCTTTTTCTGACTATCTCAGGCGGCCGATCGTATAAGTTGGGTTGATCTTTTCCTTGAAGATATAATCGCTCAAGGCTTCTGGATCCGGCTGGTGCGACGTTTTTGTTTCCGCTGCCGCCAGCCCGCCGCTGATGAAAAGGGAATCAATGCCCTCACCCATGGCGCCCGCGATATCGGTATGCGGCCCGTCGCCGATCGCCAGGATCTCGTCGTCTGATATGTCCACTCCGAGCGCGCGAAGGCGGCGCCGTGCCAGATCGTAGATTGGCGGATGCGGTTTGCCGAAATACAGGCTCTCGCCGCCCATTTCGGTATAGAGCTTGGCCAGTGCACCGGCGCACCATTCCCGCACCTCACCCCGGTCGACGACGATGTCCGGGTTGGCGCACAACAGCTTCAAGCCTTTCTGCTTGGCATACAGGAAGTCCGGGCGGTTCACGGCCGGATCGGCCATCGGATCGAACGGTCCGCAGCAGACGATCCCCTCGGCCTCGTCCAGCGGTACGCGTTCGATGTGGATCGGGTGGTCCAGAATCTTCAGCGGCTCGAAGAAGCCCGCGTCCCGCTCCCATTCGCCCATGAAATAGACTTTTTCTCCGACCGCGCCGCGGAACATCGCCGACCGGGCGGAATCACCGCTGGTGGCAATGGTGTCGTAGCAGTCAGATGGAACGTTGAACTGTTTCAACTGTTCTGCGACGCCTGCGCGTGGCTTGGGGGAGTTGGTGACCAGAACAACCTTGCCACCTTTTTTTCGGTAGGCCTTCAGTGCGTCCACTGCTTCCGGGAAGGCGGTGATGCCGTTGTGCACGCACCCCCACAAATCCACGAACAAGGCTTTGTAACGGTCGGAAACCGCATCGAGGGCAGGAATTATCTGGGTCATGATGGTCTCTTTTGGCTTGGGCCGTGCATGCTATCAAGCCTATGGCAGACGTGGATCAAATTTGCCAGAGGGGGCGCTGCCCCCGCCGCCCGTCGGGCGTCTCCCCCGGGATATTTGCTGCCAGATGAAGGGCGGCACCCTAAGTTCATCTGGCTCAAAATATCCCGGAGCGCGAGGCAGAGCCTCGCAAAAAAAAAGCACCCGCAAAGCGGGTGCCATTCGTTGTGCTTCAGCGAAGTCAGACCTTCAGGTTGGGAATGATCTGCTTCTTGCGGCTCATGATTCCCGGCAGAACGACGGTATCGCCGTCCACCGAGGCTCCAAAGCTCTTCTCGGCGACCGATTTGACCAGATCGTTGGGCACCAGCAGCGTGGCCTCTTCGTTCAGGATGTCGACCACGAACAGCAGAACCTGGTCCACGCCGTCTTCCTTGGCCACCTCGACCATCGACTGCGCCAGGCTGTCCTTGCGGTCCAGAACCACGCCCGGTGCGGTGGTCTCCAGAACCGACACGCGGAACTTGGTGCCTTCGACCTCGTATTCCTTGCTGTCCATGCGGATCAGTTCGGCATCCGAGAAAGACGACACGTCCGACTTGGCGGCGAACATGTCGGCGGCATAGGCCGAGATGTCCAGGCCCAGATCCGCGGCCAGCTTCTCGGCCACTTCGCGGTCATGTTCAGTGGTGGTTGGCGAGCGGAATTCCAGCGTGTCCGACAGGATGCAGGTCAGGGCGGCGCCTTTGACGGCCTCGGGCATCTTGGCGGCATCGTCGCCCATCAGGTCGATCATGATGGTTGCGGTGCAGGCCAGCGGGCGCACGGTGATGTCGATCGGGCCTTTGGTTTCCAGCCCGCCGACCAGCTTGTGGTGGTCGATGATGGCGCGGATGTCGGCGTTGTTGATGTTGGCCGGCAACTCGGCGGGGTTGTTGGTGTCGACGATGACAACCGGCGCATCGGTCTCGACATCCTCGATGATGCGCGGCTTGGGCAGGTCCCAGCGCTGCAGCATGAAGGCGGCTTCGGTGTTGGGTTCGCCTAGAAGAACCGGTTCGGCCTGTTCGCCTTTGACTTCGCTCAGATACCAGGCCCAAAGGATCGGCGATCCGGTCGAGTCGGTGTCGGGGGATTTGTGGCCAAATACTTGGATGGTCATTTCAGAATCCTGCAGGTTGATAATTCGCGCGCCTTATATGCCGCGTGTTGGTCCTTGTCACCCGGCAGAAAAAGGACTGTTACCGTTTCGCTCCTTCAAAACGGCTCTCGTGTCAGGTTGTACCCTGCGTTTTGCAGTTGCATCAGCAAGCCGTGGTCTCCGGCCAGGTGCCCGGCGCCAACCGCTATTACCGCGGTCTGTCCCCTGATCGACAGAATCTTCTCCATCCAGTTCGCATTGCGCTGCACCAGCAATTGGTCTTCGAACTCTGCCCATTCGCTGGCAAAGACCTCCGGGGGCAGGCCCGACGCCTCGCGCCCCAGAATTTTCGCCAGCTGCAGGATTTCGGCGTGCTTTTCCTCGATATAGGAGTTTGCCATCGTGGCCATCTGGTCGTCTCCGGCCTGCAGGGCGCCGGTCATGCGAACCAGCGATTGCACCTGGTCCTCCAGCGAATGGCTCTGGAAGATCGCGATCAGGTCCTCGATCCGTTCCAGCGAGTGTTGCCGGATGCCCCGTGACAAGGCCAGTTCGCTCAGGCGCGCATCCATTCCGTGATCGGCATCGGGCATCTGCAGCATGCAGGGCGGCATGCCCAGCATCATCGACAGAAACCAGGGCTGCATCTTGGCTGCCATCCACCCCGGAACGCCGCGTGCGGCAAGGGCGGTCGAGATCCGGGCCCAGTCTGCCTCATCCATCAGGTCGATCAGGCTGGGGCCGGATGTGATCAGAACCGGGCTGAAATCCGCCGCCAGGTTCTTTTCGAACTCGGCCATGTCGGATTGCGTGATCTCGAAATAGAAGGCATCGGCCTGGCTCAGCGTGGGGGCCAGCCGTTCGACGATCGGGCCCATGCGCGGGTCGTTCAGGTGAAGCGTACCGATCAGGTGCAGGACCGTGCCCCCCTTGCGCGCGATCCAGTGGTTGCCCTCGGGAAACACGGTCTGGCCGACGGCGGCATCAAGTTCGGCGCGCGTTTCCGGGGCCATGTCCAACCGCAGGTCGCGCCCCGCGCAGGCTGCCTCTGCGGAAACGGGCAAGAGCAGGAGCAGAGCGAGACGGCGCAGGCGCATGGGACGATCCAATTGGTTGCTACATCGTGTATCCTTAGACCTCGGTCGCGGCCCGGGCGCAACCCGCGTGCAGCGCTGGTATTCCGCGGAAATGCGTCTAACATCGGGGCATGAACCGCGAGCAGGATCTCTACCCTCCGATCAAGGCGCTGCTGGAGCGTCATGGCTATGTCGTCAAGGGCGAGGTCAGCGCGGCCGATATCGTCGCCGTCCGAGGCGCTGAAGATCCCGTCATCGTCGAGTTGAAGTTGCGGTTCTCGCTGGCACTGTTCCACCAGGCGGTGGCGCGCCAGAAGATCACCGATCATGTCTATGTCGCCGTCTGCAGGCCGACCGGGCGAACAGCGCGGCGCGCGCTTCGGGATAATATGTCCCTGTGCCGGCGGCTGGGGCTGGGCCTGATGACCGTCCGCACCGACGGCGCCGTCGATGTCCATTGTGACCCGGGGCCCTATGCGCCGCGCAAGGCCAAGGGCAGGGCCGCCCGCCTGCTGCGCGAGTTCGACCGGCTGCGGGGCGATCCGAATGCCGGAGGCGCCACCCGACATGGCATCGTGACCGCCTATCGCCAGGATGCATTGAAATGCGCCGCCCATCTGGCCATGCACGGCGCCACCAAGGGCGCGGATGTGGCCCGCGCGGTGCAGGTTCCCCAAGCCACCCGTTTGATGCGCGACAATCACTATGGCTGGTTCGAAAGGGTCGAAAAGGGCGTCTATGCCCTGTCCCCTGCCGGGCGGGACGGCTTGAAACACTGGGCGTGCAGCTGGGAAGGCGACAACTGAATCGCGCAAGGCCCGAGAAAAAAATTTCCATCGGAATCGTTGACAGCCTCGAGGCAACCGCCTAGCTATACGCCGTTAGCACTCGCCGGGGGTGAGTGCTAATGCCTCGCGGAGCCGCGAGGAGGGGATTAACAACCTTTGAGCCAAGGAGCTGCAAAGATGGCATTCAAACCACTTCATGATCGGGTGCTGGTGCGCCGCGTGGAAAGCGAAGAGAAGACCGCCGGCGGTCTGATCATTCCCGACAGTGCAAAAGAAAAACCCAGCGAAGGTATTGTCGTTGCTTGTGGCGAAGGCGCGCGCAAGGACAGCGGCGAGCTGATCCCGATGGCTGTGTCCGAGGGTGACAAGATCCTGTTCGGCAAATGGTCGGGCACCGAAGTCACCATCGACGGTGAAGAGCTGCTCATCATGAAAGAGAGCGACATTCTGGGCATTGTCGAGGCGTCGTCCGCCGCTAAGGCCGCCTGAACGCCTCGGATCATCTGAGACACGCAATTTACCGAAGATACGGAGAGAAACATGTCTGCAAAGGACGTCAAATTCGATACCGATGCCCGCAACCGCATGCTGAAGGGCGTCAACACCCTGGCTGATGCCGTCAAAGTGACCCTGGGCCCCAAAGGCCGCAACGTGGTGCTGGACAAATCGTTCGGCGCGCCGCGCATCACCAAGGACGGTGTTTCGGTCGCCAAGGAAATCGAACTGGAAGACAAGTTCGAAAACATGGGTGCGCAGATGGTGAAAGAAGTCGCCAGCCGCACCAACGACGAAGCCGGTGACGGTACCACCACCGCAACCGTTCTGGCCCAGGCCATCGTCAAGGAAGGCCTCAAGCAGGTTGCTGCCGGCCTGAACCCGATGGATCTCAAGCGCGGCATCGACATGGCAACCGCCAAGGTCGTCGAGGCCATCAAGGCCGCTGCCCGCGAAGTCAAGGACAGCGATGAGGTTGCGCAGGTTGGCACCATCTCGGCCAACGGCGAAGCTGAAATCGGCCGCCAGATCGCAGACGCGATGCAGAAGGTCGGCAACGAAGGCGTCATCACCGTCGAAGAGAACAAAGGCCTGGAAACCGAGACCGACGTCGTCGAAGGCATGCAGTTCGACCGCGGCTACCTGTCGCCCTACTTCGTGACCAACGCCGACAAGATGATTGCCGAGCTGGAAGACTGTTTGATCCTGCTGCACGAGAAGAAGCTCTCGTCGCTGCAGCCGATGGTTCCGCTGCTGGAGCAGGTGATCCAGTCGCAGAAGCCGCTGCTGATCATTGCCGAGGACGTTGAAGGCGAAGCGCTGGCAACTCTGGTTGTCAACAAGCTGCGTGGCGGCCTGAAGATTGCTGCCGTCAAGGCTCCGGGCTTCGGCGATCGCCGCAAGGCCATGCTGCAGGACATCGCAATCCTGACCGGCGGTCAGGTCATCAGCGAAGAACTGGGCATGAAGCTGGAAAACGTCACCATCGACATGCTGGGTTCGGCCAAGAAGGTCACCATCTCGAAGGACGAAACCACCATCGTCGACGGTGCTGGCGAGAAGGCCGAGATCGAAGCACGCGTTGCCCAGATCCGCGCTCAGATCGAAGAAACCACCAGCGACTACGATCGTGAAAAGCTGCAAGAGCGTGTTGCCAAGCTGGCAGGCGGTGTTGCCGTCATCCGCGTCGGTGGCATGACCGAGGTTGAAGTGAAAGAGCGCAAGGACCGTGTCGATGACGCTCTGAACGCAACCCGTGCGGCCGTTCAGGAAGGTGTCGTCGTGGGTGGCGGTGTTGCTCTGGTTCAGGCCGGCAAGTCTCTGGCCGACCTGAAGGGCGCCAACGCCGATCAGGATGCCGGTATCAACATCGTGCGCAAGGCCATCGAGGCGCCGCTGCGCCAGATCGCCGAGAACGCAGGCGTCGACGGCGCCGTGGTTGCCGGCAAGGTCCGCGAATCGGACGATCCGGCCTTCGGCTTCAACGCCCAGACCGAAGAATATGGCGACATGTTCAAGTTCGGCGTGATCGACCCGGCCAAAGTGGTGCGGACCGCTCTGGAAGACGCAGCCTCGGTTGCCGGTCTGCTGATCACCACCGAAGCCATGGTTGCCGACAAGCCTGCCAAGGAAGGTGCAGCCGGTGCCGGCATGCCCGACATGGGCGGCATGGGCGGCATGATGTAAGATCGGTCGGGTTCGCCCAGGCGGACCCACCTCCCCCAATGCGGGGGGACATCTGCCAAAGATTTCAGCGGGGTCGCCTTCGGGCGGCCCCGTTTCTTTCATTGCCTTCCGTGTCGGCGCGGCTTGGGTATTTTCAAAAAAAAAGTGAAGTCAACCGCACCGGAACGGGGTGTTCCCCGGTATCGAAGCGGCTAAGGGTGGGGGATGCGATTGTTTCTTCTCACCGCCCTGACCATGTGCGCCTTCGCTGCGAATTCGCTGCTGAACCGGGCGGCCGTGGATGGCGGGGCCAGCGACCCGGCCGGTTTTGCGGTTGTTCGGGTATTGACGGGTGCGCTGGTTCTGTCGGCGCTGGTCGTGTTGCGCGGCGGCAGGCTGGAGATGCGCAGCAGAAAACGACTGTTCGCTGCCGGGGCCTTGTCGGTCTACATGATTGGCTTTTCCACTGCCTACCTGACTCTGGATGCCGGGCTGGGTGCGTTGATCCTGTTTGCCGTGGTCCAGGTTTCGATGTTCGTCGCGGGCAGCTTTGCCGGTGCGTCACCAAGCGCCCGCCAATGGCTTGGGGCAGGGGTGGCTCTGGCCGGTTTGGTCTGGGTCCTCTGGCCGGCCGGTGGGGCGCAGGTGCACATGCGTGGTGCCGCTTTGATGGCCGCTGCGGGAATCGGTTGGGCGGCCTATTCGCTCGCCGGTCGTTCCGAGCCCGATGCCCTTGCCGGAACCGCGGCAAATTTCGTGGTCGCCTTGCCGATGACGGCAACGGCGCTGTGGGTGATGGGCTGCGGGTGGCATATGACACCGGCCGGCATCGGCCTTGCGGCCATTTCCGGCGCCGTAACCTCGGGGTTGGGGTATGCGCTTTGGTATCGGGTTCTGCCACGGCTTTCACCCGCAGTCGCGGCGGTGGTGCAGCTGAGCGTACCGGTCATCGCAATCGGGGCCGGCGCGGCGCTGTTGAGCGAACAGATCGACGCACGGCTGATCGTCGGGGCTGGTCTGGTGCTGGGGGGTATCGCGCTGGCGGTTCTGCGCCTGACGCGCGGGCGGGGCTTTTCTAGACAGGGATAAGGATCTATCTGGCTTCCATGCGTATTCTGATTTTCATCTGGCTCTGTCTTCTCCCGGCCGTCGCACAATCGAAATGCGTCGTGCTGTTGCACGGGCTTGCCCGGACCGAGGCGTCGTTTTCGGTCATGGAGGAATTGTTCGAACTGCACGGCTACACCGTCGTGCGACCGGGTTACCCTTCGACCGACCTGCCCATTCCCGATCTGGCGAACCAGACCTTGCCGGCCGCTTTTTCTGCCTGCGGAGACGACACGGCGAACGTGGTGGCGCATTCGATGGGAGGCATCCTGCTGCGCTATTGGCTGCAGGATCATCGCCCGGAAAACCTGGGCCGCGTGGTCATGCTGGGGCCGCCGAACCAGGGCAGCCAGCTGGTCGATGAATTGGGGGATTGGGCGGTGTTCGGCCTGTTGAACGGTCCGGCCGGGCTGCAACTTGGAACCGGCCCCGAGGGCATTCCCCGCCGTTTGCCACCTGTTGATTTCGAGTTGGGTGTGATTGCCGGGGAAAACTCGTTGAACCCCGTGTTCTCGGCGCTGATCGACGGGCCGGATGACGGCAAGGTCGCGGTCGAGGAAACCAAGGTCGAGGGCATGGCCGACCACATCGTCTTGCCGGTGACGCACACCTTCATGATGAACAACCCGCAGGTCATGGCCCAGGCGCTGCATTTCATTGAATACGGATCTTTCGACCGCAGCATCACCTGGCTGGACGGGGTACTGGACATCATCGATGAAATCTGTATCGGCGAGAACTGCGCCGAACCCGCCTCGGAACCCACACGATGACCGCATTGGAACTGACCTTTTCCGGGGCACAGGTTCTGCACCCTGATCGCGGACTTGTCGGTGACGATCTCTCAATCGCGGACGGCTTGATCCAGGAGGGCGGCGGTGCGCCGGTCGTTGATCTGAGCGGCTATCTGGTCCTGCCGGGCATCATCGACCTGCACGGCGACGGGTTCGAACGTCACATCGCCCCGCGCCGGGGGGCCATGAAGCAGATGGACGAGGGCATCCGCGCCGCCGAGGCCGAACTGGCGGCCAATGGCATCACCACAGCCGTGCTGGCGCAGTTCTACAGCTGGGAGGGCGGCGTACGCGGCCCCAAGTTCGCCGCCGACGTGTTCCGCGCGATCGCTGCGGTGAAGGGCAGCGTGGTCACCGACCTGATCCCGCAGCTGCGGTTCGAAACCCACCTGCTGGACGACTATGCCGACCTGCCGGGGCGCATCGCCGACTGGCAGGTGCCCTATGTCGTGTTCAACGATCACCTGCCCCATGACCGGCTGGCGCAGGGGCGCACCCCGCCGCGTTTGACAGGGCAGGCGCTTAAGGCTGGTCGCAGCCCCGAGGCGCATCTGAAGATGCTGCAGGACATGCACGCCCGCACACCCGAGGTTCCCGCCGCGCTTGATGCGCTTTGCGCGGCGCTGGTCCGGCAAGGCGTGCGTCTGGGCAGCCATGACGACGCGACGGCAGAAACCCGTTCCCACTGGCGCGCGCGCGGCGTGGATATCGCCGAATTTCCCGAGACGCTCGAGGCGGCCGAGGCGGCCAAGGCCACGGGGGATCACGTCATTCTGGGCTCGCCCAACGTGGTGCGGGGCGGATCGCACAAGGGCAATGTCAGCGCGCTGGACCTGATCGCCATGGGGCTGTGCGACGCGTTGGCATCGGATTACCACTATCCCAGCCCGCGCAGGGCGGCGCTGATGCTGATGAAATCGGGGCTGATGGATCTGGCGGGCGCTTGGGCGCTGGTGTCGTCGGGTCCCGCGCGGGTGCTTGGCCTCGGGGACCGCGGGTCGCTGCACCCCGGCAAACGCGCCGATCTGGTCATTCTGGACGCTGAAACGCAGCGCGTGGCGGCCACCATAGCCGGCGGGCGGGTCAGTTTCCTGTCGGGGGATGTTGCCGGGCGGTTCGTCGCCGCGGCGCGCTAGCGTTTGATCCGGTTGAAATGGCCCATCTTGCGGCCCGGCTTGACCTCGGCCTTGCCGTACAGGTGCAGGGCCACGTCACGCTGTTGCGCAAGCTCGGGCACGCGGTCCATGTCGTCGCCGATCAGGTTCTCCATCACCACATCCGCGTGACGCTGCCCGTCGCCCAGCGGCCAGCCGGCAACGGCGCGGATATGCTGTTCGAACTGATCGACTGCACAGCCGTTCTGCGTCCAGTGGCCCGAGTTGTGGACGCGCGGCGCGATCTCGTTCACGATCAGGCCCTGCGGCGTCACGAACAGTTCGACCCCCATGACGCCGACATAGTCCAGCGCGTTCAGGATATTCGCGGCCAGAAGCACCGCGTCGGTCCGCAGGGCGGGGGACAGGCGCGCGGGCACCGTGGTCGTGTGCAGGATGCCGTCGCGATGTACGTTCTCGCCGGGGTCGAAGCAGGCCACCTGGCCGTCCAGCCCGCGGGCGGCGATGATCGACACCTCGTGGCTGAAACTGACGAAGCCTTCCAGGATCGCGGGTGCCCCCTGCATGTCAGCCAGCGCGGCCCGTGCGTCCTCGGGTGACTTCAGCCGCGCCTGCCCCTTGCCGTCATAGCCGAAGCGGCGGGTCTTGAGGATCGCCGGCGTGCCGATCCGTTCGATGGCGGCCTGCAGGCTGTCCAGATCGGTCACATCGGCAAAGGGAGCGGTGTTCAGGCCCAAGCCTTGCAGGAATGTCTTTTCGGTCAGCCGGTCCTGACTGACCCGCAGCGCCTCGCGGCCGGGTCGGATGGGGCGGTGCGATTCCAGAACATCCAACGCCTCGGTCGGGATGTTTTCGAACTCGTAGGTGATGACATCGACCGATTGCGCAAACGCGGCCAGCGCCTCGGCATCCTCATAAGATGCGGTGGTCACGCTATGCGCCACCTGGCCCGCCGGCGGGTTGGCGCCCGGCTCGAAGATATGGGTCACGAAGCCCAGCCGCGCCGCGGCCATCGACAGCATCCGGCCCAGCTGGCCACCGCCCAGAATTCCGATCACCGCGCCGGGCTGCAAGGGGTCACTCATCGCGGGGCTCCTCGGGGATCGAGTCCGACAGCGCCGCGCGCCAGGCGTCCAGCCGGTCGGCCAGGGCTGAGTCCTGCAGGGCCAGAATACCGGCGGCCATCAGGCCGGCATTGGCGCCGCCGGCCGAGCCGATGGCCATGGTCGCAACCGGGAAACCCTTGGGCATCTGCACGATGGAATAGAGCGAGTCGACACCGGACAGCGCCCGCGTCTGCACCGGAACGCCGATCACCGGTACCCGCGTCTTGGACGCCATCATCCCCGGCAGATGCGCGGCACCGCCGGCGCCGGCGATGATCACCTGCAGCCCGCGCTGCACGGCGGTCTTGCCGTATTCCCACAGACGATCCGGCGTGCGGTGGGCCGAGACGATCTTGGTCTCGTAGGCCACGCCCAGTTCGTCCAGTATCTCTGCAGCGCCCTTCATGGTGGGCCAGTCCGACTGGCTGCCCATGATGATTCCGACCTTGATATCGCTCATCCGCCCTGTTCCCCGCCTGCGTTAGGAAGCGCGCACTATAGTGAAATCCTCTTGCGTGGCAATGCGGTTGACCGTACCCGATCAGGCGATGATGTCGGGGGTCAGGCGATCCTCGATCAGCCGGATGATATCCTTCAGGCGCAGCTTCTGCTTCTTCAGCCGCTTCACCGTCAACTGGTCGGCGGTGCCGGTCGCCTCGAGCGCCTTGATCGCCTCGTCCAGGTCGCGGTGCTGCTGGCGGAACACCTCCAGTTCGACGCGCAGAACCTCGTCGGTTTTCATCGAAATGTCGGTGGGCGCATTCATGGGCGACTCATTCGTGGCTGGTGGTGCGTGACCCACAGAATAGTGTGTTCGGGTGAAATCTCCTAGACCTTGTGGTCGGCCGTATTTCACCCCATATTCTGATGTGTGCGGTTGCCGACTTGGGGCCGCGCATCACGTCGCTTTGACAAAGAAGGACGAGAAAACGTGTCAAAACTTACTCTTGGCTCATACCCGCATCTTCTGGGGTTCGAGCAGCTGGAACGCCTTCTGGAACGGTCCGCAAAGGCCGGAAACGAAGGGTATCCGCCCTACAACATCGAACAGACATCCGATCACTCGTACCGCATCACCCTGGCCGTGGCCGGGTTTGCCGAAGACGACCTGTCGATCACCATCGAGGATCGGCAACTGGTGATCCGGGGCCGTCAACGCGACGACAGCGAGGGGCGCGTGTTCCTGCATCGCGGCATCGCCTCCCGCCAGTTCCAGCGCATGTTCGTGCTGGCCGACGGCGTCGAGGTCGGTGAGGCCATCATGGAAAACGGTTTGCTGCACATCGACCTGACCCGTGCCAAGCCGGAAACCGTGGTGCAGACGATCAACATAAGGAAGGGGTAAGCCATGAATACACCGTATGAAATCAACACCGGAGGCGATCGGATCGTCTACGTCAAAGCCGTGGACGTGGCCAAGCTGCCGCATGAAGTGCGCGCGCAGGCCGGAGATCTGGAACATCTCTATGCCGTCCACAACTCGGACGGGCAGCAACTGGCGCTGGTTGCCGACCGCAAGCTGGCCTTCGTGCTGGCCCGCCAGCATGACCTGTCGCCGGTGGCCGTGCACTGACACGGCCCGCGACGGCGTGGTTCAAGCCGCGCCAGTGCACATAATCTCATCCGCAGGGCCCGGCCCTGAGCGTAGACCGACAGGGCACGAGGGCACATGAGCTGGTTCGAATTCGATTGGGTGGACGCCTTCAGCGACCGCGCCTTTGGCGGCAATGGCTGTGCGGTCGTGCATGACGGCGCGCATCTGCCCGTTCCGCTCTGCACCGCCTTCGTCCGCGAAACCTCGTTGGTGGAATGCACCTTTACCGGCCCTTCGGACGTGGCAGATGTCCGGGTGCGCTATTTCCTGGCCAGCCGTGAAATTCCCTTTGCCGGTCACCCGACCATAGCCACCGTGGCGGCGATGCGCAGTCGCGGCCTGATCGCGGGCGACGCCCTGACTGTGGAAACCGGCGCCGGGATCGTGGACATCCGCTTGGATGGCGACCAGATCGAGATGACGCAGGTCGCCCCGGAATTCGGCCCGCATGTCGCGCCCGAGCTGGTGGCAGCCGCCATCGGGCTGCCCAGCAGCGCGATCATTTCGCCGCCGCAGGTGGTTTCGACCGGGCTGCCGTTCTGCATCACCGTCCTGCGCGATCACGCGGCCCTGCGCGCGGCGCAGCTGAACGTGGATGCGCTGCGGCAAGTGGCGAAGACGGCGGGCTATTCAGGCGCCGACATGGCCGAGCCGTTCCTGGTGACGCTGCAGGGTGCAACCGAGGCCGGCGATACGTTCTCGCGCCTACTGCTGGCCCCGCCCAGCCCGCCCGAGGACCCGTTCACCGGATCGGCCACCGGCGCCATGGCGGCGTATCTTTGGAAATACGGGCTGATGGCCAAGGACAGCTTTGTCGCCGAACAGGGCCACGACATGGGCCGCCCGGGGCAGGCCGTCGTCACCCGCGTGGGGCCGCCGGATGCGATGACGGGCATCAAGGTTGCCGGGCGCGGGTTCGTTCTGATGCGCGGCCAAACCAATCTGCCGGAAAGCCTGCAATGACCGAACCCGCGATCGCGATCCTGCCTTACGGCCACCGTCTGGGGCCGAAACTGGCCTCGGTGCCGTTGGCCGAGTTGATCTGGCCCCTCGGTTGCCCGGACCGGCTGACGGGCAAAACGGTGGGCGACCTTGCCGCCACCGATCATCTGATCATGTACCCCAATTCCACCGTGCACCTGCGTCTGCGCCGAGGCACGCGGGCGCGGATTTCGCTGATGATGGGCGAACCGTCGGCCATCCATGGCAAGCACGACCGCATGCTGCGCTGGACCTGGCGGCGGTTCTTCCGGGTGTTCACATTTCACGATGTCCTGCTGGAAAGTCTGCCCAACGCGGTGTTCCTGCCCTATGGCGTGACCCAGGTACCCGACTGGCGCGATCTGGACGTGACCAAGAGTCGGTCGTGCTCGCTCATCGCCTCGGCCAAGCGCGATCTCGAGGGCCATCAACTGCGCCACGCAGTGATCGACTGGGCGCGCGACGCGGGTGCCGATGTCGACATCATGGGCCGCGGTTACAAGCCGTTCGAGCGCAAATCCGACGGGCTGGCGCCGTATCGTTATTCGGTCATCATCGAAAACGTGCGCGAGCGGAACTATTTCTCGGAGAAGCTGACCGACGCGATCCTGTGCGCGACCGTGCCGATCTATTGGGGCTGCCCGAATATCGGTGATTTCTTCGACACTTCGGGCATGATCCTGTGCGACAGTCAGGCCGACATCCAAAGGGCGATCCGGTCGGCGTCGGAGGACGATTATCAGTCACGCCTGCCGCATCTGCGGGCCATTCAGGCCAAGGCCGCGTGGTATGGTGACTTCGAGACCCGCGCGGCGCAGGCCCTGCGCGACGAACTGGCCGGCTAGCGCGCGTTCAGCGCGTCCACCAACTCTTGCACCAGCAGATCGATATCGGCCCGGTCGGTGGCAAAGTTGATGATGGAAACCCGGATGATCTGCTGCCCGCGCCACACCCCGTGGCTGGGATAGACCTTGCCGTTGGCCTGTACGTGCCGCAGCACGCGGGTGGTCTCGTCATCGCCGTCGCAGGCAATTGCAACCTGGTTCGAGACCACAGTGTTCACCACGTTCAACCCCGCGATCCCGTCCAACTGCCGAGCGAGGTATTCTGCAAGCGCGCAGTGGCGCGCAACCATCTCGCGCACGCCGTCCGCCCCCAGATGCCGGATGATGGCATAGCTGGGCACGCCACGCGCCCGCCGGCTCAGTTCCAGCGTGGAGTCGCTGGGCTCCCAGGTTTCTTCCAATTCCGGCAGATAGGCGCCGCGGGCGGTCATGGCGCGCACCAGATCGGCGCGATCGCGGACAATGCACAGCCCGGCGTCATAGGGCGCGTTCAGCCATTTGTGCAGATCCACCGCCCAACTGTCGGCCGCGTCCACGCCCGCCAATCTGTGACGCAGTTCGGGAACCGCGTGCAGCCACAGTCCAAAGGCGCCATCCACATGCACCCAGCCTCCGGCCGCATGCACCATCGAGATCGCCTGCGCGAACGGATCGAATGCCCCGGTGTTGATCTGCCCGGCCTGCAGGATCACCAGCGGTGGGCTAACACAGGTCTTCACGGCCCGGTCAAGCGCATCCAGGCAGATGCGGCCTTCGGCGTCGGTTTCGACACGCTGCGCCCGCTGCTGTCCGAACCCGGCATATCGCAATCCCGCAATCGGTGCCGAATGCGCATCGCTTCCCACCAGGACGGGAATGTCGGGGGCCTGAAACAAACCCTGTTCGCCCACGTCCCAGCCTTGTCGCGCCAGCAATGCATCCCGGGCCGCGATGATGGCCTGCGCATTGGCAACGGTGCCTCCGGTCACGACGCCCACTCCGCAATCCGGCGGCAGGTTCAGCAACTCCAGACACCAGCGGCACAGCGTCTGCTCGATCACCGCCACCGAGGGGCTTTCCTTGGCCGAGGCCGAATTCTGCCCCCAGGCCGACACCAGGAAATCAGCAGCTGTTCCCACCGGCATCGACCCGCCGCAGACATAACCAAAGAACCGCGGAGCGGCATGAGCGTGCAGCCCCGGCACCGCGTCAGCAGCCAACCGGCGGATCACCGCTTCAGCGCTTTCGCCGGTCTCAGGCAGCGGAGTCGCAAATCGTGGCAACAGGTCATCTGGTCGCAAGTCCGGACGCGCCGGCATCATCTCTAACGAAGCTCGGAATTCTAGGCTCAACTCAGCCGCCGCCTGCATGGCACGCTTTTCGTCTGCGCTCAAAGGCGACAGCAGTGGTTCCACTAGGCTTTTCCCCCGTGTTTCGCTCATCGCATCGCTGATCCAAGCGCAACGTCGCAGGCGGGAACTGGGGCTTCTAAAGGGCGCAAGGCAGCCGACACCGCCGAGTATTTTTTCATACGAGAAAGTCCACAGTCGTAACAAAGATGAGAAACAATGGCGCAAGACTAGAGACGCTCAATCATTTCGTCCAGCCTTCAACGCAAAACCCCCCGAAAATCGGGGGGTTTGTGGCGGATGTTAATCTGCCTCAGGGTCAAGAGGCGGCGATCAGCCCCATGCTTTCCAGCTTCAGCAGAACCTGGTGGGCGCAGTTGTCGACATCCACATTCTCGGTCTCGACACGCAGTTCGGGGTTTTCCGGAACATCGTAGGGGTCCGAGATGCCAGTGAATTCCTTGATCTTGCCTTCGCGCGCCAGCTTGTACAGGCCCTTGCGGTCCCGGCGCTCGCATTCCTCGATGCTGGTGGCCACGTGGACCTCGCAGAAGGCGCCGAACTGCTCGACCTCTTCGCGCACGGCGCGGCGGGTGGCGGCATAGGGCGCGATCGGGGCACAGATGGCGATGCCGCCGTTCTTGGTGATCTCGGAGGCCACATAGCCGATGCGACGGATGTTCAGGTCGCGGTGTTCCTTCGAGAAGCCCAGTTCCGAGCTGAGGTTCTTGCGGACGATGTCACCGTCCAGCAACGTGACGGGACGGCCGCCCATCTCCATCAGCTTGACCATCAGAGCGTTGGCGATGGTCGATTTGCCCGAGCCCGAGAAACCGGTGAAGAATACGGTAAAGCCCTGCTGGCTGCGCGGCGGATAGCGGCGGCGCAGCTGCTCGACCACCTCGGGGAACGAGAACCACTCGGGGATATCGATGCCTTCGCGCAGACGGCGGCGCAGCTCGGTGCCCGAGATGTTCAGGATGGTGACGTTGTCGCGATCCTCGATCTCGTCCGCGGGTTCGTACTGGGCGCGTTCCTGCACGTAGACCATGTGTTTGAAATCGACCATCTCGATGCCGATCTCGTCCTGATATTTGCGGAACAGGTCCTGTGCGTCATAGGGGCCGTAGAAATCCTCGCCCTGGCTGTTCTTGCCCGGGCCGGCATGGTCGCGGCCGACGATGAAGTGAGTGCAGCCGTGGTTCTTGCGGATCAGGCCGTGCCAGACCGCCTCGCGCGGGCCGGCCATGCGCATCGCCAGGTTCAGCAGGCTCATCGTGGTGGTCGAAGCCGGGTACTTGTCCAGTACCGCCTCGTAGCAGCGCACGCGGGTGAAGTGATCGACATCGCCGGGCTTGGTCAGGCCCACGACCGGGTGGATCAGCAGGTTGGCCTGTGCCTCGCGCGCGGCACGGAAGGTCAGTTCCTGGTGTGCGCGGTGCAGCGGGTTGCGGGTCTGGAAAGCGACGATGCGGCGCCAGCCCAGCTTGCGGAAATAGGCGCGCAGCTCGTTCGGGGTGTCGCGGCGGGCCTTGAAGTCATAGTGCACCGGCGGCTGGATACCGGTCACGGGACCGCCCAGATAGACCTTGCCGGCCACGTTGTGCAGGTAGTTCACGGCCGGGTGCGCCACGTCGTCCGCACCGAACACCTTTTCGGCCTCGCGCGATTTGTCCGGTGTCCAGCGGTCGGTCACCGTCATGGTTGCCAGAATCACGCCTTCCTGGTCGCGCAGCGCGATGTCCTGGCCCAGCTCGACCTGGTCCGCGAACTCTTCGCTGACATCCAGGGTGATCGGCATCGGCCACAGGCTGCCATCGGCCAGGCGCATGTTTTCGACCACGCTGTCATAGTCGGCTTCGGTCAGGAAACCCTTGAGCGGGTTGAACCCGCCGTTCATCAGCAGTTCCAGGTCGCAAATCTGGCGCGGGGTCAGATCCCAGCTGGTCAGGTCGGCGGCTTCGGCCTTCAGCTTCTGTGCGGATTCATAAGAAACATACAGCTCCGGGATCGGGGCCAGATTACTCAACATGGTCATTTCAATGCTCTTGTCGCAGTGTTGTCAGATCAGTGATTCAAGTGCGTTTCAGGGGCGCATTTGCACCGTACTTCGACGGAAGTCCATATGCTTTTGCCGAACAAAGGAGGATATGCGTGGTTTGGGCGCGGAATAGAAGGAATTTCCCGGACCTTCAATAAAATGCGACCAATTTTCTTTGACTTGGGCGCATTCCCGTCAGTATCAGATGGTCTGTTCCTGAGGTTCCGACCAATGCGCCAGATCGCGGGCGCGCGCGACCGGCAGCGCCGAAACAGGGCCGGCAACGCCGCGCAACTGGAACCGGCGCAGCGCCAGACCGTCCGTCCGTCCACCGGCTGACCGCAGAACCGCCTCCGAGACCAGCAGTTCAACCCCCAGCGCCTTGGTCTCGGCCTCCAGACGGCTGGCCACGTTGACGGCGTCGCCGATGATCGTGCGGGTGGCGTGACCGGCCGCGCCGATTTCGCCCAGAACCAGATCGCCCAGATGCAGGCCCATGCCGATGCGGATCTCGGGGCTGTTTTCCTCTGCCAGCTTCCGGTTGAACCCTTTCAGCGAGCGGCTGATATCCGCGGCGGCCTTCAACCCGGCCCGGGCCGAGCTTGCGGCGTCCGATGTTTCGAAAACCGCCAGCAATCCGTCGCCCATGTATTTGTCGACAGTGCCGCCATCCGCGACGATCGCGGGAACGATGGCGTCAAAGAACCGGTTCAGCAGGAAAACGATGTCATAGGGCAGCTGTCCGGTCGTGCGCGCCGTGAAACCCCGCATGTCCAGAAACAGCACGGCCAATTCCCGTTCCTGCCCCTGGCTGGCATGGGCGCGGTTGCGTCCGCCATCCGGGCGGAACACCCGGAACACGGTCAGCGGATCCTGCGGGCGCACCTGGCAGGCCAGTCGCGTGCGCCCGGTCGCCCCCACGGCTTTCAGGCTGCGCGCCTCGACGGGGCTGGGCGAGGGCAGGCGTTCGGCGCCGTCCTCGACGATCACCCGGCAGGTGGTGCAGCGGCCCTTGCCTCCGCACAGGGCGGTGTGGGGGACACCATGCGCCTGCGACATCTCAAGCAGCGTCATGCCCTTTTCCGACACCACTTCGGGGCCGTCCACATACCGCACCCGAACCGAGTGCCGCCGTCGCCAGAGCCTGCGCCCGAAATGCGCCGCCAATGCCGCGCCAAGTGCCATCCAGAAGGCCATCAGGGCGTTGTCCTTCACGCCGACCAGGGCCTGAAAACTATCCGGTGCAGGCCAATTGTAGTGCTCTATATACTGTTCGCGCAGGTCCGGGTCGGCAAAGTCAGACCAGATGCGTCGGCCCTCGGTCAGCAGGCCGGCCAGGGCAAAGCTGGGAATGAACACCGCGACGCCGATCAGGTAAGGTGCCATCTTTCCCCACCAGCCGGTCAACCGCAGCCACATGTGCAGCCCGATGCAGCCGTGAATCCAGACCACCAGCAACAGGGCGCTCTGCATCCAGATGGCCATGTTGGGCCACATCAGGATGATGATATAGCCCATCTCGTCATTGACACCGAAGGCCTCGTGCGCATAGCGCGTGTGCACGAGATGCGCGATCAGCTGCAAAGGGATCAGCAGGCCCAGAACGACCTGCAGCGCGGTGTGAAAGGGCATGCGCAATGTTCGGCGTGCGGCGATCGACACCAGCGCCAGCCCGGCATGGGTCAGCAACGCCGCATACAGGATGACGCTGCCCAGAATGTGCCGGGTGACCAGTTGCCGACCGTCCTGCAACCCGTGCAGATAATCGGTGTGAAACAGGCCTAGCCCGATGTTCAGAAAATGAAAGAAGGCAAAGGTGAACAGGACCAGGCCGCTTGCGATCCGCAGGCGGGTCGTCCAACTGCCCTGCCAAAGAGGGTTGCCCAATCCTTCACCCGATATTTGCCGCGCCTGTCCTCAGTCTGGGCTGCGCGACTGCGGGGGTCAAGCTTGGGGCAAAACGAAAAACGCGGCGCCAATGCACCGCGTTTTCAAGGTTATTCCTGTTCGGCCAGGAACCGTTCGGCATCCAGCGCCGCCATGCAGCCCATCCCCGCCGAGGTCACCGCCTGCCGGTACACATGGTCGGTCAGGTCGCCTGCGGCGAACACGCCGGGGATCGAGGTTTGCGTGGTGCCGGGCTTGGTTTTGACATAGCCGCCCATGTGGGTTTCCAGCACGTCCTTGACCAATTCGTTCGCGGGCGCGTGGCCGATGGCGACGAACACGCCCTTGCAGGGGATCTCGGTGATCTCGCCGGTCTTGACGTTTCTCACCCGCACGCCTTCGACGCCCAGCGGATCCTCGGTGCCGAACACCTCGACCAGTTCGTGGAACCACAGCGGCTCGATCTTGTCGTTCTTGAACAGGCGGTCCTGCAGGATCTTCTCTGCGCGCAGCTCGTCCCGGCGGTGGATCAGTGTGACCTTGCTGGCGAAATTGGTCAGGAACAGCGCCTCTTCCACGGCGGTGTTGCCTCCGCCGATCACCACGATCTCCTGCCCGCGATAGAAGAACCCGTCACAGGTGGCACAGGCCGACACGCCGAAGCCCTTGAACTTCTCTTCCGACGGCAACCCCAGCCATTTGGCGCGCGCGCCGGTCGCCAGGATCACCGCGTCGGCTGTATAAATCGTGCCGCTGTCGCCCTTGGCGGTGAAGGGGGGTTTGGACAGGTCCAGGTCGTTGATGATGTCACCGATCACCTCGCAGCCCATGGCCTTGGCGTGCTCCTGCATGCGCACCATCAGGTCAGGGCCCTGAACCTCGGTGTCACCGGGCCAGTTTTCGACCTCGGTGGTGGTGGTCAGCTGGCCGCCCGGCTCGATGCCCTGCACCAGAATCGGGTTCAGCATCGCGCGGCTGGCATAGATGCCCGCAGTGTATCCGGCTGGTCCCGATCCGATGATCAGAACCTTTGTGTGTCGTGTCTCGGCCATGGAACCCCCACTCGAATTTGCCTGTACGCCGCTGCGGGCGCCGGGGTTCGATATAGCGGCGGCGGCGCGGGGCTTAAAGCCCCTTCCTGTCACGGTCGTGGCAAGCGCAGGGGTGGTGAGGCGGTGAAAAAGAAAGTTGCGCTATGGCGAAAGAATATTGCGCGCTGCCCCGGTGCTGATATAAGAACCGAAAAATTCAGGAGCACCGCATGGTCACGACACGGCTGGACGAGATCGACCGCAAAATCCTTGCTGAATTGCAGGCGGACGGACGGATGACCAATGTCGAGCTTGCAAAACGTGTTGGAATTTCAGCGCCGCCCTGCCTGCGCCGCGTGCGCACGCTCGAGGAGGCCGGCTACATCCGCGGCTACCACGCCGAGGTCAACGCCCGCGAACTGGGGTTCGAGGTTCAGGTCTTTGCGATGGTTGGGCTGGAAAGCCAGGCCGAGGCCGAATTGCGCGCCTTCGAGGACCGCTGCCGCGACTGGCCGCTGGTACGCGAATGCCACATGCTGAACGGCGAGGTCGATTTCATCCTGAAATGCGTGGCCCCCGACCTCAGCAGTTTTCAGCAATTCCTGACGGGCGAGTTGTTGACCACGCCGAACGTGGCCAGCGTCAAGACGTCGCTGGTCATCCGCGGCGCCAAAGACGAACCTGGCGTCCCGTTCGACGTGTTGGAAGAACGGATGAACCGAACGGCGTAACGCCCGCGTATCCGCGATTTGCGGAATATGGCGGCAGAACCGCCACGATGACCATGGAAATGGCCCAGCTCAGTAAAATCTGCATGTCGCCCCCCAAAATGCTGTGTCGTTTCCGTTTCAAGCCGTAATCGCGTCGATCTCTCCTTCTCCGGCGCGCGGCATCCGCAGCGGCCCGAAGTCGCTCAGCGAGTTGATGTGCGGGAACAGGTTCATATACACCGTCCGCAGGCTGTGGCTCATCATCCGAACCGCTGTCACACCGGGGTGATAGGTTTCGAATTGCAGGCCATCGACGCCGATCACCGTGTGGCGTTTCAGGCAGATGTGAAACAGCTCGACCGGCGTCGGCGGCTGGGTTTCGATCACGTTCATGCCGTCCTGGAACTCGGCCACCGGGGTCAGCATCGGCTGACCGTCACTCAGGTGACGCAGATGCGCCGGTGTTCCCAGCAGTCGCGCCGCCGGTCCGGCGATCACGCCCGACAACGGTCTCTGCATGCCGAACGTGTCCGACATGATCCGGGTCAGGGGGCGGGTGCGGCCGCGAGAATCCTCTCGCCCCGGAACCAGCGTTACGGACCCCTTCCAAAGCACGGTTTCCGATTGTCCCTCGTGGGTCAGGACGGTGTCACCCGGCAGAAGGTCTTCGATGGCCATCGGCCCGTGCTCGGTCTCTACCAGCGATCCTCGTGTAAAAGCGCAGAACGCGTCCTCGAACACCGTCAGTGCAGGGGCAATGTGACGGGTCTGCGACACGTCCCCGTTTCGCAGTAGCGCACTGACTTCGTACCGGCGCAGCTGTGCTTTTGGCTTCGTTGCCGTCCGTGGCGCATCGCGCAGCAATACCGATGTATCAAGGGCATTCCGCGCAGCCCTGGACAGCGAATGTGGAATAGTCATGTATTCCGATCCTTTTGAAATCCCCGGCAGACGGACATGCCTCGCAAAAGGTCCGCTTGCCGGACTTGTTCTTTGTCTTGAAATGAATGATCCACCTTCGGGCGCCAGCCGGTTCGGCAGCGCACGGCCGATGAATATCGCATACTTGCGGTCAATACACTGACCCCCCAGACAAACTCGTACACCACGGACGTAATTGTCCGCACAACGCGCTCTGAACAACCGTCCAGGAAAACACCTGCGACGGCTCACGTTCCGAGGTCAGAGCAAACCTCGTTACGCGTATTGCCCTTCGGGACCGGCAGCTGGTCCCTCGGGGATCTCGGTTCAGCGGCGCGCGGCCAGACGGCGCGCCACCCGGGCAGAGGAGCTTGAAACCCGCTTCCAGGGCATGTCCATTTTCTGGTCCCTGGTTGCCGCAACGACGGCCTCGAGAAAGCGAGACTTGATCTTCATTGGTTTCTTCCTGCTCAATTCCAGGCCATGGCCCTGTTTCGTTTTGAGCGTCCATTGTCGCGCCTGTTTGAGGCAGCGTTGTGGCTGTAAATGGATCATTTGAGGAAGGAAACGCGGATCGGCAGCCCCTCTGTTGTTGAGGATGCCAGCATTCACATGGCCGGATTCAGGTAACCAACTGAGCACTAGCAAAAAATTGAAACGATTCTGTCTCAACTAGACACGAAAAATGTGGCGGAAAAGTGGCGCTGCCACATTCGGGCCAGTTTCAAAGCCGGATTGCTGATATCAATCGACCGTAGTCGGCCTCGCCCGCATGGGTGGCGCGCCGGTAGGAATAAAAGCGGTCGGGGTCCGAGTATGTGCAGTGGCGCGTCCACTCCGCCTCGCCCACGCCGGCCCGCCGCAGCCGGTGCAGGCCAAAGGCGGGCAGGTCGAACAGCATCCGGTCGCCGTGCCCATTTGAAAAAAACCTCGTGTTGTCAGGGTCATCCGCGATGAAATCATCCAGGAATTCCGGCCCGACTTCATAGGCGAGCTGTGAGATCGTGGGCCCGATCACCGCCCGGATGTTTTCGCGTCGGGCCCCCAGTGCCTCCATCGCGTCCACGGTGGCCTCGAGCACACCGTCCAAGGCGCCGCGCCACCCCGCGTGGGCCGCGCCGATCACGTTTGCGTCAGAATCGGCGAACAACACCGGTTGGCAATCGGCCGTCAGGATGGTCAGCGCCAGGCCCGGCGTGGCGGTCACGATCGCGTCGGCCTTGGGCTTGTCGCCGGGAATCGGTCCATCGACTGTTGCCACCACGGCGGAATGCACCTGGTGAACGCCGATCAGGGACTCGGGCGCGACCTCCATCGCTTCGGCCACGCGGCGTCGGTTCAGCGCCACCGCCTCGCTCTGATCCGAGGAGCCCAACCCGCAGTTCAGCCCTGCAAATATGCCCGAGGATGCACCCCCGCGGCGGCTGAAGAAACCGTGTCGAACAGGTGTCAGCAAGTCCGAGGTCAGAATTTCCAGTGTCATGGCTCGAGTCCCGGTGGCGGTGCTGCGGGTTTGCAATACAGGCCCAGCACTTTGAACAGGTTTCCCATTTCCTCGGGATGCGTCAACCGTCGATGTGCGGCGACCAGCATGTTTAGCGCATCGCCCGTCAGCGGGCCCGCCAAAGCCTGCGCGCGCCGGGTGATGCCCAGCCGTTCAAGGAACACGCCCTGCTGCGTCAGCCGGGTATGGGCGCAACCCGCAGCGCGGGCGGCCTGGGCCAACAGCTCGAAGTCAACATGGGCCGTCAGATCGGCTTGGCCGGGGTTGGCCAGCGGGTCGGTCCGTTCGTGTCCTTTCAGGGCCTGGAACGTGTCACCCAGTGAATGCCAGTCGCCATAGTCAATGATCAGGCCCACGCCGCCATGAGTACGGATTCTGCGGGCGATCTCGGTGACGACGGGAACCGCGGCTGCACAGAGTTCGACCAGATCGCCATCCCGCGTGTCCTCGAGCCGTGCGGCCAACGCAGGCTGCGCCGCCCACGCACCCAGCCCAAAGGCCAGATCGTCGCCCTTCAGCCCCACCAAGCGTTCGCGCCAGCCGTCGCCATCGCGCAGGAACTGGCGGATGGGCAGGGCGTCAAAGAACTCGTTGGCCACAAGATACAGCGGCAGGTCCGGCAATGCGCCAACCTGGATGATCCAGTCCGGCGCGTGGCCCGCCAGCGCCTCGGCCTGCAGTCCGCGCAGTACCGGCGACGCCTCGAGCAGAACCACCTGCGCCGCGTCGTGGAACCCCGGAACGCCCTTGGTGGCGCGCAGGATGTCGGCCATCAACGTGCCGCGCCCGGGGCCCAGTTCGGCCAGCGCGAACCGCTCGGGCTTGCCCTGATTGATCCAGGCTTGCGCTAGGCACAGCCCGATCAGTTCTCCGAACATCTGGCTGATTTCGGGGGCGGTGACGAAATCGCCCTGCGCGCCCAGAGGGTCGCGGGTGGTGTAGTAGCCGTGGGTCGGATGCAGCAGGCACTCGGCCATGTAGTCGGCGATGCTCATTGGCCCGTTCTGCCGGATGCGGGCGATCAGATGGTCGCGCAGGCTCATCCTGCCCTCCGGGCGCGCAACGCGAACCACAGGCCAAGCGCGATCATCGGCAGGGATAGGAACTGGCCCATGGTCAGGCCGTAGCCGCCCACATGCCAGGCCAGGCCCAGCGGGTTGCCGGGCGCGGCGAATTGCGCATCGGGCTGGCGAAAGAATTCGACGATGAAGCGCGCCGCGCCATAGCCCGCCAGAAACACACCCATCACCCGACCGGGCCAGTGAAACGCCCCGCGCCGATAGACCAGCCACAGCAGCAGCGCGCCCAACAGCAGTCCCTCGAGCGCGGCCTCGTACAGTTGCGAGGGATGGCGGGCGCACAGCCCGGCGGCCACGTTGGCGCAATCCTGGGCCGCCGCGCCGGGAAAGATCACTGCCCAGGGCAGGTCACTGGGCCGGCCCCACAGCTCGGCATTGACGAAATTGGCCAGTCGCCCCAGCAACAGCCCCGGCGGCACGGTATGCGCGATCAGGTCGGCCAGCGGCAGAATCGGCACCGCGTTGCGCCGCGCATACAGATATGCGGCGGTCACCACGCCCAGCAGCCCGCCATGAAAGGCCATCCCGCCCTGCCAGACCTTCAGAATGTCCAGCGGATGGCTCAGGTAATATCCCGGCTGATAGAACAGCACGAAGCCCAGCCGCCCGCCCAAGATCACGCCAAGGATGATCCAGGTGATCAGGTCCTCCAGCTGCTCGGGGCGCATCGGCGGGGCCTGATCGGGCCACAGGGCCGGACGCCGCAGCGCCATCAGCGCCATGCGCCATGCGATCAGGATGCCGGCGATATAGGCCAGCGCATACCACCGCAGCGCGAAGTCCATCCCGAAGGCGGAAATCGAGAACAGCTCGGGCGACAGATCGGGAAAGTTCAATACAGCCTGCATGTGCGTCTCATTGCCCGGAGTTCACGGGAATAGTCAACCTTGAGCCTGCGCCCCTGATCCCCCATATAGGGACCAACCGTCATACCGGAGAAGTGACATGCAGACCCGCAACAAGTTTCTGGACGATATGTCCCAGCTGATGACCAACGCGATGGGTGTGGCCCAGGGCGCGCGGGAAGAGGCCGAGAATGCGATGAAATCGCTGCTCGACCGCTGGTTGGCCGACCGTGATTTCGTCACCCGCGAAGAATTCGATGCCGTCCGCGCCATGGCCCAGAAGGCGCGCGAGGAGAACGCTGCGCTCGAGGCGCGCATCGCCGCGCTGGAAGCCAAGCTGGACAAGTGATCTCAGCGGTGACGTGTCGCCGCTGAAACCCGGGCTGAAACTTCGGAAAAAACATCCCAGTCGCACGAACCCGATCAGGAGCGTGCGCTGCGGTGGATTGTGCCGTTCGTCGCGCATAAATCAAGACAAACCTGCGATCACCGCCAATATTTTGATCGCCGTTGCCATCCGTCCACAACTTATTGCTGTTATCCCCAAGTTTTGGGGTTGCCAGAGTCCACCCCGCGGCGCACCATATTTGGTACAGGCCCAAGGGGGAAGCCCGGCTTGTAGAGCAGGCAACTAGCGCTGGGGCGCTGCCAGTCCCGCAATGCTAGATTTTTAGTGAGGTGGCATCATGGCCCTTTCCGAGCATTTTCTCGAAGAAGACCTTCATCCGATCGACATCGTCGAACATCTGGCCGAACATCACGATTGGGATTTCGACCGGATCGGTGACGACCAGATCGCCATGGCGGTCGAAGGCCAGTGGCGCACTTATTCGATCACTCTGGCCTGGTCCAATTACGATGAAACGCTGCGCATGGTCTGTTCGTTCGAGATGGAGCCGCCATCCGACCGGATCGGCGATCTGTACGAACTGCTGAACCACATGAATGATCAGTGCTGGGCGGGGGCCTTCACCTACTGGGCCAATCAGAAGCTGATGGTCTACCGGTACGGTCTGGTTCTGGCGGGCGGTCAGTCGGCCAGCCCCGAGCAGATCGACACGATGATCACCTCCGCCGTTCTCAGCGCCGAGCGTTATTATCCGGCGATCCAACTGGTGACCTGGGGCAACCGCAGCGCCGAAGAGGCGATGCAAGTCGCCATTGCAGAGGCCTACGGCCGTGCGTAAAGCTTTGCCCTGAACCGCAAAAGCAGGTGAGGGGCGATCATGGATATGTCACGCGTCGCAGATCAGGGGCTGGTGCTTCTGGGATGCGGCAAGATGGGGTCGGCCATGCTGGCCGGCTGGCTGGACCACGGATTGCCGGCTGCCTCGGTCTGGGTGATCGATCCGAACCCCTCGGAGTGGCTCAGGGCACAAGGGGTCAACCTGAACACCGCTCTGCCCGAATCTCCGGCGGTGGTGCTGGTGGCGGTCAAGCCGCAGATGATGGGCGATGCGCTGCCCGCGATCCGGGCGCTGGGTGGGGGCGGCAGCCTGTTCATCTCGGTCGCCGCGGGCACCCCGATCGCCAGTTTCGAAAAGGCGCTGGGCGCGAACACGCCGATCGTGCGCGCCATGCCCAACACGCCGGCGGCGATCCGGCAGGGCATCACCGCACTGATCGGCAACAGCCATGCCTCGGATGACGACATGACCCTGGCCGAGGGTCTGCTGTCGGCCGTCGGCCAGACGGTGCGCCTGCAGGACGAAGGCCAGATGGATGCGGTGACCGGCCTCAGCGGCTCGGGTCCGGCCTATGTGTTTCACCTGATCGAAACTATGTCCGCCGCCGGCCAGGCCAACGGTCTGCCCGCCGACCTGGCGCTGCACCTGGCCAAGGCCACCGTGGCCGGGGCCGGGGCGCTGGCCATGGCGGCCGAGGAAGACCCCGCGCAGTTGCGCATCAACGTGACCTCTCCCAACGGCACCACGCAGGCCGCGTTGGAGGTACTGATGGACCCCGACACCGGCTTTCCGGCGCTGCTGAAGCGCGCCGTCACCGCTGCCACCAAACGTTCAAGGGAGTTGTCGCGTGAGTGAGATTTCCTTTGACGATTTCCTGAAGGTCGATATCCGCGTGGGCAAGGTGATCCGCGCCGAGCCCTATCCCGAGGCGCGCAAGCCCGCGATCAAGATGTGGATCGATTTCGGCCCCGAGATCGGCGAGCGCAAGACCTCGGCCCAGGTCACGGCGCATTACACGCCGGAAACGCTGGTGGGCAAACAGGTGCTGGCGGTGGTGAATTTTCCGCCGCGCCAGATCGGTCGGTTCATGTCCGAGGTTCTGGTTCTGGGCCTGCCCGACGAAAACGGCGAGATCGTTCTGATCGGGCCCGACGGCAAGGTGCCGCTGGGCGGGCGGATGCACTGATGAAGCTGTGGATCACGCGCCCCATGCTGCCCGCCGTCGCCGACCGCGCCCGCGCCGAGTTCGGGGCCGAGATCCGCGACAGCACCGCGCCGTTGGACCCTGACGAATTGCTGCAGGCCCTGCGCGACTTTGACGTGGTGATCCCGACGCTGGGCGACCTGTTTTCCGCCCGCGTGTTCGAGCAGGTGTCCCAGCCGCGCTGTCGGCTGCTGGCCAATTTCGGCGTGGGCTTCAACCATATCGATGTGGCCGCCGCGCGCGCGGCCGGGGTGCAGGTCACCAACACACCCGGCGCGGTCACCGACGCCACCGCCGACATCGCGATGACTTTGCTGTTGGCCACGGCGCGCCGCGCGGGCGAGGGCGAACGGCTGGTCCGGTCGGGCGCCTGGCAGGGCTGGCACCCGACACAGATGCTGGGCCACCACGTGACGGGCAAGCGGGTCGGCATCGTCGGCATGGGCCGGATCGGGCAGGCCATCGCGCGGCGCTGCCATTTCGGGTTCGGGATGCAGGTCGCCTATCATTCGCGCAGCCCCAAGGTGCTTGATTTTCCTGCGGATTTTGTTTCTGACCTTGCTGGGCTTGCCTCGGCTGTCGATTTTCTGGTGATCGCGGTCCCCGGCGGGATCGAGACTTATCACCTGATCGACAGCGCGGTGCTGGCGGCGATGCGCCCGTCTTGCATATTGATCAACATCGCCCGCGGCGAGGTGGTGGACGAATCCGCGCTGATCCATGCGCTTCAGGCGCGTCAGATCGCGGGCGCGGGGCTGGATGTCTATGAGTTCGAACCCGCCGTGCCGCAGGCCCTGCGCGACATGGAAAACGTGACATTGCTGCCGCATCTGGGGACCGCGACCGAAGAGGTGCGTACCGACATGGGCCACATGGCGCTGGACAATGTGGCGGCCTTCGTGGCGGGGCGTCCGCTGCCGAACCCGGTCTAGACGCCCACCGCCTCGCGCCAGTGCCTGCGGCACAACGAGACATAGGTCTCGTTGCCGCCGATCTGCACCTGTGCGCCCTCGGTGATGGCTTGGCCGTTCTCGTCCTGACGAATCACCATCGTGGCCTTGCGACCGCATTTGCAGATGGTGCGCACCTCGCGCATTTCATCCGCCAACGCCAACAGGGCGGCCGAGCCGGGAAACAGCTTGCCCTGGAAATCCACCCGCAGCCCATAGGCCAGGACCGGCACGTTCAGGTCATCGACCGCGCGCGCCAGTTGCCAGACCTGGGTTTCGGACAGGAACTGCGCTTCGTCCACGAACGCGCAGGCAATCTGCCCTCGGTCCAGCCGGTCGCGTATCATCGTGAAGACGTCATCCTCGGGCCGGAACGTGTCGGCCTCGGCCGATATTCCGATGCGCGAGGAAATGCGCCCCATCCCCGCTCGTGCGTCGATGGCGGCGGTCATCAGATAGGTGTTCATGCCGCGCTCGCGATAGTTGTGCGAGGCTTGCAGCAACACGGTCGATTTGCCCGCGTTCATGGTTGAGTAGTTGAAGTACAGCTTGGCCATGGCCCGGGTCTAATCGGACGCGTCAGCGCGGGCAAGCGGTGAGTTTCAGCCGCGATGCCGGGGGAGGGTCGACGCCGCCGTTGCGATTGCAGAGGCAGAGCTTCGCTCTTGGGGATGGATTACCTCGTGCACGCAACAGCGACACCGCCGGTCGCAATTCGACCGAACCTTTCGCAAAGCCAATCAGATTGGCTTTGCGTGTACTCACTACCGGCTGAATATTGCCGCCACTCACTCAGACATCCCTTGGGTATTCCAGGGATGCCAAACATATGGCATTCCAAAGATTATTCCTGTATGGGAATTATTCCTACCCTTTCCCCGGAGTGGAGAGCCGGGCAGGGCTTGTCGAAGACACGGGGATGACTATGGCAGATATCGGGCCTTATCTGAAGAAACACACTGAAGCCTTGGTCAAGGATGTCGGCATCGAGGCGGCATGCGAGATCACCGGAAAGTCGAAGGCGACTCTGGGCCGGTATTATTCGGACAATCCCGAGCATGCCGACAGGTTCATGCCCGTCGATGCGGTGGCCCGGCTCGAGGCAGTCGCGACCTATCCGCATGTGACCTCGGCGCTGGCCGATCTGAAGAACATCACCCTGTCCTATGACGAGCGAAATTCACAGCGCAGCCGCACGGGCGGTGTCAACTCGGACGTGATCGCGCTCAGCCAGCGATTCGCCATGCTGATGACCGAATACCAGTCGGCGATCGAGGATGGGATCATCACCGTGAACGAGGCCAAACGCCTGCTGAAGGAAACCTCGATGCTGCAGCAGGTGCTGATCGAGATGAAGCTGCATCTGGAAGAAGAAAGCGTAAGCTGACGCCCGTCGGGGCAGGTTGCGCCCTGCGGCCTTCGTCCCTGACGGGGCGAAGCGACCCGCTTGGGCCGAGATCGCCGGGTCAGGCCCCTTTAAGCGTGGCGTTTGACCAGGACGGACCCCACCGAATACCCCGCCCCGAACGAGCAGATCAGGCCGATGTCACCATCCTGCAGGTCGTCCGAGTATTTCGAGAAGGCAATGATCGATCCGGCAGACGAGGTGTTGGCATAGTCCTGCAGGATGTTGGGTTGTTCGCCCGGCTCGGGCTCACGGCCCAGGACCTTCTTGCCGATGAAGTCGTTCATCGTCTTGTTGGCCTGGTGCAGCCACAACCGTTTCAGATCGCCGCTTTCGATCCCTTCGGAATCCATGTGATCGCTGATGTGCTTGCTGACCATCGGCAGCACTTCCTTGAACACCTTTCGGCCGTTCTGCATGAACTGCATGTCGCGGCGGTCCTTCAACCCGTCGGGGCGGGTGCGCCGCAGAAAGCCGTTGTTGTTGCGGGTGTTGTTGGAAAACTCGGTCGCGCAGCGGGTCGACAGGATCTCGAAATGCGGGCCTTTGGCATCTTCGATCCGTTCGATCAAAGTCGCCGTGGCCACGTCGCCGAAGATGAAGTGACAATCCCGATCGCGCCATTCCAGGTGCCCCGAGCAGATCTCGGGGTTGACCACCAGCGCCGCCCGCACGGACCCGGAACGGATCATGTCCGCAGCCGCCTGGATGCCGAACGTGGCCGAGGAACAGGCCACGTTCATGTCGAACCCGAACCCGGTGGCGCCCAGCTCTTTTTGGATCTCGATGGCGATGGCGGGATAGGCGCGTTCATGGTTCGACGCGGCACAGATTACCAGATCGACATCCGCTGCCGTGCGCCCCGCTTGGGCCAGCGCCTTGTGGCAGGCGTCCAGCGCCATCTCGGTCATGATGCCTGGCTCGTCATCGCTGCGCTGGCGCAGCAGGGGGTGCATCACGTCCGGGTCCAGCACGCCGGTCTTGTCCATGACATACCGGTTCTCGATGCCGGATGCCTTGACGATGAACTCCTCCGAGGAATGTTGCAACGGCTCCATCTCGCCCGCGGCGATGGCCTCGGCATTGGCCGCATTCACCTTGTCGGCATAGGCGTTGAAGGCTTTGACCAGCTCGGCGTTGGTGATGACGTTTTCGGGCGTGAAAACCCCGGTACCGGTGATTGCGGGCGTGTGCATGATGGGTCCTGAACGTTTCGGATCCGCTCAAAATGCAGGCACAACGACCTTAGATCAAGAGACATTGACCCAAGGGAATTCGCGGCAAAACCAAATTTCAACTTCGAGCCTTGAATAGTTCAAAATATGAAGTATATGAGCGCCCAGCTCGAGCGGAGACGATCATGACCACGGATACCAACCAACGGCTGTCCCGGCTGACCCCCGAGATCCAGGCGATGATGGGGGTCTATGCGCTGTACTGGAAGCTGGAAGAAAGCTTTGCCAGAATCGAAACCGAACTCAGCCAGCAGGAATGCCACATGCTGGTCAAGCTGGACCAGCCCAAGCGCATGGGCGTGCTGGCGGCTGACATGCTGACCGTGCCCTCGACCATCACCGCCACGGCTGATGCGCTGGAGCGCGCCGGCTATCTGACCCGTCAGCCCGACCCGAGCGATCGCCGGGCCTGGCTGCTGGTGCTGACGGACAAGGGCACCGAAGCACGCAACATGCTGGTCGCCACCGCCGGAGAGCTGTTTCGCAGCGCCTCGGGCCTGAACGACGCCGAAACCGCCGAATTCGCCCGGCTTGCTTGCAAGATTCGGGACAACATCTTGAAAACGGGAATACCCGAGGGACTGAAGAAATGAAGCTGCTGACTTCTCTGGGCTTTGCTCTGGCCGTCCTGGCCACGCCGATCGCTGCTCAGGATGCCGCGAAACCCGTGAAACTGATGGTGGTTCAGGAAACTGCGCCCGGCTTCTCGCGGCAGTTTTTCGGGCGCGTGGCCGCGCGCCAGACCGTGGACCTGGCGTTTCAGGTGTCGGGGCAGATCGTCGAACTGCCCGTCAACGAAGGGTTCGAGGTGCCCAAGGGCGGCCTGATCGCCCGGCTGGACCAGGAACCGTTCGAACGGGCGCTGGAGCGCGCCAAACTGCAAAAAGAGCAGGCCGACCGCACCCTTGCGCGCCTGTCACGTCTGCGTGGCACCACGGCCAGCCAAGTTGCCGTCGAAGATGCCGAAACCGCCGCGCAACTGGCGGCCATCGCCGTGCGCGACGCCGAATACAACCTGGAACACGCCACCCTGACCGCGCCGTTCGATGCGCTGGTCTCGCGGCGCGAGGTCGAGAATTTCACCACCGTTTCGGCCGGCACGCCGATCGTGCGCATCCATGACATGTCGGAACTGCGAATCGAGGTGGACGTGCCCGAAATCTTGTTCCAGCGCACCAGCCAAGAGGATGGCTTCACCATCACCGCGAAATTCCCGGTCAGCGATCAGGTGTTTCCGCTGGAAATCCGAGAATTCGACGCCGAAACATCCAGCGTCGGCCAGACCTTTCGCATCCAGTTCGGCCTGACGCCGCCCGAAGGGCTGCGGATTCTGCCCGGCTCATCGGTCACGGTGAATGTCAAAGTCGATGACAAACGCACCGGCATCATCGTGCCGCCCACCGCCATCGTGCCCGACGCCGAGGGCAATCTTGGCGTGATGGTGTTTTCGCCCGTGGGCGCCGACGAAGGCACCGTCAAATGGGTTCCGGTCACGGTCGAGCCCACCCAAGCGGGGGACGTGCGGGTGCTGACCGGCCTGTCGGATGGGGATGAGATCGTCGTCGCCGGCGGCGCGGTTCTGACCGACGGGCAGACCGTCCGGCGCTTTGCCGGCTTTGCCAACTGAAGGGGGCAACGATGAATATCGCACGCGCCTCGATCGACCGGCCGATCCAGACCTGGCTGATCATCCTGGTCACCCTTCTGGGCGGCATCTGGGGCTTTTCCGCGCTGGGCCGGCTGGAAGACCCGGCCTTTACCATCAAGAACGCCGTCATCATCACCAGCTATCCCGGCGCAACCGCCGAGCAGGTCGCAGAAGAGGTCTCGGAGCCGCTGGAATCCGCCATCCAGCAGATGGGCGAGGTCGATGTCATCACCTCGGTCAACCGCCCGGGCCAGTCGCTGATCGAGGTCGAGATCAAATCCACCTATGACGGGTCCGAGCTGCCCGACATATGGACCCGCCTGCGCGCCAAGATCCGGGACGCGTCGCGCGGTCTGCCCTCGGGGGTCAGCACGCCTTTCGTCAATGACGGGTTCGGCGATGTGTTCGGCCTGTTCTACGCCGTCACCGCCGAAGGGTTCACCGACGCGGAAAAACACGAATTGTCGACCTTCCTGCGCCGCGAATTGCTGACCGTCGAGGGGGTGGCCGATGTCGAGGTACAGGGCCTGCCGGACGAGGCGATCTTCATCGAGCCGGACCTGGCCATTTCGGTCAATCAGAACGTTCCGCTGACCGCGATCAACGAGGCCATCGCCAACGCCAATTCGGTTCAGGAATCGGGCACCCTGCGGGCCGAGGATCACCGCACCACGATCCTGACCGCCGACGGGTCCGACAGCGTGTCGGAAATCGCCGGCCTGTCGGTCGGCTCGCAAGGGCAGGTGATCAACCTGTTCGACATGGCCAATGTCTATCGCGCCCGCCAGACCGATCCCGACATCCTGATCCGTTTCAACGGGGTCGAGGCCTTCACCCTGGGCATCGCCGGCCTGTCGACCGAGAACATCGTCGAGGTCGGCAAACGCGTCGATGCCAAGCTGGCCGAGCTGGACGTGGAAATCCCCGCCGGGGTCGAAATTCTGCCCATCTACCAGCAGCATGTGGTGGTCGAGCAGGCCTCGAACGACTTCCTGGTCAACCTGGCCATGTCGGTGGCCATCGTGGTGGCGGTTCTGGGCATCTTCATGGGCTGGCGTGCGGCCATCGTCGTGGGCTCGACCCTGCTTTTGACGGTGGTGGGCACGCTGCTGTTCATGGCGGTGTTCTCCATCGAGATGGAGCGCATCTCGCTGGGCGCTCTGATCATCGCAATGGGGATGCTGGTCGACAACGCCATCGTGGTGGCCGAGGGGATGCAGATCGCGATGCTCAAGGGCAAGAACTCGCGCGATGCCGCGGACGAGGCCGCCTCCAAGACCCAGATCCCGCTGCTTGGGGCCACGGTCATCGGCATCATGGCCTTTGCCGGGATCGGGCTCAGCCCGGATGCGACGGGTGAATTCCTGTTCTCGCTTTTCGCGGTGATCGGCATTTCGCTGCTGCTCAGCTGGGTGCTGGCCATCACGGTCACACCGCTGTTGGGACACTATTTTTTCAAACAGGGCAAAGAGGGCGAGATTGACGCCTACAGTGGCCTTCTGTTCCGCCTTTACGGCGCGACGCTGGCCTGGGCGCTGCGGTTCCGCTGGCTGGTGGTGGCTGGGCTGGTGGGCATCACGGTGGCCTGTTATGCGGGCTTCGGACTGATGAAGCAGCAGTTCTTTCCCAACTCGAACACGCCGCTGTTCTTCGTGCATTACAAGCTGCCGCAGGGCACTCCGATCGACCGCACCGCCGCCGACATGGCCGTGTTCGAGGACTGGCTGGCCAAACGCAACGACGTGGTTTCGGTGGCGACCTTCGTGGGGCAGGGGGCGACGCGCTTCATGCTGACCTATTCGGCGGAAAAGCCGAACCCCAGCTATGGGCACATGATCATCCGCACCGAAACGCTCGAGGATATCCCCGCGCTTCAGGCTGATCTCGAGGCTTTCGGCTCGGCCCGGTTCCCCGAGGGCGAGTTCCGCACCAAGCGCCTGGTCTTCGGCCCCGGCGGCGGCACTCCGATCGAGGCGCGGTTCTCGGGCAGCGATCCGGTCGTGCTGCGGCGACTGGCCGACGAGGCGGTGCGGCGTATGTCTGCGGCGTCGCCCAACGCGCTGGACGTGCATCACGACTGGCGCGAGCAGGAACTGGTGCTGCAGCCGATCTATGCGACCGAACGCGCCCAGACCGCCGGCGTCACCCGCGAGGACATTGCCGCGACGCTGCAATTCTCGACCGACGGGATCACCGGCGGCGTGTTCCGGGAACGCGACCGTCTGATCCCCATCATCCTGCGCCGCCCGGCGGATGGAGACTATTCGATCGTCGATCAGGTGGTGTATTCGGACCAGTCCCAGAAATTCGTGCCTATCGAGCAGATGGTGGACGGGTTCCAGTACAAAGCGCTCAACACCCTGGTGCACCGGCGCGATCGGGTGCTGACCATCACCGTGGGTGCCGACATCCCCGCCGATCTGACCGCCGCCCAAGTCCACGCCGAGGTGCGCGACGCCATCGAATCGATGGACCTGCCGCTGGGCTACAAGATGGAATGGGGCGGCGAGTTCGAGGATTCCGGCAAGGCCCAGGCGAGCCTGGGCAGGCAATTGCCGCTGAGCCTGCTGATCATGGTCCTGATCTCGGTGCTGCTGTTCAACGCGATCCGACAGCCGATCATCATCTGGCTGCTGGTGCCGATGTCGGTGAACGGCGTGGTGATCGGGCTGCTGGGCACGGGGCTGCCCTTTACCTTCACCGCGCTTCTGGGCCTACTCAGCCTGTCGGGGATGCTGATCAAGAACGGCATCGTGCTGGTCGAGGAAATCGACCTGGTCCGTGCCACCGGGAAGCCCCTGCGCGAGGCGATCATCGAGGCCTCGGTCTCGCGTCTGCGCCCGGTCATGCTGGCGGCGATTACCACGATCCTGGGCATGGCGCCGCTGCTGACCGATGCGTTCTTCGTTTCGATGGCGGTGACGATCATGGGCGGGCTGGCCTTCGCGACCGTGCTGACGATGGTCGCCGCGCCGGTCTTCTACCTGCTGTTCTTCTCGCGCGAAGAACAACGCAGGCTGGCCGCACAGTCCCTGTAACTTGTTGCCTTGAAAAGAAAAAGCCCCGGCGAAGAGCCGGGGCTTATTTTGTGTGGGAATGCGGCGGATCAGCCCTGAAGCGACCTGACCTCGACATCGCCCTCGGCCTGGGCCTTGATGGCCAGCGCGGCGGCGTGGCTTGCCGCTGCCGTGGTGTAGTACGGGATCTTGTCATACAGCGCGATCGAGCGGATGGCCTTGCTGTCTTCGATGGCCTGTGCGCCCTCGGTGGTGTTCATCACCAGCTGCACCTGACCGTCCTTCAGCATGTCCACCACGTCGGGGCGGCCCTCATAGACCTTGTTGACTACGTCACAGGACACGCCCTGTTCCTGCAGCCAGCTTTGCGTTCCGCGCGTGGCGACCAGCGTAAAGCCCTGGTCCACCAGCACCCGCGCCGCCTCGAGCATCGCGGGGCCCTTGTCGGCATCCTTGATCGAAATGAAGGCTCGTCCGCTGGACGGAAGAACCATGCCCGCGCCCATCTGCGCCTTGAGGAAGGCTCGCGGGAAGTCGCGGTCCCAGCCCATGACCTCGCCGGTCGAGCGCATCTCGGGGCCGAGGATGGTATCGACGCCGGGGAAGCGGGCGAAGGGCAGCACCGCCTCTTTCACCGAGAACCAGGGCATGTCCGGGTCGGCCAGGGTCATCTGGTCGGCGATCTTGGTGTCCTGACCTTCCTTGTAGGGCGGGCGCTGCGGGAAGTTCGACAGCGGCTCGCCCGCCATCACCCGCGCGGCGATCGAGGCAATGGCGCTGTCGGTCGCCTTGGCCACGAAGGGCACGGTGCGGCTGGCGCGCGGGTTGACCTCGATCAGGTAGATCTCGCCATCCTTGATCGCGAACTGCACGTTCATCAGGCCCACGACGTTCAGCGCCTTGGCCAGCTTGTAGGTCTGGTCCTTGATCTCGGCGATGATCTCCTTCGACAGCGAATAGGGCGGCAGCGAACAGGCCGAGTCGCCCGAGTGCACGCCGGCCTCTTCGATATGTTGCATGATGCCGGCCACATGGACATCCTTGCCGTCGCACAGCGCGTCCACGTCCAGTTCGACCGCCCCGGCCAGATAGCTGTCCAGCAGCACCGGGCTGTCGCCCGAGACCACCACGGCCTCGTTGATGTAGCGCTTCAGCTGATCCATGTCGCGCACGATCTCCATCGCGCGGCCGCCCAGCACGTAGGAAGGGCGGATCACCAGCGGGAATCCGATCTTTTCGGCGATTTCCAACGCTTGCGCGTCGGTCGAAGCGATGCCGTTCTTGGGTTGTTTCAGGCCCAGATCGTTGACCAGTGCCTGGAACCGTTCGCGGTCTTCGGCCAGGTCGATCGCGTCGGGCGTGGTGCCCAGGATCGGAATACCTTCGGCCTCGAGCGCATTGGCCAGCTTCAGCGGGGTCTGACCACCGAACTGAACGATCACGCCGTGCAGTGTGCCGTTCTGCTGCTCGGTCCGCAGGATCTCCATCACATGCTCGAAGGTCAGCGGCTCGAAATACAGCCGGTCCGAGGTGTCGTAGTCGGTCGAAACCGTTTCCGGGTTGCAGTTGACCATGATGGTCTCATATCCCGCTTCGGTCAGCGCGAAACAGGCGTGGCAGCAGCAATAGTCGAACTCGATCCCCTGGCCGATCCGGTTGGGGCCTCCGCCCAGAATGACCACCTTCTTGCGGTCGCTGGGGCGGGCCTCGCATTCGACCTCGCCCATCGTGGGGGCCTCGTAGGTCGAGTACATGTAGGGCGTCTGCGCTTCGAACTCGGCGGCGCAGGTGTCGATGCGCTTGAACACGGCGGTGACGCCCAGATTGTGGCGGGCGCGGCGCACGTTGGCCTCGTCGCGGCCGGTCAACTTGCCCAGACGCGCGTCGGTAAAGCCCAGCATCTTGAGCCGGCGCAGGCCGTCCTCGGTCATTGGCAGGCCGTCCTTGCGAACGGTGCGTTCTGCCTCGATGATCTCGCGGATGCGGGCCAGGAACCACGGGTCGAACTTGGTGACGCCGTGGATTTCGTCGTCGGTCAGACCGTGGCGCATTGCCTGTGCGATGGTGCGCAGGCGATCGGGTGTCTGCTGGCTGATGGCCTTGATGACGTGCGCCTTGTCGTCGCTGGTTTCGACCGCGTCCCAGGGGCCGATGCTGAGGCCCGGAATTTCAACCTCGTCGAAACCGGTCAGCCCCGACTCCATCGAGGCCAGCGCCTTCTGCATCGATTCGTGGATCGTGCGGCCGATGGACATCGCCTCGCCCACCGATTTCATCGCGGTGGTCAGGTAGGGTTCAGCGCCCGGGAATTTCTCGAAGGCGAATTTCGGGATCTTGGTGACGACATAGTCGATGGTCGGCTCGAAGCTGGCCGGTGTGACCTTGGTGATGTCGTTGTCCAGCTCGTCCAGCGTATAGCCCACCGCCAGCTTGGCGGCGATCTTGGCGATCGGGAACCCGGTCGCCTTGGAGGCCAGCGCCGACGAGCGCGACACGCGCGGGTTCATCTCGATCACAACCATGCGGCCGTCGGCGGGGTTCACCGCCCACTGCACGTTCGATCCGCCGGTTTCCACGCCGATCTCGCGCAGCACGGCGATCGAGCCGTTGCGCATGATCTGGTATTCCTTGTCGGTCAGCGTCAGGGCAGGGGCCACGGTGATCGAGTCACCGGTGTGCACGCCCATCGGATCGACGTTCTCGATCGAGCAGACGATGATGGCGTTGTCGGCGCTGTCGCGCACGACCTCCATCTCGTATTCCTTCCAGCCCAGCAGGCTTTCGTCCACCAGGATCTGATTCACTGGCGAGGCATCCATGCCCGAGCGGCAGAAGTGGATGTAGTCCTCGCGGTTGTAGGCCACGCCGCCGCCGGTGCCGCCCAGTGTAAAGGCGGGGCGGATGATCGCGGGCAGGCCGATGTTTTCCAGCTCGTCCAGGGCCATTTGCACGCCGGCATCCAGGTCGGCAGAACCGTCGGCTTTTTTGGGGGCGGTGACGATGGTGGCCTTGGGGTTTTCAAGGCCCAGGCGGTCCATCGCTTCGCGGAACAGCTTGCGGTCCTCGGCCATCTCGATGGCCTCGCGCTTGGCCCCGATCATCTCGACGCCGAATTTTTCCAGCACGCCCATCTCTTCCAGCGCCAAGGAAGTATTCAGGCCGGTCTGCCCGCCCATCGTAGGCAGCAGGGCGTCGGGGCGTTCCTTTTCGATGATCTTGGCGACGACCTCGGGCGTGATCGGCTCGATATATGTGGCGTCGGCCAGGCCGGGGTCGGTCATGATCGTTGCGGGGTTCGAGTTGACCAAGATCACCCGATAGCCTTCCTCGCGCAGCGCCTTGCAGGCCTGGGCGCCGGAATAGTCGAATTCGCAGGCTTGCCCGATGACAATGGGCCCCGCCCCGATGATCATGATCGACTGGATGTCGGTTCTCTTCGGCATGGCCTGGTCCCTTCGATTTTGCACGAGTCACGGGCGCCGCCCAAGCGCCCAAATTGTCGTGCGTTATAGGGACCCCGGCAAAAGGTGCAAGGGGGATCGGAAACGGAAGCGAATTTGCCGCTTTCCCCCCTTTCCCTCGGCGCCGTATTCTCTATATGCCGCTGAACGGCAGATGAGGAAGCAATTGCGCATTCGTTTCGATCAGGGACCTGCCGGTCCGGGCACCGGTTTCGACCGGCCCGCCCAGGTGATCCGCGCCGACCGGGCGGAGCAGGTGCCCCAGGCGTTGGCGGCGCTGGATGACGCGCGGGCACAGGGCGGCTGGCTGGCCGGATATGCCAGTTACGAGCTGGGCTATGCGCTTGAGCCCAAGCTGGCCGCGAGGCTGCCCGCGACCCGTCGATTGCCGCTTTTGTGCTTTGGCGTGTTCGATGGCCCGAGCGTGCAGGACCTGCCGTCCGGTGCGGCCGGGCTGACTGCGTTCCAGCCACGTTGGAGCGAGGCGCGCTATGCGGAAGCCTTCCGCGCCGTGCATGATGCGATCGGGGCCGGGGACATCTATCAGGCCAACCTGACCTTTCCCATCGACCTGGAAACCGAGGGCGACAGTGCCGCGCTCTATGCCGCGCTGACCGCCGGACAGCCGGTCGGTCATGGCGCGCTGGTGCAGCAGGACGGGCTGCCCGATCTGCTCAGCCGCTCGCCCGAGCTGTTCTTCCGCACCGATGCCGAGGGGATGATCGAAACCCGGCCGATGAAGGGCACCCAGCCGCGCAGCGCCGACCTGGCCGAGGATGCGCGGCGGCGCGATTTCCTGTCCTCGGACGAAAAGAACCGGGCCGAGAACCTGATGATCGTGGACCTGCTGCGCAATGACATCAGCCGCGTGGCGCTGCCGGGAACCGTTCAGGTGCCCGAGCTGTTCAAGGTCGAGACCTACGCCACCGTGCACCAGATGGTGTCGCTGGTGCAGGCGCGGCTGCAGGTGGGGGCGGGGCTGTCGGACATCCTGACGGCGCTGTTTCCCTGTGGCTCGATTACCGGGGCGCCCAAGATCCGTGCGATGGAGATTCTGTCGGATCTGGAGCCCTGGCCGCGCGACATCTATTGCGGCACCATCGGCTGGGCCGCCCCGGACGGGCGGTCGGAGTTTAACGTCGCGATCCGGACCTTGATGGTCGAGGGCAATCGGGCCACGTTGAACGTCGGCGGGGGCGTCGTCTGGGACAGCACCGCCGCGTCAGAATACGAGGAAGCGCTATGGAAAGCCCGGTTCGCGCGCCAACTGAGCCTGATTTCCGCCTGATCGAAACCTTTGCGTTTCGGCCCGGGCAGGGGTTCGTGCGGCTCGATCGCCACCTACGGCGCATGGCGCGAACGGCTGACTGGCTGGGTGTTCGGTTCGATGTGCGGCGCGTCGGCGAAGTGGTGGACGGTGTGTCCGGCGCTGATCCGCTGCGGTGTCGGCTGACGCTGGACTTGACCGGTGCACCCAAGATCACCACGGGGCCTTTGGCAGACAACCCGCCGGGCTGGACGGTGGGTCTGGCGACAACAAGGCTGACGTCCTCGGACACCTGGCTGCGCCACAAGACCACCCGCCGCGCGATCTATGATCAAGCGCGGGCGGAATTGCCCGACGGCGTGGACGAGCTGTTGTTCCTGAACGAACGGGATGAACTGTGCGAGGGCACCATCACCAACCTGTTCGTCGAAACGGAAGACGGGCGCCTGCTGACACCGCCCGTTGCGGCGGGCCTGCTGCCGGGCATCCTGCGTGAGGAGTTGCTCGAAACCGGACGCGCGACCGAGGCGGTCCTGACCCTGCATGACCTGGCCGCCGCGCACCGGGTCTGGATGGGCAATTCCTTGCGCGGTTTGATACCGGCCAAGGTAATGCTGCCATGAGCGACCGCAGCTCCGCGCGTGGATTGCAGGTGTCGAACCTGCGCCTGAAGGCTGAATTCGTGGCGTTCTATGTCGCGGTCCCCTTGCTGATCGCCGTTCTGTTTCCACCCGATTGGATGTTCCCGGCGCTGTTCTTCTTCACCGCTGTCGGGATCGCCCTGCTGCACCGCACCCCGGGCTTTTCCTGGGCAGAGCTGCGCTATGGTTGGCGCAACTGGCGCTGGGCCGAGGTGATCGTGTTCATTCTGGCAATGGCCGCGATCTGTTCGGCCCTGGTGATGGCCACGCGGCCGGATGCGGCCTTTTTTCTGCTGCTGCACCGGCCCGAATTTCTGGTCGTGATCTGGCTGGGCTATCCGTTGCTGTCGGCACTGCCGCAAGAACTGCTGTTCCGCACGCTGTTCTATCGCCGCTATCACGCGATCCTGCCTAACGGCGCGGCCTTGCCGTTGCTGAACGCCGGGCTGTTTGCCTTTGCCCACCTGATGTATTGGAGCTGGATCGTCACCGTGATGACATTCGCGGGCGGGCTGCTGTTTTCCTGGGCCTACCGCAAGCGCGGGTCGTTCTTCTATGCGGTGCTGCTGCACGCGATCGCGGGCAACATCATCTTTGCCGCCGGGCTGGGCGTGTTCTTCTATTCCGGAAACGTGCAGCGCCCGTTCTAGGTGCTTTACTCCGCGGCATCGCGCATGTCCTGATCGGGCTGATACAGATAGTCCCGCGTCAACGGCGCCGCATCGCGGCGATGACCCAGCTGCAGTTGGAACACGGTCTGGTCGCGCTCCTCGAACACCAGGATGCAGGCGGTCAGATAGAACCGCCACATGCGGATGAACCGGTCGTCATACATCGCGCGCACCTGATCCAGGTTGCTCTCGAACCGGTCGCGCCAGGCGCGCAGGGTCAGGGCATAATGCAGCCGCAGGCTTTCAACATCCAGAAACCACAGACCGGTGCGCGCCACGGGTTTGACGATTTCCTCGAGCGACGGGACATAGCCGCCCGGGAAGATGTACTTGTTCAGCCAGGGCGACTGGCCGGTGGGCGGCCCGTTGCGGCCGATGGAATGGATCAACGCAACGCCGTCAGGCTTCAACAGAGCGGCGATCCGGTCGAAATAGGTGCGCAGCTGTGGCGCGCCCACATGCTCCAGCATCCCGACCGAGACGATCCGGTCGAACTGATCCTGCATCTGCCGGTAGTCCATCAGCTGAATGTCGATGCGGTCGGTCAGCCCGGCCTGCTGCACCCGCGCGGTCGCGGTGCGGTGCTGGTTCTGCGACAGGGTCAGCCCGGTCACCCGCACGCCGTGGTCACGCGCCAGCGTCAGGGCCAGACCGCCCCAGCCGCAGCCGATGTCCAGCACGCGCATGCCGGGCTCCAGGCACAGCTTGCGCGCGATATGCGCCTTTTTGGCGGCTTGCGCCTGTTCCAAAGTCATCCTAGGCTGCTGGAAATAGGCGCAGCTGTACTGCATGTCAGGGTCCAGCATCAGCTGGTAGAAGTCGTCGGAAAGGTCATAGTGATGCGCCACGTTTCGCCGCGCCGAGCGGACCGAGTTGCGCTGCAGGATCGGCCGCAGCAGATACCCGGCCCAGTCCTGGATCTGCTGCAGCAGGGGCAATGACCCGCTGGCCGCGCATCGAATCGCGATCCGCATGGCACTTTCAAGGCCGCCTTCGTCGACGGTCAGGGTGCCGTTCATGTAGCCCTCGCCAAAAGCCATCTCGGGATTGCGCACCAAGCGCGCCATCAATGCGGGGTCATGCAGGGTGATATGCGCCTCGGGCTGCGTGGCGTCGCCATAGGTGCGCGCCGTCCCGTCCGGATAGGTGATCCGCAGAGTTCCGCGGGTGATGAACCCGTGCAAAACGCGATCCAAAACAGCTTGCCACATCGGCCGAACACCTCCTTGTCTCAGGGGCCGGGCTTCCGCGTGCAGGGAAAACCATTCAAGTTCACCCCCACAAACATAGCGATTTTTTCGATTTTGTCTGCATTCCGGCCCGCATCGCGCCCCGACACTTGACTTCCCGACCCGATCGCGGTGTATCGGCGCGACGAATTCAGCGCCCGAAGGGATATCATCCATGCACGCTTATCGCAGCCATACCTGCGCCGATCTGACCGCCGCCAATGTTGGTGAAACCGTCCGCCTGTCGGGTTGGGTTCATCGGGTGCGAGATCACGGCGGCGTGCTGTTCATCGACCTGCGTGACCACTATGGGGTGACCCAGGTCCTGTGCGATGCTGACAGTGCCGCGTTCAGCGCGTTGGAGAAAGTGCGCTCGGAATGGTGCATCCGCATCGACGGCACGGTCAAGGCGCGCGACCCCGAGTTGGTGAACCCCAAGCTGCCCACCGGCGAGATCGAGGTCTATGTCCGCGAACTGGAAGTGCTGGGCGCGGCCGAGGAACTGCCGCTGATGGTGTTCGGCGATCAGGAATACCCCGAGGAAACCCGCCTGCGCTATCGTTATCTGGACCTGCGCCGCGAGGCGATGCAGCGCAATATGGCACTGCGCTCGGACGTGATCGCGAGCATGCGCCGCCGCATGTGGGATCAGGGTTTCCGCGAATACCAGACGCCGATCATCACGGCCTCCAGCCCCGAGGGCGCGCGCGACTTCCTGGTGCCCTCGCGCCTGCATCCGGGCAAGTTCTACGCGCTGCCGCAGGCGCCGCAGCAGTTCAAGCAGCTGATCATGGTGTCGGGCTTCGACAAGTATTTCCAGATCGCGCCCTGCTTCCGCGACGAGGACCCGCGCGCCGATCGCTCGCCCACCGATTTCTACCAGCTCGACCTCGAGATGTCCTTCGTCACCCAGCAGGACGTGTTCGACACGATCCAGCCCGTGCTGACCGGCATCTTCGAAGAGTTCGGCGGCGGCCGGAAGGTCGACAAGGTCTGGCCGCAGATCTCCTACAAGGACGCAGCGCTGTGGTATGGCACCGACAAGCCCGATCTGCGCAACCCGATCAAGATGCAGGTGGTGTCGGACCATTTCCGGGGGTCCGGTTTCGCGATCTTCGCCAAGCTGCTGGAGCAGGAAGGCACCGAGATCCGCGCGATCCCCGCACCGGGGGGCGGCAGCCGTAAATTCTGCGACCGGATGAACGCTTTTGCCCAGAAGGAAGGCCTGCCGGGTATGGGCTACATCTTCTGGCGCGAGGGCGAGAACGGGATGGAAGCAGCCGGCCCGCTGGCCAAGAATATCGGCCCCGAACGCACCGAGGCCATCCGTCAGCAACTGGGTCTGGGCAAAGGCGACGCGGCCTTCTTCCTGGGCGGCAAGCCCAAGGCCTTTGAAAAGGTGGCCGGCAAGGCCCGTGACGTCATAGGCGAGGAACTGGGCCTGACCGACAAGGACCGGTTCGCCTTTGCCTGGATCGTGGATTTCCCGATCTACGAGAAGGACGAGGAAACCGGCGAGATCGATTTCGAGCACAACCCGTTCTCGATGCCGCAGGGTGGCATGGAGGCGCTGCAGGGCGACCCGCTTGAGGTCAAGGGCTATCAGTACGACCTGGCCTGCAACGGCTATGAGCTGGTGTCGGGTGCGATCCGGAACCACAAGCCCGAAATCATGCTCAAGGCCTTCGAACTGGCCGGCTATGGCGAGGATGAGGTCAAAAGCCGCTTTGGTGCGCTGTTCAACGCCTTCCACTATGGTGCTCCGCCGCACGGGGGCTGCGCGGCCGGGATCGACCGGATCGTCATGCTGCTGGCGGACGAGGCCAACATCCGCGAAGTCATGATGTTCCCGATGAACCAACGCGCCGAAGACCTGATGATGCGGGCGCCGTCGGACCCGACTTCGGATCAGCTGATGGAACTGGGCCTGCGGATCATTCCGCAGGACTGAGACAGTCGTACAATTTCAAAGGCCACCCAGCCCGAGGTTGGGTGGCCTTTTTTTGCCGACCGAAGGATGAACCCTGTCCGGTCAAGCGGGGGGCTTGCCGGGGCAAGATCTGTCAAGGTTCGTTGATCGCAGTCATATTCAGCCCGTCGCGTACCGGTTCGCGAGTCGTGAGATTGATCCGTATCGCCTTGGCTTGCCTTCTTATTTGTCGGTACCACAAGGCACATAAAAGAGTGGCAATGACGAAGTATGTAGCGGTCATTCAGATTGCCTCGCGTCTTCCCAGCCGGTTCTGAACAAGGCCGGCAACCCTGGCCGCATGGGGTGCCACCGGAGCGCCACGGGCCCGTGAAGCGGCAAGCTGCCGCGCGGCCTCGGCCAAGACCGTGTCATTTGCGTCGCGTGCCACGCCTCCGAGGAACTGCGCCGCGTAGTCCAGCGTCCGGGCGTCCGTTGGCCCGGTCAGAACGTCGGCGATATGAGCCATGTCGTCCTGATAGGCCATTGGGTCGGGTTTGACCTCCTCATCTCGAAATGAGGTCTGCGTGGTTGGGCGTCGGTCTTCAGGTAGCAGATCCAGTATCGTTTTCTGGAAATACGCGACGGATTTCAGTGGTTTGGCCAAGAACCCGTCAGCTCCGGCTCGCAGGGCCGATTGTTGCGCCCCATCATCGCCGGAGATGCCGAGGATGACGCTGATCCGAGGGCTGGCGGCGTCAAGTTCCGCAATCAGGTCGGCCCCTGAGCCATCCGGAAGTCCAAGGTCCACGATGATGACACTTGGGCGATAGATCTGGAGATGCCGCCGTGCGGACATCAGACAGTCTGCACGGCGAATCCGTGCGCCACTGTGCAAGCACATCAATCGCATCGCGTCGCAAGCATAGCGGCTGTCTTCGACGACCAGAATTGTCTGGCCCAACAACGGCCGACCGGCGCTGGGCGCAGGTGCAGAAGCGGTGAACGGCACCGAATCGTCCATGGCGGTACTCCTTTCAACTAATGCCTCACGGTAGGAAAACCTGGCTAACATGGGGTTAACGCGCGTTTTGGCGCACTTGCCCTTTGGCAGGGCTGGCCCCATAAACGCCGCAACGCAGAACAGAGGAGACCGCCATGATCGGCCGCTTGAACCATGTCGCCATTGCCGTGCCCGACCTCGAAGCGGCCTCGGCCCAATACCGAGACGCCTTGGGGGCCAAGGTGGGAGAGCCACAGGACGAACCGGATCATGGTGTGACCGTTGTGTTCATCGAGTTGCCGAACACGAAGATCGAGTTGCTGTACCCGCTGGGTGACGACAGCCCGATTGCAGGGTTCCTGGAGAAGAATCCCGCGGGGGGCATCCACCATGTCTGTTACGAGGTCGAGGATATCATCGCGGCCCGTGACCATCTGAAGGCGACCGGCGCCCGGGTGTTGGGCAACGGAGAGCCCAAAATCGGTGCCCATGGAAAACCCGTCCTTTTCCTGCACCCCAAGGATTTCAACGGCTGCCTCGTGGAATTGGAACAGGTCTGAGCCAGATTGAGGAGGCGCCGCCATGACCATTACAGCCGCGTTGGTTCTGTTTGCAGTCATCTGGTTTTTGACATTGCTGGTCGTTCTGCCGGTGCGCATCAAGACGCAGGGTGATCTGGGCGATATCGTGCCCGGTACCCATGCCGGTGCGCCTGAAGTGCACCACATGAAAAAGAAGATCTGGATCACCACCGGTATTTCGATAATCTTGTGGGCGATCATTGCAGGTATCATCGTTTCGGGAGTGATATCGGTTCGGGATTTTGACTGGCTCAACCAACTTGAGGCCACAGGCTGATCCCGAGCTTCTTCCGGCGGCCCTGCTAACCGTGACCGGAGGGGCGGGCCATGTCCGGCAGAATATTGCTTGTCGTCTACGCAGCGGTGCTGTTGGCACCTTTGGTGCTGGCCGCCCTCCAGGGGCTTCCATTCCGGTCGTTTTGGGATGAACTTGCCACCGGCGCCGGATTTCTGGCTTGGCCATTGTGCTGGTCGAGTTCCCTCTTTCCGGAAGGTTTCGTCTGGTCTCGCGCGGGATCGGGATGGATGTGACGATGCGCTGGCACAGGGTGCTCGCACGCGTGGCCTTGGTTTTGGTTTTGGTTCACCCGTTCCTGTATCGGGGCATTCGAGGCCCGGCCTATCCGTGGGATACGACCCGGCAATTGACCCTGAGTTGGGAGCCTGAAGCGATCCTGCCCGGGGCAGTCGCATGGCTGTTGCTGCCCACGCTCGTAGGGCTGGCCCTGTCGCGAGCGGGTCTGGGCAAGAAATACCAGAACTGGCGCTTGGGGCATGGGGTGATGGCCATGGTCATCTGCGTGTTCGCCATTTGGCACGTATTGGCGGCGGGACGCTACAGCGCCGATCCTGTTTTGTCGTACCTTTGGCTGGCCCTGGGCGGCATCGCGGGGCTGTGTCTGCTGCGAGTTTACCTGTTGGCTCCACTGGCCCGGTTGCGGCGGCCATGGCGCGTGGCGCGGACCGCAAAAGTGGCCGAGCGCACGTGGGAATTGGTCCTGGCTCCGGATGGCCATGAGGGTTTGACCTATGAGGCTGGGCAGTTTGCGTGGCTGCAGGTCGGCCACGGACCGTTTTCCGTCGATGACAACCCGTTTTCAATCGCCTCGGCCCCTTCGGACGGACCCGAGCTTCGCTTTGTCATCAAGGAACTGGGCGATTTCACCCGCAGCCTTGGCCAGATCTCGGCGGGCGCACGTGCATTTGTGGATGGCCCGTTCGGGCACTTGACCCCGATCGAATGCGATGCGCCCGGGATTGCGATGATCGCAGGGGGCGTTGGGATCGCACCAATGCTGGGTATTTTGAACGAATTGCGCGCACGCAACGACCCGCGTCCGGTGACGCTGGTGTACGGAAACCGGGCGGCGTCGCAGATTGTCGACGGTGACAGGCTTGCCGCGATGGAACAGGCCGGCCATCTGCGACTGGTGCATGTCCTGTCGGAACCGCCGCAGGACTGGACCGGAGAAGTGGGGTTGATCGACAGCGATTTGCTGCGCCGGACTTTCGACGACGACCAGCGCAGCACCTGGGTCTTTGTCTTGTGCGGGCCGCCCAAAATGCTGAGCGCCGTCAGGAAGGATCTGCTGGCGATGAAGGTCTCGGCTCGCCAGATCCTGAGCGAGGCCTTCGTCTATGATTGACCGGCTGGAGCAGGGCGGTCGTTCAGCGCGTGGAAGATATGCGTGAACGTGGCCGCGCCAATGATCGGAACAGCCAGATTTACCACCGGGAACGTCAGCGGTATGGCCATCAAGGTTCCGGCCAGCCAGATGGTCGTGGAGTGACGTGCACGCATCCGGCGGGCCTCTGCCCGCCCCACGCGGCGCATGGCTGCCAAAGTGAAATATTCCCGGCCCAGCAGAAAGCCGTTCAATCCCCAGAAAATGAACGGGGCCAGGGGTGGAAACAGAACGTAGAGAACCAGCGCCAACAGGTTGGCGACGATCAGCACACCCAGAAACCCGACCGAATCCAGGACCGCGTCACGGATCGGTGTACTGCCCACGGGGGGCAGTGTGGAGTAGTGCCGATCCTCGACAGCCTGGGCGACTTCGTCCAGAAACATTGAGGTGATGGCCGAGGCCACCGGCACCATCAGGAAAATGGGTAGAATCAGTACCAAAGCGATGCCCGAATAGTTCAGCACGTCATTCAGCCAAGGCACGGCCCCGACAAATGGCAGCGAAATCTCGGTTCCCGCCAGGTTGTTGATCAGCCAGATGGCCCCGGCGCATGCCAGAACAAGCAGCACGACGGTCAGGCCGATACCGCGCAGCAGAACCGACCGGAATCTGGGGTCGCCGATTTGCCCCAAAGCCGCAAAAAAGGCGTTCAGAATGATCATCTCGATACCCATTCGGTAATGGAGTCCACATCCGGTCGGGGGCGTTCCGGCGGGACAGAGCTCTCGGTTGCGATATGGATCAGACCCGCAACCCGCTCGTTCGGCCCAAGGCCGAAAGCACGTTCGCAGAACTCGCGGTCATGAGACTGCCAGCCGGACAGCCAGTTGGCCCCCCAACCGGCCGCCAGTGCCGCGTTCAACAGCGCGAGGCACACCGCCCCGGCCGAGTATGTCTGTTCGATCGAAGGGATCTTTTCCGAAGGTTTCTGAACTTCGATCACCGCAACCGCAAGCTGGCCCATGTCGAACTGGCTGCGGGCCTTGGCGATTTCGTCCGGGGTTTTTCCCAATGCGCGCCCGCGATCTTCCGTCAACTCGGCCAAGCGCGGCATCGCCCCTTTTTCCAGAACGATGAATCTCCAAGGTTCCAGTTTGCCGTGATCGGGGCTGCGGGCGGCGGCGGTCAGCAGCGGCATCAGCTGTTCCCGTGTGGGGGCGGGTGCAACCAGGGTCTTTGCCGGGCGAGAGCGGCGAGATAACAGGAATTCCAGTGCGGCCGGGTTTTTCTGGGACATATGTTAATTTCCTTTACATTCGCATGACGTATCTCGGGCAGACGGGGGGCCGTTTCAAGGGTAAAATGCAAAACTGTCCAAACCTGTTCCACACCCGACCAATGCACGCGCGGAGGTAGACGCATGGCCAGACCCAAGGTCAGAAACCTGCCGGATTTGACCCATCTGGCCCAGCCGGGCCAGCACATCCAGGTGCGCGTCACCCCCAAGGCCGCGCGCGACCGGATCCAAGCCGATGAAAGCAGCGTCCATATTGCGGTCACGGCGCCGGCCGAAGGCGGCAAGGCAAACCTGGCCGTCGCGCGGATCCTTGCCAAGGCCATGGGAATTGCGCCCTCGGCCCTGATCCTGAAGCAGGGACAGACCGCACGGAACAAGCTGTTCGTCTATGAGCCCTGATCCGGCGTCTCTCGGATCTGGTACACGCCTTCAGGCAAATCCAGAGCCGCGGCCAGATCTCGTAACTGGATCGGGGATAGGGTGATCTTCTGAATGCGGTCAGTGAGGGGGTCCAACTGCTCGATCGTCACGCATTCAGCAAAGCTGTTGATGACAACGTCTTCCTGCAGGGGGCCCGGGCCTTCATCAACCAGGGTAATCACCGTCGAGTCGAATTCATGCTCAATCGAAAACATGACGCCAGAGTGCCCAGCCAAAAGACAGTTTGCAACCGCTGATTGGCTCGCGAAGAGTGGCCACCCTCACAGAGCCGCGCTAAGCTGTGCGTCCGGCTGAGATGGAAAGGACCCGGAATGCGCCGTTTCTTGTTTTTGCTGGTACTGGCACTTGCCGGATGCGGCGTGCCAGCCGGGTACGACGTCTATGTGGCTGCCGAGGACTGGAACCCGTCCGCGCCGGCGATGCGCGATCGGGCCGAAACCTTCCGGCAGGTCAGCCGCGCTGTCGGGAATGCAGCCCGCGCGGAATGCGCAAGGCAGCCCGGTGGCCGGAACTGTGATTTCGTCATTCTCGTCGACCTGGACCCGTTTGAGAGCCCCAATGCCTTTCAAACGCTCGACAAGTCCGGGCGGCCGCTCATCATTTTCACGCAGAAAATGATAAAGTCCGCCCGGAACGGGGACGAGATGGCCTTCGTCATGGGGCACGAGGCTGCCCATCACATCCTGGGCCATATCGCACGGCAGCTGGAATACCAAAAGGAAGCTGCGCGGATTTTCGGTGAAGAGGCCAGGGCACAGGGGGCCGGGCCCGAGGAGATCGATCTGGCGCGCGAGCTTGGGGCAGAAGTCGGCAGGCGCAGTTACACCAAGCAGTTCGAGTTGGAGGCCGACAGGATGGGCACGGTCATAACCTACGCCGCAGGTTATGATCCGCTTGTGGGCATGGCCTATTTCGGACGCATTCCTGACCCGGGCGACCGGTTTTTTGCATCGCATCCACCGAATGCCCGCCGTGTCGAGGCGGTGCTGGAGACGGTCACCGAGATGGGGTTGATCCAATGACCGAACTGACCAAGCTGGGCGTGGTTCTGACAGATCGCGGTTCAAAATATGCGGTGACCGGCGCGCAGGTCAGAAGCCGCGAGGACGTTGACGGGGTGTTGCGGATGCTCAAGTCCGACAAGAGCTATGCGAAAGCCACACACAATACCTGGGCTGCGGTGTTGCCCAATGGCGCGCTCAAGGCGGATGACGGGGAAAGCGGGGCCGGTATGGTGATCCTGAAGATGCTGGAACGCGCGGGGCTGCGGAACCATGTGGTGATCGTGACGCGCTGGTACGGTGGCAAGAAATTGGGCGGCGACCGTTTCCGGAGGGTTCAGGACGCCACCCGCACCTATCTGGAACATCTGGGCCTGCCATCTTGACCTGCATCAAGGGCTTGGCGCCGCGGATGCGTTAGCCTGACTTGGGTATGCCAGAGAAAGGAATGCCGATGCCAAGCCGCGAGGTTCTGCGGCGTCACGCCGATTTGCTGGATCGGATGGCGACGAAACTGGGTGTCGATCTTCAATCCGTCGCCATAGCCGGAGACGTGTCCGTGGATGAAATCTCCGAGGCCGTGCTGCGCTGCTCCGGTTGCCCCGACCCAGAGCATTGCGCTTTCAGGTTGCGGCTGCAGGAGACCTCTGCAGAACCACCGGAATACTGCCGAAACCGCGAGTTGCTGCAAGGTCTGATGCCATCGGCGGGACCAAGCCGATGAGGGCAATGGGCCAGATCATGCGCCACATGCGTCTTGTCCTGCGTATGGGGCGGGCTGCAGGGGTTGATCTGGTCGAGGCACACAAATCCGGTCGGTTGAGCCAAGCGGATTGGGCGGGCATGGTGCGGCGGTGCCAAAACTGTTCAGCGGCGCAACCGTGTCACGACTGGCTGGCGCGGCATGACACGTGCGGACCAACGTTCGAAACTTGTCCCAATCGGGCGATATTCAAGCAACTCAGGAAACCAGAACGTCAGGAAACATGATGCAGCACATACGTTTGGGAGACATCGAGAAGCATTTCTGGCTGACGCGTTCGGTTGCACGCTGCATCGGAGTGTCGCTGAGCGAGGCCATGGCGACGGGGCAACTGACACCGCAGGGCTATGCGGAACTGGTCACGCGGTGCAGGGCTTCGGGATGCAGTGAGAAATGTGCGCAATGGCTGGCCGCTCGACAGCGCAGGGCTGATACGGCGCCCGAGTTCTGCGCCAACTCCGAATCGCTGAACAAATTGACTTGACTGTTCAAAGCCGTGAATGCCTGCCATCGCAAAACGGGGGGTTTGCGGTCTGCTTGCAGCCGCAGAAGAACACTTTCCTGCTGGTCTCGGCCGTGTACTTGACGGGCTCCAGCCCCGTGTCCTTGTGCGATCCATCGCAGAAAGGTTGGCGCCCGGACCGTCCGCAGGCACACCAGAAATAGCTTTTTCCCTCGGTCACTTCGACAACATAGGGTTCATTCTGGGCGATCTTCGGCTTTTCGGACATCTGATCTCTCCGGCATTTGTTTGATGGGTGATCGTCAATGTAATCCATCGCGGGCCATTGGGTAGAGGTCAAAGACGAGGGACGATCGAAGTGGCCGCAGGCGCCGAATTGCCATCGATCACGGGGATGTGACCCGAAATGTTGCCAGAATGGAAACTAGCCCCTATCCTGCCTGTGGCCCCGAAAAAAAGTTGGGCAATATCACAAGATTATTAAAGGATTGATGGACATGAAACTGAAATTTGCTGCCGCTGGTGCCTTTGCCTTGATCCTGACCGCTTGCGGTCAGCAGGAAGAACCAACACCGGTCTACGTCCAGCCGGCTTATGACAAATACGGTACGCCCAGCTGCTCGGCCGGCTATGAACTGGCCACCACCGAAGCCGGTCAGACAGTTTGTAACCCGGTCATCCAGTAAGCTTTCGACCTGCAGAATTTCAACAGGCGGCCTGGATGGGCCGCCTGTTTTTCATGGCGAAACGGCGCGTCAGCGCAGCAGTCTTCCCCAAAGGTCGTATTCTCCGGCCTCGTCCACCTGAACGGCTACGATGTCGCCTGGCTTGAGGTCTTCGAACCCGTCGTCGATGAACAGGTTTCCGTCGATTTCCGGTGCATCTGCCTTGGTCCGGCAGGTGGCGGCCTCGTGATCGACGTCGTCCACGATCACTTCGATGATTTGGCCAACCTTGGCGGCCAGTTTCGCCTCGGAGATCGCCTGCGCCTTCTCCATGAAGCGTTCCCAGCGCTCCTGCTTGACCTCTTCCGGGACGTGATCAGGCAAGTCGTTCGAGCGCGCCCCATCCACGTTTTCGTATTTGAAACAACCCACGCGATCCAGCTGCGCCTCGTCCATCCAGTCCAGCAGGGTCTGGAACTCGGCTTCGGTTTCGCCGGGGTAGCCTACGATGAAGGTCGAGCGCAGGGTGATGTCGGGGCAGATGTCGCGCCAGGCCGCGATCTCATCCAGCGTCTTCGCCGCCGCCGCAGGGCGCGCCATGCGTTTCAACACGTCCGGATGGGCGTGCTGGAACGGGATGTCCAGATAGGGCAGCAGGTTGCAACCCGCATCCGCCATCAGCGGGATCAACTCGCGCACATGCGGATAGGGATAGACGTAATGCAGCCGCACCCAGGCATCCATCTGACCCAGTTCGCGCGCCAGGTCGGTGATGTGGCTGCGCACCTCGCGGTCTTTCCAGGGGTTCACGTCATATTTGCGGTCCAGCCCATAGGCCGAGGTGTCCTGGCTGATCACCAGCAATTCGCGCACGCCGCTGTCTACCAGCTTTTCCGCTTCGCGCAGAACAGCATGTGCGGGTCGGCTGGCCAGCTTGCCGCGCATGTCGGGGATGATGCAGAATTTGCACTTGTGGTTGCAGCCCTCTGAAATCTTGAGATAGCTGTAGTGGCGTGGCGTCAGCTTGACCCCCGAGGCGGGCAGCAGATCGACAAAGGGGTTCGGATCGGGCGGCACGGCGGCGTGGACGGCATCAAGCACCTGTTCGTACTGGTGGGGTCCGGTTACGGCCAGAATGCGCGGATGATGTTCACGGATATAGTCGGGTTCAGCCCCCAGGCACCCGGTCACGATGACCTTGCCGTTCTCCACCAGCGCCTCGCCGATCGCTTCCAGGCTTTCGGCCTTGGCACTGTCGAGAAACCCGCAGGTGTTCACGATGACGGCATCCGCCCCTGCATAATCGGGCGAGATACCGTAGCCTTCTGCTCGCAGCCGGGTCAGGATGCGTTCACTGTCCACCAGCGCCTTGGGGCAGCCCAGCGAAACCATCCCGATGGTGGGCTGGTCGCTGCGCGGGGCTTCGGTGATCCGGGCGGTGGGGGCCAGGTCGGGGCGGAGGTTTGGCGGATTGGTGCTCATGGCGCGGCATATAGTGGGGAAATCTTCTCCTTGCAAATCCAGAGCGAGCGGGGATGAGTTGTCGATGAGCAGAAAAGCCGAAAACACAGAGGGCAAGACATGAAGTGGCTGACGCGGATCCTGTTGATACTGATTGCGGTGGCGGGGCTGGTCATCGGGGCATTGCTGTTGATGCCGGGGGACAAGCTGGCGCGGATCCTGTCCGAACAGGTCAAGGCGCAGACCGGGCGAGACCTGACTCTGTCTGGCGACGTTCGCCTTTCTTTCTGGCCTGTATTGGGAATGGAAACCGGCCCGGTCGCTTTTGGCAACGCCAAGTGGGCCGGACCCGAACCGATGCTGAGCGCAAAAAGCCTGGCCATTGGTGTTGATGCCAGGGCCTTGCTGAGCGGTGACATCCGCGTCAAGCGCGTTCTGGCCGAGGATCCGGTTCTTCGGTTGGAGCGGAACGGCGGGCGCGGCAACTGGGAATTGGCATCGCTGGATGCCAACCCGTCACCAGCAGCCAGCGCGCGCACATCAACAGCGCGGCCAAGCTCGGTAATTCTTGAGCAGTTGGGGCTTGTGAATGCCCGCTTAATCTATATTGAAAACGGCGTGACGCAAATGGATTTTTCTGCCGTCGACCTGTCGGCCAGCTGGCCCGAGGTCACGGCCCCGATGAGGCTCAAGGCTGCGATGCCGGTGCCGGGCGGCACCGTCGAGGTTTCCTTGGATATTCCGGACCTGCCGACTTTTTCGGTGGGCAAGGTTACACCCATGTCCATGGCCATGACGGCGCCCGGCGGCGAGGTCCGTTTTGACGGACGAGTCAACCTGGCTGGTGAAATGGAGGGCAAAACCCTTGTAAGGACCAAGAGTACCGAGACGTTTCTGGCGGCATTCGGGCAAGGCGGTGTAAATGTGCCGACGGGATTGGGGCGTGTGGCGGATATTTCCGGCCAAATGGCCTATACGCGTGACGGCCGCATATCATTGCGCGACATGCAGGTGATTCTGGACCACAATCGGTTCAGCGGCGAGGCTGACATTGCTATCGGCAATCCGCCGCAAGTCACGGCCCGTCTGAGCGCGGGTGATCTGGATCTGACGCAAGCGTTTGGCGGCACGTCCACGACCACGCCTGACGCAAGCTCCACGGGTTCAACCCCGCGATCCGATGATGGGTGGTCAACAGAGCCGATCGACGCTTCGGCTCTGGCGCTTGCGAATGGCGAGATCCGGCTGCGCGCCGACTCCATCGCGTTGCCCGAACTGACTCTTGGCCCCAGCGACCTGGTGCTGGGCCTGGACCGTTCACGCGCTGTTCTCGGGATGGAACCTGCCACACTGTTTTCCGGCAAACTTACAGGGCAGGTGGTGGCCAACAATCGCAACGGCTTGTCGGTGGGTGGAGATCTCTCGGCGGAAGGGATCGATTTGAAACAGGCGTTGATGGCGCTGGGCGGGATCGAGCGGCTGTCGGGTACCGCATCGGGCAAGCTGCGTTTCCTTGGCGTTGGTCAATCCGAAGATCAGATCATGAAATCACTGAGCGGGGAAGGCGCCTTGAACGTTGGCAAGGGCGTGATTCAGGGCATCGATCTGGATCGCTTGATGGGACGTGGAGAGGGTGCCGGGGGCGTCACGGTTTTCAACAGCCTGACAGCCTCGTTCACGGTTCGAAATGGCGATCTGATGAACGACGATCTGTTGATGCAGCTGGACAATTTCCGCGCGGATGGAAGCGGGCGCGTCGGCTTGGGTCGGCGCGACATTGACTATCTGTTCACACCCGTCGCATTGCGCGCGAACAGCGGCAGCGGGATCGCAATTCCGGTGCGGATCGTCGGGCCGTGGAGCGCCCCTTCGATCAAGCCGGATTTGAGCAAGGTGATAGAAGCGACGACGGGCGAAAAGCTGAAGGAACTGGAGCAAGAGGCCAAGGACAAGGCGCTGAAGAAGGTCGGAGAGGAACTGGACACTACGATTACCGACAGCGAACAGATCGAGGACGCCCTGAAGAAAAAGCTTGAGGACGAAGCAAGGAAAGGTCTGCTGAAACTATTGGGACGAGACTGAGCAAGGGGCGCCGAGCGGCGCCCCTCGAACGCGTCAAATCTTCTGATCGTAGTCGCCCACGCCGGGCTCGGTACGGATGACTGCGTCGATATCGGCGAAGATGGCGCGCATCTCCTCCTCGCTTTGGCTGCTTTCGCAGACAACAACAAGGTTGGGCGTGTTCGAAGAGGCCCGTACCAGGCCCCAGCTGCCGTTATCCAGAATCACGCGCGCTCCGTTGACCGTGACCACCTCTTTGATCGGGCGTCCGGCCAACGTCTCCTGCGCCTCGGCCTTGGCGACCAGCTTGTCAACCAGACGGGCGAGAATGTCGTATTTCTCGGTATCGGAAGCATAGGGCGACATGGTCGGGGTCGACCACGTCCTGGGCAGCGCGCGGCGCAGGTCCGACATGCTCTTGTCCGGGTTCCGGTCCATCAGCTTGCAGATTTCGACGGCCACCCGCATGCCGCAGTCGTAGCCGCGCCCGACGGGCTCGGCCAGGAAATAGTGGCCGGATTTCTCGAACCCGGCCAACGCGCCGATTTCCTTCACGCGCCGCTTCATGTGGCTGTGGCCGGTCTTCCAATAGTCGGCCTTGACGCCAAGCGCCTGCAGTTCGGGATCGCTGGCGAAAAGGCCGGTCGATTTCACGTCGGCCACGAAGGTGGCGCCGGGATGCAGCTTGGCCAGATCGCGCGCCATGATCACACCGACCTTGTCGGCAAAGATCTCTTCGCCTTCGTCATCGACCACGCCGCAGCGGTCTCCGTCGCCGTCAAACCCCAGGGCCAGATCCGCGCCCGTCGCTTTGACGGTGGCGGCCATGTCGTGCAGCATCTCCATCGCTTCGGGGTTGGGGTTGTAATTGGGGAAGGTGTAGTCCAGCCGGTTGTGGCTGGGCACGACCTCGACCCCGATGCGTTCGAAGATTTCCGGCGCGAAGGCAGATGCGGTGCCGTTCCCCGTGGCACAGACGACCTTCAGCGGGCGGGACATTCTGAAATCGCCGACCAGATCGTCGATATAGGCCTCTTTCACGCCATCGACGAATTCGTAGGATCCACCCGGGCGGGCCACGCCTTCACCGTTCAGAACGATGTCGCGCAGTTCGGACATTTCATCGGGGCCATGGGTCAGCGGGCGGTCAAAGCCCATCTTGACCCCGGTCCAGCCGTTCGGGTTGTGGCTGGCGGTCACCATGGCCACGGCCGGAACATCCAGGTGGAATTGCGCGAAATAGGCCATGGGCGACAGCGCCGGGCCGATATCCTTGACCCGGATGCCGGCCTGCATCAGGCCCAGGATCAGAGCGTTCTTGATGGCCAGGGAATAGTCGCGATAGTCGTTGCCGACCGCGATCTCGGGCTTGATCCCACGCCGGTGCATCTGCGTGCCCAGCCCCAAGCCAAGCGCGGTCATGCCGGGCAGGTTGATCTCGTCGGGGTATTTCCAGCGGGCGTCGTATTCACGAAAGCCGGTGGGCTTGATCATCGCGTCGCGCAGAAAACTCCAGGTGTTCGGGGTCACCTCGGACAAAGGTTTGGTCATCTTGTTTCTCAATTCTCAAATTTGAACTGGGTTGGCTTTGGCCAGAGCGTCGAACTGCATCAGCGTGCCGATCAGGTCTTCCATCTGGTCCAGCGGGATCATGTTCGGCCCGTCCGACGGCGCATTGTCCGGGTCTTGATGGGTTTCGATGAACACCGCGCCGATGCCCAGCGATACCGCCGCGCGGGCCATGACCGGCGCGAATTCGCGCTGACCACCCGACGAGCCGCCCCGGCCGCCGGGCTGCTGTACCGAATGTGTGGCGTCCATCACCACCGGATATCCTGTCTGTGCCATCTGCGGCAGCGACCGCATGTCGGCAACCAGCGTGTTGTAGCCAAAGGATGTTCCGCGCTCGGTCAGAAGGATGTTCCGATTGCCGGTGCTTTCGATCTTTTCGACGATGTTCGGCATCTCCCAAGGGGCAAGGAACTGACCCTTCTTGACGTTGACCGCCTTGCCCGTTTCGCCCGCAGCCAACAACATGTCCGTCTGGCGACACAGGAAGGCGGGGATCTGCAGAATATCCACCGCCTCGGCCGCGATGGCGCACTGCGCTTCGGTGTGAACGTCGGTCAGGACCGGAACACCCATCGTCTTGCGGATGTCGTCCAGAACCTTGAGGCCCGCATCGATCCCCATGCCGCGCCTGCCGGACAGAGACGTGCGGTTGGCCTTGTCATACGAGGCCTTGAAGACGTATTGCGCTCCGGCCTTGTCGCAGATGTCTTTCATCCGACCAGCGATCATCTGGGCATGGTCGGCGGTTTCAAGCTGACACGGCCCGGCGATGACGGTCAGCGGAAGATCGTTGCCGACCGTCAGGTCGGCGATTTTTACATGTTGCATGTGCTCTACGAAGATACCTGTTCTCGGAGGACTGACGTGGTCAGCGAAATCATCAGGTAGATACCAGCAAACAGCAGGAATGCCAAAATCGTATTTTCGAATTTGCGGGGATAGCTGGGCTCTTGGCTGGGTACCGGGTTGACCGAAACGGTCAGATACCGGACCTGACGGTTGGCCTCGGTCCGGGTGTTTTCCATCTGCTGCATGGCGGTCTGCAGCATCATGTCACGGGCCGCAAGGTCAGCCTGGGCCATCTGGATCCGCACGCTCAGCCGCGCCAGAGAGTTTTCGCCCGCGGACGCGTCGAGCATTTCCGCATTCAGCTCCTCCAGGACAGCTTCCAGGCGCTCGATATCGGCGCGCACCCCATCGACCTTGGCCTGGTTTGGCCGCAGGTTGTCCAACAGCGCGGCCAACTGCAGTTCCTTGTCCTGCAACTGAATTTCGATCTCGTTGATCCGGGCTCGCAGACCGGCGATCACGCTTTCGGGGTCAAGCACCGCGCCTTTCAGTTGCAATTCGATCAGGTCTTCCTGCGCCTGTCGGCGCGCTTCCTGCGCCGCTTCGAACCCTTCGACCGCATCGCGCATCTGGTCTTCGCGCTTCTTCTCGGACAAGGCGTTTACCCGGTCTTCGGCGTAGGAGATCAGTTTTTGCGAAAACATCGTTGCGGTTTCGGGGTCGGGGGCGGCCACCTCCATGCGGATCACCCCTTCGGTCGGATCATAACCGATGGTGATCATCCGTTTGTACAGCTTGAACGAGTCCTCAAGCGTCGCATCTGGTTCGAGCCGCTGAATCGGATCGATCCAGTCCTGCTTGAATACGTCCGAGAATCCCGCATCCCGGTCCAGCATCAGCAAGGCCTCTTTCGATTCGAGAAACGACTGGACCGAAATCGAATCCTGCGTCGTTGCGAACTGGGTCCCTGCCAGCAGCCCGCCGATGCTGCCCGGACCGCCATCGGCCTGCAGAATCAGGAACTCCGACTCGCTGGCGTACATCGGCGTTGCGATCTTGTAGAAATAATAGCCAACCACCAAGGTCGGCAGCAGAACAAAAGCGGCCAGACGTGCGAACAAAGCAATCAGCTTGCGGCGCCGCCGTCGAGCAATGTCCTTTTGGATTTGAGCGATTTCGAACGCGCGTCGTTCTGCCGGACTCATCTCGGGGCCGGGAAGGGTTTGCGGCGCGTCCTTCACCGTTTGCGGAAGCTGGATCGTTATCTTGTCCTTGGGCTCTGCGGGCGCATCCGCAGCTGGCTGAGGCGCCCCGCCAAAATCCAGAAGATTCGTGCGTTTGAACGGATCGATGCCTTTTTTGCGCAGCAAGCGAACGGCGTCGTAGTCAGACGTCGCAGCCAGCCCATGCTTTTGCGCCATGCGCCTTGCGATGCGCAACTGGCGCCCCGTCAGACCTTCGCGCTTGATCTCATCCAGTTCAGTGCCCGCCGGTGTTTCCCCGGCTGATTGCGTAGCCGCGCGGATGCGCGAAATGGCCTCGGTACGCGCTTCGACGGTCGCTTCGTCTTGTTGCCCGTTGTTCGGGTCGTATTTCTTAGCCTTGGGTTTGGTAGTCATAAAGCTGCTTCGCCTCTTCCAAGGAGTCAAATATGTGGATATGCCCGTCCACCAAGACGGCGGCTTGCTGTGCGAATTTCTCCAGAACCTGCGGGTTGTGGGACACGATCACCAAAGTTGTCGTGCGCAGTCTTTCCTGAAGGATCGAACCGGCCTTCTTGTTGAATTCGACATCCGTCGTCGCGGGCATGCCCTCGTCGATCAGGTACATGTCAAAATCCAAGGCCAGCATCAACGAAAAGGTGAACCGTGCGCGCATACCCGACGAATAGGTCGCCAATGGCTGATTGAAATACTCGCCCAACCCGCACAGCCACTTGCAATAGGCTTCGACGTAATCGGGATCCATGCCATAGATCTTGGCGATGTACCGGGCGTTTTCCAAGGCCGACAGCCGTTTGGAAACACCGCCGGCGAAGCCCATCGGAAATGACACCCGGCACTCGCGCCGGATTACGCCTTCGTCCGGTTTTTCCAACCCGGCCATCATGTTGATCAAGGTGGTCTTGCCCGTTCCGTTAGGGGCCAGGATGCCCAACGACCTGCCCAGCTCGATCCGGAACGAGACCCTGTCCAGGATCACCTTTCGGCGGGTCCCGGTCCAGAAGGATTTGCTGACGTTCTCGAATTCTAGCATTCCTGTTGCGCTCGTATTTCCCTGCGGGTCCGGACAAACGGACAATTGGACGACCGCCGACTGTAGCGGTGCATGTGGGCTACATTATGTCGAATTATGAAACAAATGATCAATGCGCCTGAGATCCTGCCCACGAGACCGTGACATCCGGATGGTCCTGTCTCTCCGATTCGTCTAGAACACGGCCATGCCGACACCAGAAAACGTCGTCCCCGAGGGCACGCCTGACCTCATCGAAAGGATCAAATCCTGCCGGTTGTGCGCAGACCGGTTCGAAGCGACGCCGACCGCCCATGAGCCGCGGCCGATCGTCTGGTTTCAACCCGGCGCCCGGGTTCTGATTGCCGGTCAGGCACCGGGGGCACGCGTACACCGGTCGGGGCGGCCATTTACCGATCCCTCAGGTGATCGGCTGCGCGCCTGGCTGGGTGTGTCCAAGACCCAATTCTATGATCGCGCGCAGTTTGCGATCGTGCCGATGGCTTTCTGCTTTCCCGGCTATGACGCACGGCAGGCCGATCTTCCGCCACCGCCCATCTGCCGCAAGACCTGGCATGCCAAGGTCATGCGGGAATTGGGCGCGGTGCCCCTGACCGTGCTGGTCGGCGGCCATGCCCATCGGTTCCACCTCGGGACCCGATCCTCGGTGACCGAGACGGTGCGCGCCTGGCGGGACCATGCGCCGCGGATCTTCGCCTTGCCTCATCCGTCCTGGCGCAATACGGCATGGTTGAAGAAAAACCCCTGGTTCGAGGCTGAGCTGCTGCCGGTTCTGCGCGCCCGGGTGCAAGAGGTGCTGAATGACTGATACCACGGCCCTGGACGCAGCCCATGCGGCGATGGAGGCCCGCCCGCAGGACGATGCGGCACGGCTGCGATTCTTCGAGCGGCTTGCCGATTCCGAGCTGTTTCTGATGCTGACCGAAGAGGCGCGCGGTGAAAACATCTCGCCCGAGCTGTTCGAGGTCGCCGACGGGCGCTTCGTGCTGGCCTTCGATCGCGAGGAGCGTCTTGTGCAGTTCGCAGGCAGGCCGGCGCCCTATGCGGCACTGTCGGGGAGGGTTCTGGCCGGGATGCTGGGCGGGCAGGGGATCGGGCTGGGCCTGAACCTCGAGGTGGCGCCCTCGTCGATGCTGATCCCGGCCGAGGCGCTGACCTGGCTGGCCGAGACGCTCAGCCATGCGCCGCAGGCGGTCGAGGCGCGGCTGGAGGAGTTTCTGCCGCCTGCCGGCTTGCCCGATGCGCTGTTGACGGCGCTGGATACCAAACTGGCAACGGCGATCGGGCTGGCCTCGGCCGCCTACCTGGTGGCGACGCGCGCCCAGGGCGGCGGGGCCGGGCACCTGTTGGCCTTCGTCGATGCCGTCGAAGGCGCGGAGCCGGCGCTGGCCAAGGCGGTCTCAGAGGCGCTGACCTTCTCGGGAATCGAAGCGGGGGCGTTGGACGTTGGATTCTTTGCCAATGACGATGTCGCGACCGAGGCGTTGTCATCCGTCGGGTTGCGGTTCGACATCCCGCAACCGACCCGCCCCGATCCAGTCCGTGCCGCGCCCGGAAGCGATCCGGACAAACCGCCGATCCTGAAATGAAAATGCAGCGCCGGGGCGCTGCATCTTCGGTCAGGCGTATGGAAAAGGCATCGGCCTATTCGGCGGCCTGTTCCAGCTTGTCCTGCGTGCGCGTCTCGAAATCACTGGCATCGTGGCGTTCGCGCAGCTGGGTGTGCGGCTCGCCGAAGGCACGGTTGACCATCCGGCCGCGTTGCACCGCCGGGCGGGCGTCGATCTCTTTTGCCCATCGCATCACGTTCGTGTAGGATTCGACGTCCAGGAACTCGGCGGCGTCATACAGACGGCCCAAAGCCAACTGGCCATACCACGGCCAGATCGCCATGTCCGCGATCGAATAGTCATTCCCGGCGATGAAGGGCTTGCTGGCCAGTTCGCGGTCCAGAACGTCCAATTGGCGGTTGGTTTCCATGGCGAAGCGGTTGATCGGATATTCCCACTTCTCGGGCGCGTAGGCATAGAAATGGCCGAATCCGCCGCCCAGATAGGGCGCGCTGCCCATCTGCCAGAACAACCAGTTCATCACTTCGGTGCGCTCCGGGCCGGATTGCGGCAGAAATTCACCGAATTTCTCGGCCAGGTGGAACAGGATCGACCCGCTTTCGAACACGCGCACCGGGGTCTCGCCTGACCGGTCCAGCAGGGCGGGAATTTTCGAGTTGGGATTGATCTCGACAAAGCCCGAGCCGAACTGATCGCCCTCGCCGATATTGATCAGCCATGCATCGTATTCGGCGCCGTCATGGCCCAGGGCCAGCAGTTCTTCCAGCATCACGGTGACCTTGACCCCGTTCGGAGTGGCCAACGAATACAGTTGCAGCGGATGCTTGCCCACGGGCAGATCCTTGTCATGGGTGGCACCCGCGATGGGGCGGTTGATGCTGGCAAATCGTCCGCCGCTTTCGCTGTCCCAGGTCCAGACTTTCGGAGGGGTATAGGTGGATGTGTCGCTCATCTTCTGCCTTTCATGCCTAAGCCGGGCGCGCCGGATCGTCCCAGAGGTAGTATTGTCACGCCCCGAGGCCAACCCCCGACGTTGCGCGTTTCGTGAAACAAGCCCCCGCAATTCGCTCACGTTTTCTCGTGTGTGGTCACAGCAACGTTAGCTGGGCTATGCGATCGGGGGGATTCCAATATTCTCGGCTGCGAAGACCCCGCGGACACCGCCTCCAGAACAAGGATCACCTACATGAACCGTTTTGCACTGACTTTCGTCGCCGCCATGATGCTGGGCGTTCCGGCCTTTGCCGGGCCTCAATATGTCGACGGGACCGGGTATGCCGCGTCCGGCTATGACGTCGTCGCCTACCGCGACCTCGAACAGGTGCCCATCGGCCAATCCCAACCCGAAGCCGTGCGTGGCCGCGCCGACATCACGGCCGAATACAACGGGGCCACCTGGGCTTTCGCATCCGAGGAAAACCGGGCGAAGTTTCTGGAGAACCCCGAATACTACGCCCCGCAATATGACGGGCACTGCGCCTATGGCGTGTCCAAGGGCGGCAAGGTTCCTGGCAACCCCAACCTGTGGCGCATCGTGGATGACAAGCTGTATCTGAACATCACTGATGTCGTGGTCGGTTTCTGGGAAGAGGACGTGCCGGGCAACATCAACCTGGCCGAAGGCAACTGGCCCGAGATCGAGCCGTCGGACGCCTCGACCAGCGTCATTCCCAAATTTACGTCCGAAGGTCCGGTCGCGGAGTGATCGGCCGATAACAAAAATGGGGCCTGACGCATCACGTCGGGCCCTTTTCTGTTGGGTCAGGACGTTTGCCAGAATTCGTCGAGTGCGGTTTGGTCGGTTTCGAATCTGATCGTCACGCTTCGGGCCCCCGGAAATTTGCGTGATCTGATCGAGTCGGGGACGATGACCTCGCCCGCACCGCCGCTTTTAACCTGGAACGACAGAACTTCGCCCTCGAACTTGTGGCAACTGCTCAGGATTGACGTAGGCAACGCCACCCGGTTCGCGCCTTCGCGAACGGGTGTTTCCACGAAAAACGTCAGATGGCGACCGTGGCACCCGACGGCGGTGGGCACGTGGTCGCAATCCCGAGCCGCTGGTTGCGGCTGCGCCATGTCTTCGTGGTGAGGCAGTGCACGGTCAGGGTCCAGCAGCCCTCGGCACATCGCAACCGCGTCATCAGCCAGTTCAATCAGACGTTTCTTCAGCTTCGGCCGCCGAGGCCGCGCGGGGCCTTGCGGTTTGCCGGTCAAACCTTCCTTGCGCAGCAGATCATAGGCTGCCTTTGCCCGCGAGAACTGTTTGCACTCGCCGCCGGTGTGGTCGGGATGCGCATGAAAGGCGATTTCGCGCCAAGCGTTCCTTATTTCAAGGGAGGATGCTGATTGATCCAGGCCCAACGCCTGCAACGCCTCTTCCCGAGCCTGGATTTTGTCGACTGGCTCCATACCGAAATCACTCACTAAAAAACTGCACCCATTTTTCTGGGAGAGCGGCTTTAAGTCAAATAAATCAGTGTATTGGCGTTGATTTTGGCAACAGTTCCGCGCGCTGGCCGGCATTGTTTGCATGCGCGGGTGCCCACTTGGTGATGGGCGACGCCCCCCAAAAAAAGGTGGGCCGCCGAAGCGGCCCCAGCACAGGGGATTTGGAGACGGATGGTCAGGCGACGTGTTGCAGGTCGACTTTGGGCGTGATGCCAAGGGCGAAACACACGTCGCGCGTCAGTTCGGGGCGGTTGAGCGTGTAGAAATGCAGCCTGTCCACGCCGCCCTCGATCAGGTCCGAGCACAGTTCGGTGCACAGCGCGGTGGCCAGCAGGTCGTGCCGGTCGTCGCGAATGGCCTTTTCAAAGGCATCCTCGACCCAGCCGGGAACCCGCGCGCCGCAACGTTTCGCGAATTTGCGGGCGCCGGTCCAGTTCTCGATCGGCAGTATGCCCGGCACGATCGGCTTGTCGATCCCCGCCTTTGCGCAGGCATCGCGGAAGCGGAAGAATGTCTCGGCCTCGAAGAAGAACTGGGTCAGCGCCTCATCGGCGCCGGCATCCAGCTTGGCCTTGAGCCAATCGATATCAGCCTGTGCACTGGGGGCTTCGGGGTGGGTATCGGGATAGGCGCCGACCCGGATTTTGAACTTGCCGCTCTCGGCCAGAGCCGCGATCAGTTCGACCGAGGTCGCGAATCCGTCGGGGTGCGGGGTAAACCGGTCCTGCCCCTTGGGCGGGTCGCCGCGCAGCGCAACGATGTCGGTGACACCGGCGGCGGCAAATTCCTCGGCGATGGCCAGGGTCTCGTCGCGTGAGGCATCGACGCAGGTCAGGTGCGCGGCCACCGGCAGCCCCGACGATTTGTGCAGCGTCGCCACGGCGTCGCGCGTCAACTCGCGCGTGGTGCCGCCCGCGCCATAGGTGACCGAAACGAATCGCGGCCCCAGTGGTGCCAGGGTCTGAACCGTATCCCACAACCTGAATGACGCTTCGAGCGTTTGCGGTGGGAAGAATTCAAAGGAGATCTCGGGCTTGGTCATCGGTGTCTCGCTGTTTGTGACCAGGCTCTTGTGCCACGATGCCGGTTGTGAGACAAACTCATATTCCTCAAGAACAACATGAGCCAGACTGCAAATGCATATCGAGTTCCGGCACCTGCGCACGATCAAGGCCATCCATGACTGCGGCGGGCTGGCACGCGCGGCCGATCAACTGAACATCACGCAATCGGCGCTGAGCCATCAGATCAAGGGGCTCGAGGATCAGGCCGGGGTCGAGCTGTTCCTGCGCCGGTCGAAGCCGATGAAACTGTCGGCGGCGGGGCTGCGCCTGCTGCGTCTGGCCGAGCAGATCCTGCCGCAGGTCGAGGCCATGCAGGAGGAGTTTTCCTCGCTGCGCGACGGGCGCACGGGGCGGATGCACATCGCCATCGAATGCCATGCCTGTTTCGAATGGCTGTTCCCGGTGCTCGAGGCCTTCCGCAAGTCGTGGCCGGATGTCGATGTCGATATCCGGCCGGGCCTGGCCTTTGACGCGCTGCCCGCGCTGCAGAAGGAGGAGGTCGATCTGGTCGTCTCCTCGGATCCGGAAAGCCTGCCGGGCGTCGAATTCATCGAACTGTTCGATTACAACCCGGTTTTCGTCGCGGCCTCGACCCATCCGCTGGCGGAAAAACCGTATATCGAGGCCGAGGATTTCCGCGGCCAGACCCTGATCACCTATCCGGTCGAACGGACCCGGCTGGACGTGTTCAGTCAGCTGCTGATCCCCGCGCGGGTCGAGCCTGCGGCGATCCGGCAGGTCGAGCTGACGGCGGTGATCTTGTTGCTGGTCGCATCGAACCGAGGAATTTCGGTCCTGCCCGACTGGGTCGTGCGCGAAGTCAAGTACAGCTCGGACTATGTCACGCGTCCGCTGACCAAGGATGGCATCACGCGGCGCCTCTACGCGGCCGTGCGCACTGAGGACATGGAAAAACCCTTTGTGCAGGAGTTGGTCAAGCTGGCCAGCCAGGAGGCGCGCAAGTTGCAGGCGCAATAGGGCCGGGACCCCGCGCGAAACGGTGGGCTGCCATGCGCATCATTCCTCTTGGCAAGGGGCCGTTGCGCCAGTATACGCGCGGTTTGACCGGACAGGAGCCTCGGAACTATGGTTGGCAGTGCAAATCTCAACATCATGATCAAGGCCGCACGCAAGGCGGGCCGATCGCTGGTAAAGGACTTTCGCGAAGTCGAGAACCTGCAGGTGTCGATGAAGGGCGCGGGCGATTTCGTCTCGAAGGCTGACATTGCCGCCGAGAAAATCCTGAAAGAAGAACTGCTGGGCGCGCGTCCCACCTATGGCTGGCTGGCCGAAGAAGGCGGCGAGATCGAGGGCGAAGATCCGACCCGGCGCTGGATCGTCGATCCGCTGGATGGCACCACCAACTTCCTGCACGGCCTGCCGCACTGGGCCATTTCGATCGCGCTGGAACACAAGGGCAAGATCGTGGCCGGCGTGATCTATGACCCGGCCAAGGACGAGATGTTCTTTGCCGAAAAGGGCGAAGGCGCCTGGATGAACGACATGCGTATCCGCGTGTCGGGGCGGCATCGCATGATCGAGTCGATCTTTTCGACCGGTCTGCCGTTCGGCGGACGCTCGGATCTGCCGGCCACGCTGCAGGATCTGGCCCGGCTGATGCCGGTCTGCGCGGGCGTGCGCCGCTGGGGCGCCGCGGCGCTGGACATGGCCTATGTGGCCGCCGGCCGCTACGAAGGGTTCTGGGAGCGTCGCCTGAATGCCTGGGACTTGGCCGCGGGCATCATCATCGTGAAAGAGGCCGGCGGCCTTGTGCAGCCGATGAACCCCGAAGGCAGCATTCTGGACGATGGCGAAGTGATCTGCGCCAACGAACCGATCTTCGACCAGTTCGCCAAGGTGATCCGGGGCTGAGCCTTCCGATCAATCAGCCCGGTCCGACGGGTGGTTGACACCGTCATTCCACGGAATCGGGTCATGCGTGCGGGGGTTGCCACCTTCGATGCATCCCAGGTTGACCCCGCATTCCGCGGGGTCTGATCGCCTCTGGTGATAGACATAAATCCCGCAGGTCTTGCAGAAATAGTGCTTCGCCGTGTGCGTGCCCCATGTGTAGAGGCTCAGGTTGTCTGCGCCCTGCAGGATGCGCAGGCTTTCGGTTGTGGCGGTCACGGCGGCGGCCCCACGTCGGATACAGAAGGAACAGTCGCACCGGGCAGCCGTGGCCAGGCCGCCGGGGAACTCGGCCTCGATCTTCACGGCGCCGCAATGGCAGGAGGCGGTCATCCGGCTCATCGGCGCGGCACCCGGGGAATGCGGGACTGGCTGAGCTTGTAGCGGTGTTCGGGATGTGGCGGGTGACCGTGGGTGCGGTTCCAATAGGCCGGCCCGCCGCGTTTCAGCCACAGCGGGACGCACAGGATCAAACCGATCACGAAACCGCCCGTATGCGCCCAATAGGCCACGCCGCCCGCGTCAGGGTTGCTGGCGAGGCTGCCCAGGAACTGCATGCCCAACCAGACACCCAGCATCACGAAGGCCGGGATGGTGAAGACCCGCACATAGACGACCAGAATCAGCAGGATATCGACGCGCGCCCGTGGGAACATCAGCAGATATCCACCCATCACGGCGGCAATTGCGCCGGACGCGCCGATGGTCGGAACCAGCGACCCGGGGGCCGTTATGATATGGACCAGCCCGGCGCCGATGCCCGCGACCATGTAGAACAGCAGGAAGGGCAGATGGCCCATCTCGTCTTCCAGGTTGTCGCCGAAGATCCACAGGAACAACATGTTGCCGATCAGATGCATCCAGCCGCCATGCAGGAACATCGACGTCACCAACGTCTCGAGCGCCACGCCGTCGCTGATGCGGGCGGGGATGATCGCATAGTCGAAGTAGAACCGGTTGATCAGCCGGGCGTCGTCCATGAATCCGACATAGCTGAGGAAAATCAGCACATTCGCCGCGATCAGCGCATAGACGACATAGGGCGTGCGCCCCGAGGGGTTGTGGTCTCGAATTGGGAACATGAGGGGACGCTGGGCTTTTCCCGGCCCAGCGTCAAGTCAGCTTATGCCGCACCGCCCAGAAGTGCGGCGTTTCCTCCGGCGGCCGTGGTATCGACGCAGAGGTGGCGCTCGGCCATCACCCGCGACCGGTCGGGCACGCCGGGAATCAGCGGCAGGATGGGGCCGGTTCTGCGCGACAGATGCAGTTCGATCTGGCGCGCTGTGTCCCCGTCGCCCCACCACAGAACGCCTGCAATCCCCTGCAGGTCTTCCAGCCGGTGCAGGGCCAACGCCCCCTCGGCCCGGATTGCCGTTCCGCCCAGCGCGAGAATGGCATCCGCCTGCGCCTTGGCCGCCTCGGGGCCGGGGCCCAGGCATAGGAATGGCGCGCGGGGAAACTCGGTCAGCCGGTTCGACTCGCCGGTCGGTCCGGGCATCGAGCGGGTCGTCGGCGCGGCCGGCTGCCCGATCGGTGCGGGCAGGTCGGCCGGGGCGGGCCATTCCGCGGCAACGACCTGTCGGTCCGGGGCGCAGAAACGGGCCAGATAGTTCGGGCCGCCCGCCTTGGGGCCGGTGCCCGACAGCCCCTCGCCGCCGAAGGGCTGCGAGCCGACGATGGCGCCGATCTGGTTGCGGTTGACATAGATGTTGCCCGCATGGATCGCCTCGGTGACGTGCTGCACCCGGTCGTCGATGCGAGTGTGCAGGCCGAAGGTCAGGCCATAGCCGGTGGCGTTGATGTCGGCGATCACCTGGTCGATCTCGTGCGACTTGAAGCGGGCGACGTGCAGGACGGGGCCGAAGATCTCACGTTCCAGCGCATTGATGCCGGGGACCTCGATCAGCGTGGGCGCCACGAAGATCCCCTCGGGCGGCAGCGCCAGTTCCTTCAATACACGACCCTCGGCGCGGGCCTTGGCGACGTGGTCGGCGATGCTCTGCCGGGCCTGTTCGTCGATCACCGGGCCGCAATCGGTCGAGAGCAGCCACGGATCGCCCACCGAGAGGGCGTCCATCGCGCCCTTGAGCATGGTCAGCACGTCATCGGCGATGTCGTCCTGCAGATACAGGCAGCGCAAGGCGGAACAGCGCTGGCCCGCCGACTGGAAGGCGCTTTCGATGATCGACTGCACGGCCTGTTCGGGCAGGGCGGTGCTGTCCACGATCATCGCGTTCAGCCCGCCGGTTTCGGCGATCAGCGGTGTGCCGGGTTTGAGGTTCTGGGCCATTGCAGCGCGGATTTTCAACGCCGTCGCGGTCGAGCCGGTGAAGGCCACGCCGGAAACCCGCGGGTCCGAGGTCAGCGCGGCGCCCACCGATGGCCCGCCCGGCAGCAATTGCAGCGCGTCGCGCGGTACTCCGGCCTGGTGCAGCAGCTGCACGGCGCGGTGGGCGATCAGCGGAGTCTGCGGCGCGGGCTTGGCCAGAACCGCATTGCCCACGGCAAGCGCAGCCGAGATCTGCCCGGTGAAAATCGCCAGAGGGAAGTTCCACGGGCTGATGCAGGTGAAGGTCCCGGCCGGATTGGCGTCGGGGATGTTGGCGGCGTAGTAGCGCAGGAAGTCCACCGCCTCACGCAGCTCGGCCACCGCGTCGGGCAGCGATTTGCCGGCCTCGCGCGCCAGAAGGGCGAAGAGCTCGCCATAATGCTCCTCGTAGAGGTCGGCGGCGGCATTCAGGATGCGGCTGCGCTCGGTCGCTGGGGCCTGCCACGGAGCAGCTGCGGCCAGCGCCAGCTCCACATCCGCGGCACTGGCCGGGGCGACCGCGCCTGGCCGGTCCTCGGGCAGGGCGGGGTTGATGACAGGTTCCTCGGACTCGGGAACCGCGTCACCGGCCAGCAGGGGCTGCGCGAACCAGTGATGCGCGCGAAAGGCGTCGCGGGCGGCTTCGATCCGGTCCAATGTCGGCGTGTGGTGCAGGTCGAACCCTTCCGAGTTGCGACGCTCGGGCAGGAACAGTTCGGGGCCGGTTGGGATGTGGCGTGCAGGTTTCCGCACGACCTCGAACGGATCGGCGGCCACCACTTCGGGGGCCACGTTTTCGTCCACGATCTGGTTGACGAACGAACTGTTGGCGCCGTTTTCCAGCAGCCGCCGCACCAAATAGGCCAGCAGGTCGCGATGCGCGCCCACCGGCGCATAGATGCGGCAGCGGGTGTTGTGGCGGTCCATCACCAGCCGGTGCAGGGTTTCGCCCATGCCGTGCAGGCGCTGGAACTCGAAGGGCTGGTCCTCGGCCATGTGCAGGATCGCGCTGACCGTGTGGGCGTTGTGGGTCGCGAACTGAGGATAGATCCGGTCGGTCATGCCCAAGAGCTTGCGAGCATTGGCGATGTAAGAGATGTCGGTTGCCGCCTTGTTGGTAAAGACCGGGAAGCCATCGACGCCAGCGACCTGCGCGCGCTTGATCTCGGTGTCCCAGTAGGCGCCCTTGACGAGGCGGACCATCAGCTTGCGGTCGTGGCGCTCGGCCATGTCGTAGAGCGTGTCCAGCACCAGCCCCGCGCGCGGGCCATAGGCCTGCACCACGATGCCGAAGCCATCCCATCCGGCCAGCGCCGGCTCGGACAGAACCGCCTCGATCACCTGCAGGGACAGCGACAGGCGGTCGGCCTCTTCGGCGTCCACGTTCAGGCCCATGCCGGCCGCCTTGGCCAGCAGGGCAAGGGCCCGCAGGCGCGGCACCAACTCGTCCATCACGCGCTGTTCCTGGGCAACCTCATAGCGCGGATGCAGCGCCGACAGCTTGACCGAGATGCCGGGATTGGCGCGGATGTCGTCATGGGTGCAGGCGTCGGCAATCGCGGCGATGGCGCGGGAATAGGCGAGGTGGTAACGCGCGGCGTCCGCCTCGGTGCGGGCGGCCTCGCCCAGCATGTCGTAGGAATAGGTATAGCCTTTGGCCTCCATCCCCTGCGCCCGCTTCATGGCGGACTGGATGGTTTCGCCCAGAACGAACTGCCGGCCCATTTCCTTCATCGCGCGCCCGACGGCGGTGCGGATCACCGGCTCGCCCAGCCGCTTGATGGCGCCGCGCAGGGCGCTGACCGGCGAGGCCTTGCCTTCGTCCAGCACCTTGCCCGTCAGCATCAGCGCCCAGGTCGAGGCATTGACCAGCGACGACGACGAGTGACCCAGGTGTTTGCCCCAGTCCGAGGGCGCGATCTTGTCTTCGATCAGTGCGTCGATGGTCTCGGCGTCGGGAACCCGCAGCAAGGCCTCGGCCAGGCACATCAGGGCGATGCCTTCATCGGTGGACAGGCCGTATTCGGCCAGGAACACTTCCATGAGCCCCGGCGCGGTGCTGGAGCGGATGTCGCGCACCAGTTGCGCGGCCGCCGCGCAGATGGCGGCCCGGTCCGCATCGCTCAGCGCGGCTTGGTCGGTCAGGGATTTCAGCAACGCGGTCTGGTCCGCGTAAGTCATGGAATCGATGGTGTGGCGCAGGCTGTGGGTCATGTGTCCTCCGGTCTTTCACGCAGTATACTTGCGATTTTGCGGGACAACGGACCGAAAATGAAATAATCGGCACCCGATGTCCTGAATTTTGGATGAAACGCCATGCGAAAAGACTTTCCGGGTTTGGACCGGTTTGACCGCGCGATTCTGTCCATCGTGGCCGAGGACGGGCGGATCTCGGTCGCTGATCTGGCCCGGCGGATCGGGCTGTCGAAATCGCCGACACAGGCGCGGCTGAAACGGCTCGAGGCCGAGGGGATCATCACCGGCTATCGAGCCATGCTGGACCCGATCCGCCTGGGCCTGGACCATGTGGCCTTTGTCGAGGTGCGCCTGACCGACACGCGGGAAAAAGCGCTGGCCGAGTTCAACGCGGCCGTGCGCAAGGTGCCCGAAATCGAACAGGCACATATGATCGCGTCGAATTTCGACTATCTGCTGAAGGTGCGGACCGGGTCGATGACGGAGTATCGCGCGGTTCTGGCCGAAAAGATCTCGTCGTTGCCGCATGTGGCCAGCACCTCGACCTTCGTGGCGATGGAGGCCGTGAAAGAGACCGGGCTGGCCGATGCCATCGATGGTGTGGGTTGACGAAATCCGCTGGCGCGCCACCATTGGCGCATGAGACACCTTGTCCTTTCCGTGGTTCTGAGCGCGGGCGTCGCGATCCCGGCGCTTGCTGAAAACTGCCCGCCCGCGCCGGATCACGATGCCCGTGTGGGCGAACTGATCGACCAGATCCAGCAGGCCGAGACCGAGATGGCCGCCCGCGAGATCTCGAACCAGATGTGGGAGTTGTGGGCCGATGCGCCCGACGAGGCCGCGCAGGCGGTGCTGGACAGCGGCATGTCACGCCGCAGCGCCTGGGACCTGCTGGGCGCATTGCAGGATTTCGACCGGCTCATTGCCTATTGCCCGAACTATGCCGAAGGGTACAATCAACGCGCCTTCGTCAATTTTCTGCGACAGGATTTCGAGGCGGCCCTGACCGATCTGGACCGCGCACTGGCGCTGTCGCCCAACCACATCGCGGCGATCAGCGGCCGCGCCCTGACCTTGATGGGCCTGCACCGGATCGACGAAGCGCGCGAGGAACTTGCCCGGGCGCTGGCCCTGAACCCGTGGTTGCCCGAACGTCATCTGGCCGCCGAGGGTGGGCCGCTGGCCCCTCTGGGGCAGGACCTTTGAACCGGATTACGGCCACCTCCGGCGCAGGCCGGAGGTGGCGTTGAACCCTGGGCTGGATCAGCCCAGAACTTCGTTGTCATTGCGCTTGATCGCGATGATCGCCGAACGCGGCGTGCCGCCGTCGGGCCAGTTCTTGCCGGGATGCTGGATGCCCACGAACATCGTGCGCCGATCCGCCGACCAGGTCAGGCCGGTGACTTCGCAGCCGGTCGGGCCGGTCAGGAACCGCGCGATCTCGCCGGTGACCGGATCGCCGACCAGCATCTGGTTGTTGCCGTGCCCGGCAAAGTCGCCCTCGTTGTCGTCATTGCCGTCGGTCTGGATCCAGACCATTCCGGTGCTGTCGATCATCATGCCATCGGGCGAGTTGAACAGGTTGCCCGCGTTGATGTTTTCGGACCCGGCATAGGCATCGGAATGCACCGTCGGGTTGCCCGCCATGACATACAGATCCCAGTCAAAGCCATCGGCGGCGTGGTCGTCACCCGCCGGGCGCCAGCGGACGATCTGCCCGTATTTGTTGGCCTCGCGCGGATTGGGACCGTTGACCGAGGTATCGTCGCCACCCGCATTCGGCTTGACGCCGCGATTCTTGTTGTTGGTCAGGCAGCAATAGGCCTCGGACGCGACGGGACTGGTGGCCACCCATTCGGGCCGGTCCATGGTGGTGCCACCCGCCTTCGAAGCCGCCATGCGGCTGAAGATCAGGATTTCGGCCGGTTCCATTCCGGTGGTCTCGGGCGTCAGGGGGACCCATTGCCCGGTCATGTCGTCGTTGAACCTGGCCACATAGAGCGTGCCGTCATCCAGCAGCCCCTCGGTTTCGCCGCCGGGGGTGTAGATGCCGTTCGAGACAAAGCGGTACAGGTATTCGCCGCGTTCGTCATCGCCCATATAGACCACCACGCGGCCATCCCGGGCCAACTCGACGGCGGCGTTTTCGTGCTTGAACCGCCCCAGACCGGTGCGCTTGACCGGCGTGCTTTCGGGGTCGGTCGGGTCGATCTCGACCACCCAGCCGGCGCGGTGCGGCTCGTTGGGGTTCTTCGAGGTGTCAAAGCGCGGATCGAACAACTCGTAGCCGTTCCAGCTCTGGGCCTTGATGCCATAGCGTTTGTAGCCATCCGCGACCTTCGGGTCGTAGCTGGCGGTCTCGTCGCTCGAGCCGAAATAACCGTTGAAGTTTTCCTCGCAGGTCAGATAGGTGCCCCACGGCGTCTTGCCCGCGCCGCAGTTGTTCAGGGTGCCCAGCGACCGGGTGCCGGTCGGGTCGGCCTCGGTCTTCATCAGGTCGTGCCCGGCGGCGGGGCCTGCGATCTTCATGGGCGTGTTGTGGTGGATGCGGCGGTTGAACGGGCTGTCCTTGACGACGGTCCAGCCATCGGGGCCTTCGGCGATCTCCATCACGGTCACGCCCTGGATGTTCTGCAGCTTGCGAACGTCATCGGCGCTGGCGGGTATGCCCTCCTGCGCGGCGGGCAGGTTGATCTTGCGGTTGGGATATTCGTGATTCACCGCGATCAGTTGATGGCCCCGGTAGGAAAACGCTTCCATTCCGTCGGTATTCTCGCCGAACACACGGTCGGACTTTTCGACCGGTCCGCCATCGGTGACGTCATAGCCCGCGGCGTCCGAGAACAGCGGATCACCCCAGCGGATCAGCACCTTCCAATCATAGCCCTCGGGCACATGGACCGTCCCGTCGGTCTGGGCCGGGATCGGGGTGAAGGCAAAACGCGACGCGGCCTGCGCCTGTGCCGAGGTCGACCCCAGCAGGCCGGCCCCCATCGCGGCGGCCCCGGAGCCGAAGGCCAGAACGCCGCCCAGGAAGCCCCGGCGCGACAGCGCGCTTTCAACGACACGGTCAAAGTCGTTTTCGGCAGGGCGGGGGAAATGCAGCTCGTCCCAATCGTCGGGGGACAGGGTGGTGGGATCAACGTCTTTCATGGGGTAGGTCCTCGCTGTCGGAATGGATTCGTGAAACGGATTTAAGCACTGAGTATGACAAACACTTGAAGGTCGGGCAGGGTGAACGGACGATACGGCAATCCGACGGCGCCGCGGGGTCAGGACTGTTGCGCGGACACAGGCAAAGCCGCATGGAAAAGCGCGCGGCCCACCGATTTCGGTGCTTGACGACCGCCCGGGCATGGACTACTCAGCCCAGCAACAAGCGGGTATAGCTTAATGGTAAAGCCCCTGCCTTCCAAGCAGGTTATGTCGGTTCGATTCCGTCTACCCGCTCCAATTCCACCGGAAATGCTTGCGTCAAATGGCCCATGTCCGTGGGCGATGTGTCGCCCGGCGCTTGACCCGGCGAGCCTGTGCCGCCAAGAAGCCCCAACAACCCGTAAATGAAGCAAAGGCCAGGCATGGCAAGACCACACCCCGCCAACCAAGCAACCAAACAGGCACCCGGCGCGCTTGATGACCGCCCCGGATCGCGGAAATTGGGCGTTCTGGCCTCGCTGTGGCCGTTCATGCGGCCTTACCGCCTGTTGATGATCGGGGCGACGCTGGCCTTGGTTCTGACGGCCAGCATGACGCTGACGCTGCCGCTGGCGGTGCGACGGGTGGTCGACAATTTCCGCATCGCGGATGGCGACTTGCTGGATTGGTATTTCCTGGCGGCGCTGGGCATTGCCGCGATGCTGGCCGTGGGCACAGGGGTCCGCTATGCGCTGGTTACGCGGCTGGGCGAGCGGGTCGTGGCCGACATCCGCAAGGCCGTGTTCGACCGTGTGATCGGGATGAGCCCGGCCTTTTACGAACGCATCATGACCGGCGAGGTGCTCAGCCGGATCACCACCGACACGACGCTGATCCAGTCGGTTCTGGGCTCGTCGGTCTCGATCGCGCTGCGCAACATGCTGCTGTTCATCGGCGGTCTGGTTCTGATGCTGCTGACCTCGGCCAAGCTGACGGGGCTGGTGCTGTTGCTGATTCCGGTGGTGGTGGTGCCGATCCTGGTGCTGGGGCGGCGCCTGCGGGCCATCAGCCGCGAGAACCAGGACTGGATCGCCGCCAGTTCCGGCAACGCGGGCGAGGCGCTGGGCGCTGTCCAGACCGTGCAGGCCTTTACCCACGAGGATGCCAGCCGCAAGCAGTTTGCCGACCTGACCGAGACCGCCTATCAGGCATCCCTGCGCCGCATCCAGACGCGGGCGGTTCTGACGGTGATCGTGATCTTCCTTGTGTTCTCGGGTGTCGTGGGCGTGTTGTGGATGGGGGCGAACGATGTGCGCAACGGCGTGATGACCGAAGGCGTGCTGATCCAGTTCGTGATCTATTCGATCATCATGGCCGGGTCCGTTGCGGCCCTGTCGGAAATCTGGAGCGAGTTGCAGCGCGCCGCCGGCGCCACCGAGCGGCTGGTCGAGTTGCTGAATGCCGAGGATACGGTCAACGACCCGGCGCAACCCAAGGCGCTGCCGCAGCCGGTCAGGGGGCAGATCTCATTCGACAGGGTGACGTTCCGTTATCCGGCTCGTCCCGATGTTCTGGCTCTGGACGACCTGTCGCTGACCGTGAACCCGGGCGAGACGGTGGCCTTCGTCGGTCCCTCGGGCGCGGGCAAGACGACCGTGATCCAGTTGATCCAGCGGTTCTACGACCCCGAGGCCGGTCAGGTCAGCCTCGACGGGATCAACCTGCGCGACATGCGCCGGTCAGATTTCCGGCAGCACATGGCGCTGGTGCCGCAGGACCCGGTGATCTTCGCGGCCTCGGCGCGCGAAAACATCCGCTTTGGACGGCTGGACGCCTCGGATGCCGAGGTCGAGGCCGCAGCCCGTGCCGCCGCTGCGCATGATTTCATCTCGGCCCTGCCCGAAGGCTATGACAGTTTCGTCGGCGAACGCGGCGTGATGCTGTCGGGCGGGCAGAAACAACGCATCGCCATCGCGAGGGCCATCCTGCGCGACGCTCCGGTTCTGCTGCTGGACGAGGCGACATCGGCGCTGGATGCCGAGAGCGAGCGCGCGGTTCAGGCCGCCGTGGACCAGATGCGTGCCGGTCGCACCACCCTGATCGTGGCGCACCGTCTGGCCACCGTGAAAAAGGCCGACCGCATCGTGGTGATGGAAAACGGCCGGATCGTGGCGCAGGGCACCCATGACGATCTGGTGGCGCAAGGTGGGCTGTACGCACGTTTGGCGCGGCTGCAGTTCACCGATGGCGTGGCCGCCGAGTGAAGTGACGCCCCGGCATTTCCCGAACCGCCGCAGCGTCATTCTACATTTTCCCCTTGCCCGCGGGTAAGCCCTCGCTTGCGCGCGGCTGCGTTTGCTTACATCTTGAAAGCGACGGACAGCCTGCGAAAAACGCAGGGCAGAAATGGGGAGGAACAACATGGCCTTTGTGGGCAAGGAAGACAAAATCAGGATCGAGCAGGAAATGCCGTGGGAGGACCGCGACGTCCCCGTCACGTTCCATCAACTGCTGTCGCGGACGGCGGCAAAGTTCCCGGATCGCAACGCAATCAGTTTCCAGATCCTGTCCGGCCCCAAGGACAAGGCCGAAACCCTGACATGGTCGCAACTGCTGGCCAAGACGAACCAGGCGGCCAACCTGTTCCGCTCTCTGGGGGTCAAGGAAAACGACGTGGTGGCCTATGTGCTGCCCAACTGCAACGAGACGCTGATCACCATGATGGGCGGCGCAGTGGCCGGGATCGTGAACCCGATCAACCCTCTGCTCGAGCCCGAGCAGATCGCGTCGATCCTGCGTGAGACCAAGGCCAAGGTCGTGGTCACGCTGAAGCCATTCCCGAAAACGGACGTCGCGCAAAAGGTCGCCGAGGCCGTGCGCCACGCGCCGGGCGTCAACACCGTGTTGGAGATTGACCTGAACCGGTACTTGACGCCGCCGAAATCGTGGATCGTACCTTTGGTCCGGCCCAAGATGGCCGACAAAGAGCATCTGGCCCACGCCGATTATCTGGATTTCAACAAGGAACTGGCGAAGCAACCCACCACGCTGACCTTTGAGGACAGCAAAGAGGACCGGGTCGCCTGCTATTTCCATACCGGCGGCACCACAGGTATGCCCAAGGTCGCGCAGCACAAATATTCCGGCATGATCTATAATGGGTGGCTGGGCCACACGCTGCTGTTCTCGGAAGAGGACACGATCATGTGCCCGCTGCCGATGTTCCACGTCTTTGCCTGCCATGTGATCGTGATGGCGGCGGTGTCGTCGGGCGCCCATGTGGTTTTCCCGACCCCCGCCGGCTATCGCGGCGATGGCGTGTTCGACAATTTCTGGAAGCTGATCGAACGTTGGAAGGTCACCTTCATCATCACCGTGCCCACGGCGATCTCGGCCAAGATGCAGCGCCCGGTGGATGCCGACATCTCGACCGTCAAGACGGCCTTCTCGGGGTCGGCCCCGCTGCCGGTCGAGCTGTTCCGCCGGTTCGAGAAAGCGACCGGTGTGACCATCGTCGAAGGATACGGCCTGACCGAGGCCACCTGCCTGGTGTCCTGCAACCCCGTGGATGGCGAGAAGAAGATCGGCTCGATCGGGATTCCGTTCCCGTACACTGACGTCAAGATCCTGCGCGACGGCCCCGACGGCCCCAAGGAATGCGCGGTGGACGAAGTGGGCGAGATCTGCGTGTCGAACCCGGGTGTCTTTGCCGGGAACACCTATACCGAGGAAGACAAGAACGTCGATCTCTACTATTTCGACAAGTACCTGCGCACCGGCGACCTGGGACGGTTCGATGCGGACGGGTATCTGTGGATCACCGGCCGTGCCAAGGACTTGATCATCCGTGGCGGCCACAACATCGACCCGGCCGAGATCGAAGAGGCCTTGCTTGGCCATGACGCCGTGGCCTTTGCCGGCGCCATCGGCCAGCCCGACGCCCATGCGGGCGAGGTGCCCTGCGCCTTTGTCGAACTGGTCGAAGGCGCCAGCGTGACCGAGGAAGAACTGCTGGAATATTGCAAGATCCACGTGCACGAACGCGCGGCGCATCCCAAGCACATGACCATCCTGCCCGAACTGCCGAAAACCGCGGTGGGTAAGGTCTTCAAGCCTGAACTGCGCAAACAGGCGATTACGCGGGTCTACAACCAGGCGCTGGAAACCGCCGGCGTTCCGGCGCGGGTCGTGTCGGTCATCGACGACAAGAAGCGCGGCCTTGTCGCGCAGCTTGACGCGAACGGCGCATCCGAGGACGATGTGAACCAGGTGCTGGGCAACTTCACCCGGCCGTGGGAATGGGCCGACTGATCCGGAGGGGCAATGGATTATGAACGTCTGATCGACGAGGAGACCTGGGCGTTCATCCGGCGCACCGCCGAAAGCTATCCCGAAGACGCGGTGGAGCGGTCCATCGAGGACCAGCGCCGCGTCTACGACGACATGTGCCGCGCGTTTCGGCAACCGCGTCCACCGGGCGTCGAAACGTGGGACAGCTCGGCGGATGGTGTCGGGGTGCGCGTCTATTCCTGCGGAGATCCAACCCGGACCGTCACCTACATGCATGGCGGCGGTTTCGTCGTCGGCGGGCTGGACAGCCACGATGACATCTGCGCCGAGCTGTGCGCCCAAACCGGTTATCGGGTGGTGGCGGTCGACTACCGGCTGTGTCCTGAACATCTGCATCCGGCGCAGTTCCAGGATTGCTGGACCGCGGTGAACTGGGCGCAAGCTGAATTCGGCGATCCGCTGGTTCTGGCCGGGGATAGCGCGGGCGGAAACCTGGCCGCAGCCGTCGCCCATCACGCGCGCGGGCGGATTGGGAACATCCTAGGGCAGGTTCTGATCTATCCCGGTTTGGGTGGCGACCCGAACCAGGGATCGTATATCGAACACGCCCACGCCCCGATGCTGACGCGCGACGAGGTCCTGTTCTATGAAAAAGTCCGGTGTGGCGGCGCCGTCCCGGAACATGACCCCACATTCGCCCCGCTGCACGATACCGACTTTTCCGGGCTGCCGCCCACGGTGGTGGTGACCGCCGACTGCGATCCCCTGCGTGATGACGGAGCCGCGTACTGCGCCAAAATCACCGCCGCCGGCGGGCAGGCGCATTGGATCAACGAGGTCGGCCTCGTGCATGGCTACCTGCGCGCCCGCCATTCCGTGACCCGCGCCGCCGACAGCTTCGAGCGGATCTCGATCGCGGTCGAGGCGCTGGGGCAGGGGTTGTGGAACTACGACTGACCGCGCTCAGCGCAGGAACGGCCTGGCCTTCATCGTCTCGGCCACCGGAACGCCCATGCGGGTCAGCACCGTGGGCGCCAACTGCAGCTGGTCAATGACCGTTTCCGCATCGGGGCCCTCGGCATCGCCGAAGTAGTACAGCGCCGTTTCCTGCTGCAGCGCGCTGCGCCCGCCGTGGTGGCCGCGCTCGTCCTGGCCGTGATCGGCGGTCACGATCACCTCGTATCCCAACTGCCGCCAGCGGGGGATGAAAGGGGCCAGCATCTCGTCCATGACGAAACAGGCGTGATCCATCTCTTCACAGTCGTGGTAGAACCGGTGCCCCATGCTGTCGAGCGTACAGGTATGGAGAATGCCGTAATCCAGCCCGAACCGCAGGCACAGGTTGGTCAGGGTCGCGAACAGGTCGACATCCGACGGCGTCATCTGGTTGGCCTTGCCATAGCCCGTCATCGAGTGGAAGCGGCCGTGGTTGATGGTCAGGCTGTCCGGCTCGTCATATTCGATGTCGCGCACATAGTCGAAAGGGTGGCGGTTGAAGAACTGCGACCAGAAGCTGTGGGTGACGGCCCCGGTCACGCCGCCGGCCTCGCGCACCTGGCTGAAGATGTCCTTGTGGTCCAGTCGGAACACGTTGCCGTTTCCGGTGCAGCCGTGCTCCTGCGGTGTCACGCCGGTGTGGATCGAGGCATAGCAGCTGGCCGAAATCGACGGCAGCACCGAACGCAGCTTCCAAACCCGCGCCTCGCCGCTGTCGACCCAGCCCTCGAGGTTGCCGAATAGCCGGCGGAAATTGCGCCAGGGAACCCCGTCGAGAATGATGAGCAGAAGTTTGCGGTCCATCGCATGGCCCTCGTGTTGGATGGCTTGTTTGCCTCACCCTAGGAGATTCGGTCAGCCAAGGCTGCCCGTTCGCGCCCGGAATGAGCAAATCCCGACACTTCGATACAAACAAAGTGTCGGGATTTCAGAGTGTTTTGCCGGCGTTCACAGCCTGCGGCATCAGTTGCCGGCGCTCTCCATCTTGCGGTGGGCCACGACCTCTTCCAGCCAGCCCAGATGCATTTCCGGCACCGAGCTGAGCAGCAGATCGGTATAGTCGTCGAACGGCGGGCTCAGCACCTGTGATTTGGGTCCATAGCGCACCACGCGCCCCTGATACATCACGGCAATGCTGTCGCTGATCGCGCGCACCGTCGCCAGGTCATGGGTGATGAACAGATAGGCCACGTCCTCGATTTTCTGCAGGTTCAGCAACAGCTTGAGAATGCCGTCCGCCACCAGCGGATCCAGCGCCGAGGTGACCTCGTCGCAGATGATCATCTTGGGTTTCGCCGCCAGCGCGCGGGCAATGCACACACGCTGCTTCTGACCACCCGACAGCTCCGCCGGATACCGGTCGATGAAACCTTCGCCCAGTTCGATCTCGTCCAACAGTTCGATGATGCGCTTGCGCTTCTCGGCGCCGCGCATGTTGAAATAGAACTCGAGCGGCCGGCCGATGATCGTGCCCACCGTTTGGCGCGGGTTCATCGCAACATCGGCCATCTGGTAGATCATCTGCAACTCGCGCAGGTCCTCGCGCGAGCGCCCGGCCAGATCGGGGCTGAGCGTGCGCCCGGCAAAGGTGATCTCGCCGTCGCGCGGGGGCAGCAGCCCGGTGATCACCCGGGCCAGAGTCGACTTGCCAGACCCCGATTCCCCCACGACCGCCAGCGTCTGGCCGGGATGGACCTCGACATTGACGTTGTGCAGCACGTCGAAGTTCAACCCCTTGTAGCGGGCCGTTATGCCATCGACCTGCAGCACGGGTTCGGGCGTGGGCTGCTTTTCCTCGTGCTCGATCGAACGCACCGAGACCAGCGCCTTGGTGTATTCTTCCTGCGGATTGTTGATGATCTGGTCGGTGGTGCCGTATTCGACCGTTTCGCCCATGCGCAGCACCATGATGTCATCGCTGACCTGCGCCACGACCGCCAGATCGTGGGTGATGTACAACGCGGCCACACCGGTGTCGCGGATCGCCTCCTTGATCGCCATCAGAACGTCGATCTGGGTGGTCACGTCCAGCGCGGTCGTGGGTTCGTCGAATACCACCAGATCCGGCTCGGGGCACAGCGCCAGCGCCGTCATGCAGCGCTGCAGCTGCCCGCCCGAGACCTGATGCGGATAGCGCTTGCCGATGTTGTCCGGGTCGGGAAGACCCAGCTTGGCGAACAGTTCACGCGCACGCGCCTCGGCCTCTTTGCGGGTGAACTTCTTTTTTTCCACTGCGGCTTCGACCACCTGATCCATGATCCGCTTGGCAGGGTTGAAGGACGCCGCCGCCGATTGCGACACATAGGTCACCTCGCCGCCGCGCAGTTTGCGGATATCCGAGAGGGACGTCTTGAGGATGTCGCGTCCGTTCACCCAGACCTCGCCGCCGGTGATCTTCACGCCGCCCCGGCCATAGGCCATCGAGGCCAGCCCGATGGTCGACTTCCCGGCACCGGATTCCCCGATCAGCCCCAGAACCTTGCCGCGCTCGAGGTCAAAGCTGACCCCGTGCACGATTTCGATGTCACGGGGCTTTTCGCCCGGCGGGTAGGCGGTTGCGCCGATCTTGAGGTCGCGGACCTTGAGAAGGGTATCGCTCATCCCCGGCCTCCTTTCAGCGATGTGGTGCGGTTCAGGATCCAGTCGGCCACCAGATTGACCGAGATGGCCAGCGTGGCGATGGCCACCGCCGGATACAGCGCCGCACCGATGCCATAGACGATGCCGTCCTTGTTTTCCTTCACGATGCCGCCCCAATCGGCCAGCGGGGGCTGAACGCCCAGGCCCAGGAACGACAGGGTCGAGACGAACAGCACCATGAAGATGAAGCGCAGGCCCAGTTCGGCCACCAGCGGTGACAACGCGTTGGGCAGGATCTCGCGGAAGATGATCCAGCCATGGCCCTCGCCGCGCAGCTTGGCGGCCTCCACATAGTCCATGACCTCGATATCAACGGCCACGGCCCGGGCCAGACGATAGACGCGGGTGGCGTCCAGCAGGCCCATGACCACGATCAACACCGGGATGGTGACCGGCACCATCGCCAGAACGACCAGTGCGGTGATCAGCGACGGGATCGACATGATCAGGTCCACGGTCCGTGACATCACCTGATCGGCCCAGCCCCCCAGCACGGCAGCCAGAAAGCCCAGGATCGAACCGGTGACGAAGCTGAGAATGGTGGCGGCGGTGGCGATGAAGATCGTCGTGCGCCCGCCATAGATCATGCGGCTGAGAAGGTCGCGGCCGATATTGTCGGTGCCCAGCCAGAATTGCGAACTCGAGGGCTCCCACACGTCGCCCACCACCTCGGCCATGCCGTAGGGCGCCAGGAAGGGTGCAAAGACGGCGATGATGAAATACAGGGCGGTGAAGGCCAGCCCGATCATTGCAGAGATTGGGATGTTCTTCATTTCGGATGCCTCAGCCGTGGGTTGGCCAGAATGGCGACGATGTCGGCAACCATGTTCAGCCCGATATAGATGGCGGCGAAGATGACGCCGCAGGCCAGAACCACAGGCACGTCTCGCTTGGTGACATGGTCCACAAGGTACTGTCCCATGCCGGGATAGACGAATACCACCTCGACCACGACGACGCCCACGACCAGATAGGCCAGGTTCAGCATCACCACGTTCACGATGGGGGCGATCGCGTTCGGCAAGGCATGGCGCCAGATGACCTTGAAATTGCTCAGGCCCTTGAGTTCGGCGGTTTCGACATAGGCCGACTGCATCACGTTCAAAATCGCGGCGCGGGTCATGCGCATCATATGCGCCAGGACCACCATGGTCAGAACGATCACGGGCAGGGCGATGGCGTTCAGTTTCTGCCAAAAGGACATGCTGTCATTGATCATCGCCAGCGGCGAGAACATGCCCAGTTTGACGGCCACGAAATAGACCAGGACATAGCCGATCAGGAACTCGGGGATCGAGATCGTCGTGAGGGTGACGGCCGAGATCAGCTTGTCGGGCCAGCGGTTGCGATAGCGCACGGCCAGAAGGCCCAGGAAAATGGCCAGCGGCACCGACACCAGCGCGGCCCAGAATGCCAGAAACAGCGTGTTGCCCAGCCGGCTGCCGATGGACGTGGCGATATCCAGTTTGTTGGTCAGGGACGTGCCCATGTCACCTTGGACAATTCCGCCAAGCCATTCGAAATACCGCGTCAGCGCGGGGCGGTTCAGCCCCATTTCTTCGCGCAGGTTGGCCAGCGCCTCGGGGGTTGCGGACTGGCCCAGGACGGCTTGCGCGGCGTCGCCGGGCAGGGCTTCGGTCAGGCCGAAAATCAAGGCCGACGCGCCGAACAGAAGAAGGAGACCCAGCGCGATGCGCTGGGAAACCAGTTTGATGACAGGATGCATGCGTTCGTACCCGGATCAGGCGAACCACATCTTGCGCGAGACCTGACCGTTCATCAGCTCGCCGTTGGGGTCGGTCTCCCAGCCGTCCAGCTGGTTGCTGACCGCATCGACGAAGTCGTTGAACATCGGGCAGATCAGGCCGCCCTGATCGCGCACCATCATGCCCATCTGGCTGTAGATGGCCTTGCGCTTGGCCGGGTCCAGCTCGGCCCGGGCCGCAAACAGCAGGTCGTCGAATTCCTTGAGCTTGAACCGGGTGTCGTTCCAGTCGGCGGTGGACAGGTACGCGGTGGAGTACATCTGATCCTGCACCGGGCGTCCGCCCCAATACGAGGCGCAGAAAGGCTGAACGTTCCAGACTTCGGACCAGTAGCCATCGTTGGGCTCTCGCTTGATTTCCAGCGGAATACCGGCCTGCTGGGCGGTCTGCTGGAACAGGGCGGCCGCATCCACGGCACCCGGGAAGGCCGCGTCGGCCACGCGCAAGATGATGGGCGACCCGTCATGGCCGGACTTCTTGTAGTGCTCGGCCGCCTTCTCGATGCTGAATTCGCGCTGCGGGATGGTCTCGTCGAACAGCGGATAGGCTGCGTTGATCGGCATGTCGTTCCCGATCGAGCCATAGCCGCGCAGCACCTTTTCAACCAGCTCTTCGCGGTTGATCGCGTATTTCAGCGCGAGGCGCAGTTCGTTGCTGTCGAACGGCGCGGTGTCGCAATGCATGATGAACACATAATGCCCCCGGCCCGGCGTGGACTGGATAGTCACCGTCGGCGCGCGGCCCAGCAGATCGGCCACCTTGGGTTCGATCCGGTTGGCGATGTGGACCTGTCCCGACTGCAGGGCCGCGGTGCGCGCGGTGCTGTCGTTGATGACCACGTTCTCGACGCTGTCGAAATGGCCGTAGTCGCTCCAGTGGTTCTCAAACTTGCTGAACAGGTGGCGCACGCCGGGTTCGTCGACTTCCAGCTTGTAGGGGCCGGTGCCGATGCCCGCGGCCGGATTGTCCATGCCGCCGTCAGGCTGAATGATCAGATGGTAGTCCGCCATCAGATAGGGCAGGTCGGCATTGGATTCGTTCAGGGTGACCTGGAAATACTCGCCATCGGCCTTCATCGAGGCGATGCCCTTCATGATCCCCAGCGCGCCCGATTTGGAATCCTCGTTCGAGTGGCGCTGCATGGTCTTGAGCACATCCTCGCTGGTCATGGTCTTGCCGTTGTGGAACTCGACCCCCTGACGCAGTTTGAACGTCCAGACCTTGGCATCGGCACTTCCCTCGACGCTTTCGGCAAGGCGCGGCTCGATCGTGCCGTCTGCGGCAACCTCGACCAGCGTGTCGCCGAAATGGCGGCCGTTCATGTAGGGCACCGAACTGGCATAGGTGGCCGGATCCAGCGAGTTGGTCGACTCACCGCCCTGCAGGCCCAGCTTGAGGTCGCCGCCCTTCTTGGGGCCGGCGGCGCGGGCGGCATCCGCAAAGATGGTGCTGGCCATGGCCGCCGACACACCCAGTGCCGCTGCCTTGCCCATGAATTCGCGGCGGGTCAGTTTCCCGGCGGTCACCTGGCTGGCCATGTGAGTGAGTTGTTCGTTCATTCAAGTTACTCCCAGTTTCTTGAGTTTTTCGCCCGTTGAGGGCTTTTTATTGACGCATGAGTCAACGTTCGCGCATTTCACGCCACCGGGCAAGGTGAAATCTCGGGTGCCGCGGCGGCTGTTCCCTCACATCTGATTGCGCGGGATGCTGTCCTCCAGGCTTTTTGAGAAGACGGGCGCATCATTCTCGAACGCGTCGAGCGTCGCCCGCAGGTGAAAGTGGGTTTGGTCCGACCACATCGCGCAGCGCGCCTCAGTTCGCAGGCGCAGAGCATCGCGTTCCAGCTCCTGCACCCAGGCGCATTCTCCACGCGCGCTGAGTGAATCGTCGGGGTGGATGGTCCATTTCTCTTGCGCGGTGCCGCCGCTGATCAGGCCGTGGTCGGCATCCTGGACCAGTCCGAAATCGTCCTCGATGACCAGGTGGATCAGGCCTGTGGTCATGTCCGTTTCGACGCGGCGGGCGTGGTTCGAGGGGCGCAGGTGGCGGACCTGCCACGCGGCTTCGGCGTCGGGCGGAGGAAAGACGCATTCATCCCCATCGGCCCGGGGGCGGAGGGGGAGGGTCAAGCTGCCGCCGCTCAGGTGCAGGTCGGCGGTTTCGGGCGTGGGCCAGATCAAAGGCCAGTACGCGCTCGAGATCGCGATGCGCAGGCGGTGGCCCTTGGGCACCCGATAGGCGACGTGGTCGAGATCCAGCGCGATGTCGCAAGGCTCTCCGGGTGTCAGCGGGCGCGGGTTGGCATGGCTGTCGCGGTGGGTCAGGTTCAGCACGCCATAGGTGATCCGGGTCGAGGCGCCATCCGGGTGCACATGGTTCAGGCGTACCGCGATCTGCGCCTGGGTCCTGTCGGCGGCAAGCGTCAACCGGATGCGCGGCGCACCGACCAGGTTCATGTCTTCGGCCAGCGGCACGGTGTCGAAACAGGCGGACAGAGCGTCATCTGCCCGCTGGTCGCCGGGCATGTCGGGACCCAGCCAGATGGCGCAATACTCGCCGCCATCCATACCACAGTGATGGGGCGAGCGGATACGGGCATCCAGCGGCCCGTCCATGCCCAGCCCGGTATCGGAAAGCGGCAGGGTGACCGTCGGCAGGTGGGACGTGGCGCCGGTATCCTCGGCGATCCACCGGCCCGGGCGTTCCGCATACCAGCGCGCCGGGCGCACGCCATCCATCAGATAGGCGCGATAGGCCGGGTCCTGTTCGACGCCGGTCTCTGCGCCCTTCAGCCAGCGGTCCCACCAGCGCAGCGCCTCTTGCAGGAAGCCGATGCGAGGTTCGGGGACGGCAAAATGCGGGTATTTGTGCACCCAGGGGCCGACGATCCCTTTGGCGGGAGCGGTCAGGTTTTCGACCAGCCAGGGCACCGTGTTCTTGTAGGCATCGCCCCAGCCGCCCACCGCCAGCGTCGCGGGCCGGATCGCGCCGGGGTCTTCGCAGACAGACCCATGCCTCCAATAGGCATCGCGGGTCTGATGCCGCAGCCAGACCGAGGGCAGGAACGGTTCGGCCTTCAACCGTTGCAGCCACATCTCGCGCCAGTCGTCGCGCAGCGCCGGGTCGGGCGGGCGGGACGAATACGACCACATGGTCGCCCCCCAGCCCAGGTTCTCGTTCAGCAGGCAGCCGCCCTTGTAGTGGATGTCATCGGCATAGCGGTCGGCGGTCGAACACAGGGTGATGATGGCCTTCAACGGCGCGGGTTGCAGCGCCGCCACCTGCAGCGCGTTGAAGCCGCCCCAGCTGATCCCCATCATCCCGACCGCGCCGCTGCACCAGGGCTGTTGGGCCAGCCATTCGATCACTTCGACGGCGTCATCCAGTTCCTGCTGGGTGTATTCATCCTCCATCACGCCCTGGCTGTCGCCGTTGCCGCGCATGTCGACGCGGATGCAGGCGTAACCCCGTTTGGCAAACCAGGGATGGGTTAGGGCATCCCGTGCCGTCGTGCCGTCGCGCTTGCGATAGGGCAGGTATTCCAGGATGGCGGGCACCGGGTGCTGCGCTGCATCGACAGGTCGCCAGATCCGCGCCGACAGGCGGCAGCCGTCCGACAGAATGATGCCCTGATCAGGAACCTCTTCGATCTCGGACAGTGAGTTCTTTGGCTGCGTCATGCGCCCAGTCTCGAGTGCATCGGCGGATGGTGTGAGGGTAAAAGCGTCAATTCATTCCTTCGTTGCGACAAGCAGATCCATGACATTGGTTCCCGTGGGGCCGGTCACCAGCAGAGCGCCGGCCCGGTCTAGGAACGACCCCGCATCTGCATCGCGCAAGGCCATGTCTGCCCCATCGGCCCATGTCGCGCCGGTCACGACACCGCCGGCCGCATCGGTCGGCCCGTCGGTTCCGTCGGTTCCGCCGACCACGACACACAGACCCTCGCATCCCTGAATCTCGCGCGCCAACGCCAGGGCCAGCGCCTGGTTGCGCCCGCCTCGGCCCGGGTTTTCGGGCAGGACAACGGTCGGCTCTCCGCCAAAGATCATCGCGCCCGGCGGCATCTGGCGAAGCCGCGCGCCGATATCTGCGGCAACGGACAGATAGTCGTCGTGCAGGGCCTCTTCCTCGGCCAGAATTTCCTTTCCGGCGGCACGTGCTGCGTTGGCTGCGGCGCGGCGCGCATGGGCGTTCGAGGCAATGATCTCGACACCCGATTCGAATTGAGGGGCTTCGGGCAGGGCGCCGATGCCCGATCCGATGACGCCGATATCGTCCCCCGGCACGTCCGAGATGGCCAGGACCGTCGCGCGTGCTCCGCCGAAACCGGCCAGCAGACCGCCGCCCTTGATCCGCGACATCTCGCGCCGGCGGGCGTTCATGGCGGTGATGTCCAGCCCCTCGGACAGCAACTGCGCGTTCAGCCGCGCCAGATCTTCGAGGGTGGCCCCTGCCACAAGATCCTCGGCCAGCGAAGACGCACCGCCCGAGACCAGCAGCAACAGATGCGTGCCAGGCTTCATGGCCTGAACCGACGCGCGCAGAGCCTGGCCGCCCTTCAGGCTGCGGGCATCGGGCACGGGGTGAGAGGCTTCGATGACCTGCAGATGTGACGGCAGCCCTTCGGCATGGCCGTCTTTCGTGACCACAAGGCCCGGTGTTTTGCCGAAATGGTCTTGCGCCGCGTTCATCATGGCCGCCGCGGCCTTGCCCACCGCCAGAATCCGATCGGGGCGCGGAACATCGGGCAGTGCCGCCTTGACCGCACCATAGCCGTCAACGGCGGCAACGCCCGCCTTCCAGATCGCGATCGCCTGATCCTGCATTGTCATCACATGTCCATCCAGATCGTAACCGGGCCGTCATTGACCAGGGACACCGCCATATCCGCACCGAAGGACCCGGTTTCGGTCGGAACGCCAAGCGTGGCCAGCGCACGGGCAAAGTGTTCGTACAGTCGTTCGCCGGTTGCGGGATCGGCTGCCGCTGCAAATCCGGGCCGGTTCCCGCGCGAGGTGTCGGCGGCCAAGGTGAACTGGCTGACCACAAGGGCCGAGCCGCCGATATCCAGCACCGACCGGTTCATCTTGCCCGCGTCATCCTTGAAGATCCGCAGCTTGGCAATCTTGGCCGCCAGTTGCTCGGCGCGGGCGTCGTCGTCGCCCTGCATGGCGCAGACCAGCACCAGCAGCCCCGGCCCACACTGGCCGATGACTTCCCCCTCGACCGAGACCGATGCCTCGGACACCCTTTGTATCAATGCGCGCATGTCGGTGTTTTTCTCAAAGTTCGCTTACTCGGTCGAAGCCCCACGCCAGGTGACAAACTCGTCCAGCGTGGCGCGCTCGGTCCGGAATTGGTTGGCCGGATGATCGGCATCCGGATAGCCGAAGGAAATTGCGCACAGGATCAGCCGGTCATCGGGGATGTTGAAATAGCGGTGCAGGAATGGCCCATAGGCGGCCACCGCCGCCTGCGGGATTGTGGCGATGCCCAAGGCCTGTGCCGCCAAGGTGAAAGCCGTGACAAACCCACCGCAATCCATCGCGCCATAGGGGCCGAGTTCCGCCGGGCTGGACAGGATGGCGCAATGCGGGGCACCGAACAGGTTGAAGTTTTCCATCATCTGCCGGGCCGATCCGGCGCGGTCGCCTTTTTCCACGCCCACGGCCTCGTACAGGGCCCATCCGCAGACGCGGCGCCGGTCCTGATAGACGCCGGAATAGCCGGTCGGAAAGGGCAGGTCGGGCTGCGCCTGGCCGGTCTCGGCTTCGGCCCGCAAGGCGCTGCGGAACGCACCCGTTTCCGCGCCGCTGGTCACGACCACCTGCCAGGGCTGCGCATTGCACCAGCTTGGCACCCGGGCGGCGCTGGTCAGGATCTGTTCTATGTCACCCCGCGGCACCGGATCGGGCCGGAAAGCGCGGCAGGAATGGCGCGCGGTCAGAAGCGTGTTCAGATCGGCCAGGGTCACGTCGTCCTCTCCTCCGGGGCAGCCGGCGGCAGGATGGGTGAGAACCCGGGGATGTTCAAGGGGTTCCGCGGCAGAGTTTTCGGCGGCGGAACCCGGCGGTCATTGCTGTCCGGTCGCCACCAGATACCCGATGCCGGCTGCCGCCAGCAGACCCAGGACCACCGCAATCGTGATCTTGATCGCCGACCAGGGCCGTTCTCCCTGCACCTGACCGGTGCGACCGTTGACGACAAAGCGATAGGTCTGGCCGCGATACTTGTACGCGGCCATCCAGACCGGCAGCAGGATGTGCTTGAAGGTCACATCGCGGATGTCGGTTTCGATCGCATGGATGCGCTGCCGGTCGCCGCCGATGTCAAAGCGGACGTCGCGCTCGATCACGCGCGCCATGTGGCCGCGGGCCTCCTGATAGCCTTGCTGCAGATCGACCGTGTAGGCCTCTGCCCGGAATCCGGCCAGGTACTCGGGCTGATAGGGCTCCAGCGCGGGCAGGTCCCAGGGTTGCAGGGCGTCGGTGTATGATTTGGGCAAGGATTGCGAGGCCAGCACCAGCACGTCGTCGAAGAACCGGGCCACCCGGCCGGACTTGGGCGTCCAGCGCACCTTGGGCACCTGCTGCTGCACCCGCTTGCCGTCACGCATCACGGTCCGAGTTTCGTAATAGACCACGCCCCGTTCGCCGCGATAGGCCGATTTCGTGTCAGCGTCGAAGGTCCAGTAGGGCACATAGATGCCCTGCATCTTGCGGCCCTTGCGGGCGTAATCCTTGAGCCCGTTCGGCGCGAACCACAGCCGCCCCAGCCAGTCACTCATGGCCTTGTGCGCGGCGCGTTCGTCCAGCGCAAAGGGCAGTACGCCGCGCGGCTTGATGTGCCGGTTCACGCCGGTATCGGTCACCACCGGGGTGGCGCAGAACGGGCATTCCGCGGCGTGGGTGTTGGGGTCGAACTCGACCTGGGCCGCGCAATTGGGGCAGGTCAGAACCCGCGTCTCTTCGATCTCGCTGTCGGGCAGGCGGTCGGCGATGGCCGCGTCGAAGTCCAGTTCGCGCAGGCTGGCGCCGCCCCAGGGGCCCGCACTGATCGGTTCGGAATGGCCGCAATGGTCACAGGTCAGGGTGCCGGATTGCGGGTCGAACCGATAGTCCGCGCCGCAATTGTCACATGGAAAACGGTGTTCCGCAGAACCGGGTGGCGGGGCAGGAGGCTGGGTCATAGATGGTCAGTTGTCGAGGGGAAAGTGAAGATAGGCTGCGCGCTGCTCCTCGGGCAGGACATGCGGCAGCATCGCGGCCTCGCAGGCCCCGATTGCCCTGAAATTCTCGCGCGCCTCGGCCAGCGTCAGGCCGTGATTGGCGGCAGAGGGCTCGCGGGGGGTCTTGTCGTACAGAATGTCCTCGTCCTCCCAAAAGCAGATCGCGCAGATCAGGTAGGCCCCGCGCTCGGCCAGGGTGACATAACCGCAGCACGGGCAGATGAATTGCGGCTGCGGCGCTTTGCGCCCGCCTGTCTTCGAGCGTTTCCGCGATGCTGACATGCCGATGCCTCACGCCCCGGGCGGCGGAGGCGGCAGAATCGTGAACAGCTGCGCGAGTTCCTGCACCTCGCCCGCTTTCTTCCATCCGTCCTGACCGGGCGTCCAAACGAAAGTGTCGCGGGTAATTTCTCCCTCGCTGGCCATGCGGCCCATCTTGGCCTTCGAATACGGGCCGCTGGTCTGGCCATCCACCGCGATATGCCACACATGCTCGACCGGCGGCGGAGGCGGCGGGGCCACATGCGCGGCCGCTAGCGGTGCAGCGGGCGCGGGCGCGCCCCACGGGCCTGACGGCCGACCCGCTGCCATGTTCGACATCTGGTTCGCCATCGCCATGCCCATGCCCATGCCGAGGCCTGCGCCCATGCCGCCGCCACCGCTCGGGTTGCTGGCGGCCGCCGTCATCGCCTCGGCCGCGGAATACTGGGTGAATTTGCCCAGATCCCCCGCCAGCCCCATCGAGGTGCGCTTGTCCAGCGCCGCCTCGACCGCCGGCGGCAGTGAGATGTTCTCGATGTAGAATTCCGGCATCTCCAACCCATAGCCGTCCAGCACGGGCGAGACCTCGGCCGCGATCAGCTTGCCCAGATCGGCGGTGTTGGCGGCCATGTCCAGAACCGGAATGCCCGAGCCTGCGATGACCCGGCTGAATTCCTGCACGATGATGTTGCGGATCTGAAAGCTGATCTCGTCCATGGTGAATTCGCCATCGGTGCCGACGATCTCGACCAGGAAACGGGCCGGGTCCTTGACCCGGATCGTGTAGGTGCCATAGGCGCGGATCCGGGTCGGGCCGAATTCCGGGTCGCGCAGCATGATCGGGTTCTTGGTGCCCCATTTCAGGTCGTTGAACCGGGTCGTGTTGACGAAATAGATCTCGGACTTGAACGGCGACTGGAATCCGTGATCCCAGTGCTGCAGCGTCGTCATGATCGGCATGTTGTTGGTCTCAAGCATGTAGAGGCCGGGCGTGAACACGTCGGCCAGCTGGCCCTCGTGCACGAATACGGCAGCCTGGCCCTCGCGCACGGTCAGCTTGGCGCCGTACTTGATCTCGTGGCCCTCGCGCTCGAACCGCCAGACCATCGTGTCGCGGGTGTCGTCCACCCAGTGAATGACATCAATGAATTCTCCGGTCAGAAAATCGAAAATTCCCATCTGGGTTCTCCTGTCATCGGGGTCAGAGCGACTGCCCCATCAATTCACGGGCGATGATCCGCACCACCGGCGCGGCCTCTTGCGCGGTCATGCCGGGTTTCAGGCGCGGATCATACAACATCGTCAGCAGCTTTTCGTCATGGCTGGTCAGCAGGGCGAATTCGTCATCATCGTTGAAGATCGACGGTCGCGCCCGGGGGCTGTCATTGGGCAAGCCCAGCCCCTGGGCGAGTTCCTCGTGAATGCAGCTCAGACGCATGAGGTCGGGTTGTTCGGCGCGCACAAGGGCGAAGGCGCGCGTATATGTGCTGGGCGCTCCGCGCGTGGCCGAGGCGAAGACGAAACAATAGAACGAGCGCGGCAGATCCGCGAACAGATCCAGCTGCTCTTGCGCGATGCCTGGGATAAGTTGACGCAACCGGGCCTGCACATATTCGGTGTCATCCTGCCCGGCGATGAAAACGTGGAAATTACCGTTTCGGCTGACTGAGGACACGGGATGGTCGGTCAGAGCCGCCAACCGGGCCGAGAAGGCCTGCACCTGCGCGCCGTCCGCCGCGCGGCGCTCGGGGGGAACCGTTGGGCCGAACTCGACCGCGACGCGGACCGGGTCGGCCCAGCGGCCCAACCGTCCGCCGACGCGTTGCCCGCCGGCGGCAACCGTGGTGCCGGGATACTCATTGTAAAAGGCGATGGCTTCGAAATTTCGCGCCAGATCGTCGGCATCATAGGGAGTGTCCGGCCCGCCGCCGTCGGTGCGCAACAGGCCACGAGTCAGCAGGTCGCTCTCGATCCGCTCGTAATAGCGGGCCAGGTCCCGGCTGGCGGCCGACGGCTCCACATAGGCGTCAGCGGATGGAGCGGCCTTGGGCCGGGCCTGTGGTGCCAGCGACGTCTTGAGCGCGTCATCACAGCCGGCGACGAGCAGCAATGCGCCCAAGCCGCAAACGCGCCCAAGAAGATGCCTTATCCGCATGCGTGCAGCCCTTATTTTGGCACCGCGGTTCCGGCGGTGTCGCCCAACCCGTCCTTGCGGGCCTTGGCCGAGGCCAGCGTGTCGCGCAGTTCCGCCTCCATCTTCTTCAGCTCTTGCTCGGCGGCGGCGCGGCGGGCCTTGCCCTCGTCGGCGATGGCGAGGCTTTCATTGATCGTGCCGATCAGATCCTCGTTGGCCTTCTTGACCGCTTCGATGTCGAACACGCCACGCTCCATTTCCTCGCGGATCATCTTGTTCGACTGGCGCAGGTTCGCGGCGTTCGAGGTCAGCAGCTCGTTCGTCAGATCATTGGCGTCGCGCACGGCGGCTGCGGCCTCGGCGCTGCGCTGGATGGTGACCGCCTGCGCCAGCTGGGTTTCCCACAGTGGCACGGTGTTCACCAGCGTCGAGTTGATCTTGGTCACCAGCGACTTGTCATTTTCCTGAACCAGCCGGATCGAGGGCAGCGACTGCATCGTCACCTGTCGCGTCAGCTTCAGGTCATGCACTCGGCGTTCCAAATCGTCGCGAGCGGCCCGCAGGTCGCGCAGTTCCTGCGCCTTCATCACCTGCTGATCTTCCGGGGCGGCCTTCACCTCGGCCTCTTTCTCGGGGATGTCGTGGCTGTCCAGTTCGGTCAGCTTCTCTTCGCCGGCCGCGATGTACAGCGCCAGTTCATTGTAGAAATCCAGCGTCTTTTCATACAGCAGGTCCAGCGACTTGATGTCCTTCAGCAGCGTGTGTTCATGCGACAGAAGGTTGTCGGTGATCCGGTCGATCTGATCCTGCACCTCTTCGTAGCGCGCGGTGAACTTGGCGAAAGGCGCGGCGCGGCCCAGCAGTTTCTCCCACCAGCTGCGTTCGCGGCGCACGTCCAGTTCGGAAACCGAAAAGCCGCGGATCGTGGTGACGATGTCGCGCAGGCTGTCACCGGCGGGGCCGACATCCTTGTTGCGCACGTCAGCCAGCATGGCTTGGCTGATTTCCTGCAGCTCGGCCTGCGCCGCCGATCCGAAGGACACGATCGAGTTGGTGTCGCCCATGTCGATCTCAGCCATGCGCTTGCGGATCTCGGCGCCGACCGGTTCGTCGGCTTCTTCCAAGGGCACGATCTCGGAACTCGGCTCGGGCAGCGCGACGGCCGCAACTTCCTGAACCAGCGTTTCGGCCTCGGCCGCCTTTTTCTTGATTTCCTCAGACATGAGAACCTTCCCTGTTCATGATTTGGCCGGTCAATCCAGCCGGACGCCTTCGCGCTGCAGTCGTTCGCGCAACACGTCGATTTCGACCGTCAGATCGCTGCGGTCATCCAATAGCATCTTGCGCGTGCGCGCCGAGAAATTCTGTTCCAGATCGTCCAGCAGCGCCGAGTAATCGGACAGAGCCTGCGGGTCGCGGGTGCGCGCATAGACATCGGCAAACTTGATCGTCGCATCGCGGGCGCCCTGCAGATAGACGGTCAGGTATTTGCGGGCACCGGCCAGATCGCGCGGGTCCTCCTCGACCGTGCGGAACAGGTCGCGGGCGGTGGTCTGGAACCGTTCGACGCGGGCCTCGATCCTGCGGTCGCCGGCCCGTTTGATGGCATCCGACATCTGGTTCAGATGCGCTTCGGCATCTTCGACCACGCGGGCGACCCGGTCCTGCTGATAGGTGTCGACGCCCTCCATGCCCTTGTTTTTCATCGGGTCGAGGCCGAAGGCGACGGAATGCAGCGCCGTGGCCACGCCGCCGAACAGGACAGGCGCCAGCAGGCTGACCTGGCCGGCCGCCTCGGCATCCAGATAGTCATTGCGATAGGCGGCCAGACCCACCCCCAGCCCGGTCAAAACGGATGAGAAGATCTTGCGGGGAAAGGCTGGGCGGCGCGCGGTGCGGCGCGCGTTGTAGGCATCCTCGGCCTTCAGCCCTTCGCGCAGCAGAAAGGCCGCGGCGGTCAGAAGGCCGGCGGCGACAAATCCAAGTGTCATCCCGATCGCGCCGTCGTTGAGCGACAGAAAGACCAGCGGGATCGCCGGAACGAACATCACGTTGGCGCGGGCGCCGACCGGGTTCACCCGGGCACCATCGTATTGCCCGCGGGGGGCGGGGGAATCGGTGTCGGGCTGGCCCTCGGGGCTGAACTTTCCGCCGTATCGCTTGGCCATGGCGTCAGAGCCCCCCAAGCCATCCGGTGCAGACGCCGAACAACAGCACCAACAGGGCCGCGTAGGCCATTTTTTGCACTCCGGTCCCGGACATGGTGTCCTCCAACTTCGACGGTCCCTTGAAAACCTAAGGGATCAAGGGGCTTGACGCTAGGGGGAAGGTTCCCCGGCCCGCGTCAACCGCGAGATTTTCTGCCTGCAGGCTTGCGGCTGCGCTGGGGCCGTGCCGGGCGTTTTGCGGGGGTGGGCTTGTCCTCGGGGCCCAGACCCAACTGGTCGCGCAGAACGCGGCGGCGGATTTCCTCGACCTCGCCAGGTTTGAGATTGCCCAGCTGGAATGGCCCGTAGGACACGCGCAACAGCCGGTTCACGGTAAAGCCGATGTCTTCGATCGCGCGGCGGATTTCCCGGTTCTTGCCTTCGCGCAGTCCGATCGTCAGCCAAGCATTCGCGCCCTGCTGGCGGTCCAGCGTCACGGTCATGGGCTGAAACCTTTCGCCCTCGATCACAAGACCCTGACGCAGGGGGGCGAAATCCTCGTCCTTGGGGCGGCCGTTGATCCGCACCCGGTATTTGCGCAGCCAGCCGGTCGAGGGCAATTCAAGCTTGCGCTTGATGGTCCCGTCATTGGTCAGCAGCAGCAGGCCCTCGGAATTCAGGTCCAGCCGGCCGACGCTCATGACGCGGGGCATGTCCTCGGGCAGATTGTCGAAGATCGTGGGGCGGCCCTTTTCGTCGCGGTTCGTGGTCACAAGGCCGGTTGGCTTGTGATACAGCCAGAGGCGCGCGGGTTCGGGCTCGGCCACGGGCTTGCCGTCGACGGTGATCCTGTCGCTGGGCGTGACGTTCAGCGCCGGGCTGTCGATGGTCTTGCCGTTCACGGTCACGCGGCCCGCTTCGATCATGCGTTCGGCCTCGCGGCGCGAGGCGATGCCAGCGCGGGCCAGCACTTTGGCGATCCGGTCGCCAGGAGGAGGGGTGTTGCTCATGCCCTGCGCATAGCGCATCGGCGCGGCTTGCGAAAGGTGGGTTTCTGGGGCAGTCAGGGGCATGGTCTTCAGAACGCATATGGACAAGGCGCTGGAACAGGCGCGCGCGGCGGGTGATCGGGGCGAGGTTCCGGTGGGCGCGGTGATCGTGTCGCCCGATGGTCGGATCATCGCGGCGGACGGCAACCGTACGCGCGAGTTGCACGACCCGACCGCACATGCCGAGATCCTGGCCCTGCGCGCCGCCTGTCGCGCCGTCGGGTCCGAGCGGCTGACGGGGCATGACCTGTATGTCACGCTGGAGCCCTGCGCCATGTGTGCCGCGGCGCTGGCAGCGGCGCGGATCCGGCGGATCTACTATGGGGCCGCCGATCCGAAATCGGGCGGCGTGGCGCATGGGGCGCGGGTGTTCTCGCACCCTCAGGCCCATCACAGGCCGGAGGTCTATGACGGTATCGCGGCCGAGGACTGTGCCTGGTTGCTGCGCGATTTCTTTGCCGCGCAGCGCGGTGGCGGCGGGTCCAAGGGCTGAGGTGCGCTCAGGCCGGTTTCACGACCAGCTCGCGGGGAATGTCGGCCAAGGGTTGCCCGCCCGTCGGCGTGACCACGAAGGTTTCGGTGATGGCCAGCCCCCAGTCGGGGGTCCACAGACCCGGCATCAGGTGAAAGGTCATGTTGTCCTGCAGAACGGTGCTGTCGCCGGGGCGCAGGCTCATGGTGCGCTCGCCCCAATCGGGCGGATAGCTCAGGCCCACCGGATAGCCCGTGCGATTGCCTTTGACATAGCCGGCCCGGGCAAAGCTGTCATAGACGCAGGCGGCGATCTCTTCGCAGGTGGCGCCGGGGCGGGCGGCGGCCAGCGTGTCCTCGATCGCGGTGAGGATCGCGGTTTCCGCGCACCGGATATCGGCAGGCGGGTCACCCAGAAACAGGCTGCGGCTGGCCGGGCAGTGATAACGGCGGTGGCAGCCCGAGATCTCGAAATAGGTCGCCTCGCCCGGTGTCAGCGGGCGGTCGTTCCAGGTGATGTGCGAGGCCGAGGCCTCGGCCCCCGAGGGCGCGATGGGTGCAATCGCGGGATAGTCGCCCGCAAGCCCCGGAAGCCCGGCGATTCCCGCCGCTTGAACTTCGGCCACAAGAACGTTCTTGGGAACCCCGGCGCGGAACCCGTCGCGCAGCACCGCGTGCATATGCGCGGTCAACTGCCCGGCCTTGCGCATCAAGGCGATCTCGGCCTCGCTTTTGACCGCACGCTGCCAGTTCACCAACCCGGTCGCGTCAACCAGCGCATCGCGGCCGAACGCGGTCTCAAGAATCCGGTGGCTGGCGGCCGAGTAGTAATAATTGTCCATCTCGACACCCAGATGGGTCGTCCAGCCGCGCGCGCGCAGCAGCGATGCCAGCGACTCGACCGGGTGATGGTCGGGGTGCTGCACATGTTCCTCGGGCCAGTCGAACAGGTCGGCGGGGTCCAGCCAGGCGGTCTGCGCCGCGCCGGGCTTGTCCTGCGTCCGGCCCCACCACAAGGGCGCGCCGTCGCGCGGGACGATCACCATCTGCGGGACGTAGAAGCTCCAGCCGTCATAGCCCGTCAGCCAGGCCATGTTCGACGGGTCCGCAACCAGCAGGGTCTCGACACCACGCTGGGCCATCGCGGACCGGGTCTTGGCCAGCCGCGCCGCGTATTCTTCCGCCGAGAAGGCCAGCGCGGGTGTCAAAGCTCGATCTCCTGCAGGACCTCGGGTTCGATGACGGTCACGCCCGGCAGCCCATCCGCCAGGTCCTTGGCGGATTGTTCCAGGATCGGAAAAGTCCGATAGTGGCAGGGGATCACCGTCTTGAAGTCGAAATACCGCCGGGCGGCGTAGGCGGCGGCTTTCATGTCCATCGTGAAATAGCCGCCCGCCGACAGGATGCCGATATCGGGTTTGTAGTAGTCGCCGATCCACTCCATGTCGGCCATGATCGTGGTGTCGCCCGAGACATAGACCGTGTGACCATCGGCCGACAGGATGAACCCCACCTCGGACCCGCCGGCGCGCGGGCCGTCGGGCGTGGCGAAGGTCGAGCTGTGCGAGGCCGGCACCATGTCGACCTTGACCCCGTTCAGATCGACCCGGCCGCCCTTGTTGAAGCCGATGGTCTCGATCCCTTCGGCCTCGGCCCAATGGGCCATGACGTCGTATTGGCCGACCACGGGAATGTTCAGGCGTTTGGCCAGCGGCAGAACGTCTGCAACGTGGTCGAAATGCGCGTGGGTCAGCAGGATATGCGTGGCGCCTTGGACGGCGGCCTCGTGCTGATCCTCGGGCAGCATCGGGTTGCCGCTGAGCCAGGGGTCGATCAGCAGGACCTGCCCCGCTGCGTGAATTCGGAAGCTGCCATGCCCCAACCAGATGATTTTCATGAAAGACCCTCCTGAAACCGGTTCAGGGTCAGCCTAGCATCGGCTATGTAAAAATCCATGGACTGGATGCGAGAAATCGACGGCTATTGCGAGCGCCTGTCGCCGGCATATTGGGCCGAACCCGTAAACGCCGTGACCAACGCGGCCTTTCTGCTGGCGGCATGGGTGATGTGGCGGCGGGTGCGGGGGCAGGGTCTGCCCTTGGCCAACCTGCTGGTCGCCATTCTGGCGGTGATCGGCATTGGCAGCTACCTGTTTCATACCCATGCGCAGGTCTGGGCCGCGCTGGCGGATACGACGCCGATCTTGCTGTTCATCCTGATCTATATCTTCGCGGTGAACCGGGACATCTGGCAGCTATCCACGCCGAAGGCGGCGGTGCTGACGGCCTTGTTCATCCCTTATGCGGCGCTGACCATTCCGGTGTTTCAACTGGTTCCCGGGCTGGGCGGGTCGGCCGCATATGCTCCGGTACCGTTGCTGATCCTGATCTATGCGTATCTTTTGCGCGTGCGCAGGCCGCAAGTGGCCCTGGGTCTGGCGGTCGGGGCTGTGATCCTGATCGCGTCGATCGCCTTTCGCGCGCTCGATGCGCCGCTTTGCGCCCGCATCCCGATGGGAACGCATTTCATGTGGCACCTCCTGAACGCCACCATGTTGGGCTGGATGATCGAGGTCTACCGCCGGGCGATGACGGGTTCGGTCAGTCGGGCAGTCGCCGCGCCACGTAGAACCCATAGCTGACAAAGTCGGAATAGGTTTCATACAAAGCGATCTCGGCCTGTTCGGCATCGACAAGCGCCTTGGCCTGCTCGGAATGGCCATGCCGGTCGAGGAAGGCAGGGAAGCTGCGCTGAAGCGGGAGATAGTAGTTCTCCATCCAGCAGTCGGTGCCAAGCGGGAAATAGCCGACGGGTTCATAACCGGCGGTCTCGATCTGGCGGATCTTCCGGCCGGCGGTCGCAACTTCGGGATAGGCCTCATCCCAGTGCCGTGTCAGCGGTTCGGGGCGTTGATCGGTCAGCCAGGTCAGCTCGGACACAGCCAGGACCCCGCCGGGTTTCAGGAACCGACGCCAGGCGGTCAGGCCGCTTTCGAAGCCCATGTTGTAGATCGCGCCTTCCGACCAGATCACGTCAAGGCTGGCATCGTCGAAGGGCAGGTCCTCCATCGAAGCCTCAAGCGTCTGAACCCGGGCCGCCAGACCCAAGTCCTGTGCACGTCTGTTCAGCTCGGTCAGAAACTCCGGCAGGAAATCCACCGCCGTCACCGATGCACCCAGATGGCGCGCAAGGCAAAAGGCCGCGGCTCCGGTGCCGCAGCCAATGTCGGCGATCTTCAATCCGGGATCGGCCTGCACGCCCGCCAACTTCAGCGCCATTTGCGTTGCCGCGTCGCTGCCGGGGCCTTGCCGGTCGTTGGGCAGGTGCAGGTCGATCAACAACCGCATGTCATCGGTCATGACGCGTCAATCCTTGAAAGCGCGGGCCAGGTCTTCGGGCAGGTCGAACTCGTCCAGCACGCGTCGGCGCGCCTCGGCCGACATCTTGCGGGCGGTTTTTTCGACGATGCGTTGAATCTTTTCGTCCGAGTGTTTCGTGGCGAAGGGCGCAAAATACCATTTCAAAAAGACAAAGCAGATCACGTCCTCCAGCGCCTGAACGTCGTCGTCGCGTTTGATCCCCTGTTTGCGCAACATGCGACGGGCGGCGTCGATCTCGGCCTGATCGTAACCGGCCTCGGACATCAGCTCGGCCACGACCTGCGCGTGATGCTCGGCCTGGGCCTTGCGCCACGCCAGATAGCCCGCGCGCCCTTCAGGGTAGGCCGAGCGGGCCAGCTTCCAGCGCTCGACATGCTGGCCGCGGGCGGCGATCTGCAACGGTTCCGAGGCGTCGGGGAAAAGTCGATCCAACTCGGCGCTCATCCGTTCGCCATACAGCAGCGAGGCGGGGCGCCCGTCTTCCTGGGTGGGGTCGGCCGAATTGGCTGCGTCGATTGCGTTCAGAACCTTCTGCTTGCGCTCTGTCATGGCACCTCCTGAATTCATAAACCGGGCTCGGGGAACGTGGTTACGCCGGTCCGATACTGCATGGTGCATGTACGATAAGGCATCGCGCCACAACAAAAAAGCGCCGACCCGTTCAGGGCCGGCGGCGCCACGAGGGCAGGTAGGGGACCGGGCCGGAAAAAGGGGGGAAACCGGCCCGATCCAACAGGGAGGCAAGAAGGAGGTCAGTTTCGGGGCGAGGTTTTCTCCTGGCTCACCTGGTCCGAAGGATGTTGATCGGGAAAGGTCAGCGTTGGGGTCAGGTCGCCCATCGGGACCCCCAGGGCAAGGGCCGGAGCCGCTGCGGTGGCAAGAACTACAGACAGTGCAATCAAGGTCGATTTCATCGGCTTTCTCCGAACTGAACCGTTTCGTTTACAATATAAGGGGGTGAGGCGCGTGAACTTCAAGTGAAAAAGTGAACGAACCGGTTCACTTTTTGCATGGCGGGTATTCCGGATTGGTCTGGCCCGGGTGCCGCCCGGCCATTCCCGGACGCAGGCGGTCTTGCGACTGCTGCATCAGACGGGTAAATGCCCCTGTAACGCACACGAGGGTATCCCATGTCGATTGACCAAAGCACCGCCGCCAAGGTGGCCAAACTGGCCCGGATCAAGGTCGAGGATGACGCGCTGCCGGCGCTGGCCTCGGAGTTCAACACGATCCTGGGGTTCATCGAACAGCTGAACGAAGTTGACGTCGAAGGGGTCGAGCCGATGGTGTCGGTGACGCCGATGCGGCTCAAGCGTCGCGAGGACGTGGTGACCGACGGGAACATGCAGGACAAGATCCTGTCCAATGCCCCCGACGCGCGCGAGGGCTTTTTCGCGGTTCCCAAGGTGGTGGAGTAAGACATGTCCGATCTGAACAAACTGGGCCTGGCCGAGGCCCGCGACGCGCTGCGCAAGGGTGAAACCACCTCGGTCGAACTGACCGAGGCCTGCCTCAAGGCCATCGACGCGGCCGACGCGCTCAATGCCTTCGTGCACAAGACGCCCGAAATCGCGCTGGATCGCGCCAAGGCAGCCGATGACCGCATCAAGGGCGGCGATGCGCCCGCAATGTGCGGCCTGCCGATCGGCATCAAGGACCTGTTCTGCACCAAGGGCGTGCCCAGCCAGGCGGCCAGCCGTATCCTGGAAGGCTTCAAGCCCGAATACGAATCCACCGTCTCGCAGCAACTGGCCGATGCCGGTGCGGTGATGCTGGGCAAGCTGAACATGGACGAATTCGCCATGGGCTCGTCCAACGAAACCTCTGTCTATGGCAACGCGGTCAGCCCGTGGCGGCGTGGCAATGACGACACTCCGCTGACCCCCGGCGGTTCGTCGGGTGGCTCGGCGGCTGCCGTTGCCGCCGATCTGTGCCTTGCGGCGACCGGCACCGATACCGGCGGCTCGATCCGCCAGCCCGCCGCCTTCACCGGCATCACCGGCATCAAGCCGACCTATGGCCGCTGCTCGCGCTGGGGCATCGTGGCCTTTGCGTCCTCGCTGGATCAGGCCGGCCCGATGACCAAGAACGTTCGTGACGCCGCCATCATGCTCGAGGCGATGTGCGGTCACGACCCCAAGGATTCGACCAGCGCCGATCTGCCGGTGCCGAATTTCGAGGCGATGCTGACCGGCGACATCAAGGGCAAGAAGATCGGTATCCCCAAGGAATACCGGATGGAGGGCATGCCCGCCGAGATCGAAAAGCTCTGGGCGGATGGCGCCGATATGCTGCGCGACGCAGGCGCCGAGATCGTCGATATCTCGTTGCCGCACACCCAATATGCGCTTCCGGCCTATTACGTGATCGCGCCGGCCGAGGCATCGTCGAACCTGGCGCGCTATGACGGCGTGCGCTATGGCCGCCGCGCGCAACTGGCGCAGGGCGACGGCATCACCGAGATGTACGAAAAGACCCGCGCCGAGGGCTTTGGCCACGAGGTGCAGCGCCGGGTCATGGTCGGCACCTATGTTCTGTCGGCCGGTTTCTACGACGCCTACTACAACCGCGCCCGCAAGGTGCGGACCCTGATCAAGAAAGACTTCGAGGATGTGTTCGCCGCCGGCGTCGATGCGATCCTGACCCCGGCCACGCCTTCGGCCGCCTTCGGTCTGGGCGAAATGACCGAGGCCGATCCGGTGCAGATGTATCTCAATGACGTCTTCACCGTGACGGTGAACCTTGCCGGTCTGCCAGGCATTTCCGTACCGGCGGGGCTGGACAAGCAGGGGCTGCCGCTGGGGCTGCAACTGATCGGCCGCCCTTGGGAGGAAGGCGACCTGCTCAACACCGCCTACGCGCTCGAATCCGCTGCGGGTTTCGTGGCCAAACCGGGCAAATGGTGGTAACGGTCGGTCGACCCGACCGCTGCAAGAACGGAGCAGGCCGATGCGCAAGATGCTAGTGATTCCCGTGTTCGCCGTCGTCGCTGCCTGCGATACGGTGGCGCCGGTTCAGGGCACGGGGTTCAACACGCCGCAATACCAGGCCCAGCGCGATGCTCAACTGGCGGGGCAGGGCGCAGCAGGCAATCCGCTGCTGCCGCCCCCAACCATCTCGCAGGAGCCATGGTCGGTCGAGCCCTCCGCCGCCACCTATTCTACCGATGGCAGCGCCGCGGATATCGCGACTCAGACGGCCGCAGCGCTCGCCAGTACCTCTACCCAGGCACCGGGCCCGGCAACGCTGGCGTCGAACGGCATTTCGAAAGAGCAGGATTTTGCCGCGGTCTCCAGCACCCGCAGCATCCAGGATGACGCCGCCCTCATCGAGAGAAACCGCCAGACCTATGAGGTGGTCACCCCGACGGCGGTCCCCCAGCGCGACCAGGACGGCCAGCCCAATATCGTTCAATACGCATTGTCCACGACCAATCCGGTCGGGGCACGGATCTACAGCCGGGCCGGGTTCAACCTTCAGGCCAAGGCACAGCGGAACTGCGCCAAATACCCATCGGCAGATCAGGCCCAGATCGATTTCCTGGCCACTGGAGGCCCCCAGCGCGACCGCAAGGGCCTGGACCCGGATGGCGACGGATTTGCCTGCGGCTGGGACCCCAGCCCGTTCCGCAGTGCCGTCGGCAACTGAACTCTCGCCGATCTGGCACCCATCCCCCAATTTCGGCCCCCGCCGGGATGGGTTGAAGCCGTCTCTGGTGGTGCTTCACTACACCGCGATGAACAGCGCCCGGGCCGCGCTCGAGCGTTTGTGCGACCCGGAATCCGAGGTTTCGGCCCATTACCTGATCGGCTGTGACGGAACACTCTGGCAGATGGTCCGTGAAGAGGATCGCGCCTGGCACGCCGGGGTCGGCGAGTGGCAGGGACAGAGTGATATCAACTCCCGCTCAATCGGGATCGAACTCGACAACCGAGGCGATCACCCCTTCGCGCAGGCGCAGATAAGGGTACTCGAGCGGCTTCTGCCGCAGATCATGACCCGTTGGTCCATACCGGCGGCCGGCGTGATCGGTCATTCTGACATGGCGCCGGGGCGCAAACACGATCCCGGGCCACGTTTTGACTGGCTGCGACTCGAACGTCAGGGGTTGGCCGCGCCGCGCGCTCACGCCGCCCATTTGTCGTGGCCCGAGGCCCAGTACTTCCGCGCCTTGGCACAAGCTGCCGGCTATACTGCTGCTGTCGATGATGAAACGCTGCTCGCTGCTGTGCGGTTGCGCTTTCGGCCCTGGGGCAGGGGGGGGCTGGCCCCAGAAGACGTGGCTGCATTGCCGCAGCCGCGCCATCCCGCCTGACCAACCTTCATCTGGCCCAAAATATCCCGGGGTTGAATTGGCCGAAGGCCAAGAAGGGGCGGGCCCCTTGTCGCGTCCATTCCTCTCTTGACGTGCCCGGGTCAGGGGCATACCCAATTCAACGCGCGGAGGGCCGGATGGCCGCTGGGGCTCAGGCCCGAGAGGAAAGTCCGGACTCCACAAGGCAACGGTGCCGGGTAACGCCCGGGCGGGGAAACCCGACGGAAAGCGCCACAGAAAACAAACCGCCATGAGACGCCGAAGGTTCACCTCCGGCACATCATGGCAAGGGTGAAACGGTGGAGTAAGAGCCCACCGCGCCGCTGGCAACAGCGGCGGCACGGCAAGCCCCACCGGGAGCAATGCCGAATAGGGTCCCCACGCGGGCCGGTCGGCGTCAGCCGATACCGCCGCTAGGCTCGCCTTGGCCGAGAGGGACCGGGTTGGCAGCTCGAGCCGCGCAGCAATGCTCGGCCTAGAGGAATGGTCATCGAAGGGGGCAACCCCGGAACAGGATCCGGCTTACAGGCCCTCCGCGCATTTGCTACCTGCCGATATTGTCCGTTTGGGCCCCAAGGGCTGCCGAACCGGAAACTCGCCTCGTTTTCCGTCGTTGCAAGAAATTCCAGGCCTCGGCCGGTTTATTGCCGTATCACGCTTCGAATCCGGTTGACTCGGGCGCGCGAGCGGGTAAAAGCGCACGCTCATAGGAATTCAACCGAAAGGCCCCTGCCTTTTCGGACGCAGGAGATAACCATGGCGAAGCCGACGACAATCAAGATCCGTCTGAACTCGACCGCGGGCACGGGCCACTTCTACGTGACCAAGAAGAACGCGCGCACCATGACCGAGAAAATGACCGTTCGCAAATACGACCCGGTCGCTCGCAAGCATGTCGAGTACAAGGAAGGCAAGATCAAGTAATCTGCCTTTTCAGACGCAAGATGAAAAAGGGTCCTGGCGCGGTCAGGACCCTTTCTTGTTTTCAGACCGGCGGGTTACCGGGTCGCCCATTTCGCGCGTTGCAGTGGTGCATCAGCATACCGGGTATTCTGTTCGCCTGCGGGTTGCTTTTGCAGGCACCATGGCCTTACGCTTTGGCAAACCTCCACAAAATGTTGAGCGCCATGAAAAAAATTTTGTTGCCTGCCATCGCCGTTCTGACCCTTTCGGCATGTGAGGATCCTTGGAACCGGCAGGGTGTCGGGTTCACTGGCATTGACGGCGAACCGCGCACCGTGTCCGAGGTCAAGGGCGCCGTGGCCTTTACGCCGCCGGCCACCAACGTCCCGGCCGAGCTTGCCCAGCTTCCGGTGGTCCAGGTTCAGACAGACCAGGCAGAGTTCGACAAGATCGCCGGCGTGGCCATCGACAACGGCGGACGCACGGCCGATACCGCAGTGCAGCTCGTCGGCAGCAGCACCGACCTTTTCCTGAGCACGGTCAACGTGAACGGTACTCTGTTTGGTGTTGTCCGTACCGCGAACAACAGCACCAAGGTGGACAATTCGGTGGGGGCGGCATTTGGGCGCGAGACCGAACGTTTCACCGGCTGTCTGGCCGCCGGCGATGTCTACCGCAAGGGCAACTCCTCGCGCAGTTCGGGTTTTGCGGTTCCGTTGAACTGTAGCTGATCCGAACGAAATCGAATTGGTGTTCTGGGACTCTGCCGGTGGGCAGGGTCCTTTTCTTTGGGGTGGGCTGGGCACAAAAAAACGGGCCCTGAATGGGCCCGTTTCGTGACAGGGTTCTGCCGCTGGTTACTCGCGATTTCCAAGCAGTTGCAGCAGGAACATGAACATGTTGATGAAGTCCAGATACAGGTTCAGCGCACCCATGATCGCGGATTTGCCCAGCCACTCCTGGTCGCCGTGCGCGGCGTGCTGAATGTAGGTCGTCTTGATGTTCTGCGTGTCATAGGCGGTCAGTCCCGCAAAGATCAGAACGCCGATGATCGACACGGCGAACATGATGGCGGGCGACTGCAGGAAAATGTTGATCACCATGGCCACGATCAGGCCGATCACGCCCATCATCAGGAACGTTCCCATTCCCGAAAGGTCTTTCTTGGTGACATAGCCATACAGCGACAGGCCGGCGAAGGCGATCGACGTGACCAGGAACACCTGGGCGATCGAGATGCCGGTGAAGGCCACGAAAATCCAGCTCATGCTCAGGCCCATCACGGCGGCGAAAGCATAGAAGAACAGCTGTGCACCCGCGGCGCTGAGACGGTTGATGGCGGCCCCAAAGCCGAAGACCATAGCCAGCGGGGCGAACATGACGATCCAGCCCAGGATGTTGGGGCTGAGCGTCACCGGATCGCGGAACACCGACAGCAGTTGCGGGCTGGTACCTACGGCCCAAGCCACTGCAAACGTGATCAGCATGCCTACGGACATGGTGCCGTAGACCTTGTTCATGTGGGCGCGCAGGCCCTCGTCAATCTCTGCTGAGCGTACGCCGGCCGCCGTACGGACGGTGTCGAATTGTGCCATTAACGGTCTCCCTTGAGTTCTTTGTCCCGGCCCGCAGCTGCGCGCCGGTTTCCCCGCAAATATCGGAGAGTGTGGTGCATGTTTCAAGGGTTTTGCCTGCAAAACCGTTCAAAATGCGCGGTTAAGTCCGCGGCAACCCAAAACGGGCCGCCGATTCCGCTGTTTTTGTGCTCAGCACGTTGTCTTCTGCCAATATTCGGACACGTCCCAAATGGGACGGGCAGCCTCGGCTTCGGCTTGCGACCGAGTGACCCCGATGTCTCTGAGGGCACGCTCATCCAGTCTGCCCAGAGCCCGCCGCTGCCGAGCCACCGAGAAAACGTGCTGCAGCCAGTTTGCCTGGCGGGGCGCTGACATGGGGCGGGGGTGGGGTACAGCAATTTGGGTCATGACTGATGTCCTTTCATCAATGGTTGATGGTTGGGTGATTTTGCATCAACGTCATTGATCTGTATGGCGAGGACTGTCATATTTGAAAAATGAATGTTTTTGAAGTTAAACATAAGGAATCATGATGGTTCGAAACTTGGACATCACCACTCTTCGGTCTTTCGTTGCGGTGGCAGATCATGGCGGTGTGACGCGCGCTGCAGGTTTTCTGCACCTGACGCAATCCGCCGTTTCGATGCAGCTCAAGCGGCTTGAGGAGCTTTTGGGACTGGAACTGCTTGATCGGTCGGGGCGCACGATCGCGTTGACGGCCTCGGGAGAGCAGTTGCTGGCCTATGCCAGGCGCATGGTGGCTTTGAATGACGAGGTTATGTCCAAGCTGACGGACCAGGCATTTGAAGGTGAAGTCGTTCTGGGCGTGCCGCATGACATCGTATATCCGGCGATTCCCCGTGTTCTGCAGCGTTTCAACGCAGATTTTCCCAGGGTGCGAGTGCAGCTTGTTTCCTCCTATTCGATTCAGTTGAAGGAAATGTTTCAACGCGGCGAATGCGACGTGATCCTCACCACCGAAGCGTCGAACGGCGAGGGAGGGGAGACCATCGCCGAACTGCCGTTGCGCTGGATCGGGGCTGCGGGCGGGTCGGCGTGGCGGCGACGGCCGTTGCCGCTGGCGCTGGGGCGGAGGTGCCTTTTCCGGCCGCAGGTCATCGCGGCGTTGGACGCAGCCGGCATTCCTTGGGAGCTGTCGGTGGAAACCGAAAACGACCGCACTATCGAGGCGACGGTCAGTGCCGACCTGGCTGTGCACGCCATGCTCGAAGGCACCGAGGCCGCGCATTTGGAGAAGATCGACTCAAGCGGAGTTCTGCCCGACCTGCCTGCGCACATGATCAATCTGTATGGGGGCGACGCCGGCCGGGGCCCATTGGTGGAAGCGCTGGCAGAGCTGGTTCGGCAGAACTTCCGTATCTTGCGCGGCGCGCCGCTCAAAGCGGTGGCTGGCTGATCGTTCAGATCGTGATGACCACCTTTCCGGTGGATCGGCGTGTTCTCAACAGGTCCATGCCCTGCGCCACGTCCGCCAAGGGCAGGCGGTGGCTGATATGAGGGCGGATTCGGCCTTGGGCGTGCCATTCGAACAAGGTTTCGAAGCTGTTGCGCACGATTTCTGGTCGAAAAGTCAGATATCCGCCGATGTAAAAACCGATCACCGTCAGGTTTTTGACCAACAGATGATTGGCCGGAATCTGTGGCACCTCGCCGCCGGCAAAACCTATGGGCAACAGACGCCCTTCAGGATTGGTGGCGCGGAACGCAGCCATGAAAACGTCGCCGCCGATCGCGTCATAGACGACGTCGGCCCCGCCCAGTTCAAGCAACCTTGCACGCAGATCTTCGCCGGCATCGATCAGGTGGTCGGCTCCTGCGGCCTCGGCCACAGCCAGTTTTTCGGCACCCCGCGCCTGGGCTACAACCGTCGCTCCCATCAACTTGCCGATCTCCACCGCCGTCAGTCCGACGCCCCCAGCCGCGCCAGTCACCAGCAGTGTCTCCCCCGGCTGCAGTCGCGCGCGATGGTCCAGCGCGATGTGGGCAGTGCCATAGGTGATCTGGATCGCGGCCGCGTCCTCGTAACTGCACGAAGGATGGAGCAAAACAGCCCTGTCGGCGTCAAAAACGCCGTACTCGGCCAAACCACCCTGCCCGGAATAGACCGCCACCCGGTCGCCGGGCTTTGGATGAGACACGCCCGGACCCACCGTCTCGACGATCCCGGCAATCTCAAGACCCAGCGTAAAAGGGGGGGGGGTGGCGTATCCTGATAGCTCCCCTTCTGCATCAGCAAATCCGCGAAGTTCAGCCCGCAGGCGCGTATGTCCACTCGAACCTGACCCGGGCCGGGGGTCGGGATCTCGACCTCGTGCAGTACGGCTGCCGCGCCGGGCGCGGGGATCTGATAGGCCAGCATCGCATTTCCTCCGTGTTCGGACATTCACCCGAGGATGCGCGGGATTGTCAATCTGAAGCCGGCCTAACGTTCCGGCAGGGCTTTGAAAAACCGCTGCAGTACCCGCCGGGCGTGCAGATCTCCGACGCACAACCACAACGCCCTGTCGTGTTGGTTTGATTCAACCATCTTGAAAAGAATCCGAAATGCGGTGATAGTATTAAACGATGCTGTTTCGGGGGGTGCGGTCCGTTTTGACGAGTTGTTAAAATACGACTCTCTAACGTGGCGGTCATGGTTCAGTTTTTTTGTTTTCCCGGGCGGTTGTGTGTGTAACAGAGGAGAAGACCAATGACCCATCACGTGGATGTCCATGTGGGCAAGCGTGTGCGACATCGCCGCTGGCTTATTGGCATGACCCAGCAGCAGTTGGCTCAGCAGGTTGGAATCAAGTTTCAGCAAATCCAGAAATATGAAACCGGCGCCAACCGGATCAGTGCGTCGCGCCTGTGGGATATTGCCGAAGCGCTTGATGTGCCGGTCAGCTTCTTTTTCGAAGGGCTTGAGGAAACCCAGAAGGCCGACAGCGACAAACAATCTGTTCCTGCGGACCTGATGGGTGACAAGGAAGCGCTGGATCTGGTGCGTTCGTACTACGCCATCCCCGAAAACCAGCGCCGCCGCCTGTTCGAACTGGCCCGTGTGCTCAGCGACGTCGCCTGATCAATCGGGCTTGACTTCAAACGGCGCCACCCGCACCAGTGGCGCATGCAGAATGTTGTTTTGACGGATCTGGAAGTCGCAGAAAAAATGGCCGACGCCGCGCGTCAGGCCACATTGCCGTTTTTCAGACAACCCACTCTGGAAACAGAAAACAAGTTGCAGGGCGGGTTCGACCCTGTGACCGAGGCCGACCGGGCCGCGGAGCGTGTCATGCGGGACATCCTGGCACAGTGGCGCCCCGACGACGGGATCCTTGGCGAGGAGTACGGGGCAATCGCCGGGCAAACCGGGCGAACCTGGGTTCTTGATCCGATCGACGGAACACGCGGATTTGTCAGCGGGACTCCGACCTGGGGCGTACTGATCGCCCTCGGAGATGACAGCGGTCCGTTTCTGGGCGTGATCGACCAGCCCTATATCGGCGAGCGTTTCGTCGGCCACGGTGACAGTGCCTTCTCGGCGGGGCCAATGGGACGAACCGCGCTGGCGACGCGAAAGACGGCTGCGTTGAAGGACGCCGTTCTTTTCACGACTTTCCCCGAAGTTGGCTCGGACATCGAAGGCAGAGCTTTCCGTGCGGTCTCCGAGCAGGTGCAGCTTACCCGCTATGGGATGGATTGCTACGCCTATGCGCTGTTGGCCGCAGGTCAGATCGACCTCGTGATCGAGGCCGGATTGAAAGCCTACGACATTCAGGCGCCCATTGCGGTAATACAGGCCGCCGGGGGCATCGTGACCGATTGGCAGGGCCGCCCGGCCCACCAGGGTGGTCGGGTTCTGGCGGCAGCAAACCCCGACATCCACGCAGCCGCGCTGGACCTGTTGCGCCATTTCTGACCCGGCTTGCCGCACGGCAGGGTCTGGGCTAGTTTCCGCGGGCCGGTTCTTTGGCCCGTTTTCCACCGGCACACGCGCACTTGGCATGAGGCGGGCGAATGCAGGAGTGCGCCATGTCCGAAATCCTTCTGAAAAACGCCGATGCGATCCTGACGATGGATGAAACACGGCAGGAGCTTGCCAGGGCGGACCTGCTGATGCGGGACGGGCAAATTCTTCGAATCGGGCGGGGGCTGGCGACCGCGGGAGAAGTGCATGACGTCAGCGGTTGTGTCGTCACGCCCGGGTTGGTCAACACCCATCATCACCTGTACCAGACGCTGACCCGCGCGGTCCCGGCGGGGCAGGACGCATTGCTGTTTGGCTGGCTCAAGACGCTCTATCCGATCTGGGCGCGGTTCGGCCCCGAGCACATGTTCGTCTCGGCGCAGATCGGCCTGGCCGAACTGGCCCTGTCCGGCTGCTCGCTCAGTTCGGACCACCTGTACCTTTATCCCAACGGTGTGCGGCTCGAGGATACGATCGCCGCTGCGTCCGAGCTGGGCCTGCGGTTTCACCCCACGCGCGGCGCGATGAGCATCGGCGAAAGCAAGGGCGGTCTGCCACCCGATGCGCTGGTCGAATCCGAGTCCGCGATTCTGAATGACATGATCCGCGTGGTCGATGCTTTTCACGATCCGTCCGAGGGGTCGATGTGCCGGGTGGGGCTTGCACCGTGCTCGCCCTTTTCGGTCAGTCGCGACCTGATGCGCGACACGGCGTTGCTGGCGCGTGACAAGGGCGTGATGCTGCATACCCACCTGGCCGAAAATGACGAGGATATCCGGTATTCCCAGTCGCAGTTCGGGTGCCGGCCGGGTCAGTACGCGCAAGACCTGGGCTGGACCGGTCCGGACGTATGGCATGCCCATTGCGTCAAGTTGGATCGGGCCGAGGTCGATCTGTTCGCGCGGACCGGCACCGGGGTTGCCCATTGCCCCTGTTCCAATTGCCGGCTGGGCTCGGGCATCGCGCCGGTGCGTGCCCTGCGCGATGCCAAGGCCCGCGTGGGGCTGGGCGTCGACGGGTCGGCCAGCAACGACAGCGGCAACCTGATGGCCGAGGCACGTCAGGCGATGCTGCTGCAGCGCGTGGCCAACGGTGCAGACGCCATGTCGGCCCGCGAGGCGCTGGAAATCGCCACGCGCGGAGGCGCGGACGTACTGAACCGACCCGATTGCGGGCGATTGATGCCGGGCAAGCGGGCTGACATTGCGGTCTGGGATACAAGTGGCATCGAGAGTGCTGGCAGCTGGGATCCCGCGGCGCTGTTGCTTGCCGGGCCGGTTCGGGTGAAACACTTGTTCGTCGAAGGCCGCCAGATCGTACGGGATGGTCAGATCGCAACCGTTGATATGCCGCGCGTGATTGAACGGCAGAACCGCTTGGCGCGGGCTTTGCAGGCGTAGAGGCGGCGCAGCTGTCAGCCCAACGCCCGGTGTCCGCCGATCCAAACCTCGGCTACTGCCCGATCATCGCCCATCATTATGGTGGGGAAGATGGCTTCCCAGATGTCCTCTGCCTGGGCCACGCGCTGCGCGATGGCCGGGGTCGAGGCCAGGTCGAGCACGACCAGATCGGCCTCCATCCCCGGTGCAATGTTGCCGATGCGGTCATCCATCCGCAGCGATCGGGCCGAGCCGGCGGTGGACAACCACAGCAACTGAGCCGGATGCAGGGGATGTCCGCGCAACTGGCCGACCTCGTAGGCTGCTGCCATCGTCCGAAGCATCGAGAAGCTGGACCCGCCGCCGGTGTCCGTGGCCAGCCCGATGCGGTGGCCGTCGCGCATCAGCCCGTGCATGTCGAACAGGCCCGATCCGATGAACGTGTTCGAGGTCGGGCAGTGAATCAGAGCGGCGTCGACCTCGCGCAGCCGGTCGCGTTCGCGCGGCTCCAGATGGATGGCGTGGCCGTACAGCCCACGCGGGCCCAGCAGGCCGAATTTCTCATAGGTGTCCAGATAGTCGCGGGCCTCGGGAAACAGCGACCGCACCCATTCGATCTCGTCGGTCTGCTCGCTCAGATGGGTCTGCATCAGGCAGTCGGGATGCTCGGCCCAAAGCGCGCCCATCGCCTCCAACTGCTCGGGCGTCGACGTGGGCGAGAACCGCGGCGTGACGGCATAGGAAATCCGCCCGACGCCGTGCCATTTTCCGATCAGTGCCTTCGACTGGTCATAGGCCGTCTGGGCGGTGTCCCGCAGCCCGTCGGGCGCGTTGCGGTCCATGCAGGTCTTGCCGGCCGCCACACGCTGCCCGCGCGCCCGAGCGGCGGTGAAGAACGCATCGACGCTCTCGGGATGGATGGTGCAGAAACTGCATACGGTCGTGGTGCCATGTGCCGTGGTCAGATCAAGATACCGATTGGCGATCTCGGCAGCGTATTCCGGGTCGCCGAATTTCATCTCTTCGGGGAAGGTGTAGGTGTTCAGCCAGTCGATCAGCCGCTTGCCCCAGCTGGCGATGATCGCGGTCTGGGGATAGTGCACATGCGGATCGACGAACCCGGCCAGAACGAGGCGCGCGCCATGGTCGTTGATTTCGGCATCGGGATGCGCGGCCGCCAGCGCCTGGGCCGTGCCCATCGCAGCGATCCGGCCGTCTTCGATCAGAACGGCCTCGTGCAGCCGGGCCGCCTGGTCGGGGTCAGCCTGAAATGGCGACTGCTCGAAACTCAGAACACGCCCTTTCAAAAGCGTCTTTTGCGCCATCGGCTTTGATCTCCGGGTGATTGGAACCGCGTTGCAGCATAAGCCTGCGAAAGATGTGGGTAAATTGCGCCATTGTCATTGCTTTCCTGTAGCTGCTTCTTTTAATAGGGGCCAATCCAACGGACGGGGGCAGCGCATGACCACAGGCAACGACGAAATCGTAATCGACCAGCCCCGCGACGAAGATGCCTATGCGCTGGATCGCAACACCGTGGCGGCAATCCTGCAGGCGGTCCAGGACGGGGATCGCGATCGTCTGGTGGAGCTGATGGAGCCGCTGCACGCGGCCGACATCGCTGACCTTCTGGAACAGATCAGCCCCCATGACCGCTCGCAGCTTCTGCATCTGTATGACCGCGAGTTCGACGGCGATATCCTGTCCGAGCTGGACGAATCCGTGCGCGAAGAGGTCATCGCCGAATTGCGGCCCGACGTTCTGGCCGAGGCCGTCCGCGAGCTGGAAAGCGACGATGTGGTCGATCTGCTGGAAGACCTCGAGCAATCGCAGCAAGAGGCGGTGCTGGAGGCGCTCGAACACTCGGAGCGGATCGCGGCGCAAAAGGCGTTGTCCTACCCCGAACATTCGGCCGGCCGCCTCATGCAGCGCGAAGTGGTCATGGTGCCCGAACACTGGACCGTGGGGCAGACCATCGACTACATGCGCGCGCACGAGGATCTGCCGGATCAGTTCTATCATGTCGTTCTGGTCGATCCGCGGCTCAAGCCGGTGGGGCAGGTCACGCTGGGCCGGTTGATGGCGGCGCGGCGCGAGACGCCGCTGCGCGACATCGCCGACGAAGAATTCCACATCATCCCGCTGACCCAGGACGAAGAGGATGTGGCCTATGCCTTCAAGCAGTACCACCTGATCTCGGCGCCGGTTGTGGACGATGACGGGCGCCTGGTCGGCGTCATCACCATCGACGACGCGATGGAGGTTCTGGACGAAGAACACGAAGAAGACATGCTGCGCATGGCCGGCGTGGACGAGGACTCGAGCCTGTCCGACACGATCCTGGAAGCCGCGCGGGGCCGGGCGACCTGGCTGTTCGTCAACCTGCTGACCGCGATCTTTGCGTCGCTGGTGATCAACCTGTTCGCGGAAACGATCGACCAGATGGTCGCGCTGGCGGTGCTGATGCCGATCGTTGCGTCGATGGGCGGCAATGCCGGGACCCAGACGATGACGGTGACCGTGCGGGCCATCGCCACCCGCGACCTGACGGCGAACAACGCTCTTCGTGTTCTGTTTCGGGAAATTTCCGTGGGCGCGTTGAACGGCCTGTTTTTCGGGGTGCTGATGGCGGTCGTCGCGGGCTTTTGGTTTGGAATCCCGATGCTGGCGGCGGTCATCGGACTGGCGATGGTGCTGACGCTGGTGGCTGCGGCGCTGGGCGGCATCCTGATCCCTCTGGCGCTGGACCGTTTCGGAATAGACCCGGCGCTGGCCTCGGGGCCGTTCGTCACCACGGTGACCGACGTGGTCGGGTTCTTCGTGTTTTTGGGTCTTGCCGCCCAGGTGCTGCTGTGACCGGGTTGGCCGAGATCAAGGCCGCAGCGCGCAAGGCCGCCTTTGCCCGGCGCAAGGCCGCGTTCGATACCAGTCCGCCCGGCGCGGCCGGCCGCCTGTCCGAGGTGCTGGCGGGGTATCGCGGCGTGCCCCTGTCAGGCTACATGCCGATCCGCACCGAGATCGACCCGCTGCCCGCCATGGCCGAGGCCGCAGCCCATGGGCCGGTGGGCGTCCCCGTCATCCAGGGCGCCGGTCAACCGCTGCGATTTTCGCGTTGGACACCGGACGGGCCGCTGAGAGACGGTCCGTTCGGCGCCAAGGTGCCCGAGATCGACGATTATTTCGATCCCGAGATTCTGATCGTGCCCCTGGTGGCCTTCGATGCCCGCGGCGGGCGGCTGGGCTATGGCGGCGGGTTCTATGACCGGACGCTCGAGCGGCTGCGCGCCAGACGTCCGACCCTGGCGATCGGGTTCGCCTTTGACGCGCAAGAAGCCCAAGAGCTTCCGTTGGAGCCGACCGATCAGCCCCTGGACATGGTGGTCACTGAAACCCGGGTCTTGAGTTTCCGCGCCTAGTTCTGGAAATGCTGGCTCAGACAGTCCCTGGCATCGGCTTTGGCTCCGCAGGCCAGAACGCAGATGCCGTGTCCCGAACCGCCCGCCTTCACCCGGCATTTGCACGGTTCCGCCTTGTTCTCGCCGTTTGCAAAGCCTAGGACGACGACATGAGAATTCTGTTTTTGGGCGACGTCATGGGGCGCGCCGGCCGAACCGCAATCAAGACGCATCTTCCCCGCCTGCGCGAGGAATGGCGGCTGGATTTCGTCGTCGTCAATGGCGAGAACGCCTCGAACGGCATGGGCCTGACGGGCGACCACGCCAAGCTGCTGCTGGAGTCCGGCGCCGATTGTATCACGCTGGGCGATCATGCCTTCGACCAGAAGGACATGCTGCAATTCATCGAAAGCGAACCGCGCGTCGTGCGGCCGGTGAACTTTGCCAAGGGCGCGCCGGGGCGGGGGCACCGCCTGTTCACGGCACCGGGCGGCCGCAAGGTTCTGGTGGTTCAGGTGCTGGGGCAGGTCTTCATGAAGCGGCCCTTCGATGATCCGTTCTCGGCCGTGGAACCCATTCTGAAATCGCACCCGCGCGGCGGGCTGGCGCAGGCTGTCATCGTCGACATGCATTGCGAGGCGACCTCGGAAAAGATGGCCATGGGCCACTATTGCGACAAACGCGCCAGCCTGGTGGTCGGAACCCATACGCATGTGCCAACCGCCGACGCGCAGATCCTGCCGGGGGGGACGGCCTATCTGACGGATGCGGGGATGTGCGGCGACTATGACTCGGTGATCGGCATGGACAAGCAGGAGCCGATGCGGCGGTTCATCACCGGGATGCCCAAGGCCCGGTTCACCCCCGCCAATGGCGAGGCCACGCTGAGCGGCGTTTTCGTTGAAACCGATGACCGGGACGGCCAGGCGAAATCGGTCCGCATGGTGCGCGTGGGCGGGCGGCTGCAGCAGGCCGGACCGTGATCGCACGGCGCACTTGCTCTGCCGTTGACAATGCTGGAAAATGTCGCTTAGGCGCAGTGGCCGGTTAAGGGTTCGGACAGAAGACCACGCATGCAATTCCTTCAATTTTCAGAAACGGGTAGCGCAGTTCTGGCGCTGCTGGTCGTTGCGGGCATGTTCGTCATGTTCCTGCGAGAGGTCTATCCGGCAGAGGTCGTCGCGATCGGAGGCGTTTCGGTGATGCTGGTCACCGGAATTCTGCCGTATCAAACCGCGCTGACCGTTCTGTCCAACCCCGCGCCCTGGACCATTGCTTCGATGTTCATCATCATGGGGGCGCTGGTGCGCACCGGGGCGCTGGATGCGTTCACCGTGACCGCGCAGAGGCAGGCACAAGTGAACCCCCGCATCGCGATCGGATTGCTGATGGGCTTCGTCGTGCTGGCCTCGGCCGTGGTGTCGAATACACCGGTCGTGGTGGTGATGATCCCGGTCTTCGTCCAGATCGCGCGGACACTGAACGTTCCGCCGTCCAAACTGCTGATCCCGCTCAGCTATGCCGCGATCCTGGGCGGGACGCTGACTCTGATCGGCACGTCGACCAACCTGTTGGTCGACGGTGTTGCACGGGCGCATGGGCTGCAGCCCTTCACCATCCTCGAGGTCACGCCCCTTGGCATCATTCTGGTGATCTATGGCATGATCTACCTGCGGTTCATCGCGCCCAGGCTGCTGCCCGAACGCGACAGCATGGCCAGCCTGCTGACTGACCGCTCGAAGATGAAATTCTTCACCGAGGCAGTCATTCCCCCCGACAGCAACCTGATCGGGCGTGAAGTGACCGGCGTGCAGTTGTTCAAACGCCCCGGTGTGCGGCTGATCGACGTAATCCGCGGCGACGAGTCGCTGCGGCGCAACCTGCAAGGTGTCACCCTCCAGGTCGGCGACCGGGTGGTGCTGCGCACCCAGATGACCGAGCTGTTGAGCTTGCAGCGCAACAAGGAACTCAAGCGCGTCGATCAGGTCTCGGCAGTCGAGACACGCACGGTCGAGGTTCTGATCACGCCGGGTTGCCGCATGGTGGGGCGTACCCTGGGCGCGCTCCGGTTGCGCCGCCGTTATGGGGTCTATGTTCTGGCGGTGCATCGACGGAACCAGAATATTGGCGGGCAGTTGGATGACCTCGTCGTCCGGGTGGGCGACACGCTGTTGCTAGAAGGCGCGCCGGCCGACATCCAACGTCTGGCCGCCGACATGGACATGGTCGACGTGACCCAGCCCTCGGCTCGCGCCTTTCGGCGGGGGCATGCCCCGATTGCAATTGCGGCGCTGTTGGGGATCGTGCTGCTGGCGGCGCTGGGCGTGGCGCCCATCTTCTTGTTGTCGATTCTTGCCGTCGCGGCGGTTCTTCTGACCCGCTGCATCGACGCGGATGAGGCGTTTTCCTTTGTCGAGGGCCGTCTGCTGGCGTTGATCTTTGCCATGCTGGCCATCGGCGCGGCCTTGGACAGTTCGGGCGCGGTGTCGCTGATTGCCAATGCCATTGCCCCATCTTTTGCCGAACTGCCGCCCTTCATGATCGTCTGGGCCGTTTACTTGCTGACCTCGCTGATGACCGAGCTGGTCTCGAACAATGCCGTGGCGGTCGTGGTCACGCCGATCGCCATCGGTCTGGCGCAGGCGGTGGGTGTGGATCCGCGCCCTCTGGTGGTGGCGGTGATGGTCGCGGCCTCGGCCTCGTTCGCCACGCCGATCGGGTACCAGACCAACATGATGGTCTACGGCCCTGGCGGATACCGGTTTACCGACTTCATGAAGGTCGGGATTCCGCTGAACCTGACGGTCGGGCTGCTGGCTTCGCTGATCATCCCGTTTCTATGGCCGTTGTGATCGGCGGCGCGAATTCGCCGCGCGGAACCGGCAAACCTTGTAAAACGTGCTGATGTCCCGATCTTTTGTGCAGGACAGCTGAAACAAAGGGGCCGGACGATGAAAATTGCAACAACCCTTCTGGCGGGTGCCGTGCTGTTGGCCGCCGTATCGGGCGCCGCCCAGGCGGGCACTGTCGAGGGCACGGCCACCTACCGCGAACGGATCGCCGTTCCGCCGGGGGCAACCCTGTTCGTCGAGCTCCAAGACGTTTCACTGGCCGACGCGCCCGCCGTCACGCTGGCCGCGCAACGCTATGCTTTGACGGGCGTGCCTGCCCAGTTCGCGCTGACTTATGACGACGCGTTGATTCAGGATCGACACCGCTATGTGGTGCGGGGCTCGGTGCATCAGGACGGCAAGCTGCTGTTCACCACCGATACCGCTTACCCGGTTCTGACCAACGACGCCGGAAACTCGGTCGATCTGGTCATGGTCAAGGTTCAGGAACGGGGCGCGGCGATGCTTGAGAACACGCAATGGACCGCAACCGAGGTGAACGGCGTTGCGCTGGACACCGAGAAACGCCCGCAGATTACCTTTGCCGAGGACGGAGCCTTTGGGGGAACGGGCGGATGCAACCGGTTCATCGGACAGGCCGAGATATCGGGCAAGTCGATTTTCTTCCCCGACAACATGGCCGCCACGCTGATGGCCTGCCCGCCGCCGCTGGACGAGGTCGAACGGGAATTCCTTGCCGCTCTGCCAAAGGTCGCAAGCTTTGTTCTGCGCGAAAACACGCTGGTTCTGCTTGATGCGGGGGGCCAGCCGGTTCTGCAGTTCCGCCGCGACCAATAATGCCCAAGGGCCGTCAGGCGACGGCCCTCGACCGCCCGGCATTGCGGCCCGAGAAGATGCATCCGCCCAGGAACGTGCCCTCAAGCGCGTTGTAGCCGTGATAGCCCCCGCCGCCGAAGCCTGCGACCTCTCCGGCCGCGAACAGGCCGGGCACCACCTGACCATCGGCGCCGATCATCTGACTGTCCAGATTGGTCTGCAAGCCGCCCAGCGTCTTGCGGGTCAGCACATGTAGCTTGACCGCGATCAGCGGGCCGTTTTTCGGATCAAGGAACTTGTGCGGTTTGGCGGTGCGGATCAGCTTGTCGCCGCGATAGTTCCGCGCCGCCAGGATGGCCATCATCTGCGCATCTTTCGAGAACGGATTGTCCACCTGCGAATCCCGCGCCTCGATCTGGGCGCGCAGATGTGCCTCGTCGATCAGGCCGCCGCCCAGATGGTTCATCCCGTTCACCAGTTCAGTGAGCGTGTTGGCGACGACGAAATCCTCGCCCTTTTCCTTGAACGCTTCGACCGGCCCGGTGGCCTTCGACCCCGAAAGGACCCGCTGGCGGATCACTTCCTTCCAACTGCCCGAGGTGAAATCGGGGTTCTGTTCAGACCCGGACAGGGCGAATTCCTTTTTGATGACCTTCTGGGTCAGGACGAACCAACTGTATTCATAGCCGGTTTTCAGGATCTCGCGCAGGGTGCCCAGCGTGTCGAACCCGGGCAGGCAGGGGGGCTGCAGCCGGTTGCCGCGCGCATCGAACCACATCGAGCTGGGGCCGGGCAGGATGCGGATGCCATGCGTGGGCCAGATCGGGTCCCAGTTGCGCACGCCTTCGGTGTAATGCCACATGCGGTCGCCGTTGATGACGTGACCGCCAGCCTTTTCACTGATGGCGATCATCCGACCATCCACGTGGAAGGGCACACCCGCCACCATGTCCTTGGGCGGCTCGCCCAAGCGGTCGCGGGGCCAGCTTTGCCGCACCATCTCGAAATTGCCACCGATCCCGCCCGAGGTGACGATGACCGATGGGGCATAGACCTCGAACTCGCCCACCTCGTCGCGGTTGGTCTTGCCGCCGCGCGGGGCCGCGTCATCGGCCAGAACCTCGCCCGAGACGCCCTTGGCCTCGCCGTTCTGCATGATGATGTGGCTGACCTGATGGCGGAACTTCAACTGGATCAGGCCGGCGCTGACATGCTCGCGGACCCGGCGGATGAAATGCTCCAGCACGCCCGGGCCGGTGCCCCAGGTGATGTGGAACCGCGGGACCGAGTTGCCGTGACCGTCGGCATAGGACCCGCCGCGTTCCGCCCAGCCGACCACGGGAAACCAGCGCAGGCCCATCTGGTGCAGCCAGGGGCGCATCTCGCCGGCGGCGAATTCGACATAGGCCTCGGCCCATTTGCGGGGCCAGGCGTCCTCGTCCCGGTCGAACTGGGCGCTGCCCATCCAGTCGCGCAGGGCCAGGTCGCGGCTGTCGCGGATGCCCATGCGGCGCTGCTCGGGCGTGTCGACCATGAACAGGCCGCCGAGGCTCCAAAAGGCCTGACCGCCCAGGAAATGTTCGGGCTCCTGGTCCAGCACGATCACTTTTTTGCCCCGGTCACCCAGTTCGGCCGCCGCGGCCAGCCCGGCCAGCCCGCCGCCCACGACGATCGCATCAGCAGTGTTTTCGGTCATGCTCTGTCCTTTCAGCGGTTGCGGTACCAGGCGATGAAGGGGATCGCGACGGCGTACATGGTAATCCCGTAGACGGCCGAGGGCAGGGCCAGCGGGCTGAAGCCGCTTTCGGTTCCGGTGATCAGAGCCGCCAGCGTGATGCCCAGGGTCGAGTTTTGGATGCCGGTTTCGATCGAGATTGTCTTGGCCTCGTTCCACGACAGTTTCGCCGCCCGCGCCAGCCCCAATCCGATCAGCAGCAGCGCGAGGTTCAGCGAGATCAGCCCCCCGCCCATGATGCCCAGATTGTCGACGAACAGCTGCCAGTTTCCAGCCAGCGCAGCGATCACGATCAGCACAAACAGGATGGCGGCCAGTTTCGAAAGTGGGCCGTCGATCCGGTTGGCAAAACCGGTTGCAAAGTGGCGCAGCCCAACGCCGATGGCGACGGGCAGGGTGGTGATCAGGAACATGGCCAGTGCCAGACCGCTGATCGACACCTCGGGCGCGTCTTCGCCCATGAAGTGGTCGATCGACCAGGCCGCCAGAACCGGCACCGTGACGATGGACAGCAGGCTGATCACCGCCGTCAGGCTGACCGACAGCGCCACATCGGCCTTCGCCAGTTTCGACAGAATATTGCTGGTGACACCGCCCGGGCAAAAGCTGAGCAGCATGAACCCGACCGCAATCGCCGGCGGCAGCGCGAACAGCTTGACCGTGGCAAAGGCCGCGACCGGCAGCAGAACGACCTGGCAGACCGCGCCGATCGCAAAGGGATAACGCCGGCTGATCACGCGCCGGAAATCTGCCGCCTCAAGACCGATGCCCAGAGACAGCATGATGATGGCCAGCGAAACCGGCAGGCCCACGTTTATCAGAAGATCCAAAACAACCCCTCCCAAAGTCGTTTCGGTCCAACCTAAGCGCGCGGTCCCCGGTCAGGCAACCGCGCCGTTGGGTCACCCGTAGCGCTGGGCGAAACGGCGCAGGATTTCGCCGGGCTGCGTGACCTCGGAGGCATGGCAGCGTTCGATCAGCGTCTGGGCGTCCTCGGGGCGGAAATAGCCGTGGTTCTTGTAGATGTGGATGCGCTGTTCAAAGTCCTTGGCGTCGGCTTCGGGGTGGAACTGCGTGGCATAGACATTCTGGCCCCAGCGGATCATCTGGAACGGGCAGGGGTCTGACGCGACCAGATGTACGCAGCCCTCGGGCAGGGCCTGGACCGCCTCTTTGTGGCCGACGAAGGCATCGAAGTCGGGCTCGAGACCGGCGGTCAGCGGGTCGCGGGCGCCATCCTCGGTCAGGTGGCAGCGCGACGGGCCGACCGGCTCGCCATAGCGGTCCTTGCTGACCGGTGCGCCCAGATGCGCGGCCAGGATGCCCAGGCCATAACAGCAGCCCATGAAAGGATGATCGTGCGCCGTGATCTGCGGCATCAGCCCCATGATCGCACCCTCGATCCGGGCATCCATCTGAGATTTGCTGGCCGGGTCATCGCTGACGCAGCCCGGCCCGCCGCCCACGATCACGCCGGCATAGTCGGTCACGTCAAGTCCTTCGGGCAGGGCCTCGCAATCCAGCCGGATGCGGTGGGTGCGCTCGGGCGTCAGACCGGACCGGTTCAGGATCGAGGCATATTCGGCGTCCGAGGCATCGGTCTCGGGGCGCAGCTGCAGGATCAGAAAGCGTTTCATGCGCTGCCCTTAGCGCGCGGTTCGGCGGTCACGCAAGTCCTCACAGCGGCCAGAACACGAGGATCGCCGGCACCGAAACCGCCACGATCAGTATTTCCAGGGGCAGACCCATGCGCCAATAGTCGCCAAAACGATAGCCGCCAGGCCCCAGCACCAGCGTGTTGTTCTTGTGCCCGATCGGCGTGAGGAACGCCGCCGAGGCAGCCACCGCCACCGTCATCAGGAACGGATCGGGCGAAACCTCGAGCGTGCGCGCCATCTGGATGCCCACCGGCGCGGCCACGATGGCGGTTGCGGTGTTGTTCAGCACGTCCGACAGCGTCATGGTCACGACCATAAGAACCGTCAGAATGGCCCAGGCCGGCAGGCCGTCGGTCAGTTGAACCAGCGCATTCGCGATCAGTTCCGTCCCGCCCGAGCTTTCCAGCGCACTGCCCAGCGGAATCATCGAGCCCAGCAGAACCACGACCGGCCATTCGATCTGATTGTAGATCTCGGAGATCGGGATGATCTTGGTCAGCACATAGGCGATCACCACAAGCCCCAGCGCGATGGGCAGGTAGATCAGCCCGATGCTGGCGGCCAGCACGGCAGCGGCGAACAGGCCGATGGCCAGCCACGCCTTGTCATTGGCGGTCACGTTCAGGCCACGTTGGGCCAAAGGCAGGCAGCCCAGCCACTCGGTCACGTCGGCGCCCCGGTCGCGCGGGCACAGCAGCAGCAGGATGTCGCCCGGCTGCACCTCGGTCTTGCGGACCTGTTCGGTGATGCGCCGGCCTTGGCGGGAAATACCCATCAGGACCGTGTTCTGCCGCCAGGCCAACCCCAGCCCCTGCGCGGTGCGACCCGCGATGCGGGCGCTTTCGGGCACGACGACTTCGATCACTTCCAGCCCGTCGCCGGCGGCCGTCAGCAGCTCTTGCCGGCGGGCATCCGAGAAATCCAGGTTCAGCGCGGCGCGGAACTCGTCCAGCGCCTCGGGGCTGGCTTCCAGCACCAGCGCGTCGCCTTCCTGAAGGATCGCGTTCGCCGCGCGGCCATAGCGGCGCTTGCCGTCCCGGATCAGGCCGATGATGGCGACGTCGGATTTCTCGGCCACCTCGTCCAGCTCGGCGACGCGCTTGCCGATATGGGGGGACCCGGCCGGGACCGTCAGTTCCGCGATGTACTCGGCCAGCGCTTCCGAAGTCTCGGCCTGCGTGCCCCGGTTGGGGATCAAGCGCCAGCCGAAAAGCGCGACGAAGGCGAGCCCCGCGATGGCCGCCAGCCCGCCCACCGGGGCGAAATCGAACATGCGGAACGGCTCGCCCAGGGTTTCCTGGCGGATCGACGCGATGATGATGTTGGGCGGTGTGCCGATCAACGTGGCCATGCCACCCAGAATGGTGGCAAAGCTCAGCGGCATCAGCGACAGGCCAACGGGGCGCCCCGCCTTGCGCGCGGTCTGAATGTCGACGGGCATCAGCAATGCAAGCGCCGCTACGTTGTTCATGAAAGCGGACAGAACGGCTCCGATCCCGCCCATCAGCGCGATATGCGCGCCGAGGCCCCGCGAGGCATCAACCAGCGTGCGCGTGATCAGGAACACCGCGCCCGACCGCACCAGCCCGGCCGAGACCACAAGAACCAGCGCCACGATGATCGTTGCCGGGTGGCCGAACCCTGCAAAGGCTTTGTCAACCGGCACGACGCCCAGAATCACGCTGACCATCAGGGCAGCGAAGGCCACAAGGTCATAGCGGAACCGGCCCCACAGCAGCAGGCCGAACACGGTGATGAATAGGGCAAAGAGAATGATCTGATCCGTCGTCATTGGGCCACCATAGCCACGCTGACGGCATGGGCAAGCGGGTGTCTTGATCCTTTGCCCCGCAAACGTCTATATGTGCGCCGAATACCCAATCACGATTACGAGGACGCAACATGGCAGGCCATTCAAAATGGGCCAACATCCAGCACCGCAAGGGGCGCCAGGACGCCGCGCGGTCCAAGCTGTTTTCCAAGCTGTCGAAAGAGATCACCGTGGCCGCCAAGATGGGCGATCCCGACCCGGAAAAGAACCCGCGTCTGCGTCTGGCCGTGAAAGAAGCGAAATCGCAGTCGATGCCCAAGGATAACATCGAACGCGCGATCAAGAAGGCCACCGGTGGCGATGCCGAGACCTATGAGGAAATCCGCTATGAGGGCTACGGCCCCAACGGTGTCGCGGTGATCGTCGAAACCATGACCGACAACAAGAACCGAACCGCGTCGAACGTGCGCTCGACCTT
>GG704596.1:2008330-2070045 GCA_000161775.1 Ruegeria lacuscaerulensis ITI-1157
AGGTGGTCTATCCGGCGTCGGCGGGTGATGCAGACACCATTTTCGAGGCCGCCATCGAGGCGGGCGCCGAAGATGTGGAAAGCTCGGAAGACGGCCACATCATCTGGTGCGCCGACACCGACCTGAACGAGGTCGCCAGCGCGCTTGAGGCGGCATTGGGTGAATCGGAGTCGACCAAGCTGGTCTGGAAGCCGACGACCACGACCGAGCTGGGGCTGGAAGACATGCAGCGCCTGATGAAGCTGGTCGAGGCGCTGGAGGATGACGACGACGTGCAGCGCGTGACCACCAATTTCGAAGCCTCCGACGAGGTCATGGCGCAACTTTAGACCCTTGGTCGCGACTATGCATTCAGAACCCGGCCCACAGCGGCCGGGTTTTTCGTTTGGTCGCACCGATGGGCTGCTGAGCCTGCTGTTGGACGGCGCCTGAGGCGCATACCCATGCCGCTCCTCGATCCTCGCGCGTGACACCGTTCCGATTTTTCCGATCCGCAAGGCGGCTTGGCCCTGGCGAGAGGGCGCGCGGATCTGCAGTTTGAAAACGAAACCCTGCGCGCCACCCGGCATGATGGTCGGGTCTTCTGGAACCGCTGCATGGGATAACGCGCCCAGAGGCGGATTGGGGCTAAGATGCGCTGCCGAGCCTTCGACGCGAGCAATGGCATCCGCGTTGCCGGATTTCAGCGGGAAAAGGGGGAGGCGGGCCTCAAGAGGGGGTTCTGCAGCAGCGCCGGTCAGAGGCTTTCTTGCACGTCGGTGGCGGCACCTTGGATCGCGTCGCCGGCTTTCTCAATATCTTTCCCTGCTCCCTTGGCGGTTTCGCAGGCAGTCAGGGCGAGCAGGCCCAGCCCGACAATTATCGTGCGGATCACAACCATAATGCACATGTCTCCCATCTTGGTCTGGTTCGTATCGGTAGCATCAATTCGCGGCCCGACCCAAACTGTTTCTGAAACTTGTATATGCTCGCAATGGCCAGCTTATCGAGACCCTTGCAAGGCTGCGATGTTGCGCCAAGAACAAGCGGCGAAAGCATTCATCTTGTTTTGCGGCACAGCCTGACCGCCGCACGCGCATTCAACCGGCCCATCACCAGCGGGTCACCCTCTGAATCGTCCCGTCGCGTCAATCCTCGGCGCAAAAGAGCTCATGGATGGTCTCCAACATCTTGCGAGGGCGATCATCAGCCAAACGATAGTAGATGGCCTTGCCTTCTCGCCTTGGAATGACCAGCCCTTCAAGCCGCAGCCGCGACAATTGCTGCGAGACCGCGGCCTGGCGAGCTGAAAGCAGTTCCTCCAGCTCGGTTACTGATTTTTCGCCGGAAACCAGATGACACAGGATCATCAGCCTGCCTTCGTGGCTGATCGCCTTCAGAAAATTTGAGGCGCGGGTCGCGTTTTCGGCAAAGCGATCCATTTCGACCTGAGGCATGTCCGCCGAGAATTTTGGAATTGCCATTCTTCTCTTCCTTGTCGGCCCGGTCCGGGGCAAACAGTTCCTATGTAACACTACGCCTTCGCGGGAAGTGTCCTACACCGGTTGGACATGTTTATCCATATGCCGTTTGACCATATCCGAGAGGCATTTTTTTGCAATCAGCTGGCGACATAAGCTGGATGACCAGCGTGTTTGCATGCTGAAAATGACCAATCCCGAATTGCCATTGCCGTCACACGCACATTTCGGCCCCGCAATTCCCCGGCTGAGTGGGCAGCCCCCCTTGCGGCCCTCCGGTGGCGACACTAAGACTCGTGTAACTCATCTTCGGGTATGGTCCCGGTTCATAGCAAAGCAGGCAGGTTCCGAATGTTCGATCCAGTTGACACCTACATGAATACCCTCGTCCCGATGGTCGTCGAGCAGACCAGCCGCGGCGAACGCGCCTATGACATCTTCTCGCGCCTCCTGAAGGAGCGGATCGTGTTCATCAACGGCCCGATCCATGACGGGATGAGCCATCTGATCGTCGCGCAGCTTCTGCACCTCGAGGCCGAGAATCCCAAGAAGGAGATCTCGATCTACATCAATTCGCCCGGCGGCGTGGTGACCAGCGGATTGGCCATCTACGACACAATGCAGTACATCAAGCCGAAATGTTCGACCCTGGTGATCGGCCAGGCGGCTTCGATGGGATCGGTCCTGCTGGCGGGTGGTGAAAAGGGGATGCGCTTTGCGTTGCCCAACAGCCGGATCATGGTGCACCAGCCCAGCGGCGGCTATCAGGGTCAGGCCAGCGACATCATGATTCACGCGGCCGAGACGCAAAAGCTGAAGGATCGGCTTTACGATATCTATGCCAAGCATACCGGGCAGTCGAAAAAGACCATTGAAAAGGCGCTGGATCGGGACAATTTCATGAGCCCGGAAGAGGCCAAGGAATGGGGCCACATCGACGAAATCGTCGAAAGCCGGACCAAGGCCGAGCCCGACGAGGCGTGATGCGAAAACCCCGCGCCACCGGGTTCGGGGTGCGATTTTGAGATTGTAGCTGCCTTGGCGCTGGCCTAAGCTTGGGCCAAGGTGGCAAGCGCGGTCCGCACGGGGCCGCAGGGATGAAGCCCGAAAGGTAGATCATGGCGACGAATTCAGGCGGTGACAGCAAGAACACGCTCTATTGCAGCTTCTGCGGCAAGAGCCAGCACGAGGTGCGCAAGCTGATTGCTGGTCCGACCGTATTCATCTGCGATGAATGCGTCGAACTGTGCATGGACATCATCCGTGAGGAAACCAAGGCCAGCGGGCTGAAATCCACCGACGGCGTGCCGACACCCAAAGATATCTGCGAGGTTCTGGACGATTATGTCATCGGTCAGGCGCGGGCCAAGCGCGTGCTGTCGGTGGCTGTGCACAACCACTACAAACGCCTGAATCACGCGCAGAAGGCCGGCAGCGATATCGAGCTTTCCAAGTCGAACATCCTGCTGATCGGCCCCACGGGCTGCGGCAAGACCCTGCTGGCGCAGACTCTGGCGCGAATTCTGGACGTGCCGTTTACCATGGCCGATGCGACCACGCTGACCGAGGCCGGCTATGTGGGCGAGGATGTCGAGAACATCATCCTCAAGCTGCTGCAGGCCAGCGAATACAATGTCGAGCGCGCGCAGCGCGGCATCGTCTATATCGACGAGGTCGACAAGATCACCCGAAAGTCGGAAAACCCCTCGATCACCCGCGACGTGTCGGGCGAGGGCGTGCAGCAGGCGCTGCTGAAGCTGATGGAAGGCACCGTGGCCAGCGTGCCGCCGCAGGGCGGGCGCAAGCACCCGCAGCAGGAGTTCCTGCAGGTGGATACCACCAACATCCTGTTCATCTGCGGCGGCGCGTTTGCCGGCCTCGACAAGATCATCGCGCAGCGCGGCAAGGGCTCGGCCATGGGCTTTGGCGCCGATGTGCGTGACAATGACGAACGCGGCGTGGGCGAGATCTTCCAGGATCTCGAACCCGAGGACCTGCTGAAATTCGGCCTGATCCCGGAATTCGTCGGCCGTCTGCCGGTTCTGGCCACGCTCGAGGATCTGGACGAGGATGCGCTGGTCACCATCCTGACCAAGCCCAAGAACGCGCTGGTCAAGCAGTATCAGCGCCTGTTCGAACTGGAAAACGTCGAACTGGACTTCACCGAGGATGCGCTGAAGGCCATCGCCAAGAAGGCGATCGAGCGCAAGACGGGCGCGCGCGGTCTGCGCTCGATCTTGGAGGACATCCTGCTGGACACCATGTTCGAACTGCCGGGCATGAAGAACGTGACCAAGGTGGTCGTGAACGAAGAGGCGGTGACCTCGGACGCGCAGCCACTGATCATCTATGCCGACGCCGAGCCGGAAACGGTATCGGCAGGCTGATCGGCGTGAAATTGGAAGACCTGCGGCGCGGCATTGTCCGCGCCGTTTTCGTATGAGGGCACGAATGACGATTCGACGGATTTCCTCGGGGGGCGAATTCGAGGCGAAGGTTGGCTATTGCCGGGCCGTGGTCGCCGACGGCTGGGTGCATGTGGCGGGAACCGTGGGGCAGGGCGATGATGTCGTTGATCAATGCCGCTCGGCGTTGGAGATCATCGGCAAGGCGCTGTCCGAGGCCGGTGCGTCATTTGCCGACGTGGTCCGCGTGACCTACATGCTGCCGGACCGCTCCGAGTTCGCGCCCTGCTGGCCCATTCTTGCCGACACCTTCGGAGAAAACCCGCCGGCGGCCACGATGATCGAATGCGGCCTGATCGACCCGAAATACCGGATCGAGATCGAAGTGACGGCCTTGCTGCCGACATGACGGGTGCGGTCTTTGTGGCACTGGACCTCTGCGTGGGTTTGGTCCATATCTGCGGGGACAAAAATGCCGGAGGCAGCCGATGGGAATCCTGAACACTCTTTTGCGGGCCGTGACCTGGTGGAACGGCGCTACCCTGAACACGCAGATCTATACCGCGCGCAAGGGGATCAAGGTGGGCGAGGACGATCAGGGCAACGTGTTCTACCGCAACGCGGATGACAGCCAGCGCTGGGTGATCTTCAACGGTGAGGCCGAAGCCAGCCGAATCGATCCGGAATGGCATGGCTGGCTGCACCGGACATGGGACGAGCCGCCCACCGAAAAACCGCTGCGCCGCAAGGCGTGGGAGAAACCGCATCAGGAAAACCTGACGGGCACGCCGATGGCCTATGTGCCGGCCGGATCCCTGCGCCGCCCCGAGCCGGTGGAACGCAAGGATTACGAAGCCTGGCGGCCGAAATAAGCGAGGCATAGATGTCCACCCACAACATGACCGAAGTTCTGGTCGGCGGCGTCGTGCTGGCCTGCGCCATCGGATTCGGCGTCTACGCCAGCCAGTCCACGGGCTGGTCACAGGATACGTCCGGCTATGAACTGAGTGCTTCGTTCCGATCGCTCGAGGGCGTGGGGATCGGCACTGACGTGCGGCTGGCCGGGGTCAAGATCGGCACCGTGACCGACGTCAAGTTGAACCCGGAAACCTACCGTGCGGATACCACCATCTCGGTGGCCGAGGATATCCTGATCCCCGATGACAGCGCGATCGTGATCTCGTCCGAGGGCCTGCTGGGCGGCAATTTCGTCGAGCTTATGCCGGGTGGTTCGCCTTTCTATTTCGAGCCCGGCGATCAGATCGAGGATACACAGGGCGCGGTCAGCCTGATCTCGCTTCTGGTCAAGTTCGTGGCAGGGGACAGCGCCGAATGATGATGCGAGCGGCCTTGTTTGTGCTGCTAGCGGCAGGCGCGGCCCAGGCGCAGCATAAGGTCACCTCGGGCGCCGGGGCGGTGCTGCGCGGGCTGGACAAGGTGAGCGGTCAGACCGTCGATGTCGAGATGCAACCCGGCGAGACGGCCTCGATCTTCGGGCTGGACGTGGCCTTGGGGGATTGCCGCTATCCGACGGAAAACCCGACCGGCGACGCCTTTGCCTTTCTGACCATCTGGGAAAAGGGCGAGGCCGAGCAGCTGTTCGATGGCTGGATGATCGCGACATCGCCCGCGCTGAACGCCTTGGACCATTCCCGTTACGATGTCTGGGTGATCCGCTGTATCACGCCCTGAGGCGTTTGTGACAGCGGTGCGGTGAAATCCGCGCTGCCGGCGGTGGCCTGATCCAATAACCTGCGATATTCGTGCCGGGGGATTTCGATCGCCCCCAGGGATGCCAGATGTGCGGTCAGGAATTGCGTGTCGAACAACTGAAACCCGGTCTGGCGCAGGCGGTCGACCAGATAGGCCAGTGCGATTTTTGATGCGTCCCGGCGGCGCGAGAACATGCTTTCCCCGAAGAAGGCCGCTCCCAGGGTCACACCAAAGACGCCGCCGACCAGCGCGTCGCCTTCCCACAGTTCCAGCGAATGGGCGTGGCCAGTCTTGTGCAGCTGGGCATACAGCTGGCGGAGTTGGTCGTTGATCCAGGTGTCGGCCCGGTCGGCGCAGCCGTCTACGACGGCCGGAAAATCGCGGTTGACGGTGACGGAGAACCCACAGTTGCGGATGCGCCGACGCAGGCTGCGCGAAATATGGAACCCGTCCAGGGGGAACACGCCGCGCAGCCGAGGATCGACCCAGAACAGCTCCGGATCGTTTCGATGCTCGGCCATCGGGAAGATGCCGACGGAATAGCCATGCAGCAGAAGTTCGGGTGTCAGGCTCATGCCGAGCCCGAACGAAAGGCGCCCGGAGAGCGTTTCTCCGGGCGGCCTGAATTACTGAGACAAGTTCTCCGCAAGCCAGTGCTCCAGCCAGTGGATGTTGTAGTCGCCGCTGCGGATCTCGGGCTCTTGCAGCAGGGCGTGGAACAGCGGGACGGTGGTGTCCACGCCATCCACGATCAGTTCACCCAAGGCCCGGTTCAGCCGCGCCAGTGCTTCGGGGCGGTCGCGGCCGTGCACGATCAGCTTGCCGATCAGTGAATCATAGTAGGGCGGGATTGAATACCCGTCATACAGGGCCGAGTCCATGCGGACGCCCAGACCGCCGGGCGCGTGATAGGCCGTGATCTTGCCCGGGCAGGGCGAGAAATTGGGCAGTTTCTCGGCGTTGATCCGCACTTCGATGGCGTGGCCGTTGATCTTCAGGTCGTCCTGGCCGAAGGACATCGGCTCGCCCGCGGCAACAAGAATCTGTTCGCGCACCAGATCGACGCCGAAGATGGCCTCGGTCACGGGGTGCTCCACCTGCAGCCGGGTGTTCATCTCGATGAAATAGAACTCGCCGTTTTCGTACAGGAATTCGATCGTGCCCGCGCCGATATAGTTGATCTTGGCAACCGCATCCGCACAGACCTTGCCGATGCGTGCCCGCTCTTCGGGGGTGATGCAGGGCCCGGGGGCCTCTTCGAACACCTTCTGGTGGCGGCGCTGCAACGAGCAGTCGCGCTCGCCCAGATGGACGGCGTTGCCCTTGCCATCGCCAAAGACCTGGATCTCGATATGGCGGGGCGTCGTCAGGTATTTCTCGATATAGACTTCGTCATTGCCGAAGGCGGCCTTGCCCTCGGCCCGCGCGGTCATGAAGGCGCTTTCCATCTCGGCCGCGGTCTGCGCGACTTTCATGCCGCGTCCGCCGCCGCCGGCGGTGGCCTTGATGATGACGGGATAACCGATCTCTTCACCGATCCGCTTGGCCGTGGCCAGATCGGGCACGCCACCGTCCGAGCCGGGTACGCAGGGCACGCCCAGTTCCTTCATCGTATCCTTGGCAGTGATCTTGTCGCCCATGATGCGGATATGTTCCGCGGTGGGTCCGATGAAGGTGATGCCGTGATCTTCGACGATCTGCACGAAATCGGAGTTTTCAGACAGGAAGCCATAGCCGGGATGGATCGCCTGCGCGCCGGTGATCTCGCAGGCCGAGATGATGGCGGGAATGGAGAGATAGCTTTGCGGGCTGGGCGCCGGGCCAATGCAGACGGATTCATCGGCCATGCGCACATGCATGGCGTCGCTGTCCGCGGTCGAATGCACCGCAACCGTGGCAATCCCCATCTCGCGCGCGGCGCGGATCACACGCAGGGCGATCTCGCCTCGGTTGGCAATCAGGATCTTGTCGAACATGGGCCCGCCTTACTCGATGATGACCAGAGGTGTGCCGAACTCCACCGCATCGCCATCGGCGACCAGAATGCGTTTGACGGTGCCCGATTTGGGCGCGTGGATGTGGTTCATGGTCTTCATCGCCTCGACGATCAGCAGCGTGTCGCCTTCGGAAACCGAGGCGCCCACGGTCACGAACGGAGCTGCGCCCGGTTCGGGCTGCATGTAGACGGTGCCGACCATGGGCGAGGTGACTGCGCCGGGGTGGCTGGCCGGGTCGTCGGCTGCGGCCGGGGCCTCGGCGGGGGCGGCGGCGGGTGCGGCGGGGGCCGCAGCCGGAGCGGCCGGAACCGCCACCTGAACCGGCGCGGCGGGGGCCGGGGCGGCGCGGCTGACGCGTACGTTCAGGCTGTCTTCCTCGCCGTATTCCCGTTTGACCTGCAGTTCCGTCAAGTCGTTCTCGCGCAGCAATTCGGCCAATGCCTTGATGAACGCCACATCCGCTTCGTGTCTGGTATCAGTCATGAGTGTCCTCGAAGGTTCCCCTAGGGCCCGTCTGTCTGCGCGGGCTTTGGTCAATTACGCTGCGTTATAGGGCAAGGGATCGGCCATGAAAAGCGCAGTCTGAGCTGGATTCGGCCCTGAATCGTCGGCACGGCGTCCGCTAGAGCGGCGTGCCTGACAGCTTGGCCACCAATTCCGGCAGCTTGCGGGCCCCGAACTTTTCCAGAAGCCGGGCGCGATAGGCTTCGATGGTGCGGTAACTCAGTCCAAGCTCGGCACCGATCTCCTTGGCCGACAGGCCGCGGCAGGACAGGATGGCGACTTCGCGTTCGCGTTTGGTCAGTTCGACCAGCGGGCGTTCCTCGGAAATGTCGGAGAAGCTCCAGATTCCATGGCGGAACGGGTCGTCCGGTGTCAGCGAGCGCCCTCGGGCGCGACACCAGAACAAATCGCCGTTGCGGCGGCGCATCACCCGTTCGTCGGAATAGTAGCCGGTGTCGCGCATGACTTGCAGGCTGCGCGCTCCGATCCTCTCCCAATCGGCGACCGAGGGGTAAAGGTGCAGAAGCGGCATGTTCCGGTACTCGGATTCCGCGCCGCCGAAGGTGCGGGCGAACTGCAGGTTGCAGCGCCGGATGATCCGGTTCTCAAGCTCGACAAGGCCGATTGGGGCGTATTCAAAAGCGGGGTCGCTCATTTTTGCATGGTGGCGGGAAATGCGGGGAAATTGAAGGGGTAGTTTTCCGATCGAACCCGGTTGGACGGCAACACTGTTGTAAATCTTGTAAACTGGGTTTGAAAACAATTCGGCAAATCCATAAAATCGCGCTGCATATCAGCAAAGATCCATACCCGGAGCGGAGGGAGGTCGGTTTGCTGAGTGGCAAGAGGGGGGTGCTGTGCGGGACACGTTGACCGGAAGCCGGATTCGGGAAAGGCGGCTGATATCTGGCCTCAAGCAGGCGCAGCTGGCGCGCCAGGTCGGGATCTCGGCTTCGTACCTGAACCTGATCGAGCACAACCGTCGCAGAATAGGCGGCAAGCTGTTGGTCGATATCGCGTCAGCGTTGTCAGTCGAGCCGTCGGTTTTGACCCAAGGGGTCGAGGCCACGCTGATAGCCGCGTTGCGCGAAGCGGCGGCTGATGCGGTGGGGCAGGAGGCCGAGGTTGATGCGCTGGACGAATTCGCAGGTCGCTTTCCGGGCTGGGCAGGTGTTCTGGCGCAGATGCACCGGCGTGTCGTATCGCTGGAGCGGACGGTCGAGACCCTGTCCGACCGGCTGACTCATGATCCGCACCTTGCGGCTTCGATGCACGAGGTCCTGTCGACGGCCGCCGCGATTCGGTCCACGGCGGCCATTCTGGCCGAACCCGGTGAACTGGACGCACAGTGGCGCGACCGATTTCATCGAAACCTGCATCAAGATGCCGAGCGCCTGGCCGAAAGCTCGAAGGCGCTGGTGGCCTATCTGGACGAAAGCGAAAGCCCCGGCGACCGGCGCGGGTTGCCGGCCGAAGAGGTCGAAGCTTTTCTCGAGCGGCGCGGATACAGCCTGCCGGAGCTGGAAAGCGGGCAGGATGTTTCCGAGGTTGTCCACAGCGGTCTCACCTCGCCCGCGTCCCGGGCGGTCGCCGAGCAGGTTCTGGCCCAGTATGCTGCCGATGCCCGCGTCATGCCGTTGACCGAGCTGCGCGCAGCCCTGGACGATTGCGGGTTGGACCCTCTGCACCTGGCCGCGCGCTTTTCGGTCGATTTGCCGACAGTATTGCGGCGGTTGGCCTTTCTGCCCGAGGGCATATTGCAGCGTCCGGCAGGTTTGGCGGTCTGTGACTCGTCCGGCAGCATCTTGTTTTTCAAGCCGGTTCCGGGCTTTACGATGCCGCGCCACGGTGAGGCATGCCCGTTGTGGCCTGTTTTTTCGGCCTTGACCCGCCCCTTGGTGCCGATTCGCAGGCGGGTCACTCAATTGGGTCGGACGGCGGCTGAATTCGAATGTTTCGCCATCGCGTGGCCGCAGCCCGTCACCGAGATCGGGCGCGAACCGGTCTATCGCTCGGTCATGTTGGTTCTGCCGATCGAGGACAGCAAGGGCGCGGGTGCGTCGGAGGTCGAGGTCGGAACAAGTTGCAGGATTTGCCCGAAAAGCCGATGTGACGCCCGCCGCGAGCCATCGATTCTCAGCGAAGGCTTTTGACAGGTTCTCGACACAACGCTTAGTCTGTAAACGACGGGCCGCTTCTGCGCGCTGCCGGTCTTGGGGAGGAATGACGAATATGAGCCGCAAGGTTCTGTTGATCGAGGATGAGCCGAACATTACCGAAGCGATCCGGTTTCTGCTGACCCGTGAAGGGTGGAACGTCGAAACCCATGCCGAGGGCGGGAACGCCGTTGAAGCCATCCTTGCGGCGCGGCCCGATTTGGTGATCCTGGATGTGATGCTGCCGGGCAAAAGCGGTATGGATGTGTTGCGCGAGCTGCGCGAGCACGAGGAAATGCAGGCGTTGCCGGTGTTGATGTTGACGGCGCGCGGGCAGTCGCGCGACCGGGAGATGGCGGAAAAGGCCGGGGTCAGCCGTTTCATGACCAAGCCGTTTTCGAATACCGAAGTTCTGACGGCCGTGCGCGATCTGCATGCGCAGGCGTCCCGGACATGAGCCAACCGGGCCCAGACGAGCCTCCTTTGGCCGCTCCGCGCCCATCGGTTTTTCTGGAGCGTCAGAGTTATCGACGCCGTCGCCTGGCCGATGCCGCGCGGATCCTGCCGTTTCTTGGGGCCGCCTTGATCGCCATTCCCCTGTTGTGGCCGCGTGCGGATACCGATGAGGGGGGAGTTTCTCTGTCGTCGGCCATTCTCTACATCTTCATCTGTTGGGCGGCGCTGATCGGGGTCAGCTTTCTGTTCGGGCTGGCCGCGCGGCGGATGTCGTCGTCCGACGAACCGCGAGCCGAGGGTGAGCGATGGCGACCCTGAACGTTCTGATCCTGGTCTGCCTTGCCTATGTCGTGCTGCTGTTTGGCGTGGCTTTTGCGGCCGACCGCATGGCGGCCGCCGGGCGCGGTCGTTGGCTCCGGTCACCACGGATCTATACCTTGTCGCTGTCGATCTACTGCACCGCATGGACCTTTTACGGCGCGGTGGGCAATGCCGCGCGCTCTGGGCTGGAGTTTGTCACCATTTACCTGGGGCCGACCCTGGTGATGATCAGCTGGTGGTGGGGATTGCGGAAACTGGTGCGGGTTGGGCGCAGCCAGCGGGTGACCTCGATCGCCGACCTGATCTCGTCGCGCTACGGCAAGTCAAACACGCTGGCAATCTGCGTCACCATATTGGCCGTTCTGGGCGGCACACCCTACATCGCGTTGCAGTTGCAATCGATCACGCTGTCTTTTTCGATTTTCGCCGAGGCCGACCCGTCGGGCCTGTACCGCGAAGGCGCCAGCGTGTTCTGGGTGGCGGCCGGCCTGGCGATGTTTGCGATCCTGTTCGGCACCCGAAACCTGGATGCGAACGAGCGTCACCACGGTGTGGTAACGGCCATCGCGCTGGAATCGGTCGTAAAACTCTTTGCGCTGTTGGCGGTGGGGATATTCGTCGTCTGGGGTGTTGCAGGCGGAGTCACACCGATGATGGATCGGATCGACGCGTCGGCCATCGGGCGCTGGGATGTGGATACCGGTCGATGGATTACGATCACCTTCCTGTCGGCTGCCGCTTTCGTGTGTCTGCCGCGCATGTTCCAGGTAATGGTCGTCGAAAACGACGACGAGGCGCATCTGCGCACCGCTGCCTGGGCCTTTCCGCTTTACCTGCTGTTGATGAGCCTCTTCGTGGTGCCGATTGCCGTGGTCGGGCTGGACCTGCTGCCCGCCGGATCGAACCCCGACCTTTTCGTGCTGACGGTTCCTTTGTCACAGGGCAATGACTGGCTGGCGATGCTGTCCTTCATCGGCGGGTTTTCCTCGGCCACGTCGATGGTGATCGTTACCGCCATGGCGCTGTCGACGATGGTGTCGAACCATCTGGTCATGCCGATCTGGTTGAACACGCGCGAGCGGCGCAGTTCGATCTCGGGTGATGTGCGCGGGGTCGTTCTCATGGCGCGCCGCGTCTCGATCGCGGCGATCATGGCGCTCGGCTTCTTCTATTATCGCCTGTCCGGTGGCGGGGCGGCGCTGGCCTCGATCGGATTGGTGGCCTTTGCCGGGATATCGCAGATCCTGCCCGCTCTGGTCGGCGGGCTGTTCTGGCGCGGCGCCACCCGGACGGGCGCTCTGGTCGGGTTGAGCGTTGGGTTCAGCCTGTGGGTTTATACCCTGCTGCTGCCGGGAATGGGCGGCGGCGTCATGTCCGCATCGGTGATCGAGAACGGCCCGTTCGGACTGGGCTGGCTGCGTCCGCAGGCCCTGTTCGGATTGGAGGGGCTGGATCCAATGACGCACACGGTGCTGTGGTCGCTGTCTTTGAATGCGCTGGCCTTCTGCGCAGCTTCTCTGCTGAGCTTTCCCAGCCCGCTGGAACGTCTGCAAGGCGCGCAGTTCGTCAACGTGTTCGACCATTCCGTTGCGCCCGGCGGGTGGACGGGATCAGTCGCGCAGAGCGAGGACCTGATGATCATGACTCAGCGGATCCTAGGCGCGGGACCCGCGCAGGATTTCTTTCAGGCGGAAGCCGATCGGCAAGGTGTTCGCGGACGCCTGCCCGAACCCACACCGGGTTTTCTCGAACGGCTCGAGCGCGAGTTGAGCGGGTCGGTCGGCGCGGCCACGGCGCATGCGATGATCGGGCAGATCGTGGGCGGATCGTCGGTGTCGGTCGAGGACCTTCTGGCGGTGGCGGATGAATCCGCACAGCTGTTGGAATATTCCAGCCGGCTGGAGGCGAAATCGGCCGAATTGAGCCGAACCGCGCGCAAGCTTCGCGAAGCGAATGAAAAGCTGACCCAGATATCGAAGCAGAAAGACGCGTTCCTCGGCCAGGTCAGTCATGAGCTGCGCACGCCGATGACATCGATCCGGGCGTTTTCCGAGATCATGCGCGACACGGACGGGCTGAGCGCGGATGAAACCCGGCGCTATGCGACGATCATCCATGACGAAGCACTGCGCCTGACCCGCCTGCTGGATGATCTGCTGGACCTGAGTGTGCTGGAAAACGGGCAGGTCAACCTGAATATGGGCGACGCCACCTTGCGCGCGGTGCTGGATCGGGCCGTGGCCACCGCGCTGGCCGGGGTGGAACGTCCCCTGCGCGTCCGTCGGTCGCTGCCGTCCGAGCGCATAGCGCTGCATACTGATCTCGACCGGTTGGGGCAGGTCTTCATCAACCTCATATCGAATGCGCAAAAATATTGCGACGCAGCCGATCCGATGCTGACCATCTCGGCCTATGATGTGGGCGGGCAGGTGGTGATCGATTTCGTTGACAATGGCAGTGGAGTGCCGGCCGACGCACAGTCCATGGTGTTCGAAAAATTCGCGCGGGTCGGGTTCGACAAGGCCGGCGGCGCGGGGCTTGGGTTGGCGATCTGCCGCGAGATCATGCAGCGGCTGGGCGGGGAGATCAGCTATTTGCCCGGTCAGGGCGGGGCTGCGTTTCGTGTCAGCCTGCCGCTGGCGCATCGACAGGCGGCGCAATGAGGTCGGCGTAAAGGTTTTCGTAACGGACCGCAGGTTACCAACAGGGTGGGAGCAAGTGAATCTGGCGGACTGTCGCAATGTCAAACTCTGTCAACGTCGCTCTGGCGCGAAAATTGTCGGCCGGAAAGCGGAGTGTCGGTAGAACGTCACGGGATCTGCTGCGGGCCCTGCGTTTGGGGCTGGCCCGCGCGGCGGTTGAGCGGTTTCGGCTTTCAGCTTCGGTAATCGGTGCCAAGCAATCTGGACGCCGACAGGAGGCTGTCACCGAAGGCTTGGACGAATCAAGGCTGTTCTTGCTGTTTGCCGCTGATGAGCAGCGGGTGGCCTGTCTTGCAATGGATCCGGGCTTGGTGGCGGCGGTGATTCAGAAACAGACGATAGGTGAGGTTTCCCCGGACCCGCCTCCAGTGCGCAAGTTTACTGATACGGATGCAGCGATCGTGGCACCGTTGGTCGAGGAAATGCTGGCCCGCGGGGCGCAATTGGTCGAGGAGCCCGAGGACAAGGCACGGCTGTCCGGGTACGAATTCTTGTCGCGCGCCAGTGGGCTTCGGGCGGTGTCTCTGGCGTTGGTCCAAGATGTCTATGACGTGTTCGACTTGACTGTTGAATTGGAAGGCGGAGTGCGACAGGGAGTGGTTTCGCTGTTGTTGCCCCCGCAATCCGCCAAGCCTGACAGCCATGAGGAACAAGGCGCGGAAGGCGGTGCGAAACTGGCTGATGCGTCCGGTGTTCTGCGGGCTGAATTGACGGCCGTCATCGCCCAGATGCATTTACCACTGTCCGAACTGTCCGCCCTGACCGAAGGCAAGGTGCTGCCGCTTTCGAATGCGCGCTTGGATCGCATTGCCATGCAGGCGATCGACAGAACGCGGGTTGCCACGGGGCGGTTGGGGCAGTGCGGAGGAATGCGGGCTGTCCGTCTCAACGAAGCGCATGCATCGAAGGGAGTGGGCGACGCACCCGAGTTTTCCGTTCAGAAGGGCAGCCGTGTCTCAGTGGCGGAGCCCAGCCATGACGCAAATGAGCCACCTGCCAAAGAAAAAGGAACCCGATTGTCGGACCCGGTGGGCGGCACAAGCAATCTCGACGCGTTGGCCACTGATCAGATCGCTTCCGAAATCTCAGAGCTGGCCGGGCTGTCGGCGCCACAAGCAGAGCTCAAGTAGCGGGCACTCAGGTCGCTTTGCTCCTGAATTGCTCAAGCGCGGGGCGCAGTTGGTCCAGCGCATAACCGGCCTTTCGGGTGGTTTCCAGGATTTGATCCGGATCCATGCGATCGCATTGACCCAACGCCCAAGCGACCGTACAGCGCGTCCCCGATGCGCAGTAGGCCAGTACCGGACCGTCGCAGTTCTCGGAGAGCTCACGCTGTCGCGCGATGTTTTCGGGTGTCATGGTGTGATGGGTCAGTTCCAGAACCTCAAACTCCATCCCCGCGTCGCGCACAGCGCGGTCAATGGCCTCTGATTGAAGGTCAAACGGAACTTCTGAGTCTGGGCGATTGCAGATCACCCTGACGAAACCGGCGGCCTTGATCGCCGGAACGTCCTCGACGGTGATCTGGGGCGAAACAGAATAGCGGGGGGTAATGCGACGAATCTCCATGGCGAAGTGTTAGGCTGGGGTTTTGCTCCTGTCCAGTCGCGCTCGACTGCCGCTGAATTCAGGGATTGATGTCGGTCAAGGTGAACCGACGACAAAATGGGCTAGGATTCCCTTGCCTCATCCGATGGGGGCACAGTTCGTCAAGAACAATCGGCGATATTTTGCTCGTACTCGTCTGGAGGGAGGTTTGTCTTAAGACGGTTACCTAAATCTGAAATGCTGACGGAGTAAGGGAGGATGACAATGACGAACGCTCGGGAGCTTCAGGCAGAAGTAGAACGGATTGAACAGAAGCTGAAAGGCGCGAACCTGGAAACCCGCTTGGCGATGCAGCCGAGCGTCAGGAAGATCATCGATCGAATGCGTTGCCAAGGAATGCACGTGCCGTCTCGTTTCAAACGGCTGGAAGCGGCCTTGGTCGAGGACGAAATCGAAGCCCGTTTCGACAACATGCCGATCTGATCCGCTGGGTTATCCCATTGAAATTCCGAGGATGACCAGCATCAGACCAATGACAGACACGAAAAGTGCCGCCATGTTCCAGGGCAGGACGCTCTGAACGATCGCGCGCAGTTCGTCGTCGGACAGATTTGCTTTGCGGGCGCTCATCACGCGCACGATGGTCCAGACCAGACCTGCGAGCCCCAGCACCGACAGGCCGGCGCCACCCCAGATGAAATAGTCAAACATGCTGCCCTATACGTTGCTCTTTCGCGTCTGCGCTTAGCGGATCGCTGGTCATCGCACAAGTCGCTTGCCCGGAATGGTGGCTTGCGACCGATGCCTCGGCGATGTATCCGGCTCGGACCGTGACCCCAGTTTCACGCATTTCCAAGTGGGAGAGACGCAAATGGAAGACTTGACCGAAGACCAGACCGCCGCAAACTACCGAGTGACCGCAGGCGAGCTGCGCCAGTTCATCGAGCGGTTCGAGCGTCTTGAAGCCGAAAAAAAGGACATCGCGGACCAGCAGAAAGAGGTGATGGCCGAAGCCAAGGCCCGTGGCTACGACACCAAGGTGATGCGCAAGGTCATTGCCCTGCGCAAGCGGGACAAGGATGACATCGCCGAGGAGGAAGCGGTTTTGGAAATGTACAAGGAAGCCTTGGGGATGTAGGCCATCTGGCGGTCGTGTCAGCGCCCGAGCACCCGAACGTCGGGCATCGAGCGCAGGCGCGCCAGATCCTGCGAGTACAATACGGTGAAGGCATCGATGATGTCGTCACTCCAGCCGGGCAAGTCCAGTTCTTCTTCGATTTCCTCATGCACGGCATGCGCCTCAAAGACCGCCGCCAGGCGGTCTTTCAACGTGGCCGGGTCGCGTGGCGGATCTTGTTCCGCGATCGCCCGGATTTCTCGTTGTCCTGCCGGAGAAACCAGAGACGACAGCAGATCGAACTCGGCCTTCAGCGGCGTCTCTTCTGGCAGAGCGCTCAGGTTGCGGATGATGTCACCCCAGATCAGGGGAGTATCTTCATTGGCCCACACCGTGATGGATACTTGCGGTGCAAGATCGCGAATGTCCTCGATCACCGAGAGCCAACTGAGGCAACTCAGATCGGTTGTTTTCAGGATCTCCTGGCGCTCTTCCTCAGGCAGGGCAGCCAGAACCTTGGGAATGAAACTGCCCGGGTTGCGCAAGCCCAAAAACAGCTCGAGCTGATGGCCCGAAAAGGCTTGGTCGAGAAAAGCGATGCGTTGACCTGCAGATGGATAAAACTGCCCGTCGCGAATGGCGCTCGAAATCTCTCCCAGGAAGTCAGGGGAGCTTAAAATCGTGCGATGCAAGCCGGGGCCGTCCGGAAACGCCTTGCGCAGGCTCTCGATTGAGGCTGCTGGTGTTGCGCCTGCCTCCAGGGCCTGCAACGGAGCCCGGATTGCTTGCCGATACCTGCGGGGCCCGTACAGTGCGACGCCGTGGTCTCGCAACGTCTGACCGTTTTCCTGCAGAGACTTGAGCAGACCGCCCTCGTCAGTGAATGCTGCGCCGGAGTGAATGGCCACCTGCATTTCGACTGCTCTCCTTGCGTTTCGACCGGGGTCCTGAGCCGGGTTACATCGTGTGCCCGGTCCAGTCAAACCTACCAGGTGAAGCAGGGGCGCACATGGATGACGGCCAAGTCGACTGTCGATTGCACCAAGCGAAAATGAGGCTTGAAGTCTTTTCTCGAAGACTGTAACCGACAAGCCGTGCCCCTATAGCTCAGCTGGTAGAGCAACTGATTTGTAATCAGTAGGTCCGCGGTTCGAGTCCGTGTGGGGGCACCAGCAAATTCAATAGCTTAGACGAAAAAACCCCGCCTAGAAGACGGGGAAATTTGCTCAGGGTAACGTTTGGGGTAACGCTGTGGCGGAATCAGCCGTGCGCGCTCAGTGTGACTTTTCTGCCGCCCGCTCGGCACGGCTCTCATTTACCGCTGCCCGACCAACGTCGTTCATCAGGGCTTCGGACTTCTCCAATGCAATTCGCAGTGTGATGTAAGCCCCATTCGCGGCTTGTTTGCCAACGCCGTCGCTGCCGCTTTCGTCCATGAGGATCTGCAACCCCTCCAATAGAGAGTGAACATCAATTGCGTCCGATTCCAGTTCAGACAGGCTTTTGAGGCGCAGGGTATCGTTCGCCGAAACGGCGTTAGGATTGGTCATTGCCATATTCTCCAGGTAGATTTATCGTAACGAGGTAACGATAACTTGGGGCGCAGGGCATTGCAACAAAAATCAGAACATAGTTACGAATTGACTGCCGTGCAATCTAAAATGGCGCGCGCGGCCACCGGCTTGGGTGTTCGGGATTTGGCTAAGGCCGCAGGTGTTTCGCCCGATACGATTGCGCGCCTAGAGCGCGGCGAAGAATTGAAGCCCGCCACGGTTGCGGCCATCCGCGCAACCCTTGAGGCAGCAGGGGTAGAGTTCATCCCCGAGAATGGTGGTGGGGTAGGAGTGAGGTTAAGGAAACATGGAGCTTAAAGACTTCATCAAAAACTCGGTGCAATCGATAATTGATGCAACAAAAGATCTTGCTGAATCCAACGACGACACATGGATTAACCCGACAATTGATAGTGCAGGAAGAGACCAAGACTTTGCGCGACGGGACGGCGCATTCGTTCCAATCACAAAAATTGACTTTGATGTTGCCGTCACAGAGGGGAGTTCGGACTCAGGCGGTGCTGGGGTAAAAATAAATGTTATGGCTGCATCAGCAAAATTAGGCGGCGAATTGGAGTCAAATTATTCAAACGTATCTCGACTAAGATTTTCAATGCGGGTGGCACTGCCGAGTGAAAAGAGTGACGAAAGGAATTGGAGTACCATCGGTAGCGCCGTTTAGGTACCGCGCAACACAGCCTCCAGAACCTCGGATGAGACCTTCTCGCCGCGCTCTGCGTCCATGCGAACCTTGCGAGCGCTCTGCCCGGTTTTCCCGGCTTGATCGTCTGCAAAGGAGTTCAAGTTGCCAACTTTTCCACTTGATTTTCTATCCCCACCATGCGCCGTTTCCGGGTGCAGGCGCAGGTACGCCTCCTTTCGCTTGGCGGTGAACAGGGCTTGCTCGGCTGGGGTCAGTTTGGACGGCCAGCCAGAACCAACCGGTCGCTGGCGTCCGAGAAATACTCAGCCAGCGCTCGGCCTTCTTCGATCAGGCTGTCATCGGCCCCGACCGTCTCGGCAAAGGCAATCAACTCTGCCGTTGCCTTCTGTACCCGGTCAAACAACGGGATCAGGTGCAGCGCAGGCGTTTCCCGTGCCGCTATCCCTTCGAGTTCCGCTTCCAGGCCGATCTTGGCGGTCGTCAGTGCGTCCAGTGCGGAAAGGATGTGTTCCTGCGTCATACGGCCAGCCCCCGTTTCCTGCCGTTTGACACGGCAGCGACAGCGCGCCGGTCGATGATTGGCCGCTGCATCAGTCCCTCCGCGCGAAATGGCTATCGAGGCTATTGCCGAAATTGCGCTGAACCGTCTGCATCCCCGCCGAAGTGACACGCGCCGCAACGCGCCCGCTGACACTTTCGATCACCGGGACAAGGTTGCCATTTTCCATGACGATCCGAACGTCCACGGTGCCGCCGCCGGAAAGCATCTGTCTGGTCTTTTCGGCACTAAACACCTGCGATCCGCGCGGCAGGTTCACCAGTTCGGCCCCGCGCTCGCCAACCAAAGCTGGCCCGCCGGTGGCGAAGCTTGTGCCGGTCGCATAGCCGGGAATGCCTAGCGCGCCTAGGATCGTGCCGCCAAGCCCCGTGTCACCGAAAAGCCCGGTATAGGCTGATTGGGCAAGCATCTTCGCCATTTCCGATAGCAGACCAGCAAGCGCGCGCTTGGCTGCGTCCGATCCCTCGGTGATGGACAGGAACAGATCCTCGAATCCGCTTTCCAGCGTCTTGGTCGCGTCCGAGACTTCCTCAACGCCGACTTTCAGGGCGTCCAAAGCCCGGTCGCGCACTTCGTCGGTCACGATCTCCGGGAACAAGCGATGCAGTTCATTGATGCGCTCGACCTCTGCCGCGTATTTCTCGGCCTCGGTGCGGGTGTTTTCATAGAGCCGCTGCGCTTCGTGCAGGCCATCTGGCAACCGGACAGATCCACCACGTCTTGCGCCGCCGGTGCCGTTGTCGTTCTCCACCAGGGCAGGGGGCAGCAATTCCGGCCCGGAAAGCCCCTGTCGATAGATCGGGGTGCCGCTGTTCATTCGCGCGGCCTCGTCTGCGGCGTTGCGCGCAACGGTCATGGCGCGGGACACGCTGGCAAAGGCATGGGCCGCTGACTGTGCGATATTGGCAAAGGCACCTTCCAGGCGCGCGCCTTCCTCGACAGCCTGGGAAAAGGCCAATGAGATTTGGCGCACCGCCTCTGCGGCTTCCTCTGGCCCCTTGGCGTTCTTGAGCGCGTCCAGGGCGTCGATGATCCGGTAAACCTGTGCAGTGGTCAGGCCGAACTCGTCCTGCAAGCGCTGCATGGCCTCGTTCATTTCTTGTTCCAGCGCGGCAATCTCAGAGGGCAGCAATTCGGCAAACCCGTCTGTGTTGGTGTCTTGCGCCCGCAAGAATTCCCGCCGTGCATCGGCAAAGTCGCGCAAGCCTTGTTCCAGTTCGCCCAACTCGTCACCAGCGGCAATCATGGCTTCCTGTACCGAGTTCAGGGCGCGTTGCTGGTTGACCTTCACCAATTCGAGATAGACTTCCCGAACCGCCGCTGCGTTTTCGCCATAGCGCTCGGTCAGTTCGTCCATCGTCATCATACCGATGTTTGCGGTTGCCTCCAGGTCGCCCAAAGCCTTGTCCATGTCAGACACAACGTCAGACAGCTTGCGCCCTTCGTCAGATGCCGCCAGCAGCGCCGTGGCAACGGGAAAACCCAGCGCGGCCACAGTTCCCAGCAATGGCCCCAGAAGACCCAGAGCGCCGCCCAGAGCGCCGAAACCGCCCAGCAGTTGCGGCAGTTGTTGACTGAGGGCACGGCTGGCACTGGTGCCGCCCTGCATCTGTACGGCAATATCCCCGATCTGGTTTGCCGTGTTCTGCAACACGAACCGACCGCGCCCGGAGATGTTGGCAAGCCTTTGCAAGCCAGATGCCGCGTGATTGGCGTTGGCTGCGATCTGCTTGCCACCGCGCCGCCATGCGTTCTCTGCACCTTGTGCGCCATTCACCGCAGCTTTGCGGGCCTGTTCCATCTGACGCTCGAACTTGCGAACGCTGGCCTCGATCCTGACGACAAGAGCATCACTCAATTCCTGGGCCATCAGTTGCCCCCCGTGAACTGCGCCCAGGGATCATTCTCGTCGGGGTCTTCCGGTGCTGCCGTGACGTTGGAGCGCGTGACCGGGGTTGCTCCCAGGCTGGATAGCTGTTGCCGGTGTTCGCGCATCAAGGACGCGGTGACGGCCTCGCCCCCGGCTTCGATCTGCGCCCGCGTGATGCAAGCCAGTTCGACCATTGCCCGATCCGACCGGACCAGCCAGGGCAGTTCGTCCTTGAACATGTCCCAGATCCTGCGGTGGGTCGCGTTGAAGTATTCAGGCGGGTTGCCCAGCGGGCCACCACCATCGGGTTCGGTGCGGTCCTTGAACCGCTCGGGATGCGTCTTGATTGCCCCTGTCATCTTGGCCTTTGCCAAGGGTGTTCTATTCCGTGCCATGTGCCTGCCTCGTGGATTTCTGAATTGGAGATGCGCGCAAAAGCCTGAGCCGCCGGTTTCCTGACTGGACCTGTCAGACTTTCGGCTACCCCCCCTTGCGGGGCCAGAGCCGCGACAGGAGGCGTCGCGCTCTGACTGCGGGTGTTTGCTGTACTCCACCGCCCGCTGGGAGTGGTGCGCGCAAAGGAACTGCGTAAGGCGCGCACCCCACTTGCCATTAGCCCTGCACCCCGGTGATGGTGTGGAAGGCTGCTTCGTGCTGCGCCGCGATATCCGCCCGCATGTGAGCGATCAGGCCGTATTGCAGCTGATCCGCATAGCGCTCCTTGAGAATTTCAACGCGGATCTCCGAGCGAATGCCGATCATCAGGTGAGCGAAGTTGCCCAGGAAGATGGTGGACTCGTTGGAGCCTGCGCCGCCATCGGTCGGGATTGCGGTCGTCGTCAGCATCCTGATTTCTTCGACCTGCTTGGGTGCCATCAGCGGTTGCCCATCGGTTGCAGTCAGGGCAGACAATGCGCCCTCGTCGCGCGGGTGCATGATGATCGCCGAAACCGGTCCTGCGTTTGCGCTGAGAATGCCGGTGCGCGCGGTCAGGAACGGTGCATAGTTGGTCAACGCCGCATCATGCGCGGTTGTGCCGATGCCCGCCATATTGGCAACGCCCTTCGGTTCGGGTGCGGTCCCGCTGCCGATCAGTGCAACCCGGTCCAGTTCCTTCGCCAATGCTGTCGCAAGGATGCGCGGCAATTCCGTGTCCAGGTTCAGGGTATCTTGGAACAGTTCGCGCGATACCCGAGTCAGCACGGCCAGCGACTTGGGAACAAGCGGCACGTTCGTGAAGGTCGGATCGGATTCATTTACCACCTCGTTTTCGTCACGCCATGCGGGAACCGGGTCGCTTGCCAGCTTCGCAATGTTGTTGTTGTCGCTGCCAAGGGGAACGGTTCGGGCACCTGCGGCGATGGCAACCGAGTTTGCCCGCAGCAGGTCGATCAGCCGCGCCGAAAGCGTCGTCGGAACTGTATAGCCGCCTGCGCTGTCCGTGCCTTCGGCCAGGGCGCGTTTCTCGGCCTCGGTCTTTGCGCCACGAACCATCGCGCCCAGGTACTGCCCAAGGGTCAGGTTGTGCTTCTCGGGTTGCTTTGCCTGCGCCCAGGTCGTCATGCGTTCTTCGGGTTTCAAACCAAAGGCTGCATCGCGAGCGTCGCCCTCGGTGCCAATGCCATCGACGGTCACGTTCTCGCCACGGGGGCGGCGTTCGTCGCCTTCATCGGCGCGCTGTTCTCTGGCGTCCTCGATCTGTTCGCGCAGTTCGTCGGCCTCGGCCATCAGAACGTCAAATTCGCGCTCAATCTTCCGCGCCTCGCTGTCGGGCGTTTTGTCAGTGATCTTCTTGGACAGCGCACGGGCTTCCTTAACCTTGGCCCGGTGTTCTGCTCTCAATTCCTCAAGGGTCATTTTCTTGGTCCTTCCAATTGGGCGCAAAGAAGCAGCGCCCGGTTTCTGGGTCGCTACCTCTCCCGTCTGAGCGGAAGGTCTGGTTGCCTATCGGCCAACCTGGCGAGCGTTTTTTCAGCATCGCCTCAATCGCGTGATTAGAACATATCATGAACATACTCCACTATCAAGCCCGCCCGCAGGGTTGATGGCGTTGTTGTTCCCGGTGCAACAGATGCGGGATTGCCTTTTCCAGTTCCGGGAAACCACGCACTTCGGCAAACAGGCGCACACTTGCCAGCAACATGGCGTAGCTGAACATGTGAACGTTTCCGCCGAATTGCTCCATCGTGGAGATTGCCTGTTCCAGAGTTGCCATCGAGCGCTCGGCCTCGACCTGAAATTGCAGTTCGTTCTCGGTCGTCATTGCCCGACCTCCTTTGCTGTCGATAGGTTGATAGATCCCCCCGAACCCCTGGTAGTTAAGGATGTGCCCTTAGAGGGAACGTCGGACCGGTCGATTAGGGGTTGTTCGTGCCCTTTGGGGGAACGTCCTGTTCCGTTAGAGGGAACGTGCTTTTTCTGTTCGTGCCCTTTTAGGGAACGTTTCATGCCCTTAGAGGGCACAGGCTTTTGAATTCCGTTCCTGCCCTCGGGGTTGTTGGTTCTGACTTCCGCAATCGGAAAGTCTGCCCCCGGTCTCCATTGCCGGTAGAGATTGGACGGCACATCGCTAGGAGGACATGCAATCTCGGTCAGCTCGACTTGGTGCGAACGGGCATGTCCTGCCAAACCGAGATGCGCGGGCCTTTTGACGACGATCCACCCCTTGCGCTGCAAGTCGTGAACTGCCCGCATTGCGGTCTTGACGTTGCACCCGGCTTTTTCCGCGATCTGTCGCAGCGAGAGTTCTATCTTGCCGTTGTTGTTCGCAAGCGGCCCTTTCCATTCCAGCTTGAGCCAGGGATAGATGGCTTGCGCGGGCAGTGAGAGCGCCCGCCAAGCGGGACACTCCATGTGCTGCCGGATCATCTTGGTCCAGTGTTCGTTGCCTTCACGCGCCCGAGTCATGCTTTCCTCTGACGCTGATGGGCTTGCTTATGATGCTTGCGGCAGAGCCACTGCACCACCAAAGGCCGGTCATAGTCCGGGTGATGCGCGTCGGTTTTCTCCGCGCCGCACACTTCGCAAGGCTTGCGTGTGAGCAGGCCGCGCCGGAGCGCAGACGCTGTTGCTGCGTGCGCCCAAGCCTTCTGGGGGTTGCGTTGTCGCCACCGCTCTTGTCGTGTGAGTTTGCGCTTGTCCGCCATTGCTCAGCCTCCCCACACCAGGAAGGCCAGTGCACTGGCCTGGGCTTCTGTCAGCCCGTGAAGGCGCATCAAAAGTTTGACTTGAAGTGTTTTCATTGCTCTTGCCTCAAAGGTTTGCCTTTGACGGCGCAGAGTGGTAAATTCTGACACAGAGAAGCCCGCAAAGCCTCTGGATTCAGAACCCCGCCCGCGACCGTCGCAGGTGGGGTTTTTCATGACAACTGGCTTTCACGAGCGTCGAGCCAAGCGACAACTTCGGCTTCCCGCCAGTAACGGCGGCGACCGATGTAAATGGGGCGAGGGAAGTTCAGTTCGGGATTGTTCAGCCAGCGGTGCAGCGTCATATCGGTGATCGCCCCGCATAGACTGCGAACGGTGCCCGCAGGGATGCGTCGGTGCGGGTTGCATTCGTGCTCACTCATTGCCACGCTCCTGTTGTTAGATTGCGTGGCCTAAGTTTAGAAAGAGTGCGTAGGGACAGTGGTGTGAGTGTCCCTAGTTTTTGTTACGATGCCGGTTCCACTGTTTTTTTATGCCTTGCCAGCCACCGAACCCCCGCGCTTCGAGATTCTTTGCGGCTGCATTCGCACTCATCTTTTTTGTGAGCCGATCCATCTCACTCATCCGTGCGGCCCTTAGATCTTGGTGCTCTCTATTCACGGTATCGGCTGCACGTTGCCTGCCTCGCGCAATCGCTTGAGCCTCTGTCACCTCAGACAGGTGATTGTCGCGCATCCGCACCATTTCCAAAAGAATGCCAATCTCGACAAGTCGCATGTCGGTATCCATCGTTCCCACGGTGCCGGTTGCTTTGTCACGCCGCCAATAGATGATGTGGTCCGCCACGCGTGCTAGAAAGCGCTCACGGCTCAAAGGTGAACTGAAAGTTTCAACATAATAGGTGGCAGTACTGCGGCGCATCGGCGTTGTGTCGTCAGGTAAGATGTAGCTCCAAAAGCCATATTGATTATGGCTAACTTGACGTTCTGGATCAGGCAAACCGAGTTGCAAAAAGTGCTGCTTGATTGCTTCCATCTCTTCAGACAAAAAATCGTCTATTGTCCGGCGTGGCTTTCTTGCGGCCTCGTCTAGCATTCGGCTCGTTACCTCGCCGGGATCCTCGCCTTCTTCCCAGATGGGCTGACGAACCACATACTCGGCCATTGCATCCTTTTGAGCCTCAAGCCGCCATTTCATCGGCCACCCTCCGCGATCTGCACCACGTTGTCTGCGCCACCTTCTACTAGCACCAGCACGAAACGCGCCCATGCCTCCAAGGCCTTCCGCTTTTCGTCGGCAAAATCATGGCGCTGATAAACTGCGACGATGCCGCCGCCGGTGCCGCTGACGTGGTTCAAGACGGCCTCCGTCACTCGAACCGGGATGCCCAGCCGTGCCATGCCGGTAGCTGCCGTGCGCCGCAGGTCGTGAAAGGTCCAGTGCGGAATCTCTATCGCCTCACCTGTTTCCGCCTCGGCAATCTCAGCCATGAACCGAGATAGCCTGTTCCGCGCCTTGAAATGGCCGCAGATGGGTGTTCTGCCGGTAGTGGTAAACAGCAGTCGGGAAGGGCTTTCGATCCGCTCCACGCTGCTTAGAACGTCTCGTGCGGCCTGAGACAGCGGCACTAGGTGTTCCCGCCCATTCTTGGTTCTCTGGGCGGATAGGTGCCATGCATCACCGTGCAGTTCGTCGTCGGTCATGCCCAGCACTTCGTTCAGGCGCTGACCTGTCAAGAGCAAGGTTTGCCCTGCCTGCCGCCACGGGTATCCCGCCCGTTCACAGGCCTTCCAAAACCACCGGATCTCATCATCATTCAATACACGGTCGCGGCTCTTTTCCTTGGCAACTGGCTTCACGCCCTGGACCGGGGAAATGGGGATTGCATCACGCTCAAGGCACCAGTTGAAGAACCCGGACAGATACAGGCGCATTCGGTTCGCCGTGGTGATCCTGCCCGAGTCCGCAATCTTCTCCAGCAATTCGAGAATGTCGCGTTTCGTGACCTCGTGAATGTCGTGGTCGCCGTAGCGGGGTAGAAACTCGGTCTCCAAGCGCCGCTTGACCTCGCTGCCAGAGCGCAGCTTGGATAGGTGCCTCTTGGCGTATTGCTCAAGAAGGGTCTTCACTTTGTCGCGCTCTGAAAGCTGCGCCTCTATCCGAGCGGCCTTTGCCTTCTTCTTTGCGGCGCTCGGATCGTTGCCGTGCTCTAGCGCTTCAATGGCTTCGGATGCCGCAGCACGAGCATCAGCGACACCCATGATCGGCCACTTGCCCAGCGTCAGCTTCTTGGGCCTGCCTGCGAAGCGGTATCTCAGCGCCCAGGACTTTGCGCCGCTCGGCTGCACCACGAGATAGAGACCGGCCAGTGCCGGATCGGGAATTTCGCGGCGGTTTTGCTCTGGTTTGACGGCCTCGACCGACTTGGTTGTGAGCGCCCTTGCCATAATCAGTCGGTCCTCTGGGGTAACGCTGGGGTAACAGATTTGCTTGTATTGTCTTGTTACCCAAGGTTAGTAACGGAGCCTAACAATGCAAGAAATAATATTGAAAATATGAGGAAAAAATAGTCAGACAGTTTTGCATTGTTAGGGGCTGTTTGGCCGGTGTATTTGATTTGTAATCAGTAGGTCCGCGGTTCGAGTCCGTGTGGGGGCACCATCATACTTTTTCTGTCGCACATACCTTCCATCGCTTTGAATGGTAATGCAGTTTTAGGTGTCCGATACCCCTCATTTTGCAAGATCCTAGAGGTTCCCAAAATACCAGTTCAAGGACTGCCCTTTTCCATTGTAAGTTAGAATTTTACTATATTTTATAAAAACTTCCGAGGAGCGTGATTGATGGTTCGTGACGGCGCCGAAAGTTGGCTGCACTTGCCCCAATTCTTGACCTAAACTCGTGCTATTTGCATCCCTTTCGAGCGCGGCACCACACTGATCACGTGCAAGTTGCCCTTCGATGAATGAACCGAAACCTTCAGCACCGTGCGCCTGACCGGGGCGCGCATGGACCGTCTACCCACGACGTCAACATCCTTGAGGTGAGCTACGAACGTTAACGGCTGACTCAAAGCCAAGCGCGAATAGCCACCAAAGAAATCCTGAACGAATATCCATGCCTTGGCCCTCGCGGGCCAAGGCGGCCGGTCAACCGCCAGCTATGTGAGGAGCGCGGCCGACTGGCCGCCAGCGCTCGACACACCCATGCCCCAAATGGTCTAATTTTGCGCCGACCCATGGTCAATTTTAATTCCGCCGTTGACGCTTTGCTTAGTCACGCTTCGATGATGTTATGCTCGGGACCGTAAGGGAATCCCGTGATGTTTTCGGATCCGTCTTCGCCAACGACCAGAATATCGTGCTCGCGATACCCACCTGCGCCCGGCTGACCTTCGGGGACCCACAGCATCGGTTCGATCGATACGACCATTCCGGGTTCCAGCACCGTGTCGATGTCTTCGCGCAGTTCCAGCCCTGCCTCACGGCCGTAATAGTGGCTGAGGATGCCGAAGGAATGCCCATACCCGAACGAGCGGTATTGCAGCAGGCCCTGATCGGCGAATAACCGGTTGATCTCGGCGGTGATGCCGGAACAGGTCGCGCCGGGTTTGATCAGGCTCAGCCCCAGCTCGTGCGCGGCGACATTGGCCTGCCACAGGCGCAGGCTGTCGGCGTCGGGCTCGCCCAGGAACAGGGTGCGTTCCAGTGCGGTGTAATAGCCCGAGATCATCGGGAAGGTGTTGAGCGACAGGATATCGCCTTTCTGCAGCGCCCGCTTGGTGACGGGGTTGTGCGCGCCGTCGGTGTTCAGGCCGGACTGGAACCAGACCCAGGTGTCGCGGTACTCGGCGTCGGGATAGGCGCGGGCGATCTCGATCTCCATCGCATCGCGGCCGGCCATGGCGATCTCGATCTCGGTGGCACCTTCACGGATCTCGGCATGGATGGCCGCGCCGCCCACATCCGCCGTGCGTGCGCCGCCCTTGATCAACTCGATCTCTTCTGCCGATTTCACCATCCGCGCGGCCATCGTGTCGGGGGCGATGTCCACAAGCTCGGGCTGGTTCAGCATGGCCAGGGCCGTGTCGCGCGCAGCCAGCGTCATGTGGTCGCTTTCGATGCCGATCCGGCGGGCAGTCCCGATCAGGCTGGCCACGGCGCGCCAGTAGTTGTCGCGCTTCCAGTCGGTGTAGATCACGTTGTCCTCGACCGACCGGCGCCAGGGTTGGCCCGCGTCGATATTGGCTGACACGGTGGTGCAAGCGTCCTGCGTCACCACGCAGCCATAGGGCCGGCCGAAGGCGCAGTAAAGAAAGCCCGAGTAATAGGCGATGTTCTGCATTGACGTCAGCAGAACGACCGGGATGTCCCGCTGCGCCATGATGGCGCGCAGTTTGGCCAGCCGGCGGTCGTACTCGGCCAGGCTGAAGGGCAGGGGGGCCTTGTCACCGTTGTGGCAGGTGAAGAATTCCGGGCGATTTGAAAGGTCTGTCATGTGCTCTCTCGATTCTTTGCCGGACGTGCAAAGCCCGGCCACATGTCCCGGCGTACAGGACAGGCGGTCTCGGGCTCCGAGAGCCGATCACCCCCTTGGGCGCTGCGACGCCATCGCAGCAGGGGGCGAACAAGCAAATCGTTAGATCAGGCCACGCCGCCGGTCAAGCCGGCGTCAGCCCACGCAGCCGCTCCGACCTCCGCCGCAGCAACTCGACCGTGGTCAGCAGGGCGATCGAGATGACGACGAGGATCGTGGCCACGGCCAGGATGGTCGGGCTGATCTGCTCGCGCAGGCCGGTGAACATTTGCCACGGCAGGGTTTTCTGGCTGGCCGATCCGACGAACAGCACCACGACCACCTCATCGAACGAGGTGATGAAGGCGAACAGCCCGCCCGAGATCACGCCCGGCAGGATCAGCGGCATCTGGATCTTGAAGAAGGTCCGCACCGGGCCCGCACCCATATTCGCGGCGGCGCGCGTCAAAGACCGGTCAAAGCCCACCAGTGTGGCGGTCACGGTGATGATGACGAAGGGAATACCCAGAACGGCGTGGGCCAGGATCACCTTGAGGTAGCCCACGAAAGTTTTGTTGAAGCCCAGCGTGCCTTCGAGGAACCGGCCGATGTCGCTGTAGAAGAAGAACATACCCGTGGCCGAAATGATCAGGGGCACGATCATCGGCGAAATCAGGATGGCCATGATCGCCCGCCGCCCGGGCACATGCGACTGGCTCAGGCCGATGGCGGCCAGCGTTCCCAGTGAGACCGAGATGATCGTGGCGATGGGCGCGATGATCAGCGAGTTCTTGAAGCTGCGCTGCCATTCGTTGTTGGTGAAGAAATCCTGGTAATGCTTCAGCGAATACCCCTCGGGGTCCAGCCGCAGCATTTCCGGGGTGAAGGTAAAGAAGTCCTGCGCGTTGAAAGACAGCGGCAGAACCACCAGGATCGGCGTGATCAGGAAAACGAAGATCGCCCCGCAGATCACCCGGAACAGGTAGTGAAAGAACACCTGCTGCGCTGTGAGATAGGGCAGCAGTTTGCGGCGATACCGGCCCTCGTACAGCCAATAGGTGAACCAGACAAAGAACCAGCCGCCCAGCAACCCCAGGATACCGCCCCCGATGCCCGTGAACAGAAAGCCCGCCAAGCCGAAGCCAAGGATGTTGATCCAATAGGCCAGTCGCTCGTTCCTGAGCACCGAGATGTAAAACCAGGCGAGCCCGGCGGTCAGAATGGCGCCGCCGATCATGCCCATTGGCACCGAACCGTTGCCCGCGCCGACAAAGATGCCGGCAAAGGCTCCGGCCAGGGCGACGCTGGGCAGGACCATCGACAGGGGTTTGCGCGAAATCGGAGTCAGAGCGGCCATGTCGGTTATCCCAGCTTCACGTTGTCGATGCCCACGATCTTGTCGTAGACCCAGTAGAGGATCAGAACCACCGCCAGCAGGATCGTCCCCAAGGCTGCTGCCAGGCCCCAGTTCAGAGATGACGAGATGTGGTAGGCGATCCGGTTCGAAATGAAGACGCCCTTGGTGCCGCCGACGATTTCGGGCGTGATGTAGTAGCCGATGGCCAGGATGAACACGAGGATCGAGCCCGCCCCGATGCCCGGAATGGACTGCGGGAAATAGATCCGCCAGAACGTGGTCCAGTTCGTCGCGCCCATGGATTTGGCGGCGCGGGTGTAGGATGGCGGGATCGTCTGCATCACCGAATACATCGGCAAAATCATGAACGGCAGCAGGATGTGCGTCATCGCGATGATCGTGCCGATCTGGTTGTTGATGATGATCAACCGCGCATCATCGGCCACAAGCCCCAGCCAGACCAGCGTGTCATTGATCACGCCTTGCTGCTGCAGCATCACCTTCCATGCAGACGTGCGCACCAGAAGCGATGTCCAGAACGGCAGCAGAACCAGGATCATCAGCATATTCGACACGCGCGTCGGCTGCGTCGCCAGCAGGTAGCTGACCGGATAGGCCAACAGGATGCAGGCTCCGGTGATGACCAGCGACATGAACAACGTGCGGCCGAACAGTTTGACCAGGATGCGCTTGTCTTCGGGTTGCATCCGCGGGCCATCGGGGGTGCGCCGCATGTCGACCGCGTTCAGGAAATAGCCATTGGTGATCGGCACCGAATGGGTCTTGATCACCTGCCAGGTCTTCACGTCTCCCCAGCCGTCGTGGATGTCGATCAGCTTCTCCTTGAACGGCCCATCGGTTTCGGGGTCCAGCTTCTTGATCTGCCTGCCGGAACGCCGGAACAGAGACGACATGCCCGTTTCTTCGTAGTTCAGTCGAGAGCCAAGTCGGGTGTGTTCCTTGTTCTCGATCGCGACGATCATGTCGCGGACAAAGGCCTCATAGACGTTCTCATCCGGCAACTCACCGCTTTTCTCGTCCCAGCTTTGCAGGGCGTCGACAGTCAGCGGCAGCGTGTCCCGAACGATGCTGTTTTCCACCGACCGGAACAGCATCGAGCCGATCGGAACGATGAACGAGACGAGGACGAAGATCAGCAAGGGGGCAATCAAGAACAGCGCGCGCAGTTTCTGCCGCCTCAGCGAGCGCGCCAGAGACTGTTTCAGTGGCGTTCCATCCGCTGCCAGCATCGGCCCTGCGGTTTGGCTTGCGTCAGTCATTCGTGCCCCTTGAATTCGATTGGGTCGGGTTGGGGCGACAGGCCGCCCCAACCCGTTTTTGTTGCGTCAGATGCGCTTATTGCGCCAGCCACGCCTGGAATTTGGCGTCGATGTCGTCGCGGTAGTCAGCCCAGAACTCGTAATTGTACAGGAACGTGTTCTTCGCGTTGTTCGGGTCGGTCGGCATGTGCGGTGCCATGTCGATGCCCAGCTCCGCATGCTTGCCCACCAGCGGTGCCGACGATTTGCGTGCCGGGCCGTACGAGATGTACTTGGCCTGATCGGCCAGGCGCTGGGTGTCGGTTGCAAAGTAGATGAAGTCCAGCGCGCGCTGCTTGCGCTCTTCGCTGAGGCCCGCGGGAATGATCCAACCGTCGAGGTCAAACACCTGCGCGTCCCACAGCATGGCAACGGGCTGCTTCTGTTCTTCGATCAGGCTGAACAGGCGACCGTTGTAGGTCGACCCCATGACGACCTCGCCATCGGCCAGCAGCTGCGGCGTATCGGCGCCGGCCGACCACCACACGACGCTGTCCTTGATGGTGTCCAGCTTTTTCAGGGCGCGGTCCTGGCCTTCGTCGGTTGCCAGAACGTCATAGACCTCGTCCTTCGGGACGCCGTCACACAACAGGGCCCATTCCATGTTGTTGATCGGGCGCTTCTCCAGCGAACGCTTGCCCGGATAGGCCTCGAGGTCGAACACATCGCAGATGTCATCCGGCGGCGTGTCGCCGACCAGATCGGTGCGATAACCGAAGGTGGTCGAATAGACGATCTGCGGGATGAAGCACTCGCTGACCAGCAGGTCGCCGAAGTCTTCGGATGCCGGGGTGCCGTCAGGCGCGGGGGCCAGATGGGTGTCCGGGTCGATTTCCATCGCCAGGCCTTCGTCGCACAGGCGAATGGCGTCCGAGGCGACCACGTCGACCACATCCCAGGTGATGTTGCCCGCCTCGTTCATGGCGCGCAGCTTGGCCACGGCCTCGGCCGAGCTTTCGTCCCAGACGATGTTCACGTCGGGGTGCATTTCCATATACGGCTCGGCATAGGCCTTTTGCTGCGACGCCTGATAGGCACCGCCCCAGGACACGAGGGTCATGTCCTCGGCCGAGGCCGCACCGGCCGTGATGGCCGCAGCCGCAGCCGACAGCAGGAAATTCGTTGGTTTCATGTTAAACTCCCAGTTGTTCCCGTTGTTGTCTTCGGTCGACCGACGCACGGGGTTTCGTCGGCCGATCCTTCCGAGTTGACCGTCTGACGCTGCAGGGCGCTCAGGCGTCCAGCGCGCGACAGTCCTTTGCCAGCCAGCCGATCTCGATCTCCTGGCCGGGTTGCAGGCGAACAGCGTCCGGTGCGTTGCGGGTCTTGACGATGAACTCGTCATTGCCGGCCACCGACATGCGGAACCGGAACACGTCGCCCATGTAGATGAATTCGCGCACGACAGCCTTGAGCGTATGCGCGTCCGGGCTGAGGCGGTCTTTGTTGAACTCGACCCGCTCGGGCCGGATCGACACCTTGGTGCGCTCGCCGGGTTGATGGACGTTGATCGGCACAGCGTCGATTTCCGAGCCGTCGTCCAGGGTCACGATGCAGGTATCACCGTCGATGGATTTCACCACGCCTTCCATGGTGTTGTTTTCGCCGATGAATTGCGCGACGAAACTGTTTTCCGGCTCTTCGTACAATTGATCAGGCGGGGCCAGCTGTTGAATGCGGCCGTCGTCGAAGACGGCGACGCGATCCGACATCGTCAGCGCCTCGGTCTGGTCATGAGTCACATAGACGGTGGTGATACCCAAGTCGTGTGCCAGACGGGTAATCTCGAACTGCATGTGTTCGCGCAGCTGCTTGTCCAGCGCGCCCAGCGGCTCGTCCATCAGCACCAGTTCCGGCTCGAACACCAGTGCGCGCGCCAGGGCGATGCGCTGCTGCTGGCCACCCGACAACTGAGCGGGTCGGCGATTGCCGAATGCACCCATCTGCACCATGTCCAGCGCCCGCTGCACTTTCGCCTCGCGCTCGGATCTGCCGATCTTGCGCACCTCGAGCGGGAACGAGAGGTTCTCGGCCACCGTCATGTGCGGAAACAGGGCATAGTTCTGGAAAACCATGCCGATTCCACGTTTGTGCGGAGGGATGTTGTTGATCGGCTTGCCGCCCAGAAGGATCTCGCCATGCGTGGCGGTTTCGAACCCGGCCAACATCATCAGGCAGGTCGTCTTGCCCGAGCCTGACGGCCCAAGCATTGTCAGGAACTCGCCTTTCGGCATCGCAAGGTTGAGATCTTTGACGACAAGCGTTTCGCCGTCGTACGATTTTTGAACGCGTTGAAACTCGACAAACGCGCCTTCGTTGGTTGTGTCGGTCACAAGACCCCCTGTTGTGTCAATTGATGATCCGTTCGTTTCGGATTTCATTGATCTTTGCGCTTGATTAAGACGCAGCCGGCGACAGCTTGCAAGACTCAATGGCAAAATCGGCCGCCGGTGCCCGGGAATTGTTCACTCTGGGCTCTGATTGAGACGTTTCATATGCCAAGCCAAAGACTGGTTGCTGGACAGAACCGGTTTTCCGATCCTGTCCCGAATCTGCGGAATCGCCTCGAGCGTGCGCAGATTCGTACAGCTGAGAAAAACGGCTTCGACGGCACTGTCCCGGCCCAGTTCGACGGCTGCATCGACAACCGACCGCAGGTCTATCCGAACGACAGTTGCTTCTTTGGCTACTCCGAAACTGCCGAAGACATCCATCGAGAGCCCGTGGTCGGCAAAAGCCGCGCGCAGCGTCTCGTTGACCTCTTCGACATAGGGCGACAGCAGGGCGAATCTGGAAACACCCAGGTCCTGCGCGCAGGCCGCCGCCGCGCGCAGGGGGTCGGTGACCGCGCGGGTATTGCAGGTTTGCTTGATCAGAGACTCGACCGCGCCGGACCCGATCACCGAGCTGGCCGAGGTGCAGCCATACCCGACGACGCCGTATTTCCGCACCTTGGGCAGCAGGTCGGCGGCGGTGGGCAATGCCTGCTTCATCCGGGTCAGTGTTTCGGTTGTCACCTGCGGATCACTGGGGATGCGCGTGACATGGATCGAAGCGGGCTCATCCCGAAAAAGCCTGCGAAAATCGCTTTCGATGGTTTCGTCGGCTTGCAGCACGATCAGCCCCATCGGCCGCAAAGCCGGATCGTCCGCATCGAGTGTGTAGTGCAGGGCCGTCATAGGTGCGGTATCTCGGGCGCGGACCGCGGGCTGAGGAACCTGGCTCCCGTCGGCGTGATCAGGATGTTTTCCTCATGCACCATGATCTTGTCGCCCACAGCGATTCCGGGTTCCAGTGTCAGGACCATGCCAGGCTGAAGAACGGTGTGATCCGATGGGATCAGAGAGGGCCATTCAGTCAGCGACATGCCCAAACCATGTCCCAATCGCCCGGCGTCGGTTCCAGCCCCGCCCAAGGTCAGGATTCGGTTCATCGCGTGAAACAGGTCGGCGGCCGTCACGCCCGGACGGGCCAGATCGAACGCGGCGTCCGAGGCCTCGACCAGTGTTGCATGAGCCGTTGCAACCGCCTGACTGGCCGGGCCGACCGTCCAGTTGCGGTCGAAATCGCAGAAGTACCCGTCACGAACCATCCCGGTGTCCAACATCAACACATCACCCTGTGACAACGGTCTGTCGGACGCAGGTGAGATCACGTCGTCGTAGCCGTGCTGATCGGCCGCCCCGGCAAGGTAAGGTACCCAATCGGCGCCTTCCTCAAGGCACAGCATCTGGAACTTTCGGAAAACCTCGTCGAGAGGCGTCCCCGCGCGCGCGATTTCCGGCACGCGCGCAAAAGCGCGCCCGGCGGTCTGGCAGGCGGCTTCGATCCTTGCCACTTCGGCATCGGATTTCACCATCCGAAGTGTGCGCAAGATGCCTGCGTCGCCCACGATGCGGCGGCGGCCGATCTGCGCTTTGACCCGCGCATGGTCTGCAAGCGGCATGCGAAGGTGGGTTTCATGCCCATCCGGACAGCCGACCCGTGCGCCGTCAGGGACAAGCTCTCCCAATGTCTCCGACAAAAGCGTCACCCCGTCATCGGTCAGGTCGGGTGCGCTCCAGGTGCGGATGTCATCGATCCAGGTTTGGGCCATAAGCGCGGCTCCGATCGATGGGATCACCGCGACCGGCTTGCCCGAGGCAGGAACGATCACGAACCACGGCCGGGTGGGGCTTTCCCAGAATCGGGTAAGGAATCCGGTGAAATACCGCACTTCGGGTTCGGTCGTCAGAAGCAGGGCCGCCAGATCCTGCTCGGCCATCAGACCCTGAGCACGGGTCGTTCGGAGTTCGAACTCGGTTCGGTCGAACGCGCTCATGCCGGTTGTTCGGTCAGGATGCACAGCACACGATCCTTCGGGCCGATGCCTAACGCCGAACGTGACGCTTCGTTCATGAGTGCCACAACACCAGCGCCGCCCGACGCCGTTGTTTCCAGCCCGGCACGGGCCAGGGCCGGCAGCTGCGCGGCGACTTCGGTATCATCCAATGTCAGGAACAGGTCCGCATCGCGCGCAAGCCCGTTCAACGCGATCAGCGATGGCTCCTTGCAGTCCAGGCGCCCCATGATGCTGTCGGGGCCGTCCGCGAACACACATTTTCCCGCAGTGATGCTGGCCTGAAGGGCCGGGGCGGACTCGGGCTCGACCACGACGATCCGCGGCTCATCCTGCCATGCCTGGCGGAAATAGGCGGCGAGCGCGCCAGCCATCCCCCCGACACCGGCCTGCAACAGGATGACCGTCGGCGGTTGCGGGCATTGCTCGACGGCTTCGATGGCAATCTGTAGATAACCTTCCATCAGAAGGCGCGGGAGGTCGACATACCCCTCCCAGGAACTGTCTGACAGCAAGGTCCAGCCATGCTGCTGCGCGGCGCGGCTTGCGGCTGTCATGCTGGCGGCATAGTCGGCGCCGTCGCGAACCACCCGCGCCCCTTGCGCCCGCAGGCGGTCGGCAAAGCTTTCGGGCACGGATTCCGCGATGTAGACAACGGCCTGTGCGCCGAATATGCGTGCGCCAGCCGCCACGCTGAGCCCATGATTTCCTGCGCTGGCGGTGACGAACGTCCGCCCTTTCAAGCTTGGGCTGTCAGGGGACTCCGAGTCTTCGCAGGCGAGGCAGGCGATCACATAGGCTGCGCCAAGCGCTTTGAACGAGCCCAGATTCATTCGGCCGCGTTCATCCTTGATCCAGAGGTTTTTGACCGGCGCGAGGTCCTTGGCTTCGGTCAGTGGTGTCTGGGTCGCGGCCGGGCACAACGCCAGAAGCCGCTTCAACCTGTCGGAATCTGTCGACGGGTACGGGGCCGAGGGTGCCAGCTTTGCGCCGCCTCGAAATGGATTTTCCAGGATATTCATCTAAAGCCCCCGCAACCATATGTCGTGGGACGAGACCGGACCCCATCTGCCCTGTCAAGACCATAAGCACGCGCAGAGCTGGATCCCCTTAGTTGCATGTCGAATGGCAAGCCGTGGGCACGCTCAACTCATTTCCAGCATTCGGGGGCCAATGGACTTTGCTTTCGTTTTTGATGGCTGTAAGTGTTCATCGAACTGACGTGGAGCTTCGTTTTTCAGTCGGTTCGCGGGCGTGATGGAATGGTAGACATATCGGACTTAAAATCCCGGCGTTTCGTCCGGGAAGCTCATTGTTTTCAGCGCCTTAGGGCGATGGGGAGGTTTCTGGGCCCGAAATAGGCCCCGGACGCGCCGTGCGGGCGTGGTGGAACGGTAGACACAAGCGACTTAAAATCGCTAGAGCGTAGCTCGTGCGGGTTCGAATCCCGCCGCCCGCACCATCACCTACACCAATCCCCAGATGACCTCGTAGGCCAGGTACTCGCTGATGACGCCCCTCACCATCACGCCTACTGCCAAGTACCTGTAGCGGCCCTCCTGGACGGTGCACCAGCCGCCAGCGAAACCGGATCCGCCCTACACCAGCCTCAGCATCGCACGGCTGCCGACCTCCGGCCACACACCGGTGTCTGGTGGCGTCTCCTCGCCGCGCTTGAGCGCCAGGCGCAGCTCCGTCGAGCGCTCCCTGGCCGTTCTGAGCGCGATGTCGCCCGTCCTGCCGAGCACGACCGAGACGTAGCGGTCGGTGCCGTCGTTGATCCTCCCGACGAACTTGTAGGAGCAGCCGCGCTTCCCCACCACCACGCGGAGGCCCGAGACCTCCGCGTCGTATAGATGGGTGCCGGGCGGGTGGTCCTCCGCCGCCTTGTTGACTGTCGCCTGCGTGAGCTTTGTGGCCATGGCCGAATCCTCCTAGGCCCGGGTTGAAATACTGTGTGTTAGGTTGCGATAGGAGGATAATGACGTGTTTTCATGTGGTTGCGAGCCACGATAAGGCCCGGTAAGGCCCTATAAATCGCACTGAGGATGACTTGAAATCCGAAGGCCTTCGTGCCGTGTGGGCTCGAGTCCCACCGCCCGCACCAACCGCCCGAGAACTTTTGCCATCATCGCTGCGATGATGGCTTCTTGCGTATCTCGGAAAATTCGAAAGCCGTACCTGAGAACCACAGATCAGGCGTTCAGAAATGTCCTTACGGCGGCTTCGAATTCACGAGGTTTTTCGGCGTGCAACCAGTGGCCGGCCCCGGGGATCTTGGCAAAGCGGGCATTCGGAAACAGCGCCCGGATCGTGGCGCGGTGTTCGGGCCGGACATATTCGGATTCGCCGCCCGATAGAAACAGGGCTGCACCCTCCCAAATCCCTTCCACCGGCGGGAACCCCATAATGTTGGGCATCTCGCGCGCCAGAACGTCCAGGTTCAGCCGCCAGCGTTTTCCGCTGACATCCAGTGATTGCGTGAAGAAGCTTTGCAGTGCCTTCTCGACACCCAGCTCTGCCAATTGTTGTTCCGCATCTGAGCGACGCTCGACCTTTTCCATGTCGACCGCCCGCATCGCTTCGATATAGGGCATCTGAGTGTGGCCGTAGGACACCGGCGCGATGTCTGCTACCACCAGCTTGTTGACTAGGGCAGCGTGCGTCAAAGCCAGGGTCATGGCCGCCTTGCCTCCCATCGAGTGCCCAAGCACGTCCGCCCGTCCACCCAGGCTTTCGATGACCTCGGCCAGATCGTCAGCCAGGGCGGGATAGTCATGCCGGTCGTCCCAGTTGCTGTAAGCGTGGTTGCGCATGTCCACGGCCACGACCTGACGTTCGTCCGACAGCCTGCGGGCGATCACGCCCCAGTTTCGGGCCGATCCGTATAGGCCATGCGCAATCACAAGAGGCGGGCGCGACGTAGGGTCGCCGTGTACGATCGTGTTCAACATGGCTGATAGATACAGTCTGCCCATGCGGACAGCCAGACCCATTGTCGTGCCGCATCCACGCGGCTAGATTGCCGGTTCAGGAGGCGCGGATGTCGCAGGAAACCGAAATTCAGACCCTGATCGCCCAGACGATCGCATTGTTGCGGAAAAAGCTGGGCGTCAGGGGCAAGACGCTTGCGGAATCGGTGCGCCGGGCCAAGCGGCGGCTGCCGCGTCGCGTCTACAAGCAGGCGATGGAGCTTGCCCGTGCCGAACCAATGGCCGCGCATCCGCGGTTGCGCCTGATCCTGGACACGCCTCGGCTGGAAAAAGCCGCGCAAGAGGTTCAGGCACATCTGCGCACGATCAGCCTGGCCGATCGCCGCTGGGGCTGGTTTCTCGACACCCTTGGGGCGATGTCTTTCAACCTGCTGGCCTTGGCAGTTCTGATGTTGATTTTACTGCTGTGGCGCGGCTTGATCTGATAGGGGCATCGCCATGAAAAATGACGCCCCGCAGGGCGCCATTCCGGTGCGAGGCCGCAGTCGGCTTCACAGGTTCGGATAGATCGGGAACCGGGCGCACAACTCGGCGACCTCGGCCTTGACCTTGGCCTCGACCTCACCGTTTCCATCCTCGCCATTGGCGGCCAGCCCATCGACCACTTCGATGATCCAGTCGGCGATCTGGCGGAACTCGGGTTCCCCGAAGCCGCGGGTCGTGCCCGCGGGCGAGCCCAGACGGATCCCGCTGGTTACGGTCGGTTTTTCCGGGTCGAAAGGCACGCCGTTCTTGTTGCAGGTGATATGCGCGCGGCCCAATGCCTTTTCGGTCGCGTTGCCTTTGACGCCCTTGGGGCGCAGGTCGACCAGCACCACATGCGTGTCGGTGCCGTGGGTCACCGTGTCCAGACCGCCCTTGATCAGTTGATCCGACAGCGCCTGTGCGTTGATCACGACCTGCTTGATGTAGTCCTTGAACTCCGGGCGCAGCGCTTCGCCGAAGGCCACGGCCTTGGCCGCGATCACATGCATCAGCGGGCCGCCCTGAATGCCGGGGAAGATGGCCGAGTTCACTTTCTTGGCGATCGTCTCATCATTGGTCAGAATCATGCCGCCACGCGGGCCGCGCAGGGTCTTGTGCGTGGTGGTGGTGGCCACATGCGCGTGCGGGAAGGGCGAGGGATGTTCGCCCGCTGCGACCAGACCGGCGAAATGCGCCATGTCCACATGCAGGTATGCGCCGACCATGTCGGCGATCTCGCGCATGCGGGCAAAGTCGATCTGGCGCGGAATGGCGGACCCGCCGGCGATGATCAGCTTGGGCTGATGCTCCTTGGCCAGCGCCTCAACCTGGTCATAATCCAGCATGTTGTCTTGCTTGCGCACGCCATACTGCACGGCGTTGAACCATTTTCCCGACTGGTTGGGCTTGGCGCCGTGGGTCAGGTGGCCGCCGGCATCAAGGCTCATGCCCAGGATCGTGTCGCCGGGCTGGATCAGCGCCTGGAAAACACCTTGGTTGGCCTGGCTTCCCGAATGGGGCTGCACGTTGGCGAATTCGCAGCCGAACAGCTGCTTGGCGCGGTCGATGGCCAGGTTCTCGGCGATATCTACGAATTGGCAGCCGCCATAATAGCGACGACCGGGATAACCTTCGGCATATTTGTTGGTCATCACCGAGCCCTGCGCCTCCATCACGGCGGCCGAGACGATGTTTTCCGAGGCGATCAGTTCAATCTCGTCCCGCTGGCGGCCCAGTTCGGACGTGATCGCGCCGAAAAGCTCGGGGTCGCGATCAGACAGGGATTGGGTGAAGAAACCGGTGTCACGAAGGTTGGCGTTCATGTGCGCTCCGCATGGCTGAGGTGGGTTTGGCGGATTTCCTATAGGAAACCGGCGCGGTGAAAAAGGCTGTAAAGCGACGAATTGGCCTTCTGCGGCGTCAAGTCTGGCCTATCCGGGAAAGGTGTGGTTGTTTCGGAACCAAATGCGCAGCACCGGAAACCTGAAAACATGACAAAGAGAATCGCATTTCTCGCCAGCGACGCCGATGTCGCGCAGTCTTCACGAAGCAGTCTGGTGAAGCGCTACGGAAACGCCGCGCCGCGCGACGCCGATGTGATCGTTGCGCTGGGTGGTGACGGGTTCATGTTGCGTACTCTGCACAACACTCAGCACCTGGATGTTCCGGTCTACGGCATGAACCGTGGCACGATCGGTTTTTTGATGAACGAGTATGACGATTCGAACCTGCTGGAGCGCCTGTCGCAGGCCGAGGAAGAGGTGATCAATCCTCTGGCAATGAAGGCAATGGATCAATCCGGCAAGCTGCACGAAGCGCTTGCGATCAACGAAGTTTCCTTGTTGCGCGCCGGGCCGCAGGCTGCCCGCTTGAAAATCAGCGTCGATGGGCGGGTGCGTCTGGAGGAACTGGTTTGTGACGGGGCACTGCTGTCGACGCCGGCGGGGTCGACAGCGTACAATTATTCGGCCCATGGGCCGATTCTGCCGATTGGGTCGGACGTGCTCGCCCTTACCGCGATTGCCGCATTCCGTCCCAGGCGTTGGCGCGGAGCGCTGTTGCCCAAAACTGCCAATGTCCGGTTCGACGTACTGGATGCCGACAAACGCCCGGTGATGGCGGACGCGGATTCCATCTCGTTTCCCGATATCGACTGGGTCGAGATTCGGTCCGAGCCCAAGGTGCGGCACCGGATTCTGTTTGACCCCGGGCATGGCCTGGAAGAGCGTCTTATTTCGGAGCAGTTTACCTGAGATCAATATCTTGCTGGAAAAATGGATCGGTTGTGTGAAGCAGTTCACAGGACTTCAAGCAACCATGAAGTATGATGTTGATACCCGGAGAACGCGCCAAGGTGGGAGTGAGTGGCCGCCAAACGGTGCTTATGGATGATAGCGCGATTTTGCGCTGGCGAATGTGGGTGGTGCTGCGTTCGTCTTCACGATCCGGGTCTATTTGAGTAGGCGGGCCCCGGGCACAATATCCCGGGGTCTATTTATTCGTGATCCGGCGTGATCAGCCCCTGTCCTGCATTTGATCCCACAATCGATTGCACATGCGACCGACGCGGGCTTCGATCGCGGCGGCGGCATCAGCGGCCATGTCCTCGCGCCAGCGCCGTGCCGCGATTTGGACACTGATCGGTTGCGGGCCGCTCGGCAATTCGGCCAAACGCGCCGGAACGCAGGCGGCGGGCAGGCCTAGAAAGTTCATGGCATAGGAATAGACTGCACTGCCCAGCACTTCGTGGACGCCTTCCGAGCCTTCCGTGTCGCGGTCGGGTCTGAAAAAGGGCTGTGGTAGGAAAGGAGACAGCACCAGCGGGTAGTCTTCCAGGAACAGCGCCCATTCCCGCGCATGGTGGCTGCGCTGCGCCAGCGCCCGGATCAGGTCCGGGCCGGTGATCGGAGGAAATTCCTGGAAGTAGGTGGCAAAGATGCGTTGGATGGTCTCGGACCCGGCCGCCTCGACATCGTCTTTCATCAGGGTCAGAACCTCGCCCATCAATGCGCGATAACCAAGCCGTCCACATTCGAACACGTTCGGAGGATCGATCTCGTCAACGGCGTACCCAGCATCAACCAGAGCATCACGGGCCGTGTCCAGGGCCTTGTCGACCTCGGGGTGGAGATCGTAACCGAAAGTCTTCTTGGTGAAAGCCACCCGCGGCTGATGGTCGGTCTCGGCCATGCGCCAGGGCAGGGGCACATGGAACGGATCGCGCGGATCCGGCGCGATGAGGCTGGGCATGGCCAGGTGCAGGTCGGCCGCGCTGCGGGTGATCAGGCCCTGCACCGACATCAGTTGCGCCAGCAGGCCGCGTTCGGCTGTTTGGCTTGGGTTCCATGCGGGAACGCGGCCAAGGCCCGGCTTGACGGTGACCGCGCCAACGGCCGCGGCCGGAAACCGCAGGCTGCCGCCGATATCGTTGCCATGCGCCAAGGCGCCCATGCCGGTCATCACCGCCACGCCGGCCCCGCCCGACGAGCCCCCGGCCGAGATATGCCGTCCCCATGGATTGTGCGTGCGCCCATACAGCGGGTTGTCAGTATCGGCGCGGAATGAAAACTCGGGCGTGTTGGTCCGGCCGATCACCACCGCCCCGGCCTTCAGCAGGTTAGACACGACGGGCGCATCGTCGGGGGCGATGAGATCCTTCAGAGCGGCCACGCCGTTGGTCGTGGCATGGCCCTTCTGGTCGACATTGACTTTGATGGTGACGGGAACGCCGTGCAGCGGGCCGGTCGGTTCGCCGCGGGCCCGCGCGGTGTCCAGCGACCGGGCACGCTCCAGCGCCTCGGTGCTGAGGTCTTCGGCGACGGCATTCAGCGCCGGGTTCAGCGCGTGCATCCGGTCGATTGCGCTTTGTACAGCCTCAGTTGCGCTCAGCTCCCCGGAACGGGTGCGTTCTGCCAGTTCTGCGGCGCTCAGGCGCCAGATGTCGTCATGTGCCATATGCCCTCCGTCAAGGGCACAGTAGGCAGTCTGCCAATGGTTGCAACCCCGCAGGGCAGGGCGGGCGGCCCGCGGCCGCCCGATGCCCGGTTACTGGGCGTAACCGATTGATTTCAGGGCTTCGCGAACCTCGTCCAGAATGGCCGGATCGTCGATTGTGGCAGGCATCTTGTAGTCTTTGCCATCGGCGATCGCCACCATTGTACCGCGCAGGATCTTGCCCGACCGTGTCTTGGGCAGGCGGTCCACCACGACGGCTTTCTTGAAGGCGGCGACGGGACCGATCTTGTCGCGCACCATCTGCACGACCTCTTTCGCGATCTCGGCATGGTCACGGTTGCATCCGGCGTTCAGGCACAGGAAGCCGACCGGGGCCTGCCCCTTCAGATCATCCGACACGCCGATGACCGCGCATTCGGCCACATCGGGATGGGCGGCCAGAACCTCCTCCATCGCGCCGGTGGACAGGCGGTGGCCGGCCACGTTGATCACGTCATCGGTGCGGGCCATGATATACAGATACCCGTCCTCGTCGATCATCCCGGCATCGCCGGTTTCATAGTAGCCCGGGAAATGCTCGAGATAGGATTTCCTGAACCGCTCCTCGGCATTCCACAGGGTCGGCAGCGTGCCCGGAGGCAGGGGCAGCTTGACCGCGATTGCGCCCAGCTCGCCCGGTTTCATCGGGTGGCCGCCTTCGTCCAGGATCTGCACGTCATAGCCGGGCATCGGCTTGGCGGGCGAGCCCAGCTTGATCGGCAGTTCCTCGATCCCCAGCGGGTTGCCGGCGATGGTCCAGCCGGTTTCGGTCTGCCACCAGTGGTCGACGACCGGAACCTTCAGCGCGTCCTGCGCCCAGGTGATCGTGTCCGGGTCGGCGCGTTCACCGGCCAGGAACAGGGCCTTGAGGCATGACAGGTCGTATTTTGCCAGCATCTCGCCCTTGGGGTCCTCGCGCTTGACCGCGCGGATTGCCGTTGGGGCGGTGAAAAAGCTTTTGACCTTGTGCTCGGAAATCACCCGCCAGAAGGTGCCCGCATCGGGTGTGCCGACGGGTTTGCCCTCGAACACGATGGTGGTGTTGCCGTGGATCAGCGGGCCATAGCAGATGTAGGAATGCCCCACGACCCAGCCCACGTCCGAGGCCGCCCAGAACACGTCGCCGGGATCGACGTTGTAGATGTTCTTCATCGTCCAGTTCAGCGCCACAAGGTGCCCCGCCGTGGGCCGCACGACGCCTTTGGGCGCGCCCGTGGTGCCCGAGGTGTAAAGGATATAGGCCGGGTCATTGCCTTCGACCGGGACGCATTCGGCCGGCTCAACGCCGTACTGGAATCCGTGCCAGTTGAAGTCGCGCCCCTCGACCAGCTTGGCCACTTCCTGTTCGCGCTGGAAGATCACGCAGAACTCGGGCTTGTGTTCTGCCATGTCGATGGCGCCGTCCAGCAGCGGCTTGTAATGCACCACGCGACCGGGCTCCAACCCGCAGGACGCCGCGATGATCGCCTTGGGTTTGGCGTCGTCGATCCGAACGGCCAGTTCGTTGCTGGCAAACCCGCCAAAGACCACCGAATGCACCGCGCCCAGCCGCGCGCAGGCCAGCATCGCCTCAAGAGCCTCTGGGATCATCGGCATGTAGATGATGACGCGGTCGCCCTTTTCGATGCCCTTGGCGCGCAGCGCGCCGGCCAGGGTGGCGACGCGATTGCGCAGCTCCATATACGAGATTTCGCGCTTGGTGTGGGTGATCGGGCTGTCATAGATGATGGCGGTTTGCTCGCCCCGGCCGTTTTCAACGTGGCGGTCCACTGCGTTCCAGCAAGTGTTCACCTTGGCATCACAGAACCATTCATAGAGAGGGGCGTTGTCGTCAAACAGGGCCTTGCTTGGCGGTTGGAACCAGTCGATCCCCTTGGCCGCGTCCATCCAGAAAGCCTCTGGGTCTTTTTGCCAGCTCTCGTAAACGTCCTGGTATGCCATGGGTCCTCCTCCCAAAAATTGCTCGCATTGTGTTAGGCGCGGACGGCTGACCGAGCAAGCGGCGCGCGTGACGGCGCGTCAGTTTATCGCGAAATATTTGCAGAACTGCCCCGTTTGTCTTGCAAAGTTTTGCAAATGAACCTTGTTTTCGCGCCTGGGCGGGAAATTTTCGCAGAACTTGCAAATTTGCGAAGCGTCTGGTGCAAAAGTGGCTTTGCCAGATTCGGATCAGGTCGCCGTTCCGGCATATCGGGGCAGACCGTCTTGGATATTCAGCCAATGCAGATGCTCGGCGTGAAAAACGTGAAACCGGGGCGCGGCATCCTCGGGGTTGTCCAACGTGGCGGTATAGAGGTGAATGTTCACCCGGTCGCGGGCATTGCGGTATGCCATCGGCGTGCCGCAGGTCCCGCAGAACAGGCGTTCGACATCCTTAGACGAGTTGTACACGTGCGGCGCATCCCCCGACCACGTCACCGAACCATGGGGCAGCCCGATGAACGCGGTGACCGGGGCGGCGCAGTTGCGCCTGCAATCCGCGCAGTGGCAGTAACAGCTCCAGGCGATCTCGGCATCGCTGGCCCATCGCACGGCGCCGCAGTGGCAGTGACCTTTCATGACGACCTCCCTCCGCAGGGCGGCCAGACCGGTCGCGCCTCCCGGTTCAACCGTAATGCGCGACAGGCGTTCCGGCAATTGCCGCCATGTTCAGCAGGCCGCGCGCGGTGATCGAGGGTGTCACGATATGCGCCTTGTTGCCCATGCCCATCAGGATGGGGCCGACCTCGATGCCGTCGGCCTTCACCTTCAGAATGTTGCGCACACCGCTGGCGGCGTCCGCATGGGCAAAGATCAGCACGTTGGCGGCCCCCTCGAGGCGCGAGTTGGGGAAAATCCTCTCGCGCAGTTCGGGGTCCAGGGCCACGTCCAGGTTCATTTCGCCTTCATAGATGAAATCGCGGGGCTGACTGTCCAATATCGCGATCGCTTCGCGCAGGCGCTTGCCCGAACCCTCGGCCTGGTTCCCGAATTGCGATTGCGAGCAGAAGGCGATCTTGGGTTCGATCCCGAACCGCCGCACATGCCGCGCCGCGCCGATCGAGATCTCGGCCAATTCCGCCGGAGAAGGCAGTTGATGCACATGGGTATCGGCGATGAACAGAGGCCCGTCTTCCAGGATCATCAGCGACAGCGCACCATGCGGGCGCAGGTCGCCGTCGCCCAGAACCTGTTCGACATAGTTCAGATGCCAGCGATACTCGCCAAAGGTGCCGCAGATCAGGCTGTCGGCCTCGCCGCGATGCACCATGATGGCGCCGATTGCGGTGGTGTTGGTGCGCATGATCGCCTTGGCCAGGTCGGGCGTCACGCCGCGGCGCTGCATGATCTGGTGGTACGAGTTCCAGTAGTCATAGTACCGCGGGTCATTTTCGGGGTTCACGATCTGTAAATCCTGACCGGGACGGACCGACAGCCCCAGTTTTTCGCAGCGGGCCTCGATCACCTCGGGGCGGCCGATCAGGATCGGCGTTTCCGTGGTCTCTTCCAGAATGGCCTGGGCGGCGCGCAGCACGCGTTCGTCCTCGCCCTCGGCGAAGACGATGCGGCGCGAGGCGGCCTTGGCGGCCTCGAACACCGGTCGCATCAGAAGGGCCGATTTGAACACGGTCTGGTTCAAGCGCTCCTTGTAGGCATCGAGGTCTGCGATCGGGCGCCTGGCCACGCCGCTTTCCATCGCGGCGCGGGCCACGGCCGAGGACACCACGCCCACCAGCCGTGGGTCGAACGGTTTCGGGATCAGGTAGTCGGGGCCGAAGGTCAGTTGCTCGCCCTTGTAGGCGGCTGCGGCCTCGGCGCTGGTGGTGGCGCGGGCCATCTCGGCGATGCCTTCGACGCAGGCGATCTGCATGGCATCGTTGATCTCGGTCGCGCCCACATCCAGCGCACCGCGGAAGATGAACGGGAAACACAGGACGTTGTTCACCTGGTTCGGGAAGTCGCTGCGCCCGGTGGCGATGATGGCGTCTGGGGCCACTTCGCGCGCGGCATCGGGCAGGATCTCCGGGGTCGGGTTCGCCAGCGCAAAGATGATCGGCTGTTTGGCCATGCGCGCGACCATCTCGGGCTTGAGCACGTTCGGCCCGCTGAGGCCCAGGAACAGGTCGGCCCCGTCGATCACCTGATCCAGCGTGCGCAGGTCGGTTTTCTGGGCGAATTGGTCCTTGTGCGGGTTCATGTCTTCGGCCCGGCCTTCATAGACCAGCCCGTGAATGTCGCACAGCCAGATGTTCTCGCGCTTGACGCCCAGCTTGACCAGCATGTTCAGGCAGGCGATTCCCGCCGCACCGCCGCCGGTGGACACGACCTTGATGTCCTCGAACTGCTTGCCGGCCACGTGCAGCGCGTTGCGCGCAGCGGCCCCCACCACGATGGCGGTGCCGTGCTGGTCGTCGTGGAAGACGGGAATGTTCATCCTCTCACGGCACAGTTTTTCGACGACAAAGCAGTCGGGCGCCTTGATGTCTTCGAGGTTGATCGCGCCGAATGTGGGCTCCAGTGCGCAGACGATATCGGCCAGCTTCTCGGGGTCGGGTTCGTTCAGCTCGATGTCGAAACAGTCGATGCCGGCGAATTTCTTGAACAGGACGGCCTTGCCCTCCATCACCGGCTTGGAGGCCAGCGCGCCGATATTGCCCAGCCCCAGCACCGCGGTGCCATTCGAAACCACCGCCACCAGATTGCCGCGCGCGGTATACATCTCGGCGGTCGCCGGGTCGTTTTTGATCTCCAGGCTGGCCTCGGCCACGCCGGGCGAATAGGCGCGCGCAAGGTCGCGCCCGTTGGCCATGGGTTTGGTCGCCTTGATCTCCAGTTTCCCAGGCTTCGGATGCGCGTGGTAGTCAAGCGCGGCCTGGCGCAGGCTGGGTGTGTCGGACATGAGCGATTCAGCTCCCGTTTCTGATTTTTGTTCAGGGTTAAACTATTTTTCTGGCGTTGACCACGCGGCGTTGGTTTTCCGATTGGCTGTGCCCGAACGGAGAATTTATTTGCATTCCTCAGGAAAAATGTGATGAACAGGCTTCCTTTGAACCGCCTCCACCACTTCGGGCAGTTGCGCAAATGACTCTCAAGACTCTCCTCACCGTCTCTGGCGCTCGGACTTGGATGCCGCACGAACATGCGGGGAATGGCCGATTGATTCTCTGGGCGTGGGCGCTTGTGTCGCTCGTGCTGGTTGGATTGTGCATTCTGTTTCCCAGCCGGATCGCCCCCCATGCGCAGGAAGGGGGCGTTATCGAGACGGTCGCGGCATTGACGTTGATTTGCGCCGGGATTGCAGCTTTCGCCGGGTTCAAAGGGTTTGCGCGTCTGTACATTCCGTTGGGCTGCTTTCTTCTGGCTGAACGGGAACTGGATTCCGACACTTTTGATGAAAACGGCCTGATCCATGGTTTGCTGACGATGATCGACGCTGTTCTGGATCAGACAGCGGTGCGACTGTGTATACTGCTGATCTTGCTCTGCGGGGTGGCATGGCACGGTGGTGCGGCGGCTTGGCAGGCGTGGAAACGGCGTTCGGTTGCGTTCAGGCTTTTTCTTGTCGCAGGCAGCATGGCTGCCGTCGCACAGGGTTTCGAGGAATTGGTCGAATTTCGTTCCGCCGGTCTGGCCCGCGAGTATTACGTCCGGCTGTTCATCGTCGAAGAGATGCTTGAGATGTTGTTTTCGGTTGGCCTTTTCATCGCGGTTTTGATGGGATGGCGTGAGACCAACAGAAGGTATTTCGCCCATGACACAGCCGCCGAACCGGCCAGAGATCCAAGCTGAGTTTCGCCTTCCGACTCAGGAACTGCGAGACGACATCCCGTTCTACACCAAGGTTCTGGGCATGCGGATGGACATGATCTATCCGGCGGATGACCCGCGGGTCGCGGTGTTTTCCGGGCATGGCCTGCGCCTGCGGGTGGAAAAGGACGCGCCCGAGGCGCCGGGCACCTTGCGCATCCTCACCGATGATCCGGACGGGTTTGCCGGCGGTCAGCGCAGCCTGGTCGCCCCGAACGGCACCCGCATCGAGATCGAAGAGCGCAACCCGCCCCTGGTGATGCCCGAGACGGTTCATTCCTTCGTCGTCCGCAGACTAAAGGATCAAGCGCCCTGGATCATCGGGCGCGCAGGCATGCATTACCGCGACCTGGTGCCGGACCGGCTGGGCGGATCGATCATCGCCAGCCATATCCGCATTCCCGACGGCGGCCCGGTCCCGGACATGGTGCATTTTCACAAGGTCGGGTTCCAACTGATCTTCTGCATCCACGGCTGGGTGGATGTGGTCTATGAGGATCAGGGCGACAAGATGCGCCTGACCGCTGGCGACTGTTTCATCCAGCCGCCCGAAATCCGGCACCGCGTGCTCGAGGCGTCGGACAACGTTCAGGTGATCGAAATCGGCGTTCCGGCCGAGCATGTCACCGAGATCGACCACGAAATGCAGCTGCCAACGCCGCATTACCGCCCCGAGCGCGAATGGCAGGGCCAACGGTTCGTCCACAACCGGGCCGAAGGGGCAGAGTGGCAGCCGTTCCGTCTGCCGGGTTATCAATGCCGCGACACGACGATTGCGGAAAACACCAAGGGCGTGGCGGGCGTTCAGGTGGTGCGCCGGGGACAGGGCGACCCGGTCTGGGCCAGCCATGATGCCGATATCCACTTTACCTTCGTGATGAATGGGGCTGTCACCCTGGAAGGTGAAGGCCGCGACCCCTATCGCCTGGAGCAGGGCGATGCCTTTGTCATCCCACCCGGAATGCGGACGCGGCTGGCCGACCCCAGCGACGATGTCGAACTGCTCGAGGTCACGCTGCCGGGGTTTTTCACGACCGATCTGGGCTGACGCCCGGACATTCGGGTGCAGAGGGGGCTTCAATTCCCCCGCGGATTTCCAGTAGGGTATGGCATTCTGACCAGATGATCAAAAATCGGGGAATCGCCATGTCGTTGAAAGAAGCAGCCCTCAAGGTGCGTGAAAACGCCTATGCGCCCTATTCGAATTTCAAGGTGGGTGCCGCGGTCCGCACCCCGTCGGGCGCAGTGTTCGCGGGCTGCAACGTGGAAAACGTGGCCTATCCCGAAGGCACCTGCGCCGAGGCCGGGGCGATCGCCGCGATGGTCGCCGCCGGAGAAAACAAGCTGGCCGAGGTCTATGTGGTGGCCTCCAGCCCGCAACCGGTGCCACCCTGCGGCGGATGCCGGCAGAAACTGGCCGAGTTCGGGGACAAGGACGTGGTGGTCACCATGGCGACGGTGGACGGGATTGAGACCCGCACGACCATCGGCGAGCTGCTGCCCGGCGCCTTCGACGCCTCGTTCATGTAACGGCCGCGCCCATGGACGCCCGTTCGATCATCGCGAAACTGCGCCGCCGCGAGGTGCCGGATGCCGGCGAGCTGGCGTGGTTCGCCCAAGGTTTGGCCGATGGAAGCGTCAGCGACGCCCAGGCCGGAGCCTTTGCCATGGCCGTCTGCATGGGCGGGCTGGGTCCAGAGGGCCGCGCCGCGCTGACGCTGGCCATGCGCGACAGCGGCGAGGTTCTGACCTGGGATCTGGACGGTCCGGTGATCGACAAGCATTCGACCGGTGGGGTGGGGGATTGCGTCAGCCTCGTTCTGGCCCCGGCGCTGGCGGAATGCGGGGCCTATGTGCCGATGATCTCGGGGCGCGGCCTGGGCCATACCGGCGGGACGCTCGACAAGCTCGAGGCGATCCCCGGCGTGTCGACCCAGATCAGCCAGGACCGGCTGGCCCAGATTTTGGCCGAGACCGGCGCCGCAATCGTTGGCGCAACGGCACAGATCGCCCCGGCGGACAAGCGGCTCTATGCGATCCGCGACGTGACCGCCACGGTCGAAAGCCTCGATCTGATCACCGCCTCGATCCTGTCCAAGAAACTGGCGGCCAGCCCGGATGCTCTGGTGCTGGACGTCAAAGTGGGCAGCGGAGCCTTCATGAAAACGCTGGACGAGGCGCGCAAGCTGGCGCAGGCCCTGACGGAAACGGCCAATACGGCCGGGTGCCGGACCTCGGCCCTGATCACCGACATGAATCAGCCGCTGGCGCCCGCCTTGGGCAACGCCTTGGAAATCGCCGAAGCGATGAAAGTGCTGACCGGTGGGCAGCCCTCGCCCCTGGCCGAGATTTCGGCCGAGCTGGGCGGTGTTTTGCTGTCTGACGCAGGTGTGGTCGGCGACGCGCAGGCCGGGCGGGACATGATCGCCGAGGTGATCCGCGATGGCCGCGCGGCCGAGAGGTTCGGCCGGATGATGGCCGCGGTGGGCGGACCGCTGGGGCTGGTCGAGGACTGGGCGCGCTATCTGCCCGAGGCCAGCGTGATCCTTGAGGTCACGGCGCAGGACGAAGGCTATGTCTCCGCGATGGACGGCGAGGCGCTGGGCCTTGCCGTCGTGGCGCTGGGCGGTGGCCGGCAGGTGGAAAGCGACGTGATCGACCCGGCGGTGGGCCTGTCGGGGCTGGTGCGGCTGGGCGACAAGGTCTCGGCCGGAACGCCGCTGGCCGTGGTTCATGCCGCGCGCGAGGACGCCGCGCAGCGGGCCGCGCAAGCCGTGCGTGCCGCGATCACCATCGGCCCGGCGCCCGTTCCGGTGCCGGAGCTGGTACAGGAAAGGATCCTCGCATGAGCCGCGCGTTTCTTGTGGTGATGGATTCGGTGGGTATCGGCGGTGCGCCGGATGCAGACCGGTTTTTCAACGGCGAGGTGCCGGACACGGGCGCCAATACGGTTGCCCATATCGCGCAGGCCTGCGCTGCAGGGCGGGCCGAGGATGGCCGGTCCGGGCCGCTGCACCTGCCCAACCTCGACGCGCTGGGGCTGGGGGCGGCGGTGCGGCTGGCCTCGGGCGCGGATGTGCCGGGATTGGAGGCCGAGCCGACCGGTCTGTGGGGCTGCGCGCGCGAGCATTCGCCGGGCAAGGACACACCTTCGGGCCATTGGGAGCTGGCCGGTCTGCCGGTGCCGTGGGACTGGCACTATTTCCCCGACACGGTCCCCGCCTTCCCTGATGATGTGACCCGCGCCGCCGCGCAGGCCGCAGTACCGAGGGCATTTTGGGCAATTGCCACGCCTCGGGCACCACGATCATCGCCGAACTGGGTGCTGAACATATGCGCACCGGTTGGCCGATCTGCTATACCTCGGCCGACAGCGTGTTCCAGATTGCCGCGCACGAGGAGACGTTCGGGTTGGAGCGCCTGTACCAGATGTGCCGGACCCTCGCCCCGATGCTGCACGAGATGAAGGTGGGCCGGGTGATCGCGCGCCCCTTCGTGGGCTCGCCCGAACAGGGGTTTGTCCGCACCACCAACCGCAAGGATTTCGCCATCACGCCGCCTGCGCCGGTGCTGACCAACTGGGCGCAGGATGCCGGACGCCGCGTGCATGGCGTGGGCAAGATCGGCGACATCTTCTCGATGCAGGGGATCGACACGCTGGACAAGGGCTCGGACGCCGAGTTGATGGTTCACCTGTCGCGCCTTGTGGACAGCGCCGAGGACGGCAGCCTGACATTCGCCAACTTCGTCGAGTTTGACAGCCAGTACGGCCACCGGCGCGACATCTCGGGCTATGCCCGCGCGCTCGAGTGGTTCGACGCCGAGATCGGGCGTATCCTGCCCCGGCTGCGCCCGGGCGACCTGTTTGTGCTGACCGCCGATCACGGCAACGACCCCAGCTGGGTCGGCACCGACCACACCCGCGAGCAGGTGCCGGTGCTGATCGCCGGCCTGGGGGCCGGACAGATCGGGCAGGTCAATTTCGCAGACGTGGCCGCCAGCATCGCAGATCAACTGAAAATTCCGGCGCAAGGGCCGGGAAGGACCTTTCTATGACCGTCGCAGACCTGCCCAAGATCGAACTGCACCTGCATCACGAAGGCGCGGCCCCGCCCGCCTTCATCCGCCAGTTGGCGCATGAAAAGAAGGTTGACCTGAGCGGCATCTTCAAGCCCGACGGCAGTTATGACTTCCGCGATTTCGCGCATTTCCTCAGTGTCTACGAGGCCGCCTGCGAAGTCTTGAAAACGCCCGAGGATTTCCGCCGCCTGACGCTGGCGATCCTGGAAGAAAGCGCGGCGAACGGGGTGGTCTATTCCGAAACCTTCCTCAGCCCCGATTTCTGCGGCGGGGGCGATCTGCACGCCTGGCGCGACTATCTGGCCGCCATTCAGGACGCCGCCGACGAGGCCGAGCGCAAGTTCGACATCACCCTGCGCGGGGTGGTGACCTGCGTGCGCCATTTCGGGCCCGACAAGGCCAAGCGCAGCGCGCTGTGCGCCGCCGAAACCGCGGGCGACTGGATCACCGGGTTCGGCATGGGCGGGAACGAGGCCATGGGCCAGCAGGCCGATTTCAAATGGGCTTTCGACTGCGCGCGCGAGGCCGGATTGCGCCTGACCACCCATGCCGGCGAATTCGGCGGCCCCGATAGCGTGCGCGATGCGGTGCGCGCGCTGGGGGTCGAACGGGTGGGCCATGGCGTTCGGGCCATCGAAGACCCCGATCTGGTGCATGAACTGGCGGACCGGGGTATCACGCTCGAGGTCTGTCCGGGCTCGAACGTGGTGCTGGGCCTGTACCCCGATTTCGCCGCCCACCCGATCGCGCGGCTGCGCGAGGCTGGCGTGAAGGTCACGGTTTCCACCGATGACCCGCCGTTTTTCCATACTACCATGCGCCGCGAATATGAGATGCTGGCCCAGGCCTTCGGCTGGGACGCCGAGGATTTCGCCGCGCTGAACGACACCGCCCTGAACGCCGCATTCTGCGATGAAGAGACCCGCGCAAGGGTCAGAAAAAGACTGGAGAACACATGAGCGAACATCTGACCGTCGTCGACCACCCGCTGGTTCAGCACAAACTGACGCTCATGCGGGACAAGGGCACCTCGACTGCCTCTTTCCGGCAGTTGCTGCGCGAGATCACGCTGCTGCTGGCCTATGAAGTGACGCGCGATCTGCCGCTGACCACGCGCCACATCGAAACCCCGATGGAGGAGATGGACGCGCCGATCCTGGCGGGCAAGAAACTGGCGCTGGTGTCGATCCTGCGCGCGGGCAACGGGATGCTGGACGGCGTTCTGGAATTGGTGCCCTCGGCCCGGGTCGGATTCGTGGGCCTGTATCGCGATGAGGAAACGTTGCAGCCGGTGCAGTACTATTTCAAGGTTCCCGAGGGGCTGAAAGACCGGCTGGTGATCGCCGTTGACCCGATGCTGGCCACCGGCAACAGCTCGGCCGCGGCGGTTGACCTGTTGAAACAGGCCGGCGCCACCGACATCCGGTTCCTGTGCCTGCTGGCCGCCCCCGAGGGCGTGGCCCGCATGAAAGAGGCACATCCCGACGTCAGGATCGTGACCGCAGCGCTGGACCGCGAACTGAATTCCAAGGGCTACATCATGCCCGGTCTGGGCGATGCCGGCGACCGGATGTTCGGCACCAAATAGGCGCGCCTAGTCGCTGCAGATGTTCTGCAGCCGCACCCAATCGCGGTCGGGCATCAACGGGTCCAAAGGCTGACCCGCCATCGGGTCTGCCTCGATCAGGGGCAGAACCGTTTCTCCAGTGATGTCTCGCGCATAGGCATAGGGCGTCGAGGGCAGCCGGGCTTGGGCAAAGGCCTGCAACAGGGCGTCCTCGGAAACCTCGGGGCGCGGATCGGCCAGAACTTGTTCGGTATAGGCATCGACCTGTGCGGGCGTCGGTTCGCCGGTGGTCAACAGGCGAAACGCGGCGGCAATGCTGGTCCGGTCCAGCAACTCGTCCAGGGGATCCTGCTGGGCGGCACGGGCGCGCTCGGCGATGATGTATCCTGCCGCCACGGCCGGATCCTCGAAATCTTCGACCAGGGCCCGGTTCAGCAGGACCGTGCCTCCGGGCAAGCCCAGGCTTTCCTGAACGCCAGCGGGCAGGATCACGACCCGGCGCACACCGGTGCGTTGCGCCAGCATCCGCAGTGAAGCTTGCGCATCCCGCGCGTTGCAGGCCCGGCCCGAGACCCGCTCGATGCGCTGCAGGATCGCTTCGCCGATCTCTTGCCGTTTGACCTGCGGCAGGACATTGACAACATGGCTTTGCAGCGCACCGGGCAGCCAGAACAGCAACAAGGCCGCAACCGCTGCCGAGACCCCGCCAACGCTTGCCCACCTTAAACGCCCGGGACGGGGGCGCGCCCGATCTATTGCGCGCTGCAGCTTGTCGATGGCGTCGATCATCGTGGTTTCCGACTGATCCAGTTCCAGCGTCTCGCCGGGGTCGCCGTCAGGGTTGAAGATCGCCGGATAGGCACCGGGGTTCTGCCGTTCGAGCGCGGCCAGCGACCAATGTGTCAATGGCCGGTCGTTGAAGTCGCTGATTGTCAGGGTGGCTTCACCGATTGACACCACGACCTCACGCCTCTGATCGTCAGGCGAAGGGCGCCACAGACCGGTGGCTTCGATCCGCTGGTACTTTTTGAATGCCGTCTTCACGGTGGGCTGCTCGTTATGGTTTGGTCGATCTCTAGCATGATGGGCGCACGCGGCGCAAACTTGTTGCGCGACTTGACGGTGGCAGGTCCGAAGCCGTTGGCATGGAATCGACAAGGCAGCGGTGATCATCCCGACCGGCAGTCCCCTCATCTTTGCGATGGCCCGAGGACAGCTTGGACATCGCAGGCACTCGAAAAGCGAGTGGCGAAGATTGATAACCCTTCACCAGAGAGCCGCGATGCCGCAAGCGCGACAGGCGCCGGGCGGGGCTGCGAACCGACTATCCACGAGATTCGAATGTCAGTTCGAGTGATCTGATCGACTATTTCCAAAACATGGAAAAAGACCATATATTGTGGCTCTTTGTCCCCGATGGTGAGGTTTATGGCGCCGAATTTGGCTGAAACCAGTCTAAAAAGTGGCAAAAATAAGTCAGTCGCCGGTTTTGGTGTTAACCCTTGAGGATAGTTTGAAAGTGCCAAAAGGGGGCGGCACGTGTTGGAAGTAGTGAGTTTTTCGGCGTTTTCCGATCAGATCAACAGTCAGAACAGACCGGCAGGACAGGACGCAGTTACAGTGCGACGCGGAGGCCTGGTGCATGGCACCAAGGTGGCCACCACCGTCGGGTGGAAGAGGGTCGAACGGCTGGACGTGGGCGATCTGGTCCGAACGCTGGACAATGGTTTTCAGGAAATTCAACGGGTCTCGTGCGACTTGATCCACGTTCCCGAGGACGAGACGCGATCGGAATTTCTGCCGGTTCTTGTTCCCGCTCGGGCGGCCTACAATGGAAAAGCAGTGTGGTTGATGCCTGAACAGGGCCTTGCGCTGGGGCAACCCTGGCTGGAGGCGGACACCGGCGGTCAGGTTGTTGTTTCCGCCCGGTTTCTCAGCGGTTGTTTCAAATTTTTTTCGCGCAGCCCGGGGCCGGAATTCGAGGTCACTTCGCTGTTCTTCGAAAACGACGAGGTGGTTTTCATCGAAGGTGGGCTTAAGGCTTATTGCCCAGCGAGCCGCATTCGAACACTGCCCGGTCCGCGCACCCGGTTGTATTCGGTTCTGGAAGAAGAGGATGCGATCGCATTGGTTTCTTCGATTGAAGAAGCCGCGGACCTTTCCGCGGTTGCCAGTCCGTTGGGCGCGCTTCCGGCGCCGATCCCCACCGAGCCGATTTTCCCGATGCGGCCGTCCTCTGGGCGCCGGCGCCCGGGGCGCCCGGGCCGACCGAATATGCCCGTGCTGCTACTGCGGCCTGAATGGCAGGCCTGACCAAGTAGCAAAAAGAAAATGCTGGCGCATGGGGTCATGCGCCAGCAGCATCGGGTCAAGCGGCTTTGGCCTCGGGGGCGAAGCGGCCATAGAAGGTCTGACCCTTCTCGGCCATCTCGCGCAGCAGAGGCGGGCAGGCGAAGCGCTCGCCGTATTTCTCGGTCAACTGGTCGCAACGCTCGGCGGCGTAGGGCGCGCCGATCATGTCGATCCAGCTGAACGGACCACCCGACCAAGGCGCAAAGCCCCAGGCCAGGATGGCGCCCACATCGCCTTCGCGGATGTCTTCCAGAACGCCTTCCTCCAACGCGCGCACGGCCTCCAGAACCTGTGCGAACATCAGGCGGTCCTGCACCTCGCGCAGCGAGGGCTGCTGTTCCGCCAGCGGATATTTCTCGTGCAGACCGTGCCAATAGCCGATGCGCTTGCCGTTCTCGTCATAGTCGAAGAACCCGGCCTTGGCCTTGCGGCCCAGACGGCCCTGCTCCTCCATCCAGAAGATCAGCTCGTCGGCGGGGCTTTCGGGATAGGCGTCGCCCATCGCGGCCTTGGTCGCCCGCGCGATCTTGGCGCCCAGGTCGATCGAGGTTTCGTCGGTCAGCTGGATCGGTCCCACCGGGAAGCCCAGCTGACGCGCCGCGTTGTCGATCAGCACCGGCTTGACGCCTTCGGTGATCATCCGCGCCCCTTCGTTGATGTAGGGGATGATGCAGCGGTTGCAGTAGAAGAACCGCGCGTCGTTGACCACGATCGGTGTCTTGCGGATCTGGCGGACATAGTCCAGCGCCTTGGCCACGGCCCGGTCACCGGTTTCCTTGCCCTTGATGATTTCCACCAGGAACATCTTCTCGACCGGCGAGAAGAAGTGGATGCCGATGAACTGATCAGGCCGCTTGCTGGCCTTGGCCAGTTCGGTGATCGGCAGGGTCGAGGTGTTCGAGGCAAAGATGCAGTCCTCGGGGATGATCGCCTCGACCTTCTGGGTCATCTCGGCCTTGACCTTGGGGTCCTCGAACACGGCTTCGATGATCAGATCGCAGCCTGCCAGCTTCTCAAGATCCGGCGTGGCGGTGATGCGGGCCAGCATGGCCTCTTTCTTTTCGGCCGTGACTTTGCCGCGTTTCATACCCTTGTCCAGATAGGCTTCGGTATAGGCCTTGCCCTTGTCGGCGGCGGCCTGATCGCGGTCGATCAGCACGACCTCCATCCCGGCCTGCGCCGAGACCAGCGCGATGCCCGCGCCCATCATGCCGGCACCCAGAACGCCGATCTTCTTGACCGACTGGTCCGGAATGCCCTTCGGACGAACGGCGCCTTTTTCCAGCGCTTCCTTGTTCAGGAACAGCGAACGGATCATCGCGCCCGAGGACGGGTGCATCAGCACCGAGGTGAACCAGCGCGCCTCGATCTTCAGCGCGGTGTCGAAATCGACCAGTGCGCCTTCATAGACCGCGCTCAGCAGGGCTTTGGCCGCCGGGAAGGCGCCCTGGGTCTTGCCGTTCACCATGGCCGAGGCGCCCACGAAGTTCATGAAGCCCGCCGGGTGATAGGGCGCGCCGCCGGGCATCTTGTAGCCCTTGGCGTCCCACGGCTTGACCAGATCGGCATCCTTGGCGTTCAGCACCCATTCCTTGGCCGCGGCCAGCGGATCGGCTGCGATCTCGTCGATGTAGCCTGCGCCCTTGGCCTTTTTCACGTCCAGCATCTTGCCTTCCAGCAGCAGCGGAGCCGCCGCGATGGCGCCCACCTTGCGGACCATCCGGGTGGTGCCGCCCGCGCCGGGGAAGATGCCGACCATGATTTCCGGCAGGCCGTATTTGGCCTTGGGGTTCTCGGCGGCAAAGATGCGATGGGTCGCCAGCGGCAGCTCCATGCCGATGCCGGCGGCGGTGCCGGGCAGGGCGGCCGCGATCGGTTTGCCACCTTTCTTGGTCTTGGGGTCCATGCCGGCCAGCTCGATCTTGCGCAGCAGGGCGTGCATCTTCATCGTGCCTTCGAACAGGCCCTTGGCCGGGTCGTCGCCCGCCTGTTCCTTCATGACCGCCAGCAGATTCAGGTCCATGCCGCCGGCGAACGAGCCTTCCTTGCCGCTGGTGATCACGATGCCCTTGATCTCGTCATCGGCCAGGGCCTGATCGATGCAGTCGTTCAGTTCGGACAGACCGTCGAACGACATCACGTTCATGGTCTTGCCGGGGACGTCCCAGGTGATGATGCCAACGCCGTCGGCGTCTTTGGTCAGTGTAAAATCAGCCATATTTCTTCTCCTGATCCCCGCCGTTACACACGTTCGATGATGGTTGCCGCGCCCATGCCGGATGCGATGCACAAGGTCGCCAGACCGGTTTCCTTGTCTTGGCGCTCCAGCTCGTCCAGCAGGGTGCCGATGATGATCGCGCCGGTGGCGCCCAGCGGGTGGCCCATGGCGATCGAACCGCCATTGACGTTGACCAGCGCCGGGTCGACGTCAAACGCCTGCTGGAAACGCAGCACGACCGAGGCGAAGGCCTCGTTGACCTCGAACAGGTCCAGATCGCTGATCTTCATGCCGGTTTCGGCCAGGATCTTTTCGGTCACCGGAACCGGGCCGGTCAGCATGATGGTCGGGTCGGTGCCGATCTTGGCGGTGGCCTTGATGCGGGCGCGCGGCTTCAGCCCGTATTTCTCGCCGAATTCCTTGTTGCCGATCAGCACGGCCGCCGCACCGTCCACGATGCCCGAGCTGTTGCCGGCGTGGTGGATGTGGTTGATCTTTTCCAGATGCGGGTATTTCAGCAACGCCACCTTGTCGAAACCGGGCATCTGCTCGCCCATCATCTGGAAGGACGGGTTCAGCGCGCCAAGGCTCTGCATGTCGGTGCCGGGGCGCATGTATTCGTCGCGGTCCAGAATGGTCAGGCCGTTGCGGTCCTTGACGGTGATCACCGACTTGGCAAAGCGGTTCTCTTCCCAGGCCTTGGCCGCGCGTTTCTGCGATTCAACGGCCAGCGCGTCGGCCTGATCGCGGGTGAAGCCATATTCGGTGGCGATGATGTCGGCCGAGATGCCTTGCGGGACGAAATAGGTCTCCATCGCCAGCGACGGATCGACCGCGATGGCGGCGCCGTCGCTGCCCATGGGCACGCGGCCCATCATCTCGACGCCACCGGCGATATAGGCCTCGCCCGCGCCGCCTTTGACCTGGTTGGCGGCCAGGTTCACGGCCTCCATGCCGGATGCGCAGAACCGGTTGATCGCCAGACCGGGGATCGATTCATCCAGGTCCGAGGCCAGAACCGCGGACCGCGCCAGGCAGCCGCCCTGTTCCATCACCTGGGTGACGTTGCCCCAGATCACGTCCTCGACGGCGTGGCCTTCCAGGTTGTTGCGTTCCTTGATGGCGTTCAGGGTCACAGCCGACAGGCGCACCGAGGTCACCTCGTGCAGGCTGCCGTCCTTGCGGCCCTTGCCGCGCGGGGTGCGCACAGCGTCATAAATGTAAGCTTCGGTCATACTTCTCTCCTCAAGCTCGATCCGACGGATTGCCGGGCATCAGGTCATAGGGGTGTTTCCAGCCGGGCTGCTCGGACAGGCGGGTCAGCCAGGCGTCGATATGGGGCCATTCGGCGCGGTCAAAGCCGAATGGTTCGGGGTAATACAGGTAGCCGCAGCAGCTGAGATCGGCGTTGGTCACGCCGTCGCCGACGATCCAGTCGCGTCCCTCAAGATGCGCGTTCAGCACCTGATAGGCGGCCTTCAGGCGGCCCTGGTTGAAGGCGATCACATCCGGGTTGCGGTGCTGTTCGGGCAGGAAGTTCATCAGGAACCGGGTCAGGCCCGCCATCGAGCTGAGCTTGTGGTTGTCCCACAGCACCCAGCGCAGGATGTCATAGTTCTCTTCCCGCGTCTTGCCGCCGAATTTGCCGGACTTTTCGGTGACATAGGCCTGGATCGCGCCCGACTGGCTGATCCGGAAATCTCCGTCGATCAGCACCGGAACCTCGCCCATCTCGTTGATTTCAGACCGGTATTCCGGGGTCCGGGTCTGGCCGTTGAAGAAATCGACAAAGACCGGCTCCCAATCCAGCCCCGACATCTCGAGCGCAAGGGCGGCCTTGTACGAGTTTCCGCTTTCTCCGAAGCAATGCAGTTTTATCGTCATGCACTCACCCCTCCCAAGGCGGTTTGAACGGTTTTCGTCACGCACGTGTTTCGAGAAAGACCTGACCGTGGGCCGCAGCCGCCTTCGGACTTGTCTTGCTGAAAACACGCCGGCCCGGCGCCGGGGCCGTCTAGCGTTTGCGCGCCTCAAGCTCGGAATTGAAGATGCGCAGCCGGTGGGTCAGGTTCTCCTCGTCGATCACGCTGTTGAAATTCTCGAACAGGAATGACAGCGCCTCTCCTTCGTCCAGCCCGGCCTCGCGGGCAAATCCCTTGAGTTTTCGATACCCGTCCTCGGTCATGGCGACGGGAAAGCGGCGGGTCAGGCGAAAGCGTTTGGGCATGTCATCTCCTCGACAAGCGCTGGTTCCGGGCGGGGTCGCCCGGAACCAGCCTGGGATCAGAAGTTCGCCGCGTCCAGTGCCATCACCGTGTCGGCGCCGGTCTGGATCCGCGCCAGGTGCAGGGCCGTGGCCGGCAGGCGGCGGCTCATGTAGTAGCGGCCCGTGGTGATCTTGGATTCGTAGAAGTCCTTGTCGGACGCACCGGCATCCAGCGCCTCCTGCGCGGCCTTGGCCATCTGCGCCCACATCAGGCCCAGGCAGACATGGCCGAACATGTGCATGAAGTCATACGAGCCAGCCAGCGCATTGTGCGGGTTGGTCATGCCGTTCTG
>GG704596.1:2070177-2196910 GCA_000161775.1 Ruegeria lacuscaerulensis ITI-1157
CTTGCAGAAGGTTTTGACCATGTCGAAGAAAGCCATGACATGCTTGCCGCCGTCCTGGGCCAGTTTGCGCCCGACCAGGTCCAGCGCCTGAACGCCGTTGGCGCCTTCGTAGATCATGGCGATGCGGGCGTCGCGGGTGTATTGCGACATGCCCCATTCCTCGATGTAGCCATGGCCGCCATAGACCTGCTGGGCCTGAACGGTCATGTCATAGCCCTCGTCGGTCAGGAAGCCCTTGATGACCGGGGTCATCAGCGAGATCAGCCCGTCGGCATCCTTGTCGCCTGCGCGGTGCGCCTTGTCGATCAGGGTCGCGCCCCACAGGATGAATGCCCGCGCGCCTTCCACAAAGCTTTTCTGGTCCATCAGGCTGCGGCGGATGTCGGGATGCACGATCAGCGGGTCGGCCGGGCCATCAGGGTTTTTCGGGCCGGTCACGTCGCGGCCCTGAAGGCGGTCCTTGGCGTATTCCAGCGCGTTCTGATAGGCGGCTTCGGCTTGTGCGAGGCCCTGCATGCCCACGCCCACGCGCGCTTCGTTCATCATGGTGAACATGGCGCGCATGCCCTTGTGTTCCTGACCCAGCAGGTAGCCCACCGCGCCGTCATAGTTCATCACGCAGGTCGAGTTGCCGTGGATGCCCATCTTTTCTTCGATCTTGCCGACCGAAACGCCGTTGCGCTCACCCAGGCTGCCGTCTTCGTTCACCAGGAACTTGGGGACGATGAACAACGACACGCCCTTGATGCCCTCGGGGCCGCCGGGGATCTTGGCCAGCACCAGGTGGATGATATTGTCGGCCATGTCGTGATCGCCGGACGAGATGAAGATCTTCTGGCCGGTGATCTTGTAGCTGCCGTCGCCCTGCGGCTCGGCCTTGGTGCGCATCAGGCCCAGATCGGTGCCGCAATGCGGCTCGGTCAGGTTCATGGTGCCGGTCCATTCGCAGCTGACCATCTTGGGCAGATAGGTGTTTTTCTGTTCGTCGGTACCATGCGCCAGGATGGTCGATGCCGCGCCGTGGGTCAGGCCCTGATACATGGTGAAGGCCTGGTTCGCGGCCGAGAACATCTCGCCCACGGCCGTGCCAAGAACATAAGGCATGTTCTGGCCGCCATATTCCTCGGGCATGTCCAGACCGGGCCAGCCGCCTTCCTTGACCTGCTCGAACGCGTCCTTGAACCCGGTCGGAGTATAGACCACGCCGTTTTCGAACCGGCAGCCTTCCTTGTCGCCGACCACGTTCAGCGGGTGCAGCAGGTTGACGGCGACCTTGCCGGCCTCTTCCAGCACGGCGCCGGTGAAATCGGGCTCGAGCTCGGCGTAACCCGGAATATCGGATTGCGAGACCTTGAGAAACTCGTGCAGAACGAATTGCGTGTCTTTGGTAGGCGCGTTGTAGACGGGCATTTGAAGCTCCCTTAATTCAGATGTCCGGGTGGCAGGCGGCCGGGTGGCTTACTCGGCAGCCTTCTTTTCTTGTTTCATCGAGGCGATGACCTTTTCGCCCCAGCGCAACTGTTCCTTCAGATCGTCGATCGCCTGGGTCAGTTCCTCGCGGCGGGCTTCCATGTCCGCCAGGCGCTCGCACGCGATTTCATAGGTGCGGGTCATCTGGGTCAGTTGCTGGTCGCCGACATGGTACAGATCCAGAAGCTGACGAATCTCTTCCAGGCTGAAGCCAAAGCGCTTGCCGCGCAGGATCAGCTTGAGCCGCGCCCGGTCACGTTTGGTGAACAACCGTTTCTGACCTTCCCGGATCGGAAACAGAAGCTCCTTGGCCTCGTAGAACCGCAGGGTCCGCGGCGTGACGTCATACGCCTCGCACATTTCGCGGATCGTCATCAGGTCTTCGGTCATGGGTCATCCCCCTCGTCACTGGCGTCTTGAGGTATGAGTTGCGCAGTCGATGGCCGCTTTACAACATGAGAGTGACGTTGACGTAATTCAGACGCTGCGTCATTTTCAAATTGACGTAACATCCGCTCGCGTAAAGCGCGGTTCCGGCAATTTCCTTGCCCTCGTTCAGGCCAATTCGGGCGTGGCGGCGGCAAAAAAGAAAGCCGCGCGGGGCGACGCGCGGCTGTCTGTCACGATGATCGGGCCCGGGTCAGCCCAGCATCTTGGCGGTCTGGTCGCGCAGGCTCTGCAGTTCGTCCATGGCTTCGTCCAGCTGTTGGCGCTGCTGGCGCAGCTCTTCCATTTGCCGGTCGGCCATCTCGATGAAAGTCTTCATCTGGGCCTCGTTGCCCTGATCCTCGTAGATCAGCAGCCATTGCCGGATCTCTTCCAGCGGAAAGCCGAACTTGCGGCCCCGCATGATCAGCTTCATCCGCGCCCGTTCGCGCGGGCCGTAGAATCGCGAGCGGCCTTCACGGTCGGGCTGCAGAAGCTCGATATATTCGTAATAGCGCAGGGTACGCGGAGTCACGTCAAACTCGGCGCACATCTCTTTGAATGACAAACGATCGTCGGACATTCCTGTTCTCCTCGGCTGCAACCTAGGGCGTTGCGCGGACAAGCGCAACAGGCGGGCTTGCCCTTTGCGTCAACACCGGACCATAAAGAAGGCGACGCAACAGGACAGAGCACCAATGGTCGACAAGACAGTCCTCGCCCGCCAGTTCATCGAGGCGATCCCCCATGCACGGGCCTTGGGCCTGACCCTGACCCATATCGGCGAGGGGGAGGCCGAGATCACCATGCCCTACAACGAGGATCTGATCGGCGATCCCCGCACCGGCGTGATTCACGGCGGGGCGGTGTCGGCCAGCCTGGATACCTGTTGTGGGGCCGCGGTCATGAGCCACCCTGCCGCGCCCGGCGGCACCGCCACCATCGACCTGCGCATCGACTACATGCGCGCCGCAACGCCCGGCCAGACGATCACCACCCGCGCGACCTGCTATCACATCACGCGCAACGTGGCCTTCGTGCGCGCAACCGCGACGGACGACGATCAGGATCGCCCGGTGGCCACCGCCTCGGGCGCCTTCACGGTCGAGGGGAAGTGAGATGGCAAGACCCCGTCCCGAACCGATGCAGGTGGTGAAACAGCGGCGCGACGCGGCCCTCAAGGCGCTGGTCGAGGGGGTTCCGTATATCCGGTTCCTCAACATCAGCTTCGACCGGCGCGGAGACGAACTGACCGGCGTTCTGAATTTCGACGAAAAGCTGATCGGCAACCCATTCCTGCCGGCGATTCATGGCGGCGTCACGGCGGCCTTTCTCGAGGTGACGGCGGTGATCACGCTCAGCTGGGAGCACCTGTTCCCGCGTATCGAAAGCGGTGAGATCGATGCCGAGGACATCATCTCGGATCACAATATCCGCTTTCCCAAGACCATCGACTTCACGGTGGACTATCTGCGCTCGGGTCTGCCGCGCGATGCCTATGCGCGCGCCTTCATCAGCCGGGCAGGGCGGCGGTATGCCTCGGTGCGCGTCGAGGCGTGGCAGGACAACCATGCCAAACTGTTCGCGCAGGCCACAGGGCATTTCCTGATGCCGCAAGAGCCTTCGGCCAAGGGCTGAGAAAAATGCGGGACGCCTCGGCACCCATCACCCACGGACGGGTGCTGAAGATCGCGGTGCCGATCGTGCTGTCCAACGCGACGGTGCCGATTCTGGGCGCGGTGGATACCGGCGTGGTCGGCCAGATGGGACAGGCCGCCCCGATCGGCGCGGTTGGCATCGGCGCGGTCATTCTGGCCACGATCTATTGGGTATTCGGCTTTCTGCGCATGGGCACGACCGGCCTGGCCGCACAGGCCCGAGGCGCAGGAGACACGGCCGAAACCGGGGCTCTGCTCATGCGTGGTCTGCTCTTGGGCGGCGCGGCGGGCCTTTTCTTCATCGTGGCGCAGGTGGCGGTATTCGCAGGGGCCTTCGCGCTGTCGCCCGCCAGCCCCGAGGTCGAGGCACTGACGCGCGATTACCTTCAGATTCGCATCTGGGGCGCACCCGCGACCATTGCGCTCTATGCCGTGACGGGCTGGCTGATCGCGGTCGAGCGCACGCGCGGCGTGTTCGTCCTTCAGGTCTGGATGAACGGGCTGAACATCCTTTTGGACCTGTGGTTCGTGCTGGGGCTAGGCTGGGGCGTCGAAGGTGTGGCGGTGGCCACGCTGATCGCCGAGTGGACCGGTCTGGCGCTGGGCCTGTGGCTGTGCCGCGATGCGTTCGGGGGCAATCAATGGCGCGACTGGGCGCGGATCTTCGATCCCGCCCGCCTGCGCCGGATGATGCAGGTCAATGGCGACATCATGATCCGGTCGGTCCTGCTGACCGGGTCGTTCACCACCTTTCTGTTCGTGGGCGCCGATCTGGGCGACGTGACGCTGGCCGCCAACCAGGTGCTGCTGCAGTTCCTGGAAATCACCGCCTTTGCGCTGGACGGGTTCGCCTTCTCCGCCGAGGCGCTGGTGGGCAGCGCCGTCGGGGCCAAGGACCGATACCAAGTCCGGCGCGCCTCGGTCATGGCGTCGCAATGGGGCGTCGGTGGGGCTCTGGTGCTGGGGGCCGCGTTCTTTTTGGCGGGGCCCGCATTGATCGACCTGATGTCAACCGCGCCCGAGGTCCGGATCGCGGCGCGCGAATACCTGATCTGGGCGGCGCTGGCCCCGTTGATCGGCGTTGCCAGCTGGATGTTCGACGGCATCTACATCGGCGCCACCTGGACCCGCGCCATGCGCACCGCCATGATCCAGTCGGTGGCAATCTATGTGGTGGCGCTGTTGCTGCTGGTGCCGACCATGGGCAATCACGGGCTGTGGGCCGCGCTGATGGTGCTGAACACCGCCCGCGCGGTGACGCTGGGCCTGCGCTATCCCCGGCTCGAGGCGCAGGTGGCCTAGAGCAGGGTCAGCAGGTTCTCGGGCGGGCGACCGATGGCGGCCTTTTCGGAGGTGATCCCGACGGGGCGTTCGATGAGGATCGGGTTCTCGGCCATGGCCTGAACCAAGGCCTCCTCGGGTGTTTCCTTGCTCAGCCCCAGTTCCTTGAACCGCGCCTCGCCCCTGCGCATCATCTCGATCGCCGGGATGCCCAGCCGGGACAGAACCGCGCGCAGCTCATCCGCGCTGGGCGCGTCCTCGAGGTATTTGCGAACGGTGATTTCGGCGCAGCGGTCCTGCAGCAGGGCCAGCCCGGCGCGCGATTTTGAACAGCGTGGGTTGTGCCAGTATTCGATCACAGCCAATCCTCTCGTTTGCTGCCGACGGCGTCAGCCACCGAATTGAACCCGTCCCGCGCCAGCAGGGCATCCAGCCCTTGCGCGATCTCGGTCGCCAGCGACAGGCCCCCATAGACCATCGCGGTATAGAACTGCACGGCCGAGGCCCCGGCGCAGATCTTGGCATAGGCCTGTTCGGCGGTGCCGATGCCGCCCACGCCGATCAGCGGAATCTGCCCGTCGGTCAACTGGCTCAGCCGAGCCAGAACACGGGTCGATTTCTCGAACAGGGGCGCGCCTGACAGTCCGCCGGCCTGATCCTTGTGCGGGCTGCGCAGCCCTTCGCGCGACAAGGTCGTGTTGGTGGCGATCACACCGTCGATGCCCGTGTCACGGGCGACGTCGGCGATGTCCCGCAGTTCGTCATCCGTCAGGTCGGGGGCGATCTTCAGAAACACCGGGATCGGCCGCGCCAAGGCATCGCGGGTGTCCAGCACACCTGCCAACAGGGCGCTCAGCGCCTCTTTGCCCTGCAGGTCGCGCAGCTTTTCGGTGTTGGGCGACGAGACATTCACCGTGGCGAAATCCAGCCATTGCCCGCAATGGGCCAAGACCTGCGCGAAGTCTCGCGCCCGGTCGCTGCTGTCCTTGTTGGCGCCCAGGTTCAGGCCGATCACCGCGTCCTTGGGGCGGTGCGCAAGACGCCGGGCCATCGCCTCCATTCCTTCGTTGTTGAAGCCGAACCGGTTGATGGCGGCGCGGTCCTCGGTCAGGCGGAACAGGCGCGGCTTGGGGTTGCCCGGCTGCGGGCGCGGTGTGACGGCACCCACTTCGATGAAACCGAAACCCGCGCGTGACAGCGGGCCCAGAACCTCGCCATTCTTGTCGAACCCGGCGGCCAGCCCCACCGGGTTGGGCAGGTCCAGCCCGGCCAGTTGCGTGCGCAGGCGCGGCGAGGTGACGGGACCGGGCGCGGGGGTCAGCCCCGATTTCAGCGCCTTGATCGACAGGCCGTGCGCGGTTTCAGGATCCAGGCGATGCAGCGCGGCCAGGGCGAGTTTCTCGGGCAGTTTCATCCGAAGGACGCTCCGGTTGGGGTAGGGGCGGTGCGGATCAGACGCGAGTCGGCCACAGCCGCCTGCCGGTGAATGACCGCCGCGCGATAGGCCGGGTCGGTCACCATCTCCAGAAACGCATGGGCCGAGGGGTAACGGGCGATGAACATCTCGTCCCACGCTTCGCCCTGCGGGCCGATCAGCGTTGTCTGGAACGTGCCGCGCCAGATGATCGAGGCCCCCAGCCGAGCGACGATCGGCGCCGTTTCGGCCCCGTACCGGTGATAGGCTTCAGCGCCGCTCAGCCCCGCGTCGGCCAGGTCGTGGCCTGTGGGATAGACGGCCTTGGCGCGGAACCGGACAAGGTTCAGCATTTCGATCGGGTGATCGCGGTCCAGCGCCTTGAACGCCTCGAACTGGGCGCGGTCGGGGTCGATATGGCCGGTCATTGCATCTCCTCGGGGAAGCGGTGCGCGCCGTTTTCCAGCGGCAGCGGCTTGGCCCAAACCACATCCGCCATGCGCATGTTGCGATAGAGATGCGGGAACAAGGCCCCGCCGCGCGAGACCTCCCATTTCAGATCATCGCCCATTTTCTGGGCATCGCAGGCCACGAGGGTCAGGTTTTCGACCCCGGCAAAGTGTTTGGCCGCGGTCTCCGCCGCCTGTTCTGCGGTGGAGAAATGCACGAACCCATCCGCCACATCCACCGGCGCGCCCCGGGTTTCGCCCTGTGCCTGCAGGGCCGCCCATTCCTCGGCCCGGAATATTTTGTAGATCAGCATGGCGCCGTGATGCCCCGCGCGCTGGGTAGAATCAAGCCGCATTTCCCCCTTTGACTCTTTGTCGCCCTCGGCGCACGATCCAGACAATCAATAACAGGGAGTTTCAAATGATTACCCGTTTCCTGACATCCGTGGCGGCACTTGGCCTGACCGCAGGCATGGCGGCGGCCGACTACAAGCTGACCATTCTGCACACCAACGACTTCCATTCCCGGTTCGAGCCGATCAACAAATATGACAGCGGCTGTGGCGCCGAGGACAATGCCGAGGGCAAATGCTTCGGCGGTTCGGCGCGTCTGGTCACCGCAGTCAACGATGCGCGTGCGCGGGCCGAGAACTCGATCCTCGTGGACGGCGGTGACCAGTTTCAGGGGTCGTTGTTCTATACCTACTACAAGGGCAAGGTCGCGGCCGAGTTCATGAACAAGCTGGGCTATGACGCGATGACCGTGGGCAACCACGAATTCGACGACGGCCCCGAGGTTCTGGCGGGTTTCATCGACACCGTCGATTTCCCGGTTCTGATGTCGAACGCGAATATCGAGAACGAGGAACTTCTGAACGACCGGATCATGCCGTCGACCGTGATCGAAGTGGGGGGCGAAAAGATCGGCCTGATCGGCCTGACCCCCGAAGACACCGACGAGTTGGCTTCACCCGGGCCGAATGTCGTGTTCTCTGATCCTGTTCCCGCGGTTCAGGCGCAGGTCGACAAGCTGACGGCCGACGGCGTCAACAAGATCATCGTGCTCAGCCATTCGGGCTATGGCGTCGACCAACGGGTCGCGCAGGAAACCACAGGCGTTGACGTGATCGTGGGCGGACATTCGAACACCTACCTGTCGAATACATCGGACAAGGCGGTCGGGCCGTACCCAACCGTGGTGAACGGGGTGCAGATCGTTCAGGCCTATGCTTACGGCAAGTTCCTGGGCGAGCTGAACGTGACCTTCGATGACGACGGCAACGTGGTTCAGGCGGTGGGTGAACCGCTGATCATGGACAACACCGTGACCGAGGATCAGGCTGCCCTGGACCGAATCGCAGAACTGGCCAAACCGCTGGACGAGATCCGCAACAAGGTCGTGGCCAGCGCCGCGGCTCCGATCGAAGGTGATCGGTCGATCTGTCGCGTGCAGGAATGCGAGATGGGCAACCTGGTGGCCGATGCCATGCTGGCGCGGGTCGCCGATCAGGGCGTTCAGATCGCCATTGCCAACTCGGGTGGTCTGCGCGCCTCGATCGACGCGGGCGACGTGACCATGGGCGAGGTGCTGACCGTTCTGCCCTTCCAGAACACGCTCTCGACCTTCGAGATCAGCGGGCAGGGCATCATCGATGCGCTGGAAAACGGCGTCAGCCAAGTGGAAGAGGTCAAGGGTCGCTTCCCGCAGGTGGCCGGGCTGAAATTCACCTGGGATCCGTCCGTGGCCCCCAACGAAGGCCGTATCGTCGAGGTGCTGGTGGCCGAGGGCGACAGCTATGTGCCGATCGATCCGAACAAGACCTATCTGGTGGTCACCAACAACTATGTCCGCAATGGAGGGGACGGGTACAAGATGTTCATGGGCGACGACAAGAACGCCTATGATTTCGGCCCCGATCTGGCGGATGTGACCGCTGAATACCTGGCGGCGAATGCACCCTACACGCCTTACCTGGACGGGCGCATTCAGAAGAAGTGATCGCAGGCAAAAGAACAAAGGCCGCATCCGGGGATGCGGCCTTTTTTGTTGGCGGGTCTCAGTCGAACTCGTATTCCGGCCACAGCTCAGGGTCGAACCCGTCCAGCATGGGGCGGATGTGGTCGGCGACCTTGCGCCAGCCCCCGATCGACTTGGTCGAGATCTTCTTGCGCACCTGATCGATGCTGGCCGTACGCACCTGTTTCTTGTTCTCTTCCGGGTGCATCATGCTTTCCTGCCATTCGATCCCGCAGAACGCGGCCACCTGCTTGCTGTAGGTTTCCGGGTCGGCCACCAGGTTTTCGTATTGAACCGTCAGAATCCGATCACCGAAGATGGCATCCCAATGCTGCATGTAGCGACGGTACAGGTTCGCCGAATGCGCGATGGAATCCAAGTTTGACGCATATCGCATTCCGCCCGCGGGAAAACGGCGGATCCATTTCGACAGCCCCACATCGCGCGGGTCGCGCAGCATGTGCACGATCTTGGCATTGGGGAAGGCCGAGAAGATGAAGCCCACGCGCTGATAGTTGTGAGGCATCTTGTCCACGAAGGCGATCGACCCGTCGGGGATCGGCGGCATCAGTTCGCGGAACTCTTCGGCGAATCTGCGAGCCTCGACGTCGTCGAACGGCTGGTTTTCATCCGAGTAGACCGCCGACAGATCGGCGGCAAGGGTCAGCTCTCCGCAACCGGCGACATCGGGGGCCGAGCTCAGCATCATCTCCATCAGCGTCGTGCCAGAGCGCGGCTGCCCGAGCACGAAAATCGGCAGAGGGACGTCTTCGACGCCGGAACTGGGAACGGCCTCCGGCGAGGGGAACAGCGATTTGATCCGCTCGAATTTCTTCTCCTCGGCGCCGAAATCGTATGGATTTTCCGCGTGTTGGGCGGCATTGGCGCGCGCGAACTGCGGCAGCGCGGCCTCCAGCCCCTCGATCTTCGACTCAAGCTGGGCCTTGGCGAATTCCAGCGTCGAATCCTTGTGGTCGAGCTCGGCCATCGCCGCCTCGACCTGCGGCAGCAGCGACGTGGCCTGCTCGCGGTCGACCATCGACGACAGCTGATACAAGGCGGAAATGTGGTGTGGTTCCTGTTCCAGAATGCGCCACAGAATCTCGGCACATCCCGTCTTGTCTCCCGCCTGATGCAGATCGACCGCCTTTCGGAAGGCGATCCCCATGTCGTCGGGCGCCAGTTCATAGGCCCGCGCGATGTCGCGCGAGCTTGCCTCGACAAAGCCCAGTTTGCCGTAGGCCCGGCCGCGCGAGGCCAGAAGCTTGGGATTGTCGGGGTCGTTTTTCAGCTTTTCGGTCGCGTTTTCGACGATGCTGCGCCAGTTCTGACCCTTGAGCTTGATTTCATCGATGACGCGGATGATTTCCGTGTTGCCCGGGAATTTGTCCAACATCCGTTCGGAATAGGCCAGGGCTTGGGCGATCTGCCCGGTCTGCATCAGCGCATTGGCGATGTTTTCCACGAATTGCGGGTCATCCGGCTTCAGGCGTGACGCCTCTTGAAAATGGGGGATGGATTTCTTGTACTGCTTCATTTCGGTCAGCACGAAACCCGCGATGGCGTGAAAATCCGCATCCTTCGGGAATTTCTTGGTGCCCAGCGTCGCCTTTTTCAGGGCCTGAGGAAATTTGCCCGCCTCGAGGTCGGCCAATGCCTTGGCCTTGAGGGAATTTGGTGCTTGAGTTGCCATGAAACTTTGCGTCGCCCGATCCTGTTTTTCCGCTGCTAGGTTCATTGCCCATGTGTGGACGGTTTGCAATAACTCTTCCCAATGATGCCATGGCGCAGCTGTTTGCCGCGCGCCCGGCCAATGACCTGCCGCCGGTCCCTAACTATAACGTTTGCCCGACAAATCCCGTCCATGTCGTTCGCGCCGGAGAGACGGGGCGCAGGCTGGATCCGCTGCGCTGGGGCTTTCTGCCCCACTGGTACAAGTCCGAAAATGACGGCCCGCTTCTGATCAATGCGCGCGCGGAAACCCTGGCGGACAAGCCGGCCTTTCGCGAAGCCTGCCGGGATCGGCGCTGCATCGTCGTGGCAACGGGATTCTATGAATGGACCAAGGCCGCGGACGGCGTGCGCCTGCCGTGGTATTTCCACCGCCGCGACGGCGCGCCCATCGCCTTTGCCGGGATCTGGCAGGACTGGGGTCCGCCCGACGCCCGCCGCGGCACCTGCGCCATCGTGACCACCGCCGCAAACGCGCGGATCAAGGCCATCCATCACCGAATGCCTCTGATCCTCGACCCAGATGATTGGGCGTTGTGGCTGGGCGAGGCGGGCAGAGGGGCCGCGCGCCTTCTGCGTCCCGGCGCCGAGGACCTGCTGGCGTTCCATCGGGTCAGCACTGCGGTCAATTCAAACCGGGCCAGCGGCCCAAAGCTGATCGAGCCCATCGAAACCGACTGATGGCGCGGTCACCGCTTTCCATCGCGCATCGCTGACGATAGACCGGTGCCATGGCCATTGAATTTCCAGACCTGTCGGCGTTTTATGCCCACTCCCACGACACAGTGATCGACGTGCGCAGCCCGGCAGAATATGCCGAGGATCATGTGCCGGGGGCCATCAACCTACCGGTTCTGAACAACGAAGAGCGCGCCCGGGTCGGCACCATCTATGTGCAGCAAAGCCCGTTTCTGGCCCGCAAGCTGGGCGCGGCGCTGGTGTTCCGCAATGCCGCCGATCACATCGAAAACCGCCTGAGCCATCACGGTGGCGGCTGGCGGCCGCTGGTCTATTGCTGGCGCGGGGGGCAGCGGTCGGGGTCATTCACCTGGATGCTGCAGCAGATCGGATGGCGCGCCGAGGTGATCTCGGGCGGGTACCGCACCTATCGGCGGTTGGTGAACCGGTTTCTGTACGACGACCCGTTGCCGCACCGGCTGGTGGCGCTGGACGGCTACACCGGCACCGCCAAGACCGAACTGCTGGACCGGTTGCGCCAGAGGGGCGTCCAGGTTCTGGACCTTGAGGGGCTGGCCAATCACCGGGGCTCGCTTCTGGGCGAACAACCGGGCGGCCAACCCAGCCAGAAGGCCTTCGAATCCGCGCTCGCCGCGGCTTTGTTCGCGTTGGATCCGGCCCGCCCCGTGGTGGTCGAGGCCGAATCCTCGAAAATCGGCACTCTGATCCTGCCGCCGTCACTGTGGACGGCGCTGCGTGCTGCGCCGCGCATCGGGATCGCCGCACCCATCGAGGCGCGCACGGCTTATCTGGTGTCTGCCTATGATGATATCCTGTCCGACACCGAACGGCTGAAGGAACGCCTGACCCCGCTGCGCCACTACCGCGGCAACGATGTGGTGGAGGGCTGGTTCGACCTCATCACCCAGGGCGACAAGGCCGGGCTGACCCGTGCCTTGATGGAGCAGCACTATGATCCGGCCTATGAAAAATCGCGCCGGGCGCACAAGGTGGATATGATCGCGCAGGTGCAGGCGGCTGCGTTGGATTCCGCAGCGCTGGACCGTCTGGCGGCGCGGATCGAGGGGCTGTTGGCTCAGCCCCGCAGCGTCAATCCGGGTGACTCGACCAGTTCCCCCACGACGTCGGCCGGATAGCCGGCGGCCCGCAGCCGATCGCGCACCGCCGGGGCCGCGTCGGACGGAACGGCGGCCAGCAGGCCTCCGGCGGTCTGAGGGTCGAACAGAAGATCGGCCTTGCCGCCCTCGGGCAGTTCGGGAACGATCGCACGGTTGTCGGCAAACAGGGTCGAGCGGATTCCGTCGTGGCTCAGCTCCAGCGCCCCATCCATGACCGGAACCGCGTTCAGGTCCAGAATTGCGCCGCAGCCCGACGCCTCGCACAGCCCAGCCAAATGCCCGGCCAGCCCAAAGCCAGTGACGTCGGTCATCGCATGCGCTTCGCTCAGTATGCGCGCCGCCTGGCCTTGGGGCTGCGTCATCAGATCATATGCCGCCTGCACCCAGTCGCCGCGCGCATCACGGGACATTTCGGCGGCCATGAGGACCCCGCTGCCCAAGGGCTTGGTCAGCAACAGCGCGTCGCCCGGCCGTCCGCCGGACAGGGCGATCGGGTCGGTGTCGCACAGGCCGGTCACCGTGAAGCCGATGGTCATCTCGTCGCCCATCGAGCTGTGGCCGCCGACGATCTCGGCACCGGCCTGCCGCATGGCCAGGGTCGCGGTCTCCATGATTTCCGCCATCGTCCGGTTCTGCAGTTGCGCGGACATGCGCGGCAGGATCAGGGTTGCCGTGGCGGCGTGCGGCGCGGCGCCCATCGCCCACACGTCCCCCAACGCATGCACCGCGGCGATCCGGGTCATCAGAACCGGGTCGGCAACAAAGGCCCTGAGGTGATCGGTGGTCATGACCATCCGGGCCGTGCCGACGGTCAGCAGCGCGGCGTCATCCCCGGGCAGAGGCGTGATATCCGGGCGGTCGCTGCCGGGCAGGGCCGACAGCGCCGCGTGCAGCGCGCTGCGCCCGACCTTGGCCCCGCAGCCGCCGCACATGGGCTTGTCTCCCAACGCCTCGCGCAGGCCGGCGGCGTGGTGGCGCGGCAGGGGTGGGGCTTTCATGCGTGGCAGGTCGCGAAACCGGTCCATGAATTTCTGGTCGATATGGTCTTTCCATCTCCACATCAGCGGGCCGCTGAACGACGTTCCCAGCCGCTCGGCCAGCGCCGATTTTTCGCCCAGCGAGATGAGTTTGAGATAATCCTTCTGCGGTTTGTACCGCCGCATTTGCCCCGCCCCCAGTGCGGCGCGCAGGTTGTCGAACAGCACCGGTGCTTCGCGGACCGCAAAGACACCCGCCTTGGGCCGGGGATCTTCGGACAGGTGCGCGCAGTCGCCGGCCGCAAAGACCGACGGGTCGCTGGACTGCAGGTGGCTGTTCACGCGGATGAACCCCTCGTGCAGGGCCAGACCGGTCTGCGCGATCCAGTCATAGGGGCGCGCGCCTGCGGCTCCGGTCACGAAATCTGCGGCGATGTGGCGACCATCTGCCAGTTCCACGTGATCCGGTCCGACGCGAAGAATGTCGGTTTGTTCGACACAGTCGATGCCAAGGCCGTGCATGGTCCGACGAAGGGTCGCCGCCGCCTTGGGGCCAACCGCCGACAGGGCTCGGTCGCGGTCGATCAGCGTCACTTGCGCCTTGCGATTTCGCGCGCGCAGGGCATGGGCCATGGCCATGACCAGTTCGACCCCGGCGACCCCACCGCCGATGACCGCAACCGAGGCCGGACCCGGGTCATTGAGATACGCAGCCCATCGTGCGGCAAACGGACCAAGCGGTTTGGCCGGCACCGCATGGTCGGCAAAACCGGGCAGGTCGGGCATGTCGGACGTGATCCCCACGTTGACCGAGGCCACGTCAAAACCGATCTCGGGGTGGTCGGGCACCCGGATGGCGCGGCGTTCGGGATCAAGCCCGGTGGCGGGGCCAAGGATGAGCCGGGCGCCGGCGAACCGCGCCAGGCGCACCAGGTCGATATCGAGATCTTTTCGCGCATAGTGGCCGGCGACGAAGCCCGGCAGCATGCCGGAATAAGGGGCCGTCGGCCCTGGGTTGATCACGGTCACCCGAACGCCGGGCAGCGGGTTCATCCCCCATTTCCGAAGCACCAGCGCATGGGTGTGTCCGCCGCCGATCAGTACCAGATCGCGGGTCAGGGGCAGGGGGTGACTGTACATGAATCTCAGTTCTTGCTGTGGTCCGGAACGTCTTCCATCTGCTCGACCGCGTGAGTGGCCCAAAGGCCATCTTCGCCCGGGTCGGGCAGGGTTTCGGGCCGTTCGTGCCGGTGAATGTGCCATTTGGCAATGAACAACGCCGTGATCGGGGCCGTCAGGAACAGGAACAGCGTGATGAGAAGTTCATGCATCGACAAGCGCCCCTCGATCAGGACCGAATGGAAGATCGAGGCCAGCAGTACGCCACCCACGCCCAGCGTGGTCGCCTTGGTGGGCGCATGCAGGCGCGACATCGGGTCCTTCAGCTTGATCATTCCGAACGAGCCGACAAAGCCGAATATGCCCGACACGATCAGGAAAAACGCGATCAGCAGTTCGAAGAAGAATTCCATGCCGGCCTCACTCGATAATGTTGCCGCGCAGCATGAAGCGCGCATAGGCCACGGTCGATACGAACCCCAGCATGGCGATGATCATCGCGGATTCAAAGAAAATCTCGGTCCCGACGGCAAGGCCATAGAGGATCATCAGGGCGATGGTGTTGATGACCATGGTATCCAGCGCCAGCACCCGGGTCCCGACGCCATCTGCGGTTATGATCCGCCAGAGGCACATGATGATCGCGGCGCCGAAACAGGCAAAGGCAAAGTATATGGCATACTCGATCATTCGAAGATCTCCTTCAGGCGACGCTCGTACCGCTGCTTGATCTGATCGCGCACCGCGTCGGGGTCAGGCGCGTCCAGGCAGTGAACCAACAGGCAGTGCCCTTGAGCGGACAGGTCGCAGCTGACCGTGCCGGGCGTCATCGTGATGGTGCCGGCCAGAACGGTGATCGCCTCGGGGGTGCGCAGGTCAAGTGGGATCGAAACCCAGTTGGGCTGACGGTCGGCATCCGGTTTGAACAGGATGATCCGGGCAACGGTGATGTTTGCCACGACAATGTCCCACAGCACCACCAGGATGTATTCCACCACCATCGGCCAGTTGCGCAGCACCGGACGGTCGGGCCAGTAGGGCTGTGTGATGAAGGGGATGATGATTCCCAGAATCAACCCGAAGACCAGCGAATTCAGCGAGGGCGTGTTCGCCAGCAGAACCCAGACGAGGGTCAGCAGAAAGCTCAGATGCGGGTGAGGAAATATCCGGCGCAGAAGTTTCATCACTCGTCCCCTCCCAAGACGGCCGAGATGTACTGTTCCGGCGCGAACAGTTGCGCCGCCGTGGCGCGAGTGTAGTCCAGCGCCGGCCCAGCGAACAGGGTCAGCAGGACAAGCCCCATGACGAGGCCGAAGACGGATGTGAACGCAAGGCCGGGTTGCGGCTCGGGCGGCGGCGGTGGCGCGGGGTCTGCGTCTTCGGGGGCGGTTTCCGCCTCGGGCGCCGGATCATCCTGGGTGCTGGGATCATAGCTTTTCCAGAAGATCAGAGACCCCGCGCGGGCTAGCCCCACGATTGTGACGAACGAGCCGATCAGCACTACGGCCCAGATCGCGGTGGCATCCGGAGCATCTCGTGTGGCGTCAAGTACCAGCAGCTTGCCGATGAAACCCGACAGGGGCGGCATGCCGGCCATGGCGATTGCACCGACGAAAAACAGCGCGGCGATCAGCCCGTTCTGCGGCATCGGCGGCCGCGGCGAGATTGCCCCGCCGCGGCGCTGCATGACCAGGTCGGCCACCAGAAACAGCAGCGCGGTCGCCAAAGTCGAATGATAGACGTAGTAGAGGGCCGCAGCGGTCGCGGTCTCATCAAACAGAGAAATGGCGACCAGCAGAGTTCCCATCGAGGCAATGGCGCAGAAGGCCACCATTCGGGCGATGTGGCGGGTTCCCAGAATGCCGATGGATCCGACCGCAAGCGTCAGCAATGCGGCAGGTTGCAACCAGTCGCCGAGCAGCCCTTCGGTCGCCGGCACATCCGGTCCGAAGGCCAGCGTGTAGACCCGCAGGATCGAGTAGGCCCCCACTTTGGTCATGATCGCGAACAAGGCCGCCACCGGCAGTGGCGCATTGGCATAGCTGGCCGGCAGCCAGAAATGCAGCGGCAGGACGGCGGCCTTGATGCAGAAGACCAGCAGCAGCAGAACCGCGCCGACACGCAACAGAGCGGTGTCCTCGGGCGGGATCTCGGCCACGCGCAAGGCCAGGTCGGCCATGTTCAGCGTTCCGGTCACCGAATAGATCGTGCCCAGTGCGAACAGAAACAGGGTCGACCCCAGCAGGTTGTAGGTGACGTATTGCACCCCCGCCTTCAGGCGCACCGCACCTCCGCCATGGGTCATCAGGCCGTAGGATGCGATCAGCAGCACCTCGAAGAACACGAACAGGTTGAAGGCGTCCCCCGTCAGGAAGGCGCCGCAAACCCCCATCAGCTGAAATTGGAACAGGGGGTGGAAATGATCTCCGCGCTCGTCCCATCCGGACGCGATGGCATAGAGCACCACCGGCAAGGCCAGCAACGCGGTCAGCAGAACCATCATCGCCGACAGACGATCCAGTACCAGCACGATGCCGAAGGGCGCGGGCCAGTTGCCAAGCTCGTAGACATGGATGTCGCCACCCGCCGCCTGCGCGGTGATGGTCAACGCGATGCCCAGCAGGCCCACCACGCCCGCCACCGAAAAGATGCGCTGAAGGTCCAGATGATAGCGCAGGACCATGATGATGAACGGGGCCAGGATCGCGGGCAGGACGATCGGCGCAACGATCCAGTGGTTCATGCGTCTTCTCCCGCGCCGTCCACGCTGTCGCGCGCGGCCATGTCGATGTGGTCATCCTTGGCCGAGAGATAGGCGCCCAACGCGATCATCACGATCACCGCCGTCATCCCGAACGAGATCACGATGGCCGTCAACACCAACGCCTGCGGCAGCGGGTCGGTATAGGGAACCTGTTCGTATTTGTTCAGAACTGCAGGTGCATTCACGGCCAGCCGACCCGTGGCGAACAGGAACACGTTGACCGCATAAGTCAGCAGAGACAGGCCCAGGATGACCGGAAAGGTCCGGCGGCGCAGGATCAGAAATATTCCGGCGGCGGTCAGGACGCCAACGGCCGAGGCGACGAGTGCTTCCATCAGCCCTGCTCCTTCGCTTTTTCTTGTTCTTCTGCAAGATCATCCCGCAACGGGTTGATGTCCATCGGGAATTCCTGAGCCATGCCCGGCCGCCACGCAAAGCGCGACAGGCTGTCCAGAGCAAGCATCACAGCGCCCAGAACCGCCAGGAACACGCCTGTGTCGAACAGCATGGCCGTGGCCCATTCGAACTCTTCCAGTGGTGGCCAATGCAGATAGCCGAAATCGCTTGTCAGGAAGGGCCGCTCGTTGAACCAGGCGCCCAGACCCGTGGCCGCAGCGATCAGAACGCCCCAGCCGATAGTGCCGTGATAGTAGAACCGCTGTCGCTCGATCGCCCAGGTATAGCCGCTGGCCATGTACTGCATCAGGAAGGCGATCGCGACCACGAGACCGGCGATGAACCCGCCTCCGGGTTGGTTGTGGCCGCGGAAGAAGATGTAGGCGCCCACCATCAGGGCGATCGGCATCATCACGCGGGTCACGACCACCATCATCAGCGGATGCGAGTCCCCCGATTGCGGCCAGTGCGGTTTGCGGTTCAGCAGGTAGGCACGGACACTGGTGCCCAGCACGGCCTCGGTCAGGGCATAGATGATCAGGGCCGCGATCCCCAGCACGATGATCTCGCCAAAGGTATCGAAGCCGCGGAAATCCACCAGGATCACGTTGACGACATTGGTGCCGCCGCCGCCCTTGTAGGAATTGGCCAGGTGGAATTCGGAAATCGTCGGGAAGGCGAAATCGCGCAGCATCAGCGCATAGATCAGCCCGCCCGTACCCAACCCGGCCACCACCGAAATGGCCGCGTCGCGCCAACGCCGCGCCGCGCTGCTGTCCCACGGGGTCTCGGTCGGCAGGAAGTTCAGCGACAGCAGCAGCAGGATCATCGTGACGACTTCGACCGAGATCTGTGTCAGGGCAAGATCAGGCGCGGACAGATAGTTGAAGGCCATCGACACGATCAGGCCGACGACGCCGATCAGAACAAGCGACAGCAGCCGGTTGCGGTGGAACCACATGATGCCCATCGTCGCCACGATCAGGCATAGCCAACCAATGATCGGAATGATGGGGGCCTCCAGCGGGACCCGCGTTTCCAACCCGATGGTGCCGGTCGCGAAGGCGTAATACCCCAGCCCGACGGTGAAGGTGATCAGGATGATCGCATAGCGGCTGATGACACCGTTGTGTAGCTCGTCCGTGATCCATCGGCTGGCTTCAGTCATGGCGCTGATCACGGCATCGAAGATGGCCTTGGCCTCGGGCCGGGGCAGGGCATTCCAGATGGCCTCGCCGCGCCGATGCAGGGCCAGCAGAAACAGACCGCCCAGCGTGGCGACAACCGACATGTACAGCGCGGGAGTGAACCCGTGCCACAGTTTCAGTGAATAATAGGGCAGTTTCTCGCCGCCGATCACGGCCGAGGACACGACAGCCACCAAAGGCCCGACCAGAGTGGCCGAATTCAGGCCGATCAGGACGACCAGAACCACCAGAAAAGCCGGGGCCAGCCACAGGCCGGCGGGCGGGTCGTGCGGATGTGCGGGATAGTCGTCACGCGCGGGGCCCAGAAACACATGGCTGATGAAGCGGAAGGAATAGGCCGCCGAAAAGACCGCAGCCAGCAGCGCCAGCCCCGGCACCAGATAGTGGGAATTGCGCCAGACGGTGTGGACCGCCTCTTCCAGCATCATTTCTTTTGACAGGAAGCCGTTCAGCGGCGGAATGCCGGCCATCGACAGCGCGGCGATGGTGCCGATGGTGAAGGTAAGCGGCATCAGGTGGCGCAATCCTCCCAGCCGCTTGATGTCGCGAGTACCGGTTTCGTGGTCGACGATCCCGGCGGTCATGAACAGGGCGGCCTTGAAGGTGGCATGGTTGATGATGTGGAACATGGCGGCAACGACACCGATTTTGGTGCCAAAGCCCAGCAGCATCGTGACCAGCCCCAGATGCGACACCGTCGAAAAGGCCAACAGCGCCTTGAGGTCATCCTTGAACAGCGCGATCACCGCGCCGATCAGCATGGTCACCAGCCCGGTGGTAGCGACGATATAGAACCATGCCTCGGTCCCTGCCAGAACCGGCCACATGCGCGCCATCAGAAACAGGCCGGCCTTCACCATCGTGGCCGAGTGCAGATAGGCCGAAACTGGCGTCGGCGCGGCCATGGCATGCGGCAGCCAGAAATGGAACGGGAACTGGGCCGACTTGGTGAAACACCCCAGCAGGATCAGTATCAACGCCGGCAGGTAGTAGGGCGAAGACTGGATCAGCTCCCGGTTCTGCAAGATCACGCTCAGGTCATAGGACCCCACGATATTGCCGAGGATCAGCATCCCCGCGATCATCGCCAGCCCGCCGGACCCTGTGACCGCCAGCGCCATACGCGCGCCCTGGCGCCCTTCGGGCAGGTGTTTCCAATAGCCGATCAGCAAGAACGAACTGAGCGAAGTCAGTTCCCAAAAAATCAGCAAAAGCAGGATGTTGTCAGACAGAACGATACCAACCATCGCGCCCTGGAACAGCAGCAGATAGGTATAGAACTGCCCCATCGGATCCTCGCGCGACAGGTAGAACCGCGCGTAGAGGATGATCAGCAGGCCGATGCCAAGGATCAGCAGGGCAAACAGGAACCCCAGCCCGTCCAGCATGAAATTGGCGTTCAGCCCCAGCCCGGGAATCCAGTCGAACCGCGCGGTCACGACCTCGCCCCGCATGACGGCTGGGATGTGGATCAAAAGGCCCATCAGCGCCAGAAAGGTGGTCAGCCCGGCCGCCGAGGCCGCAGCATTGCGCCCGGCCCGGATCAGCAGCGCCGGAAAGACAGCGCCAAGAAATGGAAGGGCCGCGATGAGGAATAGGGACAAGTGCGATACTCCGGGCTGGGCGGTCAGTGTAGGCTTGAATTTGTAAGGATAATTTATTGGGTGTCCAGCTATTGCAAGTCTTTCGCCGTGCCCTAGCCGGTGCCGGTTTTGTTGTTCCAGATGCGAAAAAATGACGCAAACTTGAACGTCGGGGCTGATTTTGGCGCGGGCGGCACCAGCGCCCCTGTGATAGAAACAGGGCGAAGCGATGGGAGGTTTCGAATTGTCAGGCCACAGGGTGCAGGGTCGCCGATGGGTGCTGCTGGGCGGTGCGGCTGCTCTGGCTGCGGGGTTCGCGATCCGTGAATACCGGCTGATCCCCGAGGATTTTTCCGGCGGCAAGCTGAGCGTCGCGCAGGCGCAGGCCGGGGCCGCGTCCGGCGACATTCTTCTGATCGACATCCGCACGCCGCGCGAATGGCGGGCGACGGGTATCGGACGGGGCGCGATCCCATTGGACATGCGGCGCGACGATTTCGTGCCCGCACTCGACCGGCTGACCGGCGGCGACCGCAGCCGCCCGGTTGCCCTGATCTGCGCGCGGGGTATCCGGTCGGCCCGGCTGAGCAATGCCCTGACCCGCGCCGGGTTCTCCAACATCATCGACGTCCCCGAAGGCATGTTGGGCTCGGCGGCCGGGCCGGGCTGGATCCGGGCCGGATTGCCGGTCGACTCCTACGAGGTGCAATCATGAGTGCCCTTGCCCGGTGGCTGTTGGTCTGGGCCGTGTTGCTTGCCGGACCGGCGCTGGCGGCCTGCGATGGGGCCGACGGGGCGTGTGAAACCGCGCGGGGGACCTACCTGATTGAGGTCCCGGACCAGGCCCATCCGCCCATGGTGGTGTTCCTGCATGGTTACGGCGGCAGCGCGTCGGGAACCCTCAAAAACCGGGGAATGGTCGAACCGCTGCTGGCGCGCGGATACGCGGTAATGGCGCCGGAAGGCGCGCTGCGCAACGGGCGCAAAAGCTGGAATTTCTATCCCGGTTGGGAGGGCCGCGACGAATCCGCTTTCCTGGCCGAAGCGGTCCGCGACGCCGTCCGCCGATTTGACATCGACCCCGACCGCGTCATCCTTGGCGGGTTCTCGGCCGGCGGGTTCATGGTGAACTACCTGGCCTGCGCCACGCCCGACGCGTTTTCGGCCTATGTCCCGGTATCGGGCGGGTTCTGGCGCCCGCATCCCGATGGCTGTGATGGGCCTGTCCGTCTGTTCCACACCCACGGATGGACCGACAACGTGGTGCCGCTCGAGGGGCGGGAGCTGGGCGGCGGCCGGTTCCTGCAGGGTGATATCTTTGCTGGTCTGGAAATCTGGCGGCAGGCCAATGGTTGCGCCGACAACCGCCCCGACGGGTTTTCCACCAACGGGCCATTCCTGCGTCGCCACTGGACCCGCTGCGCCGATGGCAGCGCGCTTGAATTCGCCCTGTTCCCCGGAGGCCACACGTTGCCCGCAGGCTGGGCCGACATGATGCTGGATTGGTACGAAGGCCTGCCCGGCGGCTGATCATTCCGCCGGGGTCAGGGTGCCTTTGCCCTCGATCAGGCGCTTCAGCTCGTTGCGATGGGCGCGGGCGGCGCGGCTGATCGCCGGTTCCTTGACATCCTCGGGCATCCGCAGCAGGCGCCGCGCCCCGGCCGCCGAAACCCCGCTGAGCGCCGACAGCGGAACCGCGAAGGTCAGGCTGATGGCGATCGGGGCAAGCCAGACCGAGACCAGCCCGGACAGGATACCGGCACTCAGCGCCAGACCACTGACCGTCTCCAACGCGTGACACAGGATCAGCGTGCGCAACCCATAGCGCCCGCCCTCGCGCGCCTGCGGAGACCATCCCTTTTGCACACCGAAGATCGTGCGCAACACCGCGATCATCTGCTGCACCATCAGGATCGGGGCATAGAGGATGGAGAGGATCACTTCGAAAAGGAAGGACGCAAGGAACCGGCCCGTTCCGCCGAACTCGGAATACCGCACCCCGCCCAGGGGCAGGGCCAGAGCGCCAAGGATCTTGGGGGCCAGCAGCATCGCGTACATCACGAGGATGATCAGAACGTGGCGTGTTTCAGTCATTTCGGGCCACTGCGGAAACATCGGATTGTCCGGGCTGAAATAATGCAGGACCGAGGCCTCCTTGCCCTGGCCGATCAGCGCCCACATGAGCAGCAGCGCGAACCAAAGGGGTGACATCAGATATCCGACGGCACCATGGAACAGGTGAAAGCGGGATATGGCCCTGAAGCCGGTCGACCCCAGCAGACGCAGGTGCTGCAGGTTGCCCTGGCACCAGCGCCGGTCCCGCAGGACATGATCGATCAGGGTCGGGGGTGTTTCTTCATAGGATCCGCGAATGCGGGGCAGGAACCGAACGCCCCATCCCGCCCGACGCAGCAGGCCGGCCTCGACGAAATCGTGGCTCATGATCAACTGCTCGCGCCCGTTGACGGTGCGCAGCTTGGGCAGGCCCGCGCAGGCGGCGAAGGCCTTGGTGCGGATGATCGCGTTGTGGCCCCAATAATTGCCTTCCTGCCCGCACCATCTGGCCAGACCCTCGGCAAAGGCGATGCCGTAGACGCCATTGGCAAACTGCTGCATTCGGGCAAAGACCGACTGGGCGCCGATCAGTTGCGGATAGCTCTGGATCAGTCCGGCGCCGGGGTCGCGGGCCAGAGCGTCGGTCAGGCGCGCGATGGCGCGCCCGGTCATCAGGCTGTCGGCATCCAGAACCAGCATCGCGTCCCAGCCGCCGCCCCAGCGGCTGACCCAGTCGGTGATGTTGCCCACCTTGCGGTCGGTGTTTTTGGCGCGGCGGCGGTAATACAGTTCGAGCCCCGGAGCCAGCGTGGTGCGCAGGGCCTCGACGCTGGCCTGTTCCTGCGCGGCGATATCCGGGTCGCGCGTATCGGATAGGATGAACATCGCATAGTGATGCTGACCGCCGCGCGCGCGCAGGTCTTCCAGCATCGTGCGCGCATTGCCCAGAACGTTCCACGGCACTTCGTTGTAGACCGGCATCAGCAGGGCCACCCGCAGCGGCTGCGGCCGGACCGCGCGCTGGGGGCGGTTCTGTCGGGACAACGAGACCATGCCCAGCAGAACCGTGCTGACGGTGAAGGCGATCCAGAAAAAGTTGAATGAAATCAAAGTCAGCAAAACGGCTTCGACAAGGTTGATCCCCTCGGCGTCGAACCAGTCCACGAGAAACCACAACAGCGCCAGGGTCGCGGCCATGGCTGGCGAAAATGCCAGTGTGCGCCACAAGCCCACCGACCTGTCGTTGGTCTGCGCCAGCACCTGCGCGTCGTGGAATTCAGCGCGGAAGTCCTGAGCAGGCATCGGCAGAGGGGCCTGAGGCGGCATGATATGCAGGTCGGGGCTCATGCCGTCCACCGGTACAGCCAAACCTCGGAGGCCGGGGCCTCGCCCAGACGCAGCTGTGCCCGCAATTCAACATGGTCGCGGTCGCCCGGCTGGAAGGAAAACGCCAGCCGCAGGCCGCCGGTGTCCGGGTTGCGCTGCAACACCCCGTCCGAGTTTTCCGCATGGGGCGACTGCACGAAGACGCTCAGGGCGTCGGGGTCGTCGAACAATTCGCTGGGCTCGAAATCGATCACGGCCAGCCGGCCCTCGCCAAAGGTGTTTTCACCCATGGCCGTGCGGATCACCCGCGGCATGGCCGTGCGCTGCGGTGCCTCGCCCCAGGTCAGGCGATAGGCCAGATCGACCTGCGTGCCCGCCGCCATCGGCTCGGCCGGGCGCCAATAGGCGACGATGTTGTCATAGATCTCTTGGTCCGCCGGAATTTCCACCAGCGTCACGGTGCCCTTGCCCCAGTCGCCGATCGGTTCGACCCACAGGCCCGGGCGTCTGTGGTATTGCGCCTCGAGATCGGCATAGTCGGAAAAGGCGCGCTTGCGCTGCATCAGGCCAAAGCCGCGCGGGTTATTGTCGACGAAGGACGAAATCTGCAGCCGCGTGGGGTTGGCCAGTGGCCGCCAGATCACCTCGCCCGAGCCATTGCGGATCATCAGCCCGTCGCTGTCATGCACGGCGGGGCGGAAATCGTCGAACCGGTTGTGGTTGGTCTGGTCGAACAGGAACATCGAGGTGCCCGGCGCGATGCCCACATGGGTCAGGTCGGTGCGTGGGAACAGGGTTGCCTCGACCTGCATCTGGCAATCTTCGCCGGCGGTGATGTCAAACCGATAGGCCCCGGCCACGCTGGGGCTGTCCATCAGCGCGTGCACGATCATGTTGCGTTGGCCGGGCTTGGGCCGTTCCAGCCAGAACCGGATGAATTCGGGGAATTCCTCGCCCTCGGGGTCGCCGGTCTTCAGCGCCAGGCCGCGCGCCGACAGGCCATAGACCTCGTGCAGGCCGATGGCGCGGAAATAGCTGGCGCCCTGGAACACGCAGAACTCGTCGGTCTTGCCGGGGCGGTGCATCTCGGTGCGCAGGCGAAAGCCCGAAAACCCAAGCGTGTCGCTGACAGGCAGGGGCGGGACGTCCTCGGCCCGGTCGAACATCTCGAGATCGAAGGGCACGGGCTCGGTCCGGCCGCCCTCGACGGTCGAGATCTGGACCGGACGGGGGAAATACAGGCCGGGTGCAAAGAAATCGACGTTGAACGGGGTGTCGGACCCGAACCAAAGCCCGTGATCCAGCCGGAACCGGATCGACCGGTACTGTTCATAGGTCAGGTCCAGCCACTCTTGCGGAACCTGGGCGCGCGCCTGATAGGGGCGGCTGGCCAGGTCTCGGGCCATGGCGATGACATCAGCCCGGTCAAACGCAACGTCGCCGCCCGTCGCCCATGCGGACGGGGCGAAGGCAAGCGCCGTTGTCGACGCCAGAAAGGAACGACGCGTAAGCTTCATGTCTTTGACTTCCACGGGTGCGATTTGAACCAGGCGGCCAGATAGGCAACGCCGATCAGCATTGCAAATCCAAAAAGATTGGCGATCAGGACAGTGGCGAAATCCCGCCCGAATTCGTCCAGGAAAACGCCGATAAGTCGTGCTGCTGCCATCGAAAATACGAACACGGCAAGCGATTGCTGGCCGACCTTTGTGATCAGCTTCAAGACCACCTGCCAGACCCGCGCTCCGGCGCCGTGCCCGGTAGCGATCAGCCGGTGTCCGTGGGTGCCCGCCGCAACCCAGCCCAGATAGGCCAGTGACAGAAAATGCACATAGCGGAACAGGCCGAAATCCGTTTTCTCGCGCAGTTCGGCCGTCAGCGGCCAGACCTTGCGGATTTCGGCGGCCAGATCGGGGGCTGCGGACTGAACCCACAGAAACACCTTCCATGATCCAAAGGGCGCCGACAGGACCAGAAACGCCACCGCCGCCCAGATCAGGGTTTTGGACACCGGAGGCGCCGGCAGCCAGCCGCGCATGAAGGCAAAGCCGGTGAAGAACAGAAGCTGCCAGCCGAACGGGTTGAAGAACCACTGCCGGTCCGACCATGGCTCGGCCGGCAAGGCCAGCGCGCCGGTCTGCGCGACCAGCCAGATTGCGACCGAAACCAGCCCGACTGCCCAGACCCCGACCCGAGACAGCCCCATGAACAGCGGCATCATCGCCAGAACCACCAGGTACATGGGCAGGATATCGAAATAGTTCGGAACATATGTCAGCGTGAACACCCCCACCATCTGCGGCATCGGGTCGTTGAAGAAATGCTGCAGGTTCAGCGCGTTGACATAGCTTTTGTCGAAAGCGCCCGACAGGTCCAGGGCCGCAATGGACATCGCGACGAAGAAGAACAGGCAGATATGCGCCCAGTAGACCTGCCAGATGCGGAAGCTGACCCGCGCGGTGCCCATCCACCAGCCCTTGCGCAGGAACGCGCCGCCAAAGGCAATGGCCGAAGCCATGCCCGAACAGAAGACGAAGATCTCGGTGGCGTCGGAAAAGCCGAACCGCGCCGGAATCCAGCGCGACCACGGGTTGTTGGGAATATGTGCGATCAGGATGATGAACATCGCGATGCCGCGATAGAAATCCAGCCGCGGGTCCCGCGTCGTGGGGCGGGCCGCGGCGGGGGTTTCCACCGGAGCGAAATCGGAAACGGGCGATGCGGTCGCCATGCGGTCTCGGGTCCTTCTTGGTCTTGTCGTTATTCCGCCGGTACGCTGTGCGCATCCGACTGGTCGCGCGCAGCGTCGATCAGCGCACGCCGGGCCAGGGCATAATTGTCCTCGGCGCCTCCGCGCTTGGCCCGCCGATCGTCCAGAATGCGCTCGACCGTGTCGAGCCGCCCCGCGCGCAGGCCGGAATCGATGGTGATGCGTTCGAAGACGTCGCGTTGCGCGTGGCTGCCGCCCGCCAGCTGCATGCTGTTGCGCGCGGCCAGCAGATGGTCGAAGGCGCGAGCATGGTCGCCGTCTCCGAACGCCTCGAGCCCCTTGGCCGCCGCCAGGCCGGGATCGGCCATGCGCCTTGCCGTGTCGGTCTTGGGGGTCTGGGCATCCTTGTGAATGCGCCCCAGCAGTTTCGCCGTGGCATCGGCGCGGCTGTCTCCGGTGAGGGCCAGCAGATAGTGCAGATCGGCGAAGATCAGGCATCCGTCCTCGGTGCGCGCCGCGCTCAGATCGGCCAGTTCTTCCCAACGGGACCCGACATCGACGCCCTCCAGTTCGAGCCGCGACAGCAGCGACGTCGCGTTCGAGATGTCACGGTAGTCATCCGTTTTGTCCTTGCGGATCTCGTGGTCGTAGAGCGCGAACACCTGATCGACCTGACCCAGATCCAGATGCATCAGCGCCTTGTGCCACCAGACGTGATAGCGGAAATTGTTGCAATGTGCCCAGGCCGCCTCGCGCCCCGCGAACCAGTCCAGACCAGCCTTGGCGTTGCCGGTCATCTCGTGCACATGCGCCACCGCGTGCAGGCCCCAGGCGTCGTCCGACACCATCCACAGCGCCTGCCGGCCTGCGATCTCGGCCTTGTCATAGTCGCCGGTTTCCTCGAGCGCGAAGGAATGGCAGCCCAGCAGGTAGCCCCGGCCCGGATGATCGGGCGCGTAGGCGGGCAGCACCCGCTCGATCGAGCGGCGCATACCGGCCGCGTCGCCCAGAACGAACCGGGTGGCGTGGCCAAGCTTCATGGCCAGCGAATCCTCGGGGTGGGCGCGCAGGATGGTCTCGAACGTCTGGACCGCGCGCGACGGATGACCCTCCAGCCAGTGATTCAGGGCGTCCAGATACAGCGCCTCGCGCGGGGTGATCGGCTGCTGATCGGCGGCGGCGCGGGCGTTTGCGGCGGCCTCTCGCGCAACGGCCGTCATCTCGCGCCGGCCCAACAGCACCATGAACAGCCCCTTGACCGCATGGCCCAGCGCAAAACCCGGCTCCAGTTCCAGCACTCTGCCCAGATGCTGGGGTGTGACGGCCGCGTGGGCCAGGAAACCAAGCAGCACACCGTTCCAGGCCTCGGCCGCAGCCGGGTCGGTCAGGGTGTTCATCTGTCCAAAAAGGTCTTGTTTCATGCTTGGGTCCAATCCGGTTGCGCAAAGTGACACCCATGGGCTTAGCAGAGTGTTCGGGTGCGACGTACCAGTATTGGGGCTGCTCTCGAATTGGTGAAAGTCCGTGTGCGGCAAACGCGAAAAAATCCGCCTGTTCAGGCAGATGTTTCAGCAACTTGCCGCCGAAGCCAGCACAAGTGTTTCAGGTATCGGTTGCCGCGTTCCGGGATCGGCGGCAGGGGGGGAAGATCCGCGATTGCGTTTTCGGCTTCCTGCCGCCACAGTCTGACGGGTCGAAAAGCCGAACCCGGAGAAGCCGAATGACCGATAATCTGGAACGCAGGGAGTTTGCCGTCGCAGTCTGCAGTCAGGCCGGTGAACTGGCAGCCCGGTATTTTGCGGATCGTGACGCGCTTGTCGTTGACCGGAAGGGCGCGCAGGATTGGGTCAGCGAAGCCGACCGGAATGTCGAGACTTTCATTCGCGACAGGATCGCCGAGGCATGGCCCGAGGATGGCATCGTGGGCGAGGAGCATGGCCGCAAGTCAGGGACCAGCGGGTTTGACTGGGTGATCGACCCGATCGACGGGACCACGAATTTCGTCAATGGGATTCCGGCCTGGACGGTCGTTCTGGCGGGTGTCTCGGGCGGGCGGACGCAGGTTGGCGTGATCCATGATCCGAATGTGGACGAAACCTATGTTGCCCTGCGCGGCGGTGGCGCCACGTTGAATGACGCCCCGATGCGGGTCGCTGCGGGGGTTGCGTTGAATTCGGGCACGGTGGCCGTCGGCTACTCGAACCGGATCGAGGCGCGCCATGTGCTGCCGATCGTGGCGGACCTGATTGCGCGCGGGGCGATGTTTCATCGCAATGCCAGTGGGGCCTTGTCTTTGGCCTATGTCGCGGCGGGGCGGTTGCTGGGCTATGTCGAGGAACACATGAACGCCTGGGATTGTCTGGCCGGGCAATTGATGATCGCCGAGGCCGGTGGCTGCATCGAGGATCAGGACGCCGATACAATGATCCGTCAGGGCGGCCGGGTGATCGCTGGAACGCCCGACGTGTTCGACACCCTGCGCGAGATTGCCGAGCGGGTATGGGCGGATTGACCCTCTAGCCGATCGCGCGCCACCCGGTTCGCGGTCGCAAGGTGGCCAGATCCGCATGCCAGAAATGCCCTTGGAACGGTTGGTCGAATTGTCGGTCGATGGGCCGATGCGACAAGGCGCACCACAACAGCGTACCGACGGCCCCATGTGTCACGATCGCAAGATCCGCCCCGTCATGAGTCGCGACGATCCGGGAAACGGCACCGCGTATCCGGGCCTGAGCGTCGCGGGCCGTTTCCCATCCACAAAAGCTATGATCGGGCTGAGCAAAGAACGCGTCCGCTGCCGCCTCGAACTTGTTTTTGGGCAGGTATCCTGTTGCGCTGCGGTCATTTTCGCCCAGGGCTGCGTCGCAGTCCACTGGCAAGGCGCGGGTCGCCGCAAGGATCGCGGCGGTCTCGCGGGCCTTTCTTTCGGCGCTGGTCCAGATCTGCGACACGTCGGCCATTGCGTCGCTGGCCGCGAAAGTCCGAGCCCTGTGGCGGCCCTGTTCATGCAGGGGCCAGTCCACCACCGGGATGTCGGGATCGACGGTGACTTCGGGATGCGTGATCACCAGAAGGACCGACATTTATTCCTCGGGCAGCAGAACCGGGCCTTTTTCGGCGAAGGCCATGCGTATCTGGGTGCCCGGCGCCAGAGGAGCGTCCACGTCTTCGTGCACCGCGAAGACTTGCCCGAAATTGCCGGTCAGCGTGTATTCCATCCGCACACCCACATAGGTCGCCTTGGCGACGGTCGCCGGAATTCCCCGTTCCTTGCCGATCACCAGGCGCGACGGGCGGACGGCAATAGTGGCCGGGCCTGCGGGCAGGCCGCGTGACGGCAGCGTGTGGCGATAGCCTTCGATCTCGATCGTGGCGGTATCGCCCTCGACGGCCACGATCTGACAGTCCAGCAGGTTGGCCTCGCCGATGAAATCGGCCACGAAGCGGTCGTTGGGGGCGTCATACAGCTGCCGGGGCGTTCCGATCTGGGCAATGGCGGCGTTGCGCATCACCACGATCTCGTCCGATACGGCCAGCGCCTCTTCCTGGTCATGGGTGACATAGACGACCGTCAGGCCGAGATCCTGCTGGATGGCGCGGATGTCCTCGCGCACCTGGCGGCGCAGTTTGGCATCCAGGTTCGACAGCGGCTCGTCGAACAACAGCACCTGCGGTTCCAGCACCAGCGCACGCGCCACGGCGACCCGCTGCTGCTGCCCCCCCGACAGTTCCGACGGCAACCGCGCGTCAAACCCCTTGAGGCCCACCAGATCCAGCCCTTGCAACGCGCGGCTGCGGGCCTCGTCCTTGCCGAAGCCCGAAAAGGTCAGGCCGTACATGACGTTTTCCAGTACGCTCATATGCGGGAACAGGGCATAGGACTGGAACACCATCGACACGTCGCGATCGGTGGCCGGCAGCTTGGTCACGTCGCGGTCGCCGATCAGGATGCGGCCCGAACTGGCCATCTCGAGCCCCGCGATCATGCGCAGGGTCGTGGTCTTGCCGCAGCCTGACGGACCCAGCAACGTGACCAGCTTGCCCGCCTCGACATGCAGGTCGATGGCGTCGACGGCGACGACATCCTTTCCGAAAACCTTGGACACGCGTTCAAAGCGGACCGGGGCGGCCTTCGAGCCGATGTGAGTGTCGGTCATGGCGATGTCTCCGTTTCGTGCACAGTGCGCCGCCCGATGCGGACCCGGCCCACCAGAAGTTGCAGCAACCCGACCGCCGCCAGCATCACGAAGATCAGGGTCGTGGAATAGGCGATGGCCAGGCCGTAATCGTTGTTCTCGACCCGCCCGATGATATAGCTGGTGGCCATGTCATATTCGGCGCTGACCAGAAAGATCACGGCCGAGATGGCGGTCATCGCGCGGACGAAGCTGTAGACCAGCGCGGCCAGGATCGCCGGCCGCAGCAGCGGCAGGATGATGCGCCGGAAAGTCTGCCAGGAATTCGCCCCCAGCGTCAGCGAGGATTCATCCAGGCTGCGGTCCAGCTGTGACATGCTGGCGATGCCGGCGCGCACGCCCACGGGCATGTTGCGGAAGATGAAGCTGACCACCAGGATGACGCCAGTTCCCGTGATCTCGATCGGGGGCACGTTGAATGCCAGAATATAGCTGACGCCGATCACCGTGCCGGGAATGGCAAAGGACAGCATGGTGCCGAATTCGAAGGCGTTCTTGCCCGCGAAATTCTGCCGGGTCAGAAGATAGGCCGTCACCAGACCCACGGCTGCGGTCAGCGGGGCGGCGATGGCGGCGATGGTGATGGTGGTCCAGAAACTGTCCCAGGCGGCGCCGGTCCAGCGGATGCCTTCCGCATCCAGCCGCACCGAGAAGGCGGTGACGTAGTGCTTGAAAGTCAGCGTGTTGTTGACCCCCCACAGCTCGACCACGCTGCCATAGGCGATCATCGCATAGATCACCACCGTGAACAGCGCCCAGCCCAGCGCGATCACCGCCACCGGGATCGACAGGCCCTTGGGCATCAGCGGGTGCACACCGGAATCGCCCTTGCCGGTCACGGTGGTATAGCTTTTCTTGCCCAGCCAGGCGCGCTGCGCGTAGAAGGCCGACAGGGTAAAGAACAAAAGCACCATCGCCAGCACCGCCGCGCGGCCCTGATCGTACTGGGCGCCGACGATGGCAAAGAAGATCTCGGTCGACAGCACGTCGAAATTGCCGCCCAGAACCAGCGGGTTGCCGAAATCGGCCATGCTCTCGATGAAGCCCAGCAGAAAGGCGTTGGCCAGGCCCGGTCGCATCAAGGGCAGCGAGACGGTTCGGAAGGTCTGCCACCGGTTGGCCCGCAAGGTCTGGGCGGCCTCTTCCATCGAGGGCGAGACGCCCTCGACCACGCCGATCAGCACCAGGAAGGCGATGGGCGTGAAGGCAAGGGTCTGGGCGATCAGGATGCCGGGCATCCCGTACAGCCAGCGCGTGGGCTGGGTGCCGAACAGCTCGGCGATGAATCGCGTTACCGATCCGGACAGGCCGAACAGCAGGATCAGCGCCAGGCCGATGACGAAGGGCGGGGTGATGATCGGCAGCACCGTCAGGGCGCGCAGCGCCCGTTTGTAGCGAAAGCCCGACCGGGTGACGACCAGCGCGAAACACAGGCCCAACGCGGTTGTGAGCAGCCCGACCAGAACCGCCAGCACCAGCGAATTCCAGGCCGCACCGCATTTCGCGCCCCACAGGCACCCCAGCCCCCACAGCCGGTCGTCGAAGAATTTCGAAAAGAAGACCGCCACCGAATAGGCCCCGTCCTCGGTCACGAAGGCGGCAAACAGCATTCTGGCGATCGGGAAGAAGACAAAGGCGGTGACGATGGTGATGACGCCGCCGATGGCGCTGACGACGAACACGTCTCCGTTCACGGCGCCGCGCGCGGCGATCCCCTGGGTCAGCAGAAACAGAAAGCTCGAGGCGCAGATCATCGCGCCATAGCCCATGCCGAACTGCCGGTCGCCCAGCTCTCCGAACAGGGCGGTCAGCCAGTCGAAATTGAACCCGCGGATGCCAATGCCGAACCCTTGCGCGATCAGCCAGGCAAAGCCGAACGCCCCCGACAGGATCAAAATGCGGGCGTGCAGCGGATCAGATTTCGGCCGGCCCAGCGCCAGCAGCGGCAAGGCCAGCGCAAGGACCATCGGCGCCAGCCAAAGCTTCTTGCCCTGCGCAAGCAGAAAGGCCGCGGGCGCATAGTCGTCGTCAAACGGATAGCCATCGACCAGCCAGTGGAACGACCAGAAGCCGTCCTCGACCATGTACCAGGGCAGCAGGCAATAGCCGACCCACCCGGCGGCGATCCAGAAGATCAGCACCGAATGGGCCGTTTTTGTGGTGGAACGTTTCATTTACTGCGGCAGAACCGAAACCTCTTCGTCCCATTTCTGCAGCAGGCGTTTGCGTTCGTCGGACGAGCCGTATTTCTTGAAGTCATAGTCGATCAGCTTGATCTGGCTCATGTCCGGCGCGCTGTCCGAGGTCTTGGCCGCCTTGTTCGACGGTACCTGGAAGGCGTTGACCTCGAGCGCCAGGTTCTGCGCCTCGGCGCTCAGGGCCCAGTCATAGAATTTCTTGGCCTCTTCGACATTGCGGGCGCCGTCGATGATCGACATCGACCCGATCTCGTATCCGGTGCCCTCGCACGGGGCGACCACCTTGATGGGAAAGCCTGCCACGGCCTGTTTCACCGCGTCATGCATGAACACGATGCCGATGGTCGTCTCGCCGCGGGCCGCCGCCTTGATCGGGGCCGAGCCCGACTTGGTGTACTGGTTGATGTTCTTGTGCAGGCCCTTCATGAACTCGAACCCTTCGTCCTCGCCGAAGATCTGAACCATCGAGGCCAGCGTCGTGTAGGCGGTCCCTGACGAGTTCGGGTTCGCCATCTGGATATGGCCCTTGTATTCAGGCTTCAGCAGATCCTTCCAGCAGGACGGCTCGGGCAGGTTGTTGGCTGCCAGCAACTCGGTGTTGTAGCCATAGCCGAGCGCGCCCGAATAGATCCCGATCGTCCGGTTCCCGGCGCTTTCGGCCTGCGAGATCGCCCAGTCATGCAGTTGATCGCGCATGGGCGAAATGTATTCCATCGTCAGGCCTTCTTCGGCCGCTTGCAGATGCGGATCACCCGTACCGCCCCACCACACGTCGCCCTTGGGGTTGGACGCTTCGGCGCGGATCTGGGCAAAGGTCTCGCCCGAGGATTTGCGGGTCATGTTGACATCGATGCCGGTGGCGTCCTCGAAGCTGCGCGCCATCAGCTGGCACCAGTCCTCTTGCGCCGAGCAGTACAGGGTCAGCTTGTCCGCGTAGGACGCCGAGACCGAGGTGGTCAGGGCCACGAGTGAACCTGCGAATGTCAGTGTGAGTCGTTTCATGTCTTTCCTCCCAGTTGCATGTCGGTGGCCGGGTCGGCCGCCTCGTACTCGTCCTCACACGGTCTTGCGCCGCTTTGATTTATTCCGTTCCCGTCAGGATGCGCCTCCGATCTTGCGGGGGTGGGCCAGCCGGCTACGCAGCAGATCGCCGGTTTCCTCGGCAATCGGATAGGCCACGAAGGCCAGCGCCGCATTCACCTGCTTGAGCAGGCGCAGTGTCTCCTGGTGGATGTTGGTGGTTTCGATGCTGGCGGATGCCCCGTTTTGCAGTCGCTTCAGATGGCGTTCCTGCAGTTTCTGTTCTTCGATGCGAATGCGATCCTTCTCGGCCACAAGCTGACGTGCCGCCTCGGCGTCTCCGGTGGTCAGGACACTCAGCGCCAGTTGACCGTTCGTCACGACCTGATCGTGAAACTGCTCGATGTCGTCCAACCCTTCTTTCGAGAAGGTCACTGCCTCGTCCGCCAATTTCCGCGCCAGCCCGACAAGGTTCACGGCAATCCGGTCGGCGGCTTCTTCCAGGTTGTTGGCCATAGCCACGATGCCAAGCGATTTCTTTTCCTGTTCCGGCGTCAGGTCGTTTTCACCCATGCGCGAGATGTAGATCTTGATGGCGAAATGCATCCGATCAACCTCGTCCTCGCGCAGCTGGATGGTTCGGGCCAGATCTGGGTCCCAGTTGCGGAACAGGTGAATGACCGGCACCAGCATGGCCTGTACGGTTTCCGCCATGCGCAGCAATTCCCGTTGCGCGCAGGCCAGTGCCAGCGGCGGGTGATCCAGCGCGCTGGAATCCAGCGCCGAAACGCTTTCGGGCTCGGTTGGCGAATGTCGGGGCAGAACCGCATCGACCAATCGCACCAGCGGGCCGGTCAGCGGCAGAGCCAGCACAAGTAGTGCGATGTTCAGCAGAATGTGCAGCGCGACGACTTGCTGCCCGGGCACCGGGCCGAGCACCCCCATCTGAACGACGCCCGCAAGCAGCAGAGCGAGTGCGATCAAGGTGACGCAGGCCCGCGCGGCAAGGTTGGACAGGACGACCAGACGGGCCGGGCGCTCCTGCCCCCACAACAGCGCCACCGGAATTGCCGCCCCGCCCAGGTTTGCCCCGATCACCAGCGCGGCCGCCACCGGACTTGCGACCAGCCCCGAGGCGGCGAAGGTTGCAAAGGTCAGCACTGCGGCCAGGCTGGAATGCATCACCCACGCCAGAACGGCGCCGATGACATAGGCGCTGAGCAGGTCGTTCTGGAAATAGGTGGCGATGCTTTGCACGATCGGATTTGATCCGATTGAAACTGTTGCGTCGCGGATCATGCCCAACGACATAAGGACCAGCGCAAAGCCGATCACGATCCGACCGATTTGCTTGGCCTTGCGCCGGCGCGCCTTGAGGAAGGTCACGACGCCGGCCAGCAGGGCAAAGGGGATTACCGCCTGAACCGGCAGAAACAGGACCTGCGCCATCAGCGCCGATCCGACCTCGGCCCCCAGGATCACGGCCAGCGCGGATTGCGGCGCCAGCATCCCCGACACCGCGAACCCCGCCCCGATCAGGGCTACCGCTGTTGCGCTTTGCATGAGCATGGCAGTCAGCCCTCCGCCCAGGGCGGCCGTCAGGCTCCGGTCTGACAGGACTTTCAGCCCGCGCTTGAGTTCCGGCAGAAAGGCCCGTTCGACGCCGGTGCGGATCAGCCGGACCGACCAGAGCAGCAGCGCCACCGCGGCCGCCAGATGCGTTGCCATCACGATCATGCAGGCAGGACCGATTTCTTGGTGCGTTGGTACATCATTCCTCAGTTCGCAGAAGTGGTATTGGATTTGGTAATTCTCAACACTCAGTTGAGGTCAATGCAACAAAATAATTGCAAAAATGCCCGAAACGCCACAACGTGACTCGGGCATGGGACGAGTCGGATCGTGAGATGTCGAAGACCAAGACACGAAGCAAACATGCCGAGAAGGCAGCCGGCCGGATCAAGAAAGCCGAGCGGCGGCGGCAGATCCTGCTCGAACTGAAGTTGCGCCCGCATGTCCGGATCAGTGACCTTGCCCGCAGTTTCAACGTGTCGACCGAAACCGTCAGGCGGGATTTCGACGCCTTGGCCCAAGACGGTCTGGTGGCGCGCGCGCATGGCGGGGCCTCGGCGGCGGCACAGGGGCACTATCCCAGTCTCGACGAGCGCACCGCCGACCGCGCCGCCGAGCGCGAGAGGATCGGCGGAAAGGCGTCGGAACTGGTGAATGACGGCGATACCGTGATGATCGACTCGGGTTCGACGACGATCCAGCTGGCCCGTGCGTTGGCGGTGAATGGCACGCGGTGCACGGTCATCACCAACTCGATACCCGTGGCAACGACACTGGGGGACGGCGCCGCCGACGTGATCCTGTGCCCGGGGGAATACCTGGCCACTGAATCCGCCGTGATCGGCGCAGACACGCTCGAATACCTGTCACGATTCAATGTGGATCGATGCATGATCGGCGCGTCGGGGTTGTCCGAAGAGGGGCCCTCGGAGGCGATCAGCGGTTTCGCTGCGGTCAAGCGCGCGATGCTGCAGCGCGCGGCCAACCGGCATCTTCTGATAGATGCCCAGAAATACGGCGCCAGGGGTCTGGTCCGGGCGGGCACCCTGTCTGACCTGGACAGTATCGTGGTCGATGCCGCACCCGATGGGACATTGCGCGCGGCGCTCGAGGCGTCGAAGGTCGCCGTGATCGTCGCGGATACGGGATAAGAATAATGCTCGCGGTGGAGGAGCCGCATTTCAAGGGAGGACTAAATAACATGAAATCAGATTTCAAACTGCTCATCTCCGCTTCGGCGGTCGCAGTGATGTCATGGGCCACAGGCGCTGCGGCCCAAGACTGCCCGCGCGGAGATCTTGACGAACGGTTCTGCGACGTGGATGGCGATCTGGTCGCGGATATCCCGACGGACGAAAGCCAGTGGCTTGATCCCGACCCGTTGATTTTTGCCTATACACCGGTCGAGGATCCGGCCGTCTACAAGACAGCATGGTCCGATTTCATCGACTATCTCAGCGAGAAGACCGGCAAGGATGTCGTGTTTTTCCCAGTCCAGTCGAACGCCGCCCAGATCGAGGCGATGCGTTCGGGGCGTCTGCACATCTCGGGGTTCAACACCGGGTCGAACCCGCTTGCCGTGAACTGCGCGGGCTTCCGGCCCTTTACGATCATGGCGTCGGCGGATGGCAATTTCGGCTATGAAATGGAGATCATCACCTATCCCGGTTCCGGCATCGAAAAGGTCGAGGATATCCGCGGAAAACAGCTGGCCTTTACCTCGCCGACGTCGAATTCGGGCTTCAAGGCGCCCTCGGCGATCCTGAAGGCGGATTACGACATGATCCCCGAACGCGACTTCGAGCCGGTGTTTTCGGGCAAGCATGACAATTCGATCCTCGGTGTCGCCAACAAGGACTATATGGCTGCCTCGATCGCCAACTCGGTGCTGCACCGGATGATCGACCGCGATGTCATCGAGCCCGAACAGGTGGTTTCGATCTACAAGTCGCAGACCTTCCCGACCACGGGGTTCGGCGTCGTCTACAACCTCAAGCCCGAGCTGCAGGATCAGATCCGCGATGCCTTCTTCAGCTTCGAGTGGGAGGGCACGACCCTGGAAGAGGAATTCTCGAAGTCCAACGAGGCTCAGTTCATCGAGATGAACTACAAGGATTTCTGGGAGGTCATCCGCAAGATCGATGCCGCCAACGGCGTCAGCTACGCCTGTCAGTAAACCGTCAACAGCCGGGCAGATACTTGTGAGGGATCTGCCCGGCCGGCCATCAAGGGCTTCAAATGCTGCAACTCGAAAAACTGACCAAGACCTACAAGACCGGCGACAAGGCCTTGCAGGGGATCGATCTCGAGGTTCCCTCGGGCCAGGTTCTGGCCTTGATCGGTCCGTCCGGCGCTGGCAAATCGACGATGATCCGGTGCATCAACCGGCTGGTCGAGCCGACCGGCGGAGCGGCCATTCTGGACGGCGTGAACCTGACCCGGCTGGGCAGCGGAGCATTGCGGCGGGCGCGGCGGGAAATGGGCATGATCTTTCAGGAATATGCCCTGGTCGAGCGCCTGACGGTGATGGAGAACGTGCTGTCCGGGCGGCTGGGCTATGTGGGGTTCTGGCGCAGCTTTCTGCGCCGCTATCCGCAATCCGACGTGGACGAAGCCTTTCGCCTGCTGGATCGCGTGGGCCTTCTGCACATGGCCGACAAGCGCGCCGACGAACTGTCGGGTGGTCAGCGTCAGCGGGTCGGGATCTGCCGAGCCCTGATCCAGCAGCCAAAGCTGTTGTTGGTCGATGAACCCACGGCATCGCTGGACCCCAAGACCAGCCGCCAGATCATGCGGCTGATCACCGAGTTGTGCCGCGAACGCGGGCTGGCCGCGATCATCAACATCCATGATGTTGCGCTGGCCCAGATGTTCGTTCCGCGCATCGTCGGGCTGCGGTTCGGAGAAATCGTGTTCGACGGACCGCCAGATGCGCTGACCTCCGAAAAGCTGACGGAAATCTACGGCGAGGAGGATTGGGAGGCGACCATCGAGAAGGTCGAGGGCGAAGACACAGACATCGAGGCCGCGGAATGAGCCATCGTGAACTGGATGACATGCTGGGCAAAGGCTGGCGCAAGCCGCATTTCATCGCCAATCCCGCGTTACGCTGGGGCCTGATCGTCGGGTTTGCGGCTTACCTGGTGGCGGCGGTGATGACGATCGAGGTGGACTGGGCCCGGGTCTATGCCGGGCTGGACCGGGGGGGGCAGTTCATCCTGTCCTTCACCCGCCCCGATTTCGTGACCCGCGCCGGAGACATCTGGAGCGGACTTCTGGAAAGCATCGTGATGACGGTGGCGGCTTCGGTCGTCGGCATCCTGATTTCGATTCCCATCGGCCTTGGCGCCGCGCGCAACATCGCACCGCTGCCCGTCTACGTCATCTGCCGCGGCATCGTGGCCATCAGCCGCGCCTTGCAGGAAATCATCGTGGCGATCCTGCTGGTCGCGATTTTCGGCTTTGGCCCGCTGGCCGGTTTCCTGACCCTCTCCTTTGCGACCATCGGTTTCCTGTCAAAGCTTCTGGCCGAGGACATCGAGTCGATGGACAAGGTTCAGGCCGAGGCGATCCGGGCCTCGGGGGCGCGGTGGATGCAATGGATCAACTACGGCGTGCAGCCGCAGGTGATGCCGCGTCTGGTCGGCCTGTCAATGTATCGTATCGACATCAATTTCCGCGAAAGCGCGATCCTGGGGCTGGTGGGGGCCGGTGGCATCGGGGCGACGCTGAACACTGCCTTCGATCGATATGAATACGACACGGCCGCCGCGATCCTGATTTTGATCATCGGCATCGTGATGGCTCTGGAATACCTGTCGGGAATCATTCGCGCGAGGGTTCAGTGATGCCGGTATTGGAAAAGGAAGGCACACAGGTCTGGCGCCGCCGGACAGCGTCCGAGACACTGATCCGTTGGTTCGGCTGGCTGATCGGCGTCGCGGTCTTCATGCTGTGCTGGCAGAGGATATCCGAGGCGACCACCTGGTTCTTCGTCTGGGATGCCCCGCGCATCGCCAGTGACATCTGGAACCGGGCAACCCCGCCGCGCTGGGAATACATCACTCAGTTGGGGCGCCCGATCTGGGATACGCTGAACATCGCCACGCTGGGAACGCTGATCGCCCTGTGCCTGGCCGTGCCGGTGGCTTTTCTGGCAGCCCGCAACACCACGCCTTCGGCCCTGTTCGTTCGTCCCTTTGCCTTGCTGATCATCGTGGCGACCCGGTCGATCAACTCGCTGATCTGGGCGCTGTTGCTGATTGCGATCATCGGTCCGGGCGTATTTGCCGGCGTAATCGCCATCGCAATCCGTTCGATCGGCTTCTGCGCCAAGCTTCTGTATGAGGCGATCGAAGAGATCGACCATGGCCAGGTCGAGGCGATCACGGCCACCGGCGCCTCCCGTTGGCAGGTGATGGCCTATGGGATCGTGCCGCAGATCCTGCCGGCCTTCGCGGGAATTGCCGTGTTCCGCTGGGACATCAACATCCGTGAGTCGACGGTTCTGGGCCTTGTCGGGGCCGGGGGGGTCGGTCTTCAACTTTCTGCGTCGCTCAACGTTCTGGCCTGGCCGCAGGTCAGCCTGATCCTCATCGTCATCCTCGTGGCCGTTGTGATCAGCGAATGGGTTTCGGCCAAGGTCCGCGGAGCGATCATTTGATCCCCCTGACCGCCGAGGCCGCGTTCAGGGGCTATGAGGCCGTGCGCCATCGCTTGCCGGATGCAAGTGGCCCGACCCGCACGCCGCGACACTGCGATACGCTTGAGGATATCGCGGACGATTTCGATGTCTTTCTGCTGGATGCGTTCGGCGTTCTGAACATCGGCGAGACGGCGATTCCGGAAACGCCCGAACGTGTCGAGCGGTTGCGGGCGGCGGGCAAGCGGGTGCTGGTGGTGTCGAATGCGGCAAGCCTGCCGCACGCGTCGCTGGTCGCAAAGTACCAACGGTTGGGCTATGCGTTTGCACCGCAGGAGGTGGTCACCAGCCGCGCGACCCTGGTGGCCGCCATGAAAGACCGGCGAGGATTGCATTGGGGGCTCATGGCCTCCCGCGGGGCGGGCCTTCACGATCTGGGTGATCTCGAGGTCAGCTATCTGGAAGACGATCCTGCAATCTATGATGCGGTGGATGGCTTTCTGATGATCGGCAGTTCCGGTTGGACCGAGCACAGGCAGGCGCTGCTTGAGGCCGCATTGAATCGGCGGCGGCGCCCGGTCCTGGTGGGAAACCCTGACATCGTCGCACCGCGCGAAACCGGGTTCAGCGCGGAGCCGGGCTATTTTGCCCATCGTCTGGCCGACCGGACCGGGGTCACGGTGGAATTCTTCGGCAAACCTTTCGCCAATATCTATGATCTTGCGTTTGCGCGTCTGGGCGAAGTTGACCGGTCTCGGGTCGTCATGGTCGGAGACAGCCTGCATACTGACATCCTTGGTGCACATGCTGCCGGCGTGGCTTCGGCCTTGATCACGGGCTATGGATTCTTTGCCGGCCAGGACGCCGCGCGCGCCGTGGCCGCTGCGGGCATCGCCCCCGACTATCTGGTTCGGCGACCCTGACAAAAAGCGTGCCCGCTGTGCCAACAGCCTTGGGCGGCGTGCGTGCATGTGACAGGGTCTCAGTCCTCGAAGGGATCGTCCGCATCCAGAACGGCCTGGGTATCCGCCCCAAAGGTTGGAGGTGCCGCACGATAGGTCACCGGCGTGCGCGACAGTTTCAGCGGGTTCCCGATCAGTTTGACGGGAGCGGGGTCGGCCTGCATGTCGATCTGCATCTGCCGCGCGGCCACCTGATCCGAGGCAAAGACCTGATCCAGCGTCTGAACCGGCCCGACGGGCACTTTCAGCGCCTCGAGGCCTTCGATGACGGCCTTGGTCTCCAGCCGCCGAAGCGCGGGCCGCAGAACGGCGTTCAATGCGTCGCGGTGTTCCAGCCGGGCCGGGTTGGTTGCAAACCGCGCATCATCGGACAACTGATCGAGGTCAAGAAACCCGCAGAAGCGCCGGAACTGGCCGTCATTTCCCACGGCCAGAATGACGTGTCCATCGGCGGCTTCATAAACATCGTAGGGCACGATGTTGGGGTGCCCATTGCCGCGCCGCTGCGGAACCTGGCCCGAGGTCAGATAGTTCACGCCCTCGTTGATCAGCCATGCGATCTGGCTGTCGACCAGTGCGATGTCGATCTGCTGGCCTTCGCCGGTCTGATCCCGGTGGCGCAGTGCGGCCAGAATGCCGACGGTCGCGTACATGCCGCACATCACGTCGGCGATGCCCACGCCCACTTTCATCGGGGCTCCGTCCGGCTCGCCGGTCAGCGACATGATCCCGCCATAGCCCTGCGCCATCAGGTCATAGCCCGGCTTGGCCGCGTTCGGGCCGGTCTGGCCGTAGCCCGAGATCGAACAGTAGATCAGCCCCGGAAACTCCCGCGAGAGGGTTTCATGGTCCAGCCCGTATTTGGCCAGCCCGCCGGGTTTGAAATTCTCGATGAGGATGTCGGCATGAGAGGCCAGCCACCGAATCTGTTCCTGCCCCTCTGGCGTGGCGATATCGATGGCGACGGACTTCTTGTTGCGGTTCGCGGCCATGAAATAGGCGCTCAGATCGGTCGGGTTGCCATCCGCGTCGGTGACATAGGGCGGCCCCCACTGGCGGGTATCGTCGCCACCGGTCGCCGGGTTTTCCACCTTGATCACGCTGGCGCCCAGATCGCCCAACAGCTGCGTGCAGGTCGGGCCGGCCAGAATGCGCGACAGATCCAGAACCTTGACGCCCTTCAGCGGCCCGTCAGATGCGGCCATCATAGCCTCCGCGGTCGATCTCGGCGGCGATCACGGTGAACGTGTCGGCGGCCAGCGCGGCCTTCAGCGCCGCGCGCAGTTCGGCGCGGTTGCGCGCGGTGTGGCCGTTGCCGCCGAACGCCCGGCCCATCGCGGCATAGTCATGCCGGTCGAAATCGACGCCCCGGTTGCCCATCTGGCGCTGGCGCTGTTTCAGCTCGATCAGTGCCAGGCTGGCATCGACAAAGACCAGAAAGATCGGGTTTCCGCCCATTTCCGCGGCGGTCGACAACTCACCGGCGACCATCAGGAACCCGGCATCGCCGGAAAAGCTGATGACCGGGCGGTCGGGTTCGGCCAGTTTCAGGCCGATCGCCATCGGAACGGCGCAACCCATCGTGCACAGCGCCGAAGACTGGATCAGGCCGCGCGGCTCCAGGCACTGCCACATCTGGCTGAGAAGGATGCGGTGCGCGCCGCTGTCGGCGGTGGCCAGTGTTTCGGGGGGCAGGGTGGCGCGGGTCTCGGCGATCACGGCGGCGGGGCCCCAGTCGTCATCGGTGGGAAAGGCCGACGCCAGCGCTGCCTTGACCTGCGCCGGTTGGCCTTGGGGCCAGGTCGGTCGGGCGGGGTTGCCCTTGGCGATCGCTTCAAGCGTGGCGCCGGTATCGGCCACCAGGTTCAGCCCCGCTTGGTGCATGTAGTGGTCATTCACCACGGCCGAGATGTCGATCACGCGTTTCTCGTCCGGGTCCCAGATCTCGCGCCAGCCGGGGCGCATTTCGATCGGGTCGTAGCCCAGACACAGGATCAGGTCGGCCTGTTCGACCAGCGGCACAAGCTGCGCGTCGGCCAGGGGCGACAGGCCCGCGCCGCCCAGGCACAGCGGGTGATCCTCGGGCACCACGCCCTTGGCCTTGTAGGTCGTGACGAACGGGATGCCGAAATGTTCCAGAAACGCCCGCACCACGCTGCGCGAGTCGTCATACAGCACGTCCAGCCCGATGATCGCCAACGGACGCTCGGCCTCGGCCACCCAGCGGCGGGCTTTCTCCAGGCATGTGCCCTCGGGCGCGACGCGGGCGGCTCGGGTCAGCCGTCGTCGCTTGGCGACCGACACCCGGGTATCGGCGACCGAGATCGGCACGTCGATATGCACCGGCCCCGGTCGCGCCTGCGTGGCCAGTGACACGGCCTTGTCGGCGATGATGTCGGCGCCCTTGGCCGTCAGGGTGAATGTGCCCTTGGTGATCGAGCGGTAGACCTGCGCGTGATCCATGACCTGATGGGTATAGGTCAGCGCCTCGTCGGCATCGACGCAGCCGGTCAGCACGATCATCGGCACCCGGTCCTGCAGCGCGTTGGCCACGACATTGATGCCGTTCATGGCCCCCGGGCCCAAGGTCGCCACCAGAATCGCCGGCGCACCATCGCGATGGTGCACCGCCTCGGCCATGAAACCGGCCGAGTTTTCGTGCTTGGTCAGGTGAAAGGTGATCCCGGCCTGTTCCAGCGCATCGACCAGGGTCAACACCTCGCCTCCGGGCATGCCGAAGGCGTGGCGGCACCCGGCCTCGTACAGGCGTTGCGCCAGAAGATCCGCAGCGCGGGGGGACAGGTCCTGCATCGAACAAGCTCCGTAAGTTCCGTTGCGCAGCAGATTGCGGAGGTTCCGGGCCGGCGCAAGCCGCATCACGTCAGTGTGACTATTTGACAGCCAGTTCGGCGATGACGGCGAATTTGGCGTCCAACTCTGCGGCGATCGCGGGCAAGGCGTCACTGCCTTCGACATACGGGGCAAAAACCAGACTGGGCGTCTTGTAGGACAGCGTCGCGGTGCCGTCCTCGTTTTCCGTGACGTACAGGCGGATCGGCGCCTCGATCATCGCGGGCACCGATTGTTCCAGAACCCGCACCGCGTAGTCGTTGTTGAAGACGCCGATCACACGGTTGCCCGGAATGGTGATGCCGCGGGCGGCGGCGGCCTTGGTCGGCCCGGCTTGCGTGACCACGGCCATCCCGTTTGCCTTGACCGCTGCGATCGTGTCGGCCACCAGCGCGTCATGGGTCTTGGTCGTCGGGTGGACGGCCCAACCCGGCCGCGGTTCGATATCGGCAGCAAGCGCGGGCAGCGCCAGCAGGCCGAGGAACAACACAAGATATTTCATCACGGGTTCTCCAGGTCATGGGTGGCCCGAGTCTTCCCGAAATCCCGGCTGCGTACAGTCACAATATCGTGGGTGGCGGGCTTGCGCCGGGAGGGCGAAACCCGCACAAGCGACAGTGAGAAACGAAAAAGGCAGGCGAGGGGCATGCGTGTTTTGATCTGCAGCAGCTGCGCGGGCGAGCGCGACTTGCCGGCCGAGCGTCAGGCTGTATCGAGCGCCCTGCGCGCTGCGGCACTGGACGGGCAGGTCGAGGTTGCCGAGCACGCCTGTTTCAGCGGCTGCGACGAGCCGACCGTGGTGGCGATGCAGGGGGAAAGCCTGGCGTCTTACGTGTTTTCAGGGATCGATCCGGTTGCCGATGCCGATGACATTGCGGCGACCTGCCGGACCATTCTGAACAGCCCGAATGGCTGGATCGAAGACGCCCGGCCCTGCGGGCGGCTTCGCTTGTGTCTGCGGGCGCGGATACCCGCGTTTCAGTCCACCTGAACCGTAACCGAGGCGCTGACCGGCACCCCATCAACGGCCAGCGGGCTGTGGCTGTTGGCGTTCAGCGAGACCTCGATGGTGGTTTCGCCCTTGGGCAGGTCCGGGATGTGCATCCAGTTGCCATAAAGCCGGGCCAACTTGACGCCGTTTACATAGACATGCGCATGGCCTTCGCCGGGCTTGTCGTCCAGCGAGGCGTTCTCCGGCGAAAAGCGGAAGTTTTTTGGCATCACATGCAGGTTCCAACCCGCCATCGGGTCGGGGGTGACGGCGATCTCCAGCCCCGGCGCATCCGTTCCGGCGGGCAGGTTGATGGCAGTGCCGTGGTCATGGGCCATGGCCTCGGCGTGGTGGCCGCCATGTTGAGCGGGGTCGGAATGGACGTGGCCGTCGAAGGTGACGCCGTTGGCCGCGGCCAGCACGAACCCGGCGCCCCCGCCAAAGACCAGACCGATCGCGAAAAGAGCAAGCGAGCGTGTCATCTTGTTTCCTTGAAAAGCAAATGACCCGCCGGTTGGGCGCCGGCGGGTCGTTGGAATTCGGGAATCAGGCCGCGGCTTCGACGCGCTTGCCCTCGTTTTGCCAGAAATACCCGGCAAACGAACCCAGCAGCACCCAGGCCACAAGGCCCACACCGAAGGCGCGCGCGGCGAACAGGGCCCCGATCTCGGTCGGAACCGGCCCGGTGAACACGTCGGGTTCCGGCGCGCCGATCAGGTGCGGGGCCATCAGCAGCACGGCCGCAACCAGATAGCTGACGATGTTGCCACCGAAAGCGATCAACCACATGGCCACACCAGCAGCCGCGACGGTTGCCCACCACCAGATCTGCCGCGCAAACACATCCGCTGCGGCAACGCCCGGAACCTCGGGGGCCAAGGTGAAGCCCGGCGCAAGGTGAAAGGCGATGAAACCGGCAAGCCCCCACAGCACGCCCGTGCGCCCGTCAACCGGGTGGCCTTGCGCTTCGGCCAGCGACATCAGGGCCACCAGAACCAGCGCATAGCCGGTATAGGTCAGCATGGTGAACACCACGCTCAACCCGTCGCGGGTCAGGTCCGAGAACATGCCCGGCAGCTCGGGATGGGCCGAGACGGCTTCGGCTCCGAAATGCACCAGCTCTCCGGATTCATACAGTTCAGCATGCAGCAACACGGGCTGCACGAATACCAACTGCAGCAGGGCGACGATCAACCCGGCTGCAGCACCAGCGAACAACGCGCTGGTCAGAATGCGACTGAACATTGGTTTAGTGGCAGGGGAAGCCGGTTGCGTGGCGCACGTCATGCGCGGCGTCATGCAGCGCCGATGCCTGAACGTGACCGGCCAGGGTGATGATCCCCAGGCCCAGAGCTGCCGCGAACACTGCCGAAAGAATGCCAGCGCGTGCCGTTGATGCGGTTTGCGTTTGTGTCGTCATTTTCTGTCCTCCTGTGCCGCCGCACCCGACGGCCGGTGTTTCAATGTTCGCCTGGCAGGTCTCCTGGCTTGCGGGTCAGCGCCTCTGTTCGCCTTCCCCCCGAACGGGTCGGGAGTGGCTGGTTGAACAGGGCTCACCGCTTACAGTCGCGGGGGCGGCTTTGGATTTGACCTGCGCGCAGGCCGCACCAAATTCCCTCTTAGCATCCGGATGTCTCCGGCAGGACCAGACCCGTCCATTTAGACGTGAATGCCGCTTTGGCGCAATCGCCATTTGCGACCTTTCGCGTCAATTCTCGCGCTTTTTCAGAACATAGATATCCATGATCCACCCGTGCCGGGCGCGGGCCTCGGCGCGGGTGCGCAGAATCTCGTCGGCCACATCGGCCAGCGGACCTTTTATCAGGATCTGCTCGGGCATGCCCACGTAAGCCCCCCACCAGATGTCAAAATCGGCCATGTCCAGCGTCTGGAACGAACATTCGCCATCCAGCATCACCGCAACCGTATCGGCATCGCTGGGCCAGCCCTCGTCGCGGATGCGCCGGCCGGTGGTCACCAGATAGGGTGCGCCGATCTCGTTGATCGGCATGGCATGGGCCGCCGTCAGCGCCTGCAGCGCCGTGATGCCGGGGATCACCGTTGTGTTCGGATGCGGGTCCAGCCGCGCCGCGATTCGCAGCGAGCTGTCGTAGAGCGAGGGGTCGCCCCAGATCAGCAGGGCGACGGTGCGCGCCTCGGGGTGGCGGGCCACCGCTTCCTGCCAGCGCAGGGCGATTGCGTCGTGCCATTCATCCACACCGCGCAGGTAGCCATCCTGCGATCGTCGCTCGGGGATGTCGAAATAGGCGATTTGGGGCGGTGTGTCGGTGACCTTGCGAATGATTTCCTCGCGCACGCCGGCCAGATCAGCCTTGTTGGTGCCCTTGCGCGGGATCAGGATCAGATCGGCCGCGCGGATCGCCTGCGCGCCCTGAAAGGTCACGTGGTCCGGGTTGCCGGTGCCGATCCCGATCAAGACCAGATCAATCATCGTCGAACTCCGCCAGCGGACCATAGAGGATCAGCGCCGGTGCGGTACCGATCTCGGAGCCCAGACGCTCGGCCAGTGCGCCGACGGTGGACCGGTGCAGCGATTGCTCAGGCGTCGAGACCGACTCGGCCATCAGCGCTGGGGTGTCCAGCGGCAGCCCATGTGCGTGCAGCGCGTCCGCAAGCAGGGGAAAGGTGCGCTTGCCCATGAACACCACGGTCGTCGCACCCGGGTCGGCCAGCGCGGGCAGGTTCAGGTCCTTGGGTAGCTTGCCGCTGACATCGTGGCCGGTGACGAATTGCACCCGCCGCGCGGTCAGCCGGCGGGTCAGCGGGATGCCCGCCGCCGCAGCCGCCGCAATGGCCGAGGGGATGCCCGGAATGATCTCGTACGCGATCCCGGCAGCGCGCAGGGCCACCAGTTCCTCCTCGAGGCGTCCGAACAGGCCGCCGTCGCCCGATTTCAGCCGCACGATCCGCTGGCCGGTCTGGGCGTACTCCACCAGCAGGCGGCTGACATGGTCCTGCTTGGGCGAGGGCCGCCCGGCGCGTTTGCCCACGCCCACAAGGTCGGCCTCCTTGCGCGCATGGCTCAGGATCGGCCCGCTGCTGAGGTCGTCGAACAGAACCGCGTCGGCTTTTTGCAGCCGGTCCACGGCCTTGAGTGTCAACAATTCCGGGTCGCCGGGGCCGGACCCGATGAAGGAAACGAAACCGCTCATGCGCTGGCCTCTGCGATCAGATGGAAGAACGTACCGGTGACATGCCCGCGCCGCGATCCGGTCTGCGGGCCTTCTGCGCCTTCGGCGTCAAAAACCCGTGCCAGGGGCGCGTCGGGCTGCTCGACGATCGAGGAATAGTGGAACTCGTGCCCGCGCAGCGCGGTCCCGGCAGAAAAGCCGGGCATGTCAGCCAGCAACTCGGCCCGGCGATAGCCCAGGTTGAACTTGCGCTTCTCGTACGAAGTGACAAGGCCCAGCAGCCCAGCCATCCGGTGGCGGGTGCCGTCCTTGTCGATCAGCCCTTCGCCCAGGGCCATGTAGCCGCCGCATTCGCCATGCACGGGCCGCGTTTCGGCATGTTTGCGCAAGCCGGTCAGAACCGCTCTGCCGCTGCCAGGGTTCCGGCGTGTAGTTCGGGGTACCCGCCGGGCAACCAGACCAGATCGGCATCCGGGTCCGGCGCCTCGTCCGCCAGCGGAGAGAAGGGCAGGATCTCGGCCCCGGCCGCGCGCCAGCCTTCGAGAAGATGCGGGTAGGTAAAGGAAAACGCCGCGTCCCGGGCCAGTGCGATCCGTTGCGCCGGAGGGCGCGGCAGCGCGGCCGACGACGGCCCCGCGGGGCCCGAGGAGGCCGCCCGCTTGATCGCCTCCAGATCCACATGCGCGCGCAGAAATTCCGCGTAGCCGGCAATCGCACTTTCCAGATCGGGGTGCTCGACCGCCTGGATCAGACCCAGATGCCGCTCAGGCAGGGTCAGGTCGCCGCGCCGGGGCAGGACGCCCAGAACCGGCAGGCCCGCGCGCTCCATCCCCAGACGGGTCAGGCGTTCGTGGCGCGGGCTGGCGCAGCGGTTCAGAATCACGCCGGCAAAGGGCAGGTCGGGGTTATACATCCGGAACCCCAGCGCCGTTGCGGCGGCCGATTGCGCCTGACCACCCACATCCAGCACCAGAACCACCGGCCAGCCCATGCGCAGCGCGGTCTCGGCGCTTGACCCGTGGCCCAGTTCTCCCGGCTTGGCGACTCCGTCGAACAGGCCCATCGACCCTTCGGCCACCACGATGTCGGCGCCCTTGGCCTGCGCCGCAATCGCGCCCAGCAACGGCGCGCCCATCGCCCAGCTATCCAGGTTGAACGAGGCCCGCCCTGCCGCTGCCCGGTGAAAGGCCGGGTCGATGTAGTCCGGCCCGCTCTTGAAGGGCTGCACCGTGAGCCCGTCCTCGGCCAGCGCGCGCAGCAGGCCCAGCATCACCGTGGTTTTGCCCGTTCCTGAGGACGGGGCCGAGATCAGCAGTCCGGGCGGGTTAGTCATCGCCGTGGCTCCAGCTCGACCACGGGCTGTCGGTGCTTTGCGGGCGATAGCGACGGTCATAAGTCTTGGAATACAAACAGCTTTCGTCGAAGCCTTCACCAGCCAGCGCCGGCCCGACCAGGATCAGCGCGGTGCGCGAGATGCTCTCGTCCAGCGAGTCCTTCAACGTGCCCAGCGTCGCGCGGATGATCCGCTCATCCGGCCAGCTGGCGCGGTACACCACGGCCACGGGGCAATCGGCGCCATAGGCAGGGGTCAGGTCGGCCACCACCTTGTCCAGATTGCCGATCGACAGGTGGATGGCCAGTGTCGCGCCGGTGCGGGCGAAGTTGGTCAGCGTTTCGCCCTCGGGCATGGACGAGGCGCGCCCCGGGGTCCGCGTCAGCACCACCGATTGCGCCAGCCCGGGCAGGGTCAGCTCGGTGCCCAAAGCGGCGGCGGCGGCGGCAAAGGACGGAACGCCGGGGGTCACGCTGACGGGAATGCCCATATGCTTCAGGCGCCGGATCTGTTCGCCCATCGCCGACCAGACCGACAGGTCGCCCGAATGCAGGCGGGCCACGTCCTGACCGGCGTCATGGGCGGTTTTGATTTCGGCCATGATCTGATCCAGATCCATCGGCGCGGTGTTCACGATGCGCGCGCCTTCGGGGCAGTGCGCCAGGATCTCCTCGGGTACCAGCGACCCGGCATACAGGCACACCGGGCAAGCGGCGATGATGTCGCGCCCGCGCAGGGTCAGAAGGTCGGCGGCGCCCGGTCCGGCGCCGATGAAATGAACGGTCATGTCTGTCCTCCGATGGCGACCGCGCAGGTGGCAAGCCGGTCGTCCGAGATCTGTCGGGGTGAAAGCAGCCGCGCGCCCGGTCCGGCGGCGGCAAGGGCGGAAGCTTCGGCCACGCTGCCGGTGCCATGACTGGCGCGGCTGCGGGGCGAGCAGGTGAGGGTGCGTTGCCCGGCCAGATCGGCCGATTCCGCGAAATGCAGGGGCAGGGCGCAGGCGGCGGCAAATTCGGCCAGCGCCGGGTGGCCGGCCTTGTCGGCGGCCGTGGCCAGCGCGTCCACCGCCTGTCCGGCGGTGGCGCGGTCGAACGCGGCCCGCAGGCTGGCGCAGGTCGCGGTGGACGAAAACCCAAGCCCGGCCACGATCATAGTGTCACGCTCCACTGCACGACCGGATAGGCCGATTTCCAGCCACGCCGCGGGCCGAGGTCGCCGGCCTGCGCCAGCTCGATCCGCAGCAGGTCGCCGCCCAGCTTGGCGTGCCATTGGCTCAGCACTGCTTCGCTTTCCAGCGTCACGGCGTTGGCCACCAGCCGGGTGCCCGAGGGCAGGTTGGCCGCAACCCAGTCCAGCAGCGCGTCGCTCAGCCCGCCGCCGATGAACACCACGTCAGGCAGGGGCAAGCCGTCCAGCGCATCGGGCGCCCGGCCATGGATGACCTGCAACCGATCCTGTCCCAGCGCGTCCGCATTGGCGCGGATGCGCGCGGCGCGGTCTGCGCGCGGCTCGATCGTGGTGGCGGTCAGGGACGGGTCGCACATCAGCCACTCGATGCCGATCGAGCCGCTGCCGCCGCCGATGTCCCACAGATGCTCGCCCCGCGCGGGCGCCAGCGCCGACAGGGTCAGCGCGCGCACCGGCCGTTTGGTGATCTGCCCGTCGGTTTCGAAAATCTCGTCGGGTTTGCCCGAGGCCAAGGGCAGCGGACGCCCGCCGCCCGAAACCTCGAGCGCGACGCAGACCGGATGCTCGAACGATCCCAGCAAGGCTTCGGTCAGGGACATGCTGCGCGCGCGTTCCCGAGGGCCGCCGAGGGCCTCCATCACGTGAAGGGTCGTGTCGCCGAACCCGGTCTCGGTCAGATAGCGGGCCAGCTCGGCCACCGCGGCCCCGTCGCGCAGCAGGATGATGGCGCGCAGGCCGCGTGACAGATGCGGACGCAGGCGGGTCAGAGGGGCAGCGTGCAGGCCGAAGGTGGCAGTGCTTTCCAACGGCCAGCCCAACCGCGCGGCGGCCAGCGAGAAGGTCGACTGGCCCGGCCGTGCCGCCCACTCCCAAGGGGCGAAATTGCGCGCGATCACCGACCCGGCGCCAAACCAGAACGGATCACCCGAGGCCAGCACCACCGTGCGCCGGCCCTTCAGCCCCTGCAGGATGGGTAGCCCGTCGGCGAACGGCACCGGCCATTCGATGCGTTCGGCTCCGGTTTCGGGAACCAGCGATAGGTGCCGGGGCGGGCCCATGATGACCTCGGCGCGCTCCAGCTCTTGACGGCTTGCGGCCGACAGGCCATCCAGTCCATCCTCGCCCAGGCCCAGAATGGTCAGCCACGGAGTTTCAGACATGCCCAACCTCCTGATCCTTGGCGGCACGACCGAGGCCAACGCATTGGCCCGCGCCGTGGCGGATTTGGGTGTGGCGGCAACCTATTCCTATGCGGGCCGGGTCGACAACCCGCGGCCGCAACCGCTGCCTACGCGCGTGGGTGGCTTTGGCGGGGCCGAGGGGCTGGCGCGTCACATCCTGGACACCGGCGTGACCCATGTGATCGACGCCACCCATCCCTTTGCCGCGCAGATGAGCCGCAACGCCATCGCCGCCTGTCAGCAGACGCAGACCCCTTTGGCCGCGTTGACCCGCCCGGAATGGACGGCCGCGTCCGGCGACCGGTGGCAACGCGTGCCCGACATCGCCAGCGCCGTCGCCGCGCTGGCCGGGCCGCCGCGTCGGGTGTTCCTTGCGGTGGGGCGCATGCATCTTGAGGATTTCGCGGCGCAGCCCCAGCACCACTATCTTCTGCGTCTGGTCGATGAACCCGGCCCGCTGCCCTTTGCCGAATGCGATGTCGTCGTGTCGCGCGGGCCGTTCACCATTGAAGACGACACGGCGCTGATGCGCCGGCACCGCACCGAACTGGTGGTGTCCAAGAACGCCGGCGGAACCGGCGCGCGCGCCAAGCTGGACGCCGCGCGAGCGTTGGGCATCCCGGTGCTGATGATCGACCGGCCCAGGCTGCCCCGCCGGGTCGAGTTGACAAGCGTGCCGCAGGTTCTGGACTGGCTGGCTCATTCCGGCGTGGACCTTGGCGTATAGACGATGGGGCCGATGGGCCGGTCGATGACGCGGGTCAGCGACGAGCCGACGATCACCACCGTCTGCATGTCGGCCATGTCGGGCGTTGCCTCGGCCAGGGTCGCGATGCGGATCGCCTCGTCTGGGCGCGATACGGCGCGGGCGAACAGGATCAGGCGCTCGGGCTCGCATTCCTGTCGCAGGATTTCCAGCGTCTTTACAAAACCTTCGGGCCGAGACTTCGAGCGCGGATTGTAGAAGGCCATCGCGAAATCCGCCTGCGCGGCCAGCCGCAGGCGTTTCTCGATCACCGCCCAGGGCTTGAGGTTGTCACTGAGGTTGATGGCGCAGAAATCATGGCCCAGCGGCGCGCCCGCCCGGGCTGCGGCGGCCAGCATGGCGGTGATGCCGGGCAGAACCTCGACAGGGATCTCGCGCCAGGCGTCGGGGCCGTTTTCCAGCGCCTCGAACACGGCGGCGGCCATGGCGAACACGCCCGGATCGCCCGATGAGACCACGACCACCCGCTTGCCCTCGGCCGCCATGCGCAGCGCGTGCTGCGAGCGGTCGATCTCGACCCGGTTGTCGCTGGCGTGCAGGGTCAGGCCCGGCCGTTCGGCCACCCGCGCGACGTAGGGAATATAGCCCACCACATCGGTCGCCTCGGCCAAGGCGGCGGTCACCTCGGGGGTCACCAGCGCCTCGTTTCCTGGGCCAAGCCCGGCGATCTTGACCCAGCCGCTCATGGCCGCCGCCCCTGTCCGTGCACGATGATGATCGAGAAATAAGGCGTGACCTCGGTGCAGGCGTCGCTCAGCTTGCGGACGGTCTGGTTGGGCATCTGCGCGTATTCCACGATCCAGGCCCGGTCATACAGGCCCGCCGTTTTCAGCGCGCGTTTCACCTTGTCGATGTTGCGGCCGATCTTCATCACCACCAGCGCATCGGTGCGCGCCATGCGGTCGGCCAGAACCTCTTCGGGGAGGGTGCCCATCAGCACCGTGAGGATGTCGTCGCCCCAGGTGATCGGATCACCCGAGGCCGTCCAAGCGCCTGACATGCCGGTGATCGCCGGCACCACCTCGACGGGCACCACGTCGCGCAGGCGGGTGTAGAGATGCATGAACGAGCCATAAAAGAACGGGTCTCCCTCGCACAGCACCACCACGTCCTCGCCCTGATCGGCCAGTTCTTTCAGGCGCGCGGTGCAGCGTCCGTAGAACTCGGCGAGCAGTGCGTTGTAGCGCGGATCGGAGACCGGGATCTCGGTCGTGACGGGGTATTCCATGGGAAACTCGACCGCATCATCGCGGATCATCCCGTTGACGATCTTGCGGGCCTGCCCGGTTCGGCCGGGCTTGCGGAAATAGGCCACGTGTTTCGCGCCGCGCAACAGGCGGTCGGCCCGGACGCTCATCAAATCGGGATCGCCGGGGCCAAGGCCTAGGCCATAGATCGTGCCCATACTCATTCCGCCCGGCTTGCGATGGCGTTGATCGCGGCAACGGTGATGGCGCTGCCGCCCAGGCGGCCCTTGACGATGCAGCTGGGGACGGGCTGGGCCTCCCACAGGGCGTCCTTGGATTCGACCGCGCCGACAAAGCCCACCGGGCAGCCGATGATCGCGGCCGGGCGGGGGCAGTCGGGGTCCTCGAGCATGTTCAACAGGTGAAACAGCGCCGTGGGCGCATTGCCGATGGCCACCAGCGCGCCCTCCAGATGCGGGCGCCACAGTTCCAGCGCGGCGGCGGATCGGGTGTTGCCCATCTTCTCGGCCAGCGGGCGCACGCGCTCGTCATGCAGGGTGCAGATGACCTGATTGTCGGCGGGCAGGCGAAAGCGGGTGACGCCTTCGGACACCATCCGCGCGTCGCACAGGATCGGCGCGCCGTTTTCCAGCGCGGTGCGGGCGGTGCGCACGAATCCGTCCGAGAAATGGATGAATTCTTCCAGCCCGACCATCCCGGCGGCATGGATCATGCGGACGGCGACCTGCTCTTCGTCGGGGTCGAAACGGGCCAGATCGGCCTCGGACCGGATCGTGGCGAAGGATTGCTTGTAGATCGCCGCGCCGTCGGTTTCGTATTCATAGGGCATCAGGTCAGGTCCATGGTCTTCAGTGTTTCGGGGTCCAGCCCGCGCTGGAGGGGCTCATCCCCCGCGCGGCCGTGTTTTACAAGATCAAATCGCCCGTCGCGGCCCACCAGCGTCAGGTCCGCCGCGGCCATGCGTGCGCAGCCCTTGGCGCAGCCCGAGACATGCAGGCTGCCGGACACGCGCGGGGCCAGCGCGCGGGCGATGGCCCGGGTTTCGGCCTGCGCCTGCGGGCAGAATGGCGCGCCGGGGCAGGCGTCGGTGGTCAACAGGGGGTCGGCGCCGTCCGTCACGAAGGCCGGGGCGGGGATTGCCGCCCCGCCTTCCAGCAGGAACAACCGCCAGGGCGTGACGCGCAGGGCGGCGGCGCCCGAGGTCTCGACCAGCGCGCGCAGGTCGTCGGCGGGCAGTTGCCCGAAGGCCGCGCCATAGATCAGGCCGATTGCGCTGTTGCCGGGGTGCAGCGCCGGTGCCGTGGGTCCGGGGGTGTGGCCCTGCCATTCGTCGGGCAGAGCCTGCACCGCGATCAGGCGGGCCATGCGGCGGGTGTCGGAATTGAAGCGCTCGGCGAACCACCGGGCCAGATCGATCACGCGGTCAATCGCCTCATCTTCGGTCACCAAACGGCCGGTCTCGGCCCCGTCGGCCCGCAGGATCAGGCCCGAAGCTCCCCGCTCCAGCCGGATATCGGCCGAGTCCCCGGCCAGCAGCCGTGCCGCGCCGGTATCCACCGCAAAGCCGAACTTGGCGGGCAGGGCGGGCAGTTCACCCAGCCGGTCCATCAGTGCCTGAGACAGACGCGCGGTCAGGTCGCCCGGTTGGTATAGCGGTGACACAAGGATGTTGCGTCGGGTTTCGATGCCCGGTTCGGCGTCCAGCAGGTTCAGCGCCGACAGCTCGGCCAGCAGCGCCCGATGGTCTTCCTCGGCCACGCCGCGTAGTTGCAGGTTGGCGCGGTTCGTCAGGTCGATGGTGCCGTTGCCGAAGCGCAGCGCCAGATCGCACAGCCCCAGCGTCTGCGCGGCGGTCAGCCGGGCCAGACGCGGGCGCACCCGCACCACCAACCCGTCGCCGGACATCATCGGGCGATGCGCGCCGGGGCACCAGCCCTGAACGACCGGGGCGCTCATCCCAACCCCTCCAGATCGGCGCGGATCGAGTTGCGGCGTGTGTTCCACAGCCCGGCCTCTAGCAGCGCGCGGAACCGGTCCTGCATGGCTTGGTGGGCCTGCGGGTTGGCCTGCTGCAGGAACGCGTCCACCTCGGGGTTGCCCAAGGTCGCATCGTGATAGAGGTCGAACAGATGCGGTGCGACGCTGCCCGACAGATGCGCGAAAGACGCCATGTGATCCAGCGTCGCCGCGATCTCGGCCGCACCGCGGAAACCGTGGCGCTGCATCCCGGCGATCCAGTCGGGATTGGCGGCGCGGGCGTGGACCACGCGGCTGATTTCCTCGGGCAGGGTGCGGGCGCGGGGTGTTTCTGGCCGAGTATTGTCCAAATGGTACAACTGCGCCTGCCCGCCGGTCAGCTTTTTGGCGGCGGCAAATCCGGCCTCATGCGTGGCATAGTCATTGGCCAGCAGAAGGTCGTTCTCGGTCAGGTCCTGCAGGTGCACGAAGCTGTCGGCCTGCGCCACGCGCTGGGTGATCCCGTCGGGGTCGTGGGCGATGTGCTCGCCTTCGAAGGCGAAGGCGCTGGCGTCCAGCCAGGCCTGACCGGCCTGCGCGCGGGCCTCGTCGGTATAGGTCTCGGCCAGGTGAGTCATGTTCAGCCCATAGCTGCCCGGCGCCGGGCCATAGACGCGGGCGGCGGGCGGCTGGCCCGCATAGGGGTTCCAGTCGGGCGCCTCGTCGCGTTCCGACAGCGCCCGGACCGCCTGACCGAACAGCGCCGAAAGGGTCGGGAACACGTCGCGGAACAAGCCCGAAACGCGCAGAGTCACGTCCAGCCGGGGGCGCTCCAAGTCAGTGATCGGCAGAACCTCGATCCCGCTCACGCGCTCCGACCCCGGATCCCAGACCGGTTTGACGCCCAGCAAGTGCAACGCCATGGCGAATTCCTCGCCCGCCGTACGCATCGTGGCCGAGCCCCACAGATCGACGATCAGACCCTTGGGGTAATCGCCTTCCTCCTGCAGGTGGCGGCGCACCAGTTCCTCGGCCAGCTTCACGCCCTGCGCATAGGCCGCGCGAGTGGGAACGGAGCGCGGATCGGTGGTGAACAGGTTGCGCCCCGTGGGCAGCACGTCGGTACGCCCGCGATAGGGCGAGCCGGACGGCCCGGCCTCGATCCGTTTGCCCGCCAATGCATCCAGCAGGGCCTGCCGTTCGGCCCGAGCCGACGCGGCGGCGTCGAAGTTGCCCGCACCCTGCGGCGCGCGGCCAAAGACGTGCAGCCCGTCGCCGAACTGGCTTTCCTTGATGTCGCAGACAAAGCGGTCGATGCGGGTGATGGCCTCGGCGGTGCTGGTGGCCTGATCCAGCCCCAGATCGGCCTCGAGCCCGATGGCCTGCGCCTCGTCGCGGATATCGGCCTGCAACCGGTCGCGTCGCTTGGGGTCCAGCCCGTCGGCGTTCGAGAACTCGTCCAGCAGGGATTCCAGCCGCACCATGCGGTCGGGCGTGCTGCTCTGTTTCATCGGTGGCGGGATGTGGCCCAGCGTAACGGCCCCGATCCGGCGCTTGGCCTGCGCGGCCTCGCCTGGGTCGTTCACGATGAACGGATAGATCACCGGCAGATCGCCGATCAGCGCCTCGGGCCAGCATTCCGCCGAGAGCGCCACCGATTTGCCCGGCAGCCATTCCAGCGTTCCGTGGGCGCCGATATGGATCAGCGCATCCGCACCTAACCCGTGCCTCAGCCATAGGTAGAAGGCCACATAGCCGTGCCGGGGCGTGCGCGACAGGTCGTGATACTCGTCGTCCCGCAACTCGGGCGTGCCGCGTTCGGGCTGCAGCGCCACCAGCGCCTTGCCGCGCCGCAGGGCGGTGAAATGAAATGCCCCATCGGCGCAGGCCGGGTCATCCTCGGGCTTGCCCCAGACGGTTTCCAGATCGGCGCGCAACGTCTCGGGCAGCTGCGCCAGCGCCGCGCGGTAAGCATCGACCGGCCACGAAATCCGGGCGTCCAGCAGCGTGTCTGCAATCGGCTCGGCGGGGGCCATGTCATACCCCGCGCCCTGCAGGTCGGACAGCATCGCCTCGGCCGAGGCAAGCGCGTCCAGCCCCACCGCATGGGCCATCTGCCAGTCCTTGCCGGGATAGGTGGAGAGGACCAGCGCAGGGACCTGTTGCGCCTTTGGTTTCTCGGCCAAGTCCACCCAAGCCATCGCCCGGTCTACGATGGCGGCGATCCGGTCGGGCTCGGGGCGGTGGGCAAAGCGGGAATATTCCAGATGCGGGTCGCGCTTGCCCGGTTCCTTGAACGAGGCGACACCGGCCGAGATGCGCCCGTCCACCTCGGGCAGGACCACATGCATGGCCAGATCGGCGGGCGACAGGCCGCGTTCGGCCTCGGCCCAGGCCTTGCGGCGCGAGGTCGCCAGCGCGACCTGGAATACCGGAACGCCCGCCACGTCCAAGGGCGATTTGCCCGACGCGCCTTTGCCTGAAAACGAGGTGGCATTGATGATCGCCGAGGGCGCCATCGCGGGGATATTCTCGGCCAGCCATTTGGCCGCCGCAGGCGCCTTGAGCGAGGGTGCGAACAGCCCGACTGCCTGATGGCCTCGCGCGCGTATTTCCCGAATCAGGGCCGCGACCGGCGCGGTATCGGCCGAGGTCAGGTAGGCGCGATAAAAGGTCACTATGATGCGCCGGCCTTGGCCCGCGAACGCGTCCTCGGGCGCGATCACACCGCGATCGGGGCACCACGCGCCGCAATCGGGCAGGGTCTTGGCCCCCATCACCGGCCCGGCATAGAGCCCCGCCGCCAGCGCCATCTGCCCCAGTGCGGCCTGGGCCGCGACCTCGCCGCCGGTGTCGCACAGATGCGCCAGCCGCCGCAGGGTCGAGACCGGCAGGGTGGAATAGTCGTCCAGCCGCGTATCCTCGCGCCCGTCGGCAGGCAGGACCGCCAGCGCGATGCCCTTGGACTGCGCCAGCGCCAGCACCTGCTGCAACCCGTAGGACCAGTAGGGCACCCCGCCGATCAGCCGGATCAGGATGCCCTTGGCGCCCTCCAGCGTTTGTTCGACATAGGTATCGACCGACAGAGGGTGTTTCAACGCCGTCAGGTTGGCCAGCCGCAACGAGGGCATCCGCCCCTCGGGCCCGCCGCCGCGATGCCAGCCGGCCGCGAAAGCACCTAGGTCGCTGTCCGAAAAGGACAGCACCACCAGATCCGCCGGGCTCTGGCCCAGGTCGGTCGGGGTCTCGGTTTCCTCGAGCCCGTGGCTTTCGCGGAAGACGACGTGCATCGGTGCTTACTCGGCGGCCTCGGTGACGCCCGTCAGGATGCCGCGGATAGCGTCGGCGTCGATGTCGTCATGCTCGGCGATGACCACAAGGCGCGAGCGGCGCTCCTCGTCCGGTTTCCACGGGCGGTCATACTGATGCCGGACCCGCGCGCCGACCGCCTGGACCAGAAGGCGCATCGGCTTGCCCTGAACGGCGGCATAGCCCTTGACGCGCAGGATGTTCAGCTCATTCGCCAGACGCTCGATATTGGCGACCAGCTGCGCCGGGTCGGTCTGTTCGGGCAGCTCGACCACGATGCTTTCGAAATCGTCATGTTCATGGTCGTCGTGGCCATCGTGATGCGAGGGGCGGGCGTCCATGTCATCCTCGGCCGCAGCCTCGAGCCCCAGAACAACGCGCACATCCACCGCGCCCTCGGCCACTTCGACCACGGGCAGGGGGCGCGGCGCCTCGGCGGCGATGATCTCACGCGCCTTGGCCACGCCTTCGGGGCCGGCCAGATCGGGCTTGGTCAGCAGGATGATGTCGGCGCACGAGATCTGATCCTCGAACACCTCGGACAGGGGCGTTTCATGGTCGATCGAGTCATCGGCCATGCGCTGGGCGTCCACGGCCGCGACATTCGGGGCGAAACGACCGGCGGCGACAGCTTCGGCATCGGCCAGCGCGATCACGCCGTCCACGGTGATCTTGGAACGGATATCGGGCCAGTCGAACGCCTTGAGCAGCGGTTTCGGCAGGGCCAGACCGCTGGTTTCAATCAGGATGTGGTCGGGGCGCGGGTCCAGCGCCATCAGCGCCTCGATCGTGGGGATGAAGTCATCGGCCACGGTGCAGCAGATGCAGCCATTGGCCAGTTCCATGATGTTTTCCGCCGGGCAATCGGGGATGGCGCAGCTTTTCAGGATCTCGCCATCGACGCCCACATCGCCGAATTCGTTGACCACCACCGCCAGCCGCTTGCCCTGCGGGTTCTGCATCAGGTGGCGGATCAGCGTGGTCTTGCCCGAGCCGAGAAAGCCGGTGATGACGGTGACGGGAAGTTTTTCGAGGGTGCTCATGCTCAGGCTCCAATCGGGGGAATGCGGGCGGCGCAGTTCTTGCGGAAATGTTCGGGGCGGTCGCGCCATTTCACAAGGCCATCATCGGCGGCCAGGTACTTGGTGGCGCCTTCGACGATGATCTCGACATGGTCGGATTCGTTGAGGTTCTCATAGACGAAGGTCCAGCGCGACGGCCCGCCGCGCAGAACGATCGAGCAGCCCTGATCGCAGTTCGACAGGCATTCGACCGGCTTCAGGGTGATGCCTTCGGGCAGGTCGGCGGCGGCCAGCGCCTTGTGCAGCAGCGTGCCGGGGCGCTGGGCGTCATCCTCGATGGGCAGCCCGCGTCGGCAGGTGGTGCAAACCAGCAGTTCAACTGGTGTGGTCTCGGTCACGTCTCTCATCCCCCCTCACTCGGTTGTCGGGGGACGGGGTATGCGCGGGCCACGTTGCGGACATGGGCCCGACACCGGAACACCCCGTCCGGTTTGTCTTCGGGCGTTGGCAGGTCTCCCGGCTTGCGGATGTCAGAGCGGCGCTCTGTCGGATGTCCCGCCTTCCCGGCCTGCGGCCAGTGGCATTTGGGCACCCTCTCCGGTCACGGTCGCGGGGGCGGCTGCGTTTGACGGAAAACCGCTGACGCATTCCCTTTTCATCTGCTTGCACAGACACCAACGCAAGCGACATGCGGCACGGGCAGGGGGGTTGTCAAGCGCGCGGGGCCAAGTGCCTTGCGTCGGATCGAAAAACCGACTTGCCGGGGTCAATCCGCGGCATCATCGGCCAGCCGGTCGCGCAACCACGCGAGGAACAACTGGGCGGGGATGGACGGAGGCGCCGCGCTGACGCTGCGGATCAGGTAGTGCGACTGGGCAAAGGGAATCGCCGGCCCCGCAACCCGGATCGGCGCGCCCTGCGCGATGGCGTTGCGCGCGAACCGCTCCAGAACGGTGGCATAGCCCGCGCCGGCCATCACCAGTTGCAGCGCGGTGACGGTCGTATCCGCCGAATGGCGCGCGGGTCGGTCGGGCAGGTCGGTGTCCGTGGCCTCGAAGTACCGCGCCCAGTTGTCCTCATACCCCAGAATGTGGATCAAGGGGCCGTTTTGCAGGTCTGGCGCCGGGTCCTGCGCCCGGCAGACGGGCACCAGCCGTTCCGAGCACAGCCGGTCGGCCGCAACACCGGGCCAGTCGCCATGGCCCAGCCGGATTTCCACGTCCACATCCGCAGGCGCGGCCGAGTCGTTCCAGATATGCGACACCAGCCGCACCGGGATCTCGGGGTGCTGGGCGCTGAACGCGGGCAGCTCGGCGGCGATCCAGTAGGTCATCGTCGATATCGCCGCCCGGATGGTCAGCGCCTGCCGCGAGGCGGGGCCGAACAGGCTGTTGGTGGACAGCGCAATATCCGACAATGCCCGGCGCACGGTCAGCGCATAGGACTGGCCCAGCTCGGTCAGCGACAGGTGTCGGGCGTTGCGGGCAAAAAGCGGCTGCCCGAGGTCCGCCTCGAGCGAGCGGATATGTAGCGACACCGCCGTCTGGGTCAGGCCCAGTTCCTGCGCGGCGGTTGTGAAATTCAGGTGGCGGGCAGCGGCCTCGAAGCTGCGCAGCCAGGCCGGATTGGGCAGGCGGTCCATTCATCACCAAAATATTTTGCATCTAGCCCGACTTTTTATTCGTTTCTTTTGTTGGTGCCAACGGAAATACTCGGGCCAACGAAAACGCGCCTGCGGGAGGGCAGAACATGAAGGTCGGGTTCATCGGTTTGGGCAATGTGGGGGGCAAGCTGTCGGGGTCGCTGCTGCGCAACGGTATCGACCTGACGGTATACGATCTGAACCCCGATCTTGTGGCGGAGTTCTCCGCCAAGGGGGCAAAAGCCGGCGAAAGCCCGGCCCAGATGATGCGCGATTGCGATGCGGTCATCACCTGCCTGCCATCGCCCGCCGCCTCGGACGCGGTGATGCAGCAGATGCTGCCCGAGGTGACCCACGGCAAGATCTGGATGGAGATGTCCACCACCGACGAGGCCGAGGTCAAACGCCTGGGAGCCATGGTGATCGAACGCGGCGGGGCGGCGGTGGACTGCCCGGTTTCGGGCGGGTGCCACCGGGCGGCGACGGGCAATATCTCGATCTTCGCGGGCTGCGACCGGGCCACGTTCGAGCGCATTCTGCCGTTCCTGACGACGATGGGCCGGCGCATTCTGCATACCGGCGATCTGGGCACGGCCTCGGTTCTGAAGGTGCTGACCAACTATCTGGCCACCGCCAACCTGATCACCTGCGCCGAGGCGCTGGTGACCGCAAAGGCCGCCGGGATGGACCTGAACACCACCTACGAGGCGATCAAGATCTCGTCTGGCACGTCCTTCGTGCATGAAACCGAAAGCCAGGTGATCCTGAACGGTTCGCGCGATATTTCCTTCACCATGGACCTGGTGAAAAAGGATATCGGCCTGTTCCAGGAGGTCGCCGACCGCGCCGGCGTGCCGTTGGAGATGAATCCGTTGATGATCAAGATCTTCGACGACGCCATCGCCCGCTATGGTGAGCGCGAGCTGTCGCCCAACGTCATTCGACGGCTCGAGGATGCAACCGGGCTGAGCATTACCGCGCCCGGTTTTCCGGCCGAGATGCAGGACGATGAACCGGAAGAGCCGGGATACGAGGTGATTCCGCAAGGCCGGCGCGCGGTCTGAAGCGGTCATCAGGTCCTGAAATCTCGGCCCGAAACTCTGTGATGCCATGTGGGTTTTGATACCGGGGGCGTGCCTTCTCGCGCAGACATCCAAGCCGCGTGATGACCGCGGCAGATGGACCTGTCAGGGTTCGCAGTTGCTCCGATTTCTTGCTGGAGCGGCCTTTCTTCTGAAAGCCAAGGGGCTCTACATCTTGGTCCAGAGTTTCGACCTCACGGATTTTTTTGAACCCGTTGATCGTTTCGAAGACCGCCACCGCAGCCTGTCGCCGGGTTTCCCATGGCCTTTGCCAGATCAACTCGGCCTGTTGGTTTTCAAGATGGCTTCGACGACCGAGTGGAAGGGCGTCAGGCTTGGTCTGATGGACACCCCAGCGAACGGGGTTGAGAGTGGGTTTGTGGCTGTCCCGATCTGTGTCGTGTTTACAACCCTTTGGCGGTTGCCTGCATGCGACGGCCATCTTCATCGTTCGGATCCTCGCCAAGTTCCGCCTCATGCGAGTGTTGCACCACTGCCCGACATTCATTTCGTGCGCAGCAATGCCATGAGAGAGGGTCAGACGATCCCCGGGCGTAACCGCAGATCGAGAATGACAGCCAGTCACAGCCATCCGCCACCGGTCCCTGCAAAGCTGAATTCACCCGCTCCATTTTGGTCGGGCCGATCCGGATGGAAGTTGCGCTTCAACGGGTTCGGCGTGGTTGCTGCCTGTCGAGAACTTGTTTCTCTTCGATTTTGTCTTCGATCGCTCGGCCAACCCACCGATGGCCAGCGTCCGGGACGAGCGCCTTATGGTCTTTGGTCATTCGGGGCTGCCGTAGCCGCCCAAACCGAGCTGGGACTGTTCCTTGATGTATGCCGGACCGATTCAGCCTGTACGCCGCCATCGGCTTGCCGGTCGGCTGCACGAGGGCCGCGGGCGCTGACGTCCATAACGTCACACATCCAGTTGGGGGCAAAAGGCGACACGACGTTCTTCAATGACCTGGAGTCTCGTGGTTTTTGCTGTGCGAGGAACTGAGTTGCGTTCCCCGACGTCTTTTCTGGTCCGGCTTCCATTCAAGATCTCCCTCTCCCGACCAGGAACGCGGCTCTGTCGTTGAAACCGTTCATTTCCTTTGATGCAATGGCTGCTATCCAAGGAACGTCATCGAACCGAGACAGGTCCGCGCCGGTCTTCACGCGACCGAGCATGGGATGCAACGGGTTCACTCCGCTGCCAGTGACTTTTCCGAAACGGCTGTCTTTCCCTCGATCACGAGCGTTCGGGTCGGGAACGGGATATCGATATCGGCGGCGTCCAGCGCCTCTTTGACCTTGCGCTTCATGTCTGCCTGATACTGGAAATAGTCCGAAGACTTGCACCAGACGCGGACAAGAAAATCGACGCTGCTGCTGCCAAGATTGTTCACCTGAATGAACGGTTCGGGGTCGGCGAGCGAACGGGCGTCCGACATGATCGTGTCGCGAATGACACGCTCGGCCTCTGCCAGGTTGACGCCGTATCCAACGCCAAACGTCCACTCGGCCCGACGGGTCTCGTAGACCGAATAGTTCTTGATCGTGTTGCCCCACACCTCGGCATTGGGAACGATGACCTTGACGTTCCCCATATCCGCAATTTCGATGTAGTTTAGATTGATGTCTTTGACGGTTCCGAGCACGCCATTCACGTCGACGAAATCGCCGATCTTGAGCGGTCGGAACAGGATGATCATCACGCCGGCCGCAACGTTGGACAATGTGCCCTGCAGCGCAAGGCCGATCGCCAAACCCGCGGCACCGATCAGCGCGATGATCGACGTCGTCTGCACCCCGAACGTGTTCAGAATGAACAGCGCGGTAAACGCCAGGATCGTATAGCGCGCCAGATTGCCGAGAAAGTTGAACAGCGTATCGTCGAGGCGTGCAGATTTTTCACCGACGCCCCGGATCTTCCGGCTGACATATCTTGAAATCACAAGCCCAAGAACCAAGAGGATCAGCGCGGCGATCGTGTTCGCGACGAGGCCAAGGAGGGCCTCGAGCGTCAGCAGATCGCTCAGCGATTTCCCGTCATAAAGCTCGGTATTCAGAACTTGCGACAGTTCGGCCCAAACGGTGTTCGTCACGGTCTCTGCGGTCTGTACAATCTCGTTTTCCATGGTGTTCCTCGTGTTTCATCGCCTGAGTTTTCGTGTCTTGCAGCGCGGCCCTGCCGCGTCAGACCTCGATCACGGCGCTAGAGGCAAAGAACATGGCCTGGCTGACGGCCGATTTGACCTGTTCTTCGGTGTAGGGTTTGGAAATCAGAAAGGCCGGCTCGGGCCCTTTGCCCGTTAGAAGGCGCTCGGGGAAGGCGGTGATGAAAATGACGGGGCAATCGCCGTGCTGGGCAATGATGCGGTTCACTGCATCGATCCCGCTGGATTTGTCCGCCAGTTGAATATCGGACAGGATCAGGTCGAACGGCTCGCGCGCGGCTAGGTCAATGGCGGCGGTCTCGGTGCGTGCGACCCCGGTGACCCGGTGGCCCAGGTCGGTCACCATCGTTTCAAGATCCATCGCGATGATTGCTTCGTCTTCGATGATCAATATCCGGCCGGATGTGTGGCGGGCCATTTCCTCGTAGGCGATTTCGATCAGCTTCTGAGCCTCGGCGGGTTCTATCTGCATGATTGCGGCGATATCGCTGACCGAGAACTCTTCGACCGTGCGCAGCAGCAAGGCCTCGCGCGTGTTCGGCGTCAGGCGTGCCAGTTGGGCGTGAGCGCGCGATTGAATGTCGGAACTGTCGCCATCGGTGTCAACGGGCATTCCCGACGTTGACCAGATACCGTGAAAAACACGAAACAAGGCGACCCGCGGCGCAAGATCGGCGTCGAACTGGGCGGGATCTGCCAGGATCGCCTCAAGCGATGCTGCGGCGTAGGCGTCGCCACTGTCCTGGGAGCCGGTGAGGGCACGGGCATAACGGCGCAGAAACGGCAAGAGCGGGCCAATTTGATCTGCGACGGAAACTCCGGTCAGTTCGGTCATCTATGTTTTCCTCATTTTTTTCACTAAACTCGGGAACCAAACGCATACTGGGGCGTTATGGTTCCAGCAAAAGTGAAAATTTCTGATGATGCCATGACAAAACCACAGCCCAGCCGAGAACATCGGCAAGAAATAGAAAAGCGGATCGACGAAAACCTCAAGCGGGCTTTCGATAAGGTTGCCAGTGAACCCGTTCCGGATCGGTTCGTCGATCTTCTTGAAAAACTGCGCAACCAGACCAGTGTTACCAAAACGGGTGACGCGGGAGGCTCGGATGGTTGATCCCAGAGAAGAGCTTGTCGAACATATCGGCGCGATGCGTGCCTTTGCAATCAGCCTGTGCCGAAACGGCGCCACGGCCGATGACATCGTGCAGGACGCATTGATCAAAGCGTGGAGTAACATCGACTCGTTCCAGGAAGGCACCAACATGCGGGCCTGGTTGTTCACCATCGTCCGGAACACCTATTTTTCCCTGCACCGCAAGCGCAAGCGCGAGGTCGAGGATGTGGACGGTGCGATGGCCGAAAGCCTGTCGCAAAAGCCCGACCATGACGGACGCTTGGCCTTGAAGGATTTTGCGGTTGCTTTTGATCAGTTGACGGATGAGCAGCGCGAAGCGTTGGTGCTGGTCGGTGCACAAGGGTTTTCCTATGAGGAAGCGGCCGAGATGTGCGGCGTCGCCCTTGGAACGATAAAAAGCCGGGTGAACCGGGCCCGCGCGCAACTGGCCGAACTGATGGATTTGGAAGATGACGAACCCATCGAATTGACTGACGCGGTAACGGCGGCAATCGTTCAGACGCAACCGGCGGCCTGACGATCGATGGATGCGAAGCCGCGCAGCCTGACCGTTTATCTTGCCGCGCTGGTCACCTTGGCGCTTCTGCCGTTAGGGCTGATTGCGGTATTGCAGACACGCGCTGTTATTGCCGAGGCCGACGAAAGATCGCGGGCCTCGGTGCTGGCGCGCACGATTGAGGCGGCCAGCCGGGAACGGGAGCTCTTGCAAAAAGCCGTTGGTGCAAGTTCGGGACTGACCGCCGCGCTTGCGGAGGGAAGCCTGGACAATGCTGCTTGTTCGGACCTCATGCGCCGGTTCGTCGAACGCCAGCCCGAGTTCGTATTTGCCGGATTTATCCAGCCAAACGGGATCATGGCCTGCTCGACCGTCGAACGGGCCATCGATTTGTCGGACGCGCCCGGTTTCGGGCAGATCTCGGAAAATCCGCAGCTTACGTTTTCTGTCAATCGTGCCGGCGCGGCGACCGGGCAATCGGTGATCATCGTGACCCAGCCGGTCCTGAACAGGACCGAGCTTTTGGGGTTTGTTTCCATCTCGATACCTCATGCGCTGGCGCGGACGCACCTGGATGTTGGCAACATCGGCAGCGACGTCGTCATCGCCCTGTTCGACGCGACCGGAGAAGTGCTGTCGTCAAATGTGGGCTTGGATGAGGTCCAGCAATTCCTGCCGCCCGCGCAGGAACATCTGTTGGTACTGTCCAGTTCCGGCAAGACCTTTTCCGCCAAGACGGTTGGCGGCGAGGATCGGGTTTTTGCAGTTGCCACCATCATTCCGGGCGAAGTTGCCGTGATCGGCAGTTGGCCGCGCGAGGCGGCTCTGGCCTCTGTTGGTGCTGGCAGTACGGCCCTGACCATTGCGTTTCCCATCCTGATGTGGGTGACCGGACTGGGAGTTGCCCTGTGGGGCCTGCATCGGTTGGTGATCCGGCATCTCGACAGCTTGCGTTCGGCCGTGCGTCGCTTTGCGTTGGGCGAGCGCGACCCGATTGACAGCCTGGAGGGCGCGCCGCAGGAGTTCCAGCAAATCCAGACTGCATTCAACCGCATGGTCTTGTTGATCCGCGAGGCTGAGGCGCAGCACGAGCGCGATCTTATCGAAAAAACGCTGTTGTTGCGCGAGGTGCACCATCGCGTCAAAAACAACCTGCAACTGATCGCTTCGATCATGAACATGCATCTGCGCAAGGCCGAAACCCCCGAGGCCCGGCGCTTGCTGGAACAGTTGCAGCGGCGGGTTCGCGGTCTGGCCATGGTGCACCAGACCCTGAACCAAAACTCGCAGATGACGACGATCAACACCGAGGCTCTGATCGGGCATTTGGTGGCCGAACTGGCGCATCGGCCGCCAATTCTGGGTCAGGTGGTCGAAGTCGACTGCCGGATCGCGCCGGTCGAACTGGGGCAGGATCAGGCCGTCACGCTGTCGATGCTGGTGGCCGAGGCGCTGACGAACGCGGTCAAATACGTAGGCGTTCCGCAGGACGGACCGCCGACAATCTCGGTGGAATTGACCCGACCCGAGGAGAACACCTTGCATCTGAAAATCTCCAACACGCGCGGGCAGACGGACGACGGTGCGGATCTGTTCCACAGCGGCGGGATTGGACAGCGGCTGATGCAGGCCTTCCTCCGCCAATTGGACGGTTCCGAAACCATAACCGAGACGTCATCGCATTATGTGTATGAGGTGACGTTCGAAATCGTCGAAATAGAAGGCGATAGCGAACCACAGACCATTGCTGATGAGAGAGGCGGTGATGCCCGTGCCGCAGCAGAATGACTTTGCGGTCCTGATCACGGCCGAGCAAGCCTGGCCCGCCTTGGAAAAAGCGGTTCTGGAGGCCCGGCAGCAGATCAAGGCAAGTTTTCGGATATTCGATTTCATGACGCCGCTGCGCAGTGACGCCGCGCGCCAGATCGGGGAGACCTGGTTTGACCTGATCGAACATGTCCTTCGCAAGGGTGTCTCGTTTCACTTGGTCATCAGCGATTTTGATCCGATCTTTGCGACCGAGTTGCACGAGCTGAGTTGGCGCACCAAACGGCAGGCAGTTGCGCTTGCGGAAATCCTTGGCCCAGAACTGGCTGCGCGCTTGACCGTTCGCGTGTCCATGCACCCCGCGCAGGCCGGCGCATTGCCTTGGGCCACGCTGTTACCCGCGGTTTTGCGAAAAAAGGCGCAGCGGTTGCAGGAGGTGTCCCGCGAACGACGCGAACGGCAGGCGGTACGGCTGGGGTCGGACATGTTGCCTCGGCTTCACACCGTGTCGCACCATCAGAAAGTCGCCGTGATCGACAATGAGGTCTGCTACATCGGCGGATTGGACTTGAACGAACGGCGCTTCGACACACCGGATCACGACCGTTTGGCCAAGAACACCTGGTCAGACGTTCAATTGCTGGTCCGCGGACCCGAGGCCGCCGAGGCCGCGCGCCATATCGATCGGTTCGAACATGAAATCGCAACCGGAAAACCTGACCCCCGACCGACCCATCTACGGCGTACCCTGTCCAGCCCGCGCCGGTTTGCGTTCTGGCGGCTGTCGCCAAATACCATCGCGCATGAAATCGAGGATGAACACATCGCCGCCTTTCAAGCCGCGCGGCAACTTTTGCACATCGAGACCCAGTATTTCAGATCAACCCGACTGGCCGAGGCCTTGGCTGAGGCGGGCCATTCCAATCAGGATCTGAAACTGGTGCTTGTTCTGCCAGCCTTGCCCGAGGAAGTGGCCTTTGGCGGGCATGACGGACTGGATGCGCAATATGGTTTGGACCTGCAGGCCAAATGCCTGGAGATCATCCAGCAGGGGTTCCAAAACCGGGTTTCGGTGTCGACCCCAGTTCAACCGATTTCGGCCAGCGGGGCCGAGGACAATGCCGAGGTTCTGAGCGGCTCTCCGATCATTCATGTCCACAACAAGGTGCTGGTGGTGGATGACAACCATGCTCTGGTCGGGTCTGCCAATCTCAACGGTCGGTCGCTGCGCTGGGATACCGAGGTCGCCCTGCGGGTCACCGACCGGAAGCGGGTGGCGGTTTTGCGCCAGGCCCTGGTGGACCATTGGTGGTTCTCGAACGAAACGGGCAAAAATATTGACCCGGACCAGATGTTCGCGTGGTGGCGTCGCGAGGTTCAGGCCAACGGCCTACGTCGCCCCGAAGCGCGCAGCGGGTTTCTGGTTCCGCATGATGCAGACGCCGCGCGCGATATGCGGCAACCGTTGCCGGGGGTCACTGAAAACATCGTCTAGGTGTTTTCGATCGGGCTCATAACCTCGGGGTTCATCAACACGCCGAACCACAGCAGGATCGGAAGCGCGACGATGGCACCGACCGGCCCCCAGAGCCACAGCCCGAAGATGATGGCGATGAATACGACCAGCGGGTTCATCTGCAGACGCTGGCCGACAAAGGCCGGTGTCACGAATTGCGCCTCGGACAGATTGATCGCAAGGAAAACCAGCGGAGGCAACAGGGCTGCTGCACCGCCAAACTGAGTCAAACCGGCGATCAGAAGGCCGGTCAGGATCATTAGGGGCCCCAGATACAGCACGAAGTTCAGGAGGCCCGCAGCCAGGCCCCAGATCACCGCGTCGTTGATGCCGATCAGTCCCAAGGCGGTGGCCGTCACAGCGCCAAGGCCGACATTGACCAACGTCACGGCGGCGAAATAGCGATAGACCGCGCGATCAGCCTGGTACAGCCGCTCTTGCAACGGTCCGGCAGCCGCATAGAGGTCGGGTCGTGTCAAAACGAAAAAAAACAATGTGCCGATTAAGATCAGAATCTTTGAACCAAAGTTCGGTGCCAGCCACAATGCATCCATGACCGAGGGAAGGGCGGATTCCGTTTCCGCAGCCCCATCTGCGCCGACGGTTTCCTCGATTTCGCGGCCGAGGGTTTCGATCCCTCGGATGAACTCTGACATCGCAGCGACCCACGCGCGGAGTTCGCGCTTGATGGCGGGGAGCTGTTCGACCAGCGCGGAAATCAATGGCTCCAACAGCAGGAAAGCCGTGACGATGACCGTGCTGGTGACGAACAGCAGCGCCGAGGCGGATACTACCCGTGGGCAGCCCGCCCGTTCGAGCTTGTCGGCGAGAGGGGCCACCACGACTCCCAGCACCAGTGCCAATGTGATGGGTGCGACGATGGCCCGGGCCAGGTAAAGGGCTGCAATGAGGGCGAGCCCAGTGAGGATCGCCACCATTGCGCGCAGGGCCGAAGGAGAGCTGAGAGCAGACGCCATGACTGCAGATCACTGATTGCGCAGGGCGTCAGAGGCCTGAGAGGCCGCATTATCCAGCTTTGCGCTGGCCGCCGCATGCAGCTTGTCCAACTCTTCGTTGAGAACATTCTGCGCGTGGCGCATCAGTTGGTCCCGGCGATGGCCCAGCAGCTCGTCCTCCTTGCGTGTGTTGGGCAGCAGCGCGCCGGCCAGCATGCCTACGCCCAGCGCCAGTGCTCCGGCCGCCAGCGGCTGGTCATGGACGAAGGTTTGCGAGGCCTTCGCAACTTTCCGCGCCCGTTTCTCGACCGCATGCTGTGCACCGATTGCAGCCTTGCGTGCCTCGATCACGCGGGCACGGGCTTTGGGGGGAAGTTTGTCCAGACCACGGTCCAAAGCGGCGGAAAGCGCACTGGCGGATTGGTTCTGTTCGATCATTCCGGTCATCTTCTGTTTCATGCGGCTGTCTGCGGCGGCTACGCGTCGATCGAATCCGTCAAACGCGTCTTGCGGGGGCACCGCCTGAGTCTCGGGATGGGTACGCTTGGCGCCTGTTCCCGGCCCCGCCAACAGCAGGGCCGCGCCTGCGCCAAGCAGGGCAAACGCAGCCGGGTTCTTCCTGGCCGCAGACCAGATATGCGCACCGATCTCGCCACCGTAGGCTTCGAGCGTCGTCTTGGCTTCGTTCGCCAGCCTTTGCGGTGCGATCGTGTCGGACAGGGCGTCGAGCGACCGTGCAAGGGCACTGCGTTCGTATGCGATTTCGGTTTCAAGGGGTGTCAGGTCAGACATGGGTTGCCTCCTTCATCGCTTCGATGTCGCGTTGCAGGTTTTGCATGGTTTTCTCGGGCGTCAGCGCGGTCGTGGTCAGGCGGGACCGGCCGACAATCGCAAAACAGGCCGCGACAAGGGTAAGGCCCAGACCGACCAACAGCGAGGCCATCCCCACCGAAACGCCATTGGCAGCGATATGCGCGACCAAGGCCGTCGCCATGAGGTTCAGCGCGATCATGAGCAGGATCAAGGCCACACCAATGCAGGCAAGGCCCATTCCTGCACGCGTCAGGTTTCGTGACAGTTCGGCCTTGGCGAGCCTCACTTCAGCCTGAAGCAAGCGCGACAAGTGCTTGAGCGCGCCCGCCAAAAGACCGGGGGCCATGCGAAGATCGTTCGCGTCACGCATTGCGGCCACCATTCATGCGCGCCAGGACGGTGGTGTGATCCGACGTATCGACCGAGGTTCCATGCCGCGGCGAAGGATCAATGTCCCACGGGTCGGCACCAAACGTCGCAGAGCGGGCCCTTCCAGTGTTGCGCGCGCCCAGGAAACGCGCGGCGGCGAACCCGGCCAAAGCCGCCGATCCGACAAACAGAAGCGGGTTTTCGCGGGCGAAGTCGGAGACCTTGCGGCTCATGCTGGCCAGGTCGGCCGCGCGGACCTGCCCGGCCATGGCTTCCATGTTGTCGGCGATCTTCGACAGGACTTGATGCTGTACAGACTGGTCCTGAAACGCATCCGCAGCAGCATCGGCCGTATGTGCTATGCTTTCAATCTCTTGCGCTGCGCTGTCCTGCAATTCCTTTGCGCGGGCCGACGCCTCGGCGGCCACGGTGTCCTTGACCTTGCCGGACAGATCCTGGGTATGGGCCTTTGCTTTCGCAGTGGTTTCGGTTTGACGTGGCATGGTTCGATCTCCTGTGTTGAGGTCTCGGGCAGTCAACGCATGGCTGGCGAAATTGTTCCCCGGAAAAGCCCCAGGCACCGCCGCCGCCGCCCGTCAGAGCGTGTTCAAACGACATTGAAACCCCAGCCAAAGCGGAAAAATCGCGCGCTTGCGGAACCATTTCGCGAGCTGTGCGTTGTCGATGCAGAGACGAAGCAATCGAAAGGAGAGAATGATGAACTGGGACCAGATCCTCGGGCGTTGGACCGAATTCAAAGGCAAATTGACCGAAAAATTCGGCGAGCTGACCGACGATGAACTCGAACAGGCTCGCGGTGACCGTGAGCAATTGGAAGGCATCATTCAGAAGAAATATGGTGACTCGAAAGAAGACGTTCGGAAGGCCGTGGACCGTCTGATGAAGGATATGTAGCGCACCCATGCGCCTGCAGCACAGGGTGGGCGCCGTCTTATCTGGCGGCGCCCTGCAAACTTCAGAGATCAATTTCCTCGGGTGATCGACAAGACCATGAAACTGTCTGACATCATCACCACCCCCGTCGTCCCGACCGGAACGGAAGACCCAATCGGCCGGGTTGCCGACGTCGCCGTCCGTGCCGGGCAGGCCCATCTGGACTTCGTGTTGGTCAACATGAGCGTCACCGGAGGCTATGACCCTGTGGTGTTCAGCGCCGACACGCTCGAGCTTGGTGTCGGTCAGGTGACATGCGCGTACTCGCAAGAGCAGATCGAACAGCTTCGCCACCGAAAGACAGAAGAATCCCACCTGCCGGTGGGCATCGAGGGCCTCCCGCCTTTGGTCGTGGGGCCGTTCGGAAATGCGATCGCTCCGGTCGTGATGGGGGCCGTCCTGAATGACGCCCTGCATGATCGCCCCAAACCCATTCCCTCAGAGCGCGATTGCCGCTGGTTCACCGAATTGCAGGGCAATCCTGCGTTCGATGCGACCGGAGAATTGGGTACCCTGCTTGATGTCGAGATCGATCCAACCAGCAAGGCCCTGCGATTTCTGTTGATCGACAGGGGCTCTGATACCCTGAGTATTCCCTTCGCCGAGTTGCGCAATATTCCCGATGGCGAACATTATGTGGTGCTGTCCAGATCCTCTGATCCGCTGCGCCCGGTCTGAGGAAATGGCATAGCTTTCGAAGCCGCGCATCTGCGCGGTTTTTCCTTTTGAAAACAAATATTTTCGCATCTTTCGGGAACAAGTCGCGCTGCCATTCGTTTGTTCAACGAGACCGCGGGAAATGCGGTCAGAACAGACCAAGGAGTGAGCTATGAAACGTTTTCTGACCACAACTTCGATCGTTCTGGTGATGTCGGCATCGGCCTATGCAGAGAGCTCGAATGTCGAGGAAGTCGGCGAGAACCTGGGCCAGGCAGCCGAGGCCGCCGGTGATGCGCTGTCGAATACTGCACAGGAAATCGAGAACGCCGCTGAGAACACGGTGAATGACGTTGACCAGGCAGTCGAAGCAACCGGTGAGTACATCAGCGAAAAAGCTGGAGATGTGGCCGACGCAGTTGATCCCACCACCATCGACGTCGAAGGCTATGTCCCCGTTGTCCATGATTCAATATCGGCCGAAGATCTGACCGGCATGCGCGTCTACAATGTCTCGCAGGAGTGGATCGGCGAGATCGAAGAGGTCATGGTCGGCACGGATGGATCGGTCGATGGGGTCGTGATCGGCGTCGGCGGGTTCCTCGGCTTGGGTGAAAAAGACGTTCTGGTCGATTTCTCTCGCGTGTCGCTGATGCGTGAAGGCGACGGCGACACGATCTACGCCTTTGTCCACGCCGACAAGGAGGTTCTGGAAGGCTTGCCGGCCCACGAGGATTCGTAAACCGCTCCCTCAATCGCAATGCATGTGATCAAGCCGTCGGCCGATTCTTCGGTCGGCGGTTTTCAGTTTGTGTGTCCATCCGCCTCCACGATCAGATCAATGGTCTGCGATCAGCTTCGGTCATTTCGACCAAGCCAAGCTCAGCCAGGCTTTCCAGATCGTAAATCTGCAGCACGCCATCGGACCACTCGGCCAGGCCGAGATCTTTCAACCGGCGCAGCGTCTTGTTCGTGTGAACCAGCGACAACCCCAGCGCATCAGCCAGATCCTGTTGCCGATAGGGCAGCGGGCAGCGCAGGCCCTTCGCCAAACCGACCGCGCGCGATCGGGTGTGGAATCGGTGAAGGCTCCACGCGATCTTCTCGATGGCGCCGCGCTGGCCAACCGTTGTCAGGGCGTCGCCCAGGAAATGCTCTTCGACCGCGGCCAGAAATGTCAGGTCAAAGGCGCGATCGGGCTGATTCTGATACAACTCGAACAGCCGCGAGCGATTGAAGACGCACAGGCGCATCGGGGTGGTCGCTTCGACGGAGTGGCGCATCTCGCCCATGACCCCTGCCTGCAGCCCGACCAGATCGCCGGGCAAAACGAAACCGATGACCTGTCTGCGCCCGTTTTCGAGGGTTTTGTAGCGCACGCCCATCCCGTCCAGAACCGTAAACAGATGGGCGGATTTTGAACCCTCGATGAACAGTTGCGTTCCCGGTTCGGCCTGCATCTCACCGGTTTTGAACCCCTGCATGAACCGCAAATCGTCATCCGAAAACGGCATGAAGACATCCATCCGCCTCAGCGGGCAGTCCGCGCATGCGACCAGAGTATTTTTTCGTTGCTGTGTCATAGTTTATTGCGACGCTTCAGGATTGCACTACGGTTGCATCGAACCGATTTCAGGATGGTCTTGATGGAAGCCAATTCACACAATCTAGCAGATGTTTTGATTGTTACGGAGAACTTTATCGAAGCGGCGGACATCAGTGATGCCATCACAGGGGTGCCGGCCGATCGCATTGTGCATATCCGCGGAATCTCCGCTGGCGAGCATTTATGGCAGGCCCCAAGCTTTGCGCCGGCGCTGAGTGTTCTGAGCTATCGCAGAAGCGAGACGGGATTTGACGCCGTTGCGCGCCTGCTGGCCGACCGCGGCAGTGCGCTGTTGCTGCTGGACGCGTCCGCCGAAGTGCAGGAGGCATTGGAATGTGCCGCTCTGACACGGCCTTTCACGGGGGCGGATCTTGCCCGGACGATTGCGGCGATTGACTTCAAGGGCAGGATCATGGCGACGAATTCCGAACCAGGGTGATCGGTCAAAGGCACGATCCGGCAAAGCGATATCGATGCAAAAAAAGCGCGACCGAAGCCGCGCTGTTTTCAAGTGCTGAAATTCCCGGAGTCTGTCAGATCGCGCTGCGCGCGGCCTTCGGGCCGAAGATCAGCCAACAGATGAATCCGACGATCGGAAGCAGCAGCACAAAAAGAACCCACAAAATCTTTGCCCCGGTCGTCGCGGATGAGCCGATGATCGAGATGATGGCCCAGATCGACAATATCAGAACGATCAAACCGCCAATGCCATATACTTCCACCATGCCAAAGTTCCTTTCGAATTGCGTCTCGTTGTTCCTACAAGGGCTAAACGCGGGTGCCGCAAAAAAGTTCCCCGAAAAAGGCATTTGCGTGCTCCTCATTTTGGGCTCAACGTGGCGAACCTGCGCCAGCCGGAACAAATACGCGAGATGAGGCGTTGGGTGTCAGGATCGATATGAGGGGTCGAAATGTCCGATACAAACGAAGCGCCACGAAAAGATCTTGTCGAAAAAGAGAGCGAGCGCGAAGCAGTGGAGGAAGCAACCGGGCTGTCTCCACGCCTGATATTCGAGACCATCCGCCAGAATGGCGAAGAGGAGCTGGACCGCTCGACCAAAGCGTTGTTCTGGTCGGGCATCGCTGCGGGAATACTGATCAGCTTCTCGGTCTTGGGAGAGGCGATCCTGCGGGCGAATCTTCCTGAAACCGGCGGACGGTTCCTGATTGAGAATTTGGGCTATTCACTGGGCTTTGTGCTGGTGATCCTGGGGCGAATGCAGCTTTTCACGGAAAACACGATCACGACCGTCGTGCCAGCGATGATCAATCCGTCCGTTGCGTGCTTCACCAAAACCGCTCGGTTGTGGGCGATCGTTCTGGGGGCAAATGTGTTGGGGGCTTTTGCGATATCGGCCTTTCTGGTTCATACGCCGGTGCTGTCGAACGATCTCGTCTCGGTCATAAACGACCTCAGCCACCATGCCACGGGCATGGGCGCATGGGTTGGCTTCCTGCGCGGGATACCAGCGGGCATTCTGATTGCAGCGATCGTCTGGATGCTGCCCTCGACGCAAAACAACGAGGTGCTGGTGATCGTGATTTTCACGTGGTTGATTGCGGCTGGCGATTTCACTCATGTCGTCGCCGGTTCGGTGGAAATGGCGGTTCTGATGCTGCAGGGGAAACTGCTTGTGGGCCAGGCTCTGTTCGGCTTTTTCCTGCCCGTGCTGGCCGGCAACATCATCGGAGGCACTGCCGTATTCACGATGCTGGCCTACGCCCAGATCAAACCCGAAATAAAAGACCCGAAGCGCGTATGACGCGCTTCGGGCCTCTCGGATGGCCAGTCGATTGCTGGGCGATAACGAACGGCGCGGTCAGCGATTCCGAATGAAGAACCAGATGAGCAGAGCGGCCAGAACCAAGCCCAGGATGGCCGGCAATACGTACTCGATACCCATGTCAATCGCGATTTGCCGAAGCGGCTAGCCGCGGTCGGTCTTGCGCAAGGCAAGACCCAGCAAGACGCCCACCCCCAGCGCTCCGGCCAACGCCAAACCCGGATTTTCACGGACGAAGGCGACGCCCTTCTCCGAAGTTTGCGCCAATTGCTTCTGCGCTGCGTCGCGTGCCGTCTTCAAGCTGTCCTGGGTCGCTACCACTCCGTCCTCAAGCGCTGACCGGGCCTCTTTGGCGAGTTCGTCGATCTTGGCCGCCATCTCTGCCTGGGATGTTTCTTCAGATACCTTCTTCGCAGTTTTCTGTGTCATGTCAGGTCTCCTTTCATCAATCCAACGCCGGTGGGTGCCAAAGGTTCCACCGAAAAGACTCGGAACCCATCGGGGGTGACATGCGTTGATCCGGCAGTAGCCACTTAGATGAAAGGAAATCTCATGTTGTCCTGGGCGCTTATCTTTTTTGTTCTGGCCATCGTTGCGGGTATTTTCGGCTTTGGCGGCATTGCGTCGGCCTCTGCTGGCATCGCGCAGATTCTGTTCGTGATCTTTCTGGCCCTGTTCATCGGTTCGCTGATCATGCGGCTGATCCGAGGGTAAGGCCGCGCGCCATGCTCTCTGCAACAGTTCCCACGAGGTGCAAGACCCTATGAAAGATGTCACAGATACCCAAACCGCCGCCGAATTGCTGGTTGGCTGTCTGGAGGCCAATGGCGTGACCTGCGCCTTCGGCGTTCCGGGCGAGGAAACCACCGACCTGATCGCCGCGATCGACAAATCCGGGATCAGGTTCGTCCTGTGTCGGCACGAGCAGTCGGCGGCGTTCATGGCATCGGTGCACGGTCGTTTGACGGGGAATCCGGCGATATGTCTGTCGACGCTTGGGCCAGGGGCCACCAATCTTGTCACCGGGGTGGCCGACGCGATGCTGGATCATGTGCCGCTGATCGCCATAACCGGGCAGGGCGCGCGGTCCAGGCTGGGTCGCGAAAGCCATCAGATCATCGACCTCGAAGCACTCTTCGCGCCGGTGACCAAGCTGAGCCGCACTCTCATGGTGGCGGACGAGATCCCTCAGGTCGTTGCTGAAGCCGTGCGGTTGAGCAAGATCAACAAACCCGGCGCCGTGCATCTTTCTCTGCCCGAGGATCTGGCCGAGATGCCGACCCATGCGGAACCTTTCGTGGCTCCGCCGCCAGCCGAGGTGCGGCCGGCGGCCGATGCGGTCATTCGATCCGCGCGCCTGCTGGCCAACGCAAAGAGGCCGTTGATCGTGGCAGGCCACGGGATTATCCGGGCCGGCGTTGCGGACCGTGTTCGGGCGCTGGCGGAAAGCCTTTCGGCCCCGGTTGTCACAACCTTCATGGCCAAAGGCGTTCTGTCACCGGGGCACCCGCTTTCTCTGCATTCGGTGGGACAGCCTGAGAGGGAATTGGCTTCCGAAGCCTTTGACCTGAGCGATCTGATCATCGCCATCGGGTTCGATCCCGTCGAATACCCTGTGTCGAACGTTTCCGTGGGGGGCAAGACGCCGGTTCTTGAAATATCGGACGTGGCCTCGACCGTTGATGTGGACTGGCCGGTGAAGGCGGCGCTGACCGGGGGTCTTACGCATTGCATCGATGTCTTGACCAAGGCCACGGCCAAACGCCCGGCACAGCGCTGGTTCAAGGACCTGCAGCGCAGGATTGATGCTTCGCTGGCCGGCGAGTCCACGGCTATGGATGCGGCAAGCATCGCGCCGTCGGACATCTGTCGGGCGATTTCTGAAACGCTTCGCGAAAGCGACATTCTGTTGTCGGGCGTGGGGCTGCACAAGCTTTGGGTCGCCCGCAACGTGCAGGCCCGCCGCGCTGGGCAAATCATCATTCCGAATGGCCTGGCCGGGATGGGCCTCGCGCTGCCCGGAGCTATCGAGGCTGCCCGTCTGTTGGACGAAGGGCGCGTGATCGCCGTTTGCGGTGACGGGGATTTCCTGATGAACGTCCAGGAAATGGAAACGGCGGCCCGATTGTGCGCGCCCGTTACCGTCCTGATTTGGGAAGACGGCGGCTATGGCCTGATCGACGAGAAACAGCCCGGTTCGCGCGCGTTTTCCTTCGGCAATCCCGATTGGGAGTCGTTGGCCCGATCCTTTGGCTGGGTCTACCACGACATCCAAAGCCACGGCAGACTTGCGCCTGCGCTGCTGGCGGCGGCCGATGTCGCCGTTCCGACCCTGCTGCGGGTGTCGGTCGACTATTCCGCGGATGGCGGTATGCCCTCTGTCACCTGATTTTTCCGCCGAAAGTGGAACCAAATCCGGCTTTGCACGTTTCTTCCCCAGTAGAAAAAAAGGAGTTGTCATGACCGACGCATTGAACGTTGTCCCAAACGAAACCCCCGTGTCCACCGGCGTGCGCGATACCGCACCCTTGGCCAAGGGGCTGGCTGATGTTCTGGCCGACACCTACCGGCTGACCTTCAAGACACACGCGTATCACTGGAACGTGGAAGGCCCGCTGTTCTATTCGATTCACAAGCTGACGGAAGAACAGTACGAAAACATGTTCGCCGCCACCGATGAGATCGCGGAACGCATCCGGGCGCTTGGTCATCTTGCGCCGTCGCGGATGTCGGACATCCTGGATTTCTCGGCAATCAAGGACCGCGAAGGCGACCTGTCTGCGGCGGACATGGTCGAAGATCTCGCCTCGGACCACGAACGGGTTGCACATCGTCTTCACGCGCTGACCGAACTTGCAGGCAGCCGCAAAGACGTGGTGACCGAGGACCTGGCGACCGAACGCTCGGCGTTCCACGAACAAGCCGCTTGGATGCTGCGCGCGATTGCCAAATCGAGCTGATGAATGGATTGCGCGCCGTTTGGTGTTTGGGAAACGGCGCGCACTTGTTTAATGTTTTAATGTCGTTGCAGGCATGGCGCTGCCTGGCGCAATGCCTGAATCTTTTGATCTGACGGTAAGTCCTGCATGGTGGAAGAGTCCGAAAACCATTCCAAAAGCCAAGACCTCGCCGAGGAACGGACCGACTGGGCCGAAGACCGCACCATTCTGGCGAATGAGCGAACACTTGCGGGATGGTTGAGAACGGGAATGGCGTGCGTCGCCATTGCTCTGGGCCTGAAGGCCGTGTTCTCGGCAGTTGAACCCGAGTGGCTTGCAAAGGCGGCCGCCACGCTTTTCGTGCTGATTTCGCTTTTGATCTATTGGGGCGCATGGGCGAATGCCCGCCGCGTATACGCGCGCCTGGACGCGCACAGTGCCCAACCGGCCTCAAAGTTTCATTTGCGATTGGTGGTCGGATGTCTGACTTTGGGTTCGGTCGCGTGTTGCGTCGTGCTCTGGCTCGTTTGATCGCACTTGGTGCAGCAAATGAGATGTCGCATTGGAACAACAAGGATGGGCGAGTTTCGGTCAGATGCGGCGTGATCCACGCTGACCGGCGGGCTTACATGAAGGCAGGTTGTTTCTGATGAGGGTGTCGGGCTTTCGACGTTGAACAAACGGAGGGCAGCGCATCGGCATTGCGGAGCGGTTTCCAGCGCGGCCTCCAGCCTTGGCGATCTCCAGTGCAGCAGTGTCAAACCGGTCGAGTTCGTGCAGCCACAGCGGCATCGGTCCGAGTCGGCTGGCCCTGTGCAGTTGGTCTGCTACGAGCGATTTTGATACCGACCGGCAATCTGCGGCGGGCCCGCGAACAGGATCAATGCACAAAGACCCAAGGGGATTGCCCAGGCGGCAGGACAACATCTGGTGGGCGACCCGGCGGTATCCATCTCGGCTTGAGGCCGGATCCCGCACCAGCGCCGATCTCTTGATGCAAGTCCGGTGGAGCGTGCTCGCGGTCCAAAAGCCTGAGGTTGCGCAGGGCGTTCCGACGAAGAGATCGCTTCCCATTCAGGCCAAACGACCCTGGCCATGATCAGAAAGAGCGCACAGGAAGCAAAGCAGGTCATGCGTGCGCGACAGGCTTGGGAAAAGCGCCGGTGAACAGAACGGGAGCAAAATCCGAACCTTGTAGCCTAAGTGATACCCTTCGGAGGCGGCCTCATCTAACGCATTGATTTTGTTGGAGGCGAGTACCGGAATCGAACCGGTGTACACGGATTTGCAATCCGCTGCGTCACCACTCCGCCAACTCGCCTTTTCAAGTAAATTCAATCACTTGTCGTGGTGCGAAGCAGGTTTTAACACCTTTCCTCGGCAGCGTCCAGAGGGGTGGGTGCAAATTTCCCGCGCCAAGGCGCGGCACTTGTTTTGAACGGCTGCCCACTTTTGTCGCGGCACGAATTTTCCCGGCCTGGGACGTTGCCGGGCCGGGCGCGATGTGGCAAAAGCCGATCAGCCAACGGAAATGAATGAGCGGTCACATGACGGATTTCGCAGCCCGACGCCACACAATGGTCGATACCCAGATTCGGCCTTCGGATGTCACCAAGTTTCCGATCATCGATGCAATGCTGAAGATATCTCGGGAAAACTTCGTGCCCGACACCTTCCGCGAAGTCGCCTATGTCGGTGATCTCATCGATCTGGGCGGTGGTCGGTGCCTGCTTGAACCGCGCACCCTCGCCAAGATGCTGGATGCGCTGAACATTTCCAACGACGAAATGGTGTTGGACATCGGACCCGCCTATGGATACTCGACCGCCGTCGCCGCGCGCATGGCGCAATTCGTGGTCGGGGTGGAAGAGGACGAAGCCCTGGCCGCGGAGGCGCAGTCGAACCTTGCAGAAGCGGAAATCGACAACGCCATCATTCATGTCGGGCCGCTGCATCAAGGCGCTGCCGAACATGGCCCTTACGACGTGATCATGATTCAGGGCGGCGTCGAATGCGTTCCTGACGAGTTGATTGAACAACTCAAGGAACATGGTCGCATCGCGTGCTTGTTCGTCGAAGGAAATCTTGGCACCGTGAAGATCGGCCGCAAGACGGGGGGCAAAGTGTCTTGGCGCCATGCGTTCAACGCATCGGCCCCGGTTTTGCCCGGTTTCGCAGCCGAGTGTGCATTTTCGCTATAGTTCGCGATCTGTTTTCGGCCGAGTCTTGATTAGTTGAAATATCGGGCGCAAAGTGCTCTGAAGCCTGCGTTATTTTGATTTGAGAGGATACTCGGTATGCGTGGAACGGCTCGAGGAAAGCTGGTCAGGACCTTGGCGCTGACTGCTGGCATCGCCCTGTGCGCGATTTCAGGGCGACCAGCGGCGGCTGACAATCTTACCGATGCCTTCATCGGTGCGTACAACACGAGTGGGCTGCTGGAACAGAACCGCGCTTTGCTGCGCGCGGCGGACGAAGATGTCGCGATTGCCCTGTCAGCTTTACGACCAATCATCAATTGGTCGGTCCGGATCAGTCAGGACTACACCAAAGCACGCGACGACACCTTGGTGACGACAACCGAGCCATCGCGCTTCTTCTCCGGCCTGACGCTGAGCCAGCTTTTGTACGACGGCGGCGCGTCCATCCTTGGCAAGCAATCCGCGCAGGAAACGGTGTTGGCAACCCGGCAGGCTCTGATTGATTTGGAGCAACAGGTTCTGTTCCGGGCCGCTACCGCGTATCTGCGGGTTCTGTTGCAGGAGCGCACGGTCCAGATTCGTGAGAACAACGTCAACCTGTCGGCCGAAGAACTGCGTGCGACCCAGGACCGTTTCGAGGTGGGCGAGGTCACGCGCACCGACGTTGCCCTGTCCGAGTCGCAACTTGCCAGTGCCCGTGCAGATCTTGAAGATGCGCGGGGCGATCTCCGCACGGCCCAGGCAGAATACTTGAATGCGGTTGGCAAGCTGCCCGGCCGGACCGCCGGCCAGCCAAGTCTTCCCAACCTGCCGAACTCGCTGAGTGACGCGATCAGCCTGGCGCAACGCAACCACCCGGCAATCCTGTCGGCGCAGCATCAGGTGCGCGCGCTGGACCTGACTGTTCAGCAAAGGCGTGCCGATCTGGGCCCAACGGTCAACCTGAATGCGGATGCCGGAATCACCGAAAGCTATGACGACGACGATTACGTCAACGATGCGTCAATTTCGTTGACCTTCACCCAACCCATCTACGCTGGCGGGCGCCTCGCGGCCAACATTCGACGCGCCATGGCGCAACGTGACGCGTCGCGGGCCAACCTGCTCAATGTGCAGAAAGACGTCACGCAGGGCGTAACCGATGCCTATGTTCGCTTTGAAACGGCCAGTGCCAGCTTGCGTGCGTCGACGGAACGGGTTCGGGCATCACAGGTCGCGTTTGACGGGATCCGTGAAGAAGCCACTCTGGGGGCCCGCACCACGCTGGATGTCCTGACCGCTCAGCAGGATCTGTTGGATGCGCAGCTGGCCGAAATCGCCTCGCGCACGGAACGGTCGCTGGCGGCCTATCAGTTGCTGCAGGCACAGGGATTGCTGACGGCCGAGCGACTGGGGCTTGCGGTTCAGATCTATGATCCGACGCTCTACTACAATCTGGTCAAGAAGGCTCCGGCGCAGGTCAGCAAGCAGAGCCGAGATCTGGATCGGGTGCTCAAGGCGCTGCGGCGCGAGTGATCGGCGACAACATCTGTTGTTCGACCCGCATTGTTTGGCTACACTCGAAAAAAAATTAGAGCGGTAGAGAGCAATGTCCGATAGCAGTGTCAAAGCAGAGGTCGAGGATGTCCTGTCTTCGATCAAGCGTCTTGTCGACGAAGAGGGGCGCAAACTGCCGAATGCGAACAGCGCGGCTGTTTCGCCAAAGCCTGCGCGTCTTGTTCTTTCCGAGTCCCTGAGGGTGAAAGAGACGGCAAGTCAGTCAGAATTCGATGGCTTGAAGGTCTTGGCGCTCGACTTTGCGGTTGATGCTTTCGTTATGAAAGAAGAGGAAATTTCCCACGGTGCGCCGGCAAACAAAAAGGTGGAGCCGATGCTCCTGACACCCGCGGACCGCGTGTTTCCTGATGCACCCGCTGCCGCCGAAGAAAAGGACGAGACTGCCCGGTCAAAGGATTTGGCTGGCAGTCTGAGCGCCAAGATCGAGGCCTTGGAAGCCGCGATTGCTCGGACCGAAGACCAGTGGGAGCCGGACGGAAACAGCGCAGATGCCTACTCGGGGACTCATACGCGCCGGATGAATTGGGATTCCGAGTCGGGATTCGTGCCGCCCGAACGCAAGGAGCCGCTCCAGAACTCGTCCGGCACTCCGGCGCCCGAGCGGGAATCCGCCACCGGTCCGGTCACCCTGGTTCACGGGCACATCCCGGCAGAGCAGGGCACTGACGCACGCGCCGAAGCTGATACGGCAATTGCGACGATGGATGAGGAGGCGTTGCGCGACCTCGTGGCGGAAATCGTCCGAGAAGAGCTGCAGGGCGCTTTGGGCGAACGCATTACTCGCAACATCCGCAAACTGGTCCGACGCGAGATCAACCGCGCACTGGCCGCGCAGGACCTGACCTGATCCTCAGGCGCGACGCGGCCGGTCCGCCAGCGAAAGCAGCAGATCCAGATTCATGTGTCGTTCAAGATGGTCAGCCAGCGCGTCGAGCGTTGCCTCGACGCTGACTTCATAGGTCAGGCCTGATTTGATTCCAAACTGCGCCAGGTAGCTGGCTCGGAAGGCGTCAGAGGAAAAGATACCGTGCAGATAGCTGCCGCGAACCCGGCCGCTGGTGTTGGCTGCGCCTTCGGGGCGGCCATCGACCGCCAGCCAGGCTCGCGCGCAATCGGGGCCGTCGGTGCGCCCCATGTGGATTTCATAACCGCTGACGGGCTCCCCGCCGGGAAGAGCCTTGGCCGTGCGCAGCCGGACCTGCTTGTCCCCGGCCATGGTCGTTTCGACATCCAGCAGGCCCAGGCCTTCGACCGTACCTGGCCGCCCGTCGACGCCGTCAGGGTCCGAGATGGTCTTGCCCAGCATCTGGTACCCGCCGCACAGGCCCAGAACATGGCCGCCCCGGCGCACATGGGCGTACAGGTCGACATCCCATCCCTGGCGGCGAAAGAAAGAGAGATCGCCGATGGTGGACTTGCTGCCCGGCAGCAGCACCAGATCAGCGTCGCCGGGTAGGGCGCGCCCGGCGGGAACGATTTCGACCGTGACGCCGGGTTCGGCCGACAGGGGATCAAGATCGTCGAAATTCGCCATCCGCTCAAGCTGTGGCACCGCTACCTTCACGGCTCCGCCCGGGGCTGAACGGATGTCCATCATGTCCTCGGCAGGCAGTTTCCAGGCGTCGTCGAACCAGGGCACCACGCCCAGGCAGGGCCACCCAGTGCGCGCCGCGATGTCATCGCGGCCATCATCGAACAGGCTGACGTCTCCCTTGAAGCGATTGACCGCAAAGCCCCGGATCATGGCCTGGTCGCCCGCATCCAGAACCGCCTGCGTACCCACGATTTGCGCGATCACGCCGCCTCGGTGGATATCGCCGACCAACACCACCGGAACCCCGGCGGCACAGGCAAAGCCCATATTGGCGATATCTCCGCTGCGCAGATTGGTCTCGGCCGGGCTGCCCGCGCCTTCGACCAGGACCAGATCGGCGTCGGCGCACAGCCTGTCAAAGCTTTCCAGTGCTGCGCCCAGCAAGCGCGACTTGTCCTTGCGGTAGTCCTTGGCCCGCATGGTTCCGGCCCGCTGGCCTTGCACGATCACCTGCGCGCCGGTGTCGGTCTCGGGTTTCAGCAGGATCGGGTTCATGTCGGTATGTGGCGCGCGGCCCGCGGCTCGGGCCTGAAGCGCCTGGGCGCGGCCGATTTCGCCGCCATCTTCGGTGACGGCCGCGTTGTTCGACATGTTTTGGGGCTTGAACGGGGCCACCCGCAACCCGCGCCGGGCATAGGCCCGGGCCAGCCCTGCCACCAGTACCGACTTGCCGACATTGCTGCCGGTGCCTTGAATCATGATCGCGCGAACCATTCATGCCTCCTGCGGTTGGTGGCAGATGAGCCGATTTGCGCGACCAGGGAAAGTGCGGAACGGGCGGATGGCGCGCGGAATCCGACATTTGTTGTCAGGGCAACAAAAAAGCGCGCCGCAGTCGCGGGCGCGCCTTTTTGATAAAACGGCAAAGCCTCAGGCGGCTTCGGCCTGCTGCGCAGCGTTGCGACGCTCGCTTTCTTCGCGCGACAGGGCCACCGAGGTCCGCACGCCGCGGCCTACGAATTCCATCAGGCCTTTCACGACGCGTTCGTTCGGGTCGATGCCGGCACAGGTCAGCACCTCGCGCCCATCGCGCGAGCGAGCCCAGCGGGCAATCTGTTCCGGGCCGTTGCCGTATTTCTTGTCGTCGGCAATGGCATCGTCCAGAGCAGCCAATACAACAGCCGCGAAGAGTTTGCGGGCACGGTTGCCTTGTTCATTGTTAAAGGCGGTGCCGTCAACGAAATCTCTCATCTCGTCTTCCTTGTTCTTGCTCTTGTAATTTTCGGCGTAGCGGTGCTTATGACCTATTTAGTGCGATTCGGATACACTTTTATTGCATGGTTGCGTTGCGTCATTTGCATAGCTCTCTGCGGGTGCAGCACTAGGTTTCGTTGTCTTGCATGGATCAGTCCCGCCAGATATAGGGACCGCAACTGACGCATCAACCATGTGTGAAGGATTTATGTGATGCCCAAGATCAATGGGAACGAAATTCGCCCGGGCAACGTGCTTGAACATAACGGTGGCCTGTGGGCTGCTGTCAAGGTCGAGCATGTCAAACCCGGCAAGGGCGGCGCCTTTGCGCAGGTTGAACTGCGCAACTTGCGCAACGGCACAAAGCTGAACGAACGGTTCCGCTCGGCGGACAAGGTTGAACGCGTTCGGCTGGAACAGAAGGACCAGCAATTCCTGTATGAAACCGACGGCATGCTGGTGTTCATGGACACCGAGACCTATGAGCAGATCGAACTGCCTGCCGATCTGCTGGGCGAGCGCCGTCCGTTTCTGCAGGATGGCATGACCATCGTGGTAGAGTTCTACGAGAATGAGGCGTTGAACGCGACGTTGCCGCAGAAGGTCACCTGCAAGGTGGTTGAGACCGAACCGGTCGTCAAAGGCCAGACCGCGGCGAACTCGTTCAAGCCTGCGGTACTGGACAACGGCGTCAAGGTCATGGTGCCGCCCTTCATCGCCCAGGACGAGATGATCGTGGTGAATACCGAAACCATGGAATATTCCGAGCGCGCCTGACCTCGCGCCACGGACACGGATCAGGGCCGCGCCGGAGAACCCGGGGCGGCCTTTTCATGCGCGTGCTTCGGGCTGGCGATACCGCTCGCGGTCGGGGCCGAACAGCTCCAGCATCAGCTCGAACTTGATGCGGTTGGCGCTGACCTGCCGGTAGAAGGCGATCAGGAACGCGGTGGGGCCTTGAATGCGGGCCAGCCCGCTGGTGGCCGCCACTACGGTGCCCACGTCGGTTTTTCCGTTCAAGGCCAGCCATCCCCCCAGCATCAGAACGGCCACCGTGCCTGCACCGTTGATCGCGCTCAGGGCGAATTTGGTGGACAGTTTCCACACAAACATGCGGCGCCGCGTCTCGTAGATGGCGTCGAACTGGTCGTGGATGTCCTGGGTGACCCGCTCGATGTCATCGGTGGTCAGTTGATCGGTGGCGTTGCGAAGGATGCGCACCCGGTCGGCGACAAAGCGGTTCACCTTGCGCTGGGAAACCAGCACGATGGCGATCTGCGGCGCGATCATCGAAAAGGCGATCAGCCCCAGCCATGGCTGGGTGGACGAAATGTAGGTGATCACGCTGACAAGAGTGCCGATCTGCACGACCGGATCGGTAAAGGCGCCGCCGGCGAATTTGCCAAGCTCCTCGGCCTCGGCGGAAATAGCCGTTGTCAGCGTGCCCTTTCCGACGTCCTCATCGGCCTCGTCAACGTCCTTTGCCCGCGCCAGCAGCAACCGGCGGATCAGGCGGATCATGTCCTCGCCCAGAGTGCCGGCGCGATATCCAAGCAACCACTTCAGGCCGAGGCTCAGCAGGATCACACCCATCATCCCCGCGCCCATCCACAACAGTTCGGACTTGTCCACCGCATCCGATGTCAGGTGGTTGATGATGTCACGCTGAAATTCCAGCGGTGCGGCGGCCAGCGCGGCCACCGCCAAGGACAGCAGGATCAGGATGATCTGCCGTTTGGCGCTGGCACGCCATATGGCTGCGTACAGTCTGATCATCCCTCGGCCCGTTCAATTTCTTCCTGCCTGTTCTACTCCGACAGGACCGATGGTGAAATGCCCCGTGCATCCGGCGCAGGCCGGGTCGTGCGGTTGGGCAACATCCGTCAGTCGATCAGCCACAGCCGCGCATCCGCGGCGCGCATGTCGGGGCCGGCGCGGTCCAGCCGCAGATGGGCGATGGCCTTGCCGCCCGATTGCGTGAACAGGGTGCCCGCCGGCTTGTCGTCGGACATGATCTGGGTGCCGACCGGGGCGGCGCCTTCGATCCCCACCACCTGCAATCCCTTGCGCAGCTGCGTCTTGTGCTTCATGCGGGCGGTGACCTCCTGGCCGACATAGCAGCCCTTCTTGAAATCCACGCCGTTCAGCCGTTCGAACCCGGCTTCGAGGATATAGGTCTCAGGCGTCAGTTCGATCCCGCTTTCGGGGATGCAATGGCGCACCCTGATTGCGTCCCAATCCGTTCCGTCATCGGTCTCAGGCGCTGGCGAATAGGCGCGCCACCCCATGTCGGGATGCCGCGGGTCGGGCTGGGCGCCTTGAGGGGCCGGGCCTGTCCCATGCTGCAGATGCAGGTCGGTTTCGTCGATCGATACCTCCGATCGCAGCTTGTACATGCCCAGCCTTTTGATCAGCGTGTCGGCCAGGTCCTCGGCCACGTCCAGCAGAACTCCGTTTCCATCACGTTTCAGGAAAAAGTCGGCGATGTATTTTCCCTGCGGCGTCAGCAACGCGGCATAGACCAGCCCGTCATCCAGTTTGCGGATGTCGTTGGTGATCAGACCTTGCAGAAAGCTGTCGGTATCCGCGCCAGTCAGGCGTACAATGCGGCGGGTGCTCATCCTTGGGTCCTCGTTCTATCGTTGAGGCCGTTGATATAGGCGAATGCTCGGCCAAGGCCAGCGCTTTCGCCGCGGCGGCGCTTGCGGTCAGGCGCCGAAGCTGCTGCGCAGCTCGACCAGGGATTTTCCCAGCCGGAACGGGGCGGCAAAGCTGACAAGGCACAGCGCGATGATCTGCAGGACCAGGATATGCGCGTTGGCTTGCAGGTATTCCCATTCGTCTTTGAGCTTTCCGACCTGCGCGATCAGGTCGTCATAACTCTGGGCCAGAATGATGTAATCCCCTGCAATCGCAGGAACCTTTCGGCGCATAGTGTCGATTGCGGCCTGAGTGGCCGGATCGACCGAGGTGAAGACAAGGAACTGGTCGATGTCGAAGGCGTCGGCCTTTGCGGCCTTTTCGTGCATCGCGTCCATCTGATCGCGGCTGCGGCCTCCCAGCAGGAAATGCAACCCCTGCAGAGGGGCGACCTCGTTGGTGACGGCGATGAACAGCGGCAGCTCGGCATTGCTCGCGGTCGAGGCGGACAGGAACTCGACTTTCTCGCACAAAACCTTGAGATCATTGTCATAGGCGGGATCGCAGAAGCGCAGCCGAAAGCGGGCCGCGTCTCGGTCAAAAGCCAGCGAGGCGGCATAGGCCACGTCGATCTGACGATCCAGCCGCGAACTGTCGGTGGTGTACAACCCCGCCAGCACCGCAACCAAAGCACCCAACCCGCCCAGTACCACCCAGAGCAGGTCGGCCAGCTTCCACGCCCGGTGCCCGGCGGGTTTGCGGAACAGAAAGGCGGTGCCCACCAGCCCGGCGGCAAAGAACAGCAGCAGCAACAGAAGCTGGTTGTCGGTGACAAAGCTCATGACGCCCGAGTGTAGGGGTTGGGTGCGGACAGGCAAGCAGGCTCACGAAGATGTGGCGCGGCGGTGAATTGTTGTGTTTGTACGCCACGCAGGCAGCGGGGCCGCTTTGTACAACATTCGGCGTGGCGCGTTCGTGGGCAAATGGCGCTTGTCGGTTCCGTGAGAGGCGTCGGGATTTGCGATGTAACGTCAAGGCGTGATAAAGCGCATTCAGGATGCCAATTAAAAGGAGGGACGATGCGTCTGACCACGTTTACCGATTTCGGGCTGCGCATTCTGATGCGCATGGCGGGTGCACCCGAGCGCGCCTTTTCCACCGCTGAACTGGCCGAGGAGTTCCAGGTTTCGCGCGCGCATCTGGCCAAGGTGATTTCGGCGCTGGCGCGGGCGGGGTATCTTGAGACCCGGCGGGGCGGTGGCGGGGGCGCGATGCTGGCGCGCCCGCCCGAGCAGATCCGGCTGGGCGACGTGGTCGGCCTGTTGGAGTCGGGGCAGGCGATCGTCGAGTGCTTTGCCGCCGATGGCAGTGCCTGCACGTTGTCGCCATCCTGCCTGTTGAAAGAGCGGCTGAAACGCGCCGAGGCCGTCTTTCTGGAGGATCTGAACCGCAGCACATTGGCCGACTGCATCTATCGCCCGCCGTGGGAGATTGGAGCCGATGATTAGGGGCCGCAGGATCCACCTGGCCGCCGAGTTTGACGTGCGGTGCGGCTGTGATCTTGGCTGACCTGACAGGCCACCCGTAAACACGTTGCTTTGGCGATCTCAGCGTGGCCGGAGTACTGGCATCGTGCTGGTCGCGTGGGTGATGGCGGTGGTGCGGCGCAGCTGCTGCGTGGGGCGGCCGAGGCCATCTGACTCCGGGCCCGCTCGGGGCGGAGGTTTCGGGTTGTTCACCCGTTCAAAAATCCGTTGTTCCCATTGGGTTTTGGACGCTCGGGCCTTTGAAAGTCAGCTTCGGGTTCCGGGTTGAGGGCAGGGGGGGCAACGGGTTAGGCGAGGGGATTGCGAAGATGTCGGGCGGGGTGAACCTCGGTGGGGGCGGTCGCCCCGGTGGAAGAGGCGCAGCGGTGCGGTCGCGTAGGGCGGGGTTTTGCCGGGGGTGTGGTGGGTTGGAAACCCTCCCTGCGGGTTGCCTTTTTTCGGTTCAATCCCAATCGGACTTTCGAAGATCTCCGGTTTGATGAAAGTGTCTTACAACCTTGATGTATTGACGAAAATCTGAGTTTTCTTGGACCAGTCTATCGGCACTGAGCCAATCGACAGATTGCTTTTCTCTGGCAGGGATTAAAATTTGGCTATCGCTAGGCGATGAAGGGTTTAATTCCATCACGCCGATTCCGTGAACTCCGGATAGGGTCCGAAGTTCTTGCATAGTCAATCTGCCTTCAATCTCAGCGGCGACAAGGTATCCAAGGTTGGCCCACGACGAATTGCTAACCGTTTGAAAATATGCTTCCCGCACGTTTGTTGAGTTAAGATGAAGCTTTACTTCAAAAGACCAAAGCTTAGCCCTCGTATCCCCAAATTCTCTAACGCAATCTTTAGTTTCGCGGTCCCAAGTAGCGCTAAGGTCCTCAATCCCCACTAGATCGGGGAACAACCACCGATTGCCGTTTTGTCCTCTGCGATTGGTGGCGCGTTTTTCATCAATCCGAACCGAAAAAACATCCAATTCATCTCTAAGAAAATTGGACAACAGAGGGTAAAGGTCGTGCTCTCGGATCTGGTTCGATTCTGAGGTGACCTTGTCTGGCAAATTTCCCGAGTCGACTTCGTCGTCTTCGCTGAGTTCAGAATAGTAGAGTTTCCTCGGTCGACCTTCTGTCGCGCGAATTTTCGGATTTCGCGTAATCGAACGCCTCTGCGATCCAATTTCAGCAACGAGTTGCTGGATAAGGGCTTCATCCGTGTCTAAGGGGATTTTCTTCGCCCTGCTGCGTGCACGTTTTTCTTCACAGTCTTGTCGGTAGTTTTCGAATATCCATGTCGCGATTTCTCGCGCCGTAAATCGCTTTTCTGGATTGCTGGAAAGGAATTCTGGAACGACCTTAGTGATGCTCAGGGCCATACGTCAAACATCCAACTCCTCCACGAACCGCGCGTTCTCCTGAATGTACTGGAACCGCAGTTCGGGTTTCTTGCCCATCAGGCGCTCGACCAGGTCGCCGGTCTCGCCGGGTTCGTCCTCGTCGATGGTCACGCGGATCAGTTTGCGTGACTTGGGGTCCATCGTGGTCTCTTTCAGGTCCTTGGCGTCCATTTCGCCCAGACCCTTGAAGCGGCTGACGTCAATTTTGCCTTTGCCGCCCAGACCTTTTTTCAACCACATGTCGCGCTCGGCCTCGTCCAGGCAGTAGACGCGTTTCGCGCCTTGGGTCAGGCGGTAGAGCGGCGGGCAGGCCAGGTACAGGTGGCCCGCGTCGATCATCGGGCGCATCTGGGTGAAGAAGAACGTCATCAGCAGCGAGGCGATATGCGCGCCGTCCACGTCGGCGTCGGTCATGATGATGACCTTGTCATAGCGCAGATCGTCGAGGTTGAACTTGCTGCCCAGCCCCACGCCAAGCGCCTGCGTCAGGTCGTTGATCTCGGCATTGGTGCCCAGTTTCGAGCTGGCCGCGCCCAGTACGTTCAGGATCTTGCCGCGCAGGGGCAGCAGGGCCTGCGTCTTGCGGTCGCGGGCCATCTTGGCCGAGCCGCCGGCCGAGTCGCCCTCGACGATGAACAGCTCGGTGCCCTCGCGGTTGGTGGCGGAACAGTCCACCAGCTTGCCGGGCAGACGCAGTTTCTTGGTGGCGGTTTTGCGCTGGGTTTCCTTTTCCTGGCGCCGGCGCAGGCGTTCCTCGGCCCGCAGGATCAGGAAGTCGAGGATCGCGCCGGCGGATTTGGTGTCGGCGGCCAGCCAGTTGTCGAAATGGTCGCGGACCGCGTTTTCCACCAGCCGCTGCGCCTCGACCGTGGCGAGGCGGTCCTTGGTCTGGCCGACGAATTCGGGTTCGCGGATGAAGCACGAGACCAGCGCGCAGCCCCCGGTGATCAGGTCGTCACGGGTGATCTGCGCGGCCTTCTTGTTGTTGATCAGCTCGCCATAGGCCTTGATGCCCTTGAGGATCGCGGCCCAGAAGCCTGCGACATGGGTGCCGCCCTCGGGCGTCGGCACGGTGTTGCAGTAGGACTGGATGAAGCCGTCGCGCGAGGGCGTCCAGTTGATCGCCCATTCCACCTTGCCGGGGGTGCCGAATTTTTCGTTGAAATCGACGGTGCCGGCGAAAGGCTGGTCGGCATAGGTCGAGGAGCCGTTCATCGTCTCCTTGAGGTAGTCCGACAGGCCGCCGGGGAAGTGGAAGGTGGCCTCGGTCGGGGTTTCGCCGTCGTCGATGGCGGATTTCCAGCGAATCTCGACGCCCGAGAACAGGTAGGCCTTGGAGCGGATCGATTTGAACAGGCGGGCGGGTTTGAACCTGTGGTGGCCGAAGATCTCGGGGTCGGCATGGAAGGTGACGGTGGTGCCGCGCCGGTTGGGAGCGGCGCCGACTTTCTCGACCGGACCCAGCGGGATGCCGCGCGAGAAGCGCTGTTCGTAGAGCTCCTTGTTGCGGGCCACCTGCACGACCATCGAATCCGACAGCGCGTTGACCACCGAGGCGCCCACGCCGTGCAAGCCGCCCGATGTCTGGTAGGCCTTGCCCGAGAACTTGCCGCCCGCGTGCAGGGTGCACAAGATCACCTCGAGCGCGGATTTGTCGGGGAATTTCGGATGCGGGTCGATCGGGATACCGCGGCCATTGTCGCGCACGGTCAGAGAATAATCCTCGTGCAGTTCCACCTCGATCCGGTTGGCGTGGCCTGCAACGGCCTCGTCCATCGAGTTATCGAGGATCTCGGCCACCATGTGGTGCAGTGCCCGTTCGTCGGTGCCGCCGATATACATGCCGGGGCGTTTGCGCACGGGCTCCAGGCCTTCGAGGACCTCGATCGAGGAGGCGTCGTAGGTGGTGGCGGATTCGGGCGTCAACAGGTCGTCAGGCATGGGTGCTGCTCTTGTTTTTGGGTTTGACTCATTATGGCAGGTGATGTGGGTCGGGGGAAGAGGGGGCGCGAGGTGTTGTGGGTAAAGTCGGGGGCGGGCGCTGTGCAAGCGAGGGGCGTCCCCTCGCGCTCCCCGGGATATTTAAGGCCAGATGAAGGGGCGGGTCAGGTTTTGCCGGCCGAGTCGAGGATGGCTTGCGCCACTTGCTGCGGTTTCTGGTGGTGCAGCCAGTGGTCGGCGCCGGGGATAGTGACGCGGGTGAGGTTTGGGGCGAAATCCTCGAGCCCTTCGGTGGTTTCGGGCAGCAGGGCCTTGTCCTCGGGGCCCCAGATCAGCAGGTGCGGACAGGTGACGCGCAGCCTTTCCAGCGGCAGTTGCGGCGGGTTGGCCAGAGGCCTGCCCGGATCAGCGACCTGCAAGGGGGAAGCGCGATACCAGTTCAGCATTGCATCCAGCCGGCCGGGGCGGGCCCATTCGGTACGGTAGGCCTCGATCTTATCGGGCGTCAGCCAGTCGGTGCCCATGCCATGCCGGAAGAATTGCTCGAGCTTCGCGAAGTTGTCCGCCGACAGCCAGTCGGCCGAGTTGGGCGCACGGAGTTGGTTGATGTATTGCGAGGCTTGGGATTGCGCGCCGCCCTTGGCCATCTCGCGCTGGAAGGGATATGGGTGCACGCCATTGGCGATGATCAGGCGGTTGACCAGGTCGGGGTGGAACATGGCCAAGCCATAGGCCACCGATGCGCCCCAGTCATGGCCCAGAACGGTGACCGGTGCGCCGAACTGCCGGATCAGTGTGGCCATGTCCGCGACCAGTTGAGAAAGAACGTAGTTGCTGGTGCCTTCGGGGGCCCAGCTTTGGCCGTAGCCACGCTGATCGGGGGCTATGCAGTGGAAATGGCCTGACAGGTGCGGGGCGAGGTCGGACCAGGCACCTCCGTATTCGGGGAAGCCGTGCAGCATCAGCAGGGGAGGCAGTTCAGGATCGCCCCAGCGGCGGAGGAAGAACGGGTGGCCGTTCAGGTCGAGAAATTCGGTTTTCATGCGCATGGCCCAAGTGTGTTTTCGATCAGTTCAGCATTTTCGGAGCCGAGAGCGAAGTCAACTTGATGCGGATCAACGCCGAAAACGTGAGTACTTGCTATGCGTTTCGGTGAACAGCTGAACCGGAGAAAACGCATGGATGCAGTGACCCAGCAGAAACCGAACGTAACGCCCGAGGCCGCCGCAGCCAAGCCGAAGGCGGATGCCCAGGCACCCACCCGCGACAAGATCCGGCAGGCTTTTGAAAGCGGCGAATATCCCTATCGCTCGAAGCTGTCGCGGTCGGTTTATGAAAAACAGAAGGCCCAGTTGCAGGCTGAGTTGCTGAAGGTTCAGCTGTGGGCTCAGGAGACCGGGCAGAAGTTCGTTCTGTTGTTCGAGGGGCGCGACGCCGCCGGCAAAGGCGGCACCATCAAGCGGTTCATGGAGCACTTGAACCCGCGCCAGGCCCGCGTGGTGGCGCTGAACAAGCCCACCTGGGAAGAGAAAGGCCAGTGGTACTATCAGCGCTACATTCAGGAACTGCCCACGGTTGGCGAAATGGTGTTCTATGACCGGTCCTGGTACAACCGGGCTGGGGTCGAGCGGGTGATGGGGTTCTGCACCCCCAACGAATACCTCGAGTTCATGCGCCAGACGCCCGAGTTGGAGCGGATGCTGGTGCGGTCGGGGATCCAGCTTTACAAGTATTGGTTCTCGGTCACGCGCGACGAGCAGCTGCGCCGCTTCAAGAGCCGCGAGACCGACCCGCTGAAGCAGTGGAAACTGTCGCCCATCGACAAGGCCAGCCTGGACAAATGGGACGACTATACCGAGGCGAAAGAGGCGATGTTCTTCTATACCGACACCGCCGACGCGCCTTGGACCATCGTCAAGTCGAACGACAAGAAACGCGCCCGGCTGAACTGCATGCGGCATTTCCTGTCGACGCTGGATTACCCGGACAAGGATCAAGACATCGTGGGCCAGCCCGATCCGCTGATCGTGGGTCAGGCGCATCATGTGGTCCAACGGTCGGATCACATTCTGGGCACGGCCCTCCACCCTGATGCCCGGGTGAGTTGATCGGCGGACGGCAGGTCTCGGATTGAGATTTTCCAGATGACCCCTTGCCCCGTGTCGGGGCCGGGCATAAGGCTGGCGGGATGAGCAAGGTGATGACTTATCCCGCCCATGTCCGGGCGATTGCTGTGCTGGGGCTGCCCCTGATCGGGGGGCATCTGGCCCAGTTTGCCATCGGCCTGACCGACACGATCATGTTGGGCCGGTACGATGTCGAGGCGCTGGCCGCGGTGACGCTGGCCGGCAGTTTCTATTTCGTGCTGTTCCTGTTCGGGGGTGGATTCGGCCTGGCGGTGATGCCGATGGTTGCCACCTCGGCGGCGGAGGAGGATGAAACCAGCATTCGCCGCAGCACGCGCATGGGTCTGTGGCTGTCGCTGCTGTACGGCATGCTAGTCATGCCGCTGCTGTGGTGGTCCTACCCGATACTGATCGCCACCGACCAAGATCCGCAAGTGGCGCAGACCGCGTCCGAGTATCTGCGGGTCGCGGGCTGGGGTCTGTTTCCGGCGCTGGTGGTGATGGTGTTGAAATCCTATCTGGCCGCGCTCGAGCGCACGCAGATCGTGCTTTGGATCACCGTCGCGGCAGCGGTGATCAACGGGCTGACCAACTATGCGCTGATCTTCGGCAACTGGGGTGCGCCGGAACTGGGCGTGATGGGGGCGGCGATCGCGTCGGTGGTGACGCAGACCGTATCCCTGGTGGCGGTCATCTTCTACGCGGTGAAGGTCCTGCCGGAACACAGCCTGTTCCAGCGGTTCTGGCGCCCGGACTGGGAGATGTTCTTCAGCGTTCTGAAGCTTGGCGTACCGATTGGCCTGACCCTGCTGGCCGAGGTGTCGCTGTTTGCGACCTCGGCCTTCATGATGGGCTGGATCGGGCAGGTGCCTCTGGCGGCGCATGGGATCGCGCTGAACCTTGCCTCGGCCACCTTCATGGTGCATCTGGGCCTGTCCAACGCGGCGACGATCCGGGCGGGCAACGCGCTGGGCCGCAAGGACCGCGCGCATCTGGAAAAAGGCGCCATCGCGGTTACGGGCATGTCGCTGGTGGTGTCGGTGATGACGATCATCCTGTTCCTGACCTGCGCCGAGCCGCTGATCTCGGTATTCGTCGAATCGGACGACCCGCAGCGCCCGCAGATCCTGGCGATCGGGGCCGGGCTGTTGGCGATGGCCGCGCTGTTCCAACTGGTGGACGGGGCACAGGTGATCGCGCTGGGCCTGTTGCGCGGGTTGCAGGACGCCAAGGTGCCGATGGTGATGGCCGGGCTCAGCTATTGGGTCGTGGGGATCCCGGCATCGTACTATTTCGGGTTCATCCGCGGCATGGACGGTATCGGAGTATGGCTCGGGCTGGTGCTGGGGCTGGCCTCGGCCGCTGTTCTGCTGATGACACGGTTCTGGACGCGCTCGGTCAAGGCGGTGGGCGTGCCGGCCGAATAGCGGCTCAGCTCTTGGGCTGGCGGTCGGCTTTCTTGCGCACCAGCACCGTGCGCAGGTCATGCATCGCCAGCAGCAGCCGGTCGGTGACCTGCTCCAACTGGTCGTCGGTCGCCTTGGACTGGGCCCATTGGGCCGTCAGGTTCAGATGGTCGATGGTGCGGTGGATGTCGTCGATGTCACGCTGCGCCAGCAGCGCCTTGCGGTCCTCCATCCAGCGCGCGATTTCGGCCTTGTCGGCCTCGGTCAGAGTGCGCTGGCCGTGCGGCTTGACCTCGCCATTGCGGATGTTGACGACCGCGATCTGATCCATCTCGATCCGGCGCTGGCGGTTTTCCGTGTCGATCCGATAGACCGCGGCACCGTTCTCGCGGACGCGGAAATAGTATTCGGGCAGGGTCGCGGACATGGGGGCCTCGGGGTTATTTCAGGGATGCGCAGAACCGCTGGATGCGGGTGCAGGCCTCGGTCAGGGCCTCGTCCGAGGTCGCGTAGCTGACGCGGAAATTCGGCGACAGGCCGAACGCCGCGCCAAATACCACGGCCACGTCGGCCTCTTCCAGCAGGGCCGTGGCGAAGGCCTCGTCGCTGTCGATGCGGGTGCCGGCGGGCGTGGTCTTGCCGATCAACCCGGCGATCGAGGGGTAGACGTAGAACGCGCCCTCGGGGGTGGGGCAGGTGAGGCCCTCGATCTGGTTCAGCATGTCCACGACCAGATCGCGGCGGCGCTTGAACATCTCGTTGTTGGGCGCAAGAAACTCCTGCGTGCCGTTCAGTGCCTCGACCGCGGCCCACTGGCTGATCGAACAGGGGTTCGAGGTCGATTGCGACTGGATCTTGCGCATCGCCGCGATCAGCTCGACCGGGCCGGCGGCATAGCCGATGCGCCAGCCGGTCATGGCATAGGCCTTGGAGACCCCATTGCAGGTGAGCGTGCGGTCGTAAAGCCCCGGTTCGACCTGCGCGGGCGTGCAGAACTGAAACCCGTCATAGGCCAGGTGTTCATACATGTCGTCGGACATGACCCAGACATGGGGGTGGCGCATCAACACGTCGGTCAGGGCCTTCAATTCGTCCCAGGAATACCCCGCGCCGGTGGGGTTCGAGGGCGAGTTGAAGATGAACCACTTGGTATTCGGCGTGATCGCCGCCTCAAGCTGTTCGGCGGTCAGCTTGAAGCGGTTTTCCAGCGTGGTTTCCACCGGCACCGGCGTGCCGCCCGCCAGCAGCACCATGTCGGGATAGCTGACCCAGTAGGGCGCGGGGATGATGACCTCGTCGCCGGGGTTCAGCGTGGCCATCAGCGCGTTGTAGAGCGTCTGCTTGCCCCCCGTGCCGACCGAGACCTGCGCGGGCGTATAGTCCAGCCCGTTGTCGCGCTTGAACTTGGCGCAGATGGCCTGTTTCAACTCGGGGATACCGTCGGGGGCGGTGTATTTCGTCTTGCCCGCGGCAATGGCGGCGACGGCGGCGTCCTTGATGTTCTGCGGGGTGTCGAAATCGGGCTCGCCCGCGCTCAGGCCGATGACGTCGCGCCCGGCGGCCCGCAACTCGGCGGCTTTGGCCGTCATGGCGATGGTGGGCGAGGGTTTGACGCGCGACAGTGTCGCAGACAGAAAGCTCATGGACGGCCCCGGTTTGTAAGTTGGTCCCGACTGTCATAGGGTGCGGTCGAAGCACGATCAAGCGATATGCAATTGAAGAACTGGAGAGTTTGATGAGCGACGAAACCGACTGGTTCGGACCCGAGGCCGCGACGTTCGGAGATCGTCTGGCCGGCGCACGCGAAGCCGCCGGCATGACCCAGGCGCAACTGGCGCGGCGTCTGGGCGTCAAGAAGGCCACCGTGGTCGGGTGGGAAAACGACATGTCCGAGCCGCGGGCCAACAAGCTGTCGATGATGGCGGGCATGCTGAACGTGTCGATCATGTGGCTGCTGACCGGCGAGGGCGAGGGCGCGGGCGTGCCCGATCTTGTGGAAGGAGATGCCGAGCTGGCTCCGCTGGTTGCGGAGCTGCGTGCGATCCGCGGCGAGATGCGCGCCAGTTCCGAGCGGCTGGCGCGGGTGGAAAAAGCCTTGCGTTTGAAGCTGGAGAAAGGCGCATGACCGAAACACGCGAAACCCGGATCAAGCGGATGAAGATGCGGTCGATGCGGCGCGGCATCAAAGAGATGGACATCATCCTGCAGGCCTATGCCGAGCGCAATCTGGATGCGATGGACGATGCTGGGCTGGACCGATATGACGCGCTGTTGCACGAGAACGATCAGGATCTCTATCAGTGGGTCACTGGACAGGTAGCACCCCCCGCGCCGTTTGGTGATTTGATCTCGGACATTGCGCAAACCTTTCAAAAATGAGGAAAATCCGGATTTAACGGATTCTTCGGGAATTCGCGCCAAAGTTTCGAGAACAGCGCGAGTGAATCGGAGGATCGGATGAGTTTGGAAATGCAGGTCTCCGCGCCGGGAACCAAGGCGTTCATGACCAGCTATCTGGAAGCGTTGGCGCTGGTCGAGCGTCTCCACCGGCTGCTGTTGGACGTGATCAAGGACGAGTTCGAGCGGGTCGGCGTGCTGGAGATCAACGCCGTGCAGGCCCTGCTGTTGTTCAACATCGGCGATCACGAGGTGACGGCAGGCGAATTGAAAAGCCGCGGCTATTACCAGGGCAGCAATGTCAGCTACAACCTCAAGAAACTGGTCGAGATGGGGTACATGCACCATCAGCGCTGCGAGATTGACAGGCGCTCGGTCCGGGTGCGGCTGACCGAACGCGGACGCGAGATCCGCGACATCGTAGCCGACCTGTTCGCCCGCCATGCCGAGGGATTGCAGAGCAAGGGCGTTCTGGGCGCGGACGGGATCGAGGACATTACCAGCGCGCTACGCCGGGTCGAGCGGTACTGGACGGATCAGATCCGCTACATCTACTGACCAGTGCGCGGTAGAGAGGTGGCCTGCGACAGCACCAGCGTGTCGAGTTCGCGGATCAGCTTGCGGGCCATGGCGTCCTCGTAGGCCTCGAACCCCAGCGCCGTTTCAACGAAGGCGCCGGGGCCAAGGATGATCCAGGCATTGTAGTAGGCTGACAGCTCTCCGATCTGGACATAGCGCGTGTCGCCATTGCCGGAATCGTCGGCGCCGATCACCAGCCCGTTGATCGTGATGCCCGCGCCACTCAGCGCAGATTTGGCCGTGCGCGGATGGGGGCCCACATTGTGCTTGCCGTCCCCCGATAGATCCAGCGTGCGCTTCCAGCACTCCGGCTGCCCCGCCAGAAGGCCGGCGCCGAACTGCATCGCGGCGCCTACGGCGGTGCCTTGTGGCGCCGACGAGCGGCGGGTGGCCTTCAGGCGTTCGGCGATGGTCTGCAGGTCGGAACCGCTGCGCAATGCGGTCCAGTCGATGAGCATGCGCTGGAACTGGGCTTCGCTCCATTCGAAGACGGCCAGGCGGACCGGATTGGCAGGGTCGGACAGGACCAGAGCCTGAACCTCGGGCCGCAGCAGGGCCGCGGCAAGCCCGTCGAGTTGCAGGCGGTATTCATGGCTGTCAACCGAACCGGATACGTCCAGCCCCAGCGCCAGGGCTTGGCGGCATTGGGCCGCAAGCGGGGTCGCAGCAAGGCACATCAGAAGGACCAGTGCGCGGGCGATCATCGCGGAGGCGTCCGTAGCGCGCCGATCTGCAGGCTGGTCAGTTCGCGCTCCAGTTTGCGGCGCATGGCGCGTTCGAAATCCTCGAACCCCTGGGCGATTTCCAGAAAGGCACCAGGGCCGTGCAGGACGTTGTTCTCAAAAAACGGTATCAGGAACAGCTCGCCTTCGAAATCCGCGGCGTTGATGACCAGCCCATTGACGGTGACGTTCTCATAGGGGAAATGGCGATAGGCGATCTGCGGGCCGTAGCCGTCATTGTTCGATCCGTCCCCCGACAGATCGATGGTCTGGAACAGGCAGGACGGGGCCTGGCGCATCAGGGTTGCGCCAAAGCCCAACGCATGACCCATCGCGGTGGCGGAGCCCGCATCGGATCGGGTCGATTGGCCTATCCGTGCGGCGACATCGACCAGATCGTTGCGCGTTTCGATCAGTTTCCACGGAAGGATGACATGCTGGGTGTTGCGGCCGCTCCATTCATAGGCAGCAAGGGCCACCGGCATGGGTGACGAGAAAAAGGCCTGTTCGACCTCGGGTGCGACCAGGGCGGCTGCCAGACCCTGGCGTTGCAGCGCGTCCTCGGTTGCATCCACCGAAACCGAGATGTCGAGTGCAAGCAGCAGAGCCAGGCGGCATTGCTCGGCCTGAACGGGGCCGGCCAAGGCGGCCAACCCCAGGGCTGCCAGCCACCGGATCACCAGTGGCCGGTGTTTTCCATGCTGACCCAAGGCTCGGCCGGGGGCAGCGGGTCACCGTTCTGCAGCAGTTCGATCGAGATGTTGTCGGGCGAGCGCACAAAAGCCATGCGCCCGTCGCGTGGCGGGCGGTTGATGACGACGCCGTTGTCGGCGAGGTGCTGGCAGGTTTCGTAGATGTTGTCGACGCCATAGGCGATGTGCCCGAAATGGCGGCTGTCGCTGGGCAGCCCATCATCGCCATCCCAGTTGTAGGTCAGTTCGATCGGCGCGTCTTCCTGCCCAGGAGGCGCCATGAAGATCAGCGAAAAACGCCCTTCCTCATTGTCGTACCGGCGGGTTTCCTGCAGCCCCAGCAGCTTGTAGAAGGCCATGGATTTTTCCAGATCCTTCACCCGAACCATGGTGTGGAGGTATTTCAGCCCCATCGTGTTTTCCTTTTTCTTGCAGATCTGCGTCAGCACCTTAGCGCGCTGTCGGTGGGTGTCGAGGGGCAGGTGCCATCGCCGCAAGGAAATAGATAACGCGCCGCACATATCGCGGTTCCGATGCGTGGGTTGCCGATATATAGTGGTGGGCGACTCATTGCTGGAGAGGGATATTTCATGCCGCTGTCTGCCGAACAACTGGCCGAGATCGAAGAGCAACGCGCCCAGACGCAGCCGACCCGCCGAGTCGTTGCCCCCGGCATGGAAGAGCATCTGTACACCGCGCACCCGGTTTTGGATCATGGCTTCGTCCGGGTCATCGACTATATGGGCGATGATGCCGCGATCTGCCAGGCGGCGCGGGTTTCGTACGGCAAGGGCACCAAATCGGTGCAGAATGACGAGGGGTTGATCCGCTATCTGATGCGGCACTGGCATTCGACCCCGTTCGAGATGTGCGAGGTCAAGTTGCATGTCAAACTGCCCGTCTTCGTGGCGCGGCAGTGGATTCGGCACCGTACGGCCAACGTGAACGAGTATTCCGCCCGCTATTCGATTCTGGATCGGGAATTCTATATTCCCGCGCCGGATCAGCTGGCGGCGCAGTCTGCGGTCAACAATCAGGGCCGGGGCGAGCCGCTTCAGGGCGAAGAGGCTGCCCGCGTGCTGGAGATCCTCAAGGCCGACAGCGCCCGCTGCTATGACAATTACGAGGCGATGATCAGCCAGGACGGTCAGCAGGGCCTGGCGCGAGAACTGGCGCGGATGAACCTGCCGGCCAACATCTACACCCAGTGGTATTGGAAGGTTGATCTTCACAACCTGTTCCACTTTCTGCGGTTGCGGGCCGATCCGCATGCGCAATACGAAATCCGTGTCTATGCCGAAACCATGTGCAAGATCGTGGCTGACTGGGTGCCGTTCGCCTACAAGGCGTTCGAGGACTACCGCCTGGGCGCGGTCAACCTTTCGGCGCAGATGGTCGAGGCGCTGCGGCGGATGCTGAAGGGTGAGACGGTGACGCAGGAGAACTCGGGCATGACCGCGCGCGAGTGGCGCGAATTCGAGGCGGTGATCCGCGAGACATGATCGCCGTGTGCGGCCGTGCAAGCTTGGGCCGCGCCCGAAGGCTTGGGGCCGCGATCCGGTCGTCCACCGTAGCGACCTTGGTTATCGCGAGAGGGGCGGGTCAACGGCCCGCAAACTGGCCGTTGACCTTGTTGCGCGGCACCGCCCGGACGGGCGGTCCGATTACATGGGCTTCAAATCCGCCGCCATCTGGCGGCCGTCGCGTCCGTCTTCCAGCTCGTACGAGACTTTCTGATTGTCGGCGAGACCGGTCAGGCCGGATCGTTCTACGGCCGAGATATGAACAAACACATCCTTGCCACCTTCATCGGGGGCAATGAAACCATAGCCTTTGGTCGTATTGAACCACTTCACGGTGCCAGTTGGCATTGTTCCGTGTCTCCTTCTCTTTGCGCGTTACCCTGCGAAATGGCGGGGCATAGTCAGAGCGACCACCAATAAACGCAGTTCCGAGCGAACGAGACGGCGCAAATTATGTGTTTCGCCTTTTTCAACATTGCACGGTGCACTAAAAAATCAAGCAATACTGGACCATGCGGATTTTTTTGCCAGATATTGCCGCTTAAACCGGAGAGGACCGACCATGCGCCTTTATGGGCTGAAGACCTGTGATACCTGCCGCAAGGCGTTGAAATCCCTTCCAGATGCCGAGTTCGTGGATGTCCGCGCGCAAGGTGTGCCGACTGAAGTGCTGGCGCAAGCCCTCGAACGCTTCGGCGATGCCCTGCTCAATACGCGCTCGACGACATGGCGGGGATTGGACGCGGCCGAGCGCGCGCGACCGGTTCTGGATCTGATGGCCGATCACCCCACGCTGATGAAACGACCGCTGATCGATACCGGGACCGAAATGTATCTGGGTTGGACCCCGCGGACCCGCTCTGCCCTTGGCATCACCTGAGTGGGTGACTATCTGTCACCGCGCAACAGCAAGGACAAACATATGCGAAATGCTGCCATGATCCTGGGGGTCATCGCCGGGCTGATCGGAATGATCGTCGGTTTTTTCGGGTACGGGTTCGTCGAACTGATTGACCGCTATGGCGAGATCGAAGGTCTGGCCGAGCAGGTCGAGAACCCGGAACTGATCAAGGCGGCCTCGATCCTGGCGCCGATGCTGGCCATTGCGGGCGGGGCGATGGCGCATGCCCGTGCGCTGGTGGCCGGAGTGCTTCTGCTGATTTCCGCTGCGGGGATGTACTATGCCTTTGGCTTCGGCGTGTTCACCATGTTCCCGATTGCCTTCGCCGGCGTCGCGGGGCTGCTTGGGATCGCCGCGGGAAAGCCGGACGAACCCAAGGCGCATTTCTAGGTCATTTCAGGCGCAGAACCCGGTCGAGCGAGAGCGGGCCCGCGCCGTTGATCACAATCACCACGAACAGGAAGGTCCACATAACACGCTGATCCATCAGGGTGATGGTGTTGTCGAACAGATTGCCCAGCTTGACCCCGTGCCCGGTGACATCGGTGATGGTCTGGACCCAGACGAACCCGATCATGCCCAGGGCGGCAAGGCGGGTGAACAGTCCCACCAGCAGCAACGCAGGCAGGATGAATTCGGCCCAGGTTCCGGCGACGGCAACGGGCCAGGTAAAAAACCCAAGCTGCGAACTGTCATAGCCGACGGCCTCCATCGCCTTGGGAAATATCTGCACATAGGCCCCGTCCGACGGAAACAGAAACCCGAAAAAGCCGCTACCCAACTTGGTCATGGCCGAGTTCCAGTAATAGACCAGAAGAACCGCAATGAAAGTCAGCCGCGCCACGGTCGGCGTCAGCCAGTTCGAGGCATGGTCCAGCTTTCCGAATGCGGAATTGTGCATTGAGATCAGGGCAGTCATGTTTCCGGCCTTTCGATGGTGACAGAAGTGATCGCACTGCCCTGCAGCAGCAGTGCCAGGGTGGCGCCCAGGTCGAACGCGGGCGTCCGGGCGGTGGTTGCCTCGAAGGCCTGACCGATGGTTTGGCCGGCCTGCATGGCGGTGATCCAGTCGAACCCGCCGGGTGGCAGCAGTTGCGGAGCAGGGTCGAATTCGGGGCGCGTGTTCAGCACGTCCTGCGCGCCGGGCTCGGGCTTGGGCGCGCCGTCTTCGGTATTGAACCGCCAGATGGCGTGGATGGGCCAGTCGGACCGGATCAGCTGCATGGTTGGGGCAAAGCCCAGCCGCGCCTGCATCAGGTCTTCGGGCGGCAGGGCAGCCAGCGCGTCGGGCGCGATCGGTTGGCTGTCGGCGGCGTGGTAGGCCCGGCGCAATGCCAACTCCAGCCGTGCCACGTCGGGCAGATAGCCAAGATGCGCCAGCTGTTCGGTGCCGGCGAGGAACTCGGGGAAATTCTCGCCATAAAACATCATCAGCGGAGAGGCCGGCGGGTGCCGGCGCAGGTAGATTCCGGCCAGACCGTCCATGTTCTGGGGACCCAGCAGTTTGGTTATGACCGGAAAGGCCTGATGCATGGCTTCGGTCAGCGACACGGCCACGTTGTTGCGATAGACGCTGAAGCGGCGTCCGGCGGGGCGGGCCTGGTCGTCCAGTAACCCCTCGGGCACGGGGGCCGCCGGGTCCAGCAGGGCTGCCAGGAATTCTGATTGCGAAACGCTCATGCCGGGATCCGGTCCAGCGCGGATTGCGCGCGTTTTGCCTCGGCGCGCAGGGTGGGCCAGTCGGGCACGTCATTGTCCCATTCGATCAGCACGGGTTTGGGGCCCGACTGGTCGAGCACATAATCCAGCAACGCCCAGACCGGATCGACGACGGCGCGGCCGTGGCTGTCGATCAGCAGGGGTTGGCCGTGATCGTCCTGGTCCTCGTCATGGCCGCCAAGGTGGATCTCGCCAACCTGGTCCAGAGGGTAGGCGTCGATATAGGCCTGCGGGCTGTAATTCAGATTGGTGGCCGAGACGAAGACATTGTTGACGTCCAGCAGCAGGCCACATCCGGTCCGGCGCGCGACCTCGCGCAAGAAGTCGGGCTCAGACCACGTGCTTTCGGCAAAAGCGAGATAGCTGGAAGGGTTTTCCAGCAGCATCTGCCGGCCCACCGTCTCCTGCACCTGGTCGATATGATCGCAGATGCGGGCCAGTGTGGCGTCGGTATAGGGCAGGGGCAGCAGATCGTTCAGGAACTGGCTGTCATGGGTGGACCAGGCCAGATGCTCCGAAAAGCTGGCCGGGTTCAGCCAGCCCACAAGATGCTTCAGACGGGCGAGGTGGTCGGCGTCCAGCGGGCCTTCGCCACCGATGGACAGGCCTACGCCGTGCACCGAGATGGGGAACCGTTCGGACAGGTGGCGCAGCTGCGCCAGCGGTCGGCCGCCGTCGCCCATGTAGTTTTCGGCATGGATTTCCAGCCAACCGACGGGGCCGGGCTGGTCAAGGATCTCGGCATAGTGCTGAGGCTTGTAACCGACCCCGGGCGCGGCGGGCAGCCGTTGCATTCTGCGGGCGTCATCCAACATCGCGTGATCCTTCTCAGCAAGAAACAGGGCGGGCTGTTTGTTTTAGCCCGCCCCTGACATTCCTTCCCGTGCCTTATGCCGGCAGATCGCGTTCCAGCGGCTCGAGCGAGCCTTTGCGGGGCGTTCCGTCCGCGGATTTGGGCAGCTCGATGTCGGCGCAGGTGCCCGCATCGACCAACGTCCAGGCGTTGCCTTGGTAGTCCACGGTCGAGGTGCCGGCACATGTGGTGCCCGGTCCGGCGGCGCAGTCGTTCTGGCCTGCCAGCGATACGCCATAGCATTTTTCCTTGGCCTGAGCGGCGGCGGTGGTTGCAGAGCCCGCAACAGCTGCGGCAACGGCGCTTGCGATTACGAGGGTTTTGGCGGTGTTCGACATCTCAGGTAATCCTTTTCGTGATTGCGTATGTCTGCTTGTGACAGTGACAAAGGTAACGGCTGACACTGCTCTGTTGAATTCACGAGCCCGTGTCTCACGGCTGTGTCAGGGAGCGTTAATGCCCCTTGCAAGGTAACACACTGTAATAAATTGGGAAATCCAGAATTGTTTCAATCCGGCCCCGTGTTGGGGGCCGGATTGGCGGCAAGACTGTGCCGATTGTTACAGAAGATCGGGGGGCGTCGCCGCGTGCGCCAGCTCTTTTGTTACAGCGTCAAGCGGCTGGACCTGGGTCTGCTTCTCGCCCAGGCGGCGGACGCTGACGGTGCGCTCTTCGACCTCGCGGTGGCCGACGGCCAGGATCACCGGCACCTTGCCGACCGAATGTTCGCGGACCTTGTAGTTGATCTTCTCGTTGCGGATGTCGGCCTCGGCCCGGACACCGGCAGCCTTGAGCGTTTCGACCACTTCCAGAACATAGTCATCGGCCTCGGAGGTGATCGAGGCCACGACGACCTGGCGGGGCGCCAGCCAGAAAGGCAGCTTGCCGGCGTGTTCTTCGATCAGGATGCCGATGAACCGTTCGAACGATCCCAGGCAGGCGCGGTGCAGCATCACCGGACGGTGTTTGGCCCCATCGGCGCCGATATAGGTGGCGTCCAGCCGTTCGGGCAGGACGAAATCCACCTGGAAGGTGCCGCACTGCCAGTCACGCCCGATCGCGTCGGTCAGGACGAATTCCAGCTTCGGCCCATAGAAAGCGCCTTCGCCGGGGTTCAGTTCCGGCTCGACCCCCGCAGCGCGCGTGGCGGTCAGCAGGGCTTCTTCGGCCTTGTCCCAGACCTCGTCCGAGCCGGCGCGCTGTTCGGGGCGGTCCGAGAATTTGACCTTGAAACTGTCAAAGCCCAGATCCTTGTAAACATCGGTCAGAAACCCGATGAAGCGGGCGCATTCGTCGCCGATCTGGTCCTCGGTCGAGAAGATATGCGCGTCGTCCTGAGCAAAGCCGCGGACCCGCATGATGCCATGCAGCGCGCCCGAGGGTTCGTAGCGCGCGCAGGATCCGAACTCGGCCATGCGCAGCGGCAGGTCGCGATAGGATTTCAGACCCTGCTTGAAGATTTCAACGTGGCAGGGGCAGTTCATCGGCTTGAGCGCGTTCACGGCCTTTTCGCGGGCGTGTTCCTCGTCAACCTCGACGATGAACATATTTTCCTGGTACTTGTCCCAGTGGCCCGAGCGTTCCCACAGCTTGCGGTCGACCACCTGGGGGGTGTTGACCTCGACATAGCCGCCGCGGCGCTGCTGGCGGCGCATGTAGTCCTGAAGCTGGGTGTAGATCGTCCAGCCGTTGGGGTGCCAGAAGATCTGGCCCGGGGCCTCTTCCTGCATGTGGAACAGGTCCATTTCGCGGCCCAGCTTTCGGTGGTCACGCTTGGCGGCCTCTTCCAGCATGTGCAGATAGGCCTTGAGCTTTTCCTTGCCGGTGAAGGCCACGCCGTAGATGCGTTGCAGCATCGGGCGGTTGCTGTCGCCGCGCCAGTAGGCGCCGGCGATGGACATCAGCTTGAAGGCGTCGCCGGGCAGCTGGCCGGTATGCTGCAGGTGCGGGCCGCGGCACAGGTCCTGCCAGTGGCCGTGCCAATACATGCGTACCGGCTCGTCACCCGGGATCGCCTCGATCAGCTCGACCTTGTAGGGCTCGTTGTTGGCCTTGTAGAACGCGATGGCACGCTCGCGGTCCCAGATCTCGGTGGTGACCGGATCGCGCTTGTTGATGATCTCTTTCATCTTTTTCTCGATGAGACCGAGATCTTCGGGCGTGAAGGGTTCTGCGCGGTCGAAGTCGTAGTACCAGCCGTTTTCGATGACCGGACCGATGGTGACCTTGGTGTCGGGCCAGATTTCCTGCACCGCGCGGGCCATCACATGGGCAAAGTCGTGGCGGATCAGTTCGTTGGCCTGCGCCTCGTCTTTCATCGTGTGGATGGCGATTTCGGCATCCTGTTCGATGGGCCACTGCAGGTCCCAGTGCTGGCCGTTGACGGTGGCCGAGATGGCCTTTTTCGCCAGCGAGGTGGAGATGTCGGCAGCGACCTCGGCCGGCGTGACGCCTGCCGCGTAGGATCGGGAATTGCCATCGGGGAAAGTAAGAGAGACGGATTTCGTATCCAGGGCCATGATCTGGCTCTCCTCGTCGGTTTGGCGCCCACAGAACGCCCGGTTGCGGGTTATGGTGTCGGGACCGTGTGGCAGGTGGTGGTGCCTGTGTCAAGGGCGGGAGCGAGGGGCCAGCCCCTCGCGCTCCCCGGGATATTTGGGGCCAGATGAAGACGGGGCGGGAATTGCACTTGGGCGCGGCGCGTGCATGATGCTGGAAAAGCGAATGAAAGAGGGTTTCATGGCAGCGACGACATTTCTGGACACGCCGCAGGGGCGGCGGCTGGCCTATCACAAGAGCGAAGGGGCGGGGCCCACGGTCGTTTTTCTGGGCGGCTTGAAGTCGGACATGGAGGGCACCAAGGCGGTGCATCTCGAGGGCTGGGCGCGGGCGCGTGGGCAGGCCTATCTGCGGTTCGACTATTCCGGGCATGGGGAAAGCTCCGGCCGGTTCGAGGACGGGTGCATCGGGGATTGGCACGAGGATACGGTTGCGGCGGTTTCCGCGCTGACCGAGGGGCCGCTGATCGTGGTAGGCTCGTCCATGGGCGGGTGGCAGGCGCTGTTGCTGGCCAAGGCCATGCCCGAGCGGATCGCCGGCATGGTCACGATCGCGGCGGCGCCGGATTTCACCGAGGATGGCTACTGGGCCTCGTTCACCGATGCGCAGAAAGAGGCGTTGGAGACGGCCGGGCATGTGGAGCTGCCTTCGGACTACATGGAGCCCTATGTGATCACCAAGCGGATGATCGAGGATGGGCGGACGCGGCTGGTGTTGCGGTCGCCGTTGAACCTGCCCTTCCCGGTGCGGTTCCTTCAGGGCACGGCCGATACGGCGGTCTCGGTCGATACGGCAGTTCGCCTGCTGAAGCATGTCAGCGGGCCGGATATACGGCTGCTGCTGGTCAAGGATGCCGATCATCGGTTCTCGGACGGGCCATGCCTTGGGCTGATCGAGGATGCGGTTCGCGACGTGATGGGGGCCGGTTGATGCGGCGGCTGGGGCGGTTTTTCGGGCGGGCCTTGCTGGCGTTGGTGGTGGTCGGCGGACTGATCTACTGGTTCGGCCCGCGCGAAGAGGTGGATCTGCACCCGCGGTTCGATCCGCGCAAGTTCGGCGAGGGGGTGCAGGTCTATTTCGAAAGCATCGAATCCGCCTATGACGATATCGTGCCGGGTGTCGAAAAGCGGGTGATCTGGCAGGACGGGTTCAAGGAGCGGCGCACGCCCTATTCGGTGCTTTATGTGCACGGGTTTTCCGCCTCGTCCGAGGAAATCCGCCCGGTGCCTGACAGGATCGCCGACGCGCTGGGGGCCAATCTGGTCTATACACGCCTGCAAGGGCACGGGCGCGGGCCGGATGCGATGGCCGAGGGGACGGCCTCGGGCTGGATGCGGGACATTGCCGAGGGTCTGGCCGCCGCCCGTGCCGTGGGCGACAAGGTCATCGTGATCTCGACCTCGACCGGGGGGACCCTGGCGGCAGCCGCGGCGTTGGACCCCGAGCTGAGCAAGGATGTGGTCGGGATGGTGTTCATCTCGCCCAATTTCGGGGTGCAGGCGGCCGGATCCTGGATCCCGTCACTGCCTTGGGCGCGCAGCTGGCTGCCGTTGCTGATGGGGGAAACCCGCGACGTGTCGGGCGAGGATGCCGAACGGAACACGTACTGGACGTTGGTCTATCCGTGGGAGGCCGTGGTGCCGATGTCGGTATTGGTCGACCGGGTGCGGGCGCTGGATTTTTCCAAGGCTTTGGTGCCGGCGCTGTTCTGGTTTTCGGACGAGGACAAGATCGTGCGGCCGGACATGACGCGCAAAGTCGCCGCCGCATGGGGCGCGCCCGCAACCGTGCACACAGTGGTGATGGGGCCGGGTGACGACCCCTATTCGCATGTGGCTGCGGGGCGGCTGACCTCGCCCGGGCAGGACGTGGCCACGGTGCAGGGAATTCTGGAGTGGCTTGGGACGCTGGGGGTCGAATAGGCCTTTGGCCAGCGGAGAGGTGGAGAATGCGCAAGCCGGGTAGTATGTGGAGCCTCGAGACGCTGGGCCGGGTGCGGCTGTCACGGCATTTCTTCATGCGCGATTTCCTGTATTCCGAAATCGGGAATTTTCACGCCCGGCAGAACATTCCCGAAGACCCCGACCTTGCCATCGAAACGGGGCGGGCGCTGTGCGAAACCTTGCTGGACCCGCTGGAGGAGACCTTTGGCCGGCTTGCCGTGCGCTCGGGCTATCGCTCGCCGTCGTTGAACCGCTTCGGCAACGAGAACAAGCTGAACTGCGCCCGCAACGATCATCCGCTGGAATGCCATATCTGGGACCGGGGACGGGGGGATGCGCGGATCGCGGGGGCGTCGGTGGTGATCCCGTGGTTCGCGGACCGGTACGCGCAGGGCCGCGACTGGCGGGATCTGGCGTGGTGGATGCACGACCATCTGGACTATTCCGAGATCTGGTTCTTTCCCAAGCTCTGCGCGTTCAACCTGGTGTGGCGGCCCGTTCCGCTGCGCCGGATCGACAGTTATATCGCCCCGCGCGGCAGCCTGTTGCGGGCCGGCGCCGAGCCGGACGAGCCGCCGGGTGCGCGGCGTGCGCGGTATGCCGATTTCCCGCCGTTCCGGGGCATTTGCCATCCGTGATTTTTGGCCTTGCCCGGCGGTGCGCAACCTTTCATCGTGACGAAAACGTCGACGCGTTCGGCAGACAAAAAAAGGAGGCCCCGCATGATCGAGCCGCTGGTGCTGTTGCCCGGTCTGATGTGTGATGCGCGCCTGTTTCAGCCGCAGATCGCCCGGCTGTCGCGGGATCGGGCGGTGATGGTCGCGCCCATCGGCGGCGGCGACCGGATCGAGGAAATCGCCTCGGGCTTGCTGGACCAGTTGCCGCACCGCTTTGCGCTGGCCGGGCTGAGCATGGGCGGCGTCGTCGCGTTGGAGCTGGTGCGGCGGGCGCCCGATCGGGTGACGCGGCTGTGCCTGATGGCGACCGACGCACAGGCCGACACCCCCCAGATCGCCGCAAACCGCGAAGAGCTGATCGTGGGCGCCCAGGCCGGACGGTTGGAGGAGGTGATGCGCAAGGTCATCGGAACGGACACCTTGGCGCCGGGGCCGCAGCGCCTTCCGATCCTGAGCGACATGCTGCAGATGGCGAGCGAGCTGGGGCCCGATCTGTTCGTGCGCCAGATGCGCGCGCTGCAACGGCGTCCGGATCAGCAGGGCACGCTGCGGCGGATCAAGGTGCCGACGCTGGTTCTGTGCGGGGCGCATGACACGCTGACGCCAGTGCGCAAGCACAACTTCATGGCCGAACTGATTCCCGAAGCCGTCTTGCACGTCGTGAATGATGCCGGGCATCTGCCCACGCTGGAGGCCCCCGAGGAAACGACCGGGGCGCTGATCGACTGGTTGAATATTCCGCTGCGGATTTTCTAGTCGTAAAGGGCTGCGCGTTCTTCGCGGGTGATCACATGTGGCGGCGCGACCGGTTCGCCGGTGTCGACGTTGAAAAACGGGTTTTGCCGCCAACGACCGGACAGGCGCGCGCTGAGCACGCGACGGATCATGCCCAGAACGGCCGGGCCCGGCTTTTCGTGTTTCCGCTTGCCGCTGTCCTGCGGAACATAGGCGCGGGTTCTTACCGGACCCAGCGGCGCCGGATCGGCAAAACGGGCCACGTCAAAACCGGCGAAGGGGAATTTCGGACTACTGGTGGTGGTGGCCAGCGGGGCGTTGCAGCACTTGGCGTACCATCGAAACAGCCCCTTGGGGCCAAGGCGCATCACCGCCAGGTTCTTGGCCCCGTTTGTGATGCGAATGTATTCGGGTGACATCTGGAAGATGTCTACCGGGCCCGGCGCCGGGTCGGGCTGGCCGAGATACAGCTGCCCTGCCCGACAATCGGGGCAATAACAGGCGACATGAGTGCCGGAGGCAACGCCCTTGCCCGTGACCTCGCCGCTCAGCCCGCCGCAGGCGCAGACAAAGGGCAGAGCGGGGGTGTCCGGCATCAGGCGACTTTGTTGCTGTTGGCGGCGCGGCGGCGCCCGCGGCTGTTTTCGTTCATGAAATCAATGACCAGCGGACGGATGTTGTCGCGCCAGCTGCGTCCGGCGAAGATGCCGTAATGCCCCGCGCCGGGTTCGACATGGCTGGCCTTTTTGCTGTCGGGCAGGCCGGTGCACAGGTCCAGCGCCGCGATACACTGACCGGGGGCCGAGATATCGTCATTTGCGCCTTCGACCGTCTTGACCGCGACGTCGGTGATCTTGCCGATATCCACCTTGTGGCCATCGACGATGAACTCGTTGCGGGCGATCTCGCGATTCTTGAAAACGCGCTCGACCGTGGAAAGATAGAATTCGGCGGTCATGTCCATCACCGCCAGATATTCATCGTAAAAACGGTTGTGGGCGTCATGATCCGAGGCCTCATCGTGCATGACGCGATAGATCTGGTCCATGAACGCCTTGCTATGCCGTTCGGCATTCATCGACATGAAGGAGGCCAGTTGCAACAGGCCGGGATAAACCATCCGGCCAACCCCTTTGTACTTGAAACCAACCCGCTGGATCATCGTTTCCTCAAGCTGGCCCATGGTCACCCGGCGGCCGAAATCGGTGACCTCGGTCGGGGTTGCGTCGGGGTCGATAGGGCCACCGATCAGCGTCAGAGAACTGGGCTGCGCCTTGGGATCCTTTTCAGCCAGGTAGGCCGTGGCCGCAAGGGTCAGCGGCGCGGGCTGGCAGACGGCCACGACATGGGTATCGGGCCCCAGCGCCTTCATGAAATCGACAAGGTAGAGCGTGTAGTCCTCGATATCGAACTTGCCTTCTGACACGGGTATGTCGCGCGCGTTGTGCCAATCGGTGATGTAGACTTCGCAGTTGACCAGCAGGCTTTTGACGGTCGAGCGCAGCAACGTGGCATAGTGCCCCGACATCGGCGCGACCAAAAACACCTTGCGCGGTTGCTCTTCGCGGCCATTCACGCGAAAGTGGATGAGATCGCCGAAGGGGCGCTCAAGCACGGAGGTGATTTCCACCAGATGATCTTTGCCGTCCTCGCAGGTAAAAGTTCGGATGCCCCAGTCGGGCTTGGCGACCATGCGTTTGAAGGTGCGCTCCGTGACTTCGCCCCACGCGGCCATCCAGTTGAACACCGGGTTGGGAACCATCGCGAAGGCGGGGTAGGAGGCAAAGGTGTTCGCGGTTGCACCAAGCCATTGATTGGTGTTCCGCATCGACTCCATCAGGTCGTACGTCATCATGTAGCGCATGGATTTGGCCTCCTGATTGTCAGCCGGAAAGTCCGGACCATTCGCCGCTTTGCCCCCCGGTACCCACGACGATATTCTGCACAGCAGCGAGGTTAGGGGGGAATTGTACAAATGACAACACGCGAAGGCCAGATACCGGAAATGACCGACGAACACCTTGAACGGCTTCAAGAAAACATGATGAAGGTCGAGGAGCTGTCAAAGCGGCTGGTCGAGGTCATGGCATCCAAAAAACCGCACAATCCGGCGCTGGATGTTCCGAATCACGAAGTTTTGGCAAAGGCGGCAACGGCTTACTGGACCGAGGCGCTGCAGAACCCCGCGAAGCTGCTGGAACAGCAGATCGAATACTGGGGCAAGTCCGTCCTGAATTTTGCTGCGGCGCAGCAAGCCTTGCTGAGCGTCGATGACGACGCCGACACCGCTGCGCCGCGGGACAAGCGGTTCGCCAATCCGATGTGGGACAAGAACCCGTATTTCCGGTTGGTGCGACAGCAGTACCTGACCAATGCCGAGGCAATTGCGCAGGCGGTCGAGTCCGTGGAGGACATGGACGAGAAGGACAAGCGGCGGTTGCGGTACATGGCGCAACAGATCGTTGACATGATGTCGCCCACCAACTTTCTGCCGACCAACCCCGATGCGCTGCAGAGGGCGATCGAGACCGATGGTCAATCGCTGATCCAGGGGCTCGAGAACCTGGTGGCGGATCTCGAGGCTAATGACGGCGCGTTGGTGGTGAAACTGGCCGATGAGAGCGCATTCGAGGTCGGCCGGAACCTTGCGACCACCCCGGGCGAGGTGGTTTATCGGAACCGGATGATGGAGCTGATCCAGTACGCCCCGGCCACCGAAACGGTGCATGAAACGCCGATCGTCCTGTTTCCACCCTGGATCAACAAGTTCTACATTCTGGATCTGAAACCCGAAAACAGCCTGATCAAATGGATTGTCGAGCAGGGTTACACCCTGTTCGTGGTCAGCTGGGTCAACCCTGATGCCAGCTATGCCGAGACCGGCATGGAGGACTACATCCAAGATGGTTTTCTGACCGCCATCGAAGAGGCCAAGAAGATCTGCAAGGTCAAGCAGGTCAATGCGGTCGGCTATTGCATCGCAGGCACCACGTTGAGCCTGACATTGTCTCTGCTGAAGCAGCGGGGCGACAAATCGGTGAAATCCGCGACCTTCTTCACCGCGCTGACGGATTTTTCCGACCAGGGCGAGTTCACCCCGTTCCTGCACGGGGATTTCATCGAAGAGATCGAGGAGGAGGTGAACCGCATCGGCGTGTTGCGGTCTTGGATCATGGCGCGGACCATGTCCTTTCTGCGGGCGCGCGATCTGGTCTATGCCCCTGCTGTGCGCAGCTACATGATGGGCGAAACGCCGCCCGCGTTCGATCTGCTGTACTGGAACGGTGACGGGGCCAACCTGCCGGCCAGGATGGTGGTGCAGTACCTGCGCGGCCTGTGTCAGCGCAACGAGTTCGTCACCGACGGGTTCGAGTTGATGGGCCACAAGCTGCATGTGCGCGACGTGGACGTGCCGCTGATGGCGATCACCTGCGAGACCGATCATATCGCCGCGTGGAAGGACTGTTACCGGGGGGTCCAGCAGATGGGATCTCGGTCGAAGACTTTCGTGGTGTCCGAGTCCGGCCATATCGCGGGCATCGTGAATCCGCCCAGCAAGAAGAAATACGGCCACTATACCAACACCGACCTCAAGGCCGACTCCGAGACATGGATGAAGCAGGCGACCTTCCACGAAGGGTCGTGGTGGCCGCGCTGGGAGGCATGGTTGAAGAAGCGTTCCGGCAAGCAGGTTCCGGCCCGCACGCCGGGCGATTCGGAGCATCCTCCTCTTGCGCCGGCCCCCGGTACCTATGTGGTGGCCAAGCCAAAGCTTTGATTTCATTTTGAAACCTGAAAAATGCCGCGATGCAGCAAAAAAGACTTGAAATGCTGCGTCGCGGCATTCATATTGTCCTCAAGCTGATGCAACCCGGGGTGGGCCCGGACTGGCTGAAAGGATTAAGACAATGGCAAAGACCCAAGACTTCACCGCGACCCTGAAAGAAATGATGGGTGCGTTCCCTGTGGACACCACCGCAATGGAAAACGCGTTCAAATCGACCGCGACCCTGAACGAGAAGCTGTCCGGCGTTGCGCTGGAAGCTGCCGAGAAGTCGGCAGAGATCTCGAGCAAGTGGACCAAGGACACCCTGGCCAAGCTGGCCGAGATGTCGAAAGCAAAGGCCGAGCCGGCCGACTATGCAAAGGCGATGACCGATTTCGCAAGCGCTTCGGCTGAAGTTGCTGCCGAAAACATGGCTGCTTTTGCTGAAATCGCCAAGAAAGTTCAGTCGGAGACCGTCGAACTGCTGATGGCTGCCGGCAAGGAAGCTGCGGAAGAAACCACCGCGGCCGTCAAGAAAGCCACCAACGAGGTGACCGCTGCTGCCAAGAAAGCAACGGCTGCCAAGTAAGCAAGACCCGCGAAACGCACCCATCCCTCCCAATCAGGTGCAATCGCCAAGGGCAGGTCCTGTGACCTGCCCTTTCTTTTTGTGCTGCGGTCGCATAACCTCTGCTGCAACGCATCATCCTTGGGGAGGGTAAACGGTGTCGGACAAAGAAAAACCTCTGCTGATCAAGCGCTATGCCAGCCGTCGGCTGTATAACACCGAGACCAGCGACTATGTCACGCTCGAGGACATCGCGGGCTTCATCCGCGACGGGCGCGAAGTTCAGATCATCGACCTGAAAACCGGTGATGACCTGACCCGCCAGTATCTGCTTCAGATCATTGCCGAACATGAAAGCCGCGGCGAAAACGTGCTGCCGGTGAACGTGCTGAACGACCTTGTTCGCAGCTACATGCTGCCGGGCGGGGGCATGATGCCGCAGTTCCTGCAATCCAGCTTTGAGATGCTGCGCGAAAGCCAGGCCAAGATGATGGAGAACATGAGCGCCATGAACCCCATGAGCAACATGCCTGGGTTCGATGCGCTGCAGGCGCAGCAGCAGGCGTTTTTGAAAGCCATGACCGGCGGATTGTCAGGCGGATGGTCGGGGCCCGAGAAGGAAGAGAATTCCAAGACCGAATCCAAGGAAGACCTGGAAGATATCAAGAAGCAGCTGGCTGAGTTGCAGCAGAAACTGTCCAAGCTGAACTGACGAAGAAAAGGCCCCGATCTGTTGGGCCTTGTTTGATGCAACGGGCGTGTTCAGGTACCAAAGGCGACCTCAGGTGCCGTGACCTCGCCGACCGAGGCCAGGATGATGTCGGCAATCACGTCCAGTTCCGCGCGGGTCAGTCGCACGGGAAGGCGCACATCGCAGGCTTTCATCAGCATGGCGCGGGTCTTGGGCAGTTCGACCTGTTCGGGCAGGAATTGCCAGTTCCAATAGGCCCGCGCGTTGTCCTGGCTGAGGCCAAACACCTGCACCTTGACGCCCCGGCCCTCGGCTGCGGCGGCGAAGTCGCGGATCTGTTCATCGCTCAGGTCGACCAGGTTGAACTGGATCGAATCCGGCGCGCGTCGCTCTGGTGGCAGCGGGTCGGGTACTTGGATATGCGGTGACGAGTTCAGGCGCTGCGCCACATAGTCGTGGTTGGCCTGCCCTTCGCGCACCCGCCGCGCCAATTCGGGCAACTGCGGCCGGATCACTGCCGCGCTGAGGTTGCTCATACGCAGATTGTAAAGCGGTAGCTTGTTCTGCCATCGGGCAAAAGCCTGCTCCAGATCGGGCGTATTCTGGCCATGCGGGCCTTTGTGTTTTTTCCAGTTGTGCTCGTAGGCGCCGGACATGATCACGGCGCGGGCGACCAGGTCGGCGTCGTCGGTGACAAGGATGCCCCCTTCGCCCGCGTTGATCATCTTGTAGGACTGGAACGAGAAACAACCCACCTTGCCGATGGTACCGATGTTGCGGCCATGCCACGTGGTGCCCAGCGAATGGGCCGCGTCCTCGATCACTGGGATGTCGCGCGTGTCGCACAGCGCCATGATCGCGTCCATGTCCGAGGTATGGCCGCGCATGTGGCTGATGATTACCGCCTGAACCCCGTCGAGCTTGGCCGCAAAATCGTCGATGTCGATGCGGTAATTGTCGCCCACCTCGCACAGGACCGGGACGCAGTCGGCATGCACCACCGACGAGGGCACCGCCGCAAAGGTAAAGCCCGGGATCAGCACCCGCGCGTCCCGCGGCAGCCCCAGCGCCTTGAGCGACAGGAACAGCGCCGCCGAACAGGACGACACCGCCAGCGCGTATTTGCTGCCCAGCAACGCGGCGAACTCTGCCTCAAGCAAAGCAACCGGCGCGTCCTGCGGCGCGGTATAGCGGAACAGGTCCCCCGATTGCATCAGGGACACGATTGCGTCTTTGGCAGCGGCAGGGATGGGTTCGGCGTCGTGAACGTTGGGTGGCAGCGTCATATTTGAAAATTCCAAAGGCTAACTGTGGAAAAGATAAAGTGAAAGCCTGCGCAAACCAAGCCTTCATTCGCCTGCTGGGCGAAATTTCACCGAACTGTCACAAGCCGTGGATCAAAGGCCCAGCCGATCACGCAGTGCATACCAAGTCATCGCCAGCACCAGCAGAGGGCTGCGCAGGGCCGGACCGCCGGGAAAAGGCAGAGCGGGCACGCGGGCCATCGTGTCGAACCCTTCGGCTTGGCCCTGGATGGCCAGCGCCATCAACTGTCCGGCATGAGTTGCGGTGCCGACCCCGTGACCGGAATAGCCCGAGGCCGACAAAATGTTCGGCGCAAGACGCGTCAGGTAGGGCATCCGCCGCATGGTGATGGCCAGCGTGCCGCCCCAGGCATATTCGATCCGCACGTCGCGCAGATGCGGAAAGATCTCGGTCATCGGTTTGCGGACCTTGGCCGCGATGTCGGATGGAAAGCGATAGCCATAGCTCTCGCCACCGCCGAACAGCAGCCGCCCATCGGCGCTGAGCCGGAAATAGTTCACCACGAATTTCGTGTCGGCCACCGCCACGTCCTGCGTCAGAACCTTTGCAGCCTCGGTACCCAACGGCTCGGTCGCAGCGATGAAATTGTTGATCGGCATGACCCGCGCCGCGACCTTGCGGTTCAGGTTGCCCAGATAGCCATTGCAGGCCAGAACCAAATGGTCGGCCGTGACCGAACCATGTTCGGTGCGAACGGTGACGCGCGGGCCTTCTTGGATGCCCAGAACCTCGGTGTTTTCGTGCAGCGTCAGACCGGCGGCCAAGGCGGCCTCGGCCAGGCCAAGCGCAAAATTCAGTGGGTGCAGATGGGCCGCGCCCATGTCCAGATAGCCGCCCGCATAGGCCGGCGAGGGGCAGAGCGCGCGCCCGGCTTCGGCATCCAGAAGCTCGATCTGGTCATAACCATAGACGGTTTTCAGGTGCTTGGCGTGGGCGTGCAATTCGGCGCGTTCGCGGTCGCTGAAGCCCAACGTGGCGATGCCCGGTTTCAGGTCGCAATCGATGCCGTGGCGTTCGATCAGGGATTTGACCAGCGTCTTTGCGTCTTCGGCCAGATCCCACAGCTTGGCCGCGTCGTCGCGCCCCACCAGCTTCTCCAGGTCTTCCTGATCCATGCGCTGGGCGCTGCCCAATTGGCCACCATTGCGCCCCGAGGCGCCGAAACCCACGCGATGCGCCTCAAGCAGGACCACCCTGAACCCGGCCTCGGCCAGATGCAGCGCGGTCGAAAGGCCCGTATATCCTCCACCCACGATGCAAACGTCGGCAGTGACATCGCCGCGCAGCGGCTCGGTCGGGGTTCGCGGGTGCGCGGTGGCGGCATACCAGCTGGGCGGGTAGGTGCCGCGTTTGTCATTGCTGTACAGCAGGTTCATGGCGCACATGGCTCAGACGTTCAGCAGCAGGTGTTCACGCTCCCACGGCGAAATCACCTGCAGGAATTCCTCGTACTCGGCGCGTTTGACGATACTGTAGACGCGGGCGAACTCGGGGCCCAGAACCTGATGCAAGGCGTCGGCCTCGTCGAACAGATCCAGCGCGTTGCCCATGACTTGCGGGATGTCGCCGTCACCTTCGTAAGCGTCGCCATAGAACTGGCGGCGCGGGCGGTCCTGATTGACCAGACCAAGATATCCGCAGGCCAGCGACACGGCGATGCCCAGATAGGGGTTGCAATCCATCCCGGCAATGCGGTTTTCCACCCGGCGGCTGTCGGGGCCTGACAACGGCACGCGGATCCCCGTGGTGCGGTTGTCGCGCGCCCATTCCAGGTTGATCGGGGCGGCATGGTCCTTGACGTAGCGCCGGTACGAGTTGACGTAGGGCGCCATCACCGCCAGCCCGGCGGGCAGGTGCAGCTGCAGACCGGCGATGAAGTTGTAGAACGCATCGGTCTCGCCGCCCTGAGGCCCCGAGAACAGGTTCTTGCCCGTTTCCATGTCGATGATCGAGTGATGGATGTGCATGGCCGATCCCGGCTCATCCTCGATCGGTTTGGCCATGAAGGTGGCAAAGCAGTTGTGGCGCAGCGCAGCCTCGCGGATCAGGCGTTTGAAATAAAACACCTCGTCGGCCAGCTTGACCGGATCGCCATGGCGCAGGTTGATTTCAAGCTGACCGGCGCCGCCCTCCTGGGTGATGCCGTCGATCTCGAACCCTTGCGCCTCGGCGAAATCGTAGATGTCGTCGATCACGGGGCCGAATTCATCCACGGCGGTCATGGAATAGGCCTGCCGGGCCGCCGCCGGACGGCCCGAGCGGCCCATCATCGGCTCGATCCCCTTGGCCGGGTCCACGTTGCGGGCAACCAGAAAGAACTCCATTTCGGGCGCGACAACCGGTTTCCACCCTTTGTCCTTGTACAGCTGGACCACGCGTTTCAGCACGTTGCGCGGGCTGAACGGAATCGGATCGCCGTCCCGGTCGTAGGCGTCATGGATCACCTGAAGGGTCCAGTCGCCGGTCCACGGTGCCGCCGAGGCCGTGCTGAAATCGGGCTTGAGGATCATGTCGCGCTCGATGAACCCATCCTCGCCGGCGGCCTCACCCCAGTCGCCAGTGATGGTCTGGTAGAAGATGCTGTCGGGTAGATGGAAATAGGCCTGTTTGGCGAATTTCGATGCCGGAACCGCCTTGCCGCGGGCAATCCCCGGCAGGTCCGAGATGATGCACTCGACCTCGTCCAGCCGGTGCCCTTCGATGTAATCCCGTGCTGCTTGTGGAAGTTGGTCTGTCCAGTCGGCCATCAGGCCCTCTCTTTCTTCAGGAACTCTGCCATGAAACGCCCGATATTGGCGTTGTCATCCGGAGCGTTCCATCGGGTTTTTGCGTCGTCCATCAGGGCGTCGGGCACCACGCCTTTACCACGTGTCTCCATGAGGCCCTGAATGAAATCGTTGGAGTATTCGGGGTGTGCCTGCACCGTCCAGATCGTGTCCCCGTAGGCAACCATCGCGTTCTTGCAGAACGCGTTGCTGCCCAATAGCTGGGCGCCGTCGGGCAAGGCCGTCACCTGATCCTGGTGCCATGCGTTCAATGACACCTTGCGCCCGTCATAGTCATACTCCGTGCGTCCGATCGCCCAACCCTTGTCGAACTTTTCAACCTTGCCGCCCAACGCCTGAGCGATGATCTGGTGGCCGAAACAGACCCCGATCAACGGTTTTCGTGCCGCTTGGATCTCGCGGATCAGTTGCTCAAGCTTGGGGATCCACGGATGATCTTCGTAGGCGCCATGCCGCGAGCCGGTAATCACCCATCCATCGCAGTCGCTTGCGCTGTCGGGGAACACATCATCCACCACCGCATAGGTCACGAACTCGAAATCGTTGCCGTCCAGCAGGGTGCGGAACATGGCGTCATAGTCGCCGAATTTCTTCTCCAGCGGTTCGGGCGCGTGGCCGGTCTGCAAAATGCCGATTTTCATGGGTCACCAAATTTGATCAAATTTAATCTAACCGAGTCGCCGGGAGCGGGCAAGGGGGTCAGACGGCCTCGAGATAACTGAGCCAGTGCTGGTCCGGCGGGATCTGCTCGAAGCGCGCGATTTCCTGACGTTTGGTCATGGCCATGTTGCGGATCAGATCAGCGGGAAAGATGCGCGCGACGATCGGGTCGGTCTCGAACGCGGTCACGGCCGAGGCCCAGTCGGCCGCCAATTGCGGCAGACCGTCGAGCTCGTAGGCATTTCCCGTGATCGGGGGCGGGGGTTGAAGGCCGTCCTCGATGCCGATCAGAGCCGCGCCAAGAACCGCGGCCAGCATCAGATAGGGGTTGATGTCCCCGCCGGCCACGCGGTGCTCGATCCGGCGGGCGGTGGGCGCACCGCCCGGAATGCGGATCGCGGCGGTCCGGTTCTCATAGGCCCAAGCCGCGCCTGTGGGGGCATGGGCTCCGGGCACGAGCCGCGTGTACGAATTGCCGTGCGGAGCAAATATCAGCGTGCTGCCGGGCATGGCGGCCAGACAGCCGGCGACGGCAGAGCGCAGGGCTTCGGTCCCTTCACGCCCGCCATTGTCAAAAACGTTGCGGCCCTGGTCATCCAGCACCGAGAAGTGCACATGCATCCCGTTCCCCGCATCCTCGGCATAGGGTTTGGCCATGAAGGTCGCGGTAAAGCCGTGCTTGCGGGCCAGCCCACGGGTCAATGCCTTGAAAAGCCACGTATCATCGGCGCAGCGCATGGCGTCCTGATGGTTCAGGTTGATCTCGAACTGACCGATGCCGCTTTCGGAAATGGCGGTCTGGGCGGGAATCCCCATTTCGGCGCACCCGTCATAAAGCTCGGTGAAGAAGGCGTCGAAGGCGTCCATTTCGGCCATCGACAGCACCGCCTCGCCATGCAGGCGGCGGCCGGTGACCGGGTTCAGCGGGGGCTGCGGTTGCGCGCCCGAGGAATCGAGCAGGGTGAATTCCAGCTCGGTCGCGGCAACAACTTTCCATCCGCGCTGGGCATAGCGCGCCAGGACCGCGGCCAGCGCATGGCGGGGATCGCCGGCAAAGGGTGTGCCGTGATCGTCATACAGGCACATCGGCACCAGCGCCGTGGGTGTGGTCAGCCAGGGCATCGGCACCGGGCCGCGCTCGGTCGGGCGCAGAACGCCATCGGCGTCGCCGGTTTCGAACACCAGCGGGCTGCCCTCGATATCGGCGCCCCACAGATCGACGTTCAGCGCCGAAAACGGCATGCGCACCGCGCCGCCGTCCAGCTTGTCGGCGTAGGACGGTGGCACGCGCTTGCCGCGCATCTGGCCGTTCAGGTCACAGGCGGCGACGCGAAATGTGTGCAGGGCGGCAAGGTCCATCTGGGGCTCCGTAGCTGTGCTGCGGCAAACCTAGTCGAGCTTTCTGCCCTTGTCACGATATTTGATCAAATTATCCGCAGCAGCTGTCGCCCTGTTGAATGGGCGGGCAGACCACGGTTCCGTACGAGCAGTAGACACAGCAATCACCCGGCTTGGGTTTCAGCACCGTGTGGCAGGCACTGCATTCATAGAACCATTGGCAGGCGTCGGTGGGCATGGTCTCGGTCTGGGCGTGGCCGCAGGCGGGGCAGGTCAGGGTGCTTTCAAGCGTTACGGGCGTGTCTGTCATGGTCTCACATCTGCTGGATCAGAAATTCGTTGATGCGGGCCTCGTTGAACACGACGACCCAGGCGAGGGCGGTCATCACGGTGCTGGCCGCCAAGCCCCATTTCAGATGGCGCACCTTGTTGCGCCGATAGGCCACCAGCCACGCCACCGCAACCAGTGCCGTCGAGGCCGCCAGAACATAGTAGCTGAGCGCCGCAATCTTGCCAAAGACGGCCAGCCAACTGCCACCCAGGCCCAGCAACATCATCGTCATCGGCAGCACACAGCATGCGCCCACGCCCAGGGCCGACAGGGATCCCGCAAAGCTGAGGCCGAGAAATCCGCGCATCTTGTTCCTCCGTCATTCAGGGGCCGCGCCATTGCCGCAGCGGGTGGGCAGAGGTATAAAACCTGTAGCCACTACAGGATCAAGCGAAACGAGGTCACATGATTGCGATCGGCGAAGCGGCCCGCCAAAGCGGCGTAGGGATCGAGACCATCCGGTACTACGAGCGTGAAGGCATTGTGCCGCGCCCGGCGCGGGCGGCCAACAATCGGCGGCTGTATTCCGCGCAGGATGTGGGGCGGTTGCGGTTTCTGAAACGCTGCCGTGACCTGGGGTTTTCGCTGGGCGATGCAAAGGCCCTGCTGGACCTGTCCGAGGGCGGCGCGGCCGATTGCGCCGAGGTCAGCGCATTGGCCCAACGTCACATGGACAGCGTCCGCCGCAAGATCGCTGAGCTGCAACGGCTGGAGGCCGCCCTGGGCGAGCTGACGGCCAATTGCGCCGAAGGGTCGGTGGACTGCCCGATGCTGGGCCGGTTGCGGATGGCCTGAGCCCCGACGCCTCAGCGCGCCAGGTTCAGGCGGAACCGCATCTTGGCCTTGCGCGCCACCGGCAGGTGCCGGTTCAGCCGCTTGTTGATCAGGCCGAACACGCCCACGATCACCAGCGTCAGCAGGATGAAATAGAACGCCAGGATCGGGTAGGGGACGAACGGGTTGAACGTCTTGTCGGCGAAATAGCTGGCATAGTACAGCGCGTCCCCGCGTTGCTGCCAGGCCGGAAAGGCCGAGAAGAAGACCAGCGTGGTGGCATGGAACAGGAAAATCGCCTCGTTCGTGTAGGCGGGCCAGGCCAACCGCAGCATGGTGGGCCACACGATCCGGCGGAAGCGCGACCAGCCGGACATGCCATAGGCATCGGCGGCCTCGATATCGCCCTTGGGGATCGACCGCAGCGCGCCATAGAATATCTCGCCCGAATAAGCGGCGGTGTTCAGGAACAGCACGATCAGCGCCCCCAGCCAGGCCGAGGTGAAGGCGTCGAACATCGGGTAGGTCTTCTTGAGCGACAGGAACAGGAAGTAGGCAAAGAAGAACTGGATGAACAGTGGTGACCCGCGGAAGATGAAGATGAACCACTCGGACGGTTTGCGCAGCCACTTGCGGCTGGACGCCTTGCCCAGGGCCACGGCCGTGGCCAGGAAGAACCCGGTGGCCAGCGCCATCACGCCGAAATAGATGTTCCAGATCATCCCCGAGCCGATCAGGGTGAACTGTTCGCACAGGGTGAAATCGCTGCGCGGCAGCAGGCGCTCGCCGATGCCGATCGAACGCAGGCCGTAATCCTGGATGGTCTGCAGGCAGCTCATGCGGTGGTCTCCTTGCGCAGTAGCTCTCCGCCGGAAGTGGCCTGGCCATGCGACAGGCGGCGCATCAGCCGTTCGAGGCCGATCTCGGAAACGCGGGTCATGCCAAGGTAGAAAACCAGCAGGAACAGGAAGTACCACATGCGCCAGTCGCCATGCGGATAGGCGGTAAATTTCGAGGTCTTGGTGCCGCCCAACTCGCGCGCCCAATAGACGATGTCCTCGACCCCCAGCAGGAACAGCAGCGGCGTGGCCTTGATCAGCACCATCCACAGGTTCGATAGGCCGGGCAGGGCATAGACCCACATCTGCGGCACGAGAATGCGCCAGAAGGTCTGACGTCGCGTCATGCCATAGGCCTCGGCGGTTTCAAGCTGCGCCAGCGGCACGGCGCGCATGCCGCCGAACAGCACGTTGGCGGCGAAGGCGCCGAACACGATCGAAAAGGTGATAACGGCCAGAAAGAACCCGTAGGTTTCATGGACCCATTCCGGCGATGAGCCCAGTGGCAGTTTCGCGGCGGGGCAGACGAGGAAATCGTTGCCCTGGCGGATCGGATCGGTCCAGTCGGGGCACAGCACCTGATGCCGCATCCACTCGAACCCCTGGTCCAGGGCGATCACGAAGAACAGGAAAAACGCAATGTCGGGCACGCCGCGCACGATGGCGATATAGCCCTTGCCCAGCCAGCCCAGCGGCGGGAAATGCGACCGCGCCGCCATGGCCCCCGCAAAGCCGAAGGCCAACGCCACCGGGGCCGTCACCGCCAGCAAGGCCAGAACCTTGATGAACGACAGGTAGAACGACCAGTGCACGCCGTTGGTCAGATAGCATGAAAACCAGCGGAACGTGCCGAGCGTGTCGGGATCAGCGCAGTAGGAAAACATGGGGCGTCTTTCGAACGTCGGGCCCGGCGCGGGGCCGGGATCGGTT
>GG704596.1:2197063-2201843 GCA_000161775.1 Ruegeria lacuscaerulensis ITI-1157
GTGTCTTCACCGAACCACTTTTTCAGCATCTCGTTCAGAGTGCCGTCCTGTTTCATCGAGGTGATCGCGGCATCGAACTTTTCACGCAGTTCCGTGTCGCTTTCGCGCAGGCCCATGCCGATGCCACCGCCCAGCGGAACCGGATCGCCTACAAAGACCAGTTCGCCATTCGATTCCTCGACCAGCGGCACCAGATAGTCGCGGTCGGCCAGCACGGCATCGGCTTCGCCGTTGCGCACGGCGGCGACGGTTTCCTCAGGGGTTGCGAATTCAACCAGGGTCGCGCCCGACTCGGCCACGTGGCCGGCCTGGATGGTCGCGGTCTGGGCGGCGACGACGCCGCTGGTCACGTCAACGTCGGGCGAGGTGGCCACATAGGCCGACGCGGTCGGCGGGTAGTAGTCCTGGGTGAAGTCGATCACCTCGTCTCGCTCGGCCGTGATCGACATGCCGGCGATGATGGTGTCGTAGTTGCCCGACACCAGGTTCGGAATGATCGAATCCCAGTCGTTCTTGACCCATTCGCATTCCAGCTGGGCGCGTTTGCACAGCTCGTCGCCGACCTCACGCTCGAAGCCGTCGATCTCGCCGGCATCGTTGATGAAGTTGTACGGAGGATAGGCGCCCTCGGTGCCCATGCGGACCGTGTCGGCCATGGCCATGCCGGCGCCAAGCGCCAGTGCCGCGGTGGTCAGAATCAGGTTTTTCATTGGTAACTCCCCTGTTTGGTACTGTTCTGATGTTATGCCGCCATCGTGGCGGAGAGAAAGCCCCGAAGCCGTTCGGATTCGGGCGCGGAGAAGATATCTTCGGGCGAGCCTTCTTCTTCGATCAGGCCCTTGTGCAGAAACACCACGTGGCTCGAGATGTCGGCGGCCATCTGCATGTCATGGGTGACGATGATCATGGTACGGCCTTCGGCGGCCAGATCCTTGATCACCTTGATCACTTCCTGTTCCAGCTCGGGATCCAGCGCCGAGGTCGGTTCGTCGAACAAAAGCGCCTCGGGCTCCATGCAGAGCGCACGGGCAATCGCGGCGCGCTGTTGCTGGCCACCCGACAGCTGCGCCGGGTAGTTGTCGCATTTGTCGCCGATGCCGACCTTGTCCAGATATCTGCGGGCGCTGTCCTCGACCTCGTGCCGGTCACGGCCCAGCACGGTGATCGGGGCCTCCATCACGTTCTGCAGGATGGTCATGTGGGCCCAAAGGTTGAACTGCTGGAACACCATCGACAGGTTGGTGCGAATGCGCAGCACCTGCTTGGGATCGGCGGGGCGGCGATGATCGCGGGTACCCGTCCAGCGCACCGGCTCGCCCTTGAACAGGATCTCGCCCTCCTGGCTGTCTTCCAGCAGGTTGCAGCAGCGCAGCAGGGTGGATTTGCCCGACCCCGATGACCCGATCAGCGACACCACGTCCCCGCGATGGGCGGTGATGTCCACTCCTTTTAGGACCTCGAGATTGCCAAAGCTTTTGTGCAGGTTCCTGATCTCGATGACGGGAGTGCTGTCGGTCACGGGTCGTCCTGGCGTTGTTGAGTGTGTTGGTGCGGTACTAGGGCCGAAAAACCAGAGCAATGCAATGCGCAAATGACAAGTTCAAGTCCTGAAATCTCCGATTCGGCCAAGGAAAGTGGTCAAATTGTTCAGCTTTCGGGCATCACCGCCGCGGGCGGTGGCGGGTTGGGAACGGCAAGGTAGAGATCAGGCGCAATGTCGATCAACCCGCGGATGTGCAGCGCCGCGCGATCGGCGGGAGAAAGGTCTGCGATCGCGGCGCGAACCGCAGCGGTGACCGGGGCCGGATCGCGCGTGATCGCGGTGATGTAGGGCAGTGCCGGCGTGGGGCGGGTGGTTGCAACCGGGCGCAGGCGCTGGCCCAGATCGGTATGCTGTTGCAGCAGCACCCATGACAGCGCGTCCAGCGATGCGAAATCGGCATGTCCATCGGCCACGGCCTGCGCCGACAAAGCGTGTCCACCGGTTTCCAGCAGGCGCGACGGAGCAGGGCCCAGTTCGGACAGATGCGTGACCGGGGCGGCCCAGCCCGATTGGGACAGGGCTTCGTTATAGGCGAAGATACCGGTTGACAGTTCCGGCAGGTCGCGCGCGTCGTCGGTGCGGGCCACGAAGACCGAACAATAGTACCCCGGCGGGCACCCAGGCAGGCCATAATCAGGGGTGCCGACCAGATGCACCGTGCCGTGCAGCTGGGTGCGATAGGGCATGCCGCAGGTCTGGGCAAAGACCAGGTCAGGGTCCTGCCAGATCTCCCAGAAATCGCGATCGCGGGTCAGCTGGGCCGGACCTTCACCCAAATGCGCGCGAATCAAGCTCCAAAAGCGATCATTGACGGGCCGAAGGGCGGGCATGTCGTACATGCCCAACATTGCGGTCACGATCCGGCGGCCTTCTGCCGGGCCCGTGCCGAATCCACGTCGCTGACGCCCAGAAGGCTGACCACCAGCCGCAGAAGCGAGTCTTCGTCCTGTGACCGTTGACCGTCGGCCAGCGCCACCGACCACAGCGCCTGAACTACGCTCAGGCGGTGCTCGTAGGGCACAGCATCCTTGATGGCACGGGTGAAACGGACGGTGTCGGGCGCTTCGGCTTCGAGGCTCTCGGCCTGGGCACGCAGGCTTGCGGCCTCGAACGGCGACAGGCCATAGCGCTCGGCCAGAACCATGTCGATGCGCGACATCTCGGTATCGGCATAGTCATCGTCGGACCGGGCAAGGCGTACCAGCAGGGCCGCCAAGGCCAGCCGGGCGTCGTCATCGGTCAGGGGGTCGGGCTGCGGCTGGGTCAGCCGGGACAGGAAGGCGTTGAACATGCCTAAGATATAGCGGTGGCTCAGTCCGCGTCCAAGCGGCTTTGCACGCGTTCGCGTGCGGTCTGGCTGTCATTGTAGCTGAGGCCCATGGCGATGCGCGCTTCTTCGACGATCTTGATCTCGCCCTCGTCCGAGTTTCCGTCGGCCAGCACAACCTCCCACAGGGCTTCGATCGCGGCCAGCCGTTCCTGCAAATCCGTCGTTTCGCGGATCAGCTTGCCGAACGTGTCGGTGTCGGGGGCGGCGGCGTGCAGCTTCTCGCAGGTGGCTCGGACCTTGGCGGCCTCGATCGCGTTGTGCTGATACAGGCGCGCAAGGATTCGGTCGATCAACCGGATCTCTTCTAGTTTGTAGTCGCGGTCGGCCTGAGCCACGCGCACCAGCAACGCGCCCAGAGCCAACTCGGCATCCGGGTCGGGCAGGGTGGTCTGTTGCTGCGGGCGAAACGCCTGAAAGAGCTTTTTCAACATTGGCGCAGATTATTCCATATTTTGTGGTCCGCCAAGCCCGGACTACCCGTCATAGCCTTCGATGATCACAAGATCGCCCAACGAGACCGGATCGCGCAAGGCCTTCGCTTTCTGATAGCCTGGACTTTCATAGCAGGCCAACGCGTCCTCGTAGCTGGGGAATTCGATCACCACGGTGCGCGCGCGAGCGGCGCCTTCCTTGACCTGTCGCTGACCGCCGCGCACCAGAAACCTTGCGCCGTAAGCGGCAAAGGGTTCGGCATTGGCGGCGATGTAGTCCTTGTAGGCGTCCATGTCGTTCACGTCGACATGAGCCACCCAGTATCCTTTGGCCATCAATCTGCCCCCTGCGGTTTTTCCGGGTCAAATTGGCCCGGAACGCAAGGCAAGGCAAGCCCAAGCCGAAAAGCGCGTCAGACCAGACGCGAGCTTTCCTTGGCGGCGCGCACGAAATCGCGGAACAGCGGGTGCGGGTCGAACGGCTTGGATTTGAGCTCGGGGTGGTACTGAACACCGATGAACCACGGGTGATCCGACCATTCCACGATCTCGGGCAGGCGACCATCGGGCGACATGCCCGAGAAGTTCAGGCCCGCCTTTTCAAGCTGTTCGCGGTACTTGGTGTCCACCTCATAACGGTGGCGATGGCGTTCCTCGATGCGGGTCGTGCCATAGACCTCGGCCACTTTCGAGCCCTCGGTGAGAACGGCGTCATAGGCGCCCAGGCGCATGGTGCCGCCCTTGTCGTCGCTGACCTTGCGTTCGATCTTGGCATTGCCCTGGATCCATTCCTTGAGGTGATAGACCACCGGTTCAAAGCGTTTCTTGCCGGCCTCGTGGTCAAACTCCTCGGACCCAGCGCCGGAAATACCGGCCACGTTGCGGGCGGCCTCGATCACCGCCATCTGCATGCCCAGGCAGATGCCCAGGTAGGGAACCTGATGTTCGCGCGCATATTGCGCGGCCTTGATCTTGCCCTCGGTGCCGCGTTCGCCAAAACCGCCGGGCACCAGGATGGCGTGGAATCCTTCCAGATGCGGGCCGGGGTCTTCGGTGTCAAAGATCTCGGCATCGACCCACTCGACCTTGACCCGGACGCGATTGGCCATGCCGCCGTGGGTCAGCGCCTCGGCGATGGATTTGTAGGCGTCTTCCAACTGGGTGTATTTCCCGACGATGGCCACCTTCACCTCGCCTTCGGCGTTGTGGATGCGGTCGCTGACGTCCTCCCATTTCGACAGGTCGGGCTTGGGCGCGGGGCTGATCTGGAAGGCGTCCAGAACGGCCTGATCCAGACCTTCGCGGTGATAGGCCAGCGGCGCGTCATAGATGGTGGACAGGTCCTGCGCGGCGATTACCGCATCGGGGCGCACGTTGCAGAACAGGGCCAGCTTTTCGCGTTCCTTCTGGGGGATCGGCCCCTCGGACCGGCAGACCAGGATGTCGGGGGCCAGGCCGATCGAGCGCAGTTCCTGA
>GG704596.1:2201863-2233330 GCA_000161775.1 Ruegeria lacuscaerulensis ITI-1157
GGCTTGGTCTTCAGCTCGCCAGAGGCCTTGATGTAAGGCAACAGGGTCAGGTGCATGAAGATGCACTGTCCGCGCGGTTTGTCCTGGCTGAACTGGCGGATGGCTTCGAAGAAGGGCAGGCCCTCGATGTCGCCCACGGTGCCGCCGATCTCGCACAGCATGAAATCGACCTCGTCCTCGCCGATCGAGATGAAATCCTTGATCTCGTTGGTGACGTGCGGAATGACCTGGATGGTCTTGCCCAAGTAGTCGCCGCGGCGTTCCTTTTCCAGAACGTTCATGTAGATGCGGCCCGAGGAAATGGAATCGGTCTTGCGCGCCGGTACGCCGGTGAAGCGTTCATAGTGGCCCAGGTCCAGGTCGGTTTCGGCGCCGTCATCGGTGACGAACACCTCGCCATGCTCGAATGGAGACATGGTGCCGGGATCGACGTTCAGGTACGGGTCAAGCTTGCGCAGGCGCACCGAATATCCGCGTGCCTGCAGCAACGCGCCCAGTGCGGCCGAAGCCAGCCCCTTGCCCAAGGACGAAACTACACCACCGGTGATGAAAATAAATCGCGCCATGTTTCCTCGGCTGCCCCCGTGAGACGTCAAAATCAACTGCCCGGCGGTTTGAAAAAACCGCAGCATCACGGGACTTCACGTATAAAGGATTCGCGCAAATAGCGCAAGAGAACCGCAAGATGCTGTTGCCGTTCTCTTTCTGGTTTCTAGGTTTTGTGGATCAGTCAGCCTTCGGGATCAGCGGGGCGTTGTCGCCCTGCGCCGGAGGCAGCAGATCTTCGGCCGACGGAACCGCCGGTACGGTTTCTTCGGTTTCGGCCGGGGCCGGAACGCCCAGCCGGTCGATGACCGAGGTGCCAGCCGATTTCTGCGCCGCCAGAATCGTCAGCGTGATCGAGGTGACGATGAAGCAGGCTGCAAGGATCCAGGTCAGTTTGCCCAGCGCCGTCGCGGCCGAGCGGCCGGCCATGGCGCCGCCACCACCGCCGCCCATTCCCAGGCCGCCGCCCTCGGACCGCTGCATCAGGACAACGGCGATCAGGCCCAGAGCCAGAAGAAGGTGGATGATGAGAACGACGTTTTCCATGGTGTTCCTGTACGGCGTGGCGTGTGTCGCCGGGTACTTAAGCAAGTTTGGGGCCGGGGGCAAGTCACGAGTTGCCAACACCGTTGGGGATTGCACCGAACAGGCCAAATGGGGCTGGACAGACCGCGGCGGCTGGCTCAGGCTGCGGCCATGCCACATGACGATCACGACCACCCGCACGCCTTGCTGCCCCCGGAACCCGCCCTGCGCGTCAAGGCTCTGGAAACGATCCTGACCCGCAAGGGTTTGATCGATCCGGCCGCTCTGGACGAGATCATCGATACCTATCAGAACCGGATCGGCCCGCAATACGGTGCGAAGGTTGTCGCCAAAGCTTGGTCTGACCCGGAGTTCAGACGCGCCCTGCTGGACGACGCTACGCCTGTGCTCTCTGAGATGGGGTTTTATGGCCGGCAGGGCGAACATATTGTCGTGGTCGAGAATACTCCCCAGACACACAACATGGTCGTCTGCACCTTGTGCAGCTGTTACCCATGGCCGCTGTTGGGTATCCCCCCGGGTTGGTACAAATCTGACGCATACCGCGCCCGAGCTGTGCGCGAGCCGCGCCGCGTCCTGGCTGAGTTCGGAGTTGAACTGCCCAAGGGTACCGCAGTTCGTGTCTGGGATTCGACCGCCGAAATACGGTATCTGGTCTTGCCCATGCGCCCAGAAGACACTGACGGTCTGAGCGAAGAGGACCTGGCCGCGCTGGTCACGCGCGACAGCATGATCGGCACGGGTTTGCCGAAGGTGTCGGCATGACCCGTGTCCACGACATGGGCGGGCGGTTCGGTGACGGGCCGGTACGCCCCGAGCCTGAGGACGCGCCGGTTTTCGCCGAAGACTGGCACGCGCGGGCCCTTGCCGTGACGCTGGCTGCGGGCGCGTTGGGCCAATGGAACATCGACACGTCGCGCCATGCGCGGGAAAGGCTGTCCCCCAAGGACTATGCCCGGTTCAGCTATTACGAGAAATGGATTTCGGCCCTGGCCGACCTGTTGGTCAAGACCGGGGTTTTGCGGATCGAGGATCTGCGCGGGCAGGGCGTTGACGAGCCACATCCGCTTGCTCCGCGAAAACTGCCGGCAGATGCGGTGGCCAGAGTGCTGGCCAAAGGTGGACCGGCCGATCGCCCGTCGAACATCCCTGCCGCTTTTGAGGTCGGCCAGACCGTTCGCACGTTGCGCCCTTCTGCCAATCGTCTTGTTGAAGGGGGACACACGCGGCTGCCCGCTTACGGAGCGGGCGCGACCGGACGCATTCTGCGGTTTCACGGCACACATGTCTTGCCGGACTTCAGCGCGCATGGTCTGGGTGAAGCGCCCGAGCCGCTTTATGCCGTTGCTTTTCCCGCGTCGGAACTGTGGGCCAATCCCGAACACTCGGACGACGAGGTGATTCTGGATCTCTGGCAAAGCTACCTGGAACCCGTATGAGCATCTGTTCCGATCACAACGCCCCAAATCCGGTTTTTGAGAACCCCTGGCACGCTCAGGTGTTTGCGGTGACGGTGGCGTTGAACGAGGCCGGCCGGATTTCCTGGTCCGATTGGGCCGCCCGGTTCTCCGAGACTTTGCGGCGCCACGGGCTGAACCGCGAGCTGGACGGGGGCGACGACTATTTCATGGCCTGGCTCGAAACGCTCGAGTCCGTTTTGGCCGAGCAGGAAACGGCATTGCCCGAAGAAATCCACGAAATGCGCGCAGCTTGGGAGGAGGCGTATCTGAAGACGCCTCACGGAATGCCTGTACGCCTGTAGCTCAAGTTGCCTTTGAACGTGCTGCTCGTTCCGGGCCTTTTCCATGTATGTTGCCGGCCAAATGAACAGCGGCGCGGACTCCGTCCGGTGGCCATGATCCCCGACAAGAGCATTGCGCGTCGGCGCGATTGGTGGCTGCGGCGAATTACCGGTTTCCCTGTTGCCTGCACCCCGCTATATGAGCCGGGTTTGGTAATTCAGCGCAAAAAGGACCGGATATGGCCAATGTGGTTGTTGTCGGCGCCCAATGGGGTGACGAAGGAAAAGGCAAGATCGTCGACTGGCTGAGCGAACGGGCAGACGTGATCGCGCGTTTTCAGGGCGGGCACAACGCCGGACATACGTTGGTTATCGATGGCAAGGTTTACAAGTTGCACGCATTGCCGTCTGGTGTGGTACGCGGCGGCAAGTTGAGCGTCATCGGCAACGGCGTTGTCCTGGACCCTTGGCATCTGTTGAAAGAGATCGAAACGATCCGTTCGCAGGGCGTCGATATCACGCCCGAGACGTTGATGATTGCCGAGAATACGCCGCTGATCCTGCCGTTCCATGGCGAGTTGGATCGGGCGCGCGAGAGCCAGAATTCTGTGGCCAAGATCGGTACCACCGGTCGCGGGATCGGTCCGTGTTACGAGGACAAGGTCGGGCGGCGTGTGATCCGGGTGGCTGATTTGGCTGACGACGCAACGCTGGCCCTGCGTGTTGACAGGGCCTTGGTCCATCACAACGCGCTGCGCAACGGGCTGGGGTTGGAACCAATTGACCGTGACGCCTTGATTGCGCAGTTGAAAGAGATCGCGCCGCTGATTTTGCCTTTCGCAGCACCGGTGTGGAAGGTGCTGAACGAGAAGCGCAAGGCGGGAAAGCGAATCCTGTTTGAAGGCGCACAAGGCGCGCTGCTGGATATCGATTTTGGGACTTACCCGTTTGTGACATCTTCAAACGTGATTTCAGGGCAGGCGGCGACCGGTGTGGGGATCGGCCCGGGCTCGATCGACTTCGTTTTGGGTATCGTCAAGGCCTATACCACTCGCGTCGGCGAGGGCCCATTCCCGACCGAGCTGCACGACGCTGATGGGCAGCGATTGGGAGAGCGCGGGCATGAATTTGGCACTACGACGGGCCGCAAGCGGCGCTGTGGCTGGTTCGACGCGTGCCTGGTACGCCAGACCTGCGCGACCAGCGGAGTCAACGGCATTTCCCTGACCAAGCTCGATGTTTTGGACGGGTTCGAGACCCTGAAAATCTGTGTCGCCTACGAACTGGACGGCAAGCGTTTGGACTATTTGCCCACGGCTGCGGATCAGCAGGCGCGGTGCACGCCGATCTACGAAGAAATGCCGGGCTGGAGCGAGTCCACCGAAGGCGCGCGCAGCTGGGCTGACTTGCCGGCCAACGCGATCAAATATGTCCGCCGGGTGGAAGAACTGATCGAATGCCCGGTGGCGTTGCTGTCCACCAGCCCGGAGCGGGACGACACCATCCTGGTGACCGACCCGTTTGCAGATTGATGGGCGGGCAGGGCAAGCCCGGCCTGAGCTACAAGGCCCGCCGGCGGTGGTCGCTGATCGTTCTGCTGGTGGGGCTGCCGCTGTACATCGTGGCCGTTGTCACCGTGGTGAACTGGCTGGATCGTCCGCCACTGTGGCTGGAGCTGCTGATTTATGTCGCGCTGGGCATTGTGTGGGCGCTGCCTTTCAAGTTCGTGTTTCGCGGTGTTGGGCAAGCCGATCCGGACAAGAAACCGGACTGATCGGCCCGTTGTCACGCAGCGAGTACTGTGCCACGGTGACAGCCGTGCCGCCGCTCCAGCTCATGCAGCACCGGGCAGGGATTTCACTTGACGAATGAAATGACTGAAAAATTTCAAGTGCCTTGGGACCCGGGGCGGCTACGAACGCTCTGAGTGGTGAATGGACCGACAGACCGTAGATACCCGGAGGCCACCGTCACATATACTTTGACTTCGAAAAATGCCGGGATGTTGTCGCCCCGACGTTGTCCGGGCCTTACGTTGTCCTGGCGTTCAGTTTCCGAATACGGATTCGCGTTCAATCGGGCCAGCTGAGAATGGCCCTTGCCAGTGCATGGTATTCGCCGGCCAGTTCCTCGATGACGCTGAACGGGGTCGGGTGCGGCGCCGTAAGGGTCGCGGATATTTGGCCTGTAGTCATGCGGAGTTCGGCGCGGTGCTTGCAAGCCAGGTGGCGCATGCGTTGATTGGTTGCCAGGCAAAGCATGTGCACCTGTTTGAACCCCCGGTTTCGCGCCGCAACGATCAGGCGCGACAGAAGGGCGTCTCCGATCCCACGGTTTTGCCAAGGCGGCTCAACCGTAAGCGCGGTTTCGGCGGCTCGGGGCGTGTCGCGCATCGGGCGCAACTCGCCCAACCCGCGCAGGTGCGAATCGGGAAACGCGCCGAAAACTATGGCAGAATCCCCAAATATTTCAGCCGTGTAGGCCCGCATTGTTGAATGGGGCATCGGAACACCGAAGCGCAACCTAAGCGATTGAGGGTCCAGACTTCGAAAATGCGTCTCGATCTCAGGGCGATCGAAAGCGCGCAAACGTCGTATTGCGGGCTCGTACATGGCGGGACACCCTTGTGCAGCAATCGTGAACAACCGGTGTGGGCGGTTAGAGCATGGCATGGTTGCTGCGGGGCGGCATCGGTCAATCGATCTTCCGTGAGCGCAGTGTCCGGCTAGGCCTGATTTCCGCGCAAATGTTCAGCGAATGACTACAAAAAAGGCCGGAGCTGAACTCCGGCCTGCCTTGGTCAGTTGGGGGTCTTGTCAGCCCGCGGCGCGCTTGTCGTCGGGGCGGAAGCCGATCTGGTTCGAGGCGCTGAAGCGTCCTCCGCCGGCTTTTTCGATTTTTCCGTCGCGCAGCAGCTGTCCGAACGACCGCAGGCTTTCTTCACGGTTGAAGTCCTCCTGCTTGAGCGAGCGGACCTTGTTCATCAATTGCGGGCGCGAAAACTTCTCCTGCCCCTCGATGAAGGACAGGTAGGCCGCTGCCGCCTCCAGCAGGTCGGACAGCGATTGCGCGCCTTGTTCGCGGGCGAAGTGGGCAAAGCCAGCTTCGTCGCTGTCGTCCCCGACTTGTGCGGTGGTAACGCGGCGCGGGGTCACCGGACCGTTATCGGCTGCGTCCGAGTCGATGCGCTGTTCGGCCACCAGCTTCAAAGGAGCGGCCGAATCCGATTCGGGGCGCATGCTGGTGACTTGAATCTCGGGACGGCGGGGGCTGACGACCGACGCCAGATCCTTGCGGTAAGTCTCATCCTCGACCCCTGACAATTTGCCGCCGACTTCGCGTTCCGCCTCGGCGGCGACCACGGCCGTGCGCAGGTGCGAATAGGTTTCGCGCTGGTTCGTGATCTCCGGGTCGTCCAGTTGGGCATCGATCTTTTCCATCAGCCGCAGCACATCCGGGTCGCTGTCGCCAGACCGGGGTTGATCGATGGCCGGTTCCATTTCGGCTTCGATCTCTGAAATCTCGTTGAGGATGAATTCCTCTTCGTCGGGGGTAAGAATGCCCTGCTCGGGGCGGGGTTCCGCATCGTCAGATGTGTCTGCGGCGTCGGCCGAGGCTTCAATCACTTCGCTGAGGATGTTTCGAATTTCGTCCGGTTCGGCCTCAGCTTCATTTTCGCCTTCCAGGTCCGCGAACAGTGCTTCGGAAGCCGCTTCCTCGTCTGCCTCGTCTGCCTCGGGGGCTTCGGCCGCGACCTCGGGTTCGACGACTTCGGGTTGGGCCGGAGCCGTCTCGGCACGAAGGCCCTCAGCCGGGGCTTCGGCTTCGGTTTCGATTGATAGGTCGAGATCGGCCTCGGCTTCCGAGTTGGGCTCGACGAACACCTGTTCTTGTTCCGGCCCGTCCTTGGTGTCGGCTTCGGCAGGTGCGGCGGTATCTTGCGGGGCCTGTTCCGAGCTGCCTGTATTCAGGTCGGCCGGATCCAGAGCGCCAGCCTCGAAGGCCGCCGAGATCGCGTCGACCTGGGGTTTCCGCGTGGCCAGGAACCCTGTCTCCTCGTCTTCGGAATAGGAGGTGGGACGCTCACCGCCGTGCGAAACGACGGCGCGGATCCGCTGCAGCTTGGCCGCGATGCTGTCCTCGGACGCAGGCGCGGGCGATGCCGCCGGGGCGTAAGTGTCGTGGGTCGTGGCAGGGGGAACCACGCCCAGGTCAGGCGTGGGCGCAGCCATCTGCGCCCGTGCGGTCGCCTGAGGTGCCGTGGAGGGGGTCCGATCCGCGGCGCGCAGCAGCACTCCGTTTTCGCTGGGGCGCGCTTCGACGTGGCGCGAGGCGTTGCGCCGAGCGATGCGGGCCAGCATGTCTGCGTCTGGCTGCGGGGGTTCGGACCCGAAGTAGCGATCTTCAGCCGCGAGATCGCGGAAATACTCGGCAATCGCTTTCATCGTTTCGAAGGAGTCGTCGAACCCTTCCAAGGTGCAGGAGAAAGTCCCGTAGGAAACGGTCAATACCTTGTTGTTCTGTACCATCAGACGCACGTCCTTTACACAATAACACAGCCAAACTCGCGACTGCGGCGCAGAATCGGCTCACGTAACTCTTCCAATCAACCTATCATTTTGTGGTCTGAATATGTCCAAAAGCGGGAAAAATGGTCAATCTTAGAAAAAATGGCGAAATTGTCCATTCTGAGGGGCCAATTGCCCTGTTTGGTGGTGGAGAGACCGGCCCCGACGACGTGGAGCAGGCATTGAAACGCGCCACGCTGGCTGTGGCGGCTGACGGTGGCGCGGCGGCTTTGATCGATTCGGGGCGGATTCCGGATGCGGTGATCGGCGACTTCGATTCGCTCACAAGCCGCCACCGTGCGCAGGTTCCGCCCGAGCGGCTGTTCCCGATCCGCGAACAGGACAGCACCGATTTCGACAAGGCCCTGCGCAGTGTCCGGGCACCGATCGTGCTGGGTGTCGGATTCCTGGGTGGGCGGCTGGATCATCAGTTGGCGGTGTTCAATGCCCTGGTGCGTTGGCCGGATCGGCCCTGCATCCTTCTTGGGTCGCAAGAGGTGGTTTTCCACGCGCCGCCGCATATCACGTTGCAGATCCCGCCGGGTGACACGGTGTCATTGTTTCCGTTCCGGCGGGTGACCGGGCACAGCCGGGGGTTGGAATGGCCCATCGACGGATTGGTGCTGGAGCCGGACGGGCGTATCGGTACGTCGAACCGGGCGCTGTCGGACATCACGTTGGAGATTGATCGGCCGGGACTGATCGTGATGGTGCCGCGGGCGTCATTGGATCAGGTCATGCAGGCGTTTGCGTCCGGGCAGACAGGGCGGTGGCCCGCTCGCGCAGAATGACATAGAGGCCGGCACCCACGGTGATGGCGATCCCCAAGGCGGCCAGACCGTTGGGCAGGTCGCGGAAGATCAGCCAGCCGATCAACGTGGCGACAGGGATTTCCAGGTATTGCATCGGGGCCAGCGTGGCCGATGGCGCATAGCGCAGCGACCACGTCATCAACAGGTGCGCGACCGTGCCCAATACCCCGATGGACAGCAGTAGGCCGTAGGGCGCTTTGGCCGGCAGCGTCAGCGTCAGGGCAGGCAGGTCTGCGGATGCGCCGATCATCAGAACCGGCAGCAGCAACAGAGTCGCCATCGCGCCCGACACCGCCTGCAGGGCGATCGGGTCGGTCTCTTTGGCGATCTGCCGCGTAACCAGCATGAACAGGGCGAAAACCACCGCAACGATCAACGGCAGCAATGCCGGGGCGCCCACCTGGGCAAAGCTGGGCTGGATCACCAGCAGGGTGCCGGCAAAGCCGATGATGCAGGCGATCAAGCGGCGGGGGCCGACCTCTTCGCCCAGAACGTAGCGCCCCAGCAGCAACATGATGAACGGCATGACGAAGGCGATGGCCACCGCATCGGCCAGCGGCAGGAATCTCAACGCGCTGAACATCGCGCCGATGCCGATGATATGCAGCAGCGTGCGCAGCGCGGTCAGCCGCAGGATGCGCCCGCGCATCCGCCACGGCCGGCGGGTCAGCGCCACCAGAGGGATCAGCAGAGCGGCCTGCACCGCGAAACGCGCCAGGACGAGCAGGCCCAGCGGCATGGTCTCGCCCAACAGCTTGGCCAGCGCGTCGCCCAGCGGGGCCAGCACGCAGAATCCAAGCATCAGGACGATGCCGAAGACGGGGCGATCCTGGGTCATGGCCCGCACGCTAGGTCAAGCGGGAGGCCGGTGAAAGGCCAAAAGCGTCTCAGCAGTTGGGCACGTTGACGGCCAGTCCGCCCAGCGAGGTTTCCTTGTACTTTTCGTGCATGTCATGGCCGGTCTGGCGCATGGTCTCGATCACCGCATCCAGCGGCACGAAATGCTGCCCGTCTCCGCGCAGGGCGAGCGACGCCGCCGAAACCGCCTTGATCGCGCCCAGCCCGTTGCGCTCGATGCAGGGAACCTGCACCAGCCCGGCGACCGGGTCGCAGGTCATGCCCAAGTGATGCTCCAGCGCGATCTCGGCGGCGTTTTCCACTTGTTCCGGTGTGCCGCCCATCACTGCGCAAAGACCCGCCGCGGCCATTGCGGCCGCGCTGCCGACCTCGGCCTGGCAGCCAGCCTCGGCGCCTGAGATCGAGGCGTTGTACTTCACCAGCCCGCCGATGGCGGCGGCGGTCAGCAGGAAATCCTCGATATGGCTTTCCGACGCGCCGGGAACGTGGTTGAGGTAATAGCGCAGCACCGCCGGCAACACGCCCGCCGCGCCGTTGGTTGGGGCGGTGACGACCTGACCGCCGGCTGCGTTTTCCTCGTTCACCGCCATCGCATAGACGCTCATCCAATCGTTGATCGTATGCGGCGCGTTCAGGTTCATGCCCCGCTCGGCCATCAGCGCATCGTGGATCGCCTTGGCGCGGCGCCGCACCTTGAGGCCGCCGGGCAGGATGCCGTCGGTGCTCAGCCCGCGCTCGATGCAGGCGTTCATCACCTCCCACAGGCGGGCGGTGCCCTTGGCGAAACTGTCGGCGCAGCCGCGTGCGATCTCGTTGGCGCGTTTCATCTCGGCGATGGTCTTGCCGCTGGCGCGGGCCATCTCCAGCATTTCGGCTGCGGTCTTGAACGGGTAGGGCACGGGGGGGCCGTCGTTGGTGTCCTTGCCTTCGGCCAGTTCCTCTTCGGTCAGGACAAAGCCGCCGCCGACCGAGTAATAGACCTGCCGCAGGATCACGTCGCCCTGCGCGTCCGTGCCCATCAGGATCATGCCGTTGGCATGCCCCGGCAGCGCGTTGTCATAGTCAAAGATCAGGTCCGCCTTGGGGTCGAAGCGCAGGGTGGGCAGGCCCTCGGGCGAAACGCTGTGGGTATCGGCGATGGCGGCCAGGGTCGCTTCGGCCTTTTCATGGTCATAGGTGTCGGGGGTGAACCCGGCCAGACCCAGGATCGTGGCCCGGTCGGTGGCGTGGCCGACACCGGTAAAGGCCAGCGAGCCGTGCAGCGAGGCGCGCAGCCCCGCAAACTCGAACGGCGAGGCACGCATCAGGTCCAGGAACCGGGCGGCGGCCACCATCGGCCCCATCGTGTGGGACGAGGACGGGCCGATGCCCACTTTGAACATGTCGAAGACGGAAAGAAACATCAGGTGGCAGACCCTTCTGTCGGATTGGCATGGGTGGGTGCGGTGAACGGTGCGGTGCAATTGGGCAGGGTCATCACTTCCAGCGCCAGCCGGATCACCAGCGCGGCGTTGTCGGGGGCGGAGTGCAGGACATACCGTTCAGTCATGGAGCCAAAATATCCAGCCCGCCTGTTGCGCGAACATACGATTGCGACGTTTCCGATAGGAAACGCGTATTTCCGACACATCAATTCGTCAATGGCAACGACCGGCTTTTGTGCGCCACCCAGACGAAATGGGTGATCGACATGAAAAACCGGCCCGCGTCGGCAAGGGCGTTTTGCTCATCGGCCCAGGCGGTCGCCTCGGCCTCAGAGATTTCGCCGGACTGGATGGCAAAGTCCTGCATCAGCCGAATCATCATCAGGGCCAGCCCATCGGGGCGCAGGGTGGTGTCGCAGAACGCCACGGGCTGAACGTGTTCAGGAATAAACCCGCAAGCGCGCAGGGCCGCAGGCAACGCGGCCGGAACGCATCGGTCGGCCAGATGCGCGTCCCAGGTCTTGCAAATACGTTGCATGCGCGCGGGGTGGTCGCTGTGCCATGCCAGCGTATCCCAGTGCGTATCGCCGATCACCAGCCGCCCGCCGGGGCGCAGAACGCGGTGGAGTTCGGTCAACGCGGGGGATGGATCGGCGAAATACTCGAAGACTTGAACCGAAACGGCCTTGTCGAATTGCCGATCGGGAACAGGCATGTCAAAAGCCGAGCCTTCGACCAGATCGACATGATCGAACTCATTGCAACGGCCTTGCGCCGCGGCCAGCATGTCCGGGCTGGTGTCGAGGCCGGTAACCTGCCCCTGTGGCCCCACCGCACGGGCCAGCTCGGCGGTCAGCAGGCCGGTGCCGCAGCCAAGATCCAGGATCGCTTCACCCGGGGCGGGGGCGATGGCGTCGAAATTGGCGCGACGGCGGCGCGAGACATCCGCGCCCTGATAGGCCATGTCCAGCAATTGCGCCGTGGACTTTCCGAATTTCAGCATGGTGCCCCCTTCGGACCACCTTAACCGAAATTCTTGTGCAGACGAAGGAAACCGCGCCGTTCCCCCTCGCACCCGAAGCGTGGATTGCCTATAAGAGGCCGAAATCCGAATTTTGCGAGGTTGCAATGACCCAGAAACTGTCACCGATCGACACTGCCAAGCGCGTCGCCGCCTATCGGGCGGCCGAGATGGTCGAGGACGGAATGCGCGTGGGGCTGGGCACCGGGTCGACCGCGGCCTGGCTCGTGCGCCGACTGGGCGAGCGTGTGAAGAACGAGGGCCTGAAGATCAGGGGCGTTCCAACCTCGACCGCAACGGCGCAGCTGGCGCGCGAGGTGGGGATCGAGGTGGTCTCGCTGGATCAGGCCGGGTGGCTGGACCTGACCATCGACGGGGCCGACGAATTCGACGGCGAGTTGAACCTGATCAAGGGCGGTGGCGCTGCCTTGCTGCAGGAAAAGATCGTGGCCACGGCCAGCGACCTGATGGTTGTGATCGCCGATGCCGGCAAAGAGGTCGAGACGCTGGGCGCCTTTCCCCTGCCGATCGAGGTGATTCCCTTCGGCTGGCAGACCACGCGGACTCTGGTCGAGGAATTGCTGGATTCGATGGATGTTCTGGGCACGTCGGCCACGTTGCGGATGAACGGCGAGGCCCCGACCGTCACCGACGAGGGCAACCACATCCTGGACCTGCACCTGCAGCGTATCGGCAACCCGCGGCAACTGGCGTTGGCCCTGAACCAGATCCCCGGCGTCGTGGAAAACGGGTTGTTCATCGACATCTGCGACAAGGTGGTGATCGGGTTCGGTGATGGCCGGGTCGAACTGCGCGACATCAACGAAGGTACGATCCAGCTGGACCGGCTGGGCGAGGGCGACGACAACCTGTTCTCGGACCTGGCCGACTGACCGGGGCGTTCACGCGCCCGTGTGGCATCAATGCCCGGGGGTTGGCAGGTTGTGCTGCGCCCCCACATATCCAAGACACTTCGAGGCAGGTTGACAGAAGGAACGCGGCATGAGCTTTGACTATGATCTTTTCGTCATCGGCGGCGGCTCGGGCGGGGTCCGCGCGGCGCGGGTGGCGGCGGGCGAAACCGGCGCCAAGGTCGCGCTGGCCGAAGAGGACCGGTACGGCGGAACCTGCGTGATCCGGGGCTGTGTGCCCAAAAAGCTGATGGTGTTTGCCAGCGAATATTCGGGCATGGTCGAGGACGCCCGCGCCTATGGCTGGGACATCCAGCCGGGTGCTTTCGACTGGCAGCAGTTCCGCGGCAAGCTGCATGCCGAACTCGACCGGCTGGAAGGCATCTATCGCAATATCCTCAAGAACAACGGCGTCGAAACCTTTGACCAGCGGGCGAAACTGGTCGATCCGCATACGGTTGAACTGGCCGATGGCACCCGCAAGACGGCCAAGCACATCCTGATCGCCACCGGCGGGCGGCCGGTGGTGCCCGAGTTTCCGGGGTCCGATCTGGCGATCACCTCGAACGAGATCTTCCATCTGGAGAAGCTGCCCGATACCATGCTGATCGTGGGCGGCGGCTATATCGCCTGCGAATTCGCCGGAATCATGAACGGTCTGGGCGTCAAGACCACGCAGTTCTATCGCGGCGCGCAGATCCTGCGGGGTTTCGACGACGAGGCGCGCGGGCTGATCTGCGAAGAGATGTGCCAGAACGGCGTCGACGTGCATCTGGGGACCAACGTGCTGGAGATGGCCCGCGAGGGCGACAAGATCCGGGTCAAGGCGACCAACGGCACCGAGCGGCTGTTCGACGTGGTGATGTATGCCACGGGCCGGGCGCCGAACGCCGACGATCTGGGGCTCGAGGCGCTGGGCGTCGAGCGGGGCCGCAAGGGCGAGATCATCGTGGACGAATACAGCCAGACGGCGGTGCCCTCGATCTATGCCATCGGGGACGTGACCGACCGGGTGAACCTGACGCCGGTCGCCATCCGCGAGGGCATGGCCTTTGTCGAGACCGTGTTCAAGGGCAACCCCACCCCAGTGGATCATGAGCTGATCCCGACCGCGATCTTCACCCAGCCCGAGATGGGCACCGTGGGCCTGAGCGAGGAGGCCGCCGCCGCGCAGGAGCCGATCGAGGTTTATGCGACCTCGTTCAAGCCGATGCAGAAGGCGTTCGCGGGCGGCACGCAGCGGGTGTTGATGAAACTGATCGTCAGCCAGGCCACCCGCAAGGTGCTGGGCTGCCACATCGTCGCCCCCGGCGCGGGCGAGATGATCCAGCTGGCGGGCATCGCGGTCAAAATGGGGGCGACCAAGGAAGATTTCGATCGCACGGTTGCGGTTCATCCGGTGATGGCCGAAGAACTGGTAACCATGCGGCAACCCGTGCGTACCGCTTGATTTGCAAGCGCGCGCACACAGGTTACAAGTGATCCCGTAAGCTCACGGGCCAAAACAAGGGAAATGAAACACATGGCGGGCAACAGCGGAGGCCCCTGGGGGGGCGGAGGCTCATCCGGTGGCGGAGGAAACCGGGGAAACAATGGGGACGGGCGTCGCCCGCCCGAAGGCGAAGGGCCGCAGATCCCCGAGATCGACGAGTTGATGAAAAAAGGCCAGGAGCAGCTGCGCGTCCTGATGGGCGGGCGCGGCGGCGGCGGTCGCGGCAGCAACGGATCCGGCCAGGGCGGCGGTGGCGGCCCGGCGATTACCAAAGGCACGATCCTGCTGGGCGGGGTTGCCGCTCTGGTTCTGTGGGGCTTTGCCAGCGCCTACACGGTCAAGCCCGAAGAACAGTCGGTTGAACTGCTGTTCGGCCGCTTTTCCGGGATCGGAACCGAAGGTCTGAACTTTGCCCCGTGGCCGGTGGTCACGGCCGAGGTGATCCCAGTGAAGGTCGAACAGACCGAAACCATCGGCTCGGGCGGACGCGGGACCGATGCGGGGCTGATGCTGACCGGCGACGAGAACATCGTCGACATCGACTTCCAGGTGGTCTGGAACATCTCGAACCCCGCGGATTTCCTGTTCAACCTGCGCGATCCGCGCGAAACCATTCGCGCGGTGTCGGAATCGGCCATGCGCGAGATCATCGCGCAGTCGGACCTGGCGCCGATCCTGAACCGCGACCGTGCGGTCATCGCCGAGCGGCTCGAGGAACTGATCCAGTCGACGCTGGACAGCTACAATTCGGGCATCAACATCGTCCGTGTGAACTTTGACGGTGCCGACCCGCCAGAGCCGGTCAAGGACGCCTTCCGCGAGGTCCAGTCGGCCGGGCAGGAACGCGACCGGCTTGAAAAACAGGCTGATGCCTATGCCAACCGGGTTCTGGCCGGCGCGCGCGGTGAAGCCGCGCGGGTGCTGGAAGAGGCCGAAGGATATCGGGCACAGGTCGTCAACGAAGCCCAGGGTGAGGCCAGCCGCTTCAGCGCGGTTCTGGAAGAGTACGCCAAGGCTCCGGACGTGACCCGCAAGCGTCTGTACCTCGAGCGGATGGAGCAGATCTTGCGTGATGTGGACAAGATCATTCTGGACGAAGGCGCGGGCGGCGCGGGCGACGGGCAGGGTGTCGTGCCCTATCTGCCGCTGAACGAGCTGCGCCGCAATTCGGCAGGAGGAAACTGATCGATGCGTAAGACAACATTTATCCTGCCCGCCATTTTCGTGGCGATCGTGATTGCCCTGTCGGCGATCTTCATCGTGGACGAACGTGAAAAGGCGCTGGTTCTGCAATTCGGCCGCGTGATCGACGTCAAGGAAGAGCCGGGCCTGGCCTTCAAGATTCCGATCATCCAGGAAGTGGTGCGCTATGACGATCGCATCCTGAGCCGTGAAGTCGGGCCGCTTGAGGTCACGCCGTTGGATGACCGCCGTCTGGTGGTCGATGCTTTCGCCCGCTATCGCATTACCGATGTGCGCCAGTTCCGCGAAGCCGTGGGTGTCGGCGGCATTCAGACCGCCGAAGCCCGTCTGGATTCGATTCTGCGTGCCAAGACCCGCGAAGTGCTGGGTTCGGTCAGCTCGAATGATATCCTCAGCTCGGACCGGGCGGCGCTGATGCTGCGGATCCGCAACGGTGCCATCACCGAGGCCCGCGACCTTGGCCTCGAGGTGATCGACGTGCGTCTGAAACGCACCGACCTGCCGCAGGCCAACCTCGAGGCGACCTTTGCCCGGATGCGCGCCGAGCGTGAACGCGAGGCCGCCGACGAGGTCGCCCGTGGTGAGGAAGCCGCGCAGCGGATCCGCGCCCAGGCCGACCGCACCGTGGTCGAGCTGGTATCCGAGGCCCGCCGCGAGGCCGAGATCGTCCGCGGTGAAGCCGACGCGCAGCGCAACGCGATCTTTGCCGAAGCCTATGGAAAAGACCCGGATTTCTTTGAATTCTACCGGTCTCTGACAGCCTACGAAAATGCCCTGCAGGGCAACAACAGCTCGTTGGTGCTGCGGCCGGATTCCGAGTTCTTCCACTATCTTCGGTCGTCCGAAAAACGGTCGGGCGCCGAGGCGCAGGCGGCCGAGTGATGGGTATGATCCTGCTGGCCTTCGGGTTGGTGCTGATTGTCGAGGGGCTGGCCTATGCGCTGGCCCCTTCGCTTGTGGAGCGCATGCTGGAAGCGCTGCGCAGCCTTCCCGAACCGGCACGGCGGCTGGTCGGGTTGCTGTGTATGGTCAGTGGTTTCATCCTGTTGTGGGGCGCCTATCAGGCGGGTTTCTGACCCGCTGCGGTCACACGCAGGTGAATTCCGGTGCATCCCGAGTTGCGGGCTGCCACAAACTGACTACATTGATTGCAAACGGGACGCTCGGGTGCGTCTGATAATGATTGTCGACAAGGAGAGACCAAGTGCAGGCCAAAGCGCGCAGTGTGTCCGTCCGCCGGGACGATATGGTAACGATGATGCGGTTGATGTGGCTGACCATTGCCACCGCGATCCTGCTGCTGGCCCAGACCGTGGCCGCGCAGGCCCGGCTTGAGAGTCTGGCGCCGCTGGTCGACAAGATCAGCCCGGCGGTGGTCAACATCACCACCACCACCCTGATCGAGGGGCAGGCGGGGCCGCGGGGCATTGTGCCCGAGGGCTCTCCGTTCGAGGATTTCTTTCGCGAGTTCCAGGATCGCAACGGCGGCGATGAAAACCGGCCCCGCCGCAGCAATGCGCTGGGTTCGGGCTTCGTGATCTCCGAGGATGGGTTCATCGTCACCAACAACCACGTCATCGCCGAGGCCGATGAAATCCTTGTCGAATTCTTCCCCGGCGACGGACAGCCCAAGAAAGAGCTGCCGGCCAAGGTCATCGGCACCGACGAAAAAACCGACATTGCGCTGCTCAAGGTCGAGGCGCCGGGGCCGCTGAAATACGTCACCTTCGGCGACAGCGATACGGCCCGCGTGGGCGACTGGGTCATCGCGATGGGAAACCCGCTGGGGCAGGGGTTTTCGGTTTCGGCCGGGATCGTTTCGGCGCGCAACCGCGAGCTCAGCGGCACCTATGACGACTACATCCAGACCGATGCGGCGATCAACCGGGGCAACTCGGGCGGGCCGCTGTTCAACATGGACGGTCAGGTGATCGGCGTGAATACGGCGATCCTGTCGCCCAATGGCGGATCTATCGGCATCGGTTTTTCGATGGCGTCCAACGTCGTGGTCAAGGTGGTAGATCAGCTGCGCGAATTCGGTGAGACCCGTCGCGGCTGGCTGGGCGTTCGAATCCAGGACGTGACCGAAGACATGGCCGAGGCGATGGGCCTGGACAAGCCTGGCGGGGCGCTGATCAGCGATGTGCCGGATGGCCCCGCGAAGGAAGCGGGTCTGCTGCCAGGTGACGTGATTCTCAGCTTTGACGGGGTCGAGGTGAAGGATACCCGCGGCCTGGTACGGCAGGTGGGTGAAACGCCGGTCGGCAAGTCGGTGCGCGTCGTGGTTATGCGCGATGGCGCGACCAAGACGGTTCTGGTGACGCTGGGCCGGCGTGAAGATGCCGAGCGTGCGGAAATCGGTGAGCCGGAGAGTTCGGAAGCGCCGGTTGAGGAAGACGCCACCATTCTGGGCCTGACGATCTCGCCGCTGACCGACACGCTGCGCGAAGACCTGGGGCTGGATGCGGATGCGGCGGGCCTTGTGGTCGTGGATGTCGATGAGGCGTCCGAGGCCTATGCAAAGGGGCTGCGCGCGGGAGATCTGATCACCGAGGCGGGTCAGCAAAAGGTTGGCTCGATCGCCGATCTCGAGGCCCGGATGGACGAGGCCCGCGAGGCAGGCCGCAAGTCGCTGTTGCTGCTGGTGCGGCGTGGCGGTGATCCGCGGTTCGTGGCGCTTGGCCTCGAAGAGTAGGCTGATCCGACAAACAGATGGCATGGCCGGGGCGGAATGCTCCGGCCATTTCCGTTTTTCAGTGGGACATTCAAGGCAAAAGAGCCACATGCCGGGGAGGCACATGGCTCTGATGCAGGAAAAGGCCAGCGGACAGATATCGGGGATGATACTCTGGCCCCCTACGGTAACACTTAATGGTTTAAAGCGTTGCGGGCGGCATGTATGTGAAGCGGGTCACATCCGCCTTTTTCACTGGCGAATCCTCAGATCAGGTCGGATTCCGCCAGTTGGCGCAGGGCTGCGAAATCATGGATCTGCAACCCGCCGCGTGATGCCTCGACCACATTCGAGCGTTTCCATGTGGCGATGGTCTTGGACACGGCCTCGCGCGTGGCGCCGACGAATTCGGCCAGTTCACTTTGGGACAGGGCAATTCGGGCGCTGGGTACCTCTTGCTGGTTTGCAAGGTGCAACAGCTTGCGCGCAAGGCGCACGGGCATCGGCAGGAAGACCTGCTCGTTCAACTGTGCCCCCATCCAGCGCATCCGCAGTCCGGCCAGACGGATCATGTCCACCGCAAGGTCCGGGTGTTCACGAATCTGGTTCATCACGTCGTTGCGGCGTACACGCAGCACCTGCGATGGCTCGACCGCCGTGATGGTGGCGGTGCGGGGGCCGCTGTCGAACAGGGCGATCTCGCCGAACACTTCGCCCGGCCGCATCAGGCTGAGCGCCAGTTTACGCCCGCTCATGGCTAGGAAGGAGACCTCGAGCATGCCTTCCATCAAGGCATAGAGCGCGTCGCCCTCGTCGCCCTGTTCAAACAGCACTTCTCCCTGCGCCAGGGATACGGGGGTTGCCAGGCTGGACAGCATGACGCGCAACCGTTCGGACGCTTCGGAAAGAAACCCGCTGTTGGGAAATGCTGTCATGGACGACACGAAGCCTCGGTCGAATGCTGTGGGTGGTGGTGGCTAAGCTTTCCACAGCTTGCACGACAAGCCAAGGATTTTGTGTGGTTTTCCGCCGCTGCCCGAACAAAGGACCTTGGTCTAGTTCTTGTCGGGGTCGTCCATGTAGCCTTGCAGGATGCTGAATTGCAGCATCAGGAACCCCATCAGCGCGATGGGGAAGCCGAAAGTTTCGATCTTGACCCACAGGTCGGTGGACAGGCTGCGCCAGACCAGTTCATTGGCCACGGCCAGCACGAAGAAACAGGCGCACAGGCGGCGGGTCAGGATCATCCAGCCCTCGTGGCGCATGGGCAGCATCTCGTCCAGAACATAGGCAAGGTAGGACTTGCCCTGCAGCAGACCAATGCCCAGCATCAGCGAGAAGAACCCGTAGACCAGCGTGGTTTTCATCTTGAAGAACCGCTCGTCGTTGAACCAGGCGGTCAGGCCACCGAAGAAGATGACCATGATGGCGGTGAAGATCTGCATCCGGCTGAGCTTGCCTGTCAGGTACCACAGGACGCCCATCGCCCCCAGCATCAGCGGAACGAAGATGATGGTGGCCACGATGAAGCCGGAATATTCGGTGCCGCCGATCAGAAAGCTGTCGTCGCGCAGGCGCAGGTAGATGAAGAAGAAGGCCAGTGGCGGGCCCAGTTCCAGCACCTGTTTCAGAAATGGATTGATCTCTTTCTTGTCTGCCATGCCTGTCGTCCTGCTGTTCACCCGCCCATTTCAACTATTACCGCGCCCAATGCAATCAGTGCCATCAGGATTATGCGCCGAGGCCCCACGGTCTCTTTCAGGGCCAGCCAGCCGATCAGGGCGGCAAAGACGGTCGAGGTTTCGCGCAGCACCGCGGCTTCGCCGACCTTGTCCAGCCGGGTGGCCAGCATGATCGCTCCGAAAGACATGGGGGCGATCAGCCCGCCTGCAAGCCCCCGTAGCTTCAACGGCCCGATCGCCGGGCGGTGAACCATCGCCCGCCAGCGCAGGAAGGCGTAGATCGGCATTGTCGCTCCGTCGATCATGAAGAACCAGGCCAGAAAGGTGAACGGATCGGCCGTAGCGCGGATGCCGTAGGCGTCATACGTGGTGTAGAGCGCCACGAAGAGGCCGGTTGCGACCGCAAGGGCCAATGCGATGCCCAAAGTCTCGCGGTTGGTTTCCAGGAAGCGGAAATTGTAGGCGGCCAGCCCGAAGATGCCGGTCAGCAGCACGGCAACGCCCAGCCATTGGGTGGGCGAGAAGGTTTCGTTGAACAGAAGATAGGCGCCGATGACGGTGAACAACGGGCCGGTGCCACGCACCACCGGGTAGACCACGGTGTAGGACCCCTTGGTATAGGCCATCGCCTGCAGCGTCTTGTAGGCGACATGGATCAGCCAGACCACGGCGAATATCGGCCACATGAAAGGTTCGGGCCAGGGCACGACGAAGAACGCAAAGGGTGCGGCCATCAGGCAATAGCAGGCGTCGATCGCCCCGCGCGACAGCCAAGGGTCGTGCCGACCCTTCTGCAGCGCGCCAAAAACCGCGTGCAGGAAGGCCGCCATCAGGGCGAGACCAAGGGCCAGCCTGTGTCCGGCCTCGGTGCCTTCGAGGGAGATCAGCCAGTCGCTCACGCTGCGGGTCTTTCGCTGGTGGAGAGGCTGGGGGTTTTCCACCCCCAGACCCCCGAGGATATTTGGGGCCAGATGAAGGTCAGTTGCTGTCGAGGCCGGTCAGGGCGGCGGCGAATTCCTCGGGGTCGAAGGGGGCCAGATCGTCGATCTGTTCGCCGACGCCGATGGCGTGGATCGGCAGACCGAACTTGTCGGCCAGCGCCACCAGCACGCCGCCCTTGGCGGTGCCGTCGAGCTTGGTCATCACCAGGCCCGAGACATCGGCCAGTTTGCGGAAGGTTTCCACCTGGCTGAGCGCGTTCTGGCCGGTGGTGGCGTCGAGCACCAGCAGGGTGTTGTGGGGCGCGGTTTCGTCGATCTTGCGAATGACGCGGACGATCTTGGCCAGCTCCTCCATCAGGTCGGCGCGGTTCTGCAGGCGGCCGGCAGTGTCGATCATAAGCAGGTCGGCGCCGTCGGCCTGCGCCTTGGTCAGGGCGTCGAAGGCCAGCGAGGCAGGGTCGGAGCCTTCGGGCGCGGTGAGGACGGGAACTCCGGCGCGGTCGCCCCAGACCTGCAGCTGTTCCACGGCGGCGGCGCGGAAAGTGTCGCCCGCGGCGATGACCACCTTCTTGCCCGCGGCCTTGAACTGGCTGGCCAGCTTTCCGATCGTCGTGGTCTTGCCCGAGCCGTTGACGCCCACCACCAGCACCACCTGCGGGCGCTTGGGGTAGAGGGGCATCGGTTTGGCGACCGGCTCCATCACGCGGGCGATTTCCTGCGCCAGCAGTTGCTTGATTTCCTGGGTCGAGAGTTTGCGGCCATAGCGCCCCTCGGCCATGTTGGCGGTGACGCGCAGGGCGGTGTCGACACCCATGTCCGACGCGATCAGCAGTTCCTCGAGCTGTTCGAGCATGTCGTCGTCCAGCGTGCGGCGCACCACCGGCCCGGCATCGCCGCGACCGAAGAGACGCCCGATCAGGCCCTTGGACTGCGCCTGTTCCGGCAGTTCCGGCGGAGGCGGGGCGGGCGTCGGATCGGCCGGCTCGGGCGACGGTGTCTCGACCGGTTGCGGCGTGGGCGCGGGTTCCGGAAGTTCCGGGACGGGTTGCGGCTCGGGCTCGGGCTGGGGAATCACCGGGTCAGGGGCGGTGGTTTCTTCGCCGCCGTCCTCGACGATTGCCTCAAGCCCCTGTTCGAGGCGGGACGAGGATTTGAACAGCCGGTCCTTGAGCTTGGTAAAAAACGCCATCTTGGTCTCCGCAGGTGTTCCCTTCACCTAATGCGGAATGGCGGCAGTTGCAAAGGGTCAGGTGAAGGCCGGGAAAAAGCCGAACTGCGCGCCCCAGTAGAGCGGCCAGACCAGATAGGGCGTCAACCGCAGAGCCGGGTGGCCGGGCGGCAGCAGGAACCTTTCGGTTGCCAGGATCAGGTCCGAGGCGATGAAGGCCATCGCGGCCGGCAGCGCCCATCGCAGCGGCCCGGCCTCGGGCAGGGCCAGAACGGTGATGCCCATGCCCAGAATGATCGGGATATAGGCCAGGACCGGTCCGCGCAGATCACCAGCCCGCGGCGCCAGCAGCGTGGCCATGACGATCCCCAGAATGACCAGCGTCCAGGCGTATCCGGGTTTGTCCAGGATAAGGGCTGTATCGCTTGCGGGATGGGTCAGGAACAGGGCGATGTAGACCAGATGCCCGGCGGCGAACGCCCCGATGCCCGCCATGAACGTGCCGTCGGTCTCACGCGACAGAAGGGCGTCGCCGAGGGCGCAGAGAAACAGGGCCAGAATCAGAAAGAGTGGGCCGGACTGCACGGCGACCTCGACCGCCAGCAAAGCCACGCTGGCTGTCTTCAGTGCCGTGCGCAGCAGGCTGGGCGGACGGGTCGTCAGCGCCAGATAGGCAAGCGCGCAGGCAAGGGCCGCAAGTACGAGTGTCGTCATGTCGGGCCTCTGGCTTCACAAACAGGTTTCAGTTTCCTCACGAACACGCCCTGCGCTCAACCCGTAACGTTGGGGCAGAGGGCCCCGAGATTGGCGCCGGGCTGCGGCATCTGCCAGAATACGGTCATGTTGATGCGTACGCTGATTCTCTGTTCAGGTCTGGCCGCACCGGTCATGGCCCAGCCCCTGTCGGGGGCGGAATTCGATGCCTACACGCGCGGCAAAACCCTGTTCTACGGCTTCGGTGGAACGACCTATGGCGTCGAACGGTATTTGCCCAACCGGCGCGTGGTCTGGTCGTTTCTGGATGGCGACTGCAAGGAGGGCATCTGGTACGAACAAAACGGCCAGATTTGCTTTGTTTACGAAGATCGCCCCGACCCGCAATGCTGGGTCTTTACCCGCTCGTCCCAGGGGCTAATCGCGCAGTTCGAGGGCAACCCCGAAGCCACCGAACTGTACGAAGCAGCCGACGTCGACGAAGATATGATCTGTTACGGGCCCGAGATCGGCGTCTGAACGTGGGCCTTCGTCAGAACAACGATCCTTGATCCGGGGCTGGTGGCTTGGACGGTTTCTTGGCGGTCGGGGTCGTCCCGGACAGCGGTACGGTCTTCAGTTCTCCATCGGCAAACTCGATGGTCAGAGCAGCGTGCTTGCTGGCTTGCGCCTTTGTGGTGACCACGCCGCTTTCGGAATGCACCACGGCGTAGCCGCGTTGAAGCGTGGCTTTGTAGCTGAGCGTCTCGCGCAACCGGTCAGTTGCATCCAGTTGCTGGCGGAGCCGGTCCACCCGCAGGGTCTGCGCGGCCGTCATGCGCTGGGCCAGTTGATTGACCCGGTCTCGCTGCTGCTGGATGTCGCGTTGGATCGGGCGGATCGACAGGCGCGAGGACAGGTTGCGCAGGGTATCCCGCCGCGCGGCCACGAGGTTGCGCAGCGTTGACGGGCGCAGGTGCCCCGACAGTTCAACCACCTGCAGGCGGCGGTTTTGCACGCCGCGTTGCAACGCCGGGGCAAGACGGTCGGCGATCAGGTCCAGCCGTTGGCGCGGACCGTCCAGCAGGGTCTCGGGGCGCGGCAGGGCCCGCGACAGGTCGCGCAGGCGTTGGGCGCGGCGCTGTACGGCGTCGGTGGCCGCGCGGGACAGACGCGCGCCTTGTTCCCCGGTCCAGGCCAGCAGCTCCATCCGCACCGGCACCGCCAGTTCGGCTGCGGCGGTGGGGGTGGGCGCACGGCGGTCCGAGACATAGTCGATCAATGTGGTGTCGGTTTCGTGCCCCACGGCCGAGATCAGCGGGATCTCGGACGCGGCGGCGGCGCGGGCGACGATTTCCTCGTTGAATCCCCACAGATCCTCGATCGAGCCGCCACCGCGGGCGACGATGATCAGATCGGGGCGGGGCAGCGCGCCGCCGGGTGCCAGCCGGTTGAAGCCCCGGATCGCATTGGCGACCTCGGACGCGCAATTGGCGCCTTGCACGGCCACGGGCCAGATCAGCACCTTGCGCGGGAAACGGTCGCGCAGGCGGTGCAGGATGTCGCGGATCACCGCGCCCGAGGGCGAGGTAACGACGCCGATGATCTGCGGCAGGAAGGGCAGGGGCTTTTTGCGTTCGGGCGCGAACAGGCCCTCGGACTCGAGCTGTTTTTTGCGTTTTTCCAGCAGCGCCATCAGCGCGCCTTGCCCGGCTACGGCCACCTCGTCGACGTTCATGTTGTATTTCGACTGCGCGCCAAAAGCGGTGAGGCGGCCCGTGACGACGACTTCGAGCCCCTCTTCCGGCACCACCGACAGGCCCGCGATCTGGCCCTTCCAGGTGGTGCAGGCCAGCACGTTCCGGTCGTCCTTGATGTCATAGTACAAATGTCCCGAGCGCGCCTTGAACACACGCCCGACCTCGCCCCGTACGCGGATTCGGCCAAATGTGCCTTCCAGCGTGCGTTTCACCTCGCCCGAGATCTCGGACACGGTGTATTCAGGGGTATTCTGGCCGGGAATCGGATCGTCAAGCAGGTCGGACATTTCAGCGCCTTGTTTCGATTGCCCGCGCAGCTTAGAACGCCGCGCAGGCAAGGCCAAGCAGATCGGAGACTTTCATGAACATCCTCATTCTCGGCAGCGGCGGGCGCGAACACAGCCTGGCCTGGGCGGTGATGCAGAACCCCAAATGCGACCGCCTGATCGTGGCGCCGGGCAATGCTGGGATCGCGCAGATCGCCGATTGCGCGGCGCTGGATATCGAGAATGGCAGCGCAGTGGTCAGTTTCGCCGAGGAAAACGCGATTGATTTCGTGATCATTGGTCCCGAGGCGCCCTTGGCCGCCGGGGTGGCCGACCGGCTGCGCGAGGCAGGCATTCTGGTGTTCGGCCCCTCGGCCGAGGCGGCGCGGTTGGAAGCCTCGAAAAGTTTCACCAAGGAGATCTGCGATGCGGCCGGTGCACCCACCGCCGCCTATGCCCGGTTCACCGAGGCCGAGCCGGCCAAGGCCTATATCCGCCAGCAAGGTGCGCCGATCGTGGTCAAGGCCGACGGTCTGGCCGCGGGCAAGGGTGTGATCGTGGCGATGGACGAGGCGACCGCGCTGGAGGCCGTGGACGACATGTTTGGCGGCGCCTTCGGCGGGGCCGGGGCCGAGGTGGTGATCGAGGAGTTCATGGACGGTGAAGAAGCCTCGCTGTTCGTGCTGTGCGATGGCGAGAACATCCTTTCGGCCGGCACCGCCCAGGACCACAAGCGCGTGGGCGAGGGCGATACCGGCCTGAACACCGGCGGCATGGGGGCCTATTCTCCGGCTCCGGTTCTGAGTTCTGAGATTGAGGAGCGGGCGATGGAACAGATCGTGCGCCCGACGATGGCCGAGATGAAACGGCGCGGCACGCCGTTTCAGGGGGTGCTGTATGCCGGTCTGATGATCAAGGACGGACAACCGCGGCTGGTGGAATACAACGTGCGCTTTGGCGACCCGGAATGTCAGGTGCTGATGATGCGATTGGGGGCACAGGCGCTGGACTTGATGCATGCGGCGGCCGAGGGACGGCTGGACGAGGCGCGGGTGAACTGGGCGGATGATCACGCCATGACGGTGGTGATGGCCGCCAAGGGGTATCCCGGCGCCTATGAAAAGGGTTCTGAGATCAAGGGGCTGGACAAACTGCCCGAGGACAGCCGCAACATGGTGTTCCACGCCGGCACCAAGGAAGAGGGTGGCGCCATTCTTGCCGTCGGCGGTCGGGTCCTGAACGTGACCGCGCGCGGAGCGACGCTGCGCGAGGCGCGTGACAACGCCTATGCGATGGTCGAGGCCATCGATTGGCCCGGCGGTTTCTATCGCCGTGATATCGGGTGGCGGGCGCTTTGACCGTTTGAGGGCCTACAGGGGCAGGGGGCTTTGCCCCCCTCCGGCCCCTGCGGCCTCACCCCCAGGATATTTGAAGCCAGATGAAGTATGCGGTCAGCAGGTGAGCGCGCGTGCGAGGGATTTGTCGTCGGTCAGCGGGCCGAGGTCTCGGGTGCGCCAGCCGTCTTTGTGGCGGACGGCGATGATCCGTCGCCAATCTGCGCTGGCGACGATCAGTTCGGGCTGTCCATCGCAGATGCGCAGGCCGCCCGAGATGAAATTCTCTCCGATCCGGTGGTTGGTCAGGCCGGGGAGCGCGGCGATTTCCGTCAATTGACTGTCGGCAAAGCGCCAGATGCGCAGGATTTTGGCCAAGTGGGGGCGATCGACATAGGCGATTTCGACGTGCCCGTCGCCGTCGAGGTCAGCTGCGCTGACCGGGGCCAGCCAGCGGAAACGGGTGCCGATATGCGGTGTCGCCGCCATGCGGCCGTGCGGGCCGTAGACGGCAATGCGCGCGCCGAGTTGTGCGTCACTTTCCACCACTATGATTTCGGGAATTCCGTCGCCCGTTACGTCGATCACACGGGGCGCAAGGTCCTCGAAGACCAGATGATCGGGTAGGGTAAAGCTGCGGCCGGTTCCGTCCGAGAGCGTGAGTTCAAGTGCACCCCATTCGATCCGGTCGCCCAGAACGCCATGGGGATAGCGGGTGGTCGGATCGGTGTATCGGGCGGTCGTGATGATGTCAGTGGCAAGGGCAGGCCCCGCCAGACACAGGCTCAGACCTATCAGCGCGCCGCGCATGTCGCATGGCCACGGGCGCCACCGCGGACGCGGCGCTTTGGGGGCGTGGCGCGCGCCGTTGGTCGGGGTGGGCGCGCGCTGTCGCATCAGATCTGCTTTTCGGGCATCTGGACGACCAGGCCGTCCAGCTCGTCGGTGACCTTGATCTGGCAAGTCAGGCGCGAGCGGACCGGGTCGGGCTCGTAGGCGAAATCCAGCATGTCTTCTTCCATGTCGTCCTTGGCGGGCAGTTTCTCGACCCAGTCGGGGTGGATGTAGACGTGACAGGTCGAGCAGGCGCAGGCGCCGCCGCAATCGGCTTCGATGCCAGGTATGTTGTTGTCGCGGGCGCCTTCCATCACGGTCAGGCCGTTGGCGACTTCGACGGTATGCTCGGTGCCGCCGTGCTCGATGTAAGTGATCTTTGCCATTGCTCGCGTCTTCCTCTTGCGATGTTCCGCATCTTCCTAATCAAGCCATCTAGGCGTTTCCACCCTCATTTGCGACTCAGCGTGGCGCGTCTGGACATTCGCAACGTATGTTCTATTTTTGTTCATATGATCGCAACCCCGGAATCCCTCACGGTTTCAGGCCAGGACTGGCCGCGCCCACCCGCCTGCCTGCCGGCAGACCGGCTGGAGGAGCCGCCCGAGGGCGCGCGGGTGACGGTGGCGGGGCTGGTGATCCTGCGGCAGAGGCCGGGGACCGCCAAGGGAGTGATCTTTGTCACGCTCGAGGACGAGACCGGCATCGTGAACGTGATCGTCTGGCGCAAGATCTATGAACGGTTCCGCCGGGCGGTGATCTCGGGCCGGCTCTTGCGCGTCACCGGACGGATGCAGCGGGCCCATTCGGTGACCCATGTGATCGCGGAAGAGATCGAGGATATCTCGGGGATGCTGGACCTGCTGGTGCGGGGGGATGGGCAGGCCGGCTTGCCCTGATGCCTGACCTGATGCAAACTTTTCCGCGGAGGAGTGTGTCATGGCATCCAAAGCCGAAGGGTCCACGCCGGGCAATCCGGCGCCGCAGCACGGGACCGCGCCCAAGGTCAACACGGTGACGGCGGATGATATCAAGGCGTCACTGAAGGCCGGGTTTTCCGACTTTCTGGCACGCCCGGTCATGAGCGGCTTTTTCGGCCTGTTCTATGCGCTGTTCGGAATCCTGTTCGTGTGGGCCCTAGTCTGGCTGGGCGCGGTCTGGATGGTCATCCCCGCCGCGGTCGGGTTTCCGCTGGTCGCGCCCTTTGCCGCCGCCGGGCTGTATGAAATGTCGCGCCGGATGCAGAAGGGCGAAGACTTTGGCTGGCGTGACATCCTCACCGTCATGGCCAATCAGCGCAAACGCGAGATGGGCTGGATGGCCTTTGTCACCCTGTTCATTTCCTGGGTGTGGTTCTATCAGTTCCGGACTGTGATGGTGATCGTCCTACAGCATTCCTCCTTCTCGGATCTGGAAGGGTTCATGCGAACCGTTTTCTTTACGCCCGAGGGCTGGATTTTTCTTGCGATCGGTACCTGCGTCGGTGCGTTTCTGGCGGCGGTGCTGTTCTCGGTGACGGTCGTGGCAATGCCCCTGCTGCTTGACCGCGAGGTCGATTTCATCACCGCGATGCTCACGTCCCTCCGGGTGGTCCGGGAAAGCCCGGTGGTCCTGCTGGGCTGGGCGGCGATCATCGTGGTCACCATGCTGCTGTCGCTGGTCCCGGCATTCCTGGGCCTGATCTTTACCCTTCCGATCCTTGGGCACACCACATGGCATCTGTATCAGCGGGCCGTGCAACCGGTTGACGGGTGATCGTGGGGCGGTTTCGAGGCAATGCAATGAACTACGCAAGCGCGGGCCCGATTGGTGATATCTCGAAAGCGGTGCATCTGTTGACGTGGGGAGAAAACAGCCGAAGGAAATCTTTGGCTTGCCCGTAACCAGAGGGGTTACACCCTGAAATTGACCAATTTAGGACAGCCCACGCGCAGTTGTGGGCACTTGCGGAAGAGACCAGTTCAATTCAACGCCCCACGCCTTGGCCGCTGCCGCCTCATCCAAAACGGGGATGCCATAGTTCTTCGGTCTCCATTTTTCGGCATTGAAATTTTTCCACTCCGATTGTTCTTCGGCCCAACGATGCAGGTGGGTTTCACATTCATACCGGAGGTTTTCGTCCTTTAGACGTGGGTCAGTGGAAAGCACGAATGTTTCCAGCCCCAGATCGCCCCAATCTTTTGCATGGTTCGCATAAGGGCCTACGCGCCGTGCCCGAGAGCCCGAGCCTTTTTTCATGCTGCGCATCCAACTCGCAGCATTGCCGTGGCGAGCCCAAATGTTCTTTGAAATACCAATTCGAATTCCTCGAACTGGCCAGACGATCTCGCAATAAACACCATAGGCTTTGGGAAGTTTTTCGCGTGGGCTGGCTCCTTGCTGCCAATCCATGTTGAATTCGATACCGTGAATTCTCATTGTGCAATTTGAATGAGTGTAAACGTTGCTGAAGAGTAATTTTGAGTTTCACTCCAACATAGTCAACGCGTGATTTCCATTCTTATCTCTCCAATCTCCGTCACCTCTTGAACAAAACTCCCTGCGCCTCTTTGCTGCGGTGATCGCCGCGCAGTTCGGCGTGCAAGGCCCGCCCCGCCTGTACACCCGGACGGGCGGCCATGACCTCCAGCCAGCGGGCGAAGTGTGGCTTGTCCTCCAGCGTTTGCTGCTGGCCCTCCCACAGGCTGGCCCAAGGCCAGATCGCCATGTCGGCGATGGAGTAGAAGTCTCCGGCGACGAATTCGTTTTCCGCCAGCCGCCGGTCCAGCACGCCATAAAGACGGGCGACCTCGGTGCGGTAGCGGTCCTTGGCATAGGGGATGTCCTGCGGCGGGTCGAAGAAGGGCGCGTATTTCAGAAAGTGATGCGCCTGTCCCGCCATCGGGCCGACGCCGCCCATCTGCCACATCAGCCATTCCTCGACCGCGATCCGCTGGCGCTCGGTCTGCCCATAGAACCGCCCGGTCTTGCGGGCGAGATACATCAGGATCGCGCCGCTTTCGAACACCGAGACCGGCGCGCCGTCGGGGCCGTCGGGGTCGATGATGGCGGGCATCTTGTTGTTCGGCGCGATTTTCAGGAATTCCGGGTCGCACTGGTCGCCCTTGCCGATATCGATCAGGTTGACGGTGTAGGGCAGCCCCATCTCTTCGAGCGCGATGGAGACTTTCCAGCCGTTGGGCGTGGGCCAATAGAAAAGCTCGATCGGGTTTGCCATGTGTCCTCCAGTTCCTGTGGGGGATCATGCGGCTTTTGCGGCAAACGGCAAGGGGCGGTTCAGGCTTGACGCCCGTACGCCCGAGGCGTATTCGCAACCCGGAAACCACGTGGCGATTTGTTACCGGATTGCGGGCCACGCTAAACAACACCGCTAAAAGGTCAGGATGAAAGCCCCCTTTCGCTTGACCGCGTTTGGGGTTTTTTATTTGCCCTCGGGTTTCGGGGCCGAAAGGTAGAGACATGAGCGACAGCTGGAGCAAGCGCACTCAAGCCGTGCATGGCGGCATCCGCCGCAGTCAATACAACGAGGTGAGCGAGGCGATCTTCCTGACGCAGGGGTTCGTTTACGACACCGCCGAGCAGGCCGAGGCGCGGTTCATCGAGAGCGGCCCCGACGAGTTCATCTATGCCCGCTACGGCAACCCCACCGTGTCGATGTTCGAGCAGCGCATCGCGGCGCTGGAAGGGGCCGAGGACGCGTTTGCCACCGCGTCGGGCATGGCCGCAGTGAACGGGGCGCTGACCTCGATGCTGAAGGCGGGCGATCATGTGGTTTCGGCCAAGGCGTTGTTCGGGTCGTGCCTGTATATCCTGGAGAATATCCTGACTCGCTATGGTGTCGAGGTGACTTTCGTCGATGGCACCGACCTGGACCAGTGGAAGGCGGCGATCCGCCCCGACACCAAGGCGGTGTTCTTTGAATCCATGTCCAACCCGACGCTCGAGGTAATCGACATTCGAGCGGTGGCCGAACTGGCCCATGCGGTGGGCGCTACCGTGGTCGTCGACAACGTGTTCTCGACCCCGGTATTTTCGCAGGCGATCGCGCAGGGTGCGGATGTGGTCGTTTACTCGGCCACCAAGCATATCGACGGGCAGGGCCGCGCGCTGGGCGGCGTGATTCTCGGCACCAAAGAGTTCATCCGCGGAACGGTCGAGCCGTATATGAAACATACGGGCGGCGCGCTCAGCCCGTTCAACGCCTGGATCATGCTCAAGGGGCTGGAAACCATGGCGCTGCGGGTCAACGCTCAGGCGGATACCGCACAGAAACTGGCCGAAGCGCTGGAAGGGCATCCGGCGCTTGACCGGATCATGTATCCGGGTCTGAAATCTCATGCCCAGAACGCGCTGGTGCAGCGGCAATTGGGCGGCAAGGGCGGCACGGTCCTGTCACTGGACATCAAAGGCGGGAAAGAGGCCGCATTCCGGTTCCTGAACGCGCTGACGATCCCGGTGATTTCGAACAATCTGGGTGACGCCAAGTCCATCGCGACCCACCCCGCCACCACGACACACCAGCGTCTGAGCGATGCGCAGAAAGACGAACTGGGCATCACCCCCGGCCTGATCCGCCTGTCAGTGGGGCTCGAGGACGCCGACGACCTGTTGCAGGATATCCGCAACGCGCTCGAGGCGTCTTTGGCATGACGGTCCGGCGCCGGAACACCGTCCGGCGCCCGCTTGTCGGTCCCAAAGGGCGCAAACCGTTTGAAAGTGGCGCTTTTGTCATGGAAAGATTGATCCAGCCCCTTATCTGAGGCGTATCGTTTTGGAATGCACTTTCCACAGCAGTCGTCTAAGATCGGACGACAAACCGAGGATACGCAGCTGATGAACATTCATTCGCGCAACATCGACGAAACCCCCGATCGGGAAGAGGCCGCCCATGCCCTTGAGGTTCTTCGCCAGTGGGCACAGACCGCCAGCACGGCCGAAATCAGCCAGCTGGATCCGGCCGTTGCGCGGCTGGTTCCGGGCCTGATGCCCGAGA
>GG704596.1:2233486-2235290 GCA_000161775.1 Ruegeria lacuscaerulensis ITI-1157
CCGTCCAGCTGATCCGGGGCGCCAAGCAGCAGATCCAGCATGTGGGGATCTCGAATTTCCGCCTGCCGATCCGGTTTCACAGCAAGAACGGGCCTGACCTGACGCTGGAAACCTCGGTGACCGGGACGGTCAGCCTAGAGGCCGAGAAAAAGGGCATCAACATGTCCCGGATCATGCGGTCTTTCTACAAGCATTCCGAGCGCACCTTCAGCTTCGAGGTCATGGAAGCCGCGCTGAGCGACTATCTGACCGACCTCGACAGTTTCGATGCGCGGCTGCAGATGCGCTTTTCATATCCCGAGCGGGTCAAGAGCCTGCGATCGGGGCTGGAAGGATATCAGTATTACGACATCGCGCTGGAACTGGTCGAACAGGCCGGGGTGCGCCAGAAGATCATGCACCTCGACTATGTTTATTCCTCGACTTGCCCCTGTTCGCTGGAGCTCAGCGAGCATGCCCGGTCGGTGCGAGGGCAACTGGCGACCCCGCATTCGCAACGGTCGGTGGCGCGCATATCGGTCGTGGTCGACAGTGACGCCGATTGCCTGTGGTTCGAGGATCTGATCGCCCTGTGCCGCCGGGCCGTGCCCACCGAGACGCAGGTGATGGTCAAGCGCGAGGACGAACAGGCCTTTGCCGAACTGAACGCAGCCAATCCGATTTTCGTCGAGGATGCCGTGCGCCTATTCTGTGCCGAACTGCTGGCCGATCACCATGTCGGTGACTTCCGGGTGATCGCCAGCCATCAGGAAAGCCTGCACAGCCATGATGCGGTTTCGATCCTGACCGAAGGGCCGACCTTTGCTGCCTCAAGCCTGGATCCGCGTCTGTTTTCCACCCTGTTCCACGTCGGGTGACAGGCCCGTTCCGCGGAAATTTCGAGCAAATCGGCGCCTTTTAGCCGCAGTGCAGCAAAAAATGCTGCGCTGCGATGAAAGTTTCGGTATCATTGGATGGAATGCAGCTGTGGCTTGCCCCTGCGGGCGGGTCATCCCGAAAGGAAGCCGAGACGTGCACCGCCTTGGACTGCAAGACATCTGTGACGGCCCGATGGTTCGGCGCCGTGGGTGTCATTATCCGTCGAAATTCGGGCTGTTTCGTAGTTACAGGAGAGACGTATCATGAATCCGATCGCCCAGCAGCTTGAGCTTCAGGCCGCTGCCATTCGTATGACCGGCCAGGCCGTTGCAAGCCAGTTGAAGATTTTGGAAATCGTAACCCGGTCGGCGTTTGAACTGCCCATGGCGCCGTTTGGCGTACCGAGTGCAAAGGCCCCGACCACCGCAGCCGAACCGGCCAAGCGCGCCGCTCCGAAGCCTGCGCGCAAGACAAAATCAGCGGCCAAACCCAGATCCGCCGTCAAGGTGGCAAAGGCCAAGCCGACACCGAAAGCCGCCGCACGACCGAAGCCGGCCGCGAAACCGGCCCCGGCGCGACAAGCGGCCAAACCATCCACTGTTGCAACGCCGAAAGCCCCTGCTGCGAAAGCCGCACCCGCGCCGAAAGCCGACGCCGGGGCCAAGGTTTCCGCACAAAACGCTGCATCCAAAAGCGTCGCCCGGGAACAGGCCCGGTCCCCAAAGGATTCCGAGAAAGCTGCGCCCAAGGGCCAGTCGGCCAAGGCGTCTGCGCCGGTGGCGGCCGCCGCCCCGACCAAGCCGGTGGCCGCGGCCGCCAAGCCCGCATCGCACCGGACTCGGGCGCCGTCCAAGCCGCCGGCGATGCCGGAACCAAAGGTCACAACCAAGGACTGAACTCGCCTCGCGTGCTTGACAGTTCCGGGCGGGCGCGCCAACGCTGCGCC
>GG704596.1:2235514-2411978 GCA_000161775.1 Ruegeria lacuscaerulensis ITI-1157
TGCTGACCACTTCGGTCTGGGTCGCGCTGCCTCTGTTCGGCGCGATCCCCTTCATCTTCGGCGCGACCGAGCTGCGCTTCGTCGATGCCTATTTCGAGGCGATGTCCGGCCTGACGACCACCGGATCGACGGTCATTTCCGGGCTGGACGACCTGCCGCGCGGCTTGCTGCTGTGGCGCGGAATCCTGCAGTGGCTGGGCGGGATCGGCATCATCGTCGTCGCAATGGTGTTCCTGCCCGAGCTCAAGGTCGGCGGGATGCAGATCTTCCGCTCGGAAGGGTTCGAGACCATGGGAAAGATCCTGCCCCGCGCGCAGGAGATCGCGGGACAGATTTCGCTGATCTATGTGTTTCTGACCTTTGTCTGCGGCTTGGTCTATGCCGGGTTGGGCATGAGTTTCTTTGACGCGCTGGTGCATGCGTTGACGACGATTTCGACCGGCGGATTTTCGAACTATGACGCGTCTTTTGGCACCTTTTCCGGGCCCGCGGAATATGCGGCATCCGTTTTCATGATCCTCGCGGCGCTGCCCTTCGTGCGCTATGTGCAATTCGTGAACGGCCGGACGACCTCGTTGTGGGAGGACAGCCAGATCCGCGTTTTCCTGGCCACGATCGCGGTGCTGGTTGTGGTGATGGCGGTGTTCCTGACCTCGGTCTTTCCGCATCATTGGGAGCAAGCGGTGCGCGAGTCACTGTTCAACATCACCTCGATCATTTCCGGCACCGGCTATGCCAGCGTCGATTACATGGCCTGGGGCAGTTTCCCGATCATGATGTTCTTCATGATCGGGCTGATCGGCGGGTGTGCGGGCTCGACCGCCTGTTCGATCAAGGTATTCCGGTATCAGCTGCTGTTTGCCTCGATCAAGGCGCAGATTCAGCGCATCCGATCACCACACGGGGTGTTCATTCCCAAATATGACGGCCGCGCGATCAGCCGCGACGTGCTGACCTCGGTCATGAGCTTTTTCATGTTCTTCGCCCTGTCGCTGGGCGGGCTGTCTTGGGCACTGGCCCTGACCGGGTTGGATTTCATCACCGCCGTCTCGGGCGCGGCCACGGCGCTGGCCAATGTCGGCCCCGGGCTGGGCGATCAGATCGGACCTGCCGGAAACTTTGCCGGGCTGAACGACACGGCCAAGTGGCTGTTGACCTTCGGGATGCTGACCGGGCGCCTGGAGTTGATGGCCGTCTATGTCCTGTTCACCATAAGGTTCTGGAGAGGCTGATGAAAAGACCGCTGGGCGCGCAGATTTCCCACATGCTCAGGGATCGGGGGGTCGAGGTCATCTTCGGCATTCCCGGCGTGCACAATCAGGAAATGTATCGCGGGATCGAAGAGGCGGGCATTGCCCATGTCCTTGCCCGGCACGAACAGGGCGCGGGGTTCATGGCCGACGGATACGCGCGCGCCTCGGGCAAGCCGGGCGTGGCCTATGTCATCACCGGGCCGGGCCTGTGCAATATCCTGACGCCGATGGGGCAGGGGTATACGGATTCGGTGCCGATGCTGGTTCTGTCCTCGTGTCTGGACGAAACGCAGGGCCGGCGCGGCCAGCTGCACCAGATGAAGGATCAGCGCACCGCCGCGGGCTGCGTGGCCGACTGGTCGTGCCAAGCCAATGAAGCGCAGGCGGCCTATGGCCTGATAGAGCGTGCCTTCGAGGAATTCGCGCTGCAGCGACCACGTCCCAAACACATCCAGGTGCCGATCAGCCAGCTCGAGGCCGAGGCCGACCCTGCGCCGTTTCCCAACCAGGACGCGTTGCGGTTGCGCGTGTCAGCCCCCGACATTGCACCGGTCCTGTCGTTGCTGAACATCGCGCGCCGGCCCCTGTTCATATTGGGGGGCGGTGCGCGGTCGAACCTGTGGCGTCAGATCCTGACCAATCTGGGCGCGGCCTGTTTCACCACATATGCCGGACGGGGGCTGGTCGGCACGGGATATGCGCTGGATTTCGGCGCCATGCTGCCGCGTCCGGGCAGCGCCGAGGTCATCGGGTCCGCCGATCTGGTGATCGCGGTCGGGGCCGAGTTGGGAGAGGTGGACCTGTGGCGCGACGACCTGGGCCACAAGGCGACGCTGGTGCGGGTGGACCTGGACCCCGAGGTACTGTCGGATCGCCACCGGGCCGCAGTCAAGCTTCAGGCCGATGCCGAAAGCTTTGCCCAAGCCCTGTGGGCGGCGAGTGAAACCTTCAAGCCGGCAACCGGCTGGGCCTCGGACGAGGTGGCCGAAGCGCGCGCCCGCTGGCGGGCCGAGGTCGATGCCGAGCGCCCGGGTATCGTGCCCTTGGCCGATGCCCTGCGCGCGGCGATGCCGGCCGACACGATGATCTATTCCGACATGACCCAGTTCGCCTATGCCGCGAAAGAGGTCTGGGACATGGCCTTTCCGCACCACTGGCACCATCCGACCGGGTTCGGCACTCTGGGCTATGCCCTGCCGGCCGGGATCGGTGGCGCGGTGGCGCGGCGCGGCAAACCGACGGCGGTGATCGCGGGGGATTACGGATTCCACTACACGATGCAGGAACTGGGCGTCGCGGTGGAACTGGGGCTGTCGCTGCCGATCATCCTGTGGGACAACGGCAAGCTGAAAGAGATCGAGGACAGTATGGTCAGCAGCCAGATCGCCCCCAACGCCGTGGTGGCGCGCAACCCCGATTTCTGCAAATTGGCCGAGGCGTTCGGTGCCTTGTCGGCGGCCCCGGCGTCATTGTCCGACATGCAGGATGCGGTGCGGGCGGCCTTTGACGCGCCGCGGCCCTCGCTGATACATGTGACGCCCGAAATCCTGAACGGTTGACCGCAAAGGGCGCCGCATGAAATTGCGGCGCCCTCGGTCGGTTCACAAGGCCTGGATCAGTCCCAGCAGTTCACCAGAACCGTCATGCCGATCGCGCGGCGGTTCAACTCGTCCGGCGAGACCTGTCCGGTTTCCTGCGCGGGCTGGGCCGTGGCGCCTGCTTTTGACAGAAGGTCATGCAGGCGGTCGGCCGCAGCGGCCAGGCTGACATCGCGGGGCAGGGTGCGGCCTTCGGTCCGGGTGGGCAGCAACATGCCCACGACATTTCCGTGATCGTCAAAGACCGGCCCGCCGGCGTCCCCCGGTTGCGCCGCAAGGCTCAGGCGGGTCACGCCGGATTCGCCGTTCAGCCCGCTTAGGTCAGCGACCTTGCCAAAGGTCAGCGTCGGGGCACCCAGCGCGCCTTCGTAGGAATACCCCGTAACAGCCACTTCGGATTGCAGTCGCGGCGGCGCGTCGTTCAGGGCCGCCACGGCCATCGGCGCCAGATTGCGTGCCGGTCGCAGAACCGCCACGCCCAGGTCGGGGTCGCTGTGGGCCAGTTCCAGGTCCTGATCGTCATCCAGGGTGATGCGGCCGCAGTTCTGGACGGCCTCGGCCACGGTCAGGACCAGCCCGCTGGGATCGGCGAAGAAGCCCGAACGCGACAGGCGCGGCTTGCGGATGCGCAGGCCCGACATCAGATCGACCCTCTGGCTGGCCGCCACACCGGCGGACGGGTCCAGCACCGCGTCGAGCGGGGCAAAGCTGTTGGTCATGGCGGCCAGAACGCGCGACCGGCGGGCCTCGTCCCCCTCGGGCCAGACCAGGGTGAAACCCTTGATCCGGCCATCCTTCAACTCGGCCTGGGTATGGGACACGATCCCGTTTCCGCGGCCTTCGATCGAGAAGCGGTTGCCACGGATCTCGCGCGGGCCGTTGAGCGGGACGATTTCCAGCGACTGCATCACCTCGTAGAGGGCGCGCAGCGTGTTGTTGTCGCCTTCCTGGCTGATCAACAGCACGCGGGCGTCCAGATCGCCAGTGGGGTTGAAATGGGCGAACGGAGCCTCATACCGGTCAAAGGCCACGACACCCAGCGGCAGGTCCATCGAGATCCCGGCGCGGTCATCGACATGGCGCTGCATGCCGACGCTGATGAGCGGCGCGTTGTAGTCATCCATCAGAACCTTGCGCTGTGTGGTGGTCAGAACGCCGGTGGGCTCAAACCCGTTGAAGCGCTGCCAGTCGGCCATCGACCGGCGGGTGCCCTGTCCGAATGCGCCGTCGATCGTGGCGTTGTAGAACCCGGCGGCCTGCAAGGCGGTCTGCAGGTCCTTGCGCTCCTGCGCGTTTAGCCGCCGTTCAGATTGCAGCGCCTGGGCGCGGGTTTCGTCCGACGCTTGCGGGGTCAGGCCGGCCTGGGGCTGTTCGGGTTCGGGCTGGACCGGGGCCGTGATGGCGCCCCGGTTCAGGACATTCGCGCCGATGGGCCAGAATTGCTGTCCCAGCGCGGTGGAGAAGGTGATGAAACTGTCCGTCGGGATCTGGCGCTCGGCCCGATAGACGCGCAGAACCTGTTCGGCATCAGAGCGCAGATAGGGGCCGATGACGATGGCATACCAGCCGCTGTTCAGGCGAAACCCGTTCACGTCGGGCAGGGCGCTGGCATAGGCTTGGGCGCGCTCCTGCGCCTCGCGCAGCGAGGGCTGCGCCTCGATCTGAACCCAAACGCCGGGGTCGGTGCCTTGCTGAGCGATCGCGGCCCGCAGGCCGAAGGAAATCGTCAAAAGAATTGCAACTAGAATAACTGTCATTTTCTGCCCGTTCGTGCGGTGTCTTGGCTGTGGAACAGATTACGCGATTCACGCCGGCGAAAGCCATGGCCCGGCCACGGGGAATTTCCAGTGTGGCGGCACAGTGACAGCCAGCGGCCATTGGCCCGTTGACGCCCTTTGGCCCCTTGCATAGGAAGGGCCAAACCGACCGGAACCGGGCACATCCGCGCCCAAAGGGAATGTCATGACCGAACCGTCCAGCGCACCACGTTCATTTCAGGAAATCATCCTGCGGCTTCAAAACTACTGGGCCTCGAAGGGCTGTGCCATCCTGCAGCCCTATGACATGGAGGTCGGCGCCGGTACCTTCCACCCTGCAACCACCCTGCGCGCACTTGGCGCCAAGCCTTGGGCCGCGGCCTATGTGCAGCCCTCGCGCCGCCCGACCGACGGCCGCTATGGCGAAAACCCCAACCGCCTGCAGCACTATTATCAGTACCAGGTGCTGATCAAACCCAGCCCGCCGGACCTGCAGGAGCTGTATCTGGGCAGCCTTCAGGCCATCGGCATCGACATGGACCTGCACGATATCCGGTTCGTCGAGGATGACTGGGAAAGCCCCACCCTGGGCGCATGGGGTCTGGGCTGGGAGGTCTGGTGCGACGGCATGGAAGTCAGCCAGTTCACCTATTTCCAGCAGGTCGGCGGCCATGACTGCGCGCCGGTCTCGGGCGAGTTGACCTATGGGCTGGAACGGCTGGCGATGTATGTGCTGGGCATCGATCACGTGATGGACATGCCCTTCAACGATCCGCAATCGCCGATCCCGCTGACCTATGGCGACATCTTCAAGCAGACCGAGGAAGAATACGCCCGCTGGAATTTCGACGTGGCCAATACCGAGGTTCTGCTGCGCCATTTCGAAGAGGCCGAGGCCGAATGCGCCGCGATCCTGAGCCAGGAGCATGTGGACCCCAAGACGGGCAAGCGCATCATCATGGCGCATCCCGCCTATGACCAGTGCATCAAGGCCAGCCATATCTTCAACCTGTTGGACGCGCGCGGGGTGATCTCGGTGACGGAACGGCAGGCCTATATCGGGCGGGTGCGGGCGCTGGCCAAGCAATGTGCCGATGCCTTTGTGCAGACCGAGGCGGCCGGGTACCAGGCCTGATGGGCCGCTCAGGCCAATCCCGGCAGCAAGGCCTTCAGGCCGTCCGCGATCATGCTGACCGCGATGGCCGACAGGATCATGCCCATCAGGCGGCTCATGATGACGCGGGCGTTGTCCGACAGGCGCCGGCCAAGGGCCGCAGCATTCCAGAACGTGACCAGCAACAGCAGCGTCACGCCCGAAAACACCCCGGCATAAACCATGGCATCGGCAACGTTGCCGACATGATGGGCAAACAGGATGACCGTGGTGATGGTGCCCGGCCCCACGAGAATGGGAAAGGTCAGTGGATAGAAGGCGACGGTCTCGGGCGCCGGATAGGCCTGTTTTTCGCTGTCCGTCCCATGATGCGCGCTGGTTTCGCCGCCGTTCAGCATGTTCAGCCCGAACAGCAGAACCACAAGGCCGCCGGCGACCCGCAGATCATTGACGCTGATCCCGAACAGCCCCAGAATCTGATGGCCGAGAATGGCGAAAAGACCCCCGATAACAAGGCAGTACACGGCGGTCTTGACCGCGACTTTACGCTGGTCGCCCAAGTCCAGGCCCTCGGTTACGCTCAGGAAAACGGGCAGGTTCGTGATCGGGTTCATGATCGCGAACAGAGCGCCAAAAAAGCCGGTGGCCAGTGTCAGATCCATGCAAACTGCCCTATGATGTCAGGTTCAGGTTCCGACCCTGTCTCATTTTCGGGCGACTTGAAAGATGCGGCGTGAACAGGAGGCGCGATCGATGACGGGGAAGATGCTGGCAATTCTGATCGTGGTCTGTGCAGTCGCTGCAGGCGTGGGCATGTATTACCTGCAGGTCTATGGCTATTACTACACCGTCACGCCGACCCCGGGCCGCGACGTTGTCCTGACCGAAAAAGACAGCGGGCAGGCCGTTCCCATCGCGTATGACGCGTTTCAGGCCATCGACGCCGACAGCTCTCCGATCCGGTACCGCGCCTGTTTCGAAACCGACCTGTCCCCGGAGCAGCTGGCCGGGCGTTTCGTGCCCGCAGAGGATGCCGAGCCGCTGACCGCGCCCGCCTGGTTCGACTGTTACGACGCCGAGGCGCTGGGCAAAGCGCTGGAAAGCGGCGCGGCCCGCGCGTTCATCGGCGTCAAGAACATCCACTATGGGGTGGACCGGGTGGTTGCGGTCACGCAGGACGGGCACGGATTTGCCTGGCACGTCCTGAACAACTGCGGCGAAAAGGCCTATGACGGCACCGTGGTCGGCGAGGAATGTCCTCCGCGCCCCGAAAACTGAGGCGCGAAGTGGACTTCACCCTGGATATCCCCGGTTTCTTGACGGCAACGCTGGGCTTTGCGGTCTATCTGATGGGTGCCGAGATCAACGCCCGCGCCGAGGTCCTGCGGCGGTTCAACATCCCCGAACCCGTGACCGGAGGCCTGCTGGCCTCGCTGGTGGCTCTGGCGCTGTATCTGCTGTTCGGGATCGAACTGGAATTCGACCTGACCGCGCGGGATTTCCTGCTGGTGCTGTTCTTTGCCGGGATCGGCCTGAATGCCCGGCTGTCCGACCTGATCGCAGGCGGAAAGCCTCTGGTGCTGCTGCTGGTCCTGACGGTGCTGACGATCGTGGCGCAGAACCTGATCGGCGCGGCGGGGGCGGCGGCCTTTGGTTATCCGGCGCAGTCCGGCGTTCTGTTTGGGTCGGCCGCCCTGATCGGCGGCCATGGCACCGCCATCGCCTGGGCGCCCGAGGTCGCGCAGGTCACCGGGCTTGAGGGCGCGACTGAATTGGGCGTTGCGGTTGCAACCCTGGGCCTGGTCCTGGCCGCGCTGGTCGGTGGACCCATCGCGCGTCTTTTGATCGAGGGGAGCGACCTGTCGCCAAGCCGCCCCGACGAAGAACACACGATCGGCGTGCCGGACGCACCGTCAGAGGCCCCTGCGAAGATCGACCACCTGACGGTGATGCGGGTGCTGCTGTACCTGAACATGGCCATCATCGCGGGCTATGCTCTGTCTCAGGCGATCTTGGCCGCGGGTTTGAAACTGCCGCTGTTCGTGCCGTGCCTGATCATGGGCATCGTGATCGGCAACCTGCGCCCGATGGTGGCTCCGCGCGCCGCCCCCGTGTCGCGCACGCCGTCGCTGGCGCTGGTCTCGGAATTCGCGCTGGGCGCGTTTTTGGCGATGTCGCTGATGAGCCTGCAGCTGTGGACCATCGCCGATCTGGGGCTGTCGATCGTGGTGATCATGACGGCGCAGACGTTGTTTGCGGTGGCTTTCGTGATCTGGGTTCTGTTTCCGGTCATGGGCGCCAACTATCGCGCGGCCGTGCTGGCGGCGGGGTTTGGCGGCTTCGCGCTGGGTGCGACACCGACCGCAATTGCCAATATGACCGCCGTAACCAAGCGATACGGACCTTCGCCTATTGCCTTTATCGTGCTCCCCCTTGTATCCGCATTCTTCGTGGATATCGCCAATGCCATCGTCATCCAGACGATCGTCAATTTCTAAGGATCGAAAATGCCCGACCTGCTGATCGAACTGTTTTCCGAGGAAATCCCCGCGCGCATGCAGACCCGCGCCGGCGAGGATCTGAAAAAACGGATCACCGACGGTCTGGTCGAGGCCGGTCTGACCTATGCCCATGCTCATGCCCTGACCACGCCGCGCCGCCTGACGCTGGCGGTCGAGGGGCTGCTGGCGGAAAGCCCGACCATCCGCGAAGAGCGCAAGGGTCCCAAGGTCGGCGCGCCAGACAAGGCCATCGAGGGCTTCCTGCGTGGCGCAGGGATCAGCCGCGACCAGCTTGAGGAACGGGACACGCCCAAAGGCGCGGTCTATTTCGCCACCATCGAGAAACCGGGCCGCCCGGCGGCCGAGATCGTGGCCGAAGTTCTGGCCGACACGATCCGCAACTTCCCCTGGCCGAAATCCATGCGCTGGGGCAGCGGGCAACTGCGCTGGGTGCGCCCGCTGCATTCGATCCTGTGCATCCTCAGCGATGAAGCCGGCGCGCAGGTCGTGCCGATGGAGATCGACGGGATAACCGCCGGCGACACCACCGAGGGCCACCGTTTCATGGCGCCGGGCCGGTTTGCCGTGACCGGGTTCGAGGACTACGCCGCCAAGCTGAAACGCGCCTTTGTCGTGCTGTCGCCCGAGGAACGGGCCGAGCACATCTGGAACGACGCGCAGAACCTGGCCTTTGCCACCGGTCTGGAGGTGGTCGAGGACAAAGGCCTGCTGGCCGAGGTGGCCGGGCTGGTTGAATGGCCGGTGGTGCTGATGGGGCAGATCGACGATGAATTCCTCGACCTGCCGCCCGAGGTGCTGCAGACCTCGATGAAAGAGCACCAGAAATTCTTCTCGGTCCGCAATCCCAATACGGGGCGGATCGAACGGTTCATCACCGTGGCCAACCGCGAGACCACCGACAATGGCGCGACCATTCTGGCCGGCAACCAGAAGGTGCTGTCGGCGCGTCTGGCCGATGCGAAATTCTTCTGGGAGAACGACCTGCGCGTCGCCAAATCAGACATCACGCAATGGACCCGCGCGCTTGAGAACGTGACCTTCCACAACAAGCTGGGCACCCAGGCGCAGCGGATCGAGCGCATCGCCGCACTGGCCCGCGAACTGGCCCCGGTAACGGGCGCCGACCCGGATCAGGCTGAAAAGGCCGCGCGTCTGGCCAAGGCCGATCTGAGTTCGGAAATGGTCTATGAATTCCCAGAACTTCAGGGGCTTATGGGCCGTTATTACATCGAAGCCGCCGGTGAAGACGCCGCCGTGGCCGCCGTGGCGCAGGAACATTACTCGCCCCTGGGGCCATCGGATGACGTGCCCACCGCGCCGCTCTCGGTGACCGTGGCGCTGGCCGACAAGCTGGACACGCTGACCGGGTTCTGGGCGATCGACGAAAAGCCCACCGGTTCGAAAGACCCGTTCGCGCTGCGTCGCGCGGCGTTGGGGGTGATCCGGTTGATCCTGAACAATGACCTGCGGCTGAAGCTGGGCGGCATCCTGGACGCACAGCTTGTCCGGGCCGAGGTCGCCTCGAACGACGCGGTGCATGACGAGCATGTCGCGGATCTGCTGGAAGAAATCGCCCAGCACGGGGTCTTTGGCGCGGCGTTCCGGGTGGTGAAAGAGAAGCTGGCCGGGAAGCACCTGTCCGATATCCTGCACATGGAGCGGAAGGTGCCGGACGCCACCCAGGATCTGTTGAGCTTCTTCCACGACCGGCTCAAGGTCTTTCTGCGCGACGAGGGCATCCGCCACGACGTCATCGACGCCTGTATCGCGATGGACGGCAATGATGACATCAACTTGCTGGTCAAACGCGCCCGCGCGTTGAATGTGGTGATCGCCACCGAGGATGGCGAAAACCTGGTGCAAGGGTTCAAGCGGGCCAACAACATCCTGACCCAGGCCGAGGAGAAGGACGGGGTCGAGTATTCCTTCGGGGCCGATCCGAAATTTGCCGAAACCGACAGCGAAAAGGCCCTGTTCGCCGCGCTGGACGAGGCACAGGCCAAGATCGCGTCGGCGCTTGCGGCCGAGGATTTCCCGGCGGCGATGGCGGCGATGGCCGCGCTGCGCGGGCCGATCGACGCGTTTTTCGAGGACGTTCAGGTCAATTCCGACAATCCGGTTCTGCGCCGCAATCGCCTGAACCTTCTCAGCCAGATCCGCCAGATCTGTTCCAGCGTCGCGGACCTGACGAAGATCGAAGGCTGAGTCCAACGGGCGCGCCGCGGCGCGCCCACTCGGCCCTTGCGTGACCGGCACAGGCGCTTATGCTGCGGTGAAACCAAAAGGTGCCGCAGTGCAGAATAATCCGCATACAACGCTTGTCACACCCGATGCGCCCATCGCCGCGAATACGCATGGCGGGCGGGCGAAATGCCTGCAACGACTGGTGCGGCTGAACCTGCCGGTGCCGCGCACCGTGGCGTTGTCTTTCGACGCCGTCCAGCGGATCGCCGATGGCGAACTGCCCGACATTTCGGCGGTGCTGGAACAGTTCGATTCCTCGGCCCTGCTGTGCGTCCGGCCCAGTTCCGAGGACCCCGACTGGGGCGGACCGGGCGCGGTGCTGAACATCGGCATGAACGATGCGCGCTATGTCGAACTGTCCGACAAGATGGGGGCCGAGGCCGCCGCTGCCCTGTATCTGCGGTTCGTGCAAAGCTATGCGATCCACGTCGCCCGGCTGGATCCGGATGTGTTCGACGATATCGAAGGGGACGGTCGCAGCGGGCTGCGCCAGACCCTGCGCGCCTACGAAGACGAGACCGACGAGGAATTCCCGCAGGACCGGGGCGAGCAGTTGATCGGTGTGCTGCGCTCGATGGCGCGGGCGTGGGACGGCACCTCGGCGCGGTTGCTGCGTCAGGCCAAGGGGGCGCCGGCCGATGCCGGGCTGGGACTGGTGATCCAGGAGATGATTCCGGGGGTCGGGCAGGGCGAGTGCGGCTCGGGCGTTCTGCAGCTGGTGGACCCCACGACGGGCCTGCCGCAGATCACGGGCCGCTATCTGAGCCAGAGCCAGGGCCGTGACGCGCTGGGCGAAGGCGTTTCGGCGCTGTATCTGGAAAAAGACCCCCGTGGCCCGTCGCTCGAGGAAGTGGCACCGCAAGCCTTTGCCGACCTCAAGGCCCATGCTGCGTTGATGCGGAAGAAACTGCGCGAGGAAATGCAGGTCGAATTCGTGATCGAAAACGGCAAAGTGCATATCCTGGACGGCGTGCGCGTGCCGCGCAGCGCCCGCGCCGCGATGCGCATCGCCGTTCGGTTGGCCGAAGACGGAATCATCCCGCCGCAAGAGGCGGTGATGCGGATCGATCCGCATTCGCTGAACGAGTTGCTGCACCGGCAAGTCCACCCCGAGGCAAAGCGTGACGTGCTGACCACCGGCATCGGGGCCAGCCCGGGGGCGGCCAGTGGGCGGATCGTGTTCACCTCGGCCGAGGCACAGGCCAGCGCCGCGCGTGGCGAGCCCTGCATTCTGGTGCGCCGCGAAACCTCGCCCGAGGATGTGCGGGGCATGCATGCGGCCGTGGCCGTTTTGACCGAAAAGGGCGGGATGACCAGCCACGCCGCCGTGATTGGCCGCGGTCTGGGGCTGCCCTGCATCGTCGGCGCGTCCGAGATGCGGTTTCAGACCAAGAATAAACAGCTGGTGGCGCCGGATGGCCGCGTGTTCAAGACCGGCGACATTCTGACCATCGACGGCACGTCCGGGCAGGTGCTGGCGGGCGAGCCGGCGATGCTCGAGCCTGCGCTGGATGACTGTTTCCAGACCTTGATGGGTTGGGCCGATGCCGAACGCGACATTGCCATTCGCGCCAATGCCGACACGCCTGCCGATGCGCAGGTCGCGCGCCGGTTCCGGGCCGAAGGGATCGGCCTGTGCCGGACCGAGCACATGTTCTTCGACCCCGGTCGCCTGATCGTGATGCGCGAGATGATCTTTGCCGAGACCCCTGCCGGTCGCGCGGCGGTACTCGCGCGGCTGTTGCCCATGCAGCGCGCGGATTTCGTTCAGCTTTTCGAAATCATGGAAGGGCAGCCCGTCTGCATCCGCCTGTTCGACCCGCCGCTGCACGAATTCCTGCCCACCACCCGCAGCGGCCAGCGTGAACTGGCCGAGGCGCTGGACCTGCCGGTTTCGGATGTCGAGCGCCGGGTCGAGGCGATGAGCGAATACAACCCCATGCTGGGCCTGCGCGGCGTCCGCCTTGGCGTGACGGTGCCCGAAATCTATGACATGCAGGCCCGCGCGATTTTTGAGGCGACGCTGGAGGCCAGCAAGAACGGCGCCCCGGTGGTGCCCGAGGTGATGATCCCGCTGGTGTCGGCCAAGCGCGAGGTCGAGCTGGTCAAGGCCCGCATCGACGCGGTAGCCGCCGCGGTGGCGGCCGAAAGGGGGCAGGATTTCGAATACCGCCTGGGCGTGATGGTCGAAACGCCGCGCGCCTGCCTGCGTGCGGAAGAAATCGCGCCACAGGTTTCGTTCCTGAGTTTTGGAACCAACGACCTGACCCAGATGACCTATGGCTTGTCGCGGGACGATGCCGGGCGCTTCATGTCGGCCTATGTCCGGCAGGGTGTGTTCACCGAAGATCCCTTTCATGTGCTCGACGCTGACGGGGTGGGGGAATTGCTGAGGTTGGGCTCCGAACGTGGCCGCGCGGCCCAGCCGGATGTTACGCTTTCGGTCTGCGGCGAGCATGGTGGCAACCCCGAATCAATCGCCTTGTGCCGGGACCTGGGGTTCGACTATGTGTCGTGCTCTCCGTTCCGCGTTCCCGTCGCTCGGCTGGCTTCCGCTCAACTGGCGATCGCGTCAAAACTTGGGGGTTGACAGTCTTCCTCGGCCCTAAGAATAGTGGGTTTGGGATGGAATTCGGAGTGGACGCTTCGGAACGCGCCGGCGGGAAACTACCTGCTGAATCCTCGCAACTGGACCTTTTGCCCCTTCTGGGGTAAACCCCTCTCGCGCCCGCCGGGGGAGGGTATGGCGCGTGAAGTGCCTGTGCGAGGTTATCTGATGATACGTTACATACTGGCTGTTGCCATTGCGGCGGCAACCGTGCTGCCGAATGCGTCCTTTGCCGAGAGAACGACCACCGAAACCACCAAGCGCGAGATGGTGGCCCGCAACGATTTGCCGGGTCAAAGTTTCCGGGACTATTTCAGGTTATTCCAACCCGAGAAAAACAGCCCGCCCGTTGAGGTGAAATACTCGAAAGCGTGGTTGGACCAATTGCCCGAAGCGACCGGGGGGGAGGACCTCAAGTGCCTGGCCGAAGCCCTGTATTTCGAGGCGCGCGGTGAAAGTGTCCAAGGGCAGTTCGCTGTTGCCGAAGTCATCATGAACCGTGTGAAAAGCAGCCGTTTTCCCGATACTGTCTGCGGCGTGATCCGCCAGGGCACGGGCAAGAAATACCAGTGCCAGTTCACATACACTTGTGACGGCTACAAAGAGGTCATCCGGGAAAAGAAGGCCCATGAGCGCGTGGCCAAGGTTGCCCGGTTGGTTCTGGACGGCGCAGGCAAGCCGCTGACCGCGGGGGCCACCCACTATCACACCAAGGCGGTGCGCCCGTCGTGGTCGCGGGTCTACAAGGAGACCGCGCGGATCGGTGTTCATATCTTTTACCGCCACAATTACCGTACCGCGAACAATTAGCGCGCATTGACGCACCCGCGCTGGAAGCTTGATGGCGTGGGTCAAAGGGTACGCTATGTTGCGGAGCAGGAGGCCCGCAATGACAGTGACCCGCAGACACGTTCTGAAATCTGCCGCCGCCTTGGCGGTTCTGCCCACGCTGGCTCGGTCCGAGCCGCATGTCATGACGGCGCGTGCAGGGGCACAATTGATCGCGCCGCCAGGATTTCCGGAAACCCGGGTTTGGGGATTTGATGGGCGCGTGCCCGGACCGGCCATCCGCGTAAAACAGGGAAGGCGCCTTAGCCGCCGCCTTCGCAATGAACTGCAACAGGCAACATCGGTGCATTGGCATGGGGTCCGCATCGACAACGCAATGGACGGCGTGCCGGGGTTGACCCAGCATGCTGTTTCGACGGGGCAGGAATTCGACTATGAATTTGCCCTGCGAGATGCGGGAACCTACTGGTACCACGCCCACAATCGCTCGGTCGAGCAAGTGGCGCGCGGGCTTTATGGCCCCCTGATCGTTGAAGAACCAGAGGCGCCGGATGTCGATCAGGATCTGACGCTGATGCTGGATGATTGGCGGCTTGACCCGGAAACCGCGCAGATCGCCGAAGATTTCGACAATGGGCATGATCTGAGCCATGCCGGGCGCCTGGGCAACCTTGTCACGGTCAATGGCAGTTTCGATCCTGTCTTTCCCGTCAAACGCCACGAACGCGTGCGGCTTCGCCTGATCAACGCGTCGAACGCGCGGATCTACGATCTGGGCCTTGACGGTCTGGTCGGTTGGATCGTCGCGCTGGATGGCATGCCGCTGACTGATCCGATTGCGATTGAGGGCACGTTTCCGCTCGCTCCCGCGCAGAGGGCGGACCTGATGGTCGACGTCGTGGCCGAGGCGGGCGGCACGGCAAGCCTTGTCAGCCGGGAACGCGATGGCGCATTCGGCCTGGTCCGCCTTCGGATTGCCGGACAGGCCTCATCCGCGCCGCGCGCCGGCGTGCAGCCCTTGCCGCCGAATCCGCTGCCCGAGATTCCGGATCTGGACGGCATTCCGCGTCACCGCATGACTCTGGAAGGCGGAGCCATGCGCTGGTTGGACAGCGCGCGGCTGGGGGACGTGGAATTGTCGGGCCGCGAATTGGCGCAGTTGGGCCGGTTCTGGGCGTTGAACGGTTATGCCGAACGCCCCGATGACCCGTTTCTGGACGCGACCATCGGCAGCCGTCACCGGATCGCATTTGTCAATGAAACCGCTTTCCCGCACGCCATGCACCTGCATGGACACCACTTCCGGCTGATCTTGCCGGACGGAAGTCTGGGGCCGTGGCGCGACACGGTGCTGATCGAACGTGGCGAGACCCGCGAGATCGCGATGGTCACCGACAATCCGGGCAACTGGCTGCTGCATTGTCACATGCTTGGCCATGCTGCCTCGGGTATGATGAGCTGGTTCCGCGTCACCTGACGCCGCAATCGGCGGCTGGAATGGCGTTTGTTTGAGTGCTATAGCCGCGCCCAACGAATAATTTGGGCAAACCTGTCCAAGCTGCCCGAAAAGGCCTGTGCCATGAGTTCTGAAATCCGTCTTGCCTTTGCGCACCCGTCGGAACGGTCCGAAGCGACCGCGCCACGCGGACCGCTGGATCGCATTTCGCTGCGCGATCACATCGTCGAGGTCGAGATCGGCGCCTTTCAGGCCGAACGCGGCACCACCCAGCGCATCTGCTTCAACATCGTGGTCGAGGTGCGCCCGCTGACCGAGCAGATCGACGATGACGTCGACCGCATCCTGTCCTATGACCGCGTGACCGAGGCCATCGCCTATGAACTGGCGGCCGAGCGTCTGAACCTTCTGGAAACGCTGGCTGAACGGATCGCCGAACGGATTCTGCTTGAACCTCAGGCGGTAAGGGCTTTTGTCCGCATTGAAAAATTGGACCGGGGTCCGGGCGCGTTGGGGGTCGAGATCGTGCGCGGCAAGGATGCAGTCCACCACGATGTCATCGAGGAAGAACGGCCACATCCCAGGCTGGTCTTTCTGTCGAACGCAGCGATTGAGTCCGACAACTTGTCGGGCTGGATCGACCAGCTGGAAAACCGACAGCGGCCGCTGATCCTGTGCGTGGGCGCCTCCGATCTGCCGGTGCCGCAGACCGGGCACGCCATGACCCAGCGCCGGATCGACCTTCTGGCGATCGAGCAGAACGCCTGGGTGCTGGCCGCGCGTGACCCGCGCTGCGTCGTCGTCTCGACCCGGACCGAGCTGGACTGGGCCATGAAGAACGGCCAGATCTGTGTCTGGGCACCGTCCAAGATCGTGCTCGACTCGGTTGACGGGCCTTCGGCGGCGCCGTCCGATGCGGTGGCTTTGGCCGCCTGGTTCGCCGCCACCTTCGAGGCCAGCGAGATGCTGGTGATCGGCGGAGACCTGCCCGAGGCCCCCAAGACACCTCTGCGGGTGGTTCCCGTCGAGCAGGCGCAACTGTGACAAGCTATTATCGCCCATTGGTGCAACACGGGCCGGTGCGCCCGGACGGGGCCCTGCCGCTGGCCGGGCAGGACCTGTGGTTCACCCATGCCGAATGTCTGCAGCGTGGTGCCGCGCCGCGGATCGTGCCGGCCGCCGACATCCCTGAAACCTGGCTCGACCGGCTGATGCAACCGCGCGCCGCAATTGCCAGGCTGGACATGACGCACCCGCAGATCATGGGCATCCTCAACGCCACGCCCGACAGCTTTTCCGATGGTGGCAAACACAACTCCCCCGACGCCGCGTGTGCAGCGGCCAGGGAAATGGTCGCGCATGGTGCGACCATTCTGGACATCGGCGGTGAATCCACCCGTCCCGGCGCGGAGTTCGTGCCCGAGGACGAAGAGATCGCCCGCACCCAGCCCTTGATCCGCGCGATCCGGGCCGAGACACCGGCGCTGATCTCGATCGACACGCGCAAATCCGCCGTGGCCAGGGCCGCGGTCGAGGCCGGGGCGGGGCTGATCAACGATGTTTCGGGCTTTACCTTCGATCCCGCACTTGGCGCTTTCTGCGCCGAGATCGGTGCGCCGGTCTGCGTGATGCACATGCAGGGCGACCCGGCCACGATGCAGGACAACCCGACCTATGACGACGTTCTGCTGGACGTCTACGATTTCCTGTCCGGGCAGGTGGCCCGGCTGGAAGGCCTCGGGCTGGATCGGGGCCGGATCATCGTTGATCCAGGCATCGGTTTCGGCAAGACCGAGGGACACAACCTGACCCTGCTGCGCAATCTCAGCCTGTTTCACGGGTTGGGCTGCCCGATCCTGCTGGGCGTGTCACGCAAGGGCTTCATCGGCCGGATCGGCAAGGAACCGCGCAAGGATGCCCGCGCGCCGGGATCAATCGCCGTGGCGTTGGCAGGATTGTCGCAAGGTGTACAGATCATCCGGGTGCATGACGTGGCCGAGACCGCTCAGGCCTTGCGCCTGTGGGCTGCTGTCCGGTAATCGGGTCGCAGGCAGGACCAACCGGAGAAAGCAGGAATGCGCAAGCTGTTCGGAACCGACGGGGTGCGAGGCACCGCCAACACCTATCCGATGACGGCCGAGATGGCGTTGCGGATCGGCGCGGCCGTTGGCCGGTATTTCCGCCGTGACCGCACCGGCGTACATCGGGTGGTGATCGGCAAGGATACGCGCCTGTCGGGCTACATGCTGGAAAGCGCGCTGACGGCGGGTCTGACGTCGACCGGCATGAATGTTCTGCTGCTGGGGCCGGTTCCGACGCCTGCAGTCGGGCTGATGACCCGGTCGATGCGGGCCGATCTGGGCGTGATGATCTCGGCCAGCCACAATCCGGCCGAGGATAACGGGATCAAGTTCTTCGGCCCTGATGGGTTCAAACTGTCCGATCAGGCTGAGTTGGAGATCGAGACGCTGATCGAAGCGGGCGTCCAACCCGCCCAGGCCCAGAACATCGGGCGAGCGCGCAGGGTCGACGATGCCCGGTTCCGCTATGGCGAGCGGGTGAAGTCATCTCTGCCGCGTGATCTGCGGCTGGACGGGCTGAAGGTGGTGATCGACTGCGCCAATGGGGCCGCGCACCGCACTGCTCCCGAGGTTCTTTGGGAACTGGGGGCCGAGGTGATCCCTGTTGGAACCGCGCCCAACGGCAAGAACATCAACCTGGGCTGCGGCTCGACCCAGCCGCGCGTGGCGGCCGAGGCCGTCGTGGCGCATGGGGCCGATGTGGGCATCTGCCTCGACGGTGATGCCGACCGGGTGGTGATCGTGGATGAAACCGGACAGGTGGCCGATGGTGATCAGCTCATGGCCCTTCTGGCCACAGCCTGGGCTTCGTCCGAACGGCTGAAAGGCGGCGCGCTTGTTGCGACCGTCATGTCGAACCTGGGTCTGGAGCGGTTTCTGGGCGCGCGCGGGCTGCGGCTGGAACGGACGGCGGTCGGTGACCGCTATGTGGTCGAGCGTATGCGGGAAGGCGGGTTCAACCTTGGCGGCGAACAATCCGGCCATATCGTCATGAGCGACTATGCCACCACCGGCGATGGCCTGATGGCGGGCCTGCATTTCCTGGCCGAGATGGTGAATTCGGGGCGCAAAGCCTCGGATCTGGCGCAGCAGTTCGAGACGGTGCCGCAACTGCTGAAGAACGTGCGATATGGCGAGGGGCAGGCTCCGCTGGAAGCGGACACGGTCAAGGCCGCGATTGCCGATGCCGAGGCGCGGCTGAACGGACGGGGGCGGTTGCTGATCCGCAAGTCGGGCACCGAGCCTTTGATCCGCGTTATGGCCGAATGCGAGGATGACGTCCTTTTGGCGCAGGTCGTCGATGGGATCGTGGCCGAGGTCGAAGCCGTCGCGCGTCAGTAGCCCAACAGCATCTTGCGCAGACTGAACCATTGGCTGATCGCCATTCCGGTCAGGATCAGCGTCAACGCGATGTAGAACCGCAGAGGCAGCGCCTCCGACAGGATCCACGCGCCGAAGATCATCGACCAGACCGGCACCTGATAGTTCACCAGCGTCATGAAGACCGACCCGGCGCTGCGAATGATCGACACCCGCAGCAGGGTGGCAAAGGCCGTCGGCACAAGCCCCAGCACGATCAAGGCAAGGGTTGGGCGCAGGCCCTGCGGTGCGGGCACACCCTCGGTCACCAACATGATCGGCAGCAGGATCACCGCGCCCACCACCAATGTCAGCGCGGCCAGAACCACCGGGTCGATCGGCGGGCAGCGCCGGGTCAGGATCGACGCCACCGAGTAGCAGAACGCCGCCCCGATGCAGGCCAGCTGTGCCAGCGGCTCGGCCCCGCTGCCCAGTTGCGCCAGCCCCGGACCGATCAGCGTCAGCGCTCCGGTGAAACCCAGCGATACCCCGACGAACCGACGTGCGTTCAGGGGTTCATCCGAAAAGAAATGCGCCAGCGGCAGCACCATCAGCGGAATCGCCGCCATGGACAGCCCGGCAAAGGCCGAAGGCACGTATTGCTGCCCCCAGCTGAGCAGCACGAAAGGCAGCGCGGTGGACAGGATGCCGATCAGGATCACCGACCACGCCAGACTTGGTGTGGGGCTTGGCAGGCGTCGTCTGGTCAGTCCCATCAGCGCCAGCAGCATCACCGCACCCAGCGTCGTGCGCGCGGTCGCTACTGTGATCGGGCCATAGCCTTCCAGCGCCATCGAGACGACCATGAACGTGCCGCCCCAAATCAAGCCCAGGGCAATGACGCCGCTCCAGTCGCGTATGTTGGGTTGAGGCACCATCGCTGGCTGTTCATCCGTTCTGCATGAAAAGGGCGGCCAACGGGGCCGCCCTCGGGTTTCAGCCTTTCAGGCTCAGTTCTTTTCCTGATCGACCAGCTTGCCGGCCGAGATCCAGGGCATCATGCCCCGAAGCTTTTTGCCGACTTCTTCGATCTGGTGTTCGTCATTGGCCCGGCGCGAAGCCTTGATCGTGGGCTGACCGACCTGATTTTCCAGCATGAAGTCGCGCACGAACTTGCCCTGCTGAATGTCGTTCAGAACCTCTTTCATCGCCTTCTTGGTCTGCTCGTAAGGCAGGATGCGCGGGCCGGTGACGTATTGACCGTATTCCGCGGTGTTCGAGATCGAGTAGTCCATGTTGGCGATGCCGCCTTCATAGATCAGGTCCACGATCAGCTTCACCTCGTGCAGGCACTCGAAATAGGCCATCTCGGGCGCATAGCCGGCCTCGACCAGGGTTTCAAAGCCGCAGCGGATCAGTTCGACCAGACCGCCGCACAGAACGGCCTGCTCGCCGAACAGGTCGGTTTCGCATTCCTCGCGGAAGTTGGTCTCGATGATGCCCGAGCGGCCGCCGCCGATGGCCGAGCAGTAGGACAGCGCGGTTTCCAGCGCCTTGCCGGTCGCGTCGGTGTGAACGGCCACAAGGCAGGGCACGCCGCCGCCTTTGACATATTCGCCGCGCACCGTGTGGCCGGGGCCTTTGGGGGCCATCATGATGACGTCCACGCCCTCTTTCGGCTCGATCAGGCCGAAATGCACGTTCAGGCCGTGGGCAAAGGCGATGGCCGCGCCGGGCTTGATGTTGTCATGTACGTATTTCTTGTAGGTGTCGGCCTGAAGCTCGTCGGGCATGGTGAACATGATGACGTCGCACCAGGCCGCGGCCTCGGCGATGCCCATCACCTGCAGGCCTTCGGCTTCGGCTTTCCGGGCCGAGGGCGAGCCTTCGCGCAGGGCGACGACCAGGTTCTTGGCGCCCGAGTCGCGCAGGTTCAGCGCGTGGGCGTGGCCTTGGGAACCATAGCCCAGGATGGCCACTTTCTTGTCCTTGATCAGGTTGATGTCGCAATCGCGATCGTAATAGACGCGCATTTTGCCGGTCCTTTCTGTTTCGATTGATGTGGTTCTAGCTGCGGCGATTGCTATTGGCGAGAGCGCTGGGATTGGATATTGATGGAAGATGGAAAGAATAATTCTCAATAACCTGGAAATCCGAAAAATTCATGCTTGACGACATCGACCGCCGCATCCTTCGCCATTTCCAGGCCGACCCAAGCCTGAGCACCGCCGAACTGGCCGAACGGTGCCGGATCAGCAACGGCGTCTGCTGGCGCCGGATCGAGAAAATGCAGGCCGCCGCGATCATTCAGGGGCAGGAGGCCGTGATCGACTGGTCTGCCCTGGGCTATGCGGTCGAAGTGTCGCTGCGGGTGACGCTGGACAAGACCCAGCCGCGCGCCTTCGATGAGTTCACCGCGGCGGCCCGCAAGGTGCCCGAGGTGATCGAGATCCAGACCTTTCTGGGCCGCGTTGATGTCCGGCTTTCGGTGATCGCGCGAGACATGGCGCATTACCAGCAGGTCTATCGCGACCGAATCCTGACCCTGCCGCATATCGCCGACATCGAGGCCCTGATGCACATCGCGCGGGTCAAGCGGGACGAGGTGTTGCCGGTATGATCGAACTGGATGAACTGGACCGCAAACTGCTGCGCGCCTTGGCCCAGGACGCCACTCAAAGCGCGGGCGCCTTGGGCCGGCGGTTCGGGCTGTCGCAGCCCGCCACATGGCGCCGGATCCGGCGGCTGGAGCAGGCGGGCGTCATCAAGGGGCGCCGGCTGCGCCTGAATGCAGAAGCGCTGGGGTTCGGCGTCACGGTGTTTCTTGGCGTCAAGCTGGCGCGAAAAGGTCAGGTCAGCCTTGAGGATTTCGAGCGCGCGGTCAGTGCCATCCCCGAGGTGCAGACGGTCGAGCACGTTCTTGGGCTTTATGACTATCGCTTGCGCGTGGTCGCGCGCGATTTGGCGGATTTCGAGCGCGTCCTGCGGCGTCGCATCATGACCTTGCCCGGCGCCGGCGACGTGGAGGCAAATGTCCTGTTGAGTGAGGAACGCCTGCCGGGGCCGATTGGCTAGAGGTCAGTACCGGGTGCGAATGCAATAGCCGGGATGGTGGGTCATGCGGGCAAAAGACAATGGCTGCCCTCCTCTCCAAGTCGTACGTTCCAACTGGATCATCGGCGCGCCTGACGTTGTGCCCATGTAGTCAGCCAGCCGGCTGTCAGCTGAAACCGCACAGAAAGTGATCTCGGCCTCCGAGAACGGAGCGGCATTCAGCAACCATTCGTGGGGGCTTGTTTCCTCCAGATCGGCGAATTCGATCTCGGGGATGGCGGCGATGTTGATCCAGCGCTCTTCGTGCTGAAAGGGTCGGTTGTCGGCGTAGTGCATGCAAACGACATGCAGAATACGTGCGTCCGAAGGCAGGCCCAACTGTGAACCCAGCCAGCGAGGGGTGACGCCGATGTCCCGCTCGACCAGAGCATAGCGATAGGTTGCGTTTTGATCCTCGACCATCTGGCGGGCCAGGGACAGTTCAAGCTTGGCTTGTTTGCTGGGCGATTTCTTGACGCGTGTTCCGCTTTTGCGTTTGCGCTCCACGAAGCCTTGTTCGGCCAGTTCTCGCAGCGCCCGGTTCACCGTGGCGCGGGCGCAATTGAACTCTTCGGCCAGTTGGGTTTCCGTTGGCAGCACCGACCCCTGGGGCCAAACCCTGGTCTCGATACGCCTTTTCACTTCGTCGCGAACATATTGGAAACTTATTCGCTTTGGGGCATTCACTGGCTTGTCAGTCCCTTCATGTTTAAGGTGTGAGCATCTGTTCAGAAACACGTCAGGGTGTAAAGGGCTTGGTGACACTGGTTAGCGTCATTTTTGGCGGTAAGATCGGATTTGACAACATTTTAACTTGCAAATTGAGATTTACCTTGGGTCACAATCGGCAACCCGATTGAGACTTTACCATCGCATTCAAAAAACCGACAAAGCGAAGGACCTAGAAAGGAGCACAAATGCCGCCATTGTTGCAGACCGTCGATCCGGACGGGCTCGAGGAGTTTTCGGTCGTTTTCACCGACCGCTCGCTCAACCACATGTCGCAGGCGTTCCAGCAGGTGATGCGCGACATCTCAGGGATGCTGCGCGAGGTCTATGGCGCCGATGGCGTGGCCGTGGTGCCGGGTGGCGGAACCTACGCGATGGAGGCCGTGGCCCGTCAGTTCGCCCGCGGGGCCGACGTGCTGGTGGTGCGCAACGGCTGGTTTTCGTATCGCTGGAGCCAGATCATCGAAACCGGGGGGCTGACGGCCTCGGCCACCGTGTTGAAGGCCCGTCAAACCGGGAATTCCAGCCCGTCGCCCTTTGCGCCCGCGCCGATCGACGAGGCGGTCGAAACCATTCGCAGCCAGCGACCCAGCGTGGTGTTCGCGCCGCATGTGGAAACCTCGGCCGGGGTCATTTTGCCGGATGACTATGTCACCGCGATGGCCGCCGCCGCGCACGAGGTCGGCGCGTTGATGGTGCTCGACTGCATCGCCTCGGGCTGTGCCTGGATCGACATGAAGGCCACCGGCGTGGACGTTCTGATCTCGGCCCCGCAAAAGGGCTGGAGCGCCTCGCCCTGCGCCGGTCTGGTCATGCTGTCCGACCGCGCCGAAGAGCGGCTGGCCGAGACCACCTCGGACAGTTTCGCGCTGGACCTGAAGAAATGGCGCCAGATCATGCAGGCCTACGAGGGCGGCGGCCATGCCTATCACGCCACCATGCCCACCGATGCGCTGCGGGCGTTCCGCGATACGATGCAGGAGACCCGTGACTTTGGGTTCGAAAAGTTGCGCGATGCGCAATGGCGGCTAGGGAACGCGGTGCGGGCGATGCTGCGCGACAAGGGGTTCGTTTCGGTCGCGGCTGAGGGCTTTGGCGCACCGGGGGTAGTTGTCAGCTATACCGACGACCCCGAGGTGCAGAACGGCAAGAAATTCGCCGCGCTAGGCATGCAGATTGCCGCCGGCGTGCCGCTGCAATGTGACGAGCCCGAAGGGTTCAGCACCTTCCGCCTGGGCCTGTTCGGGTTGGACAAGCTGTATGATGTCGATGGCACGGTGGCCCGGCTGAAGCGGGTTCTGGATCAGGTGCTGTAGGCCGGTACGGGCCTCAGCGCACGCCGAGGCCCATCTGCATCAGCGTCTTGCGCACCACCGGCATCGAATAAAGCGCGTTCAGCCCCACAGCGCGCGCATCGCGCAGCGGCCGTGCCTCGACCATCGAGGCGCGGTTCAGCAGGTCGATCCCCTTGACGCGCAGCTCGATCTCGGCATGGCGGGCCTTGTGATAGGCGTCGAGCATCTGGGCATCTCCCAGATAGTCGGGCCGCGCCTGGGCCAGGTCCAGCAGGCTGCGCAGATCCCCCAGTGACATGTTCAGACCCTGCGCGCCGATCGGCGGCACCACATGGGCGGCCTCGGCCATCAGGGCCACGCGCTGGGCCGACAGGCGCTCGGCCGATTGGCTGATGATCGGCCAGAGCGTCCGGCGAGAGGCCAGTTTCAGCGGCCCGAACAGGCCGCAGGACCGCTCGGTCATCGCGGCCTCGAACTCGGCCTCGGGCAGGGTCAGCAGGTCGACCGCGCGCGGGCCGCGCTCCATCCACACGATCGCCGACGAGGGCTGGCCCTGCCAGTCGGGCAGGGGGACCAGAGTGAACGGCCCGCCGGACCGGTGGATCTCGGTCGAGACGTTTTCATGGGCGATTGGATGCGTCACCGCAAAGGCCAGTGCCTTCTGCCCGTATCGCGTGGTGTGGACCTTGATTCCCGCAGCCTCGCGCATGGGCGAGTTGCGGCCGTCGGCGGCGATCACCAGCTTGGTGCGGATGCGGGTGCCGTCGGACAGGCCCACACGCGCCTCGGCGGTGCGGGTGAACAGGCTGACGGTTCCGGTGCCGGGGCGGAAATCGACATTCGGCAGTTCGCGCAGCCGGGCCACCATCTCGCGCCGCAGCAGCCAGTTGGGCAGGTTCCAGCCAAAGGGTTGATCCGAGATATCGGCGGCGTTGAAATCCCGCACCACGCGCGGCTCGGGGATGTCACCGCCCGCGTCCACGATGCGCATGATCTGCAGCGGCGCGGCATGGGGTTCTAGCCTGTCCCACAACCCGCAGTGCTGCAGCAGGCCTTGCGCCGGTTGCAGAAACGCGGTGGTGCGCAGGTCGGACCCGTCGGCGTCGCGGTCGGTGACGGGCGGGGTCGGGTCCACGCAGATCACGTCGAACCCCGCGGCGCCGAATACGGCCGCCGCGGTCAGCCCGGCGATTCCGCCGCCGGAAATCAGGATGTCACAACTGTTGGTCATCGCGTCACTCTCCGTTGCCTGCGGACCCTAGTGCGGTTCTGGGGCCTGCGCCAAGTGACATCCTGTCCCGTGGTCTAGCCGCGTGAAATCAGGACCAGAATCAGGAACATCACCGGCACCATCGCCAGGGCCGGCAGATACAGGCCCGGCAGGCCGAACAACAGAGCCGAACAGCCCCACATGCTGAGCAGCGCCGCAGCGGTATAGCCCAGATCCTCGGGCTTGCCATTGGCCGCATCGCGGGCCAGCCAGCCAAACAGGGGAATTGCAAAAAGCAGGCGCTGCCAAAAGGGCAGGCGGCCGGGCATCTCGATCGCGGTCATCGGGGTCTCCGTTTCTGTTCGTCGCCGAATCTGATGTAGGAGCGATTTTGCACATGCAGAATGCGCAGATCGTCGCAGTTTCAGGCGGCGCGCAGGCGCATTTCGTCGCAGTCTCGGGTGGTTCAGATCAGGCGCGCAAGAAATGCGGTCAGGTCATCGGTGTGGTGGTGGATGTGATCCGCGTCGTGTGGATCGGGGGCGACATGCACCGTGCGCATGCCCATGTCATGCGGGGCCTTCAGGTTGCGCGGCTCGTCTTCGAACATGGCGGCGCGGTCGGGGCGGATGCCGTCGCGGGCAAACACCGTTTCAAACGCGGCCTTGTCCGGTTTGGGCCGATACCCCGCATGTTCGACCCCATAGATCGCGTCGAACAGCCCATCCAACCCGCGTGAGGCCAGAACCCGCTCGGCGTAGGGCGCGCTGCCGTTGGTGTAGACGATGCGCCGCCCGGGCAGGGCCCGGATATGCGCGGCCAGCGCCGGGTCGGGCTCCATGTGGCTCAGGTCGACCTGATGAACCGCATGCAGATAGGGCTCGGGGTCCAGATCATGTTCGGCCATCAGCCCGGCCAGCGTGGTTCCGTGTTCGCGCCAATAGTGCTGGCGCAGCCGGTCAGCCTCGGCCCGGTCGACGCGCAGAGCTTCGACCACGTATTCCGTCATCAGCACCTCGATCTGATCGAACAGGCGCATGTGCGGCGGATACAGGGTATTGTCCAGATCGAACACCCATTGGGTGACATGTGAAAATGCAGGCTTGACCATGGGCTTGGGTTTAGGCCGCGGCCACCGGGTTTTCAATGGCGCACTTGATTGCAGACCCATGGCCCGGATAGACAGGTCCGAACGAGGAGAGACCCGACCCAATGACCCAGTCCCGACAGCCCCAGACCGATGCGTATAGTCTGATCCTCGAAGCGATCGACGTGGGGGTGTACAAACCCGGCGACCGGCTGGTGGAAAGCGAACTGGCCGAGCGGTTCGGCGTGTCGCGCACCCCGATCCGCGAGGCGCTGCAGCGGCTCGAGACTCAGTCGCTGCTGGAACGTGACGGGCGGTCGCTGATCGTGGCCTCGCTGGACCACAACCAAATGGCCGAACTGTATGTCGTGCGGCGTGAGTTGGAAGGTTTGGCCGCCCGACTGGCCGCGCGCCACGCCACCGAGGAAGAAATCAAGGTATTGCAGGACATGGTCGCCGCCGACGATGCGCTGGTGGATGACCCGGTTGCGCTGTCGCGCGCCAATCGGCGGTTTCACGAACAGATCCATCTGGCCTCGCACAACCGCTATCTCGTGCAGCAGCTGGACCTTGTGCACCGCACGATGGCGTTGATGGCCACCACCTCGCTGGCGGCGCATGGGCGGGGCGAAATCGCCCAGAACGAGCACAAGGCGATCGTGGACGCCATCGCCGCCCGCGACGAGGAGGCCGCCGCCCGAGCGCTGAAAGAGCACATCTCGGTCGCGTTCATGACCCGTCTGAAGCAGGATGCAATCCGCCGCGAAAAGTAGGCTCGGGCAGGGTTTCTTCGCTCGCCTGGCCGTGCTGGGTCTTGTCCCAGAAGAACGGGTTGACAGCCAGTTCCCACAACGCCTTGTAGGCGGCAATCACGCCCAGCGGATAGTACAGCGACATGGTGGGCACCCACGGGATCAGGAAGCGACGGCCGCCTGCGGTCACGCCCAGCGCGCCCACGATTATGTTCGCGGCCTCGGCCGTAAGAAACAGATAGACGCAGGCGCGCAGGATTTCGGGCGCTATGACGCCTTGGAAAGGGTGCGGCATCCCGGCCGAGGCCAGCCAGAAGGACCAGAGCGCCGGCGCAAGCAGGAATTGCCCCACTGTGCCCAGAAAGAAGGCCTGCACCCCAAAGAACCGCCACACCCCGAGGTCGCACAGCAGCCGCAGCGGAGATCGCATGTGCACCAGGTAGGTGATCATGAAGCCCTTCAGCCAGCGTGACCTCTGCTTGACCCAGGGCCAGGCTCGGAAATTTGCCTCTTCATAGGTGGCAGTGTCCACGATTTCGGTCCGGTAGCCTGCCCGGGTCAGGCGTACGCCCAGATCGGCGTCTTCGGTGACGTTGTGCGCGTCCCAGCCGCCGAGCTCGATCAGCTTGTCGCGGCGAAAGAAGAACGTGGTGCCCCCCAGCGGCACGACCAGGCCCAGCCGTGCGATACCGGGCAGGATCACCCGGAACCATCCGTTGTATTCAATGGTGAAGCACCGTGAGCGCCAGTTTGTCCTTGGGTTGTAGTAGTCCAGAACGCCCTGCAGGCAGACGACGTCCTCTGGTGCCTGTGCAAAATGCCGGACCACCACCTCGATCTGGTCCGGCACAGGCGCATCCTCGGCGTCCCAGACACCGAGGATCTCTCCCCGGCAGAAATCCAGCGCATAGTTCATGGCACGCGGTTTGGTGGTGACGCCGTCCGATGCCGGCACCTCTAGTGTTCGAATCCAGCTTGGAAGCTCCACGTCCGCCAAGGCAGCACGGGTCACGTCATCATGTTCTTCCAGTACGAGGATGACATCCAGCAGGGCCTTCGGATAGGTCAGTCTTTGAAGTCGGCGGATCAGCGCGCCGGCGATCTCGCGCTCCTTGTGCAACGGCACAAGGATGGAAACGCAGGGCAGGCGTTCAGGGCGTGTATCGGCCTGTTCCGCATTCGGGCCACGCGCTCCGAGATAGGTAAACAGGCCCGCAATGCGCAGGACAAGGAAAAGGGCAAGGGTACCGACTGCCGCCCAGAACAACGTCGCCAACCCGACAACAGGGAAGATAGCAAACCCTGCCAACGCGACGAGCGCCAGTGCAATGGATGCCGATCGCGAATTCATCGCCCAGTTTCGGCAGCTTTGTGCGGCCGGAGCGCGCGTTTCAGCTGCCTGCGCCAACGGTCTTGCGAAGCGGCGCGCGATGGCGCGATCGATCTGTTCGGGCGCAGCCAGAACAGGCAGAATGGTCGGCGCGAAGGATTCGAGTTGCGCCCTTATCGTTTCGAACCTGTCTGGCCGCGAGGTTGCGATCAATAGGATCGGCCCGACGCGCATCCATGGGATCACATTGTGCGCCAGCCAGAAATCGACGGAACGCATCGCGCTCAAATCGGCTGGAGGCGTGAAATCCTGCAGATCCGCAATCTGTAACCCATACTGGGCACCGAGTGCGACCAGAATATCGTCGCGCGTGGCCCAGGACTCACCGACCAGAATTTCGCCCAGAGGAGCGTTTTGCCGGGCTTGCAGGTACAGCGCCTGTCTCAATTGCTTGGGCGTGATGATCCCGGCATCCACAAGGTAAAACCCAAGCGGTTTGCGCTGGCCTGCGCCGGTGATCGGGGATGCCGCCCCGCTGCGTAAGAGCCTCTGTTCTGCCATTCGTCAACCCTGCCCCAAGTATTGGAGGTCAGAGTTGCGCAAACAGGGTTAATAGCGGGTTAACCCATTCGTTTTCCGGCAGTCTGCGGGGTTATGCGTGCGCCTTTTTCTTGGCCATGGCCGCGGCAAACCGCTCGAACAGGTAGAAACTGTCTTGCGGGCCGGGGGATGCCTCGGGGTGATACTGAACGGAATATACAGGGCGGTCGGTCATGCGGATGCCACAGTTCGACCCGTCGAACAGGGATCGGTGGGTTTCCAACACGCCGTCAGGCAGCGATTGGGCATCTACGGCAAAGCCATGGTTCATCGAGGTGATTTCGACCTTGCCGGTTTCCAGGTCCTTGACCGGGTGGTTGGCACCGTGGTGGCCGTGGTTCATCTTTATGGTCTTGCCGCCCAGCGCCAGCGCCAGCATCTGGTGGCCCAGGCATATCCCGAAAATCGGCAGATCGGCGGTTTTCAACAGTTCCTTGATCATCGGCACGGCGTAGGTGCCGGTGGCAGCCGGATCTCCCGGGCCGTTGGACAGAAACACACCATCCGGGTCGTGCGCCAGCACCTCGGCTGCGGTTGCGGTCGCGGGCAGGACCGTCACGTCGCAACCGGCCGAGGCCAGGCAGCGCAGTATGTTCCGCTTTGCGCCGTAATCCAGCGCGACCACCTTGTGGACAGGCGCTTCCTGCCGCTGGTAGCCGTCCGGCCAGGCCCAGCGCATCTCGTCCCAGCGGTAGCTTTGGGCGCAGGTCACCTCTTTGGCCAGGTCCATGCCTTCCAGCCCGGCAAAACCACGCGCCGCAGCGATCAGCGACTCGATGTCGAAATTGCCGTCGGGGTCGTGGGCCAGGGCCACATGCGGGGCGCCCTGCTGACGGATCGCACGGGTCAACCGGCGGGTATCGACCCCACCGATGGCGATCCGGCCACGTCGGGCCAGCCAGTCGGTCAGCCGCTCGGCCGAGCGCCAGTTCGACGGCTCGGTCGGGTCCCATTTCACGACCATGCCCGCCGCCACCGGATCGGCGGTTTCGTCATCCTCGGGATTGACGCCGACATTGCCGATATGCGGGAAGGTGAAGGTTACCACCTGCCCGGCATAGGACGGGTCGGTCATGATTTCCTGGTAACCGGTCATGGCTGTATTGAAGCACAGTTCGGCTACGGTCTGGCCCGTGGCGCCGAACCCGGTGCCGAAGAAGAGCGTTCCGTCGGCCAGTGCCAGACATGCGGTGGGCTTGGACGTGGCTTGGTGGGCCATGGCGCGACTCTCCTTTTGGGTAAATCGGCGCATAACTAAGGGGGTTGGTGCTGCGGGTCAACCCTGTTCGATTTTTAGGCTGTTGTTGTTTTTCAATGAGTTACCCCTATTTCTATACTGTTGTGCCTCAGATTTTGTTTCGATATGTTCGGGGTTCCGTTGCCATGGGGATGGACAGAACAAATGGATATGCGAACTCGAGTAGCCACTGCCCTGAAGCAAGCTATGAAGGACAAGGATGCCGAGCGTCTCTCGACGCTGCGTCTGATCAACGCCGCGATCAAGGATCGCGACATCGCCAAGCGCGCCGAAGGCAACGAAGAAGTCACCGGTTGCGGCGATGCTGATGTGCTTGAGATCCTTGGGAAAATGAGCAAGCAGCGCAAGGAGAGCGCGCGCGTCTACGAAGAAGGGGGGCGCCTGGACCTGGCCGAGCGGGAATTGCGCGAAGTCGAGGTTATCGAGGAGTTCCTGCCCAAGCAACTGGATGACGACGAGGTTGCCGCTGCAATCCAGGCGGCGATCAGCGCAACGGGCGCTGGCTCGATCCGGGACATGGGCAAGGTCATGGGCGAGTTGAAGGAGCGCTATGCCGGACAGATGGATTTCGGCAAGGTTGGTCCGCTGGTCAAGGATCATCTGTGCGCTGCGTCCAGCGGCAGCTGCTGAGCTTCAGCTACTCGGCTGCCGGGGCCTGCGCAGCCGCTTCACCAGATCATCATACAAGGCGATGCGTTCCTCCTCCGAGAGGAACGCGCCGATTTCGACGACCCGACCTTCGCCGGACAGCGTGACGTAATTGGGCACCGGCCCGCCGGCGGCGTGGATCTCGGGGCGCGCCCAATAGCGGTTGCAGCTCCATTCCTGTATTCGGGCGCGGGGGCCATGGTGGACCAGATGCGCCCGGTTTTCCGACAAGGTCAGAACCTCTTGGATGTCGCGCGCGCGATAGTTGGCCTCGAGGGCCAGCCACAGACCGGCAACGGTCAGCAACAAGAACGGCAGCAGGCCCCACAGCAGCACCGAGCCCAGCACTGCCAACAGCGGCACGAGGCCGAAGAAAAACACCGACATGACCACGATCATGGCCCCGCGCGGCGGAAGCGCGTTGTGGGCCCACAGGCGCAGTCTTTCTTCGGTGCCGGACGAATCTTCCCAGCGATACGGCATAATCGGAAAATAGCGCCGCGTGTCGCGATGTCGATTGCCTATTTTCAGACCACGTGGCCGACCTTCGCCCAGGACAGCGCATCCTCCAACCGATCGTCCCCCCAGAATACCTCGTTGCCAACCACGAAGCTCGGCGCGCCGAACACGCCCAGCGCTGTCGCAGCTTCAGTTTCCGCCGACAGGGCGCGTTCGGCCTCGGGGCTACGGGCACGGGCCAGCACCGGTAAGGGGTCGAGCTGACAGCGGAACAGGGCCTCGGACATGGCGTCTTCGCTGCCGGCCTCTACACCGTCTTCGAACCAGATCCGGTATAGCGCCTGGGTGAACGGCTTGCCCCAGCCTTCGGTCATGCCCAGCAAGGCGACCTGATTGGCCAGTTCCAGATCCGAAATCGGATAGGGGGCCGGCAGTCGGGCGTGGATGTGATACTTGGCCGCGCGGCGCTCGATATCGCGCCACATGTACGAGGATTTCACTGGTTTGCCGGCAAAGGGGATGTTGCGCTGTTCGGACATCACGGCCCGAACGTTGAACGGCCGCCATTTCACGGTCGCGTTGTTTTCGGCGCACCAGTCATCCAGACGCATGATCGACAGAAAACTGTAGGTGCTTCCGATCGAGTACCAGAAATCAATGTCGGGCATGGTATCCTTCGCTGAGGCCAGATGTGCGGCCTAATGCAGAATACCCGATTTTTGCTGTTCTGGCGACGGCGGACGTGGTGCCAAAGAAGAACCCCGCCCAATGGGCGGGGTTTCGGTTTTTTCGGCAGGGATCAGTGAGCGTGGCTCTTGTCCCAGTCTTCCGGCTTGGGCAGCTGCTCGAACGTATGCTCGGGCGGCGGCGAAGGCAGGGTCCATTCCAGCGTGTCCGCGTATTCATTCCACGGGTTCGGACGTGTTTCCTTGGCGCCCCGCAGCAGGGCGTAGATCACGATGCCGAAGAACAGCAGGAACGAAGCGAACGAGACGAACGCACCGATCGACGACACGAAGTTCCACTGTGCGAAGGCTTCGGGATAGTCGATGTACCGGCGCGGCATGCCCTGACGGCCCAGGAAGTGCTGCGGGAAGAAGGTCAGGTTGGCGCCGATGAAGAACAGCCAGAAGTGAACCTTGCCCCAGAACTCGGAATACTGACGACCCGTCATCTTCGAGAAGTAGAAGTAGATACCAGCGAAGATCGCGAAGACAGCACCCAGCGACATCACGTAGTGGAAGTGTGCCACCACATAGTAGGTGTCGTGGTAGGCGCGGTCGATACCGGCCTGCGACAGAACCACACCGGTCACACCGCCGACGGTGAACAGGAACAGGAAGCCGAAGGCGAACAGCATCGGCGTCTTGAACTCGATCGAGCCGCCCCACATGGTGGCGATCCACGAGAACACCTTCACGCCCGTCGGAACCGCGATGACCATCGTGGCCAGCATGAAGTAGGCCTGCTGACGCAGCGACATGCCGACGGTGTACATGTGGTGCGCCCACACGACGAAGCCCAGCACGCCGATCGCGATGATCGCCCAGACCATCGGCAGATAGCCGAAGATCGGCTTGCGCGAGAAGGTGGCGATCACATGGCTGATGATGCCGAAACCGGGCAGGATCACGATGTACACTTCCGGGTGGCCGAAGAACCAAAAGATGTGCTGGTACAGGATCGGGTCACCGCCGCCTGCCGGATCAAAGAAGGTGAAGCCGAAGTTGCGGTCCATCAGCAGCATGGTGATGGCGCCGGCCAGAACCGGCAGCGACAGCAGAATCAGCCACGAGGTGACGAAGATCGACCAGCTGAACAGCGGCACCTTGAACAGGGTCATGCCCGGGGCGCGCATGTTCAGGAAGGTGGTGATCATGTTGGTCGCGCCGAGGATCGAGGAGGCGCCCGATACGTGCACGGCGAAGATCGCAAGGTCCATCGACATGCCGCCTTCGGTGGTCGACAGCGGCGGGTACAGAACCCAGCCCACGCCCGAGCCGGCCTGGTCGTTGCCGCCGGGGGCCAGCAGCGACGCGATGCCCAGCGAGGTGCCGGCGACATACAGCCAGAAGGACAGGTTGTTCATCCGCGGGAACGCCATGTCCGGCGCGCCGATCTGCAACGGCATGAAATAGTTGCCGAAACCGCCGAACAGCGCGGGGATGACCACGAAGAACATCATCAGAACACCGTGATAGGTGATCATCACGTTCCACAGGTGCCCGTTCGGGGTGCAGGGATCGGCCATGAAACCTTCCAAGCACATGTACTGAACGCCCGGATGCATCAGTTCAAGCCGCATGTAGACGGTCATCATGACCGAGATCAGCCCGGCAAAGGCCGAGAAGATCAGGTAAAGAATCCCGATATCCTTGTGGTTGGTCGACATGAACCACCGGGTAAAGAAACCGCGCTGGTCTTCATGATCGTGACCATGAATGGCTGCGTCTGCCATTTAGGTGCCTCCTGTTGCAAATAGACCGCGCAGCCGGACCTCTCCGGCGCGCGGGATTCCTGCTGGTTTTAGAATGCAAGGGGGCGGCCTTCAATGGCCGAGTTTGATCTGGATCAAGATTAATTGTCGCGGGGCAGGAGGACACCCGTGCGATTTCAGCCTTGGATGACCGGTATCTGGGGATGATCAGGCGAATTGCAAGGACGGGGGCTGTCCAAGGGCGGAATCACGCCTTGACCCGCTGCGGGCTTGGCCGCAGAACAACACGCAGCCCCTTTGTCGGAGACCTGTCATGACCGCTTATGATCCCGAAAACATCTTTGCCAAGATCCTGCGGGGCGAGATCCCCTCGACCCGCGTCTACGAGGATGACGAAACGCTGGCTTTCATGGATATCATGCCGCGTGCGGACGGGCACCTTCTGGTGATCCCGAAAACGCCTTGCCGCAACGTGCTGGATGCCACACCCGAGCAACTGGCTGCAGTCATGACCACGGTTCAGAAACTGGCGCGTGCGGTCATGCGCGCCTTTGACGCCGAAGGAGTGACCATCCAGCAGTTCAACGAGGCGGCCGGAGGGCAGGAGGTGTTTCACCTGCATTTCCATGTCCTGCCCCGGCACGAGGGCGTCTCTCTGCGTCCGCCCGGCAAGATGGGCGATTTCGACGAGATCGCCAAACACGCCGAGCGCATCAGGGCTGCGCTGTCTTGACGGGTGGGGGAGCCTGATGCGCCCCTGAACAGGCATCGTGATCCCCAAATGCCTGCAAGACTGAGCAGACGTGGTCGTGCTGCCCGTCGCAGGCGGCCGCGATCCGGGCAAGTTCGGCCTCGAGTCGGCGCAGCTTTGCAATCCGATCCTGCACGTCCGTCAGCTGCCGCTCGGCGATTTCGTGCGCCCGGTTCAGATCGGCGCCTTGGGCGCCTTCCAATGACAGCAGGGCCTCGACATCGGCCAATGGCAGTCCAAGATCGCGCGTGTGTTTGACAAAGCGCAGCCGATCGAGCGCGGCGCGGTCATAGCGCCGTTGGTTGCCGGCGGTCCGTTCCGGCGGTGGAAGCAGGCCTCTTTCTTCGTAAAACCGGATCGTGGCGACTTTGACGCCTGTGCGCCGGGACAAATCCCCGATCGAGAACATTTTTTGCAATCCCCCTTGAACCTCTAGTCACTTGAGGAATTAGGTATGGACCATGACCCAGACAAGGACGCGACATCATGGCCCATGATCATTCCCACGCTGGACATAAGCACCACGCCCAAATCGACCCTGATGCCGGAGACGCGCGGGTGGCCTGGGCCATCGCGGTCAACATGTTTCTGACGCTGGCACAGGTGGTCGGCGGGATTTTTTCGGGGTCGCTGGCGCTCATCGCCGATGCGCTGCACAATTTTTCCGACGCGATTTCACTGATCATCGCGTTTTTTGCCCGCAAAATCGCCCGCCGCCCAGCCGACCCGCGCATGAGCTTCGGATACGGTCGGGCCGAAGTGGTCGCCGCGCTGGTCAACTATACCACACTGATCGTTCTCGCCGTCTACCTGATGTACGAAGGGGTCATGCGGTTCTTTCAGCCCGAGCCGGTTGACGGATGGCTCGTGGTCTGGATCGCGGTGCTGGCGTTGGTGGTGGATCTGATGACCGCGCTTCTGACCTACAGTATGGCCAAAACCAGCATGAACATTCGCGCCGCCTTCCTGCACAACGTGGCTGACGCTTTGGGGTCGGTTGCCGTGATCGTGGCCGGGGCGGCGGTGATCCTGTTCGACTGGACGTGGGTCGATCCGGCCGTCACCATTCTGATCGCGGCCTACATCCTGTGGCACGTTCAGGGCGAAATCGGTCAAGCGATCCGTGTTCTCATGCTGGGCGCGCCGGCGGACCTGGACCCCGAGCAGGTCGCTCGTGCAATTGAGGCCACCGAGGGCATTCGAGAGGTGCACCATGTCCACCTGTGGAGCATGCAGGAAAACGAGCCCGCCCTGACGGCGCATCTGGTAGTAGAGGACTGGGCCTGGCCGAGGGTCGAAGAGTTGCGAGGTTTGGTCAAACAGGGGCTGCAGGACAGGTTTGGAATCGCTCACCAGACGCTCGAGGTGGAAATCGCCAGTCGCTCGTGTTCGCAGAACATGCGGTTCGGCCATGCCGTGGAGCAGTCCGGCGAAGAGTGAGGCCCGAAACGAGAATTGCCGTTCCGATATGGGGTCGGAACGGCAGACTCGTAACCAAACACTTGATCGATTTTCGCGGGCTGGCCGCGATCACCGGTTAACGCACCACTCACTCTAGAACGGTGAATTCATCATACCTCAAACTGAGACGAATATGTGAACGGAAAGTGGTGTTAAGGTAAATTTACCTTATTTCTTTGGAATATTTTCGGAAATTCTCGTCGCTTTGCGAAACAGAGGGGGCAGCTGGACCGCGATTGTTTTGGCCACTTCTCAGAAGACCGATTCGGCCAGGCCGCGCCTTGTTACTGCTTCACCGGCTCGAACACTTCGTCAAATGTCTTGCGCAGGGCAACATCGACGTCGGTCATGGTGACCGGCAGTCCAAGATCCACCAGTGATGTTACGCCATATTCCCGGATGCCACAGGGCACGATGCCCGAAAAATGCTCCAGGTCCGGTTCGACATTGATCGAGATGCCGTGGAAGCTGATCCATTTGCGCAGGCGGATGCCGATGGCGGCGATCTTGTCCTCGGCCGGCTTGCCGGATGCGGTCAGGGGCTTGTCCTTGCGCGGAACCCACACGCCCACGCGGCCCTCGCGGATCTCGCCGTGGACGTTGAACTCGGCCAAGGCGGCGATCACCCAGGCCTCCAGCTGCTTGACGAAGCGGCGCACGTCGTGGCCGCGCTTGCCGACATCCAGCATGACATAGACCACACGCTGGCCCGGTCCGTGATAGGTGTATTCGCCCCCGCGCTTGCTGGGATAGACGGGAAATCGATCGGGATCCGTCAGGTCCTCGGGCTTGGCCGAGGTGCCGGCGGTGTACAGCGGCGGGTGTTCCAGCAGCCAGATGCATTCCTCCGCCTGTCCGGCGGCGATTTCGGCCACGCGCGCCTCCATGAAGGCGACGGCGGCGTCATAGTCGGTCAGCCCGTCTGTGATCTTCCATTCCATGCGTGCCTCTTACCCCGGTTCCCGGTGAAGGGAAAGCGTCAGGCGGCCTCGGACAGGCAGCGTTGCAGCATCTGGGCGTAGGTGTCCGCGCCCTGAGCGCCCGTCATCAGGTATTTTCCGCCGAACACCATGGCCGGAACACCGCTGATGCCGCGGCTGGTCCAGAATTGCTGCTTCTGACGGACGGGCTCCGCATGCGCGCCCGAGGCCAGTGCTGCCCTTGCCGCATCACCATCCAGCCCGACGGACCGGGCCGCATCCACCAGAACCTCGATATCCGATACATCCTTCTGATCGGTGAAATAGGCCTTGAACATCGCCAGTTTCAGCGGGTGCTGGCGCCCGTGCCCCTCGGCCCAGTCCAGCAGCTGGTGAGCGGCAAACGTGTTCACCATTCGGCTGTCGTCGGAGAAATTGAAGGCGAAACCCAGGTCTGCCCCCAGCGCTGTCAGCCGGTCGCGCGCCTGTTGGCTTTGTTCGGCGGTTGTGCCGTATTTCTGCATGATGTGTTCGCGCAGGTTTTGGCCCTCGGGTCCCATCGCCGGGTTCAATTCGAACGGATGCCAGCGCAACCGGGCCTGGACGCCCTCGCGGGTCAGGGCCTGATCCAGCTGCAGAAATCCGACGATGCACCAAGGGCATACGACGTCAGACACGATGTCGATCTGTACGGTTGGGCGCGGGTTGGGCGAAGTCATGTCAAGATCCTGCTGGGCGGGGTGTCGATTTCCAAGTGCCACAGATATGATCGAAACCGGGGATTTCCAATGCCGCTGTTTTTGCCTCTTCACATCCATTTGCCAAACGTCTATACGGCGCTTTACCAAGTCACTGGCAGTGCGGTCGTGGCGGAATTGGTAGACGCGCAGCGTTGAGGTCGCTGTGGGGTAACTCCCGTGGAAGTTCGAGTCTTCTCGACCGCACCATCATTCCCGTTTCAGCTATTGCCTGTCGTCCGATCTTCGGAGCGATATCCGTCCGTTTTGCGTTCGGGGTGTCACGAAACTGTCTCTTGCAGACAGCACATTAATTCCGATATTCATGAAATATGGAAAAAATGATTCCCGATCGCCTGTCCATCTTGGGGCATCCACAGCGGCTTGCCGTGTTTCGGCTGCTGATGCGGCGCTATCCCGACCGCGTCCCGGCCTCTGAAATCGCGCGCGCGCTGGGTCTCAAGCCGAACACCTTGTCGAACTATTTGAATGCGTTGCTGCAGGTGGGGCTGGTCACGCAAGAGCGGGCAGGGACCTCGCTGCGCTATACAGTCGAGATGGAGGCCGTGCGCGGAACGATCGACTATTTGCTGCTGGACTGCTGCCGCGGTCGCCCCGAGATCTGTGCGCCTGCTTCCTGCGCTACGTCGGATGGCGCCGGTTTGGGAAGGAAATTCAATGTGTTGTTCATCTGCACCGGAAATTCCGCCCGGTCAATCTTTGCCGAGGCGATTCTGAGGCGCGAGGCCGGTGACCGGTTCAACGTGTATTCGGCCGGAACCCGGGCCCGGTCCGAGTTGAACCCGGTTGCTTTGCAGGTGCTGAAGCTCAATGGCCATGACATTTCGGATTTGCGCGCCAAGACCACTGCCGAGTTTCAGGCCCCGGGCGCGCCGGATTTCGATTTCGTGTTCACGGTCTGCGATCAGGCCGCGAACGAAGACTGCCCAGCCTGGCCCGGCCAGCCCATCAGCGCCCATTGGGGCGTGCCCGATCCGGTCGGTGCCGACGGGACGCAAGCGCAGAAAATCCTCGCTTTTCAAACGGCTTACGATGCGATCCGCAACCGAATCCTGACCTTTTCGTCGCTGCCGTTCGAAACCCTTGACCGCATATCACTTCAGAAGGCCGTGGATGCCATCGGCCAGATCCATACCGGAGAAACCGCATGACCGTTTATGCCCTCAACGGCCTTGGCCGCATCGGCAAGCTGGCCTTGAAGCCCCTGCTTGAGAAAGGGGCGCAGATCGCCTGGATCAATGATGCGGTGGGTGACCCCGCGATGCACGCGCATCTGCTGGAGTTCGACACCGTGCATGGCCGCTGGAACGCCGAGTTTCGCCATGACGAAAGCTCGGTCACCATCGACGGCGTTCGGTTGCCCTTCATCGGAACCCGCAACCTGTCCGATCTGCCGCTTGACGGCGTCGACGTCGTCATCGACTGCACCGGGGTCTTCAAAACCGAGGCCAAGCTGGCCCCATACTTTGACGCCGGAGTGAAGAAGGTGGTGGTCTCGGCGCCGGTCAAGGATGGTGATGCGGCCAATATCGTCTTCGGCGTGAACGAGGGCACCTATGATCCGGCCCGCCACCGCATCGTGACCGCGGCCAGTTGCACCACGAACTGCCTGGCCCCTGTGGTCAAGGTGATCCACGAGAGCCTGGGCATCCGGCACGGCTCGATCACCACGATTCATGACGTGACCAACACGCAAACGATCGTGGATCGCCCGGCCAAGGACCTGCGCCGTGCGCGCTCGGCGTTGAACTCGCTGATCCCCACGACCACCGGCAGCGCCACGGCGATCACCCTGATCTATCCCGAACTGACGGGGCGGCTGAACGGGCATGCGGTGCGGGTGCCGCTGCTGAATGCCTCGCTGACCGATTGCGTGTTCGAGGTTGAGCGCGAAACCACGGCCGAAGAGGTGAACGCCCTTTTCAAGGCCGCGGCCGAGGGCCCTCTGGCCGGCATTCTGGGCTATGAGGAGCGCCCTCTGGTCTCGACCGACTATACCAATGACACCCGGTCCAGCATCGTGGATGCGCCGTCAACCATGGTGGTGAACGGAACGCAGGTAAAGGTCTATGCCTGGTACGACAACGAGATGGGCTATGCGCATCGTCTGGTGGATGTGGCGATGATGGTCGGGGCATCGCTTTGACCAGCGCTTCCCAACGTCCCGACGGGTTGTCGGCCTATATGGCCGTCACGGCTGCCTATTGGGCCTTCATGCTGACCGACGGCGCCCTGCGGATGCTGGTGCTGCTGCATTTTCACACGCTGGGCTTTTCGCCGGTTCAGCTGGCCTATCTGTTCGTGCTGTACGAGATCGCCGGAATGGCCACCAACCTGGCCGCCGGGTGGATCGCCGCGCGGTTCGGTCTGACCGCGACCCTGTACGCGGGGCTGACGATCCAGGTGCTGGCCTTGCTGGCGCTGGCGCAGTTGGATCCGGGCTGGACCATCGGTGTGTCCGTCGCCTTCGTAATGATCGTGCAGGGCGCCAGCGGGGTGGCCAAGGACCTGACGAAGATGTCGTCGAAATCGGCGGTCAAGCTGTTGGCCCCCACCGAGGGCAACGGACTGTTCCGCTGGGTCGCGGTGCTGACCGGGTCGAAGAACGCGGTCAAGGGATTGGGCTTCCTGCTGGGGGCGGCCTTGTTGGCCGGGTTCGGCTTTACGGGTGCCGTTCTGGGCATGGCGGGGGTCTTGTTCCTGATCCTGGTGGCGGTGCTGCTGGCGATGCCGCCGGGGCTGCCCAAAGGCCGCAAGGGCGCGAAGTTTTCCGAGGTCTTCTCGAAATCGGCCAATGTGAACTGGCTGTCTGCCGCGCGGGTCTTCCTGTTCGGGGCGCGCGACGTCTGGTTCGTCGTCGGCATCCCGATCTATTTCTACGCCGTGCTGTCGGATGGCAGCGAAGCGGGCAACCGCTCGGCCTTTTTTCTGATCGGCGGGTTCATGGCCTTGTGGGTCATTCTGTACGGCATCGTTCAGGCCGCCGCCCCGCGCCTGCTGCGGGCAGGGGCGCGGTATGAGGCCGACCTGGTCGCAGCGGCGCGCGGTTGGGCCTGGAGCTTGGCTGTCGTTCCGGCCATCCTGACGGTGGCCGCGCTGCTGTCCTCGGGACCCGCGCCTTGGCTGACGCTGGCGCTGGTGGTGGGGCTGCTGGTTTTCGGCGCGGTCTTTGCAGTGAATTCCTCGCTGCATTCCTATTTGATCCTGGCCTTCACCCGGGCCGAGCGGGTGACCATGGATGTGGGCTTCTACTACATGGCCAATGCGGGCGGGCGGCTGCTGGGCACGCTGCTGTCTGGCCTGACCTATCAATGGGGCGGGTTGCCCCTGATGCTGGGGACGGCGGCCGCCATGGTCGCGCTGTCCGCCCTGGCGGCGGGGCGCTTGCAGCCCCAGACAACTTCGGAGATCTCTGCATGAGCATATTTGAACGGTATCTGTCCCTGTGGATCGCGCTGGCAATGGCCGCCGGGATCGCCATCGGCTCGTTCGCGCCGGGTTTGGTCCAGGCCATAGCGGCGGCCGAGCTGGCCAATGTCAACCTGGTGGTGGCGGTGCTGATCTGGGCCATGGTCTATCCGATGATGGTAGGGGTGGACCCAGGCAGCCTGCGCGACGTGGTGAAACAGCCCAAAGGGCTGGCGATCACCCTGGTGGTCAACTGGCTGATCAAGCCCTTTACCATGGCGGCGCTGGGCGTGCTGTTCTTCGAATACGTCTTCGCAGACCTGATCGCGCCCGCCGATGCCCAGCAATATATCGCGGGGCTGATCCTGCTGGGTGCGGCACCCTGCACGGCAATGGTGTTCGTCTGGTCGCATCTGACCAAGGGGGACGAGAACTATACCCTGCTGCAGGTGTCGGTGAATGATATTGTCATGGTCTTTGCCTTCGCTCCGATCGTGGCCTTCCTGCTGGGCGTGACCGACATCTCGGTTCCGTGGCAGACGCTGGTCCTGTCGGTTGTCCTGTTCGTGGCGCTGCCTCTGGCGGCGGGCGTCTGGACGCGCAACCGGCTGGGCTCGGCCGAGCGAATCGAGGCGTTCCGCGACCGGGTCAAGCCGTGGGGCGTTGTCGGCCTGATCGCGACCGTCGTCATCCTGTTCGGCCTGCAGGGGCAGGTAATCTTGGACCGACCCGCGGTCATCGCTCTGATCGCCGTGCCGATCCTGATCCAGTCCTACGGGATCTTTGCGGTGGCCTATGCCGCGGCCTTTGCCCTGCGCGTGCCGCATCGGATTGCGGCGCCCTGCGCGCTGATCGGCACGTCGAACTTCTTTGAACTGGCGGTGGCCGTCGCCATCAGCCTGTTCGGACTGAATTCGGGGGCGGCTCTGGCCACGGTGGTAGGTGTTCTGGTCGAGGTGCCGGTGATGCTGTCGCTGGTGGCGTTCGCCAACCGGACGCGCAACAGGTTCCAGCAACGCGAAACGGGTGCCGTGGAACGTGCCGGCATCTGACTGTCGGTTTAACATGCTGAAAGAATGCATGTTTTGCATATCTCGAAGGGCGCCAGAAATTTTCTCGGCGCCCTCTTGAAATCAAGTTTCACCGAAACTTTATCACAGCTGTGAGATGCCCGAATGGGGTTTCATGGATACGCGACAGGTTCGGCTGAAACAGCGGACCGCCAGCCGTTCGCCGAGACGGGAACAGATGGCTGACGCGAAAGATCCGCGCCGCCTTTCAGGTGGCCAACCTTGCCGCATGTCCGATCTCCATTGGGGTTTCTGTGCGGCGCGACTTGTCAAAGGTCGCGCCCTGGGAACAACACAAGAGGAGGACGCACATGCTTGTACCTGCATTCAACCGACGCAACGATCCGTTTGCAATCATGCGGTCGATGATGCGCGACTTCGATCGCTTGTCTCCGACCCGCCTGGCGCAGCCGGTCTTTCCGGCCGTGAATGTCTGGCAGGGCGAAGAGGCCGTCGCAATCACCGCCGAACTGCCCGGCGTTGCCCCCGAGGCAATCGACATCTCGGTCAAGGACAACGTTCTGACCATCGCCGGTGAGCGCACTGCACCCGAAACTCCGGAAAATGCGCGCTGGCACCGCAACGAGCGCAGCTATGGCCGCTTCAGCCGCGCCATCCGCCTGCCGTTCGCCGCCAGCGAGGACAAGGTCGAAGCCCGGATGAGCAACGGCGTGCTGCGCATCGTCGTGGGCCGCCCGGAAGAGGACAAGCCCCGCAAGATCGAAATCAAGGCTGCGTAAGAGGAGGATGCGAGATGACAACCGAAGTCACCAAAACCAATGAAAAGACCCCGGTCGAAGCCCCGGAAACCACGAGCGGAGGCCGCATCTATCAACCGCTGGCAGACATCATCGAAACGCCCGAGGGCGTGACATTGATGCTGGAGATGCCCGGCGTCGGGGCCGAGGATGTGGATGTCACCCTGGAAAAACGCGTGCTGACCATCCGCGGCAAGGTGCATCCGGCGCAGTCCGACAAGCTGCAGCTGGTCTATGCCGAATATGGCGAGGGCGACTTCGAGCGGTCCTTCACCATGTCGGACGATTTTGACGCCGACAAGATTGCCGCCTCGGTCTCGAACGGGGTGCTGACCGTGACCGTGCCGCGCGCCGTCGAGGCCAAGCCCAAGAAGATCGCGGTCACGACCGCTTGACCGGAACACGCCAGACAAAGGAAAGGAGAACGGACCATGCAAATCAAAGACCTTATCCCTTGGGCACGCAAGGACCATGCTCCTGAGCCGAAGGGTGACGAAAACAACCCGATTGCCACGTTGCAACGGGACATGAACCGGGTGTTTGAAAACTTCTGGAACCGGGTCGGAGACCTGGACTGGCCATGGGGCGGCGGTGACGCCCGTTCGGACGTGGTCGAAACCGAGGGTGGTATCGAGGTCTCGGTCGAGTTGCCCGGCATGGACATGGAGGACATCGAGGTGTCGGTGACCGACGACATGCTGACCATCAAGGGCGAGAAGAAGATCGAACGCCAGGAAGGGAAAAAAGGCTACTACCTGTCCGAGCGCAGCTATGGCGGCATCTACCGCACCATTCCGCTGCCGCCCGGGGTGGATGGCGAAAAGGCCGAGGCCAGCTTCAAGAACGGGGTGCTGACCATCAAGCTGCCGCAGACACCCGAGGCGCAGGCCAAGGTCAAACGCATCGAGGTCAAACACGCCTGACCTTGCAGGGCACCGGCGGCCTGACCGCCGGTGTAGTCCTCGCAAACAGAAGGCACCGCCGAACCTTGGCGGTGCCTTCTTTATGTCAGCAATTCGTGTGGCGGGATCCTCGCAAGCGTTGGGGCAGGGGAGTAGCCGTGATGGGCTGCCTGCGCGGCGTTTGTTTCATCCGTGCGGGTTCACCAGAAGAGACCGGCCCGCCCGGCGCAAGGATCGGCGCGGCGGACCGGTCGTGTCGGTGTTCAGCCGTCTTGCCCCGCCAGCTCTTTGGCCTGGGCCAGAGCGGCGGCGATCCGGGCGCGGTCATCGACCGGCTGCGGGATCGGAAGGTCGGATGCAAGCGACTGCAAGGTGGCCTCGGATTCGTCGGCCTTGCCGTGGTCGGCCAGTATTTCGGCCAGGAACGCGTGCGCCTTTTCCAGCACCGACTCCACCTCTTGCTGATCGCATCCCAACACCTGCGCTGCGCGCTCGGCGGTCAGCCCGTCCATATCGACCAGGCTGACCACCTGCCGCCACCGGTCGGGCAGGCGGGCAATGGCGCGATGCACGATCAGCTGGGTCTCGCGCTGGATGGCCGCCTGTTCGGGGTCGGTTCCAGCCCCGTCCGCCAGCAGGTCTTCCAGAACCGGATTGTCGTCGGGCTGGTAGAACTCGAACATCTCCTGATCGGATTCCGTCGGCTCCTGAGCCGGCTCTTCGGGTTCGTGATCCAGTGACGCGGCGTCCTCGGGCACGCTGCGACGCGCGGCCCGTGCTTCGGAGCGGATGGTTTCCAGCGCGATCCGGGTCAACCAGTCATCGACCGAGAATTCACCGCGCTGCTCGAACGTCTCAAGCCCGCGCAGGATGGCCGCATCGACCAGCGCGCTGGCGCTCAGTCGGCCTTCGGGCACGTCGCCATTGGCCTCCAGATAGGTCAGCTCGCGCCGGACCCGGTTGTACACTGTGTCCAGATGATCTTCGATCAGGTCGAAATACAGCTTGCGGCGGTCCGCGTCGGCGGCGTCGCGGGCCGGAGGCAGCAGCGCGCCCAGCCGCTTGCGCCGGGCGGGGCGCTTGTATTCGGGTTCGTGCCGCAGGCGTTCCAGGTGGCGTTCCAACCGCTTGCGCAGGTCGGCGAACGCCTTGCGCAGAACCGGTTCGACCTCGAAACCATCTTCGCGCGCAACAACCAGGCCCGTCGGCAGTTGCAGGCGCAGGCTGGCTTCGATGCGCGTCTTGCCTTTGGTCTGCGAAACCACGACCTCGAGCCGCGGCAGATCCTCGTTGAAGCGTTTGAGGTGCTTTTCGATCAGAGGCAATTCCTCCGAAATGACCTCGGGGGCGCGATGCTGCCCATGGGAGTCAAGATTGCGGTATACGGTTTTTGTTTTCATTGCATGACCCTCTCAGTGAGCTTTCGGTGGAATGGGCGCCAGTCCAGCTGGCGCCTTGGGGGATCGGCGCGGCCAGGGACCGCGCCGAACGTATTTATTTGGCCGGAGCGGCCGCGTCGTCCTCGGCCGCGTCAGAGGACGCCTCCGACGCATCCCCGGCCTCGGCCGCCTCGGTTTTTTCCGGGGCGCTGGCCAGCTTCTCGAAGGTGATCTTCTGATCCTCGGCCGACCAGGCCACGCGGACCTTGTCGCCGTCTTCGATCCGACCCGAGAGCATTTCGCGGGCCAGCTCGGTCTCCAGCTCGGACCGGATCAGGCGGCGCAGCTCGCGCGCGCCGAATTCCGGCCGGAAGCCGACGGCGGCGAAATGATCCAGCACGCTTTCGTCGTACTCCAGCTCGATACCCTGACCCAGCGCGGTGCGGGCCACGCGGTTCAGCTGCAGCTCGACGATCTGGCGGATCTCCGACTGGTTCAGCGAGTGGAAGACGATGATCTCGTCGATCCGGTTGATGAACTCCGGCCGGAAGTGGCTGCGCAGAACTTCCATCAGGTCGGCTTTCTGCTTGGCCTCGTCGAACTCCTTGGTGCCGCGCTTGGTCAGGTTCTTCTGGATGATGTCCGAACCGAGGTTCGAGGTCGCGATGATGATCGTATTGGTGAAATCGACAACGCGCCCCTTGCCGTCGGTCAGGCGGCCATCGTCGAAGACCTGCAGCAGGATGTTGTAGACATCCGGGTGCGCCTTTTCGATCTCGTCCAGCAGCACGACCGAGTAGGGCCGGCGGCGGACCTTCTCGGTCAGCTGGCCGCCCTCGTCATAGCCGACATAGCCCGGAGGCGCACCGACCAGACGCGCCACCGCGTGGCGCTCGCCATATTCCGACATGTCGATCCGCAGCAGGGCGTCCTCGTCGCCGAAGATCACCTCGGCCAGGGTCTTGGCCAGCTCGGTCTTGCCGACGCCGGTGGGCCCGAGGAACAGGAAGGTCGCGGTCGGGCCGGACCCTTCGCGCAGGCCGGCGCGGGCCAGGCGCACGGCGTCGGCCACGGCGGCAATCGCCTCTTCCTGGCCGATCACCCGCTCGTGCAGACGCTCTTCCAGTTTCAGCAGCTTGTCTTTTTCCTCGGCCGTCAGTTCGGTGACCGGAACGCCGGTGATCTTGCTGACGATCTGGGCGACATGGTCGGCGCGCACCTCGGCGGTGGCCGATGCGCGGTCGCGTTTCCAGGTCTCGAGCAGCTCGTCCAGTTCGGCCTGCTTGGCCTCGAGCTCTTTCTTCAGCTCGGCCGCCCGATCGAACTGCTTGCGCGCGGCGGCATAGTCCTGCTCGCGCTTGATCTGCTCGACTTCGGCTTCCAGCTCCTGCACGTCGACCGGGCGGGCGGTGGCGCTGATCTTGACCCGCGCGGCGGCCTGATCGATCAGGTCGATGGCCTTGTCGGGCATGAACCGGCCGGTGATGTAGCGATCGGACAGTTCCGCCGCGGCGATGATCGCCTCGTCGGTTATGGTCACCTTGTGGTGGCTTTCCAGCGTGTCCCGCAGCCCGCGCAGGATCATGATGGTCTGCGCCACGGTCGGCTCATCGACATAGACCGGCTGGAAGCGGCGTTCGAGTGCGGCGTCTTTCTCGATGTATTTCTGGTACTCGTTCAGCGTGGTTGCGCCGATCAGGTTCAGCTCGCCGCGGGCCAGGGCCGGCTTGAAGGTGTTGGCGATGTCCAGCCCGCCTTCACCGCCGCCTTGACCGGCGCCGACGATGGTGTGGATCTCGTCGATGAACAGGATCAGGCTGTCCTTTTCTTCGGTGATCTCCTTCAGGATTTTCTGGACCCGCTCCTCGAACTCACCGCGGTATTTCGACCCGGCGACCATCGAGTTGATGTTCAGTTCGACCAGCCGCTTGTCGCGCAGCGCCTCGGGCACTTCGCCGGCCACGATGCGCTGGGCCAGGCCCTCGATGATGGCGGTCTTGCCCACGCCGGGCTCGCCGATCAGAACCGGGTTGTTCTTCTTGCGGCGGGCCAGAACCTCGATCGTGGTCTCGATCTCGCGGGCGCGGCCGATCACCGGGTCCAGCTTGCCTTCGCGGGCCAGCTTGGTCAGATCGCGGCTGAACTCGTCCAGATCGGGCGTGTTCGAGGGGGTCTCGACCCGACCTTCCTCGGCGCCCTTGCCGACGACCTTGGTCACCTGCTGGCGCAGCGCCTGCGGCGTCAGGCCCAGCTTGCGCAGCATCGAGGCGGCCATGCCTTCGCCTTCCTCGGCCAGACCGATCAGCAGGTGCTCGGGGCCGACATAGGAATGGCCCAGCTCGTTCGAGGCCACGAAGGCGCGGTTCAGCGCGTCCTTCACGCGGGGGCTGACGCCGATTTCGCCGCCTTCGGGCTTGCTGTCGCCGCGCTTGGCCTCCTGTTCGATCTGGCGGCGCAGGTCGTCCGCGTCGATCTTGACCTGCCCCAGCAGGGTTTTGACGACATCGGAACCGGTCAGGGCGTGCAGCAGATGCTCGGTGTCCACCTCGGAGCGGCCGAATTCGCCGGCCGTGTTGGCCGCGTCCTGCAGCAGCTTGTTGCCCTGTTCACTGAGGCGGTCGGCGATGCTGACGCCGCCCTGACCACGGCGAGCGGCCGCGCGGGGCGGGATCCGGTCGCCCGCGTCATCGCCGCCGGCCTGACCGCCGAGACGGTCGAACAGGCTGCCGCCCAGACCGCTGTCGCCGAAGAACTCGTCAAACAGCGAGCCGCCGCCGAACAGCGATTCCAAGGGCGACGCACTGCGCCCCTGGCGCCGGGCCAGTTTGCGGTAATCCTCGTCGCACAGCTCCATCGTGCGGCGTTCGCCGTTGACGGATACCTGGGCCCGCACGGTGGCTGGCCGTGTCTTGCAGACGTCGCAGATTCCATTTGCCATGTGCCGTCTCCTTCTCATTGGAATACGTTTATTCGATAGGGCAGGATTCGCCCCGGTTCATTGATCTGGATCAGGCCGCTTTGTCCCGAGTTTTCCGTACTTTGCCTTGGATTTCAGCCAGCTCGGGCTCGTCCAGGGTTTCCTGTTCCAGCAGCTTTTTCGCCGTCTGTTCCAGCAGGTCGCGGTTGTCGTTCAGCAATGCCACGGTGCGGTCGAAAATGTCGTTCAGAACATCGCGCACCTTGCGGTCCATCGCCTCGGCGGTGGCCTCGCTGTAACGGCGGTTCAGCCAGCTGGACTGATCGCCCGTGCCCAGAAATCCGGGTCGGTCGGTGTCATAGCTGACATGACCCAGATCGGGATCCATGCCATAGCGCGCCACCATCGCCCGCGCGATGTCGGTGGCCTTGACCAGGTCATCGGCCGCGCCGGTCGACAGGTGGTCATAGATGATCTTTTCGGCCGCGCGCCCACCCAGCAGAACGGCGATCTTGTTCTCAAGCTCTTCGCGGGTCATCAGGAACCGATCCTCGGTGGGGCGCTGGATGGTGTAACCCAGCGCGCCGATGCCGCGCGGAATGATCGAGACCTTGTGCACGGGGTCCACGCCGGGCAGCGCCATCGCCACCAGCGCGTGTCCCATCTCGTGATGGGCCACGATCTCGCGCTCGCGCGGGTTCAGCACGCGGTTCTTCTTTTCCAAGCCGGCGACGATGCGTTCGACGGCATTGTTGAAATCCTCCATCGTCACCGCGTCGGCCTTGCGGCGGGTGGCCAGCAGCGCGGCCTCGTTCACCAGGTTGGCCAGGTCGGCGCCGGAAAAGCCCGGCGTCAGCGCGGCCACCTTCTCGGCATCCACATCGGCGGCCAGTTTGACCTTTTTCATGTGGACGTTCAGGATCTGCACCCGGCCTTTCTTGTCGGGCTTGTCCACCAGAACCTGCCGGTCGAACCGCCCGGCGCGCAGCAGGGCAGGGTCCAAAATCTCGGGGCGGTTGGTGGCCGCCAGCAGCACGATGCCCGACGACGGGTCGAACCCGTCCAGCTCGGTCAACAGTTGGTTCAGCGTCTGCTCGCGCTCGTCATGGCCGCCGGCGATCTGCCCCGAGGAGCGGGCGCGGCCCAGGGCGTCCAGCTCGTCGATGAAGATGATCGCGGGGGCGGATTTGCGGGCCTGATCGAACAGATCGCGCACGCGCGCGGCGCCCACGCCCACGAACATCTCGACGAATTCCGACCCCGAGATCGAGAAGAAGGTCACCCCGGCCTCGCCCGCGACGGCGCGCGCCAGCAGGGTCTTGCCGGTGCCCGGAGGGCCGACCAGCAGGATGCCTTTCGGCACATGCGCGCCCAGCTTGCCATAGGCCTCGGGGTCCTTGAGGAACTCGACGACTTCCTGCAACTCGGCCTTGGCCTCATCGACGCCGGCAACATCGTCAAAGCTGACGCCTGTTTCCTTTTCCATGTAGACCTTGGCCTTGCTCTTGCCGACCTGCATGAAGCCGCCAAAGCCCTGCCGGTCGGCGATCTTGCGGAAAAAGAACATCCACAGCGCAAAGAAGACCAGCGCCGGCACGGTCCAGGACAGGACGGCGCTGATCCAGGTGTTTTCCGGAACCCCGGTGATTTCCACGTCGGCCTCGTCGATCCGCTCCAGGATCGCCGGGTCCACGATCGTGGTCACGAACTGGCTTTTGCCGTCGATCGGCATGGTAAAGCTGCCGGTGATCGTATCGGCCCCCACCGCCACCGACTGGATGCTGCCATCGGCCAGATACTCTTCGAACTGGCTGTAGCTGATCGGCGCAACGCTTTGATAACTTTCGATCAGCCCCTGGATGAACAGGACTGCAAAGAACGCAAAGATCCAGTACCAGATATTGAATTCGGTCTTTTTCTCCATCTCTGCCCCCCGATTGGTTGATGGCTGGTCGCCCTGCAGGCTTCAATTTCGCATGTTGCCGATTGGCAACACAGGGCATTTGGTGGCCTTCCGCTGTCCAATCAACAGGTTGCGGCAAAAAAAATGCTCGCATTTGTTGATGAATGCAGCCCAACGCCTGAAGGCGGGCCTTCACAACCTGAAGGTGTCAAAGTCACACTAGGTGGATTCGTCTCTCGATTACAACCGGCAATCCGGTCTACTAGGGGGTATGCACCCATCACTGCGCCACAAGATTCAGAATGTCGCACAATCCCTGCTTCTTCTGGCGGGGATGGCTGCGCTGGGATGGGTCATCCTGTCGACGGTGGCCGGGCCCGAGCTGACTCTGGCGGTGATTCTGGGGACGGTCGGTGGTCTGATGGTGTCTCCGGGTATTCCACGGCGAATGCTGCTGAGGTCCTATGGCGCGCGCCGGTTGACGGCGCAGGATTTCCCCGAAGGTCTTCATCTGCTGGAGATGCTGGCGCGCAAAGCCGGCCTGCCGCGCGTGCCCGAGCTGTATTACATACCCAGCCAGTTGCCCAACGCCTTTGCCGTCGGGTCACCCCAAGACAGTGCCGTATGCGTCAGCGACGGCCTGCTGAGGGTGATGACCCGGCGCGAGTTGGCCGGGGTGCTGGCGCACGAAGTGGCGCATATCGCAAACCGCGATCTTTGGCTGATGGGTCTGGCGGATGTGCTGTCGCGGGTCGTTTCTCTGGCGGCGTGGGTCGGGCAGCTCATTCTGGTGCTGAACCTGCCCCTGATCCTGATTGGCGCGGCCTACGTCCCGTGGCATGTTCCGGTTCTGCTGGTGCTGTCGCCGACGATCATGGCGGTTCTGCAACTGGCCCTGTCGCGCACGCGCGAGTTCGATGCCGACCGGGGCGGCGCGGAATTGACCGGGGATCCCGAGGGGTTGGCCGCTGCGTTGATGAAGCTGGAACGCCGGACAGGACGCGCGTGGGAGGACATTTTCCTGCCCGGTCGACGCATTCCCGTGCCGTCTCTGCTGCGGACGCATCCGCCGACCGAAGAGCGGGTGCAACGTTTGCGAGAGTTGACAGGCAGGGGCACCCATTTCCCGGACGATGCCCCCATCGGTTTCAGGCAATCTGGCGGAGTACCTGCCCCCCGCTTTGGCCCGTGGGGTGTTTATCGATAGATCGTTTGGCCCGGTCTTGGGAATCGGCTGCAAGGGTTTGGCGGAATTTCGGCTTAGCGGATGGTCGCAGGGTGGTGGAAATAGCTTGATGATTGGTGCAAAAGGGCGCGGTCAATCCCGTACCGCCCAACGTGGATGCTGGGAACTGCGGTGGATTGGGCCTGAAAGAGGAAATCGCGCACGATGACAGAGTCGAAAAACCTCTCGAACACAGTGTGTTCTGAAGTCCGGCGCGCCGCGCGCCTGTCCGTCGCCCCGATGATGGACTGGACGGATCGTCATTGCCGGTATCTGCACAGACTGCTGAGCTCCAATGCGCTTCTCTATACCGAAATGGTGACCGCACCTGCTCTTGTCCGGGGCGGGGCGCTTCACCTGCTGGAGTTCAGCCCTGAAGAACACCCCGTGGCCCTGCAACTCGGCGGGTCCGACCCCGAGGAACTGGCGCAGGCCGCGCGGCTTGGGGCCGAGGCGGGGTATGACGAGATCAATCTGAATTGCGGATGTCCATCCGACCGGGTGCAATCGGGCACATTCGGTGCCGTCCTGATGAAAGACCCGGCGCGCGTGGCGGACTGCGTGGCGGCGACGCGCGCGGCCGTGCGCGTCGAGGTGACGGTGAAATGCCGCATCGGAGTGGACGAGCAGACCCCCGAGGAGGTGCTGCCCGACTTTTTGGACAAGATCCGGGCCGCCGGATGCCAGCGGGTCACGATCCACGCCCGCAAGGCCTGGCTGCAGGGGCTGAGCCCCAAGGAGAACCGCGATATCCCGCCGCTGGACTATGATCTTGTGCATCGGATGAAGGCCGCGTTTCCCGACATGCACATCTCGATCAATGGGGGGATCGCGTCGCTGGCCGAGGCGCGCGCGCATCTGGAGGCCGGACTGGACGGGGTGATGATCGGGCGGGCGGCCTATCACCAGCCGACCGACATTCTGGCCGAGGCCGATCCGCTGATCTTTGGCACCGGGACTGCCGCCGATCCGGTGGACGTCGTGCACCAGATGCTGCCATATATCGACCGGCACCTTGCCGCGGGAGGGCGGTTGCACCAGATCACCCGGCACATGCTGGGTCTGTTCGCGGGCCGACCAGGCGCGCGGGGCTGGCGCCGGGTCCTGTCGGAAGGAGCGGTCAGGGACAACGCCGGGCCCGAGGTCGTGTTGGAGGCGCTGGACCGCGTGGCTCCGGACGCCGTCGCGGCACCGGCAATTTGACAAGGCCGAACGGCCGCAATCCAAGGGGGACGGATGCCCGAGACGTTTTTGCTGGTCCAGATGCTGGGCCTGTTGCTTGTGATCGGAGCGCTGGCCGGGGTGCTGGCCGGCCTGCTGGGCGTGGGCGGAGGGATCGTTCTGGTGCCCGCGTTCTTCTACACCTTCCAGACATTGGGCTATGGCGGCCCGCAACTGATGCAGATGTGCCTGGCGACCTCACTGGCCACGATCATCGTGACCTCGGTCCGCTCGGTTCTGAGTCACAACAAGAAAGGCGCCGTGGATTGGGAGATCCTGCGCGGCTGGGGGCCGGGGATCGCCTTGGGCGCACTTGCAGGGGTGATGGTCGCCTCCGCCCTGCGGACCGAGGCGCTGCAGGCCTTGTTCGGCATCCTGGGCATGGGCATCGGGGCCTATCTGGGCTTTGGCAAATCTGAATGGCGGCTGGGCGATGCCATGCCCGGAGGGCTGCGGAGGGTGCTGATTTCTCCGATGGTCGGTTTTCTGTCGGTGTTGATGGGGATCGGCGGCGGCAGTTTCGGCGTGCCGTTGATGAGCCTCTACAACACGCCCATTCACCGGGCCGTCGCCACCGCGGCCGGGTTCGGCGTCATCATCGCGGTGCCCTCGGTCATCGGTTTCCTGTTCCTGCCCATTGCGCCGGACTATCGCCCACCGTTCACGATTGGGGCCGTCAATCTTGTGGCATTCGGGGTGGTTGTCGCGATGACGATGATCACCGCGCCCTGGGGCGTGAAGCTGGCCCATGCGATGGACCCCAAACCGCTTAAACGCGTATTTGCGGTATTCCTGACCCTGGTGGCGCTGAACATGCTGCGCAAGGCCTTGGGGTGGTAAGGTCCTTCTGGGCGCGCGGGTGGGAGGTTTTCCCGGCCGTGCCGTCCGTCTCGGACTGGGTGGCGCATGCGCTGCCCGCTGCCCGCCAGGCGGTGCGGGACCCGTCGCTTCAGCATTGGCTGGATTGCGAAGGAACATGGTTCATCGGCGTCGATGCCCTGCCGAACGATGCGGCGGGGCGGGTTGGAGGCTCGGGACCGTTGGGCGGCGCAGCTCTTGATTTCCTGCAAGAGCAATACGGCCCGACGGCGTTGCACCGCGGGCAGGTTTCGGTGGTCTATCCGGGCTATCCACGACCGCGCCGCGGCGAAAGCGAAGCCGCCGCGCGATACCGGGCTCGGCGCGACGGGGCGCATGTGGACGGGCTCAAACCCACCGGACCCGATCGGCGCCGACAAATCGACGAACCTCATGCCTGGGTGCTGGGCATACCATTGACACAGGTCAGTGATGGTGCCGCGCCGCTGGTTGTCTGGGACGGAAGCCATCGGATCATGCAGGCGGCGTTTCGCAGGGCGCTGTCTGATGTTCCTCGCGCGCGCTGGGCAACGGCGGATATCACCGAGGCTTATCAGGCCGCCCGCCGAGCGGTGTTCGAAACCTGCCCGCGGATCGAGATCCCGGCCCGGCCGGGCGAGGCCATCGCACTGCACCGGCACTGCCTGCACGGTGTGGCCCCCTGGTCCGACGGCGTGCAGGCCGGGCCTGACGGACGGATGGTCGCCTATTTCCGGCCGGAGTTGACCGGCGGTGTGGCCGAATGGATCGAAACACCGTAAGCTTTGGATATTCTCTGATTTGGAGGTCATTCGATGATTTCGGTTCACAAGAACTCCGACGGCGCGTTGGTCGAGATCGAGCTTACCGGAGAAGTCACGAGCAACGACTACACGAATACCCTGGTGCCCGCGATCGAGGCGGCGCTGCAAGAGCATGACCAAGTGCGGATGCTGGTGATCGTGGGGCCCGAATTCAAAGGCTACGATCTGGGTGCCGCGTGGGAGGACACCAAGCTGGGCCTCAGCCATTGGCGTGGCTTCGACCGGATCGCTGTCGTCACCGACAAAGCTTGGGTGAAGACCAGCGCGCGGCTGGCGGCTCCGCTGATGCCATGCCCCGTGCAGGTGTTCGAGATGTCGCAACTGGACGAGGCGCGCCGGTGGCTGCGGGAATCGCTGGGGGCCATTCACGTCGTTGATCTCGGCGGGCCTTGCGTGCAGATCAGCCTGTTGGGCAAGCTGGACCCCAAGGAATACGAAGAGGCCGAGGCAAGCCTGGACACCTTGCTGAGCCAGAAGGAGGGCTTCCGCCTGCTGATCGATCTGCGCGAGTTCGACGGCTGGCAGGGCCTGTCGGCGCTGGCGGCGCATTTCCGTCTGGCGCGCAATCATATCGGCATGCTGGACCGGGCCGCCATCGTGGGCGACAAGGCTTGGCAGCACATGGCGCAGCGCGTCGCGCGGCACATCCTGGGCACGCGCACCCAGTATTTCCCGTCGGAGGCCTATGAAGAGGCCAAGACCTGGCTGGCGTCGGGCTGATCCGATCGGGTCCTCGATTCGCGGCGCGGCCGATGGGGCCTTGCTTTGCGCCGATTGACCTAGGGTCTGCCTAGGCTGTGCCGAAGGTATTGAAATTGTTACGCTGCGTTCGTTTCGCACCCTCGCGGACAGGGCGCGCGCGCGGAAGTGCCCGAACTTGCCCGGTTTTTTGTCCTGTTGGACAAATTTTTGCGGTTTGCGGCCGGGTTTTCCCCCTTATTCACAGCGACCCGGCTCGGTAGGCACAGGTCGCTGCTGCAATCTGTCCGTGTATCTCGGACTGCGCCTTGCCCCCGGGGAAGGCTGGATCGCAACGGCGCAGAGCTGTTCAAAGGGGGCTGTCATGCGACTGCTCAAACTGTTTTCCGGCAAGGCCAAAACCAAGCGCGCTTCCGCGGTGGGCACGTCCGAGGCCGACGCCGCAGCCGAAGACCGCGCCAGAACCAACCGTGCCGAGATCACCCGACTTTTTCAGCGGGAACTCTTGGCCAGGAAGGCCGACAACCGGATGACAAATCGGGAAATGCCCGCCATGCGCGAGGCAAAAGCCTCAAAAAAACGCTCTGACAGGACGACGGCCCTATGACCGATCCAGCCGGGCCGCGCGTCCGCCGCGCCGTTTGGCAAGGCGCGGCTTGCGGCTGGGCAGCTCTTCCATGATGGCGGCGCGTTCGGTACTGTCCATCTTCGACCAGCGAGAGATCTCGTCCATGGTGCGGTAGCAGCCGGTGCAGATCTTCTCGGTCGGATGCACCACGCAGATCTGTACGCAGGGGCTTTCGACCTCGTTCCGTTTCCAGATCATGTTCGTCATGCGCGGTCTCCGACCCATTACAGAAAGCGCAGCCTGTCCAGCGCCCCTTGCAGGATATAGCCCGCCGCGACGTGATCGATCACCTGTCCGCGACGTTTTCGTGTCGTATCCGCCTCCAACAGTGCCTTTTTCGCCGCAACCGTGCTCAGGCGTTCGTCCCAGAACCCGATCGGAATATCGGTCAGCTGCGACAGGTTGCGGGCAAAGGCGCGGGTGGATTGGCACCGTGGCCCCTCGGACCCGTCCATGTTGCGCGGCAGGCCCAGAACGATCCCGCCGATTTCCCGGTCGGTCGCGATTTCCAGAAGCCGCGCCGAGTCGAGCTTGAATTTCTTGCGCCGCACGGTTTCCAGCGGGCTGGCCACACCGCGCATCCGGTCCGACACGGCCACGCCGATGGTCTTTTCGCCCAGGTCCAGCCCCATCAGCGCCTGCATCGGGGGCAGGGCGGCGGCAAACTCCTCGAACCCGTCGTGGATCATTGCGCGATCCCGGCCTGACGCGCGGCCGAGGCGATCATCTCAAGCGCCTCTTGGTTGTCGGCGAACTTGGCCAGCGCCTCGTCCCGGATCGCGGTGGCGCGCTCGGTTTCGCCCAGAACACCCAGCGCCGAGATCAGCCGCGCCCATTCCTGCGGCGTGCCGCCCTCGGTCGCCAGCCTGTCGGACAGCCCGTCAACCATGCCGCGGATCATCTCCTGCCGTTCTTCGGCCGTCATCTCGGCGGCGGCCTCCATGTCGGCCTGGCTGGGGCCGGGGCTCGCCGGAGCGGCCGAAAGATCGGGGGCGTTGAACACGCCGGCGCGCCACGCCAGATCGTCGATCTGCGCGCGGATCGCCTGCGCCCAGGGCGCCTGAGGCGGCGAACTGCGCAGCGTATCCGCCCACACCCGATAGGCCAGATCTGGTCGGCCGATCTGGGCCAGCATCTGCCCCCAGTAATACCGCGCCGGGCCATGGGTGGGGTCGCGTTTCAGGGCCTCGCGCAGGGCGTTCTCGGCCTCGGGCGAGACATAGCCGCCGGCCGCGAGGATCAGCATCTCGGCCAGGTTCGAATAGGCATCGGCCGGGGCATCCGCGCCCGACAGCTCGATGACCTTTTTCTGCGCCTCGTATCCGGCCTTGAAGTTGCCGGCATTGGTTTCATGCTGGGCCAGCAGCATGTGCCCCTGCAGGTCGTCGGGGCGGCTGGCCACTGTTTCGCGCAACTGGTCCAGCAGCTTGGCATAGCTTTCGTCCAGTTGCGGCGCCTCGACCGGGGGGGCGGCCTGTTCGGCCTCGGCCTGGCTGGGGCGGTTCTCGCGCAGTTCCTCGGCCATTTCCAGGCGGGCCGACAGCGGTTGATCAGGGTAGCCTGCAGCGCCCAGTTGACGATACAGCGCCAGCGCGCCGCCCACCAGCAGCAGGGCCAGAACCACCGGTGCAGCCACGCGCATCACCCGTGAAGGGCCGGATCCCGTCGCGGCCGCCTGCATCTGCGCGTCCGCGGCCAGAATGCGGCGCGAGATTTCCGTCCGCACCCGCTCGGCATCGGCCTGGCCGATCACGCCGCGGGCCAGGTCGCGGTCCACGCTGGCCAGCTGTTCGCGATAGACACGCAGGTCATAGGCCGCCGCCGGTTCTTCGTTTCGGCGTTCCCGCAGCAGCCCATAGGCCAGGAAAGCCGCGATCAGCAGTGCGAACAAGATGAGCAGAACCCAGAACGTCATGGTCCCTCCGACAATGGTTGCCCTGACTTAGACCTGCTTGCGGTCCGACAAAAGGGACAAATGGCCGCGAATGGCCTACATGTCGCAATAGTGCGATATTGCGGCGCTGCATGGCAGGGGTATTCTGCCGCTGCACGGCATATCTTCGCCCAAACACGAACCGGACGGATTCGCTCATGAAACACTATTCAGCCTTTGCCGTAGCGCGCGAGGCGCTGCGCTATCACACCGGATGGGAGCGCGCCTGGCGTTCGCCCGAACCCAAGAAGCGCTATGACGTCATCATCATCGGCGCGGGCGGGCACGGTCTGGCGACGGCGTATTACCTGGGCCGGAACTACGGCATCCAGAATGTCGCGGTGATCGAAAAGGGCTGGCTGGGTGGCGGCAATACCGGCCGGAACACGACCATCATCCGCTCGAACTATCTACAGGACCCGTCGGCGGCGATCTATGAAAAGTCGCGCGGCCTGTACGAGGATCTGAGCCAGGAGCTGAACTACAACATCATGTTCAGCCCGCGCGGCGTGATGATGCTGGCGCAGACCCAGCACGAGGTGCGCGGCTACAAGCGCACGGCGCATGCCAATGCGTTGCAGGGGGTCAAGACTGAGTGGATCGGGCCCGAGCGCGTCAAGGAACTGGTGCCGATCATCAACATCGACGGCCCGCGCTATCCGGTTCTGGGCGCGCTGTGGCAGGAACGCGGCGGCACCGCGCGCCACGACGCGGTGGCCTGGGGCTATGCCCGGGCCTGCTCGAACATGGGCATGGACATCATCCAGCAATGCGAGGTCACGGCCATCCGCTCGGCCAATGGCCGCGTCACCGGGGTCGAGACGACCAAGGGCGCCATCGAGTGCGACAAGCTGGGCATCGTGGTGGCGGGCCACTCGGGCCAGCTGGCCGAGATGGCGGGCTTCCGCCTGCCGGTCGAGGCGCTGGCCCTGCAGGCGCTGGTGTCCGAGCCGATCAAGCCCTGCATGGACGTGGTGGTGATGGCCAACACCGTGCACGGCTACATGTCGCAATCCGACAAGGGCGAGATGGTGATCGGGGGCGGCACTGACGGGTTCAACAACTTCACCCAGCGTGGTTCGTTCCATCATATCGAGGAAACCGTCCGCGCCCTGGTCGAGACCTTCCCGATGATCTCGCGGCTGAAGATGCTGCGCCAGTGGGGTGGCATCGTGGACATGACCGGCGACCGCTCGCCCATCCTGTCCAAGACGCCTTTGGGCGGTTGCTTCATCAACTGCGGTTGGGGCACCGGCGGGTTCAAGGCCATCCCGGGTTCGGGCTGGGGCATGGCCCAGCTGATGGCCACCGGACATTCCCCGCTGACCGAGGCGTTCTCGCTGGACCGGTTCAAAGAGGGCCGCTTCATCGACGAAAGCGTCGCCGCCGGGGTCGCGCACTGATGGACATCCAATCCCTTCCCACCGCGATACCGGACCGGCCGCGCCGCAGCCGGCTTGCGCTGCTGGACTTTCTGCTGGCGTGTTTCGACGCGCAGTCCGACAGCGTTCAGGTGGTGCAGGTCGGGGCCAATGACGGCAAGCTGGATGATCCCATATTGCCGTACTGGTCGAAGCCGCATTGGAAAGGTGTCCTGATCGAGCCGCACCCGCTGTATTTCTCGTCCCTTGCGTCGCTGCATGCGGCCAACCCGAACGTGACGCTGGTCAATGCCGCCGTCTCGCAGGTTGCGGGCAGCATGACGCTGTATCACCTCGACGAGACCTATTCCGGCGCCTATCCGGGCTGGCTGCGCGGCTGCGCGTCGCTGGACCGTGGCCGGATGCTGGCCGCGATCGACCGCGCCAACCGCAAGACGGGGGCGGACGTACCCCATTCGGCCGTGGCCGAGACAACCGTCGCCGCGCGGCGGCTGGACGAGATTTTGACCGACACGGGTGTGTCTGCCGCCGATATCCTGGTGATCGACGTCGAAGGGCACGAACGCTCTGTCCTCGACAGCTTTGATCCCGCGCGCCTGGGGCTGTCGCTGGCCATCGTTGAATGCAACGCCGGCGACCCGGCCGAACAGGATGCGATCGTCTCGGCCCTGAGCGCGGCCGGTCTGACCCCCTATCGGCTGGCCAACGACATCGTCGCCCTTCGTCCGGGCCGCGTCAACATCCCGATCGAGGCGATGTTCCACTTCAACAACCTTGTTCCGCTGGCCGTCCAAGAAACGGTCGAGCCGAATCCATGACCAAAGGTGTTTTGACCCGATGCTGATCCTGAAATGCCCCTATTGCGGCGTCGACGCCGAAGAGACCGAACTGACCGCCGGCGGCGAAGCGCATCTGAAACGCTTCGGCCCCGGCTCGTCGGATGACGAGTTCCACGACTATCTGTTCGCCCGTGAAAACCCCAAGGGCGTGCATTTTGAACGCTGGCGCCACAGCAATGGCTGCGGCAAGTGGTTCCATGCCGCGCGCTGCACCGCCACGCTCGAGGTGTTCGGCACCTATTCGGCCCAGGTCACCGAGCCGCCGCAGGAGATCCGCGATGCGATCTCGGCCAAACGGCCGGGCTGGACATGGAGAGAGTTCTCCTGATGCTTCGTCTTTTCAAGAACACATCTGCCGGAGGCCTTGGTTCCTCCACCTGCGAAAGGTCTGAAACATGAGCACCCGTCTCGCCAAGCAAGGCCGGCTGATCGACCGGTCGAAACCGGTCACCTTCACTTTCAACGGCACTGCGATGCAGGGCTATCAGGGCGACACGCTGGCCTCGGCCCTGCTGGCCAACGATCAGATGATGGTCGGCCGGTCGTTCAAATACCACCGTCCGCGTGGCATCGTGGCCAGCGGCGCCGAAGAGCCCAACGCTCTGGTCGGTCTGGGGCAGGGCAACCGGTTCGAGCCGAACCAGCGCGCCACCACGACCGAGCTGTTCAACGGTCTGACCGCGATCTCGCAGAACCACTGGCCCAGCTTGGAATATGACATCGGCGCGGTGAACACGGCGCTGGCGCGGTTCCTGCCGGCGGGCTTCTACTACAAGACGTTCATCCACCCCAAACCGTTCTGGAAACATGTGTACGAGCCGTTCATCCGCCAGTCGGCGGGTCTGGGCAAGGCGCCCGACAAGGACAGCCGAGACGCAGATACGTATGAACATTTCTATGCCTTCACCGACGTCCTGGTGATCGGCGGCGGTGTTGCGGGCCTGCAGGCGGCCAAAGCCGCGGCGCAATCGGGCGCCAAGGTCATGGTGATCGAACAGACCGCCCATTGGGGTGGCCGCGCGCCCGTCGATGGGGGCACCGTCAACGACGAGCCTGTGGATAAGTTCGTGGAACAATTGGTTTCCGAACTCGAAACAATGGGCAACGTCACCCTGCGGTCGCGCTGCATGGGGGCCGGGGTCTATGACCACGGTTACGTGCTGGGATACGAGCGTCTGACCGACCACAAACCGGGCACCCAGGGCCCGCGCCACCGCCTGTGGCGCATCCGCGCCAAGCAGGTCGTCACGGCCACCGGCGCGATCGAGCGCCCGCTGTCCTTTGCCGGCAATGACGTGCCGGGGGTGATGCTGGCCTCGGCCATGCGCGACTATGTGGTCAACTGGGGCGTGACCCCGGGCGAGCGCGTGATCGTCGCCACCAACAATGACGATGCCTACCGCACCGCGATCATCCTGAAACAGGCGGGCGTGGACGTGCTGCGCGTGATTGATGCGCGCCCGTCGGCCGGTCCGCTGGCGGACGAGGCGCGCAGCCTCGGCATCCGGGTCGATCCCGGCAAGGCCATCGCCAACGTCAAGGGCGGCAAGCGGGTCAAGAAGGTCGCGATCTGCAACCAGGAAGGCATTGGCGGCGCGCGGGAAGAGGTCGAATGCGATGCGGTCGCAATGTCGGGCGGCTGGTCTCCGGTGGTGCACCTGTGGTCCCATTGCGGTGGCAAGCTGATCTGGGACGAGGCCAACGCCCATTTCCGCCCCGACCCCGACCGTCCGCCGCTGGGCGCGGATGGCGCAGGCTTTGTCGTGCCGGCGGGGTCGGCCAACGGGCCGCTGGCGCTGGGTGAGGTGCTGGCCGATGCCCACGCCGCGGGCAAGGCCGCGGCCAAGGCAGCTGGTTTCAAGCCGAAGAACACCAAGGCACCGCAGGGCGAGACCGAGGTCGAAGCTCCCATGCAGGCCGTCTGGCTGATGCCTGCCAAGGCCGAGGTGCAGCTGCGCATGAAGTCATGGCTGGACTTCCAGAACGACGTGAAGGTGACCGACGTGCAACTGGCCGCGCGCGAAGGCTATGAGAGCGTCGAGCACACCAAGCGCTATACCACGCTGGGCATGGCGACGGATCAGGGTAAGCTGAGCAATATCAACGGCCTGGCGATCCTTGCTGATGCTTTGGAATCCGAGATTCCCAAGGTCGGGACCACCACTTTCCGCCCGCCCTATACGCCCATCTCGATGGGGGCCATCGCGGGCGAGGCGCGCGGCGAGGTGTTCCAGCCGATCCGCCGCACACCGATGCATGACTGGCATGACCGGAACGGCGCCGATTGGGAACCAGTGGGCCAGTGGCGGCGCCCCTATGCCTATGTGCGTGCTGGGGAATCCGTGCATGACGCCGTGAACCGCGAGGTCAGGAACACCCGTGAAAACCTCGGGCTGCTGGATGCCTCGACCCTGGGCAAGCTGATCGTCAAGGGGCCGGACGCGGGCAAGTTCCTGGACATGATGTACACCAACATGATGTCCACGCTGAAGGTCGGCAAATGCCGTTATGGCCTGATGTGCTCGGAAAACGGCTTCCTGATCGACGACGGCGTGGTGGCCCGGATCGACGAGGACACTTGGCTGTGCCACACCACCACCGGCGGCGCCGAGCGCATCCATGCCCATATGGAAGAATGGCTGCAATGTGAGTGGTGGGACTGGAAGGTCTATGTCGCCAACGTGACCGAGCAATACGCCCAGGTCGCCGTGGTGGGCCCCAACGCCCGCAAGGTGCTGGAGAAGCTGGGCGGCATGGATGTCAGCCGCGAGGCGCTGCCCTTCATGGAGTGGCGCGACGGCCGGATCGGCGGCTTCGACTGCCGGGCCTACCGCATTTCGTTCTCGGGCGAGCTGTCCTATGAAATCGCGGTGCCCGCCAGCCAGGGGCAGGCCTTCTGGGATGCCCTTATGGAGGCTGGCAAAGAGTTCGGCGTGATGCCTTATGGCACGGAATGTCTTCACATTCTGCGGGCCGAGAAGGGCTTCATCATGATCGGGGACGAGACCGACGGCACCGTGATCCCGCAGGACCTGGGGCTGCACTGGGCGATCTCGAAAAAGAAAGAGGATTTCCTGGGCAAGCGCGCGCAGGAACGCTCTCACATGACCGACCCTGATCGATGGAAACTGGTGGGTCTGGAAACTGTGGATGGATCGGTTCTGCCCGACGGTGCCTATGCGGTGGGCGAAGGCGTAAATGCCAATGGCCAGCGCAACGTGATCGGGCGTGTAACCTCGACCTATTACTCGGCCAACCTGGGCCGGGGCATCGCCATGGGGCTGGTCAAGAACGGGCCGAACCGCATGGGCGAAGTGATCGAATTCCCGGGCACCGACGACAAAATCTACAAGGCCAAGATCGTGGACCCGGTGTTCTACGATAAGGACGGGGAGAAGCAGAATGTCTGAACCCATCAGCGCACTGAACCACGCAAGCTTTGACGGCATCGCCCGGATCGAGGAATGCGGCCTGCAGGGGATGATCACCCTGCGCGGCGACCTGTCCGACAAGGTCGTGATCAAAGCGGTCAAGGATGCCACCGGCCAGAAGATGCCCGGCCAGCGCGAGGCTTTCGTCGATGGCGAAACCGGCGTCTGCTGGATGTCGCCGGACGAGTTGCTGGTCCTTGTTCCCTACGCCGAGGTCGAGGCCAAGCTGGCCGCCATGCAGGACGCGCTGAGCGGTGTGCATGCCTTGGCGGTCAATGTCTCGGACGCGCGGGCGGTGTTCCGGGTCTCGGGACCGACCGCGCGTGAGGTGCTGGGCAAGGTTGCGCCCGTCGATTTCTCGTCCGATGCGTTCCAGCCCGGCCAGATCCGGCGCACGCGACTGGCGCAGGTGGCCGGTGCGTTCTGGATGGATGACGAGGAAACCTTTCGCGTGGTCTGCTTCCGTTCGGTGGCGGATTACGTGTTCAAGCTATTGAAGGTTGCAGCCCAACCCGGCAGCGAGGTTGGGTATTTCTGAAAGAAAAGGAAAGCCCCGGTTCTGCCGGGGCTTTTGTTACTTTACTTTCGAACAGGTCCCGACTCCGTAGGGCTTGTTCGCAAAATTCCCCCGCAGGAACGCCATGCGAACGGCAACCGTGTTGTCGCTTGGTTTTAGGTTCGCCTGATATCGTACACGGGCATTGCCCCCCGCGACCATTTTTCGATCGAGGTTCCAGACGATACGATACCGGTTGGCACCGCGGTCCTTGAATTTTGCCTTGACCCAATCCTGATGTGAACTGGCGGCCATCGCCGATGCGGTAGAGAGGTCAATCTGAAACCCATACTCGGGTGCAATCCAGCCATGGGCGTCTTGTTTGGTCACCTTGCAATGATAAGCGATTTTTTCTGCAGCGGCGGTTTGTGCAAAAACTGCGGCAGCAAGAAATAGGATAAGTTTCAAGTAAATTTTCCTGTGTATTCAGAGGCTAACGCGGGAAAATGACCAGGCGTCACTGAAAGCGCAAGGGTAAATTCTCGTTTAAAGAGAATTCTTGTCGCCGTATTCTATCCCGTGAACAACACGCTTCGGAACTGGGCCAAAGCGCTTGGGCCCAGCAAGTCCTGGGCCGAGATTGGGCGCCCGGCTTCATCGCGCATGGTCGGATAGAAGGACAGCGCCGCAAGCAGGCCTTCGACCCGTTCGGAACGCTTGCTTTCGTTCAGCAGGGGCGCGTGCAGCGACAGATACAGGGCTGGTTTTTGATCCTGCAGCCAATCGGCAAGTGTCGGCAGAACCGCAAATTCGGCCCCTTCGATATCCATCTTGACCAGCGACACGCCCGACAGGTCGGTGGCAGAGGCAAACTGATCCCATGCAATGGTCAGGGCATCGGTTCCATGCGCGCCGTCATGCAAGAGCGAACTGGTGGAATCGCCGCGCTCGCCCCTGACCGAGGCCATGCGGGCCACGCCGAACCGGTCGGATAGCGCGACACCGAAGGCCGAGACATTGCGGATGTCGTTCAGGTCGAGGTTCCAGGCCAGATGGCGAAAGGCGGTGGGGTCGGGTTCGAAACACCAGACATGCCGGGCTTTGCGCGCACCATACAGAACCGTCGGGCCGATCCATGCGCCGATGTCCAGATAGTCGCGGTCGGGCGATAGGTGCCGGTCCAGAACGGCGAACGTCTCGGGCTCCCATGCGCCGCTTGAGGCCTTGCGCCAGAATTTCGAATGGTAGGGGTCCAGCCGGAACGGCTCGCCATTCAGAGTGCCTGCATAATGACCGCGGGCACGGTAGAACATCTTGCGCGCCTGCGTCAGCATCGCGGACCTCCGGGTTTTCTGCTCTCGGGCCTTGACCTGCGGCGGTTGCCAAAGCATTTAACCTTGGGAACGCAACAATAATTTACAGGGGGCCGAGATGGCTTTTGAACTTCCTGATCTTCCTTATGCACATGACGCGCTGGCAGCCAAGGGCATGTCGGCGGAAACGCTGGAATATCACCACGATCTGCACCACAAGGCCTATGTCGACAACGGCAACAAGCTGATCGCCGGCACCGAGTGGGAAGGCAAGTCGCTGGAAGAGATCATCGTCGGCACCTACCAGGCCGGCGCGGTGGCCCAGAACGGCATCTTCAACAACATCAGCCAGCTGTGGAACCACAACCAGTTCTGGGAGATGATGACCCCGGCTGAATCGAAAATGCCCGGCGAGCTGGAAAAGGCGTTGGTCGAAAATTTCGGCTCGGTCGACGAGTTCAAGTCTCAATTCGCCGCCGCCGGCGCCGGTCAGTTCGGCTCGGGCTGGGCGTGGCTGGTCAAGAACGCCGACGGATCGCTGGCCGTCACCAAGACCGAGAACGGCGTGAACCCGCTGTGCTTTGGCCAGACCGCGCTGCTGGGCTGCGACGTGTGGGAGCATTCCTACTACATCGACTATCGCAACAAGCGCCCCGCTTACCTGGACAACTTCCTCAACAACCTGGTGAACTGGGAAAACGTCGCCTCGCGCATGTGATGGCATTACCCGGCATGACCGGATCACGGCCCGCCAGCCCTCAAGCTGGCGGGTTTTTCGTTGTCCTCCGGCGGCTGCCGGCCAAGATTGGCCCTTTGCCGTTGCAAGTCGCATTTTGATACATAGGTAAACACTGCGCGGTCCGCGACGGTTGCGGACCCAGGCGTTCAGATCGACAGGAGGACGAAATGGTGAAGCTGGTACCGGGAACCTGGGTTGTGATTGCGGATGGCGAAAAAGCCTTGTTCACCGAGAACACCGCTTCTGGCTGGGAACCCAAGCTGAAGGTTCTGTCGGTCGAGCAGCAGGACCCCGACGCGGTGCAGCCCCGTCCGACCGACCGGCCCGGGCGCCGGGCCGACGGGGGACCGAACCAGAAGTCGGCCGTTGAAGAAGACACCTGGCGTACCCATGCCCGCGCACTGTTCGCGCAGGATCTGGCCGATCTGCTGAACCGCGAAGGGCACAAGGGCGCCTTTTCGCATCTGGTGCTGATCGCAAGCCCGCAGGTTCTGGGGCTGCTGCGCCGCAATCTGCATGAAACCGTTCAGGCAAAGATCGTGGCCGAGATCGACAAGACCCTGACCAACCATCCGCTGGAGAAGATCGAGAAAGTGCTGGCCGATCACACGCCCTGAGATTCAGGACAACGCCTGACGCAGCGCCGCCATGGCCGAAGGCGCATCGTCCACCCACGTGATGAACTGCGCCAGGGAGCTTTCCGCAAAGCCCTGATCGACCACCTGGTCCAGCAGGGTGTGCAGGCTGTCCCAGTAGCCATCGACATTCATCACCAGAATGGGTTTGTCATGCAGACCCAGCTGGCGCCAGGTGAGGGCTTCGAACAGTTCGTCCAATGACCCGGGGCCGCCGGGCAGCACCACCACCGCGTCGGCGTTCATGATCATCACCTTCTTGCGTTCGTGCATGGTCTCGGTCACCACGAAGCGTGTCAGGTCGGTCTTGCCGACCTCGCGGCGCAACAGGTGCACCGGGATCACGCCGAACGTGTCGCCCCCGGCGGCCTGCGCGGCGCGGGCAACCTCGCCCATCAGGCCCACGTCGCCCGCGCCATAGACCAGCCGCCAGCCTTCGCGAGCCAGAAGTGTGCCAAAGCTCCGGGCCTGTTCGGAATAGGCGGGGCGGGCGCCATTGCGTGACCCGCAATACACACAGACGGACTTCTGGGGCATGGAAAGGCGACTCCGGGGTTGTGTCAGAGGTTTTGACCCGTGATAGTGGGATTGATAGATTGGCTCAACCGTTGGGCGGAATGCCTTGCCAGACAAGGCAGTTGCGCGGCGGAGTGAAAGGAAGAAGATGAACGCCAAAACGGAAAGCGGAAGATCCGGCTCTTTCCTGTGGGGTATCATAGCCGGGATTCTGGCGCTGCTGGGTGCTGCTGGATTGTACGTAGCAGGTGTTTTCGGACCCGGCCCGCGGACCGAACAGAATGGCGTGCCTGTTTCGGTTGATACCCCGGCCGACCAATCCGAGACCACCTCACCGCAGACCGCCGGACCGACACCGGCCGACCAGCCCCCCCGAACACTCGAAGAAACGTCGGTTGCGGCGGAAGATCCCGAGGCCGGGTCGTCTCAGCCGCAAGCGCAGTCCGATGTGGCTGATCAATCCGCCGTCGAACAACCTGACGCCGGGACCGTCAGAGCGTCGAACGGGGGCGCGGCGCCGACTGACGCAGTCAATCCGGACGTCCCGAAACCCGTTGCTCCGGTGCTTGATCAGATCTTTGTCGAACGGGATGGTACCGCGCTGTTGTCCGGCAAGGCCGAGCCCGGCAGCCGGGTCCGTGTCCTTTTGGACGGCCAGGCGGTGCACAGCTTTACCGTCGATGGGAGCGGCCAGTTTGCTGAATTCGTGACTGTCCCGTTCAACACTGCGGCCCGCGGTCTGGTTCTGGAAAGTGTGCAGGGCGACCGGACCCTGCTGTCCGATGACTATGTGATCGCAGCGCTTCCCAAACCGGCCCGGCCGGACACGGAGCGCGCGGCCAGCGCCGAAGCCGAGGAGCCCGAGGCGCCCGCCGAGACCCATGCCGGGCAACAGACTGAGGAAACCGCGTCCGCCGGATCGGAAACCGATGTTGTGGACGCGCCCACCGCCCCGGCTGCGGATACCGGGCAGGCTGCGGAAGACAGCCAGCGGGTGGCCATATTGCGCTCGGGGGAAGCGGGCGTGGAGCTTGTTCAGCCGCCAGCTTCGAGCGCGGTCGAGACCGATCAGGTCGCGCTGGACACGATCGGCTATTCCGACGCCGGAGAGGTGCAATTATCCGGCCGGGTTGCGGATGGAACGGCCGTGCGGCTGTATCTGAACAATGATCTGATCGCCGACATCACAGCGGGCGAGGGCGGTGACTGGCGTGGCGAGATCGAGGGCATCGATCCGGGGGTGTACACCCTGCGCGTCGATGAGGTCGGCTCTGACGGCACGGTGCTGAGTCGGCTGGAAACCCCGTTCAAGCGTGAACCGGTCGAAGTTCTGCAAGCGGCCGAGGCGAAGGATCCGACCCCGGGAGCGGATCAAAGCACGCCGGTTCGGTTGGTGACGGTACAGAAGGGCGACACACTCTGGGCAATCTCGCGCGAGCGGTTCGGCGACGGCGTACTGTACGTGCGCCTGTTCGAGGCCAACCGCGATCTGATCCGCGACCCGGATCTGATTTATCCGGGTCAGGTCTTCACCATCCCCGAATAAAGACGTAGGTCTTGAGGCGGCCGGGCTTTCCCGGCCGCAACCGTGTTTGGGTAGCCACATGAGAAGACTTGCGCCGATGCATTCCGATGACCTGCAACAGATGGACGAACGCAAGTCGGGTTGGATGACCATCCGCAAGGTCGCCCCTTATCTGTGGCCGGCGGACGAACCCTGGGTCAAGCGGCGCGTGGTGCTGGCCATGGCCATGCTGGTCTTGGCCAAGCTGATCGCGGTCTATACGCCGATCCTGTACAAGGGCGCGGTCGATGCCTTGGCGGGCGAGGGTGTGCCGCCGCTGGCACTGGGCGCCGTTGGGCTGACCGTGGCCTATGGCGTGGCGCGGATGATGACCGTGGGGTTCCAACAGTTGCGCGATGCGCTGTTTGCGCCGGTGGGGCAGCGTGCGCTGCGGGCGCTGGCGCTGGAAACCTTCCAGCACATCCACCAGCTGTCGATGCGCTATCATGTGACCCGCCGCACGGGCGGCCTCAGCCGGATCATCGAGCGTGGGGTCAAGGGCGTGGAGTTCCTGCTGCGCTTTCTGCTGTTTTCGATCGGCCCGTTGATCCTGGAACTGCTGCTGGTGGCGGTGGTTCTGATGTGGCTGTTCGACGTCTGGTATCTGGTCGTGGTGGCCGTCACCATCGCGCTGTACATCTGGTTCACCTTCACGGTCACCGAATGGCGCGTGAAGCTGCGGCGCGAGATGAACGACCAGGACACCGAGGCCAACCAGCGCGCCATCGACAGCCTGCTGAATTTCGAAACCGTCAAGTATTTCAACGCCGAACGGCGCGAAGCTGAACGATATGACGTGTCTATGAAGGCCTATGCGCAGGCGGCGTTGAAAACGGCTTATTCATTGGCCTTCCTGAATTTCGGACAGTCCTTCCTGATCACCTGCGGATTGATCGGGGTGATGGTTCTGGCCGCGACAGGCGTTCAGAACGGGTCGCTGACGGTGGGCGATTTCGTGATGGTCAACGCCTACATGATCCAGATCACCGTGCCGCTGAACTTTCTGGGCACTGTCTATCGCGAGATCCGCCAGGCCCTGGTGGATATGGGCCAGATGTTCCAGCTGCTGGAGTAGCCCGCCGAAGTGGTGGACAAGCCCGACGCCAAGCCCCTGCAGATCACCGAAGGCCGGGTCGAACTGGACGATGTGCATTTCGGCTATGACCCGGACCGCGAGATCCTGCGCGGTGTCTCTTTGGTGGTGCCGGGGGGCCAGACCGTGGCCATCGTGGGCGCGACCGGCTCGGGCAAATCCACCATCGGTCGGTTGCTGTTCCGGTTCTACGACGTGACCGAGGGCGCGTTGCGGATCGACGGGCAGGATGTGCGCGACGTGACGCAGGAAAGCCTGCACGCCGCCATCGGGGTGGTGCCGCAGGACACGGTGCTGTTCAACGACACGATCCGCTACAACATCGCCTATGGCCGCGAAGGCGCGACCCAGGCCGAGATCGAAGAGGCCGCAAAGGCCGCCCAGATCCACGACTTCATCACCTCGCTGCCCGAAGGGTACGAGACCAAGGTGGGCGAGCGTGGCCTGAAGCTGTCAGGCGGCGAGAAGCAGCGCGTGGGCATCGCGCGGACACTGTTGAAGAACCCGCCGATCCTGCTGTTGGACGAGGCCACCAGCGCGCTGGATACCGACACCGAGCAGGACATCAAGGATGCCCTGGCCCGCGCCGGCGAGGGGCGCACGGTGATCACCATCGCCCACCGACTGAGCACGATCGCCGAGGCCGACCAGATCGTTGTTCTGGAAAAGGGCGAGATCATCGAGCGGGGCACCCACGACGAACTGTTGCGCCGTGAAGGGCGCTATGCCCAGCTGTGGAATCGCCAACAATCGGATACGCAGGCGGCCTGACGGATATTGGGTTGCCGGCAAAGAAATTGGGCCGGCGATTGCCGGCCCTTCGTCGATTTACTCTGCCGCTTTCAAGGGCGTGCCCGGCGGCGTTTCGTCCTGGCCCTCGGCAGCGGTCCCATCCGGGCGGTCCGGTTCGTCGGTCCAGATGATCTCGGTTGCCTGCATCTGGCGGGCGGTGCTGCCAATGGCCATGTCGCGGGCGATCTGGCTCGACTTGCCCGCGGTGACCCGCGCCAGAAGCCGGCCCAGCCAAACGGCGTAGGTTGTCACCCAAACCCGCAGCGCCAAGAACGAGGGCGTCACGATCAGCGTCAGAACCGTGGCGATGCCCAGGCCGAACACCACCGCGGTAGCCAGCTGTTTCCACCACAGCGCAGTGGGGCTGTCGATGGAGTAGCCGCCATTGATGAAATCCAGCGACAGGCCGAACATCATCGGTGTCAGGCCGGCCATCGTGGTCAGCGTGGTCAGCAGAACCGGACGAATCCGCGCCTCGGCCGTACGCACGATGGCGTCGATCCGGGGCATGTAGCGGCTGTATTCCTGGTAGGTGTCGATCAGAACGATGTTGTTGTTCACCACGATCCCCGCCAGCGCCACGATGCCCGTCCCGGTCATGATGATCGAGAACGGTTGTTGCATCACCATCATCCCGATCAGCACGCCGGTGGTGGACAGAACCACTGCCAGCAGCACCAGCACCGAGTTGTAGAACGAGTTGAACTGCGCCAGCAGGATCACGAACATCAGACCCAGCGCGGCGAGGAACGCGCTGGAGAGGAAGGCCTGGCTTTCGGCCTGATCTTCCTGGTCTCCGGTCCATTCCCAGGTGATCGTGTTGGCAAAGGGCTGAGTGTCTAGCCACTCGGTCAGTACCGCGATCCGTTCGTTCGGGTTGATCAGCGTCAGGCGGGCGTCGCCGTCATCGATGGCGGCCTGCACGTCCCGGAGGGTTTCGGCGCCGGTCAACTGAACCAAGGTATAGGCCGTACCATCGGCACCGTTGATCGTAGCCCCTGCAGGCTCCGAGCCTTCGGGAACAGCACGCACCACGGCCAACCGCTGTTCTCCGTCCGGTGTGGCGATCACCACCTTGCTCAGTCCGGATTCCACGTCGGCCTTGACGTCGTAATAGCGCTCTTGATCCACGCGGTTGATCTGGGCCAGCTTTGCCACCGGCTGGCGGGTGATGAAATTCGACAGGGGCACCAGCCCGTCCGAGGTGCGTACCTTGAGCGTATCCAACGTGGACAGGACCCGGTCCTGATCGGGCAGGCGCACGCGGATGTCGATTTCTTCATCCACGCTTTCGGGGCGCATTTCGCCCAGCAGGATGCCCCGGGTCACCAACTGCACCATCGCGCCGACGGTGGCCACGTCGGCACCGAACCGTCCGGCCTTTGCCACGTCGACGTCGATCTGCCAGTCGATGCCGGGCAGGGGCAGGGTGTCCTCGATCTTGATCAGGCCCGGGGTGTTTTCGAACATTTCACGCGCGGTCAGCGTGGCGTTGGTCAGGTCATCCCAATCGTCGCCCTTGATCCGCAGGTGCACGGGCTTGGCCGAGGCCGGACCCTGTTCCAGCGGCAGGATCTCGACGATGAAACCCGGCAGCTTGGCCAGTTCGGCGTTCAACTGGTCGATCACGAAATCGCCGTCATACTCGGGCGCAACGGTGTGCTTTTCGAACAACCCGCCCAGGACGGGTTCCGACACGTTCGGGCGATCCTCCCACGGGATGATCTCGAACTGGACGCGGCCCACGGTATCGGCCGGAGCCTGCGCCCCGCCGTTGTTCTGGTTCAGGCCGCCCTCACCGGCGAACGAGAACACGTTGATCACCGCCGGGTGCTGGCTGATCACCTGTTCGGCCTCGTAGACCAGCGCGTCCTTTTCGGCCAGCGACAGGTTGCCCCTCGCACGGACATAGGCGGTGGCCTGTTCCGGCTCGCTTTCGACGAAGAATTCGACGCCGCGGTTGTTCTGGCCGTACATGGTCATCACTGTCACCACGGCAAAGCCAACGGCGACAATTGACACCACCGGCATGATCGGATTGCCGACCAGGAACTTGATGACATAACCGAAGGCCGTGTGCTCTTTCGCGGTGTGCACGCGCTCATCCGGCTTGCGCTCGATCCGCGCGGCGCTCAGCGTGACCGAGCCGGCAAAGCCGCCCAGCAGCAACAGAGCCACGCCCAGCAGCAGCCCGCCCCGGGCGCCTTCGGGCAACAGGTAGGCGGGGTTCAGCAACTGCATCGCGCCCAGGAAGATCATATAGACCGCCGGCGGCACCATGATGGCACGCACCCACCAGGGCGTCCGCGCACGCAGCCAGTTCGAGCTGCGGTCGAACACGCGGCTCAACCGGCCCGAGACGCCGCCCATCACCGGCAGGTAGATCAGCGCCACGATCAGCGAGGCCGACAGAACGAAGATCAGCGTGACCGGCAGCATCCCCATGAACTCGCCCGGAATGCCGGGCCAGAACAGCATGGGCAGAAAGGCGCACAGCGTCGTCGCAGTGGACGAGACGATGGGCCAGAACATCCGCTGCGCGGCCTCGACATAGGCGTGCATCGGGCCGACACCTTCGGCGATGCGCTTGTCGGCATATTCCACCACCACGATGGCGCCATCGACCAGCATCCCCACGGCCAAGATCAGGCCGAACATCACGATGTTCGAGATGCTGACACCCATGATCGCCAGAAAGGCAAAGCACAACAGGAACGAGGTCGGAATCGCGAAGCCGACCAGCAGCGCCGCCCGCGTGCCCAGCGACCCGAGCACAACGATCATCACCAGCGCGATGGCCGTCAGGACCGAGCCCTCCAACTGGCTGACCATCGATCCCACGATGCGGCTCTGGTCGTTCGACGTGCCGACATTCACCGCCGCCTGCAACTCGGGGGGCCACTTGGCTTCGGCCTTGGCGACGGTTTCCTTCACCTGGGCCACGGTGTCGATCAGGTTGAAGCCCTTGCGCTTGACCACCTGCAGCGCCACGGTCGGTTCGCCGTTGAACCGGGCGGTGCCCTCGCGGTCTTCGAACGTGTAGTTGATCTCGGCCAGTTCGCCCAGCGTCACGACCCGGTCGCCATTGACCTTGATCGGCAGGCCATAGACGTCTTCGGGCGTCTTGAACGACGAAGGGATTTTTACCGAAAACGCGCCTTGTTCGGTTTCGACCTCGCCGGCGGCGATCAGCTGGTTGTTGTTCTGTACCACGTTGATCAGTTCGGCCGCGGTGACGTTGTACGCCTCGAGCCGCAGCGGATCGATGATCACTTCCAGCATCTCGTCGCGGTTGCCCGCGATCCCGGCCTCGAGCACGGAATCCAGCGCTTCGAGGTCATCCTGCAGATCCTTGGCGATGCGTGCCATGGTGCGTTCGGGCACCGCGCCCGACAGGTTCACGATGACGATCGGGAACTCCGAGAAGTTGATCTCGGTCAGCGTGTATTGCTCGGCGCCTTCGGGGAACTTGGCCTGAGCGCTGTTCATCGCGTCGCGCACGTCGGCGGTGATGGCGGTCTTGTCCCAGCCAAAGTCGAATTCGAGCGCGATCCCGGCATAGCCTTCGGCGGCGGTGGCGGTCATTTCCTTCAGACCGTCCAGATCCGCAAGCTCGGTTTCCATCGGCTTGATCAGCAGGTTTTCACTGTCCTCGGCCGAGATGCCGGGAAACTGCACCGACACGAACAGGGCTGGGATTTCGATGTCCGGCTCGCCCTCTTTGGGCAGACCGACATAGGCATAGCCGCCGATGATCAGAGAGATGGCGATGAACGCCAGAACCATGCGGGCCCGATCAGCGGCCCAGGAGACGATTCCGGTCATTGCGACGCATCCCGATAGGTCGGCTCGACGGCCACGCCCGCGGTCACGAATTCCTGGCCGACCACGATGACGTCGGCGGTTTCAGGCAGTCCGCCCACCCAGACCCCGTCGGCGCTGTCGCGCAGCAGGCGAACGGGAGCGAAATCAACGATGTTGCCGGTGCCGACGATGCGCACGCCCAACTGACCGTCGTTGTTCAGTGTCAAGGCCGATTGCGGCAGAAGATGTGCCTTGGACCCTTCGGCCCCGATCTGGATGCTGACGGTCTGGCCGTCGCGGATCAGCAGTTCGGGGTTGGGCACGGTGATTTCCACCTCGAAGGTGCGGGTCGTCTCGTCGGCGGACCGGCTGAGGAAGGTCACGCGGCCCTCGACCTGCAAGCCGGTGACCAGCTGTGCCTGGGCCGCGGCGCCGACCATGATGCGGTTGACCGCGGTTTCAGGAACGTAGCCGACCAGTTTGATCGGATCCAGCTGCAGGATCGTCGCGCACAACGCGCCCGGCTGCATCAGGCTGCCCAACTCGGCCGCATCGCTTTCCAGCAGGCCCCGGAACGGCGCCTTGATCGTCAGGCGGTCCACCTCAAGCTGGGCGGCGTCCACTGCGGCTTCGGCAGCCTCGATGCTGGCCTGGGTCGATTTCAGTTGGGCTTCGGCCGATTTTACCCCGGCCTGGGCCGCCGCCATTGCGGCTTCGGCGGAAATCTTGCGGGTTTCCGAGCCAAAGCCGGTCTCGGACAGCTTTCGGGCGGCGCGCAGGTTGATTTCGGCCTCCAAGACACGGGCATGGGCCTCTTCCAGGCGGGCCTCGGCCTCGGGGATGCGGCTTTGCGCCTCGGCCAATGCAGCCTTGGCCTGTTCCAGCTGCGCCGGGCGCGGGCCGGGGTCAAGCCGGCACAAAACGTCGCCGGTTTCGACGAAGGCGCCCTTGCGCAACGGTTCCGAGATCACGGTCGATGTGGTTTCGGCCAGGACCTGCACCTGACGGTTGGCCTTGGTCTGGCCACGCAGCAGAACCGCGCTGTCGATCTCGCGGGCGGTGGACCGCAGAGCTACGACACGGACGGCGCTGGTCGGGGCGGTATCGGCGGCCTCGGCCGGGGCCTCGGTCTGCGAAGCCTGGTCCTCGCGGCCGGCAAAGGCAAACAGGGCATCGCGTTCGAATACCAGAAAATACAACGCTACTATGACCAGAACGGCGTTGATCAGTGATATCAACCGCATGCCGTGTCTCTCCTTGAAATAGGGGCCCGAATTCCACAAACCTGTGGGAAGAGATGGGGCGGGTTGGACGACTTGTCCATGCTGAACTGAATAGTTCGGTTCAATTTCTTTCGCAAGAGTGGAGGCAAGCGGCGCATTTGTGCGTTTGTGGCACTTGGCTTGATGGTGGCGGCGGGGTATGACATGTCGCCAGACAGATGACCAAAGTGCCTGGGGGCAGGAATGAGCGACACCGACAGTTTCATTGATGAGGTCACCGAAGAGGTGCGCCGCGACAGGCTCTACATGCTTTTGCGCCGGTGGGGCTGGGTCGGCGTGGCCCTTGTGGTGCTGATCGTGGGTGGCGCAGCCTTCAACGAATACCGCAAGGCGCGCAGCGCCAGCCAGGCGCAGGAATTGGGCGATGCAATCCTTGCGGCCATGGCCAACAACGATCCATCTGAACGTGCGGCGGCTTTGCAGGCCGTATCCGCGCATACGGCGGGCGGAGACGCCGTTGTGGGCTTTCTTCTGTCGGGTGCCTTGACCGAAGCGGGCTCGATACCGGAAGCTGTCGAGCGGCTCAACGCGATCGCCGCGCAGGGTGATCTGCCGGAAATCTACCGGGCCATCGCCAGCTTCAAGTCGCTGTTGTTGCAGGCGGATACCCTGCCGGCGGCGGATCGGCGTCAGCAGTTCGAGGCCTTGGCTGCGGCGGGTGCTCCGTTGCGCCTGCTGGCCGAGGAGCAGTTGGCACTGATTGATGTGGCCGAAGGAGACACCCAAGCCGCGCTCGATCGTTTGCAGGCTTTGCGGCAGGATGCCGAGGCCGGGATCGAGATCAGGCAGCGCGCGGGGCAACTGATCGTCGCGTTGGGCGGAACACCAGATCCGATCGTGGCCCAGCAGGGTTGAGGCGCGACAGCCAGCACGCAATGCAAGACAGGCGAGTACCGAATTCCATGTCAAAACCACTTATCTCCCGCGTTGGCTTGACGGTTGCGGCGCTCGCCCTGACTGCTCTGAGCGCCTGTGAAGAGCCCGAGATCATCCTGCCCGGAGAACGCGAAGACATCCGTCCTGCCGAGGATCTTGAAACCGTCCAGCGCGCCGGAGCTAAACCCATCAGCCTGCCGGCGGCCCAACGCAATGCGACTTGGTCGCAAAGCCCGGGCACACAGTCTTTCCGCACGACCAATGCCGCGTTGAGCCCAGCGCCGCAACGCGTTTGGTCCGCCGATATCGGCAGCGGCGACGGCCGCAAGCAGCGCATCACGGCGGATCCGGTTGTGGCTGGCGGGCTGATATTCACTCTGGATTCGGGTGCGACCGTTTCGGCCGTGTCTCCGCAAGGGCAAGTGGTCTGGAGTACCAACCTCGTGCCGTCGAATGAGCGCGAGGACCAGGCCACCGGCGGGGGGATCGCCTATTCCGACAATGTCTTGTACGTCTCGTCCGGCTTTGGGCGACTGACCGCGCTGGACGCGCGCACCGGTGCGGTCCGCTGGCAGCAGCGCTTGGACGCCACAGGCAGTGGGGCGCCTCTGGTTTCGGGTGGATTGCTCTACCTTGTGGCCGGGGACCAGACGGGTTGGGCCGTTGATGCGAAGGACGGGCGTGTACTTTGGCAGATCGAGGGAATTCCCAGTGTCGGTAACGTTCTGGGGGCGCCGGCGCCGGTGTTGGCCTCGGAGTTCGTGGTCTTTGCCTTCGGCTCGGGTGACATCACCGCCGCCTTCCGCAAGGGCGGGATCCGCCGTTGGAGTTCGTCGGTCGCGGGCGGTCGTCGCGGCCGCGCGGCTGCTCAGATCGTGGATGTAACCGGTGGTCCCATCGTTTCGGGCAGCACGATCTACATCGGCAACCACTCCGGGCGAACCGTCGCGCTGGAGGCCAGTTCCGGCGAGCGGATATGGACTGCCTTCGAAGGCGCGGTCGATACCGTCTGGCCCGTCGGCAACAGTGTTTTTCTGATCAGTGACCGCAGCCAGTTGGTGCGGTTGGACGCCGCTGACGGTTCGGTGGTCTGGGCCATTGATCTTCCGGGCTACGTCAAGGACAAACCCGGCAAGCGCGGACCCATCTATGCCCATTACGGCCCGATCATGGCCGGCGGTCGGATCGTTGTCGCCTCGAATGACGGGTATCTGCGGTTCTTCAACCCGGTGGACGGTGCCCTGGTGCACCAGGTCGAGGTGCCCGGCGGCGCCACCACGACCCCGGTCGTGGCCGGTCAGACCCTTTATGTAGTTTCGACCAAAGGCGAACTGCACGCTTTCCGTTGACGGCAAGATGCGCTAAAGGGCGCGTCTGAGTCTTGAAAGTTGAGTATCATGTCTTTGACCCTCGCCATCGTGGGGCGCCCGAATGTGGGCAAATCCACCCTGTTCAACCGCCTTGTGGGCAAGCGCCTTGCGCTGGTCGATGACCAGCCCGGCGTCACCCGTGACCTGCGCGAGGGCGAGGGGCGGCTGGGCGACCTGCGCTTTACAGTGATCGACACCGCGGGGCTGGAGGACGCCACCGACGACAGCCTGCAGGGCCGGATGCGGCGCCTGACCGAACGCGCGGTGGATATGGCCGATGTCTGCCTGTTCATGATCGACGCGCGCACTGGCGTCACCCCCACCGACGAGCTGTTCGCCGAGATCCTGCGCAAACGCTCCAAGCATGTGATCCTGGCGGCGAACAAGGCCGAGGGCGCGGCGGCCGATGCCGGCGTGCTCGAGGCCTATGGCCTGGGACTGGGAGAGCCGATCCGTTTGTCGGGTGAACACGGCGAGGGCATGACCGACCTGTATGCCGCGCTGATGCCTCTGGCCGACGCGATGGAAGAAAAGCAGGCCGAGGAAACCCCCGAAACCGACGTCGATCTGGATGAGGCCGGAGAAACCGAGGGCGAGCCCCCTGCGATCACTGCCGACAAGCCTTTGCAAGTGGCCGTGGTCGGCCGCCCCAATGCGGGCAAGTCCACGCTGATCAACAAGATTCTGGGCGAAGACCGCCTGCTGACCGGCCCCGAGGCGGGGATCACCCGCGATGCCATCAGCCTGCGCATCGACTGGAACGGCACGCCCATGCGAATCTTTGACACCGCCGGCATGCGCAAGAAGGCCAAGGTGCAGGATAAGCTGGAAAAGCTGTCCGTCTCAGACGGGCTGCGCGCCGTCAAATTCGCCGAGGTCGTCGTGGTGCTGCTGGATGCCGCGATACCCTTCGAACAGCAGGACTTGCGCATCGCGGATCTGGCTGAGCGCGAAGGGCGCGCCGTGGTTGTTGCCGTCAACAAATGGGACGTCGAAGAGCACAAGCAGGAAAAGCTGCGCGACCTCAAGGAATCCTTCGAGCGCCTGCTGCCGCAACTGCGCGGCGCACCGCTGGTGACGGTCTCGGCCAAGACCGGGCGCGGGCTGGACCGGCTGCACGAGGCGATCCTGCGTGCCCACGACGTTTGGAACCGGCGCATTCCGACCGCGGCGCTGAACCGCTGGCTGACGGCCATGGTGGAACAGCATCCGCCGCCAGCCCCGCAAGGCCGCCGGATCAAGCTGCGCTACATGACGCAGGCCAAGACCCGGCCGCCGGGTTTCGTGGTCATGTGCTCGCATCCCGACAAGATGCCGGCCAGCTATACCCGGTACCTGGTCAACGGGCTGCGCGACGATTTCGACATGCCCGGCACCCCGATCCGGCTGACGTTGCGCGGGCAGGGGGACAAGAACCCCTACAAGGGCCGCCGCAAGAAAAACGCGGGCGCGCTGGCCAAACATCTCAAGGGCAGGGCGTAACCGCGTAAAATTCATGCATTTTCGGGCGTGGGGCGTGACAGACCCCACGCATCGCGCTAGCATTTGCCGGCGCGCACCAATTTCGCGCGCGGCTTGTGCGCGGGATCCGCGTGCTTGTTTTCGAAAGGACTATTGAACCGGACCATCGTGGGGAGCGGGCTGGATGGACCTGAGAGAATACACAAGGCAATATGCGGTGCAGGACAATCGGCTGGCTGCGCTGAGCTATTTTGGAACCTTCGCCGTCTATTTTGCGTCGCTGACGCTGGCGATCGCCCATGTCGACCGCTGGTACATCCTGATCCCGGCCGGGGTGGTCTTCGCGTTTTCCGCCGTGCGGCTTTACGTGCTGCAGCACGACTGCGGGCATCATTCGCTGTTTGAAACCCGGCAGCAGAATGAATGGGCGGGCCATGTTCTGTCGCCCTTCACCTTCGCGCCGTTCGAGGTGATGAAGCAGAACCACAATCTGCACCACGCGGGCATCGGCAACCTGGAACACCGCGAAACCGGCGAGATCCACACGATGACCCTGCGCGAATGGAACGCGGCAGACTGGAAGACGCGGCTGTTCTATCGCCTGTACCGCAACCCGTTCATCCTGGTGCCGGTAGGGGCGTTGTTCACCTATTTCATCCGCTACCGCTGGCCCAAGAACACGATGCGGTTCGGGGTGCGCGGCGTGCTGTTGCACAACCTCTCGATCGTGGTTTTCCTGGGGCTGCTCTACTGGATCGCCGGGCTGACCGGCATTCTGGTCTGGCTTGTGTTTTCACTGCTGGGCGGGATGCTGGGCGTGTTTCTGGTGTATCTGCAGCACAATTTCGAGGACACCTACTGGGACCGCCGCCCGGGCCTGGATCCGCAGCTTGCAGCACTGCAGGGGTCGTCGGCGCTGGACTTCGGTTGGTGGTTCGACATGGCGGTGGCCTGCATCACCTTGCATGACATCCACCACTTCAATGCGCGCATCCCGTCCTATCGGTTGCGGGCCTGCCACTACAACCTGCCGGCGGAATACACGCCGCGCCGGATCAAGTTCCCCGAGGCCGTGGCCGCGCTGAACCTGAAACTCTGGGACGAGGACGCGAAGCGTTTGGTTCCCTTCCCCAAAAAGAACAACTCGGGCAGCTTCGCGCCCGTCAATTGATATTCGAGCCGCAGATGCCATGCGTCTGGGGCGGTGAATGGCTTGGCGCGCGGACTGGATCGCTGCCCGCGAACTTGAAAGGAAATTTGAATGACTTCAGTTACGAACGTGCGTGGTGTGGGCAAGTCTTTGGGGCAAGAACTGTCACGTCGGGGTATCAAGACCGCGCAGGACCTTGCCGGTGCCGATCCCGAAAACCTGGTCGCGATTCCGCGCATCGGCAGCCGGCGCGCGCAGGCACTGATCTTGGCCGCAAACCAAACGGTTGCGGGTGGCGCAGCGCCCGCGAAGCCAAGCGCCCGAACCGCACCCAAGCCGGAGCCGAAATCAGGCCGCGCGGTTTCAGGCAAGTCTAAGGCGCCGACGCGAAACGCTGAAGCCGTAGCCGAAAAAGCTGCCTCCGAGAAAGCTGCGGCGGACGCCAAGGCCCGCAAGAAAGCCAAGGCCAAGGCCAAAGCCGAGAAGGCCGCCAGAAAGAAGAAGGAGATGGAGGCGGCCATCCAGAAAGCCAAAGAAAAGATCAAGTCAAAGGCAAAAAAGAACAACAAAGAGAAGAAAGACGGCAAGGCGTCAAAAAAGGACGGCAAGTCCAAGAAATCCAAGAAAGAAAAGAAGAAGGCGAAGAAGAAATAGCTTCTCCGCCTTCGGTCTTGAGGCCGCGGCCCGTTTCGGATCAGGCCAGCGTGCCATCCTTTTGCAGGGTCAGCTTGCCGCCCAGATAAGGGGCCAGCACTTCGGGCAGGATGACGGTGCCGTCGGCCTGCTGGCCGTTTTCCAGAACCGCGATCAGGCAGCGTCCCACCGCCAGCCCTGAGCCGTTCAATGTGTGCACATATTCCGGCTTGCCGCCGCCCTCGGGGCGGAAGCGGGCGTTCATCCGGCGGGCCTGGAAATCGCCGCAGGTGGAAACCGAGCTGATCTCGCGATAGGTGTTCTGCCCGGGCAGCCAGGCCTCGATGTCATAGGTGCGGCGCGCACCGAAGCCCATGTCGCCGGTGCACAGGATCACGGTGCGATAGGGCACGCCCAGCTTCTCCAGGATACCCTCGGCGCAGCGCAGCATGCGCTTTTGTTCCTCGTCCGACTTGTCGGGATGGGTGATCGAGACCATCTCGACCTTCTCGAACTGGTGCTGGCGCAGCATGCCGCGAGTGTCCTTGCCGGCAGATCCGGCCTCGGAGCGGAAGCACAGCGAATGTGCGGTATAGCGGCGCGGCAGATAGCTTTCCTCGATCATCGTGTCGTTGACGATGTTGGTCAGCGACACCTCGGAGGTCGGGATCAGCCACCACCCTTCGCGGGTCTGATAGCTGTCCTCGCCGAACTTGGGCAACTGCCCGGTGCCCATCATCATCTCGGACAGAACCAGAACCGGGGCGTTCACCTCGGTCAGGCCGTTCTCGTTGATATGCGTGTCCAGCATGAACTGCGCCAACGCCCGATGAATGCGCGCGACACCCCCCGAAAGTAGCACGAAACGCGAGCCCGCCAGCTTGGCCGCGGTTTCAAAATCCATGCCGTTCTGGACCGCCTCGATCTCGAAATGCTCTTTGGCGTCGAAATCGAACGCGCGCGGGGTGCCCCAGCGGTTCACCTCGACATTGTCGTTTTCGTCCTTGCCGTCCGGCACGTCCTCGGCCGGCAGGTTGGGAATGCGGATCAACTGATCGGTCAGCAGCGCGTCCAGATCCTTGGCCTCGGTCTGCATGCGGGCGATCTCGGCCTTCTTCTCGGCCACCAGCGCGCGCAGGCGCTGGAACTCGGCCTCGTCGCCGCGGGCCTTGGCTGCGCCCACTTCCTTGCTGGCCTTGTTCTGTTCGGCCTGAGCGGTCTCGGCCGCCAGGATCTTGGCGCGGCGGGCTTCATCCAGGCGCAACAGCTCGGCCGAGATCGGCGCTTCGCCCCGGCGGGCAAGGGCGGCGTCGAAAGCGGCTGGGTTTTCGCGGATTGCGCGGATGTCATGCATGGCTCAGATCCTTGGCAAATGATTCACTTTGCCCGCTTATGCACCATCTGGCGCGCGGGGTGTAGCACCGGATTGGCCTCGTTCCTCTGTGTCTTCGCGCGCTTCATGCGCAAGGTGGCCGTTCCATGGCGCCAAGGGGATATTGGGTTCGGCCGGATCGGCCAAGTCGGACGGAATCATGATCTGAACGCCGTTTTCATTGAACGCGGCCACGATGTTGCGGTGTAGGTCCGAGCGCATCCTGGGGATCGAATTGCCGCGGGTGGTATAGGCGTTGATCTGGTAGTTGATGGCATAGTCGGCCAGCGCGGTCCACAGAACGAAAGGGGCCGGACGGGCCTTGAGCCCCTTGGTGCGTCGTGCCGCCTCGACCTTATCCGGCGGTTCCTCATAGCCGATCCCCACGGAGGTGTGTACCAGCAGGCCGTCGCCATCGGTCGGTTTGGAGGAATTGATCACGTCCGAGTTCATCTGCTGCGCATTCGGGATCGAGATCAACGCGTTCTTGATGGATTTCAGATGGGTTCCCTCAGTTTGATCTGCGCGACGTCGCCGATATGGTCCCCGATCGAGATCGACCGGCGATAGATCACGAACAGCCCCGCCAGCATGTTGCTGACCACCGAGTTCGCGCCCAGCGACAGCATCGCGCGCACCAGGATCGTCAGCCAGGCGATCAGGGCCAGCATGATCAGGTTCAGGACATAGCTGATGATACCCCTGAAGATCAGCAGCACCGGTTCGGTCAGATAAGTGAGCAGCAAATGGGCGAAATACCGGGTCTTGGCAAAGGCCAGAAGCACGAAAGACAGGTAATAGTAGAAGCCCAGGAAAAAGATGACCAACAGCACGAAGCTGAGCGCGTTCCGGATCAGGGCGGCGATGGCCTCGGCCTGTACGCTTTTGGCGGTGGCTTCCTCGACATCGCGCAGACAGCGCCGGACGACACTCAGCGTGCGGCGTCGGATACGTCGGATGCGCCCAAAGGACTGCGCCGACGAAGGCAGCAAACCCAAGCGTCCCCACGCCGGCCTCGATCGCGCCTGACACGCGCGTCTGATCGGTGCGGTTGGCGCGGTGGGATCGGATCGCGTCGGCGTGCGGTGAGGTCGGTACGCTCAGGTTGATCTGCTCCAACGCGGCATCGGTAACGACAGAAACCGCCATCCTGTTCACCAAAATGCGTGTGCCCCGGTCTGACTCTGCGAATGTAATACGCATATCCTCGGCGTCCGAGGATTCGGCCGCGGTGATGATGGCATTCCGGATGTTCTCGGCTCGTTCGGGCGCGGGCAGGGCGCCGGATCCGCGGATGTGGAACAGGGATTCCCCGTCCACGATCACCGGGACGCGGAACGCTTCGGCCTGTTCGATCTGTTCATCGGTCGGGTGGGGCTCTGCTCCTGTGCGGCAGCGGGTGCCGAAATCGCAACGGTCAGGGCCATGATCGGCAGCGAAAGTATCAATCCGGCCAAGGGGTTGAAGAAATGACGCATGGATCCTTTCTAAACCCGAATTTAGCCGAGACAGGTGGTGTTCTTAGTGTATTCCTGCAACGCTTTTCATCAACGTGGACGGTCGCTTACCTACAGCAGGGCAAAACCGGAGCGGCGTTGCTTGCAAAGGGCGATTGCAGGGCATAGTTTCCCGCCAAATTCGCGGCGCTCCGACCGCGACCTCAAGAAAAAGGAATATCCCATGGAAGGTGGCGCAATCGCCCAGTTTCTCCCGCTCATCCTGATCTTTGCGATCATGTACTTCCTGCTGATCCGCCCGCAGCAGAAGAAGATGAAGGAACATCAGGTCTTTGTCGAGGCGGTGCGCCGTGGCGATCAGGTGGTCACGCATGGAGGCCTGATCGGCAAGGTGTCGAAGGTCAAGGAAGGCGAGAACGAGATCGAGGTCGAAATCGCCGATGGCGTGAAGGTCCGCGTGATCAAATCGACCATCGCGCAGGTTTTGAACAAGACCGAGCCGGCGAAGTAAATTCGCGCGACAACCCACGGAAAAGGCAGGGTAATGCTGCAAATTGACACCTGGAAACGGGTCCTGATCTGGTTGGTCTGCGTGGTCGGCTTGCTGTTGGCCCTGCCGAACGCGTTCTACACGCGGGTCGAGCAATCGAACGACGCCAGGGCGGCCATCGAACAGGGCAATGATACGCCCGAGATGCAGGCGCAGGCCGCGCAATGGCCGAACTGGCTGCCTTCGTCCCTGGTCAACCTCGGCCTCGATCTGCGCGGCGGCGCGCATCTGCTGGCCGAAGTGCAGGTCAGCGACGTGTACGAAACCCGGATGGAGGCCATGTGGCCGGAAATCCGCAACGCGCTGCGCGACGTGCGCTCGGAGGTCGGCACGATCCGCCGGCAGCCGTCCGAGCCCGATGAGATTCGCATCCGCATCAGCCGGCCCGAAGGCATGCCCCGCGCGCTGGAAGTGGTGCGTGGCCTGGCCCGCCCGATCCAATCTCTGACCGGGGCAGGTGCCACCGATATCGATGTGCGCGCCGAAGGCGACACCATCGTGGTGCAATTGTCCGAGGCCGAGAAGCTGGCCTCGGACGACCGCACCGTGCGCCAGGCGCTGGAGATCGTGCGCCGCCGGATCGACGAGGTCGGCACACGCGAACCCACGATCCAGCGCCAGGGCAGCGACCGTATCCTGATCCAGGTGCCCGGCATCGGCAGCGCCAGCGAGTTGAAAGAGATCATCGGCACCACCGCGCAGCTGACCTTCAACCCCGTGGTCTCGCGCGGGACGGACCCTGACGCCCCGGCGGGCATCGGCGAAAAGGTTGTGCCCTCGATCGACGAGAACGGCGTGTATTATACCATCGAGGCCGCCCCCGTCGTGACCGGCGAGGAACTGGTGGATGCGCAGCCTTCCTTCGACCAGAACGGCCGCCCGGCCGTCAGTTTCCGGTTCAATACAACAGGCGCGCGCAAGTTCGGCGACTATACCCGTGACAATATAGGCGCTCCCTTCGCCATCGTGCTGGACAACGAGGTGATCTCGGCCCCGGTGATCCAAAGCCACATTCCCGGCGGCTCGGGCATCATCACCGGCAATTTCACAGTCGAGGAAAGCACAAATCTGGCCGTCCTGCTGCGCGCCGGTGCGCTGCCCGCGGGGCTGGAGTTCCTGGAAGAGCGTACCATCGGCCCCGAACTGGGGCAGGACAGCATCGAGGCCGGCAAGGTGGCCACCATCGTCGCCTTCGTGGCGGTGCTGGTCTTCATGGCGCTCAGCTATGGTCTGTTCGGCATCTTCGCCAACATCGCGCTGCTGATCAACGTGGGGCTGATCTTCGGCCTTCTGTCCCTGATAGGGGCCACGCTGACCCTGCCGGGCATCGCCGGTATCGTTCTGACGGTGGGCATGGCGGTGGACGCCAACGTTCTGATCTTCGAGCGTATCCGCGAGGAGCTGAAATCGGCGAAAGGCCCCGCCCGGGCGATCGAACTGGGCTATGAAAAGGCGCTGTCGGCCATTCTGGACGCGAACGTCACCACATTCATCACCGCCGTGATCCTGTTCGCAATGGGCAGCGGCCCGGTACGCGGCTTTGCCATCACATTGGGCCTGGGCATTCTGACGTCCGTGTTCACAGCGATTTTCGTGACGCGCCTGATGGTCGTCATGTGGTTCGAACGCCGCCGTCCCAAAACGATCGAGGTTTGACATGAGACTGAAACTCGTACCCGAAAACACCTCGTTCGATTTTTTCAGCCGCTGGAAGCTGTGGCTGGGCATCTCGGGGCTGATGATGGTTGTCGCCTTCACGTCGTTCCTGCTGCAGGGGCTGAACTTTGGCATCGACTTCCGCGGCGGCACCACGATCCGCACGCAAAGTGCGCAGGGGATCGATGTGGGCCTGTACCGGGATGCGATTACCCCGCTGGGCCTGGGCGACGTGTCGATCACCGAAGTGTTCGATCCCACCTTCGGCCCTGACGAAAACGTAGCCATGATCCGCATCCAGGCGCAGGACGATGCCGAGGCCGTCTCGGCCGCGACCATCACCGCGGTCGAAGATGCGCTGCGCGCCGTCGTGCCCGATATCCAGTTCGTGTCCGTCGAATCGGTGGGTCCCAAGGTCTCGGGCGAGTTGATCCAGACCGCCGTGATCGCCGTGGTTCTGGCGATCGGAGCAGTGCTGGTCTACATCTGGCTGCGTTTCGAATGGCAGTTCGCGCTGGGTGCCGTGGCCGCGCTGGTACATGACGTGCTGCTGACGATTGGCATCTTCTCGGAACTTCAGATCCGCTTCGACCTGGCGATCATCGCGGCCCTGCTGACCATCGTCGGCTATTCGCTGAACGACACCGTGGTCGTGTTCGACCGGGTGCGCGAGAACCTGCGCAAATACAAGAAGAAAGACCTGAAAGAGGTTCTGAACCTCTCGATCAACGAAACCCTCAGCCGGACGGTGATGACCTCGGTCACGACCCTGCTGGCGCTGGTCTCGCTCTATGTCCTGGGCGGTGACGTGATCCGCGGGTTCGTCTTCGCAATGATCTGGGGCGTGATCGTGGGGACCTATTCGTCGGTCTTCGTGGCCTCGACCATCCTGCTGTGGCTGGGGGTCAAGCGCGACTGGTCCAAGCCGTCGAACACGGCCGGAAACCAGTTTGCCAATATCGACGCCTGATCTGGTCGGCCAGCCCCCCGCGGGGCTGGCCATCGTCGTTTTTGCGGCGCTTCTGGGCGGGCTTGTGCGCGGGTTCACCGGATTCGGCACCGCGCTGGTTTTTCTGCCCCTCGCAACGCCGCATCTGGGTCCGTTCGGCGCCCTGATTGCCCTGACCTGCATGGATGTGTTCGGCCCTCTGCCGAACCTGAGCCGCGCCTGGGCCCACGTTGAACGCTCCGATCTGACACGTCTGATCACAGGGTGCGCCCTGACCTTGCCGGTGGGGCTGTGGGTGCTGTCGCAGGTGCCGCCCGAGCTGTTCCGATATGCCGTCAGCACGCTCAGCCTTTCGATGCTGGCGGCGCTGGTTCTTGGTCTGCGCTACACCGGACCGGTCCGGCGCGGCATGGTCACGGCCATCGGCGCGGCGGCGGGCTTCCTCGGTGGTGTCGCGGGCTTGCCCGGGCCTGCCGTCATTTTGTTCTATATGTCGCGGCCACTGCCGGTGACGGTCATACGCGCGACGGTTCTTCTGTTCCTTTTCGCCTTCGATTTCCTGATTTTCGGTTATCTCGGCTTGATGGGCCGCCTCACGGTTGCAACGACCGCGCTGGGTCTGGCACTTGCGATCCCGAATCTGCTGGGCAACTGGCTGGGCGGATGGCTGTTTCGTCCGCAGCGTGACCGCCTCTACCGCGCCATCGCCTATGTCGCCATCGCCGCGTCGGCCTTGTCGGGCCTGCCGCTTTGGGGCTAAAAGACCCCATGCGCCTGAACGAGATCACTTTCACCGACGCCACACCAATAGACGGCTACGGCCCCGGTTTCTTCCGCATCGGCGGTCAGGTGTTCCACGGTGCCGTCCTGACGGGACCCGGCGGCACCGGCTCGTGGTCGGGCCTGCAGGATACCGCGCCCTTGCTGGATCTCGCCGCGCAGATCGATGTGCTGTTCATCGGCACCGGCGCCGAACTGTCGCAGATCCCGCCCGAATTGCGCGCGGCCCTCGAAGAGGCCGGCATCGGGGTCGAGATCATGAACTCGCCCGCCGCCTGCCGCACCTACAACGTGCTTTTGTCAGAAGGCCGCCGCATCGCTCTGGCCCTGTTGCCGGTCTGACCCCTTCATCTGGCCCCAAATATCCCGGGGAGCGTGAGGGGCTGGCCCCTCACATCCCATCCCGCCAACAGGCCCTGCGGCAAATCCGTCCTTTTTCCCCCGCAACCAATCGGATAAGCGGGTCTCATGATACTGACCGTGACCGACCTTGCCATTGCCCGAGGGGGCGTGCCCGTGCTCGAAGGGCTCAGTTTCGCGCTGCCCCCGGGCAAGGCGCTGATCCTGCGCGGCCCGAACGGGATCGGCAAGACCACCCTTTTGCGCACGCTGGCCGGGCTGCAACAGCCGCTCTCGGGCCGGATCGAGGGGGCCGAAGACCGGATCGCCTATGCCGCCCATTCCGATGGGCTCAAACCCACCCTGACCGTGACCGAGAACCTGATCTTCTGGGCCTCGGTCTTTGGCACGCGCGACATCCAGCCCGCGCTGGAGGCCTTTGCCCTGAATGAACTGGCCGATCGTCACGCGGGCAACCTGTCGGCGGGCCAGAAACGCCGGCTGGGCCTTGCGCGGATGCTGGTGACCGGCCGCCCGATCTGGATGCTGGACGAACCCACCGTGTCACTGGACAAGACCGCCGTGGCGATGTTCGCCGATGCGGTGCGCGCGCATCTGGGGCAGGGCGGCTCGGCCCTGATTGCCACCCACATCGATCTGGGCCTCGATGGAGAGGTCTTGGATGTCGGCCCCAACAAGGCGCGCCCAAAGGCGCTGGATGACTTGGACGGAGGCTTCCTGTGATCGCCCTGCTGCTGCGTGACCTGAAACTGGCCTTCCGCGCGGGGGGCGGGTTCGGCCTGGGTCTGGCCTTTTTCCTGATCGTCACCGTTCTGGTGCCGTTTTCCGTGGGTCCGCAATCCTCGCTGTTGGCGACCATCGCGCCGGGGGTGCTGTGGCTGGGCGCGTTGCTGGCCTGTCTGCTGTCGCTCGATCGTCTGCTGGCACTGGATTGGGAGGACGGGTCGCTCGACCTGCTGGCCACCGCGCCGCTGCCGTTGGAATCGGTGGTCACGATCAAGGCGCTGGCGCATTGGATCACCACCGGCCTGCCGCTGGTGCTGGCCGCGCCGGTGCTGGGTGTGCTGCTGAACCTGCCCGGCCCCGGTTTCGGCTGGTTGGTCGTTTCGCTGCTGATCGGCACGCCCGCGCTCAGCGTGATCGGCACCTTTGGCGCGGCCCTGACCGTGGGGCTCAAGCGCGGCGGCCTGCTGCTGTCGCTTCTGGTGCTGCCGCTCTATGTGCCCACGCTGATCTTCGGGGCCGAGGTCGCGCGCCGCGGCGCCACCGGGATGGAGGTTCAGACCCCGCTGCTGATGCTGGCCGGGATCACCGCCGCCACGGTCGCCCTTCTACCCTTCGCCAGCGCGGCGGTGCTGCGCATCAACCTCAGATGAGTGGGCACGTTGACCGATGTCAATTGAGATACACCCCGACTCGGACTAGATAAGGCCCATGTCGATAGCAGCCAAAGCCAACGCCCTGTGGGAATACGCCAACCCGCGCAAGTTCCTCGCCACCAGCGAGCGGGTCCTGCCGTTCTTCTGGATCAGCTCGGCCCTGTTTCTGGTCGTCGGGCTGGTGTGGGGGTTCTTCTTCACGCCGGATGACTACAAGCAGGGGTCGACCGTCAAGATCATCTACCTGCATGTGCCATCGGCGCTGATGGCCATCAATTGCTGGCTGATGATGCTGGTCACCTCGCTGGTCTGGCTGGTGCGCAGGCACCATGTCAGTGCCCTTGCCGCACGCGCCGCAGCGCCGATCGGCATCGTGATGACCCTGATCGCGCTGGCCACCGGCGCCATCTGGGGGCAGCCCATGTGGGGCACCTGGTGGGCCTGGGATCCGCGCCTGACCTCGTTCCTGATCCTGTTCCTGTTCTATCTGGGCTACATCGCCCTGTGGGAGGCGATCGAAGATCCCGACACGGCGGCCGACCTGACCTCGGTCCTGTGCATCGTGGGGTCGGTCTTTGCCATCCTCAGCCGCTATGCGGTGAATTTCTGGAACCAGGGTCTGCATCAGGGCGCATCTGTGATGCGCGCAGGTGCGATCACCGGCACGGACACCACCGAGAAGGTCAGCAACGTGTTCTTCTACCCGCTGCTGACCTGCATCATCGGCTTCGTGCTGCTGTTCATCGCGCTGGTCCTGTACCGGACCGGCACCGAAATCCGCGCGCGGCGCATCAAGGCGCTGCTGGCACGGGAAAGGGTAAACGGATGATGCCTGATCTGGGGAAATACGCCGAAACGGTTCTGTCCTCCTACGCGGCCTCGATCGTTTTGCTGGTGGCGCTGGTGGTTTTCAGCATCCTGCGTGGTCGCAAGGTCCGGGCCGAGATGGAAAAGATCGAACAGAGGATGTCGCGAAATGGCTAAGATCTCGCCGTTGATGATTGCTCCGCCGCTGATCTTCGGCGCCTTCGCCGTGCTGGCGGCCATCGGCATGTTCCGCGAAGATCCCAACGCGCTGCCCTCGGCCCGCGAAGGCCAGCCCGCGCCGCCCGTTGTCCTGGCCGAGTTTCCGGGCAAACAGGGGTTCGACGACGCAACCCTGCGCGACGGCCAGGTCAAGCTGGTGAACTATTGGGCCAGCTGGTGTGCTCCCTGCCGCGCCGAGCATCCGAACCTCGAGAAACTGGCGCAGGAAGGCATTCCGGTCTACGGGATCAATTACAAGGACAAGCTGGCCAACGCCGACGCGTTTCTAAGCGATTTGGGCGATCCATACACCGCTATCGGGCGCGATGAAAATGGCCGCATGGGGTTGGACTGGGGCGTCTACGGCGTGCCCGAGACCTACGTGATCGACGGTGACGGCACGATCATCCTGCGGTTTGCCGGCCCGATCACCCAGCGCGTGATCGAAAACACCATTCGCCCGGCGCTGGAGAAAGCCGCCGCGCAGTAGCACCGGAGCTACAGGCGATACCCGCCCGAGACGGTCAGCACCTCTCCGGTGATGAATGACGCGTCTTCGGATGCGAGAAAGCGAACTGCGCGCGCGATGTCTTCGGGGGTGCCAACACGCCCCAGCGCGGTGTTCTGAACGAACAGGTCGGTCAGGTCGTCGGGCCTGGGGGCTTCGGGGATGTTGATCGCGCCGGGTGCCACCGCGTTGATGCGAATGCCGTCCGGCCCCAGTTCTTTCGCCATGGCGCGGGTCCAAAGGTTCAACGCGGCCTTGCTGGCCCCATAGGTCGCGGCGTCGCGCGGGGGAAGTTCGGCGTTGACCGACGAGATACTGACGATCGACGCCCCGCGCCGCAGGTGAGGCAACGCGGCAGCCAGCAGCGCGGCCGGAACCAGCAGGTTGAGGTCAAGAATGGCCCTGTGGTCCTTTTGACTGAACCGGTCTTTCGGCGTGGCCTGAACCAGTCCGGCATTGTTGATGAGGACATCCAGCCGGCCGAACCTGTCGATGACGCGGCGCACCACGTCTTCGGGCTGGTCTTCTTGCGTCAGATCGCTGTGCAGGGTCAGCGCCGGTCGGTCATCGGGCAGGGGGTTCGGTTCGGTTGTGTGCCATGTCAGGGCCACCTGATGATCTGCGGCCAGATCACACGCGATGGCGCGGCCAATTCCGCGAGCACCACCTGTTATCAAGGCAACTTTTTCCATGTTCCCAGCAGACCGGTTATCTGCATGGAACACAACGCGATAGTGGCAAGATCTGAAACGAAAAAGGGCGCCCAGTCGGGGCGCCCTTGCGGTTTTGGCTTTGGGCCTGCTCAGCTCGCCTTGGCCAGGTTCCGCAGCACATAGTGCAGCACACCGCCGTTTTCGATGTATTCGATCTCGGGCGCGGTATCGATGCGGCACTTGAGCGTGATGGTCTTCTCGGTCCCGTCCGCATAGGTGATGGTGCAGGGCACCTCCTGCAGCGGCTGGATCGTGTCCAGACCGTGGATCGAGATGGTTTCATCGCCCGTCAGGCCCAGCGTCTTGCGGGTTTCGCCGCCGGTGAACTCGAACGGGATGACGCCCATGCCCACCAGGTTCGAGCGGTGGATACGCTCGAAGCTTTCGGCGATCACGGCCTTGACGCCCAGCAGTGCGGTGCCTTTGGCCGCCCAGTCGCGCGAGGAACCGGCGCCGTATTGTTCGCCGCCGAACACAACCAGCGGGATGCCCTTCTCCTTGTAGGCCATCGCCGCGTCATAGATCGAGGTCTGCTCGCCGTCGGGGCCTTTGGTATAGCCGCCTTCGACGCCGTCCAGCATCTCGTTCTTGATGCGGATGTTGGCGAAGGTGCCGCGCATCATCACCTCGTGGTTGCCGCGGCGCGACCCGTACGAGTTGAACTCGCGCGGCTGCACCTGGCGTTCCAGCAGGTATTTGCCCGCGGGGCTGGTGGTCGAGAACGATCCGGCCGGCGAGATGTGGTCGGTGGTGACCATGTCGCCCAGAATGGCCAGAATGCGCGCGCCCTCGATGTTCGAGATGGTGCCCGGCTCGGGGCTCATGTTCTGGAAGTAGGGCGGGTTCTGGATATAGGTCGAGGTCGGCGGCCAGTCATAGGTCTCGGCGTCGGTGGTCTTCACCGCCTGCCACCGCTCGTCGCCCTTGAACACGTCGGCGTATTTCTTCAGGAACGCCTCGCGGGTCACGGTTGCCTCGACCAGGTCCGAGATCTCTTTCTGGGTCGGCCACAGGTCTTTCATGTAGACGTCGTTGCCGTCCTTGTCCTTGCCGATCGGCTCGGATGTCAGGTCGATGTCCAGCGTACCGGCCAGCGCATAGACCACCACCAGCGGCGGCGAAGCCAGGTAGTTGGCGCGCACGTCGGGCGAGATCCGGCCTTCGAAGTTGCGGTTGCCCGACAGGACCGAGGTCGCCACCAGGTCGCCCTCGGCGATGGCTTCCGAGATCTCTTTCTGGATCGGACCCGAGTTGCCGATGCAGGTGGTGCAGCCGTAACCCACCAAGTTGAAGCCGATGGCGTCCAGATGCTCTTGCAGGCCGGCGGCCTCGAGGTATTCGGACACGACCTGCGACCCCGGCGCCAGCGAGGTTTTCACCCAGGGCTTGCGGTTCAGGCCCAGTTCATGCGCCTTTTTCGCCACCAGACCGGCGCCGATCATCACATAGGGGTTCGAGGTGTTGGTGCACGAGGTGATCGAGGCGATCACGACCTTGCCCGATTCCATCGTGTAGTCTTCGCCCTTGACCGGCACTTCCTTGCCCATCGGGCGTTTGAAAGTGTTTTCCATTTCCTTGCGGAAGGCGGCCTTGGCGTTGGTCAGCGGCACATAGTCCTGCGGGCGTTTGGGGCCCGAGATGGCTGGGACGATGGTGCCCATGTCCAGCGACAGGGTGTCGGTGTAGACCGGGGCATAGTTCTCGTCGCGCCAGAAACCGTTTTCCTTGGCATAGGCTTCGACCAGTGCGATGCGGTCCTCGTCGCGGCCGGTGTTGCGCAGGTAGCGCAGGGTTTCGTTGTCGATCGGGAAGAAGCCGCAGGTCGCGCCGTATTCGGGCGCCATGTTGGCGATGGTCGCGCGGTCGGCCAGTGGCAGACGGTCCAGGCCTTCGCCGTAGAATTCGACGAACTTGCCCACCACGCCCTTGGCGCGCAGCATTTCCACGACCTTCAGAACCAGGTCGGTGCCGGTGGTGCCTTCGACCATCTCGCCGGTCAGTTCAAAACCGACGACCTCGGGGATCAGCATCGAGATCGGCTGACCCAGCATCGCGGCCTCGGCCTCGATCCCGCCGACGCCCCAGCCCAGAACGGCCATGCCGTTGACCATTGTGGTGTGGCTGTCGGTGCCGACCAGCGTGTCGGGATAGGCGACCTCTTCACCGTTCTGGTCGGTGTCGGTCCAGACGGTCTGGGCCAGATATTCCAGGTTCACCTGGTGGCAGATGCCGGTGCCCGGCGGCACCACGCGGAAGTTGTTGAACGCCTTCTGACCCCATTTCAGGAACTGATAGCGTTCCATGTTGCGTTCGTATTCGCGGTCCACGTTCATCTGGAAGGCGCGCGGGTTGCCGAATTCGTCGATCATGACCGAGTGGTCGATGACCAGGTCGACCGGGTTCAGCGGGTTGATCTTCTGCGGATCGCCCCCCAGCGCCTTGATGCCGTCGCGCATCGCAGCCAGGTCCACCACGGCCGGAACGCCGGTGAAGTCCTGCATCAGCACGCGGGCCGGGCGGTAAGCGATCTCGCGCGGGTTTTTACCGTTGTTGGCACCCCATTCGGCAAAGGCCTTGATGTCATCGACGGAAACCGAAAAACCGCCGTCCTCGAACCGCAGCATGTTTTCCAGCACCACTTTCAGCGCGGCGGGAAGCTTGGAAAAATCGCCCAGGCCGGCCTCTTGCGCGGCGGGGATCGAGTAATACGAGATGGACTTGCCATTCACGCTCAGGCTGCGGCGTGTCTTGGCGGTATCCTGTCCGACTTTGATGGGCATCTGTGGCCTCCCTCTCAAATGACGTGGAATTGGGATTCGCTGAGCGGTATCTGCATCACCAAGGCCTGCGGTTCAAGGTCCAACACGGCAGGTGCGGCAATTTTTGTATACCATTGCACACATTTTTGCGGATTGCCGCCGAAACCGGTCTCAAGAAACCTTGATTGGCCGTTGATGCGGCGGGGCTGTAAACCGGTTCCCGTGAACCACGAGCCCCGAGCCTACCATGCCAAGACATTGCCTGAACGCCGCCATTCTGTCCCTTTTTTTCGCCGTCCCGGCCGCGGCCGACGGCCCGGTGGTGGTCGAGCTTTTCACCTCGCAGGGCTGTTCCTCGTGCCCGCCGGCCGATGCGATCATGCACGATCTGGCCAAGCGTGATGACGTGATCGGCCTGGCCCTGCACGTAGACTATTGGGACTATATCGGGTGGAAGGACGAATACGCCGACCCGTTCCACACCACGCGCCAGCGCATCTATGCCCGTCAGGGCGGACGCGATGTGATCTATACGCCGCAGATGGTGGTCAACGGCCAGCAGGATGTGGTTGGGGCAAAGCGCGGTCGGCTGGAGCAGCTGATCGCCGCCCATCTCGAGGCAGCGCCGGTGGCGCAGGTATCGGCCACGCGCAGCGGTGACACCGTTTCGGTCCAGGTTGCCCCGCTCGATCTGCCAACGGGCGCCGTCTATGACATCCGAGTCGTGCAGTTCACGCCATTGCGTCACGCCTCGATCCGCCGGGGCGAGCTGGCCGGGCGTGAGCTCGACTACGCCAACGTGGTCAGCGCCTGGCATGTCGGCGGGCAATGGGATGGGGCCGGGCCGCAGGAGTTTCAGGTATCGCTGAACTCCGACCTGCCTGCAGTGGCCCTGGTACAACAGGCCGGACACGGGCCGATCATCGCGGCCGTGCGGGTGGACTGAAGGCTCAGGGAATGTCCTCGGGCTGCACGCCCAGGCCGTTCCAGACCTTCCAGCGCCGGTGGATCCAGAACCACTGACCCATGTGCTGGCGCACCATGCCTTCCAGATCATCGTTGATGAACTGGGTCATGGTCTTGGGGTCGGAATGCGGCACCGGGTCATGAAGAACGATCTCGAAATCGATGCCATTGGGTTGGCGCACCGCATAGCAGGGGATCAGCACTGCATCGTATTTCATTGCCAGCTCGGCATTCAGAACCGAGGTCACCGCCGGTTTTCCGAAAAACGTCAGCTCTTCGCCGCCATGGGCGTGCAGGTCGGACACGATGGCGATGATGCCGCCTTTTTTCAGCGATCGGACCAATTCCACCATGCCCCGGCGCCCCTGTTCGAACATGGGCTTGCCGGTCTTGTGGAAGGCCTCGACATACATTTCGTTGAAATAGGGGTTGGCCATACGCCGGTACAGGCAACCGATCGGCTTGCCGCAGCGCGTCTGAAGCGCAATCCGCGCGGCCAGGTAGTGGCCGAAATGAGCCGTGATCATCATCACCGGGCGCCCCTCGGCAACGGCCTGATCAAAGGCGGCTACGCCGGGCCCGGTGACGATCGCTGTCTTCTGCCGCTCGGTGAAATCCTCGGGCGAGAAATGCTCCATGATCGCGCGGCCGGCATTGTCTGGTACAGCGCGGCAGATGCGTTTGACCTCGCTTTCGGGCAGTTCGGGGCAGGCCAGTCTCAGGTTGCTGCGCACGCGCTTGGTGAACCCCACCAGCGGCGACAGTGCCCGCGCGACCGCACCCATCGCCGCGATCCGGCGCTCATACGGCAGCAGGCGCATGGTGCCGATCACGCCCTTCAGGAAAAGGTTGGCAACATAGTATTTGGCAAGCTGAACGCGGCTCAGTTCCGACTTTTCGGCGGGCATGCGAGGGTCTCGACGGGTTATGTGATTTGCGAGGCCAGACATACAGAGGGCGCCGGGCGACCACAAGCACCGTATGGCGGGCGGCCGGGCAGGGGATCAATCCCCGCCCTCGGCCTCCTCTTCGATCAATGTGATCGTGCCGTCATCGACCAGCGCGCGGATGGCGCCCACGACCTGGGTCATGGCTTCTTCGGCGTCGGCTTGCTTGACCTTGCCACGCTCGGCGATTTCTTCGCGCAGGTTGTCGGCCATGCGCGACGACATGTTGGAAAGCAGGAACTCGGCCGAGGCCTTGTCTTCTTCGCTGTTTGCCCCGGCCAGCGCGGTGACAAGAACGGGCTGCTCGATCCCGCGCAGGATTGCCGGAACATCCCGCGGCGCGATGCGCTTGGCGATGTGGGCAAAGGTGAAGATCGAGCGGCGCACCGCTTGCGCAAAGCTTTTGTCTTCTTCTTCGAGGGCGCTCAGCAATTCGTCCCGGGTTGACGGGGCCGATTGGTTCAGGATCGCGCCCACCCGCGCGCCGGGGTCGTCCTTGAAGGCCGGGGTCGGGCGTTCATCCAGTTGCGCGACCAGCGACCAGCCGATGCGTTCGACCGCCTCGGGCGAGACATTGGTGGTTTTCGAGATCGCATAGGTGATCCGGCGAGCCACCGGACCGGGAAGATGCCCCAGCAGTTTCGCGGCCTTTGCCGTATCCAGCTTGGACAGCATGACCGCCGCCACCTCGGTGCTTTCGGCCTGAGCCATGCGGGCCAGATCCTCGACCGGGACATCGCGCAGCCGTTGCCACGGGTCGCCCACCTGGCGCATGCCCGCCACCTTGCGCAACCGAGCGGCCGTTGTGGGGGCGATCTTGCCGTTCACCGCGTCGAGCGCACCCGCCAGCCCGTGCGGAAACGCCAGGCCGACACTGTCGAGCGCATCAGCGAATTCCTGGGCTACCGCCGCCAGCGTCACCCGATCGACCAGTCCCATCTGCCCCAGCTGCACGGTCAATCGTTCTTGCAGCTCATCCGGCAATTCTTCGAGCGGGAAATCCGCGCCCTCGTTCAAAAGCAGGCGCACGATGATCGCGGCCTTTTGTCCGGGTGTCAGGTGACGGGGAACCACGCGCGGCGCGTCGTCCTGTTGTTCGGCCACCGGAGGCGCGGCGCCCGGGGCCGTCTGTACCAAAGCGTTTGAGTCTTGCATCTGCCTGCGTCGTCAAATCCGTTGCGCAGGCAGAATATCGAGAGTCGGGTAAAGAAAGCCTGAACTCTAATAGTTGTAGGTCAGCCCCGAGCGGATCGCGTCGCGCAAAGAGGCCTCGGCCCAGCGGCCCTCACCGCCACGGGCCTTGATCTCGCGCCATTGGGCGACGGCCAGATCGGTCTTGCCCTCGGCCACGAAGCCCTGACCCATGTAGCTGCGTGCCAGGATGTTGTCGGGGTTTGCTGCGATCGCGCGCTGGTAATAGGCGTTGGCCAGATCGACCTTGCCCATCTTGCGGTAGGTGAAGCCCCAATAGGTCAGGACGCGGTCATCGTCCTGATCCATGACGCGCAGCACGGATTGGGCGTTTTCGTACTGGCCGGCATAGGCCATCTCGCGCACGGCCTGATACAGCTGGTCGTCGGTGAAATTGGTCTTGTTGGGCTTGACGCAGCGGCCGGCGGCCTCGTCATAGACTCGGCCGAACAGGCATTTTTTGGTGGTGTTCGTCGGTTTCGGGGGGCTGCTGTCCCCGCCCGCGGCACTGACCGCGGGGGCAAAGGCAAAACTTTGCAGGGCAATCGCTGAGGCCAACAAAAAGCGCATGTCAAACTCCATCTCGAAATTCGCTTGGGCAAACCATAGCGCGTTCCGAGGAAAAGCTAACAGGAAATCGCCCGGATCAGTTCACAACTGGGTCAGATGCTCAGCTGCTGGCGTTTTTCACGCAGCTTTCCGATGCGGCATCCCAAGCCGTGCCGGGCGCACAGGATTGCGTCTGCTTGCTGTGGCCTTGGCAGGCGAATGCGGACGAGGCGGACAGGGCAAGGGCCAATGCACAGAGGGTCGTGCGGATCATGGTGGTCTCTCCTTGAACGGAAGTTGCCTGCTCAGCATAGCCGATTTCGGAGGTTATCGCAAAAGACAGGGGCCCGGATCGCGCTGTGCGACCCGGGCCCCGAAAAAGCCGTTCAAGCGTCGAGGTTTACTCGCCGAACACCCGCTCGAAGATCGTGTCGACATGCTTGGTGTGATAGCCAAGGTCGAATTTCTCTTCGATCTCTTCCTTGCTCAGCACTGCCGTCACGTCCGGGTCGGCCAGCAGCTCGGTCTTGAAGTCCTTGCCTTCTTCCCAGACCTTCATCGCGTTGCGCTGCACCAGGCGATAGGCGTCTTCGCGGCTGACGCCGGCCTGGGTCAGGGCCAGCAGCACGCGCTGGCTCATGACCAGACCGCGGAACTTGTTCATGTTGGCCAGCATGTTGTCCGGATACACCACCAGCTTGTCGATCACCCCGGTCAGGCGGTGCAGGGCGAAGTCCAGCGTTACGGTTGCGTCGGGGCCGATGTTGCGCTCGACCGAGCTGTGGCTGATGTCGCGCTCGTGCCACAGGGCCACGTTTTCCATCGCCGGGATCACGGTCATGCGCACCAGCCGGGCCAGGCCGGTCAGGTTTTCAGTCAGAACCGGGTTGCGCTTGTGCGGCATCGCCGACGAGCCTTTTTGCCCTTTCGAGAAGAACTCCTCGGCCTCCAGAACCTCGGTGCGCTGCATGTGGCGGATTTCGATGGCGATGTTCTCGATGCTGCTGGCGATCACGCCCAGCGTGGCAAAGAAGGCCGCGTGGCGGTCGCGCGGGATGACCTGCGTGCTGATCGGCTCGGGCACCAGGCCCAGCTTTTCGCAGACATGCTCTTCGACGCGCGGGTCGATATTGGCGAAGGTGCCGACCGCACCGCTGATGGCGCCGGTGGCGATCTCGGCGCGCGCGTCGCGCATCCGTGACAAGTTGCGGTCCATCTCGGCATAGAAACGCGCGAAGGTCAGGCCCATGGTGGTGGGCTCGGCATGAATGCCGTGGCTGCGGCCGATGCGGACGGTGTCCTTGTGCTCGTAGGCGCGGCGCTTGAGAGCGGCCAGCAGGCCTTCGAGATCGGCGATCAGGATGTCGGCGGCGCGGGTCAGCTGCACATTGAAGCAGGTATCCAGCACGTCCGAGCTGGTCATGCCCTGGTGGACGAAACGGGCTTCTTCGCTGCCGATATGTTCGGCCAGATGGGTCAGAAAGGCAATGACATCGTGCTTGGTGACGGCCTCGATCTCGTCGATGCGGGCCACGTCGAATTCCACGTCCTTGGCCTTCCAGACGGCCTCGGCGTTTTCGCGCGGGATGACGCCCAGATCGGCCATCGCGTCGCAGGCATGGGCCTCGATCTCGTACCAGATGCGAAACTTGGTCTCGGGCGACCAGACGGCGACCATTTCGGGGCGGGAATAGCGAGGGATCATGGGCGGCAGCACCTTCGTGATTGGCAATGGGTGTCGGCGGGGGTCATAGCCTTGTCCGGCACATCCGGCAAGCCGCGAAGGACCTGCTGAGACGGTTTGCCCCTGCACAAGCGCCGTTCTGGCGGCCCGCCCGCCATTCTTCGGTCTGTCTGCGCCCTACCGCGGCCTCGGGCCGGGTCAGGCCGTCGCGACCGGGTCCTGCGCCGGCAGTAGTTCGGTCGTGATATGGGCCGAGTTCTCGAGCGTGCGATGCACCGGGCATTTGTCGGCGATTTCAAGGAGCTTGGCCTGCTGGGCCTCATCCAGAGGCCCGTCCAGGCGGATCTTGCGGCGGAACTGGTCCACCTTTTCATCCCCCGCCAACCCCGCGTCCTGCGCGTGCACCTTGTTGTGACAGACATCCACGCTGATCCCTGTCAGCGGCCATTGTTTGCGCCGAGCGTACATGCGGATCGTCATCGAGGTGCAAGCGCCAAGGCCAGCGGAAACGAACCCATAGGGTGACATGCCGCGATCGGTCCCGCCGTAGGAAACCGGTTCATCCGCGACGGCATGGTGGTTCGGGCCTGACTGGATGTCCTGCAGGAAGCCGTTCGGGTCCACCTCGGTCACGCGCACCACGCCTTCGGGGGCGCCCGGCGGCGGGGCGGGTGGCGACAGCGGCACATAGCGCGATACCCAGGCCGCGATCACGTCGGCGGCATAGTCCGCGTCCCTGGGGCGGGTGATCAGGTGGTCGGCATCGTCCAGCGTGACAAAGCTTTTGGGGTGCTTGGCGGCCAGAAAGATCGTGCTGGCGTTGTCGATGCTCACGGTTTCATCTCGCGGGGCATGCAGGATCAGCAGCGCGGCCTTCAGGTGCTCGATTGCCGGGATCAGCGCCGATTCCGAAATGTCGCGCACGAAGTCCCGCCCGATGCGGATCGGTCGCCCGCCCAGCAGCACCTCGGCACTGCCATCCTGTTCGATCCGCGCGCGTGCGCCTTCGAAGTGGTGGACCACATGGCCGGGGTCGGCCGGAGCGCCGATGGTGACCACCGCCTTGGCCGAGGGGATCCCGGCCCGCGCCCGCAACACCGCCGCCCCACCCAGCGAATGACCAATCAGCAGATCGGGGGCCATGTTCCGCCCGGCCAGATACTGTGCCGCCGCGACCAGATCCTGCACGTTGGTAGAGAAGGTCGTGTTGGCGAATTCGCCCTCGGAATGGCCAAGGCCGGTGAAATCGAACCGCAGCACTGCAAAGCCCATCGCCGCCAGCCGCGCGCTGATGCGCCGGGCGGCGGGGATGTCTTTGGAGCAGGTGAAGCAATGGGCAAACAGCGCCGTTGCCAGCACCGGCCCATCGGGCAGATCCAGCCTTGCGGCCAGTTGGTTGCCGTCATGTCCGGCAAAGGTGATGCGTTCGGTGGGCATGGGTGCTCCTTCCGTTGGTCGGGTTCCGGCAATACTGGGGGGTGGACGCGGGCGGCTCAACCCCTGTGTCAGGCGCGTCACGCCAAGGTGAGGGGGGACGTCGAATCGTCAAGGTGCTGCGGCTTGTTTGTCTCGGGAAGGCGAGTGTTCAGGTATTGTGATGTAAGTTCGGTCTAATATTCGTTTTGTGAAATTTTTCGGCTGTCCCCATGTTCATGGTTCGTCGAACAATGAAACCGGATTTCTGCGATGATACATGCTGAACCGATCAATTGCCGTCACCCCAATCATCCCGGGCTTTTACCGGGGCTGTTGCTGGCTGCTGCACTGGGATTTGCCGATGGCCAGACCTGGCCATTAGACTCTGCGCCGACCGGCATCGAGCAGCCCGCACCCGAGGACTGGCACGGCAATGTGCGCCGCTCTCACTGGGCGGAGTGAGGCCTATGCCAGCCCCATGAGAGCCGCATCGAACGGATAAGTGGTCAGGTTCTCATAGCCGTCTTCGGTGATCAGAACCTGATCTTCCAGCTTGATCGAGAAATCACCGCCGACTTCGCCCACGGCGGCCTCGACGCACAGCACCATACCGGGTTCCAGCGGATAATCATATGAGCCTGGCACTGCCTTGTCGGGATAGGCCACCAACGGCCATTCATCACACAGGCCCACGCCATGCATCAGGCAGCCGTATTTCTGCGCCTGGAACTTGTCGTCCAGCCTGTGGCAGTTGGCGGTCAGGTCGGGGATCATCACGCCGGGCTTCAGCATCTCCATGTTGGTCATGATGTGCTCATGCGCGTGCTGCATGGCATAGACCATGTCGGGGCGCGGCTTTTGATCCCCGATCCACCAGGTGCGCGAGATGTCGACGCAAATGCCGTAGCTGCCGATCAGATCGGTATCAAAGGCGATGATTTCGTTCTTCTGAGTAATCCGCGGCCCGCATTCCTGAAACCACGGGTTGGTGCGCGGCCCCGAGGCCAGCAGACGGGTTTCGATCCACTCGCCGCCGCGCTTGATGTTCTCGGCATGCAGAACGGCCCAGATGTCATCCTCGGAGGTCTTGCCGTCTCCGACATGGGCGCGGGCGAACTTCTCCATCTCGGCCACGGCGGTTTCGCAGGCGTGGCTGGCGCAGCGCATGGCCAAGATCTCGTCAGGGCCCTTGATGGCGCGGGTCTTTTCGGTGACCTCTTCGCCCTCCATGATCTCGAAACCCTGCGCCTCGAGCGCGCGGAGGCCGTGCAGCATGATCTTGTCCACCGCCAGCCGGGTGTGGCCAGGGGCGTGGTCCTGCATCAGCACGCGCACCTCGTTGGCGAACACGTCCGCCTGTACGTCCACCTTGTCGCCCCGGTCGAAATAAAACAGGTCCGCGCCCGAGCGCTGTTCCCGCACCAGCGGGTTGAATTTCGACAGGAAGGGCGAGTTCTTGTAGTCCCAGATCACCATGTAGCCATCGGCGCACAGCAGCACGGCCCGGAACGGGTTGTGGGTGTTCCAAAGCTGCATGTTGGTGCTGTCGGTCGCATAGCGGATGTTGAGCGGGTCGAACATCAGCAGCCCGCCATAGCCCCGGTCGACGATCGCCTGGGTCAGCCGTTTCCAGCGATATTCGCGCATCCGGTCCAGGTTGGGCAGTTGCAACCCGGCTGCGGCCCATTCGCTGAATGCAAGTTGTGTGGGGCCGATCTCGATCCGGTCATTGTCGTTCGGCGTGCCGTCGCCCAGCGTCGCGCCACGGCTTGGGTCGATCTTGCGGGTGTCTCGGTAGTGGTGGTTCACGGCGCGCCTCCCTGCATGCCGGTTCAGCCTGACCGGGCAGGGCGGCCCCGTCTGGGTGAATTGCGACGATTTGCCAGTCGCTTTTTGACCGACAAGGTCTGTTTGGGGTGCTAACCCAAAGTCATGACTGCCATTCTGCAAAAGACTCTGCCCTACGATCCGACCCAACAGCGACCGCTGCCGGGGATCGCGCCGACCACGATGGACGACTGGCTGCATCGCGATGATGCCTTCGCCGCGCAGATGCGCCACCGCCAGCACCTGCTGGAAACCCGCCGGGACGACGTTCTGGCGCTGGACGCGCAGGCGCACCCGGCCGCCGTCGAACTGCTGGATCTGGTCTTGGCGCAGGCCTATCCCGAGGCGACCGACACCGCGCAGCGCCCGGATGGCGTGGCCGTTCCGATTGACCGCGACAACCCGCTGGATACGCTCTGCCTGCTGGCGCAGGAGGATTTCTGCATCCTGCAAAAACGGGGCGACGAGCATGTGCTGACCGGGGCCATCCTGTGCTTTCCTGCCAGTTGGCGCCTGGCTGAGAAATTCATGCGACCGCTGATCGCCATTCACGCGCCGGTCGACAGCTATGATCCCAACATCGCGCGCCGGGTACAACGCCTGTTCGACGGGATTCAGGTCGGCCGGCCTTTGTGGCGGTTCAACGCGCTGTGGTATGACGACCCCGAACTGCACCAGCCCCGCAGCGCCAGCGCCCCGCGCGAGATCCGTGACCGTGGTACCACCCGGTATCTGCGCAGCGAGCGGCAAACGCTTTTGCGGTTGCCCGAGACACGGGCCGTGGTGTTCTCGATCCACACCTATGTCGTGCCGGTCGAGCACCTACCAGAAATGGAAAACCCCGCCTGATGGCGGGGCCTCCAAGGAGGGTCTTCTGGTAATCCGGTTACAGTCCGAGCGCGCTGGCCGCTCCGGCAAACGCACCGCTGGAACTGAGCGAAACGATTGCAACGGTGTAGGCGAGGACTTGCGTGTTCAGGCGGAAATCCTCTCCGCGGATCAGGTTCACCGCCGTCAAGGACAAGGCAATCGGCGCCGAGATCGTGGCAACGGCGCCGGTCAGCACCCAGCTTGCCAGACGCAGCGCATCGCTGGGCCGATCGGCTTGCGCATCTGCGCCAGACTCTTCGGATGAAACCTGCCCATCGGATGGGGCTTGTTCAGATTCCGATCGGAAAGCGATGCTCAACAACTGGTCGTCCGTCAATTGTATCGGACGACCCACGTTCGAAGCGGTCGTCGGCGCGACGGGCGAGACCTCTTCATCCTCGACGACCTGCAACCCGGCAAACGGACCGCTGACCGCCTCAAAGGCCGCGCGTCGGTCGCGCGCCCGAAGCGGTTTCAATGAGTCAAAGGCGCTCATGAACTGTTCGACCGTCAGAACCGTGTGGGGGGATAGCCATTCCACCCGCTGGGTCGAGCAGATGTCGACCATCCGGTACAGCATGACCACCAGCATAAGTTCGGAAATTTCTTTGTCATCCAGCAGATCCGAGACGGGAGCCACGGAAATAGACAAACGGTTGCGTGGCCGCGATGCAGCCGTCTGCGTCAGCGTCCGGAGGCCCGCAGACTGGTCAAGGCGCATGAAGCGATCGCCCGGTTCGGACGCCTCGCACTCGATTTTCAGCCGGATCAGGTATTGGTTGGAAACGATCGACGCCTCAGTCGGGTTCAACAGCGCCTTGCGCTCGACCAGGTGGCCATAATCATTTAGGGTTGCAGCGACGATATTGCCGAAACGTTCGACTGCGCCTTCGGTGTCGCCGTCAAACTGAAGGCCGCCATGATATGTTCGGGTCGCGGTCACGGGATCGTCCTTTTCCATACCTTCTGGTTTAAGCCATTTTAGCGGCCAAACGAGGTCGAAATTTGACCATTCTGGAAAAAGATGCGTTTTTCCGGGGATTGATTACACTTTGGAAACCAAGAAATTAAGCGCAAGCCTTAAGGACTGTGGCAGCATTGTGGCGAAAGTTGGGGGCAGCCGACGCTGGCACGCGGCGGCCTCAACCATCGATTCGTGCGGCCATGATCGCGATGGCCTGCTGATAGACGCTGGCCGCGTTCCACTGCTGGATCACCGCGAAATTCGGCTCGCCCGGTTGATAGCCGCGACCGGGTTTCCACCCTTTCTTGCGGAGGAAATTCGCTGTCGAGGCGAGGGCGTCGGTCATGTTGTAGAAATCCACGCGGCCATCGCCGGTGGCATCCACGCCGTATCGCAGAGCGTTTCCGGGCAGGAATTGCGTATGGCCCAGTTCGCCATGTTTTGCCCCTTTTGTTGCCATGGTGATGCTGCCCTGATCGACCAGTTTCAGGGCACCGATGGCGTGGGGAACGAAGAACTCAGATCGGCGACAATCGTAGGCGAGCGTTGTGATTGCGGAAACAACCTGGCTGTCCCCCATGAAGCTTCCGAACCCGGTTTCCATGCCGTGAATGGCGATCAGGATTCCGGCCGGCACGCCGTATTGACGTTCGAGCGCGGCATAGAATTGCGGGTTGCGGGCCTTGCGTTTGCGGCCCTGGGCCACGATCGTGTCGGCTCCGCGCAAACGCATGAATTTTTCCAACGTGTATTTGAAGCTTTTCTGATTGCGATCAGCGGCGATCGTGCCGGTCGCATAGCGGGTCTGTGCCAGTGCCTGCAGGCCCCGTTTACTCACCCCGGCCTTGCGGGCCTGTTTTGCAAAATCCGTCTTCCATGCCTCGAACCCGCTGCCGTCGTTGCCACAAGGGGCCGCCTGTGCAAGCGCGGGAAGTCCGGAAAGGGCTGAAACAAGAATGGCAATGCGCAACATGAAACTGGTCCGTTTGAGTATTTCATTGACCCTCAGGCTAGGGCCTGGCGGTCGTGGCAAAAAGGGTTTTGTGAACAGTAGCGGCTTAGAACCGAAAAAAAGGGCGCCCGTCTGGGCGCCCTTGGGATGGTTTCATCAACCCGTGATCAGCAGCTGTAGTACATGCCGTACTCGACCGGGTGCGGGGTGTGTTCGTAGGTTTCGACCTCTTCCATCTTCAGTGCTATGTAGCCGTCGATCTGATCCTTTGTGAACACGTCGCCCTGCAGCAGGAAGTCGTGATCGGCCGCCAGGCATTCCAGCGCTTCGCGCAGCGAGCCACAGACGGTCGGGATACCGGCCAGTTCTTCGGCAGGCAGGTCGTACAGGTTTTTGTCCATGGCTTCGCCCGGATCGATCTTGTTCTTGATGCCGTCCAGACCGGCCATCAGCAGGGCGGCAAATGCCAGGTAGGGGTTTGCCGACGGGTCGGGGAAGCGGGCCTCGACGCGCTTGGCTTTCGGCGATTCAGTCCACGGAATACGGACACAACCCGAACGGTTGCGGGCCGAATAGGCGCGCAGAACGGGGGCCTCGAAGCCCGGAATCAGACGCTTGTAGCTGTTGGTCGACGGGTTGGTGAAGGCATTCAGGGTCTTGGCGTGCTTGAGGATGCCGCCGATGAACCACAGGGCCTCGTCCGACAGGTCGGCATACTTGTCGCCGGCAAACAGCGGCTTGCCGTCTTTCCAGATCGACATGTTCACGTGCATTCCGGTGCCGTTGTCGCCTGCGATCGGCTTGGGCATGAAGGTGGCCGACTTGCCGTAGGCGTGCGCGACGTTGTGGATGACGTACTTGTATTTCTGCAGCTCGTCCGCCTGCTTGGTGAGGCTGTCGAAGATCAGGCCCAGCTCGTGCTGGCACGAGGCGACTTCGTGGTGGTGCTTGTCCACCTTCATGCCCAGACGCTTCATGGTCGACAGCATTTCCGAACGCAGATCCTGCGCCTCGTCGATCGGGTTCACCGGGAAGTAGCCGCCCTTGACGCCCGGACGATGGCCCATGTTGCCCATCTCGTATTCGGTGTCGGTGTTCCACGACGCGTCGGTTGCATCAACTTCGTAGGATACCTTGTTGATGCTGTTCGAGAAACGGACATCGTCAAATAGGAAGAACTCGGCCTCGGGGCCCATGTAGGCGACGTCGCCGATGCCCGAGGATTTCAGGTAGGCTTCTGCCTTCTGTGCGGTGCCGCGCGGGTCGCGCTCGTAGGGTTCGCCGGTGTCGGGCTCGACCACCGAGCAGTGGATGCAGATGGTTTTTTCCGCGTAGAACGGATCGACATAGGCGCTTTCGGTGTCGGGCATCAGTTTCATGTCCGATGCTTCGATCGACTTCCAGCCGGCGATCGACGATCCGTCGAACATGAAGCCTTCCTCCAGGAAGTCCTCATCGACCTGATCGGCCATCACGGTCACGTGCTGCAGCTTGCCGCGCGGGTCGGTGAAGCGAATGTCGACATATTCGGCACCCTCTTCCTTGATCAACTGAAGAACTGCGTCCTTGCTCATTATCCTGTTCCTCTAGATATGCAGAATTGCGATTACAGCGCGTCCGGGCCGGTCTCGCCGGTGCGGATGCGAATGGCTTGTTCGACCGGCGAGACGAAGATCTTGCCGTCACCGATCTTGTCGGTCTTGGCGGCCGCGACGATGGCTTCGATGGCGGCATCGACCTGGTCGTCTTCCAGTACGACCTCGACCTTCACCTTGGGCAGAAAGTCGACGACATATTCGGCGCCGCGGTACAGTTCGGTATGCCCTTTCTGACGACCGAACCCCTTGACCTCGATGACACTGAGACCCTGTACGCCGACGTCCTGGAGCGCCTCTTTCACTTCATCCAGCTTGAACGGCTTGATGATCGCTTCGATCTTTTTCATTCCGGCTCACCTCCATGGTTGTCAGAACCGCACTCAGCACGTCTAAGATCATCGGGCAATCCGAATGCGGGTTTGCGGGCCAGCCGGGCGGTGCAAACCGAAGAGCAGTTCAAAAATTGGGCGACTTGCACAAAAAATGGACGAAACTGAATCGACGGGAGGCATGACATGGCGCAATTGCTGACGGCGGCGCAGATGCGGGCGATCGAGCAGGAGGCAATCGAGTCTGGCCAGGCCACCGGTCTGGAGCTGATGGAGAGGGCTGGGCGCGGCATTCTCGAGGCGATTTTGGAAGAATGGCCCGATCTTGCCAAAGAACCCCAGCGTGCGGTTGTCCTGTGCGGCCCGGGGAATAATGGCGGCGACGGGTTCGTGGTGGCGCGTCTGATGCGGGAGTGGGGGTGGGAGGTCGGTGTCTATCTTTACGGCGACCCCCGAAAACTGCCGCCGGATGCCAAGGCGAATTTTAACAGGTGGACGGCGCTGGGCGGGACCGTTCAGGCCATCGAGACCTTCTCTGGCACGCCGCCGGAACGTCCTTCGGTGGCGGTGGATGCCCTGTTCGGAACGGGGTTGTCACGCAGGCTGGATTCCGCGGTCACGCAGGCGCTGGGGATGCTGGGAGTGATGCGCCAGTGGTCCTCTGGGATTCGGGTGGTCGCGGTGGACATGCCGTCGGGCTATTGCGCAGACAGCGGCCGCCCGTTGTTCGAAGTGCAGGCCAATCCGGGCGCCGACCTGACGGTGACCTTCGAACGCCCTCGGCTGGGGCATCGGCTGGCCGAAGCGGCGGCCGTCTCGGGTAGGGTGGTGGTCAAGCTGCTGGGGGTCCGGCACCGCGAAGGCGGCGCGCTGTACAACAGCAAGACCCCGATCGCGCGGGACTGCCGGGTGCTGCCGCATCTGCTGTCCAAGGCCGGTGCCGGGCACAAATATGCGCATGGTCATGCCTTGGTCCTGACCGGTGGATCCGGCAAGACGGGGGCAGCGCGGCTGGCTGCGCGCGGGGCTTTGAGGATCGGCGCCGGGTTGGTGACGTTGGGCGTACCGCCATCTGCACAGATGGAGGTGGCCAGCCAGATCACGGCACTGATGCTTCGGCGAATCGATGGGGTGGACGGTCTGGTTGCGGCCTTGGCGGATGATCGGCTGAATGCCCTTTGCCTCGGGCCCGGGCTGGGGGTTGATCGCGCGAAAGAGTTGGTTCCGGCGGTTCTGGGGCAGGGTGGCGCGAAACCTCGGCCCACCGTGCTGGACGCAGACGCTCTGACCGCTTTTTCGGATGGTCCAGGTGAATTGTTCAACCTTCTGCATGAGGGCTGCGTTCTGACCCCGCATGGCGGGGAATTCGCGCGGCTGTTCCCGGATATCGCGTCTAGATTGGCCGAGACCCCGACCAATGGCCCGGCCTACTCCAAGGTCGATGCCACACGCGCGGCCGCAGAACGTGCAGGCTGTACGGTTCTGTTCAAGGGCGCGGATACGGTCATCGCTGCGCCGGGTGGCCAATGTTCCGTGAACGCGGCCCATCATGGCCGCGCCGTTCCCTGGCTGGCGACGGCCGGGGCCGGGGATGTATTGTCGGGGTTCATCACAGGGCTTATGGCGCGCGGGCTGTCCGCGCCGACGGCGGCCGAGCTGGCCGCTTGGCTGCATGTCGAGTGCGCCCGCACTTTCGGGCCGGGCCTGATCGCCGAGGATCTGCCCGAGCAGCTGCCGGCGGTGCTCAAACTGCTTGAAGTATGAACCTTGGGTGATGTTTCCAGTGCAAATCACCGGATTTCCGGTGAATTTCTGCCGTCAAGCCTGCGCAGGTGCATAACCACTGTTTGCCATATGCATGGCTTGATGGCAGAATTCATTTGCGGGCATCGTTCGCCCGTGGAAATGACTCATGTATCTTGTTGATATAATTAATAATCTTACTGCCGCAGCTGTCCTGCATGTGGTATGTTTGCAATAGTTGACGGTGGCGAACTGGGACCTCTGGAAATGGACGGTTCGACTGAACATCTGAGCAGTACCTGAAACGCAAACCTTTCACGGTGACCAAAATGACATTCAATCTCAGACTCCCTTCGGCCGCAGCGCTGCTGGCGGCCACCACGGCGATCCCCGCCGCGGCTGAAATGAAATACGAAAACAACTCGGGCGGATATGTTCTGCTGTACGGGCAGTTGAACCCGGCGATCATCTCGGTGGATGACGGGCAGGAGAGCGATACCCGCCTGCTGGACAACGACCTGTCCAACAGCCGCGTCGGCCTGAGCTTGATGCAACCCTTCGGTCAGAATGAGTTCACCTTCCGCTTCGAGGCCGCGCTGGGCCTGCCGAATTCTTCCGAATGGAACCAGAACGGCACCGATTTCAGCGGCTGGACCCGTGAAGACATCCGCCATGTCGATTTCGGTCTGAAAGGCAATTGGGGTAAATTCTCGGCCGGTCAGGGCAGCATGGCCTCGGACGGGGCGGCGGAAACCGACCTGTCCTATGTGGGGACGGCGCTGTATTCCTATACGGCCGACGAAAACTCGAGCTTTTTCTATCGCGGAACCAACGGGGCCCTGAGTGGCATTACCGTGGGCGATACCACCAGCAACTTTGACGGCGCGCGCCGTGGCCGCGTGCGGTATGACACGCCTGATTTCAGCGGGTTCTCGGCCAGCTTCGCCTATGGTCAGAACGTCCTGACCACCAGCGATGACGACGACTATTACGACGTGGCGGTGAACTACAACAACACCTTCGCCGGTGGTGTCGAGTTCGCGGCCAGCGTCGCCTATGCCGTGCGCGACTTCGACAATGGGTCGGGCGAGCGCAACGATACCGTGGGGTCGGCCTCGGTGCTGTTGCCCAGCGGTTTCAGCTTTACCGCTGCGGCGGGCACCCGTGACAACGTCGCAGGCCAGAGCGACCCGAGCTTCTGGTACACCAAGATCGCCTATGAAGGCGACTGGGTGTCTTGGGGCAAGACGGGCGTCGGCATCGACTATTATGATGGTTCGGACTTCGACACCGATGGCTCCAGCACCGAATCCTGGGGCATCGCCGTTGTCCAGCGGATCGACAGCATCAACACCGATGCCTACCTGAAATACCGCAACCACGATTTCGACGACGGCACCTCGTTCGACAAGAACGAAGCCTGGGTTCTGGGCGCGCGCTGGAAGTTCTGATCGCGCGCATCTGCCAAACCATGCGCCCCGGACACGTCCGGGGCGTTTTTTTGTGGGGCGGGATGGCAAATCCGGGCTGAACGGGCACCTTGCCCCTTGCCCTTCGGCGGCTGGGCAAATAGAAGGCGTCAAATTTGCCCGGCGCGCCCGTTTTGCGCGCCCCGAATCCTATGGGGACTACCAGAATGCAGGTTACCGAGACGCTGAACGAAGGTCTGAAACGCGGCTACAACATCGTTGTCACCGCCGCCGAGCTGGACGAGAAGGTCAATGAGAAACTGATCGAAGCCCAGCCGGAAATCGAGATGAAAGGTTTCCGCAAGGGCAAGGTGCCGATGGCGCTGCTGAAAAAGCAGTTCGGCCAGCGTCTGCTTGGCGAAGCCATGCAAGAGACCATCGACGGCGCCATGAACAAGCATTTCGAAGAGAGCGGCGACCGTCCCGCCCTGCAGCCCCAGGTCAAGATGACCAACGAGGACTGGAAAGAAGGCGACGACGTTCACGTCGAGATGACCTATGAGGCGCTGCCGGAAATCCCCGAGGTCGATCTGAAGTCGATCAAGCTGGAAAAGCTGGTGGTCAAGGCCGACGACGCCGCCGTGGAAGAGGCGCTGAAGAACCTGGCCGAAACCGCTCAGGACTTCAAAGCCCGCCGCAAGGGCTCGAAGGCGAAAGAGGGCGATCAGGTCGTCATCGACTTTGTCGGCAAGATCGATGGTGAGCCTTTCGAAGGCGGTTCGGCCGAAGACTATCCGCTGGTTCTGGGGTCGAACAGCTTCATCCCCGGATTCGAGGATCAGCTGGTCGGCGTGAAGGCCGAAGAGGTCAAGGACGTGACCGTGTCCTTCCCCGAGGAATACGGTGCCGAGCATCTGGCCGGCAAAGAGGCCGTGTTCACCTGCACCGTGAAAGAGGTGAAAGAGCCGGTTGCCGCCGAGATCAACGACGAACTGGCCCAGAAATTCGGTGCCGAGGATCTGGAAGCGCTGAAAAAGCAGATCGCCGAGCGTCTGGAAGCCGAATATGCCGGCGCCTCGCGTGCGGTGATGAAGCGCGCCCTGCTGGACGAGCTGGACAAGATGGTGTCGTTCGAACTGCCGCCGTCGCTGGTCGAGGCCGAGGCCAAGCAGATCGCGCACCAGCTGTGGCACGAAGAAAACCCCGACGTTCAGGGCCATGACCACGAAGAGATCGAGCCCACCGAAGAGCACACCAAGCTGGCCGAGCGCCGCGTGCGTCTGGGCCTGCTGCTGGCGGAGCTGGGCCAGAAGGCCGAGGTGGAGGTCACCGACGCCGAGATGACCCAGGCGATCATGAACCAGGCGCGCCAGTATCCCGGTCAGGAGCGCCAGTTCTTCGAATTCGTCCAGCAGAACGCCCAGATGCAGCAGCAGCTGCGCGCCCCGATCTTCGAGGACAAGGTCATCGACTATGTGGTCGAACTGGCCGAAGTCACCGAGAAGGAAGTCAGCAAGGACGATCTGCAGAAAGCGGTCGAGGCCCTGGAAGAAGAGTAACTTCTGGCAGCCGGATCTGATCGGCCGGATTTATCAAAGGCCCCCGTCCCCGGGGGCCTTTTCTTTTGCCGCGGTGCAATTGGCCGGACCTGTGCTCAAGAAAAAGCGGAGCCGCCTGAAACAGGGCGGCTCCGCGTGGGTGGCTTTTGTTTTCACGAGGTGAGGGGGTCAGGCCTCATGAGCAAAAGCACGGGGGGTCTGTATGAGAGCAGTCTTCTGCTCTGGGGTGAATTTGTCTGACAGGCACTCGATCAGGTTCAGAACAGCCTGCCGCTCATCCTCTGTTCTGGCTGCGGCCATCTGCTCGACAAAGTAGGTCTCGAGCTCGGAAAGCGGCTTGTGGTCCTTGTTTGCCGGTCGCGCCTCGGTGATCCGGCTTTTGTCGAACAAGGCGCGGGCTTGCTGATCGCTCAGGAACACGTCGTGGTCAATGTCGGCGTAGTTTCGGATGGAGGCGATACGCTCCTCGGAGCAATCCATCAATGCCGCCATCGCAACCACCTTGCCCATCGGTTTGGCGGTTCCCACGTAGTCGTAAGGCGCGTTCCCCGAACGTTGCAGGACACGGTTCATCACCGGATCAATCACGGCAACAGCGTCCCGGACACCCGCATCCATCGCGTACTCGAAAGAGCCGATCATGACTTCGCTGGTCACATAGGACACCGAGTTCTTTCCGCGTCCCCGGCCAAGTTTCTTGGTGTCGACACAGAACCGCGTCGCTTCCCAAACCTGCGCGCTGCGGATCGGTGGCTCACCGTCGAGGATCGAGTTGAAGACGTCGGCCAACATGTGCGGACCCGTCGTCTGCAAGAGGCGCATGCACCCGACGACCTCGCCCTCATCGTTGAGGCTGACCACATGGGCCGGATGCAGATCATCAAAGTGATCCCGCTCACGACCGTCTTGAATATTTACTTCCCAACCAAGCCGATCCCCGAATACGCGAGCGCGCAGTTTGAACATTTCGTCCAGGATGTCCTTGAACTCGTGCTGGTTGAGTCCATCAATAACGATGATCATTCCGTCCCCCTACAATCTTGTTACCGTAAGGAGAGATTAACTAACTTTCGAAACAAGACTATTGGGGATATCCCGTAATTTCCTGCCTTAAGTGTTAACCTGGATATTCAAGCCCAGGCCAATGGCACGACCGATCGCTTGCGCCGTGGTCAACGCGCCAAGCTTTTCGCGGCCCGATCGAAGGTGCACTTCGACGGTGCGGTGAGAGATGCTGAGGATGTCGCCGATATCCTGCTGGGACTTACCTTCAGCGACCCATTGCAGGATTTCCCGCTCTCGCCTGGAGAGGCTGGGTAGGTAAAGCGCCTTGGCCAAAACGCCGGATTGCATCACCGTGTCGTGGGCTTGCACTGCAGCCATCTGCAAGTCGCCCATGACATGGCGCTTCAGCTTTTTCCATTCCGTGTCCGAGCAATCCTTGGTGACGCTCAGCATGCCGCATTCGCCATAGGGCCCCCGAACCGGAACGGTCAGTCCCCGGTCAGTGATCCCGAAGTCGTGCGCATCCCGGAACACGGCATTGAATTTCTCGTCATGGTTGAACCGGCTCCAATCGACCGGCGCAATGCTCAGCGCTGCTTGGTACAGCGTCGGGTCCAGATGATGATACCCCTGAGATCCGTAGTGGAGCTTCCATTCGTCTGGATAGTTGGCATAGCCTTGGACGTCGCCCTTTACAGGATGCGTGGTCGCATAGGAGGCGTAGTCGAAACCCAGCTCATTGCAAACAGAATTGATAATGTCATAGGCTGACCGCTCGCCATGATCTATTGTGGCCAAGTCTATGAGTTTCACCTGTCCAACCTCTGTCCAACGGCATCTTCCCCAAGATGCCTACTCCGTCGTTATATCAGTGTACGTAGCGTCATTAAAGCAGCGTGCAAGCTATTTGTACATATCACAAGGCCGTTTTGACCGCCATCCGCGACGCCATGTAGAATGTTTTCGCCGGACGTGCCGGGCGATAGTTCATCCGCGGCAACGCTTGAATCGCGACGCTAAAGTCGAAACCCGCAGTTTATTGCGACCGTAGCCCTGTTTCGACCAGCATGCCGCGAGCCTTGGCTTCGGGGTAATACCCCTTGGCGTACAGGAAAATGGCCCGATCCTGATCTCCGTCCGAAAGCAACCACGCACCCCGCAGATACTTGCCTGCGTATTTGAGGTTCGTGCCCGGATCCAGCAGGCCTTCGGCCGTACCCTGATAACCCATTGATCTTGCTGTCGCTAGAAGGATCTGAAGCAACCCGTAGTAAGGCCGGTTCACGGCCCAGGGCCGATGCGTGCTTTCGCGGATTGCCAGCTTGTGCAGCAGCTCTCGCGGCAATTCATAGTGGTCCGCCCATTTGTTGATGAGGGCGCGCAATTCGGGGGTCTCATTCGGGAACAACGGCGGATCGAACGTCTGGTTCGATGTGACCGAACCGCCCGTGGTGCCGGCGCAGGCCGCGACGGGAATCGTCAGCATCCAGATCAGTAAACCGCGGCGAGTAGGGTGGGCCATTGGGATCTCCTGAGCTTTGCCGGGCATGATAAGTTTGCAACACCGTACTGCAAGCTCAGGTCGAAGAATGCGCTGATATCCGCTCGCCTGGCGTGTGAAACAAACAAGGCCGCACCAGACGGCGCGGCCTTGTTCAAACCATGCATAAACGATCAGGCTTTGGCTTCGTCGTCCTCGGCCGGTGCCTCGGCAGCGACTTCCTCGTCGTCCGATGCGGCCGAGCCGATGTCGTCGAACAGTTCGGCGATCTCGAAATCGGCAGCTGCCTCTTCCTCGGCGGCCAGTTCCTGAATCGATTTGCCCGATGCCTGCAGTTCGGCTTCTTCTTCCGAACGGGCGACGTTCAGCTTGATTTCGACCTCGACCTCGGGGTGCAGGCGCACGGCAACGGTGTGCAGGCCCAGTTCCTTGATCGGGGCAACCAGCGCGACCTGCTTCTTGTCGACGCTGAAACCAGCGGCAGTAGCGGCCTCGGCGGCGTCACGCGGGGTGACCGAGCCGTACAGCGCGCCAGCGTCCGACGCCGAGCGAATCACGATGAACTGCTGACCGTCCAGCTTTTCGGCCAGGGCTTCAGCTTCTTTCTTGGTTTCCAGGTTGCGCGCTTCCAGCTGCGCTTTCTGGGCTTCGAAAGATGCGATGTTGGCTTCCGATGCGCTCAGGGCCTTGCCCTGGGGCAGGAGGTAGTTGCGCGCGTAGCCGGGCTTGACGTCGACGACATCGCCCATCTGACCCAGTTTCGCGACGCGTTCCAGAAGGATAACTTGCATGTCAGTCTCTCCTTACTTCACGGCGTAGGGCAGCAGGGCGAGGAAGCGAGCGCGCTTGATGGCGCGGGCCAGTTCACGCTGCTTCTTTGCCGAAACGGCGGTGATGCGCGAAGGCACGATCTTGCCGCGCTCGGAAATGTAGCGCTGCAGCAGACGGGTGTCCTTGTAGTCGATCTTGGGCGCGTTGTCGCCCGAGAACGGGCAGACCTTGCGGCGGCGGAAAAATGGTTTTGCGGCCATGGTATTATGTCCTTTCGTCAGGCGTTGATCAACGGCGCTCGCGGCGGCCTTCGCGCTCGTCGCGCTTCTGCATCTGGACCGAGGGGCCCTCGGCATGCTCGTCGACCTTGATGGTCAGAACGCGCATGACGTCGTCATGCAGGCGCATCAGGCGCTCCATTTCCTGAACGGCGCCGGCGGGGGCGTCGGTCTTCAGGAAGGCATAGTGCCCCTTGCGGTTCTTGTTGATCTTGTAGGCCATCGTCTTGACGCCCCAGTACTCGCTGTCGACGAGCTTGCCGCCATTGTCAGCCAGCACGGTGCCAAAATGTTCGATCAGGCCTTCGGCTTGCGTGTTGGACAGGTCCTGACGCGCGATCATTACATGCTCATACAGTGGCATGTTCACTCCTGTTTGTATCAAGGCGCATTTCATAGGCGGGGCCAGAACCCTCCGCGACCCTGCCACGAGAGGCTGCGCGATTCATGCGATTTGCGAAGGATGGCCCGATATACACGTTTCTGGCAGCGGAGCAAGCCCCGCCGGAGTTGCCATCGTGAAGCCGCCCAAATTCCTTTGCGGCGCCCAATTCCTGACGCTTTTCGGCCTGAGGTTGTTTTCAAGCCCCGGCAGAACCCGGGACCGGACAAACCAAGACAGGGCGAGAACGATGGCTGTCACGAACACGAACACTCTGCAAAAACCGGATGCGGGCGCGAACTTTGAACAACCCGTGGAACAACCCGTGCCCGTGCTGATTAAATTCACGCCCAACTGGAGGGCCCGGCTGGTTCTTTGCAGGATTGCCGGGGCGGCGCTGATCATTGCCGCGTTTTCGATGTGGCTGATGCCCGGCTCGGCGACCGGAGCCGATGTGTGGCCGATCAAGTTGGTTGCGTCGCTCATGTTTCTTCTCTTCGGAGTCAGCCTTCTGACGATCGAGATCCTCGACCCGCGCCCGGACGCCTATTTTGATCCGATCCGCCGAGAGGTTCGCGTGCTGCAGAAGAACGAGAACGGGCGCCCGCAGACGGTTCTGCGTCGCAGCTATGACACGCTCGGCGGCGCCCGTTTCGCCGATGACCGGGTCGAGCTGTTCGAGGTGGACGGCAGCCTGTTGATGAAACTGCCCCTGCAGTCGGCGGAAGTCAGCCGGGCCTTGAAAGGGCAACTCAGCGGAAGTGTTACGATATTTGCCTGAATCTCGGTCTGTTCAAAAAGGAACAGGGTTTGTTAGAGAATAAAGATTGTGTGCCGCCTTTTGGCGGCACATCTTCTTTTCAAGCAACCCTTCAGGTTTGCGGTCACGAAATTTTCGGAGATTGTCATGAAATCCATCCTTGTCGCAGCAGCACTTGCCACCGCCACCACCGCAGCGTGGGCCGCGCCCGAGAAATACGTTCTCGACCCCAGCCATAGCCAGGTCGTTTTCAGCTACAACCACCTGGGCTTTTCCACCACGACCGGCATGTTTTCGGGCTTCGAAGGCGAAATCATGTTCGACCAGGAAGACCCTGCGGCCTCGAGCGTGACAGTGTCGATGCCGGTCATGTCGATGATCACCGGGTGGAAGCCGCGCGAAGACCACTTCATGTCCGAGGATTTCTTTGCTGCGACCGAAGACGAAATGGTCACCTTCACCTCGACTGCAATCGAAGTCACAGGAGAGAACACCGCCAAGATCACCGGGGATCTGACCCTGAACGGTGTGACCAAACCGGTGGTCCTGGACGCCAAGTTGAACCAGGTTGGCGAGCATCCGATGGCAGGCAAACCGTGGGCCGGGTTCGACGCCACTACCACGCTGGTACGCAGCGATTTCGATCTGGGCAAGTTCGCGCCCTTCGTTGGAGACGAGGTCGCGATTCAGATCTCGATTGAGGCGCAAAAGGCCGACTGATCCCGTTTCCAGCAACAATATAGCCGCCGGGGGAGATGCCTTCCGGCGGTTTTTTCATGCGCTGAGTTTGCCCTATTCGACACTGCGTTTGGCTGTCAGCTCTGCTGAAACGGAGACCGCAAAGGCCAGCGAATCCTCTTGCGGCAGCGTCTTGCCGATCCCAAAATCAAGGCGATTCAGTTCCACGGACCCCGACATTCGCGCGGTGTCGCCCTGCAGGTCGAGGGTGAATGGCAGCACGATGTCGACGGTCTGATCGCGGATGGTCAGCGGGCCTCGGGCCTCGTACCCGGTTTCGGTTTTGACCAGATCAGCCTTGAAATGCGCGGTGGGGAACCGGGTCGCGTCAAAGAAATCAGGTCCCATGGCTTGATCGGTCACGCTGCCAAGGGTCAGGGATCCGATCGAAACCGTCACATCCACCGACCCTGCCGGTCCCGGCGCGTCCGGGTCGTCGAAGGTGATGGCGGCGGTCCAGTCGGAAAAACGTCCAGTGACAGGATTGCCCAATTGGGTAACCGTGATTTCCAGCTGACCTTCCTGCACCTGCCAGTCCGACTGCACCGCCGACAGTTTAGCGGTGTCCACAGCGACATGGGACTTGGCGGCGAAACTGCCGGTCATCCAACCCCCGGTCAGGATCACGATCCAGACCACGCCCGCTGCCAGCGCCGGAGCGAGTGAATGCGTCTGTGGCGGGGGCGTCGGGGCGTTGGATCGCCCTGGCAGCATCCGTCGCAGGGTCGCATCCTTGTCGATGATGTGATGCTTCAGAGCCCCCGCGACGTGAAGTACCAATGCTCCGACCAGAACAAGCATGAACAGCCAGTGCAACACGGCCGTCAGTTCGGCCAGTTTCGGCGATTTCGGAACCATCGGCAGATTTTGTCCGAGGGGCCACAGGATAGGCGCGAACCCCTCGGCCGCTGCGTGATGTACCCAGCCGGACAGCGGAACCAGCACCAGCGACCCGTACAGCAGCCAATGCACCGTTTCGGCGGCGAAGGCCTCGGGCTTGTTGTCGGCGTTCAGCAGGCCCGGCCTGGGCTGGCTGATTGCCCACAGAATACGGGCCAGCGCCACGAAGAAGACCGCGACCCCGACCGTCTTGTGCAGGGAAAACAGCCGTGCCGCGCGCGCGATGTCCTGTTCGGTCGTTGGAATCCCCGGATCGTAGATCGCGTGCGCCAGGTCGTTGGCGATCCAGCCGAGCGGGAGCGCCGTCAGAATCAGAAGAGCGGTCAGCCAGTGAAAGGTCTTGGCCACGCTGCCATAGCTGGCGGATGTGTTGGTCAGGGACATGGATCATGTGCTCCGAGGTTGTCTGTGAGGCCAAGGTAACGGCGTGGCAGTGTGAAACAATAGCGCGTTGCGCACAGGCCCGGTGCCGAATTGCAGACTGAAGGCAATGCTTGTGCCGGAACGTCACTCGGTTTACACCCCGGCGCAACCTGACGTCATCCAAGAGGTTGCAATGACACTTGCGTTCGTTTTTCCGGGGCAGGGCGCCCAGACCATCGGCATGGGCAAGGCGCTGGCCGACGCATATCCGGCCGCCAAGGCCGTGTTCGACGAGGTGGACGAAGCGCTGGGCGAAAGCCTCAGCAGCCTGATCTGGGATGGCGATATCGAGACCCTGACCCTGACGCAGAACGCGCAGCCAGCCTTGATGGCCACGTCGATGGCGGCGATGCGCGCGCTTGAGGCCGAAGGGGTCGATGTGACACGGGCCGCCTTCGTGGCCGGTCATTCGCTGGGCGAATACTCGGCCCTTGCCGCAGCCGGCGCGCTGAGTGTCGCGGACACTGCTCGCCTGCTGCGCACCCGCGGTCAAGCCATGCAGAGCGCCGTTCCAGTGGGCGAGGGCGCGATGGCCGCGATCCTGGGACTGGACCTCGACGCCGTTCGTGACGTGGCCGAAGAGGCCGCACAGGGCGAAGTGTGCCAGGCTGCCAATGACAATGACCCCATGCAGGTCGTGGTTTCGGGTGCCAAGGCCGCCGTTGAACGCGCGGCCGAGATTGCCAAGGCGAAGGGCGCCAAGCGCGCCGTGATGCTGCCGGTCAGCGCTCCGTTCCATTGCGCGCTGATGCAGCCCGCCGCCGAGGTGATGGCCGAAGCGCTGGCAAGCGTTGAAATCAAGGCGCCGGCGGTTCCTCTGGTGGCCAATGTCCGCGCCGAGGCGGTCACCGATCCCGACCTGATCCGGCAATTGCTGGTCGAGCAGGTTACCGGTTCGGTCCGCTGGCGCGAATCCGTTCAGTACATGGTGGCCCAAGGCGTGACCGAAGCGTGGGAGATCGGCGCGGGCAAGGCTCTGTCGGGCATGATCCGCAAGATCGACCGGGCCGTGGCCTGCACTGCCATTGGATCCCCCGAGGACGTACAGAAAGCCATTCAGGCGGAGGCGTGACGACCGCCCGCAGCACAATCCAAGAGGATACAGGTATGTTTGATTTGACTGGAAAATGCGCCCTGATCACCGGGGCTTCGGGCGGGATCGGGGGAGAGATCGCCCGCACCTTGCACGCCGCAGGGGCCACTGTGGGCCTGTCGGGCACGCGCGTCGAGCCTCTGCAGAAGCTGGCGGACGAACTGGGCGAGCGTGCCCATGTTCTGCCTTGCAACCTGAGCGACCCCGAGGCCGTGGCCGCGTTGCCGAAACAGGCGGCCGAGGCGATGGGGGCGGTTGACATTCTGGTCAACAACGCAGGCATCACCCGCGACAACATCTTCATGCGCATGTCCGACGAGGAATGGCAGAGCGTGATCGACGTGAACCTGACCGCAACGGCCAAGCTGTGCAAAGGCGTTCTGCGGGGCATGATGAAGGCGCGCTGGGGCCGCATCATCAACATCTCGTCCGTGGTGGGCGCCACTGGCAACCCGGGTCAGGCCAACTATGCCGCGTCCAAGGCCGGTATGGTCGGGATGACCAAATCGCTGGCTTACGAGGTCGCAAGCCGGGGCATCACCGCCAATGCGGTTGCGCCGGGTTTCATCACCACCGCCATGACCGAAAAGCTGACCGACGACCAGAAGGCCGGCATCTTGGCGCAGGTGCCCGCCGGTCGGATGGGCGAGCCGTCGGAAATCGCGGCGGCCGTGCTGTACCTGGCAAGCCCCGAGGCGGGCTATGTTACCGGAACCACCTTGCATGTGAACGGCGGCATGGCCATGTTGTAGGCGCATCGCGGGGCAGTGCGAAAGCGTTTGCCTCTTGCGTCGTCTGTGCTATAGGCGGCGCACGCAATCAGGGGCCGGTCGTTCAGGTCGGCCTTCTACTTTCCCGGAGACCCGGGACCCAAACCGCCCGGATCGGGCAAACCAAGGCCACCCCGAGCGGGCAAGGGCAGAACCGGGCAGACCGCCCTGTAATGGAATGAGGAATAGACATGAGCGACGTCGCAGATCGCGTTAAGAAGATCGTTGTTGAGCACCTGGGTGTTGAAGAGGACAAAGTCACCGAGAATGCGTCCTTCATCGACGATCTGGGCGCGGACAGCCTGGACACCGTTGAGCTGGTCATGGCTTTCGAAGAAGAGTTTGGTATCGAGATCCCCGATGATGCCGCCGAGACCATCCAAACCTTCGGCGACGCCGTGAAGTTCATCAGCGAAGCTTCCTGATCGCTTTGAATTTGACCGAAAACGGCGCTTCCGGGCAACGGAAGCGCCGTTTTTTGTTGCCCGCTCGAATTCCCGCTTGCCTCGTGGAAGATCGGTTTGCACTGTTTGCGATGAGGCAACAAAACACCGGGTAAGGGCATGAAAAGATCCGCCCCGATGATCAACACTGCGCGCCTGATGATGTGCGCAATGCGCCCCGAGGACTTTGAACGGTTCGCGGAGATTTGGCGTGACCCCTGCGTGGTACGTCATATCGGCGGCAAGCCCCGCACCCGTGGCGAGGCTTGGGACGCGTTCCTGCGCAATGCGGGTCATTGGCAAATGGCGGGGTTCGGGCAGTGGGCCGTCTTTCTGCAAGCGAATCGCAAGTTGATAGGCCAAGCCGGGTTCTTTTACGGCAACCGCTGTCTGGGCGAGGATTTCGACACCTTCCCCGAAGCCGGCTGGGTTCTGGCACCCGAGGCGCACGGGATGGGTTACGGGTTCGAGGCTGTCCAGGCCGCGCATGATTGGTTCGACCGGATTATGCCCGGCCCGTTGGTTTCGATGATCGACGCAGATCACGAGGCGTCGCAAAGGCTGGCGGCCAAGCAGGGGTACAGATTGCTGCGCGAGACGGAGTATCGCGGCAGCGCCGTGAAACTGTTTCGGCGCGACGGCCCACCGGCCCGTGTCTGAAACGCTTCTTTTCCCTTCGTGCCGCAAACGGATCTTGGTTTGCCGAAACTGAGAAACGCGAACCTGCGTGCGACCGGTATGCTATTGTGGATATGCGGAGCGATTGAGCGGAGGAGTGTGCTCATGAGGGTTTATCCCACAATGGAATTGCAGAACGGCCGCTGTGTCACGCTGGACAAGGGCCGCCTTGACGAACCGATGATCTGGCATGTCGATCCGGTGGAAACGGCTCAAGGCTGGGCTGCCGCGGGGGCCGAGTGGATGCACCTGACCGATTTCGACGCGATTGAGGGGCGCGACACGAATTCCGCTCTGGTCGAGCAGATCATCCGCAGCGCAGAACTGCCCGTGCAGCTGGCAGGTGGATTCCGCTCGCGCGAGCAGGTCGAGCGGTGGATCGACAAGGGCGCTGGCCGCATCGTGATCGGCACCTTGGCCGCGCGTGACCCGCATCTGTTCAAGGAACTGGCAAAGCTTTATCCCGATCAGATCGTTTTGGCCGTGGATGTGTGGCAAGGCTATGTGATGACCGACGGTTGGCGCACCCAGAGCGCGTTTAGCCCCGAAGCATTCATCGAGGCCTTCGCCGATGCCCCGCTGGCCGCCATTCTGGTGACCGATATCGACAGCGACATGGTCGATGTCGAAGCACAGTTGGGTCTGATCTCGGGACTGGCCGCGCATTCGCGCACGCCGGTGATCGCCAGCGGCGTCGTGCGCAGCAGCGACGATATCTCGCGTCTGGCGTACATTCCCAACATCTCGGGTGTGTTGGTCGGGCGGGCGCTGTTTCGCAAGACGGTCGACCTGTCCGAGGCGCTGGCAGTGGCCAGAACCGCCCATGAACCTGTGGCACAGTTTCAGTAACCCAATCGAAAACTACCGAGCCGCCCCTGGCATTCTGTCGCGGGCGGTTCGCGCCTGGGGGCACCCCGCCTTGGGAGCGGCAGGCGGCAAGCTGCCGGTGCGGAATACGCTGTTGCTCTTGCCCCCGGACCCCGGGCCGGGGTATGAGCGGGTCTCAAACAGGAAGCAGGCAAGAGGCACTTCATGCGCAGAGTCGTTGTAACCGGTCTGGGATTGGTCACTCCACTGGCCAGCGGGGTCGAGGAAACCTGGTCGCGGCTGCTGGCCGGAGAGTCGGGCGCCGGACCCATCACCTTGTTTGATGCCCAAGCCGCAGGGGTCACGACGACCTATGCCTGCGAGGTGCCACGTGGTGACGGGACCAACGGGACCTTCAACCCCGATGACTGGATGCCGCCCAAGGAACAGCGCAAGATCGAGGATTTCATCCTGTATTCGATTGCTGCGGCCGAGATGGCCTGCAAGGACGCGAACTGGCTGCCCGAGGACGAGGAAGAGCGTCTGCGCACCGGCGTTCTGATCGGGTCGGGCATCGGTGGTCTGGGTTCGATCGCGGAAACCGCCAACCTGATCCGTGACAAGGGGCCGCGCCGCGTGTCGCCGTTCTTTATTCCGGGCGCGCTGATCAACCTGGCCTCGGGGCAGGTCTCGATCCGCTTTGGCTTCAAAGGGCCGAACCATTCGGTGGTGACCGCCTGTTCGACCGGTGCCCACGCGATCGGCGATGCCAGCCGCATCATCCGGTCGGGCGATGCCGACGTGATGATCGCCGGCGGCGGCGAGGGCTGCATCTGTGAGATCGGGATTGCCGGTTTCAACGCCTGCAAGGCGCTGTCGACCAAATATGCCGACAACCCCAAGGCCGCGAGCCGCCCCTATGACGTCGACCGCGACGGCTTCGTGATGGGCGAGGGCGCCGGGATCGTGGTGCTGGAAGAATACGAGCATGCCGTGGCCCGCGGCGCCAAGATCTATGCCGAGGTTCTGGGCTATGGCATGTCGGGGGATGCCTATCACATCACCGCGCCGGCCGAGGATGGCGATGGGGCGGAACGCTCGATGAAGGCCGCGCTGCGCAGTGCCGGGCTCGAGCCGAAGGATCTGGACTATATCAACGCGCATGGCACCTCGACCATGGCCGACACGATCGAATTGGCCGCGGTGGAACGTCTGCTGGGTGAACATGCCGGCAAGGCAACCATGACATCGACCAAGTCGGCCACAGGTCACCTGCTGGGGGCCGCAGGCGCGATCGAGGCGATCTTCTCGATCCTGGCGATCCGCGATCAGGTCGCCCCGCCGACGATCAACCTGGACAACCCGGCGGTGGAAACGCCGATCGACCTTGCGCCGAATGCCAAGCGCGAGCGGGAAATCAACGTGGCGCTGTCCAACTCGTTCGGGTTCGGCGGCACCAATGCCAGCGTGATCTTCGGAAAGGTCAAATAAATGTGGCGCGCGCTGGCCTCGAACATGCTGACCCTGCTGGTGGTCGGCATGTTCCTGCTGGGCGGGCTGATCCTGTGGGGGCAGTCGCAGTACAAGGCTGAAGGCCCTCTGGAAACCGCGATCTGCCTGCAGGTCAAAAGCGGCAGCAACATGACTGGCGTAAGCCGCCAGTTGGAAGATCAGGGCGCGATCAGCAGCGCCACGATCTTTCGCATGGCGGCCGATTATACCGACAAGGCACAGCGGCTGAAGGCGGGCAGCTTTCTGATCCCCGAGGGTGCGTCGATGGCCGAGATCATCGACGAGATCACCCGCAGCGGCGCCAGCACCTGTGGCACCGAGATCGAGTATCGCATCGGTGTCACCCGGACTCAGATCCGCGTGCGTGAACTGGATCCGGCGACACTGGAGTTTGTCGAGATCGCCTCGTTCGTGGTGGGCGAAGAGGACGCGCCCGAGATCTATCAGGAAAAGCGCAACAATCCTGACACGCGGTTTCGTGTCTCGGTGGCCGAGGGTGTGACCAGTTGGCAGGTGGTCGAGGGGCTGAAGGCGGTGGACGCGTTGACCGGAGAGGTGGCCGAACTGCCGCCCGAAGGCATGCTTGCCCCCGACAGCTATGAGATTTCGCCCGGTGACGACCGTACCGCGTTGCTGCAGAAGATGCAGGACAAACAGCAGGCCCGGATCGCCCAGGTCTGGGAGACCCGTCAGGAGGGGCTGCCGATCGAGACGCCGGAGGAGATGCTGATCCTGGCCTCGATCATCGAGAAGGAGACCGGCATCCCGGAAGAGCGCGGCCAGGTGGCCAGCGTGTTCATCAACCGTTTGCGCAAGGGCATGAAGCTGCAGACCGATCCGACGGTTATCTACGGCGTGACCAAGGGGCAGGGTGTTCTGGGCCGGGGTCTGCGGCGCAGCGAGCTGCGGCGGGCGACGCCTTGGAACACTTATCTGATCGATGGCTTGCCACCGACGCCGATTGCCAATCCGGGTCTGGCCAGCCTACAGGCGGCCGTTGCTCCGGACGATACGGACTATGTGTTCTTCGTGGCGGATGGAACCGGAGGTCACGCCTTTGCCGAAACCCTGCAGGAGCACAACCGCAACGTTGCAAAGTGGCGCGCGATCGAGGCTGACCGGAACGGATCCGGCAACTGATACGGCTTGGAGCGCCGGCCTGAGCGAAGCCAGGTTGGTGCGTGGGTGACCGCGGGAAACCTGAATGGGCAAAAAAGACGGCGCGCACGGGAAGGTGCGCGCCGTTTTCGTTTTATGCCGCCGATTTATGGCGCGGGCGACGGCGCCGGTTCGCCGCACCGGGAGCCCCTTGGGGTTTCGGTCCGCGACGGCGGTTGCGCTGGTGCCCGCCGGGCTTGGTGGTCTCCGAAGCTTCGGGCGCCGTCCCGCTGGCCACCGGGATCTGGATCTTCATCAGCTTCTGGATCTGGCGCAGCAGGTCGAACTCGTCCGGTGCGCAGAAGGCGATCGCCTCGCCCTCGCGCCCGGCGCGGGCGGTGCGGCCGATGCGATGGACATAGTTGTCGGGCACCTCGGGCAGGTCATAGTTGATGACATAGGCCACGCCCGGAATGTCGATACCGCGGGCGGCCACGTCGGTGGCGACCAGCACGGTGATCTCGCCCGCGCGGAAGGCCTTGATCGCGCGGTCGCGCTGGCCCTGGCTTTTGTTGCCGTGGATCGAGGCGGCGTTGTAGCCGTCGGCCACCAACCCCTTCATCAGCTTTTCCGCGCCGTGCTTGGTGCGTGCGAAGACCAATGTCAGGGCGTCGGTGTCCTGCGACAGGATCTGGCGCAGCTTTTCGGGCTTGCCGGGTTTGCTGACGAAATGCACCGATTGGGTGATCTTGTCGGCCGCCTTGCCCGGAGGCGAGACCTGAACCCGCTGCGGGTTGGTCAGGTAGGCGCGGGAGAGCTCCTCCATCTGTTTCGGCATCGTGGCCGAGAACAGCATGGTCTGGCGCGGGGTGCCCAGTTCGGGCGCGATCCGGCGCAGGGCATGGATGAAGCCCATGTCGAGCATCTGGTCGGCCTCGTCCAGCACCAGGCGCCGGACCGAGCCCAGATCGACCGCGCCGCGGTCCATCAGGTCGATCAGACGGCCGGGGGTGGCGACCAGGATGTCGGTGCCGCGCGACAGGAACATGATCTGTTTGTTGATCGACTGCCCGCCGACCACGGTGGCCACGCGCAGCTTGGTTTTTGTGGTCAGGCTGCGCAGGCTGTCGGCGATCTGGTTTACCAGCTCGCGGGTGGGGGCAAGGATCAGCGCCTTGGCGGTTTTCGGGGCGGGCTTTCCGGGCTGGGCCAGCAGGTGGTCGATCAGCGGCAGGCCGAAGGCCAGTGTCTTGCCGGTGCCGGTCTGGGCCAGGCCCAGGATGTCATGCCCTTCCATGGCCAGCGGGATGGCCTGGTTCTGGATCGGGGTGGGTTGGGTGAATTTGGCGCGCGCGAGCGCATCGTTCAGGGCCGGCGCAAGGCCAAGCATGTCGAAATCGAACAAATATTCTTCCTTTGTGGTCCGCTCCTGCATCCGCAGTACACGAACAAGAGTCGCTGGCCACGCGGGATGCGCAACCGGCAGGGGGTTTGCGTGACCTCGGTATCCGCAGGCGATTCCTGCGGCATCCGGCCGACGCGTCAAGAACCCTGCGTGAATGGGAACTAGGAGATTTGGGGCGCTGTCGGACCACGGTTCGGATCCGGTGCTCACGCAGCAGCGCTGGAGGACACATGAGCGGTCGAGACGTAAATGTCAAGAGCAATACGTGATCGCCGCCGGTTGGCCCGGCCGGCGGCGACCTGTTCGACTCTGCGGCGTGGTCAGAGCCGTGGCATCGGGGCCGCCGTGGCGAGGGCGGAGTCGACATCTTTGGCCGATACCGTATGACCGGCTTTCGACAGGCAGGATGCGACCTTGTTTGCGTCGGGACGTTGGGGGCGTTTGCCAGGTTTTGGGCGGTCTCCGAGACATTTATCGAGATCGACCTTCGACACGCCGAGTTCGGTTGCGATTTTGCCGAGATCGGGCCCCCGGCCACCGGGTTGAGCAGTGGCTACCGTGCCAAAGAGCATGAGCCCACCGAGGCAGATTACCGAAAGATAGCTAAGGGGAGTGTTCATGCGTTTTCCTTCCTACGTTTTTTGTTGTTGCTTCCGCATCCCGAGTGCGCGCGGAGGCCGGGGATTGCGCCAGACCGCCATTGCGGTCTGATCTTTGAAACGCTGGGCAACTTAGGTTCCGTCGAAATTACTGTTTGCGTGGAGGATTTGGTGTCTGTGTTAGTGAAAACTTAAATTTTGCAGTACGTTACCCGTTGCGTGGTGTTGCGTTGCGTCTTGACAACGCGTGCGATTTCGCGTATAGGTTGTGTCATGCTAGAAGAAGTGGGCAACGGCCCCGGGGAAACCCGGCGGCCGTTTTTCATTTCTCTCGTGCGGAGATCACTCACGCATGAGGTCACAGGCAAACATGACTTTGATTACCCCGGAAGAGCGGATGTCCCGGACGGCCGAGTTGTTGCAGTCGTTGGAGGTGTCCATTCGCGGTTTGCGGCAAGCGGCGGAAGACCTGCGCAAGCGGATCGAGACCGGGGAGGATGCAGACCTGGCGAGTTCAGCCAGACAACTCGGGCAGCTAGAGGGGCTGATCCGAAGTTGCCAGAAAGTGGAGACAAGCTTTGTCGAACAATGTCACAGACAAGCGGGAATTGCCCAAGGGGGCTATGCGCTCGACCTGGAGCGGGCCCGATCTGAGATCGGGTGCCGATTGGCTCGCCTCCGCGCCTGCTGCGGTGCGGGACAGGTTTCTGAGTGAGATCGGGGAGGGAGGGCTGTGTGCCCTCCCTTTTCCTGTTCGAGTTTTGGGCGCTGCCGCATCAGTTGCCGCCCGAGGGTGATTGGAGGTCCTGGGTCATCATGGGCGGTCGCGGCGCGGGCAAGACGCGGGCCGGGGCCGAGTGGGTGCGATCCATGGTCGAGGGTGCCAAGCCGTTTGATGAGGGCGAGGCCCGGCGCGTGGCCTTGGTGGGCGAGACCTTTGACCAGGTGCGCGACGTGATGATCTTTGGCGACAGCGGGATCATGCAGTGCTCTCCGCCTGACCGGCGGCCGCAATGGAAGGCATCGGAACGCAAGCTGGTCTGGCCCAACGGGGCCGAGGCACAGGCCTTTTCGGCGCATGACCCCGAGGGGCTGCGGGGGCCGCAGTTCGACGCGGCTTGGGTCGATGAACTGGCCAAGTGGAAAAAGGCGGGTGAGACCTGGGACATGCTGCAATTCGCGCTGCGACTGGGCGAGCGGCCGCGGGTCTGCGTCACCACGACGCCGCGCAACGTGAAGGTGCTGAAGGATCTGCTGGCGGCGCCGTCCACGGTGATGACCCACGCGCCGACCGAGGCGAACCGGGCCAACCTGGCGGAGTCGTTTTTGCAGGAGGTGCGCGCGCGTTACGCGGGCACGCGGCTGGGGCGGCAGGAGTTGGACGGGGTGCTGCTGGCCGATGCCGAGGGGGCGCTGTGGACCGGCTCGATGCTGGATGGGGCGCGGGTCGGGGCGGTGCCCGAGCTGGACCGCGTGGTGGTGGCGCTGGACCCGGCGGTGACGGGCGGGTCGGGCGCCGATGCTTGCGGGATCGTGGTGGTCGGCGCGCAGCTGCAGGGGCCGCCCGAGGACTGGCGCGCCTATGTGCTGGCCGACCGGACGGTGCAGGGCGTTGGCCCGGCGGGCTGGGCGCGCGCGGCGATTGACGCGATGGACGAATTCGGGGCCGAGCGGCTGGTGGCCGAGGTCAACCAGGGCGGACAGTTGGTCGAAGAGGTGGTGCGGCAGGTGGACCCTCTGGTCCCGTTCCGGGCGGTGCGGGCCTCGCGCGGGAAGGTGGCGCGGGCCGAGCCGGTGGCGGCGCTGTATGAGCAGGGGCGAGTGTTCCATGTGGCCGGGTTGGACGCGCTGGAGGAGCAGATGTGCCAGATGACCGCGCGTGGTTTCGAGGGGCAGGGCTCGCCCGACCGGGTCGATGCGCTTGTCTGGGCGTTGCATGAGCTGGTGGTAGGGCCGGCCGCGGCCTGCCGGCGGCCGCGGGTGCGGGTTTTGTGATCAGCCCTTGGGCTTTTCGAACTTCGCGAAGGCCTCGGCATAGTGGGGGTGCCAGCGCGAGAGGGCGGGGCGGTTGTGGATGATGTCCTCGGCGGCCCATTGGATGCGGCGTCGGTCGCGTTCGGCATCGACGTCGTTGTCGGGGCAGAGGATGTAGAAGTCGCCGTGGGCCATCCGGTCGAGGAAATAGTCGACGGTCTGCTCGCTGGTCCAGGCAGCGGCCGGTTTCTCCGGCAGGAATGAGGCGATCATGCCGGTATAGGTAAAGCCCGGAACGAAAAGATGCGCGGTGATCGGTGCGCCGGCCTCGCGCAGCTCGTGCGCGAGCTGTTCGGTCAGCGTTTTTACGGCGGCCTTGGACACGTTGTAGCCGGGGTTGCCCGGCGGGGTGGTGATTCCTTGTTTTGACCCGGTGTTGATGACGACGGCCGGGCGGTCAGCCTCGATCATGCGGGGCAGGAAGGCGTGGATGCCGCGCAGGACCCCCAGAAAGTTCACGTCGAGAATTTTCTGCCAGTTGTCGAATGACTCCCATGTTTTCGTAGGCAGGCTGATCCCTGCATTGTTCATCAAGACGGCAACCTGCCCTGCGGCGAAAGCTGTGTCGGCCAGGTTTTCCATTCCGGCTTGTGAGGTGACATCCGTCGGCACCGCAGTGATGTTTACCGCGTCAAGGCCTGCCTTCAGGTCTTCCGTCGTTTCGTCCAGCGCCTGTCCCGGAAGATCGGCCAGTATCACGTTTAGCCCGGCTTGGGCAAAACGCTGAGCCGCGACGCGTCCGACTCCGCTGGCGGCGCCGGTCACGACGGCGATCCCTCCAGTCTTCACTGCGCTTTCATACATGGCTGACCCCTCCTGAAACTCAGATGCAGAGGGTAGCGCATTTCCGTCGGATGCCGAGATTTATCCTTCGGGCACACGTTCCAAAGCCGTTGCGCAACCGCCGTACGCCTCATTCCCGAGGCTTAAAGATCTTTCCGTCATAACTCCTTTCAACAAGCCGGGCAGAGCGGCGGCAGAAAGGAGCATCTGGACATGGTATTCGATTTCTTGCGTCGTGGATCGGCTGAGAAAGCCCCCGAGGCAAAAGCAAGCGCAGCCGGGCCGGTGGTGGCCTGGCACACCGGTGGGCGCGTGGCCTGGAGCCCGCGGGACACCGTCTCGCTGACACGCGCGGGGTTCTCGGGCAACCCGGTGGGGTTCCGGTCGGTCAAGCTGATTGCCGAGGCGGCGGCGGCGCTGCCTCTGGTTCTGCAGGACGATGCGCAGCGGTACGAGACGCACCCGGTTCTGCGCCTGATGCGTCGACCGAACGCGGCGCAGGGCAAGGCCGAGCTGCTGGAGGCGCTGTTCGGGCAGTTGCTGTTGTCGGGCAACGCCTATGTCGAGGCGGTGCGGGCCGAGGGCGGGCTGCCGGTCGAGCTGCATGTGCTGCGCTCGGACCGGATGAGCGTGGTGCCGGGGGCGGATGGCTGGCCCAGGGCTTATGACTATACCGCCGGGGGCAAGACGCATCGGTTCCCGGCCGAAGCAATCTGCCACATCAAGTCTTTCCATCCGCAGGATGACCATTACGGGTTCTCACCCATGCAGGCGGCGGCGATGGCGATCGACGTGCACAACAGCGCCTCGCGCTGGTCGAAATCGTTGTTGGACAATGCCGCGCGGCCCTCGGGGGCGCTGGTGTGGAAAGGCGGCGACGGGCAGGGCGTGATGGCCGAAGAGCAGTTCCGCCGCCTGAGCGACGAGATCGAGGCGAACTATCGCGGGGCGCGCAATGCAGGCCGCCCGATGGTTCTGGAAGGGGGGCTGGATTGGAAGCCGATGGGCTTTTCGCCCTCGGACATGGAGTTTCAGAAGACCAAGGAAGCCGCCGCCCGCGAGATCGCGTTGGCCTTCGGTGTCCCGCCGATGCTGCTGGGGATCCAGGGTGACGCGACCTATTCGAACTATCAGGAGGCCAACCGGGCGTTCTATCGCCTGACCGTTCTGCCCCTGGTGACGCGGGTGGCGGCGGCGTTGGCGGACTGGCTGTCGGGCTTTACCGGCGAAGATCTGGTGCTGAAGCCCGATCTGGACCAGGTGCCGGCGCTGGCGGCGGAGCGTGACGCGCAATGGGCGCGGGTGGCCAACGCCGATTTCCTGACGGATGCCGAAAAGCGTGCTCTGCTGGGCCTGCCGGCGCTGGCGGAGACTGCGGATGGCTGACACGCCGGGATATCCGCCCTTTGACTGCGCGCCGGGCCTGCGTCTGGCCTCGCACGAGAGGGTGGCCGAGATCCAGCATGCGCATCTGTGCAGGCGGCTGGATCAGATCGAGGAAATGATGGAGCGGCTGGAGCGGCGGTTGTGGCTGACGGTCTATGGCGTGGCGGCGGTGATCCTGGCGCAGGCGTTCCAATCTTTCCTGACGGTGGCGCCATGAATTCAGTGGCTTACGAGGAGTTGTTCATGGATTTGGAACGCAAGTTCGCGCGGTTCGGAGATGGACTGTCGGTGACCGAAGACGCGGTGATCAAGGGCTATGCCAGCCTGTTCGGCCAGGTCGATCAAGGCCGCGACGTGGTGCAGAAAGGCGCCTATGCCGCGTCGCTGGCCGGGCTGAAGGCGGCCGGTCAGCGGGTCAAGATGCTGTGGCAGCACGATCCGACCCAGCCCATCGGCGTGTGGGACGAGGTGCGCGAGGACGAACGCGGCCTGTGGGTCAAGGGGCGGTTGCTGGAAAGCACCCAGAAGGGGCGCGAAGCGGCCGAGCTGATCCGCGCGGGTGCGCTGGACGGGCTGTCGATCGGCTATCGCACAAAGCGGGCCGTGAAGGATGACAAGGGCCGGCGGCTCTTGACGGAACTGGAGCTGTGGGAGGTGTCGCTGGTGACCTTCCCGATGCTGCCCAGTGCGCGGGTGGCGGCAAAGGGGACCGACCCCGATGCCGAGGACACCTGGCGCAGTATTGCCGAGGTGTTCCAGAACGCCCGGCAGGAGCTGGCGCGACCCTAGCGCGCCTCAACCCCCACCCAGAAAGGAAGTGCTGATGAGCAAGACCGAGACCGCGGCCTTGACCGGAGAGGGTGTGCCCCTGGTTCAGGAGGTGAAGCAGGCGATGGCTGGCTTCGTGAGTGAATTCAAGGGCCTGAAGGCTGAAGTTCAACAGAAAATGCAACAGACAGAAGAGCGACTGACCATGCTGGATCGTAAATCAACCATCGCGGCGCGCCCGCATCTTGCGGCCTCGACCCTGGAGGAAGCGCCGCACCAGAAGGCCTTTGACGCCTATGTACGCTCGGGCGACGACGACGCCCTGCGCGGGCTGGAGATCGAGGCCAAGTCGCTGTCGACCGCCGTCAACAGCGATGGCGGCTACCTCGTCGATCCGCAGACCGCCGAGATGATCAAGTCGGTGCTGAAATCCACCGCCTCGATCCGCTCGATCGCGTCGGTCGTGAATGTCGAGGCGAACTCGTTTGACGTTCTGATCGACCACACCGATGTGGGTGCCGGCTGGGCCGCCGAGAACGCCACCGCCGCCGAGACAGGGACCCCGTCGATCGACCGCATCTCGATCCCGCTGCACGAGCTGAGCGCGCTGCCCAAGGCCTCGCAGCGGCTGCTGGATGACAGCGCGTTTGACGTCGAGGGCTGGCTGGCGGGCCGTATCGCCGACAAGTTCGCCCGCGCCGAGGCCGCGGCCTTCATCAACGGCGACGGCATCGACAAGCCCAAGGGCATCCTGAGCCATCCGGCGGTGGACAATGATGTCTGGACCTGGGGCAACCTGGGCTATGTGCCCACCGGTGTTGCGGGCGGCATCGATGCGGATGCGATCGTGGACGTGGTCTATGCGCTGGGCGCGCAGTACCGCGTGAACGGTACCTTCGTGATGAATTCGAAAACCGCGGGCGTGATCCGCAAGCTGAAGGATGCCGATGGTCGCTTCCTGTGGTCCGATGGCCTGGCTGCGGGTGAGCCCGCGCGCCTGATGGGCTATCCGGTGCTGATCGCCGAGGACATGCCCGATCCGGGCACCGACAGTTTCTCGATCGCCTTCGGTGACTTCTCGGCCGGCTATACCATCGCCGAGCGCCCCGACCTGCGCGTGCTGCGCGACCCGTTCAGCGCCAAGCCGCATGTTCTGTTCTATGCCTCCAAGCGCGTCGGCGGCGACATCAGCGACTTTGCCGCGATCAAGCTGGTGAAATTCGGCACCGCCTAAGCGGTGACGGATCCGGGGGGCCGGTGGGCCGGTCCCTCGGGCGGCGGGCGCGGGCCGGGGTGAGATCCCCCGCGTTGTCTAGCTGCTCCCCTCCGTCCGAGCAACGTGGGGCGGCACGTGCCCGCCATTTTCCAAGGAAGCGGCCCCCGGAGGGGTCCGAGATTGCGGAGTGAATGGATGATGTTGATCGAAGAAACCGCCATCGCGGATGCGGCGCTGCCGGTGGATCAGTTCAAGGCGCATCTGCGGCTGGGCACGGGATTTTCCGAGACCAGCCTGCAGGACGACGTGTTGAAAGGGTTCCTGAGGGCGGCGATGGCCGCGATCGAGGCGCGCACGGGCAAGGTGCTGATATCGCGCAGTTTCACCTGGACGCTGAGGCGCTGGCGCAACGACGCGGGCGAGGTTCTGCCGGTCGCGCCGGTGACGCGCATCGACGCGGTGACGCTGACCGACGCGCAGGGCACCCAGCAGGTTGTGGCGCCCGGGACCTACCGCCTGGAGCGGGACAGCCAGCGCCCTTGCCTGAGGCCGATGGGGGCTTGCCTGCCCTCCATTCCCACCGGTGGAGAGGTGACCATCGCGCTGACGGCCGGGATGGCGGCGGATTGGGGCGGGCTGCCGGCGGATCTGGGGCAGGCGGTGCTGCTGCTGGCGGCGCATTACTATGAGTATCGCGACGAGACCAGCCTGGGCGACGGTTGCATGCCCTTCGGTGTGACCAGCCTGATCCAGCGCTATCGCATGGTGCGCTTTGGCGCGGGGGTGATGCAATGAACGCGCCCCGTCTGAACCGGCAACTGGTGCTGGAGGCCCCTGTGCGGGTGGCCGACGGTGCGGGCGGCTATGCTGAGACCTGGGCGCCGCTGGGCACGCTGTGGGCCGAGGTGTCTGCCCGGACCGGGACCGAGCGCGCGGTCGCGAATGTTCCGGTGTCGCGCGTGAGTTACCGCATCGTGGTGCGTGGCGCGCCCGAGGGGTCGTCGATGCGTCCGGCGCCCGATCAGAGGTTCCGGGAGGGTGAGCGGCGTTTCGTGATCCGCGCGGTGGCCGAATACGACGCGGCCGGGCGCTATCTGACCTGTTTCGCGGACGAGGAGGTGGCGGCATGAGCTATGGCGTTTCGGCGGCGCTGCAGGCCGCTGTGTTTCAGCAACTTGTCAATGACAGGGGCATTTCGTCCCAGGTCGGCGACGCGGTCTTTGACGCGGTGCCTTCGGGGGTTCTGCCGCAGACCTACATCACCCTCGGCCCGGAAGAAGTGCGCGAGGCCTCGGACAAGACGGGGCAGGGCACGTTGCATCGGTTCACCGTATCGGTGGTGTCAGAGGCGGCCGGGTTCGGCGCGGCCAAGACGCTGGCCGGGGCTGTGTGCGACGCGCTGGACGGGGCCGCGTTGACGCTGGATCGGGGGCGGCTGGTGGGGTTGTGGTTCGAGCGGGCCTCGGCCCGGCGCACCGGAACCGGCGGCGCGATCCGGCAGATCGACCTGAGATTCCGCGCCCGCGTGGAAGACAATTAACCAAGCATTGGAGAGAGCATATGGGTGCCCAGAACGGTAAGGACCTGCTGGTCAAAGTGGACATGAATGGCACGGGTCTGTTCGAAACAATCGCGGGGCTGCGGGCCACGCGGATCAGTTTCAACGCGGAAAGCGTGGATGTCACTTCGTTGGAGAGCCAGGGCGGCTGGCGCGAACTGCTGTCCGGGGCGGGGGTCAAGTCGGCCTCGATTTCCGGATCGGGCGTGTTCAAGGACGCCGGCACGGATGAACGCGCGCGGCAGTTGTTCTTTGATGGTGAAACGCCAGCCTTCCAGGTGATCATTCCCGACTTCGGCATCGTTGAAGGACCGTTCCAGGTGACCGGGATCGAGTATTCGGGCTCGCACAATGGCGAGGCGACTTATGAGATGAGTCTGGCCAGCGCCGGCGCCCTGACCTTTACGGCGCTGTGATGGTCAATCCGTGGACGGGCGAGGTGGCGCTGGTGATCGACGGCCAGCGCCGGGTGCTCAAGCTGACGCTGGGTGCCTTGGCCGAGCTGGAGCAGGAGTTGGGTGCCGGGTCACTGGTCGAACTGGTGCAGCGGTTCGAGAGCGGCGCTTATTCGAGTGGCGACGTGCTGGGCTTGATCGTTGCGGGGCTGCGCGGAGGCGGCACGGAAGTGACCCGCGCCGACATGTTGCGGGCCGAGATCGAGGGCGGCCCGATGGCCGCCGCGCGGGCGGCGGCCGAGCTGCTGGCGCGGGCCTTCATGGTGCCGGGTGAGCCATGAGCGGGTTCGACTGGCCCGGCCTGATGCGGGCCGGCCTGCACGGGCTGCGTCTGACGCCGGATCAGTTCTGGCGTCTGACCCCTGCCGAACTGCGGCTGATGCTGGGGCAGGGCCGCGGGATGCCGGCGATGAACCGGGCGCGGCTGGACAAGCTGCTGGCCGCCTGGCCCGACAAGATACAAGGAGAGCGTGATGACGGATCGGGACGGGTTTGACGACCTGCAGGAGCGCGGCGAGGCGCTGGGCGATGCCCTGGGCGATGCCGCCACGATGGCGGCGGCCTTCGACGCCCAGATGAAGCGGATCAGCGCCGCCTTTGAAGAGACCGGGAAGGATGTCGCCACGTTGGAGCGCGGAATGTCGAGCGGGCTGCGAAAGGCCTTCGACGGTGTGGTGCTGGACGGCATGAACCTGTCGGACGCGCTGGACGTGCTGAAGAACTCGATGATCCGCACGGCCTATTCGGCGGCGATCAAGCCGGTGACGGATCACTTCGGCGGCATGCTGGCCAATACGGTCGGCGGCCTGGTGCAGGGGCTGCTGCCCTTTGCCGATGGCGGCAGTTTCGCGCAGGGGCGCGTCATGCCTTTTGCCAATGGCGGCGTGGTTACCGGGCCCACCACCTTTCCGATGCGCGGTGCGACCGGGTTGATGGGCGAGGCTGGCCCCGAGGCGATCATGCCGCTGGCGCGTGGCCCGGACGGCAAGCTGGGCGTGCGCAATTCGGGCGGCGGACGGGCGGTGAACGTGGTGATGAACATCACCACACCCGACGTGCAGGGCTTCCGTCGCAGCCAGGGCCAGATCGCGGCCCAGATGAGCCGCGCGCTGGGGCGCGGCAATCGCAACCGGTAGATTGGGGAGCAGGACATGAATTTCCACGAAGTCAGATTTCCCGCCAGCCTGAGTTTCGGCTCGGTCGGCGGACCCGAGCGGCGCACGGATATCGTGACGCTGGCCAACGGGTTCGAGGAGCGCAACACGCCCTGGGCGCATTCACGGCGGCGCTATGACGCCGGATTGGGAATGCGGTCGCTGGACGATATCCAGACGTTGATCGCCTTTTTCGAGGCGCGCCAGGGGCAGATGTACGGGTTCCGATGGAAGGACTGGTCGGACTACAAGTCCTGCGCAGCATCCGCCGAGGTTGACAAGGGCGACCAGGTGATCGGGCAAGGCGACGGGGTCACGACCGCGTTCCAACTGGTCAAGACCTACGCCTCGGGCGGGGTCGGCTATGTGCGTCCGATCGTCAAGCCGGTGCTTGGGACGGTCAAGGTGGGGCTCGATCAGGACGAGGCCCGAGAAGGCGTCGATTTCGAGGTGGACCTGAATAGCGGTCTGATCCATTTCGCCGTCCCCCCAGCCGAGGGGGTCGATGTTACCGCCGGGTTCGAATTCGACGTGCCGGTGCGGTTTGACACCGACAGGATCCAGGTCAGCGTGGCCAGCTTTCAGGCTGGCGACGTGCCCGATGTTCCGGTGGTGGAGGTGCGGGTCTGATGAGCGGCGACAAGCAGGCATTGCTGGCCCATCTGCAGTCGGGCATGACCACGGTCTGCCGCTGCTGGGCGATCACCCGTACCGATGGCGTGTCCTTCGGGTTCACCGACCATGATCGCGAACTGGCCTTCGACGGACTGGTGTTCAAGGCAAGCACCGGGCTGACGGCCTCGGCGATCGAACAGGCGACGGGTTTGTCGATCGACAATTCCGAGGCCATGGGCGCCATATCCGATGCGGCCGTGCGCGACGAGGACATCGAGTCCGGCCGGTTCGACGGTGCCGAAGTGCGGGCCTGGCTGGTCAACTGGGCGGCGCCGGAACAGCGCATGCTGCAGTTTCGCGGCTCGATCGGTGAATTGCGGCGGGCCGGCGGAGCGTTTCACGCCGAGTTGCGCGGGCTGACCGATTTGTTGAACCGACCGCTTGGACGGATTTATCAAAAACCCTGCACGGCCGTTCTGGGCGACAAGGCCTGCGGGTTCAGCCTGCAAACGCCCGGCTATTGGGCGGAGGCCGAAATCGGTGCGATTGAGGATGGCCCCGTGCTGCGATTGCACGGCGCGGATACACATCAGGACGGCTGGTACGAGCGCGGGCGGATTGAGGTTCTGAGCGGTGCGGCAACCGGGTTGTGGAGCACGGTCAAGACGGATCGGCGCATCAAGGCAGGGCGCGCGGTGAAACTGTGGTCGGCAATCGGAGGCGGTCTGGCCGAAGGCGATCGTGTCCGGTTGCTGGCCGGCTGTGACAAGCGGATGGAGACGTGCCGGCTGAAGTTCAACAACCTTCTGAACTTTCAGGGTTTCCCGGACATTCCGGGCGAGGACTGGGTCATGGCCGTCCCCAAACAAGGCAATCCGAACACAGGAGGCAGCAGGCGGTGATGGTTACTCGGCAAGACATTGTACACGAAGCCCGTGACTGGCTGGGTACGCCCTATGTTCATCAAGCCTCGGTCAAGGGGGCCGGAACCGATTGCCTGGGCCTGTTGCGAGGAGTCTGGCGCGCGGTCATCGGTGCCGAGCCTGAGCCGGTTCCGGTCTACAGCAAGGATTGGTCTGAACCACAGGGCGAGGAGCGCATGTGGGCCGCGGCTCGGAGGAACCTTGTCGAACGGGACGCAAGCAACCTGGCCGAAGGCTGCGTGTTGTTGTTTCGGATGCGCGACAGGGGTGTGGCAAAGCACGTGGGCATCGTCAGCGAAATCGGGTCTGTGCCGCGCTTCATCCATGCCTATTCCGGGCATGGCGTTGTTGAAAACGCGCTGAGCGATCCCTGGCGCCGCCGGGTGGTCGCCTGTTTTGATTTTCCAGTGGAGGACAACTGATGGCGACGATTCTTCTATCTGCGGCCGGGGCCGCGCTGGGTGGTTCCATCGGGGGTACGGTCGCGGGTCTGTCCACGGCGATCATTGGCCGTGCCGTAGGTGCCTCGCTGGGCAGTGTGATCGATCAACGTCTGATGAGCCAATCCGTCCTGGGCGGTGGTAGCGACGTCGTCGAAACCGGACGTCTGGACCGGTTTCGCCTGACGGAAACCGGTGAGGGTGCGACCGTGGCCACCATTTTCGGGCGGATGCGGGTTGGCGGTCAGGTGATTTGGGCGTCAGACTTCCTTGAAACGCGGACCACCAGCACCCAGACCACGGGCGGTGGCAAGGGGACGCCGTCTTCAGCCGAGGTCACGACGACGACGCACAGTTACAGCTATTCGATTTCACTGGCGATTGCCGTGGGGGCGGGTGTGATCGCGGACATCTCTCGGGTTTGGGCAGATGGAGAGGAGTTGGAACGATCAAGCCTGAACATGCGTGTCTATCCGGGCACGATGACGCAGCTGCCTGACCCACTGATCGAAGCCATCGAAGGCTCAGGAAACGTTCCGGCTTACCGTGGCACGGCTTATGTGGTGATCGAGGGCCTTCAACTGGGTCGTTTTGGCAATCGTGTCCCGCAGTTCTCGTTCGAAGTGATCCGTCCCGATCAACCCGGAATGCCGAACCGCGAAACCGAATTGCAGCAGAGCATCAAGGGTGTTGCGCTGATGCCCGGCACGGGCGAGTACACACTGGCCAGCAGCCAAGTCAATTATACCAAGGGAACAGGGCAGAGCTGGGCGGCCAATGTCAATTCTCCGTCGGGTCAGCCCGATCTGGTGGAGTCGGTTCGCGCATTGGGCAAAGAGCTGCCGGGGTGTGAGGCTGCGTCCCTGATCGTTTCCTGGTTTGGCGGTGACCTGCGCTGCGGCGAATGCGAAATCCGCCCCAAGGTTATCCGAAATGACATAGACGGCGCGAACATGCCGTGGACGGTTTCCGGGCTGACCCGAAAAACCGCAGCGGTAGTTGGCCAAGTCGACGATCGACCTGTTTACGGAGGCACGCCGGCGGATGCCGCGGTGGTGCAGGCGATACGGCACCTCAAGGACGCGGGAAAACGCGTCATGTTCTATCCATTCATCCTTATGGATCAGCTGGAAGGCAATAGTTTGCCTGATCCTTGGTCGGATGCAGAAGAGCAGCCGCACCTGCCTTGGCGCGGACGGGTTACGCTCGACATTGCGCCGGGTCGGCCGGGGTCGCCGGATGGCACCGCTGAAGCCGAGGCGCAGGTGGCGGCGTTTTTTGGTGCCGCTCAGGCGTCGGATTTTGCCATCGGAGATGGCAAGGTCGCGTATTCAGGTCCGCAGGACTGGGGGCTGCGCCGATTCATCCTGCACTATGCCGCCCTGTGCAAAGCCGCGGGAGGGGTCAGTTCGTTCTGCATCGGGTCCGAGATGCGGGGCCTGACCCAAATACGGGGTGAAACGGGATTTCCCGCCGTGGCGCAACTGCGGGCCTTGGCCGCCGAAGTGCGCCAGATTCTCGGACCAGATACCAAGATCGGGTATGCCGCCGATTGGTCTGAGTATTTCGGGTACCAACCGGCGGACGGCAGCGGAGACCGGTACTTTCACCTGGATCCCCTGTGGGCCGATGACAACATCGACTTCGTCGGCATCGACAACTACATGCCGATCTCGGACTGGCGCGAGGGTGACGCGCATCTTGACGCGGAATCCGGCGTGCGGTCGATCTATGACTTGGAGTACTTGCAAGCCAATATCGAAGGCGGCGAAGGCTATGACTGGTATTATGCTTCGCCCGAAGAGCGCGACGCTCAGATCCGGACTCCGATCGTGGATGCCGACCATGGCGAGCCCTGGATCTGGCGGTACAAGGATATCCGAAACTGGTGGTCGAACCCCCATCACGAACGGATAGGTGGCGTGCGTCAGGCGGCGCCGACCGCATGGGTGCCCGGGTCGAAACCAATCTGGTTCACCGAACTGGGCTGTGCGGCCATCGACAAGGGAACGAACCAGCCCAACAAGTTCCTTGACCCGAAATCCTCGGAGTCGGGCTTGCCACGATACTCGAACGGGCTGCGCGATGACTTCATCCAGGTGCAATACCTGAAGGCCACGCTGGGCTATTGGCGGGACCCGCAGGTAAACCCGGTTTCGGACGTCTATGGCGGGCCGATGGTCGACTTGTCGAATGCGTTTGTCTGGGCTTGGGACGCGCGGCCCTATCCGACCTTCCCTAACCTTCGCACGCAATGGAGTGACGGGGCCAATTATCCGCGTGGTCACTGGTTGAACGGGCGATCCGGGTCACGGACTCTGGCTTCGGTGGTAACCGAAATCTGCCACGGTGCGGGTGTGACCGATATCGACGTATCAGGCTTGGATGGTGTCGTACGAGGCTATGCGATCCAGGATGTGTCCGACGCGCGTGCGGCTTTGCAGCCGTTGATGCTGCGCTATGGGTTTGATGCGGTCGAACGGGATGGAAAGCTGTATTTCCGGATGCGGCAGGGCCGTCAGCCCGTCAATCTGACGCTGGACCAACTTGCCGAAAGCCCCGAAATCGACGGTCGGGTTCAGTATCAGCGCGAGGCCGAGGCCGAGATGACTGGTCGCGTGCGGCTGCAATTCGTTCAATCGGATTCGGATCATGACCCGGTGTCGGAAGAGGCGGTTCTTCCAGTGGATGAAACGCACTCTGTCGCGGTGAACGAAATGCCTTTGTCGATGACCCGTGCCGAGGGCCGCCAGACCGTCGAACGCTGGCTGGCCGAAGCTCGCGTTTCGCGGGACTCGGCCCGGTTTGCCTTGCCCCCCTCGCTGATGAACGTTGGGGCAGGTGATGTGGTGCGTCTGCCCGCCGAGAAAGGGGGCGCAAGCGCCCTGTATCGCATCGATCGGGTGGAGCAGGCCGACTTGCAACTGGTACATGCCGTACGGATCGAGCCGGGCGTTTTTCAGCCGTCCAACATGGCCGATGACGACGTCGTGGCCCGACCCTATGTGGCGCCGGTGCCCGTTCTTCCGGTGTTTCTGGATCTGCCGCTGATAACCGGCACCGAAGAGCCGCACGCGCCGTACATTGCGGCTACGGCGAGCCCGTGGCCGGGTAGCGTCGCTGTCTATGTATCGGACCAGGACGATGACTACGCCCTGCGCGATGTTCTGGCCGGGCAGGCGGTGATCGGTTTCACCGAGACCCCTTTGCGAAAGGCCGGAGCCGGAATATGGGACAACGGCGCCCCCTTGCGCGTCAGGCTGGTGGACGGTGTGCTCGAGTCGCGAACGCGCGCGGCGCTTTTGAACGGAGCCAACCTTGCGGCGATCGGCGATGGAACGCCCGGTAATTGGGAACTGTTCCAGTTCGCCCAAGCCGATCTGCAGGAGCCGGGCGTCTACGCATTGTCGGGCCGTTTGCGTGGACAACTCGGCACCGACGCACTGATGCCCGAGGAATGGCCCGAAGGGGCGATGTTTGTTCTGTTGGACGAGCGTGTGCGGCAGACGACTCTGTTGCGCAGCGAGCGTCGGGTCGCCCGTCACTATCGCATCGGGCCAGCCACCCGGGGATATGACGACGATTCTTATGTCCACCGGGTCGAGGCGTTCGACGGAAACGGTCTGAGGCCCTATGCCCCCGTCCACCTGAGGGTCGAACAGACAGCGGCTGGGGACCGGGTCTCGTGGATTCGGCGTACTCGGGTCGACGGGGACGGCTGGGATGTGCTGGATGTTCCATTGGGCGAAGAAAGCGAATCCTACTTGCTGCGGATCCGTTCTGGTGGTGCCTTGGTGCGCGAAGAGACGACAACCAGTTCGACCTGGACGTATTCTGCGGCAATGAAGGCTGCGGACGGTGTCATCGGAACCTACGGCATCGAGGTGTCGCAGACCTCGTCAAGCTACGGTCCAGGGCTCGCCGCTCGGCTGATCGTGGGCTAGGTCGGCCATGCGCCCCGTTCTGCACGGAGACGTCAGCGCAGCGGCGCGGGCCCTGTTGACCGCGCCGCCGCCCCATCGGGACCGCCTGTGCGCCCGCATGATCGCCGAGGCCGAACTGGCCGACCGCCATGTTGCGGTCACGGGGCGGCTGCATCCGCAGTTCGGCAACGGGTCGTTGATGGCGGCGGCCCGATCTCGGCCGCTGGCGGACGAACCAAGTTTCGACGACACCGATTACTGTCAGTGTTTCGAGACGGTTCTGCGCCATCTGATCCGGTTCCAGATCAGCCAGATGCGCAGCTGACGCATTTCCCGGCGGCTGGATCCAGTTCCAGCCGCCCGCGCGCGATGGCGTCGCCACAGTCTTCGCAATATCCGAATTCACCCTTGGAAATGCGCGTCAGCGCGGCATTCAGGCGGCGGGCTTCGAGGTCGCGTCGGGTCTGCTGGGCCTTGGCTATGGCCTGGTTCTGCAGCGCGTCCATCCGGCTGAGCCGCCCAACCGCCTGCTGGTCAAGTTCGACAACCGATTGGGCCTGTTTCCCGGCCTCGGAATTCTGTTCCAATTCGGCCAACCGGGCGCGGATCAGTGTTTCGAATTCCTTCAGTTCCGCCTGGTTCATTTTTTGTTGTGCCGTAGATCAAGGGTTTGCGTTTGGCCTTTTTGGGCCTAGATGGCTATTCTAGGCGCAGAAAAGGAACAAAAGCCATGTTTGAAACGCGCACCCAAGTCACTCCGGTCGATCCCGTCTGGGATCGGATCACATCCGAGGCACAAGCCGCCGTCGAGAAAGAACCTCTGATGGGCGGTCTGGTGCATGCCTGCATTCTGCACCACAAATCGCTGGAACGCGCCTTGTCATATCGGATTTCGGCCAAGCTGTGCTCGAACGAGATGTCGATGATGGTGCTGCGGGAAATCGTCGAGGAGGCCTACGCCGACGACAAAAGCCTGCTGACTGCCGCCCGGGCTGACCTGATGGCCGTGTATGAGCGGGATCCGGCCTGCCATCGCCTGCTGCAGCCGATCCTGTATTTCAAGGGCTACCAGGCCATGCAGGCGTATAGGGTGGCGCATTGGCTGTGGCGCAAGGGGCGCCACGATCTGGCCTATTTCTTGCAGATGCGCTGTTCCGAGATTTTTGGAATCGATATCCACCCTGCCGCGAAGATCGGCAAGGGCATCATGATCGACCATGCGCATTCCATCGTGATCGGTGAAACCGCGGTCGTGGGCGACAACGTCTCGATGCTGCATTCGGTGACCCTTGGCGGGACCGGCAAGGAGGAAGAGGACCGCCATCCCAAGATCGAGGATGGCGTTCTGATCGGCGCCGGCGCCAAGGTTCTGGGCAATATCCGGGTGGGTCATTGCAGCCGTATCGCTGCCGGTTCTGTGGTGCTGCAGGATGTGCCGCCCTGCAAGACCGTGGCGGGCATCCCTGCCAAGATCGTGGGCGAGGCCGGATGCGACCAGCCCGCGATCTCGATGGATCACATGCTGGGCAAGGATCAGTAAGCCTCTTCTCAGGTACGAAAAAAGCCGCCTCGGATCCCGGGGCGGCTTTTTGTTTCTTGTGGCGTGGATCAGGCCAGCATGACCATCGGGTTCTCCAGGTTGTCCACGATCGCCTGCAGCAACTGAGCCCCAAGCGCGCCGTCGATCACCCGGTGATCCACCGACATGGTGACCGACATCACGGTCGCCACGGTCAGTTCCCCGTCCTCGCCCACGACCGGCTTCTTGGCGCCGGTGCCGACGGCCAGGATGCCCGCATGCGGCGGGTTCACGATGGCGTCGAAATTGTCGATGCCATACATGCCCAGGTTCGAGATCGCGAAGGTGCCGCCCTGATATTCATGCGGGGCCAGCTTGCGTTCCCGGGCACGAGCGGCCAGATCCTTCATCTCGGTCGAGAGGGCCGACAGAGATTTGGTGTCGGCATCCTGCAGGACCGGGGTGAAAAGCCCACCCTCGATCGCCACGGCCACGGCCACGTCCGAAGGTTTCAGTTGCAGCACCCGATCGCCCGCCCAGACGGCGTTGCATTCGGGCACCTGCTGCAGTGCGTTGGCGACGGCCTTGATGATGAAGTCGTTGACGCTCAGCTTCACGCCGCGGGACTCCAGCTGCTTGTTCAACTGGCTGCGGAATTTCAGCAGCGCGTCCAGCTTGATGTCGCGGCGCAGGTAGAAATGCGGGATGGTCTGCTTGGCCTCGGCCAGGCGGGCGGCGATGGTTTTGCGCATGCCGTCCAGCTTGACCTCCTGGTATTCGCGGCCTTCGTACATACGGGCCACCATGTCGGCCGAGGGGCCTGCAGGAGCAGCGGCAGGGGCCGGCGCCGCGCTTGCCGCAGCAGCCGGTGCCGGTGCCGCTGCCGGAGCGGTTGCGCCTTCGACATCTGCTTTGACGATGCGGCCATGCGGGCCCGAGCCCTTGATCTGTGCCAGATCCAGACCCTTTTGGGCGGCTATGCGACGGGCCAGCGGAGAAGCAAAGATGCGACCGCCATCTGCCTTGACCGGAGCCGCAGTTGCCGAAGCGGGGGCGGGCGCCTCGGATGCCGCAGGGGCGGCAGCCTCGTTGCCCGCGTCGGCTGCGGGTGCAGCCTCGGGCGCTTTGGCGGGGACGGCCGCGATGTCATCGGCGCTTTCGCCTTCTTCCAACAGCACGGCGATGGGGGTGTTCACCTTGACCCCTTCGGTGCCTTCGGGGATCAGGATCTTGCCGACGACGCCTTCGTCGACGGCTTCAAACTCCATCGTGGCCTTGTCGGTCTCGATCTCGGCCAGCAGGTCGCCCGAGGAGACGGTATCGCCCTCCTTGACCAGCCATTTGGCAAGCGTGCCTTCCTCCATGGTCGGCGAAAGGGCGGGCATCAGAATTTCGGTGGGCATCTGTCAGTCGCTCCTTACCGATAGGTCACTTGTTTGACGGCTTCGATCACCTCGTCGGTGGTCACCAGCGCCAGTTTTTCCAGGTTCGCCGCATAGGGCATGGGCACGTCCTTGCCGGTCAGGTTGATGACGGGCGCGTCGAGATAGTCGAACGCCTGTTGCATCACCACCGAGCTGATGTAGTTGCCGACGGACCCCTGCGGCCAGCCTTCCTCGACCGTGACCAGACGGTTGGTCTTCATCACCGAGTTGATGATGGTGCCAGTGTCCATCGGGCGCAGGGTGCGCAGGTCGATCACCTCGGCGCTGATGCCATCCTCGGCCAGCTTGTCGGCGGCTTCCAGCGCGTATTGCATGCCGATGCCGAAGCTGACGATGGTCACGTCGGTGCCTTCGCGCCAGATGCGCGCCTTGCCCAGCGGAACGGTCAGGTCATCGACCTGCGGCACGTCGAACGAACGGCCATAGAGGATTTCGTTTTCCAGGAAGATCACCGGGTTGGGATCGCGGATGGCCGATTTCAGCAGGCCTTTGGCGTCGGCCGCCGAATAGGGCATCACAACCTTCAGGCCGGGGATTTGCATGTACCAGGCGGCATAGTCCTGAGAGTGTTGCGCGGCCACGCGCGCCGCTGCGCCGTTGGGTCCGCGGAACACGATCGGGCAACCCATCTGACCGCCCGACATGTACAGCGTCTTGGCGGCCGAGTTGATGATCTGGTCGATCGCCTGCATGGCGAAGTTGAAGGTCATGAACTCGACGATCGGCTTGAGCCCGCCAAAGGCCGAACCCACGGCAATGCCGGTAAAGCCATGCTCGGTGATCGGTGTATCGATCACGCGTTTTGCGCCGAACTCGTCCAGCAGACCCTGAGAGACCTTGTAGGCGCCCTGGTATTCACCGACTTCCTCGCCCATCAGGTAGACGTCTTCGTCGGCGCGCATTTCCTCGGCCATCGCGTCGCGCAGGGCTTCGCGGACGGTCTGCTGTTTCATCGGCGCATCCGCCGGCCAATCGGGCGAGAGATCCACGACGGGCGCGGCCGGAGCCGAAGCAGGGGCGGGTGCGGGCGCCTCAACCGCCGCAGGTGCGGCGGCCTCGTTGCCCGCCTCGGCTGCCGGGGCAGCCTCGGGCAGGGCGGAGACGTCTTCGCCCTCTTCGATCAGCACGGCGATCGGGGTGTTGACCTTGACCCCTTCGGTGCCCTCGGGGATCAGGATCTTGCCGATGATGCCCTCATCGACGGCTTCGAACTCCATCGTCGCCTTGTCGGTTTCGATCTCGGCCAGAATGTCGCCGGAGCTTACGGTGTCGCCTTCCTTGACCAGCCATTTGGCCAGGGTGCCTTCCTCCATGGTCGGCGAAAGGGCGGGCATGAGAATTTCGGTTGCCATGTCTTGTTCGTCCTCTCAGGCGTAGATATCGGTCCAGAGCTCCTCGACTGGAGGCTCGGGGCTTTCCTTGGCGAATTCGGCGGCCTGGTTGACGATCTCCTTGATCTCCTTGTCGATCGCCTTGAGGTCGTCCTCGGATGCGTGCTTGCCGGACAGAAGCAGCTCGCGCACATGTTCGATCGGGTCGCTCTGTTCGCGCACCTTCTGCACCTCTTCGCGGGTGCGGTACTTGGCCGGGTCCGACATCGAGTGGCCACGATAGCGGTAGGTCTTGACCTCGAGGATGTAGGGGCCTTTGCCCGCGCGGCAGTGTGCCACGGCTTTCTCGCCGGCCTCTTTCACCGCCAGCACATCCATGCCGTTGACGATCTCGCCGGGAATGCCGAACGCCTCACCGCGGTGATAGATGTCCTTGGTCGAGGTCGAGCGCGACTGGGCGGTGCCCATCGCGTACTGGTTGTTCTCGATCACGAAGACCACCGGCAGCTGCCAGATGGCGGCCATGTTGAAGGTTTCATACACCTGGCCCTGGTTCGCCGCGCCGTCACCGAAATAGGTGAAGGTCACCCGGCCATTGTCCTTGTACTTGTCGGCGAAGGCCAGACCGGCGCCCAGCGGCACCTGCGCGCCCACGATGCCGTGGCCGCCATAGAAATGCTTTTCCTTCGAGAACATGTGCATCGAGCCGCCCTTGCCCTTGGACAGGCCGCCGATGCGCCCGGTGAGTTCGGCCATCACGCCGCCCGGATCCATGCCGCAGGCCAGCATGTGGCCGTGGTCGCGGTAGGAGGTGATGCGCTTGTCGCCTTCCTCGGCCGCGGCCTCGAGCCCGACGACGACCGCCTCTTGCCCGATGTAGAGGTGGCAGAAGCCGCCGATCAGACCCATTCCGTACAGTTGTCCTGCCTTTTCCTCGAATCGGCGGATCAACAGCATCTCGCGGTAGTAGGTCTTGAGTTCTTCCGCAGAAACGTTTGGTTTCTTTGTGGTTTTTCGCGCAGCCATCGTGGCGACCTCTCCCTTCCGGCAGGATAGTTTAGCGTTAAACTATCTTTTAGTGCATTTCGTGCAGTCTGGCGAGTGGAAATGTGACGCAGCGTCCTGGCGCGCGCTGTGCCAAAGCCGGGGTGCGCGTTCAGCGGATGACGATTTCGTCGGCGCGGATCATGCCCAGAACCGAACGCGCCTGTTCGTCCAGAAGATCAAGGTCAAGATAGGTGTCCGAAAGCCTGCGCGTCAGGTTCTCCATCCGCACGATCTCGGTGTTCAATGCGGCCAGATCGCGCGACAGAGCATCCCGTTCCGCCGCAATCTCGACCCGCCGAAGCAGGCCATAGTCGCCCTGTACGGCAGCGAAGGTGAAATACACACCCAGCAAAAACGCCACTGAGAAGAACAGGACTGCGCCCAAACCGGGCCGACTGGAACGGGACACTCTGTTTACCGCCGTATGAATACTGCCTCGAAATCGTGCCCGTTTCCCGGGCATCTGTCGGCACTATGTCACAGGTGATTCGGCTTGTGAATCCCCGAAAGCGCGAAAATCGCGACAGCGAGTCAAAAAACCCAAGGGTCCCGCCAGGCGAGGCGCCATAAGCCTTGCATCATTGGTCCAACGCGGCGACGCCGGGTAGGGTCTTGCCCTCCATCCACTCCAGGAACGCACCACCGGCGGTCGAGATGTAGGTGAAATCCTGCGCCGCGCCCGACGCGTTCAGCGCGGCGACCGTATCCCCGCCGCCGGCCACCGAGACCAGCTTGCCCGCGCGGGTCAACTCGGCTGCCTTCAGCGCGGCGGCGTTGGTGGCCGCGTCGAAGGGCTCGATCTCGAAAGCGCCCAAGGGGCCGTTCCAGATCAGGGTCTTGCTGTCTTCAAAGGTCTTGCAGATCGTGGCCACGGTTTCCGGCCCCGCGTCCAGGATCATCGCATCAGCCGGGCACTGATCGGCCGGCACCACTTTGTGCGGGGCGTGGGCCTCGAACTTTTCGGCCACGACCACGTCGCTGGGCAGAATGATGCGGCACCCGGTTTCCTCGGCCTTGGCCATGATCTGAGCGGCGGTGTCGGTCATGGCGTGTTCGGCCAACGATTTGCCCACGTCATACCCTTTGGCCAGCAGGAAGGTGTTGGCCATGCCGCCGCCGATGATCAGGTTGTCGACCTTCTCGATCAGGTTGCCCAGCAGGTCCAGCTTGGTCGAGACCTTGGCCCCGCCGACCACCGCGGTGACCGGACGCTGAGGGTTGCCCAACGCGGTCTCGAGCGCGCTCAGCTCGGCCTGCATCAGGCGCCCGGCGCAGGACGGCAGAAGCCGCGCCAGCGCTTCGGTCGAGGCATGGGCGCGGTGCGCTGCGGAAAAGGCATCGTTGCAATAGATGTCACCCAGCTTGGCCATCCCTTCGGCCAGTTTGGCGCTGTTCTTGGTTTCGCCGTCGTGGAAACGGGTATTCTCCAGCAGAACGACTTCGCCTTCGCCCTGGTTGGCCACGGCCATCTCGGCCTCGTATCCGACGCAGTCTTCGCCAAAGCGGACCTTGGTGCCAAAGGCCGATTCCAGCGCGGGCACCAGCTGTTTCAGTGACAGGGTCTGCCGCCGCTCGCCGCCGGGGCGCCCGAAATGGGCCAGCAGGATGGGTTTGCCGCCCTTGGCCAGAATGTCGCGCACGGTGGGCACGATGCGTTGGATGCGCGTGTCGTCGGTCACCGCGCCATCTACGACCGGCACGTTGATGTCCACGCGCACCAGTACGCGTTTGCCCTTCAGGTCCATGTCGTCCAGCGTTTTCCAGCCCATCGTGTCATCCTCGCCGTTTTCACCACGCGTCAGCGGTTCTTTTCCTGCATTTTGCCGACAGGTCAATGCTTCACTTGGCTTTCCCGCGTCCGGCGCATAGGTATTTGCGCAAATCATTCCACAGGAGAGAGCCTCATGGCCGAGATCAAGGATCCCGAAAACACCATCATCATCGAGTTGAAGGACGGCAAGGTCGTCATCGAACTGCTGCCCGACGTTGCACCCCAACATTGCGAGCGCATGAAAGAGCTGGCGCGCGCGGGCGAGTATGACAACGTGGCCTTTCACCGGGTGATCGACGGTTTCATGGCGCAGACCGGCGACGTGCAGCACGGCGACATGGAAGACGGATTCAACATCCGCATGGCGGGCACGGGCGGATCGTCTCTGCCGAACCTTCCGGCCGAGTTTTCCAAGCTGCCGCATGACCGTGGAACGGTGGGCGCGGCGCGCTCGGCCAACCCGAACTCGGCCAATTCGCAGTTCTTCATCAACTTCAAGGACAACCACTTCTTGAACGGCCAATACACCGTCTATGGCCGCGTCATCGAGGGGATGGAGCATGTCGATGCGATCACCCGCGGCGAGCCGCCGGCGAACCCTGACCGCATGATCAGCGTCAAGGTGGCCGCCGATGTATAAGCTGGCCACCGTTTTTGCCCTGCTGGCCAGCCCCGCGCTGGCCACGGGCCTGCAGATCGAAGTCGAGGGCGAGGCCAACGGCACGATCACCATCGACCTGTTCGAAGACGTCGCGCCCAAGCATGTCGAGCAGATCACCGCTCTGGCCGCCGAGGGCAAGTATGACGGGGTGGCCTTCCATCGCGTGATCGACGGCTTCATGGCGCAGACCGGCGATGTCGAACACGGCAAGCTGGGCAGCGACATGCGCCGCGCCGGGACCGGCGGCTCGGATCGCCCCGATCTGCCGGCCGAATTCTCGGATGTACCCTATGAGCGCGGCATCGTCGGCATGGCCCGCGCGCGCGACCCGAACAGCGCCAATTCGCAGTTCTTCATCATGTTCGATGCGGCACCGTCGCTGAACGGCCAATATACCGTGGTTGGCAAGGTGACCGACGGGATGGATGTGGTGGATGCGATCAAGCGCGGCACCGGTCCGAACGGTGCCGTGATCGGTCAGCCCGACGTGATGACCAAGGTCACCGTCACCGACTGATCCCGTCACCCGGCGCGGTATTCGCGCCGGGTATTGACGCACGGGTCTTCACGTCCCTGTGCACGGGGGTTGGCCGCGTGCCCCTGCATCAGGCACCATGGCGCGCAGTTGCAGGTGCCCCATGCGAACCCTTGTTTCCGTTCTGCTGATCGTCTGCGCCACCGCCGCGTCCGCCAACCCGGACCTGTGGCGCGGCGAATGGCCCCGGACCGATTTTGCGATGACATCGGTGCGGAGCTGGTCACAGATCCGCTCCGGCGGGCCGCCCAGGGATGGCATCCCCGCGCTCAGCGATCCTGCTTTCGTCAGGGCCAGGGATGCGTCCGGGCTGGACACTACCGAGCCGGTCCTCACGATCGAACTGCCCGGCGGCCGGCCGCGCGCCTATCCCATCCGCTACCTGATCTGGCACGAGATCGTGAATGACCGGATCGGCAATCGGCCCGTCGCGATCACCTATTGCCCGCTGTGCAACTCGGCGCTTGTCTTCGACCGGCGCACGGATCACGGCGTGCTCAGTTTCGGCGTCACGGGCAAGCTGCGCCATTCGGACATGGTCATGTACGACCGTGAAACCGAAAGCTGGTGGCAACAGGCCACGGGCGAGGCAATCGTCGGGCGGCTGACCGGAATGCGACTGCAAGCGCTTCCGGCGTGGATGGAAAGCTGGGCGCAGTTTCGCCAGCGCAACCCGGATGGATTGGCAATGGCCGAGCCGCATTACAACAGGGACTATGGGCGCAATCCCTATCGCGGCTATGACACGTCACGTCATCCCTTCTTGTATGACGGAGAATTGCCTCCGAATGGCATCCACCCGCTGGAACGGGTGGTCCGCGTGGGCGACCGGGCCTGGCCTCTGAGCCGCCTGCGTCGCCAAGGGAAGGTGACCGAGGCCGGCGTGACGATCTCGTGGCGCAGCGGCCAGGCCTCGGCGCTGGATGCCGGGCGCATCGCCAAGGGGCGTGACGTCGGCTCGATCCGCGTCACCGATGCCGCCGGGCAGGACGTGGTGCATGACGTGATGTTCGCCTTCGCTTTCCATGCCTTCTGGCCCGACGGGATATGGATGATTGACCGCTAGCGGTGTCGTCAGATCTCGGACGCCATCGCCTTCCAGATCAGCGCGCCCACCGCGCCGCCGACGACAGACGCGACCTGGAAAAGCCACAGCTGCGTCAGAGCAGGCCTGTCGGCGAACAACGCGACGCCGGCCAGTGCCTTTTTTGCACGTGGCGCCCAGGATGATGATCGGGAAAAGGCGGTCATAAATATCTCGATCACCAGCGTCGACAGCATCGAATACCCTTCGGGCGAGGCTTCGCCATATCCGTTCGAGGCAAAACTGCCGACACCGTAGAACCCGAGCGCGTCGCTGCAAAACCGCAGCCGCCGGAAACAAGCCAAGAAAACTCTGAATGTGGTGCAGTCCAGCCCGGCAAATTTTTATTGGGACAAGGCATGCCGAACTCGCCTGCTGGCAGGGAAGGTTTCGTGACTTGGCAACGAAAAAAGCGCCGCGGAGTGCCGCGGCGCCGGATTGGTGGACCGAAAAGGGGGGGTTACTGACTGACTTCAGCCGCCGGGTTGGCGCCGGGCTTGCCGCTGCGGCCCGGGTTCAGGGGGTCATCCTGACGCTGGACCGAACCTTCGAAATGCGCGCCGCTTTCGATCGCGATGGTCTTGTGGATGATGTCGCCCTCGACGCGCGCGGTCGAGGTCAGGCGCACCTTCAGCCCGCGCACACGACCCACGATACGTCCATTGACGACCACGTCATCGGCGGTCACTTCGCCCTTGATGGTGGCGGTTTCACCGATGGTCAGCAGATGCGCGCGGATGTCGCCCTCGACGGTGCCTTCGACCTGGATGTCACCGGTGGTCTTGATGTTGCCGGTGATGTGCAGGTCCGACGACAGAACCGATGCCGGAGGCTTGGGCTTGGGCGGGGTGGCCGCCGGCTTCGTGTCGGCCGGGGCGGGGGTCGCCTGTGCTGCCGGAGCGGCGGGTTTCGCTGCTTCGGGTGCCTTCGATGCGGGCTCGTTGATTTTGCTTTTAGAAAACATTTTTCGCAGCCTTGATGTAGGTCATTGGGTTTACGGGTTTGCCGTTTACATGCACTTCATAGTGCAGATGCGTTCCGGTAGACCGTCCGGTGTTACCCATATCAGCAATATGGTCCCCGCGCGAGACCCTTTGGCCTACCTTGACGCGGATCTTCGAGTTGTGGGCGTAGTAGGTTTCGATCCCGAAGGCGTGCCTGATCTTGACCAGCTTGCCGAAACCCGATTGCCATCCGGCATGGGTCACTACGCCGTCGGCGGTGGCAAAGATGTCGGTTCCGGTGGGGGCCGCAAAATCGGTGCCCTTGTGCATCCGGCGACCGCCTGTCTTGGGATCCCTGCGATATCCGAAACCGCTGGTAAAGCGAAAGGCGGAATGGATCGGAGTGGCAAAAGGTGCCTTCTCGGCGGCAATGCGGTACAGGTTCAGCTGGTCCATCTGCTCCAGCAGGCGGTTCGCACGGATCTCATCCGGCGACAGTGCCTCGCCGCGGGTGCTGAACGAAATCGGGGTCAACGGGCCGCCCATGCCGCTGTAGCCACGGCGTACTTCGTCGAGGATCCGGTCGGTGGGCATCCCGGCCTGGCGGAACATCTTGTCCAGCGGCTCGACCGAGATCGCCATGGCCTCTTCCAGTTGACGGAAAATCTCGTCATTGCGTTCCTGCATCAGCTGGATTTCCAGTTCCAGCTCGTCGCGCTGGTCCAGCGCACTTTGCGCATCCGAGGCGATCTGGTCGCGCTGCTGGGCCGTGCGGGCGAGAGCATCGGACAGGAATTCCATCTGGACCGGCGCGGTCGAGGCAAACACTGTTCCGGATGTTTCGTCCGCTTTCTGCCGGAGCGCGGCCAACTCCGCACGCGCCTGCTCGCGCTGCTTCATTGTGGTGCGCAGCGTGGTCTGGATCACCTCGATTCCGGTCTCCAGTTCGCGACGCCGGTTTTCGGATTCCAGCAATTCCGCCTGCATCGCCGAGATCCGCGCCAAAGCCGCGTTGAACCGTTTATGTGCCGCTAGCGCCTCTTGCGCGCGGGCATCGCGCTCGGCGGACAGGATGTTCAGACGTTCCTGATAGACCGCCTGATCGCGTTTGGCCTGATCACGGAAATTGCCCGAGCCGATGCTGTCCATCAGCAAAATCGCCGTTGCCACAGATGTCCACCCGACCATGATCGCCATGCCCAGGATCGCAGCAACTTGCGTTTCCGAACTGAGCCGGATGAAGCGCGTGTCCTTGTCGGATTTCAGAAACACCCGGCGTTCCGGAAAATGCCGCTCGAGCAGTGAGTGAAGTTTGATTGCCAGACGTCTCCGCACGCGCCTTACCTCTCCCTCGATTATCCCCAATACCAAGGCCGATCATGAGTGGGTCTGCTGCCCTGTTGGCGGATTGCTTAAAGGCCTCACCTCGTTTGGGCAAGTTTGTTAACCGGTTGGTCCAAAATGGGCGCGTTTTCCCGCAGAAGATCGGCGGGAACTTGCCGATCGAGGGCATATCGAGGGCATTGAGCTTAATCCTGCGCCGTGCCCGGTCGCGGCAGATCTTCGGTCAAGGGCCAGTAGAAATCGGGCGGCAGACCGGCCTCGGCGCGCTTTTCCTCGTTGAAGGGCGGCTTGAGTGCGCCATGGAAATAGCGCCGGACCAGTTGGTGGAACACGTCCTTGGGGTCGGCATTTTCCCGACCGCACAGAAAGTGGAACCATTTCGATCCATAGGCCACATGCCCGACCTCTTCGGCATAGATCACTTCCAGCGCGGCCACCGCCTGATCGGCCTTGGCCTTGCGGAAGATGTCGATCATGCCCGGAGTCACGTCCAGTCCACGCGCCTCAAGCACCATCGGCACCACCGCAAGCCGGCCCATCAGGTCTTCGGCGGTGTCCTCGGCCGCACGCCACATACCGGCATGGGCGGGCAGGGCGCCGTAATGGCTGCCCATCGCCTCCAAGCAGTCGCAGACCATCTCGAAATGGCGCGATTCCTCCTCGGCGCATTTGACCCAGTCGTCGTAGAATCCGATCGGCATCGGCACATGTCCGAACCGGGCGATGATGTCCCAGTGCAGGTCCACCGCATTCAGCTCGATATGGGCGACGGCGTGCAGTAGCGCGATGCGCCCGGCCTCGGACCCGGGGCGGCGGCGGGGCACGTCGCGCGGCGACAGCAGCTCGGGCCGGGCGGGGCGCGCGGGATGCAAGGGCGGTTCGGCGGTTCCGACCTCGATCGTCGGGGCCTCGCCCTTGCGGGCTGCGAACCATGCGGCCGCATATTGCCTGGACAGGGCGGTCTTGGCCCGCCCCTCCGCGGTTGTCAGCACCTCGGTCGCCATCTGGGTCAGGGTCTTGGCCACGGGATCCTCCATCTGTTCCAAGGGGTTGGGGCCTCTTAGACCGGATGACCTGCGGCGTCAAAGTTCGCGCACGGCTTCCAGCACCTCGTCGACATGGCCGGGCACCTTCACCTTGCGCCAGATGCGCGCGATCTTGCCGTCGGCGTCGATCAGGAAGGTCGAGCGTTCGATTCCCATCGATTTCTTCCCGTACATGTTCTTCTCGACCCAGACGCCATAATCCTGGCATACGGTTCCATCTTCGTCGGACAGAAGCGGCGTCGTCAGCCCGTGCTTGGCGACGAACTTGTCATGCTTTGCCACGCTGTCGCGCGAGATGCCGAAAACCTGCGCTCCCGCCTCGGCGAAGGCCGGAAGGGCCTCGGAAAATCCGATGGATTCCTTGGTGCAGCCCGGCGTATCATCACGGGGATAGAAGAACAAAACAACAGGGTGGCCGCGCAGGTCCGACAGGGTGACCGAGCCGCCGCCGTCGCGGGGCAGGGTGAAATCGGGGGCGATGTCTGACACGTCGGGCATTTTTTTTCTCCGGTCGGAATTTTTAATTGGTGCCGGACATCATAGGGCGGCGCGGGCATGTTGAAAGGCGAAGAAGACAAATTGGCCCAACTGCAAGACGATCAAGCAGATAAGCCTGGCCGGAAGCCTCGCAGAAGATCGCGCAGGCGCCTGGCTGCGCTCTGGGCCGTTCGCGGTGTGTTCCTGCTTGTTGTTCTGGCCTTCATTTCGGGTTTGATGGTCGTGGGGCACAGGGTGCACGCGCCCGATTGGCTCCGCGACAGGGTGGAATCCCGCCTGGATCAATCGCTCGGCGGACTGAAGATCCGCTTCGGAGACGCCAGTTTCATAATCAACGAAGGGTGGCGTCCGCGGCTGCGATTGACCGACGTGTCCATCAGCGATGCCGAGGGCCGCCAGATCGTGCAGGTTTCGGACATGCGAGCCAGCCTTGCGATGCGCCCTCTGCTGCGCGGCCATCTGCGGCCCAAGCGGATCACCATGAACGGAGCTCGGATCGCTCTGACCCGGGGCCGGGACGGAGCCCTGACCTTGACGGTCGGGTCGGGCAGCAGCCCGATGCGGCAGGCATCAACTCTTGCCGATATGATCGAACAATCGGACGCTGTCTTCATGGCGCCGGCGCTGTCGGCTCTGACTTCGGTCGAACTCGACGCGATCACGCTGGACTATCGAGACCTGCGCCTGGGCCGGGCTTGGGTTCTGGATGGCGGGCATATCCTTGCGACACGCAGCGATCGGCAAATACGTCTGGCCACCGGCTTTTCGGTGCTGGCAGGGCGCGACTACGTCAGTTCGATCGAGGCCAACTACACCAGCACGTTGGGCTCGCCCGACGCGCAATTCGGCGTTTCGATCACGGACCTTCCCGCCACGGATGTGGCTGCGCAGACGCCGGCACTGGCGTGGCTGCAGGTGCTCGACACACCGATTTCGGGTGCGCTGCGCGGCAGTATCGACGGGCAAGGCGCGCTGGGGCCGGTCTTTGCCACGCTGAACCTGGGCGCCGGTGCCGTGCAGCCGAACCCCGAAACGCGGCCGGTTCCCTTCGACTCGGCCCGGACGTATTTCACCTATGACCCCGTTCAGCAGGTGCTGGATTTCAACGAGGTGTCGGTCGTCTCGGCCTGGGGCAGCGTCAACGCGGAAGGCAGGGCCTATTTGCAGGGCGTCGATGCGGGAACGCTGGACAGCATGGCAGTTCAATTCCGGCTGACCGGTATCCGCGTCAACCCTGCGGATCTGTTCATCGATGAACTGCAGCTGACGCAGGCAGACCTGGATTTTCAGATCAAACTGAATCCATTTCGCCTGCAATTGGGGCAGATCGTGGTCGAAGACGGCGCGCATCAATTGCATGCAACAGGCCAGCTGCTGGGCTTGCCCGAGGGGTGGAGCGTGGATCTCGATGCGGAAATCGACCGGATGCCTTACGATCGGGTGTTGCAGTATTGGCCGCCAAAGCTGGCGCCCAAGCCCCGCAAATGGGTGACCGAAAACCTGTTCGAAGGTGAGATGTCGGATCTGGACTTTGCCCTGCGTCTGCGGCCCGGGGCCAAGCCCAATATCTATGCGGATTTCGATTTTCAGGATGCAACGGTCCGTTTCGCCAAGACGCTACCGCCATTGCGCGGGGGGCGTGGGCAGGCGACTCTGATAAACCGTCGCTTCACGGTGACCGCACAGGAAGGGACGGTCACCGCGGATGCAGGCGGCGTGGTCGATGCCACGGGGACGTCCTTCATAATTCCTGATACCAGCATCAAGAAATCAACCCCCGCCATTGTCCGGGTAAAGGCGCGTGGCAGCGTGACGGCCGCGCTCTCCCTGCTGGATCGAGCGCCGCTGCAGTTGCTGACCAAGGCCAACCTGCCGGTCGATCTTGCCGATGGACAGGTGCAGCTGAGCGGCACGCTGGCGTTACCGCTGATCAAGGGGCTCAAACTGAAGGACACGCAGTTCCACTTTTCCGGAGATATTCGAGACCTGAGTTCGGAGCGGCTGGTGCCGGGGTTCCGGATCAGCGCTGACCGATTGGCATTGAATGGCGATCAAACCGGGGTCACCATCGCGGGTGACGGGCTGTTCGGCGAGGTTCCCGTGCAGGCGGTGTGGCGCCAGCCCATCGGCGGGACATCGGCCCAGCGCAGCACCTTGAGTGGAGAGATAGAGCTCTCGCCACGGCTGATGGATGAGCTGAACGTGGGCTTGCCGCCGGGTATGTTGACCGGGCAGGGCCAGGCACGGATCGAACTTGGGATCGGCGGCGGCGCACCGCCCAGGCTGCAGGCTCGTTCGGACCTGGCGGGTGTCGGGTTGGCCATCCCGCAATTGGGCTGGCGCAAGGCGGCGGGCACCACGGGCGACTTGCAGGTCGATGCCACGCTGGGTGACGAATTGGGTATCGAAACGTTCCGGGTCGAGGCGGCCGGGCTGCGGGCCGTTGCTTCGATCTCGATCAAGGACGGGGCCTTTGACCGCATGCAGTTCAGTTCGTTCGAACTGGGCGACTGGCTGGCTGTCCCGGCCGAATTGATCGGGGGCGGCGCGGCAGCACCAGACATTCGGGTTCTGGGTGGCGTACTGGATCTTGGAAAGGCAAGTTTCGGAAGCAACGGCGAAGGCGGCGCGTCAAGTCAGGGGCCCAAGCTGGACGTGACCCTCGATCGGCTGCAGGTCACCGAAACCGTCGCGTTGACCGGCCTGTCCGGGCGGTTCGAAACCACTGGCGGGCTTCGGGGGGGATTCAGCGCGAAGGTCAACGGTGGCGCAGCCATTCAGGGGCAAGTTCTGCCCAGCAACGGGCGCAGTGCAGTTCGGCTGCAATCAGCCGATGCAGGGGCCGTGCTGCGGTCCGCAGGTCTTTTGTCTCAGGCGCGCGGCGGCAGTCTTCAGGTCCAGTTGGACCCGGTGTCCGAGCCGGGCAACTATGACCTCACCCTGCTTATCCGTGACGCGCGGATCACCGATGCTCCGGCCATGGCGGCTCTTCTGAACGCCGTCAGCCTTGTCGGGCTTCTGGATGAGATGGCCGGGCAGGGCATTTTCTTTTCCGCCATCGAAAGCGTGATGCGGATCTCGCCCGGCGAGGTCAAGATTCTCAGCGGAAGCGCCGTCGGCCCTTCGATGGGTCTGTCCTTTGATGGCACGGTCGATACGCGGCGCGGATTTCTGAACCTGCAGGGCGCGATTTCCCCGATCTACCTTGTGAATGCCGTCGGCAGCGTCCTGACCAAAAAGGGCGAAGGGGTTTTTGCGTTCAACTACAAGCTGGTCGGCCCAGTATCCGCGCCACAGGTGACGGTTAATCCGCTGTCCGGATTGGCCCCTCTGTTTCTGCGCAACTTGATGCGGTCCCCCGCGCCCACGGTCTCGGATGGGCCAAACGCCGCGCCGGGAATCCCCCCCGAGGATCATCCCTCGCGTGGCTCAAGGGGTGAGGACCGCTGAATCAAGCAGTGGCCGAATCCTTCACGGCGTTGTAAGGCGCGCGCATGAAGCTGAGTGATTTCGATTTCGACCTGCCCGAAGACCTGATCGCCACACGCCCCGCCAACCCCCGCACGTCGGCCCGGCTGTTGGTGGCGCAGGGTGATGACATTGCGGATGACCGGGTTTTCAATCTGCCCGATTGGCTGCGGCCCGGCGACCGGCTGGTTTTGAACGACACGCGTGTGATCCCTGCGCGCCTGTCCGGACGGCGTCATCGCAACAGCGCCCAGGGGCCCGTGTCTGCTGCGATCGAAGCCACCTTGCTGGACCCGCAGGCCGACGGCACCTGGGCGGCCCTGTTGAAACCGCTGAAAAAGGTGCGTGTCGGCGAAGAAATCGTTTTCTCGGGCGATCTGTCCGCGGTACTCGAACGGGTTGCCGAGGGGCAGGCGTACCTGCGGTTCAATCTGACGGGCGAGGATTTCGACCGCGCGCTGGAACAGGCCGGGGCGATGCCGCTGCCGCCTTACATCGCTGCAAAACGACCCGCTGACGAACGCGACAAGACCGATTATCAGACCGTTTGGGCGCGCCATTCCGGCGCTGTCGCCGCGCCCACCGCCTCGTTGCACTTCGACGAAGCTTTGCTGAAGACTCTGACCGAGCGCGGCGTTGAATTTACCCATGTCACCTTGCATGTGGGCGCGGGCACGTTCCTGCCGGTCAAGGTCGAGGATGTGACCACCCACAAGATGCATGCCGAATGGGGGCGTGTCAGCCCGCAGGCCGCCGCCGAGATCGCCGCCACCAAGGCCGCCGGCGGGCGCGTCATTCCGGTGGGCACCACCGCGCTGCGCCTGATCGAAAGCGCCGCGCGCGGCGGACGGATCGAACCTTGGGAAGGCGAGACCGACATCTTCATCTATCCCGGTTTCACATTCCATGTGACCGATGCGCTGATGACCAATTTCCACCTGCCCAAGTCCACGCTGCTGATGCTGGTCTCGGCGTTGATGGGCAAGGACCGGATGCTGCGGATCTACGATCACGCCATTGCCTGCCGGTACCGTTTCTTTTCTTATGGTGACGCGTCGCTTTTGATCCCTTAAAGGGCGCGAGCACCGGACCGAATCCGGGGAATGTCGTAGACAAGCGCGACCGGGGCGTATTCAGGTCGTTTAACGCAAAGCATCGTTCAGCGAAATTGGAGGCAGTCATGCTTCAGGTACTTGCCAGCGCATGGGCGCTTCTTCTTGGAATGGGCCTGCTGATGATCGGCAACGGTCTGCAGGGCACTCTTCTGGGCGTGCGGGGCGAGATCGAGGGCTTCTCGACCCTCGAGATGTCTTTTGTCATGTCGGCCTATTTCGTGGGTTTCCTGGGCGGTTCGCGCCTGGCCCCCGAGATGATCCGGCGGGTCGGGCATGTGCGGGTCTTCGCGGCGCTGGCCTCGTTCATCTCGGCGGTGATGATCATGTACCCGATGCTGACCGATCCGATCGCCTGGTCGCTGGGCCGCGTCCTGATCGGGTTCTGCTTTTCGGGCGTGTACGTGACGGCCGAAAGCTGGCTGAACAATGCCGCCAGCAATGAAAACCGGGGGCAGGCGCTGTCGCTTTACATGATCGTCCAGATGATCGGCATCGTCAGTGCGCAGGCATTGATTCTGGTGGGCGACCCGGCAGGGTACGAAACCTTCGTGATCGCCTCGATCCTGGTTTCGATCTCTTTCGCGCCGATCCTGCTGTCGATCTCGCCGACGCCGGCCTTTGACACGACCAAGCCGATGACGCTGAAACAGTTGATGGAAACCTCGCCGCTGGGCTGCGTTGGCATGTTCCTGCTGGGGGGCGTCTTTTCGGCCCAGTTCGGCATGGCCGCAGTCTATGGCGCCCGCGCCGGGCTGACCCTGGTCGAGATTTCGACCTTCGTGGCGACCTTCTACATCGGTGCGTTGCTGTTGCAGTACCCGCTGGGATGGTTCTCGGACCGGATGGACCGACGGGTGCTGATCTTGCTGGTTTCGGTCGTCGGGGGAGCTGCGGCGCTGGTGGGTATGCTGTTTGGTATGACCTTCGCGGTTCTGCTGGCCGCTGCCTTCGTGATCGGAGGCATGTCAAACCCGCTCTATTCGCTGCTGATCGCCTATACCAATGACTATCTGGAATACGAGGACATGGCCGCAGCCTCGGGCGGGTTGATCTTCATCAACGGTTTGGGAGCGATCGCTGGCCCGCTCATCACCGGTTGGCTGATGGGCGATGCGGTGTTCGGGCCGTCCGGGTATTTCCTGTTCATCGCAGCTTTGCTGTTCGCCATGGCTGCCTATGCCTTGTACCGGATGACCCAGCGGGCCCATGTGCCGGTGGACGAAACCGCCGCGCTTGCACCGCTCTATCCCACCGCTTCGCCGGTCGCTCTGGAAGTTGCGCAGGAAATCGCCATCGAGGCCGCGCAGGACGACGAAGAGGCGGAAACTCCGGCCTGAGTGCCGGAATTGTGTCGCAAGTGTTGCAATATGTTACTGTAACAATTTCATGAAACACTCTTAAATGAGTTTACGTCCCCCGGGGGGGGACAGGCGGAGACAAGTGTAATGGTTGGTCCCGAGGAAGTACTTGGTTTTTGGTTGGACGAGATCGGCCCCGAGGGGTGGTACCGGGAAGACGAAGCGCTGGATGCGCAGATACGGGATCGGTTTCTGAAAACCTGGGAGGCTGCAAGCGAGGGCAAATTTTCGCTCTGGTTGACCTATCCCAGTGGCGCTTTGGCATACATCATCCTGACAGATCAGTTTCCGCGAAACATGTTCCGTGGCAGCGCCAAGGCGTTTTCGTCGGACCGGGCTGCCTTGGCGGCGGCCAAATGTGCCGTCGACAAGGGCTGGGATCTCCGGATCAACGAACCTGCACGGCAGTTCTTCTATTTGCCGATGATGCATTCGGAAAACCTCTGCGATCAGGAGCGTTGCGTGCGGCTGATGTGCCAACGCATGCCTCAACATGGCGCCAGCAACCTGCTGCACGCTAGAGCGCACCGAGAGGTGATCCGCAAGTTTGGGCGTTTCCCGTATCGCAACGCAGCGCTTTCGCGGGAAATGACCGAAAACGAAGCTGCATATGTCAGCAATGGCGGATACGGCGCCACCGTGCGCGAATTGCAGGCGACAGCCTAGGTTCGTTCGCCACAGCCCCGCAGCCGTAGGACCCGCTGTGTCGCCGCATCCACTGCGGTCGTGACGGCAAAGTCGATCAGCAGTTCAGGGTTTTCCGCGACGTCTCCGAGCTTGTCTTGGGTTGCTTCAAGCCTGTCCTGAAGACTGTCGAGGCGTGTCAGGGCCTGAGACAGTTTTTGGTCCAGTTCTGGATCATCACCCGTACCCGCCTTTATCGTGGCCAGATCCTCGCGCAGGGTTCCAACCTCGGCGCGCAGTCCCTGCGCCTGCTCTTTGAGTGGTTGCACAACCGCAAGACTTTGGGCGAGCCGGTCCTGAACCCCCTCTATGGTTTCCGCAAATTTCCATCCCAGGAAAAGGCAAAGGGCCACCAAGATCAGTGTTGCGTTCAGAAGGGCAAGCAGCAAATCCTTGATTGTCTTGGCCATGGCATGCCTTTCCGGTTGCTGTCGAAAGTTTGGGTCGGATGGACCGTGCATCTTGTCTAGCCATCCAGATGTGACCGGTATAGGCTGAATATCGCCCGCAGCGGATTTTGTGACCTAGCGTCACATATGTCGCGGATGGCGATATTGAAGCGCTCAAGGAATTAGTTTAACGGTAAACTAGTTTTCAACCGACCCGCGCCGAGAGGTATACATGGCTGCACAATCCTTTGATCTGATCGTAATCGGGGCAGGCCCGGGCGGCTACGTCGCTGCCATTCGCGCGGCCCAGCTGGGCCTGAAGACTGCCGTGATCGAGCGTGAGCATCTGGGCGGGATCTGCTTGAACTGGGGCTGTATTCCAACCAAGGCGATATTGCGCTCGGCCGAAGTATTCCACCTGATGGAGCGAGCGAAGGATTTCGGCCTGACGGCGGAAAAGATCGGCTATGATCTGGACGCGGTCGTCAAGCGTTCGCGCGGGGTCGCAAAACAGCTGTCCGGCGGTGTCGGTCACTTGTTGAAAAAGAACAAGGTTACGGTCGTGATGGGTGAGGCGACGATCCCGTCCAAGGGCAAGGTCTCGGTCAAGACCGACAAGGGGATAGAAGAACTGACCGCCAAGAACATTGTCCTGGCAACCGGCGCCCGCGCGCGTGAGTTGCCGGGGCTCGAGGCCGACGGCGACCTGGTCTGGACCTACAAGCATGCGCTGCAACCGCCGCGGATGCCGAAAAAGCTTCTGGTGATCGGATCGGGCGCGATCGGTATCGAATTTGCCAGCTTCTACAACACGCTGGGCGCGGACACGACGGTGGTCGAGGTCATGGACCGCGTCCTGCCGGTCGAGGATGCCGAGATCAGCGCCTTCGCCAAAAAGGCGTTCATCAAACAGGGTATGAAGATCATGGAAAAATCCATGGTCAAGCAGCTTGACCGCGGCAAGGGCAAAGTGACGGCCCACATCGAAACCGGTGGAAAGACCGAAAAGCACGAGTTCGACACGGTCATCTCGGCCGTGGGCATCGTTGGCAACGTCGAAAACCTCGGGCTCGAGGCGTTGGGCGTGAAGATCGACAGAACCCATGTCGTGACCGATGAATTCTGCCGTACGGGTGTCGAGGGTCTTTATGCGATCGGTGACATCGCGGGGGCTCCTTGGCTGGCCCACAAGGCAAGCCACGAAGGCGTCATGGTCGCAGAACTGATCGCAGGAAAACATGCCCATCCCGTCAAACCCGAAAGCATCGCGGGCTGCACTTATTGCCATCCGCAAGTGGCTTCGGTCGGTTATACCGAAGCCAAGGCCAAGGAGTTGGGCCATGAGGTCAAGGTCGGCCGCTTTCCGTTCATCGGGAACGGCAAGGCGATCGCCTTGGGTGAGCCCGAGGGAATGATCAAAACGGTTTTCGATGCCAAGACAGGCGAGCTTCTGGGGGCTCACATGGTCGGGGCCGAGGTGACAGAACTTATTCAGGGTTATGTCGTGGGGCGCCAGTTGGAAACCACGGAAGAAGACCTGATGAACACCGTCTTCCCGCATCCGACGCTGTCGGAAATGATGCACGAGGCAGTTTTGGACGCTTACGGACGCGCCATCCACTTCTAAAAGCAAATCGGATCATGGCGGATCGCGGAAGGGGGCTCTGCCCCCACCGCGCTGCGCGCGGCTCCCCCGGGATATTTTGGGCCAGATGAAGCGCGGTCGTATTCTTCATCTGGCGTCAAATATCCCGGAGCGCGAGGCAGAGCCTCGCAAATTGCTTCCGCTCAGTGGGTCAGGGCGTCCAGGATTCGTGCCCAGGAACGGATGCCTTTGTGAAAACTCTTCACGTCATATTTCTCATTGGGCGAATGGATCGCGTCATCGTCGTTCGCGAATCCGACCAGCATTGAATCCAGCCCGAGAACCGAATTGAAGTAGCCTACGACCGGGATCGAGCCGCCCATCCCAGTGAAAACGGCCTCGCGGTTCCATTCATCCGACAATGCTCCCCGTGCGGCTTCGAATTCCGGGCGATCCAGGTTCATAACTGACGCAGGGGAGCCCTCTAGATCATTGTCCCAAACAACTTTCGCGTCGGGCGACAGGCGGTCTTCAACATGTTTGCGGATCTTGTCACGCAGCTTGTCGGGGTCCATGTCGCCGACCAGTCGGCAGGTGATCTTGCAATGGGCTTCGCTGGGGATCACCGTTTTCGACCCCGCCCCGTTGTAGCCGCCCCACAGCCCGTTGATTTCCAGAGTCGGCCGCGCCCATTGCTGCTCGAGCGTGGAATAGCCCTTTTCGCCATGAGGCTGCGTGTAGCCGACCGAATTGAGGTACTCGGCCTCGTCGAAGCCGCAGTTCTCCCATTGGCGCAGCTGGTCGGTGGGAACCTCGTGCACGCCCTCGTAGAACCCTTCGACCGCAACGCGCCCGGTTTCCTCGTCGTAGAACGAGGCGACAATCCGGGCGATTTCGCGCAGTGGATTCAGGCCGGGGCCGCCGTAGTGGCCCGAATGCAGGTCGATTCGCGGGCCGATGATGGTGAACTCATCCTTGAGCATGCCGCGCAGTTGCGATGCGATCGAGGGCACCCCGCGCGAGACCATCGACGTATCGCAGACCAATGCCAGATCGGCCTTCAGCTCGTCCTTGTTGGCCTCGAGGAACGGGACCAGCGAGGGCGAACCGGACTCTTCTTCACCTTCGAAGAAAAAGGTGATCCGGCAGGGCAGTTTGCCATGCACGGCCTTCCACGCACGGCAGGCCTCGACGAAAGTCATCAATTGGCCCTTGTCATCCGAGGCACCGCGCCCGCGGATCACCTGGCCGTGCTCGGTCTCTTCCAGAGCCGGGTCGAACGGGTCGCGCTTCCACAGGTTCAGCGGGTCGACCGGCTGAACGTCATAGTGACCGTAGAACAGCAGGTGCGGCGCGTCGGCATCATCGCCGACATGGCCGACGACCATCGGGTGGCCCGGCGTGGCGCGCTTTTCCGCGTGGATGCCGATGCTCTGCAGATCGGCGACCAGCCAGTCGGCGGCCTTGTCAACGCTTTCCTTGTAGGCCGGATCGGTCGAGATGGACGGGATCCGAAGAAATTCCATCAACCGGTCGATCGAGGTGGAAAGATCAGCGTCGATCTTGCTCAGAACATCGTCAAGCGACATCGGGGGCTCCTGAATGGTTTCGAATTTGCGTCGAACCTATCAGCGTCAGTGGCGCCGTCCAGTCCAAGCCGCAGGGAAACGGCGGACAATATCGGAAACATGCGTGCATGTGGGGCGCCAGGCCTGCGGCGTTTCCTCGCGCTTGATGGTGTGGAGTTTACTTGTCGCGGCGGACCCAAGAGGATAATTGATGCAAATCAAAGTTGCGACGGGTCCCGACGCGCTAGGCAGGGGCAGGAAACAAATAGCGGACGCTGCCTGAAAATCGGGTATTATGGCACGCAGGAAACGCCCGGCCGCGTGAAAGGGTCATGAAGGAGGGTCCTTTGGACTACACAGCTCAGCTCGATACGGCGATTGCCAGGCTGCATGAAGAGGGACGTTACCGGACCTTCATCGATATCGAACGTCGCAACGGACAGTTCCCGCATGCGGTGCGCACGCGCCCCGACGGGTCGCAGCAGGACATCACCGTCTGGTGCGGCAACGACTATCTGGGCATGGGCCAGCACCCTGTCGTGTTGCAGGCGATGCACGAGGCGATCGACGCAACCGGTGCCGGGTCGGGTGGGACGCGCAACATCTCGGGTACGACCGTCTATCACAAACGGCTCGAGGCGGAGCTGGCCGATCTGCACGGCAAGGAGGCGGCGCTGCTGTTCACCAGCGCCTATATTGCGAATGACGCCACGCTCAGCACGCTGCCCAAGCTGTTTCCGGGGCTGATCATCTATTCGGATGAACTGAACCACGCTTCGATGATCGAGGGCGTGCGCCGCAACGGGGGCGCCAAGCGCATCTTCCGTCACAATGACGTGGCCCATCTGCGCGAGCTGCTTCAGGCCGACGACCCGGCGGCGCCCAAGCTGATCGCCTTTGAATCGGTCTATTCGATGGATGGGGATTTCGGCCCGATCGAGGAAATCTGCGACCTGGCCGACGAGTTCGGCGCGCTGACCTACATCGACGAAGTGCATGCGGTCGGCATGTACGGCCCGCGCGGCGGCGGCGTGACCGAGCGGGACCGGCTGGCGCATCGGATCGACATCATCAACGGCACCCTGGCCAAGGCCTATGGCGTGATGGGAGGCTACATCGCGGCCAGCGCGAAAATGTGCGACGCCGTACGCTCTTACGCGCCGGGTTTCATCTTTACCACCTCGCTGCCGCCAGCGGTTGCGGCAGGGGCAGCGGCTTCGGTTGCGTATCTCAAGCGCGCGCCCGAACTGCGCGAGCAGCACCAGACCCAAGCCAAGATCCTGAAAATGCGCCTGAAGGGGCTGGGTCTGCCGCTGATCGACCACGGCAGCCACATCGTGCCGGTGATCGTGGGCGACCCGGTGCACACCAAAAAGCTCAGCGACATGCTGCTGGAAAGCTACGGCATCTATGTCCAGCCGATCAATTTCCCGACCGTCCCGCGCGGGACCGAGCGCCTGCGCTTTACCCCGTCGCCCGTGCATGGACCGGACGAAATGAACCGTCTGGTCAAGGCGATGGACGAACTTTGGTCACATTGTGCGCTAAATCGCGCCGAACTTGCCGGGTAGTCTCTGTCTGACATGTGCAACGTGTTTGCCGCGTGTTAAGGTTACGCTAACAAAAGTGCCGAGCGAATCATGGGCCGTTTTGGGATGATTTGCTGCGGGCGTGAAACACGCGGCGGGCGAAATGGGGCAGCAGGGATGATTGGGCGCAGGACACAGCGCAATTCCGAGGACAACGTGGAGGTCAGACCAAAGGGTTTTGACGACTACGAAGTTCGGCTTGGCGATGTGATGCGCGGCGAGCGTGCCACGATGGGCAAGTCTCTGCTGGACGTTCAGCGAGAGCTGCGGATCAAAGCCAATTACATTGCCGCAATTGAGAATGCCGATCCAGACGCCTTCGATACACCCGGCTTCATTGCAGGATATGTGCGGTCCTATGCCCGCTATCTGGGTATGGACCCGGACGAGACGTTTGCGGCCTTCTGCAAGGAAAGCGGGTTCTCGGTTGCGCACGGCATGTCTTCGCAGGCTTCGGTCGTAAAGAAGGCCGGTGGTGCGCTGCCCGCCCGTGGGCCGATGGGGCGAGACCCGTTCATTTCCCCGAACACGCCCTATTTTCCGGGGCAGGAGTCGGTTCTCAGCCAGATCGAGCCACGCGCGATCGGGTCATCGTTGGTTCTGTTGCTGCTGATCGGCGGCATCGGCTATGGTGGCTGGTCTGTTCTGAACAGGATTCAGCAGGTGCAGGTCGCACCGGTTGAACAGGCCCCGGTCGTGCTGTCTGACCTCGATCCCCTGGCGACCATGCGATCCGGTACCGACGAGGATGAAATCGCCGGGCTGGAAACGCCCAGCGCCGAAGCGCTGGATCGGTTGTACCGCCCGCAAGCCCTGGACGTACCCGTTCTGGTCGCGCGTGACGCCCCGATTTCGACCCTTGATCCCCGAACCGTCGGCACATTCCGCCCGCCCGAAGTACCCGAGGTGGCGATGGCCGAAGTTCACACGGTCGAGCGGGCACCGCTGCCGCAAGTGGTCGAAAAGGCGGACACGACCCTCAAGATCGTGGCGGTCGAGCCTGCCTGGATGCGTGTTACCGCGGCCGACGGCAGCGTGATCTTCGAGGGCACGCTGGGCACGGTCGAAAACGGCAACGTCTTCGAGGTGCCGCTGACCGAAGAGCCCCCGCAATTGCGCGCGGGCGCGTCGGGCAACGTGTATTTCTCGATGAACGGCCAGCATTACGCCCGGTCGGCAAGCCCGGAACCGTGGCCAAGGGCGTGATCCTGTCCAAGACGCGGTTGCCGAAACTATGCCGTTGCCGATCTTGCGTCCGAGACAACAGAGCGCTGCGGCGTCTGGTGGCCGAGCTTCAGACCCAGGCCTCCGAAACCCCGGCCGAGTGATCTTGGCATTGCGGCGGGCTTGCGCCCGGACTATCTAGAGGCCAGACCCCAGGCTGACGCGGATCCGTTTTCATGTCTTTGAACCACGTGCGCCCCTGGCGCGACATCTATCGCCGCAAATCTCGCCAGATCATGGTCGGTAACGTTCCGGTGGGCGGCGACGCGCCGATTGCCGTGCAGACCATGACCAACACGCTGACGACCGATGTCGCCGCGACCGTGGCGCAGGTACAGGCGGCGGCCGAGGCAGGCGCGGATATCGTGCGCGTATCGGTCCCGGACGAGGCGTCGGCGAAGGCGCTGAAAGAGATCGTGCGCGAAAGCCCGGTACCGATCGTGGCCGACATCCATTTCCACTATCGCCGCGGGATCGAGGCCGCCGAGGCCGGCGCCGCCTGTCTGCGCATCAACCCCGGCAACATCGGCGACGAGGCGCGGGTGAAAGAGGTCATCAAGGCCGCGCGCGACCACAATTGCTCGATCCGCATCGGCGTGAACGCGGGCAGCTTGGAAAAACACCTGCTGGAGAAATATGGCGAGCCGTGCCCCGAAGCGATGGTGGAAAGCGGGCTGGAGCATATCCGTATTCTGCAGGACAACGATTTCCACGAATTCAAGATCAGCGTGAAGGCCAGCGACGTGTTCCTGTCGGCCGCCGCCTACCAGGGCATCGCCGAGGCCACCGATGCCCCGATCCATCTGGGCATCACCGAGGCCGGTGGTCTGGTCAGCGGCACGATCAAATCGGCCATCGGGCTGGGCAACCTGCTGTGGATGGGGATCGGCGACACGATCCGCGTCAGCCTGTCCGCCGATCCGGTGGAAGAGGTGAAGGTCGGGTTCGAGATCCTCAAATCCCTAGGCCTGCGCCATCGGGGCGTGAACATCATCTCGTGCCCGTCCTGCGCGCGGCAGGGGTTCGACGTGATCAAGACGGTCGAGACGCTGGAAAAACGGCTGGAACACATCAAAACACCGATGAGCCTGTCGATCATCGGCTGCGTCGTGAACGGCCCCGGCGAGGCGCTGATGACCGATGTCGGCTTTACCGGCGGGGGCGCGGGTTCGGGCATGGTCTATCTGGCGGGCAAGGCCAGCCACAAGATGTCGAACGAACAGATGATCGACCACATCGTCGAGCAGGTGGAAAAGAAGGCGGCCGAGCTGGAGGCCGCGGCCGAGGCCGCAGAATAGAAACAGCCGCAGCACCTGGCTGCGGCTGTTTCATGCCCTGACGTGGCCGCTTCCGGCCCCTTGGCCAGTTACCCCTGTTCTGCGCGCACGGCGTCGGCGATTTGCTGCATCTGATCGACCTTCAGATAGCCGCGCAACATTTCCGTACCCAGCACGAAGCTGGGCGTACCCGAAATCTTGAGCCGCTGCGCCAGTTCGCGGGTCTGGGCGATTTCATCTGTCACCGCGTCGCTGTCCATTGCGGCGACGATCGCATCGCTGTCCAGCCCCAGCCCGTCGGCAATGCGGCGCAGGGCCACCTCGGTCACGTCGCCGCCAAATTCCATCAGCGCGTCATGCACCTGTTTGTAGGCGTCGTCGCCGGCCACATGCTTGGTCGCGATCGCAAAACGTGACGACAACACCGAGGCGTCGCCAAGGATCGGGAACTCTTTGATGACAAAGCGGATGTTGCCATCCTGCGCCAGCAGCGCGTCCACTTCGGGCGCCGCGCGGCGGCAATAGCCGCAACGATAGTCCATGAACTCGACCAGAGTGATGTCGCCGTCCGGGTTGCCGCCCACCCAGCTGTAGCCGTCATCGAACAGCGCCTCGGCATTGGCCGCGACCAGGTCCTTGTCGGCTGCGGCTTCGGATGCGGCGTTGCGCTGCTCCAGAATGTTGACCGCCTCGATGATGACCTCGGGGTTTTCCAGCAGATATTCACGCACGGCCGCGCCGAACTCGGCCTTTTCGTCGGGGCTCATGGCGCTCAGGTCCAGCGCCTGCGCCGGGCCGGATATCAGGGAAAGCCCCAGAAGGGCAGGTGCGGCGTGTCTGAGGATCATTTCCGTTTCCTTTTCGATTTCTCAGCTCGTTCTGCGGCAATCAGCACATCCTGTGCCCGTTGCCAACCCGGTGAGCCTTCGGGCAACTGCCCGACGGCGCGTCTTGCGTGGATGCCCGCATCGGCCAGCCGGCCTTGCAGGGCATAGCGTTCGGCGGTGACGGTCGCGGCCATGCCGGGTTGCCCCAACTTGGCATAGGCCACCCCCAGATCCTGCATCAGCCGCAGGTTTCGATAGTCGCGGGCGCGTGCCTTTTCAAGCACTTGCAGGGCGTCCTTCGTGCGTCCTTCGGCCAGCAGCGCGCGCCCGTACCCGGCCATGATCAGCGCATCGCGCGGCGCCAGTTCCATGGCCTTGGCATAGGCGTCGACCGCTTGCGCAAACCGGCGGTTTTCCAGCAGGATCTGGCCCTTCAACTCGTAATAGAACGGATCCTCGGGCCGGATCGCCAAGGCCCCGTCGATGGCCGACAGGGCCGCGCCCAGATTGCGGTTCTGGTGATGGGCGGCGGCTTCGCGCATCAGGCGGATGTCCCGCGCGCTTTCTTCCTTGGCGCGGCGCAGGGTCCAGCTGGGCGAACGCAGGAAGGCCGACAGTTTGCCCTTGACCCGCGCGAACCAATAGTCGGCGTTCGGGTCGGGTTTGGCGCGGTCGCCGAATTCATCCAGAAAGGCCTCGGCGGCGCGCAGGCGCTCGCGGCTGGTGGGGTGCGACCGCATGTAAGGGTCCTGATTGGCCTCGCTCAGCAATTCCTGGCCGGCGAATTTCCGGTGCAGGGCGACCATGCCGGTGGGCGAGATCTCGGCCCAGCGCAGGTATCCGGCCGCGCTGCGGTCGGCCGAGGCTTCTTCGGCGCGGGTGTGGCCCAGGAAGCTGCGCAGCGCCGAGGCGGATGTTCCGGCGGCGATCCCGGCTGCGGCCTCGCCGCCGCCGGCGGCCGCGGCGATCATGGCCAGCGCGGTTCCGAACCCGGCGGCCCGCTGGGCGGCGCGCAGGTTTTCGGCCCGCCGGGCCAGATGCCCGTTGGCGATATGGGCGGCCTCGTGCGCGATCACCGCTTGCAGCATTTCGGGGCTGTCGACGCTCAGGATCAGCCCGTGGTTCACGTAGATCGTATTGTAGTCGATCACGAAAGCGTTGAATGTATCGTCCTTGACGACCATCACCCGCACGCGGTTGGTGTTCAGGCCGGCGGCGCGCAGGATCGGAAAGGCCAGTTCGCGCAGCCCGTGTTCGATATCGGGGTCGCGGATCAGTCTTTGCGCGTGGCTTTGAGCGGTCGACGCCATCCACAGCGCCACCGCCAGCAGAATTGCCGGGATTGACGCCAGCCGGGATCCGCGTTCAAAAGCCATGGTCGCAACATGGGAGATGGGCATGCGAAACTCAACCCGGTCGGGCGTTGATCCCTTCATCGTGATGGACGTGATGGAGGCCGCGCGCCGCGCCGAAGAGGCCGGGCGCCACATCATCCACATGGAGGTCGGCCAGCCAGGAACCGGCGCGCCCCAAGGCGCGCTGGATGCGCTGGCCCGCGCGATGCGGCGAGGCCCGCTGGGCTATACCGTCGCGCTGGGTCTGCCGGCGCTGCGGCAACGCATCGCACGGATGTATGGCGACTGGTACGACGTCGACCTGAACCCCGAGCGGGTGGTCATCACGCCCGGATCCTCGGGCGGATTCCTGCTGGCCTTCACCGCGCTGTTCGACAGCGGCGACCGGGTGGGGATCGGCGCGCCGGGCTATCCGTCCTATCGGCAGATCCTGCGGGCGCTGGGTCTGGTGCCGGTCGATCTGCCGACCGCGTCGGAAAACCGCCTGCAACCGGTGCCACGGGATTTTGCCGGGCTCGACCTGCAGGGGCTGATGGTGGCCTCGCCCGCGAACCCGACCGGAACCATGCTGGACCACGCCGCCATGGGCGCGCTGATCGAGGCCGCGCGAGGGCAGGGGGCCTCGTTCATCAGCGACGAGATCTATCACGGGCTGGAATACGAGGCCAAGGCGGTCACTGCGCTGGAACTGACCGACGAGTGTTATGTCATCAATTCGTTCTCCAAGTATTTCTCGATGACCGGCTGGCGGGTCGGCTGGATGGTGGTGCCCGAGGATCAGGTGCGCGTGGTCGAGCGCATCGCCCAGAACATGTTCATCTGCGCGCCCCATGCCAGCCAGGTCGCCGCGCTGGCCGCGATGGATTGCGAGGACGAGTTGCAGGGCAACCTGGCCGTCTATCGCCGCAACCGCGACCTGATGCTGAAGGGCCTGCCCGAGGCCGGGTTCACCAACATCGCGCCACCCGACGGGGCGTTCTATGTCTATGCCGATGTCTCGGACCTGACCGACGACAGCCGCGCCTTCGCCGCCGAGATCCTGGACAAGGCCGGTGTCGCCGTGACGCCGGGGCTGGATTTCGACCCGGTGCGCGGCCATAAGACCCTGCGCTTTTCCTACGCCCGGTCGACCGAGGATATCGAGCAGGGCCTTGAAAGGCTGCGCAGCTTCATGGCGGATCGCCAGACCGCGCAGAAGTCGGCCTGAGGCGTTCACAAACCGGCTTCGCTGCGATAGGCTGCTGCCAAACGATCTCGGGAAAACTTGAGGCCATGAGCAGGATCCTTTTCGCATTCGCCCTGATCTGGGCGCTGACCGGCGCGGCATGGGCGCAGGAATTCAATGCCCTGGCGCGGGTCCTGCCCGAGCAGAGCCGGATCATCGACGATGACGGCGCGGGCGTGCAGGTCCAACTGGGGCTGAGCCAGGGCGTGCCCTATCGCATCTTCACCCTTCAAGACCCGTACCGGATGGTGATCGACTTCAAGGAAGTCGATTGGAGCGGGTTGAACCGCGAGGCCTTCCTGCAGACCCGGCGCATCAGCGCGGTTCGGTTCGGGGCCTATGTGCCCGGCTGGTCGCGCCTGGTGCTGGAACTGGGGGCGCCGCTGGCGGTGGACCGGGCCGCGATGCGGGTCGATCCAGCCTCGGGCGCGGCGATGTTGACCCTGAACCTGAAAGGCACCGATTTCGAAAGCTTCGCCGCAAGCGCGGGCGCGCCGCACACCCCCGGATGGGACCTGCCGCCCCCGGCCGACGTGCCTGCGCTGCGCGGGCCGCGCGACGCGCGGGCGCTGCGGGTGATGCTGGACCCGGGCCATGGCGGCATCGATCCCGGCGCCGAGGCGGGCGGAACCAACGAAAAGACCTTGATGCTGACCTTCGCCCGCGAACTGCGCGAGGAACTGCTGCGCGCGGGCGGGTTCGAGGTGGTCCTGACGCGGGTCGACGATCATTTCGTCTCGCTGGAACGGCGGATCGCGCTGGCGCATCGCGCCGCGGCCGATGTCTTCATCTCACTGCATGCCGACGCGCTATCCGAGGGGCAGGCCCACGGCGCCACGATCTATGTCCTGTCCAAAGACGCCTCGGACGTGGCGAGCCGCAAACTGGCCGAGCGGCACGACCGCGACGACCTGATCGCCGGCGTCGATCTGAGCGGCTCGGACGACCAGATCGCCGACGTTCTGCTGGACATGGCCCGGCAAGAGACCCAGCCCCGCACCGAGGCGCTGGCGCAGACCCTGGCCAACGGCATGGCGCAACAGGGCGGGCCGATGAACCGCCGCCCCGTCCGCCGGGCCTCGTTTTCGGTGCTCAAGGCCGCCGACATCCCGTCGGTTCTGATTGAACTGGGGTTCCTGTCCGGCCCCAGAGATCTGAAAAACCTGAAAAATCCCGAATGGCGATCGACCATGGCGCGCGGAATTCGCCAGGGGCTTCAGGCCTGGCGGCAGCAGGATCTGGCCCGCCGCGGCCTGATTGGGCAGTGACCCTGCGGCGCAAAACGGCTAGTATCGGCGCGGGTGCTTTGACCCTTGTGTGCAGCGATACTATATAGGCGGCACCGCGAACAAAAGGCAGCAACGTGATCCGGTTCATTCTTTCGATTTTCGGGGCGATCTTCAGCCTCGTTACGCTTGGTATCTTCATGGCGGCGCTGGTGATCGGCGCGGTGTTCTGGATGTATGGCCGCGACCTGCCCAGCCACGAGTCGCTGGCCCAGTACAAACCGCCCACCATCAGCCGCATCTATTCGGGCGAAGGGCACCTGATCGACGAATTCGCCCAGGAACGCCGTCTGTTTACGCCTTCCGAGGAAATCCCCGACCTGGTCAAGCAGGCCTTCATTTCGGCTGAAGACAAGAATTTCTACACCCACCAAGGCTATGACCCGCGCGGCATCATCGCCGCCGCGGTCGAGGCGGTGAAATCCAAGGGCGCGAACGTGCGCGGGGCCTCGACCATCACGCAGCAGGTGATGAAGAACTTCCTTCTGTCGGGCGACCGCCGGGCCGAGCGCAAGATCAAGGAAATCATCCTTGCCACCCGCCTGGAAGAGACGCTGGACAAGGAACAGATCCTGGAGCTTTATCTCAACGAGATCTTTCTGGGCCAGAACTCCTATGGCGTGACCGCTGCCGCGCAGACCTATTTCAACAAGACCTTGCAGGAGCTTGCCCCGCACGAGGCGGCGACCCTGGCGGCGATGCCCAAGGCGCCGTCGGATTATCACCCGGTGCGGCAGAAAGATCGCCTGCTGGCCCGTCGCAACTATGTGCTGCGCGAGATGTACCAGAACGGCTACATCGACAAGGCGACCTACGAGTTTGAGGTGGCGCAGCCGCTGCGCTCGGTCCAGAACGGCGATTTCGAAAGCTTCCGAACCGCGCTGCCGCCGCGCGATTATTTCACCGACGAGATCCGCCGCCAGCTGAGCGAGGATTTCGGCGAGGGCGAATTCTTTACCGGCGGCTTTGCCATCCGCGCCTCGGTGGACGAAGAGATGCAGGTCGAAGCGGCACGCGCCCTGCGCGAGGCGTTGCAGAAATACGACCGGTCGCGCGGGAAATGGCGCGGAACCGGCCTGACCATCCCCGAGGAGAAACTGGCCGACGAGGCGCAATGGCGCGCAGAGCTGGCCAAATTGGAGGTTCCACGCGACGTGGTGCTTCCCACGCCGTGGTATCCGGCGGTGGTGTTGGACGTTGCCGACCAGCGACTGACCGTGGGGGTCGAAAACGGTCCGGCCGACGGAATCATCCCGCGCAGCGACATCAAGTGGATGCAGGGCGACTTCCGCGCCAATTTCAAGCGCGGCGACGTGATCCTCGTGGTGGCTGCCGAAGACGGCCAGTGGTCGGCCCGCCAGATCCCCGAGGTTCAGGGCGGTTTTGTCGCGATGGACGTGAACTCGGGCCGCGTTCTGGCGATGCAGGGCGGGTTCTCGTACCAGGATTCTGTGTTCAACCGCGCCACCCAGGCGCTGCGCCAGCCCGGTTCGGCCTTCAAGCCCTTCGTCTATGCCGCCGCGCTCGACAGCGGCTACAGCCCGGCGACCATCGTGGTGGATGCTCCGATCGAGGTGAACACGCCGCAGGGTCTGTGGACGCCCAAGAACTCGACGAACAAGTTCTATGGCCCCACGCCGCTGCGCACCGGGATCGAGCAGTCGCGGAACCTGATGACCATTCGTCTGGCGCAAGAGGTCTCGATGCCCGTGGTCGCAGGCTATGCGGAACGCTTCGGCGTGTACGACAACATGGGCCCCTACCTGGC
>GG704596.1:2412331-2556207 GCA_000161775.1 Ruegeria lacuscaerulensis ITI-1157
CGTCCGCGCCCGATGGGGCGGGGGGCCTATGGCGGCACGCTGTGCGGGCCGGTCTTCCAGAGCTTCATGGAAAAGGCGGTCGAGAAATACGGCGGCGGCCCGTTCGAAGTGCCTCCGGGCGGCCATTTCATCAAGATCGACCGGTTCAGCGGCGCGCGGTTGCCGGATGATGCCACCGGCGATTACGTCGTGGCTGAATACTTCCGCGACGGCGTCGATGGGTTCATCGACCGCGTGTATGATGGCGGTTTCGCGATGGGGTCCGACCTGCCGCTGTTCGAAGAGGTCACGAGCGGAGGCCGTCAGGTTCAGACATCGACCGGCGAAACGGTCATCGTGGGGCCGAAGGCCAGTCAGGGAGATCTGCAGGGCGGCGGACTTTACTGATCTGCCGCCGAGCGCGGGAAAGCTGTGCAAACCCGCGCGGGTCATCTTGTGGTGGCCTGAACCTCTTGCTATCACGCAGGCCTGATTGAGCAAGTTGGGACCAGACCATGCGCGCCGAAATCCAGAACATCGTGGCCGAGATCCAAAAATCGCTGGAGCTGCTGGCCCAGCGTATGGACTATGAAACCGCGGCGCACCGGCTGGAGGAATTCAACGCCCGCGTCGAGGACCCCAATCTGTGGGACAACCCCGAAAACGCGCAGAAGCTGATGCGTGAACGGCAGGTTCTGGTCGATGCCATCGAAACCTACGAGTCGATCAAGACCGATCTGAAAGACAATGTCGAACTGATCGAACTGGGCGAGATGGAGGGCGATGAAGAGGTCGTCAAGGATGCCGAAGAGGCCCTGAAGAAACTGCGCGACAAGGCGGCCGAAAAAGAGCTCGAGGCGCTGCTGGACGGCGAGGCCGACGCCAATGACACCTTTTTGGAGATCAACGCGGGCGCCGGCGGCACCGAAAGCTGCGACTGGGCCTCGATGCTGGCGCGGATGTATGTCCGCTGGGCCGAGAAGAAGGGCTACAAGGTCGAGCTGCAATCGGAAACCCCGGGCGAAGAGGCGGGGATCAAGTCGGCGGCCTACAAGATCTCGGGCCATAACGCCTATGGCTGGCTGAAATCCGAAAGCGGCGTGCACCGGCTGGTGCGCATCTCGCCCTATGACTCGGCGGCCAAGCGGCACACGTCGTTCAGCTCGGTCTGGGTCTACCCGGTGGTGGATGACAATATCGAGATCGAAGTGAACCCGGCGGATATCCGCGTCGATACCTACCGGTCCTCGGGGGCGGGGGGGCAGCACGTCAACACCACCGACTCGGCGGTTCGGATCACCCACATCCCGACCGGCATCGTGGTGACCAGCTCGGAAAAATCGCAGCACCAGAACCGCGACATCGCCATGAAGGCACTGAAATCGCGCCTGTACCAGATGGAACTGGACCGTCGCAACGCCGAGATCAACGCCGCGCACGAGGCCAAGGGCGATGCGGGCTGGGGCAACCAGATCCGGTCCTATGTCCTGCAGCCCTATCAGATGGTCAAAGACCTGCGCACCGGCTACGAGACATCGGACACCAAGGGCGTTCTGGACGGTGATCTGGGCGGGTTCATGGCGGCCACGCTGGCGATGAACGTATCGGGCAAAAGCCGGGCCGAGGCGCAGTCGGACGACTGATCGCGCGGCGCCGGCAATAGATACATCCAAAACACCGGGTTTAAATGCAACCCGTCCATCGCTAGGCTGAGTTCGATCACAGCCTGGACGCAACCCCATGACCCCAATCGAAACTTCGGCCGTCGAACTGCTGGGCAAGCTGCGCGCGGGGCAGGTTTCGGCCGTCGAAGTGATGCGCGCGACGCTGGACCGGATCGCGCAGGTCAACGACCGGGTGAACGCCATCGTGGCGTTGCAGGACGAAGACGCACTTATGGCGCAGGCGCGTGCGGCCGATGGCCATGCCCGGCATGGCCCGCTGCACGGACTGCCGATGGCGGTCAAGGATCTGGTGAACGTTGCCGGCATTCCCTCGACCCAGGGCTCGCCCCTGTTTCGCGGCCATGTGCCAAAAACCGATGACCTGATCGCGGCCCGCCTGCGCGCGGCCGGCGCGATCGTGATCGGCAAGACCAACACGCCGGAATTCGGGCTGGGGTCGCATACGTTCAACCCGGTCTATGGCGCCACCCGCAACCCCTATGACCTGACGCGCAGTTGCGGCGGGTCGTCGGGCGGTGCGGCGGTCGCCTTGGCCACAGGGATGCTGGCGCTGGCCGATGGGTCCGACATGATGGGCAGCCTGCGCAACCCGGCCGCCTGGAACAATGTCTATGGCTTCCGTCCGACCTGGGGGCGCATTCCGTCCGAGCCGGTGGGGGATCTGTACCTGCACCAGCTTTCGACGCTGGGTCCGATGGCGCGCAGCCCCCAGGATATCGGGCTGCTGCTGGATGTGATGTCGGGGCGGGACCCGCGTCAGCCTCTGTCGATCGACAGCGAACCGGTCTCGCCCGTGCCGATGGAAAGCCTTGAAGGCATGCGCATCGGATGGCTGGGCGATTGGGGCGGGGCCTTCCCGGTCGAAGACGGCATCCTGCAGCTGTGCGCGCGCGAGCTGACGCTGTTCGCCGAGCTGGGCGCCGTTGTCGAGGAGGTGCCGCCCCCCTTCGATGCCGAACGGATCTGGGAGGCTTGGATCACGCTGCGCTCGTTCAGCGTGGCGGCCGGGCTGCAACCCCTGGCCGACCGCAGAGACGCCCTGAAGGACAGCGCCCTGTGGGAGATGGAGCGCGGACTGGCCCTGACCGCGATGCAGTTGCAGGCCGCCAGCGTGACCCGGTCTGACTGGCACCGGCGGGCGGTGGCGCTGTTCTCCGAATTTGACGCGCTGGTGCTGCCGGCGGCGCAGGTCTGGCCGTTTCCGGTGGACTGGCCGTATCCGCGCCGCATCGCCGGGGTCGAGATGGACAGCTATCACCGCTGGATGCAGGTGGTGACGCCGGTCAGCCTGCTGGGGCTGCCCTGCCTGTCGATTCCGGCAGGGTTCGGTCCGGGCGGCCTGCCGATGGGCATGCAGCTGTTCGGACCCCGCGGCAGCGATGCCCGGCTGCTGTCGATCGGGGCTGCCTATCATGCGGTTACGCATTGGCCGCAGCAACGGCCGCCCGAAATTTGAAGGAACTGGGAGGACAGACGGAACATGGACAGGCCATTCGGAGTTCCAAAGTTGAAACCCGCCAGCCGCGAAATGCTGCGCACGGCGCTGCGCCGGGGCTGGCAGGACTATCGCCGCGCACCGATCTTCGGCCTGCTGTTCGCGGGATTCTACGTTCTGGTCGGCTGGCTGATGGCCTGGGTCACGGTGCAGACGGGCACCACCTTCTGGCTTGTGCTGGCGGCCATCGGGTTTCCGCTGTTGGGGCCGTTTGCGGCGGTGGGGCTGTACGAGGTCTCGCACCGGCTGGAACAGGGAGAGCCGCTGGATTTCGGTGCCATCTTCGGCGTGGTGATCCAGCAGAGCCGCCGGCAACTGCCGTCGATCTGCGCCATCATCGTGGTGATGTTCCTGTTCTGGTTCTTTCTGGGTCACATGATCTTTGCGCTGTTCATGGGGCTGTCGACCATGACCAACGTGTCCTCGTCGCTCGAGGTGTTCCTGACGCCAAATGGCCTGACCATGCTGGCCGTCGGAAGTGCGGTGGGAGCGGTATTTGCCATCCTGCTCTACATGATCACCGTGCTGTCGATTCCGATGCTGCTGGACCGTGAACTGGATTTCGTGACGGCGATGATTTCCAGCTATGCCTATGTCGCGGTGAACAAGCGCGTGATGCTGGGGTGGGGCGCGTTCATTGCGGTTGCCACCTTCGTCGCCATGATCCCGTGGTTTCTAGGCCTGCTGATCGTGCTGCCGCTGTTCGGGCATTCCAGCTGGCACCTGTACCGGCAGATCACCGAAGAGGATGCGGCCGCCGAAGCCATGGCCGAACCGACGCAGGCCTAGGCTCGGATTCCGTCCTCTGGCGCTTCGCGGCCCATGTCGACCAGAAGCCGACGCAGCCGGCACGCATCGGGCAGATTGGCCTCGAGCGCGTGGACATAGGCATGGGTCAGGAAAAAGCCGCGCGCGTCGTCGTCGCTCTGACTGGCCGCTGCCTGCTCGTACAGGTCCGCCAGGGCCGCGATGTCACCCGCCGCATGCGCCTGCAGGAGGCGGGTATTCAGGTCGTTCATTCCGCGGCCATTTCGGTGCGATTGGCCAGAAGGCGCTGCGCGACCCAGTCGTGAAACAGATGGGTCGGCCCGTCCATCGCGGGCGAGAAATGCCCGCCGTCAAAGCCTGGCGCGGCCCGTCCGCGCTGCATGCCTTCAACCACGAAGACGTCCTCTTCAAAGACGACTTTCCACTGTTCGGCGTTGCGCGTGCGCAGATCCGCATCGATCTCAGGCGTCGCATAGAACAGGTGGATGTGCTCGGATGTGCGGTCTTGGGCCTCGGGGCGCAGGATGATGGCAAAGGCGTGGTCGCGATGCACGCCCAGCAACACGTTGGGGAAGGCGGCGATATATTCGGCGGCCGTGTCCCACTTGGCGCCCAGCCCCGGAAAATCGGGGAAGGTGCGGCCGTCCTCGCCGGTCAGCTGGCGGTAAACCAAGGTCCCCTGGCCGGAAAACAGGCCGGGCTCCTGGATGTGATAGTGGTCCTCCAGCCGGGAATAGCTGTTCAACCCGGGATGCACCCAAGGCAGATGGTAGCTTTCGCAATAGTTCTCGACCGCCAGCTTCCAGTTGCAGTTCACGTCCAGCCGGAAGGCGCTGTCGGGGCCGCCATGAAACATTGGAACGTCGAATTCGGCCCAGCGTTCGATCAGCCTGGCGTTGGCATCTTCAAAGGCCGGAGCCGTGCCCGAGACGTTGATCCAGACCACCTCGCGCCAGATATGGCTGCGCACCTCGACGAGGCCCAGTTCGGACCGGTTCACCGCGTCATGCGCGTTCTGGCCCGGGCCGCCCACATGCGGAGTGGCCACGAGGCGGCCCTCGGTCGAGTAGCACCAGCTGTGATAGGGGCAGCGGATTGCGCCTTCGATCTTGCGCGGTTCGGCCACCAGGATCATGCCACGGTGGCGGCAGATGTTCTGGAAAACCCGCACCTGACCTGACCGATCGCGCAGCAACAGCAAGGGGATGCCCAGAAATTCGATCGGTACTGCGTCACCTGGCTCAGGCACGTCGGCGGTAACCGCCAGCCCGGACCACCCATCAAGCAGCAGCGCCTGGCTTTCCTCGGCATGCACGGCCGGATCGGTATAGTGGGCGTTGGGCAGGCCCCGAGCAGTTTCGATAGTCCGACGGACAGCCGACAGATCGGTGGGAGTTCTGGCCATGTGTTCCTCCTCGGTTACCCATCAGGCTAGACGTCCGAGCAAGACAGCCGCTTATCCCTCCGCGACTTGGGTTTTTCTCACAACGACATGAAACGGGTTTTTTGCATAACTTTTCTCGGCGATCAGGTGGGGCACGGGTCACGCCGCGCCATTCGGGCTACGGCCAAGGCGGATCTGCAGTCCTGACCCAAAAACCGAACCTCCAGCTTGCGCCCACGGGGATCATCGCAAGCCAGATCCAGACTATATCCCGTCCAGACAGATACGGCCGCGTCGCTCCGGTCACGCAACACCAACAGGCGACTGTCCCGTCCGGCCCGATCGGTCTCAAGGGCATAGATGCCGGCTTCGGTGCTGACGGCAAACCCTCGAACTTCTCGCGCATGGATGGATCTGTCCGGTGCTTCCGCCGAGTACGAGAAGCTGCGCAGAAGAGCATATGAGCTCTGTCGGCGAACATGGTACAGCCGGTGGCGTGCTGGTTCGGTGCCCGAAGCCGGAAGTTCCGTGCTGTGGTAGAACCCATCGGGCAACATCGCGGTGGGGGCAGCTTTCAACCAAGGCGTCAGAAACTGCGTCAAGCCGTCGGGCGGGGCAGCATCGGGCGCTTGTGAAGGAAACGTGTCCAGCGGCATCAGAAGAATGCGGGCATCGACGTCAAAGAAACGGCACATCCGGTCCAGCACATCGGGTCGTGGGAAACTCTCGCCCAGCAGATATCGATTGAACTGCGTCCGGTTTATTCCAAGCTGGCGACACATCTGAGAAACTGACGGATAGCGATCAGCAAGCCGACGCAGATTTGCGCCAAACATACTGCGCAACTCTGCTGGTGTGCGCGCATCGCCAGTCATATCTCTCCTACGCGTTCCAAGAATCCGCGCAACTTGACTGGCAGGGTCAAAAAGACCTCAAGCCAGTCAAATGTTGCAAGACCATCCCCAAGAGTCCTTCACATCGAAAGACCCGGACCTAGGCTAACGCGCCTGAAGTTGAACGCAATAGGTTTTATTCCCTTTTGCACATACTTTTTCGGTGGATCGTCGCCTTGAAACCGCAGTTCAATTCGGCTGTGCCGAGGGCGTGGGCGAGTTTGTCGCGCGCCCCCGAACATTCCTCAATGGCGCGGGGGCACGCGGAATTCAGGCCCCGCGCAGCAAGGCCGCGACGCCGGTGCGGGCGATTTCCACCAACCCCAAGGGACGCATCAGATCGGCGAAAGCGTCGATCTTTTCCGGTGTGCCGGTGATTTCGAAGATGAAGGAATTCAGCGTGCTGTCCACCACGTTGGCGCGGAAGATGTCGGCCAGGCGCAGTGCCTCGACCCGTTTTTCGCCTTCGCCCACGACCTTGATGATCGCCAGTTCGCGCTCGACCGACGCGCCTTCGACGGTCAGGTCATGCACATCATGCACCGAAACGATCCGGCCCAGCTGAGCCTTGATCTGCTCGATCACCTGCGGCGTGCCGGTGGTGACGATGGTGATGCGGCTGAGGTGGCCGGTATGGTCGACCTCGGCCACGGTCAGGCTTTCGATGTTGTAGCCACGCCCCGAGAACAGGCCGATCACGCGCGCCAGGACGCCCGGTTCGTTCTCGACCAGAACGGCGATCGTGTGGCGCTCCTGCACGTCCGAAAATGTCGGGCGCAGGTTATAGGCCGAATGGCGGTTGGAGCCTTTTTTGATATGTAGGGCAGACATTTACGTCCCTTTCTTAAACTTTCTTGCGCCGGATGTGTAGCCGCTCAGACCAGAACCGAGCCTTTGGAATCGATCACGCCCTGCGTTTCCGCCTCGCCCAGCAGCATCTCGTTGTGGGCCTTGCCCGACGGGATCATGGGGAAGCAGTTCTCGTGCTTTTCGACCAGACAGTCAAAGATCACCGGACCGTCGTAATTGATCATCTCCATGATCGCGTCATCCAGATCGGCCGGGTCCGAACATATGATTCCCTTGGCCCCGAAGGCCTCGGCCAGCTTGACGAAATCGGGCAGGGCCTCGGACCAGGAATGCGAATACCGTTCGCCGTGCAGCAGCTCCTGCCACTGGCGCACCATGCCCAGGCGTTCGTTGTTCAGGATGAACTGTTTCACCGGCAGGCGGTATTGGACGGCGGTGCCCATCTCTTGCATGTTCATCAGCCAGCTGGCCTCGCCCGCGACGTTGATCACCAGCGCGTCCGGGTGTGCCATCTGCACCCCGATCGAGGCCGGAAAGCCATAGCCCATCGTGCCCAGCCCGCCCGAGGTCATCCAGCGGTTGGGATCTTCGAACCCAAGGAACTGCGCGGCCCACATCTGGTGCTGGCCCACTTCGGTACAGACATAGCGGTCGCGGTCCTTGGTCAGGGCCTCAAGCCGCTGCAGCGCGTATTGCGGTTTGATCGACTTTTCGCTGTTGGTGTAGGCAAGGCAGTTCACCTTGCGCCAGTCCGAGATCTGCGCCTGCCATTTGGCGACGGCCTCGGTGTTGGTCTTGCGCCCGCGCGCCTTCCACACCTTCAGCACGTCTTCCAGAACATGCGCCACGTCGCCCACGATGGGGATGTCCACCCGGATCACCTTGTTGATCGAGGACGGGTCGATGTCGATATGTGCCTTCTTCGATTTGGGCGAGAAGGCGTCGATACGCCCGGTGATCCGGTCGTCGAACCGGGCGCCGACATTGATCATCAGATCGCAGTCATGCATGGCCATGTTCGCCTCGTACAGGCCGTGCATGCCCAGCATCCCGATCCAGTTCTTGCCCGAGGCCGGATAGGCGCCCAGGCCCATCAGGGTCGAGGTGATGGGAAAACCGGTCGCGTCCACCAGTTCGCGCAGCAGTTGGCTGGCGGCGGGTCCCGAATTGATCACGCCGCCGCCGGTATAGAACACGGGCTTCTTGGCGGTTTCGATGGCGGCGACCAGTTCGGTGATCGCGTCCAGATCGCCCTTGACCGCCGGTTGATAATGCGAGGTCGAGGGTTTCGGCCCGGTATAGGTGCCGGTCGCGAACTGCACGTCCTTGGGAATGTCGATCAGAACCGGGCCGGGGCGGCCGGCAGTGGCGACGTGAAACGCCTCGTGCAGGGTGGCGGCCAGCGAATTGGTGTCCTTGACCAGCCAGTTGTGCTTGGTGCAGGGGCGGGTGATGCCCACCGTGTCGGCCTCCTGGAACGCGTCCGAGCCGATCATGAAGGTCGGCACCTGGCCGGTCAGAACCACGATCGGGATCGAGTCCATCAGCGCGTCGGTCAGGCCGGTCACCGCGTTGGTCGCGCCGGGGCCCGAGGTCACCAGCGCGACGCCGGGCTTGCCGGTCGAGCGGGCATAACCTTCGGCGGCGTGGACCGCGCCCTGTTCATGCCGCACCAGGATGTGACGGATGTCGTTCTGCAGAAAGATCTCGTCATAGATCGGCAGGACGGCGCCGCCGGGATACCCGAATACCGTGTCCACGCCCTGATCCTTGAGGGCCTGAACCACCATCTTTGCGCCGGTCATCTCACGTGTCATCTGCTTTGCTCCGTTCGCGACATGTGTCTTGCGTTTGACATAAAAAAGCCCCCGAAGTTTCGGAGGCGCATGGGTTCGATTATGGTCTACCGTTACCGGCCCATGCGCGTGGTTCCTACGATTACGACTAGCGTTTTCATCGCCAGAGGCTCCTTTTTGCGTGCAGGGACATTATGAGCGGGGGAACGGGGCGTCAACAGGCAATCTGGCCAATTTCCTGTCCCTGAGGTCGAATTTTGCGACATTTTATTGCGCAGATTGACGCATGGCCGGAATTTCCGCGAATGGCGCCGCAGGTCCGGCGCCTCTGGCACCGCTTCTGAGGTCAGAAAGCGGCAGGCCGATGTCTGAAACGGGCAAGAGCCGCCCGCGCCGCCGGGTCAGGCTGAACCGGCAAGGACAAGGACGGAGGCGCGCATGCTTGCGGATCTGGTGGATTTGGGCCGCTACCCCATCGACCGGCCGGACTCGGCGGCCTATCAGCGGCTGATCGAGGATATCCGGCGCGAGATTGACGCGGACGGTTGCGCGGTTCTGCCCGGTTTCGTGCATCGCGAAGGCCTGGCGCAGCTTTTGGCCGAGGCCGAGGCCGTCGCCCCGCGCGCGCATCGCAGCTTCAACCGCACCAACGCCTATTTCACCCGGGACGACCCGCGGTTCGGCATCGGCCATCCGATCCGCCGGTTCTATGAACGATCGAATGCCTTTGTCCCGGCCGACAACTTCCCCCGGACCGGCCCGCTGCGGCTCATCTATGAATATGACGGCTTTCTGCCCTTCATCCGCGCGGCCCTGAACGAACCCGAGGATCGGTTCTTTCGCTATGACGATCCTTTGGCCGACGTGATTTTGAACGTGGTCGAGGAAGGGCAGGGCTTCCCCTGGCATTTCGACACCAACAACTTCACCGTGACTCTGGCGATCCAGAATGCCGAACGGGGCGGGGCGTTCGAATACGCGCCCAACCTGCGCACGCCTGAACACGAGAATTTCGAAAAGGTGGCCGCGATCCTCGACGGTGACATGGGGGCCGTCCGGCAACTGGTCCTTCAGCCCGGTGACCTGCAGATCTTTCGCGGCCGCTATTCGCTGCACCGGGTTGCGCCGGTCAGCGGCCCGCGGCCGCGCTATGTTGGGATCTTTTCCTTCGTCGAGGCCGAGCGGATGTGTGGCGGCATAGAGCGGACGAAACAACTGTACGGCCGGGTGCTGCCGCATCACCTTGCGCGTGCGGGGCGGCGGGCTGACCGTCTGTTGGACTGACCCGCGTCAGTACCCGACGCCGGTGCCCTGCAGCACGCCATGTTCCAGCGCATAGCGCGTCAGGCCGGCGGTCGAGGAAATGCCCAGCTTGCGCTTGATGTTCTTGCGGTGGGTCTCGACCGTGCGGACCGAGATGTCCAGCGTCTGGGCCACTTCCTTGTTCGACTTGCCCTGCGCCAGTTCCAGCAGGATCGTCTGTTCGCGCCCGGTCAGCGCCTCGCGGGTGCTGTCGCCCTTGGGCTCCAATGATCCGCTGGCCCCGGTGCACAGATAACGTTCGCCGCGCATCACCGCGTCGATGGCCTGCTTGATCTCGTCGGTGGGCACGTCCTTGAGGATGTACCCCTTGGCGCCGTGGCTCAGCGCGGTCGAGATGTATTCGGGGCTGTCATGCATCGACAGGATCAGGATGCGGGTCTGGGGCAGGCGTTCCAGAATGATCTCGGTGGCGCTCAGCCCGCCCATGCCGGGCATGTTCAGATCCATCAGGATCACGTCGGGCCGCAGGTCCGGGGCTTGCTCGATCGCCTCTTGCCCGTTGCCCAAAGTGCCGACCACCTGAATGTCGTCATAGCTTTCCAGGATGGACTGGATGCCTTCGGCAACCATCGGATGGTCGTCGACGATCAGGACTCGGGTCGTGTCTGTCATCAGGAACCGGCCTTTCTTTTGGGTGTCGCGTCTTCCTGCGGCGGCAGCAGGTGGCTCAGCGGCAGGCTGACCTCGATCACCGTTCCGCTCTGCGCGCCGCGTGATGACAGAATGCGCAGGGTCCCGTCAAGCTGTTCGATCCGTTCCTGCATGTTGCGCAGGCCGATCCCGGTGCTGATCTGGCCCGGTCTGCTGCGCAACCCACGCCCGTTGTCGGTGATGCGCATCGTGGCGCCCTTTTTGTGGCCGCGCAGGTCGATCGTCACCCGCGTCGCGCCGGAATGGCGCTCGATATTGGTCAGCGCCTCTTGCGCGATGCGGTAGAGCGCGATCTTGCTGTCATGGTCCAGACGGTTGCGGAACACGACGGTGGAAAACTCGGTCTCGATCCCCGTGCGTTCGCGGAAATCGTCGGTCAGCGCCTTGAGCGCGGGGCCGAGGCCCAGATCGTCCAGAACGCCCGGGCGCAGATCGCGGCTGATGCGGCGCACCTCGGTGATGGCGGTGCCCAGATTGTCGATCCCCTTGTCCAGCGGGGCGCGTGCGCCGTCATGGTCGCCTTTTGCCAGGCGCCGGCGCGCGTTGTCCAGCGCATAGCGCACGCCCACAAGGATCTGGCTGATGCCGTCATGCAGTTCGCGGGCCACGCGGCCGCGCTCTTCTTCCTGAGCGTCGATGACCCGCTTGGTCAGCTCTTTCAGCTTGGCATCGGCCAGACGGCGTTCGCGGATGTTCAGCAGCATCCCCGAGGCAAAGACGACCAGCACCGCTGCCAGAACGATGCCGCCGATATAAAGGAAGGTGCGCTGCACGCGCGCCTCTACCTCGGCGCGGGCATTGGCGACGGTGGCGACGATGTCGTCGATGAACACGCCGGTGCCCACGGCCCAGCGCCAGTCCTGCAGGCCGACTACATAGGCGATCATCATCGCCTCTTCCCCGGTCGAGGGCTTCTGCCACATGAAACTGTGCCAGCCCGCGCCCTGCCGGGCCAGCCGGATGAACTCGTCCACTACGGGCACGCCGTTGCTGTCGGTCAGGCCTACCCAGTTGCGGTTGATGAACTCGGTCTGGCGGGGGCTGACCAGGTTGTTGCCGTCATAGTCATAGACGAAAAAGAACCCGTCCTTGCCGTAGATCATCGCCGACAAGATCTGGGCGACAGTCTTCTTGGCCTCTTCGTCATCGGGGGCAGCGCGGCCGTAGATATAGGCAAAGCCGTTGCGCGCCTGGGTGACATAGTTGCGCAGCTCCTGCTTCTTGGCCTCGATCAGGCGACGTTCCAGCGCCTGGATCTCGCGCTCGGCCGTTGCGCGGGCCTCGATGGCCACCATCAGCGCGATTGCCGCCACCGCCAGCACCAGCGGGATGGCTGCGACCAGTGACAGTTTCTGCGCATAGGTCAGCGAGAACAGAGATCGAAGTTTCCCCATGGACGAATCGATACGCAAGCCGCGCCCCAATTGCAAAGAGATTGGGCATCTTGCGTCGTTCCGCGCCCGGAAGTCACGCGGCCGATAGCGGTAACAGCCGAATTTGCCACTATGCCGGACCAAAAAATCGCCTGCTCTACGCAGTAGTAGGTATTCACTTTCAAGCGGCCTTGATTAACGTGTCGTCACTCGAAGCGACTGGTCCGGGTGCGCCTGGGCCGTGAATGAATGAAGGGGAGGATTACCTGATATGGATCGTCGCAAGTTTCTGAAGACATCGGCACTGGGCGGCTCGGCCGCGGCGGCAACCGCACTGGCGGCACCGGCCTACGCGCAGGGCAAACGCACACTGACCATGGTTACCTCGTGGGGCCGCGGCCTGGCGGGCGTGTTCGACAGCGCCCAGCGCTGCGCCGACAGCATCACCGCAATGTCCGACGGCAGCCTGACCGTCGACATCAAGGCCGCCGGTGAACTGGTCGGCGCGTTCGAAGTGTTCGACGCCGTGTCGTCGGGCCAGGCCGACATGTACCACGCCGCCGACTACTACTTCGTCGGTCAGCACCCTGCCTATGCGTTCTTCACCGCTGTTCCGTTCGGCATGACCGCGCAGGAACTGGTGAACTGGTACTACCACGATGGCGGCATGGAGCTGCATGATGAACTGGGCCAGATCTTCGGCCTGAAGTCGTTCTTGGCGGGCAACACCGGCGCGCAGGCCGGCGGCTGGTATTCGAAAGAGATCAACAGCCCCGAGGACTTCAACGGTCTGAAGTTCCGCATGCCGGGTCTGGGTGGCAAGGCGCTGGGCAAGCTGGGCGCATCGGTCCAGAACATTCCGGGGTCGGAAGTGTACCAGGCGCTGTCGTCCGGCGCGATCGACGGCACCGAGTGGATCGGTCCCTGGGCCGACGAAAAGGCCGGCTTCCAGGAGATCACCAAGATCTACTACACCGCTGGCTTCCACGAGCCGGGCGCGGGCCTGTCGCTGGCCACCAACCGCGAGGTGTTCGAAAGCCTCTCGCCGGCGCACCAGAAGATCATCGAGATCGCGGCCGCCGAGGCGCACCAGTGGAACCTGGCGCAGTTCCTGGCCAACAACGGCGCGGCGCTGCAGCGTCTGCAGGCCGGTGGCGTGAAGGTCATGGAATTCCCCGACAGCGTCTGGGATGCCTTCGGCAAGGCCAGCCAGGAAGTTCTGGCCGAGAACATGGGCGACGAGCTGTTCAAGAAGGTCCATGACAGCGCAATGGCGTCGATGAAGGCATCTTCTGCATGGCTGAACATGTCGTCGGGCGTCTTCACCGCGCAGCGCGACCGCGTTCTGGGCTAACTGGCCAACTGGCAATCACTCGGTTTCCCCGCCTCGGGCGGGGAGGCCATTTCTGTTGCAGATGCGCGGATCGGTTAAATTCCGGTATAATCAGCGTCGCAACTGACGGGACCTGGGGACATCATGCAGGACGAAAACGGTATCTCGTTCTTCGGCGCCCTGTGGAACGGACTGCTCTGGTTCGTTCAGAACATCGCCGAAGCCTTCTATAATTTCGGATACGCGATCACGCATCCGCAGCTGTGGCTGGACTGGTCGAACAAGGAAGCGATCATGCGCTTCGTCTATTATGGCGGATCGGTCGAGTTCTTTTTCGTGGTCTTCACGGCCTTTCTGGTGATGACGGCCATCGGCATCTATCACCGGAATTTCATGTGGGGCGTCGTGCGCGTTCTGGAAGGGTTTGCCAACACGACGGGGCGGTTCTTTGCCTGGGCGGGCCTGCTGATGGTGATCCAGCAGATCGTCATCGTGTTCATGCAGCGTGTCTTCGCGCGGCCCGACATGGCGTTCGGCCTGGGTATTCCGTTTCAGATGGACATCAGCTGGTACGCCGAAGAGCTGAAGCTGTACAACGCGCTGGTCGTCTGCCTGTGCTGCACCTACACCTTCGTGCAGGGCGGCCATGTCCGGGTTGACCTGATCTATGCCGGCATTTCGCACCGGGCCAAGCGTGTGGTCGACATGCTGGGTTCGCTTCTGTTCATGATGCCGATGGCGGTTCTGGTCTGGCTGTATGGCTGGTTCTTCCTGTGGCGGCACCTGATCGTGCCGAATCCTTCGGCCAGCGACACGCTGGACCGGCTGGTGATGAAATCCCGCGCGCTGCGCTGGAACGTCGAAACCATCGGTTTCAGCCCCAACGGCTTCAATGCCTACTTCCTGTTCAAGATCCTGCTTGTGGCCTTTGCCGCGATGGTGTTCCTGCACGCGATCGCGTTCTTCTACCGGTCCTATCTCGAATTCGTCGAAGGCCCGGAAAGCGCTGGAAAATACCTCGACAAGGACAGCCTTGGCGAAGGTGAAGAAGCCTATGAAGGCACACATTAAGGACGGAGACCAAGACAATGCTATTCGGACTTGATGGCGTCGAGATAGGCCTCATTATCGTATTTCTCTGCCTGTTCGGCGGGATTCTCAGCGGCTTTCCGGTGGCGTTTGCCATCGGCGGGGCTGGTATCATCTCTTTCGGGATCATCGCCGCGCTGGACAGCGCCGGGTTGTTGATCCACCAGGCGATCGACACAAGCTCGCAAGCCTATCGGGACATCGTGAATTCGGGCGTGAAACCCGATGTGATATCCGTGTTCCGATACCCGGACCTGCCAAGGATCGCCGAGCCGGTCTTTGTTCAGGGTTGGGAAACCGCGTTGGACCGCAATGTGTCCTTCATCGTGAACCGTATCAACGAACGGGTTCTGGCCGGTCAGTCAATCGAGACTCTGCTGGCGGTGCTGATGTTCGTGCTGATGGGCATCACGCTGGAACGCTCGAAAATCGCCAACGATCTGCTGACCACGATGGCGCGCGTCTTTGGCCCGCTGCCGGGTGGTCTGGCGGTGTCGATCGTGGTTGTGGGGGCATTCCTTGCGGCTTCGACCGGGATTGTGGGCGCGACCGTGGTGACGATGGGCCTGCTGGCCTTGCCGACCATGCTGCGCAACAACTACTCGCCAGAGCTGGCGACGGGTGTGATCGCGGCCTCGGGCACGCTGGGGCAGATCATTCCGCCCTCGATCGTAATCGTTCTGCTGGGCACGCTGGCGGGTGACCTGTATTCGACTGCTCAGGAGACGCGCGCAGTCGAAGCGGGCTGTACCGACGCGCTGACCTATCTGGGTGAGCCTGCCGTGGTTTCAGTGGGGACGCTGTTTCAGGCGGCGCTGCTGCCGGGGATCATGCTGGCGCTGCTCTATGCGCTTTATGCCTTTGGCTACGCGCTGCTGAACCCGCACAAGGCGCCTGCGGTCGAACTGTCGGGCGGAAGCGGTGAGCCGATCACCCGCTCGGAGGGGCTGACATGGTTGCTGGGCGCTCCGGTCGCGCTGATCGTGGGCGCGGTGCTGCTGGGCAATCTGGGCGTCATCGGAAGCCAGAGCACCGTCGTTTCGGGCTTCTCCGACATCGGTGAGGCGGCAACGCTGCGCACCAACGTGTCCGACCAGTGCAAGGCCTCGATGATCGAGTTGCACGGGCAGGAGGCCTGGGACAAGGCCGTCGCCGAGCAGCAGGCCATCGACGCCGCCGGTGGTGCGGCCGAGTCGCAGCGGCTGAGCGAGGAAGAACTGGCCGCCGCGCGTGAAGCCAAGATTGCCGCCGCCGCTCCGATCGGCACCGGCGTCGCGGTTGTTGTCGTGCTGCTGGGCCTGACGCTGGTTCTGGGCCGGGGCATCGCGCCCTCGCAATCGCCGCAGCCGCTGATCGTGGGGGCAATCGGGCTGGTTCTGATGCTGCTGGTCGATGTGCTGCTGATTGCGCCGACTACCTCGTCGGGGGCCACGTTCCTGCTGTTGGCGCTGCCTTTCGCGCTGGCCATGTATGGCTGCAAAGCCGCGGCTGCGCGCTGTGCGACCAACGATCTGATCCGCGTCGTGTTTCCGCCGCTGGTTCTGATCATCGCGGTTCTGGGCTCGATCCTGGGCGGCGTGACCAACCCGACGCCGGCTGCGGCGCTGGGGGCCGGTGGCGCCATCATGCTGGCGGCCTATCGCAAGTTGCAGGACCAGGGGCGGTCGGGCAAGGTGATCATCTGGTCGACCTTCGCGGTCGTCATCTGCCTGTTGATGGGCGTGAACTTTGACCTGCGCATCAACCAGGGTGGCGTGACGGTGGAAAGCTGGATCGCGTTCATCGTTGCCTATGCCGCGTATCTGTACGCGCTATTCGGGCTGCTGTTCGCGTGCTGGGTTCTGTTCACCAGCGGCGTTCTGACGCCGGTGGTACGGGAAACCGCCAAGGTGACCTCGATGGTCTTCACCATCCTGATCGGTTCGCAGTTGCTGAACCTGGTGGTGATCTCGTTCGGCGGAGAGCACTATATCCAGCAGTTCCTGAAGAGCTTTGACAACGAATTCACGGTCTTCCTGATCGTGATGCTGGTGCTGTTCTTCCTGGGCTTCGTGCTGGACTTCCTCGAGATCATCTACATCGTGATCCCGATCGTGGGTCCGGTGATCTATGGCGGGTCGTTCGACCCGAAATGGGTGACGATCATGGTGGCGGTGAACCTTCAGACCTCGTTCCTGACGCCGCCATTCGGGTTCGCGCTGTTCTATCTGCGCGGCGTTGCGCCAAAAGAGGTGACGACGGGCCACATCTATCGCGGGATCATCCCCTTCGTGCTGATCCAGGTGGTGGGTATCGGAATCCTGTGGTTCTTCCCGTCGATCGTGACCATCGTTCCGGACCTGATCCCGAACTGACAGGGATTGGCGTTCTCAAATTGAAAAGGGGGCCGCAGGGCCCCCTTTGCTTTGGTATCGGCTGACGCCGGTTGTCAGGCGAACTGGATCAGGTCCCAGCGGTTTCCGAACGGGTCCTGCCAGACGGCCACGATGCCGTAGGGTTCGTAGCGTGGGGCTTCTTCGAACAGCACACCCTTGGCCAGCATGTCGGCATGATCGCGGGCGAAGTCATCGGTTCTGAGGAAAAAACTGACGCGCCCACCGGTCTGGTTGCCGATTGCGGCCCGTTGGCTGTCTCCGTCAGCCTTGGCCAAGAGCAGAGCAGCCCCGTCGCTGCCGGGGGGAGTAACCAATACCCATCGTTTGCCTTGGCCAAGATCGATGTCTTGGGTCAGTTGGAACCGAAGCGTCCGGGTGTAGAACGCGATCGCGTCGTCATAGTCCGGCACCACCAGGGTGACGGCGTGCAACGTCTGCTGCATGGATGTTCAGCCCTTGGTTGGGTGCCGGTCGGGAAGCTGGATGCTTGCGACCTGTTCGGCAATCGGGGCAGTCGCCAGCGGATGGTGTTCGTCGTTCGAGACGGCCGAGGGGTCGCTGACCGATCGCCACCTGTTGTCCACATAGACTTCCAGACCCGCGAACTTGGCCTTGTACCCCATCTTTGGGCTGCCCGGCACCCAATAGCCCAGATAGACATAGGGCAGGCCGGCCTCGCGCGCGATCTCGATATGGTCGAGGATCATGTAGGTGCCCAGCGAGTTCTGCGGCCGATCGGGGTCGTAGAACGAGTAGACCATGCTCAGCCCGTCATCCAGAACGTCGGTCAGGCTGACGGCGACAAGGTTGCCTGTTTCGGGGTCGGCATATTCCACCACGCGGCTGCGGATCGGGGTTTCCTCGATCATCGCGGCAAACTCGAACACGTCCATGTCGGCCATTCCGCCGTCGGCGTGGCGCGTATCAAGGTAGCGGCGAAACAGTTCGTACTGGTCGTCGGTGGCCCAAGGCGAGGTCGCACGCCGCTGCAGATGCGCATTGCGGCGGGCTGCGCGTTTCTGGCTTTTTGTCGGGCGAAATTTCGACACGTCGATACGCGCAGACAAACAGGCCGCGCAATCGGCGCAGGATGGCCGGTACAGAACGTTCTGCGAGCGCCGGAACCCCTGTTGCGACAAGGCGTTGTTCAGGCGGTCGGCCCCTTCGCCCTGCAAGGCGGTGAACAGCTTGCGCTCGACCCTGCCCTCGAGATAGGGGCAGGGTTGTGGTGCAGTCACATAGAACTGCGGCGCAATCGGCAGCGTGTGTCGCATGAAGGCCCCGTGTTTCCCTGACGCCGATGATAGCAACGTAAATCCGGGCCGCCAAGTCCCTGAAACGGTTGGGTTCAGGCGCGCTGGTTCAACATGACGGTGCCCAGCAAGGCATCTGTCAGGCCCTGGTTGCGGGCGCTGGTCAGCATCATGATGACCGAGATGATCTGCAGGATCGGGAAGGCCATGCTGACGAAATATCCAGCAGTGTGGGCCACGGCCTTGCCGGCATCCAACCGTTCGCCGAAGGCGTCGCGCAGCTCGATCCCCATGAACCGCATGCCCAGCGTAGCCGAGCCGTTGGCGATGGTGACCACCCGGTAGGCAAAGCTGACGACTGCGTAGATCAGCGCAAGCACGAACAGCCCCATGCCAAAGGTCAGCAGAATGGCGACAGTGCACAGCAGCGAGATGAAGGCGATGTCGAACAGCCAGGCAAAGAAACGCTTGATCGCCACCGATTGATAGAATTCAGGCTGGCGGTCTGGATCGGGCAGGTGGGTCATTGCAGGTTCCGAATACTCGTTGGGGCGCCCTGTCCCTAAACCGGGGCAGGGCCAGTGTCCATCAGGCGGTTTCGCCGTTGTCGTCCGCTTCGTTGGTGCGGACGCGTTCTTCCATGAACTGGTCAAACTCGGCCTTGTCCTTGGCCTCGCGCAGGCGGCGCAGGAAGGCCTCGAAATCCTGCTGCTCGCGCTCCAGCCGGGCCAGCGTATCGGCCTTGTAGGCGTCGAACGCGCTGTTGCCCGAGGGCTTCATCGCGCTCATGTGGCTGTGCCACGAATGGCGGCGGCTGCAGGATTTGCTGAACATGCGTTTGCTCCAGATCATGTAGGCAAGAAGGGCCAGCCCGACGGGCCAGAAGAAGATGAAACCAAGGACCATGGCAGCGATCCAGGCGCCTTTGCCCTTGTCGTCCAGCCAGGCTTCGGTGCGGTGCAGCCATCCCGGGTTGCGGGGGACGGCGGGTTCGGACAATGCGGTCATGTCGGCTCTCCTGGGTTGATGTAAAATGCTTTCACATTGATCTAGATGGGGGCGTGCGGCCGGGTTGCAAGGGATCAATGTGAAAAAGATTTACATTTTTGCGTGCCCGTGCGGATCTTCCCCGCAGGGCCGCTTTGCCCCATTGACCTTGGTGGACGGCAATGTGCACCTTGCGCGCATGAGCGAAGCCCTGTCCATCACCCGTGTTCCGCGCGCTTATGACCCCGATCTGGGGCGCGAAGCCGTTGCCGCCGTACCCGATCTGACGCCCGATCAGTCCGAGTTGATCCTGGGCGCCGCTGGCAGCAGCCCCTATTTGAACGGTCTGATCCAGCGCGAAGGCGACTGGTTGACGCAGGCCTTGCGGAACCCGCAGAAGGCAATGGAAGGCGTCATGACTGATGCCCGCGCTCTGCCGCCCGACCAGTTGAAGCCCGGTTTGAGGTTGGCCAAGCGCCGCGTCGCGTTGCTGACCGCGCTGGCCGACCTGTCGGGCGCATGGCCGCTGGAACAGGTCACCGGCGCGCTGACCGATTTCGCCGCGCTTGCCGTGGACATCGCGGCCAAGGCCGAGATCGCGGCGCTGATCCGGCGCAAGAAGCTGCCCGGCATGACCGAAGACGACGTCGAAACCGCCGCCGGGATGGTGATCCTGGCGATGGGCAAGATGGGTGCGCACGAACTGAACTACAGCTCGGATATAGATCTGATCGTGCTGTTCGACGAAACCCGGTACGATCCCGACGATTTCTATGAGGCGCGGCAGGGCATGGTGCGGGCCACGCGCAATTTCTGCGCCACGCTCAGCGACAAGACGGCCGATGGGTACGTGTTCCGCACCGATCTGCGGCTGCGCCCCGATCCCGCGGTCACCCCCGTCTGCATGGCGACCGAGGCGGCCGAGCGCTATTACGAAAGCCTGGGCCGCACATGGGAGCGTGCCGCCTATATCAAGGCCCGCCCCTGTGCTGGTGACATCACCGCCGGGCAACGGTTTCTGGAGACCCTGCGGCCCTTTGTCTGGCGCCGCCATCTGGATTTCGCCGCCATCCAGGACGCTCACGACATGCGCTTGCGCATCCGCGAGAACAAGGGCACCGGTGGGGCTCTGACGATCCCCGGCCATGACATGAAGCTGGGGCAAGGCGGCATTCGCGAAATCGAGTTCTTTACCCAGACGCGACAATTGATCGCCGGGGGCCGTGACCCCGACCTGCGGGTGCGTGGCACGGTTCCGGGACTGGCCGCGCTGGCGGCCAAGGACTGGGTGCCGCAGGACGTGTCCGACAAGCTGACCGACCATTACCGCGCCCATCGCGAAGTCGAGCACCGCATCCAGATGGTGCATGACGCGCAGACCCACAAGGTGCCGCAGTCGCCCGACGGGATCGAGCGCATCGCCTGCCTGATGGGCACCACCAGCGCCGACCTGACAGCCGATCTGACCCGCCGCCTGACCGAGGTGCACGAGCTGACCGAGGGCTTTTTCGCGCCCGGCGCCGGCCCCGCGCCGACCGCAGCGCCCCCGGTCGAGTTCGACGCCGGCGTTCTGGCCCGATGGACAACCTATCCCGCGCTGCGTTCGCAACGGGGCGCGCGCATTTTCGAGCGGCTCAAACCCGAATTGCTGGCCCGGCTGGCCAAGACCGCCCGGCCCGACGAGGCGCTGCTGGCGCTGGATGGCTTTCTGGCCGGCTTGCCCGCCGGTGTGCAGCTGTTTTCGTTGTTCGAAGCCAACCCGCATCTGATCGACCTGCTGGTCGACATCGTCGGAACCTCGCATGCACTGGCTTCGCACCTGTCGCGCAATGCGCAGGTGTTCGACGCGGTGATCGGCGGCAGCTTTTTTGCCGAGTGGCCCGGTCAGGCCGCGCTCCGGCAGGAACTGGCCGCAGCCCTGTCCGCCGAGACCGACTATGAAACCCAGTTGGATCTGTCCCGACGCTGGTGCAAGGAATGGCATTTCCGCATCGGCGTGCATCACCTGCGCGGGCTGATCGACGGGCTTGAGGCTGGTCGGCAATATGCCGAGCTGGCCCAGGCCGTGATCGCGGCCATCCTGCCTTGCGTGCAGCACCAGTTCGCGCGAAAGCACGGGCCGGCGCCGGGCCGGGGTGCGGCGGTGCTGGGCATGGGGTCGCTGGGGGCTGGCCGGATCAACTCGCAATCCGATCTGGACATGATCGTGATCTATGACCCGCAGGGCGAGGAGATGTCGGATGGCCCGCGGCCCCTGGCCACGCGCACCTACTACGCGCGGTTCACCCAGGCGCTGATCACCGCGCTGTCCGCACCCATGTCTCAGGGGCGTCTGTACGAGGTCGACATGCGCCTGCGCCCTTCGGGAAATCAGGGGCCGGTGGCGACAAGCTGGGCCAGCTTTACCCATTACCAGCGGAACGACGCCTGGGTGTGGGAACATCTCGCCCTGACCCGCGCCCGCGTGGTCGCGGGCGAGCCCGGCCTGGCCCGCGATATCGAGGCCTTCCGCGCCGACTTCATCGCGCGCCCGCGGGACGCGGGGCAGGTCCTGCGCGACGTCTCGGAAATGCGCGCGCGTCTGGCGGCGTCCAAGTCTCCCGCCGGGATCTGGGACGTCAAGAACGGCCCCGGACGCCTGCTGGACATCGAGCTGTTGGCCGAGGCCGGGGCGCTGCTGGCGGGCTCGGCGGAACGCGATGTGGCCTCGGGCCTGCAGGGCGCCGTCGCTGCGGGGCTGCTGGAGGTCGCTCAGGCGCAGGTCCTGCGCAAGGCCTATGACCTATTCTGGCAGGTGCAATGCGCCGCGCGGCTGCTGTCGGGCAAGGTGATCGAGGCCGACAAGATCGGGCAGGGGGGCACGGCCTTTCTGTGCCGGGCCACCGGGTTCGAGCAGGTCGAACAGTTGCAGGCCGCATTGCAGGAAAACTATTCCACCGCCGCCGCCATCATAGGCTCGGTGATCGAGGAGGGACGCGATGCCGCGCAGTGACGACCCCAACGACCCCAAGGGCCTGATCCGCGAGGCCTATCGCATCGACGGCATCGCCTTGCCCGAATGCCGCAGCATCTTTCTGGACTGGGCGCTCAGCCTGCCGGACGGGCGCGACCAGAAACAGGCGCTGACCGAGCTGCACGCCGCCTATGCCGCGCGCGATGCCGATCATCCCATGACGCAGGTCCTGCGCGAAGGGCTGGACACCGCGCAGGCTCCGCGCCGGCGCGGCGGCTGGCGGGCGCGCCAACGCTGACGGATCGCCAGAGGGGCTTTTCTGGCCGCACAATCGCGACTATGAGGGCGCCATGACCCATGCCGACATGCCCGACCGCCCCAGAATCCGTTTGAAACCTAAAGCCAACGCGCGCGGTCTGCGCCACGGCTTTCCCTGGGTCTATGCCAATGACATCGTCACCGACCGGCGCACCCGCAAGATCGCGCCCGGTGCGCTGGCCGTGCTCGAGGATGACAAACGCGCGCCGATCGCGCTGGTGGCGGTCAATCCGAACTCCAAGATCATGTGCCGGGTACTGGATCGCGACCTGTCAGCACAGCTGGACGCCGCGTGGTTCCAAACCCGCCTGCGCCGCGCGCTCGACCTGCGCGAACGGCTGTTCGATGCGCCTTTCTACCGGCTGGTCCATGCCGAGGCCGACGGTTTTCCCGGCGTCATCATCGACCGGTTCGGCGACGCCTGCGTGATTCAGCCCAACGCCGCCTGGGCTGAAGCGCATCTGGACCTTCTGACCGACGCGCTGGTCGCGGTGACGGGGGTGACGACCGTGCTCAAGAACGCCTCGGGCCGCACCCGTGGGCTGGAAGGTCTGGATGACGTGAATCAGACCCTGCGCGGCACCGCGCCCGATGCTCCGCTGCCCGTCCCGATGAACGGCGCAACCTACATGGCGGACCTGACCGGGGGCCAGAAAACCGGGCTGTTCTACGACCAGCGCCCCAACCACGCCTTTGCCGCCCGGCTGGCAGGTCCCGGCGCGCATGTGCTGGACGTGTTCAGCCATGTGGGCGGGTTTGGTCTGGCCATGCTGGCCGGTGGCGCCGACCACGCGCTGTCGGTCGATGGCTCGGCCGCCGCGCTGACTCTGGCCGAGCAGGGCGCCGTTGCTTCGGGTTTTGGCGACCGCTTTGAAACCCGACAGGGCGATGCCTTCGACGTGCTGACGCAACTGGGCGAAGCCGGTGCGCAGTTCGACGTGGTCATCTGCGATCCGCCGGCCTTTGCGCCGTCGAAACAGGCGCTGGATGCCGGGCTGCGGGCCTATGAGCGGATCGCCCGCCTGGCCGCGCCGCTTGTCAAACCGGGGGGGTATCTGGGCCTGTGTTCCTGCTCGCACGCTGCCGATCTGGCCCGGTTCCGCGAGGCCTGCGCCCGCGGCATCGGCCGGGCCGGGCGTCAGGCGCAGATGATCCACACCGGCTTTGCCGGCCCCGACCATCCGCAACTGCCGCAACTGGCCGAGAGCGGCTATCTGAAATCCGTGTTCTACCGGCTGTGAAAGCGGTTCTCGACACCTGCGTCATCTACCCGACGGTGATGCGCGAGATGCTGCTGGGCGTGGCCGCGCGGGGCCATTTCACCCCGCTCTGGTCGGCTCGCATCCTCGAAGAATGGGCCCGCGCTGCCCGCAAACTTGGCCCCGAGGGCGAGGCGCAGGCCCGAGCCGAAATCGCGTTGGTGCAGGCACATTGGCCGCAGGCCGAACGCCCCGATGCACCCGGTCTCGAACAGCGCCTCTGGCTTCCCGATCTGGCCGATACGCATGTGCTGGCAACCGCGGTCGCCGCTTCGGCCGACACGATCATCACCGTCAATGCCAAGGACTTTCCAAGGAATATCCTGGCCGAAGAGGGCCTTGCCCGCATCGACCCCGACAGCTTCCTTCACGGCATCTGGCAGAATGACCCGGCCAGTGTCCAAGAAGTGGCTCAGTCGGTCCTGACCGAAGCCAACCGCCTGTCGGGCGACAGCTGGACCCTGCGCGCCCTGATGAAAAAGGCCCGCCTGCCACGTCTCGGCAAGGCTTTGGCGGCCTGACCGCTTCATCTGGCCCAAAATATCCCGGAGAGCGCGAGAGGCTGGCCTCTCGCATCCCTTCCCTCAGCCACGCTCCCAACGCTGCTCAAGGGCCTCCAGCGCGGCAATCCGCTCGTCCGTCTTGGGGTGGCTCATCAGCCAGGCCGGAACCACACCCGCCCTCTGCTGGGTCAGATCCTCAAGCTTGTGAAACAGGGATTTCTGCGGTCCGATCCCAATCCCGGCCTTGGTCAGCAGGGCGGCTGCGTATTCGTCGGCCTCATACTCGTCCGCCCGCGACAGGCGCGAGGCCAGCAGCGCGGTCAGCGCATTGGCGATCCACGCGCCGATGAAGGGAATGAACCGGTTGAGCAGCATCATCAGCGCCGCCCGCATTGCGTTCTGACCGGAAAAATCGATCATCCGCCGCCGGGCGTGGCCCAGCGCGACATGCCCCAGCTCGTGCGCGATGACGCTGGCCATCTCCTCGGCCGAAACCTCGCCGTTGCGGAACTTGCGATAGAATCCACGGGTGATGAAGATGCGCCCGTCCGGCGCGGCCAGCCCGTTCACCGGATCGATTTCGTAGATATAGACCGGCACGCGCGCCACACCCAAGGCGGCGGCCAGGCGGTCGGTCATGCGTTTCAACTCGGGATCGGCCAGTTCGGTCGACTTCGCGTCCAGCTCGCGATGGGTGCGCCAGACGGAAATCCGATACATCACAATGGCATAGGCGATCGCCAGCAGAATTGGGGTAAGACGCAACATATCTCAGATATGGGCGGATCGGGATGCGGGGGCAAGTCGTTCCTCATCACTTTCGGGCAAGGCTTCCACCTTTGAGCGGGTCCGGAGGCCGAAATTGCGCGGCGTAAGACTGAAAATTCCATATTTCAAAGGTTGAAGTGACGGCGAAACCCCTCTAGGGCACGGCGCGCGCCGTGCGAGCGCGCGCTACGCAAGAGGGACAAATGGCCAATACAGACTCAGAAGCCCGGCACCTTGAAACACTGGATCGTGACTTGCGGCGGTTTTCCCGCCTCGAGGTCGCAGCGGCGCAGGTCGGGCGGCCGGTCGTCGGATCGGGCATCGCCTTCGTGTTCATCGTGATTGCCGGGATCGCGGCCGCCTTGTTGTTCGGACAGGCCAGCAACACGATGATCGTCGTGATCGCGGCCATGTTCGGAGCCTACATGGCGCTGAACATCGGGGCGAACGACGTGGCCAACAACATGGCCCCGGCGGTGGGCGCGAACACCCTGACCATGGGCGGTGCCATCGCGATCGCGGCAATTTTCGAAAGCGCCGGCGCGCTGATCGCGGGTGGAGACGTGGTCTCGACCATCGCCAAAGGCATCATCAATACCGAAAGCATGGGTACGGCAACCGTCTTCATTTGGGGCATGATGGCGGCGCTGTTGTCTGCCGCGCTCTGGATCAACCTGGCCACCTGGGTCGGTGCTCCGGTCTCGACCACGCATTCGGTCGTGGGGGGCGTCATGGGGGCCGGGATCGCGGCGGCGGGGTTCGGCGCGGTCAGCTGGGCCAAGATGAGCCAGATCGCAGCAAGCTGGGTCATCTCGCCGCTTCTGGGCGGCATCATCGCCGCCGGTTTTCTGTGGTTCATCAAGTCCCGGATCATCTACCAGGACGACAAGATCGCCGCTGCGCGCAAATGGGTTCCGGTTCTGGTCGGCATCATGGCCGGGGCGTTTGCCTCGTACCTTGCGCTGAAAGGCCTCAAGCATCTGTTCAAGATCAACTTGCAGACGGCCTTGGTGATCGGCCTGGTCAGCGGAGTGCTGATCTGGATGGTGACGATCCCTGTCATTCGCCGTCAGGCCGAGGGCCTGGAGAACCGCAACAAATCGCTCAAGATCCTGTTTGGCATCCCGCTGATCATTTCCGCGGCGCTGCTCAGCTTTGCGCATGGGGCAAATGACGTGGCCAATGCCGTCGGGCCTCTGGCCGCGATCGTTCAGGCCTCGGCGGTGGGTGATTTCACCCATGCGGTGAGCATTCCGCCCTGGGTCATGATCATCGGCGCCTTCGGTATATCGTTCGGCCTGTTCCTGTTCGGGCCCAAGCTGATCCGGGTGGTCGGCAGCCAGATCACCAAGCTGAACCCGATGCGGGCCTATTGCGTGGCGCTGTCGGCGGCGATCACCGTGATCGTGGCCAGCTGGCTTGGCCTGCCGGTCAGTTCGACCCACATCGCCGTTGGCGCGGTGTTCGGTGTCGGGTTCTTCCGGGAATGGGACGCCGAGCGACGCCTGATCAAGGCGCGCGGTGCCGTGCCGGAACGCCCGGTGCTGGCCCCCGAAGAGCGCCGCCGCCGCAAGCTGGTGCGCCGGTCGCATTTCCTGACGATCATCGCGGCCTGGGTGATCACCGTGCCTGCGGCGGCCCTGCTGTCGGGTCTGCTGTTCCTGGGAATTCAGGCAATCGCCGGATAAAACCAAAGGCGGGCTGGCGCTATCGCGTCAGCTCGCGCATGCCGCGCTCCAGCCCGGCCAGCGTCATCGGCACCATCCGGTCTTCGAAGATCTCGCGGATCATGCCGATGGACTGGGTGTAGTCCCAGTACTTCTCGGGCACCGGGTTGATCCACAGGTTCGACGTCCACTGTTCGCGCGCGCGTTGCAGCCAGACCTGACCGGCCTCGGCGTTCCAGTGCTCGTTGGCGCCGCCGGGATAGGCGATCTCGTAAGGCGACATCGACGCGTCACCTACGAAGATGCATTTGTAGTCGGGGCCATAGGTGCGCAGCACCTCATGCGTGGGGGTCTGCGCATCCCACCGGCGGCGATTGTCGCGCCAGACGCCTTCGTACAGGCAGTTGTGGAAATAGAAATATTCCAGGTGCTTGAACTCGGACCGCGCGGCCGAGAACAATTCCTCGACCACCTTGATATGCGGGTCCATCGAACCGCCCACATCGAGAAACAGCAGCACTTTCACCGCATTGTGGCGCTCGGGCCGGGTCTTGACGTCCAGGTATCCATGCTCGGCCGTGGCGCGGATGGTACCGTCAAGGTCCAGTTCTTCGGCAGCGCCCTCGCGGGCCCAGCGGCGTAGGCGTTTCAGCGCGACCTTGATGTTGCGAGTGCCCAGTTCGACCGTGTCGTCCAGATTGCGGAACTCGCGTTTGTCCCAGACCTTGACCGCGCGCTGGTGGCGGCTTTCCTTTTGGCCGATGCGCACGCCTTCGGGGTTGTAGCCATAGGCGCCGAAGGGCGAGGTGCCCGCCGTTCCGATCCACTTGTTGCCGCCCTGATGGCGGCCTTGCTGATCCTTCAGCCGCTCGCGCAGCGTTTCCATCAGCTTGTCGAATCCGCCAAGTGCTTCGATCTCGGCCTTTTCCTCGTCTGACAGGTGTTTCTCGGCCATCTTGGCCAGCCACTCGGCCGGGATGTCCACGGCCTCGAGCACCTGATCCATGGTGATCTCGGACAGCCCTTCGAAGCTGGCGGCAAAGGCGCGGTCGAACTTGTCGATGTTGCGCTCGTCCTTCACCATCGATGTGCGGGCCAGATAGTAGAACGCCTCGATGTCATAGGTGGCCAGCCCCTTTTTCATCCCCTCCAGAAAGGTCAGGTATTCCCGCAATGAAACGGGGATGCCGGCTTTTCTGAGGTTTTCGAAAAAGGGAATGAACATCCGGTCAGCCCACCACCCGGACAAGGATCAGCGACGCCACCAGCCCCAGAAGGGCAAAGGCGATGCCGTATCCGGCGGCGTATTGGGCGATGTCTGCCCCGCTGCCTTTGCGCCGTCGCGCCGTCACCGCGCCAAGGATCGCCCCCAGGATTGCCATACCCACCACAAGTACCATTCGCCTGCCATCCGTTCGTTGTGTCACGGGTTGCGCAGCGCGATGTTCTGCTCCAGCGCGCGCACCACCAATTCCGAGCCAAAGGCGTAGCGCGCCCACCCCAGACTGTCCAGCCTGACGGCGCGTGCGGCCTCGGGGCGGCCGGCCTGTTTCAGGGCCTCGGATTTCAACAGCAGCAGCGTGGCCAGAAGTGCGGCGTTCTCGGCCCGTTGCATCGTTTCGATGGCGGCGTCGATTTCCGGCAGCATTTCCGGGCCGGCACCGCGGGTCAACGCATACGCGGCCATCTGCGTGATGACATGAGCCTGATGGACTTCGGTGCCGGGCGTGCTGCGCAGGTATTGTAGGGCGACGGCATATTGGCGCTGGGATTCGTCGGGGTTGTCGAATTGGCCCATGCGACCTTTCAGATAGTGGGGGTAGGCGCGGCGCTGATCCGTCCAGCCCTGCTCCTGGCCGATCCGCATCGCCCGATGAAGTGCCCGCATCCGGCGCAGAGACGATCCATTGCCTACGGCGGTTTGCACTGCGTCAATCCATTCGCGGGGCGTTCGGGTTTCCGGCCGGACCGGCAGGCGTGCGCCGCGGGGATTGAGGCGAGCGATCACGCCGGGGATCACCTGCGCGACTTCCGTGCGTGTCATCCCGCTGCGCAGCTCTGGCGCGTAGGCCGCGCGCAGGATCAACATGTCGAACCCGGTCAGAGCGGTATGGAAATTGTCGTCGTTGAACACCGAATCCGGCAGGCGATACAGGTCATTCAACGGACCCAGCGCCTGGGCCAGTTCTTCGTTCAGGCAATCGCGGATCTCTTGGGGGCTGACATCATTCGGAACGAAGATCGCCAACCGTTCGCGCGTACGCAGCGATGTCCAACTGCTTTTGGGTTTGCGTCGGTCCCGCTGATATTCCGCAAGGCTTTCGGCATTGGGCACCACGAAACAGGCGGCCTGGGGCAGCACCCGCTGGATCTGGCGTTGGGTCACGGCTTCGATGGTGATGTTGGCAGAACCATCCGTGACTTGCTGGATGTCGATGCCAGCCTCGTTTCGCAGTCGCGACAACACGCGGTCCAGATCGGCCTGCATCGTCGGCGATGGCGCACCCGTCAGGCGCACCGTGACCGGCGTTTCAAACCGCGTGAACACCGGAAGCGGCGTTCCGCTCTCGAGTTCGAAATGCAGGTCCAGAAAGTCGGCTGCAATATTCGCATTCGATCGTGCAGGCGGAAACGGGCGCGCCGCACCAAAGGATCTTGATTGGGGAAGGGCTGCTTCGGTCACCTTGGCTTCCGACGGCAGCTCGATTTTGCCCACCGCGCTGCATCCGGCCAGCATCAACGTCAGAATGATCGACCCAGCCCGTATCATGGTCGCTGATACTTGATGAACGGGGTGAGCTTCCCGACCCGATCATACAGATGCCGCGCCGTTGCGTTGAAGCCCTGCGTCAGCCAGTAGACCGACGGCGCGCCGCGGCGATCTGCTTCGGCATAAACAGCCTCGATCAAGGCCCGGCCAACGCCGGTCCCGCGCACGGCGGGGTCCGCGTAGAGATCCTGCAAATAACAGACATCTTCGATTTTCCACGCATGCCGATGAAACAGAAAATGCGTCAGCCCGACCAAACCCGCGTCCGCCTCGGCCACCAGGCACGAAAAGTCTTGCGGGTCTTCACCGATCAGGCGTGCAAAGGTGCTATCATAGACGGTTTCGGGCAGCTCGGTCTCATAGAATGACAGGTAGGCACGCCAAAGCTCGGCCCATTCGGGCCGGTCCTGCTCGGTCAGCGGACGAATGCGCAGGTGGCTCACGTTTCGGTGCCTCTGTGGATTGGTTGCTCGATGCCTTGCCCCGTCTGGGTGATTGCGCCGATGCTGGCATCAGGTTTGCATCAAGGCAAGCCGCGATCAGAAAATGGTCAGCGATCGGCGGGCCTTAGCGCTTGGCGCGCGCCATGAAGGCCAGCCGTTCGAACAGATGCACGTCCTGTTCGTTCTTTAGCAGGGCGCCGTGCAGCTTGGGCAGAGCGTTGACCCCGTCGCGTTTCAGATCCTCGGCGTCCAGATCCTCGGTCAGCAGCAGCTTGAGCCAGTCCAGCACTTCCGAAGTCGAAGGCTTTTTCTTCAGCCCCTGCGTCTCGCGGATTTCATAGAACTGGGTCAGGGCGGTGGTCAGCAGCGCCTCTTTGATGCCGGGGTGATGCACCTCGACGATGCGGCGCATCGTGGCCTCGTCGGGGAAGCGGATGTAGTGGAAGAAACAGCGTCGCAGAAAGGCGTCGGGCAGTTCCTTTTCGTTGTTCGAGGTGATGATCACGATGGGTCGGTGTTTGGCCCGGATCGTTTCGCCGGTCTCGTAGACGTGGAACTCCATCTTGTCGAGTTCCTGAAGCAGGTCGTTGGGAAACTCGATATCGGCCTTGTCGATCTCATCGATCAGCAGCACGACCTTCTCGTCGGCCTCGAAGGCCTGCCACAGCTTGCCCTTCTTGATGTAGTTGCGCACGTCATTGACGCGCTCGTCGCCCAGCTGGCTGTCGCGCAGGCGGCTGACGGCATCGTATTCGTACAGGCCCTGCTGGGCGCGGGTGGTGGATTTGATGTTCCACTCGATCATCTTCAGGCCCAAGGCGCTGGCAACCTGTTTGGCCAGTTCGGTCTTGCCCGTGCCTGGCTCGCCCTTGACCAGCAGCGGGCGTTCCAGCGTGACGGCGGCGTTCACGGCAATTGTCAGGTCGTCGGTGGCAACGTAATCTGCGGTGCCTTCGAAACGTGCGGTCATAGGGCCCTCGTGATGATGGTCGCGCGGCGCGCGGGCAATAGGTCAGTCACCGAGTTAGCGGCAGGTCACGTTTTTTACAAGCCGGACCGCTGCGTCGCATCGGGGGCTTCGGCATCGGAGCAACCAATTCCGGTTGATTCGGAGCCCCGTTCTCGAGCGGCCTGCGGACAGTGCCCTGAAATGACCGGATAGATTTCACAGAAAAACAATTTTTTGTTGTTCTGACTTGGATACTTGTACCAGTTCTTGTGGCCCGGCGACTGGTCTGCGTTTGGATAGTGACATTCCGAGCGCTGTCGGATAAATCCTGCGCGAAAGGGGGTGCCAAATGTCAGGCGATACAACCGCAAGAGACGTTTCTGGCGATGCCGAGGGAGCCAATATGAAGCAGGAAGTTTTTCTGCCGGAGGATTATCGTCCGGCCGAAGATGAACCTTTCATGAATGAGCGACAGCTTGAATATTTCCGCCGCAAGCTGCTGAATTGGAAGAATGAACTTTTGGCAGGCAGCCGCGATACGATTGAAGGGCTGCAGGGAAACACACGCAACATTCCCGATGTCGCGGACCGAGCGAGCGAAGAAACGGACCGTGCGCTGGAATTGCGTACACGAGACCGTCAGCGCAAGCTGGTCGCCAAGATCGATGCAGCGCTACGCCGGATCGAAGAAGGTGAGTACGGGTATTGTCAGGTTACCGGCGATCCGATCTCGCTGAAGCGGTTGGACGCACGCCCGATCGCGACCATGACCCTTGAGGCGCAAGAACGTCACGAACGCCGCGAAAAGATTCACCGCGACGATTGATCGCTGAAAACCGCCGAAGAATTCGAACGCCGGGGCCTGTGGTTCCGGCGTTTTTGCGTTATGCGCAAGTCATGAAGATCGACGGTTTGAATTTTTGTGTGATTGGCGGTGGGATCGGTGGCATGGCCGCTGCCTTGGCGCTGCGCCAGAGTGGCGCCCGCGTGACGCTTCTCGAACAGGCGCCTGAGTTGACCGAAGTGGGCGCAGGGCTGCAAATCAGCGCCAATGGCATGGCGGTTCTACGCGCGCTGGGTGTTGCTGGCGCGTCGTCAAAGGCAGCCCAGAAGTCCCACGGAACGATACTGCGCGATTACCGGCGGGGTCGAGTCATCAGCACCGTAGAGGCCCCATCGGCCGGCTCGACCTACTACTATCACCGTGCGGATCTATTGGACGCGCTGGTCAAGGCCGCAGTGCAGGCTGGCGTCGACATCCGCCTGAATGCACGTGTCACCAACGTACGCAAACATCCTTCGGACGCCGAGATTTCAATGCATGACGGCACCCGCATTCGCGCCGAATGCGTCGTTGCCGCAGACGGCGCGCGCAGCGGTATTCGACCGGTTCTGAACGGAAGCGAAGCCGCTCGCTTTACCCATCAGGTTGCGTGGCGCGCAATCATTCCATGGGCTGAACGCTCGGCTGCACCCATGGCCAACCTGACGATGGCGCCCGGCCGCCACGTTGTTACCTATCCGCTGCGGGACCAATCGCTGATGAACATCGTCGCGATCGAAGAGCGCTCGGACTGGACCGAGGAGGGCTGGCGGCTGGAGGGCGACGTCGTCGACCTACGGGCGCGCTTTGCCGATTTCGGCGGGGTCACGGGCGATATCCTGGCGCGTATCGAAAAGGTGAACATCTGGGCGCTGTTCCTGCGCCCGGTGGCACAGAAATGGCAGAACGGGCGCGTGGCATTGTTGGGTGATGCGGCCCATCCGACATTGCCCTTCATGGCTCAGGGCGCTTGCCTCGCACTTGAGGATGCCTGGATTCTGAAACGTTGTTTTGACGAGCAGTCAGGGGTCAAACGTGCGCTCGAGGCCTATGAGGCTGCGCGGCAGGTGCGTGCGCGAAGGGTGGTTGCCGCGGCTGCCGCCAATGCGCGCAACTTCCACCTCCAAGGACCTGCGCGGATTGCGGCCCAGGCAGCTTTGTGGCTCGTTGGCCGCAGGCTGGCGCAGCGGTACAACTGGGTCTACGACTTCGACCCGACGGCTTGATAAGTCAGATATCCAGATCCACCCATATCGGGACGTGATCCGACGGTTTTTCTTGCCCTCGCACTTCGGCGTCGATGCGGCAATCCTGAAGCAGATCGGCCGCCTGCGGAGTGAGCAGGAAATGGTCAATGCGAATTCCGTCGTTTCGATTCCACGCGCCGGCTTGGTAGTCCCAGAACGTATAATGGCCGGGGCCTTGCGTCCGGGCTCGGAATGCGTCGGTAAACCCAAGATTCAAGATTCTTCGAAACGCGGCGCGGCTCTCTGATCGAAACAAAGCGTCCTCGCGCCAAGCTTCTGGTCGCTTCGCGTCTTCGGCCTGTGGTATCACGTTGTAGTCGCCCGCCATCAACGCCGGCTCTTCAGACTTCAGCAATTCGACCGCACGTTGATGCAACCGCTCCATCCATGCCAGCTTGTAGTCGAACTTGGGTCCGGGCGCCGGATTGCCGTTGGGGAGGTACAGTCCGCAGATTCGCAGGGCTTTTTTTCCAACCACGGTCGCCTCGATCCAGCGGGCCTGTTCATCATCATCGTCGCCGGGCAACCCACGGGTCACATCCTCGAGGGGGAGTTTCGACAGAACAGCGACCCCATTGAAGCTTTTCTGGCCATGGGTTTCGACGTTGTAGCCACGCTCCTCGAAGATCTCTCGCGGAAAGTTTTCGTCGACGGATTTGATTTCCTGCAACACGGCGACGTCGGGCCGGGCGTCGTCCAGCCAACGCAGCAGGGCGTCGGCGCGGGCTTTGATGCCGTTGATGTTGAACGAGGCAATTTTCATGCGAGCCCTCCGGTTGAACCACGGCCACCTATCGCGCAGAACCACCACAACGGCAAGCAGTAAGCCGGGAATGCGAGGCTCTGCCTCGCGCTCCGGGATATTTGAGGCCAGATGAAGTAACGGTGCGTTAACCAAATTGTCTGAGAAAGAAGGGGCGGTACAGGCGGGGACGCCGATGACCGTGCCAGGTGAAGCCCTCCGGCTTTGGGGTCGGAGGGCCGACCTTTGCTTCATCTGGCTGAAAATATCCTGGGGGTGTGGGGGCAACGCCTCCATGATGCACTACATCGAAAAAGAAGTGCCGCAGCCGCAGGATGAGGTGGCGTTGGGGTTGTCGATAACGAAACGCGCGCCGATCAACTCTTCAGTAAAGTCTATGGTGGCGTTTTCGAGGAAGGGCAGGGAAATCGCATCCACGACCACCTTTTGGCCTTTGCCCTCCAGTACCAGATCGTCTTCCTTGGGCTCATCCAGCGCGATTTCGTATTGGAAACCAGAGCAGCCACCGCCTTCCACGGCTATGCGCAGCGCTTTGCCTTCCTTGGCCGCGCCGATTTCAGCGAGGCGCTCGAACGCGCGTTCCGTTACAACGGGGGGCAGATTCATGCCGGACTCCAGAGGTTTATTTGTTGACCATTGTACAATATAGAAAACTCGACGACGGGCGACAAGGACAAGGCCATTGGAGCGAGCAGGTTTTGCCTCGGATCCCAGCCGCGCAAGAGGGCGGTTGGTGCCGGAGGAGGAGAGCAGCTTTCGGTCCTGCTTCCAGCGGGACAGGGATCGGATCATTCACGCCAGCGCCTTTCGGCGGCTCAAGCACAAGACGCAGGTCTTCGTTGAGCACGAGGGCGACAACTATCGCACGCGACTGACCCATTCCATCGAGGTTGCACAGGTCGCCCGCACGATCGCGGGCGCTTTGGGACTGAACCCGGAGCTGACCGAGGCAGTGGCGTTGGCCCATGATTTGGGTCACACGCCGTTCGGGCACACGGGCGAGGATGCTCTGCACGCATTGATGGAGCCCTATGGCGGATTCGATCACAATGCCCAGGCCATCCGGATCGTGACCAGGCTCGAGCGTCACTATGCCGAATTCGACGGTTGCAACCTGACGTGGGAGTGTCTTGAGGGGATCGCCAAGCACAACGGTCCGGTCACCGGCGATCTGCCCTGGGCTCTGGCCGAATGCAACGACGCCTTCGATCTGGAACTGCATACCCATGCCAGTGCCGAGGCACAGGTAGCAGCCCTGTCGGATGACATCGCCTACAACAACCACGACCTGTTGGACGGATTGCGCGCCGGGCTGTTCACCGATGACGAGATCGCGCAATTGCCCATCATTGGCGACTGCTACGCGGACGTGGATCGCAAATACCCCGGCCTCGATCCCTATCGCCGGCGGCACGAGGCCTTGCGGCGCGTGTTCGGCGTGATGGTGTCGGACGTCATCGATACGTCCCGCGCCATTCTGGCCGCCTCGGGGGCGCAATCGGTCGAGGATATTCGCGAACTGGGCCACCCAGTCATCCGCTTTTCGGATGGGGTGTGGGCGCAACTGCGCGAGATCCGCGCCTTTCTGTTCACCCGCATGTACCGTGCGCCCAGCGTCATGGAGGTGCGCGCCCGGGTCAGCCGTGTGGTCGAGGAGCTGTTTCCGATCTACCTGAACGATCCCCGGCAGATGCCCCGGCACTGGCATGGCGATATCGAGGCCGCGGTGGACGAAACGCAACTGGCCCGGATCGTGTCGGATTATATCTCGGGGATGACCGACCGGTTCGCGCTGCAGGATCACGCGCGCCTGACCGGTAAAATGCCGCTGGAGCGCTAGGCGCCCGCGCCCTTGGCCATCGCCCGCATTGACCTTGCCGCCTTGCGTGATAAACCGCCGGGCAAGCAAAAGGACATCCGAAATGAACCTGTTCTCTGATATCCGCGGCCGTGTTCTGGACGCGCTGACCCAGATGCAAAGCGAAGGCGCTCTGCCCGAGGGGCTGAGCTTTGACAACGTGGCGGTCGAGCCTCCGCGCGACGCGGCGCATGGCGACATGGCCACCAACGCGGCGATGGTGCTTGCGAAGCCGGCGAAGATGAAGCCCCGCGACATCGCCGAGACGCTGGCCGCGAAGCTGGCCGAGGATGAGCGGATCACCAGCGCCGAGGTTGCCGGCCCCGGCTTTCTGAACCTGCGTCTGGCGCCGTCGGTCTGGCAGGGTGTTCTGGGCGCGGTGCTGGAAAAGGGCACCGACTATGGCCGCTCGACCATGGGGCAGGGGCTGAAGGTGAACGTGGAATACGTCTCGGCCAACCCCACCGGGCCGCTGCATGTGGGCCATACCCGTGGCGCAGTGTTCGGCGACGCGCTAGCCAGCCTGTTGGCCTATTCCGGCCATGACGTGACCCGCGAATATTACATCAACGATGGCGGCGCGCAGGTCGATGTGCTGGCCCGTTCGGCCTATGAGCGGTACCGTGAGGCCAACGGCCTGAGCCCCGAGATTGCAGAGGGCCTGTATCCCGGCGACTACCTGATCCCGATCGGCGAGGCGCTGAAGGAGAAATACGGCGACAGCCTGCTGGACAAGCCCGAAAGCGAATGGCTGGCCGAGGTGCGGGAATTCGCCACCGAAGCGATGATGGATCTGATCCGCGCCGACCTGAAGGCGCTGGGCGTCGAGATGGACGTGTTCTTCTCGGAAAAGTCGCTCTATGGCACCGGCAAGATCGAGGCCGCGCTGGAGGCGCTGAACGAAAAGGGCCTGATCTATCAGGGCGTGCTGGAACCGCCCAAGGGCAAGAAGCCCGAGGATTGGGAGCCGCGCGAGCAGACTCTGTTCCGGTCGACCGCGCATGGCGATGACGTGGATCGCCCGGTCAAGAAATCCGACGGCAGCTGGACCTATTTCGCCCCCGACATCGCCTATCACTATGACAAGGTGACCCGCGGGTTCGACGCGTTGATCGACGTGTTCGGGGCGGATCATGGCGGCTATGTCAAGCGCATGAAGGCCGCCGTTTCGGCATTGTCCGACGGCAAGGTGCCGCTGGACATCAAGCTGACCCAGCTGGTCAAGCTGTGGAAGAACGGCGAGCCGTTCAAGATGTCGAAACGGGCTGGCAACTTCGTCACACTGCGAGACGTGGTCGATCAGGTGGGCCCGGACGTGACCCGGTTCGTGATGTTGACCCGCAAAAACGATGCGCCGCTGGATTTCGACTTTGACAAGGTGCTGGAACAGAGCCGCGAGAACCCCGTGTTCTATGTTCAATACGCCCATGCCCGGGTGATGAGCGTGTTGCGCCGCGCCGCCGAGGCGGGCATCGACGTCTCCGACGAAACCCTGCGCGGGGCAGATCTGGCGGCGCTTGATCACCCGGCCGAACTGACCGTGGCCAGGAAACTGGCCGAATGGCCACGCCTGGTCGAGATCGCGGCCCGCACCAACGAGCCGCACCGCATCGCCTTCTATCTGTATGAACTTGCAGGGGATTTCCACGCCTTGTGGAATCGTGGCAACGACGAGCCGGCGCTGCGGTTCCTGCAGGATGGTGATGTGGCCACAAGCCAGTCAAAAATCGCACTGGCCCGGGCCGTTTCTGTTGTGATTTCAGCAGGCTTGGGTATTCTTGGGGTCACGCCGGCGCAGGAGATGCGGTAACCAACACCGCCCGAACCGCCGGTCCGAGGTAGGCAAGAAATGACCCGCGCGCCGCGATTTCAGGCGCATTTCGGGCAGCGAGGCGGATATGGCACGTTACGATTTCTCGGGGCAGACAGGCCCCGAGCATTTGCATTACGCGAATCAGGTGAACCCCGAGGACGGGTACGACTATCCCGACGAAATGCATGACTATGACGGGCTGGCCGCTGGCGGCCCCGGTCTGGGCCGTATCGTCAATGTACTTGGCGCGGTTGCCTCTCTGGCGCTGGTCGCCGGGGTGGCGGTCTGGGGCTACAAGCTGGTGATGCGGGACGTGTCCGGTGTGCCGGTGGTGCGTGCGGTCGAAGGCCCGATGCGCGTGCAGCCCGAGAACCCCGGCGGAACACCGGCCGATCATCAGGGTCTTGCGGTGAACGCCGTCGCTGCGGTGGGCACCGCTGCGCCGCCGGCCGACCGGCTGATCCTTGCCCCGCGCCCTGTCTCGCTGACGGAGGAGGACGCGCCGATGGGTGCGTTGAAACCGACTCCGGCGGTGCTCAAGACCGAAGAGACCATCACCGATCAGCAAGCTGCCGCGTTGCGGCAGGATGCGGTGGATTCGCTGGTGTCGGAATTGTCGGATGATGTCCCGACCGCTGCCGAACCCGAGACGGGCGTGCAACTGGCCGCGCTGGCCATGCCCGAGGACGAACCCGCCATCGACCCGGCCGATCTGGCCGCCCAGTTGCCTGATCCCGAGCTGGCGGTCTTGCCCGGCGTGCGCCGGTCTCTGCGTCCGCTGACACGCCCCGCCGGGCTGCGCCGCGCCGCTCCTGTCAAAGGCGCGATCGACACCGCTGCGGTAAATGCAGCCGTGAAATCGGCGTTGGGCCTGGATGTGGACCCCGAGACGCTGGCCAAGGGCACCCGGCTGGCCCAGTTGGGCGCGTTCGAGAGCCCCGATGTGGCCCGCGCCGAATGGGACCGCCTGTACCGCAGATTTGGCGAGTACATGCAGGGAAAGCAACGCGTTATCCAGAAAACCTCAAGCGGAGGCCGCACCTTCTATCGCTTGCGCGTGCACGGTTTTGCCGATCTCAGCGACTCGCGTCAGTTCTGTGCGGCGCTGGTGGCGCAGGACGCCGACTGCATCCCGGTTGCCGTGCGGTGAGGTACGGTGCCACGATCACCGATGCGGCGGGTCTGCGCCTGACGCCCGAAGAAAAGACGTTGTTCCGGCAGATGAATCCGTTTGGCTTCATCCTGTTTGCCCGCAACATCGACAATGCCGATCAGGTGCGCGCGCTGTGCGACGACATGCGTGAGGCCGTCGGCCGCGACTGCATGATCACGATCGATCAGGAGGGCGGACGGGTGCAACGCCTGCGCCCGCCGCTGGCCCGCCAATGGCGCCCGCCGCTGGATCATGCCGAACAGGCCGAGGGCCAGGCCGAACGCGCCATGTATCTGCGCTATCGCCTGATCGCGCACGAGCTGTTTTCGCTGGGCGTCGACAGCAATTGCGCCCCGATGGTCGATCTGGCCCGGCCCGAGACGCATGATTTCCTGCGCAACCGTTGCTATGGCAGCGACGCGGCCACGGTCGCGCGCCTTGGCCGAGCGGTCGCGCAGGGGCATCTGGATGGCGGCGTTCTGCCCGTCGTCAAGCACATTCCCGGCCACGGGCGCGCCACGCTCGACAGCCATTTCGACCTGCCGCATGTGGATGCGCCGCTGGACGATCTGATGCAGACCGATTTTCAGCCTTTCCGCGCCCTGAACGACCTGCCGATGGGGATGACCGCCCATCTGGTCTATGATCAGGTTGACGGAAAACCGGCCACGATTTCGCCTGCGATGATGCGGATCATCCGCGAGCGGATCGGGTTCGACGGGTTGATCATGACCGACGACATCTCGATGAAGGCGCTCAGCGGATCGCTGGCCGATCTGTCGCAACAGGCGCTATCGGCGGGCTGCGACGTGGTTCTGCACTGCAACGGGTCGTTCGAGGAACGCGCCGAGGTGATGGAGGCCGCGGGCGAACTGTCCGAGGCGGCGCAAGCCCGCGCGGACCGTGCGCTGGCCCGGCGGCAACCGCCCGAGGAACTTGACATCCGTGCCGCCGAGACGGAACTATCCCGTCTGATGGGCGGGCAGGTGTATGACGGATAACCTTTTCAGCGAAGACCCGGTTTCGGTCGCCGATCGGCTGGCCGCCGAGGCGCTGATCGTGGACGTGGACGGGTTTGAAGGCCCGCTGGACGTGCTGCTGACCCTGTCGCGGACGCAGAAGGTCGATCTGCGCAAGATCTCGGTTCTGGCGCTGGCGCAGCAATACTTGTCCTTTGTCGAACGGGCCCGGGCCCTGCGGATCGAACTTGCCGCCGATTACCTGGTGATGGCCGCATGGCTGGCCTTTCTGAAATCGCGCCTGCTGCTGCCGCCCGACCCCGATGAAGAGGGGCCGACGGGCGAGGAACTGGCCGCGCATCTGGCCTTTCAACTGGAACGCCTGCAGGCGATGCGCGATGCGGCCGCCCGCCTGATGGCACGCGACCAGTTGGGGCGCGATTTCTTCAAGCGCGGGCGGGGCGAGGATGTCACCCGCGTTCGAACCATCACCTATTCCGCCACCTTGCTGGACTTGATGCAGGGCTATGCCCGCATCCGCACCCGCGACGAATTCCGACCCTTCGTGATGGACCGCGATGCCGTTTTCACGATGGAACAGGCGCTGGAGAGGATGCGCCCGCTGATCGGATTTGCCGGAACCTGGACCGACATGGAAACCTACCTGCCCGAGGGCTGGGACGTTGACCCGGTGCGTCGCCGCTCGGCCACGGCGGCGACGTTTGCGGCCTCGCTGGAGCTGGTGAAAGAAGGCCATATGGAGATCAAGCAAAGCGAGACTTTTGCACCGATCCAACTGCGCAGAAGGACTGACAAACGTGACTGACGCCCCCGAAGACGACGGCACCGGCACCCTGTTCGAAGCCCCTCCGCTGGCCGAGCAGGAGCGCATGGTCGAGGCGGTGCTGTTTGCCAGCGCCGAGCCGGTAACGGTGGCCGATCTTGAGGCGCGGATGCCGCATGGCTGCGACGCCAAGCAGGCCCTGGAACTGCTGCAGAAACGCTATGAGGGGCGCGGGGTGCGCGTGGTTCGGGTGGGCGAGGCCTGGGCCATCCGTACTGCACCCGATCTTGGGTTCCTGATGCAGAAGGAAACGGTCGAGACCCGGAAGCTGAGCCGGGCCGCCATCGAGACCCTGGCGATCGTGGCCTATCATCAGCCCTGCACCCGCGCCGAGATCGAGGAAATCCGCGGCGTGTCCGTGTCGCGCGGGACCATTGACCAGCTGCTTGAGATGGAGTGGATCCGGCTGGGCCGCCGCCGCATGACGCCGGGGCGTCCGGTGACCTTCGTCGTGACGCCTCAGTTTTTGGACCACTTCGGCCTGGAAAGCGCCCGAGACCTGCCGGGCCTGAAAGAACTGCGTGCCGCGGGCTTGCTGGAAAACCGGCCGCCGCCGGGCACGATGCCGTTGGGTGAGGCGAATGAGGATGAGCCCGGCGACGAGGACCAGACCGAGCTTTTCGAGGAAGATTGATCGCGCCGCCCTTGTGTTGCCGTGATTTCTCATTAGCTTCGGCTCAGAGGAACGGAGACCGAAATGAACGCAAACCGCATCATCGACATGATCGTCCGGCAAGTCATGCGCCGTTTGGTCACGCGCGGGGTGGACAAGGGCTTTGACCTCGCCGGCCGCATGACCCGCAAGCCGGAGCAACAGGACCAGCCGCGCGACCCCGAGGCCGAGCGCCGAATGGCGAAATCCGCAGGTGGTCAGAGCCAGAGCATGAAGCAGGCCAAGCAGCTGACCCGCCAGATGCGGCGGTTCATGCGGTTTTAGACCTTACTGTATAGATTTGAAATGCTTCGACAATTTCAGGCCTTGGCCCTGATAGTTCGAAGCGATGCCCGCACCGTACAGCTGGGTCGGCATCTCGGCCATGCGTTCATAAACCAGCCGCCCGACGACCTGACCGTGTTCCAGCACGAAAGGCGCTTCGTGGCATCGAACTTCGAGAACGCCGCGTGACCCGGCACCGCCTGCCTCAGCGTGGCCGAAGCCGGGGTCGAAGAAGCCCGCGTAGTGCACCCGGAACTCGCCCACCATTGCCAGGTAGGGGGCCATCTCCGCCGCATACATCGGCGGGATGTGAACCGCCTCGCGGCTGACGAGAATGTAGAACGCGCCGGGGTCAAGGATGATGCGGCCTTCCTTGGTGCGCACCTGCTCCCAGTATTCCTGCGGGTCGTATTCACCGATTCGGTCCAGATCGATCACGCCGGTATGCGGCTTGGCCCGGTACCCGACCAGATCGGTGTCGGGCAGGCGCAGATCGACGGAAAACCCCAGCCCGTCCTGGATGACGGCCGGACCATCGACCAATGGTGATTCCGCATGCAGCGCGGTCAGATCCGCGTCGGACAGAACCGCCTGACCGCGGCGGAACCGGATCTGGTTCAGACGCATGCCCGGCCGGACCAGAACCGAGAACGACCGCGGACAAATCTCGGCATAGAGCGGCCCGGTATATCCGGCGGGCAGGCGGTCGAACTCGGTTCCGCCATCGGTGATGGTGCGGGTCAGAAGGTCAAGCCGTCCGGTCGAGCTTTTGGCATTGGCAACGGCGGTCACGTCGCCGGGCAGGGCGAGCGACTCCATCAACGGCACCAGATAGACGCAGCCTTTTTCCAGAACCGCGCCTTCCGAGATGTCGATACGGTGCATCTCGAACTCGGTAAGACGATCGGAAACCGTGCGCCCCTCACCGGCCAGAAACGAGGCGCGCACACGGTAAGCCACTGTGCCCAAACGAAGATCAAGGCTGGCAGGTTGTATCTGGGCCGCGGTGATCGCCGGAGTCGCCGTGATTTCTCCACGGTCGATCATCGCCGCGATCTGCTGGTTCGGACACACGCCAGTCATTCCGATCCTCCCCTCAGCCGAAGGAGGCTCCGGCCCGTAATTTCTGAACGTCGGTGTGATTTGGTCGGGCTAGCAGGACTCGAACCTGCGACCTTCCGTCCCCCAGACGGACGCGCTACCAGGCTGCGCCATAGCCCGACGTTGGGGTGTTCATAACGGTTTTCCCGGCGGGGGCAAGAGGAAATCATTGCCTTTTTGCTCATCCCGCCAATTGATTTTCTACCCGGTTGAGCCACGCCCGAAGGTCGCGGGCAATAGGTGCAATCCGGCGCAGTGCTTCGGCGTCAAAATCGGTTTCTTGCCAGACCCGCGATGCGATTCCACCACAAATGGGCGCAGTGCTGCGGTCGTCTTGCGGATCCGCCACGCTTGCGACCCCGCCGGTGCCGACCGTGGGATTGGACGGTTTTGGTTTGTGGTCAAGCCGGGGGTCCGCCGCGCCGGGATCAAAGGGTACAATGGTCTCATCGACCGGCTGCGTGTCGATCGCCTGGGGCTCAGAGACCTTGTCCAAGGGCGGCGAGAGCGACGCGACATAAGCGACACCCTTTTCCCGAAGGATTCTCTGCACGCCCTTGATGGTGATTCCGTCCTCGTGCAGCAATTTCTTGATGCCGCCGAGAAGGCGCATGTCGTTCGGGCGGTAATAGCGCCGCCCTCCGGCCCGTTTGACAGGTTTGATCTGGCTGAAACGGCTTTCCCAGAATCGCAGGACATGGGCCTGAACGCCGAGCCAATCCGCAACTTCGCTTATGGTGCGAAACGCGTCGGGGGACTTGCTCATATCCGCCTGGCTCCCAAGGCCTATTTGCGATTCCCGGCGGCGACGCGATCTTTCATGAGATGCGACGGGCGGAACGTCAGCACTCGGCGTGGCTGAATGGGAACTTCCTCGCCGGTCTTGGGATTGCGACCGATACGAGCGGACTTGTCCCGCACGCTGAACGTTCCGAAAGACGAGATCTTGACCTGCTCGCCGCGCACCAGAGCGTCGGACATGTGGTTCAGAATGCTTTCAACAAGCTGCGCGCTTTCGTTGCGTGACAGCCCGACTTCGCGGAATACGGCTTCGCTTAGATCCATCCGCGTGAGTGTTTTATCGCCCATGACAACTCCCCTGATATCCGGCGAGCATAGGGGTAGGGCAAATTCGCTGTCAATATCAATGAATTGCAGGCGTCTTTGTAAGCCGGATTGCGCCGGTTACCACCGCAGTACGACCGATCCCCATGCCAGGCCTCCGCCGATGGCCTCGGTCACGATCAAGTCACCCTGTTTGATCTGGCCGCGTTCCTTGCCCACCGACAACGCCAGCGGGATCGATGCGGCCGAGGTGTTGCCGTGATCCTGGACCGTGACCACGACGTTATCCATGGGAAGTTGCAGCTTTTTGGCGGTTCCCTGGATGATGCGGATGTTGGCCTGATGTGGTACGATCCAATCGACGTCTCCGCTCGTCAGTCCCGCGCGGTCCAGCGCGGTGGTGGCCGTGGCCGCCAGTTTCTCGACCGCGTGGCGGAAGACCTGATTCCCCTGCATGCGCAGATGCCCGGTCGTCTGGGTCGAGACGCCGCCGTCGACATAAAGCAGGTCCTTGTGGCGTCCGTCCGAATGCAGGTCTGTCGACAGAATGCCTCGGTCGGCGGGTGTTCCTACGCCGTCCTGCGCCTCAAGCACCAGCGCGCCCGCACCGTCGCCGAACAGAACGCAGGTAGATCGGTCGGTCCAGTCAAGGATGCGCGAAAAGGTTTCCGCCCCGATGACCAGCACCCGTCTGGCCTGGCCCGACAGGATCAGGGCGTTGGCGTTGCTCAGCGCGAACACGAAGCCCGCGCAGACGGCCTGAACGTCAAAGGCAAATCCCCGGGTCATGCCCAGATTGGCCTGAACCATGGTTGCGGCGGCAGGAAAGGTCAGGTCGGCTGTTGACGTGGCAAGGACGATCGCATCGATATCGTTGGCGTCCAGCCCCGCATCCTTCAACGCGGCTTCGGCTGCCCGCGTCGCCAGGTCCGATGTGGCCTCGTCATCAGCCGCGAAATGCCGCCTTTCGATGCCGGATCGCGTACGGATCCATTCATCCGTTGTATCCAGTGTCTTTTCGAATTCGGAATTGGGGACGACCCGCTTGGGCAAGTAGTGCCCGACACCAACAACGACTGAACGGCCTGCCATCTGGGGTACTGCCTTTTTTGTTATTTTCCAGTCTGCGACGCAGATTGCGCGACATCTTGTGCAAGGTCTGCCGTGGATGCAACCCGTGCCGCCAATTTTTCGGCAAATCCAGACTGGGCCAGCGTGAAAGCGAGCTTGATTGCCGCCGAGACCCCGGTGGCGTCGGCCCCACCATGGGATTTGATGACCGTCCCGTTCAGGCCAAGGAATACCCCTCCGTTCACGCGACGCGGGTCGATGCGCTTTTTCAGCCGTTGCAGCGACGTGATGGCCAGGACGGATGCAAGGCGGGACAGGGGCGAATAGCTGAACGCTTCGCGCAGCAGATCGCCGATCAGCTTTGCGGTGCCTTCGCCCGTCTTGATGGCGACATTGCCGGTGAATCCGTCGGTGACGATGACATCCGCCTTGTCTCCGGGAATGTCGCTGCCTTCGACGAAACCCACGAAATCGAAATTCGCCTGCTCGGCAAAGTCCGAGATCAGCGCGTGCGCTTCTTTGAGTTCCGCGCGCCCTTTGTGTTCTTCGGTGCCGACATTCAGCAGTCCGATGCGCGGGCGCGTCAAGGCCATGCCGTTGCGGGCATACGAGGCCCCCATCAACGCGAATTGCAGCAGATCCTTCGCGTCGGCGCGCACGTCGGCGCCGACGTCCAGCATCACGTTGAACCCTTGGGGATTGCGCGAAGGCCAGAGAATCGCGATCGCCGGCCGGTTCACGCCGGGCAGCTTGCGCAGCCGCATCATCGACAGCGCCATCAGCGCTCCGGTATTCCCGCACGAGACCGCGCCATGCGCTTCACCTTTGCGCACCGATTCCAGCGCCGACCACATCGAGGTGTTCTTGCCGTTGCGCACAACGTGGCTGGGCTTGTCCTCCATCGTGACGACATCGGGACAATCACGGAAAACGACGCGTCCTTCAGGAACGCGCCGTTTCGCAACGAGCTTGCGCAGTTCGTCCTCGGGTCCGTGCAGGATGAACCCGATGTCGGGGTTCTTCCGTGCTGACTTCGCGATTCCAGCAATCACGACGCCGGGACCTGCATCCCCGCCCATTGCGTCAACCGAGATGATGATCTTTCCGGTCTGCTCGGGCTGCGCCGTCATGCCAAAAACCTGCGTTCAATCAGGCTCAGGCCGCGTCTTCGTCCAGGTCGATTTCGTCGGCCTGTGCCACGACTTCGCGGTCGTCATAGTGGCCGCAGGCTGCACAAACGTGGTGCGGGCGCTTCAGCTCGCCGCAGCTGGGGCATTCGTTCGGGTTTGCAGCAACCAGAGCGTCGTGTGCGCGGCGGTTGTTGCGACGCGACTTGGAAACTTTGTTCTGTTGGACGGCCATGGTCTCAACCTTTGTCTGACTGGGGGCTGCAGATTCGCTGCCAGCCCGGGTTTCATTCTTCGTTTTCTCGTGGTGTGACGCGCGTTTAGGGAACGAACCCCGCGATGTCCAACCCAAATTCCGATGAGCGCGCGAAAATACTGCGATTCTCGACATGTTCAAGGGGTTTTTCTGACCGAGTGCTATGACAGGAAATCATGGCGCTGTCACTCGTCTTTTTTCAAGGCATCGCGCAGCCCAGCCAGTCCGGCAAAGGGCTTGGCGTCTTCGTCCGTCATGGCCTGTTTTCCCGGCTCGGTGAAATTGGCGTCATCCAGATGCGCGCCGTCCTTGCGCGGGTATTGCGGCAGCGCCAACGCCAAGGCCTCGTGCATCACGATGCCGGGGTCGATCTCGGAGCCCAGCGGCTCGGTCTCGTCATCTTCGGGCATCTCGAACTCGGGCTCGTCCGGCTCGGTCCAGTCGGACAGATACATGCGCCGCACCGGGGTTTCGATGCGCGTGGTCACCGGTTCGAGGGTCACGACGCAGGGCTGGATCACCGTCGCGCCCAGGTGGCCCTCCAGCACCCAATCGCGTTTGCCCCTGCGCGCGGATTTCGCCGACGAAGCTCAGCTTGCGCAGCCCCTGCAGCCCCAGATCGTCTCGGATGGCGTCCAGCTCGGCACCCGCAGGGCGCAGATCGAACGGGGTGGGGCTGTTCTGCGGCAGGTCCGCGACGCGCAAAGATGTCGGCTTGGCCATTGTGACCCTTTCCTGTGTTGAACCGGGGCATTGGTTTCTGTAATCGGATAGAAGCCGCACGGTGCCAAGGCAAGGGGTTGAAGATGTTGAAGGTTGCGAACAAGCTGAAATCGGCGCCCAGAGCGCTTGCCTGCGTGACCTTTCTGGCCGTTGCGGCCTGCACCCCTGTCTACAAGAACCACGGCTATGTGCCCACACCCGAGGAACTGGCCGAGATCAAGGTCGGGGTCGATACCCGCAGCTCGGTCGAAGAAAAGGTCGGGGCGCCCACCTCTTCGGGAGTGCTGAAGGATTCGGGCTATTATTACGTCAGGTCCCGCGTCCGCCACTATGGCCCCAAACGCCCCGAGGTCGTCGAGCGTCAACTGGTTGCCGTCAGCTTCGACCAGCGCGGGGTGGTGCGCAATATCGAGCGTTTCGGCCTCGAAGACGGCTATGTCGTCGTGCTGGACCGCCGCGTCACCGATTCGAGCGTGCAGGACAGGGGCTTCCTGCGGCAACTGCTGGGCAACATCGGCAGTTTCAACCCGGCAAACATCCCCGGCGCGAACTGATCCCGCAGCCAGCCCCGAAAGTGTCATGAAGGGGTCATGAACGTGGTATTGGTGGCGGGCGGAACCTCGGAATGTCGGCTGCCACGGAGGATGCGACCATGGCCACGGATGTCTTGCTGAACAAGGGGCGGTACCGGGCGCGACTGGCGCGCACGCCCCAGGACCTCGCCGCCGCGCAAGCGCTGCGCACGCTGGCCTTCCGCACCGCGCAGACGGACAGCGACGCGTTCGATCAGGTCTGCACGCATGTCCTGATCGAGGATCAGCGGGCAGGCGGGCGCGTGGTTTGCTGTTTCCGGATGCTGATCATGGACAGCGGGCGGGATGTCGTGCGCAGCTACTCGGCGCAGTTCTACGATCTGTCGGCCCTGCAGGAATTTCAGGGTCCGATGGCCGAGATGGGCCGGTTCGCGGTGCATCCCGACTGGACCGATCCTGACATCCTTCGGGTGGCCTGGGGCGCGATGACCGTGTTCGTGGACCGGTACGACATCCAGCTGCTGTTTGGTTGTTCGTCCTTTGCCGGGACCGATACCGAGGCCTATCTGGATGCCTTCGCGATGCTCAAACATCGCCACCTTGCGCCCAAACGGTGGCTGCCGCGGGTCAAGGCGCCGGACGTCTTCCGCTTTGCCGCGCGGCTGCGTCGGCGCCCGGATGCCAGAAAGGCGATGTCGCGCATGCCGCCGTTGCTGCGCACCTATCTGATGATGGGCGGTTGGGTCAGCGATCATGCGGTGGTGGACCGCCAGTTGAACACGCTGCATGTCTTCACCGGTGTCGAAATCGGCGCGATTCCCCCTGCGCGAAAGCGCCTGCTGCGGATGATCGTGGGCTAAACCCGGGACTCTGACAAAAGGTGAGGCTGGGCCGTTGACGCCCAATGCCTGCCGGTTTAGCTGGCGCTTATGGCACGTATTCCTTTGTTGCAGATGTCCGGTATCTCGCTGACCTTCGGGGGCGAGCCGGTGTTTTCCGACCTCGACCTGGTGGTTCAGCCCGGCGACCGCGTTGCGCTGGTTGGGCGGAACGGTTCGGGCAAATCCACTCTGATGAAGGTCATGGCCGGCCTGGTCGAGCCGGACCGGGGCGAGATCGTGGTGCCGCCCGGCAAATCCGTGGGTTACATGGAGCAGGACCCGACGATGGAGGGCTTTGCCACGCTGGGCGACTATGCGGCCAGCGGGCTGGAACCCGGCGAGTTGTACAAGGTGGAGCGGGCCGGTGAGGGGCTGAAATTCGACCCCTCGCGCGCGGTTCAGACCGCCTCGGGCGGCGAACGGCGGCGCGCGGCGCTGGCCAAGCTGATGGCCGAGGCCCCCGATTTGATGCTGCTGGACGAGCCGACCAACCATTTGGACATCGAGGCCATCGGCTGGCTTGAACGTGAACTGGGCGCGACGCGGGCGGGTTTTGTCCTGATCTCGCATGACCGCGCGTTCCTGCGGGCGTTGACCCGGGCAACACTGTGGATCGACCGAGGTGTGGTTCGCCGGCAGGAGCAGGGGTTCGAGGCCTTCGAGGCCTGGCGCGACAAGATCTGGGAAGAGGAGGACCAGCAACGCCACAAGCTGGACCGGCTGATCAAATCCGAGGCGCGTTGGGCGGTCGAGGGGATCAGCGCCCGCCGCAAGCGCAACCAGGGTCGGGTGCGGGCGCTGCAGGCCTTGCGGTCCGAACGCGCGGCGCAGATCAAGCGTCAAGGCTCGGCGGCCATGTCCTTGGAGTCTGGTCCGAAATCCGGACGCAAGGTGATCGAGGCACGCGGGATCAGCAAGGCGTTCGACGGCAAGCCCATCGTGCGCAACCTGGACCTGCTGGTGCAGCGCGGCGACCGGGTGGCCTTTGTCGGTCCGAACGGCGTGGGTAAGACAACGGTTCTGAAGATGCTGCTGGGCGAAGTGGAGCCGGACGAGGGATCGGTGACTCTGGGCACCAATCTGGAAATCGCCGTTTTCGACCAGACCCGCGCGCAGCTGGACCCCGAGATGACCCTGTGGGACAGCCTGACCGGCGACCCCGAGATGCGCGTTTCGGGCAAGGCGGATCAGGTGATGGTACGCGGCCAGCCCAAGCATGTGGTGGGTTACCTCAAGGAATTCCTGTTCGACGAGCGGCAGGCCAGAGCGGCCGTCAAGTCCTTGTCGGGCGGCGAAAAAGCGCGGTTGCTGCTGGCCAAGCTGATGGCGAAACCGTCGAACCTGCTGGTGCTGGACGAACCGACCAACGACCTGGATGTCGAGACGCTGGACCTGTTGCAGGAGCTGTTGGACGATTATGACGGCACGGTGCTGCTGGTCAGCCACGACCGGGATTTCCTTGACCGGGTGGCGACGACGACCATCGCGATGGAGGGCAATGGCCGCGCGACCGTCTATGCGGGCGGCTGGTCGGACTATGTCGCGCAGCGCGGCGATCTGGCCAAGAAAAATCTCGAGAAATCAAAGGAAAACAAGCCGAAAATCAAGCAGGAGCCCAAGCCGAAAACCGGCCTGTCCTTTTCCGAAAAGCACCGGCTCGAGAAGCTGCCCGCCGAGATCGCGCGTCTGGAAGCCGAGATCGCCAAGCTGGAGGAACTGCTGTCGGACCCCGAGTTGTTCACCCGCGAGCCGGTGAAGTTCCAGAAGGCGACCGAGGCTCTCGTCGAGCGGCAGCAGAAGCTGGCCGCCGCCGAGGAGGAATGGCTGATGCTGGAAGAGAAAGCCGAGGCGGGCTGAGCCAATTCGTCTGTTTTGTACCGGCCTGGAGCCGGGGGTCTTCTGTTTTGTACAAAACCAAAACGGCCGGCCCGGACGAAGATCGACCGGGCCGGAAATCGTTAGTGAGGGTCAGCGCATGCGCAGAGCGCCGTCGATGCGGATGACCTCGCCGTTCAGATAGCCCATCTCGACGATGAACCCGGCCAGCCGACCGTATTCGCGCGGATCGCCCAGACGGGCGGGGTTGGGCACGTCGGCGGCCAGCTGCTTCTGCACCTCTTCGGGCAGACCGGCCAGCATCGGCGTCATGAAGATACCGGGCGCGATGGTCATCACCCGGATCCCGGTCGAGGCCAGATCGCGCGCCATCGGCAGGGTCATGCCCACGACACCGCCCTTGGACGCCGCATAGGCTGCCTGGCCCTTTTGTCCGTCAAACGCGGCAATCGAGGCGGTGTTGATGATCACGCCACGCGCGCCATCCGACTCAGGCTCGTTTTTCGCCATCTCGACGGCTGCCAGGCGCGACACGTTGAAGGTGCCCACCAGGTTGATGTCGATGGTGCGCTGAAAGGCGTCCAGCGGATGCGGGCCGTCCTTGCCGACGGTCTTGATGCCATAGGCGATGCCGGCACAGTTCACGCAGGCGGTGATCTTGCCCATCTTGTCCATCGCCAGCGCAATGGCCGCGGCCACCGAGTTCTCGTCGGTCACGTCGGTCTGGGCAAAATGTCCGCCGATCTCGGCCGCGACCTGCGCGCCGCGCTCGGCATCGCGGTCCAGGATGGTGACCTGCGCGCCGTTCTCGGCAAAGTAACGGGCGGTGGCCTCTCCGAGGCCCGAGGCGCCACCGGTGATGACGGCGGCGGTGGTGGACAATTGCATGGCGGGCTCCTCCCCAGTGATCTGAACAAGTGTTCAAATATCAGCCCGCATGGGGATCTGTCCAGCGCATCCCGCCGCGGTCGAGCCCCGCCAGCGGGCTCAGGCTGCGCCCCAGCGGCGGCCACCAGCCCCAGGTGCCGCCCAGCCAGCGGGCGCGGGCGCCGGCTCCCAGTTTGAACCGTGCCAGACCGGGCGCATCCTCGGTCGACACCGGGCCAAGATCGAGCCGCTGAAATCCTCGTTTCGCCAGCCAGCGTATCGCCCGCCACAGAATCAGCCGGTGGGCATTCAGCCGCCGCCCGCGCGCGGTAGTGTAGCCAATGTGATAGGTGGCAACCGAGCCATGGCACAGGAAGAGCATTGCAGCCACGGTGTCGCCATCGGTGGCCGAGAACTCGACGGCCTTGCCGGGATTGGTGCGGGCATAGGCCAGGGTCAGCGGCACCGGCCAATTGCGATAGCCGCGTGCCCGCTGCTGCGCCTGGTCGGCGGTCAGCAGCCAATTGTCCGACCGGTCGCCCAAGATGCGGCGCGTGATGCGCAGCGGGCTGCGCTCGGCCTGAACAAGCGCGTTGCGCCATTTCTGGTGCAGCCCGGCCCGCAGGTCGCCGCGCAGATCCAACTCGGCCACGCAGGTCGGGGTAACCAGCGGCACTGCGCCCAACTTGGTCAGGCCGGGGGCCGGATGGTCGGGCGACAGGATCAACGGTGCGCGGTTCAACCCGGCTTGCCGGATCAGGCCGGGCAGGGTGGCCGGGTCGATCCACGCGCGCGACAGCATCGCCACGGTCACTCCGGGAAAGACCCGGCGGCGCAGGGCCAGCGTACCGTCCGCCAGCCGCAGCGGGGCCTGCCCGCAGGCGCGCAGGGTCGCCTGCATCTCGGCGCTTTGCATCAAAGGGGTGGGCGTGATCGTCATGCAGGCATTAACCCGGTGGAAACCTAAAACGGGGTTAATGACCGCATGAAGACGGTTTTCGGACAGACAATCCCATCCCCGCGCGTAACCCGTGCCGCGGTGTTTTTGCTGGCGATCGCGCTGTCTGTGCCGGTGTTCGTGGTTCTCAGCGTGGCGGACTGGCTGTGGTTTTAGCCTGATCCATCCGGCTGCGCCGCTGACCCAGTTGGCGCTTCGCGGCGGCTCGACCGTGCAGAAGAAGGCCAGGTGCGAGATCAGGAAAGTGAATGAAACAGAAACGTCGCGGGCGGGTCATGCGCTCGCCCTGCTAGGGCGGTCAGGCTGGTTCTGTACACGGCGCATCCTATCGCGCGGGAGCAGGACGCCATCCCGGTTGTTGCGATTCGGCCAAGGCGAAGGTTGGAGAATAAAGACGACACGAAAAGCCGCAAGTCAGCGCTGGCCGTGCGTCTGAAAGCGGAGGTGATGACGCCGAAACTTTGCCACGGCGATGACCAGGACGAGGCGCGACTGTCCAAGGCGTTTGGCCTGTGGCCCCCTCTGCGCGAGGTGTTCCGGCATATGGCCGGGCTGAGCTATCTTGAACTGCGCGAGAGCCGTGGCGCGTGGGTGTCGCCGAGGTCATATGCCACGCTGCGCAGTTCTTCCTGGTGGCGCCGATGATCCATGGTGCGGTGCTGCGGCTCGCGGTCGAAAACTGCGCGCTGTCGCGCGACCGGATCGAGCTGTTCGTGCCGCCGGCCGGCTTGGAGCTGCCGCTGGGCTCGGTCGAGCGCGGATAGAAAAACGGCCGCTCAAGGGCGGCCGTCGTGTTCGGGGTCAGGTGGTTCAGCCCAACTGCACCAGCGCGTGCCGCTTCTTGCCCGCGCTCAGCTTGATGGGCGAGGACAAGGCCGCCGCGTCGATCATAAGCCCCGCATCGGTCAGCGGCGCGTCGTCCAGTTTGGCGCCGTTTTCGGCGATCAGGCGCTTGGCCTCCTTGCCCGATTTCGCCAGGCCCGACTTCACGATCAGCTGCACGACCGAGATGCCGTCGCCCAGATCCTCGGCGGTCAGGGTCAGGGTGGGCAGGTCGCCGCCCACGCCGCCCTTTTCGAACACCTCGCGCGCGGTGGCCTCGGCCTTGGCCGCGGCCTCGGCACCGTGCAGCAGGGTCGTGACCTCGTTGGCCAGACGGATCTTGGCCTCGTTGATCTCGGACCCTTGCAGCGCGCCCATGCGGTCGCATTCGTCCACGGGAAGCTCGGTGAAGATCTTCAGGAAGCGGCCCACATCGGCGTCGGTGGTGTTGCGCCAGAACTGCCAGAACTCGTATGGCGACAGCATGTCGCCGTTCAGCCAGATGGCGCCGCCCTGGCTTTTGCCCATCTTGCGCCCGTCGCTGGTGGTCAGCAGGGGCGTGGTCAGGCCATAGATCTCGTGATCCAGCACGCGGCGGGTCAGGTCGATGCCGTTGACGATGTTGCCCCACTGGTCCGATCCGCCCATCTGCAGGATGCAGCCATAGCGGCGGTTCAGTTCCAGAAAGTCATAGGCCTGCAGGATCATGTAGTTGAACTCGAGGAACGACAGGGACTGTTCCCGGTCCAGCCGCGATTTCACCGACTCAAAGGACAGCATCCGGTTGACCGAGAAATGCCGCCCGATGTCCCGCAGGAAATCGAGATAGTTCAGGTCGTCCAGCCATTCGGCATTGTTCAGCATCAGCGCGCCGGTATCGCTGTCGTCATAGGACAGGTACTTGTCGAACACCTTCTGCATGCCGGCGATGTTGGCGTCGATCTGCTCGGGGCCCAGCAGGGGGCGTTCGTCCGAGCGGAAAGACGGATCGCCCACCTTGGTGGTGCCGCCCCCCATCAGGGTGATCGGCTTGTGCCCCAGCTTCTGGAACCAGCGCAGAACCATGATGTTCATCAGATGCCCGACATGCAGGGACTGGGCGGTGGCGTCATACCCGATATAGGCTGTCTGCACCCCGCTTGTCAGAGCATCGTCAAGGCCCTGATAATCGGTGCAATCGGCCAGAAAGCCGCGCTCGATCATCGTGGCGATGAAATCCGATTTGGGGTGATACGTCATGTCTTGCCTCGGGGTTGAATTGCGGGGCACGTTATAGGCGGCGAACGAGGGAAGGAAAAGGCCATGAATAAGGCCCGAGGCAAAGTTGGGGCAGTGCGGGCACTGGGGGCCATGTCGGGCACCTCGCTCGACGGGGTCGACGCGGCGGTGGTGGAAACCGACGGGCGGCAGATCCTGCGGTTCGGCGACAGTGCCTACCGGCCCTATACCGAGGACGAGCGCAAGCTGCTGCGCGCCGCGCTGGGAAAATGGAGCGGACCCGAGGTGCACGCCGCCGAAGATCTGGTGACCCGCGCCCATGCCGAGCTGCTGTCGGAATTCGAGGACGTGGACCTGATCGGGTTTCACGGCCAGACCCTTGCGCATGAGCCGCGCGGCAAGGGCACGCTGCAGGTGGGCGATGGCGAGGGGCTGGCAGTCGCGCTGGGTGTGCCCGTGGTCTGGGATTTCCGCAGCGATGACGTGGCCATGGGTGGCGAGGGGGCGCCGCTGGCGCCGTTCTTCCACTTTGCCTGCGCAAAATATGTCGGGGCCACGGCGCCCTTGTGCTTTCTGAACCTGGGCGGTGTAGGCAACCTGACCTATGTGGACCCGTCCTTTGACGGACCCGAGGCGCCCGGTGCGCTGCTGGCCTTTGACACCGGCCCGGCCAATGCGCCGATCGACGATCTGGTGCAGGCGCGTCTGGGCTTGCCGATGGACCGCGACGGCGCGCTGGCCCGGCAGGGCACAGTCGAGAACGGAGCGCTGGAGCTGTTTCTGGCCGAGCCCTATTTCAACCGTCTGCCGCCCAAATCGCTGGACCGCAACGATTTTGCCGAGATGATCGGTCTGGTGAAGGAATTGAGCGACGCTGACGCCGTCGCCACCCTGACAGGCATGAGCGCCGCCGGGGTGGTGCAGGGGATGGAGCATTGCCCCAGACCGCCCGCGCGGGTGCTGGTCACCGGCGGCGGGCGCAAGAACCCGGTTTTGATGGAGATGCTGCGCGTGGCGCTGGACTGCCCGGTTGATCCGGTCGAGGTAGTGGGGCTGGATGGCGACATGCTCGAGGCGCAGGCCTTTGCGTATCTGGCGGTGCGTGTCGCGCGGGGAATGCCGACCTCTTGCCCGGGCACCACCGGGGTCAAGGCGTTGGTTGGCGGGGGCACGGTCAGCCGGGTGTCGCAGGGCGCACCGCACTGAAACGCGGGAAAAAATGATCCTGCCAAGGCGCTCGGGCGTAATTGTAGCAGTAGCCACAACAACGCCGGAGATGAAGATGATCGGTTCCCTTGTCAAAAATGCGGCCGGTTGTGCCGTCGCGTTCACGCTCGCAGTGCCCGCCATGGCCGACGTGCAGGTTGAGTTCGTCGAGGGAGCGCCAAAGGACCGCTTCGTCCTTCGCAACGCCAGCGATTGCAGCCTGTCTGCTGCAACGGTGCGTCTGGATTTGTCCTCGTCGCAGGGCGGGCTGGTCTTTGATGTCACCGGTGCCGGAGCAGGTGTTGAAGTGTTTCAGCCCTTTGAAATGGTTTCGGGGTCCGAGTATCTGAACGGGCTGCCTCAGGTTCAGGATGGGCAGTCGATGGTCGATCTGGACATCCGGGCCATGCCGCCCGGTGCAGAAATCGCCTTTACGATCGACGTGGATGACACAGGCGGCGGACGCGAGATCACCGTGTCGGGGGCCGAGATTCAGGGTGCGACGGTCTCTCTGGAAGGCGCGCAGAACGCGCAGCGTGGTGTCTTTTCGTCGACGGCCCGCGCGGCTATACCGGTCGGGACCTGCTGAGCGGCGGTGAAACTGCGGATGGAACGGGCATGAGCAATATCCTGACACGTATCGCCTTTCTGGTTCTGGTACTGGGTGGCGGCATACTGATCGGCACTCTGACGGGGCCGGGTGAGTGGTATGCAAACCTGAACAAACCGGTCTTCAACCCGCCGGGCTGGGTGTTCGGCCCGGTCTGGACGGTTCTGTACGTGCTGATCGCGATGGTGGGATGGCGGCAGTTCGAACGGGACCGGGGATCGCCCGCAATGCGCCTGTGGTGGGCGCAGTTGGGCCTGAACTTCCTGTGGTCGCCCGCATTCTTCGTGCTGCACCAGCCATGGCTGGCATTGGTAGTGATCTTGTCGCTGCTGGTGGTGATCGTGCTGTTCATCGCGCGTGTCCGCCCGGTTGACCGCGTTTCGGCTTGGGCGTTCTTGCCCTATCTGGCATGGGTGTCATTTGCGACGGTGCTGAACCTGTCGATTGCCGCGTTGAACTGAGCGTCAGTCATTCTGCGCTGGCCCATTACTTATTCGACCGGCGTGCCGAACACGGTGATCGCCAGCCCAAGAAGCGACAATCCAATACCAAGGGCGGCCCCGAGCGGGCGACCGCTTTGATGGGCCGATACGGCGGCAATCAGGGCCTGGATGGCATAGTAGAGCGCAAAGGCGCGGGATGCATAGCTGATGATCTCGAAGATGTTGAAGGACCAGGTCAGCAGAACGCCCAGTCCGACCAGCAGTGTATAGGCCAGCTTCTCTGGGATCCGGCCTGCGGTGACCTCGGCGATCAATCCGCCTGATCCGGCGGTGTCGGCAATGGCGGCGCTGAATTGCGCGCTCAGCGCGGCGGCCACCAGCAGCAGCGGCAGGATCGGCGCCACCACATGCATCAGTTCGATGATCGTGGTTTCGTCCAGCGACTGCGGGTCGGTATCGACCGCATAGGTCAGCAGCACCACATAGACGATGTAGATCGCGGCCGAGATCCATTGTGCCATCCGCATCGACCGAACCCGCGTAGGCGCATCATAGGTTGCGCCCAGATAGCGCGAGGTCTCGAACCCCTGCACCGTGATCAGCAGCCCCGCCGCCAGGGTGATCGCAGCCCATCCGGTAACCTGTGGCGGGTCAAAAGCCAGCGCGCCGGCCCCTGCGGTCTTGCCGAAATACGCGGCCAGACCGATGATCAGCCCAGCTATGATGGCCAGCTTGATCCCCACCGAAACCTGTTCCAGCCGTTCCAGCGCCGCAAACCCCCGCGTCCAGCCGATGGCGAGGATGAAGGTGAACACCGCCGTCGTCAGCAAGTTCGCATGATAGGCGTCGTCCAGCTGGGTGAGGCTGACGCCGAAGGCGCCGAACAGGTTCAGGTAATAAGCAACCGAGATGAAATAGGCGAAGGCCAGAACCGCCGATGCAGCAGTTTCCAGCCTTTGCAACAGGGGGGACGGCCGCGTGCGGCGGGCGTTCTGCGCGATGTTGAACCGGATCGCGCCGCCGAACGCATAGGCCAGCGCGCACAGGGCCAGCATCACCAGCGGTGCATAGCCGCCATAGCTGACATCCAGAATCGGCCCCAGCACCAGGAACCCGCTGCCGATGATCGAGGCCAGCGGCGTGATCGTGGCCCGCCACAACGGGGCGTTGGCCAGCCTGGGCCAGGTCAGAACGGCGCCGGTCAGCACGACCGCGGCAAGAATCAGGGCATTGATCATGGTGCAATCTGGGCGGTTGTTCCCGCAAAGAACAAGAGACGATCAGTCGTTGCGTGGCATGCGCGGGATGTCGAAATCCGGGGACGCCAATTCGAACCCTTCGAACCGGAACCCGGGTGAGACCACGCAGCTGACCAGCGTGTAGTCCCCAGTGCTGCGGGCGGCCTGCCAATGCCCGGCGGGTACGATGACCTGCGGCGTACCTTCGCTCAGGTCAGGGGACAGCATGTGGTCGGCTGCCGGTCCGGTGTCGGTTTCGCTGATCGACAGGATCAGCGGTGCGCCGGCGTGAAACAGCCAGATCTCGGTCGCATCGACCCGGTGCCAGTGGCTGGCCTCGCCCTGTTTAAGCAGGAAATAGATGCAGGTCGCGGTGGGGCGGCCGCTGTTGTCCGCGCGCCAGGTCTCGGCATACCAACCGCCTTCGGGGTGGGGCTGCAGTTGCAGGTGGTCTATGATCTGGTCGGCGGTCATGGCGGGCCTTTCACGGCGATGGGATTTGGTGCTGGCAATACTGCGCACAGATCATATGTTTGCGCCATGACCCTGACGATCCCCTTCGACAATTCCTATGCCCGGCTGCCGGCCGCCTTTTATGCGCGCCAGTCGCCCGAACCCGTGCGCGCGCCGCGACTGGTGGCTTTCAATGACGATCTGGCGCAGGTGCTGGGCATCTCGCCCGGTGACGCGCAGGACATGGCCCAGGTGTTTGCGGGCAATACCGTGCCGGACGGGGCCGAGCCGTTGGCGCAGCTGTATTCTGGCCACCAGTTCGGCACCTACAACCCGCAGCTGGGCGACGGGCGCGCGGTGCTGCTGGGCGAGGTTGTGGGCACGGACTGGATACGCCGCGACATTCAGCTCAAGGGCTCGGGGCGCACGCCGTTTTCGCGGCAGGGCGACGGGCGGGCCTGGCTGGGGCCGGTTCTGCGCGAATATGTCGTGTCCGAGGCGATGCACGCGCTGGGCATTCCCACCACCCGCGCTTTGGCGGCGGTGGAAACCGGCGAAGTCGTGCTGCGCGAGGGGCCGATGCCCGGCGCGGTGCTGACCCGTGTAGCGCAAAGCCATCTGCGGGTGGGCACGTTCCAGGTGTTCGCCGCACGCGGCCAGATCGCCGACCTGCGGCGGCTGACCGATTATGCCATCGCGCGCCACTACCCCGATGTGACAGGGCCGATGGGCCTGCTGCGCGCCGTGCGTGACGCGCAGGCCGCGCTGATCGCGCAATGGATGGCGGTGGGCTTCATCCACGGGGTGATGAACACCGACAACTGCGCCATCTCGGGCGAAACCATCGACTATGGTCCCTGCGCCTTCATGGACAGCTATCATCCGAATACCGTCTACAGCTCGATCGACCGGATGGGGCGCTATGCCTATTCCAACCAGCCCGAGATCGCGGTGTGGAACCTGGCGCAGCTGGCGACGGCGCTGATCCAGCAGATCGAGGACCGGCAGGCCGCCGTGGAAGAGGCGACCGAGATCGTACATGCGATGCCCGACCTGCTGCAGCAGCACTGGCTGCTGCGATTCCGGGCCAAGATCGGCCCGACCACCGAGGAGTACGGCGACCTTGCGCTGATCTCGGACCTGCTGACGCGGATGGCGCAGAACCAGGCCGATTTCACCAATACCTTCCACGCGCTCGGCGGTGATGCGGCAAGGGACCAGTTCACCGATCCAACGGCTTTTGACAGCTGGGCCGAGGGGTGGCGCGCGCGGCTGACGCGCGAGGCTGATCCGCTCGCGGTGATGCGCGCGGCCAATCCGGCCTTCATTCCGCGCAACCACCGGATCGAGCAGATGATCCAGGCCGCCGTTCAGGGCGACTATGCCCCGTTCCACCGGCTGAATGCAGTGCTGGCCCGGCCCTATGACGACCAGCCCGACGCCGCCGACCTGAGGCGCCCGCCCACGCAGGACGAGGTGGTGCATGCCACCTTTTGCGGCACCTGAGCGGGTTTCGGCATCTGTGTTGAACTATCGGCTTGCGTCCGGGCGCGATCCTGCGAATCCTGACGGGGTAGAACCGTAGAAAACCGATGACCACTTTGCCCAAGCTGCGCCTTGCCAGCTACAACATCCAGAAATGCGTCGGACTGGATCTGCGACGCCAGCCGCAGCGCATCCTGCAGGTGCTGGATCGGCTGGGCGCCGATATCGTGGTGCTGCAAGAGGCCGACAAACGCCTGCCGCCGCGCCCGGCGGCGCTGCCGCATTTCATGCTGGACGAGGCCGGGTGGAAGATCGTCGATCTGGGCGGTGCGGGCAGTCTGGGCTGGCATGGCAACGCGGTGATCTGGCGGGGCGACCACATCCGGGTGCGCCGCGCCGCGCATCACGATCTGCCGGGGCTGGAGCCGCGCGGGGCGGTCCGGGTCGAATTCGACACACATATCGGGCCTTTGCGGGTGATGGGCATGCATCTGGGGCTGTTCTCGGCGTGGCGCCGCCAGCAGATCCTTCACCTGCGGCGGGACGGCCGCGCGCTGGACCGGATGCCCACCGTCTGGGCAGGGGATTTCAACGAATGGTCGCGCCAGCCGATCCTTGACCGCCTGGCTCCCGACATGCGGTTCCTGCCGCCTGTGCCCAGCTTTCCCGCCGCGCAGCCTCTGGGCGCGCTGGACCGGATCGCGCTGGGCGGCGGGCTCGAGGCGCTGGCCCACGGCGTGCACGGGGAACGGCCCGCGCATATCGCCTCGGACCACCTGCCGGTCTGGGCCGATCTGCGCCTGACTGGTTGACGCGGCCCGGGTGCAAAACATAGTGGCGAAATCCGTGCGGACAGACTAAGACAGAGACCCGAACGGATTCTGAGGGGTGCCATGCCGGACACGATCATCGCGCGTTGCGAAGCCAAGGGCCTGCGCATGACCGGCCAGCGCCGGACCATCGCGACCGTGCTGGAACAAAGCGACGACCATCCGGATGTCGAGGAACTGTACGCCCGCGCATCGGCGCTGGATGCGGGCATCTCGATCGCAACCGTCTATCGTACCGTCAAACTGTTCGAAGAGGCCGGAATTCTCGAGCGGCTGGAATTCGGCGATGGGCGCGCGCGCTATGAAGACGCCGAGCGCGACCACCACGATCACCTGATCGACATGAACTCGGGCGAGGTGATCGAGTTCGTGGACCCCGAGATCGAAGCTCTGCAGGAAAAGATCGCCGCCAAGTTGGGGTACCGCCTGAAAGGGCACCGGCTGGAGCTGTACGGCGTGCCGCTGGACAAGGACTGATCCGGCGCCGACCCATCACGAAACGCGAACGGTCGGCTCAAATCAATTCATCATTCGTGGCAAGGTTGCGGGTTGCCAGACGGGGGCAATCGGGATTTCCTGCGCCGGTCGGGTCGGAATGGCCCGCCGGACGGAGACGCGCGCATGAACAACGTACAGGGCATTTTTCTGATCATCGGGGCGATGGCCGCCTTCACGCTTGAGGACATGTTCATCAAGCACCTGTCGGTCACGGTGCCGACCGGGCAGGTCATGTTGGTGCTGGGCCTGTTCTGCGGGTTGGCCTTTGCCCTGATGGCGGTGGTCACGCGCAAGAGGATCTTTGACCGGGCCGCCTGGCAGCCCTTGCCCCTGATCCGCGCGGGCACCGAGGCCGTCGGCGCGCTCAGCTTCGTCACCGCCTTGTCGCTGGTCGATCTGTCCACGGTCGCCGCCGTGTTCCAGGCCATGCCCTTGGCGGTAACCATGGGGGCCGCGCTGTTCCTGGGCGAGCAGGTCGGCTGGCGGCGGTGGAGCGCGATCGGCGTCGGATTCGCCGGGGTGCTGATGGTCATCCGCCCCGGTCTGGACGGGTTCCGCCCCGAGGCTCTGTTCGTGGTGGCGACGGTGGTCGCCATCGCCGCCCGCGACCTGATCACCCGGCGGCTGGACGCGCGGGTGGCCTCGGCCGTGGTGGCGCTGCAGGCCTATGCGGCGGTGGCGTTGGCGGGGGCTGTTCTGATGCTGATGGCGGGCCAGCCATTGGTGTCGCTTCAGGCCGGTCAGATCGGCCCTTATATCGGCGCGGTGGGCTTTGGCGTGCTGGGCTATTTCGGCATCGTCACGGCGATGCGCGTGGGCGAGGCCTCGGCCCTGACCCCGTTCCGCTATACGCGTCTGCTGTTTTCGATCCTGGCCGGGATGTGGATGTTCGGCGAACGGCCGGACCTGGTGACCATGATCGGCGCGTCGCTGATCATCGGGTCGGGCATGTACACGTTCATCCGCGAACGGCGCATCGCGCGGGCCATGGCTCCGGCGGTCTGCTGACCTGTTGGCGCAAACACGCCGCTGTTGGCGCTAAAGGCCGGAAAATATGCGTGTTAGCGATAACGGACCCGGTTTACTTTTCCCCGCGTGCTGGTATGAGGCATGCAACCGAACGCATTTTCAGGGACCGGTATCATGAGCACCATCATCGACATCCACGCACGCGAAATCCTGGACAGCCGGGGCAACCCCACCGTCGAGGTGGACGTGATCCTGGAAGACGGCACCATGGGCCGGGCTGCCGTGCCCTCGGGCGCATCGACCGGCGCCTATGAGGCGGTGGAAAAGCGCGATGGCGACAAGTCGCGTTACTTGGGCAAGGGCGTGCTCGAGGCCGTGGCCGCCGTGAATGGCGAGATCGCCGAGGAACTGGTGGGCTTTGATGCGACCGAGCAGGTGGCGATCGACGCCGCGATGATCGAGCTGGACGGCACACCCAACAAGGGCCGTCTGGGTGCCAACGCAATTCTGGGCGTGTCGCTGGCCGTGGCCAAGGCGGCGGCGGATTTCACCACCCAGCCGCTCTATCGCTATGTGGGGGGCACCTCGGCGCGGGTTCTGCCGGTGCCGATGATGAACATCATCAATGGCGGCGAACATGCCGACAACCCGATCGACATCCAGGAATTCATGATCATGCCCGTGGCCGCCAGCAACATCCGCGAGGCGGTGCGCATGGGTTCGGAAGTATTCCACACTCTGAAAAAAGAACTGTCGGCCGCCGGGCTGGCCACCGGCGTCGGCGACGAGGGCGGGTTTGCCCCCAACATCGCCTCGACCCGCGAGGCCCTGGATTTCATCCTCAAGTCGATCGAGAAGGCGGGCTACAAGCCGGGTGACGAAATCTATCTGGCGCTGGACTGCGCCGCGACCGAATATTTCAAGGACGGCAAATACGTTCTGGCGGGCGAGGGCAAGACGCTCAGCAGCGACGAGAACGTGGCCTATCTGGCAGCCCTGGTGAAGGACTATCCGATCATCTCGATCGAGGACGGCATGTCCGAGGATGACTGGGACGGCTGGAAGGCGCTGACCGACGAGTTGGGCGGCAAGGTGCAGCTGGTGGGTGACGACCTGTTCGTGACCAACCCCGCGCGTCTGGCCGAAGGGATCGAGAAGGGCTGTGCCAACTCGATGCTGGTCAAGGTGAACCAGATCGGTTCGCTGACCGAGACCCTGCGCGCCGTGGATATGGCCCACCGGGCCGGCTACACCAACGTGATGTCGCACCGCTCGGGCGAGACCGAGGACGCCACCATCGCCGATCTGGCCGTGGCGACCAACTGCGGTCAGATCAAGACCGGCTCGCTGGCGCGGTCGGACCGGCTGGCCAAGTACAACCAGCTGATCCGCATCGAGGAAACGCTGGGCGAGGTCGCGGAATACGCGGGGCGCTCGATCCTTCGCAAGTAAGCCACAAGCTGCTAGGCTGGCCCCCGACATTGGCCGGGGGTCCGTCATGCTCAGCATCATTGAACCAAGAACGCCGGAGCAGTTCGACGCTGTCCGGCGTTTGTGCTGGGAGTATCACGCCTTTTTGCTGACGCTGGACGAACGGTCGCGGCAGGTCGTGAATACCTTCTATCCACCCGAAAAATATGCCGCTGTTCTGTCCGCCATCGAGACCGAGCATATGCCACCGAAGGGCGGGACCCGGCTTGCGATTCTGGATGGGCAGGCGGTGGGCTGCGGGATGTTCCAGACGATCGGTCCGGGCGTCGCCGAAATCAAGCGCGTGTTCGTGACCGAGGAAGCCCGGGGCACCGGCGCGGGCTGTGCGATCATGCAGGCGCTGATTGCCCAGTGCCGCAAGGACGGGTTCGAGATGATCCGGATGGACACCGGGAAACCGCTGCAGGCGGCGACTCGGCTGTATCTGTCCTTGGGCTTCAATCTGCGCGATGCCTATTCCGACATACCCGAGATCGCCCGGGGGCAATTGTTGTTCTTTGAAATGTCGCTGCGGGGTGATTCCGCAGAACCCTAGGGAATTGCAGGGAAATTGCCCAAGACCTCAGTTTCAAGGGGTCGGAAACGCAAATCGAAGCAAACATAAATGTCATTATGTGTGAACTTTTACCTACGCGCACGGCAGCGATGGGCGTAGTTTGACAGCACAGCAGAAAAGGAGAACGCAATGTCTGCTTCTAGAATGCTTCTCGTGATTTCGATGCTATCCGTCGGTGTTCTGGCGGCTTGTGCGGGGCCTGGCACCTACCCGATCACCGGAGAGCCGGTGTCGCAGAATGATCCGGTGCAGGAGATGTACTACAGCCCCAGCCTGATCTTCCGCGGTGAATCGCGCTAGAGCGTCTTGCTCATCAGCATGTAGCGGTCGCGCGGCTTGAAGCCGGTACGAAGGTACAGCTTCTGCGCGGCCTCGTTGGTTCGGTCGACTTCCAGATGCAGGGCCGTCAACCCGGCCCCGGCCAGTGCCTTGGGCAAGGCCAGAAGGACTTCGGTTGCGATGCCGCGGCCGCGAATGGCGGGGCGGATGTAGATTTCGTCCACGAACCCGTCCATGCCCCCGAACTCGACCGACCAGCCGAAGGTCAGGATGACATAGCCCAGCGGTGCGCGCGCAGGGCCGATCAGGTAGACACAGCCATGCGGAATGCCTTCCAGCAAGGGCGCAAGCGCCGCGCGGCGTCTGTCGGGGTCTTGCTCGATCCCGGCCTCGGCGTGAAAGGCGGCGACCAGGCCCATCAGCCGATCAAGGTCCTCGGGGCGGGCAAGGCGCAGGGCGGCGCTCATAGCCGGGCCAGCCGTTCGGTCAGCAGGGCAAAGAACCCGTCGGCATCCACGTCGCCGATGAACAGCGCGTTGGGCTTGCGGTCGGTGACGCCCCACCAATCGGCGACCGTCATGCCGAGCGTGAGGTCCGATTGGGTCTCGATTTCCACGTTCACATGGCGGCCCGAGAACAGCTCGGGGCGGACCAGATAGGCGGTCACGCAGGGATCGTGCAGGGGGGCGCCCTCGCTGCCGTATTTTTCCTTGTCGAAACGTTCGAAGAAGTCGGTCATCTCGGCCACCGCGATGCCCACCTTGGTGCCAAGGGCGCGGAACGCGTCGTTGCGCGGTTTGGTAACCAGCGCCTTGTGCGTGACGTCCAGCGGCATCACCACGATCGGAACACCGGATTTGAACACGATATCAGCGGCCTCTGGGTCGACGTAGATGTTGAACTCGGCGGCAGGCGTGATGTTGCCCACCTCGAAATAGGCGCCGCCCATCAGCACGATCTGCTGCACCCGCTCGACGATGTCGGGCGCCTTCTGGAAGGCCGTGGCGATGTTCGTCAGCGGCCCCAGCGGGCAGAGGGTGACGGTGCCGGGATCCTGCGCGCGCAGCGTGTCGATGATGAAATCGACGCCATGCCCCTCGGCCAGCGGCATCTGAGGGTCGGGCAGTACGGGGCCGTCCAGCCCGGTCTTGCCATGCACGTGCTCGGCGGTGATCAGCGGGCGTTTCAGCGGGCGGTCGCACCCGGCAAAGACCGGAATGTCGGTGCGACCGGCCAGTTCGCAGACGATGCGCGCATTCTTGGCGGTCAGTTCCAGCGGCACGTTGCCGGCGACGGCGGTGATGCCTAGTACCTCGATCTCGTCGGGGCTGGCCAGGGCCAGCAGGATGGCAACGGCGTCGTCCTGTCCGGGGTCGGTGTCGATGATGATCTTGTGGGCGGTCATGGGGGCTCCGGGGGGTGGTGAGGGCGGACACTGGCAAGCGCAGCTGGGCTTGTCCAGCGGTTTCAGGCGTCGGTGGCGACCTCGACCGGCGGGAGTTTGCCGTTGGCTGCGTGTTCCTCGGCCTTCACTTCGTCCCACAGGGCGTCCATCTCCTCGAGCGTGCTTTGCTCGGGCGTCTTGCCGCGCTCGGCGAGGCGTTCTTCGATCTTGCCGAAGCGCCGGGTGAACTTGGCGTTGGTGCGGCGCAGCGCGGCCTCGGGCTCGATGCCCAGATGGCGGCCGAGGTTGACCATCACGAAGAGCAGGTCGCCAAATTCATCCTCGAGCGCATCCGCGTCCATCTGGTCGCGCGCCTCGGTCAGTTCAGCGGCCTCTTCGGTGATCTTGTCCAGCACATGGCTGACGTCGGGCCAGTCGAAACCCACCCGCGCGGCGCGTTTCTGCAGTTTGTAGGCGCGCAGCAGGGCGGGCAGGTTGGCGGCGACACCGTCCAGCGCACCTTTCTGCTCTTTGTCGGCGCGCTCGGCGGCCTTGATCGCCTCCCAGTCGCGGGTCTGTTGTTCGGCCGATTTGTCGCGGGATTCGTCGCCGAAGACATGCGGGTGGCGGGCCACCATCTTGTCGGACATGGTGCGCACCACGTCCTGAAAGGTGAAATGCCCGGCCTCTTCGGCCATCTGCGCGTGAAAGACCGACTGGAACAGCAGGTCGCCCAGCTCGCCCTTGAGCTCGTCCCAGGCCTGGCGTTCGATGGCGTCGGCGACCTCATAGGCCTCTTCGATCGTGTAGGGGGCGATCGTGGCGAAATCCTGCTCGATGTCCCACGGGCAGCCGGTTTCCGGATCGCGCAGGCGGCGCATGATCTCCAGCAGCCGCTCGATTCCGGCGTCGGTATCGTGGATCAGTGGATTTTCAGCCATTGCGAAGCCCCTTGTTCCGGTGTCAGATGCATCCATCCCGCAGCTTGGATCAGGAGTCCACCCCCGATGCCCGTCGTCAACCGCATTGCCGATTACGCCGCCGACATGGCCGCATGGCGCCAGCACCTGCATACGATCCCGGAACTGGAGTTCGACTGCCACCAGACCGCCGCCTTCGTGGCCGAGCGGCTGCGCGAATTCGGCGTGGACGAGTTGCACGAGGGGATCGCGCAAACCGGGATCGTGGCGATCATCAACGGGCAGGGCGACGGCCCCACGATCGGGTTGCGCGCCGACATGGATGCGCTGCCGATCGAGGAGCAGACCGGGGTGCCCTATGCCTCGAAGACTCCCGGCAAGATGCATGCCTGCGGGCATGACGGGCACACCACCATGCTGCTGGGCGCGGCGCGGTACCTGGCCGAAACGCGGAATTTCCGTGGCCGGGTCGCGTTGCTGTTCCAGCCCGCCGAGGAAGAGGGCGGCGGTGCCGATATCATGGTCAAAGAAGGTGTGATGGACCGGTTCGACATCGCTCAGGTCTATGCGCTGCACAATGCGCCGGGCTTTGCCGAGGGCGCGTTCTATACCACGCCCGGGCCGATCATGGCGGCGGTCGACACGTTCGACATCCACATTCAGGGCGTCGGTGGCCACGGTGCCATGCCGCACGAGACGCGCGACCCGGTCATGGCCGCCTGCGGGATCGCCCAAGCGATCCAGACAATCGTCAGCCGCAACCACTATGCGCTGGACGATCTGGTGATCTCGGTCACCCAGATCCACACCGGGACCGTGAACAACGTGATCCCCGACACCGCCTATCTGAACGGCACCGTCCGCACCTTCGATCCGGCGGTTCAGAAGATGGTGATGACCCGTCTTGAAGAAATCGTGCAGGGGCAGGCGGCCTCCTACGGGGTCACGGCGACTCTGGATTATATCGTTGGCTATCCGGCCACGGTCAACGATGCAGACAAGACCGGCTTTGCCGCCGAGGTGGCGCGCGAGGTCGCGGGTGCTGATCGGGTGATCGCCAATTCGGGCCGCGAGATGGGGGCCGAGGACTTCTCGTACATGCTGCAGGAACGCCCGGGTGCCTATCTGTTCCTGGGGCAGGGCGACGGCCCGGGGCTGCACCACCCCAAGTACAATTTCAACGACGAGATCGCACCGGTGGGTGCCTCGTTCTTTGCGCGCATCGTCGAAAAGGCGCAACCGTTGACCTGACGGTCCGGTCGATATCAGGAAGGAAACGGGCCACAATGGCTTTGGAAGACGCAAAAAATCAGGTAGATGAGGCCTTTACCAACCCCGACCTGAAGGGGTTGAGTTATGAAAACACCTTTGGCGGGGCCACATCCTTTCTACGGCGGCTCTACACCAAGAACCTGAAAGGCGCCGATATCGCGGTGACCGGCGTGCCGTTCGATCAGGCGGTGACCAACCGCCCCGGCACCCGTCTGGGCCCGCGCGCGATCCGCGAGGCCAGCGCCCTGCAATCGCCCGATGCGCCCTATGGCTGGCCCTTCGATGCGCTCAGCGAGCTGGCGATCATCGACTATGGCGACATGGCCTATGACTATGCCAACATTCCCGCCTTTCCCGACACGCTGACCAACCATATCCGCACCATTCTGGCGGCAGATGTGGCCTCGGTCACGCTGGGGGGTGACCACTATATCAGCTTTCCGATCCTCAAGGCCTATGCCGAGAAATACGGGCCGATGTCGCTGTTGCAGTTCGACGCCCATACCGACACCTGGGCCGATGATGACATGAGCCGGGTGGACCACGGCACCATGTTCTACAAGGCGGTGAAGTCGGGGATCGTGGATCCGAAACGCTCGGTCCAGGTGGGGATCCGCACCACCAACGAGGACACACTGGGTGTCAACATCATCGACGCGCGCGAGGTCTATGAAGCCGGACCCGCCGCCGTGGCGCAGAAGATCAAGAGCATCCTGGGCGACAGTCCGGTCTACTTGAGCTTTGACATCGACGGGCTGGACCCGGCCTTTGCCCCTGGCACCGGCACGCCGGTCTGGGGTGGGCTCAGCTCGATCCAGGCGCAGATCATCCTGCGTGACATCGCCGGGATCAACATCAAGGGCGGCGACGTGGTCGAGGTGTCTCCGCCGTTTGACACGTCGGGGGCCACGGCGATCGCGGGGGCGCATGTGGCGACCCAGATCATCTGCCTGCTGGGATGGACCAAACTGGCGAAAGACGGGCGGCTTTAACCATTGGTTAGCCATGGTTTTGCTATGGCCGGTATCAGGTGAACCAACGGGACAGGGGCGCAGATGCCATGAGCGAATTCAATCAACCCATCAGCGGCAATGATCTGGCGCGGTTTTCCGGGCCCAACACCTTCATGCGGTTGCCTGCGGCGGATTCTCTGGCGGGGCTGGACGTGGCGGTGTTGGGCGTGCCGATGGACATCGGAACCTCGTGGCGGTCGGGCACCCGGTTCGGCCCCAAGCAGATCCGCGCCGAAAGCGCGATGATCCGGCCCTACAACATGGCCACCTTCGCCGCGCCTTTCGACAGCCTCCAGATCGCCGATATCGGAGATCTGGCGATCAACACCTTCTCGCTGGCCGACAGCCTTCGGATCATCAAGGAAAGCTATGACGCGATCCTTGCGCAGGGCGTGATCCCGGTGGCGATGGGGGGCGATCATTCGATCACCCTGCCGATTCTGCGGGCGATCGCAGCCCGGCGCGGGCCGGTTGCCCTGGTGCATGTGGACGCCCATGCCGACATCAATGACGAGATGTTCGGCGAGCGCGAGACCCACGGAACGGTCTTCCGCCGCGCGCATGAAGAGGGGCTGATCGTGCCCGACAAGACCTTTCAGGTCGGTATCCGCGGCTCGGGCTACGCGGCCAGCGATTTCGCCGAGGCGCGCGACTGGGGGTTCCGCCAGTTTCCTGCCTGGGACCTGTGGCAACAGAACCTGACCGAGATCGGTGCGCAGATCCGCAAGACGGTGGGCGATCACCCGGTCTATATCTCGTTCGACATCGACAGCCTGGACCCGGCCTATGCCCCCGGCACCGGCACGCCCGAGATCGGTGGGCTGACCACGCCGCAGGCGCTGCAGCTGATCCACGCGCTGGGGGGCATGAACGTGGTGGGCTGCGACCTGGTCGAGGTCTCGCCGCCCTATGACCCGTCGGGCAACACCGCGCTGACGGCGGCAAACCTGCTGTTCGAGCTGCTGTGCATCCTGCCCGGCGTGACGTCACGGTAGGCAAGGCCGGCAGGTCTTGCCCCGTATCGGCGGGCGGCTAGGGTTCTGCCGGAAGGTCTGAATGGAATGAAACGCATGGTTGTTTGGTTGGTCGTCGCCGCAGTTGTCGGGCTTGGCCTCTATGTGCGGCTGGCACCGTCCGATCCCGCGCGCTGGCATGTGCCGGTCGTGGCCGCGGCAGATCGTGACCTGCCCGGAGGCGTGATCCGCGTGGTGCAGACCGGACCGGACGGCCTTGCGCGTCTGGACAAGGTGGCGCGGGCGACGCCGCGCACGACGGTGCTGGCCGGATCGGTGGATGAGGGCCTGATCACCTATGTGACTCGCAGCCGGGTGTTCGGCTTTCCCGACTACACCACCGCCCAGCAGGACGGCGACACACTGCGCATCTTCGGGCGGCTACGATTTGGTCGGCGGGATTTCGACGTCAACCGCACCCGGGTCGACGGTTGGTTGGCGGCTTTGCAGTCCTGAAGACAGGCACCCCTCGGACACCTCGCGCCACATCGGTACGTTCAGCGACATCTGGCACTGGGCCATGAACATGCGGCCATCGACCTGCAGGCAGACCATCTCGCCCAGTTCGACGCGGCTGCCGGACGTGTCCGTGCAATAGCAATCCTGCACCTTGCCACCGGGGCCGATGACATCGGCCAGACCGGGCGTTGCGCAGACGATCAGCAGGGCCATGATCCGTTTCATGGGCGCAGTTTAGCACAAGCCGAGGCCTTGACCAAAGCCGTCGGATGATAGACACCGCCCCAATGATCCCCGAAGAACGTCTTGAACAGATCACCCAGCGATTCCAGTACCTCGAAGCGGCCATGTCCGATGGCGCCTCGGGCGGGGATATCGCGGCTTTGGCCAAGGAATATTCCGACCTCAAGCCGGTGGTCGAACAGATCGCCGCGTGGCGCCAGTTGCGGGCCGATCTGGCCGAGGCCGAGGCGATGCTGGGCGACCCTGACATGAAAGAGCTGGCCGAGGAGGAGATCCCGCAGCTCAAAGCACGCATCCCCGAGGCCGAGCACGCGCTGCAACTGGCGCTGCTGCCCAAGGACGCGGCCGATGCGCGGCCAGCGATGCTGGAGATCCGCCCCGGCACCGGCGGCGACGAGGCGGCGCTGTTCGCGGGCGACCTGCTGCGGATGTATCAGCGCTATGCCGAGGCGCGTGGCTGGCAGTTCGAGATCATCGAAGAACAGCACACCGAGCTGGGCGGCATCAAGGAAGTGGTGGCCCATATCAAGGGCGACAACGTTTTTGCCCGGCTGAAATACGAATCCGGCGTGCACCGCGTTCAACGCGTGCCCGAAACCGAAAGCGGCGGGCGCATCCACACCTCGGCGGCGACCGTGGCGGTTCTGCCCGAGGCCGAGGACGTGGACATCCAGATCGACCCGAATGACATTCGCATCGACACGATGCGCAGCTCGGGCGCGGGTGGGCAGCATGTGAACACCACCGACTCGGCGGTGCGGATCACTCACCTGCCAACGGGGATCGTGGTGACCAGTTCCGAAAAATCGCAGCACCGCAACCGCGAGATCGCGATGCAGGTGCTCAAGACGCGCCTCTATGACCTCGAACGTCAGCGGATCGACAGCGAACGTTCGGCCGACAGGGCCAGCCAGGTGGGGTCGGGCGACCGCTCCGAGCGCATCCGTACCTACAATTTCCCGCAGGGCCGGATGACCGATCACCGGATCAACCTGACGCTCTACAAGCTCGATCAGATCATGCAGGGCGACCTGGACGAGGTGATCGACGCGCTGACCGCCGACGATCAGGCCCGCCTTTTGGCGGAGATGGCGCAATGATCGCGGCGCTGACAGCGGCACAGGCCATGGTGGCCGCCACCGCGCGCCTGCGGGCCGCAGGTGTGGACGACCCGGCGCGGGACGCGCGGGTTCTGCTGGCCCATGCCGCTCGGATCGAGGCCAGCCGCGTGACGCTGATCGCGCCCGAAGAGCTCTCGCCCGAGATCGCCGAACGGTATGAGCAACTGGTGTCGCTGCGCGCGATCCGGGTGCCGGTTTCCCATCTGCTGGGAGAGCGCGAATTCTACGGCCGACGCTTCCGCGTGAGCCGCGACGTGCTGGACCCGCGTCCCGAGACCGAAGCGCTGATCGAAGCGGCCCTGAGTCAGCCGTTTGACCGCGTGCTGGATCTGGGTGTCGGCTCGGGTTGCATTCTGGTCACCTTGCTGGCGGAACGCACCAGCGCAACCGGGCTGGGCGTCGATCTGAGCGAGGCCGCCTGTCTGCAGGCCAGCGCCAACGCCGTGACCCACGGCGTGCAGGATCGGGCGGAAATCCAGCGCTCGGACTGGTTTGAGAACATTGGTGGGTATTTCGACCTGATCGTTTCCAATCCGCCCTATATCGCGCTGGATGAGATGGATGGCCTGTCGCCCGAAGTGCGCGAGCACGAGCCGCGTCTGGCATTGACGGATGAGGCCGATGGGCTGGATGCCTATCGCCGGATCGCGGCTGGAGCGCCTGACCACCTGATGCCCGGTGGGCGGATCCTGGTTGAAATCGGCCCTACGCAGGCCAAAGCGGTCAGCGCGCTATTCGACGCGGCGGGATTGAGCGATATCCGGATCATTCCCGATCTGGACGGGCGTGACCGGGTGGTTGGCGCCAAAATGCCGGGGTGAGCCCGTAAAACTGAGGCCGATTTACGCCGATCCGGGTAAAAAACCCGGCATTTGGTGCAATAACCACTTGTCTGCGCCGTCAGGACATGTTTACTCAGGGTAGTCAGCGCGGTTGACGCCGTTTCGGCGCACCCCTGACGCCAAGCCCAAAATAGTCGACATCCCGTGACGGCACAGGCCACAAAGCAGCGCAGGATACGGGTGGATCGACAGTGCAAGACAAGGCTGACGTACAGTAAGATGAGATCCTCCAAATCCCGCTCGCGGGCCAAGAACAACCGCAATCGCCCCTCCGGTGGAAACGTCGTAAACCGGGTCTTCGACAGCTCGGGACCCGAGGGCAAGGTGCGCGGTACGCCGCAGCAGATCATTGACAAGTACAACCAGCTGGCGCGCGATGCACAGCTGGCCAATGACCGCGTGGCCGCCGAGAATTTTCAACAGCATGCCGAGCATTACCTGCGCCTGCTGAGCGAAGCGCAGCGCGAGATCGATGCGCGCCGCGATGAGCAGGAGCGACAGAACCGCGAGCGGCAGGCCGAGCGCGACCGGGAACGTGCCGAGCGTCAGGAGCGTGAAGCCGCACGTCGGGCTGATCCCGCTGAGACGCCGCAGCCGGACGTGCTGGATCTGGGAGGGAATGCCGAAGCGCCTGAATCCGGCCTGGTCGAAACTCCGGAAAGCAGGAGCGACGCGGCCGAGGCACCGGAGCCCAAGGAAAAACCGGCGCGTCGTCCGCGCGGCCGCAAGCCCAAAGCGGCTCCCGTCGAGGCCGAGCAGCCGGCGCAAGGTGGCGATGCGCCCGAGGCGGCTGAGTAAACCTGTCGGAGCTTCATGGTTGAGCAAGCCCCGGGCATCTGCACCGGGGCTTTTTCCTTGGGAGGCTGTCAGGGTTTCCGCAATTCCCGTGCAAGGGCGCAGAAGGCCTCGAGCGAGACCTGTTCGGCGCGCTCGGTGGGTTTGATGCCGGCGGCGGTCAGGCGGTCTTCGATATCGGGGGCGAGGCCCTTGAGCGCGGCGCGCAGCATCTTGCGGCGCTGATTGAAGGCGGCGGCGACGACACGAGACAGGGTGCCGGCCTCTGCGGGAAAGCGCGGTTCGGGCAGGGCGGTCAGGTGGACCACGGCGCTGCTGACCTTGGGGGGCGGAGTAAAGGCGCCGGGGGGCAGGGACATGGCGATTTGCGCCTGGGCCCGCCACTGCGCCAGGATCGCCAGCCGGCCATAGGCCTTGGAGCCGGGTTGCGCCACGATGCGTTCGGCCACTTCGCGCTGGAACATCAGTGTCAGGCTCTGCCAGAAGGGTGGCCATTCCGGCGGGGTCAGCCAGCGCACAAGCAGCTCGGTGCCGACATTGTAGGGCAGGTTGGCCGCGACGCGGATGGGCGGGGTCAGATGTTCAAGCGGGTCGATTTCAAGTGCATCGCCATTGATGATCTCGAGCCGACCGGGATAGGCGGCGGCGATTTCTTCGAGGGCGGCGATGCAGCGGGTGTCTTTTTCCACTGCCACCACCTTGCGTGCGCCTTCGGCCAGCAAGCCGCGAGTCAGGCCGCCGGGTCCGGGGCCGATCTCCAGCACGTCGCATTGGGTCAGGTCTCCGGCCTGCCGGGCGATCTTGGCCGTCAGGTTGAGATCCAGCAGAAAGTTCTGGCCCAGCGACTTGCGGGCGGACAGTTGGTGCCGTGCGATGACCTCGCGCAGCGGTGGAAGGGTGTCGATTGCGGTCATGATCCGGTTACCGTGGCGCAGGGTGCAGGCGGTGCGCCAAAGATTTTTTGCCTCCGGCGGGGATATTTGGGGCCAGATGAAGGATCAAGTGCTTTGTGCCATGCGTTGGGCGAGTTTCAGCGCCTCGATCAGGCTGGTGGGATTGGCGATGCCTTTCCCGGCGATGTCGAGCGCGGTGCCGTGGTCGGGCGAGGTGCGGATGAAGGGCAGGCCCAGGGTCACGTTCACGCCCCGGTCGAAATCGAGCGTCTTGATCGGGATCAGCGCCTGATCGTGATACATGGCGATGGCGGCATCGTAGCGGGCGCGCGCGGCGGCGTGGAACATCGTGTCGGCCGGGTGTGGGCCAGTGACGGTGTATCCGTCGGGGGTGAGATCGGCCAGCAGGGGGGCGATCCAGTCCAGTTCCTCGCGGCCCATCTTGCCACCTTCGCCGGCATGGGGGTTGAGACCGGCTACCGCGATGCGAGGATGCGGGATTCCGAATTGGTGGCGCAGGCCATCGGCGGTGATTGCGATCGTGTCGCGCAGCAGATCGGGCGTGAGCCGCGAGGGCACCTGCGACAGCGGGATGTGGATCGTGGCGGGCACCACGCGGAGTTGCTCGCTGGCCAGCATCATCACCACGCGGGAACGTCCTGCCAGCGCAGCCAGAAACTCGGTATGGCCCGGATAGGCGAAATCGGCGCCGTCGATCAGGGCCTTCTTGTGGATCGGTGCCGTGCAGAGGGCCGAGGCTGCGCCCGATTGAACAAGTGACACGCCGGTTTCGATGGCGTCGATCACCGAAGGCGCATTGGCCGGATCGGGGTGGCCCGGCAGGTTGGGGGCCGGAAAGGTCAGCGGAAACACCGGCAGCGCCTCTGCGCAGATGTCAGCCACCTGGGCGGGGTCTACGATCTCGGTCGTGGGGATGTCGTCGGGCAGGTGGCCAGGATCGCCGATGTAGAAGAACGGGCAGCTGTCGCGCAGCGCGGCCCAGGCCTTGGCGGCGATTTCGGGGCCGATGCCCGAGGGTTCGCCGCAGCTGAGCGCGATGGGCGCGGTCATTGCTCGATGATCGCGGCGTCGGCGCGCAGCTGCTCCAGCAGGCTGTCGGCGAATGCCTGCAGCCGCTGCTGGGTCAGTGCGTTGGCCACATCCTCGCGCGAGGTGTTCTCGCCCAGATCGCGGGTGCGGCCGCAGAGCATCAGGAATACCAGCGTCTGGCCGTTGTTGCGGGTCAGTGTCGTGGACACCTCGTTCGGGTCGAGTTTTGCCAGTTCAAGGGCGATGTCGCGCGGAATTTCGGACGGGCTGGCATCGACCCGGTCGAGCACTTCGGGTGGCTGTCCCTTGGCGATGCCGTACAGGTCGTCGCAGGTATCCACTTTTTCCTTGAGGTCCGCCGCCCGCCTTTGGGTTTCGGGGCTGAGGCCGCCAGGAAGGTAATAGGCGGCGTAGTCGATCTTGGAGTAACGCGGCGTGCCGGTTGCAACCTCGCGCAGGCCGCGCAGTTGAAACAGCGCAACGGCGTTGGGGAGCGTCAGGGGGTCAGTCACTTCACCGGTCTTGAGGCCCAGGATGATCGGTTGCAGCACTGGCGGCAGGTTGGTGATGTTCAACCAATCCAGACGCCCGCCGTTTTCGCGCGTTGGCGCGGCAGAGTACTGGGTGGCCGCTGCCGAGAATGCATCGACGGACTTTACCTGAGCGATCTCCTCGGCCAGCGCCTCGGCCTGACCAAGGGTCTGAGGCGTGACGGGTATGATGATCTCGGACAGAAGCACCTGCAGCCCGCCACCGCCGGCCTGGCCCAGAGCGCGGTTGATCTCGTCCTGGGTGGGGCGGGCCTGAGAGATGAAGCGGGCACTGACGTAATCGCGCCAGGCCAATTGGCTGGCGACATAGTCACGCACGGTTTCCGGAGCGACGCCCGCATCCGAAAGGGCCGCCAGAAACTCTTCAGGGGACAACTGTCCGCGCGCGGCGAATTCGTCGATTGCCAATTGCACGTCTTCGGGCGCAGACTGGATACCGGCTTCGCGCATGGCCTGTTTGCGCAGGCGTTCGTCAATCAGGGCCTTGCGCACCTCGGCCTCTGAGCTGCCGGGTATGCCCAGCAGTTCAAGAAACCGTTGGCGTTGTTCCAGCTCGTACCAGGTAACGATGTCCTGATTGACACGAATGGCTGGGGAAAACGGGCTTTGGGCCGATGCGGGATGCGCAGCGATCGCAAGCATTGCCGCCGCCAGCAGGGGCGCGACCGGTTTCGCGAAACCGGACCGAAGAAACCATGAGATACCTGAAATCAACTGCATTTTCTCTTGTACTTCTTGCCCGCGCCTTCAACGGCATATCCTGTCAGTGCAACGGTAAAGCCGAATTCCGTCGAAGGCTCAATACTTGATGTCGAAGTATATCGCCGACTGACGGACATGTTCACCTGCACGCATTCGTTCTCGTAGGTCAGGCCGAGGCCCAGCCGCAGCGGTTCGGACCCGGCCAGATCATAGCGGGCCAATGCATTCGTCCGCCAGTTCTCGTCGATGCGATGACGTCCCGTCAACCGGATCTCGGAGATCTCCTCGTCGAGGCTTTCGGTGGGATCGGGCTCTTGCCAGATGTAGCTGCCGGACAGCCCCGAAGTCTCGTTGCTCCATGCGCCTCGAATTTCGGCCTTGGTAAAGCTCAGGTCGCCGTCCAGAAGGCCGCGTGCCGACAGGGTCAGGCCCTCGATCGTCTTGATATGACCGGCCAGCAACAGGTCCGATGACGTACCCTGCAAGCCCGAGCTAAGGGTAAAGGACGGATCGGCATCGGCGCGGAAGACCTGGCCGATCGTGGCCAGCGCCTGCCAGCCGCCGGGGGCGGAACGGGCCCAGTTGAGGCCGAAGACCGCCGCGGTTCCGTCCTCGCGCCGATCTTCGGCCGGAAAGCGCGACAGTGACAGCAGGTTGCCCTGATCGAACTCCTGGAAGGTGCTTTCGTCATCGGGCACATCGGTGTCGGACACATGTGTCCAGCCGATCTGCGCGATGGGTTCGAGGAACTGCGTCGCGCCCGAAGCTTCGCGCCGGCTCATCGGATAGCGCAGCGTCAGCGCCGCGCGCGGGGTCGAGCGCGTGATCTGTTCGGGGTAGGTGCTGTCGTCCCGGATGTCGAACCTGTCCACGGAAGCGCCCAGTTCGACATCAGCGCGCAGACCGGTAGCAAAGGTCCAGCTGCGCAGCCATTGCGCGTCGAACGTGGCACGCGCCACGTCGCGCCCGGTGACGTCCTCGTCGCTGGTGCGATCGTGGGCATGGGTCAGGAAGCCCAGCCGGACCTCGCCACCGGTCGCCTTGGGGAAATAGCGCTTTTCGTAGTTCAGGTCGAACACGCGCGAAGGGATTTCGTCCTGATCTTCGCTGTCGCGCAGGGTCTTGTAGTGGATGAAGCTTGTGCGGAAGGCCGTATCACGCTTGATTCGTTCGAGCGCGATTTCGCTGCGCAAACGGTCATAGTCGGGCAGGCCATAGTCGACCAGATACGCGTCGTCCGATGCGGTCTGGATGTCGAAGGTCAGCCGGAAATCGTTCTTGAGGGTGAACCACCCGTTGGCGAAGAAATAGCCGCGATCCTGATCGGTCTGCACGTCGTCGCGCGTGTAGGCGCCTTCGAACTGCAGTCGGCCGTTCTTGAACGCCTGACGGTACCGATAGCCCAGGGTCGTGGTCTTGGATGAAAGATAGGGAGTCAGGGTCAGGTCGCGGTGATCGCCGAGCTTGAAGAAATACGGGACCTGAACCCCGGTGCCCAGCTGCGACGTCGTCCGGATGGACGGGACAAGAAAGCCCGTCGCCCTTTCCAGCGTGGGGTCGGGTAGGCGCAGCGTCGGGAAGTAGAATACCGGTACGTCGAGCAGCCGGAATTGCGCACCTTCGAAATACAGCTGTCGTTCGGCCTGGTCGTGGATCACTTTGCGGGCTCGGATCTGCCACAGAGGCGGGCTGCCATCGCTGCAGACATGGCAGGACGTGGCCGAGACCTTGCTGAACTGGGTGAAGCGCCCCGAGGTGCGCGTAGCTTCGACCGCCGCGATCTGGACCTGTTGGTCAAACACCATCCGAGCGCCGACCAACAGGCCGTTCTGAATGCCATCATCCAATTGAGCTGCGTCGGCCAGCACAGTTGCCTGCCTGCCCTGATCGATGCGGATCGGGCCTTCCAGCGTCAGTTCGCCGGTTTCCCGGTCGAAGGTAATGCGTTCGGCAGTCAGCCGTACGTCCCCCTGGAAAGCCTCGACATTGCCTTCGGCGACCAGCTTGCGTTCACGAGTGATGAAGATCCTGTCGGCCACCAGAAGGGCGGGCTGTTCGGATTTCAGGGCCTGACCGGCGACAGGCTCGGGGCTGGATTGCGCCGCCGCCATCACTGGCGCAGATACAGCAACAGCGCTCGACAGCAGAAATGGCAAGAGGCGCCGCATCACCCATCCTCCGCGTGCAGCAAGAGACCAAGAGACAGCAATATGGCGGCAAAAGGGGGCGCCCAGGCGGCAAGCATGACCGGCAATTGGCCGTTTTCCCCGAGGATCTGCGCGAAATTGCGGACGAAATATATGGCAAATCCCAGCAGCACCGCCGTCAATACCGCAATTCCGGTGCCGCCGAAACGGACATGGCGCATGGTAAAGGCTGCACCGATCAGGACCATCGACACCAGGAAGAACGGTCGCGCCAGTTGTGCCTGCAGCCAGACCTCGTACTGTTTCGTGGAAAAGCCGGCTTGGGCCAGGTCGCGGATCAACTGCGGCAGATCATAGATCGAGACAAGGCCCTGGTGGCCCAACCTGTCCAGGATTCGCTCGCGCGTCAGGGTCGTCGGCAACGCCAGGGTGTCATACTCGCTCGAGAAGAACTCGGGGTTGGCGGCCCGCGACAGCGACCAGTCCTTGACGCCCCGCAGCAGCCACTGGCCATCCAGAAGTTCGGCGCTTTGGGCAATGATCTGCCGTGTCGGAATGCCCTGAGGGGAAAAGGTGATGATGGTCACGTCGATGAGCTTGAGCGTGTCGCCGTTTTCGGTGCCCGCCGCATGGATCACCGATTGTCCGTCTTTCGATCCCTGCCGCAGCCACAGGCCGTCGCGGCTGAGCGAGAGGGTCGAACTGCCGCCGTTGCGGTACTGGTCCGACAGGGTTTCATATTTCTCCGATGTGGCCGCGGCAATCGGGTTGAGCAGGGCGACGGCCAGCGCGCCGATTCCAAGCGCCAGAGCAACAGGAGCAGCAAGGGCGCGGATCCCCGATCGTCCGATTGCGCGCGTCACCACCAGTTCCGAACTGCGGGCCAGGCCCACGAACAGGGCGATGGTTGACAGGATCATCAACAAGGGCAGCATTTCAGAGATCGCCGCAGGCGTGTTGAGCAGGGTCAGTTGCAGCAATTGACCAAACGACAGGTCGGCGTCACCAAATCGCCGCACCTGCTCGATCAGATCGATCAGGATCATCAGGGTCAGAAAAATCGCGCCGATCACCACGAAGCTCTGGAGGAACCGGCGGGCGAAGTACCGATCGAGAATCACTGACGGAACCCCGCCGCATCACCGCATCTCCCCCCGCCGCCGCAATCGCTTGGGCACGCGATCACGCGCGATGGCCTATGCCTGCCGAATGGTGCCAAGTCCTTCCCCCGAGCCTGCCGGTCATTTTCGGGCGACCTTAATGCAATTGGTTGGCGGGGAAAACTGCTATCTGGTCAATGCCGCGCCTGCGGGCTAGGTCTGGGGGCAGAGTTTTTCAGGAGCAAGAAATGAGCAGTCTGGTACCGATCCGCTTCCAATCCCAAGATCTGGACGTGATGGCGCAGGCCGAGGGGCGCGTGGCTATCATCATCCCTGACGACGGCAAGTTGAACCCCGCCGCGCGCCGGGCCAACCGTCTGACCCGTGGCGCCATCGCCCGGCTGATCGAAAGCGCGCGGTTCGGCAAGGCCAAGACGGGCGAGGTGATCTCGTTGGCCTGGCCCTGCGGGATGGCGGCCGAGGCGCTGGACGTGCTGGTCCTGCCGCGCCGCCCCGACGCGGACGAGGCGCGCAAGGGCGGCGCCGCGCTGGCCAAGTTGGCCGCGGGCAAGGATCTGCTGGTGATGGCCGGCAACCAGGTGCGGGTCGAGGATCTGGCCATGGGCATCGCGCTGCGCAGCTATGCGTTCGACGCGCACAAGACCAAGGCCGACGCGGATGACTCGCAGGGCGCCGTGACCATCTGCCATGTCAAGGCCGACGAGGCCGAGGCCGCGTTCGCGCCCCTGTATGCGGTGGCCGATGGCGTGCGCATGACCCGCGACCTGACCAATGAACCGGCCAACGTGCTGACGACCACCGAATTCGCTGCCCGTCTGAAAGAGATGGAAGACCTCGGCCTTGAGGTCGAGGTGCTGGACGAGGACGATCTGACCAAGCTGGGCATGCGCACCTTGCTGAGCGTCGGGCAGGGGTCGCACAGCCCGTCCAAGGTGGTGGTAATGCAGTGGAACGGCGGCGACGCCAATGACGCGCCTCTGGCGCTGGTGGGCAAGGGGGTCGTGTTCGACACCGGCGGGATTTCCCTGAAACCCGCGGCAGGGATGGAGGACATGACCATGGACATGGGCGGCGCCGGGGTCGTGGCCGGCACCATGCGCGCGCTGGCCAGGCGCAAGGCCAAGGCCAATGTCGTGGGTCTGGTCGGGCTGGTCGAGAACATGCCCTCGGGCAACGCCATCCGCCCCGGCGACGTGGTCAAGTCGATGAAGGGCGACACGGTCGAGATCATCAACACCGATGCCGAGGGCCGCTTGGTGCTGTGTGACGTGATGTGGTACGCGCAGGAGCGGTTCAAGCCGGTGGGCATGATCGATCTGGCCACCCTGACCGGCGCCATCATCATCGGGCTGGGGCATGAAAACGCCGGCGTGTTTTCCAACAACGACACCTTCTGCGACGCGTTCCTGAAGGCGGCCCGGGCAGAAGACGAAGGCGCGTGGCGGATGCCGCTGGGCGAGGCTTATGACAAGCAGCTGGAGTCGCGCATCGCCGACATCAAGAACGTGGGCGGCCGGCCCGCCGGGTCGATCACCGCGGCGCAGTTCCTGCAGCGTTTCGTCAAGGAAGATACGCCCTGGATCCATCTGGACATCGCCGGTGTGGCCTCGGTGGCGAAGGAAACCGACTATGCGCCCAAAGGCGCGACCGGATGGGGCGTGCGGGCGTTGAGCCGCTTCGTGCAGGACAATTTCGAGTAGGCCGATGGGCGCCGTCTATTTCTACCACCTGACCCGTCACCCGCTGGAGCACACCTTGCCGGTGCTGCTGGACAAGGCGCGGCAGGCCGGGTGGCGGATTGCCGTGCGGGGCACCGACCCCGCGCGGATGGACTGGCTGGACGAAAGGCTGTGGCTGGGCCCCGAGGAATCGTTTCTGCCGCATGGGCGCGCGGGCGGGCCGCATGACGCGATGCAGCCCATCCTGCTGACCACCGGACCCGAGGCCGCCAATGACCCGGCCTGTCTGATGGCGGTGGACGGGGCCGAAGTGGCCGCCGACGAGGTGACTGCGTTGGAGCGGGTCTGCATCCTGTTTGACGGGAACGATCCGCAGGCGCTGGATCATGCGCGGGGGCAGTGGAAGGCGTTGACCGCGGCTGGCTGCGCCGCCCAGTACTGGTCCGAGGAGTCGGGCCGGTGGGAGAAAAAGGCCGAATCCGGGTGACGCGGCCACGGGCGGTGCGACCGCCCGCGAGGACAGGAGAGATTGCAATGAAGATGAAGCCTTTGGGCCGGACGGGTATCGAGGTCTCGGACCTGTGCCTGGGCACGATGACCTTCGGCACCCAGACCGCCGAGGCCGACGCGCATCGGCAGATGGACACGGCACTGGCGGCGGGGATCAATTTCGTCGATACCGCCGAAATGTACCCGGTGAACCCGGTGTCCAAGGACACGATCGGCCGCACCGAAGAGATTCTGGGCAATTGGAACGCCGCCCATCCGGCGCGGCGGGCCGAGTATGTTCTGGCGACCAAGCATTCCGGGGAGGGTCTGGCCGCCGTGCGGGATGGCGCGCCGATCTCGGCTGCGACCATTCCGGGCGCCGTCGAAGGGTCTCTGCGGCGTCTGCGGACCGACTATATCGATCTCTATCAGTTCCACTGGCCCAACCGCGGCAGTTACATGTTTCGGCAGAATTGGGATTACGACCCGTCAGGCGGCGACAGGCAGGCGGTTCTGGACAACATGCGCGAATGCCTCGAGGCGCTGCAAGTGCAGGTGGACAAGGGCAATATCCGTGCTTTTGGTCTGTCGAACGAAAGCGCCTGGGGCACCGCCCAGTGGCTGCGCCTGTCGGACGAGATGGGGGCACCACGGGTGGCGTCGGTCCAGAACGAGTATTCCCTGCTTTGCCGCCTGTATGACACCGACATGGCCGAGCTGAGCGCCTATGAGGATGTGGGTCTGCTGGCGTTCTCGCCGCTGGCCGCCGGATTTCTGACCGGCAAGTACCAGGGCGGGGCGGTGCCCGAGGGATCGCGCATGTCGATCGTGCCGCAGATGGGCGGGCGCAAGGGCGACCGGGTGTTCGACGCGGTCGAGGCCTATCTGGCGATTGCCGCGAAACACGGGCTGGACCCGGTGCACATGGCGCTGGCTTGGTGCCAGGCGCGGCCGTTCATGACCTCGGTCATCTTCGGCGCGACCACGCAGGCGCAGCTGGAGCGGATTCTGGAGGGGCGTGATGTCGTGCTTTCGGATGAAGTTTTCGCCGAGATCAACGCGGCCCATCGCGCGCATCCGATGCCGTATTGAGGGATGGGGGCGCTGCCCCCGTCGCCCTTGGGCGACTCCCCCGGGATATTTTGAGCCAGATGAAGCGTGCGCCCGTCAGTGATGGGTGGGCTGGGTGCGCTCTTGTCTGAGGTCGCGGGCGGACTGCCCGTGCGCGGTGCGGAAGGCGCGCGCGAAGCTGGATTGGGACGTGAACCCCGTGGCCTGCGCCACGTCCATCAGCGGCATGTCGGTGTCGGTGACCAGACGGCGGGCCTCGGCCAGACGCAGTTGCAGGTAGTGGTCCTGCGGCGTGGTGTTGAGGCGCAGGCGGAATTGCTGCTGCAGGGTGCGCGGGCTGGTTCCCAGGGCCTTTGCGATCTCGGCCAGGGGCAACGGGTCGTCCAGCGCGGCCTGCATGATCGCGTTGGCGCGGGCGGTCAGAGCGCTGTGGCGGTGTGGCGCGCCGGTGCGGCTCTGCGGTCTGCCGGGTTCGGGGGCGCCTTCGTAGAGGAACAGGCCCGAGACTCGGGCCGCAAAGCCGGCGCCGTGGCGTGCCGCGATGATGTGCAGCATCATCTCGACCGCGGGGATCGCGCCGCCCGAGGTCAGGCGGTTGCCGGACACGGTGAACCGGTCGGGGCGCACGTCGACTTCGGGGAAGCGGCTGGCGAAGGTCTCGAGATCTTCCCAGTGAGTCGTAGCGGCGTGACCGTCAAGCAGCCCCGCTTCGGCCAGCAGCCAGGGGCCTCCGTCGATGCCCGCCATCGTGGCACCGGTATTGGCGATGCGGCGCAGCCCGGCCAGCAGGCTGGGGGTGGCGTGGCGCACCAGATTGAACCCCGCGATCACGATCATCAGGTCGCAGTGGTCGAGACGCGCCAGCGGGATGCCCGGGACTTGCAGCGCGCTGGTCAGCATCGCCGGCTCGGGCGTGGCGGTCACGTAGTCCCAGTCGAAGGCCGGGCGGTCGGCCAGCCGGTTGGCGGCGCGCATCGGGTCCACCGCCGAGGCGAAGCTGAGCGTGTTGCACTCGTCCAGCACCAGAACGGCGGTTTTCAGCGCGCGGTGTTCGGGCTGGAGGATGTTTTTTGCGGATTTCATCAAGTCTGATTCGCATTCTGGCAAGTTGTCTGGTCAAGGCTGCGCCAGAGTCGGGGCCAGACGCAAATCGGAATCCGGGGAGAAGCCTGGGGAAAACCCATGGCGAAGCCCGGTATAACCTGGGGATAACACCATGCCTTTGGAAATGAACCGCGAAGTCTTCATCACCTGCGCCGTGACTGGCTCGGGCGGGACGCAGGATCGCAGCCCTCATGTGCCGCGTTCGCCCAAGCAGATCGCTGACAGCGCCATCGCGGCGGCCAAGGCCGGGGCGGCAGTGGTGCATTGCCATGTGCGTGACCCGGAAACCGGCGCGCCCAGCCGCCGTCTGGACCTGTATCGCGAGGTGACGGACCGCATCCGCGACGCCGAGGTGGACGTGGTTCTGAACCTGACCGCCGGCATGGGCGGTGACATCGTGTTCGGCGGGGTCGAAGCCCCGTTTCCCGTGGCTGAGGGGACCGACATGATCGGTGCCTCGGAACGCGTGGCCCATGTGGCCGAGTGTCTGCCCGAGATCTGCACGTTGGATTGCGGCACCATGAACTTTGCCGAGGCCGACTATGTTATGACCAACACGCCGGGCGCGTTGCGGGCGATGGGGCAGATGATGACCGACCTCGGCGTGAAGCCCGAGATCGAGGCCTTTGACACCGGTCATCTGTGGTTCGCCAAGCAACTGGTGAAAGAGGGCGTTCTGGCCCCGAATGCCCTGGTGCAGCTGTGTATGGGCGTTCCGTGGGGCGCGCCGGATGACCTGAACACCTTCATGGCGATGGTGAACAACGTCCCCGACGACTGGACCTTCAGTGCGTTCTCGCTGGGACGGCATCAGATGGCCTATGTGGCGGCCTCGGTTCTGGCGGGCGGCAACGTGCGCGTGGGGCTCGAGGACAACCTGTGGCTGGACAAGGGGGTGCTGGCCGAAAACTGGCAACTGGTCGAGCGCGCGGGAACGATCATCGAGAACTTGGGCGCGCGGGTGATCGGACCGGCTGAGGTGCGCGAGAAGTTGGGATTGGTCAAACGGGCGCCTGTGGCGACCTGACAGGCGGGGCGACCCTCAGAAGTTTTGTCGAACAACGATGGCCCTTGGTGCGGCGTGAACGTTCGGGGCGAAGGAGAGAAGATGAATACGGCAGCGATCATCGGTGGTGGCGTGATCGGCGGCGGATGGGCCGCGCGGTTTCTGCTGAATGGTTGGGACGTGCGGGTGTTCGACCCGGACCCCGAGGCCGAGCGCAAGATCGGCGAGGTCCTGGACAACGCGCGGCGGTCGCTGCCCGGGCTGAGCGATGTGCCGCTGCCGCCCGAAGGCGCGTTGAGCTTTCATGCCGACATGGCCGACGCGGTGCAGGGGGCAACGTGGATACAGGAGAGCGTGCCCGAGCGGCTGGACCTGAAGCTGAAGGTTTACAAGGGGCTGCAGGAGGCCTGTGATCCGGCTGCGATCATCGGATCCTCGACCAGCGGGTTCAAGCCGTCGGAATTGCAGGAAGGCGCCCTGCGGCCCGAACAGATCGTGGTGACGCACCCGTTCAACCCGGTCTATCTGCTGCCGCTGGTCGAACTGGTGCCCTCGGCCGCCAACCCGCCCGAACTGGCCGCGCAGGCCAAGGATGTGTTGCGCTCGGTCGGATTCTTCCCGCTGCAGGTCCGCAAGGAAATCGACGCGCATATCGCCGACCGGTTCCTCGAAGCCGTCTGGCGCGAGGCGCTGTGGCTGGTCAAGGACGGCGTGGCCACGACCGAGGAGGTGGACGAGGCGATCCGCATGGGTTTTGGCATCCGCTGGGCGCAGATGGGCCTGTTCGAGACCTATCGCGTGGCCGGGGGCGAGGCGGGGATGCGGCATTTCATGGCCCAGTTCGGCCCGGCCCTGAAATGGCCCTGGACCAAGCTGATGGACGTGCCTGACTTCACCGACGATTTGGTCGACATGATCGCCGACCAGTCGGACGCGCAGTCGGGGATGCACTCGATCCGCGAGTTGGAGCGCATTCGCGACAACAATCTAGTGGGAATGATGCGGGCCTTGAAGGCGCGCGACTGGGGCGCGGGGGCAGTGCTGAACCAGCATGACGCGCTGCTGAAGCCGGGCGCCCTACCGACTCTGGATCAGGCGGATCTGAGCCAGCCGATCCTGACGCTGGCCCGCGCGGTGCCGCTGGACTGGACCGACTACAACGGTCACATGAACGAGGCGCGGTATCTCGAGGCCTTTGCCGCCGCCACAGACCGTTTCATGGAGATCATCGGCTGCGATGCCGACTACATCGCCTCGGGCGGAAGCTATTTCACCGCTGAAAATCACATCCGGTATCTGGACGAGGCCCATGCCGGGGCGAAAATCGAAGTGCGCACGCAGATGCTGTTGGGGCAGGGCAAGAAGCTGCACCTGTTCCACAGCCTGTACGAGGGCGACAAACTGCTCGCCACGGGCGAGAGCTTTCTGCTGCATGTCAGCCTGGAAACCCGTCGGCCCTGTGCGCCGTCGCCGCAGATCGAGGCGGCCATGGCCCGCATCGCCGAAGCGCAGGCCGGGTTGCCCTATCCCGAGGGCGCAGGGGCGGCGATCCGCAAACCGGTATGACCGGGCGGGTTCTGATCACCGCCGGTGCCTCGGGCGTGGGGCGCGCGATGGCCGAGGCGTTCGACGCCGCGGGCGCGCAGGTCTGGGTGGCGGATGTGGACGCGGCTGCGCTACAGGCCTGCCCGGATCACTGGGGGCGGTCGCAGGCCGATGTGTCGGATGAGGCCGCCGTCGCAGCCCTGTTCGACGAGATCACGGCGCAGTGGGGCGGTTTGGACGTTCTGTGCGCGAATGCGGGTATCGCGGGGCCGACTGCATTGATCGAGGATGTGGCGCTAAGCGATTGGCAAAAATGTATTTCCGTCAATCTGGATGGGGTGTTTCTGTGCGCGAAATACGCAGCACCGATGCTCAAACGGCAGGGGCGCGGCGTGGTGCTGATCACATCCTCGACCGCCGGGCAGTACGGCTATCCCAACCGTGCGCCCTATGCGGCGGCGAAATGGGCGGTGATCGGGCTGGGCAAGACCCTGGCGATGGAGCTGGGGCCGCACGGCGTGCGCTGCAACGTCATCTGCCCCGGCGCGGTGGAAGGCCCGCGGATGGAGGGCGTATTGCAACGCGAAGCGGCCGCCAAGGGCATGACCCGGGATCAGGTCTATCAGGGCTATGCGGCGGGTACTTCGATGGGCCGCTTCGTCGAAGCGCATGACATTGCCGCCATGGCGGTTTTCCTGGCCTCGGATGCGGCGCGGTTGGTGTCGGGGCAGGTCATCGCCGTCGATGGGCACACCGTGAACCCCGACCCCAAGCTCTAGCCCTGGTTGGGGCCGCGCATCTGGCGGATCGAGGCGCGAACAGCCTGCCAGTTCTGTGCCTCTTCCACGTTTCCGGCGGCTTCGTATTCGCGGGCTTTCTGGGCGGCTTCGGCCTCGGCCTTGTCGCCATGCGCCGAGTAGAGGGCGCGTGCGTATTGAGCGGTTTTGAGAGCGTCCATTCCTGATATCCTCCTTTGGGTCGGATCGTTCGGATTTTCGCACATCTCAATATAGGGGATCGGGCGGGAAATTGCACCCATTGGCTGGGTCACCCCGCCGAAATCGCGGCGCGCAGCTGGCGCAGGTGGGTCGGGAAATCCCGCGCGGTCAGATCAGCTTCGCGGACCAAAGTATCGAAATGGCGCGTAAAAATCTCGATCCGGTCCCGGTCGCGAAAGGCCATGTAGTGGCTGCCGGCATAGAACACACAAAGCAGTGGACCAAAGATGGTGACCGGCGCGGAATAGAGCCGCTTGGCATCGAACAGGTAGATGCGCATGCGCGGATACAGCTGTTCGCACAGTTCCAGCATGTGGTCGATCTGGTCCAGCCGCACCTGCAGGGGCAGCCCGTCATAATAGCCAATGCCATGGGCAAAGCTGTGAATCTCATACAGCGGCATGGCGATTTCATAGTCGGACTGGGCCCCGCGCATCCAGGTCAGGCGGTCCTCGGAGGCGCCGATGGCCTGGTCGGCGGTTCGGCCCAGATGCGGCGCGTATTCCCATTCCAGCACGGCGCGGGTTTTCAGCATGTCGGGCAGGGTGGCCGGAACATAGCGGATCTTGTAGCCGGCGGCCTCCTGATGCCATTCAAAGATGCGCTCGTCGACCAGGGCGCGGGGGGCCTCGGTCATGGTCAGAGAACTGGCCAGCAGCTCGGCCGCGCTCTCGGGTCGATTCGAGAGGCTGAGCAGCCAATCCGCCGACACTCCCAGAGCCGAGGCGCAGCTGCCCACCACATGGGCGTTGGGCAGGCGCGCGCCCGAATCGGTCAGCAACTGGGACACGGTCGAGCGATCGACCCCGATGGTGCGCGCCAGCGCGCTTTGGCTCATCTTCCGCTGGTCCATGGCGCGGTTCAAGCGCAGGCGGAACTGCGCGGCGCGGTCTCGTTTGTCGAAATTTTCCTGCATGTGATGATAAATATCACGGTCGATGAGATTTGTTAATCATATTCGGAATTCTCGACAAGGCCGGCGACAGGTAACGCTTGTGTGAAAAGCAAAAAAGACTGGGGACCGGAATGGAAACGCGGCGAAAATCTGTCGTGAAGGCAATCATTTGGAATGCGATGGGCCTTGCGGTCATGACCGTGGTTGGGCTGGTCGCCACCGGCTCGGCCGCTATCGGTGGAGCATTGGCGGTGGTGAACACGGCCATCGGGTTGACGCTCTACGTGATTTACGAACGCATCTGGGCCGGAATTTCCTGGGGGCGGCATGGCTGAGGCGACCACTCCCAAGTCCCCCGAATGGCCGACCTTTGCCCTGATCTTTGCCTGCTATGCCCTTTGGCTGATTGCGATTTTCGGCGTCGCGGTGTGGTCGCTGTGGCTGGCGGTGTCGATGATGGGCGTCGTCGCGGCGCTGCATTCTTCGTTGACGCATGAGGCGCTGCACGGCCATCCGTTCCGCGCAAAGTGGCTGAACGAGGCGCTGATGGCGTTGCCGCTGACGCTGTTCATCCCCTACAACCGTTTTCGCGATCTGCATCTGGCGCACCATCAGGATGCCAACCTGACCGACCCCTATGACGATCCGGAATCCAACTATCTGGACCCGGCGATCTGGGTCAGGCTGCCGCGGTGGCAGCGGTGGGTCTATCAGGCGAACAACACGCTGTTGGGGCGGATGTTGCTGGGCCCGATAATCGGCCAGCTGGCCTTTGTGCGCGACGACTGGCGCGGCGCGGTGCGCGGGGACCGCGACATCTGGCTGGCCTGGGCCTTGCATCTGCCGGGTGTGGCAGTGGTTCTGTGGATCGTTGCGCAATCGGCGATGCCGGTCTGGGCCTTTGTCCTGGCGGCCTATCTGGGGCTGGCGCTGGTCAAGATCCGCACCTTTCTGGAACACCGCGCGCACGAGAACTCCCGTGCCCGCACGGTGATCGTCGAAGACCGCGGGCCGCTTGCCTTTCTGTTTCTGAACAACAACCTGCACGTCGTTCATCACATGAATCCGGCGGCGCCATGGTATCGGCTGCCCGCGCTCTATCGCCGTGGAAAAGAGCGCTATCTGGCCTGCAACGAGGCCTATGTCTATCGCTCGTACGGGCAGGTTTTCCGGCAGTATTTCTGGCGTGCCAAGGATCCGGTGGCACATCCGCTCTGGCCAAAACCCTGATTTGACGACAGAAGGGGATCCATGAGTTTGTGGATTCCCGTAACCTTGGCCGCCGCCACCTTTCAGACGGTGCGCTTCATGCTGCAGAAATCGCTGAGCAGCGTGAAGCTGTCGGCGACCGGCGCGACCTTTGCGCGCTTTGCCTACTCGATGCCTCTGGTGTTGTTGGGTCTGGTGGGGGCGATGCGGCTCAGCGGTCTGCCGTTGCCTGCGCTGCCGCCTCTGTTCTGGCTCTATGCCGCGATCGGCGGGCTGTCCCAGATCCTTGCCACGATCTGCGTCGTGGCGCTGTTCAAACAGCGCAACTTTGCCGTCGGCATCACCTTCAAGAAAACCGAGGTGATCCAGACCGCCATCGTCGGTTTCGTCGTGCTGGGCGATCGGGTTTCAACCGGTGCGTTCGCGGCCATCCTGCTGGGGCTGCTGGCTGTTCTGCTTTTGTCGAAGACACCGGGAGGCAGTGGGGCGTGGTGGCGACACCTGACCAACCGCGCGTCGCAACTGGGGTTGGGATCGGGCGTCTTGTTCGCCTTTTCCGCGGTCAGCTATCGCGGCGCGTCGCTGCAACTGGGCGATGGTGAGGCCTGGTTCCGGGCGCTGGTGACGCTGGCGGTCGTGGTCTCGATCCAGTTCCTATCGATGGCGCTGTGGCTGGTTTGGCGAGACCGGGCCGAGCTGCGCGCGGTGTGGGACACGCGGCGCACCGGCATTTTCGTCGGGCTGACCAGCCTGGGCGGGTCGTTCTGCTGGTTCTGGGCCTTCAGCCTGCAGAACGCGGCCTACGTCAAGGCGCTGGGGCAGGTGGAGCTGATTTTCAGCCTCATGGCCTCGGTCCTGGTCTTCCGCGAGACGATGACGCGGCGCGAGATTATGGGGATGGTGCTGCTGGGCCTCTCGATCCTGATCTTGGTCGCCGCGATCTGAGATGCAAAAAGGCGCGCGGAGGTCCGTGCGCCTTCTGAGTTTTTTGACATGCAGGCGGGTCAGCCCGCGCGGCGTTCGTCAAAGCTGAGTGCGATGAAGCTGGGCAGGTGATCACCCATGCCCACGACGGCCGATCCGCCACCATCCCGACGGCCGCGGCCCTTGCCGCGTTGGCCTTTTTCCCGTGCCGGTTTGTCCTTGGTCGCCGCTTCCTCGGGTGTCGCGTCCTTGATGGGCTGGTCCTTCCTGGTGTCCTTGGCCTCGGACTCGCGCTCGTCCTTGCGGGTGGATGCGCGCGATTTCTTTTCGGGCTTCTTGTCCTCGGCCTCGGCCGGTTCGGCCTCAACCGGGTTGTCCAGACGTGGGATTTCCTTCTGGATCAGCTTTTCTATCGCTTCCAGCGCCTTTTCATCGCGGGCGGTGCACAGGGTGATGGCCTTGCCTTCGCGTCCGGCACGGCCAGTGCGGCCGATGCGGTGCACGTAATCCTCGGGGTGGCTGGGCACGTCGAAATTGAACACATGGCTGACCGACGGAACGTCCAGTCCCCGCGCGGCGACATCGGACGCCACAAGGAACCGCAGCGACCCTTCGCGGAAGCCCTCAAGGGTCCTGGTGCGCACGGACTGGTCCAGATCGCCGTGGATCGCGGCCGCGTCATAGCCGTATTTCTTGAGAGATTTCGCGGTGATATCAACGTCGGTCTTGCGGTTGCAGAAGATGATGGCGTTGGTGCATTTGTCGCCTTCGGCATCGATCAGCGCGCGCAGGACCTTGCGCTTGGTGCTACCTTCCCGGTCACGGCGACCGCCCTTGATCATCACCACGCCCTGTTCGATGGTCTCGGACGCGGTGGCCTGACGGGCCACTTCGATCCGGGCCGGGGCCGACAGGAACGTGTCGGTGATCCGCTCGATCTCGGGGGCCATGGTGGCCGAGAAGAACAGCGTCTGCCGGGTAAAGGGCGTCAGAGAGAAGATGCGCTCGATATCGGGAATGAATCCCATGTCCAGCATCCGGTCGGCTTCGTCCACGACCATGATCTGCACGCCGGTCAGCAGCAGCTTGCCGCGTTCGAAATGGTCCAGCAGACGGCCGGGTGTGGCGATCAACACGTCGACGCCGCGGTCGATCAGAGCATCCTGTTCCTTGAAGCTGACGCCGCCGATCAGCAGCGCTTTGGTCAGCTTCAGATGCTTGGTGTAGGTGTCGAAGTTTTCTGCCACCTGTGCCGCCAGTTCCCGCGTCGGGCACAGCACCAGGCTGCGCGGCATCCGCGCCCTGGCACGGCCACGCGCCAAAAGGGTGATCATGGGCAGCACGAAACTGGCAGTCTTGCCGGTGCCGGTCTGGGCGATGCCCAGAACGTCACGCCCCTCCAGGGCCGGCGGGATGGCGCCTTCCTGGATCGGGGTCGGGGTTTCGTAGCCGGCTTCCTCAATAGCTTTGAGGACCTTGGGGTTCAGATTCAGATCGGTGAATTTCGTCATGTATGTCCGGTTCATGCGGACACTTACATGGCCCGCGCGTAAGAAAAAATGCCGGGCCCGGATGGCCATGCGCACCATGCGCGTTGCGGCTTGGATGCGGACATAACAAAAAGGTGTGGCAGGGTCAAATGAAGTCGGCCTGATGTTGCCGGATCAAGAAGGTTTCGGGATTTGCTGCAACAATTCAGCAGCTTCCGGGAAAGTGTTTCTGCAGCTTGGCCTCGAGGTTCAGCGGCCGGTGCCGGATCATGCCCAGGTCCTCCAGCCTGGCGCGTACCTGCGGGTCGGCACCGCTGAGTTCGTCGAAGAAGGCGCGCAGGCCGGCTTCGCCACCTTCGGATTCGATCCAGTTGAGCAGTTCGTTCATGTTCAGCCCGCCCTGGTCGCGGCTGACATTCGGCGTCATTCCCGGCTGATACGAGCCGCGTTCGAGCCGGAAACGGTAATGCGCCAGCCAGTGGTCCCAGTCCGGCGCGTGGCGGTGGCAGAGCTCGATTTGGGGCAGCTCGGTCTTGCAGGGCAGAATTTCCTTGTTCTGAAACAGGTTGTGGATGCGGAAATTCAGGTTTTTCAGCCCAGTGCGCACGAACAGCTTGCCCTGGACATGGCTGAGAAACCCTCCCAGCACGAAGGGCCCGTAGGTGGGATAGATCGTTTCGACCAGCCTTTCGCGTTCGGGGCCGGGGGGGATGAAGGCCTTGTACAGATCCTGTCCGACCGAGAGCGCCTCGATCGGGCGCATGCGAACCGCATGCACCTCGTCGGGGATTTCGCGCAGAAGGTCCCGGATCGGCGCATGCGGCCACAGGAATTCGTCAAGGTCGATATGGGCCAGCCAGTCCAGGTCGGTGTGGTTGTAGGTGTAGGTGGCATGAACGGTCTGGCGGACCTGATGCCTGGGCGGCTTTTCGCGTTTGCGCCTTTCCCAGAAAGCATCGTCGCAGGATCGAACGCTGACCTGCGGATGGCGGCGCAGGGTGCGAAAGGCGCGGCGGTCATGTTCATCCAGAAAGATGTAGATGTGGTCCGCCCCCAGATCCAGGTGATAGGCGACGAAGCTGAGGATATCGCGGGTGGACCCGCGCACCATCGACACGATTCCCCAACGCGGCGCGGGACGGGGATCAGGCATGTCCACAGGTGCGGTCATGTCGCCGGGCCGCGGTCGTGTGCGCCGGGCAGGGCGTCGGTGCCCGATGACCGGTCGGCCCAGGTCAGGGTGCGATAGTCGAATCCGTATTCGATCGTCGGTTTCACGATGCGGAAATAGGGCGACAGGTCGAAATCACGCGGGGCGAACAGCGAATGGTGCCGGATGCTGAGGATCTCGCGCACCTGTTCGGCGTCGCAGTCCTCGGTCAGGATGGGCAGGATCGGATATCGCACGCTCTGGAACGCCTCGGCGATCAGGGTCGAGCAGATGGCGCGGGTCGGGTCGCCCGAGCCCAGTTCCAGCATCTTGCGGCGAAAACGGGCCGGAACCGGCGGATTCGGCAGCAGATACCGCAGCAGGTCGAAGATGTTCTTCAGGTCATAGGTCTTGCCGATGCTGCCGCGCATGAAGGCGATGATCTGCGCCTCGTCTTCCGGGGTCAGGCCGATGGGGCGGCAGATGCGGGTGTTGAGATGGGCGAAATGTGAAACCGGAACCGCGCGCACGCCTTCCTGCAGGTCGGCCTCGATCATCTGGGTGTCGGGGTCGTCGCCCCCGGCGTAGAAGGCCACATGCGACCAGGTCGAGTTGGTAAGATATTTGATCGCCGAGGCGACCCGGCTGTTGCCCTCGACCAGCAGCACGTCGCAGGGCCGCAGGGTGCGGCGCAGGCGCTCGGGCGTGGTGGTCGAAAAGCTCTGATACCCTTTCAGCGGCTTTTCGATAAACCGCGACAGTGCCCGCCCAACCGTGCCCAGAAGCCTGTTCATGCCGCATCCTCCGCGTTTTGTCCGACGGCAGCGTACCGCCCAATCCGGTCCGAGCCGGATCACAAACCCGTTGATATTACGTCATCATCTCCTTGGTCGCGGTCAAGGACAGTTTGGGATAGTCGCGCACCACGCGGTCGATGTCCCACTGAAGCCGGGTCAGATAGACGATGTCGCCATCATGGTCATGGGCGATGTGCTGCTTGTTGGCGTTGACGAACCTCTCGATCTCGGCCTTGTCGCCCGACACCCAGCGCGCACTGGTGAATTGCGAGGCCTCGAACCGCACCGGCAGGCCGTATTCCAGCTCGATCCGGCTGGCCAGCACCTCGAATTGCAGCGCGCCCACCACGCCGACGATAAAGCCCGAGCCGATTGAGGGTTTGAACACCTTGGCCGCACCTTCCTCGGCAAACTGCATCAGCGCCTTTTCCAGGTGCTTGGCCTTCATCGGATCGCCCGCGCGCACGCCCTGCAACAGCTCGGGCGCGAAGGACGGGATGCCGGTCACGCGGATCGCCTCGCCCTCGGTCAGAGTGTCGCCGATGCGCAGCTGGCCGTGGTTGGGGATGCCGATGATATCGCCGGCCCATGCCTCGTCGGCCAGTTCCCGGTCAGAGGCCAGAAACAGAACCGGGTTCGTGATCGCCATGGGCTTCTTGCTGCGCACATGGGTCAGCTTCATGCCGCGCTTGAAATGGCCGCTGGCCATGCGGACAAAGGCCACCCGGTCGCGGTGCTTGGGGTCCATGTTGGCCTGCACCTTGAAGACAAAGCCTGCCACCTTTTTCTCGTCCGGCGAAATCTGGCGCGGTTCGGCCGATTGTACCTGCGGCTGCGGTCCATAGGCACCGATGCCTTCCATCAGTTCCTTGACGCCGAACGAGTTGATGGCTGAGCCGAACCAGATCGGGGTCATGTGGCCTTCAAGCACCGCCTGCGGATCCAGCGCGGGCAGCAATTCGCGCGCCATCTCGACCTCTTCCAGCAGCTTGTCCAGCAGTTCGGCGGGCACATGCTCGGCCAGTTTGGGGTCGTCCAGCCCGTTGATCTCGATGCTTTCGGCCACCTTGTTGCGGTCGGCGCGGTCCATCAACTCCAGCCGGTCGCGCAGCATGTCGTAGCAGCCGATGAAATCGCGCCCTACGCCGATGGGCCAGCTGGCCGGGGTCACGTCGATGGCCAGCATTTCCTGGATCTCGTCGATGATCTCGAACGTATCGCGGCTTTCGCGGTCCATCTTGTTGCAGAAGGTCAGGATCGGCAGGTCACGCAGGCGGCAGACCTCGAACAGCTTCTGCGTCTGGCTTTCCACGCCCTTGGCCCCGTCGATCACCATGACCGCGGCGTCAACGGCGGTCAGCGTGCGATAGGTGTCTTCGGAAAAGTCCGAGTGGCCGGGCGTATCGACCAGGTTGAACCGGTAGGGGCCATAGTCAAACGACATGGCCGAAGCCGAGACCGAAATGCCCCGGTCCTTTTCCATCTGCATGAAGTCCGAGCGCGTGCGCCGTGCCTCGCCCTTGGCGCGCACCTGTCCGGCCATCTGGATGGCGCCGCCATACAGAAGGAACTTTTCGGTCAGGGTCGTCTTGCCCGCATCCGGGTGCGAGATGATGGCAAAGGTCCGGCGCCGGGCGATCTCGGGCGGCAGGGTGGGTTGGTTCGAGGCGGTATCAAGCATGAAGGCGCGTATAGGCGGGGAACCCTGCCGAAGCAAGACAAAGGGGGTGGTTCGAATCGGGTGGGTGTGCCACAAGGAACATATAGTGAACAAATAATGGAGTGGACCAATGAATTTGAAAGAAATCGCCCAGGAACTGGTGGCCGGCTGCCGCGAGGACCGCGCCAAGGAGAATCTGGAAAAGCTGTATGCGCCCGACGCGGTCTCGGTCGAGGCGATGGACATGCAGGGCATGGGCCGCGAAACCCACGGGATCGAGGGCATTCGCGGCAAGCATGCGTGGTGGGAAGGCGCGCACGAGGTGTCCGGCGCGTCAGTCAGCGACCCGTTCCTGCATGGCGAGGATCGCTTTGCCGTGATCTTCGAGGTTCAGGGCAAGGTGAAGGACAGCGGCGAAACCTTTGATATGAAAGAGGTCGGCGTCTATCATGTGGCGGATGGCAAGATCGTGCGCGAAGAGTTCTTCTACTGATTTGCCGCCGCCAATCTGGTCTTCCCTGTCTAGCCGGTGCTAGACATGCGGGCAACAACAGACAGGGGGGATCAGATGGATCTGGGAATCAAAGGAAAACGCGCTCTGGTTTGTGCCAGCAGCAAGGGTTTGGGCTTGGGCTGTGCCGAGGCTTTGGCGGCCGAGGGCGTCGATCTGGTGATGAACGCGCGTGGTTCCGATGCGCTGGAGGCGCAGGCCGACCGGTTGCGCGCCGAACATGGCGTCGAGGTGCAGACCGTGGCCTGCGACGTGACCACGCCTGACGGCCAAGCGCAGGTGATCGAGGCCGCGCAGGGCGTTGATATCCTTGTGACAAACGCCGGTGGCCCGCCGCCGGGCCTGTGGTCTGACTGGGACCGCGAGGATTTCATCAAGGCGCTGGATGCCAACATGCTGACGCCGATCGCCTTCATGAAGGCGCTGTTGCCGTCGATGATGGACAAGGGTTGGGGCCGGGTGGTGAACATCACCTCGCAATCGGTGCGGGCGCCCATCGCGGTGCTGGGCCTGTCGAACGCGGCGCGCACGGGGCTGACCGGCTATGTGGCCGGAACCGCGCGGCAGGTGGCGCCATACGGCGTGACCATTAACAACCTTTTGCCGGGCATTCACGCCACCGACCGGGCGGACTCGCTGGATGCCGGGGTTTCGGCGCAAAAGGGAATCTCGCTGGACGAGGCACGGGCCGAACGCGCGGCCACGATCCCGGCGCGGCGCTATGGCACGCGGCAGGAATTCGGCGCGACCTGCGCGTTTCTGTGCTCGCAACATGCAGGGTTCATCGTGGGGCAGAACATCCTGCTGGATGGCGGCGCGACCAACCTGACGATGTGACCGTGGCGCAGGGGTTTTCGCTGAAGGATCAGCTGTTCAACGCGGAAAAGACCCGTTACCTGGCCGGCTTGTTTACGCAGGCTGACGCCGGATTTGACGGCGACGCATTCCATGCGCGGGTCATGTCGCGCCTGCCGGAGCTGGAGCTGAAGCAGCGGATCGCGTGGATTGCCGATTGTTTGCAGGCGGCCTTTCCCGGCGCGCTGCCCGACGTGGCCCCGGTGATCCTGCGGGCCTTGCCGCCGCCTCTGGACCCGTCCCTGAGCGATGACGATTTCGGTGACTTCATCTTTGCTCCGTTGGGTGACTGGGTGGCGCAGGTCGGCGCGGACCATCCCGAAATGGCGCTGGATGTCCTTGCGGAGCTGACCCAGCGGTTTTCGATGGAATGGGCGATCCGGCCCTTTCTGAACAGCCATCCCGATCTGGTGCTGGACCGGATGCGGGATTGGTGCGGGCATTCCAGCTATCACGTCCGGCGGCTGGTCTCGGAAGGCACGCGCCCGCGGCTGCCGTGGGGGCAGGCAGTCGGGCTGGACCTGTCGGACCCGCTGCCGCTGCTGGATCGGTTGCACGCGGATCCGACGCGCTATGTCACGCGGTCGGTGGCGAACCATCTCAACGACATCACCAAGAGAGACCCTGACCTGGCGCTGAACCGCCTGAAGGCGTGGCATGCCTCGGGCGCGCAAGACAGAGACGAGATGCGGTGGATCACCGCACATGCGCTGCGTGGGCTGGTGAAGTCCGGCCATGGCGGGGCGATGGCGCTGCTGGGTTATGATCCCGACGCACCGCTGGAGGTGGACGTTGCGGTGATCGGCGACGCCCGCATCGGCGGGGTTCTGGAGTTCGCCGTGTCGGTTTCCGGCCCTGAAGATCAACCGATCCTGATCGACTATATCGTGCATTTTCAGCGACCTGGCGGGAAAATCTCACCCAAGGTTCACAAGCTCAAGCAGGCCAATCTGTCAGATGGCTGCCTGCGGCTGAGCAAGCGTCACAAACTCAAGGGCGACGCCACGACGTTTCGATTGGTGCCGGGGCCGCACAGGCTTGAGATTCAGATTAACGGCAAGGTCCGCGCGGGCGTGCCGTTCGAGCTGCTGGCCTAGGCTTCTCTTGCGCCCGATGGGCGGGGTTGTTATCCCGGCGCAAGCCCGATGAATTTGATCGGGAAAAGGCAACTGGGGTCCGTCGGTGGCAATCAACACAGCTCCTCCGCGATTGGAAATCCGCAATCTGGTCTGCCGGTTCGGCGGGCACACGGTGGTCGATGATGTCTCGCTGACCGTTCAGGCGGGCCAGGTGACCTGTCTGCTGGGCCCGTCAGGCTGCGGCAAATCCACGACTCTGCGGGCGATCGCCGGGGTCGAGATGCAGGACTCGGGCGAGATCTATGTCGACGGCAAGCTGGTCTGCGACACCGTGTTCCGGGTGCCGCCCGAACGGCGCGAGATCGGGCTGATGTTCCAGGACTTCGCCCTGTTCCCACATCTGAGCGTGGCCGACAACGTGGCCTTTGGCCTGAAGGGCAGCAAGGACGAGAAACGCGCCCGCGTCGAGGAACTGTTGGGCAAGGTGGACCTGCTGCGCTATATCGACGGTTTTCCGCATCAGCTGTCGGGCGGCGAGCAACAGCGGGTCGCGCTGGCCCGTGCGCTGGCGCCGCGGCCGCGGATCATGCTGATGGACGAGCCGTTTTCGGGCCTCGACAACCGTCTGAGGGACGGCATCCGCGACGAGACGCTGGCCATCCTCAAGGAAGAGGACGCCGCCGTGCTGCTGGTCACGCACGAGCCCGAAGAGGCGATGCGCATGGCGGACGAGATCGCGCTGATGCGGCGCGGCAGGATCGTGCAGCAGGGCGCGCCCTACAACGTGTATACCCGACCGGTCGACAAGGCGGCGGTGGCGTTTTTCAGCGATGTCAACGTGTTGCGGTCGCAGGTGAATGGGGCGCTGGCGGAAACGCCGTTCGGCCAGTTCCTGGCGCCGGGCATCCCCGACGGCACCGATGTCGAGATCGTGTTCCGCCCGCAGCATGTGCGGCTGGATTTCGACCGCAACGGCAAGGGGCCGCTGCCCACCGCCACCGATGGTGTGCCGGCCCGCGGCGTGGTCGAGCGGGCGCGGTTCCTGGGCAATGAAAGCCTGATCGAGTTTCGCATGGACTATGACGGCTCGATCCTGAAGGTCACCGTGCCCAACGTGTTCGTGCCTCATCCGGGCCGGGTGATGTGGTTGACCATCCGCCGCGACAAGTGTTTCGTTTTTCCGGCCTGACCGCCCTGCGCCGTCGATTTCACCGCAAGTGGTGCGCGAATGCCGCAGAAAGGGCCGGGGCGTCGCTTGCTGCATTCGGTGGCTGCGTCTATCAAGGGCCAAACGCGGGAGCACAGCAGGCAGATGCGCATACTTCTGACGAATGATGACGGGATCAACGCGCCGGGGCTGATGACGCTCGAGGCGATCGCGGCGGATCTGGCCGGGCCCGAGGGCGAGGTCTGGGTCGTGGCCCCCGCCTTCGAACAGTCGGGGGTGGGTCATTGCATCAGCTACACCCATCCGATGATGATCGCCAAGCTGGGCGAGCGCCGGTTTGCGGCCGAGGGGTCTCCGGCCGATTGCGTGTTGGCCGGGCTGCACGAGGTGATGAAGGACGCTCGGCCCGATCTGGTTCTGTCCGGGGTGAACCGGGGCAACAATTCGGCCGAGAACACATTGTATTCCGGCACCATCGGCGGCGCGATGGAGGCCGCCCTGCAGGGGATACCCGCGATTGCCCTGTCGCAGTATTTCGGGCCGCGCAATCTGGGGCTTGAAGATCCGTTCCAGGCCGCAGCGCGCCACGGCACCGACCTGGTGCGGCGCATCCTTGCGGCCACACCCCCCGAGCGGGATGACTATCGGCTGTTCTACAACGTGAATTTCCCGCCCGTTCCCGCCGACGAGGTGCTGGGCACTCGCGTCGTGCGCCAAGGCTTTCGGCGCGACACGCATTTCTCGGTCGAGCCGCACACCTCGCCCTCGGGGCGGCGGTTCCTGTGGATCAAGGGCGGCTATCAGCACAACCCCACCGCGCCCGGAACCGACGCGGCGGCCAATCTCGAAGGTTACATCTCGGTCACGCCGATGCGGGCCGACCTGACGGCGCATGACGCGCTTGACGCATTGAAGACGATCGAATGACTGGACTGGATCCGCAAACCAAGATGCAGTTCCTGTTCGCCCTGCGCTCGCGCGGGGTTACGGACGCGCGCGTTCTGGACGCGATGGAGCAGATCGACCGCGGCAGGTTCGTGCGCGGCCTGTTCGCCGAACGCGCCTATGAGGACACGCCGCTGCCGATTGCCTGCGGTCAGACGATCAGCCAGCCCTCGGTCGTTGGGCTGATGACGCAGGCGCTGCAGGTCACGCCGCGCGACAAGGTTTTGGAGGTCGGTACCGGGTCGGGCTATCAGGCGGCGGTTCTGGCCAAGCTGGCGCGCCGGGTCTACACGGTCGAGCGCCACAAGCGCCTGGTGCGCGAAACCGGAGAGCTGTTTCGCGAGTTGGGCCTGACCAACATCACCGCGATGCATTCGGACGGGTCCTTCGGATTGCCCGAACAGGCCCCCTTTGACCGGATCATCGTGACCGCCGCCGCCGAGGACCCGCCCGGACCGCTCTTGGCGCAACTGAAAATCGGCGGTATCATGGTGTTGCCCGTTGGGCAGTCGGACGCGGTGCAGACCTTGATCCGGGTCACCAGAACCGAGACCGGATTTGAGTATGACGAATTGTTGCCCGTTCGGTTCGTGCCTTTGTTGGAAGGGCTTGGGAAGGACGAGGCGTAGTGCCACAGCAATGGGCGCCGGAACCCCGGTCATAAGGGGCAGGTGTTGAGGACAGAGACATGAGAGCAGTTTCCAGGTCAGTCTTGGGTCGAAATGCGTCGGTTATTGCCACCGTTGCGTTGCTTGCCGGGTGCGAAGGGCCTCTGGATTACGACCTGCGGGGGCAGGTCGGCGGATTTTCGACCACGCCAGCCGCCTTGTCGGCCACCGCAGACCGTCCGGTACCGGATGCGCGCGGTGTAATCACCTATCCCAACTATCAGGTCGCGGTCGCCCGGCCGGGAGATACGGTCGGCGCGATTGCAGCGCGGGTCGGCTTGCCCGAGGCCGAACTGGCCCGGTTCAACGGATTGCTGCCCAGCGACCAACTGCGCGAGGGCGAGGTTCTGGCCTTGCCCCGGTCGGTCGGGGCCGGTGCTGGCAACGTGGACATCGCCTCGATCGCCACGACGGCCATAGATCAGGCGCCGGATGCCGGAACGGTCCGGACCACGACGCTTGAGCCGGCCAAACCGGCACCTGCCGCGGTAGCTTCGGGACCCGAGCCGGTGCGGCACAAGGTCAAGCGCGGCGAAACGGCTTACACGATTTCCCGCCTGTATCAGGTGCCGGTCGACGCGTTGGCCGAATGGAACGGGCTGGGGCCGGATTTCACCGTGCGCGAAGGGCAATATCTGCTGATCCCGGTCAAGGATCAGAGGGCCCCGCGGAAAGCGGCAGCTGCGCCTGCGGCAACGGCGGTGGCCGGACCAGGGCAGGGGTCGCCGACGCCCACGCCGCCCAGCGCCACGCAGCCCCTGCCGGATGAAAAAATCGCACCGCCGGCCCCGGCGCCGGACGTGACCGCCGAGGCGCCGACCCAGACCAGCGCTTCGGCCCTGGCAATGCCGGTCACAGGCAAGATCATCCGGCCCTATGCCAAGGGCAAGAACGAGGGGATCGACATTGCCGGCAGCCCCGGCACACCGGTCAAGGCCGCCGAGGCCGGAACCGTGGCCGCGATCACGGCCGATGCCGATCAGATCCCGATCATCGTGGTCAAGCACAGCAACGACCTGCTGACGGTCTATGCGAATGTCGAGGGGATCTCGGTCAAGAAGGGCGACCGGGTCAAGCGTGGCCAGAGCATTGCCAAGCTGCGCGGGGGCGAGAACGCCTATGTGCATTTCGAGGTGCGCGAAGGCTTCGAGTCGGTCGATCCGGAAACCTATCTGCGCTGAAAATTCCGCGCGATCTTAAAGGGCTGGCGGGTCTCAGGCTGTCGGGTCGTAATCGGCCAGCCGCTTGCCGGGCTCGTCGGCAAAGATCTCGGGCAGGGGCGTGACGCTTTCGATCAGGTCGATGCGGAACACGCGGAAGGCGTCGCGCAGCTCGCACCAGGCGGTCAGGGTCCAGACCCGACCCCAGTATTCCATGTGCAGGGGGCGGATCGTGCGTTCGGTCAGGGTTCCGTCGATGCGCCGGTAGGTCAGCCGCAGTTTCTGGCGCGATTTGATGGCCGCCCGGATCGGCGCCATATGCGCCAGCCCGCGCGCTGCATCGGCAAAGGGGTAGACGGCGAATTTCCAGGCATCGGCCTCGGCCACAACCTGGGTAGGCAGCACCGCGTCGATCTTGGCGGCCAGCGAGTCCGCGGCGGCCTTCAGGTCGGGGTCGGCGGCCTCGGCCACGATCGCCATGCCGAGGTTCAGCGCCTCAAGCTCGGCCGGGGTGAGGTTCAGCGGGGGCAGGGTGATCTGCTCGCGCACCATGTACCCCACGCCGCGTTCGCCCTCGACCGGGACGCCCGACGCCACCAGCGTGTCCATGTCGCGATAGATGGTGCGGACCGAAACCTCGAGCCGGTCCGCGATGTCCTGCGCGCGGTGCAGTTTGCCGTCGCGCAGGATCTGGATGATGTCGAACAGGCGGTCAGTGCGGCGCATGACACGCCGTCCGGACCGCGATCAGGCGGTCATGTTCCATAGCACTTTCTCGTGACGCATCTGGATACTGGCGGGGTCGATGGCTGCCATCAGACCTGCGGCAAAATCCTGCTGTGGGAACTGCGCGGCGGCGTTCTGTGCGGCCTTCATGTCGGTCCAGATGACATAATCGGTCCAGCGGCCATCCTCGCCCTGGCTCAACTGTCGGTGGGCAAAGCCGGGGGCCGCGCGCACGAAGGCCTCGGTCGTCCGGCTGAGCCTGACGAACTCTTCCGGCGTGGTGCCATCGGCGAGGGTGAAGGTGACGATTTCAGCAACATGGGTCATGTGAGTCTCCGTTGACCAGGTTTCGATGCCCTGTTCCTAGCCGCCTGCAACTGACATAAACCTGTCAGTTGAAAATTGCCAGCGCGCAAAAACAACGTGATCCGTCCAAATTTGAACGCGGATTTGACTTGCGTCACTTTTTTCGACGGCCCGGTGGGCGTAGACACGTCCCCAGATCACATTTCCGGCGCGCTGCGCCGACGTAGAAGGAGAAGAAACATGCTCAACAATATCGGCCTTCCCGGTCTGCTGCTGATTGCCGTCGTGGTGCTGGTGCTGTTTGGCCGCGGCAAGATCAGCTCGTTGATGGGTGAAGTGGGCAAGGGCATCACCGCGTTCAAGAAAGGCGTCAAGGAAGGCTCGGAAGAGATCGAGCAGGATGTCTCCGAGCTGGCCAAGGACGTCACGCCCGAAACCGACAAGGACAAGGTCTGATCGCCCATGTTTGATCTGGGCTGGACCGAGCTGCTGGTCATCGGAATCGTTGCCCTGATCGTGGTGGGGCCGAAGGACCTGCCGGTGCTGTTCCGCAATGTCGGGCGGTTCATCGGCAAGGCCCGCGGCATGGCGCGCGAGTTTTCCAGCGCCATGAACGAGGCCGCGGACCAGGCCGGCGTCAATGACATCAAAAGGGGCCTGGATGCGGCGACCAACCCGGTCGGCAGCGCCATGGATGGGGTCAAGCAGGCCGCGCAGGACATGGCCAAGAGCATGGACCCCACCAAGTTCGACCCCGACAGCGAAACCGGCAAACTGGCCGCTGAACGCGCCGAGCAGGCCAAGAAGATCCAGGCTGCCACCGCCCGTGCCGCCGCCGAGCGCAAGGCGAAGGAGGCCGCCGAGGCCCTGGCCAAGGCCGAAGAGGCCGAAGCCGCGCTGAAAACCGAAGGCAAGACATGAGCAAGACCGACGAGATCGAAGACACCTCGGCCCCCCTGATCGAGCATCTGGCCGAGCTGCGCACGCGTCTGATTCACAGCGTCGTGGCCTTTTTGATCGGCATGATCATCTGCTTTTCGGTGGCGACGCCGATCTTCAACTTTCTGACCCAGCCCCTGTGCGATGTTCTGTCCCAGCGCGGACAGGACTGTGACCTGATCTTCATCTCGCCGCAGGAGGGCTTCTTCGTGGCGATCAAGGTCTCGCTCTTGGGCGGGTTCATGCTGGCTTTTCCGTATATCGGGTTGCAGATGTGGCGGTTCGTTGCGCCGGGGCTCTACAAGTCAGAAAAGAACGCCTTTCTGCCGTTCCTCGTGGCCTCACCTTTCATGTTCCTTCTGGGGGCCAGCTTTGCCTTCTACGTGGTCACGCCGCTGGCCTATGACTTCTTCCTTGGGTTCCAGCAATTCGGGGCCGAGGGCGAGGCTGTGGCCGAAGGAGCTGCGCCGCTGAGCGTGGTTTTCCAGGGCTCGGCGCAGGAATATCTGAACCTGACGATCAAGTTCATCGTGGCCTTCGGTCTGTGCTTCCAGCTTCCGGTTCTGTTGACCCTGATGGGCAAGGCCGGCCTGGTCAGCGCCGAAGGTTTGGGCGCGGTGCGCAAATATGCCGTGGTGGGCATTCTGGTTCTGGCCGCAGTGGTGACACCGCCGGACGTGATCACCCAGATCATCCTGTTCGTCGTGGTCTATGGCCTGTACGAGATTTCGATCTTCCTGGTGGCTCGGGTCGAGCGGAAGCGCGAAGAACAGCTGCGGGCCGAGGGCTACTATGACGATGAAGAAGCCGCCGATGATGTGATGATGGATGAGTTTGACGCAGAAGACGGCAAATAAACCCGAGCAGTAAATGGGGAAGGGCGTGCCTTGACGGGTGCGCCCTTTCTTCATGCGGGTCTTGTTGGCGGCCCGTGAACGTGGTTGAAATCGGCCGCAAGACTTCGGAGGACCCATGGACGACCAAGCCCTGAACCGCATCGCCGACGCGTTGGAACGCATGGCCCCGGCGCCGCTGGCCGCGCCGGATTTCTCGGCCGCCCCTGCTTTTGTCTGGCATGTCGCGCCTGACCGGCTGGAGCCGGTGCACCATGTCAACCGCGTCGATCTGGATCTACTGGTGGGCATCAACCGGTCGCGCGATACGCTGCTGGACAACACGCGCCGCTTCGCCGCCGGGTACAAGGCTAACAACGCGCTGCTGTGGGGCGCGCGTGGCATGGGCAAGTCCAGCCTGGTCAAGGCGGTGCACGGCACCCTTCAGCCCGAGTTTCCCGACCTGAAGCTGGTTGAACTTCAGCGCGAGGACATGGGCTCGGTCGCGCGGCTGCTGAACCACCTGCGCGTCGCACCTTACCGGTTCATCCTGTTCTGCGACGACCTGTCGTTCAGCCATGACGATCAGCACTACAAGTCGCTGAAGGCCGTGCTGGATGGCGGGATCGAGGGCCGGCCCGAAAACGTGGTTTTCTATGCCACGTCGAACCGCCGCCACCTGATGCCGCGCGACATGATCGAGAACGAACGCTCGAGCGCGATCAACCCGTCAGAGGCGGTCGAGGAAAAGGTTTCGCTGTCCGACCGGTTCGGGTTGTGGCTGGGGTTCCATCCCTGCAGTCAGGACGAATTCCTTGCGATGATCGACCGGTATTGCGCGGCCTATGGCGTCAGCGTCGATGCCGACGTGCTGCGGGCCGAGGCGATCGAATGGCAGGCCACGCGCGGCGCGCGTTCGGGCCGGGTGGCGTGGCAGTTCTTTGTCGATCTGGCGGGCCGGCAAGGCGTTCACATCGAATGAAAACGGCGCCCGTCATGGGCGCCGCAACATCTTTCCCGACGATCTGGCCGAATGGTCTCAGCCCAGCATGGACAGCAGGCGGGCGGCCTCGTCCGAGGGGCTGGCCAGCTTCGACCGGTCCTCACCGGGGAAGAATCGCGCGCGCAGGGCTGTGGCCATCGGCCTGGGCTGCAACACATGAACCTTCGGCCCCGTGCGCACCGTTTCGGCGGCCCAGCTGCGCGCCATGGCGATCTGCGCGGCCTTGGTGGCGCCATAGGTGGCAAAGAACTTCTCGCCCGCGCGGGGGTCGTCAAAGAACACGGCCTGTCCAGCTTCACCCAGCAGGGGCGCGACATAGGGGATCAGCACCGAAGTTGCCGAGGCATTCACGTCCACGGATTTCTGCCAATCCTTGGGGTCGATGAAATTCGCGGGCGTCAGCGGTGCGGTGTGGATGGCCGTATGCAGCCACAGGTCCAGCTTGCCCCAGCGGTCATGGATACCGCGGCACAGCGTGGCCATGGCGTTGGGGTCGGCGATATCCATCGGCGCCAGGGTGGCCGCGCCCCCTTTGGCCTTGATGCGGTCATCCAGGTCTTCCAGCCCGCCGGTGGTGCGGGCAACGGCGACGATGTGATACTCGGGCGCCAGCGCCTCGGCCAGAGCGGCGCCCAGGCCGCGTGACGCGCCGGTGACAAGTGCGATTTTGGTCTGATCGGTCATGCGCGGGGTTTGAACCCAAGCGCGCAGCCCGTCAAGCCCGGATCAGCTTCCGGGGATGGCGATGCGCTGGGTCCGGCCGCTTTGTCGCAGCATGATGCCGTCCTTGTCGATCGCCACGATCGTGCCCGTACCAAAGCGGCTGCCTGTCTTGACCTCTTTCACCCGTCCTGACGATGAGCGCATCAGGGCGCGCATGTCGTTCTGCGGGCCAAAGACACCCAGGACGGTCGTACCATTCTTGCTGAGCGCGCCCTTCTGCGTGGCCGCGCTGTCGACTTTGGGATTTGCCATGTGAACTGGCCGGATTGGTGGCCCGGCCTCCGTGTGGTTGCGTGAGTGAGCAGCCGGCTGGCTAGCAGAGCCAAAGGGGAAGGAAAAGCCGGTGCAGCAGCTTTCGGCCATGTTTTGCCATGCCGCGTGCGTCCATGAAAAAGGGGCCCTGCGGCCCCTGAAACAAGTCCCTGATTCCCGGTCTTATTCGGCCGCCGGTTGCATCTTGAACCCTTTTTCAATCATGTCCGCCGGCGTGACCGGGTATTCGCCCGAGAAACACGCATCGCAATATTGCGGGCAGTCCTTGTTGCGGCCCTGCGATTCGCCAACGGCCCGGTACAGCCCGTCCAGTGAGATGAACTTGAGGCTGTCGACTTCGAGATACTTGGTCATCTCGTCCTCGGTCATGGTGGCGGCCAGCAGCTTTTCGCGCTGCGGCGTGTCCACGCCATAGAAACAGGGCCAGGCGGTGGGCGGCGAGGCGATGCGGAAATGCACCTCTTTCGCGCCGGCATCCAGGATCATCTCCTTGATCTTGCGGCTGGTCGTGCCGCGCACCACCGAGTCGTCCACCAGGATCACCCGCTTGCCCTTGATCAGGGCGCGGTTCACGTTCAGCTTCAGCCGCACGCCCATGTTTCGGATCTGCTCGGTGGGCTCGATGAAAGTGCGGCCCATGTATTGGTTGCGGATGATCCCCATCGCGTAGGGAATGCCCGATTCCAGCGAATATCCGATGGCCGCGGGCGTACCGCTGTCGGGCACCGGGCAGACCAGATCCGCCTCGACCGGGCTTTCCTTGGCCAGTTCGCGTCCGATGGCTTCGCGCGTTTCATAGACCGAGCGCCCGCCCAGAATCGAGTCGGGGCGTGAGAAATAGACGTGCTCGAAAATACAGAACTTGCTGGGTTGCCGGCGGAACGGGAAATGGCTTTCGACACCGGTTTCGGCATTGATCACCACCATCTCGCCGGGTTCGATCTCGCGCAGGAATTCGGCGCCGATGATGTCCAGCGCGCAGGTTTCCGAAGCAAGACACCAACCATCGCCGATCTTGCCCAATACCAGCGGGCGCACGCCCAGCGGGTCGCGGACGCCGATCAGCTTGGTGCGGGTCATGGCGACCACCGAGAAGGCACCCTCGACCCGGCGCAGCGCGTCCTCCATCCGTTCGGGGATGTTGCGCTGAAGCGAACGCGCCATCAGATGGATGATGCATTCGCTGTCAGACGAGCTTTGGAAGATCGAGCCGCGCTCGATCAATTCGCGCCGCAGAGCGTTGGCGTTGGTGATGTTGCCGTTATGGGCAATCGCCGCGCCGCCCATGGCGAACTCGCCGAAAAACGGTTGAACGTCGCGGATGGCGGTCTGGCCCTTGGAGCCGGCCGTGGAGTAGCGCACATGGCCGATGCCGATGGGGCCGGGAAGGCTCTCGATCACGTCGGACGAGGTGAAATTGTCGCGCACATAGCCGAATCGGCGGGCGGAATTGAAGCCCAATTCTGGGTCGTGGGTGACGATCCCTCCGGCCTCTTGCCCGCGGTGCTGCAGGGCGTGCAGCCCCAACGCGATGAAACTTGCGGCATCCTGGACGCCGACGACACCGAAGATCCCGCATTCCTCGCGGAGTTTGTCGTCATCGAAAGGGTGGGCGGGGGGCATCTGCGGGCTTGGCAAGACTGACAGCTCCGATTCCGTGGCGGGTTGGCCCTCACATAATGCCTAAACCCGCGCGTGTCATCAAAGGATCACAAATCGTTTTGCCGCAGGCAGAGTTTCTGGTTTGATGCGGTGACGGATGCGAGAGCTTACTACGGATTGAACCCTCTGCGCTGGCAGATATCCCAGAACTTGACCGGAGGCCAAACGGAATGTGGCAAGGACGCCCAGGCCAGAACAAGGAAGAGCACGTCAAACGACGGTGCCACCGGTGCCGCGGAATGGGGCGGGCGCCCTGTCAGATATGCAACGGCAAGGGAGAGGTTCCTAAGGGCCGCGATCACCTGGGCCGACTGCAATTCACCCGATGCAATGGGTGTTTTGGCGTGAAGACCTCGCGCTGTTCGGTCTGCGGCGGTGAGGGCTTCGCCTGACTTCGGAACAATGAATAAGCCCGGCCAAGGCCGGGCTTTGTGGTGTCGGTCCGGGTTACTGGCCCTGGGAATCCGCGGTGCAGGTTGCCACCAGTTCCTCGTATTGCGTGGTGATCCATCCCAGAGCGGCCTCGGGGTTTTGCTCTTCGATCTTGTCGCTGAATTGCTCGAACACCTTGGCCGAGCGGCTTTCATCCACGATCGTGTAGGACTGGCCGGTCATCACGGTGTCATAGACAAAGAAAGCGATGGCCACCAGCAGATGCCGCGCGCGATGCCGAGAGAGCCCAGCGCCTGATCCAGGCCCCCCAACGCCGAGCGCTGTACCAGCGACGAAAACAACGGAGTAAAGATGCTGACCACGATCAAGGCCACGGCGAACACGGCGGCGAAGCCGGTGATGACCGACAATTCGCAGCTGTCGCGCAGGAAGTCTCCGACTACCGGGATCTCCTTGACCAGCGGCACCGCGTGCGGCGCGAAGATGAAGGCCAGCACGGCGGCGGCGACCCATCCGGCGATGGCCATCACCTCGCGCATGAAGCCGCGCGAATAGGCCAGGATGCCCGACAGAACGACGATCAGGGCAACGACCCCGTCAATGATTGTAAAACCTTCCATGGCCCTCGCCTGTTCGTTTTTCTGCCCCTCGGGGCGCGACCTTAACCTGCTCCGAAGGTTTCGCCAACAAACCCGGCCAGATCAGAGGGTCGGGTGAGTGTCAGACCTGCCACAGTGCCGGTTTTGCCGCCTGCCGGAGCAATTGCAGCTGTGAAACCAAGTTTTTGCGCTTCTTTCAACCTGTTTTCGGTCTGTGGGGCTGGTCTAAGTGCCCCGGACAGCGAGATTTCCCCGAAAACCACGGTGTCGGCGGGCAGTGCGGTGTCCTCGCGTGCGCTCAGCAGGGCGGCGGCCACGGCAAGGTCGGCGGCCGGTTCGCTGATCTTCATGCCTCCGGCCACATTCAGATAGACGTCGAGCCCTGCAAAGGGGATGCCGCAGCGCGCCTCGAGCACGGCGAGGATCATCGCCAGCCGCCCGCCGTCCCAGCCGACGACCGTGCGGCGGGGCTGTGAATGGGGCGAGGGCGCGACCAGCGCCTGCAGTTCGACCAACACCGGCCGGGTGCCCTCGATCCCGGCAAAGACGGCCGAGCCGGGGCTGGGTTTGCCGCGTTCCGACAGGAACAGCGCCGAGGGGTTGGTGACCTGCGCCAGACCTTTGCCCGTCATCTCGAACACGCCGATCTCGTCGGCGGGGCCAAATCGGTTCTTGACCGCGCGCAGGATGCGGAACTGGTGGCCGCGCTCGCCCTCGAAATAGAGGACGGTGTCGACCATGTGTTCGACCACGCGGGGGCCGGCGATCTGGCCTTCCTTGGTGACGTGACCGACCATGATGATGGATACGCCGTGACGCTTGGCAAAGCTGGTCAGCTCGTGCGCAGCGGCGCGGACCTGGCTGACCGATCCCGGCGCGCTGTCGACATTGTCCGCCCACATGGTTTGGATCGAGTCGATGATGGCAAGGCCGGGTTTTTCGGCTTCGAGCGTGGTGAGAATGTTGCGCAGGTTGGTTTCGGCGGCCAGTTGCACCGGCGCGTCCTCGAGCCCCAGACGGCGCGCGCGCATGCGGACCTGCGCGCTGGCTTCCTCGCCCGAGACATAGATGGTTTTCAGCCCCGACCGGGCAAAGCGCGCGGCGGCCTGCAGCAGCAGGGTGGATTTGCCGATGCCCGGATCGCCGCCCACCAGCAGGGCCGAGGCCGGGACCAGCCCGCCGCCCAGGACACGGTCCAGTTCCTCGACACCGCAGACTGTGCGGGGCGGCGGGGCCTCTTCGGTGGACAGGTCCGTCAGGGTGACGGCCTGGCCGCGTTTGCCGCCCAGCGATTTCTTGGCCGGGCCTGCTGACAGCGGGGTTTCCTGTAGGATGGTGTTCCACTCGCCGCAAGCATCGCACCGCCCGGACCAGCGGGAATGTGAGGCGCCACAGGCCGAGCAAGAAAAGGAAGTTGATTTTGCCATGCCGCCTTTGGTGCCCGAGGACGGCCGGTTCTTCAAGCCCTTGCGAAACGCAGTCCGGTCCGGCCGGCCGCGGCGTCAGGCCCGGAGGGGTATCCTTCGCGGCGGGTGCTGGCGCACCCGGCGTTCAGGCCTATTCCGCGGCGCGGGGTGGCGACATCGCAATGACGCTTGCGGCTGTCGGGTCGCTGTCGTCCGGCGGAGTTTGCAGTTGAGCCGAGAGTTCGGACAACAGCTCGAACACTTCGTCGCGGAGGCGGGCCAGTTGCGCCTTGGCGATGGATTCCTCGATCTCGATGTCGCGGGTCCACTGGCACAGCTCGTGCTGGATGGTCCGCGCGTCTTCGATCCGTTGCTGAAACAGTTCCACCTCTTCCTGTCGCTGTAGCAGGAACGCCCGCGCCCGCGCGACTTTGGCCGCGCCATAGGTCTCGGCCAGTTCGTGGCTGACCTGGCTCATCTGCGCGGCCATTTCCGAGATCCCGGGTTCCAGCGATTGCAGGTCGGGATGGTCGCGGAGGAAAGCCATGCGTTCTTTGACCGCGTCGAATTCCGGGGCCAGTGCGAATACGCCGCTGCGGTCGGCCGCATGGGCGATCTGGTAGGCGTCGATTACGTCTTGCATGTGCAGCGAGATCGTCCGATGCGCGTTTTCCGACGCCATCATGCGCGCGCTGGAGGGCAGATAGAAGGCGAGCATCAGAACCAGAGCGGTCAGGTCGATCTGGATGTAGATGCCGGCGTTCGGGATGTCCTGCCCGCCCAAACCAGCCTGCATCGTCAGCCAGGGTCCGACATTCACGGCGGCAAGCAGGGTGGCGGACACGGCAAACAGGGCGGCGCGCAGATCAGGAGAAACGTCAGTCGCGGGAATACGTTCTGGAAATGAATTGAAATCGAATGGAGGGCGGCCATGACAGACCCACTCCTTTTGAGACCGGCAAATCCGGGCCTGTGCGGAGTATCCATCAAACGCGCAAGACGGTCCGCGTCAAACCCTGAAACAAAAATGACTTGGCTGCTCGAATACTGGCCATCATAGCCAGAAATGCGTTTTCAATCAATCAGGTCCGGAGGTTTCGTGAACCAAGTTTCACTTCGGTAGCGTATCCCAGTGCGATCGACGCAAGAATGCAGCCCGTGAACAGGTACAACCCCCATGCGGTCTCGATCGTCGCGTAGGAGATGCCCTTGGCCAAGGTGATGTAGAGCGCGATGAGGAAGATATCGGCCATGGCCAGCTTGCCCATGATGTTCAGCGCGGGTTGGACACGCGGGTCCAGCAGGTCCCATTGGACAAGCGCGGTGCCGATGGTTTTTATGTACGGGGCGAACAGGGCAAAGACGGTGACGACCAGCGCGAGGAAGATGTCGGATTTCCACAGGGATTGGAGGCCGGTGATGACGCTGATCTCGCTGAGGCCGAAGATCGGCAGCAGGCCTGCGCGCATCAGCGGGGCGAACCACGCGATGGGGTAGAGGATCAGCAGCGAGAGGGTGGCGAGGCGGAGGGTCATGACTACCGCGCTGTCTCAAACTCAAGGCTCACCCATCCCACTAGCGTCGCCATGGCTAGGAAAACAAGAGCTATCGCGATATTGCCTTTCCTCTTCTTTTGGAAGCGCAAGAGCACCTCTTTATGCAATAACCAAGCCGAAATAGCGACTCCGACTAAGGCGGGCGCGCTAACAAGGAAGATGGAGTTTTTGCCAGCAAATGCAACGATGTTTGAAATGATTGTTCCCGGGATAATACCGTACACCAAGCATCTTAACAGTGGTTTTAGGACCGAAAATGAACGGGCAATCGAGAAGATCAAGCCGTGTTCAGAGAATAAAACAAAAAACCAAACCAGTAGTACAGAATTGAAGTAGACGCCGGGCAGCGACAGTAAAAACAACTGTGAAGGGCTTATCACCGCACCGCCTCAATCGGCCCTTCCGCACTGCCGCTGATGAACTGCTCGACATAAGGATCACCCGAGGAATCCAGTTGGCTGACCGGACCGGTCCACTGGATTACCCCGTCATGTAGCATCGCCACGTTGTCGGCAATCGCGCGCACGGAGCTCATGTCGTGGGTGATGGTCATCGCGGTGGCGCCCATCTCGGTCACGATTTCGCGGATCAGGTCGTTGATGACGCCCGACATGATCGGGTCCAGACCCGTGGTGGGTTCGTCGAAAAAGATGATCTCGGGGTCGGCGGCGATGGCGCGGGCCAGACCCACGCGTTTCTGCATGCCGCCCGACAACTCCGAGGGGTACAGATCGGCCACATTGGCGCGCAGGCCGACGCGGCGCAGCTTGTCTATGGCGATCTCTCGTGCGTAATCCGCCGGTCGCTTCAACGGGCCGCGCAGCAATCGGAATGCTACGTTTTGCCAGATGGGCAACGAGTCGAACAGCGCGCCGCCTTGGAACAACATGCCAAACTTGGCCAGAAAGGCATCACGGTTGCCGGTTGCGGCATCCTGGCCATCGACATAGATCTTGCCGCTGTCAGGTTTGATCAGTCCCAGGACACATTTCAGCGCCACCGATTTTCCGGTGCCCGAGCCGCCGATGATGACCATCGAGGTGCCCTTGGGGATCTCGAGGTTCACGCCCCGCAGGACATGGTTGTCGCCAAAGGCCTTGTGTACGTTCTCCATCCGAATCATAGCGAGAAGAACACCCCCGTCAGAACGAAGTTTGCGGCCAGGATCAGCACCGCGGCGGCCTCGACCGAGCTTTTGGTGGCGCGGCCTACGCCTTGTGCGCCGCGTCCCGAATTCATGCCGAAGTAGCAGCCCATGATGGCTGCGATCATGCCAAAGGCTGCACCCTTGACCAGTGACGAAAGGATGTCGAGCGGTTCAAGAAAATCGACCGTATTCTTGAGATAGGCCGCCGGGTTGAAGCCAAGGTTCTGTGTTGCGACGGCATATCCACCCGCGATGCCGATGATGTCGCCCACCGCGACCAGCGCGGGCACCGTGATCAGCGCCGCAAGAACGCGCGGAGCGGTCAGGTATTTCATCGGGTGCGTCGACAGGGTGACCAGCGCGTCGATCTGCTCGGTCACTTTCATGGTGGCGATCTCGGCCGCGATCGAAGAGGTGACGCGGGCCGCGATCATCAGGCCGACCATCACGGGGCCAAGCTCGCGCACCATGCCGATGGCCACGATCTGCGGCACCACGGCCTCGGCGTTGAAACGTGCGCCCCCGGCGTAGATCTGCAGCGCCAGGGCACCGCCGGTGAAAATGGTCGTCAGGCCAACGACCGGCAGCGATAGCCAGCCGATGTTGAGCAGAGCCATGCCCAGCTCACGCGGGTAGAACGGCGGTCGAAAGATGTGTGACAGAGCATCCAATGCAAACAGCGTTACGCGGCCGAACGCCGCCAGCAGGTTCAGGACCGCGCGGCCCAGTTCAGCAAGCATGGCAAGAGGGTTCATTCCACGTAGCCCCGCGAATAGCGACTGCCCAGCGAGGTCAGGATCTCGTACCCGATGGTGCCGGCGGCTTCGGCCAGGTCGTCCACCGTTTGGTGGCCGTTGAGAATGCGCAGACGCTCGGGCGTGTGCGGCAGGTCGGTCACGTCGATGGTGATCAGATCCATCGAGATGCGGCCCACGACCGGGCAGGGAAGGTTGCCGGCGAAGGCGTCGATCCCGCCGCCGATGGCCCGGTGCAGACCGTCGGCATAGCCAGCGGCCACGGTGGCGATGCGCGACGGGCGGCGGGCCTTCCAGGTATTGCCATAGCCAACGGATTCGCCGACGGCCAGATCGCGCACCTGGATCACTGGCAGGTCGACGGTGACGACCGGCTTGGCCGCGGTGAAGGGCAGGCCGCCATACAGGCCGATTCCCGGGCGGCATAGGTCGAAATGGTATTCGGGCCCCAGCAACATGCCGCCGGTGGCGGCCAGCGACCGGGGGGCCGAGACGCCCTCGGTCATGCCCCGAAACGCCTCGAGCTGCTGGCGGTTCATCGGGTGGTCGGGTTCGTCGGCGCAGGCCAGGTGCGACATGACCAGCACCGGGTTCAGCGCCTCGGCCCGGTTGCGCAGGGCGGACCAGTCGGCGGGCTCCAGCCCCAGGCGGTTCATGCCCGTGTCCAGTTGCAGGCCGAACGGATGCACCGGCAGCGCCTGGATGTGGCGCTGGAATTGTTCGGGCGAGTTGAGCAGCGGCACCAGGTCGTGATCGCGCAGCAGATCCGCGTCGCCTTCCATGTGACCGGAGAACACGAAGATCAGAGGACCGGGGCCGATCGCCCGGCGCACGGCGGCGCCTTCCTCGGTGACGGCAACGAAGAACTTGCGGACGCCTTCCTCGGCCAGCGCGCTGGCGACGGGGCCCGCGCCCAGACCATAGGCGTCGGCCTTGACCACGGCGCCGGTCTCGACGTCGGTTTTGGCGTCCAGCGCCCGCCAGTTGTTGACCAGCGCATGGAGGTTGATCGTCAAACGTGCAGTACTCATGACCCGTTCATGACATTGCGCGGCACGAGGTCAAGGGGGAATGCACCGTAAATGTGCGGAATCTCGGTGAATTGAGCGACTTGCGGCCGGGAGGGGCCGGTTCGGATGAGGCTTTCGGCACGACCCGACAGCGCCGGCATTGTCCGCATATGCCGGCCAATACCGGCCACTGCTTGGGATCGTTCACAAAGCCCGGCGCGACCGGCGGGAAGAGCGAAGCGTGCTCAATAACCCTCGATCTGCGCACCCTGCTGCCAAGGTTTGACAAGGTTTCCGAAGCGGGTGAACTGCGCCTCGAAGGACAGCTCGACCGTGCCGATGGGGCCGTGGCGCTGTTTGCCGACGATGACCTCGGCTTTGCCGTGCAGGCGTTCCATCGCCTGCTTCCACTCTTCCATCTTTTCCAGCTCGTGATCGCCGGGCTTTTCGCGCTCTTTGTAGTATTCTTCGCGGAACACGAACATCACCACGTCGGCGTCCTGCTCGATCGAGCCGGATTCGCGCAGGTCGGACAACTGCGGGCGCTTGTCGTCGCGGTTTTCCACCTGACGCGACAGCTGCGACAGGGCGATGACGGGAATGTTCAGTTCCTTGGCGATGGCTTTCATGCCCATCGAGATCTCGGCGATCTCGTTCACCCGGTTGTCGGACATGCCGCGGCACAGCTGCAGATAGTCGATGACCAGCAGGTCCAGCCCATGCGTCCGCTTGAGCCGCCGCGCCCGCGCCGCCAGCTGGCTGATCGGCAGGGCCGGCGTGTCGTCGATGAACAGCGGGCAGGCCTCCAGCGCCTTGGCGGCGTCGACGAAACGGCGGAACTCGTCCTCGGTCATGTCGCCCTGACGGATCTTGTGGCTGGAAATCTCGGATGCTTCGGCCAGGATCCGCCCCGCCAATTGCTCGGCGCTCATTTCCAGCGAGAAGAAGCCGACGACGCCGCCATCGACCGCCCCTTCGGTGCCATCGGCGCGGATGCCCCGCTTGTAGGCTTTGGCGACGTTGAACGCGATGTTGGTCGCCAGCGAGGTTTTCCCCATCGACGGCCGCCCCGCAAGGATGATCAGGTCGGACGGGTGCAATCCGCCCAGCTGCTTGTCCAGATCGACCAGCCCGGTCGAGATCCCGGCCATGCCACCGCCGCGCTGATAGGCTTCGTTGGTGACGTTCACCGCCTCGGTCACGGCCTTGAGGAAGGACTTGAACCCCTGTTCGGTCTGCCCCTGTTCGGACAGCTGGTAGAGCTTCTGCTCGGCTTCGACGATCTGTTCCTTGGGCTCGCTGGACACATCGACCCGCGCCGCCTTGTCCGAGATGTCGCGGCCCAGCCGGATCAGCTCGCGCCGGATCGCCAGGTCATAGATCATCTGGGCATAGTCATGCACGGCAAAGGCGCTGATCGAGGCGCCGGCCAGCTTGACCAGATAGGCCGGACCGCCTAGTTCCTTGAGGCCTTCGTCGTCGGCCAGGAAGGATTTCAGCGTCACCGGCGAGGCCAGTGCGTTCTTGGCGATGCGCGCCGAGGCGACCTCGTAGATGCGGGCATGGACCGGGTCATAGAAATGCTCGGGCCCGATGATCGAGGCGACCCGGTCATACAGGTCGTTGTTGGTCAGGATCGCGCCCAGAAGCTGCTGTTCGGCCTCGATGGAATGCGGCATGGTCTCGGCGTTCTGAATCTGCGCCGCCGCCTGCTCGATACTGCTGATCTCGTTCATTGCTGCTCTCGATGTCCCCATGGGACGAAGCTCATAGCTTGGCCCGCTGAGTCGGGGCAAATTGTATGTTTTTGGGGATATGCTGTGCATATCTTGCCTGCCCAGCATCTTGCCGCAGTGACAGGCCTTGCGTCAACATGTTGTAGGCAGGTCGCGCGGTGGCGACGGGCCTTTCCCGGCCACCCTCATGTTTTCCTGCGTCAGACCTTGTTGGCCTCCTGCCAGCCGCGGGGGTCGTTCAGGAAGGCCTCGACACCGTCCAGCGTTTCTGCGTCAAACGTGCCCTGCGCCTTGGCCTCGGCCAGAACGTCCCACCATGTGCACAGGTGGTGCAACTGCACGCCATGATCGCCCAGCGTCTTTTCGGTTTCGGGGAAGATGCCATAGTAGAAGATCACCGCCGTATGTCCGCAGGTGGCGCCCGTTTCGCGGATCGCGTCTACGAAGGACAGTTTCGAGCCGCCATCGGTGGTCAGGTCCTCGACCAGCAGCACGCGCTGGCCTTCGGTCATGGCGCCTTCGATCCGGGCGTTGCGGCCATAGCCCTTGGGCTTCTTGCGCACATAGGTCATCGGCAGGGCCATGCGCTCGGCCACCATCGCGGCGAAGGGAATGCCCGCAGTTTCACCGCCGGCGATGTTGTCGAAGGCTTCGAAGCCGGCATTCCGCATGACGGTGACCGTCAGGAAATCCATCAGGGTCGACCGGATGCGCGGGTACGAGATCAGCTTGCGGCAGTCGATATAGGTGGGGCTGGGCAGGCCACTGGCCAGCGTGAACGGCTCGCGCGCGTTGAAATGCACCGCCTCGATCTCCAGCAGCATCCGCGCGGTCAGGCGGGCGATTTCCGTGCTGTCGGGAAAGGAACTGGGGATCATGGCGGGACCTCGGTACTGAAATGACGTTGCGGGCTGATAGCCTGCCGACCGGCCCGATGTCGAGAGGGGTTGGCCCAAAAGAAAAGCGGACCTCGCAAGAGGTCCGCTTGATGCCCGGATGGGCAGTCGAGACAGCCAAGGTGGGCTTAGCTGCTCATGTCATAGGCCCGTTCGCCGTGGACCGACAGGTCGAGTCCGTTCGTCTCGGTCTCGGCGTCTACGCGAAGCGGGGTGACAAGCGCAACCACCTTGATCAGCACAAATGTGACAACTGACGTAAAGACACCCACGATCACCAGCCCGCCCAGCTGCGCGGTCCAGGCGCCCAGGCCGAAGACGGCGATCATGAGGGTGCCGAAAATGCCTCCCACGCCATGCACGGCGAACACGTCCAGCGTATCGTCGATGTTCAGCACGTTGCGGACCACGTTCACCGCCTCCTGGCACAGGATGCCGGCGACCGCGCCGATGATCAGCGCCTGAACCGGATCGACATAGCCCGAGGCCGGCGTGATCGAGGCCAGACCCGCGATGGTCCCGGTGACCAGACCGACCAGCGAGGCCTTGCCGTACTTGATCCGCTCCCACAGCGCCCAGCTGAGCGATGCGGTGGCGGCCGAGATATGCGTGACCGTCAGCGCCATGGCCGCGCCGCCATCCGCGGCCAGCTGCGAGCCGCCGTTGAAGCCGAACCAGCCGACCCACAGCATCGCGGCCCCGATCATGACGTATCCGGGGTTGTGCGGCGGGGTGGTGCGGTTCTTGCGCGGCCCCAGGACCCACGCGATGATCAGAGCGGCCAGACCGGCGGTTTCGTGCACCACGATGCCACCGGCAAAGTCGCGCACTCCGATTTCACCCAGAATGCCGCCATCGGTCAGGATGCCGCCGCCCCAGATCCAATGCACCACCGGCGCATAGCACAGCAGCATCCAAAGGCCCGAGAAGACCAGCACGAAACCAAAGCCCACGCGTTCCACATAGGCGCCGACGATCAGGGCCGGGGTGATGATGGCAAAGGTCATCTGGAAGGCAAAGAACAGCACCTCGGGCAGGGTGCCTGACAGGCTGTCGGCATCGACGCCGTTCAGAAACGCCTTGCCCAGCCCGCCCCACAGGCCCGAACCGCCGTCGCCGAAGGCGATCGAATACCCCGCGACCAGCCACAGGACGCTCATCAAGCAGGCGATCGCGAAACAGTGCATGAAAACGCTCAGCACGTTGCGGGCGCGCACCAGCCCGCCATAAAACAGGGCGAGGCCCGGCAAGGTCATGAACAGGACCAGCGCCGTCGCGACGATGATCCAGGCGGTATCGGCTCCGTTCATTGGGCCGTTCTCCTCTTTCCTGATGCTGCGCCAAGGGGCGCGGTGTGAGTGACGTGCCGTGGGTTCAACCGAACGGCGGCCGAGGAAAAAAGAGGCAGGGTGTGAAAAAGGTGCCTGTTTTGGCGTCCTTTCTCCAAGTGGTGACAAAAAGCGCGCCGTATCCGGGCAAGTGCCAAAAAATTAGGCGAGTTCGGAAAGCCCGTTTTCCAGCAGTTTCAGCGCATGATCCCGTGCCGCGCGTCGGACATTGGCGCGGCCTGCGGCGCCGAACTCGACGGTTTCGGTCAGGGTGGGGCGGCCTGTGACGGCGAGGCCGAAACAGACCCGGCCCTCGGGTTTGAACTCGGACCCGCCGGGCCCCGCGATGCCGGTGATCGAGACCGCAAGCTGCGCCTGAGAATGCGCCAGCGCACCCTCGGCCATCTCGCGGGCGACCTCTTCAGAGACGGCACCATGGGCCGCCAGGGTCTCGGCACGCACGCCCAGCATGTCCTGCTTGGCGGCGTTGGAATAGGTGACGAAGCCTCGGTCAACCACGGCGGAACTGCCGGGAATGTCGGTCATCGCTGCGGCAACCATGCCGCCCGTGCAGCTTTCGGCGGTGGCGATCATGACGTTCAGCGCCTTGGCGCGGTCGAGCAGTTCGGCGACGGTCATAGGCCCAGTACTCCGTGTGCGATCCCGGCCAGGATCAGAACGCCCACGGCCGCGAACACGCCCGCGATCACGTCATCTAGCATCACGCCCAAGGGGTCGCCGCGCCGGTCGGCCCAGCCGATGGGGCCGGGTTTGGTGATGTCGAACAGGCGGAACAGCAAAAACGCGGCGACCCAGCCCGGCCACAGGGCGGTGACCGCGATGTCATGCGCCCAGGCCGGATAGGACACGGCCCAGATGGCGATGAACTGGCCCGCGACCTCGTCGATGACGATCTCCGAAGGGTCGTGATCGTCCTGCCCGGCGGTCATGACGCCCGTGGCCCAGGTGCCGGCCGCAAAGACGGCGACGGTTGCGACGACCAGCAGCGGGAAGCCGCCCAGCAGGTGCAGCGCCAAGGCCAAAGGCAGGGCGGCCAGCGAGCCCCAGGTGCCGGGGGCAGGGCGTAGATATCCGACCCCGCCGACGGTTCCGATCAGGCGCGCCAGGGTCATGGCTTCACCAGACAGGCGGTTGCCAGGGCCGCGATGCCTTCCTTGCGGCCGGTAAAGCCCAGACGCTCGGACGTGGTGGCCTTGATCGAGACGCGATCCGCCTCCAGCCCCATGATTTCGCTCATTTTCTGCCGCATCGCCGCTGCGTGCGGGCCGATCTTGGGGTATTCGCAGGCCAGCGTGCAGTCGATGTTCGAGATGCGAAAGCCCATGCGCGTGGCCAGATCCACCGCATGGCGCAGAAAGATCTCGCTGGCGGCGCCTTTCCACTGCGGGTCGGACGGGGGGAAGTGCTGGCCGATATCGCCCTGCGCCAGCGCGCCATAGATCGCGTCGGTGACGGCGTGCATGCCCACATCCGCATCGGAATGGCCCTGAAGCCCCCGATCATGCGGGATCTCGACGCCGCACAGGATCACGTGATCGCCCGGCCCGAACCGGTGCACGTCATATCCGTTGCCCAGCCTTACATCCATGTCTGACCTCAATATGCGTTCGGCCCGGGCAAAATCCTCGGGCCGTGTGATTTTAAGATTGTCCGCGTCGCCCGGCACGATGGCCACGTCAAGTCCGGCGGCCCGGGCAACCTCGACATCGTCGGCGGCCCCTCCGGGATGCGCCGCATGCGCGGCGACGATGGCGTCATAGCGGAACCCCTGCGGCGTCTGCGCGGCAAACAGGCCCGCGCGATCTCGGGTGCCTGTCACCTGGTCGTTCTCTCCGGTCCACAGCGCATCGGTGACGGGCAGCCCCGGCGCCGCGGCGGCGTGGGTGTCGAGGGCCGCCAGCACGTCACCAATGACCCGCGCGCTGACACAGGGCCGGGCCACGTCATGGATCAGAACCTTGCTGACGCCGCGATCGGCCAGCGCTTGCAAGCCGTTGCGCACGGATTCGGCCCGGTCGGTGCCGCCGGGCGCAAGAATCAGGCCGCTGTCGGCAAATTCCGTCCAGGCCTCGGGGTCATCGGGGGACAGGACCAGCACGACCAGCGGCACCTGCGCCCTGATCCGCTCGATCGTCCAGTCGGCCACACGCCGCCCGGCCAAGGGGCGCCACTGCTTGGGCTGGCCCCCTCCGGCGCGCAGGCCGCGCCCGGCGGCGACGATGATGGCGGCGGTTGTCATGTTTGAATATCCGACCTTCGTTGGCTTCCGTGTTTAGGCGGCGGTGAAAGCAGAGGCAATCACTCGCGGCAAGCTGATTAAATATTAGGCATGTGATGATTTTGCGGGCTTGCAGGCCGTGGTTTTGTTGTTCATACGCGCCGGATTCGATATGAAAACCGCAATTGCTCAAGGATTAGGCACGTTGACGCTGCGAATTGCCGAGAAAACTTTGACCCCACCAGTTCTGCTGGCGCCGATGGCCGGAATCACCGACCGGCCGTTTCGCGACCTCGTCATGCGGTTCGGCGCCGGGATGGTGGTCAGCGAGATGGTCGCCAGCCAAGAGATGGTGCAGGCCAAGCCCGGCGTGCGCGAACGGGCCGAACTGTCAGCGGATGTGGAAAACACCGCCGTACAACTGGCCGGGCGCGACGCCTATTGGATGGCCGAGGCCGCACGGCAGGTCGCCGACCGGGGTGCGCGTGTGATCGACATCAACATGGGCTGCCCGGCCAAGAAGGTGACGAACGGCTATTCCGGCTCGGCCCTGCTGAAGACACCCGACCATGCCCTCACCCTGATCGAGGCGGTCGTGGGCGCGGTGGACGTTCCGGTGACGCTCAAGACCCGGCTGGGCTGGGACGATACGCTGCTGAACGCGCCGGACGTGGCGCGGCGGGCGCAGGAGGCCGGCGTTCAGATGGTGACGATCCACGGGCGCACGCGCTGTCAGTTCTACAAGGGCGAGGCCGATTGGGCCGCGATCCGCGCGGTCAAGGATGCCGTCAGCATTCCGGTCGTGGCCAATGGCGACATCACCAGCCCCGGGCGCGCGCAGGCGGCGCTGGAGCAGTCGGGCGCGGATGGCGTCATGGTGGGCCGTGGCGCGCAGGGCAAGCCGTGGCTGCTGGCGCAGATCGCGCACGAGTTGTGGGGGACGCCGGCGCCGGAGGTTCCCGAAGGCGACGATCTGGCCGACATGGTGCGGGCGCATTACGAGGCGATGCTGGGGTTCTATGGCGCCGAACTGGGGCTGCGTGTCGCGCGCAAGCATCTGGGCTGGTACATGGACGAGGCCAGAACGCCGGCGTCGCTGCGCCGCGCTGTCCTGACCGCGCGCGATCCGGCCGAGGTTTTGCGACTGATCGGCGACGCGGTGACGGAAAATGCCGAGGTGGCAGCATGATTTCGGATCAGGTCATCTGGGCATCGTTGCCGGTTCCCGCCTTCATCATCGACCCCGAGGATCGCATCGCCGACGTCAATTCCTCGGGTGAGGGGTTCCTGAACGCCTCACGCAAATCGGTGGTCGGGCACCCGGTCTGGGACCAGATCGCCGTGGACGCGCCGTTGGAAGAGGCGTTCACGCGCGCCCGCGAACAGGGTACGCCACTTTTCGTGAATGACGTGGATGTGGGCTCGGGCAATCGTGCGCCGCTGCAATGCGCGCTGCAGATTGCGCCACTGCTGGGGCATCCGGGGTCGATGATCATGATCGTCTCGCCGCGCGAACTGGCCAGCCGCATGACCCGCGGCAACACGGTCAAATCGGCGGCGCAGTCGGCGATCGGCATGGCCGAGATGCTGGCCCATGAAATCAAGAACCCACTGGCCGGGATCACCGGCGCCGCGCAGTTGCTGAGCATGAATATCGGTCCGCAAGACCTTGAGTTGACAGATCTTATCGTGGCCGAAAGTCGCCGGATCGTGAAGCTGCTCGAGCAGGTCGAGCAGTTCGGAAACCTCTCGCGTCCCGAGTTCAAGCCCGTCAACATCCACGATGTCCTGGACCGCGCGCGCCGCTCGGCGCTACTGGGCTTTGGCGCGGACATGACCATCATCGAGGAATACGACCCGTCGCTGCCTCTGGCCTATGGTGACCCGGATCAGCTGTTGCAGGTGGTTCTGAACCTGCTCAAGAATGCCTCCGAGGCTGCCGGCCCCGAGGGCGGAACGATCCGCCTGCGCACTTATTTCGAACATTCCTTCCGTCTGCGGCGCAGTGATGGGTCGGGCCACTCTCTGCCGCTGCAGGTCGAGATCATCGACGATGGCCCCGGCCTGCCGGAAAATATCCGCAACGACATTTTCGACCCGTTCGTATCTGGCAAGGAAAATGGCACCGGCCTGGGCCTGGCGCTGGTCAGCAAGATCGTGTCGGACCACGACGGCTGGATTACGGCCGAGTCGGTTCCGGGGCGGACGGTCTTCCGGTTATCGCTGCGCCGCGCGCCGCGCGAGGCAGGGCAGGACAAAGAATAATCAAGGAGAACACCAGATGGATGGCACGGTACTGGTTGCAGATGATGACAGAACGATCCGGACGGTTCTGACCCAGGCCCTGACGCGAGCGGGCTGCAAGGTGCATGCGACCTCGTCCCTGACGACGCTGATGCGTTGGGTCGGCGAGGGCAAGGGCGACGTGGTGATCTCGGACGTCGTCATGCCCGATGGCAACGGGCTGGAAATGCTGCCCAAGATCGCGCAGGACCGGCCGGGACTGCCGGTGATCGTGATCTCGGCCCAGAACACGATCATGACGGCGATCCAGGCGGCCGAGGCGGATGCCTATGACTATCTGCCCAAGCCGTTCGACCTGCCGGACCTGATGAAGCGCACCGCCCGGGCGCTCGAGCGCAAGCAGCGCGCAAGGTCCGAGCCGGATACCCCAAGCGAAGAGCGCCCCGACGATCTGCCGCTGGTCGGCCGTACCCCGGCGATGCAGGCGCTGTACCGTCTGGTCGCGCGGGTGATGAATACGGATCTGTCGGTGCTGATCTCGGGCGAGAGTGGCACCGGCAAGTCATTGATCGCGCGGGCCATTCACGATTTCTCGGACCGGCGCACGCTGCCGTTCGTGACGGCCTCGGCTGCGGATCTGAGAGACCTCGAAGGCCCCGCGCGCGTCATGGCGCGGGTGCGCGGCGGAACCCTTCTGTTTGACGAGATCGGCGATCTGGACGACGAAATCCAGGCCCGCATCGTGCGGATGATGGACACACCCGGCGATCACGTTCCGCGCTTCATGGCCACCAGCCAGACCGACCTGACCGAGGCGATGGAGCGCGGCCAGATCCGGCAGGACCTGTATTACCGCCTGTGCGGGGCCACGATCCAGGTGCCCGCCCTGCGCGAGCGCGTCGACGACATCCCGCTGCTGGCCGAACATTTTCTGGCGCGGGACGAGCGCGAAACCGGTGTGAAACGCTGGCTGGGGCCCGAGGCGGTCGAACTGGTGCGCCGCTATTCCTGGCCGGGCAACGTGCGTCAGCTGGAAAACGCGATCCGACGGCTGAGCCTGACCAGCCGGTCCGACGAGATCACAAAGGCCGAGGTCGAGGCGGTTCTGGGCAGCCAGCCCGAGGCCGAGCCTCTGCTGGGCGGGGGCGAGCGCGAAAAGCTGTCGTCTTCGGTCGCGCGCCATCTGCGGCGGTATTTCGACCTGCACGGAAACATGCTGCCGCCGCCGGGCCTGTACCAGCGCATCCTGCGCGAGGTCGAGGCGCCGCTGATCGAAATCGCGCTCGAGGCCACGGGCGGAAACCAGGCGAAATGCGCTGATCTTTTGGGGATCAACCGGAATACGCTGCGCAAAAAAATTACCGATCTCGATATTCAGGTGACACGTCGCCGCAAACTGATGTAATATCGCCACACAACCGTGGCATCCGGGCAAGAGCCCGACAAAGACCACGACATATGGCGGTAAGTCGCGAGAGCGGCACATCAGGATGAGGGCAGACAGTGGCAACCCGGGCACAGAACCGGCCGATGATTACCCTTGATCGGTGGCGCAAGTCCCGAAAGCTGCGCAATTTCGGTACCTTGGGGCTGGTTGTGCTGGGGCCTGCATTGGCGTTGGCTACCTATCTGGTCATCGGTCCTTTCGATCTGGGTGCGACTGCCCCTTCGCTCCGCCTGATCCTGCTTGCCGATCTCGTGTACGTTCTGGTGGTCGCCGCCCTGGTGCTGAGCCAGCTGGGCCGTTTGATCGCAGCACGTCGGGCCAAATCGGCGGGGTCCCGCCTACACCTGAGGCTGATCGGAGCGTTTACGCTGCTTGCGTTGGTGCCCACCGTAACCGTGGCGATCTTTGCTGGTCTGACGGTGAATATCGGCCTTGAAGGCTGGTTCTCGGATCGGGTGCGGCAGGTTGTGGGGTCATCCTTGACTGCGGCCGAGGCATACGAGCAGGAGCACCGCCAGGGTCTGACACAGGATGCGCTGGTGCTGGCTCGGTTCCTCGACAACGCGCGTTCCCTGGATTTCTACATTTCGGATGCCGAGCTTCGCGAAGTTCTGGCGCAGGGGCAGGCCCAGATCCAACGTGGTTTGCGCGAAGCCTATGTGATTGACGGCAGCGGAGAAATCCGAGCCCGAGGTGATCGGTCGTACCTGTTCAACTACGAAGCACCGACGCCGCAGCAGATGGAAGAGGCGCGCGAAAACGGCTATCTGATCATCGCGGACTGGCCCAACAACGAATTTCGCGCGCTTGTTCCCCTGCGGGCTTATCTTGATCGGTATCTGTATGTCAGCCGCAACGTGGATGGCCAGCTGCTGACGCTTCTGGACGACACCAAGGAGACCGCGCAGTTTTACCAGCAACTCGAGAAAGAGCGCGGCCGGGTTCTGTTTGAATTCGGTCTTTTGTATTTGGGATTTGCGGTGATCCTGATTTTGGCAGCGGTATCGCTGGGCATGTGGTTCGCCGAGCGGCTCTCACGCCCTGTTGGACGTCTGACCACCGCAGCGCAGCGGGTCGGGGCCGGTGACCTGGATGTTCAGGTGATCGAAGAATCCAGCGATGACGAGATTTCCATGCTGGGCCGATACTTCAACCAGATGACGCGCCAGCTGAAGGCCCAGCGTGACGCCTTGCTGGAAAACACCCGCCAGATCGAGAGCCGGCGGCGGCTGTTCGATTCGGTGCTCAGCTCGGTCACTTCGGGCGTGGTCGGCGTTGATCCCGATGGTCGGGTCACATTCGTGAACCGCTCGGCCGAGCGGCTGCTGGATTGGTCCGGAAAAGAGCAGCACCTTGCAATCGGCATCGTTGTTCCGGAGTTTCTGCCTTTGTTCGAAGCGTTGAGGACGGGCACGCAAGAGGCCGTTCAGGGCGAAGTCAAAGTGACCCGAAAGGGGCGGCTTGAGAATCTTCTGGTGCGCATGGCCACGCGCCGGGGCGAGGACGGCGGCCTTGAAGGCTATGTGATCGCTTTTGACGACGTGACAGACCTGGTCAGCGCCCAGCGGATGGCGGCCTGGGGCGACGTCGCGCGGCGCATCGCGCACGAGATCAAGAACCCGCTGACCCCGATCCAGCTGAGCGCTGAACGCATCAAACGCAAGTTTGGCCGAAAGCTGGACGCGGAGGACAGGGCCAGTCTTGAAGCGATGACAGATGTGATCGTGCGTCAGACGAATGACCTGCGCCGGATCGTCGATGAGTTTTCGAAGTTTGCACGGATGCCCGAGCCGGACCGTCAAGAGGAAGATCTTGTTGGCCTGGTGCGTGAGTCGGTCTTGCTGCAACAGGCCGGCCAGCCGGATGTCGAGATCACGGCCGAACTGCCCGATCGGCCCGTTTTGGCGGATGTCGATGCGACCATGTTGAGCCAGGCGTTGACAAACCTCATCAAGAACGCAGGTGAAGCCATTGAAATCCTGTGGAAAAGGGGGGCACCGGTCAATCTGTCTCCACAAATCCGGGTCGCGTTGGCCGAGACCGAAGATGGCACCGTGATTACCATCGCGGACAACGGGGTCGGGTTGCCCGAGGACCGCGCAAAACTGTTTGAACCGTACGTCACGACACGGGACGAGGGCACGGGACTGGGCCTGCCCATCGTCAAGAAGATTATTGAAGAACACGGCGGCACGCTGACCCTCGAAGATGCGCCCGTGTTTGACGGACAAGACCATTTTGGCGCAATGGCCGTGATCCGTTTGCCCGGGGCCAACAAGGCCTCACGCTCGGCGTCGAAAAACAGGCAATTCGAAACAACACACAGAAAGCAGGCCAATCATGACTGACATTCTGATCGTAGATGATGAACGCGACATTCGCGAATTGGTGTCCGACATTCTTGAGGACGAAGGATTTTCCACCCGGTTGGCGGCCAACTCGGACGAGTGCATGGCCGCGATCAATGCCGAGCCGCCCGGGTTGCTGATCCTCGACATCTGGCTCAAGGACAGCCGGATGGACGGTATCGACATTCTCAAGGCCGTGAAGCGCGACAATCCGGATGTGCCGGTGGTCATCATTTCCGGCCATGGCAATATCGAAATCGCCGTCGCTGCCATCAAGCAGGGGGCGTATGACTTCATCGAAAAACCCTTCAACATTGACCAGTTGATGGTTGTCATTCGGCGCGCCATGGAAACCTCGCGCCTGAGGCGCGAAAACGCCGCGCTCAAGCGCAAGGAAGTCAGCAGTGCCGACATGATCGGAAAATCGGCCGCGTTCAGGGCAATGTTGAGCCAGCTGGACAAGGTCACGAAGTCGAACGGGCGGGTTATGCTGCGTGGACCGAACGGATCAGGCAAGGAGATCGCGGCCCGCTATATCCATGCTCACTCCAACCGCGCCAATGCTCCTTTCGTGACGGTGAATTGCGCCGGCATCGAGCCGGAGCGGGTCGAAGAAGTTCTGTTCGGTCGGGAAACGCCGGAACGTGGCATTGAACCCGGGCTTCTCGAGCAGGCCCATGGCGGGGTGGTCTATTTTGACGAGGTCGCCGACATGCCGCTGGGCACCCAGTCAAAGATTTTGCGGGTTCTGGTGGACCAGCAGTTTCAACGGGTCGGCGGCTCGGACAACGTGCGTGTGGATCTGCGGGTCATCTCTTCGACCAATCGAGACCTCGAGGCCGAGATTGCCGCGGATCGGTTCCGCGAAGAATTGTATCACCGGTTGAACGTGGTACCGATCGCTGTTCCGTCTTTGGAGGATCGGCGCGAAGACATTCCGGTTCTGGCGCGCCACTTCATCAAGATGTGCAACGAGACACAGGGCTTGCCCATCCGTGAATTGTCCGAAGAAGCGGTCGCTCTGCTGCAGACCATGAGTTGGCCCGGAAACGTTCGGCAGCTCAAGAACCTCGTGGAAAGGGTGCTGATCCTTGGGGATGGCGATGGTCCGATCGAGGCGCGCGAACTTCCCAATGACGAAGACAAGTCCGAGGAAACAGGCCGCGTGGTGCTGTCGGGAGCGTTGGCCACTTTGCCGCTGCGCGAAGCCCGCGAGGCCTTTGAACGCGAATATCTTCTGACGCAAATCAACCGGTTCGGCGGCAATATCAGTCGCACGGCAAGTTTTGTCGGCATGGAACGCAGCGCTTTGCACCGCAAGCTCAAGTCGTTGGGCGTGGTCACGTCGAACAAATCCGGCGCGCGGGTCGCCAAGTTGGACGAAGCAGAACCAGCCGAGTAGCCGGTCGCGGAGAACGGCACGCGGCGTTTCGATTCTGCGCCGCGGAGGCCGTTTCAGCCGGGCAGGCCCGGTGTGATGATCTGGAACGATCCATCATCGAATTTCACGAAACAGGAGTTGCTGCCCAGTGGTGGCAGTCTGGTCGTTCGCCTTGCCGGAACACTTCTTTTCTGGGCCTGCTTGCAGGGCGGCAGGCTGACCGGGCGATATCCTTTCCGCGCCATGCACTGAGCCTCGACCCGGTTTCGCAGGCCTTCATTGACGTCCACGGTATAGACCCGCCCAGGTTCCCACCATCCTCCGGTCCGGTAACAGTGACCACGCCCGTCGCAATATGTGCGGCCCGGCCAGTAGACCGGCGGGCCTTGGCGCAGTTGGTTGGCCACGGGTGCGTCCTTCAGCGCCTGTACTTGGCATTGGGTAGTTTCCTGCTGCATCCGCGCCACGGTATCGCCCTCGCGGTAGTACAATGACAGCGGACCGCAGGCGGACGCCAAAAGCAGCAGAAGGAGCGGGCCAATCAAGGTTTTCATGCGCTTATCTTGCCCCAGCCACAGGCCCGTGACAATTCAATTGACCCGTTGTAGGGCATCTGTCATTCAAAACGCTCAGGCAGAAAGGCCAGAGGCATGAAGGTCATCATTTGCGGCGCCGGCCAGGTGGGCTGGCAAATTGCGCGGCACCTGTCGGGCGAGTTGAATGACGTCACCGTCGTGGACAATAACCCGGACCTGGTGCGGCGCGCGACCGAAACGCTTGATGTGCAAGGCATCGCCGGGTTTGCAAGTTATCCGGATGTTCTCGAGCGGGCCGGCGCGCGGGACGCCGACATGATCATCGCCGCGACCCACTCGGACGAGGTGAACATGGTTACCTGTCAGATGGCGCATTCGGTGTTCTCGATCCAGCGCAAGATCGCGCGGCTGCGGGCGAAGTCTTATCTGGAGGCGATCCACCGCGACCTGTACCGGCGTGACCACCTGCCCATCGATGTGGTGATCAGTCCCGAACGCGAAGTGGCGGCTGCGGCAATGCGACGCCTGTCGGCTCCGGCCGCTTTCGACACTGAATTGTTCATGGATGGTATGGCGCAGTTGCTAGGTATCAGACTGGATGAAGACTGCCCGATCGTGAACACGCCGCTGCGCCAGCTGACTGACCTGTTCTCGACGCTCAGCGCCATCGTTGTGGGCGTGCGGCGCGACGGAACGCTGTTTGCACCGGAATCCGAGGACCAGCTGTTTGTCGGTGATGAATGCTATGTTTTCACCAATGTCAAAGACGTGGACCGGACCATGGAAGTCTTTGGCAAAACGCAGAAAAAGCAGGACCGCGTGGTGATCGTGGGCGGTGGAAACGTCGGGCTGGAAGTGGCGCGCACCCTCGAGGAACGCGAAGGCCGGGTTCGTGCCAAGGTGATCGAACGGGATCGGCGCTGTGCCGAACTGGCCGCCGAGGCGCTGGAGCGGACGATCGTACTGAATGGTGACGGGTTGGACGCCATGTTGCTGAGCGAAGCTGGAATCGATCGCGCCGATGCGATGCTGGCTGTGACCGACGACGACCGGACCAACATGCTGGCCGCGGTCCGGGCCAAGGCTGAAGGATGCGCGCTGGCAATTGCGCTGATCAATGATCCCAGCATGGTGGCCTTGATGGGGCCATTGGGGATTGATGCCTATATCAATCCTCGTGCCACGACCGTCAGTTCGATCTTGCGGCACATCCGGCATGGCCGTGTGCGTCAGGTCTATTCGATCGGAGACGCCGAAGCCGAGGTGATCGAGGCCGAGGTTCTGTCAACCTCGCCCATGGCAGGGCAGAAGCTGCGGGATATCGATTTCCCCGAAGGTGTTTTGGTCGGCGCGGTCCGCAAGGGCGACGAGGTCCTGCGCCCGACTGGCAGCCTGCGGATCGAGGAAAAGGACGTGGTGGCCATCTTTGCCATGGCCAAGGATGTCCCCGAGGTCGAGCGCCTGCTGCAGGTTTCGATCGATTTCTTCTGATGGCGATCGCGCGCGATCAGAAGTTGGGGATTTTGCGGCGTTTGCCGCTGTTCCTGCTGATCTGGGGGGGCGCGTCGGTGTCAATGTGGGTGCCGGCCGTCTTCGCGCTGGCATTGAACGATCACGCGACCTCTCGTTCCTTCTTTTATTCAGGCCTCGTCGGCGTATTCCTGGTGTCGATCATCGCGCTGGCCATGTCGAACCGTCAGCCCAGGCGGGGCACGTTGGGGCAGCTTGCGGTGCTGCTGGCTTCGTTCACGGTGCTGCCGTTGTTTCTGGCGGTGCCGATGCATGACGCGCTGGGGAACACCCGGTTTCTGAATACCTATTTCGATATGGTCAGCGCGGTGACGACGACCGGAGCCGATCTGTTTCCCGACCCCGACCGCCTGACTCCGCCGGTGCACCTGTGGCGAGCGCAAGTCGGCTGGATGGGTGGCCTGCTTATGTGGATCGCTGCCGCGGCCATCCTTGCACCGCTTTCGCTGGGCGGGTTCGAGATCACGGCGCGTGGTGAGCCCGGCCGCCCTCTGTCCGGTGTGGCCCAAAGCGAGAAGATTGATCCGCGTGGCCGCCTGATCCGCGTGGCGCGAACCCTTGCACCGGTCTATGTCGGTTTGACCGCCGTGATCTGTGTGCTTCTGTTGATCTCCGGAGAGCGTGGGTTGACGGCGGTGTGTCATGCGATGTCGGTCATGGCAACGTCCGGCATCTCGCCCGTTGGTGGGCTGGAGGGATCGACTGCTGGGTTCACCGGAGAGGCCATTCTGTTTCTCTTCCTGTTCTTCGCCCTATCGCGTCTGACGTTCTCGAGCGATACGGCTGCGACGGGGTATTCGCGGCTGGACAAGGACCCCGAGTTCCGCGTGGGTCTGATGATCGTGGTTGGTGTGGCGGCCTTGCTGGTATTCCGCGTCCTGGCCGGAGTTGCCGAGATCGGGGGCCAGATTTCCGGTTGGCAGGCATTGAATTTGATTTGGGGGATGCTGTTCACCGTCATGTCGTTTCTGACCACTGCAGGGTTCGAAAGCGCCTATTGGAACGATGCCCAGCAATTGTCGGGCCTGGGGACGCCGGGTCTGGTGCTGATGGGGCTTGCGCTGATCGGTGGTGGCGTTGCGACAACCGCCGGCGGCGTAAAGCTGTTACGGGTCTATGCGCTGTATCTGAACGGCGCGCGGGAACTTGACCGTCTGATCCATCCGTCCTCGGTTAGTGGGGCCGGGGGTGGCAACCGCCGCATTCAGAGCCAGGGCGCCTATATCGCGTGGATCTTTCTGATGATGTTTGCTCTGTCGCTGGCGATTTTTGATGTACTTTTGGCCGCAGAAGGTGTCGGCTTTGAGCAGGCCATGGTCCTCAGTGTCGCGGCGTTGAGCACGACCGGCCCGCTGATCGAACTGGCCACCGACGTGCCGCTGCGCCTGATCGACCTGTCGGACGGGGCCAAGCTGTCGCTGTGTGCGGCGATGGTGATCGGGCGGCTGGAAATCCTGGCAATAATCGCGCTGATCACGCCCAGCCTGTGGCGCGATTGAAGCGGTTCATCCCGGCTTCGCGTTAATGCCTGATTTTTCATCTGGAATATCCGTTCGTGTCGCTCCATACTCTGGCCGAGGGAGCGCGTTGGTCCGCAGCGCGTAGCAAGAACAACGGCGAGATAACAAAACATGGCTTCGGACAGACAGAATCTTCAGGATGCCTTCCTGAACAATGTACGGAAAGCAAAGGTTCCCGTTACAATTTTCCTGATCAACGGCGTGAAATTGCAGGGTGTCATCACCTGGTTCGACAATTTCTGCGTGCTGCTGCGCCGCGACGGACAGTCGCAGCTTGTCTACAAGCACGCGATCTCGACCATCATGCCGTCGCAGCCGATCAACCTGTATGAGGGCGAAGACGCCTCTTGATGGAACATGACCGGAGGCGCACCCGGGCCTGGGTGCTGCATCCCGATATCAAATCAGATGACCAGCGCCGCGACCCCGTTCCGGCGCTGGATGAGGCGGTGGCACTGGCTGCCGCCTTGCCCGATCTGGATGTGATCGGGTCCGAGATCGTGCGCCTGCCGCGGGCGCAGCCCGGCCTGCTGTTCGGCAGCGGCAAGATCGAGGAACTGGGTGCGCGTTTTGCCGAAAACGAGATCGAGCTGGTACTGATCGACGGGCCGGTCACCCCGGTCCAGCAGCGCAACTTGGAAAAGGCTTGGAAGGTCAAGATCCTCGACCGGACGGGGCTGATTCTGGAAATCTTCTCGGACCGCGCGCGCACGCGCGAAGGTGTGCTGCAGGTCGAGATGGCCGCGCTCAGCTATCAGCGCACGCGCCTGGTGCGGGCCTGGACCCACCTGGAACGTCAGCGCGGCGGGCTGGGCTTTGTCGGCGGGCCGGGGGAAACCCAGATCGAGGCCGACCGGCGTGCGATCGACGATCAACTGGTGCGCCTGCGCCGTCAGTTGCAGAAGGTCGTAAAGACACGGACGCTCCACCGGGCCGCGCGGGCCAAGGTGCCCTATCCGATCGTGGCGCTGGTTGGCTATACCAACGCGGGAAAATCAACGCTGTTCAACCGCCTGACCGGGGCCGAAGTCATGGCCAAGGACATGCTGTTTGCCACACTGGATCCGACCATGCGCCGGATCGAACTGCCCGATGGCCCCGAGGTGATCCTGTCGGACACGGTGGGTTTCATCTCGAACCTGCCGACCGAACTGGTCGCGGCCTTCCGCGCCACGCTCGAGGAGGTTCTGGCCGCCGACCTGATCGTGCATGTGCGCGACATCAGTCATCCCGAGACCGAGGAGCAGGCCGAAGATGTGCGCTCGATCCTGGCCTCGTTGGGTGTGGACGATACCCGCCCTCAGCTTGAGGTCTGGAACAAGATCGATCTGCTGTCCGACGAAGACCGGCAGGCCGTGCAGGCCCGGGCCGAGCGCGATCCGGCGGTGTTCCCGATCTCGGCCGTGACCGGCGAGGGGATCGATCCGCTGCTTACCGAGATTGCCACGATCCTGCAGGGCGTGCGCTGGGAAGAGGTTTTGAAGCTGGGCTTTGCCGACGGCGACAAACGCGCCTGGCTGTTCCGTCAGGACGTGGTGCGCGATGAAAAACAGACCGAGGACGGGTTCGAGATCACCGTTCTGTGGACCGACAAGCAGGCCGCGCAATTCGCCGCGTTGTAGTCAGGAGGCGACGATGACCGAAGGCCGTGTCTTTCTGCGGGGGCACATCTTGGTGCCGGCGGATCGTATCGAGCAGGTCAGGGCCGCCTTGCCCGACCATGTCGCCCTGACGCGGGCCGAACCTGGCTGCATAGCGTTTGAGGTCGTCGAAGACCCGGACTGCGCCGGACGGTTCGATGTCAGTGAAGTGTTTGCCGACCGGGCCGCGTTCGACGCCCATCAGCGGCGCATGCAGGCGTCGCCATGGTACGAAATTACCCGAGGCATCCCGCGAGACTATGCCATTACTTCTGATTGGTGTCAGGCTCCGTCGATCTGTCGTTGATGGTCTTCGGCATCGAACCAGATCAGGGATGACCGGATCTTGTGATCCGCACCCAGTTCCCATTCTTCCCAGCCGCGTGTGACGACAACATTGCCGGTCTGGACGTGGTGCCCTTCCAGGGTCCAGACGAAAATGGCGTGCGCGCCGGCCCATCGCAGCATATCGCAGCGAACCTCAAGGTCGGGAAAGTCGGTATGAAACCCGCGGGCCATTTCCGCGATGGCCGCCCGCCCGACGATGGGATCGCCGCGGTTGATGGTGATCTGCCCGTCAGACGTAAAGAATTCGGCCACGGCATGGGCGTCACCCGAGCTCCAGGCGATGGCATAGTCGCGGGCAAGATTGTTCAGGGTATCGCGCAGACTGGCCATGATTTCCCCCCTCGCGCTGCGGTCCGGGCGCTCCGGAATGGTAGGCCAAGCCAAGGGGCCACGTCCACGGGGCCGCGAAAAAGGGGCGGGGGTCCGCCGAAACCCCGCCTATTGCGGCATCAGACGGGTGGTCCCGACGGCGGCGGCGCGGGCCAGATCCAGATCCAGTGACATCGGAATGTATTCACCCCGGCGCCACAGCTGCGCCTGATCGTCGTAATAGCGCGACAGGAAGTGGCCCGATTGCCCGGTGGCCGTGATGAAGACCGAGCTGTCGGGGCCGGCAAAGTCATAAACCCCGCGATAGCCTGCGCCATGCACGTTCTGGAACGGGTCCGGCCCTTCGCCCAAGGTGCGCCCGCGCTGCAGGGTGTTATCGCCGCCGCTGGTCGATTGGCGGATATTTACGAAATAGCGCAGCACCGGAACCTCGCCCAACACCGGGTGATCGTGGGTGGCCTGGTGGGCATCGCCCCAGCGCAGCGATTCCAGTTGGCTGCCATAGCGCTCGGAAATCCAGACCAGTGCATCGTCAAGGGCCAGCCGGGCCATGTCGGTGCAGGTTTCCACCGGTGCGCTCTGGCGGACGTCGCACCAGGCCGAGGCCCCGTCGATGTCGCGGAAGACGCGTTCGATGAACAAGGGCTCGACATGCTTGAATTCCTTGGCCAATGGCCCGAGGTCATCGGCGATCAGGCGCTTTTGCAGCGCGCGGACCCAGGCCGCATAGATCAGCGGCTCGGGCAGGTGCTCGTTCATTTCACCATTCCATTCGGCCAGCAGGGTCAAGGCGATCTGGCGCTGGCGTTCGGGGGTGCCTTCGGGCGCGGCCTCGCCGGTGAACCACAGGTCGGCCCCGATCAGCGGCAGCAGTGACCGTGCGGTGAAGCTGACCGTGTCCAGCTGCGCCTCGATGAAGCTGTCGCGGGTGTGAACCTCGCGCGACTGCATCAGGCGCTCCCAGCGGTGGATGCGTTGCGTGTCGCCCCACTCATAGGACACATGCAGCGGGAAAGGCCGGTCGATGATCTTGTTGTTGGTATTACCCAGTACGCCGCCAGCGGGCGCCACGAATTCGGGGTTGTCGGAATAGGGCAGACGGCCCTGCCAGCGGTTGGCCGCCAGCCAACCCGGGGTCGGGATGCGGCCGCGGCTCTGGTTGTTCAGGTCGCGCCGTGGCATGGCACCGATCAGCTTCATGCCGATGGTCGTCTTGTCGACCACCGACAGGTTCTGCGACGGTGCGATGTATGGCTCGGCCGCGTCGATCGCCTGACGCACCGTGTCGGCATTCATCAGCGCCATCGACGCGCTGATCGAGGTGTCGCGCGGGCTCAGCGCCGTCCAGGACAGCGAGGCGACATGGCCAGGCGGTGTAATGGTTTCCAGGTTGTAATGCGTCCCGGGCAGGACGGGGCCGTTCTCGGTCCAGCGCAGGGTCAGGGTGATCGGTGGCGCGTCCTTGATCTCGATGATCGAAGGGCGGGTCTTGAAGGGTTTGTAGCCCTCGGGCGTCAGGTATTCCTCGGGGTTGTTGGGGTTGACCTTCTCGATATGAACGTCCTGATCGTCCAGATAGGAGGAGGTCAGCCCCCATCCCAGCCGGTCGCTGCGGCCAGACATCACTGCGGGAATGCCGGGGATGGTGGCGCCGATGACGCCGCCCTTGGCCAGTTCCAGCCTGGCGAGGTACCATATTCCCGGCGCGGTCAGACCAAGATGCGGATCATTGGCCAGAAGGGTTCCGCCGCTGGCCGAGCGCGACGGCGCCGCCGACCAGGCATTCGACGCACCAGCAAGCCCGCGCTCGGGGAAAGGTGACAGGGCCACGTCCGGCATGTCGCTGCCTTTGGCATAGCGTGGAAGGCCCGGGAACAGGGAAGAATACTCTGGCAACGCAGCTATCCCGTCGCCTGGGACATCGGGCAGGATGTCGGAAAGTCGTGCGGGGTCATTCAACATAAGCGATGTCCGCGCGCGCAGAACCTCGTCGGCGAGATGGCCGGAAAGCTGCACGGCCATCAGCTTGACCAAGGCTATGCTGTCGCCGGGCTGCCACGGCGCAACGGGCGCGTTGAACAGGAACATCTCGGGCGCGCCGCGACCCAGCGCGCGCTCGTTGATTTCGTCCAGGCGGGCGTTCACGCCGGCCGCGTAGGCCCGCAGCGCAGCTTTGGAGTAGTCATCCTGAACCTCGAAGGATTGATGCGCCAGCGTATAGAGATCCAGTCGTCGCATCAGCTTGTCGATCTGGACTGTTCGCTGGCCGAATATCTCGGACAGGCGCCCCTGGACCGTGCGGCGCATGACGGTCATCTGCCACAACCGGTCCTGCGCGTGCGCATAGCCCAATCCAAAGAAAACGTCGGGGTCGGATTGGCCCAAAATATGGGGGACGTTGGCATTGTCGCGGACGATTTCGACGGGTGCACTCAACCCCTTGACCTGCAACGTCTGGTCATAGTCGGGCAGCGATTGGCTGGCGAGGAAATAGACCAAGCCGATCGCTGCAAGGCTCAACACGATCAACCCGGTGGCAGCCCGCAGCAACCAGCGAAAGACTAGACCCATCAGCAGCGTCCCAATTCATTCATTCCAGATGTGCAAAAGGTTAATTCAACCCGCGGTGGACCGAAAGAGGCGACGCTTGGGAAAACCGGCCAAAGCAGGGAAAAATCCCGCCAATCCAACTGGTGGAGGGCGGGACTCTCCAAAAGGGGGGGGGTGATCCGGATCAGGGAATGATGCGGGTGTATTTGATGCCTTCGACCGTGGCGCCGATCTGAAGCCCCGCCTGCCCGAAGACAGCAGCCAGAACCGGCTTGCGCAGGGTCGTCAGGTCTGCCGACAGCTGGTCGCCCTCGTCGCTGACCACATAGCCAATGTCGGCTCCGGCGGTCCATCCGCTGGAGCGGCGGAACTCGTTCAGCGCATCTTCGGTCATGAAAAACAGGACATGCGCGTATTGTTGCGCCCCAATCTGCAGACCTGCCGTTCCCTTGACGGCCGAGTAGTAGTCGACCGTTGCGCCGTTGATGCGCAAGGCGCCTTGCCCGTAGCCGCCGCCGAATACGAACCCGGCCTCGGTGATCAATGGCATGACCAGCATGCCGTTGGCCTTGTTGGCGATTTCGACCGTATTGGGATAGCGGGCGTACATTTCGCTCAACGTGGCGTCGACGCGGGCGTCGATCGTGGCGGCGTTGGAATTGCCGACGCCGTTGCCGCAAGCGGCGGTCAGGGTCAGCCCGGCCATGCCGAAGGCAAAGCCGCGACGGCTCAGTCGTGGTGTGTTGGAACTGCTCATGTTTGTTTTTCTCTGTCGATGTGCCTGAAAAGCCGGGTGGTCCCGGTCTTGTGTGCAAGAATACGCCGAACGGTCGCTGGTGTCACGGAAAATCCGGCAGCCCGAGGCGGGTCCGTCGGCGAAAAATCGCGGAGTCTCGCGGGATTAGCCTTGCAACAGCGTGGCGGCCTGCGGCGCGAAATAGGTCAGGATGCCGTCGCAGCCTGCGCGCTTGAAGGCCAGCAGGCTTTCCAGCATCACCTTTTCGCCGTCGATCCATCCGTTCTGCGCCGCGGCCTGGATCATCGTGTATTCACCCGACACCTGATAGGCATAGGTGGGTGCGCCGAACGTGTCCTTGACCCTCCGGCAGATGTCCAGATAGGGCATGCCGGGTTTGATCATCACCATGTCGGCCCCCTCGGTCAGGTCGCGTTCGATCAGGCGCAGCGCCTCGTTCGAGTTGGCCGGGTCCATCTGGTAGGTCTTCTTGTCGCCGGTCAGCGCGCCCGAGGCCCCCACCGCATCACGGAAGGGTCCGTAGAAGGCGCTGGCATATTTCGCGGCATAGCTGAGGATCATGACGTCGTGATGGCCGGCGGCCTCGAGCGCCTGGCGCATCGCGCCGATCCGGCCGTCCATCATGTCGGACGGCCCGATGATGTCGGCTCCGGCCTCGGCCTGTGCCAGCGTCATCTTGACCAGCGCCTCGACCGTTTCGTCATTCACGATCTTGCCGTCCACCACGTATCCATCGTGGCCGTTGATGTTGTAGGGGTCCAGCGCGACGTCGGTCATCACCGCGATCTCGGGCGCGGCCTGCTTGATCGCGCGGATGGCGCGGTTCGACAGGTTGTCGGGGTTCCACGCCTCGGCGCAATCCTGCGTCTTGAGGCTGGGGTCGGTGTAGGGAAACAGGCAGATCGCCGGGATGCCCATCGCCTGCGCCTCGGCTGCCGCCTTGGCGATCAGGTCGACCGAGCGCCGCACCACGCCGGGCATCGAGGGCACGGGCTCTTCGACGCCCTCGCCATCACGTACGAAGACCGGCCAGATCAGGTCATCCACGGTCAGGGTATTTTCGCGGACAAGGCTCCGGATCGCCTCGGACTGGCGGGCGCGGCGGAAACGGCCGAGAGGATAGGGGGCGATTGTCGGTTTCATGGCGCGTTCTCCTTGAACAGTCGCGCATTGGGTGGCATGAATTTGAGCAGGTCTCAAGGGTACCAATGGCCGCGCCGTTGCGATAGAACCGCCTGAGAATTTTGAATTAAAGGACCGCGTTTGGACTGGTACTCTTCGATTTTCGAACTCATCGACATGCGCAGCTTTTCGAATCTGTGGTACTGGATCGCTCTTGCGGTGCTGTGGTCCTCGGTCAGCCACTGGGTGATGGGGGTTCCGTATGATCTGGTCCTGCGCGCCCGCCGCGTCGGTGGGCAGGCCGAGGCCGACCTGCTGGACATCGTGCGGATCAACACCAATCGTATCCTCTACATTGCCGACGTTTCGGGGGTCGTGATCCTGGCGCTGTGCTGTTTCCTGTTCGCGGGGCTGGCGACACTTGGGTTTTACTATCAGGTCGAGTTCGCGCAGGCGGTGTTCCTGCTGTTGTTCCCGATGGTTCTTGTCGGCGCAAACAGCCTGCGGGTGGCCCGGAACCTGCGGCGGCAGGAGTTGACGATTGAAACTGTGTCCAAGGCTCTGCACCGCTGCCGGCTTGCGACACAGATCATCGGCATGTTTGCGATACTGGTCACTTCGATGTGGGGCATGTATCAGAACCTTTCGATAGGCGTTCTGGGATAGCAGATTCAGAAAGGCGAGGCGATGAAGGCTCCGAACCACGTGACAGTCGGCGGCGCCCCCGAGGGGTTTGACGCGCAGCTGGTGCTGAACGAGGTTGCCCGCTCGGGCGGGCCGGTTCTGCATGTTGCGCGCGACGACAAACGTGCCGAGGCGATGCGCGCCGCGCTGCGTTTCTTTGCGCCCGACATGCCGGTGATCCTGTTTCCCGGCTGGGATTGCCTGCCTTATGACCGGGTGTCGCCCAACCCCGACATCGCGGCGGCGCGGGTGGCGACCCTGGCGGCGCTGGTGCACCAGATGCCCGAGCGGTTCGTTCTGCTGACCACGCTGAACGCAGCCACCCAGCGCGTGCCGGCGCGCGACGTGCTGCGGCAGGCGGCGTTCACCGCTCGGGTCGGTCAGCGCATCGACGAGGCCGCGCTGCGCGATTTTCTGGTGCGCATGGGGTTCAGCCAAAGCCCCACGGTGATGGAGCCCGGCGACTATGCCGTGCGCGGCGGGATCATCGACATCTTCCCGCCGGGCGAGGCAGGGCCGGTGCGGCTGGACCTGTTCGGTGATGTGCTGGACGGCGCGCGCCGGTTCGATCCGGCCACACAGCGAACAACGGAAAAGCTTGATCTGGTCGAACTGGCCCCGGTCTCCGAGGTGATACTGGACGAGGCCGCCATCACCCGGTTCCGTCAGAACTATCGCATCGAATTCGGTGCGGCCGGCACGGATGATCCGCTGTACGAGGCGGTCAGCGCCGGGCGCAAGCATCAGGGCATGGAACACTGGCTGCCGTTCTTTCACGAAAAGCTGGAAACACTGTTCGACTATCTGCCGGACGCGACGATCACGCTGGACGATCAGGTCACGCCCGCGCGTCTGGCCCGTTGGGACAGCATCGCCGATCAATACGAAACAAGGCGTCTGGCGCTCGAGAACCGATCGCGCATGGATTCGGTCTATAAGCCCACGCCGCCGGGCCTGCTGTATCTGGACGACGACGCCTGGACCCAGGCGGTGGCGCAGCGGCGGGTGCTGCAGTTCAGCCCTCTGCCGCAGGCCAGCGGGCCGGGGGTGATCGACGCGGGCGGGCGGATCGGGCGCAACTTCGCCCCCGAGCGCCAGCAGGAAAGCATCAGCCTGTTCGGTGCGCTGGCCAGCCACATCAAAAACAAGCTTGAGAAGGGGCCGGTTCTGGTCGCTTCGTACTCCGAGGGCGCGCGCGAACGCTTGACCGGGTTGATCGAGGATGAGGGCCTGGCCGAGGCGATCCCTGTGACCGACGGCTCGCGCATCGGCAAACGCGGCCTGCACCTGGCGGTCTGGGCGCTGGAGCACGGCTTCGAGACGCCCGACATGACGGTGATCTCGGAGCAGGACGTGCTGGGCGACCGGCTGATCCGCCAGCCAAAGAAACGCCGCAAGGCCGAGAATTTCCTGACCGAGACCCAATCGCTCAGCCCCGGCGATCTGGTGGTGCATGTGGATCACGGCATCGGCCGGTACATGGGCATGGAGGTCGTGACCGCCCTCGGCGCCGCGCATGAATGCCTGCTGCTGGAATATGCCGAGGGCGCCAAGCTGTACCTGCCGGTCGAAAACATCGAACTGCTGTCGAAATACGGGCACGAGGAAGGCCTGCTCGACAAGCTGGGCGGTGGTGCGTGGCAGGCCAAGAAGGCCAAGCTCAAGGAGCGCATCCGCGAGATGGCCGACCGGCTGATCCGCATCGCGGCCGAACGCGCCCTGCGCAAGGCACCGATCATGGACCCGCCACCCCACGCGTGGGAGGAGTTCAGCGCGCGCTTTCCTTACCAGGAAACTGAGGACCAGCTGCGCGCCATCGCCGACGTGATGGAGGACCTGCACTCGGGCACGCCGATGGATCGCCTGATCTGCGGCGACGTGGGGTTCGGCAAGACCGAGGTCGCCATGCGCGCGGCCTTCGTTGCGGCCATGTCCGGCCTGCAGGTGGCGGTGATCGCGCCCACAACGCTGCTGGCGCGTCAGCACGCCGCCAGCTTCAAGGACCGGTTCCGGGGCTTCCCGCTGGAAGTCCGGCAATTGTCACGTTTCGTCTCGGCCAAAGAGGCGCAGCAGACCCGCGAGGGGCTGGCAAAGGGCACGGTCGATATCGTGATCGGCACCCATGCGCTGCTGGCCAAGGGCATCCGGTTCCAGAATCTGGGCCTGTTGATCATCGACGAAGAGCAGCATTTCGGCGTGGCCCACAAAGAGCGGCTGAAACAACTGCGCTCGGACGTGCATGTGCTGACATTGACCGCGACGCCGATCCCGCGCACGCTGCAACTGAGCCTGACCGGGGTGCGCGATCTGTCGATCATCGGCACGCCGCCCGTCGATCGCCTGGCGATCCGCACCTATGTCAGCGAGTTCGACGCCGTCACCATCCGCGAGGCGCTGCTGCGCGAGCATTATCGCGGCGGGCAGAGCTTCTATGTGGTGCCGCGTATCTCGGACCTGCCCGAGATCGAGGAATTCCTGAAGGAACAGCTGCCCGAATTGACCTATGTGGTGGCCCACGGCCAGATGGCGGCGGGCGAGTTGGATGATCGGATGAACGCCTTCTACGACGGCAAGTATGACATCCTGTTGGCCACCACGATCGTCGAAAGCGGGCTGGACATTCCCACCGCCAACACGATGGTCGTGCACCGGGCCGATATGTTCGGGCTGGCGCAGCTTTATCAGATCCGGGGCCGGGTGGGGCGGTCCAAGACCCGCGCCTATGCCTATCTGACCACAAAGCCGCGCGCGCGGCTGACGCCGGCCGCCGAAAAGCGGCTGCGGGTTCTGGGCTCGCTCGATACGCTGGGGGCGGGGTTCACGCTGGCCAGCCAGGATCTGGACATTCGCGGCGCGGGCAATCTGCTGGGCGAGGAACAGTCGGGCCAGATGCGCGACGTGGGATACGAGCTCTACCAGTCTATGCTGGAAGAGGCGATCGCCAAGATCAAGGCCGGCGAGATGGAGGGGCTGAGCGAGGCCGACGACCAGTGGGCGCCGCAGATCAACCTGGGCGTTCCGGTGCTGATCCCCGAAGACTATGTGCCCGATCTGGACGTGCGGCTGGGCCTCTACCGCCGCCTGTCGTCGCTGTCGACCAAGGTCGAGCTTGAGGGCTTTGCCGCCGAGTTGATCGACCGGTTCGGCCCACTGCCGAAAGAGGTGAACACGCTGCTGCTGGTGGTGCGGATCAAGGCCATGTGCAAACGCGCCGGCATCGCCAAGCTGGATGGCGGACCGAAAGGGGCCACGATCCAGTTCCACAACGACAAGTTCGCCTCACCGCAAGGTTTGGTCGAGTTTATCCAGAACCAGCGCGGGCTGGCCAAGGTCAAGGACAACAAGATCGTGGTGCGGCGCGACTGGAAGAAGGACAGCGACAAGATCAAGGGCGCCTTTGCCATTGCCCGCGATCTGGCCGAGAAAGTGGCCGCCGAGAAAAAGAAGAAGGCCAGCGCCTGAGGGCGCGGCCTAGTCCCCGGCCACGAAGGTGCACAGCTGCCAGTCGCCACTGTCCGATTTCACGAAGGCCGCGCGATAGCCGACCATCGACCACAGGAAATCGGAATAGATATAGCCGCGCGTTCCGTCGGTCAGGATGACGCCCTGATACTCGGCCTCTTCCAGATAGTCGGGAACGATCACCACTTCGTGGCTGATCAGGCCCAGAATGGGCGCGCCGCGGTTCGGGGCCTGGCGCAGGGTGACATCCTGACCGGTCACGAAATAGGCGGTGAACGGGTCCAGCGTCGCCGGCAGGGTGATCTGCCACTGATACGGCATCCAGAACTCGCCATCCTCGTCGAAGTAACCGGGCTGGGCCAGCGTGGTCTCGAGGTCGCGCCAGTAGTCCTCGCGGATGGTGGCGGCGTGGCGGCGGTCGGCCTCGGGCAGGGTCTCGGGATCGACCGTCAGATTGGCGCGGAACGTCTCGGGGCCGTCCGGGTCACCGTGGCTGGTGTAGATCTCGGGGCAGGTGGCGGCCATGACGCCCTCAAGGTCGCGGGCGGCGACCTTGGCGCGCAGGTCCGCGCGAAAGGCTTCCAGCGCCGGGTCCTGGCTGGCCTCGTCCACAGGCGGAAAGGTCTGGCGGTCGGCCCAGGCGGGCCCGCAGAACAGCGCGATCAGCGCAGCGTTCAACAGTTTCATTCAGTGGCTCTCATCGCGGCCTGGGCGCAGAAGCACGAGGCGCCGACGCTGCGGTCGGCCCGCGCCAGGGCCAGGTCAAGTCGTTGTCGGATCA
>GG704596.1:2556610-2558208 GCA_000161775.1 Ruegeria lacuscaerulensis ITI-1157
TTCCTCGGCCTCGGCCTCGGCCACGTCGCCTGTGGCGGCATGGGCGATCGCGCGGGCGTAATGCGTGGTGGCCGTCACCGTCAGATACAGGTCGGGATCGGCGGGCAGGGACAGGGCTTTGGCTTCTTCCCACCGGCCGAAACGGATCAGGATATGTGGCCCCATGGCCATGTAGCTTTCGAAGTAATCCGCCATCGGCGGGCTTTCGATGCGCAGCATTTCCTCGGGCGTGGTGTCCCACAGGCCCTTGTTGGCACGCAGGGCGGGCTCCATCTGACCGAGGAACAACGCGCCATAGATGACAAAGTGGTAATTGTGCTGGCGATAGCCGGTATAGATGTTGAACGCGCCTTCGCGCTGGTAATATTTCAGATCGGCGATGACCGCCTGTTCGTTCCAGTGGACGACGTTCTGGTAGTGACCGCACAGCACGTCGATATGGGTGGGCATGTGCACCAGATGCCCGGCATCCGGCACCAACGTGCGCAGCACGTCACCGGCCTTCAGCGCCTTTTCCGGCGTGGGCGACATCTCCATCAGATGCGCATAGAGGTGCAGCAGACCCGGATGCGACATCGCCGCCGGATCGTGGGCCATGGCCCATTCCAACGCCTCCTGCGCCTCGAGCGTCGCGGCACCCTCGGCAGGCTGGCCTGTCCTGAGGCCCCACATCTGCCAGGGGGTCAGGTTCAGCAGCGACTCCACATAGATGGTGCGCAGGTCCAGATGGTCGGGCTGGGCCACGAAGGCGGCGCGCATGGCGTCGGCAAAGTCGTGGTCCCAGCGGTGCATGTCGGGCACCGGGTCACGCTGGGGATAGCGGGCAGGCAGGGCGCGGATCAGTTCGCGTTCGACGGGCGTGCAGCGATCCAGCAGGGCCAGTGCGCATTGGGTCGCGTCAAAGGCGCAGTTCAGGGCCTTGGCCTTGCCCGCATCGTCCAGCAGTTCCCAGGGCAGGTTGTAGTTGGGCCCGGCGGCATAGGCCACGCCCCAATGGGCCATGGCGCAGTCGGGGTCATGCTCCAGCGCCCGCTGGAAACACACGACAGCCTCCTCGTGGTTGTAGCCGTAGGTCCAGACAAGGCCCCGGTCGAACCACAGCTGCGCCTGATCCGAGGACGTGGTGACGGGGCAGCCATGCGTGCCCAGATCATAATAGTCGCTCATGCCGATTTCCCCCTGACCGGGGCGAGCCTAGCGCAGTTCGGGCGCGCTGGACAGGTCAGGCGGGGACGCGGTCTTCGATCCGGCCCATGTGGACCATCAGCCCGAAGGCAAGCACGCACATGATCAGGATGCCGATGGTCAGCGGCCCCAGCGTGCCGTCGAACAGCAGCCCCACCGGCGCGGCGATCGCGGCGGCCAGCACGGTCGAGATCGACCCGATGACCGAGGCCGCCATGCCCGCGATATGGCCCATCGGCTCCATCGCGATGGCGTTCAGGTTGCCCATGGTGACGCCGGCCATGAAAAAGACCGTGGTCTGCCAGAACACGAACAACGCAAACGAGGCCTGCGGCGACAGGTCCGAATAGTTCAGCGCGATCACCGTCGAGGTGATCAGGATCTGTCCGGCCAACGCCCATGTGACCATGCGG
>GG704596.1:2558878-2560869 GCA_000161775.1 Ruegeria lacuscaerulensis ITI-1157
GCCTGCGTCCGACCGCATCCGAGATCGGACCGGTGAAGAACGTGCCGATCCCCATACCCAGAACAAAGCTGGTCAGGATCAACTGCGCCCGGTTCACGTCATCGGGGCTGAGCTGCGCGCCGATCTCGGGCAGGGCAGGCAGCATCGAATCAATCGAAAATGCGATGGTGGCAAACATCATCGCGATCAGCGCGATGAATTCGGCCTTGGAAATGCGATCAGACATGAATGGACTCCTTGCACTCACGCGCTAACACGGCAGGGCAAGGTGGGCTAGGTGCAATCGCGCACAGAACTCTGTGCTATTCTGCAGAAGAAGGCTCAAGCTGAGACATGATCTCGTCGATGACCTGGGCCCACAGCTCGGGCGGTTGGGCGCCGGGTACTGCGTGCTGGTTGGCGACGATGAAGGTGGGGACCGAGTTCACGCCCATCTCGCGCGAATGGGCGTCGCGTTTGCGGATGTCATCCCGGTCGGCGTCGGATTTCAGCAGTTTCAGAACCACGGCGGCGTCCATGCCCACGCTGTCGGCGATGTCGGCCAACACCTCGTGGTCGCCAATGTCGCGGCCCTGCACGAAATACGCGTCGAACAGCGCATCCACCACCTCGTTCTGTTTGCCCTCGATCCCGGCCCAGTGGATCAGGCGATGGGCGTCCAGCGTGTTCGGCGTGCGTTTCATGGCCTCGAAATTGATGTTCAGGCCGGCCTTTTCGGCGTGCTCCACCACCGGCGCATAGGCTTTGACCGCACCTTCCTTGCCACCGAACTTGCGTTCCAGGTATTCGCGGCGGTCCATGCCGCCTTCGGGCATGTCGGGGTTCAATTGGAACGGATGCCATTCGATCACAAAGGGATGGTCCGGGACCGCGGCCAGCGCCTTGTCCAAGTTGGTCTTGCCGATATAGCACCACGGGCAGATCGGGTCGGACAGGATATCAAGCTTGACGGTCTGGGTCATTCTTCGGGTGCCTTGAAATAGGCCGGCAATGCGCGGCGCAGGAGTTTTCCGTTGCCCCCGGTGGGCAGTTCGGGAAGATGGATGAAGGCGCGGGGTTGCTTGTAGCGCGCCAGGTTGGCCTCGACATAAGCGCGCAGGGCGGTTTCGTCCAGTTTTTCCGGCCCGGAATAGAAAGCGGCGATCACGAAAGTGTCCGGTTTGACCTCGACCGCCGCCGCGCCCACCTGAGCGACTCCAGGAAAGCGCGACAGGACGGATTCGACCTCGACCGGGGATACCCGATAGCCACCGGCGTTCATCATGTCGTCGTCGCGCCCCAGATAGATGATCTGCCCATCCACGGCCATCGCCCCCTGATCGCCGGTCAGGAACCAGTCGCCCTGCATGCGCGCGCGGGCCTCGTCCGGGGCGTTGAGATAGGTCAGCATCAGCCCCGGGTCCGAGCGGTGAATCGCGATGGTGCCTTCCTGCCCCTGCAAAACCGGCCCGTCAGGCCCCAGGATCGCCACGCGGCGTCCCGGTTGCGGCTGTCCCAGAGCATCGCCGCGCGCGGGATGGGATGGGCTGGATGAGATGAAGGTCGAACATTCCGACATTCCATAGGCCTCGTACAGCTCGGTCCCGGTGGCCTGAACCCAGCGGTCGTGCAGAGCGCGCGACAGTTTTTCGCCGGCGCTCAGGCCGTGGCGCAGATCGGGCAGGGGCAGCGTGTCCGCCGCGTTCAGCATCTTGCGGTACACGCCGGGGGCGGCCGCAAAGATCGAGGCGCGGTGGCGGCGCAGCAACCCGGGCAGGGCCGCCGGGTCGGTTCCGGGTTCGGGGATCAATGCGGTGGCGCCGATGGTCCACGGGTCCATCAGGCCGGTGCCCAACGTGTAGGTCCAGTTGAACGCGCCTGCATGGCACAGGCAGTCGGCCTCACGCAGGCCGTACCAGCCATCGACCATCATCTGCCGCGCCCAGATCGCGCGATGCGCATGAGCCACGGCGCGCGGCCTGCCCGAGGTGCCCGAGGTATAGACGACATAG
>GG704596.1:2561016-2723805 GCA_000161775.1 Ruegeria lacuscaerulensis ITI-1157
GCAGGTCGCGCATGGCGGCAAGGTCGGTCAGGCCGATCTGGTTGGGATGCGCGGCACAGGCTACGGACGGATCGCGCAGAATGGCGGCTGGGGACAGGTCCCGGATCATCCGTTCCGTTTCCGGCTCGGTCAGTTGCGAAGATGTCGGCACCGGGATCAGCCCGACCGCAATTGCCCCCAGATAGACGATGGGAAAATCGACCGTATTGCCCAGGCGCATCAGCACGATGTCTCCGGGCACGAGGCCCGCGCGCAGCAGCCCGGTTCCGGTGCCCAGAACTGCGGATTTCAGCTGCGCATAGGACCAATCGTCCGAACTGTCGGCGCGCAGCACGGACAAAGCCACCTTGTCGGCCATGGCATCGGCACGGCGCAGCACATGGGCGGCCAGGTTGAACGGCGTAGGGCAGGGCGGCGGCGGCCCCTGATCGAAGATCGACAACATGCGCCTTGGCTATTGCCCTTCGTCACGCGTTGCAAGCGCGCGGCGCTGGCCCTATAGAATGACGCATGACGAGCAAAGACCACAAATCCATCGTACGCATCGCCCGCGACAACGGAACCCGCACCGAACCCGAGCCGGTCGATCTGGGCGCGCGGGTGCGCGAGTTGCGCAAGGCGCGCAACTGGACGCTGGAACAGGCGGCCAATCAGGCCGGGCTGGCGCGCTCGACCCTGTCAAAGATCGAGAACGGCCAGATGTCGCCGACCTATGACGCGCTGAAAAAGCTGGCCACGGGGCTTGAGATTTCGGTGCCTCAGTTGTTTACCCCGCCCGAACGGGACCAGGTGATCGGTCGCATGGCGGTGACCAAGATGGGGGAAGGCGCAGCGCACGCCACCACGACCTATGAGCACGAGCTGCTGGCCGAGACTCTGACCAAGAAGCAGATGCTGCCTTACCGCGCCCGCGTGCGGGCGCGGTCGATGGACGAGTTCGATGGCTGGGTGCGTCACGACGGCGAAGAGTTTCTGTATGTGCTCACCGGCGTAATCCGCCTGTATACCGAGTTCTACGAACCCGTCGAAATGCGCCGTGGCGACAGCGCCTACTACGACGGCAGCATGGGGCACAACGTGATCTCGGTCAGCGAGGAAGACGCGACAATCCTGTGGGTGACGTCGCTGGCCTAGCGGTGCGCCAGTTCGCGGTTCAGTCCTTCGGTGAACAGGAAGTCCTCGACCTCTTCATGGGCCTCGGTCATCGTCAGGTGATGGCGTTCGGCCAGATACGCCTCGAACCGTTTTCGGTCGGCTCTGACGCGCGCCATGTCCTGGTCACGCAGGTTCGGAAAACGGCGCTTGGCGCGGGCATAGGCCGCGCTCCAGTCTTGTGTCAAATCAGTCCAGTTCAACATCTGCGAGTCTCCCGCGTTTCGGGTTTCAGGACTGCTCTTCCCCACACCAGCGTAAGAAGCAGGTAAGATTCGGGCGGGCATGACAAATTGTCGCAGGTAAGTCGCTGAGAGCGATGCTTCAGTTTCGAAGGGCCAGTGAGCTGCGGATGCGGCCCTGAACCGACCTCAGGAAAACTGATGCTGCAATGGTTCTGTCTGGCGGCGCGTTTTGCCAAGCCCTTCGGCTTGCGGCGTATTTTGGGGCGCCGGCCCGTCGGAGGCAGGTAAGTTCCGCAGTAGGCGGGTCCACGATCTTTCGTTGGGTCATGTTGATTCCGCAAAATCTGCGCGCTTGCTCAGAATGTGGCGGGTGGCGCACCCAGTGGACCCTTATCTTGTGGTTGGCGGATGTGCCGATTCTTGCCGATCATCGGCCTCAATCCGCCTTGCCGGGACTGCAGTGCCGGAACAGGCCGCAGGGGCAGCTACCCCTGCGGGCCGGGGTCAGTCTTCGTACCACCAGACGTCGGGCATGAATTGCGGCCCGTCGCCGTAGATCGGCAGGATTTCGGGATGCTTCATCTGTTTGACATGGGCGATGCGGCCGACGTCGAAACTCCAGATCGGAATGACGTATCGGCCCGCCGTCAGAACCCGGTCCAGGGCGCGGGTGGCGGCCACGAAATCCTCGCGGCTCTCAGAGGCCAGCATCGCGTCGATCAGCCCGTCGACGGCGGGCGAGGTCACGCCCATCAGATTGCGCGTGCCCGGCGCGTCGGCGCCTTCGCTGCCCCAGTACAGGCGCTGTTCGTTGCCCGGCGACAGCGACAACGCACGGCGGAACGGGGTCATGTCGAAGTCCAACTCGGAGATTCGTTGGGTGTATTGGGCGTCATCCACCTTGTCGACGGTCAGCTCGATCCCCAGCCGTTCCAGCGCGCGGGCATAGATCTCGGCGATGGCGTCGACGTTCTGCACCACGTTCAGGCCGCCCTGGCTGATGACGAGGTTCACCTTGAACGGATGGCCTTGGGCGTTGCGGAGCACCCCGTTCTGGATGGTCCAGCCGGCCTGTTCCAGCAGGTCGGCCGCCTTGCGGATGTCCTTGCGGTTGCGGACCGAGGCGTCGCCTTCGGGCAGGTTATACCCTTCCAGCGCTCCGGGGGGCAGGTCATCGGCATAGGGCTGCAGCAACTCGGCCACGCGCCCTGTGGCCGGCCCGGGCTGCATGGCCAGATCGGACCCCGAGAAATACGAGGTGATCCGCGGTTGTGCCCCGCCGGTGAAGGTGCCGTTGATGTATTCGAAGTTGAAGGCGAGGATCAGGGCCTCGCGCACGCGCCAGTCGCCGAACGGCGCGCGTCGGGTGTTCATGACCAGCCCGGTCATCCCCGACGGTTTCTTGTGCGGGATCTCGGTTTTGACGATGTCGCCCCGCTGGACGGCGGGGAAATCGTACTGCGTTTCCCATTTGTCGGCGTTGAATTCGCGGATGGCCGACAACTTGCCGGCCTTGAAGGCCTCGAACAGGACGGTCTGATCGCCGTAGAATTCGATCCGCATTTCGTCGAAATTCATCGTGCCACGCCGGAAAGGGACATCATTTCCCCAATAGTCGGGGTTGCGCTTGAAGTTCACGAAACGCCCGGCTTCGTATTCGTCGATCACGTAAGGGCCGGTGCCGATGGGAATGTCCTGCAGGGGCGCCTCGGCGAAATCCTTGCCCTCCCACTGGGCCTTTTTCAGGATCGGACGCAGGCCCGCGATCAGGACCAGTTCGCGGTCGGGCTCGTTGAAGGTGATCCGGACCGAGCGCGGCCCGGTCTGCTGAATGCTGTCGATCTTGGACCACAGACCGCGATAGCGCAGATGCCCCTGCGTTCCGAGGGTTTCGTAGGACCAGATCACGTCCTCGACCGTGACAGGGGATCCGTCCGAGAATCGGGCATTCTCGCGCAGGGTGAATTCCACCCAGGATCGGTCTGGCGCGGTGTCCATTGATTCCGCCAAAAGGCCGTAAAGCGTGAAAGGTTCGTCCCAGGACCGGCCCATCGCCCCTCGTGCGTCCAGAACCTCTCTGCCAGGGGGCGGTGCCTTTTTGCACGAACGGGTTCAAACTGTTAAAGCCACCGGTGTTGCCGAACACGACCTTGCCGCCTTTGGGCGCATCCGGGTTGGCATAGGGCAGAGACACAAAATCCGGTGGTAGAGCAGGGTCGCCATACATAGCTATGCCATGGGCCGAATCTGCGAGCGCTGACGTTACGGAGAGCGCGACGGTGATTCCCGCGATCACGGGGCGAAGCGGGCGAAGAAAATCGGGACTCATTTTGGAAACAATCCTGCTCTGGCCTTATTTTGTTGGGATTCACCGTACCGATGATTTTTCTTATTTTCAAACTTTTAGCTTGGATGAAGGCGCGGAATTGCTTATAAAGAATGCACTGCTCGATAGGTTTCTTGCCTGTATGAAACCTGCCTCAATAACTTAACGCCCGCTTCGTGCGGGCGTTTTTTTTGCCTCGAGCCCCGAATTTCCCGCCCCGAAATCGCCGGTGTCCGACCCCGGGTCATTCCCCGTTTATTTTGCAGGTGCAGCATGGCACTGTGTCGGCAAATCATGAGTCTGTGGGAGACCTCAAATGAACCTGTCGGGAAAAACAGCAATCATCACCGGATCGAATTCGGGCATCGGGTTGGGCATCGCGCGCGAATTGGCCAAGGCGGGGGCCGATGTGGTTCTGAACTCGTTCACCGACCGCGATGAAGATCATGCGCTGGCGGCCGAGATCGGCAAGGAAACCGGAACCAACGCGCGCTACATCAAGGCCGACATGTCCAAGGGCGACGAATGCCGCGCGCTGATCGAACAGGCCGGAGCCTGCGATATCCTGGTCAACAACGCAGGCATTCAGCACGTCGCGCCGATCGACCAGTTCCCGGTCGAGAAATGGGACGCCATCATCGCCATCAACATGAACTCGGCTTTTCACACGATGGCGGCGGCGCTTCCGATGATGCGCAAGGCCGGGTGGGGGCGGATCGTCAACATCGCCTCGGCGCATGGGCTGACAGCATCGCCCTACAAGGCGGCCTATGTGGCGGCCAAGCACGGGGTCGTCGGCATGACCAAGACCGTTGCGCTGGAAACCGCGCAGGAGCCGATCACCTGCAACGCCATATGTCCGGGCTATGTGCTGACGCCGCTGGTCGAGGCGCAGATCCCCGACACGATGAAAGAATACAACATGAGCCGCGAGGACGTGATAAAGAACGTCATGCTCGAACGGCAGCCCTCGAAACAGTTCGCCACGGTCGAGCAATTGGGCGGTACCACCGTGTTCCTGTGCTCGGACGCGGCCGAGCAGATCACCGGCACCACGATCTCGGTCGACGGCGGATGGACCGCCTTGTGATCCGCGGCGCGCGCCGGGGCTGGCCGATATGGTAAAGCGTATCAATCTTGCCCTGCAGGGCGGCGGCGCGCATGGCGCCTTCACCTGGGGTGTGCTGGACCGCCTGCTGGACGACGAAGACATCGAGGTCGCAGCGATCACCGGAACCTCGGCCGGGGCGCTGAACGGGGCCGCGTTCAAGGCCGGGATGGTCCATGCCGGTCGCGATGGCGCGCGTGAAACCCTGAACGCCCTGTGGGAGAGGATGGGCGCGGTGGGCGACATGCGCATCGCCAACTGGCTGGCCGGGATGGAGCCCGCCCAGATCGCGCAGGCGATGGAGTATTCCCTGCCGTTCTCGGTGGCCGATACCTGGTCGCGGATGGTGTCGCCCTATGCCTACGGGCCGTTCTACCGCAATCCGCTGGCCCCGGTGGTCGAGGCTTTTGACTTTGGCGAGGTCTGCGCCGATCAGGGGCCGCGCCTGTTCGTCTGCGCCACCTGCGTGCGCAGTGGCAAGATCCGGGTGTTCACGGGCGATGAGGTGACGACCGACGCGATCCTCGCCTCGGCCTGCCTGCCGAACCTGTTCCAGGCGGTTGAAATCCACGACCCCGAAACCGGCCGGACCGAAGCCTATTGGGATGGCGGCTATACCGGCAACCCGGCGCTGTTTCCGCTGTTCAACGCGGGCCTGCCCGAGGATGTGGTGATCGTGAACATCAACCCGCTGGAGCGCGACGAGGTTCCCAAGACCCCGCAGCAGATTCAGAACCGGATCAACGAGATCAGCTTCAATTCGTCCCTTCTGCGCGAGCTTCGGGCGATCAACTTCGTGCAGCGCATGCTGGCCGAGGGCAAATTGACGGCGGGCGAAATGAGCCGGGTCTTCGTGCACATGATTGCCGATGATGCCTTGATGAACAGCCTGTCGGTGGCGACCAAGACGGTGCCCAACCCGGTGGTTCTGCACAGTCTGAAACAGGCCGGACGGGCCGCGGCCGACCGGTTTCTGGCCGATCACAAACCCGATCTGGGTGCACGCAGCACGGTCGACCTGCCCGAGATGTTCGGCTGATCACTCGGGCGGCTGGGTTGGGTCTTTCTGGTTCGGATAGACCAGCCCGGCCGAGATCACCAGCTTGGCGGCATCTTCGATCGTCATGTCCAGCAGGATCACGTCTTCCTCGGGGAAGAACAGCAGAAAGCCCGAAGTCGGGTTCGGCGTGGTCGGGATGAACACGCTCAGCAGGCCGCCGCCGGTTTCGGCGCGTTTGTTGATCTCGCCCTTGGCCTCGGTCGAGACGAAGCCGATGGCCCAGATGCCGCGGCGAGGATACTGGACAAGGCAGGCTTTCTCGAACGACCGCTCGGTCTGGGCAAAAACGGTTTCCGAGATCTGCTTGATCCCGGAATAGATCGACCTGACGACGGGCATCCGGTTGACCAGACCTTCGGCGAAGTGGATCAGCGAACGGCCAAGGATGCCCTTGGCGATCCAGCCGACCAGGATCGTGAAGATCAGGAAGAACACCACACCCACGCCGCGCAGGTTGATGCCCACATATTGCTCGGGCCGGAACTGGTGCGGGATCAGGGGCAGAACCGCGCTGTCGATCCAGCCGACCACCGACAGGATCAGCCACAGCGTCAGCCAGACCGGTGCGATGACGACGATACCCGTCAGAAACGACGCGCGTAGCCGCGACAGCAGGCCGGGGCGACGGTGGGGTTCTTCATCAAACGGTGTGTTCATCGCGGTTCCGAGCGGTTTGCGGATTCAGTTAATCAGTCCGGCGCCTTGGTACAATAGGTCCGTTTGACGTTCAGTCAGCCTGTTCCTTCAACGCCTTGGCGATACCAGCCGCAAGGCGGGCATTGTTGCGCACCAGGGCGATGTTGGCGGTCAGGGATCGGCCCTCGGTCCGCTCGTAGATGCGCTGCAGAAGATAGGGCGTGACGGCCTTGCCGGTGATGCGATGCGCTTCGGCGTCCTGCTGGGCCGAGGCGATGATCGGGTCCAGTTCCTCGGACGGGATCTGATCGGCCAGCGGGATCGGGTTGGCCACCAGTTGCCCGCCGGGCAGACCCAGCGCGCGGCGCGTCGCATGGGCCTTGGCGATCTGCTCGGCCGTGTCCATCCGCAGGGGCGCGGCAAAGGGCGACTTGGCTGACCAGAAGGCCGGGAATTCATCCTGCCCATGGGCGATGACCGGCACGCCCAGCGTCTCCAGCACTTCGAGCGTTTTGGCCAGATCGAGGATGGCCTTGGCCCCGGCAGCCACGACGGTGACTGGGGTCTGCGCCAGTTCGTGCAGGTCGGCCGAGATGTCAAAGCTGGTTTCCGCACCGCGATGCACCCCGCCGATTCCGCCGGTGGCAAAGACCTCGATCCCTGCGAAATGGGCGGCGATCATCGTGGCGGCAACGGTCGTGGCCCGGTCCCGCCCGAAGCGATACAGGCGGCCATGTCCGCGCGCGAGATCTGGCCACGCCTGCGCTGTCCCAGATCTTCAGCTGATCGGGTTCCAGCCCCACATGCAACCGACTTCGATCACCGCGATGGTGGCGGAAACCGCGCCCGCGTCGCGGATGTCGTGCTCAACCTGGGCCGCCACCTCGATGTTCTGCGGGTAGGGCATGCCGTGGGTGATGATGGTGCTTTCCAGGGCAACGATGGGGGTTCCGTCGTCCTTGGCCGCGCGCACTTCGGCGGAATACTGGATGTCGATCACAGGGGGGTCTCTCCGGATACATAGGTTGCGGCGGCATGCAGGGCGCGGGTCAGCGCCTCGTCGATGCTGGCGCCATTGGCTTCGGCGGCGATATGGGCCGCCATGAACGTGTCGCCCGCCCCGGTCACGCGCGTGACCAGAACCGACGGGGGTTTCTGGGTGATCACCGCCTGGGCACTGGCCACGGTGGCCGAGTTGCCCCCGTCGGTAACAAGCGCACGCAGCGCGCCCCGGTCCAGCAGCGCGCGGGCAGCGGTTTCGGAATCGGAGAACTCGCGCTGGCACAGCAGCCCGGCTTCCTCGAGGTTCACATACAGCGTGGCCCGGCCGTGCTTGAGGAAGGGCGACAGCCGTTCGGCCTTGCCGGGCGAGGCCGGGGCCACGCGCAGGTCGGCGCGGGCGAAGGCCGGGCTGACGGCGATTTCTTCCAGAAGGTCCAGCGTCAGGTTGCCGTCCAGCGCGATCTGCCCTTCGAACGGGGTGTTTTCATAGCCCAGCGGGCCATGGATCAGCGGGCGCAGGATCTTGGCACCGGCGGCCTCGAGCGAATGGGCGTCGGCGATGGCGGCGATCAGGCCGTTTGCGCCTTCGACCGCCATGTAACGGTCGGTGGGCAGGTCCTGCGAGCGGTAGACATGGGTCGTGTCCATGCCCAGCCGCTTGCAGGCATGGACCAGCTCGTCGCCTTCGGGGTCGCTGCCGATGGCGGTCAGCAGGGTCGGGGTCATGCCAAAGCGCACAAGCGTCATGGCGATGTTCATCGCCACGCCACCAGGCAGGCGCGTGATGCGGCCGGGTACGTCCGAACCTTGCCGCATGTGGCTGGCGGCTCGTCCGATCACGTCCCACAGGACGGACCCGATGCACAGGATGTCAGAATTCCGAGTCATGTCCTCGTCATGCCGTAGGGTCGCCGTAGGCGCAAGCCAGAAGGTACCGGAAACGCATGCCCGGTGCCGCAGGTGTCCGAATGAGCTTGTCAAAGGGCCATAACCCGGAAACACTTGGCGACAGTGTTTTATCGTATTTCTGGATCCTTTGGGTTGGCTTTTGTCTTCGGTTTTCTGGCGCTTGTCGTGCGATCCGTGCGTCCGATCCGCTTTTTCAGCGCATTCGTATTTTTGGCGGGATCGGCCGTGGCGCAAGGCGCGGGGCGGACTGTCGTCGACTTTCAGGTCGAGAACGATCAGGTGCTGCTCGAGATCACTCTGAATGCCGAGGCATTTTTGACCGGGCTCGACCCGCAGGTCGTGGCGCAGGGGGGCGAAAGTGTCAGCGCGGATTATGCCCGTTTGCGCCGACTGCCTTCGTCGGAATTGGAGCCGCTGCTGCATGAGCGCGTAAAAGCGTGGAAACAGGAACTGGCCATCGATGCAAACGGTTCGGTTGCACTGTCCTACGAGGGCGCGCGGATTCCCGTGGTGGGCGACCCCGATCAGCCGAGGCTGTCCCGGATATTGCTGGCGGGTCCGTTGCCGCCTGAAGCCAGCGAGTTGCGTCTGACCTGGCCTGTTGGATTCGGTCCGGTCGTTCTTCGACAAAAGGGAGTCGACGCGCCCTATACCGGTCTTCTGGAGGGTGGTGAGACAAGTCCCCGAATCTCTTTGCGCGGAGGCGCGGGGATGGGGCCGCAGCAGGCCGCCAAGGCCTATTTCAAACAAGGTGTGGCAAGGGTCGTGCAGGGCCAAATGCTGCTGTCAGCGTTGGCTTTGGTGTTGGTTTTCCTTGCGCCGGGAGTGCGGCCCGTTCTGGCCCAGTTCGCCGCGTTGACACTGGGTGTTCTGGCGGCGCTGCCGCTGGGTGTCTCCCGTGTGGTTCCGTCAGGGGAAGTCGGGCATTGGTCTGCCGTTGCAGGTACCGTTGCAGTACTGGCTTTGTGGAACCTGATCGGCTCGCGGGTCCGGGCGGGGCGGCTGGGGGCCGTTTTCCTGGCCGGGTCATTCCTGGGGCTGAGCCTGTCGAGCGCGCTGGCACAGACGGGGATGCCGTCGTTGCATGTCGTGCCGGCCCTGCTGGCCTATTCGGGCGGGGTCTTGCTGGCGATGGCGAGTGTCGCCGGTCTGGCACTTGCCATAATGACCGTGCTGCTGCCCGATGCGGCCCGGCTGCGGGGGCGCATTTCTACCGTCGCATCGCTGATGCTGGCGGGTCTGGGGCTCTACTGGGTCGCGCTGCCGGTCCTGCCGCTCTAGCGCATCGGCGCCAGCAGGGTGTCGAGCGCGCGCAGCGGGTCGTCGTCGCCCCAGATCTCGTCACCGACGCCAAAGAAATCGGTGCAGGGGGCGAGGTCGGCCACCAGTTCGGGGGTCAGGCCGCCTTCGGCGACAACCGGAACCTCGATCATCTCGGACCACCATTGGAACAGATCACGCTCGGCACGGGTCCCTTTGCCGAGGGACAGATCGCCCACGGGTCCGAAGGCCACATAATCGGCCCCGGCTTCGCCCGCGGTCATCCCGTCATGACGCGAGGTTCCGCAGAAACTGCCCACGATGGCATCCGCCCCCAGCTCTTTGCGCGCGGCCCGGACCGAGCGGGCCGCATCGTCCAGATGCACACCGTCCAGCCCCAGCCGTTGCGCCAGCAGGACATGGTTCGAGATCACCAGCGCCACGTCGCGCGCATGGGCCACCTCGCGGCAGGCGTCGGCCGCGCGGGCGATGGCGTCCTCGTCGCTGCCGGCCAGCGCCAGCCGGATGCAGGCGATCTCGGTCCCGTCCAGAACGCGGGCCAGCCGGTCGGGAAAGGTGGCCGGGTCGATGGTCGGCGGGGTGATCAGATAGATCTGAGGCTGCTCGGGGGTGTCCATTGGCGGATCCTTCGCGGTTGGTCTTTGGCGCGGTTTAGCCGATTGCGGCGGGGAAGCAAACTTTATTGCCCGCAGACCGCGTGATTTGCAATCGGGCAGGGCGGCCGGGCTTGCCCTGTGCCAGCGGCGGCAGTATGGCAGGCGCAACTTTCGGAGATCAGGATGCCCAGCGACAGACCCCAGCCCTCATTCGTGCTTGTGCGCCCGCAGATGGGCGAAAACATCGGTGCCGCCGCCCGGGCGATGTGGAATTTCGGTCTGGACCGGATGCGCATCGTCGCCCCGCGCGACGGCTGGCCCAACCCCAAGGCCGTGGCCATGTCGAGCGGTGCCGGGCGGCTGCTGGACGAGGCGCAGCTGTTCGACGATCTGGCCGGCGCGTTGGGCGACCGCACATATGTGTTCGCCACCACCGCCCGTCAGCGCGGACTGACCAAACCCGTCTACAGCCCCGAGCGCGCCATGCAGATTGCGGCCCAGAAGGTGGCGGCGGGCGAAAAGGTGGCCGTGCTGTTCGGGCCTGAGCGGGCCGGTTTGGAGAATGAAGACATCGCCAAGGCCAATGCGATCATCTCGGTGCCGGTGAACCCCGAATATGCCTCGCTGAACCTGGGGCAGTGCGTGTTGCTGACCGCCTATGAGTGGATGCGCCAGACCGGCGACGTGGTGCACGAGGCCACCGATCTGGGCAAAGGCGACTGGGCCACGGGCATCGAGGTCGAGAAACTGGTCGAACACTACGAACAGCGGCTTGAGGAGGCCGGGTTCTTCTACCCGCCGGAAAAGGCCGAAGGGATGAAGGTGAACCTGCGCAACCTGTGGTCGCGCATGCGGATGACGCGGGCCGATGTGCAGATGCTGCACGGGATCATGCGTCAGATGGTCCGCTGGAAGGACAAGGGCTGAGGCTGGACCTTCCCGGGCACTGGCCCTAGCTTGCGGGAAAATCAAGGACATGAGGACGGCATGAGCGGCAAGCGCAGCATCTTCGAAGAAGTCTCGGGTGAACAAAAGCAGGAAACGGTCCAGCCCGGCATGATCGACCGCGGCCGGGGTGGGGCACGCAAGGCCATCCGTATCTGGCTGATGATCCTGTTCGCGCTTGTCGTCATGATGATCGCGGTGGGCGGGTTGACGCGTCTGACCGACAGCGGCCTGTCGATCACCGAATGGCGACCGGTCACCGGGGCGATCCCGCCGATGTCCGAGGCCGACTGGCAGTCCGAGTTCGACAAGTACAAACAGATCGACCAGTGGCGCATCATGAACCAGTGGATGGAGCTGGAGGACTTCAAGACCATCTACTGGTGGGAATGGGGTCACCGGCAGCTGGGCCGTGTGATCGGTCTTGTCTGGGCGCTTGGGTTCTTTGGCTTTCTGGTGCTGCGCAAGATCCCCGCAGGTTGGACCGGGCGCCTTTTGATCCCAGGACTGCTGGGCGGCGTTCAGGGCGCCGTCGGTTGGTGGATGGTGGCCTCGGGCGTGACGCAGGGCGAGGGGATGACCGCCGTTGCCAGCTATCGCCTGGCCACCCATCTTGGCCTTGCGTTCGTGATCCTGGGCTTTCTGGCCTGGTACATCTTCATGCTGGGGCGCGAGGAACGCGACCTGATGCAGGCCCGTCGCGCGAAAGAGGCGCGGCTGTTCTCGCTTTCCACTGGGCTGCTGCACTTTGCCTTTCTGCAGATCCTGATCGGCGCATTGGTGGCGGGCATCGACGCGGGCCGCTCCTTTACCGACTGGCCGCTGATCGGCGGGCAGGTGCTGCCGCCGGACGCCACCGCGCTTGACCCGATGTGGCGCAACTTCTTCGAAAGCCCGGGGCTGGTGCAGTTCATCCACCGCTGCGTGGGCTATGTACTGTTCGCCTTCGGCATCTTCGTCTGGCGGCGCGGCAGCAGCAGCGCCCACCCGCAGACCCGGTTCGCCTTCAACGCCATGTTCGCGGCGCTGTCGCTGCAGGTGGTCGTGGGCATCCTCACGGTGGTCTACGGCGCGCCCTGGCAGATCGCCATCTTCCACCAGTTCACGGCCGTGGTCGTCTGGACCCTGATCCTGCGCGCCCGGTTCCTGACCGCCTATCCCATCGCAACCTCGCTGCGCGGAGCTTGACCCAATGACTGCATTCAATGACCTGATGGCCTTTCAGCGCGAAACCTCGGCGCTGGCGCAGATCGCCGGGCGCCTGGGCTGGGATCAGGAGACTGTCATGCCGCGCGGGGCCGCCAATCAGCGCGCCGAGGAGATGGCCGCAATCGAAGCCGTGTTGCATGCGCGCCGGTCCGATCCGCGCGTGGCCGAGTGGCTGGAAAACGCCCATGCCGACACCGAGGTCGGTCAGGCGCAGTTGCGCGAAATTCGTCGCACATACGAGCGCACGGTCAAGGTGCCCGCCGATCTGGCCACTGCCATCGCCCGCGTGACCTCGGCCGCGCAGGGCAAATGGGCACAGGCCCGCGCCGACGAGGATGTTGCCGCGTTTCTTCCGGTTCTGGAGGAAGTCGTGGCTCTGCGGCGCGAGGAAGGGGCGGCTCTGGCGCAAGGCGGCGATGTCTATGACGCGCTGGTCGAGGATTACGAGCCCTACACAACCGCCGCCCAGATCGGTGCGATCTTCGACGCCATGCGCCCACGCCTGGTTGCGCTGCGCGCGGCTGTGCTGGACCGGCCGTCCCCGGCGGGGGTGACCGGCACCTTCGACGAAGCGGCGCAGATGAAGCTGACGCAAAAGCTGGCCGTGACTTTCGGGTACGACTTGAACCGGGGGCGAGTGGACAAGGCCGTTCACCCGTTCAGTTCGGGCAGCGGTGATGACGTGCGGATCACCACCCGCACCAGCGAGACCGACCCGTTCAACTGTTTCTACTCGACTATCCACGAGGTCGGGCACGCCTGCTATGAGCAGGGTATTGATCCGGCCTATGCCCTGACGCCGTTGGGCCGGGGCGTTTCGATGGGCGTCCATGAAAGTCAGAGCCGCATCTATGAAAATCAGCTGGGCCGCTCGCGCGCCTTTACAGGCTGGTTGTTTCGGCAGATGACGGACACTTTCGGTGATTTCGGCATCGCGGATGAAGATGCCTTCTATGCCGCCGTCAACCGGGTGCACAACGGATATATCCGCACCGAGGCGGACGAAGTTCAGTACAATCTGCACGTCATGCTGCGGTTCGATCTGGAACGCGCATTGATGTCGGGCGATCTGCAGGTGCGGGACCTCGAGGCCGCGTGGAACGACCGTTTCCATGCCGATTTCGGCTATGCGGTCGACAAGCCGTCGAACGGGTGTCTGCAGGACGTGCACTGGTCGGTCGGTCTGTTTGGCTATTTCCCGACCTATTCGCTGGGCAATGTGTACGCGGGTTGCCTGTACCAGGCCCTGCGGGCGGCAGTTCCAAGTCTGGACGACCAATTGGCGCAGGGCGATACCACTGCTGCAACCGGATGGCTGCGCGAACATGTTCAGCAGCATGGCGGTCTGTATGCACCCCGCGAGGTGATCCGGCGGGCCAGCGGCATGGAGCCCGGACCCGAGCCGTTGTTGGCCTATCTCGAAGACAAATTTGGTGCGCTCTACGACTTGTAAGTTTCCTGATCCGGGGTGAACGGTTAAGCTGGTCTTGGCGTTGCCAACGCGGAGGACCAGCCAATGACCGGAACTGCCCGCAAGAAAGCCAGTGATTTTGACCCTCGAATCCTCGAGATTTTTGATGGTTATGTTCACGGCAAGATGACAAAACGGGAATTCATCGCCAAAGCCGGGCGGTACACGGCCGCCGGGGTCACCGGAGCGATGATCTTGGAACAGTTGCAGCCCAACTATGCCTGGGCGCAGCAGGTTGCGCCGGACGATCCCGATATCGAAAACGCAATCGTCGAATTCGACAGCCCTGACGGACATGAGGGAACAGGCGGGCTCATGGTGCGCCCCTCCGCCGCGGAAGGTCCATTGCCAGCGGTGCTGGTCGTGCATGAAAACCGCGGGCTCAATCCCTATATTGAAGATGTCGCACGCCGCCTTGGGAAATCCGGGTTCCTGGCCTTCGCGCCCGACGGGCTGAGGCCTTTGGGCGGTTATCCCGGTACGGACGAACAAGGGCGGGAGATGCAGAAGTCGATGGATGCCGGAAAGCTGATGTCAGATTTTTTTGCGGCGTTCGAATTTTTGCGGGATCACGCGGGATCAACCGGAAAGGTCGGCGCGGTTGGGTTCTGTTATGGCGGGGGCGTGTGCAACGCCCTGGCTGTTGCGTATTCCGATTTGGCGGCGTCGGTTCCCTTCTATGGTCGCCAACCACCCGCCGAGGATGTTCCGGCAATTCAAGCACCGCTGATGATCCACTACGCCGGTTTGGATGACAGGATCAACGCAGGCTGGCCCGCCTATTCCGAGGCCCTGAAAGCCAACCAGAAAAAGTTCAGCGTCCATTTCTATCCGAACGTGAACCACGGCTTCCATAACGACACGACGCCGCGCTACGACGAAGCGGCTGCAACCCTCGCCTGGAAGCGGACGCTGGTGTTTTTTGAGAACTACCTTGGGTAACAAAAAACCCGGCTCGGATTGGAGCCGGGTTTTTTTGCTCACTCTGCGGAGCCTTCGTCATCACCTTGATCGGCGATCCGGGCGACGCTGACGACCTCTTCGCCCTTGCCGGTGTTGAACACCTTGACGCCGCCAGCGCTGCGGGACCGGAACGAGATACCGTCGACCGGAACCCGGATCGACTGCCCCTTGGAGGTTGCCAGCATGATCTGGTCGTCCATCTCGACCGGGAACGAAGCCACCAGCGGACCGCCCCGCATCGCCTTGTCCATCGCCATCACGCCCATGCCGCCACGACCGCGTACCGGGTAGTCGTGGCTGGAGGACAGCTTGCCCGAACCGCCCGCGGTGATCGTAAGGATCAGATTCTCAACCGCGGACATCTCGGCATAGAGCTCGGTCGAGAAGTTTGGATCCGCGACCGCTTCCTCGTCCGAAGGCTCGGCGTCGTCGGTCAGTCCGGCCATGGCGCGGCGCATCTTCAGGTAGGCGGTGCGCTGTTCCGGCGTGTATTTCGAGTGCCGGATCACCGACATCGAAACCACCCGGTCGCCATCGTTCAGCCGGATGCCCCGGACACCGGTGGATTTCCGCCCCTTGAACACCCGCACGTCGGTGGTGGGGAAGCGGATCGCCCGGCCGGAATTGGTGACCAGCATAACGTCGTCATCTTCCGAGCAAATGCGCGCGTTGACCAGTTCCACACCCTCGGGCAGGTCCATCGCGATCTTGCCGTTGCGCTTGACGTTGGTGAAATCGCTCAGCGCGTTGCGGCGCACGTCGCCGGCGCTGGTGGCGAAGACGATCTGAAGGTTTTCCCATTCTTCATCCGGCACATCGACCGGCATGATCGCCGCAATCGAAACACCCGTGGGAATCGGCAGGATGTTGACGATCGCCTTGCCCTTGCCGGTGCGCCCCGATTGGGGCAGGCGCCAGGTCTTGAGCTTGTAGACCATGCCGTCGGTGGTGAAGAACAGAAGCTGGGTATGCGTGTTGGCCACGAAGAGCGTGGTCACCACGTCCTCTTCTTTGGTCTGCATGCCTGACAGCCCCTTGCCGCCGCGCTTCTGCGCGCGGAAATCGGCCAGAGGCGTGCGCTTGATATAGCCGCCCGAGGTCACGGTCACGACCATGTCTTCGCGCTCGATCAGGTCTTCGTCCTCCATGTCGCCCGACCAGTCGACGATCTGGGTGCGGCGCGGAACGGCAAAGTTCTCTTTCACCTCGCGCAATTCGTCGGCGATGATGCCCATGATGCGTTCGCGCGAGGACAGGATATCCAGGTATTCCTTGATCTTGGCGGCCAGGTCTTCCAGCTCGTCCGTGACCTCTTTGACCCCGATCTGGGTCAGGCGCTGCAAGCGCAGATCAAGGATGGCGCGGGCCTGGGCCTCGCTCAGGTTGTAGGTACCGTCGTCGTTCATCTTGGACAGCGGGTCGTCGATCAGGCGCAGATAGCTCTCGATCTCGGCCGCGGGCCAGCGGCGGGTCATCAGTTTCTCGCGCGCCTCGGCCGCGTCGGCCGAAGACCGGATCGTGGCGACGACCTCGTCCACGTTCGAGACCGCAACAGCCAGCCCGCACAGGACATGGCTGCGTTCCCGCGCCTTGCGCAGGTCGTAGGCGGTGCGACGGGCGACCACATCTTCGCGGAAGTCGATGAAGCTGGTCAGGAACCGGCGCAGGGTCAGCTGCTCGGGGCGGCCGCCGTTCAGCGCCAGCATGTTGCAGCCGAATGAAGTCTGCATCGGGGTGAAACGATACAGTTGGTTCAGCACCACCTCGGGTGTTGCGTCGCGCTTCAGCTCGACCACCACCCGCACGCCGTTGCGGTCGGATTCATCCTGAACGTGGCTGACGCCTTCGATGCGCTTTTCGCGCACGGCTTCGGCGATCTTCTCGATCATCGAGGCCTTGTTCACCTGATAGGGGATCTCGTCCACGACGATGGCATAGCGGTCCTTGCGGATTTCCTCGACGCGGGTTTTGGCGCGGATGATGACGCTGCCGCGGCCCTCCAGATAGGCCTTGCGGGCGCCGGACCGGCCCAGCATCACGCCGCCGGTGGGGAAATCGGGGCCGGGGATGTATTCGATCAGCTGTTCGCTGGTCAGGTCCGGGTCTTCGATCAGCGCCAGAGTCGCGTCGACCACTTCGCCCAGATTGTGCGGCGGGATGTTGGTGGCCATGCCCACGGCGATGCCCCCGGCGCCGTTGACCAGCATGTTCGGGAACCGCGCGGGCAGGACGGTGGGTTCCTTGTCCTTGCCGTCGTAGTTGTCCTGGAAATCGACCGTCTCTTTCTCGATATCGGCCAGCAGGGCGGCGGCGGGCTTGTCCATGCGAACCTCGGTGTAGCGCATGGCAGCCGGGTTGTCGCCGTCCATCGAACCGAAGTTGCCCTGACCATCCAGCAGAGGCAGCGACATCGAGAAATCCTGTGCCATCCGCACCAGCGCGTCATAGATCGCGCTGTCGCCGTGCGGGTGGTACTTACCCATCACGTCGCCCACCGGACGGGCCGATTTGCGATAGGGTTTGTCATGGGTGTTCCCGGTCTCATGCATCGCATACAGGATGCGCCGATGCACCGGTTTCAAGCCGTCGCGCAGATCGGGGATCGCTCGGGACACGATGACCGACATCGCATAGTCCAGATAGGACGTGCGCATCTCGGATTCGATGGATACCGTCGGGCCGTCGTAGACCGGGCGCTCGGGCGGGGTTTCATCCATGTTTTCTGGGATTTCTGGAGTATCGCTCACGTAAACTGCCCGTTTTTTGTGCTGGGTCTATATCTTGTGGATGCATCTTATCAGACCCGGCACATAAGGTGCAAGCAAGCAGCGCAGATGACGGACAAATCTCGGGTACGGATCTCTTAACATGTTGTTTTAATGAAATTTGAATGAGAATCATGCTAGGCTGAAGAGACCTTTTGAGAAATTGGAGGTCTGAATGAAGGAAAACGAAACCGAACTGATGCTGAAAGGGTACGGGCTGACGACGGCGGAGTTCTTTTACCGCATGCCTGACTACATCCACGTCCTGAACACCTTCATCTGGCAGGACTACGATCTGGCGCCGGATCATCCCAAGCTGTTCAAGTTCATCGAATTCTGGCAGCGCGAGATCGAGGGGCCGCTGCATTCGGTCCGTTTCACCCACCGCAAGATGATCGCCCCCGGCGAGTGGCAGAATGTCGTGGGTGAATACCGGCTGAACTAGGCGCGGACCTCACCAGATCCTTTGCCTTGACGCTCTTGGGGCTTGGCCCTCGTCCCAACGGGGCCGAGCCGGACTTGCCTGAGGTTTCGACGGCGCGTCTCGGCACTGATTGTTTTTCTTGGTTTGATCCGTCAGGGAGATTTCAGGTCCGGCCGAACCCGCCATCTCTGCATTTTATACTTCCCCCGCATCTGCAATAGTGTGATTTCGACAGAAGCCTGTTTGAATACGGATTTTCATGGGAACGGTCGAGAAAATGATTGCGCTAACATTGGACATGTGCGAGCGGGCGGGTTAAGGACGCTTCATGGTTTCACGCGTCATACCTGTCGATCCGTTCGATCTGGTCATTTTCGGCGGCACCGGCGACCTTGCGCAGCGCAAGATTCTGCCGGCCTTGTTCCGTCGCTACTGTGCCGGGCAATGGCATGATGGTGTCCGCATCATCGCTGCCGCGCGATCGGAGCATGATCCCGACGCCTTTCGTGCGATCGTTGCGCAGTCGCTGGCCGAATTCGCGCCGGAACATGCCGGGCAGGACGACCTGCGCAGCGGGTTCCTGCAAAGCCTGGATTATGTGCAACTGGACGCCGGGGCCGATTCCGGCTGGGACGTTCTGGCACGCAAGCTGACCGACGATCGGATCCGGGCCTTTTATTTCTCGGTCGGGCCAAGCCTGTTCGGGCCGCTGGCCGAGCGGATCCGGCAGCATGGGCTGGCCACCCCGCAGACGCGCATCGTTGTGGAAAAGCCATTCGGTCACGACCTGAAAAGCGCGCGCGCTCTGAACGCGACGCTGGCGGCCTATTTCGATGAAAGTCAAATCTACCGCATCGACCATTACTTGGGCAAGGAGACGGTCCAGAATCTGATGGCCGTCCGGTTCGGCAACATGCTGTTCGAGCCGCTGTGGAACAGCCAGTATGTCGACCACATCCAGATCACCGTCGCAGAAACCGTCGGCGTGGATGGCCGCGAGGAGTATTACGAGCGCGCCGGCGCCATGCGCGACATGGTGCAGAACCACCTGATGCAGCTGTTGTGCCTGATCGCGATGGAGCCGCCCGCCAAGTTCGATTCGGACGCGGTGCGGGACGAAAAGCTCAAGGTGATCCGCGCTCTGGACCCGGTGCAGCCGCATCACATCGTGCGTGGTCAGTATACCGGTGGCCCCGACGGGCCGGGTTATCGCGAGGCGGTGGGCAATCCGCGCTCGACCACCGAAAGCTATGTTGCGCTGCGGGCGCATGTCAGCAACTGGCGGTGGGCGGGAACTCCGTTCTATCTGCGCACCGGCAAGCGGCTGGTGGCAAGGTCCTCGGTCATCAACGTGATCTTCAAGGACGCCCCGCACTCGATCTTCGGGGCCGAGGCCGGGCGGCATGCCAACACGCTGTCGATTCGACTGCAACCGAACGAAGGCATCACGCTGAAGGTCACGATCAAAGAGCCGGGGCAGGGCGGCATGCGCCTGATCGACGTGCCGCTCGACATGAGCTTTGCCGAGGCACTGGGCCCCGAGAATCTGGACGCGCCCGATGCCTATGAACGCCTGGTCATGGATGTGATCCGGGGCAACCAGACCCTGTTCATGCGCGGAGACGAGGTCGAGGCCGCCTGGGCCTGGACCGACCCGATCATCGCCGGATGGCAGGCGCGCGGCGACGTGCCCAAACCTTATGACAGCGGCAGCACCGGTCCCGGCGACGCCGAGCTGCTGATGAAACGCGACGGTCGCCAATGGCAGGGGATCAAGCCATGAATATTCAAGAATACGCTGACCGTGACATGCTGGCCATCGACGTGGCCAATGCGTTGGCCGGAGAGCTGGAGGCCGCGCTGTTGCACAATGACATCGTGGCCTTTGCCGTGCCCGGCGGCACAACACCCGGCCCGATCTTCGACAACCTGTGCGCGGCCGACCTGGCCTGGGACCGCGTGCGCGTGCTGCCCACTGACGAACGCTGCGTTCCGGCCGACAGCGACCGGTCGAACGAACGGCTGATCCGCGAGCGTCTGCTGACCAACCGCGCCGCCGCGGCCGAGTTCGTGCCGCTGTTCATTCCCGGCAAGTCGCCCGAGGACATCCTGCCCGAGATCGAGGCGCTGATCGCTCCGGTCCTGCCGCTGTCGGTTCTGGTGCTGGGCATGGGCGACGACATGCACACGGCCTCTCTGTTTCCGGGAATGGCCGGGCTGGACGCGGCCCTGGACGGGGATGCGCCCCCGCTGGCGGTTGCCCGGCCGCAGTCGCAGCCCGAGCCGCGCATCACGCTGACCGCGCCGGTGCTGAACGGGGCGTTGTCCAAGCATCTTGTGATTTTCGGCCCGAAAAAGCGCGACGCGTTGGAGCGGGCCATGTCCCTGCCGCCCGAAGAGGCTCCGATCGCGGCGGTGCTGGACGGCATAACGGTACATTGGGCGGAGTAGGACATGCAGCTCGACAAACTCAGAACCCTGGCCGCGCAGGCGGCAGACACCCGTATCCTCGACCTGTTCGCGCAGGATCCCGACCGGGCGCAGGCCTTCTCGGCCTCGACCGGCGACTTGCTGTTCGACTATTCGAAAACCCTGATCGACGCGGATATTCGCGCGGCGCTGATCGACCTGTGCGATCAGGCCGGTCTGGCCGAGCGGCGCGACGCGATGTTCAGGGGCGACAAGATCAACGAGACCGAGGGCCGCGCGGTGCTGCATACGGCGCTGCGCAATCTGGACGGCGGCCCGGTCGAGGTTGATGGCCAGGACGTGATGCCCGAGGTTCTGGATACCCTGCAGCGCATGCGCGTGTTCGCCGAAGAGGTCCGGGGCGGAACGGCCCAGGGGGCAGGGGGCAGCTTTACCGACGTGGTGAATATCGGCATCGGCGGTTCGGACCTTGGGCCGGTGATGGCGACGCTGGCGCTGGCGCCCTATCACGACGGGCCGCGCCTGCACTATGTCTCGAACGTGGATGGCGCGCATATCGCCGACACGCTGCGCGAACTGGACCCGACGCGGACGCTGATTATCGTGGCGTCCAAGACCTTTACCACCATCGAAACCATGACCAACGCGCGGACCGCGCGGGCCTGGATGCTGGACGGCGGCGGCGACCCGGGGCGGCAGTTCGCGGCCGTGTCCAGCGCCGTGGATAAGACGGCAGACTTCGGCATCCCGTCGGACCGCGTGTTCGGCTTTGCCGATTGGGTCGGCGGGCGCTACTCGGTCTGGGGTCCGGTCGGGCTGCCGGTGATGATCGCGGTGGGCTCGAACGCGTTTGACGCGTTCCTGCGCGGCGGGCAGGCGATGGACGTGCATTTCCGCGCCGCGGACTGGGCCGAGAACATGCCGGTGATGCTGGCGCTGGTGGGCATCTGGCACCGTCAGGTGCTGGGCTATGCCAGCCGCGCGGTGCTGCCCTATGATCAGAGGCTGCTGCGGCTGCCGGCCTATTTCCAGCAGCTCGAGATGGAATCGAACGGCAAATCGGTGGCCATGGACGGCTCGGCGCTGAGCGTGCCCTCGGGGCCGGTGGTCTGGGGCGAGCCCGGCACCAACGGGCAGCACGCGTTCTACCAACTGATCCACCAGGGCACCGACGTGATCCCTTGCGAATTCATGGTGGCCGCCGAAGGCCACGAGCCCGAGCTGGCCCATCATCACCGTCTGCTGCTGGCCAACTGCCTGGCCCAGTCCGAGGCGTTGATGCGCGGCCGGTCGCTTGAGGAAGCGCGGGCGCGTATGGCCGAGAAGGGCCTGCAGGGCGACGAGTTGGAGCGTCAGGCCCGGCATCGCGTGTTCCCGGGCAACCGGCCCTCGACCACGCTGATCTATCCACGGCTGACGCCCTTCGTTCTGGGTCAGATCATCGCGCTCTATGAGCACCGGGTGTTCGTTGAAGGCGTGCTGCTGGGCATCAACTCGTTCGACCAGTGGGGCGTGGAACTGGGCAAGGAGCTGGCCACCTCGCTGGGGCCGATCGTCGATGGCGACGCAGGCACCGAGGGCAAGGACGGCTCGACCGCCGCACTTGTGGCCTATGCGCTGCGGTGCCGGGGCTGAAGCCCTGAAAATCTGACGACCTGCCGCAGCGGCAGGTCGCATTTCCTTATTGTCAGACAATTGATTGATTGGCAGGATCGGCCCCGAGGAGAAGCCCCGGGGCCGGCCACGCCGCCGTGCCGCCGGGCCGCAACAGACGCCGCATCAAGCCGGCGCGACAAATGGGAGGATGTCCATGCTGGGACAGATGATGACGCAGCCGTTGTTGATTTCGTCACTGATTGATCATGCTGCGCGCTATCATGGTCAGACCGAGATCGTTTCGGTCGAAACCGACGGAACCGTCACTCGGACGAACTGGGGCGAGATCGCCGCCAATGCACGGCGCATGGGGTCGGCGCTGACCAAGCTGGGCCTGCAGCCGCAGGACCGGATCGGCACCCTGGCCTGGAACAACCGCCGGCATCTTGAGATCTACTATGCGGCCTCGGGCGCAGGATTCGTCTGCCACACGATCAACCCGCGCCTGTTTCCCGAACAGCTGGTGTACATCATCAACCACGCGCAGGACCGGGTGCTGTTCTTCGACGCCACCTTCCTCCCGCTGGTTGCTGCGATCCGCGATCAACTGACCGAGGTGAAGCATTTCGTCCTGATGGGACCGCGCAACGAGGACGCTCTGCAGCAGATCCCGGGCCTGGAATTCTATGACGAGTTGATCGAGACCGGCGACACCGATTTCGAATGGCCGGTCTTCGATGAAAACACCGCCTCCAGCCTGTGCTACACCTCGGGCACGACCGGCCACCCCAAGGGGGTTCTGTATTCGCATCGCTCGACCGTTCTGCACAGCTTTGCCTCGAACACCCGCGACGTGATCGGGTATTCAGCGATGGATGTGGTGATGCCGGTGGTGCCGATGTTCCATGTCAACGCTTGGGGGTCGCCCTATGGCTGTGCGATGTCCGGTGCGCAGATGGTGCTGCCAGGGCCCGACCTGCATGGCGAGGCGCTGGTGAACCTGATCGACACCTATGGCGTGACGCTGGCGATGGGGGTTCCCACGATCTGGCAGGGCCTGCTGGCCCATGCCGCCAAATGCGGCACCAAGCTGGAAAGCCTCGAACGTACGGTGATCGGAGGCGCGGCGTGCCCGCCCTCGATGATCGCGACCTTCCGGGAAAAATACGGCGTGGATACCGTGCATGCCTGGGGGATGAGCGAGATGAGCCCGCTGGGCACCGCCAACATCCCGCTGGCCAAACATCGCAAGCTGCCGATCGAGGAACAGCACAAACTGCGCGAGAATCAGGGCCGTCCGCCCTTTGGGGTCGAGCTGAAGATCGTCGATGACGATGGCAACGACCTGCCGCATGACGGGGTCACGCAGGGCGACCTGATGGTGCGCGGACACTGGGTGCTGGACAGCTATTTCCAGCTGAAGGATCAAGAGCTTCTGCAGGATGGCTGGTTCGCCACCGGCGACGTGGCCACGCTGGACCCGGATGGCTATATGACCATCCGCGACCGTTCCAAGGACATCATCAAATCGGGCGGTGAATGGATCAGCTCGGTCGAGCTGGAAAACATCGCGGTGGCGCACCCGAAACTGGCCACCGCGGCGGTGATCGGCGTACCGCATCCCAAATGGGACGAACGTCCGCTGCTGGTGGCCGTCAAGGCCGAGGGCGAGGACCCGTCCGAGGCCGAGCTGCTGGAGTTTTTCGACGGCAAGATCGCTAAGTGGCAGGTGCCGGATAAAGTGGTCTTTGTCGACGCGCTGCCATTGAACGCAACGGGCAAGGTGCTGAAACGCAAGCTGCGGGATGAGTTCAAGGACGCCCTGACGGGGTGACTTGTGCGGGTCTTTGAGAAATGGCTCCGGCGGTAGGGATCGAACCTACGACCAATTGATTAACAGTCAACTGCTCTACCGCTGAGCTACGCCGGAACGGTGCGCGCCGTATAGCAACCCGGTCCGGCGGCGTCCAGAGGGCGACGCAAGATTTTTTCGATCGATTTTCTGGTCGCGCGAAAGCCGGGAAATGCGCGTCACGACGCAGATTTCAGAACCGTCTTCGGGGGAGAGATTTTGGCTCCGGCGGTAGGGATCGAACCTACGACCAATTGATTAACAGTCAACTGCTCTACCGCTGAGCTACGCCGGAACTGAGGCGGGTATAACAATCCGGTTTTTTGAGGTCCAGAGGGGAAAAGCCGTGGAAGCAGATTTTTTTGACGTCAGTCGATCCGCCTGAATTCAGCTTGGATGCCAAGGGTGTCCTTGGGGGCAACAAGCCGTTTTCCGGTTAGATCGACCAGATGGGCAAAGACGTTGCGCTCGGCCGCGGGCAGCAGGGCAGGAGGTGTGTCGGAATAGATTCTGTGGGCCAGATCACGCGCGGTTCCAGCCGCCTGCGACAGAGCCTCGAGTATCTGCGCCTCGCGCGATTCGCGATGACTGATCAGCCAGTTGAGCCGGGCCGTGGGATCGGCGATCGGGGCACCGTGACCGGCGTGGAACACCGACCAGTTCCGGGCCCGCAATTTGTGGCACGACGCCATGAAATCGGTCAGGTCTCCGTCGGGAGGGGAGACAAGGGAACTGGCCCAGCCCATCACATGATCGGCGGTGAAACAGACATCACCCCAGCCCAGCGCAAGATGATTGCCCAGATGTCCCGGCGTGTGAATCACGTCCAGCGACCAGTCCTCGCCTTCGATCCGGTCTCCGTCCGCCAGCTCGATATCCGGGCGAAAGTCCTTGTCGATACCCTCGCCGCCGCCGACAAGTCCCTGTGCGGCCAACCTGGTCATGACCGCGCTCCGTCCAGCCTGCGGTCCGCCAAAGGCCAGAATCGGCGCGCCAGTTCTGGCAGCCAGGGGGCGGGCCAGTGGGGAATGGTCAAGATGACTGTGCGATACGATGATATGGCTGATGCGTTGATCGGGGGCGAGTGCGTCAATGATCGCGTCCAGATGCGAAGTGCTGAGAGGGCCTGGGTCTATGACCGCCACCCCGCGATTCCCCAAAAGGTAGGTGTTGGTCCCGCGATAGGTCATTGGCGATGGATTCGGCGCGACGATGCGACGAAGCCCCGGCTGCAGGTCCACGGGAATACCCGTCCGAGGGTTGAAATCGTCGGGTGGCAGCATCCGGGCCTCTTTCTCTTGTCGGGTCGGCCCGCTAGGTTTAGCGCATGATTGCACGCTGGCTCAAACGTTATATGCCGAACAGCCTTTACGCGCGCGCGGCGCTGATTCTGGTGCTGCCGGTGGTTGTCGTCCTGCTGGTGGTGTCGGTTGCCTTCGTGCGTGAGCATCTTGAAGACGTGACGGGGCAAATGACCCGAGCCGCATCGCGCGAGATCCAGCTGGTCCTCGACGAGATGGTGGGCGCAGAAACCCAGAATGAAGGTCTGGCGGAGGTGCGGCCGATCCTTTCGGGTCTGGATATGCGGGCGCGTTTCCTTGGACCCAATGAACTCCCGCGGCGAAAGGCACGGCGGTGGTACGATTTCATCGCGCCACAGATCGAGGAAGACCTGCAGGATTTGCTGCCCGATCTTGTTGCCGTGTCCCTGCCCAACAGCCAGTCCGCGACCCTGTACCTGCGGACGCATCTCGGCGTGCTTGAACTTGAATTCGATCGGCGGCGCCTGTCCATCGTTGCCCCGCATCAGCTGATCGTTACGATGATTTTCTTTGCCGTCGTGATGACGACGATATCGTTTATGTACATGCGCAATCAGCTGCGGCCGATCACGCGCCTGGCCGCGGCTGCGCAGGCATTCGGCCGCGGCCGTGTGGTCCCTTTTTCGCCGGGTGGAGCGGTCGAGGTTCGGGCGGCCGGCAATGCCTTTTTGGACATGCGGGCGCGGATCGAACGACAGATCGAACAAAGAACCTTGATGCTCTCAGGGGTCAGTCACGACCTGCGCACACCCTTGACCCGCCTCAAGCTGGGCTTGTCGATGCTGCCCGAGGAGGACGCTGCACCGCTTCTGCAGGATGTCAATGAAATGCAGTCTCTGCTGGATGCGTTCTTGGATTTTTCGCGCGGCGCAGCCGAAGGCGAACCTGTCGAGGTGGACCCTGCGGATCTGTTGCGTCAGATCATCGAGGATGCCCGGCGGTCCGGGCACGCGGTCGAACTTGTCTCGGTCGAAGGCGAAGGAACGGCCATGCTGCGCCCCACTGCCATCCGGCGCGCGGTCGAGAACCTGATCGGCAACGCAGTCCGCTATGGGACGCGGGCCGTGGTCAGCGTCACACTGACCGGCAAGTCGCTGCGTATCCGGGTCGAAGATGATGGGCCGGGCATTCCGCCGGACCAGCGCACCGAGGCGATAAAGCCCTTCAGCCGCCTCGACCCCGCGCGCAACCAGAATCGGGGCAGCGGCGTCGGGCTCGGGCTGGCGATCGTGGCCGATGTGGCCCGTGCCCATGGCGGCGTGTTGCGCCTGAGCAAAAGCGAAAGCCTAGGCGGATTGTGTGCCGATATCATCATCGGGCGATGAACGGGAAAATGGTAGGCCCGGAGGGCAACAGGACATTGCAAGATATCAAGGGGATGGGGTGGCGAACCCCGCGAAAATCCCCGTTGATACTCAAGAAAAAAACAAAAGCCTGACGAACCGTTCGGTAAAAGAAAGCGCCGGTGCAGCTGCAACTGCGACCGACGCACATTCTTCCAAAAACGGCTCCTACCGTGCAGCAAATAATACCCCAAAGTGGGGAGAGAATTCAACCCATAATCGCGCCGGGCGCATGGTTGAATATGCCCTTACATTGGGCACCGCGGATGCTTGGCACGGTGCGGCTTACGTCTTTGCAGCGCGACTGACGGAACAGGAAAGGGCAGCGTTGGCATATGCCGCGCTCAAGAGCCTGGACCAAGACAACGCTTACATGGTGGCCAGCGCTACCCTCTTTGGCGTCCTGGGCGGGGAGGTGGTGCAATGAGACGCGCCATGATGACGCTCAGGGACCACGAGGAAATCGACCGTCTGGTGTACCACATGCCGACGGTTGCGACCCATGCAACGAACAACTGGGCTGTGGGCTTTGCTCGGTCGATCCAGCGCCAGGCGCAGCGGCGCAATTGGACCCCTTCACAGAAACAACTGAACCTCATGCGTTCGCTGGTCTCTGACCTGTTCGCCCATGAAGGCAACGAGGGGGGCGACTTCGACGTGGTGGAATAACTGCGTGCATTGCTGGTGCGTCTGAAACGGGCGCACCATCCCACAGGGTTTATGCGCGTCTTTCCCCACCACATCGCCGATGACGATGACCAAAGAGACACGCCACGGTTTGCCGCCTTCCCGTGCCAAAGGCGGACATGACGTCCCGGGGATATCACCCGGCCCGGTCGGGAACCGGCTCCTACTAGGCCCGACCAGATGCGCGACTACAAACCCACCGGCCATTGCGGACCGGGGACTGCCGAGAGGCAGGGCAGGTGAGAAGCCTGCGGGCAGGCGGTTGGCCACCGATATCAGGCATCGCGCGGATACGGGACGTGGAGGCGTAGGGCCTGCCTTAGCCATCCTTGTGATGGGGGCAGGAGCGGGTGGCGGTAGTGCGTCTAATCGAAAGGCAGGCAACGAATTGACGAGCAACGACAACATCAATCTGGTCCCAATGCCCCGGCTTTTGGGAGAGGGGAGGCTCGCGGAGCGGGGTGTTGTTTCTACACACACGGGGGGCGCGGCATGAAAACGTCCACCAAGGTCAAGCGATTTGCCAAATCACTGTCGGTTCCTACTGGACGCCTTGCGGGCGAACAGATCAAGTTGGCACCGTATCAGAACAAGTTCATTGATGGAGCCTACGGACCGGGCATCAATGTTGGTGTGCTGTCTGTAGGACGCGGCAACGGAAAATCCACACTGTCGGCCATCCTAGCGCTTGGCGAGTTGGTCGGGGCTTGGTCGGACGCAAAAGAGCGGGAAATCCTGATTGCGGCCAAGACCCAGCAACAGGCGCAGATCTGTTGGCACTATGTGGTGTCGTTGTCCAAGACATTACCCGAGGATGTGCAGGCGGCTATCACTATCCGCCGCCAACCCCGGTTTGAAATCCAGTTTGATGACGAGAACGGCCCCCATATCCTGCGCGCTATCTCTGCGGATGGTAAATCGGCGCTAGGTACAAGCCCGACGCTGGCGATCCTGGACGAACGCGGGCATTGGCCCTTGGCGCAGGGCGATGAATTGGAAGCCGCCTTGCTCACTGGCCTTTCCAAGCGTGACGGCAAGGCTCTGATTATCTCCACCAGCGCAAGCAACGACATGCACCCGTTTAGCCTTTGGTTGGATCGGGAGGCCCCCGGTGTGTATCGGCAGGAACACCGACCCGAACCGGGCTTGCCTGCTGATGACGTGGCCAGCCTTATCATTGCCAATCCTGGCACCAAGTACGGGATCGGCCCTTCTCTGAAACGCCTCAAGGATGATGCAGCCTTGGCCATTGAGCGGGGTGGATCTGCCTTGTCGCGGTTCCGCCTTCTGTCCCGAAACGAGCGGGTGCAGGAAGATAACAGGGACATCCTAATTAGCCTGGACGATTGGCTGAAATGCGAAACAGACGCATTGCCGCCAAAGTCTGGTCCCTGTGTCATTGGTCTTGATTTGGGCGGATCGGCTTCAATGAGTGCTGCCGCCTATTACTGGCCTGAAACAGGGCGTCTGGAATGCTTCGGCACCTTCCCCAGTAAACCTGACTTGGATGCGCGCGGGCAATCCGATGCGGTTGGCGATCTTTACTGCCAGATGCACCAGCGGCGGGAACTAACCGTGATGGGCGACCGCACAGTGCCAATTGTCGATTGGCTGGATTCGGTTTTGCAGCGGGCAGTTGCCGAGAACGTGGCCTGCATCGTAGCCGACCGCTTCAAACAGGCAGAGGTTGGCGAGGCCCTGGATAAGGCCGGGAACCGTGCGCCGGTGGTCTGGCGGGGCATGGGGTTCAAAGATGGTTCCGAAGATGTGGAACGCCTTCGACGGTACGTTTTCGACGGCAAGGTGAAGTCGGCTGAAAGCTATCTTTTGCGACACGCCTTTGCCGAAACAGTCGTGATGATCGACCCGGCGGGCAACGCAAAACCTGCCAAGGGCCGAAGCATGGGCAGAATTGATGCTGCCTGTGCGGCGATGCTGGCCGTTGCGCAAGGGGCAAGAATGATGAGCCGACCGGTGAAGCAAGGGAGGGCACCGGTATGGGTGTGAAGCGCTACGGGACTTGGGTTTACCGTGATCGTCGCTGGCCCGCTCTGCGGACGCTGGCAAAGCGGCGTGACGGCTGGAAGTGCGTCAAGTGCGGGGCGCGATATCGGCTTGAGGTCGATCACGTCGAGCCGGTGCGCGATGCGCCCGAAAAGGCTTTTGAACTGGACAATCTACAGACGCTTTGTGGCCGGTGCCACGGGGCCAAAACACGGCTGGAAGCTGGGCACCCCGAGCTTTCCCCCGAACGCCAGAAATGGCGCGATTTGCTGCGGGAAATGCAGCGCAAACCTAACGAGCATGGAGAATAGAAATGCTTACTTCGAAGCGAATTGAACTGCGACGCAGTGAAATCCGGCAAGCGCTGGCCGAGTTGGCAGCGAATGACAATCCGAGCGAGGAAGAAACCCGCAAGATGGCGGAACTCGATACGGAATACCGCAATGCGGAAACCCGCTATCGGGCGGCTCTGATTGCCGAGGATGAGGAACGCCGCGAAGCCGGTGCCGATCTGGAAACCCGTTCTGACCGGGAATGGTCGGATCTGGTGGACGGGTTCGAAGTCCGTCAGATTGCAATGGCCCTGGATCACGGGCATCAGATCGACGGGCGCACGGCTGAGGTTGTTTCGGAACTGCGCAACAGCGGCGCATATCAGGGCCTGCCGGTTCCCTGGGAGGCGTTGGAAATGCGCGCGGGTGAAACCGTCTCGACCGGAACGCCGGATCCGATTCAGACCCGCCCAATCATCGACCGGCTGTTTCCGAACTCGGTTGCGTCCCAGATGGGCGCACAGATGATCTCCATCGACCACGGCGAAATCGAATGGCCGGTGGTCACTCAGGGCGCGTCCGTTGGCTGGCAAACCAGCGAAACCGGCAGCGTTGGTGCGGCACAGGCTTTCGATACGACCGACAAGGCGTTGGCACCGGATCAAACGCTTGGGGTGCAAATGAAGATCACCCGCAAGACGCTCAAGCAATCCGGGGCGGCTCTGGAACAGGCAGTGCGCCGGGATATCAACAGCGCAATGGGCGTTGAAATGGACCGCGTGGTGTTCCTGGGTTCCGGTGCATCCGGTGAACCCCTGGGCGTTGTTGCCGGGGCTTCGACCTATGGCATCACCGAAACAGCCATCGGGGCATCGGCAGATTGGGCGGCATTCCGGGCAGCGGTAACGCGGTTCATCACCGCAAACGCCGCCAGTGGTCCTGCTGCAGTTCGCGGTCTAGTGCGGCCTGAACTGTGGGACTTCATGGACGGCGCAATCTGGGATGCTGGCAGCGGCATCACTGAATGGGACCGACTGGCGGCAAAGCTGGGAAGCCTGACCATGAGCCATAACGCACTGGCGGCACCCAGCGGTTCACCATTGGCCTGTTCGGCCCTGCTGACTACCAGCGCAGGCGGCGTTGCCCCGATCTTCGTGGGCAAGTGGGGCGCGGTTGACATGATCCGCGATCCTTACACCGACGCTGCATCTGGTGGCTTGCGCCTGACGGCTCTGGCAACCCTGGACGTGACAGTGGCGCGGCCTGCGCAATTGGAAGTCCTGACCGGCTTGGAGTTGGCGTAATGCTCTGGGGCGGTCACGGAGGCGGGCTGGAACTCCGCAAGCGGGCATCCGGTGCAATGGCGCTGCGTGGCCGCTTCCCCTATGGCAAGGCTGCCGTCCTTTCGGACGGTGGCCGCACTGGTAGGCCCAAGAAAGAGGTAATTGCACCTCGGGCCTTTGCCTATCGGATAGACCGACCGGAGGAAGATATTCACTTCTTGGTTGGGCATTCATACGACCGGCCTTTGGCATCGCGCGGGGCAGGCACTCTGATCTTCAACGATACGGACGAAGCCCTGCTCTTTGAGGCGATTATCACCGAAGAAATGCAGGAGGTAAGCTATGTGCGAGACTTCCTGTCGGGTTTCGCGGCGGGTTTGATTATGGGCCTTTCCCCAGGCTTTCGAATCCCGCCGAAACGGGCAGTCGAGGAAGCCGAAACCATAGAGGATGAAGGATACGACCCCGAGAACGGTGCGCACAACGCCATCATCCGAACCGTTCATCACGCGCTGCTTTACGAAGTCTCCGCAGTCACACGACCTGCCTATGACGACGCGCAGATTGAAGAACGCAACTGGACCCCGCAACAGGTTTGGCCGGTGACGCCCAAACCGCAAATGCGTTGGAGGGCATAACAAATGGCAGAAATATTGAGGCAGATGGAAGATGTGCCGGGGATCTATCCCCCGCCACCAACAGGCGCAACTATCCCGCCGCACCCTGACGTGGTGTGGTCGCGGATCGAGAACTACATCGCGTATCGGTGGACGACCCGGCAAGTCAAATGGATCGTAGAAGGTCCGGGTGAGTGGGTGCCGCCGCTGTCACCCATCGACTTGGTGGTTTCCATTGACATTTGGAACGGCAGCAGTTGGCAGTCTACGACGCCGGATAGCGGATACTTGGGCGGCTATTGCCTGAATGAAGGCAAGTATCGCTTCGTCATGGACATCGGGAACGGCTCACCACCGGGGGCCGTGAACGAGGCTTATCTACGCTTGGCCAAATATATGGCCGAAACTGACAAGAAAGCCGGTGCGTCCAGCTACTCAGCCGAACTCGACATTCTCAAAGAAGCCTACACGCGGTCGCCAAGTTGGATGGCGAAAGCAATGCAAAACAGCGGTGCAGCAGACCTTCTGCGCCCATACCGGAGGGTCAGCTGATGTTTGGTTGGTTCAAGCGACAAGATAAGGAAGAAACCCGGTCGGCAATGTCCGGCTTCACTGCGGAACTGATGGCGGCGCGCGAGTCCTATATCTCGGGCCGTCGAGGCATAGCCGAATTGACTGGCACTGTTCAAAGCTGTGTATCGCTCTGGGAAAACGGTCTAAGGCTTGCGGATGTATCAGGCACCGATCTGCTGACCCGGCATTGCCTGGGGATGGTTGGGCGGTCACTGGCGCTGCGTGGGGAGGCGGTATTTCTGATCCGCGAAGAAGGGCTTGTTCCTTGCTCTGATTGGGATCTGAGAACCGTTGACGGGGTGCCGCGCGCCTACCGGGTGTCGGTATCCGAGGCGGGCGGGGGCAAGACGCAGACGGCCTTGGCTGGCGAGGTTCTGCATTTTCGTATTGGTGTTGACCCGGTGACGCCCTGGGCAGGGTCAGCGCCGTTGAAGCGGGCGCAACTGACGGCAGGGGCGTTGCAGGCCATCGAAACGGCCTTGAGCGAGGTTTACGAGAATGCCCCGCTGGGTAGTCAGATAGTGCCTTTCCCTGAAACGCCGGACGTGGACATGAACGCGATTGGACGCGAGTTCAAGGGCGCGCGCGGCAAGCTGCTGCTTAGAGAATCCACCACGGTTACGGCAGCGGGCGGGCCAGCACCGCAAACCGACTGGAAGCCGCAGGACGTGACGCCTGACTTGTCCCGAGCGATGACGCGGGAAAGCCTGGACGCCATGCGTGGTAGCATCCTGATGGTCTTTGGCGTCCTTCCAGCAATGCTGGAGAAGGCGACGACCGGGCCGCTTGTCCGAGAGGGGCAAAGGCACCTGGCGCAATGGATGCTGCAACCCATCGTGGAAACGATGGCAGAGGAATTGACCGATAAACTGGGATCCGAAGTCACGCTCGATGTGATGCGGCCTCTGCAAGCCTTCGATGCAGGAGGGCGGGCGCGCGCCGCCGCAGGGGTAATTCAGGCACTGGCGATGGCCAAAGAGGCCGGTGTCGACCCGGCAACAGCAATGAAACTCGTTGATTGGGAGGCTGCAAATGGTTGATTTGGCAACACTGGCAATTCAGGTTGATACGACCGATCTGAAAGACGGGCAGGCCGACATGAAGGCGTTCGCATATGCGGACGCGGCTCCGTTGTCCCGAATGCAGCAGATATTCTGATGATGGGCATGGGCGGGGAGGGTATTGTCTACCCGACCAGAGGCGGCACAAGGTCTGGCGGCGGTGGCCGCACAGGTGTTCCAGATGGGCTGCGCGAGGCGCAGCGCCTATATAACAGCACTCGCACCGAGGCAGAGAAATACGCCGCAGAAGTCGAGCGCATCAACGAACTGCACCGCCTGTTCCCTGAGATCGTGACAGAGGAGGTCCGAGATCGGGCAATCGGGGCCATAGCAGATGGGGTTAATTCGCTTTCCGGCGCAACAGACGCACTGAACCAGACATTTTCGGACCTGTTTCTGAGTATTGGCGAGGGATCGGAAGCCGCCCGGTGCGAACTCGCAGGATTACTGGATCAGATGGCACGACTGTTGCTGCAATCGGCTAATGCTGGCTTTGGTTCAGGCGGTTTCGCGGGCGCGTTGCTCGGCGGGCTGGGCATCCCTGAATTTGCCACCGGCACCAACTTCGCCCCCGGCGGGCCTGCTCTTGTCGGTGAGTGTGGACCGGAAATTGTGAATTTGTCACGCGGGTCTCAGGTCATCCCGAACCACAAGATCGGTCAGGGCGGCGCGGTTTCGCATGTATTGGTCGAGCTTAGCCCCGGTTTGGAGGCGCAGATTCTGCGAAAATCAGCGGTCCAATCTGTTCAAATCACAAAGGCTGGCATGGCGCGGGTCGAGCAAAACACAGGTACGGCTTTGGACAATCACCTCGCTAGGAAAGGCTGAGCGTGTAAGGCAGGTTGCGCCAGGTTTGAGAGGGCCGAAGCAACCCCGTTAGTCGGTGAGTGGGTAAACCCCGACATTGCGCGGCCCCTGCTCGTATTCCTAGGGGCGCGGCGCAGATCCGTCACTTAGACGGAACCTCGGTGAAGGATCGAAAAATTAAATGTCGCTCCAGGTTGTAACTTCGTATCCGTTTTCGATGTTGTTTGCCCATCCTTGAATTAAGTGCTCGGCGGTTTCAAGGTCATGCGCTGAGGTGTAGGAATTGGCGTACCAAAAGCCCGCAGCCCCATTTTCCTTAAAGGTGTGCGAGTACCGGATGTAGTGCCTGCCGTCTGGCGCTTCAAATACCACAGCTTGAAAATCTATAGTCGTTCCGCTTCGCTTGTTGGTGATGTCTGATCGGTAGCGCGCGACTTCTTTGTACAACTCGGCCATTTATCTATCCTGTAAAAGATATTGATTCTATTTATATTCTAACCTTTCTTTAATCTAACTCCAGCACCACCACCGTTCTCTGCAATGAATTCCACACCGGCGGCTTCCAAAGCCGCTTGGATGGCTTGAATAGCTTTATTTGCGGGATATGGGCTTCCAGAGCCTTCGGCCCGTTTTACGGTCATGCTGGACACACCCGCGGCGTCCGCAATTTGTGTCTGAGACAAGCCTAAGAGTGCCCGCGCTGCTCTGATCTGATCTGGTGTTACCATTTTTACTCTTGTTCTAAAGAGAACATTCCGGTATGTTCTCTTTAGAACAATACCACAATGGGAGATCAAAGCAATGACCAATGAACGCGCCTGCGCGAACAGCCACGAATTGTTCGAATACATCCAATGCTGCAAAGACATGGCCACAGATATTTCAAGCCTGATCGAGTCTGCGGCAATCCTGGACAATGTCGGAACGTATGAAGGCGGCGTTACTACGTTGCTAAAGGTGTCCGGTGAATTGGCGATGCGGTTGGAGGAGAAGCTGGACAGCGTGAACCTGCCGAAGATTTCAGGGCGTAAGACAGAAAGTTATTGACGCGGGATAAATGGACGGTATTCTGTGACTAATAATCACAGGATGGCCAAATGACAATCGGACGCGGAGACATAGAAAAGTACGCAGGGATTAGCGCAAATGTAGCGACTACCTGGATCCGTGATGGCGTCTTGTTGCCTGTCCCGGGTCCGGGCCGAAACAAGAAGTTCGAAGATTACGAAGCAATTGTCGCGCGCATTATCTCGGTTCCACATGCCCATCTTCGGCCGGCGAATTCTATTCTGGCTGGGATTGCTGGCTATGTCCGCGAACTCGTTAGTGTTGGCAACAAATTTGGATGCAAGAGCGCTTTAGCAGGTGAGCGCAAAGCTAAATTGGAGCGCGCAGCGATCATTAAGAATGGCAAGGACACAAAACTCCATGAAGTTGCCGACAAATGGGCGAATGAACTGGGAGTCTCAGATATTCCGAACCCAACTATGACAATGGACGAGGTGCGCGAACTTGAGAACTGGGTTGGCCTCCGCAAGTGCATTGAGGGCGGAAAACAAGGTTGGATGACAATCGCAGCAACCAACGACAAAGGTTGGTACGTCGGATTTACCACCAGAAAACCGACGCAAGAAGATGACTTAAGCTTTATTACCGTCGTCAAACCATCCTATCCATCAACCGTTTTTTTAGTACTCGACCTGCTCGAGATTTTCTCGGAGGCAAGCGAGAATTGACCGCCCCAACCCCAATCAAACAAGCTGACCTGACCCGCTACGCCAAGGCCATGAAAAAGGCTGGGGTTGAGCAATGGCAAGTCATTGTTGAGCCGGGGCGGCACAAGATCATCGTTGGCAAAACTGAGACTGACAACCCGGAGAGCGATTGGGATTGATGCGCAAACGCAGCGACAAATATCCGGGTGCAAAGCCCTACTTTGACCGTCACGGCAACCGCCGTTGGCGGTATCGCTGCAAGGGTTTCTCTGCCGAACTCGGCACCGACTACGGTTCCGACGAATTCGAGCGGCGCTATCAGGCCGCGCTGAATCACCAAAAGGAAAAGCAGGCCAATGGGGCAGGGCGTTCAGTGCCGGGCACCTTTGACGATCTGGTGGCGCGTTTCTACCAGTTGAAATTCCCTGAGTTGGAGGAAATCACCAAGCGGGATTACCGAGCGGTTATCGAACCTCTACGCCGTCAGCACGGCCACAAACGGGTTGCCGGTATGCGGCAGCGTCACGTCCTGGAAATCAAAGCGCAGCTGTCATCGACGCCTGCGCAGGCCAACAAGACGTTGAAACGCCTCAGCCAGTTGATGAAGCTGGCGGTGCAGTTGGAATGGCGTTCCGACAACCCTGTGTCCGGTGTCGAGTTCTACCAGACCGGCAGCAGCGGTTATCACACCTGGACCGAAGATGAGATCGCCCGTTTCTATGCCAAGCATGAGCGTGGATCTTTGGCCTATCTGGCAATGACGTTGATGCTCTACACCGGAGCATCCCGAAAGGATGCGGTTGCTCTGGGTCGCGGCAATATCCGGGGCGGGCGGCTTATTTATCGCCGAAGCAAGACGCGAAAGAACCCCAATGGGATCGAGGTCAATATCCCGGTGCATCCCACCTTGGCTGACGCGCTGGAAACCGTGCCAGAAGGTGCCTTCACCTTCCTTGAGACCAACCGCAAGCAAGCCCGTTCACCCAATGGATTGGGCAACGATATGCGTGAGTGGTGTGACAAAGCCGGGTTGCCGATGTGTTCATCGCATGGGTTGCGGAAAGCGATTTGCCGTAGAATTGCCGAAGCGGGTGGTACGCCATTCGAGATTATGTCTGTCAGCGGCCACATTACCTTGGCGATGGCGCAGCACTACTGCGAAGCGTTCGGGCGAAAAAATCTTGCAGATTCCGCCGTCCACCGTCTGCCTCATGGGCCGAACGGTGAACAAAAGTTGACGAACCTAGACGGCGGGTTCGTCAATCATAGCCGTAACCAACTGAAAGGAAACGGGAAATGAGTACCTTTGGTAGGCCCGGAGGGACTCGAACCCCCAACCAAAGCGTTATGAGCGCTCTGCTCTAACCAATTGAGCTACAGGCCCGCCCAAGCGCTTGGGTATCATGCCGAGCGGCCGCGTCAAGCCTGACCGTTGCAACGCGGCGCACAATCGACTAACCCGCGCTGAAAGCATTCATGAGGGAACGGCCATGACAGCGGGCAAGAACGGCATCACCTATGCAGATGCGGGTGTGGATATTGATGCGGGCAACGCGCTGGTCGACCGGATCAAGCCTGCCGCCAAGCGGACGAACCGCCCCGGCGTCATGAGCGGCCTTGGCGGGTTCGGCGCCCTGTTCGACCTGAAGGGGGCAGGGTATTCCGACCCGATCCTGGTGGGGGCAACCGATGGCGTGGGCACCAAGCTGCGGATCGCGATCGACACGGGCGTGGTCGATGGCGTGGGCATCGACCTGGTGGCCATGTGCGTGAACGACCTGATCTGCCAGGGGGCCGAGCCGCTGTTCTTCCTGGATTACTTCGCCACGGGCAAGCTGGACACCGATACCGCCGCGCGGATCATCGAGGGTATCGCCGAGGGGTGCGTCCGCTCGGGCTGTGCGCTGATTGGTGGCGAAACCGCCGAAATGCCGGGCATGTACCCCGATGGCGATTTCGACCTGGCCGGGTTTGCCGTCGGCGCGATGGAGCGCGGCAGCGATCTGCCCGCCGGTGTGCAGGCCGGGGATGTTCTGCTGGGGCTGGCCTCGGACGGGGTGCATTCCAACGGCTATTCGCTGGTGCGCAAGCTGGTTGATATCTCGGGTCTGGGATGGGATGCGGATTCGCCGTTCTGCGATGGGCCTTTGGGAGAGGCGCTGCTGACGCCCACGCGGCTCTACGTCAAACCCGCCCTGGCCGCGATCCGGGCCGGTGGCGTCCATGCGCTGGCGCATATCACCGGTGGCGGGCTGACCGAGAACCTGCCGCGCGTGCTGCCCGACGATCTGGGGGCGCAAATCGACCTGAACGCCTGGGATCTGCCGCCGGTGTTCCGCTGGATGGCGGAAACCGGGGGCATTGCCGAGGCGGAAATGCTCAAGACCTTCAACTGCGGGATCGGCATGATCGTCGTCTGTGCCGCCGACCGCGCCGATGATCTGACCGCCTTGCTGTCGGATGCCGGCGAGACCGTCGCGCGCATTGGTGCGGTCACCGAAGGCGCGGGCGTCAGTTACGCAGGCAAGCTGCTGTGAGCCACAAGCGCGTCGCCATCCTGATTTCCGGGGGCGGGTCGAACATGGTGTCGCTGGTCGACAGCATGACCGGCGACCACCCGGCGCGGCCTTGTCTGGTTTTGTCGAACAATGCAGATGCTGGCGGACTGGCCAAGGCTGCGGATCGCGGAATTGCCACCGCCGTGGTCGATCACCGGCCGTTCGGCAATGACCGCGCCGCGTTTGAGGCCGAGCTGTGCAAGCCGCTGCTCGAGGCCAAGCCCGACATCATCTGCCTGGCCGGGTTCATGCGCGTGCTGACGGGCGATTTCGTGTCCCGCTTTCAGGGGCGGATGCTGAATATCCACCCCTCGCTGCTGCCCAAGTACAAGGGGTTGAACACCCACGCCCGGGCCATCGCTGCCGGAGACGCCGAGCACGGCTGCACCGTGCACGAGGTCACCGCCGCGCTGGATGACGGCCCGATCCTGGGTCAGGCCCGTGTCCGGATCGCGCCGGACGACACGCCCGAATCCCTGGCGCGGAAGGTTCTGGAGTGGGAACACAAACTGTACCCGGCGGTTCTGGAGCGGTTTGCGCGTGGCGACAAGGCACCGGTCATATTGCCTTGATATCTCGCCAGAGATTTACATGCGCCGACAAATCGGCCTATGGTCAGGCCCAGTGCTCGGGCGGGGACAGACCAACGGGCCATGACCAACGCAAGAGCAAGAACAAGACGCGCATGAAGACCCTGAAAACCACTCAAGAGCTGGCCGACTTCTGCAGGCTTGCCGCCAACTTTCCCTATGTCACCGTCGATACCGAGTTCCTCCGCGAACGCACCTACTATTCGAAACTGTGCCTGATACAGATGGCCGTCCCGTCCGAGGACGAAGACAGCGCGGTTCTGGTCGATCCTCTGGCCGATGGCCTCTCGCTTGATCCGCTGTACGAGCTGTTTCAGAACGAAGACGTCGTCAAGGTATTCCATGCCGCGCGGCAGGATCTTGAGATCTTCTGGGTCGAGGCGGGTATTTTTCCCAAGCCGCTGTTCGACACCCAGGTCGCCGCCATGGTTTGCGGTTTTGGCGAGCAGGTGGGGTACGAAACCCTTGTGAGAAAGATCTGTAAACAGGGTCTGGACAAGACCTCGCGGTTCACCGACTGGTCGCGCCGCCCGCTGAGCGATGCGCAAAAGACTTATGCGCTGGCCGACGTGACGCATCTGCGGCAGATCTACGAATATCTGGCGGCCGAGCTGGAAAAGACCGGCCGCAGCCGCTGGGTTGCTGAGGAACTGCGGGTTCTGACCAATCCCGAGACATATGACATCCGCCCCGAAGAGGCCTGGCGCCGGGTCAAGACCCGCACGAACTCGGGCAAGTTTCTGGCCGTGGTGCGCGAACTGGCCAAATTTCGCGAAGGTTACGCACAGGAAAACAACATTCCTCGTAACCGGGTGTTCAAGGATGATGCGCTGATCGAGCTGGCCTCGACCAAGCCACGCACCCATGCGGATCTGGGCGGGTCGCGTCTGTTGTTGCGAGAGGCTCGAAAAGGCCCGATTGCCGATGGCATCCTGGAAGCGGTCAAGAGGGGGGTCAACTGCCCACCCGACGAGCTTCCGAAGGTTGACAACAGCCGCGACAAGCTGAAAGTCAATCCGGCTCTGGCGGACTTGCTGCGTGTGCTTCTTAAATCCAAGACCGAAAGTGCCGGGGTTGCGGCCAAGTTGATTGCAAGCAGCGCCGAGCTGGACAGGATCGCCGCCGGAGAGCGGGACGTTCCGGCGATGTCCGGCTGGCGCTATGAGGTGTTTGGAGAAGATGCGCTCAAGCTGTGCGAGGGAAAGATCGCGCTGGCTGCCAAGGGCGACATGGTCAAGGTCGTATCGCTTTAGGCGTCAACGTCTGCGCGTTTCCAATGCGTTTTGCTGGCCTTTGACGCGGATCAACCGCACACCTTCCAGGTCTTGGCTGCTGACGTCGATGGCGTCGGTTACTTCTCGGGTCCGTTCGGGGCCTTGCGCCGTGGCATAGTCCGGATATTTCACGCGAAATTCAAATTCCAGAATACCGTTCTTTCGGTTCTCCTCGGACGAGACCGGGAGCAACTGCGCATCGTAAACGCCCTGCCGGAAACCCGTTCCAGTCGCCAGGACAATTGCGCCTGATGGCCTGGGATCGACCCGCAGGGCCGTGACCGTGGCGATTGGGACCGAGGTATCAACCTGTTCAGGGCGCGCGAGCAACCCGCGTCCCGAACCCTGGTCGGGAATCAATGCGTTGGCTTCATCCACGGGTTCCGCGACCGGTTCCGGAGCGCCGGGGCCAAACCAGTTCGACGGGTTGACCCGCGAGTCGCGCCAGCTGCTGCACCCCGAAAGGGTCAGAGTGGCAATCAGAAAAACAGACAGAGTTTTTTGCATGGACCCAACGCTTTGCACAGTATTCCCTGCAAGGGGTTAGCCGAAATTCCGCCATTTGAAAAGGCATGCAAGGGGGTGGACAGAACCTGCTTGGCGACTTAGGTCAGCGGTGACACGGAAACCGAAGGATTTGCGCCCATGGCAACCCCCGCGTTCGAGGACATCGTCGAGGATTTCGAATTCCTGGAGGATTGGGAAGACCGCTATCGCCATGTCATCGAATTGGGCAAGGCCATGCCTCCCTTGGATGATGCACTGAAGGTCCCGGCCACCAAGGTGGATGGCTGCGCCAGCCAGGTATGGCTGCATCCGATTGTCGAGAATGGGGTTTTCCGGTTCGACGGTGACAGCGACGCCTTGATCGTGCGTGGTCTGATCTCGGTGCTGCGGGCTCTGTACAACGGGCTGCCGGTGTCCGAGGTGCCCAAGGTCGATGCAGGGGCCGAACTGGCGCGGCTGGGGTTGAACGAGCATCTGTCTTCGCAACGATCCAACGGCTTGCGTGCGATGGTTCAGCGGATCCGAGACGTGGCGCTTGAACACGCCTGACCGGGGTCGAGTCACGTGCCGGGCGCGCGGGACGCCCAATCCGAAAGGGTTGTTTCCAGGTCACCGTATCCGGTGAAACGGCGCTCGAACGTCAACCCCAGGCGTTCGGCGCATTCCTTGGCCTTGCGGGTCAGCGCCGGGTCATCCGTTTGGGCTTGGTAGACGAGCTTGGTGTAGTTGCCGAAGTACATGTCGCGCAACTGCGGGTGTCGATCCAGCCCCAAAGGCTTCCAAACGAAGGCATCGAACTGACGCACCAGAAAGTCAGTCAGATAGAATGCGGTCGTTTCCTCGTCATCGTGTCCGGCAAAGCGGTCGTTCCCTTCAAAAAATGAATAGCAATGCGGTCCGCGAACCATTTCGACGCCAAGCCGGTCACAGGCCTGTGCCAACCGGCCGCCCGTGCCACAATCGGCGTAAACCACGTAGATCTGCTCATAGTCTTTTTGGTGTTTTGCCACCGCGTATTCCACCGCCTCGGTGATGCGGTCGGGATGGACGTGCAGGATCGCAGGCAGGCAGGTCAACGCGATGTGATCCCACTTGTTCCTCTCCTTGAGGTCGAGGATTTCTCGCGCCAGGGCCCCGCAGGCTATCAACAGAATACGCTGCCTTGCGTCCAGATCCTCGAACCCGCGTTCCGTCAGGCTGTCATCGTCTGGAATGCTGTCGCCGTGCATCTGGATTCTCCTATTGCCTAGGCAACAAGAGCCTGATTGCTGGATCGATTCAAGTGCAGTACCGACCGGTTCGCTCAGGCGACCGACGCCAGAACCTCGTGGGCGCGCAGGGATGGGCGCGCGGTCGGGCCATATGCTTCCAACCCGTTCCGGGCCAGTTCGGGGAACAGGCTCAGAACCTCATTCCTGACGGCCTGATCCAGACTGCTCCATCCCATGGCGCCTGGGTGAAAGCTTTCGCTGATGCACCCCTCGGACCAGACAAGTTCGTGGCGGTCGAACAGCAAATGCAAATAGGTGACATGGCCGCCGGGGCGCAGCACGATCGAGTGGCCGTTTATCAGGTGTTTCGCCGGTGCCAGTGCTTCGGGGTGGCCGGTGTTCAGCTCCACTCGCCAGTCGCGCACTAACATGCGGTGCTGCTGCGAAACCAGAAGGTCACGGTCATTGCCGATTGCCCCGCGCCGAAACAGGACCGGAGCGAAAGCGCCTTGCGCGCGTACCGTGCGACGCCCGATCCAGCGCAGCGGCTGCAAGCCGTGATCGACCGTAGCCACCATGTCGCCGGGTTTCAGAGTTTCGACCAGGCGATCACCGCTTTCGGTACGGATTCGGGTGCCCTGCGTGAAACAGGTGACCAGATCCCAGGTTTGACGATCCGCGGTCAGGCCGAGATAGTCTCGCCCCGCCAGACTGTCCAGCCGGATGGACTGGATCGGCCCAGCCGACAGGGCCGTCTGATCGGGGTTTGGAGAGAACTCGGGCACAAGATAGGTGTTGCCGTTGATATCCTGTGCGACGACTGCGGTGATATTGGCCGTGGTCCCGTCGATATAAGTGATCGTCGCGTTGTAGATCGCGGTGCCATCGAAAGTCTGGGGCGGGCCGCCGTCGATCGAGAATTGATCGCCGTTGGCGTTGTTCATCTCGTACACCCGGCCGGGGTTGCCAACGGGGCTCCAGGTGACGGCGTTGTTGAGAAGGGCATTGCCCGGCCCGCCGAATTGAGACCCAACAAGCGCCTGAGCGTTTTCGGCGCGGTTGTTTCCTTCGAAGGTGTCGATGTCGGCAAGATTGCCGAGAAAGATGGCTGTGAACGTCGTTGGCACAGGAACCTCGTATGCTCGTCAACACAGCTCTACTAGCCAAAGATTTCCCGAGTGTTAAGTCGGAAAAAAACACTCAACCTGTGGCCAAAAAAGAAAAAAACCGCCCCCAGAGAGGCGGTTTTTTTAACGGGTCGGGCTTTGGATTCAGCCAGCCAGCTGGTTGTGCTTGCGCGATACGAATTCCTTGGCCGTTTCCACCGCCACGGCGGCGTCGCGGCAATAGGCGTCGGCCCCGATGGCCTTGCCGAATTCTTCGTTCAGCGGGGCGCCGCCCACCAGAACGATATAGTCGTCGCGTTTGCCCTGTTCGACCAGCGTGTCGATCACGACCTTCATGTAGGGCATGGTCGTCGTCAGCAGGGCCGACATGCCCAGAATGTCGGGCTGTTCAGTCTCCAGTGCTTCGAGATAGTTTTCGACGGGGTTGTTGATGCCGATATCCACCACCTCGAACCCGGCACCTTCCATCATCATGGACACCAGGTTCTTGCCGATGTCATGGATGTCTCCCTTCACGGTGCCGATCACCATCTTGCCCACGCGCGGCGCGCCGGTTTCGGCCAATAGCGGCTTGAGGATCGCCATGCCACCCTTCATTGCGTTGGCCGCCAGCAGAACCTCGGGCACGAACAGGATGCCGTCGCGGAAGTCGTGCCCCACGATGGTCATGCCGCCGACCAGAGCCTTGGTCAGGATATCATATGGGGCCCAGCCGCGTTCCAGCAGGATGTTGACGGCTTCCTCGATCTCTTCTTTCAAACCGTCATACAGGTCATCAAACATCTGTTCGACGAGTTCGTCGTCATTCAGTTCCGACAGGACGATGTCTTCTTCATCGGACATTGGGCAATTCCCTGAGCTGGTGGGCCCGCAGGCCCAGTGTGGCTGTTTTTTCCGTTTTGGCCAAAACGTCGCAGTTGCACTGTGACGATTGCGACCTCGGCGGTTCCGGGACCGACCTATAGGCGAAAATCTTCTGGTCAACGAACGAAAATTTCACATGATCATCCTGTGGAATTTTCACCAGGATTTCTTTTCGACGTGTGACAGACATGCGCGCAGGCTCGGTTCGGCTTGCCCCAAGACAGTCACGACGTTACTACTTTGGGGGGAACAATAGGTGAACAAATGTGCGTATTCAGCAAGCAAAACCCGCCCGAGGTGCCCGGTCCAATCGGGCCGGTCGGTACGAACGCTTTGCGAAAGATGATGTAGATGATGGCTGGGACATTCCCGAACTGCTGCCGCCTTTGTGCACAGATGTCCGGGATGAAATCGCACGGTCCATGATCACCTTCAACAAGTCTCCGGATCTGCCATTCGACCGGTCGATCAACCCGTATCGGGGGTGCGAACATGGGTGCGTCTATTGTTTTGCCCGGCCGACCCACGCCTATCTGGGCCTGTCACCGGGGCTGGATTTTGAAACCCGCCTGATCGCCCGGCCGAACGCGCCCGACATCCTGCGGGCCGAGCTATCGGCGCGCCGCTACCGAGTGGCGCCAGTCGCGCTGGGAACCAACACCGATCCATATCAGCCGATCGAAAAATCACGCGAGATAACAAGGCGTTGTTTGTCGGTGTTGAGGGACTTCAACCACCCGGTAGCCATAGTGACCAAAGGAACGCTGGTCGAGCGGGACCTGGACATTCTTGCCCCGATGGCGGCCAGGGGGCTGGTGCGTGTCGGAATTTCTCTGACCACGCTGGATGGCAGCCTGTCGCGGAGGATGGAGCCGCGCGCGCCGTCGCCGCAACGGCGGTTGCAGACCATTCGGGCGCTGACCGGGGCCGGGGTCCCGGTCCGGGTGATGACGTCTCCGGTCATACCCGGCCTGACCGACCACGAGCTTGAGGCGTTGCTGGAGGCGGGCAGGGATGCGGGGGCGGATGCGGCCAGCTGGATCATGCTGCGCCTGCCGCGCGAGGTCTCGGACCTATGGCAGGAATGGCTGGCAGAACATGAACCGGGTCGCGCCGAAAAGGTGATGTCGCGACTGCGCGAGATGCATGGCGGCAAGGATTATGACCCGCGCTGGGGGCATCGGATGCGGGGCGAAGGGGTCTTTGCCGAGCTGATCGCCAAGCGGTTCAACGCAGCCGTGGCCCGGTTGGGTCTGGCGGTGCGAACGCCCGATCTGCGCTGCGACCTGTTCGCACGGCCGCCGCAGCCGGGTGACCAACTGCCTCTATTCCAATAAGAAAAGACCCCGCTCGGTGGCGGGGTCCGTTTAATCAGCGGTTTTCGATGTCGACGTAGTCGCGCAGGGTTTCGCCCAGGTACAATTGGCGCGGACGGCCGATCTTGTTCTGAGGATCGGCGATCATTTCTTTCCACTGGCTGACCCAGCCGACGGTCCGCGACAGGGCAAAGATCGGGGTGAACATCGAGGTCGGGAAACCCATCGCCTCGAGGATGATGCCCGAGTAGAAATCGACGTTCGGGAACAACTTCTTCTCAGCGAAATACGGATCTTCCAGCGCCTGTTTCTCAAGCGCCTTGGCAACCTGCAGTTTCGGGTTGTTCTCGATGCCCAGCAGGTCGAGTACTTCGTCGGCCGATTGCTTCATCACCTTGGCGCGCGGGTCGAAATTCTTGTACACGCGGTGGCCAAAGCCCATCAGGCGGAACGGGTCGTTCTTGTCCTTGGCGCGGGCGATGTATTCGGGGATACGGTCGACGCTGCCGATCTCTTCCAGCATCTCCAGGCAGGCCTGGTTGGCGCCGCCATGGGCCGGGCCCCACAGACAGGCGATACCGGCCGCGATGCAGGCGAACGGGTTCGCGCCCGAAGACGAGGCCAGACGCACGGTCGAGGTCGAGGCGTTCTGCTCGTGATCGGCGTGCAGGGTAAAGATGCGGTCCATGGCGCGGCTGAGGATCGGGTTGACCTCGTAATCCTCGGCCGGAACGGCAAAACACATGCGCAGGAAGTTCGACGCATAGTCCAGATCGTTGCGCGGATACACGAAGGGCTGGCCGATATGGTACTTGTAGGCCCAGGCCGCGATCGTTGGCATCTTGGCGATCAGGCGGTGCGACGCGATCTCGCGCTGGCGCGGATCCGAGATGTCGGTCGAGTCATGGTAGAAGGCCGACATCGCGCCCACGACACCCACCATGATCGCCATCGGGTGCGCGTCACGGCGGAACCCGCGATAGAAATACTGCATCTGTTCGTGCAGCATCGTGTGGTGGGTGATGGTGGATTCGAACTGTTCCAGCTCGTCGGCCTTGGGCAGATATCCATACAGCAGCAGGAAGCAGACTTCGAGGAAGTGCGATTTCTCGGCCAATTGGTCGATCGGATAGCCGCGGTGCAGCAGTTCACCCTTTTCACCGTCGATATAGGTGATGGTGCTGTCGCAGCTGGCGGTTGAGGTAAAGCCGGGGTCATAGGTGAACACGCCGGCCTGGCTGTACAGCTTGCGAATGTCGATGACATCGGGCCCGACGGTCGGCGAGAGCACAGGCAATTCGTAGGTGTCGCCGTGAACGGTCAGTGTGGCGGTTTTTTTGCTCTCGGTCATGGTTTCCCTTCCTCAATCATCCGTGTGCCGGCGCCCGTGTGGGCCAAACCGGCAATCTTCGCGTCGTTGTTCCTAGCCGAGCAGCGTTACCTGAATGTGAAGTCAGGATCCATGCGCTGCCTCGGATATCCGCGCCAGGGTCTCTTCCCGCCCCAGCACGAGCATCATGTCAAAAACCGAAGGAGTCACCGCCCGTCCTGCAAGGGCAGCCCGCAGCGGGCCGGCCAGCTTTCCGAACTTCAGCCCGTTCGCCTCGGCGAACGAATTGAGAACCTCCTCCAGCGCCTTTCGCGACCAGCTAGCATTTTGCAGATGCGGCGTCAATTGGCTCAGTATACCGTCGGATACAGAGGCAAGCGCCTTTTGCGCTTTCTCGTCCATGTCGATCGGGCGCGATGTTAGAACAAATCTTGCTTTTTCAAGAAGTTCCGGGAACGTTCGCGCCCGGTCCTTGAGGCAAAACATCGCGCGCTCAAGGTCGGCCGCCTGTGCGTCCGTGAGTTGCGGCAAATTCGCAGCATCCAGGTAGGCCTGGATTTCTTGCCGCAACGCAGCGTCATCCGAAATCGCGATGTGCTGGCCGCACAGGTTTTCCAGCTTTTTCAGATCAAAGCGTGCCGGGCTTTTTCCGATTCCATCCAGATCGAACCATTCCCGTGCCTGTTCGTCGGTGAAAAATTCATCGTCCCCGTGGCTCCAACCCAGCCGCGCCAGATAGTTGCGCATGCCAGCGGCGGGGTATCCCATCGCCTGATATTCCTGCGCCCCCAGGGCGCCGTGCCGCTTGCTGAGCTTCTTGCCGTCGGGGCCGTGAATCAGCGGGATATGGGCCCAGACAGGAACATCCCAGCCCATCGCCTGATAGATCATCATCTGACGCGCGGCGTTGTTCAGGTGGTCGTCGCCCCGGATCACATGGGTCACGCCCATGTCATGGTCATCGACCACCACCGCCAGCATGTAGACCGGCGTGCCGTCCGAGCGCAGCAGCACCATGTCGTCCAACTGGTCGTTGCGGATGGTCACATCGCCCTGCACCTTGTCGCGGATCACCGTCACGCCGTCTTGCGGCGCCTTGATGCGCACCACGAACGGGCGGTCGGGATGGGTGCTGGGATCGGCCTCGCGCCAGGGGCTGCGGAACAGGGTCGATTTCCCCTCGGCCCGGGCCTGTTCGCGGAAGGCCGCGATTTCTTCCTGGGTCGAGAAACACTTGTACGCCTTGCCCTCGGCCAGCAGCTGGTTGGCAACCTCGGCGTGACGGTCGGCGCGGGCGAACTGGCTGATGACATCGCCGTCATGGTCCAGCCCCAGCCATTCCATGCCCTTCAGAATGGCCTCGGTCGCCTCGGGGGTCGAGCGTTCACGGTCGGTGTCTTCGATCCGCAGCAGGAACTTGCCGCCGCGACCGCGCGCATACAGCCAGTTGAACAGCGCGGTACGGGCGCCGCCGATATGCAGGAAACCTGTGGGCGAGGGGGCGAAACGTGTGACGACCTGTTCGGACATGGGCGTGATTAACCTTTTGGTAACCGTGGTGGGCGTAGTCTGGCGCCTGTCTAACGAGCCTCAAGGACGGGGGCAACCATGCGTGTTCTGGCACGGGTCGAAGACGCGCTGCTGAATCAGCGTGGGCATCTTTTTCCGTGGTCTCCGGTCTGTCTGGCAATCGGCATAGGCCTGTATTTCGGATTGAGGTTCGAACCGGATATCAAGCTGTATGCGGGCCTGTCGTGTTTGGCCCTGCTCGCCTTATGGGTCGGTTGCCGCGTGCAGGATGCCTGGGTGCCGTTGGCTGTCGGAGGGGCGCTGGTTGCGGCCGGATTCGTTCTGGCCGGAGCACGTGCTCACCTGGTCGCAGAGCCGGTTCTGCAATGGCGCTACTATGGCCCGGTCGAGGGGCGGGTCGTGGCGCTGGACCGGTCTGCGTCGGATGCGCTGCGGGTCACGTTGGACCAGGTACGGATCGGGGACGTGCCGCCGGATCAGGTCCCGCAGCGCGTCCGGCTTTCTTTGCATGGAGAGGATACCACGCCCGAGCCTGGTCAGCGGATCATGACCACCGCGCATCTCTCGCCACCTCAGGGGCCGGTCGAGCCTGGCGGATTTGATTTCCGCCGCCACGCCTGGTTTCAACGCCTTGGAGCGGTCGGATATACGCGGGTTCCGGTTCTCATGGCCTCGCCGCCGTCCAACAGCGGGGTGCGAATTGCCGCCCTGCGCATGGCTATATCTGATCGGGTGCGTGAGATCTTGCCGGGAGATGTCGGCGGTTTCGCAGCAGCCGTCACCACCGGGGATCGCAGCGGTATCGGTCGTGCGACGCTCGATAATCTCCGCGCCTCGAACCTTGCGCATCTATTGGCCATTTCCGGCCTGCACATGGGGTTGTTGGCTGGCTTCGTCTTTTTAGCGTTCCGAACTGGATTCGCTTTGGTGCCGGCGGTCGCATTGCGCTGGCCGACCCGCAAGATTGCCGCGGTTTGCGCATTGGTCGCAGCCGCGGCCTACCTGATGCTGTCCGGTGGGAACGTTGCGACGGAACGCGCGTTTGTCATGGTCAGCGTGATGTTGGGTGCCGTCTTGATCGACCGGAGGGCAATTTCGCTGCGCGCAGTCGCAGTCGCGGCTCTGATCGTTCTCTTGCTCAGGCCGGAATCAGTGTTGAGCCCCGGGTTTCAGATGTCGTTTGCGGCGACCACCGCACTGGTGGCCGTATTCGGCGCCTTGCGCGATATGCCCGCGTTTCCGGGGCCCAGATGGTTGCGCGCCTTCGGAGGTGTGCTGGCGTCCTCTGCAATTGCCGGATTGGCGACGGCGCCGATCGGGGCCGCGCATTTCAATATGGTGTCGCACTACGGGCTTGTGGCGAACGTTTTGACGGTTCCCATAATGGGCATGCTGGTGGTGCCTGCCGCGGTTTTCGCAGCGCTTTTGGCGCCCATTGGATTGGAAGCACTGGCCATCCACGTCATGGGGTTCGGTCTGCGCTGGATTCTGTTCGTCTCGGATTGGGTGTCCGGATTGGATGGGGCGCGAGGTTTTGTTGCTGACCCGTCCGACTTTGTTCTTCCGACTTTTGCCCTGGGCGCGGTGTTTGCCGTGCTGTGGCAGGGGCGCATCCGATGGTTCGGCGCCGTGGTGGCGTTGGTCGCCTTGATTCTGTGGGGGCAGGGCGACCGGCCCGAAGTCTTGATCGCGGATACAGGCGCATTGGTTGGTGTAATGACCGAACACGGACGGGCGCTGAGCAAGAAAAAGGGCGCTGGCTTCATCGCTTCGGTCTGGTTGGAGAATGACGGGGACAGCGCCAGCCAAGAGCAGGCCGCATCGCGCTGGCCTGGCGCGACGGGCCTGGTTCGCGTCTTCCCAATGGACGGGTACGAAGTTGTTCACGTAACCGGAAAGCGCGCTGCCAAAACGGTCAAGGGGTGTTCCGCCAAGCAGATCGTAGCCTCTCCGGTACCTCTGAAACTGCACGGAGATTGCCTGGTCTTTGATCCCGACGATCTGCCGCTGACCGGGAGCGTAGCACTGAGCGGTGGCAAGATCGTAAGCAGCAATGCGATTGGCGGCCAGCGGCTTTGGTCACCCGCCGAAGGAAATCGCCGCAAAATTCAATAAGTGCGGATCAATCCGACGAGGCGGCCTTGAACCTTGACCTTGTCATTCGGCAACACCCGGGTTTCATAGGCAGGGTTTGCTGCTTCAAGAGCAATGGCATTGCCGCGGCGGAAAAACCGCTTCAGCGTCGCTTCTTGGTCTTCAACCAGCGCCACGACAATGTCTCCATTGTCAGCAGTTGCCGTCTCGCGGATCACGACGATATCGCCGTCGTTGATTCCGGCATCGATCATGGAATCGCCCCGCACTTCCAGAGCATAGTGATCGCCCTGGCCCGATACCATGGTTCCGGGAACGGCAACGTGGTGCGACACATGGCTGATTGCCTCGATGGGCACGCCCGCGGCAATTCGGCCCATAACCGGCAATTCCAATGCGTCCACGGAAACCGATTCAAAATTCGCAGGCCGAGGCCCTTCGGGCTTGTCGCCTTCGATCACGCGAGGCTTGAACCCGACGGTGGGTTCTCCGCCCAGGCTTTCGGGCAGTTTGACGATCTCGATCGCGCGGGCACGGTGGGCAAGGCGACGGATGAAGCCGCGCTCCTCCAGCGCGGTGATCAGGCGGTGAATACCGGATTTCGATCGCAGGTCCAGCGCGGTCTTCATTTCGTCGAAGCTGGGCGGAACACCATCCGCCTGCACCCGCTTGTGAATGAATTCCAGCAAATCCAATTGCTTCTTGGTCAGCATCGCTCAAACCTCGCCGCTCATGCGTTTTCTTTTGTTCTACGCATGTTCACCTTTTGTGTCAACGGTGACGGCGGTCGGGGTCAGATCGGCAGATATTGCACGATCTCTCCGCTGGCGCGTTCAGGGTCATGAGGCGGGCGCACCAGCAGGGCATTGGATTGCGCCAGAACGCTGAGCAGAGAGCTGTCCTGATCGTCGAACGCGCTCAGTCCCTCGTCGCTCAGCCAGGCACGCATGTAGTGCTCGCGCGGGCCATTGGCGGGCAGGGGCCTTGCCAGTCGGGCCTGTTTCACCTCAGGCTCGGCCGGGGACAGGCCCAGCATCCGGCGCACCATCGGTATCAGGAAGACATAACCGCAGACCATGGCGCTGACCGGGTTTCCAGGCAGGCCCACCATCGCGGCATCGCCCAGCCGCCCGGCCATCAGCGGTTTCCCGGGCCGCATGCGGACCTTGTAGAACGATTGCCGCAGGCCCAATTTTTCCGAGGCTTCCGCGACCAGATCATAGTCGCCGACCGAGGCGCCGCCGATCGTCACGACGACGTCCGCGCCTTGCGCCAGATTCAGCGCGGTTTCGAGTGACTTGATCGTATCCCTCGCGATCGGCAGCATCCGCACATGCGCGCCCGCGTCTTCCAGCAATGCCTTGAGGCCGAAGGAGTTCGACGAGATGATCTGGTCCGGCCCCGGGGTTTCGCCGGGCATCACCAGTTCGTTCCCCGTGGCGATCAGCGCGATCTGCGGCTTGCGGGTCACCGGGACCGCAGGAACGTTCATCGCGGCCAGCAGAGCCAGATCCCCGGCGTTCAGCCTCCGGGGTGCACTGAGCGTGGACCCAACCCGGAAATCCACGCCCGCCGGGCGGATGTTGGTCTTGGGTCCCGGGTCATTCGTGATTGTCAGAAGGTCGCCGCGTCGCTGGGTATCTTCCTGAATGACGATGAAATCGGCGCCATCCGGCACCGGGGCGCCGGTGAAGATCCGAACCGCCTGTCCGGGGCCGACGGTTCCGTCAAACCGCTGGCCTGCGGTCGCTTCGCCGATGACTTTGAACATCGCGTGCAGTTCGACCTCGGTCGCCTTGACCGCGTAGCCATCCATCGAAGACGCCGCAAAGGGCGGTTGGTCACGATTCGCAGAGACTTCGGCGGCCAGGACGCGCCCCGCCGCCTCGGCCAGCGGAACCTGTTCGGTCTCCATCTCCGGCGCCAGGTCCAGGACCAGAGCGCGCGCCTCGTCTACCGTGATCATGACGCTTCGTAACGTCCCGATTTTCCGCCATCTTTCAGAATGACACGGATGCCGCCGATTTCCATCGCCTTGTCCACGGCCTTGGTCATGTCAAAAACGGTCAACGCCGCGGTCGAGACCGCGGTCAGCGCCTCCATCTCGACACCGGTCTGGCCGGTCGTCTTGACGGTGGCCTCGATCCGAACCCCGGGCAGGTCCGGGTCCAGCGTCAGATCTACGGAAACCTTGGTGATCGGCAGCGGATGGCACAACGGGATCAGGTCCGCGGTCTTCTTGGCCCCCATGATCCCGGCCAGCCGGGCCACCCCAAGCACATCGCCCTTTTGGGCCCGACCTTCCGAAATGATATCAAAGGTTTCGCGGGCCATCTTGACGTATCCGCCTGCCACCGCGATGCGATTGGTCACGCGCTTGTCCGAGACATCGACCATATGCGCCTGACCTTCGCTGTCGAAATGGGTCAGCGGCATCACATCACCCCCGGAACCAGCGGGTTCGCCAACAGGTGACGGGTTGCAGCGGCCACGTCCTGCTGGCGCATCAGGCTTTCGCCGATCAGGAAGCACCGCGCGCCATAGCGGGCGATGTCGGCCAGATCCTCGGGGGTGTTCAGACCGCTTTCGCACACGATCGTGCGACCCGCCGGGACCAGCTTGGACAGCCGGCGCGTCGTATCAAGCGAGGTTTCGAAAGTCTTGAGATTGCGATTGTTTATGCCGATCAGCGGGCTTTTCAGCGCAGTCGCACGCTCTAGCTCGGCCTCGTCATGGACCTCGATCAAAACATCCATGCCCCAGTCAAAGGCCGTCTGTTCCAGTTCGGCCGCCTGCGCATCTTCGACCGAGGCCATGATGATCAGGATGCAGTCCGCCCCCAATGCCCGGGCCTCGACCACCTGATAGGGGTCGTACATGAAATCCTTGCGCAGGGCCGGCAGACTACACGCGGCGCGCGCAGCCGTCAGGTATTCCTTGGCGCCTTGGAAGCTGGGCGTGTCAGTCAGCACCGACAGGCAGGCCGCGCCGCCTTCTTCATAGGCTTGCGCCAATGCGGGCGGGTCGAAATCCGCGCGGATCAGACCCTTGGAGGGGCTTGCCTTCTTGATTTCCGCGATGAGCCCGTATCCTTGGCGGCTGGCCCGAAACAGCGCCTCGGCAAAACCGCGAATCTCGGGCGCTTCGCGGGCGTCCTGTTCGACAGCCTCCAGCGGCTTGCGCGCCTTGTCGGCGGCGATTTCCTCAAGCTTGTAGGCCTTGATCCTGTCGAGAACGGTTTCGGTCATGAAGCTTCCTGTGTCAGTTGCGCCAGCGCGGTGATTTTTTCCTTGGCCTTGCCGCTGTCGATGCTTTCCGCGGCCATGGCGACGCCTTCTCGCAGATTATCCGCGGAGTCCGCCACGACCAGCGCGGCGGCCGCGTTCAGCAGTACCGCGTCGCGATAGGCCGACGGAGCGCCGTCGAGCAGGGTGCGGAAGGCAACGGCATTCTCTTCCGGCGTGCCGCCGATGATGTCTTCGAACGGATGCACGGGCAGGCCGGCATCCTCGGGGTGCAGCTCGACCTCTTTGACGCGCCCGTCTTCCAGCGCCGCGACCCAGCTGATGCCGGTGATCGTCAGCTCGTCGGTGCCGTCCGAGCCATGCACCAGCCAGGCGCGGTCCGACCCCAGCAGGCCCAGTGTTTCGGCCATCGGTCGGATCAGGTCGCGGCTGAAGGCGCCGGTCAGTTGGCGTTTCACCCCGGCCGGGTTGGTCAGCGGCCCGAGGATATTGAAAATGGTGCGTGTGCCCAGTTCCTGGCGGGTGGGCATGACATGGGCGATGGCCGGGTGATGCATGGGCGCCATCATGAAGCCGATGCCAACCTGTCGCAAAGCCTTTTCAACCACTTGCGGGCCAACCATCACGTTGATGCCCATTTGCCCCAGCGCATCCGCCGCACCGGATTTCGAGCTGAGGTTGCGATTGCCGTGCTTGGCCACGGTCACGCCTGCGCCGGCCACGACAAAGGCCGTGGCGGTCGAGATGTTCAGCGTGCCCTTGCCGTCGCCGCCGGTGCCGACGATATCCATGGCGCCTTCCGGGGCTTTCACCGCGTTGCACTTGGCGCGCATCACCGCAGCTGCGGCTGCGAACTCCTCGACCGTTTCGCCGCGGGTGCGCATGGCCATCAACAAACCGCCGATCTGGCTGGGTGTCGCTTCGCCCTCGAACAGGATCTCAAAGGCCTGCTCGGCCTCGGCGCGGGTCAGGGCGCGATCGGCTGCGGCCCCGATCAGCGGTTTCAATGCGTCGCTCATGCGGGGACTTTCATCTCGTTCAGGAAATTCTTGAGCAGGGCATGTCCGTGCTCGGATGCGATCGATTCCGGGTGGAACTGAACCCCGTGAATGGGCAGCGTCCTGTGCTGCAGGCCCATGATCGTGCCATCTTCCAGCTCGGCCGTGATTTCAAGGCAGTCTGGCAGGCTGTCCCGGTCAACAACCAGCGAGTGATAGCGCGTGGCCTGGAAAGGCGAGGGCAGGCCCGCGAACACCCCTTTGCCGGTGTGGTGCATCGTGCCCATCTTTCCGTGCACGATCTCGTGGCAGCGCACGACCTTGCCGCCAAAGGCCTGCCCGATGGTCTGGTGGCCCAGGCATACGCCCATCAGAGGCGTTCCGGTCTCGGCCGCGGCCTGGGTCAGCGCCAGGCAGATGCCGGCCTGGTCCGGGTCGCAGGGGCCGGGGCTGAGCAGGATGCCGGCGGGGTTCATCGCCATGGCCTCCTGCACGTTCAGCGTGTCGTTGCGGCGCACCACCATTTCGGCGCCAAGCTCGCCCAGATAGTGGACGAGGTTGTAGGTAAAAGAGTCGTAGTTGTCGATCAGCAGCAGCATTTGGACACTTGTCTTGGTCTTGGGCAATTCGGGCTGGCGATACAGCCCCGCGCCACGGTATAGTGTTGGCACATACATGCTCAGGCTTGTGCGGCAGCGTCAAGGGACAACCCGATATGTCCGCGCACAGGCAAGCGTTGCACGAGATGGCGCAAGGGCAGCCGAGGCAGGATGAAAGGCGAGAGGCATTTCTGATGGGCGGATTTTTCGGTGGAATGATCACCGGCTTGGTCGTTGTCATGGTGTTGGGCGTGATATTGTCGCTGAACACCCCGCTGAGCAGCAAACCTGACCTGCAAACCGATGCTCCCCTGGCGTCCGAGGTCCAGCCTCCGGCTGCGGACTCGGAAGTGGCAGACGCGGGTCCGGACTCCGATCTGGTCGAGCTTGCGCCCCGTGCGCTGAATGCCCCGGATGATGTCGCAGACGCAACCGATGCACTGGCCGAGATTCAGGCCGAACCCGATGGGCGCCCGCAAGTCGGCCAGGGTGTCGCCGCGATTGAGAGACCGGGTATTGACGAAAACGGGACGGCGGTCGTTTCTACGGATGCCCCCGTGGCACCGCAGGCACCGGCCCCGGTTCCTGCCAGCCCGGACGAAGCCGTGCATCCGGTCGATGTAGATCCCGTTCCTCCGACTGCTCCGGAGCCGCAGGATCAGGATACGATCGAGGCTTCCGGACCCAGCCCGGATCAGGGTTCACAACCGGATGCAGATTCCGCAGAAATCGCGGCACTCCCCCAAGAGCCCGAGGCCAACGTGCCCTCCGTCACGTCTCAGAGCCCGATTGCCGTCGAAGGGGATGAGGATACCGCACCACGCAAGCGCGCCCGGATAGCGGCACTGCCACAGATCGGAGCCGAACCGACAGCGCCTTCGACGTCGGGTGTCGGCAAGCGTGTGGTCCCTCTGACAGAGCGGGATGATCCGCCGGCCGATCAGACCGAAATCACCCAGCCCGAAGCGCCGCCCGGCGATCCGATCGACGCCTATGCCGCGCCGTTCGAAAACCCGGAAGGCAAACCGTTGATGTCGATCGTTCTGATCGATGACGAAGGTGCATTCGGGGCCGAGGCTTTGAAGGATTTCCCCTATCCGCTGAGTTTCGCGATCGATCCGTCGGACCCGCAGGCGGCCGAAAAGGTGAAGCGCTACCGCGAGGCCGGGTTTGAAGTTCTGATCCTGACCGATCTTCCCCGATCCTTCAGTGCACAGGATGCCGAGGTTTCGCTGTCCGTCTGGCTTGAAGCACTGCCGGAAACTGTTGGGCTTCTTGAAGGAGTCGAAACTGGTATCCAGGGGAACCGTCGGTTGGCGGATCAGGTGGCGGCGATTGCCGGAGCCACCGGGCGGGGATTGGTCGTGCAGGACAAGGGGTTGAACACGGTTCAGAAACTGGCGGCGCGCAACGGCATACCATCAAGCATCGTATTTCGGGATATTGACCGGGCAGGGCAAGAAGCCGATGTCATGCGACGGTTCCTGGATCAGGCCGCGTTCCGCGCCAGTCAGGAAGGGGCCGTGGTGATGTTGGGGCGTCTTCGGCCCGAGACGATCTCGGCTCTGTTGCTGTGGGGGCTTGAGGATCGCAGCAGCAGGGTCGCGCTGGCGCCGATCTCGGCGGTCATGAAAAGCCAGATCCAGTAAGCTGGTAGTGTCGGACTGAAAAAAGGTGGCCACGGGGCCACCTTTTACCGTTCAGCTGTTGCCCGAGCCGGTGAACCGGGCCGCATCCGCCGCAGCCCTCCGGATCGCATTGGATTTGTGAACCGTCTCCATGTACTCGGCCTCGGGGTCGCTGTCATAGACGACACCGCCGCCAGCCTGGATGTACAGTTTCTTGTCCTTCACGATGGCCGTGCGCAGGGCGATGCACATGTCCATGTCGCCTCCGGCGCTGAAATAGCCGACCCCGCCGCCATAGATGCCGCGCTTTTCGGGCTCCAACTCGTCGATGATCTGCATCGCGCGTACCTTGGGTGCACCCGACACCGTGCCCGCCGGCATTCCAGCAAAGAACGCATCCAGCGCGTCCTTGTCCTCGGCCAGTTCACCGACCACGTTCGACACTATGTGCATCACGTGGCTGTAGCGCTCGATGATGAATTCCTCGGTCGGGCGCACGGTTCCGATCTTGGACACCCGCCCCGCATCGTTGCGGCCCAGATCAAGCAGCATCAGATGCTCGGCCAGTTCCTTCGGATCGGCCAGCAGCTCGGCCTCGTTGGCCTTGTCCTCCTCGGGGGTGGCGCCGCGTGGCCGGGTGCCGGCGATCGGGCGGATCGTCACCTGGTTGCCGAAGACCCGCACCAGAATTTCCGGGCTGGCGCCCACCACCTGGAACCCGCCGAAATTGAAATAGAACATGAACGGCGACGGGTTCGTGCGTCGCAGCGACCGGTACAGCGCAAAAGGCGGCAGCGGGAAATCCTGCGTCCAGCGCTGAGCGGGCACCACCTGAAAGATGTCGCCGGCACGGATGTATTCCTTGGCCTTTTCGACCGCCTCCATATAGCCCGATTTGGTGAAATTCGACACCGGCGGCGCGACCTCGTGCGCTTCGCCCAGGTCGCGGGTCTCGGCGGGCATGGCGCGTTCCAGATCGCGCACAGCGTCCATCACGCGCTCGGCCGCCTGCGCATAGGCCGCCTTGGCCGATTGCCCCCCGGTCACCCAGGCGGGAGAGACGATGGTGACCTCGCCCTTGACGCCGTCGAGAACCGCCACGACCGAGGGCCGCAGCAGAATGGCGTCAGGCAGGCCCAGCGGGTCGGGGTTGACGTCGGGCAGGTATTCCACCAGCCGCACCATGTCATAACCCAGATAGCCGAACAGCCCCGCCGCCGCCTGCGGTAGGTCGTCGGGCAGCGCGATGCGGCTTTCGGCCAGCAGCGCGCGCAGATTGTCCATCGGGTTGCCGTCCTGAGCGGCAAAATCATCCTCGTCGAACCGGGCCGAACGGTTCAGTTCGGATGTCTCGCCCCGGCAGCGCCAGATCAGGTCGGGCTTCATGCCGATGATCGAATACCGTCCGCGCACCTCGCCACCGGTCACCGATTCCAGCATGAATGCGTTTTTCTGCGCGCCCGTCAGCTTGAGCATCAGCGACACCGGAGTGTCCAAATCTGCGGCCAGCCGGGTATAGACCACTTGGTTTTCACCCGCGTCATAGGCGCGGGCGAAGCTGTCGAAATCGGGGGTCAGAGCCATTTGTCGATCCGGTCAGAAATTGGCCTGAACGGCGTTCAGCGCGCGTTGGTCCAGCGTGGGCCGGGCGCGGGTCTGCGCGTCGCGGACATAGGCGTCAAAGATGTTCTGCGCCAGCGCCTGGTTCAGCTGCGCCGCGACCGCGTCTTTCATCTGGCGCTGCTCGTCGGTTTCCGCCGGGGGCAGCACCTCGTCCAGACGGACGATGAACGCCGCACCCTGACCGGGAATGACACGCAATTCACCCGGCTCCATCTCGAACACCTGGGTCATGAAATCGCCGGGCACGTCATCCAGGAACGCCGTACGGGTCAGCGCGTTTTCCACCCGGAACGGCAGCCCGGTCGCGGCGAAGTCTCCTTCAACGGCCAAGCTGGTCACGACCGTATTGGCCTTTTCCAGCAAAGCCTTGCCGATTTCTTCCTGCTTCCATGCCTCGATCACGCGGTCGCGCGCGCTCTCCAGAGGTTCGGGGCGCGGCGGCAGTTCTTCGTCCAGGCGCAGGGCAAAGACCGAGCCGTCCTCGAGAAAGCCGATCTCGGGGAAGTCGCCCTCGCCGACGGCCTGGGCCGCGCTGCGGAAGGCGTCATAGGCAGCAATGTCCTCGTCGGTCTGGGCTGTCCAGTCGATCTGACCCAGTTCCATCTCGGTCTCGGCGGCCAGTTCTTCCAGCGTCGCGCCTCCGGCCAGCATGTCGTTGTATTCTTCGGCCTGCGACTCGATCACGCGGCGGGCGCGTTCGGCGGCCAGTTCCTCGCGCAGCTCGGGTTCGGCCTCGTCAAAGGTGACATTGTGCTCGGCCAGCGTGCCGTTCACGCGGAACAGGGCCGGGCCGAAGGCCGACGGCAGCGGGCCGACCACATCGCCGACCTCGGCGGCAAAGACGGCATCTGCCGCTTCGCCCAGATCGTCACGGGTCACATCACCCAGATCGACATCGCTGAGCTCCAGCTCGCGCGCGCGCACCAGCTGTTCGAAATCGACGCCGCCAACTTCAAGCTGCGCCTTGGCTTCGGTCGCCTCGGCCTCGGACGGGTAGACCAGCCGTTCCACCAGGCGCCGCTCGGGCTGCTGGTATTGCTCCTTGCGCTGATCATAGAGGCGGCGCAGGGCGTCCTCGTCCACCTCGACCGTGTCCTGCAGCATCGCGGGCGACAGAACGGCATAGGTGATCTTTTTCGTGCGGGGCAGGGTAAAGCGGTCGGTGTTGGCCTCATAGAAGGCCTGGATGTCCGCGTCGGTCGGCTCGGGCACCGGTGCGTCCAGCGCGTCCGCCGACAGGGTGGCCACGGTAAAGCTGCGGCGGGCCTGCACATAATCGGCCAGCGTGTCGGTCAGAACCGCGGGCATTTCGATGCCGTTCATGATGGCGCCCTGCACGATGGTGCGGGCGGTTTCCTTGCGCAGGTCTTCCTCGAACTCGGCTTCGGTCATGCCGATCTGTTCCAACTGGAACCGATAGGCCTCGCGGTCGAACGATCCGTCTGCGCCCTGGAAGGCCTGAATGCGCAGGATCTCCTTTTGCAGGTTTTCGTCGCCGACCGAGATGCCCAGCTGCGCGACCTCGTTGTCCAGCGCGGCCAGCGCGACCAGCCGCGACAGGGCGCGCTGATCCAGTCCCAGGTCGCGGGCCTGAGACATCTGCAGCGGCTGTCCCGTCTGCGCCTCGACCGCGCGGATTTCGCGCTGAAGCTCGCGGGCATAGGCATCGACGGTGATGACCTCGTCCCCGACCTGCGCGACCGTGCGCACGGTGCCGCTGAGGTTGACGGCGCCGAACCCGGCAAGCCCCAACATCAGCAGGCCCATCAGGACCCAAACAAAGGTTTTGGAAAGGTTCTTCATGCCTGCGGCCATAGTGCCCTCTTGGATCTTGCGGCAGGGGTCTGCCGTCTGTGTTGCGGCCCTGAATACGATGCGGGATGCCGGGGGGCAAGCTTAGAAGGACAGGGCCTGCAGCCGGTCGAACAATTGCCCGATTCCGGCACGGTCCAGATTGGCAAAAGCAATGCGCACCTGACGTCTCCCGGCGGGGTCGTGATCGGGCATGAACATCGTGCCCGGCAGCAGCAGAATACTCGCCTCGGCGACCAGTCTGCGCGCCAGAATATCCGACGGCATGTCGAACGGGTGTTCGAGATAGGCGAAATAGGCCCCCAGACCCAGCAGCCGCCAGCCCTTGTCGGTCAGGCGGGGCATGTTCTCGGTGATTGCGGCGCGGCGATCCAGGATCTCGGCGCGTTCGCCCCCCAGCCATTGTGACAGGTTCTGCATCCCCCACAGCGCCGCGAACTGGCCCATTTGCCCGGGGCAGATGGCGACGGTGTCGAGGAATTTCTCGACCTCGGCCAGAAGCGGCGCACCGGTGGCGATCGCGCCCACCCGGTGGCCGGTCAGGCGGTAGGCCTTCGAGAAGGAATAGAGATGCACCAGCGTCCGGTCCCAGTCGGGCTGCTGGAACAGCGCGTGCGGCGGGCCGCTGCGGCTGTCGAAATCACGATAGGTTTCGTCGACCAGCAGGCGCAGGCCATGCTGTTGCGCCAAGTCATAGAAGGCACGGACCAGATCCGCCGGGTATTCGACCCCACCCGGATTGTTGGGCGTGACCAGCGCGATCGCGCGCGTGCGCTCGGTGATCAGCGCGCGCGCCCGTTCGGGATCGGGCAGCAGGTCCGACCCGGTCGGCAGATCAACCGCCCGCACACCGGCCATGTCCAGCCACATTTTGTGATTGAAATACCAAGGTGTTGGCAGGATGACCTCATCCCCTTGATCGGTGATCGCCGAGATGACCGAGGCAAAGGCCTGATTGCAGCCTGAGGTGATCGCTGTCTGCTCCGGCCGAACCTCGGCAGCGTAGTGATCGCTGATCTCACGCGCGAGCTCCGCGCGCAGATCGGGGTTGCCCAGTACCGGGCCGTAGAGATGTGCGGCGTCCTGATTGATCGCAAAATCGGCCATCGCCTGCCGCAGCGCCAGCGGCGGCGGATCAACTGGCGCCGCCTGGCTGACATTGATCAGCGGGCGGTCTTCCGAGAACGTGACCCCCTCGAGCCAACGCCGCGCCTCCATCACCGGAGGGGCGAAGGTGGCGGCGGTGCGGGTCAATGTCATCGGGTGTCCGGTCTTGCTGATTTGTGGTGGAAAAGTGGGATCAGTCGGTGCCGCGATAGGGCTCAACGTATTGCAGGGCCATATCCCAAGGGAAGAAGATCCAGGTGTCCTGGCTGACCTCAGTGATATAGGTGTCAACCATCGGGCGGCCCTTGGGCTTTGCATAGACCGTGGCGAAATGGGCCTTGGGGTACATCTTGCGCACCAGTTCCAGCGTCTTGCCGCTGTCGACCAGATCATCGATGATCAGCACGCCCTCACCATTCCCCATCAGATCGGCATCCGGGGCCTTGAGCACCTCGGCCTCGCCACGTTCCTGATGGTGATAGGATTTGACGCTGATCGTATCGACGGTGCGGATGTCCAACTCGCGGCTGACGATCATCGCAGGGGCCATGCCGCCGCGCGTGATCGCGACCACGGCGCGCCAGGCTCCCTCATCCGGTCCCTGACCATCCAAACGCCAGGCCAACGCGCGCGAGTCGCGGTGGATCTGGTCCCAGCTGATGTGAAAGCCTTTTTCGTGGGGCAGGCGGTCCTTCGCGCTCATTGTCTTATCCCTTTTCCACATCCGGCGCATCGACGGCTTTCATGCCGACGATGTGATAGCCCGAATCCACATGCAGGTTCTCGCCGGTCACGCCGCTGCTGAGATCCGAAAGCAGATACAGCGCCGATTTGCCAACGTCGTCGATGGTCACGTTCCGACGCAGGGGCGAGTTGTACTCGTTCCACTTCATGATGTAGCGGAAATCGCCGATGCCGCTGGCGGCCAGGGTCTTGATCGGCCCGGCCGAGATCGCGTTGATGCGGATGTTGTCCTTGCCCAGGTCCTCGGCCAGGTATTTCACCGACGCTTCGAGCGCGGCCTTGGCCACACCCATGACATTGTAATGTGGCATGACCTGCTCGGCGCCGTAATAGGTCAGGGTAATGGCGCTGCCGCCATCGGTCATAAGTTTCTCGGCGCGCTGCATGACGGCCGTGAAGGAATAGACCGAGATGTCCATCGTCAGCTTGAAATTGGCACGCGACGTGTCGACATAGCGGCCGCGCAGCTCGTTCTTGTCGGAGAAACCAATGGCATGGACGACGAAATCCAGCTTGCCCCATTTTTCCTTCAGGGCAGCGAACAGGGCGTCGATCGAGTCTTCGTCGCTGACGTCGCAGGGCAGAACGATCTCGCTGCCCAGTTGCGCGGCCAACGGGTCGACCCGTTTCTTCAGCGCCTCGCCCTGGTAGGAAAAGGCCAGCTCGGCCCCGGCGTCCGACAAGGCGCGGGCGATTCCCCATGCGATTGATTTGTCATTGGCCAGTCCCATGATGAGGCCGCGCTTGCCGGCCATCAACTGATTTGACATGTTCGGTTCTCCGCCTGTCGTCGCGTTGCGTTGCGTTGGTTTATGCCATTGATTGCGCTGCATCAAGGTCATGCGGGCTTGCCGGGGGCATGTTCTCGCCTTAGTGTCCTTAACAATTCGTTCCAGGGGATGGATATGAATGAACGAAGTGGAATCTTCGCTGGCGACGACCCGTTTGATATAGCACGGCGTTGGTTGGCTGAGGCCGAAAAGACGGAGCCAAACGATCCGAACGCGATAGCTTTGGCGACCGTGGACCCGGAAGGCATGCCGAATGTTCGGATGGTGCTGCTGAAAGAGATCGAAGCGGACGCTTTCGTTTTCTATACCAACTATCACAGTGCAAAGGCGCGCGAGCTCGAGGCCTCGGGCAAGGCTGCATTTGTCATGCATTGGAAATCTTTGCGGCGTCAGATCCGAGTTCGTGGTACAATCGTCCGGGAAGAGGGTCCGAAAGCCGATGCCTATTTTGCCTCGCGGTCCCTCAAAAGCAGGTTGGGAGCATGGGCTTCGCGACAGTCCGAGCCTCTGAGCAGCCGCGCCGCATTGATGGCGGACGTTGCAAAACTGACGGCAAGGCTTGGGCCGAACCCACCGCGCCCCGATTTCTGGGGAGGATATCGGGTGTTGCCGGTTGAAATCGAATTTTGGGCGGATGGCGCGTTTCGACTGCATGACCGGTTTCAGTGGCTGCGCGAAAAAGACGGTCAAGAGTGGAAAGTACAGAGGTTGAATCCGTGATGTTCGCGTATCGTGAAATGCAACATGCAGAAAATAAAGAAGTTTTTCGCCTTGAATTTGCGCTGCAATTCCATACACATCAAGCCCTTAACGACTTGCTAACATTCGTGATGGGAACACCGTGCCAGAAGACCTAAACAGCATGTACCGCGTCCGAGGACACGTGAAATGGTTCGATCCCTCAAAGGGGTACGGCTTTGTCGTGTCTGATGAGGGCGGCCCGGATATCCTGTTGCATGTCAATGTTCTGCGGAATTTCGGCCAAAGCTCGGTGGCCGACGGCGCGGGCATCGAGATCATGACACACCGAACCGACCGCGGTGTGCAGGCGGTCGAAGTGATTAGTATTGATCCGCCGGAACGGGCCGACTCGGTGATGCTGGCGGACTTCGCGGAAATGGATCCGGCTGTAATTGCCGAGGCGCCTTTGGTGGCCGCGCGGGTCAAATGGTTCGACAAGGCCAAGGGATTTGGCTTTGCCAACGTCTTCGGTCGCTCGGAAGACGTGTTCTTGCACATCGAGGTTCTGCGTCGTTCGGGTCTGGCCGATCTGCAACCGGGCGAGGCGCTGGCGATGCGGGTCATCGACGGAAAGCGGGGCAGGATGGCGGCTCAGGTTCTTGCCTGGGAAGCGGCGCTGAACGACTGACGCGATGTTTCGGATCTGGGCCCTGTCCATTCTTGCGATTTTCTGGTCCCAGATCGCCTTTGCCAATTGTGCACCCGACCGTGTGGAGCTGCGCAATGATCGCGCGCAGGTCCGGTTTGCCGTGGAACTGGCCATTACGCCTCAGGAACGGTCGCAAGGCTTGATGTTCCGAGAGACACTGCCGCTGCGCTCTGGAATGTTGTTCGTGTTCGACCCGCCGCAGCCGGTGGCGTTTTGGATGAAAAACACGCTCATCCCGCTCGACATGATATTCGTGGACCGCACCGGCTTGGTGACGCGCGTTCACCACGGCGCGATTCCGGGCGATCTCACTCCGATCGAAGGCGGAGATTCCGTATTTGCAGTACTTGAGATCAATGCCGGCCTTGCGGCGCGGTATTCCATTGGTCCGGGTACGCAACTTCGACACGAAATTTTTTCGCAAGGTCCGGCGATCTGGCCGTGTTAGGGGTTTTCAAATCCTAACGATGTCGTTAGGAAAGCCCTCGGTCCGGGGCGTGGCGCAGTCTGGTAGCGCACCTGTTTTGGGTACAGGGGGTCGTGAGTTCGAATCTCGCCGCCCCGACCACTTTCCATCAGATCGGGCTTCCGCCGAAATAGCGGTAAAGCTGGATCAGTTGGCGGTCCAGCTCGTGGCTTCGAACGGGCACCTTTACGCTGGCACCGTCTTTTTGCGGCACCAAGAAAAACAATTCGGCATCCACCCGGTAACTTTTTCCCAGGCGGGTGGATGACATCCGACGCACGCCGGTTGGCAGATCCTGCGCGTGCCCGTCATAGTTCAGAATCAGGAATGCGGTCGTGTCCAAGGGCAGGGGGGACCGGCACTCGAACCTGTCATTGCTGGCATGGCTGAACTTGTCACCCGGTCCGTCGCAGCTGACCTCGAACGTTTTGAAAAGTTTCGTGGGGTAGTCATCGAACAGGGCGCTACGTGTTTCCGGGGCAGGGGTCTGTTCGGAACAGGCGGCCAGGGACACAGCAATTGCTGACAGGGCGAGTAAGGTTTTTGTCACGTCAGTCTCCGCTGTTTGCCGTGTGTTCCCGAGGCAATTCGAAGTTCGCACTCCGGCTCTGATTCTCTGGCAAGTATGCGGCGGATCGGGCTGGATCACCAACGGCGTGTAACCGGGCGGGGCACAATCCTATTTTTCCGTCAGGCTGAAATGCGCGGGTGGTGGATAGTTTTGTGGATGAATCATGGCCGGCCTGGTTCAGGGCCCGATCCATCAGGCGGTCAACACAAAAGATTCGGGAAACCACCAAAAAATGCCGTTGACCAGCTATGGGTGGATACGCCAGATTGTATGAGCCGAATGATTGGCCACTAAATCTGGTGGAGAAAGCCAGAAAAAGGGCAAAGGGCGAGGGTCGAAACGCACTCCAAACTGACGTGCTCCGTTAGGTCGGGTAAACGCTGTCGTCGGCAGCGGGCAGGCTGTTGCGTCCGGTTTTTTTGCAGGCAAGGCGGACGACACCCCGCCGGAAATCAATTGGGTGTCGAAGACATGAATTGGGCTGATTGAACTAGGGCGGCGGACATGAAGATTGAAAGAAAGTTTACGAAACCGGGGCAGGATGCATACGCGGAGTTGGACTTCGTGTCCGTCACTTCGGAAATCCGGAATCCCGATGGCACCATCGTGTTCCGGCTGGAAGGCATCGAGGTGCCTTCGACCTGGAGCCAGGTCGCCAGCGACGTGATCGCTCAGAAGTACTTCCGCAAGGCCGGCGTTCCCAGCAAACTGGAGAAGGTCCGCGAGAAGGATGTGCCCGAATTCCTGTGGCGTTCGGTTCCCGCCGAGGATGCCGAGTTCGGCGGTGAGACATCGTCCAAACAGGTGTTCGACCGTCTGGCGGGTGCCTGGGCCTATTGGGGCTGGAAGGGCGGCTATTTCTCGACCGAGGAGGACGCGCGCGCCTATTTCGACGAGATGCGCTACATGCTGGCGACCCAGCGCGCCGCGCCGAACAGCCCGCAATGGTTCAACACCGGTCTGCACTGGGCCTACGGTATCGATGGCCCGGCGCAGGGGCATTACTATGTCGATTACAAGACCGGCAAGCTGACCAAGTCGAAATCGGCCTATGAACATCCCCAACCGCACGCGTGCTTCATCCAGTCGGTCGATGACGACCTGGTGAACGAAGGCGGCATCATGGATCTGTGGGTGCGCGAGGCGCGCCTGTTCAAATACGGCTCGGGCACCGGGACCAACTTCAGCCATCTGCGCGCAGAAGGCGAGGCGCTGTCGGGTGGCGGCAAGTCCTCGGGGCTGATGGGCTTTCTCAAGATCGGCGACCGCGCCGCTGGCGCGATCAAATCAGGCGGGACAACCCGTCGGGCAGCAAAGATGGTGATCGTCGATGCAGATCACCCTGACATCGAGAAATTCATCGAATGGAAGGTGATCGAAGAGCAAAAGGTGGCCTCGATCGTTGCCGGATCGAAGATGCACGAGAAGATGCTGAACGGCATTTTCGAGGCCATCCGCACCTGGGACGGCGCACAGGAAGACGCCTATGACCCCAAGAAGAACGACGCGCTGAAAGCGGCGATCCGCGAGGCGAAAAAGGTCGCGATCCCCGAGACTTATATCAAGCGCGTGCTGGATTATGCCAAGCAGGGCCACGACAGCATCGAGTTCCCGACCTATGACACAGACTGGGATTCCGAGGCCTACAACTCGGTTTCCGGCCAGAACTCGAACAACTCGATCCGTGTGACCAACGCCTTCCTCAAGGCGGTTGAGAAGGATGCGGATTGGGAACTGATCAACCGCACCGATGGCAAGGTGGCCAAGGTGGTCAAGGCGCGCGACCTGTGGGAAAAGGTCGGCCATGCGGCCTGGGCTTGCGCCGATCCGGGCATTCAATTCCACGACACCGTCAATGAATGGCACACTTGCCCCGAAGACGGCGAGATTCGTGGCTCGAACCCGTGCTCAGAGTACATGTTCCTGGATGACACGGCCTGCAACCTGGCCTCGATGAACCTGCTGACCTTCCTGAAGGATGGCGAGTTCCAGGCGGCCGATTACATGCACGCGGCCCGTCTGTGGACGCTGACGCTGGAAATCTCGGTGATGATGGCGCAGTTCCCGTCGAAAGAGATCGCGCAGCTGTCTTACGATTTCCGCACGCTGGGTCTGGGCTATGCCAACATCGGCGGGCTGCTGATGAACATGGGCTATGGCTACGACTCGGACGAGGGTCGCGCGATCTGTGGTGCCCTGACCGCGATCATGACCGGCGTTGCCTATGCCACCTCGGCCGAGATCGCCGGAGAGCTGGGGCCGTTTGCCGGCTACAAGCGCAACGCCGACCACATGCTTCGCGTCATTCGCAACCACCGCCGTGCCGCGCAGGGTGTGACCGAGGGGTACGAGAAGCTGTCGGTCAAGCCGGTGCCGCTGGATCACGCCAACTGTCCCGACAAGCGCCTGGTCGATCTGGCCATGAGCGCTTGGGACGAAGCGTTGAGCCTGGGCGAGAAACATGGCTATCGCAACGCGCAAGCCACCGTGATCGCTCCGACCGGTACGATCGGTCTGGTGATGGACTGCGACACCACCGGGATCGAGCCCGACTTTGCGCTGGTCAAGTTCAAGAAGCTGGCCGGGGGCGGCTACTTCAAGATCATCAACCGCTCGGTGCCGTCGGCGCTGGAAAAGCTGGGCTATTCCTCGGCCGAGATCGAAGAGATCGTGTCCTACGCGGTGGGTCACGGCACCTTGGGCAACGCGCCGGGGATCAACCACACCTCGCTGACCGGTCACGGGTTCGGCCCGAACGAGCTGGCCAAGATCGACGCCGCGCTGGAAAGCGCGTTCGACATCCGGTTCGTCTTCAACCAGTGGACGCTGGGCGAGGATTTCTGCACCGGTGTTCTGGGCATCCCGGCCAGCAAGCTGAACGATCCGACCTTTGACATGCTGCGCCATCTGGGCTTCAGCAAGGCGGATATCGAGGCGGCCAACGACCATGTCTGCGGCACCATGACCCTGGAAGGGGCCCCGCATCTGAAGCCCGAGCACTATTCGATCTTCGACTGCGCCAACCCCTGCGGCAAGAAGGGCAAGCGGTTCCTGGGGGTCGACAGCCACATCAAGATGATGGCGGCGGCGCAAAGCTTCATCTCGGGCGCGATCAGCAAGACGATCAACATGCCCAATGACGCCACGATCGAAGACTGCCAGAAGGCCTACGAGCTGTCCTGGAGCCTGGGGGTGAAGGCAAACGCGCTGTATCGCGACGGGTCCAAGCTCAGCCAGCCGCTGGCGGCGGCGCTGGTCGAGGATGACAATGAGGCGGCGGAAATCCTCGAAAGCGGATCGGCGCGGGAAAAGGCCGTGACGCTGGCCGAAAAGGTCATCGAGAAGGTCGTCGTCAAGGAGGTCATCCGCAGCCACCGCGAGAAACTCCCGCATCGCCGCAAGGGCTATACCCAAAAGGCGATCGTGGGCGGCCACAAGGTCTATCTGCGCACCGGCGAGTTCGAGGACGGCAAGCTGGGCGAGATCTTCATCGACATGCACAAGGAAGGTGCCGGCTTCCGCGCGATGATGAACAACTTCGCCATCGCGGTCTCGGTCGGCCTGCAATACGGCGTGCCGCTGGAAGAGTTCGTCGACGCCTTCACCTTCACCAAGTTCGAACCGGCAGGCATGGTGCAGGGCAACGACTCGATCAAGAACGCCACGTCGATCCTCGACTACATCTTCCGCGAACTGGCCGTGTCTTATCTGGATCGCACCGACCTGGCGCATGTGAAGCCGCAAGGCGCGACCTTCGATGATCTGGGCCGCGGCGAGGAAGAGGGTGTATCGAACGTCTCGGAGATCAGCGACAGCGCGGCTTCGAAATCCTTGGAGGTGCTGAAACAGATCAGTTCGACCGGCTATCTGCGCAAGCGTCTGCCGCAGGATCTGGTGGTGTTCAACGGCGGGCAGGCGGCCGCGACCGGCATGTCCGAGGCCTCCGTCACCTTCGAAACCAAAAGCGAGACCACCGTCGTCTCCGAGACGGCAACCGGGATGGATGCCCGGACAAAGGCCAAGATGCAGGGCTACGAGGGCGATCCCTGCGGGGAATGCGGGAACTACACGCTGGTGCGCAACGGCACCTGCATGAAATGCAACACCTGCGGCGCAACCAGCGGGTGTAGCTGAGCCAAACGCCCCGGAAACTCGGGGCGCAGGGGCCGGACGCTGCCAATACGGTGCCGGTCCCGACGAATACGGAGACAGGCCGCAAGGCTTACCAACTGGCCTTTCTCCGCCCGGCCGACATGCCCGTGTCGGCCAGGAACAGGGTGGGGCGGAATATTTGCTCCTTCCCACTCTTTCACGGGGCGGGTGCGCTCGTCCCATGTGCAGTCCAGGCCGCAGGCAAAAAACACCGGGCGGTCAATGAGAATGAGCCTGGACGGCAAAACTGACAGGGGGCTTCGGCCCCCTTTCTTTTTTGCGCGGCGTTCCGCCTGATCCGACCGCCCGAATGAGGGAAGTCACGCCGCAACGCTCCGGCGGAATTTTGCACGGCAAAAGATCGCGCGGCCAAGTGCTCAAAAGGGGCGGGGATCGGCGCGAATCGGGCTGGGCGACACGGCGGCGGTGACACGGGCCGGGCAGGGGTGTTTGGTGCCGGTGTCCGGACAGACTACCACACACCCCTTACTTGGAGATTTGACAATGAAACCTCGCAATCTGGCCCTTCTGGCCACCGTGACCCTGAGCGTTCCGGCATTTGCCCTGGCCCAAGGCAGTGCCGATACCAACGGCGACGGCGTTTTGACCATCGAAGAGGTGCAGGCCGTTCTGCCCGACATGGATACCGACACGTTCTCGGCGATGGATGCAAATGGTGACGGCGCGCTGGATCAGGCCGAAATCGCCGTCGCGCAGGAGGCAGGGTTGCTTCCCCCAAGCAACGGCTGACACCTGTCGGCGGAGGGCGGCCCGGGGGAAACCCGGGCCGTTTTTCAATGTGTTAAACGGGCAAATGAATGTTGAACCTGTTGCGGATCTGGGTATCCAGCGCCGGGTCGAACCGGGCGGGCGACGGCTGGCCCAGTATCTCTTCCTTGCGGGCGGTGGCCTTGGCAATCAGGTCCGGTTTGCCCAGTTCGGCCCATTCTTTGGGCGAGGTCCGATCTCCCAGCGTGGGATAGACATAGTCGGCCTGCATCCGGCTGAGCGTGGCATCGGTGCCCAGATAATGGCCCGGCCCGCCCAGGCAGACCTCGGCAATCTGGTCGACGGCCAGGGTGTCGTCATTCACCTCGATCCCGCGGACGCAACGCAAGGCCTGCCCGATCAGGTCATCGCCCAGAATCAGGCTCTCGAAGCAGAATCCCAGCAACGAGGCGTGCATTCCCGCAGCTTCGTAGACCATGTTCAACCCCGAAAGCCCGGCCATGACGTTCGAACACATCTGCTCCCACCCGGCCTGCATGTCGGGCAGTTTCGCATCCGAGGCGCCGGCCGCGGCGCCGCCCGGCAGGTCGTAGAACTTGTGCATCTGGGCGCAGCCCGCGCTCAGCAGCGCCTGCTCGCCCGAGCCGACCGACATCGCGCCCGTGCGCAGGTCCAGGCCAAAGGGCCAGGTGCCAAAAACCGCCGGAGCACCGGGGCTTACGGCATTGACATAAACCAGCCCGGCCAGGCATTCGGCGGTGGCTTGAACGATCGCGCCCGCGATGGTCGAAGGCGCGGTTGCCCCCGCCATGCCGGCCGACAGCAGCAGCACCGGCATACCTGCCTTGATGCATTCCTCCATCACCTGGCAGCTTTCGGTGGCGAATTTCATCGGAGGCACGACGAAACAGTTCGAATTCGACACGAAAGGCCGTTCGCGCCACTTGTCCTCGCCGCCGGCGATCATGTGCAGCATCTCCATCGCCGGTGCCACATAGCTTGGGTCGGTGAACGAGGTGCCGATGTGTTTGTAGGTGCCGGAACAGCAGGCATAGATCGTGTTCAGGTCCATTTCGCGGTTGTCGGCGATGTCACGGCAGACCATGGGGCGCTGCACGAAATGGATATTGTCCAGTTGTTCGCAAATCCGCGCGGCATCGTGCAAGTCCTGCACCGTCGAGTCGCGGTAATTGCGGCCCTGGGCATCGACCATGCTGACCGCCGCCCCGGCGGTGCCGTAGTGCACGCGGTTGCCCGATAGTTCGAGATCGGTCTTGCCGTCGCGGCTGTAGAGCGTCACCGAGCGGTTGGCGCGGGCGATCGTGTCCTCGACCAGCGCACGGGGAAAACGGATGCGTCCGTCTTCGCCCAGCGTACAGCCGGCATTGACCAGGTAGTCGATCCCGCTGGGCGGCGCGTCGGCCAGGCCGATGGTTTCCAGCGCGTCCAGCGCGGCGGCGTGAATACGCCCCATATCCTGCTGGCTGAGCGGTTTGTAGGTGCCGCCCTCAAGCCCGGGGCGGACGGGGCGCAGATGTTCGGGCAGGGCTGCGGCACGGGCGGCCCGACGGGCGGCGCGTCCGCCACTGCGGGACGTTGAGCGGGATTGGTCGTTCATGGTGAGGATTCCAGATTGAATGTCAGGTCAAAGGGGGAAGCTTCAACCCGTCACGGCCGTCCTCGGGCCGCGCGTCCCCGATCGGCACCGATGGTGCGGCTGATCAGGCAGATCTTCCAGATATCGTTTGGCATGTGGTCCTCAACTCCTGCGACGAATGGTGTCAGGGCCCGAGCCAGCAATCTGTCCTGTTTGCGACCGATGTCGTTTTTGGCCCTGGAAAATCCGCATTTCGATGAAGTCGCCGATAAATCCTCACGCAGTGGGCGAAATATGTTATGCTTCCATTACTTATTCTTAAGATTTGCGTGACCTGAATTGATCTGAGGGCGCCAAGGCACATGTTTGCATGGGGTGCTCATCACCGCATCCGATGCAATCGCAAGGGCGCTGAACGAAAACCGGAGGTCTGCATGAAACTGATCCGCGCATTGCTGTCTGTCCTGCTGATTCCAGTGGCGCAGATGGCGTGGGCCGAGGATTGGACCGGGCCTTATGCCGGGTTCACCTTCGGTTATACCGACGCGGACGGCCCCGGCGGCAGCGGTGGCAATTCGGGCAGCATCGGTGCGAATATCGGATACGATCTGGATCTGGGCAGCTTCGTCGTCGGGGGTGAGTTCGAGTATGACCGGCTGAATCTCGACCTGGGCGCCTCGGAGGGCAGTTTGGACAGCGTGTCCCGCGTGAAGCTGCGCGGCGGGTACGAGTTCGGGCCAGCTTTGGGCTATGTCGTGGTGGGTGCCGCGCGGGCGAATACTTCGAGCGACAGCGACACGGCCGCCGTCTACGGGATCGGCGTCGCATACCCTTTGGGCGACCGGCTGATCATCAGTGGCGAAGCCTTGCGGCAGAATTTCAACGATGTCACACGGTCGCGCGGCGATCTGGACACCAACACCTTCAATCTGCGCACGACCTTCCGGTTCTGAAGGAAACCCGTCTGCGGTCACTCGGCTGCTGTCTGGCCCGCCAGCCGGGCGGCGAAATCGCATAGGGTCTGAAGGGCGGCGGCGAGCCGGTCATCATCAATGGTCATGGCCACGCGCACATGCCCTGCGGCGGCTTGGCCGAAGCTTTCGCCGGGCATGACCGCGATGGCGTGGGTGTCCAACAGCGCATTGGCGAAGTCTTCGCCGCTTTGCCCCGTCGCGCGGATGTCCAGCATCAGGTACATTGCGCCTTGTGCGGGGATCAGGCCCACCGTGTTCTGTCGGGCCAGAACCTGCATCGCCAGGGCGCGGCGGCGGCGGAAAGGGTCCGCGATTTCTTGTTCCAGTTCGTCCCCCGCCGTCAGCGCAAAGCTGGCGGCGTCCTGAATGAAACCCGGAACCCCGTAGGTGGTGTGCGTGGCAAGGTTGATCAAATGGTCGATGGCCTCTTCGGGGCCAACGATCCAACCGCAGCGCGACCCGGTCATGGCGTGGGACTTCGACATCGAGCCCACGACCAAAGTACGGTCGGCCATACCGGGCAGGGCGCGGGGCGACAGGTGCGCACCATCCCAGACCTGCGTGTCATAGACCTCGTCCGAAATCAGCCAGAGGTTCCGCTCGCGGCACAGATCGGCAATCTCGGTCAGGGTCTCGCGGGAATAGACGACCCCGGTCGGGTTGTTCGGCGTGTTGATCAGCAATGATGCGGCACCCTCGGCCTGTTCCGCGATCCGGGCCGCGTCGGGTTGAAAGGCGTCCTCGGCCCGGGTCTGAACCGCGCGCGCGACAGCGCCCGCTCCGCGGATCGTACCGGGGTAGGTGGCGTAGAACGGATCAAGATAGAGGCCCACATCCCCCGGGTCGCACGCTGCCATATGCGCGGCGAACAGCGCCGCCTGTCCGCCCGGGGTGATCAGCACGTTGTGGCGCGTGGTGGGAACACCCGTGCGGGTCTGCACCCGCGCGGCCACGGTATCGCGCAGCAGATCCGTGCCCGGAACCATGGCGTATCCGGTATGGCCCGCGCGCGCCGACCGGTCCATCTCGGCCAGGATCGAGGGGTGGGTGCGGATGTCATGCTCGCCGATGGTCAGCTCGGTCACGGCCTGGCCTTCGGCGATCATGCGGCGCGCGCGATAGAACACGTCCCACCCGTCCGAACCGCCTCCGGTCAGATGCGTGATGCGGTGCGAAAGTTTCATGGCGCGGCTCCGTTGCAGCAAGCCCGCCGAATGGGGCAGAGCCGGTTTGATTTGTCAATCAGCTTCCCCGGTTGGCAACAGAAGTCTTGGCGCGCGGGACCGGGCGTGCTATGCGATGGGCCATGAACCGGAAGACCTGCATCATTATCTGCTGCATTCCCTGCTGAACTTTCACGCGGGCCGGTTTCTTTCGTTTTCTTCCCTGAGACAAGTTGCTAAGCCCGCGTCAACGCGCACGCTATTGCTGTATCCAGGAGCCAGACGCATGACGACGATCAAACTGCACAACACGCGGACCCGGACGAAGGAAGAGTTCGTTCCGATCGATCCCGACAACGTGCGGATGTATGTCTGCGGACCCACCGTGTATGACCGGGCGCATCTGGGTAATGCGCGGCCCGTGGTGGTGTTTGACGTGCTGTACCGCCTGCTGCGCCATGTCTACGGGCCCGAGCATGTGACCTATGTGCGCAACTTCACCGACGTCGATGACAAGATCAACGCGACGGCCTTGGCGCGCAAGCAGGCCGGGGCCGAAGGAACGCTTGAGCAGTTGGTGCAGGAGCGGTCGGACGAGACGATCGGCTGGTACTTGCATGACATGGGCGCGCTGGGGGCGCTGGAGCCCGACCAGATGCCGCGGGCCACGCGGTATATCGACCAGATGATCGCGATGATCGAGGATCTGATCGCCAAGGGTCACGCCTATGAGGCCGAGGGGCATGTTCTGTTCGCGGTGGACAGCTGGCGCGACGAGTATGGCAGGCTGTCGGGCCGGTCGGTCGACGACATGATCGCAGGCGCGCGGGTCGAGGTGGCGCCCTACAAGAAGAACCCGATGGATTTCGTGCTGTGGAAGCCTTCGGACGATGAACTGCCCGGTTGGGAATCGCCCTGGGGCCGGGGGCGTCCGGGCTGGCACATCGAATGCTCGGCCATGAGCTATGAGTTGCTGGGCGAAAGCTTTGACATCCATGGTGGTGGCAACGACCTGATGTTCCCGCACCACGAAAACGAGATCGCCCAGAGCAAATGCGCCCATCCGCACGGCGAATTCGCGCGGTACTGGCTGCATAACGAGATGCTTCAGGTCGAGGGCAAGAAGATGTCCAAATCGCTGGGCAATTTTTTCACCGTGCATGACTTGCTGGACCAGGGCGTGCCGGGCGAGGTGATCCGGTTCGTCTTTTTGCAGACCCACTATCGCAAGCCGATGGACTGGACCGAGAAGAAGGCGCGCGAGGCTGAGGTCACGTTGCGCAAGTGGCGGGCGCTGACTGCGGGCATCGAACCCGCAGCCAGCGCGGCGCCCGCGGTGATCGAGGCGCTTGCCGATGACCTCAACACGGCGGGCGCCCTGGCCGAGCTGCATCATCTGGCCTCGGTCGGCGACGCCGCGGCCTTGCTGGCCAGTGCGCGGGTCTTGGGCCTGTTGGAGCCTGACATGGGGGCCTGGGCCGAAACCGACGGCGTGGATCTGTCGGCCCATGCCGACCGGCTGGCCCGTGTTCGGGCCGAGGCGATGCAGACCAAGGATTTCTCGGAAGTGGATCGGTTGAAGGCCGCCTATCTGGCGGCCGGCCTCGAGGTGCGGATGAGCAAGGACGGGGTCGAGCTGGTGCCCGGCGCGGGTTTTGACGCCAGCAAGCTGGAGGGCGTGGAATGAGCAAGGAGCGCCTGTACCTCTATGACACCACGCTGCGGGACGGGCAGCAGACGCAGGGCGTTCAGTTCTCGACCGCCGAAAAGGTCCAGATCGCGCAGGCGCTGGATGCTTTGGGGGTGGATTATATCGAAGGCGGCTGGCCCGGCGCGAACCCCACCGACAGCGCGTTTTTTGACGCCGCGCCCAAGACGCGCGCCTGCCTGACCGCCTTTGGCATGACCAAGCGGGCCGGGCGCTCGGCCGAGAATGACGACGTGCTGGCCGCCGTCATGAACGCCGGCACGCGGGCGGTCTGTCTGGTGGGTAAGTCGCATGACTATCACGTGACCGACGCGCTGGGGATCTCGCTGGATGAGAATGTCGAGAACGTCCGCGCCTCGGTCGCGCATATCGTGGCGCAGGGGCGCGAGGCGCTGTTCGATGCCGAGCATTTCTTTGACGGCTACAAGGACAACCCCGCCTATGCGATGCAGGTCTGCCAGGCGGCGCTGGAGGCCGGTGCCCGCTGGGTGGTGTTGTGCGACACCAATGGCGGCGCGCTGCCGGCCGAAGTGGGGCGGATCGTGTCCGAGCTGATCGCGGCGGGTTTTCCCGGCGACCGGCTGGGCATCCACACCCACAACGACACCGAAAATGCCGTGGCCTGTTCCCTGGCGGCCGTGGATGCCGGCGCGCGCCAGATCCAAGGCACGCTGAACGGGCTGGGTGAGCGCTGCGGCAACGCAAACCTGACCGCGCTGATTCCGACGCTGCTGTTGAAGGAGCCTTATGCCTCTACCTTCGAGATCGGGGTCAGCCGCGACGCGCTGACCGGTCTGACCCGCATCAGCCGCATGCTGGACGACATCCTGAACCGGGTGCCCAGCAAACAGGCGGCCTATGTCGGGGCCTCGGCCTTTGCGCACAAGGCGGGGCTGCATGCCAGCGCGATCCTCAAGGATCCGTCGACCTATGAACATGTCGATCCGGCCACCGTGGGTAATGCGCGGATCATTCCGATGTCGAACCAGGCGGGCCAGTCGAACCTGCGCAAACGCCTGACCGAGGCCGGGTTGCAGGTCGAGCCGGGCGACCCGGCGCTGGGGCGCATCCTGGAACGGATCAAGGCGCGCGAAGCCGAGGGGTATTCCTACGACACCGCGCAGGCCAGTTTCGAGCTGCTGGCCCGCGATGAACTGGGCCAGTTGCCGCAATTCTTTGAGGTCAAGCGCTACAAGGTCACGGTCGAGCGGCGCAAGAACAAGTACAACCAGATGGTCAGCCTGTCCGAGGCGGTCGTCGTGGTGAAGGTGGATGGCGAGAAAAAGCTGTCGGTCAGCGAGTCGCTGGACGAAAGCGGCAGCGACCGCGGCCCGGTGAACGCGCTGGCCAAGGCGTTGGCCAAGGATCTGGGGCAGTACTCGCCCATCCTGGACGATATGCACCTGGTTGACTTCAAGGTGCGCATCACCCAAGGCGGGACCGAAGCCGTGACCCGCGTCATCATCGACAGCGAAGACGGGCAGGGGCGGCGCTGGTCCACGGTGGGGGTCAGCGCGAACATCGTTGATGCCTCGTTCGAGGCGCTGCTGGAAGCGATCCAGTGGAAGCTGGTGCGCGACTGCAGCCCGCAATCGGTGGTGGCCGAGTGAGCGTGCCCTTCGACGACGACGTCAAGGCCTGCGCGGCGCTGGTCCACCGGGCCGACCCCGATCGGTTCATGGCCGCGATGGCGGCGCCGGTTCAGGCGCGGGCCGTGCTGTTTCCGATCTATGCGATGAATATCGAGGTCGCCCGCGCGCCGTGGGTCACCCAAGAGCCGATGATCGCGGAAATGCGCCTGCAATGGTGGCGCGACGCACTGCAGGAGATCGCCGAAGGACCCACGGTACGGCGGCACGAGGTGGTCACGCCCCTGTCGCGCGTCCTGTCCCCGCACCTGGCGGCGATGCTGGATGAATATGTGGCCGTAAGGCGTTGGGATATCTACCGAGATCCGTTCGAAGATGAGGCGCATTTCGAAGCCTACCTGACCCACAGTGCAGGGTCGCTGATGGTTGCCTCGGCGCAAGCCCTGGGTGCGGCCGACGAAACGGTTCTGCGCGACTTTGGCTATGCGGTCGGTGTGGCGAATTGGTTCCGCGCCATCCCCGAGCTTGAAGCCCGCGGGCGCGTCCCCCTGTTGGACGGGACGCCGGACGGGGTGCGCCAGTTGGCCAGGCGCGCGCTGGACCGGATGGCCGCGGCCCGGGCGCGTCGCGCCGATGTTTCCGCTCAGGCACGCCCGGCGCTTGTGGCCGGATGGCAGGCCGAATGGGTGTTGCGCCGCGTGGTCGCCGACCCGACAGCGGTCAGCAAGGGCGCTTTGAAACAAAGCGAGTTTCGCCGGCGGGCCTCTCTGATCTGGACCGCGACCACCGGTCGATGGTGATTAGGCCGCGTCTGCCGCGTCGGGCCTCAGCACAAGCCACAGCAGCGCGCCGCCCGCAAGGGTCAGCAGCGGCACCATCGCCAGATTGACAGCGGTCCATCCCTCGACCGGGGACCCGCCCGAACAGTTCATCAGCCCGCCCGAGGCCAGCGACGCAATCGTCACGCCTCCGAACACCAGCAGGTCGTTCAGGCCCTGCACGCGGCCGCGTTCATGCACCTCGTGCTGGGCGGCCAGCATGCTGGTGGCACCGATGAAGCCGAAGTTCCAGCCGATGCCAAGCAGCACGAGGGCCAGAAAGAAGTTCTCGATCTCAACGCCTTGCAGTGCGACGACACCCGCGCCGCCCAAAATCGCCAACCCGATGGCAACCATCTTCTCGGCCCCGAACCGGGCGATCAGGTGGCCGGTGAAGAAACTGGGAACATACATGGCCAGAACGTGGCTGGTGACCACATCCGCCGCATCACCTTCGGAGAAGCCGCAGCCGACAACGGCCAGCGGCGTCGAGGTCATCACCAAGTTCATCAGCGCGTATGAGACCATTGCGCAGATGATGGCCACGGCGATGCGCGGAGTTTTCAACAGTTCAAGCCGCGACCGGCCTTTGGGTGCATCCTGCGACGGGCGGTCGGGGGTCGGAATGTCCAGAAACAGAAACAGGACCGACCCGATGACATTCACCGCGATCACCGCGAAATAGGTGCCGAGGAATGGAATGACATAGGCCTGCGAGGTCAGCTTGACGATTTGCGGCCCGATGATGGCCGCAGCCAGACCGCCGGCCATGACGTACGAGATCGCCTTGGGCCGGAACGCGTCCGACGCGGTATCGGCGGCGGCAAAGCGATAGAAGCCATGCGCGCTCATGTAGATGCCGGTCAGCAGGCTGCCCAACAGGAACACGGGAAACGACCCCAGGTACAGGCCATAGGCGCCCACGGCGCCGCCAACCGCTCCGGCGGTGGCACCGATCAGAAACCCGGCCCGACGCCCCCAACGCTGCATGATGGCCGAGACCGGCGTGGCCGCCAGCATCGACCCCAGAACGATCAGCGAAATCGGCAGCGTGGCCAGGCAGGCGTTGCTGGCCAGCGACTGCCCCGCCAATCCACCGACGATGAAGATCATCGGCATCTGCGCGCCCAGAATCGCCTGCGCCGCCACCAGAACGGCAACGTTGCGTTTGGCGCGGGTATCGTCGGGGGCGGTGCTGGTCATCGTCATGCGCAAATGGGTATCGGCGAACCGGCGGACATACAAGCGGGTTGCATATGCGACAAAGCAGCCTAACCTGCGCCCCGAACCGCCACCCGGAGCCGCCATGACCGTTGGTCGAATTATCCAGACACCAGAATGCGTTGAGGAAGGGGCCGCGTGGCTGTCTGGCGCCTGCCCGCGCATGGCGCATGCGATCGACCTGACGCGCCCGCTGCCCCTGCGCCGTCGGCCCGACGGCTTTGCGCAACTGCTCAGCGCCATCGTCAGCCAGCAGGTCAGCGTGGCCTCGGCCAACGCGATCTGGAGGCGGATGCAGCAGGCGGGTCTGACCGGGCCGCGCAAGATCAAGTGGGCCACCGACGATGATCTGCGCGCAGTGGGGCTGAGCCGCCAGAAGATCCGCTATGCCCGGGCGCTGGCCGAGGCTCGGATCGACTACAAGGCCCTGCGCGATGCACCCGATGACGTGGTCATTGCGACCCTGACACAGGTGCCGGGCATCGGGGTCTGGACGGCCGAGATCTATGCCATGTTCTCGCTGGGGCGGGCGGATGTGATCGCGCCGGGCGATCTGGCCCTGCAGGAGGCCGCGCGGATGCTGTACGGCCTGCCGGATCGGCCGACCGACAAGGCGCTGCGGCAGATGGCCGAGGCGTGGTCGCCGTGGCGGTCGGTTGCAGCCCGGGTTCTGTGGGCCTATTACCGCGTGGCCAAAGATAGGGAAGGGATCAGATGACAAGGGTTTTGAACGCGCTCCGCAAAGAGCCGGTTTCGGGCGACACGCGCTCGGTCGTGGTGTTCGTGCATGGCTATGGCGCCAACGGGGCCGATCTGCTGGGGCTTGCGGATGTTCTGGGTGAACACCTGCCCGACACGCTGTTCGTGGCCCCGGACGCGCCCGAGCAGATCCCCGGCATGCCCAACGGGTATCAGTGGTTTCCGATCCCGTGGATCGACGGCTCGTCCGAGGAAGAGGCCCGGCGTGGCATGGAAATGGCGGTCGAGGATTTCAACGCCTTCCTGGACGCCCTGATGGTGGACGAGGACGTGCTGCCCGAGCAGGTGGTGCTGTTCGGCTTTTCCCAAGGCAGCATGATGAGCCTGCACGTGGCCCCGCGCCGCGAGGACCCGGTGGCCGGCGTGATCGCCTTTTCGGGCCGCCTGCTCGAGCCTGACCTGCTGGCCGACGAGGTGGTCAGCCGGATGCCTGTGCTGCTGGTTCATGGCGATGCCGATGACGTGGTGCCGCCGCAATCGCTGCCCGAGGCCGCCGAGGCCCTGCAACGCGCGGGCTTCAAGGAGGTCTATGCCCACATCATGAAGGGCACCGGCCACGGTATCGCACCCGACGGGCTGGGCGTCGCGCTGGCCTTCATGCGCGACAAGTTGAGCCTGTAACGCGGCAGGGTCACCCCCACAGGTGACCCTCGGCAAACTCCACCGAGTTTCCGGCCGGGTCGCGCACATAGAGCGATCGTGCTCCGTTGGGCCAGTCAAACTCGGCCTCGACCGGGACGTTCCAGTTCAGCAGATGCTTGCGCATCAACGCGATCTGGTCGCGCGTCAGGATCAGGCACACATGCCCCGGACCGCGTGCGCCATGCGGCGGCACCGGCAGGTCAGGGTTGGTTGGGGGCTGTTCCGTCTGGTCGGGGTTGAACAGCAGCAATACCGAGGCGCCGACCCGGAAGAATACATGTCGGCCATCGGCGCGCTGAATGCGGTCCAGGCCCAGAACCTCGCCATAGAACCTTTCGGCGGCGTCCAGATCATCGACATACAGCGCGGCCTCGAGAATGCCCGAAGGCGACGGGATTCCGGCTGCGACTTTCATTGCACCATGTTAGCGGACATTGCTGAAAAAGTCACCGCCGCGGGCGTCGGTCCCGCTTGCGTTTGGGGGCGGTTTCCAGAACGGGCATCGGCAGGCTGTCCCAGCTGCCGGGGGCGAGGTCGTCCAGGGTCCAGTCTCCGATCCGGGCGCGGATCAGGCGAAGGGTGGGGTGGCCGACGGCAGCCGTCATGCGGCGCACCTGGCGGTTGCGCCCCTCGCGCAGTGTCAGTTCCAGCCAGCAATCCGGCACCGTCTTGCGTTCGCGGATCGGGGGCGTGCGTGGCCACAGACCCTCGGGTTCGTCGATCAGTCGCGCCTTGGCTGGGCGGGTCATGCCGTCATTCAACTCGACCCCGTCACGCAGGGCCCGAATGGCCGCCGCATCCGGGATGCCCTCGACCTGAACCCAATAGGTTTTGGGCATCTTGTGCTTGGGGTCCGAGATATGGGATTGCAGCCGCCCATTGTCGGTCAGCAGCATCAGCCCCTCGCTGTCGCGGTCCAGCCGCCCGGCCGGATAGACCCCCGGCAGGTCGATGAAATCCGACAGGGTGCTGCGCGGCGAGTCGGTATTTTGCCGGTCGGTGAATTGCGGCAGCACGTCAAAGGGTTTGTTGAAGCGGATGAACCATGACATGGGTTCCGCCATACTCTCAGTCGTTGGCCTGCGCAAGCTGTGGATAACTGTCACGCGATTGTTATGGATTCGAAATAGTCTGTTACCGAGATGTTGTGGGAAAACAGGACTTGTCAGAGTTTTAACGCGATATATAGTTAACTCAAGACCGGGGCGGGTGCTCCCCGCTCTGGTGTCCCATACAGGCAGCCGAGAGCGAGGAGCGATTCAGCCATGGACGGAGACTTCAGAACCGAATTTGTCAGGGAGCCGGGTGCGTTAAAGCACCATCCGGCCTTGGTTTTGAATGCCGATTATCGCCCGCTTTCTTATTACCCGCTGTCGCTGTGGCCCTGGCAGGAGGCGATCAAGGCCGCCTGGCTGGATCGGGTCGATATCGTCGCGGAATATGACGAGGTGGTCCGCAGCCCCAGTACCGAGATCCGAATACCGTCGGTCGTCGTCCTGAAAGACTATGTGAAACCCAGAAAGCGCGTGGCCTTCACGCGCTTTAATTTGTTTCTGAGGGATGAATTCCGCTGTCAGTATTGCGGCAGCCGCGGAGACCTGACCTTTGACCATGTGGTGCCACGCGCGGCCGGTGGCGTCACCAGTTGGCAGAACGTGGTGGCCGCCTGCAGCCCGTGCAACCTGCGCAAGGGGTCCAAATCGCTGCGGCAGGCCGGGATGACCCTGCGCAAGCCGCCTCGGCAGCCTGACGCCAGCATGCTGCAGAATATCGGACGGAAGTTTCCGCCCAACCACCTGCACGAAAGCTGGATCGACTTCCTGTACTGGGACGCGGAACTGGACGCCCAGTAGGGTCAGCGCGCCCGCCAGGCGGCCAGCCATGCCAGGACCAGACCGGCGGACAGCAGTGCATTCCATCCGGCCATGGACAGGCCGAACATCTCCCACGGGATTTCGTCGCAGCGCACCAGCGGGGCGGCCATGATCTGTTCCATCAGCTGTTCGGCCGACAGGCCGCTGATGCTGCCCGAGGTGCAGCTGGATGGGCCTTCCCACAGCCCGCGCTCGACCCCGGCGTGATAGATGCCGATGCCCGAGGTGGTCGCGGCCGCCGCCGCACCGAGAAGCGGCAGAAGGCGCACGCCCGGCAGGGCGAAGGCCAGGGCGCCGATCACGATCGCCGCGCCATGAGGGTAGCGTTGCCAGATGCACATTTTGCAAGGCGCCATGCCACCTATGTATTGAAAGGCCCAAGCCCCCAGCAGCAACCCCAGGGATCCGGCCGCGGCCAGAAGGATAAGTGTGCGTTTGCGTGTCATATGTATTTCACCACCACGAATCCGCCGATCAGCAGAAGAATGAACAAGGTGAACATCAACCCCAGACGTTTTTCGATGAAATCGCGGATCGGTTCACCAAAGCTCCACAGCAGCCCCGCGACCATGAAGAACCGAAGCGCACGCGCCAGGATCGATGTCGCGATGAAGGTGCCCAGCGGCATGCCGGTCCAGCCGGACATGATCGTGATGACCTTGTAGGGGAAGGGCGTGACGCCGGCGGTCAGAACTGCCCAGAACCCGAAATCGTTGAAACGCTGGTTGAACTCCTCCATCGCGTGGGCCTTGCCCATGGACTCGAGGATGGGCTGGCCCAGGCTTTCGTAGAAGAAGGCACCGATGGCATAGCCGAGCATTCCACCCAGCACCGAGGCAACCAGGGCCACGGTGGCGATCAGCCAGGCGCGCGATGGACGCGCCAGAATCATCGGGATCATCAGAACATCGGGTGGAATCGGAAAGAACGAGCTTTCGATGAATGCCACGACGGCCAGCGCCCACAGGGCATGAGGGTGATCGGCCAGACGGATGGTCCAGTCATACAGCGATCGCAGCATTTGCACCAAATTCCACTGTTCAAGTCCGACGAGGCAAATCATGTGCACGCCACAGCGTCAACCTCTTGCACTAATGCGCTGACTTGTCTTTGGCGTTTTTTGCCTCTGGACCTTCCCGTTCTTGGGCGCTAATTCAGTGCGCGTGGCCCAAGTGGCGGAATGGTAGACGCAGGGGATTCAAAATCCCCCGGTAGCAATACCGTGTGAGTTCGAGTCTCACCTTGGGCACCACCCTGATTTACACTTCGCAACTGCTGCTTTCGTTGTCGCCGCGTTTCCTGGGCTTCTGACGTATTTGTCCAATCTTGTTCGCTGATCGGTCTTGTCGCGCATACAGCCGCTTTCCGCCAATTGTGCGCCAAGGGCACAACGTCCCCGTTGCACAGTTTCCCTCGCGGAACTGACGCAGCGCCGCTCCCGGATTGATAGAAAATCGCATGAGAACGGAGCTTGCCTGTGATCTCGAACCGACAATGCCGCGTTGTCACCCTGTTCTCCGCCAAGGGAGCCGCCTGTCTCGAACCCCTGGCAGGGGCCGTGCCCCGGCTTTGCGCTGAACCCGAACGGAGCGGCGCTTTTCCTACAACTGTCCCGTCTTGATGATTTCCAGCAGCGCCGACAGAACCGAGTTGGCCGCGACCGAGGCGAGTATCATGCCCATCACACGGCTGATGATGGCCGCGCCGGAATGGCCGATCAGGCGGATGATCGGCTCGGCCAGCAGCATCAGCAAAAAGGCGGCCGCCAGAACCGTCAGCATGACCAGCGCGGTGATGCCCTGATCGATCAGGCTGTAGCGGTGATTGTCGGTCAGGATGACGATGGCCAGCATCGCTCCGGGCGAGGCCAGAGACGGCACCGCCAGCGGAAAGATGGCTGGGTTGTGCTGGTGCATGTGGTCCTGTCGATCTTCTTCCGCCACCCGTTGGTCGACCTCGGGTTTGCTTTCGCCGAAGATCATCGACAGGGCGAACAGAAACAGGATGATCCCGCCGGCCACCTGAAATGAGTTCAGTCCGATATCGAGCGCCTCGATCAGCAATTGCCCGAACACCAGAAAGAACAGCAGGACGCCCGCGCTGACAAGCACCGCCTGCAGGGCGGTCCGTCTGCGGGTTCTGGCCTCGATCCCGGCGGTCACGGCGATGAAAACCGGAATGGTGCCGATCGGATCAATGACGACCCAAAGGGTCACGAAGTGTTCGAGCAAATTGTCCATTGAATTCTCCGGCCACCGCGGCGGAAGACTAGCCTTATCGGGCGGCAAACGCCACGTTCAAGCGCAATGGCTCTGTTCTGCCTGCGCCATGGCCTCGGCCGTAGCGTCCAGCGCCAGCATGATCGAAGCGTGGCGGTTCTTGTAGTCGCGCGCGGGCATCAGCACCTCGAGCCCGTCGAAAGGCGCGTCGGGGGCGGGGCCGTTCTGCTTGAGCATGGCCGCAAGCTGGTCGCGTGCCTGCTCGATCTGAGCGCGCGTCGCACCGATCACGGCACCGCCAACCACCGAGGCTGCGGCCTGCCCAAGCGCGCAGGCTTTCACGTCCTGCCCGAACTCGGAAACCCGGCCATCCTTCACCTTGACGTCCACGGTGACGGTCGACCCGCACAGGGGCGAGCGTTTCTTGACGGTTGCATCGGGGCTTTCCAGACGCTGCAGATGCGGGATGTCGGCGGCCAGTTCGAGAATGCGGCCGGAATAAAGCTTGATCAGATCGGTTTCGCCGGACATGGGTTCCCCTCGCTGCCTGTTCCCCATACATAGTGGCCATGTTCTGGGATGCAAAAGGTTTTTGCCATGTCGCGCGCCGTCTCGTTTGACCCGTCAACGCTGAAATTCAACGAAACGGGGCTGATCCCCGCCATCGCCCAGCAACACGACACCGGAGAGGTGCTGATGATGGCCTGGATGAATGCCGAAGCCGTGCGCAAGACGCTGGAGACCGGACGCGTCACCTATTGGTCGCGCTCGCGGCAGGCGTTCTGGATCAAGGGCGAAAGCTCGGGCCATGTGCAAAAGCTGGTCGATCTGCGGGTCGATTGCGACCGCGACTGCCTGCTGGTTCTGGTCGATCAGACCGGCCCGGCCTGTCACACAAATCGGCGCAGCTGCTTCTACACCGCCGTCCGCGACGGTGATGAGATCGAATTGATGTCGCCGTTGGCCTGACGGCGGTGTCTCACAACCCGACCATTGCGCGGATGTCCTGCGGTGAGGCGCCTTCCTCGCGGTATTTGGCGATTGCGCGGGCGTCGTCGCGTTTGGCCAGCCGCTTGCCCGTGTCATCCCGGATCAGACGGTGGTGGTGATAGATCGGCGTCGGCAGTTCCAGCAGACGTTGCAGCACCACGTGGATGCAGGTGGCCTCGAACAGATCCTGCCCGCGCACCACATGGGTGATCTGCTGCGCGGCATCGTCCAGAACCACCGACAGGTGATACGAGGTGCCCATCCCGCGCCGGGCCAGAACCACGTCACCGACGCCACGGCGCAGATGGTCGGCCGAGAGGGTTATGGTTCCGGTTTCTCCAGCGGGACCGTGGCCGTCCTCGATGAAGGCCAGCGGTAAATCTGTTGTGTTGACAGTTAGTTGCGGGTCGAAATTGATCTGACGCAGCGCCTCGGCCATGTTCAGACGCAATGGCAGGTCGGTCGGCCGCGGCTGACGCGCGGACTCGGGGCTCCAGCGTGCGCGGCATGTTCCGGGATAGACGATCCCGTCCGGGCCCAGCATCGGCTGGCCTTCCTGCGGCGCGCTGGCGGCTGCAGCGATGTCGCGGCGGTTGCAGGTGCAGGGATACAGCAGTCCACGCGCCCACAATGCGTCCAACGCACGTTGATACACGTCCAAACGGTCCGATTGGCGCATGACCGGTTCGGGCCAGCTGAGGCCCAGCCACGCCAGATCGTCTTTCAGTTGCGCTTCCCAATGGGGGCGGGCGCGGCTTTGGTCGATGTCCTCGATCCTCAGCAGAAACGTCCCAGCCCTGGCTTGGGCCATGTCATGGGCCAACAGCGCGGAATAGGCGTGCCCCAGATGCAGGGGGCCGGTTGGAGATGGGGCAAAACGGGTGATGAATGTCACAGTTTTTCAACGATATATACGTCCGACTTCAAGTCTAGCCCTGGAAGGTGTGGCCCGTGTTCGCGAAACAGCAGCCGCGCGGCGCCGATGTCCAGCCATTCGCTCAGGCGGACGGTATAGGCCGGGTCCTGCAGCGTGTGATCGTTGAACGAAAAGGCCAGCAATCCCCCTTTGGGCAATGCCTTCATCAGCATGTCGAAGGTTTCGGGGGGCGCGGCGCCAGCGCCGATCACACCGATTGCCGTGATGGCGCGGTAGGCGCCGGGGGGCACCGGGCTGGGATCGGTGATCTCGAAGGGGGTCAGGTTGCGATACACGCCCTTGGCCTCGGCGCCCTCCAACATGCGCGGGGTCGGGTCCATACCGTCGATCACGCGAAATCCGGCCTTGTGCAGCGCCACGCCCGACAGCCCCGTACCGCAGCCATAGTCCAGGATGGGTTCCTGCGGATGCGGAAACCTGTCCCACAGCGCCTCGGCCACGCGGCCCGGCGTGGCATAGCCGTGTTCGGCCACTTCATCCTCGTAGGACGCGGCCCATTTCTGATAATGCGCCCGGGTTTCCTTGGGGGAGTTCAGGCCATAGGTCTTGTCGAGGTATTTCTTGCTCATGCGCTCAGTCTAGGCGGGCGCGGCGTCCTGCGTCCAGTCGGTCTGGGCCAGCCACGCCTGCCATGCGGCCTTGGCGCGGCCGGTATAGGCCTTGTAGCGGTCCTTTCGGCCGCGCCGTCCGCCTTTCAACCCGTCGACCGGCCGGAACAGGCCGAAATTGACGTTCATCGGCTGAAAGGTCTTGGCCTCGGCCCCGCCGGTGATGTGATGGATCAGCGCGCCCATGGCGCTGTCCTGCGGAACCGGGGGCAGGGAATGGCCCAGAATCTCGGCAGCCGCCAGACGTCCGGCCAGCAACCCCATCGCGGCGCTTTCGACATAGCCCTCGACCCCTGTGATCTGCCCGGCGAACCGGATGTTCGGCCTGGATTTCAGCCGCATCTGCGCGTCCAGCAAGGTGGGCGAATTGATGAAGGTGTTGCGGTGGATGCCGCCCAGCCGGGCAAAGCTGGCATTCTCGAGCCCCGGAATCATCCGGAATACTTCGGTTTGCGCGCCGTATTTCATCTTGGTCTGGAAACCCACGATGTTGAACAGCGTGCCCAGCGCATTGTCGCGGCGCAGTTGTACCACCGCATAGGGCTTGACGTCCGGCTGGTGCGGATTGGTCAGGCCGACCGGTTTCATCGGCCCGTGGCGGAGGGTCTCGCGGCCCCGTTCGGCCATCACCTCGATCGGCAGGCAGCCGTCGAAATAGCCGGCGGTTTCACCTTCGTGGAACTCGGTCTTGTCGGCGGCCAGCAGCGCGTCGATGAAAGCTTCGTACTGGTCGCGGTCCATCGGGCAGTTCAGATAGGCGGTGCGTTCTTCCTCGGTCTCGCCCTTGTCATAGCGTGACTGCATCCATGCCTTGCTCATGTCGATCGTGTCGGCATAGACGATCGGGGCGATCGCGTCGAAAAAGGCCAGCGCCTCGGCGCCGGTCTCGCGCTGGATTGCCTGACCCAGGGCGGGCGAGGTCAAGGGGCCGGTGGCAAAGATCCAGTGGCCCTGGTCCGGCAGTTCGGTCACCTCTTCATGGCTGACGCTGACCCGGGGGTGCGCTTTCAGGCGTGCGGTGACGGTTTCGGCGAAGGGCTCGCGGTCGACGGCCAGGGCGCCGCCGGCGGGCAGGCGGTGGGCATCGGCGCTGGCCATGATCAGCCCGTTGGCCGCGCGCATCTCCCAATGCAGCAGGCCGACGGCGTTCTGCTCGTCATCGTCCGACCGGAACGAGTTCGAACACACCATCTCGGCCAGGTTGCCGGTCTGGTGTGCAAAGGTGCCGGTTTGGGGGCGCATTTCGTGGATCACGACGTCCACGCCCATCTCGGCGGCCTGCCATGCGGCCTCGGATCCGGCCATGCCGCCGCCCACGATATGCAATTTCTGTGTCATGCGCGTTCACATAAGCCACGCAGGCCGGTTGCGCAACGGTCAGCCGCAGCTGCACGCGCTGCGAAGGGAAGTTTTTGATCAGGATAGGAAATCTTGGGGTCGCCGCTGCGGGAATCTTTGCGCCAGTGAGAGAGACCGGCTGGAGGGACCTTCCGCCCACGGCGACCCAAAAGAATGTCAGAGCCTCGGCTCTGTCTCACCATTGCCACAGAGTTGCCCTTTTGGAAAGTGCAAAAATGCGAACAGTCGGGAATTTTGTTTATCACCTTTGCGTCATTGCGTCCAATTGGGTGGACGTTTTTCGATGAAGGCGGAAATTCCTTCCTCGGTGTCGCGGTGCATCATATTCTGTGCCATTACCTCTCCGGTATAGGCATAGGCCTGTTCCAGCGGCATCTGGATCTGCTCATAGAACGCCTGTTTGCCGATCTTGACGGCGGCCCCCAGTTTCGAGGCCAGCTTTTCCGCCAGGGCCCATGTTTCCTGTTGCAGTTCGGCCTCGGGGACGGCGCGATTGATCAGGCCCAGATCGGCGGCGCGGCGGGCCGGGATGAAGTCGCCGGTGGTGAGCATTTCAAAGGCCTGCTTGCGCGGGATGTTGCGGCTGAGCGCGACCATCGGCGTCGAGCAGAACAGGCCGATATTCACGCCGTTCACGCCGAACCGGGTGGTGTCCGCCGCGATGGCCAGATCGCAGGTCGCCACCAGCTGGCATCCCGCTGCGGTGGCGATCCCGTGAACCTGCGCGATCACGGGTTGGGGCAGTGACTGGATGGACATCATCATCCGCGCGCAGCGGTTGAACAGGTCGGTGAAATAGGCTTTGCCGCCGTCCTCGGCCTGACGGCCCGCCGTCATCTGTTTCAGGTCATGACCGGCGCAGAACGCCTTGCCCGCGCCCGACAGGATCACCGCGCGGATGGACCGGTCATCGCGCAGGGCGTCCAGTTCGGTCTGCAGCGCGGCCAGCATCTCGTCGCTCAGCGCATTCAGCCGCTCGGGCGCGTTCAGTGTCAGATGGGCGATCGCCCTGGTGTCGTTACGTTCCAAAATTGCCATCTTGCCCTCCCGCTGGCTGTCGGGCCAACTCTAGGTCGGCAAATCGAGGAGGGGAAGCATGTCATTGGCCATGAACAAGGAAGAACTGTCGCGGTATCTGGCGCAGGTCTTTCCGCAGGTGCATCAGGATTTCGTGGTCGAAGACCTGACCGAGGACACGATCACCATGCGCCTGGTCGTCGAGGACCGGCACCTGCGCCCCGGCGGCACGGTCTCAGGGCCTTCGATGTTCGCCCTGGCCGATGTGTGTGTCTATTCGATGGTGCTGGCGCGAAAGGGCCGGCAATCTCTGGCGGTGACCACCAACAGTTCGATAGATTTTCTGCGCAAGCCCGAAGGTGGCACCGATCTGATCGCCCATTGCCGGTTGCTCAAGCTGGGGCGGTCGCTGGCCGTGGGGGACGTGCTGATGTATTCGGACGGGGCCGAGGCCCCCTGCGCCCGGGCCAGCATGACCTATTCGCTGCCCCCCGAGGGCTCGGCTGCGGCGGCGTTTGGATGAAAAAAGGCCGGGGATTGGCCCCGGCCCAGGAAGAGGTCCCGCGAACGGGACTGGGGATGCGTCATCCGATCCAGAAATGGCGCCGGCTTTCGCGGTCCGCCTCGGGGCGGGTCAGGCCGACATCGCGCAGCAGGCGATCATCAAGTTTGCCCAGATTGGTGCGGCTGCGGCGCCGGCGTTCCCATTTGGTGACAGTCGCCGCAAACCGTACGGCCAATGCGGCGACCAACGGCAGCCGCGGGCTGTCGTTCAGCAGCAGAAGGGCGGAGGTGTGCATTGCGCGTGTCATCTGGTTATCCTTTCACAATTGTATTGACACAAAACTTAAATGCTCGGTACATTACCGTGGTAAGCTTGGGATTGTGATGAATGCAAAGGAAGAATTGTAATGGATACAATTTGGCCGCAGGAGCTGCCCAAGACCAAGGGGCCAAAATACACTCTTGTGGCCGACACGATCCGCAAGGCCATCGAAAACAAGACGCTGGAGATTGGGGCCAAGCTGCCGCCAGTGCGCGAGCTGGCGTATCGATTGCAGATCACGCCGGGAACGGTCGCGCGAGCCTATTCCATTCTGACCGATGAAGGGTTGCTGAAGGCCGAGGTCGGGCGGGGTACATTCGTGGCGCCGCCGAAGACGCCTCTGCTGGATGACCTATGGTCGCGGCAGTTGCATTTACGCGATGACAAATACGATGCCAGTGTCAGCCTGTTCAGTCCCCGTCTGCCGGATGTGGGGCAGGTGGCGCTGATCCGGTCGTGCCTTGCGAAAGTGGCGCAGGGTGATCCGGAAATGTTCATGAACTATCCCACCCGTGACGCCTATCTTCCGGTCCGGCAAGCGGTGGTCGACTGGCTTGCCGACCTGCCATTGGGAACACTCACCGCGGATGACATCGTATTGACCCATGGCGGCCAAAGCGGGTTGTGCGTGGTGTTCCAGACCATATTGCGCGGGCCGAAACCCGTTGTTCTGGTCGAGGACCTGTCTTATGCGGGGTTCCGCCGTGCAGGCGAGCTGATGCGGGCTGAGGTGGTCGGCGTCAAGATGGACAAATGGGGCATCAGCCCTGACGCGCTGGATCACATTCTGCGTCAGACACAGGCACAGGCGATCTGCGTCTCGCCCGAGGTGCAAAACCCGACCGGGGGCCACTCACCGCTTGAGCGACGCAACGAAGTGATCGAGATTGCCCGCCGCCACGATCTGCAGATCATCGAGGATGATTGCTATCGTATGGGCGAGGCGCGTGCGCCCAGCTACCGGGCGCTGGCGCCCGAGCGGGGTTGGCATGTGTCGTCGATCTCCAAGACTCTGACTCCGGCGCTGCGGGTGGGTTTTGCCATTGCCCCGCGGGATCGCAGCGGTGATTTGCGCCGTTCGGCGGAATACGGGTATTTCGGTCTGGCACAGCCCTTGGCTGAACTGACCCGCCTGATGCTCAGCCATCCCCAGGCTCGGCAGTTGGCGCGCGATGTCCGGGCAAAGATGGGCGAATATGTCCGGGTGGCCGTCAATGCGCTGGGGGGGTTCGATCTGAACTGGGATCCCGATATTCCCTTCGTCTGGCTGAACCTTCCGTCGGGCTGGCGGTCTGCCGCCTTCAGCCGTGCCGCCGAACGCGAAGGAATTCAGATCCGGTCGGCCGACGAGTTCGCGCTGCGGGACGGGCGGGCGCCCAACGCGGTGCGCATCGCGATGAACGGCCACGTCTCGCTGAAGCAGTTCGAATCCGCCATGCTGCGCCTGCGCGCGTTGCTCGACAATCCGCCCGAGCAAATCAGCGTGTAATTTTGGGGTAAATTGATACCTATTTTGCAAGCCCTTGTTTTATATAGATTAATTGAAGTTTGGCGTTCTTGACGCGCAGGTGCCGTCCGTCTAAATACCGATCCATCGAATTCGGACCGCTCCGGCAGGGGCGGTCTTTCACATCAAACAGGATTGTCCTGACATGAAAACCTTCTCTGCAACTCCTGCAGACATCGACAAGAAGTGGATCCTGATCGACGCCGAGGGCGTTGTTCTGGGCCGTCTTGCCTCGATCGTCGCCATGCGCCTGCGTGGCAAGCACAAGCCGTCGTTCACCCCGAACATGGACATGGGCGACAACGTCATCGTCATCAACGCCGACAAGATCCAGATGACCGGCAAGAAGCGCGACGAGCACTTCTACTGGCACACCGGCCACCCGGGTGGCATCAAGTCGCGCACCAAGCAGCAGATCCTGGAAGGCGCGCACCCCGAGCGTGTGGTCTACCAGGCCGTCAAGCGCATGCTGCCGGGCAACCGTCTGTCGCGCAAGCAGATGACCAACCTGCGCATCTATGCCGGTGCCGAGCACCCGCACGAAGCCCAGGCCCCCGAAGTTCTGGATGTCAAATCCATGAACAAGAAAAACACCCGGAGCTAATGACCGATGGCTGATCAGATCAATACTCTCGAAGAGCTGAGCGCCGTCGCAGGCGTTGAAACCGTGGCCGAAGAAGTTGTTGTGCGCGAGCCCGTGCGTGACGAACTAGGTCGCTCCTATGCAACCGGCAAGCGTAAAGACGCTGTTGCCCGCGTTTGGATCAAGCCGGGTTCCGGCAAGGTCACCGTGAACGGCAAAGACCAGGACGTGTATTTCGCACGCCCCGTTCTGCAGCTGATCCTGCGCCAGCCGTTCCAGGTTGCCGGTGTCGAAGGTGAATTCGACGTGGTCGCAACCGTCAAGGGCGGTGGCCTGACCGGTCAGGCCGGCGCGGTCAAGCACGGCATCTCGAAAGCGCTGCAGCTGTACGATCCCAGCCTGCGCGGTGCCCTTAAGGCCGCCGGCTTCCTGACCCGCGACAGCCGCGTCGTGGAACGCAAAAAATACGGCAAGCGCAAAGCCCGCCGTTCGTTCCAGTTCTCCAAGCGTTAATCGCTGCCGAGGGCACAAAATGCAAAGGGCTCGCATCTGCGAGCCCTTTTTTCGTGGCTGGGAGGTGGAGTTATTCTTCGTGCACTTTCTTCCACGCCCCGTTTTCCACCACGTTGACATAGACCGTATCGGCGCCCTGATGGTCATCGGGGCCAAAGGTCATGTGGTTGCCAACCAGATCATCCTGATAGTCCAGTGACTCCATCGCGGCGATAAAGCTTTCATGTGTCAGGTCGGGGCCGGCGGCCTCCAGCGCCTTGACCATCATTTCGGCGGCGGCGTAGCCCAGCATCGAAAAGCCGACCGGGTCTTCGCCGGTGGCGGCCTTGTATTCCTCGATGAAGGCCTTGGGGGCGGGCTCATCCGCGCGGGCCCACAGGTCCTGCCACGAGGCAGCGGCGTAGAAACCGTCGGTCACGCCGCCGGGTACCTGCGCTACCACGGTCAGGAAACTGGCCGAGGTGCCCAGGAACTTCATATCGTCCAGACCCATCTTCTTGGCAGTACCGACCACGGTGATGACCTGTCGCACACCCAGGGCCATCGTGACGATGTCGCAACCTTCTTCCTTCAGCTTGCTCAGCGAGCCCACGAAATCGGTTTCATCAGGTTTATGAGTGGTTTCCGCGGCGAAGCTAATGCCGGCTTCCTTAGCGCCTTCGTGGCTGCCTTCCAGGATTTCCTTGCCGAAATCGGTGGGCAGATACATCGTGCAGACCTTGTCGCCGCCGAATTCCTGCGCCAGGTACTTCACGCCCACGCGCGCCTGATCGTAATAGCTGGAAAACGAGGTGAACTTGTTTTTCATCGGTTCCTGCAGCATCTGCCGCGCGGCCGACAGGGGGGCGACGTTGGGAATGCCTTTCGGGTCCAGCAGTTTGAACCCGGCCAGGTTCATCGGCGTTCCCAGCGATTGCAGCATGGCGAACACCTTGTCGCGGTTCAGCAGCTTGTTGTAGCCCTGCATCGCGCGCGGCATCTGGTATCCGTTGTCCTCGACCACATAGCGGATCTTGCGGCCATGCACGCCGCCATTGGCGTTGACCCGGTCGAACACCACGTTCGCGCCCTTGGTGGCCGGAACCCCCACGGCGGCAAAAATGCCGCTGAGGTCATTGACCGAGCCGATGACGATTTCGTCGTCGGTCACGCCTTGCGTTTCGGCCCAGCCCATCGAGGCCAGGGCGGACAGGGCGGTTGCCGCCGCCAGCCGTCTGATTGCTTTGGTCATGTGTCTTCCTCCCTTGGGATTGATCCCTGTTCTATTTGTACATGTCTTCAATGAGATGCGCGTGTTTCTTTTCCACCAGGCTGCGTTTCAGTTTCATCGTCGCGGTCAGTTCGTCATCTTCGGCGGTCAGCAGCACGTCGATCAGGCGGAAATCCTTGATCTGCTCGACGCGCGCGAACTCCTTGTTCACCGCGGCCACTTCCGCGCCGATCAGTTCGCGCACCTCGGCCGCAGCGCAGAGCGAGGCGAAGTTCGAGAACGGCACCTTGCGGTCCTGCGCGAACTTTTCGACATTTTCCTGATCGATCATGATCAGCGCGGTCAGATACTTGCGGCGGTCACCGATGATTACTGCGTCCGAGATGTAATGCGAGAACTTCAGCCGGCTTTCGATCTCGGCCGGGGTGATGTTCTTGCCGCCGGCGGTGATGATGATGTCCTTGAGGCGGCCGGTGATGGTGACATAGCCCTCCGCGTCCACGTGCCCCATGTCGCCGGTGCGCAGCCAGCCATCGGCGGTGAAGGTCTCGGCGGTCTTGGCATTGTTGCGCCAATAGCCCTGGAACACGTTCAGGCCGCGGATCTGGATTTCGCCCTCATCCGAGATGCGCAGGTCGACCCCAGGTGCGGGCTTGCCGATGGTCCCGATGCGGTTGGCTTCGGGCGTGTTCAGCGTGGCGATGCCCGAAGTCTCGGTCATGCCGAAACCTTCGACCAGCGGCACCCCGATGGCCCAGTACCATTTCAGCAGCTCGGGCGAGATCGGGGCCGCGCCCGACCCGCCGCGCCGCAGCCGGTCCATGCCCAGCATCCGGCGCAGGTTGCGCAGCACCAGCCGGTCCCACAGCCGGAAATTCGCGGCCACCGCCGGTGGCACCGGTTTGCCCTGCAGGATGTAGTCGGCCCGCTTCATCCCGGCCTTCAGCGCCATGCCAAAGGCGGCACGCCCGGCCGGGGTGGCCTCTTGCGCCATGATCAGCACCTGCGAATAGATCTTCTCCCACACGCGCGGGACGGCGGTGAAGGTCGAGGGCGACACTTCCTGCAGGTTGGCAAAGACCGTCTCGGGGCTTTCGGCGAAGTTCACCGTGCATTTCGAAGCCAGCGGGAAATAGATCGACACGTCGCGTTCAAGGATATGACACAGCGGCAGAAAGCAAAGCTGTTCGTCGGTTTCCAGCGCGGGCAGGCAGCGTGCGCCGCATTCGATCGCGGCCATGATGTTTTCGTTGCTCAGCATCGCGCCCTTGGGCATGCCGGTGGTGCCCGAGGTATAGATCAGCAGCGCCGTATCCTGCGGCGTGGCCAGTGCGATTTCGGCTTCGAACCGGCCCGGTTCTTCGCGCTCGGCCGCGCGGCCGAGGGCATAGAGATCCTCGATCATCATGCAGCGGGGATGGGCCAGGTCGTGCAGGCCTTCGTCTTCAAGGATGATGACCTTCAGCAGGCCGGGCACCTCGTCTTCGATGTCCAGAAACTTGTCCAGCTGCTCTTCGTCTTCGACGATCAGAAAGCGGCTGTCGCTGTCATTGACCAGATATTTCAGCTGGCTGGCGGAATCGGTCGTGTAGACGCCCGAGGCGATGCCGCCGACGCATTGGATGCCCAGATCGAACCACGCCCATTCCTTGCGGTCCTCGGACAGGATCGAGACGACCTCGCCGCGTTGCAGCCCCAGCTTGCGCAGCGCCAGACCGATCCATTTGGCGTGCTGCCAGTAGTCGGCCCAGGAATAGGATTTCCAGATTCCCAGATCCTTTTCCCGATGCGCGGTGCGGTCGCCCAGGGCGGCACAGCGTTTCTGAAACAGCTCAGGGATCGTGACGCAGCCATCGACCCGCACGGGGCGCTGGCCGGGGGTGGCGTTGAACTGGACGCCGTTGATGGTGGTCTGCGGGGGCAGGGTGGTCATGTTCATCCGGCTCACCTCCACGTCTTCTTGCGTTTCCAGCGGCGGTTTTCCCGCGCGCCTTCCTCCTGCACGCCCAGATAGAAGTTCTGGATGTCCTCGGACCGCATCAGCACGTCGGCGGGGCCATCCATCACGATGCGCCCGACCTCCATGACATAGCCATGATCGGCCAGTTCCAGCGCGGCGTTGGCGTTCTGCTCGACCAGCATCATGGTCATGTTCTGCTCGTCATTCAGGCGTCTGAGGATGCCGAAGATCTCTTGGACCAGCAGCGGCGACAGGCCCAGCGAGGGTTCATCCAGCAGCATGATGCGCGGGTTGGCCATCAGGCCGCGGCCGATGGCCAGCATCTGCTGCTGCCCGCCCGACAGGGTGCCGGCCTCTTGGTTGCGGCGTTCCTTCAGGACCGGGAAGTAGGAAAACACCATCTCGCGGTCGCGCTCGATCTGGGCCTTGTCATGCAGGGTATAGGCCCCCAGGCTGAGGTTTTCGTTCACAGTCAGCAGCGGGAACACCTCGCGCCCCTCGGGCACATGCACGATGCCTTTCTGGACGATCTTGTGCGGCTCCAGCCCCTGGATTTCCTCGCCGTCGAAGGTGATCGTGCCCTTTTCCGGGTCCATCACGCCCGAGACGGTCTTCATCAACGTCGTCTTGCCCGCCCCGTTGGCGCCCAGGATCGAGACGATCTGGCCCGGGCGCACGTCCAGCGACACGCCGCGGATCGCCATGATCGGGCCATAGAAGCTTTCGATGTTGCGGATGCTCAGGATCGGTGCGCTCATGAGGCTTTCCCCAGATAGGCTTCGACGACGGCAGGGTGCGATTGCACCTGCGCCGGTGTCCCAAGGGCCAGTTTCGCCCCATCGGCCATGGCCAGCACCCGGTCGGACACGCCCGAGACCAGCCCCATGTCATGTTCGACCATCAGCACCGTGATCCCCATCTGCCGCCGGATGTCGTCGATCCACCAACGCATGTCGGTTGTTTCTTCGACCGACAGCCCCGAGGCCGGTTCATCCAGCAGCAGCAGCTTGGGGTCGGTGGCCAGCGCGCGCGCAACCTCGACCACCTTGCGCACGCCATAGGGCAGGCCGGCGATCATCTTGTCGCGATAGGCCTGCAGATCGAGGAAATCGATGATCTCTTCGACCTTCTCGCGGTTCTCCAGCTCTTGCCGGCGGGCCGAGCGGGTAAAGAACACCTCGGACAGCAGGTTGGTGCGCCGGTGGCGGTGCCGCCCGACCAGCAGGTTCTGCAACACGGTGGCATGTTCGAACAGCTCGATGTTCTGGAAGGTGCGCGCGACGCCATAGGCGGCCACGCCCGAGGGTTTGACCTGCAGCAGATCGTGACCGTCGAACCGGATCTGGCCCGCAAACGGGTCGTAGAAACGCGAGATCAGGTTGAACACCGTGGATTTGCCCGCCCCGTTCGGGCCGACGATGGCAAAGACCTCGCCTTCTTCGACGGAAAAGGACAGGTCGTTCACCGCCGTCAGGCCACCGAATTTCAGGGTGACGTTCTCGAATTCCAGCAGGCTCATCTCAGGCGCTCCGTCTTGAGATAGGATTTCTGCCGCTTGAACATGTCCTTGCGGTAGAAAGGGAACAGCTCGAACCAGGTGCGGATTTTCAGCCAGCGGCCATAGATGCCCATCGGCTCGAACAGGATGAACCCGATCAGGATCATGCCGAAAATGCCGAATTCCAGCCCCGGAATGGCGACCGTGCTGCCGCCGAACAGGGCACCGACATTTTCCTTGGCGATCGACAGGAATTGCGGCAGGAACCCGATGATGATGGCGCCCAGAAACGCCCCGTGGATAGAGCCCAGCCCGCCGATCACGATCATCATCAGCAATTGGATCGAGATGACGACACTGAAGGATTCATTGTTGAATGCGCCAGCATAAAGGCCCATCAGAGCGCCCGCCCACCCGGTCACCGCACAGGACAGGGCAAAAGACACTGTCTTGGTGCGCGCGATGTCGATGCCCATCGCCTGCGCGGACACTTCCGAGTCGCGCACCGCGATGAAGCTGCGCCCCAGCGGCGTGCGCAGAAGGTTGATATAGCCCAGCGTGACCAGAACCGTGACGGCCAGAACCAGCCAGAAGAACTGCTCGGGCGTGCCCCAGCGGTCGACCAGATGGCCGAAAATCTCGACCCCGCCCATGTACTTGCCCGCGACACCGCCAGTGATCGGTTCCGCCAGAACGATGAGGTCGTCCATCAGGATCGACAGGGCCAGGGTGAAGATCGCCAGATAGATGCCGTGCAGCCGCAGGGCAGGAATGGCGACCGTGACCCCGGCGATGCCGGTCAGAATACCGGCCAGCGGAAAGGCGACCAGAAACGGCACGCCGGCCTCGATCACGATCACGTTGGCATAGCAGCCAAAGCCAGAAACGCCGCGTGGCCCAGGCTGGCCTGGCCTGTATGCCCGGTCAGATCATCAGCCCCAGCCCGGCGATGGCCCAGATCAGAACGTTGGTCAGCTCTCCCAGATAGAACGCGTCCAGCCACCACGGCGCGGCAATGACCACCGCCAGCAGGATCAGGTAAAGCGACAACTGGTATCCGTCCTTCCACGGGCGGATGTCCTGCATGTAGTCGGTTTTGAAAACGATCCTCATGCGCTCAGACCTTCTTGACCCGGACCTGGCTGAACAGGCCGTGTGGACGGAAGATCAGCACCGCCAGCAACAGCGCATAGGGCGCGATTTGGCTGTAGCCTGCAGCAATGTAGCGGCTGGCGAAGGGTTCGATCACGCCGACGATCAGACCGCCTGCCAAGGCTCCGGGCAGGCTGCCGAACCCGCCGATGACCGCGGCCGCAAAGGCCTTGATCCCCAGCAGCCCGGTGGTCGGATCGACCGAGCCCTTGGCGGCGAACAGGATGCCCGCGATCCCGGCCACGACACCGGCCAGACCCCAGATGAAACCCTGCACGCGCTTGACCGGCACCCCCATGTAATAGGCCGCCAGCTGGTTCTGCGAGGCGCCCTGCATCGCCAGACCCAGCTTGGTCTTGCTGAAAAACACATACAGCCCCCACGTCAGCAGCACCGTCACGACGATGACCGCCACGTCCTCCATCCCCAGGACCAGCCCGCCGAAACGGACCTCTTTGCCGGCCAGCGGGTTTTCCAGTGTCTGCGGCTCGTGACCCCAGATCAGCCCGGCGACAAAGCGGATCACGAAGCCCAGGGCGATGGTCAGGATGACCACGGCGGTCTGGCTTTCCCCGAACAGGCGGCGGATGATCAGCCGGTCCAGCAGATACCCCAGCGCGCCCATGATCCCCAGTGAGATAGGCAGGGCCAGCCAGAAGGGCAGGCCCATGTATTCCGTATTGGTCAACCCGATGGTGACGAAGGCGCCCAGCATCATGAAATCGCCCTGGGCGAAGTTCACGGCCTCGGTCGCCTTGTAGATCAGAACGAAGCCGAGCGCGATCAGGCCGTAGACACAGCCATTCGCCAGCCCGCTGATCAGCAGCTGTGCGTTGTCCAAATTCTCCTCCCAATTGCCGGTTCGCCCGGCGTCTTTTGTGCGCGCCCCGGATCTCCTCCAATCTCCGGGGCGCGTATTCTACTATGGCGTGATGATGACCTTTCCGTCACTCTTTTTCAGCGCATCGGCCAGGCTGGAAACGATATTCCGCAGGGGCAGGTGCGTGGACACGTCGGTTTTCCAGCGCCCGTCGGCAAAGCGGGCCTGAACCTCGGCCACCACGCGCATCTGGTCTTCGGGTGGCGTGGACATCATCCATTGCGTCAGCCAGAACCCTTCGATCCGTTTGCTCATGAAGATCAACTGCCCCATCTGGGTCAGACGCGGGGCCTCGGTGCTCAGCTTGCCATAGCTGACCCAGCGCGCGCCGTTCGGCATGGCGCAGAAGATCTGCTCGGACAGCTGGTCGCAGACCGCATCCAGAAACACGCGCGGTTTCAGCGTTGCGCTGGTCTGCGCGAATTTCTCGACAACATCGGTGTCGGTGGTCACAAGAACCTCGGCCGCGCCGTGGGATTTCAGCAATTCGACCGCCTCGGCCCGGCGAACCATGGCGATGGGCTTCAGCCCCAGGTCACGCCCCAACCCGCACATCAGCTTGCCCAACTGGCTGGTCGCCGCCGAGACGACGAAGGACTCTCCGGCCGATTTGGCGATATCGACCATCGCCATCGCGGTCAGCGGGTTCACGATCTGCGCGGCCCCATCGTCATCCGAGATCTCGGGGCGCAACGGGATGCACATCTGCGCCTGGGTCAGCGCATATTCCGCCCAGGCGCCCGAACCCGAGGCCACGAAGGCCACTCTTTGGCCCATAAGCGCCTCGGCGCCTGCGCCGGTGGCGACCACGTCGCCGCAGCCCTCGAACCCGGCCGGGGCGCCCTTGACGCGTGGTTGACCGTATTCACCCTTGATGAAGTGAATGTCGGACGGATTCACCGATGCGGCGCGCAGTCGGATCAGAACCTGTCCGGGGCCCGGGGCGGGCACAGGGATTTCGGCCTCTTCCAGCCAGTCCGAGGCCTGCTCGATCACAGGTCCAGTAGCGGTATTGGCGTATCCGTCGAATTTCTGCACGACGGCGAACATCGTTTTCGGCAAGTCGGTCACTGCTTGGTTCCTCTGTCAGTTCCGTCCGGCTTCAGATCCCCCTTCCGGACCAACCAATTGCCGGCGGTTCCGGCGAGGTGCGGTCGAGGGTGTTTTTCTGCTGCGGACGGTGCGTTGCAACCAAGCCAAACAAATGCCGCGTCTCGCGTCAATCAGCCTGTTCCGTAACGTTACGGAAGGCAGTCATCCGAGCGAAGCCTCCGGGGCCGAGCAAACAGCGGCCCCGGAAAGTGTCATTGTGTCAGAAGGTTACGAAGTTCCTGCAGCTTCAACACAGCGGTTTCCGGTGCGGCTTTGATTTCGCCCAGGATCTTGATCACCTCGGTCTGGATGTCCTGACTCAACTGGCTGTTTTGTACGGCATCAACCATCTTGTCATAGTCAAATTGGTCTGCCGTCAGCATACCTTCTTGCACCCAACTGTTGAACAATTCCTGGCCCTGATCGGTCAACGCCGCGACCTGATCGCCGGCCTGGCTGGCGAGGTCGGTTGCAGTCTGACCCGCCTGCTGCGTGGCCTCTCCGGCCTGTTCAGCCACCGTGGCCGTTGCCTCGCCTGCCTGATCGGTGGCATCCGTGAGAGCTTGGCTGGCGGCCTCCGTCGCGGCGGTAGCCGCTTCGCTTACGGCTTCTCCGGCCTGTTCAGCCACCGTGGCCGTTGCCTCGCCTGCCTGATCGGTGGCATCCGTGAGAGCTTGGCTGGCAGCCTCCGTCGCGGCGGTAGCCGCTTCGCTTACGGCCTCGCCAGCCTGTTCAGCCACCGTGGCCGTTGCCTCGCCTGCCTGATCGGTGGCATCCGCGAGAGCTTGGCTGGCGGCCTCCGTCGCGGCGGTAGCCGCTTCGCTTACGGCCTCGCCAGCCTGTTGGGCGGCGGATTCAAGTCTTTCTGCCGGAGTGGAGGCCGGCTGGTTCACATACATGTACGCGCCAATGCCTAGAACGGCGATGACGACAATAAGGATGAGGCGGGACATTTGGGTCTCCTTCAAAAATGCACGATTTCCAGATGGACATAAAATAACTTTCATCAACGGGGAAAACTCTGAATATCTTGCCCTGCACCCGATTTGAGCCGACCGGCGCTAGTTGCTGAACAACAGACGGCAAGATTACGCTGCCGTGATGGGACGGGGGCTGGTTCAGAGAAATTTTGGCCGAAAGACAGAAAGCGCAAAGCCTTCATCCGTTGCCCCAAACACAGTCAGTCGAATCCCTTCAAGTGGCGAAATTCATTTGGTTTATTCGCCGCGCGCCCCAGATGCCTCGTGGTGGTTGTGATGCAGGCCAATGCTGTTTCGTACCCTCGATTTGCACCACAAGCTGGGGAACCATTCCATGTTGACAGTCAAACACATCGAAGCGGCGCGTTACGGTGTCTTGCCAATATGGACCTGTCCCAAATGGAGTGCGCAAAGGAATTGCTGCGGCATGGCGGCGCCCCAATATCCATCGTCCTTTGGACCTTGGGTACTCGACCGCCAACAACAACTTCAGTCGAGCGTTCAAATCGCTGACCGGACTTTCCCCCGTGAGTTCACCTATTCCGAGCGGGAGTGGTCACGTCGGCGGCCGAATGAGCGTCTTTTATCCGAAGGAATACATTTTCATCCCGACTGACTGTCCGGCTAAAAGCGGTGCCCAGACCCCATGGTATCGCTGTTGTGTTTGATCTGCGAGTCTTGGCCCCATTGAGCGATGGAGGTTTGAGATGCTTGATGGTGATGATGGATATGGGCGGCGCAAGCTGGTGCAACGGACGGCTGCTGAGCGTGCTGCGATAGTTGCGGAGACGTACGCGCCTGAGGCGACGGTTGCCGAGGTGGCGGCACGTCACGGGATCCAGCCGTCGCAATTGTCTGCTTGGCGCAGTGCGGCACGCAAGAAGGGGCGGCGGGCGGATGCTGGCGATGGTTCTTTAGGCTTTGCCGAGATTGCAGTTGTGCCTGAGCCTACACTTTCGCCACATGACCGGATCGAGATAGTGTGCGGCAGCCTTGTGCTGCGCTTGCCCAAGAGCACGCCGTCCAAACGGGTGGTGGAGATAGCGCGCGGTGTGGTGGCGCGGTGATTGTTCGTAAGCGGTATCTAGGGTATTATTCCAGCATCTTTTGCGCGTTTGATCATGTCGAGTGCGCTGGTGAGTGTTCCAACGGCACCGAACGCCTCGTGTTTGGTCATGTTTTTGCTGGACTGGAAGGTGTCCATGCCTTGGGTGATCAGGGTTAGCATGGTGCCCGAGCAGGCCAGCACGAAGTCTTCCGGCTTGGGGAGCATGTCGCCAAAGTCCCAGGTAAACGGGCGCCAGGGCCAGCGCCGACATGGACCAGCTCGTCCGCGCCGACCACACCGCCGTTCTGTGCGATCAGGTCCGCCACGGCCCAGGATTTGCGTTCCTTGCCAGTTCCGACAAGGAAGCGGGTGCCAAGGCGGATCCGGCCTTCGTCGGTCTGTTCGAACGCGCCGTCTGCTTTGCGCTTGCTAGCAACGGCGCGAACGAAGGCGTCACGCGGACTGTCCACGGGGACATTGGTCGCCGCGCGGATCAGGGTGCCGTCCTGTTTCTGAATCACGCCATCGTCGCGCAGCACGTCGATCAGCGTCTCATATTTGTACGACTTCTTGCTGTCCGGGCGGTAGTAAACGTGGCCAGGGGTCACGCGTGTACCGTGGAAGTCCAGCAGGATTTTGGCGTTGTTCTGGAACGTGCGGGTCACGGGGCCAGGCACGAGGTTGCCGTCATCGTCAAATGACACAACCAGGTCGCCCACCTGGATCTGCTCAATTGGCTTCTTCCAGACCTGCGCTCGAACTTCGTCCTGGTCGTAGATGCCATCCGGGCCGGGTTTGAGGTCAGGGTCAAGCGGCCACATGTCGATGGGAACCTCGGGGCCGAAGCAGGAATCTATACCTGCTCGTTCCAAAGACGTGTCTAGGGCTTGTTGTCTATCTAACGGATCAAGAATGTTAACAATCGGCACCAGGACCCGAGTGATCCACTCTTCTACTGATCCCATGCTTTCTAGAGGAGACTGATATAAGGCGTCAAAAAGCTCGGTTGCGCTTTCTAGCGTCAGCTCACTAGCTGAATTAATGAAAGGCAACAGATCAAAGTGCTGAACACCTTCAATGCTGCCAAAAAATTAGTCCGGAAGAAGCGCTTAGTTGTATACCGGGATGGGCAGAAGCCGATTGACCTTCCTGCCAATCAAAGAACACGCCTGCCTTAACGTTAGCAGTATTCCCGTATGTGAAGCCCAAAACCTCGAGTTGGTCTCCTACAATAATGTTCACTCCGGAAAACGCTTCAAATGCACTTGCATCATTGATCAGGAACAGGCCGCTGTCTGGGTCCCAAGTGCCTTCTACTGCAAAACTACCGCTCCCACCAAATCCGGTTAAGCTAACCTCTAACTTCGCTTGTTGCGTGTCAGGTGTGTATGCTACACTAACGTCCCATCCGACAACGCCTCCCTTGGTCCAGCTCGCGCCGAGGCTAGCTTCTATCTCGCCGTCGGGAACGTTTCCTTGAAATACTTCATTTATTATAGCGGGTATGCCACTAGTTATATTGATCTCAGAGGTTATCGGCCCGTTACCAGATAGGTCGATGGTTTTGGTGGCGCCACCGTTAGCGATCAGGCCCATATTTTATTTCCTTTAATATAATTATCTGAAGTCTTTTAATCTTTGATGCCGGGCAAAAAAGATCAATGCAAGGGGTACACTTGTCATTGTCCAAACGACAAACTCGGCAACTTTTGAATTTAAGAAGCTCACAACGGCAAACCCCGAAAATAGGCAGACGATAAACAGGATGAAACAAACAAGTGTTCGGGCATCGATTACTGTTTTGGTCAGTGGTGCTTTACCAAAAACAAGTCTGTCAGCCCAATCAACGCATCGCTGTAAAAAGTCTAGACCATAGATCATTTCGACGTTTGTTCTCCTCTTTGTCTGATCGCATCGTAATCAGATGTGGCTTCAACCGAATATACGCTTCCATATACCTCTAGGTCGTTGGTCGCTCAACAGAGCTGTGACACGCCCTTCTGAAGAGGTGGTTCGGTTCGTTTGAACAGTTTCGAGCCGTTTTGTAGGTGGATTTCCCGCTCGGTTATGCCGCGACCGGGATTGGTCGCGACGGGTTGATGTATGCCTGATCGGGCGTCTGCCCGTCCAGAGATGAATGCGGTCTCCGCGTGTTGTAGAATGCCAGATACCGGCGAAGGCTTTCACGGGCGGCCGAGACGCTGTCATAGGCGCGCAGGTATACCTCTTCATATTTGATCGTCCGCCAGAGCCGTTCGACAAAGACATTGTCCCGCCACGCGCCCTTGCCATCCAAGCTGATCTGGATGCCCGCATCCTTCAGGGTCTTTATGAAGTCGATGGATGTGAATTGGCTGCCCTGGTCCGTATTCATGATCTCAGGCTTGCCATGGCGGCGCGTGGCCTCTTTCAAAGCCTCGATGCACGGTCCGGTTTCCAGCGTCGTGGACAGCCGCCAAGCCAACACCTTCCGACTGAACCAGTCCAGCACGGCGACCAAATAGACGAACCCACGCGCCATGCACTGCCCGGCAGGCGAATGCATAGCATTCTGCCGAGAGGGGAATGTAGGTAATGTCCATGGCCCAAACCTGGTTTGGTCGCGTCACCGCCAGCTTTCTCAGCAGATAGGGATAGACCTTATGGCCAGGTGCCGGTTTCGACGTGTTGGGCCTGCGATACAGGGCTTGGATGCCCATCTGTTTCATGCAGGTGGCCACGTGAAGCCGGCCAGCAGTGAAGCCCTCCTGACGCAGAAGACCTTTCATCATCCGGCTGCCCGCAAACGGATACTCCATGTGCAGTTCATCAATCCGGCACATCAGTTTGAGATCATCTTCACTGGTGGGACGCGGCTCGTAATAGAGACTGCCCCGGCTGATCCCGAGCAGGTCGGCCTGGCGCGTCAGGCTCAGCTTGTGGTCAGGGTTGGTCATTTCTTTGCGCTCCCCAACAGACCGGCCTTGGCGAGCGCTTCTCCCAAAAAATCATTCTCCAGCGTCAGCTGGCCAATCTTTGCATGGAGCGATTTGACGTCGATCTCGGGGGCTTTCGAAGCCTTCGGCTTGTCGTCAAAGACATCTGTCACCCCGTCGAGAAGCTGATCTTTCCACTGCTTGATCTGGTTCGGATGAACGTCAAACTGCGTCGCCAATTCGCTCATCGTTTTGTCGCCCTTCAAAGCTGCCAATGCCACTTTCGCCTTGAATGCAGGGCTGTGGTTCCGCCTCGGTCGTCTTGCCATATTCACTCCTTCGTCCCGGCACGCTGCCGGATCAGGAGCGGAAAATCCACCTAACTCATCTGTTCAGATCTCTCGGACCACCTCTCAACAAAGCAAAATACAAAGGGGATCCTGCAGACGCAGGATCCCCTTTTTCGTTTGCCTATATGGGTGTGAAGAAGTGCCAAAGGTGACATAGCTGTCGTCCAAGGGGGGCATAGTCGGCAGTGTCGGAAGGCCCAAAAGGGGTCATAGTATGACACCTTTGGTCGAAAACACCGACAATAACAGAAAGCACACTACGCCCTGCAATGTGTGAATTATCTTTTAATTTCACGGAAATAGTGGCGGAGAGACAGGGATTCGAACCCTGGGTGGGCTTGCACCCACAACGGTTTTCGAGACCGCCCCGTTCGACCACTCCGGCACCTCTCCGCGGGGGTCTGTGAGGGGGGGATTTAGTGATGATCTTCGGTGGGTGCAAGCAGAAAATTCCGGATTTTGCCATTCATAGGATTTTCCATTGCTTGCGCGCTGAAATCACCTAGGCTCATCGGTATGAGAAACGTTCTGATCCGCCTTGCGCTACCGTTTTGTATGCTCGTCTTTGCGGCGTTCTCCATGACCAACGCGGCATCGGCCGCCACCCGCGAGCGTATCGAGGCGTTTCTTGCCACGACCGGGTTCGATGTGGCGCTTGACAGCATCGCTCTTGCATCGGCCTCGGCGCCTCAGATGCTGGGAATTGATCCAGAAGGCTTTGGATCCCAATGGACGCGCCTGACCGAGGAAGTGTTCGACACGGCTGAGATGCAGGAAATTGCTGTATCAATCCTTGAACAGACGCTGAGCGACGAAGCCCTCCAGCATGCGGTCGAATTCTATGCCTCGGACCTGGGGCAGCGGCTGGTCAAGGCCGAAAACGCGTCACACATGGTCGAAGACGACGATGCAAAACAACTGGAGGGCCAAAGGATTGTCGCCGACCTCATCAAGCAAGGTTCGCAGCGCGTCGAAGCTCTCAAGCGCATGAACCGCGCGATCGATTCCACGGACACCGCCGTTCGGGCCTTGCAGGAGATTCAAGTGCGGTTTTTGCTTGCCGCCAGTGCTGCGGGCGTCATTGAACTGCAACTGGATGCAGACGGGTTGCGCCAGATGATGAAGCTCAGCGAACCGGAGATGCGGCAGTCGATGCAGATGTCGGCGCTGGCCAACGCGGCCTACACCTATCGGGAGTTTGCCGACGCGGATATCGAAGCCTATGCGGACGCGCTTGAACAGCCGTTGATGCAGGAGGTCTACGAGCTGTTGAATGCGGTGCAGTACGAGATCATGGCCATGCGTTTCGAAGAATTGGCTGCGCGGATGGCGGATTTGCGACCAGCCCAGGATATCTGATGCGTGCTTTGCTGGTTCTTTCGCTGGTAATTTTCAGTTGGTCCCCGGTCTGGGCTGGATCTGAGCAGGCCGAAAGGCTCGCGAAGGCAATGCGCATGGTTGAGGTGATTCACATACTGCGCGACGAAGGTTTGGCGCAGAACCAGGAGTTGGACGACGCTTTGCTCGCGGGGGCCGGCGGGTCGCATTTCCGGGCGCAGATAGAAGACATTTATGACCCGGTCTGGATGTATGCTCAGGTGACATCTGCCTTGGAGGAGGACATGACGGACGCCCAGCTTGAACAGGCGTCCTTGTTCTTCGAAAGCGACTTGGGGCAGACGATCGTGTCGCTGGAAAACTCCGCCCGCTTGGCGATCTCGGATGAGGCGATCGAGGATATGGCTCGGCTGGCCTACCGGGAAGCGGATCGTGAAGCGGGATTTTTCCGATTGATCGATGAATACGTCGCACTGAACGATCTGATCGACCGCAACGTTCAAAGCCAACTCAGCGCGGACTACAAATTTTTCCGAGGATTGGCGGACGGGCAGGGCGTGGCGGCCGACGACAGCGACATACTGGCCGAGATTCTGGCACAGTCGGCCGAGACCGAGGAACACACCCGCGAGTGGCTGTATGCGTTCCTGCTGATGGCCTATCGCCCGCTGTCGGAGGCGCAATTGCGCGAGACCATCGCTTTCTCCAGAACCGAGGCAGGTCGCGCATTGAATACCGCACTGTTCAATGGCCTGCACGAGATGTTCGGCGAATTGTCCTATCAGTTGGGCCAGACAGCGGCACGGGTGTTGAGCGCCTCGGATCTGTAGACCGTATTGCCTGTTGACTTTGACGCGTGATCCGTGGATAAGCGCTCATCCCGGCCGGAATCTCCGCGCCGGGTATCGTTATTGCTGGCCTGACGGGTGCGCCCTGACGGTCGTTCATCCGCCCGAAAAGGGCGCGCTGTTCGAGGTGGCCTTGGCCGAAACACCCGTCTGACGGGGACCACAGAACGCGGTAGAAAAAGGAAAGACGCATGTTTGCAGTCCTCAAGACTGGCGGCAAGCAGTACAAGGTTCAGGCGGGCGACATCCTCCGCGTTGAAAAGCTGGCTGCCGACGCAGGTGAAAAAGTCCAATTCAACGACGTTCTGATGCTGGGTGGCGATGCCCCCGTTGTCGGCGCGCCGTTCATCGATGGCGCGGCCGTTCAGGCGGAAGTGATCGAACAGATCAAGGGTGACAAGGTCATCAAATTCGTCAAGCGTCGCCGCAAGCACAGCTCGAAGCGCACCGTTGGCCACCGTCAGAAGCTGACCCTGGTCAAGATCACCGACATCCTGCCCTCGGGCGCGGACAAGTCGGGCGTGAAGGCTGCAACCGGTTCGGTTTCGGCAACCGCAGTCGACGCAGCTGCGCCGAAAAAGGCTCCGGCCAAAAAGGCCGCCGCAGCCAAGGCAGGCGCAGACGATCTGAAGAAACTGTCCGGTGTTGGCCCGGCGCTCGAGAAGAAGCTTCACGAGGCAGGCGTCACCACCTTTGCCCAGATCGCGGCATGGACGGAAGAAGACGTTGCTGCTATGGACGAGAAACTGTCGTTCAAAGGCCGGATCGAGCGTGAAGGCTGGATCGAACAGGCCAAAGAACTGGCCAAAGGCTAAGGAGAGAGAGAATGGCACATAAAAAAGCTGGCGGTTCCTCCCGTAACGGCCGCGACTCAGCGGGTCGTCGCCTTGGCGTGAAACTGTATGGTGGCCAGGCCGCCGTTGCAGGCAACATCATCGTGCGTCAGCGCGGCACCAAGTTCTGGCCGGGCGAAGGCGTGGGCATGGGCAAGGATCACACCATCTTTGCAACTGTCGATGGCGCCGTGAAGTTCCACAAGGGACTGAAAAACCGCACCTTCATTTCGGTCCTGCCAGTGGCGGAGGCCGCAGAGTAAGCCGAAACCCAGAAGGTTTAAGAAAAATTCATGGGGGACCGGCAGAAAGTGCCGGTCCCTTTTTCGTTTTGACGCAGATGTGATCGAAAGCCCCGATGCCCGTTGCAACCACCAGTTTCCTGATCTTTGCCGCCAGCCAGGTCGGCACGCCGGGACCGGCCAACATGGTCCTGTTGGGGACGGGTGCGCGTTATGGGTTCCGCGCGGCGCTGCCTTTCGTGGCAGGCGTTGTTCTGGGCAAGCAATTGATCATCTGGCCGCTGGGCTTTGGCCTTCTACAACTGGCAGAACAGGCGCCGACCGTTTTCTCGGTTCTGAAATATGCTTCTGCGGCCTATATTTGCTGGCTTGCGTGGAAAATCGCCAACCTGCGCTTGTCCGATCAGAGCGCGGGCGAGGCGGTTCCCGGATTCTGGGCCGGGCTGGTGGTGCATCCGCTGAACCCCAAGGCCTGGGCGATGATCATCGCGGGGTTCACCGGGTTCGTCGCGGCGGGAACCTCCGCGCTGAGCGCGACGCTCACGATCGCGCTCGTTTTGTTGACCTGCCAGTTGGTCCTGCATCCGATCTGGACCTTTGCGGGCGATAGGATTGCCCGCGTGGTTGCGGGACGGCCGGCGGAAAAATATTTGATGTGGACTCTCGCGGGTCTGACTGTTGCATCCGTACTTTTCGTGTTGTTCGGAGGAGGAACACACCAATGAAACTTGAGGCAATCATAAATCAGCCGGTCATTGAAACCGAGCGGTTCGACCTGCGCCCGCTACGCCGGTCGGATATGGGCCTGATCGAGCACTACGCAGGGGACGAGCGCGTGGCGCGCATGACCACGTCGATCCCGCATCCTTTGCCGCCCGGTTCGATCGAAGCTTTCGTGACCCGCGCCATGGCCGAGGACCGCGACGAGGATGTCTGGGCGATGGACGCCACCAAGGACGGCGGGCCCGAGTTGATCGGGGTGATCTCGCTCAAGCGGCTGGATCGCAACCAGTCCGAAGTGGGCTATTGGGTCGCGCCCTTGTATTGGAACACGGGCATCGCCTCGCTGGCGGTGGAAACGCTGGTTCAGGCGAACCCGCTGGAAAACGCCACGATGTTTGCCAGCGTGTTTCAGGACAATCCCGCCTCGGCGCGGGTCCTGACCCATTGCGGGTTCGAATATCTCGGCGATGCCGAAAGTTTCTCGGTGGCGCGCAACGCAAATGTGCCCACCTGGACGTACAGCAAGAAACTCTGACTTGTGGCCGGTGGGGCCTTTGCAGTAGGGGACTGACATGAAATTTCTCGATCTTGCAAAGGTCTACATCCGGTCCGGGGCCGGAGGTAGCGGGTGCGTCAGCTTCCGACGCGAAAAGTACATCGAATACGGCGGCCCCGATGGCGGGGACGGCGGCAAGGGCGGGTCCGTCTGGGCCGAGGTCGTGGACGGGCTGAACACCCTGATCGACTTCCGTTATCAGCAGCATTTCTTTGCCAAGAACGGACAGCCCGGCCGGGGCCAGCAGCGCACCGGCAAGGATGGCGACGACATCATTCTGCGCGTGCCCGTCGGAACCGAGATCCTGGACGAGGATCAGGAGACGGTGATCGCCGACCTGACCGAAGTGGGGCAACGTGTCCTGCTGGCGCGGGGCGGCAATGGCGGTTTCGGCAACCTGCATTTCAAATCGGCCACCAACCAGGCGCCGCGCCGGGCCAACCCGGGGCAGCCGGGCGTGGACCGTACGATCTGGCTGCGTCTGAAGCTGATCGCCGATGTGGGTCTGCTGGGCCTGCCGAATGCGGGCAAATCGACCTTTCTGGCCGCCACCTCGAACGCCCGGCCCAAGATCGCGGATTATCCCTTTACCACGCTGCACCCCAATCTGGGCGTCGTCGGCGTGGACAACGTGGAATTCGTGGTGGCCGACATTCCCGGCCTGATCGAAGGCGCGCATGAAGGCCGCGGCATCGGCGACCGTTTCCTGGGCCATGTCGAACGCTGCGCGGTGTTGCTGCATCTGGTCGATGGCACGTCTGAGACCATCGCGCAGGACTATCACACCATCATCCACGAGCTTGAGGCCTATGGCGGCGCGCTGGCCGACAAGCCCCGGATCACCGTGCTGAACAAGATTGACGCGTTGGACGAAGAGCAGCTCGAACTGGCCAAGGCCGAGTTGGAAGAGGCCGTGGGCGGCCCTGTCATGACCATGTCGGGCGTGGCCCGACAGGGCGTGACCGAGGTTCTGCGGGCCCTGCGCGCCCAGATCGACGAAAACCGCCTGCGTCAGAAACCCACCGAGGAGCGCGAGACGTGGCAGCCCTGACCGACGCAAAGCGCCTGGTGGTCAAGATCGGCTCGGCGTTGCTGGTCGATCGTGCGACCGGCAAGCTGCGTTCGGAGTGGTTGCATTCGCTGGCGCAGGACGTGGCGTGGCTCAAGGGGCAGGGGGCCGATGTGGTTCTGGTCTCCTCCGGTTCGATCGCGCTGGGGCGCGGTGTTCTGGGCCTGCCGTCAACCGCGCTGTCGCTGGAGCAATCCCAGGCCGCTGCCGCCGTCGGTCAGATCCGGCTGGCGCGGGCCTATGAAGAGGCGTTGGCCCCGCACGACATCACCACGGCGCAGGTTCTGGTGACGCTTGAGGACAGCGAGAACCGCCGCCGGTACCTGAACTCGCGCGCGACGCTGGAAACTCTGCTGGGGTTGGGTGTCGTGCCCATCGTGAACGAAAATGACACGGTGGCCACGGATGAAATCCGTTACGGCGACAATGATCGCCTCGCCGCGCAGATCGCCGTGACCGTCGGTGCGGACCAATTGATTCTGCTGTCCGATGTCGATGGGTTCTACACTGGCAACCCCGCCGAGGACCCGTCCGCCACCCGGTTTGACGTGATCGACACGATCACGCCCGAGATCGAGGCAATGGCCGGTGACGCCGGTTCGGGGCTGTCCAAGGGCGGCATGAAGACCAAGTTGATGGCCGCGCAGATGGCGACGGCGGCGGGCTGCGACATGGCGATTACGGAAGGATCGCCGTTGAACCCTCTGAAATTGCTGAACAATGGCGCGAACAGCACTTGGTTCAAGGCCAAGCTGGACCCGCATGCGGCGCGCAAACGCTGGATCTCGGCGATGAAGCCGCGGGGCGAGATCACGGTCGATGCAGGGGCAGCGCGGGCGCTGGAAAATGGCAAAAGCCTGTTGCCGGCCGGCATCGTCGAAGTGACGGGCGATTTCGGACGGGGCGACCCTGTGGCGATCAAGGATCACGAGGGCCGGCGTTTGGGATTGGGCCTCAGCCGCTATACCGCGCATGAGGCCGATGCCATCAAGGGGCGAAAATCCTCCGAGATCGAGGATGCACTCGGCTATCCCGGCCGTGCGGTGATGATCCACCGTGATGATCTGGCATTGTAGCCGCGAAACCTGATAGATTTGGCTGGTCCGACGACCGGAAAGGCAGATGACATGAAGGACTTTGACAGCATTCCCGCCCTGATGGCCGATATTGGCAAGCGCGCCAAGGATGCGTCTCGGGATCTGGCCTTTGCCTCGGCCGAGCGCAAACACGCCGCGTTGATCGCCGCCGCCGACGCCGTGTGGAAGAACCGCGCGCAGATCATTGAGGCCAACAGGAAAGACCTGGACTATGGCCGCGAAAAGGGTCTGAGCCCGGCCATGATGGACCGTCTGATGCTGGACGAGGCGCGCATTCAGGGCATGGTCGACGGGTTGCGCACCGTGGCCGAACAGACCGATCCGGTGGGTGAGGTTCTGGCCGAATGGGATATGCCCTCGGGGCTGAACATCCGCCGCGTACGCACCCCGCTGGGCGTGATCGGCGTGATCTATGAAAGCCGCCCGAACGTGACCGCGGATGCAGGGGCGCTGTGCCTCAAGTCGGGCAATGCCGTGATCCTGCGCGGCGGGTCGGAAAGCTTTCATTCCTCGACCGCGATCCACGCCTGTCTGGTCGAGGGTTTGAAGGCGGCCAACCTGCCCGAGGATGCGATCCAACTGGTGCCGACCCGTGACCGGGCCGCAGTGCAGGAATTGCTGACCATGACCGACTATGTCGACGTCATCGTGCCGCGCGGCGGCAAGGGGCTGGTCGGGCTGGTCCAGCGCGAGGCGCGGGTGCCGGTCTTTGCCCATCTTGAAGGGATCGTGCACATCTACATCGACAAGGCGGCGGATCCGCAGAAAACGCTGGACGTGGTGCTGAACGCCAAGACTCGCCGCACTGGCATCTGCGGGGCGGCCGAATGCCTGCTGGTGCATCAGGATATCGCGGAAACGCTGGGGCGCGACGTGATCGCGGCGCTATTGGCCGCAGGCGTCGAGGTCCATGCCGCAGGTGCACTGGCCATCGACGGCACCGTTCCGGCCAGCGATGACGATTGGGGCAAGGAGTTTCTGGACAGCATCATCGCCGCAAAACCGGTGGCCGATATCGACGAGGCAATCGCGCATATCCGCCAATACGGATCGAACCACACCGATTGCATCATGACCGAGGATCAGTCTGCCACCGACCGCTTCTTTGAACGGCTGGATAGTGCGATCCTGATGCACAACGCCTCGACCCAGTTTGCCGACGGGGGTGAGTTCGGAATGGGCGCCGAGATCGGAATCGCCACGGGCAAGATGCACGCGCGCGGCCCGGTGGGGGCGGCGCAGCTGACCAGCTTCAAATACCTGGTGCGCGGCAACGGCACGACGCGCGCCTGAGGCGCTGCGTCAGAACCGAAGCACCACACGGGTCGCGCCCGTCTCGGCCAATACCCGGCGGCCCTGAGCGGCCGCCGTCTGCGGCAGCAGGGCGAACTGCACCTGCGCCGGCGTGACCTTGTTGGCGAATGTGCCGGTCGGGAGGCCTTTCCACAGATCGGGATCGACATTCATGCGGTCGGCCGTACCGGTGACCGTCCATTTGTCGCCCACGCTGTCGATCTTGACTTCGCCGCCCATGGGCATGGCGCTTTCGCAGCACATCAGGGCCAGAAAGGCCAGTTTGATCTGGTTGCGCGGCATCGCCTCAGTGACGTTCCAATGCACCCGGACTCGGCCCGCACGCTCGACATCGCGCAGCAGGTCCGTCACTTCGCTGCGGCCCAGCGGTTGATCGCTGGCCGCGCCAAAGGCCACGCGAAAGAACCGGATCCGCGCCCCGGCGCTGCCAACGCTGCCGGTGATCAGTTCCATCTCGGGGCCCTGGGTGCCGCCAACCATCTCCAACAGTTCCAGACCGTTCGTGATCGCGCCGATCGGGCTGATCAGATCGTGGCAGATCCGAGAGCCGATCAACTCAGCCAGGTTGACGTTGGTGTCGCCCATGCGTACCTCCTGTGGTGTCCCCCATGCCCGACCCGGAGCCGCCGCATGACAGATATGAATGCCATTCTTGCACCGGGCATGTATGTCCGCCACCCCGATTTCCCCGATTGGGGCGTTGGACAGGTCCAGTCCAACATCGCGGGCAAGATCACCGTGAACTTTCGCGACCAGGGCAAAGTGGTGATTGACGGAACACGCATCGCCTTGATGCTGGTTCTTGATCCCTGAAACTGGTTTAGGAAAGGTTAACGGTTTGCGCCACCCGGTTCGTGTTGCCATTCGCCGCGCAGCTGCGGTATCAGCACTGGGATCGAAACAGGACGACGACCTCGCATCATGCCGGACGCAGGCCCTTCATTCACAGTCAAACTGGCCGAAACCGATGACGAACTGCGCGCGGCGCAGCGGTTGCGGTATGACGTCTTCGTGCGGGAACTGGGCGGCGGCGGCGAGATGATCGATCACGCCGAAGGCCTTGAGCGCGACCGGTTCGATCCGTATTTCGACCACATGCTGGCCGTTGACGACTTGACCGGAGCGGTTGTCGGCGTCTATCGCCTGCTGCCCGGAGACCGGGCAGCCGAGGTGGGGCAGTTCTATTCCGAGGACGAATACGACCTGACGGTTTTGAAAAACAGCGGGCGCAAGCTGCTGGAGCTGGGCCGGTCCTGTCTGCATCCCGACTATCGCGGCGGAACGGCGATGTATCACCTGTGGAACGGGCTGGCGCGCTATGTGGCCGAGCGGGACATCGAGGTGCTGTTCGGGGTCGCCAGCTTCCACGGAACCGACGTGCAGGCGCTGGCGCAGCCCTTGTCGATGCTTCATCACAACCACCTGGCGCCGCCCGAGCTGCGCGTGCGGGCGCAACCTGACGTGTTCCAGACCATGAACCTGGTTGCCCCCGACAAGCTGGACCGCCGCGCGGCGATGGTGCAGGTGCCCGCGCTGATCAAGGCCTATCTGCGGCTGGGCGGGTTCGTGGGCGAGGGGGCCTTCATCGACCACGCCTTCAACACGACCGATGTCTGCCTGATCCTGGACACCGCCCGCATGAACGACCGGCAGAGGCGCATCTATGGCGGAGCGTGACATGGCCAATCAGGCGCTATGGTACAGCGACGACGCCCCCGATCCGGTCCGGCTGGGCCTGCTGGGCTGGGTTCTGGTGCTGGTGCGCGGGCTGCCGCTGGCACTGCTGGTGCTCGTCGGGCTGATCGTTCTGCTGACCATCCGCCTGTTTGAACGCCCCCTGTGCGGGATGCGCCGCCCGGTTTCGGCCTTCGTGCCCCAATTCGTGTCGCGCAACGCGTTCCGCATTCTGGGCATCGGGTTTCAGACCTCGGGCGAACTGATGCGCCAGCACGGCGCCGTTGTGGCCAATCATTCATCCTGGTTGGACATCTTCGCGCTGAATGCCCGCAAGCGGGTGTATTTCGTGTCCAAGGCCGAAGTGGCCAAATGGCCCGGCATCGGCTTTCTGGCCCGCGCCGCTGGAACCGTGTTCATCGAACGCGACCCCAGAAAGGCGCGCGCGCAGACCAAGCTGTTCGAAGAGCGCCTGAAAGCCGGGCACAAGCTGCTGTTCTTCCCGGAAGGCACGTCAACGGATGGCCTGCGGGTTCTGCCTTTTAAAACAACGCTTTTTGCGGCGTTCTTCGCCGAGGAACTGCGTGATTTCATGTATGTTCAGCCGGTGACGGTGATCTATCATGCACCGGCCGGGCAACCGGACAGGTTCTATGGCTGGTGGGGCGACATGGATTTCGGGTCGCATCTGCTCAAGACGCTGGGCGCTCGGCGTCAGGGGTGGGTCGAACTGATCTATCACGCGCCGGCGAAGGTCAGCGACTTTCCCAACCGCAAAGCGCTGGCGGCCCATTGCGAAGACGCCATCCGCCATGCGCACGCCCTGGCGCGCCCAAAAAAATAGGGCGATTGCCCCTTGCGTCATTTGGAATCCTGCCGTATACGCGCGCCATTCAAACCCGCAGGCGGGGTTTGGCCTTTTTGAGGGAGACATCCTCATCACGGCCGCCGGTTGGAGCAACCGCTTCTTTCACCCCCGCCAAGGCGTAAACCGGAAAAGGAAAACACAGCATGGCTCTTCCCGAGTTCTCCATGCGTCAGCTGCTGGAAGCTGGCGTTCACTTCGGCCACCAGACCCAACGTTGGAACCCCCGCATGGCGCCCTATATCTATGGCGCGCGCAACGGCATCCACATCATCGACCTGACCCAGACCGTTCCGATGCTGGACCAGGCGCTGCAGGTCATCCGTGACACCGTTGCCAAGGGCGGGCGCGTTCTGTTCGTGGGCACCAAGCGTCAGGCCTCGGGTCCGATCGCCGAAGCCGCCGAGAAATCGGCACAATACTACATGAACCACCGCTGGCTGGGCGGCACGCTGACCAACTGGAAAACCGTTTCCCAGTCGATCCAGCGTCTGAACCAGATCGACGAAGCCATGCAGTCGGGCGCCGAAGGCCTGACCAAGAAAGAGCGTCTGGGCATGGAACGTGACCAGGCCAAGCTGCAGGCGTCGCTGGGCGGTATCCGCGAAATGGGCGGCGTTCCGGATCTGCTGTTCGTCATCGACGTCAAGAAAGAGGCCCTGGCCATCGCCGAAGCCAACAAGCTGGGCATCCCGGTCGTGGCCGTGGTTGACACCAACTGCTCGCCCGATGGCGTGGACTATGTGATTCCGGGCAACGACGACGCGGCCCGTGCGATCGCTTTGTACTGCGACCTGGCCGCACGCGCGGCGCTGGACGGCATGTCGGCGCAGCTGGGTGCCGCTGGCGTTGATCTGGGTGCACTGGAAGAAGCACCGGCGGAAGAAGCCGTGGCCGAAACCAGCGAAGCCCCCGCCGAGGCGTAAGCTGCCTGTCACATGACTGACATATGGGGCAGGGTATGACCTGCCCCAATTCCATTTGAATTGAGGAGAGCCGAACCATGGCAATCACAGCAGCACTGGTGAAAGAACTGCGCGACGCGACGGGCGCAGGCATGATGGACGCCAAGAAGGCACTGACCGAAACCAATGGTGACATGGAAGCCGCCGTCGATTGGCTGCGCACCAAAGGTCTGGCCAAGGCGGCCAAGAAATCGGGCCGCACCGCGGCCGAAGGCCTGGTGGCCGTCGTCGTCGATGGGGGCAAGGGTGTTGCCGTCGAAGTCAATGCCGAAACCGACTTTGTCGCCAAGAACGCCGAGTTCCAGGAAATGGTCGGCGAGATCGCAAAAGCGGCACTGACCGTCGACGATGTCGAAGCGCTGAAGGCGGCCGACCTGGGCGGCAAGACCGTTGCCGACACCCTGACCGACAAGATCGCCAAGATCGGCGAGAACATGTCGCTGCGCCGGATGGCCAAAATCGAAGGCGACAGCGTGGTGTCCTATGTGCACAACGCCGCAAACCCCGGCATGGGCAAGATCGGCGTTCTGGTCGCGCTGTCGGGTGGTGACGAAGCAATCGGCAAGCAGATCGCCATGCACATCGCCGCCGTGAACCCGGCCGCTCTGTCCGAAGCCGATCTGGATCCGGCCGTGGTCGAGAAGGAAAAGCAGGTTCAGATGGACATCGCCCGCGAATCCGGAAAGCCCGAGCAGGTGATCGAAAAGATGATCGAAGGCCGCATGAAGAAATTCGTGGCCGAGTCGACCCTGCTGAACCAGCAGTTCGTGGTGAATCCGGACCTGACCGTCGAAGCCGCGGCCAAGGAAGCCGGCGCAACCATCACCGGTTTTGTCCGCCTTGAAGTTGGCGAAGGCATCGTGGTCGAGAAGGAAGACTTTGCCGCCGAGGTTGCAAAGGCCGCTCAGGGCTGATTTGCGGAATTCCGGTTATCCGGGAAGCACTTAAAAAAATCCGGTTGCGCCCCGCGCAGCCGGTTTTTTTATGTGAAATCCGTGGTCATGGCGATGGTGCCGAGCGCCGAAAGCGCACTATCGCGACTTGACCATTTGAGAAAGCATTGGTGGGCCTCACAATGGGGATGGGAGAGGCCCCCCAAAAATTACCGACATCGGAACGCGGACAAATAGGCGCCCTTTGCCAGACCGGTCGGAGAGCTTGGGAAATACAAAGATCCGACCAAATGTTCCTTGGCTAAAGCCACCACTCACGGAACTTCTTCACCGTGCAAGCTTGGCCGCTTTTTGGGAAGTCATGTATTCCTTACCTTGCGTCAACTTTGGTGCGCGAGCTGCTGCTAGCAGCATCAACAAAGGCCCGAAACTTGGTCACCCCTCCATGACGAACATTTGGTTTTGCAGGGATGCCTTCAACACGGCCTGGGCCGTCGTTTCGACCGAAAGCGCCTCGCGCGCCAACCTCAGGTGCTTTTCTACCGTGGCGGTCGTCAACCCCATCAAAAGCGCGATGTCCTGTGTCGTCTTCCCATCGCCGACCCATTCCAAAGCCTCACGTTGTCTTTTGGTCAACGCTCGGTTCGGGGGATGGTAGGGGAGGGTCAGGATCTTCAAATGGGCGACGTTGTTCATCAGCAGGATGTCATCGCCATGCTTTGCCCATATCTGATCCAGTTCTTCCTGGCTGCGGGTCAAGGACGCAAGCGAAATCGCCCCCTTGGACCGAACCGACACCGATGTGAAGCTGATGGTGTATCCGACGGAGATCCCATTGGAGCGGTTGAAGTCGTAAACCTTGCGCTCCTGATCCGTCATGGCGCCGCTGGACATCATATCACGGATCATGTTCCAACTTGCCGCACCTTCATGGTTCAGCGCCCATTTCAGCATAGGGGCATGAAAATACAGGCCATCGCGCAGGAACCCATCCATGTATTCCTGGCAATGGTTGGTCAGGATCACGAAGTCTTCCGGGTCGCCCAGCGAAGTCTGTGTGCGATACTGAGTATGTCCGTAAAGCAGCCTATCAAAACCGAACTGCATCATCTGTTCCGTATGTGACGCCCAAAGTTCCTCAAGCGTTTTGACGTAGCTGAGGAAATTCAGATACTGCGTGAGCGTCATCATGCGCTGGCGTCTCCTTGGAAATGCCGGGCCAGCGCGTCCAAAGCCAGGATATAGCTGTAAGCGCCGAACCCGCAGATCTGACCGATTGCGACCGGAGCGATGTACGATCTGTGGCGGAAGGGTTCGCGCGCATGGATATTGGACATATGAACCTCGATCACCGGCAACTGAACCGCAGCAAGTGCGTCCATCAGAGCAATCGAGGTGTGCGTATATGCGCCCGCGTTCAGGACAATCCCGTCATGGACATCACGCGCCGCGTGGATCGCGTCAATCAGCGCACCTTCGGAGTTCGATTGAAAGGTCTCGACTTTCAGGCCCAGCGATTGACCGTGCGCCATGCATTGGTCTTCGAGCATCTTCAAAGTCGTATGGCCATAGACTTCGGGTTGCCGAGTTCCCAGCAAGTTCAAATTCGGGCCATTCACCACAAGAATACTGCGCATTATCTTCGTGTCCCCATACCTGTTTCATAACCGCGAATTCAAAACGCGTCTAGCGGTGTGTGTGCTCGCAAGAAAAGCAGGCTCTCAACGGGACGCCGAGACCCGAAAAAGTCAGCAAGGCTGGAGGTCAGACGCCGTTCATCGTGACGACAACCTTGCCCAGCACATCACGTTGGCCAATCATCGAAAGCGCCTCGGAGGCCCTTGCAAGAGGGAAACGTGCAGTAATGCGCGGGCGGATCTTTCCGGTCGAATAGAGGTCGAACAACTCGCGAAGGTTTTCCGCGTGGCCCTTGGGATCGCGAAAGACCGACGCCCCCCAGAATACTCCGACGATCGAGCACCCTTTCAACAGGGGCAGGTTCAGCGGAATATTCGGGATGCCAGCCGGAAACCCGACGACCAGATAGCGGCCATTCCACGCCATGGCCCGCAATGAAGGTTCGGCATAATCCCCGCCGACCGCATCATAGACCACGTCAACGCCTTCTCCACCGGAAAGTTTCTTGATTTCGGACGACAGCGCCTTTTGCCCGGCTCGGTCCAGGTCTCGCGGATAGATGACGGCCTCGTCCGCACCCAGTTCCTTGCAGAAATCGGCCTTACCTTGGGAAGATACGCCGGCAATGACCCGCGCACCCATTGCCTTGCCCAATTCGATGGCTGCCGATCCAACACCACCCGCGGCCCCCAGGACCAGCATGGTTTCACCAGCCCGCAGTGCGGCACGGTCCTTGAGCGCATGATAAGAGGTGCCATAGGTGAATACAAAACAGGCCGCGTCCTCGTATGGCATCGTTTCGGGAATTCTGACCGCTGCTGTGGCTGGAACGCAAGTCTTCTCGGCAAAGCCACCGTGTCCCGTCAGCGCAAGGACCCGATCACCGACCTGTAGCCCCGAGACACCTTCGCCCACCGCAAGCACATCGCCCGCGACTTCACCCCCTGGCGCAAATGGGCGCGGGGGCTTCATCTGATACAGATCCCGGATAATCAACGTGTCGGGAAAATTCACCCCGGCCGCACGCACACCGATCAGCACCTGGCCTTTCTTCGGCTCGGGGTCGGGCAGGGTGGTCAGTTCCAGAGTTTCCGGCCCGCCGGGTGCGACGCTGAGTAATGCTTGCATTGGTTATTCCGATCCTCGCCTTTTGTTGGCTCAAGGGTCCGCAGGTGGCACGCGGTTGTCAAGGCGGATGTGAAATGCAATTCTGCATAGTGAAATCGGTCGGGCCTTGTGCCCGGACCTTACCAAAGGATTGGGGAGGCTCATGACACCAGAAAACCTGTTCTCGCTGAACGGAAAAACGGCATTGGTGACCGGAGGCGCAACCGGAATCGGGCGCATGGCCGCCGAAGCATTGGTGCGCGCCGGGGCCCGCGTATTGATTGCCTCGCGAAAGGGCGAGGCGTGTGAAGCCGTGGCCGCGGAATTGAACGCCCTCGACGCACCTGGAACAGCCGAGGGGTTCGCTGGTGACGTCAGCAGCGAGGCTGGGATCGATTCCCTGGTTGATGAAGTGAAAGACAGAACCGAAACACTTGAGATACTTATGAATAATGCGGGCGTTTCGTGGGGTGCTCCACTGGGTCAGTTTCCCTATGACGCCTGGGACAAGGTGATGTCGGTCAATGTGGCGGGGATATTCCACCTCACGCAGAAGTTGCTTCCTTTGCTGATGAAATCCGCCAACGACGACGACCCGGCGCGGGTGGTCAATGTCGCCTCGGTCATGGGCGAGGTGCCGATGGGCGACGGAGCCTACAGTTACTCGGCATCCAAGGCCGCGGTCATTCATCTGACAAAGATCCTGGCCAAAGAGCTGGCGCCCTATCGGGTCACGGTGAACGCACTGGCACCCGGGCCTTTCGTGTCCCGTATGACGGCCTTCGCCACCGCCGACGAGGACAAGCGCGAGAAGGTCGGCAAGTCAGTTCCGTTGGGTCGCGTGGGGCGCGAAGACGACATTGCCGGAAGCATGCTGTTTCTGTGTGGTCGCGGCGGCAGCTATGTCACTGGTGGTGTGATCCCGATTTCCGGCGGCATCAATGTCTTGACCGGGGGGAATATCTTTGCCGAAGCCATGTAACGGTCGGCGTCCCGGGGTGGACGCCCGAAAGGGACGCGCGACATGACCAATGACGCCAACGAACTGGACGTTGCGGCAGTCGATGCCTATCTCGGCGCGCATCTGCCGGGCTATCGCGGTCCGCTCGAAGCCACCAAATTCGCGGTCGGGCAATCCAACCCGACCTACGAATTGCGGACGCCCGAACGATCCTATGTCCTGCGTCGCAAACCTCCGGGCGCGTTGCTGAAATCCGCCCACGCCGTCGATCGCGAATACCGGGTTCAAGGCGCTCTGGAGGGCAGCAAGGTTCCGGTTCCGCGCATGCTTCTGTTGTGCGAAGACGAGTCGGTGATCGGCTCGGCCTTCTACGTCATGGAGCGGCTGGAAGGGCGCATCTTCCTTGAACCCACGATGAAAGGCGAAAGCAAAGAAACCCGCCGCGCAGTCCTGCACGAGATGAACCGGGTGCTGGCCGAGTTGCACATGGTCGATATCGACGCGGTCGGTCTGTCGGACTATGGCCCGACGGGCAACTACTATGAGCGGCAGATTTCGCGCTGGACGAAACAGTACCGCGCCTCTGAAACCGGAGCCATCGATGAGATGGACCGATTGATCGCGGCGCTGACCGCCTCGGTCCCCGAGGAAGACGGGCAGCGGACGCTTGTTCACGGCGATTATCGCATCGACAACCTGATGTTCGAAACCGACGGCACGCGCTGCTTAGGCGTTCTGGATTGGGAGCTGTCGACGATCGGCCACCCCTATGCCGATCTGGCCGCGGTCATCATGCAATGGCAGATGCCGCCCGGAAAAGAGGGGCGCGGCTTGGCCGGCATCGACCGTGCCGCACTTGGCCTTCCGTCCGATGCGGAATTCATCGCCGAATACTGTGCCCGGCGCGGGCTGCCCGGCATCGACAATTTCGGCTTCTACCTGGCGTTCAATTTCTTCCGGATGGCCGCCATCCTGCAGGGGGTCTACAAAAGGGCGCTGGACGGCAACGCATCCGATCCGACCCGTGCGCAGGCCTTCGGTGCCTATGTTCCGATCTTCGCCGAACACGGGCTTGCGGCCCTGGAAACGCGGGGCGATTGAACAGTGACCACCCGTCGGACACAGCCGGAACCGGATGAAAAGGACCGCAACTTCGTGACGGCCCTGGCCCGAGGGCTGCAAATCCTGCGGGCATTCCGGCACGGCGATACCGCGCTGAGCAATACCGACTTTGCCGAACGCACCGGCCTTCCCAAGCCGACCATATCCCGGTTGACGCATACGCTGTGCCAATTGGGGTACCTGGTGCAGGATCAGCCCGGCAGCGCCTATCGTCTGGGGGTCGGGGTCCTGCGGCTGGGCTTCGGCGTTCTGGGCAGCACCGATATCTGCGAACGCGCCGGAGAGGTTCTGCGTGAACTGCGCGTCGGCGCCAACCCCTATCTGACGGCGGCCCTGGGCGAAGCGCACCGGGCCGAGGTCGTCTATGTAGCCGTCAGCCGATCCACCCAGAACGTCGCGCTGACGATGCATGTCGGCTCACGGTTGCCGCTGTTCTCGTCGGCGATGGGGCGCGCCATTCTGGTGGGCATGACCCCCGGCCAACGCGCCGCCGCCGTCGAGGCGGCCCAGCAGGATCTGGGGTTGCAACGCGACGATCTTCTGCGATCGATAGAAATGGCGCAGGATGAATATGTTGCGCGCGGTTATTGCACCGGTTTTTCGCTGTGGCGCGATGACGTGCACGCGATTTCGGTGCCGGTTCCCTCGTCCGATGACGGGCGGGTGTTCGGCCTGAACATCGGCGGCCCAAGCTTCTATGTGACGCCTGAAGAACTTGCCTCGGAACACGCCGCCAGACTGATCGACGCGGCCAAGCAACTGAGCCTGCGCCCATGACCTTTGATCGAACACGGCTGAACCGCATCAATAATTGGATGCAAGCCTATGTCGATACGAAAAAATATCCCGGCTTCTCGGTTCTGTTGCGCCAGGGCGGTGATGAGGTGCATTTTCACGCCTGCGGTCAGCGCAGTATCGAAACCGGCTTGCCCTTCACGCGCGACACGATCGTGCGCATCTATTCCATGACCAAGCCGATCACCTCGGTTGCGTTGATGATGCTGGCCGAACGGGGGCTGTTTCACCTGGATGCCCAAGTGTCCGAGTTTTTGCCCGAATTCCTGGACATGCAGGCGCTGATCCCGAATGCGACACGGTTGGATCAGACCGAACCGGCGCCGTCGCCGACGCTGCACCAATTGCTGACCCATACCAGCGGGCTGAGCTATCCGTTCAATCCGGGCCTTCTGCCGGCGGAGATGGATGCGCGCGACCTGGTCTTCAAGCCCGATCAAGGCTGTCTGGCCGACCAGGTGAGGACGCTGGCCGATCTGCCGCTGGCCTTCCAGCCGGGCGCGCGTTGGGAATATTCGGTGGGCATCGACGTGATCGGGCGCGTGATCGAAGTTGCATCCGGCCGGACGCTGGACCGGTTCCTGGCCGATAACGTGTTTGCGCCGCTGGGCATGACGGAAACCGGCTTTTCCGTTCCCGCGCGGGCAGGGGATCGGTTCGCTTCCCTGTACACCCCGCTCGAGGGAGACGCGATGGCGCTGAACTCCGCCAAAGCGGGCAATGAGACGCTGCGGCTGGTCGATCAGCCCGGCGAGTCGGCCTTCGAGGCAGCTACGTTGTTTTCCGGTGGCGGCGGGCTGGTCGGCACCATCGACGACTATGCCCGTTTCGCCGACATGCTGCGCTATCGGGGCGCCGGTAACGGCAATCGTTTGCTGGGGCCAAGAACCGTGGATTTCATGCTGCGCAACCACTTGCCGGGCGACATTGCATCAATGGGACCGCAGAGTTTCGCCGAGCAGCCGATGGAAGGCGTGGGGTTCGGCATCGGCGGTGCAGTGGTGCTGGACCCGGCCCGCGCCCGCACGCCCGGCTCGGTCGGAGATTTCAGCTGGGGCGGCATGGCGTCCACATTTTTCTGGATCGATCCGGTGCTCGATCTGACCGTGGTATTCTTCACGCAACTGGCACCGTCCAGTTCCTATCCGTCGCGATCCCAGTTGAAGGCGCTGGTCCAGGCCGCCCTGATTGAATGACCGTCGCGGGGCTGCTAGGCGAGGCCTGAACCGTGATTCCGGAGACACGCCCATGACTGAAGCCGAACGCATTCTGCTGGACCTGCTGGATATCGAACGCCTCGAGGTGGACCTGTTCCGCGGCGTCTGCTCGGGCGGGGAAACGCCCACGCGGATTTTCGGCGGCCAGGTGATCGCCCAGGCGCTTGCGGCGGCGTACAGACGGTCGAGGACCGTTTGTGCCATTCGTTGCACGCCTATTTCATCCGCCCCGGTGACCCGGATATTCCGGTTGTTTATCAAGTGGATCGCGCACGAGACGGAGGCAGTTTCACGACCCGCCGCGTGGTGGCGATTCAGCACGGCAAGCAGATCCTGAACATGTCGGCCTCGTTCCACATTCAGGACGAGGGATGGGAACACCAGCACCCGATGCCGGAGGTCGCGCCGCCCGAGCAGCACCCCTCGCGCGATGAGTTGCGGCAAAGGTACCTTGAACGCGTACCGGACCACCTGCGCGCGGAACTGCTGCGTGAACGCCCGATCGAAGTGCGCGAGGTCGATCCGCTGGACATCTTTCAACCCGCAAAGGCCGATGACCGCAATTTCCTGTGGTTCCGCATGGGCGCCGCCGATCAGGCCGATCACGTCACGCAGCATCTGCTGCTGGCCTATGCATCCGACATGGCGCTGCTGAGCTCGGGGATGCGGCCGCATGGGCTGAGTTGGTTCACCGGAGAGATCAACGGCGCCAGTCTGGACCATGCGATCTGGTTCCACGCGCCGGTGCAATTCCAGAACTGGCACCTGTACGCGATGGATGCGCCGTGGACGGGGCAGGGGCGCAGCTTCAACCGCGGTGCGATCTATGCGCAGGACGGTACGCTGGTGGCGTCGGTGGCGCAGGAAGGTCTGCTGCGCCGCGCCCGGAAAAAACGTTAGATGTCTCCGACAAACTTTTGATTTAGCTTCCGCATTCCGCTCAGCCAGCGGTCATAATCGGCAGTTTTCAGCCGCATGTAGTCCAGAACCTGCGGATGCGGAAGCACCAGAAAAGTCTCGGCGCGGATGGCGTCGACGCAGGCCTGGGCCACGTCCTCGGGTTCGAGCATTCCATCGATCGAGGCAACCGAATCCTCGAATCCCCTGGTCATTTCCGAGCGCACCGCCTGGGGGCAAAGAACCGATACGCAGAGACCCTTGTCGCCATAGGTCAGCGCCAGCCATTCGGCAAAACCCACGGCCGCGTGTTTGGTCACGCCATAGGGTGCCGCACCGGGCTGATTCAGCAGACCGGCGGCCGAGGCGGTCGTCAGAATATAGCCGCCACCGCGCGCGACCATGCGCGGCACCAGAAGGCGGGCCGTCCAGACATGCGACATCACATTGATTTTCCAGATCCGGTCCCAGTGGTCGTCGGGCACGTCCAGACCGCCCAGGGTCAGGATCCCGGCATTGGCACAGAACAAATCGATCGGGCCGACCGAGGCCTCGACGTTGTCGATCAGATCACGGATGTCTTCCTCATTGGCCACGTCGCATCGGATCGCATGACCACCAATGGTGCTGGCAACCGTCTGGGCGCCATCCAGATCAATATCGGCGCAAATAACCCGAGCACCTTCACGGGCGAACCGCGCGGCCAAACCTTTGCCGATACCATGGGCCGCGCCGGTGATGACAGCGATCTTGTCCTGCAATTCCATCTTCGTGTTCCGCCTTCATTGGTTTCGCTATCGACGGTAACAGCATGAAAACACGCCGCCAACGTGGACGTGGCGGCGTTGGCTTTTCAGTTATTTACCATAATACAGATTACACGACATTCGTGTAAGATCAGTAGAAGGCCTGCAAACCGGTTTGTGCCCGCCCCAGGATCAAGGCGTGGACATCATGCGTACCTTCGTACGTATTCACGGTTTCCAGATTGACCATGTGCCGGATCACCTGGAATTCCAGCGAGATCCCGTTGCCGCCATGCATGTCGCGGGCCATGCGCGCGATGTCCAGCGCCTTGCCGCAATTGTTGCGCTTGATGATCGAGATCATCTCGGGCGCGGCCTCGGCCTGATCCATCAGGCGCCCAACCCGAAGGCTGGCCTGCAGGCCCAACGCGATCTCGGTCTGCATGTCGGCCAGCTTTTTCTGGAACAGCTGCGTCTGGGCCAGCGGACGGTTGAACTGTTTGCGGTCCAGACCGTATTGCCGTGCCGCGTGCCAACAGCACTCGGCCGCGCCCATCACGCCCCAGCTGATCCCATAGCGCGCGCGGTTCAGACAGCCGAACGGCCCCTTGAGACCCTGAACATGCGGCAACAGCGCGTCCTCGCCGACTTCGACGCCATCCAGAACGATCTCGCCGGTGATCGAGGCGCGCAGGCTGAGCTTGTTCTCGATCTTGGGCGCGCTGAGCCCCTTGGTGCCCTTGTCCAGCACGAAACCGCGGATCTTGCCGTCATGCGCATCGGACTTGGCCCAGACGACGAACACGTCCGCGATCGGCGCGTTCGAAATCCACATCTTGCTGCCGGTCAACCGATAACCGCCGTCGACATCTCGGCCCGGGTCTTCATCCCGGGGGGTCCGATCCGGCATCCGGTTCGGTCAGGCCGAAACAGCCGATCCATTCGCCGCTGGCCAGTTTGGGCAGGTATTTGCGGCGCTGTTCTTCGCTGCCATAGGCATAGATCGGATACATCACCAGCGAGCTTTGCACCGACATCATCGAACGATAGCCGGAATCCACACGCTCGACCTCGCGCGCGACCAGGCCATAGGTCACATAGCCCGCGCCGATGCCGCCGTATTCCTCGGGAATCGTGGTGCCCAGCAGGCCCATTTCGCCCATCTCGCGAAAGATTTCGGGGTCGGTTTCCTCGTTCTGGAACGCCGCCGTGACCCGAGGCTGCAGCTTTTCCTGCGCATAAGCACGGGCGCTGTCGGCCACAAGCCGTTCGTCCTCGGTCAGTTGATCGTTCAGGCGGAACGGATCATCCCAGGCAAATCGGCCCAGATCGGGTGCATCCTTGGCGCGCAGCGCCGGTTTCGTATCGGGGGCGTTCATGTCTTTGCTCCGAATTTCACGGTTTGCCGCACCCTACCCCGCAATTTGCGCAAAATACAGCGAGACATTCGCAAGGTTTCATGAGTAAAACGCATGGATGGAAACCAAACGCCGCTTGTTCCCGTCGATCTCATCCCTGCGCGCGCTCGAGGCGCTGGATCGGCTCGGCTCGGCCTCGGCCGCCGCGGACGAGCTGTCCCTGACCCAAAGTGCGGTCAGCCGGCAATTGCAGACGCTCGAGGCGCAACTGGGCGTTCGCTTGATCCAACGCGACCGGAAACGGCTGACGCTGACCCCGGCGGCACAGGACTATGTGGCCGAGATCCGTCAAAGCCTGAACCAGATTGCGCAGGCATCTTTGCGGCTGCATGTGACGCCGGCGGGCGGGACACTGCACCTGGCCATTCTTCCGACCTTCGGAATGCGCTGGTTGGTGCCACGCCTGCCCGATTTCGCGCGGCTGCACCCCGACATCACGATCAACATGTCGACCCGGCTGCGCCCGTTCAACTTTGCCACTGAACCCTTTGATGCAGCAATCCATTTCGGCGAACCGGATTGGCCCGGAACCGAGCGGCTGCTGCTGAAGGTCGAGCGTGTCGTGCCGGTATGTGCGCCCACGCTGTTGCCGTCCGGCCCTCCCGGCAATGCGGCGGAGTTGCTGAAACTGCCCTTGCTGCACATTCAGACCCGGCCCCGCGCCTGGCAGGACTGGTTCGCGCAGCAGGGCGTAACCTCTCCAAGCCCCCTGCCCGGCACCGTCCATGACCAGTTCACTACAATCAGCCAGGCGGCCGTGCACGGGTTGGGCGTGGCGCTGCTGCCCAACTATCTGATCGAGCAGGACCTGGCGACCGGGCGTCTGGTGGCGGCCTATTCCGGTGCCGTCGAAACGATGGGCGCCTATTATCTGGTCTGGCCGCAGTCGAAATCCGATGAGCCGTCATTGCGCGAATTCCGGCACTGGCTGGCGTCCCAGGCCCAGGCTGATGAGACCTTGCCGCGTTGACCGCGTCGCCTTCAAACGATTTGCGACGTAGTGTCGGCCTTGGCGCGTGCGTCGTTCGGGCGTTCGCCGGTGACCAGGTAGATGACCTGTTCGGCAATCGCCGTCACATGATCGCCCATGCGCTCGATGTTCTTGGCGATGAAATGCAGATGCATGCAGGCCGTGATGTTGCGCGGGTCTTCGGCCATGAATGTCAGAAGTTCACGGAACAGTCCGTTGTACATCTGGTCAACTTCCAGATCGCGATCGATCACGTCCTGCGCCAACTCTTCATCGCGCTGGGTATAAGCGTCCAATGCGTCGCGCAGCATGATCTCGACCTCGCGCGCCATGCGCCGCAGCGCCGTGGTGCTGCTTCCAATCTGGCCCGAGTCGACCAGAACCGTGGTGCGTTTGGCGATGTTCTTGGAATAATCCCCGATGCGCTCGAGGTTGGCCGAGACCTTGAGGACCGAAAGAACAAGGCGCAGGTCGCCGGCAGTTGGGGCGCGCAACGCGATGACGCGGGCAGCTTCTTCGTTGATCAAGTCTTCCAGCGCGTCAATGGCCTTGTCGCCCTGTCGCACCTGCAGGGCCAGCTCTTCGTCGCGCGCAGCCAGAGAATTTGCGGCACCACTGATCGCGGCTTCGACCAGCCCGCCCATCTTCATGATGTGGGCTTGAACAGTTTCCAGATCACGGTCAAAGGCGGATGCGATGTGTTGTTCACTCATGTTTTGTTCTCCTGTCTTCGGCCGGTCCGGGCGTTGCTTCTGCAGGTGGGGCGCAGGATGTCTGGCCTGGATGCAATCTGGGCCATTTGACCAACGACGACAAGGCCGCCTGAGGCTTGTCACGGAATGACCGGCGTCATGCGTCAGGTGGTCGTCCCGGCGCTCTCAGAGTGGTTTGTCGCGCGCGCGGGCAGCACAACCGTGAATACGGCTCCTTTGCCGGGCTCGCTTTCGACCCTCAACCGGCCGCGATGGCGATTGACGATGTGCTTGACGATGGCCAATCCAAGCCCCGTTCCGCCCAGTTCCCGGGACCTGTGGCTGTCTGCACGATAGAACCGTTCCGTCAGGCGAGGCAGATGAACCGGGTCGATACCCAGCCCCTTGTCGATCACCTGAACCCGCACGGCGGGACCGCGTATTGCGGCATCGCGCTCGGATTCGGTGACGATAAGATCGACTTTGCCTCCGCTGCCGCCGTACTTGATCGCGTTTTCAACAAGGTTGGTAAAAACCTGCCTCAGCTGATCGTTGTCACCAACAAGCTCGACCGGCGAGCTCGGAACGGTCAAGCTCAGGACCACGCCGGCGCCGTCCGCCAAGGGGCGCAAGCTGCTCAGGGTCGCGTTCAACAGCTCGGTCAGTTCAACCCTCTCTCTGGGGCGTATGCGCTCTTCGCTTTCGACGCGATTCAGGGACAGCAGGTCGCCGACAAGTCGGTTCATCCGATTGGCCTCATCCGCCATGATCCGCAAAAACCTGTCATGGGCTTCGGGATCACCCTTGGCCGGGCCGCGCAGCGTCTCGATGAAGCCCATCAGGGCGGTCAAAGGGGTGCGCAGCTCGTGGCTGACATTTGCGACGAAGTCACGGCGCATCTGGCGGGCCTGTTCCAGATGTGTCACATCCTGAAACGTCACCAGAACCGCGGCGACAGCGGCCACATAGCGGCAGCTTACCTCGAACGTCGTGTCTTGGGCGCCATCATTGCCAAGATGCCTTGCCGTGGTCGCTCGCTTCGTGGCAAGGCACTGTTCTACCGCCTCGATCACCTGGGGCTGCCGCAGGATGGTTGCAAAGTGACGATTATCCAAGCTGCGCCCCAACAAGACCCGCGCGTCGGCGTTCGATCCGATGATCCGCTCTTGTTCATCCACCACCACGGCTGGAAGCGGAAGCGCCGCTATCAATTCGGAAAGCATCATTTGGGACATGATCTTTCCCATAGGCCTAGACGCCCGCCGAAACGGGTCTCAGGCTGTCGCGGAATTTGCGCATATTGTCCTGGTAATGCAGCGCGCTGAGCGTGAGGCGCTCCGCGGCTGCGGCATCCAGTTGGCGCACCACCTTGCCGGGCGACCCCATCACCAGCGAATTGTCCGGGATCTCTTTGCCCTCGGTGATCAGGGCCCCGGCACCGATCAGGCAATTGCGCCCGATTTTGGCCCCGTTCAGCACGATCGCCCCCATCCCGATCAGACTGTTGTCGCCGATCGTGCACCCGTGCAGCATGACCTTGTGGCCGATGGTGCAGTTTTTGCCGATGGTCAGCGGGAAACCGGCATCGATATGCATCACGCAGTTTTCCTGCACATTGCTGCCCTGCCCCACACGGATCTCCTCGTGGTCGGCGCGGATCGTGCAACCGAACCAGACCGAGGCGCCCTGCTCCAGCACCACCTTGCCGATCAGGTTGGCATCGGGGGCAACCCAGGTGTCCTCGTGGATTTGCGGGGCGTCATCGCCCAGGGCATAGATCGTCATTTCATGCTCTCGAATTCTTGTTGCAGGGCGCGGACATGCTCTTGCAGTTTGGGTTGCTGGATCCGCCGCATCCGCTCGGCGCTGACGATGGTTTTCAGCTTGTCCTCGGTCGCATCCAGATCGTCGTTGATCAGGACATAGTCGTAATAGCCCCAGTGGCTGATCTCGTCCCAGCTTTTCATCATGCGCTTGGCGATCACCTCGGGCGCGTCCTGCCCTCGTGTTTCAAGCCTGCGGCGCAGTTCCTTGATCGAGGGCGGCAGGATGAAGATCGACAGCGCGTGCTTGCCCAGTTCCGAGTTGCGGATCTGCACCTCGCCCTGCCAGTCCACGTCGAACAGAACATCGCGGCCGCTCTGGATCGCCGTGCGCACGGGGCCGGCGGGCGAGCCGTAGAAATTGCCGAAGACATGCGCGTGTTCCAACATCTGCCCACTGGCGACCTGCTGGCGGAACTCGTCTTCGGAAAGAAAGTAGTAGTCCTTCCCGTGTTCCTCGCCCGGGCGCGGTTTGCGCGTCGTGGCCGAGACCGAGAACTGAAGTTCGGGATCCCAGTTCATCAGCCGATGGGCCAGCGTCGATTTACCCGCGCCCGAAGGCGATGACAGAATGATGAGAAGGCCCCGGCGATCCGCCATCTGTGATTGTCCTTGTCTATTCAACGTTTTGTACCTGTTCGCGCAACTGGTCGATCACCGCCTTCAACTCCAGCCCGACAGCGGTCAACTCCGAGTTCTGCGACTTGGAGCACAGCGTATTTGCCTCGCGGTTGAATTCCTGCATCAGGAAATCCAGCTTGCGTCCGACCGGGCCGTCCTGCCCCAACAGGTCGCGGGCCGCGGCGACATGGGCAGTCAGGCGGTCGATCTCTTCGGTGACGTCCGATTTCACGGCAATCAGCGCCAGCTCCTGAGCCACCCGGTCCGGGTCGGCGCCCTGCGCGTTGTCCAGCACACGCGCCAGGTTTTGGCGCAAACTGTCCGACATTGCCTCGCGGCGCTGTTCAGCCAGTTGCGCAGCCCGAGCCGTCAGCGCCTCGATCTGGTCCAACTGCTGCGAAAGAACGTCTGCCAGGGCCTGCCCCTCGGCTTGGCGCATCGCGATGAAATCGGCAAGCAATTTGCTGAATTCAGCCTTCAACGCCTCGACCAGCGGGCCCGGGTCGTCATCTTCGGCTCCGGCCTCGAGCATTCCCTTCAGCGACAGCAGGTCTCCGGCCTTGGTCGGAGCCAGAGAAACCCCTTGATGCGCTGCAAGTTCCTCGGCCCGGGCCACAGCCGCCAGCGCCGCGCGCATCACCGGCTCGTTCAGTGTCAGTTCGGTTGCCGAGTCCTCGCGCGTGATCCTCAGCGTCAACGTCACGTTGCCGCGGCCGATCATGCGCGACAGTTCGGCCCGCAAAGCCGCCTCGAGCCCGATCAACCAATCGGGGACCCGCAGGCGCATGTCCAGTCCCTTGCCGTTCACCGCGCGCAGTTCCCATGTCCAGCCGTGCGGACCCAAGCTGCCCTTTCCCGATGCGAAACCGGTCATGGATTTGATCATGCCTGCCCTTTCCAAACGTTGCGTGACGCGGCGTGGGTGCACCTAATGCCATCGCGCCGGTCAGGGCAAGAGTTTGCTTATGGGGCACTTCATCTTGACAAGTTAACCATTCGTTAAAGATTTGCTCCAATTTTAAACAAACCCGTGTCAATCTGTCAGCCACAAGGACAGGTCGGTTGCACTCGGCGCAGGCGCCGCAACAGATCACAGAACGGCCAGTCGACGCGAGGTGCTGAAATGAAAACCTTCTTCGGGAACGGTTCCGGGCCGAAACTTGGAAAGATCATCGCAATGGACCGCTTTGACAGTGGGCGCAGTCTGTCCCCGATCCGTCAGGCCGAAGCTTATTGGACTGCGCTGCTGGGCGACGATGGGGTCCCGCGGCGATCGCAGATCGATCCGCGCGGCCTGGAAAACATCTTGGAATACACGTTCATCCTGGAACGCATCGCGCCCGGTTTGGCTCGGTTCCGGCTGGCCGGAAGCCATCTGAGCAAGATCGCCGGCATGGAGGTGCGCGGCATGCCCTTGACGGCGTTCTTCGAACCCTCGTCGCGGGGCCAGATCACCGAAGAGCTTGAAAAAGTGTTTTCGGACCCCGCTATCTGCGAGCTGAGCCTCGTGTCGAAGGGCAAGCTGGGGCGCGTCCGGCTCGAGGCGCGCGTGATCCTGTTGCCGCTGCGCAGCGATCTGGGTGATATCAGCCGGGTTCTGGGCGTTATGGTCAGTGACGGCGCAATCGGCGCAACACCGCGGCGCTTCACCATCCAAAGCAGCAGTGTTCGCCCCTTGGTCGCGATTCAGCGGCAGGTCGACAAACCCGAGCTGAATGCCGGTTTCGCCGAGGAGCAGGCCGAGTTCAAACGCCCGGCCCGGCATCTGAAGCTGGTCTATTCCCGAGACGATTGAATGAAAAACGGCGGGCAAGGGCCCGCCGTTTTCGTTTCAGTTCCGAAACGTTCAGCTGGCTTCGCGCTTCTTGCGGTCGCGGCGCAGGTTGGTCAGCTCTTCCGCCACCAGGAAGGCCAGCTCCAGCGACTGCGACGCGTTCAGACGCGGATCGCAGGCGGTGTGGTAACGGTCCGACAGATCCTCTTCACTGACGGCGCGGACGCCGCCGGTGCATTCGGTCACGTCCAGGCCGGTCATTTCGAAATGCACGCCGCCGGGGATCGTTCCTTCGGCCTGGTGCACGCCGAAGAAATCCCGCACCTCGCGCAGAACCGAGTCGAACGGCCGGGTCTTGTAACCGGTGGCCGACTTGATCGTGTTGCCGTGCATCGGGTCGCAGACCCAGGTCACCTTGGCGCCCTCTTCCTTGACGGCCTTGATCAGACGCGGCAGGTGCTCGCCCGCCTTGCCCGCGCCGAAGCGCGCGATCAGGGTCAGGCGGCCTTCTTCGTTGTCCGGGTTCAGCTTGGACATCAGAACCTTGAGGTCCTCGGCCGTGGTGGTCGGGCCGCATTTCAGGCCGATCGGGTTCAGCACGCCGCGGCAGAACTCGACATGCGCGCCGTCGGGCTGACGGGTGCGGTCGCCGATCCAGATCATGTGGCCCGAGCCGGCCAGCCATTTGCCCGAGGTCGAATCCAATCGCGTCAGCGCCTCTTCGTATTCCAGCAACAGCCCTTCGTGGCTGGTGTAAAACTCGACGGTCGAGAATTCATGGGTGGTGTCGGCGGTGATGCCGGCGGCCTTCATGAAGTCGATCGTGTCCTGAATGCGGTCGGCGACTTCGGAGTATTTCTGCACATCCTGTTCGTCGGTGAACCCCAGCGTCCAGGAATGCACGCGGCTCATGTCGGCGAAACCACCGGTCGAGAACGCACGCAGCAGGTTCAGCGTGGCCGCAGCCTGGGTATAGGCCTGCAACATCTTCTCGGGGCGGGGCTCGCGCGCCTCGGGAGTGAAGGCCAACTCGTTGATGATGTCACCGCGATAGCTGGGCAGCTCGACCCCGTCGATCACCTCGGTCGGGGCGCTGCGGGGCTTGGCGAACTGGCCGGCCATGCGGCCCACCTTGATCACCGGAACCTTGGCGCCATAGGTCAGCACCATCGCCATCTGCAGCATCACCTTGAAGGTGTCACGGATCGCATCGGCGCTGAACTGGTCGAAGCTTTCGGCGCAATCCCCACCCTGCAGCAAAAAGGCCTCGCCGCGACCGGCGGCACCCAGATGTTGCTTGAGGCGCCGCGCCTCGCCTGCAAAGACCAGCGGGGGATACTGCGAAAGCTTGGCCTCGACCTTGGCCAAGGCGGCCTTGTCGGTATAGTCTGGCATCTGAACCCGCGGCTTGCTGCGCCAGTTCGTTTTTTGCCACTCGGTCATAGCTTTGATCTCCGCTGATGTATTTCAGGTGGCCTCTATACAAAATCCGAGAACCAGAGACCATAACCGATTTGCGCCTCTTGACGTCGGAAACAAGCTTTGAGCATGGTGGCGATCAAGTTCGCCGCAGGCCCCATGCCTCGGCCCGCCGAATCAAGGACAGTTCGCCATGCAAGAGCAACGCCAAGTTGTCACCGTGGACACGGACGCGGCGAAGCCGCGCAATTTCGTTTTTGTTCTGCTGGACAAGTTTTCATTGCTGTCGTTTGCCTCGGCGCTGGACAGCCTGCGCATCGCGAACCGCATGGCGGACCGGCAGATCTATACCTGGACGCTGGCCGGCGAAGGCGGCGAGACCGTTCAATGCTCGGCCGGTACCACGTTCCAGCTGGATCGCGATCTGGACGAGTTGCAGCGCGACGACGTGATCATCGTCTGCGGCGGGGTCGATGTGCAGGCCGCCACCACCAAGAAGGTGTTGAGCTGGCTGCGCCGCGAGTCCCGCAAGGGGCTTCGGATCGGCGGTTTGTGCACCGCCGCCTATACCCTGGCCAAGGCCGGTCTGCTGGATGGCAAACGCGCCACGATCCACTGGGAAAACGCCGACAGTTTCGCCGAGGAATTCGATGAGGTCGAATTGACCAAATCGGTCTTCCTGATCGATGGCAACCGGATGACCACGGCGGGCGGTACCTCGTCGATCGACTTGATGCTGAAGCTGATCGCCGATGATTACGGCGAGGAATTGGCCAATGCGGTGGCCGACCAGATGATCTATTCCTCGATCCGCACCGACCAGGACACTCAGCGCCTGTCGACGCCCACACGGATCGGCGTGCGCCACCCCAAGCTGAGCCAGGTCATCCTGATGATGGAGAAGAACATCGAGGAGCCGATCTCGCCCTCGATCCTGGCCAAGGAGGTCGGCATGTCCACCCGCCAGCTCGAGCGGCTGTTCCGGCGGTACCTGAGCCGATCCCCCAAGCGCTATTACATGGAGTTGCGGCTGCACAAGGCGCGCAACCTGCTGATGCAGACCGACATGAGCGTGATCAACGTGGCCTTGGCCTGCGGTTTTGCCAGCCCCAGCCATTTCTCGAAATGCTACCGTGCGCATTACAACACCACGCCCTATCGCGAGCGCGGGACGCAGAGCGGGCGGCTGTCGATCTGACGCCTAGAACTTCCCCAGAATGGGCTCGGCGCTGGTGTTGATGCTGAACTGCAGAACCATCACGCCGTCGTCGCGTTGATGCAGAAGAGCCTAGTAAAAGAGATAGCTGTTCTTGTCGTTCCAGTAGATCCGCATTTCCTGCGCAAAACCGCTCTCAAGTTCGACCCGTTTGGCCACGTCGGCATTGGTCAGGTAGTATGGAACGACGTTGCGCAGCTGACCCTGCGCAGCAGCCAACTGTTGGGGCGTGTATTCATTCGCGCCGCCCAACCGGCTGATGACATTCGAGAACTCGCGGTTCTTTATCTTGGTGTCGACGAAAGTTTCATAATCGGCAAAGGTCGGGAAAACCTCGTCGGCCGCGGCGGGAAGCGCCAAAAGGCACAAGACTATCGCTGAGAGAATATGGAACACTTCAATCTTCTATCAAGTGTATCCAGACACTTCTAGGATGATCTGGCGAACCTGTAAACTGCGCCCTGCCCGACCGAGATGAACCAGATCGCCCCGTCGGGGGCTTGCACGATGTCACGGACCCGCTCGGTCTGAGGGCCCTTGATCTGCTCGACCTCGCGCAGCGGGTTTCCGGCCAGCCGGGCGATATAGTCGAATTTCAGCGAGCCCACAAAAATGTCACCCCTCCATTCAGGAAACATCTCGCCCGAATAGACCATCAACCCCGAAGGCGCGATGGACGGGTCCCAGTAAAGGCGCGGCTGCTCCATGCCGGGTTTGCTGGTACCCTCGCCGATCTTGTCCCCTGAATAATGGGTGCCATAGGAAATCACCGGCCAGCCGTAGTTGGCACCGGGTTTGACAAGGTTCACCTCGTCGCCGCCTTTGGCGCCATGTTCGGAAACCCACAAGCGGCCGCGCGCATCGATGTCGGCGCCTTGCGGGTTGCGATGGCCGTACGACCAGATCTCGGGGCGGGCACCGGCCTGCCCGACGAAGGGGTTGTCAGCCGGGACCGAGCCATCCCGATTGACGCGCACGACCGTCCCCATGTGGGTCGTCAGGTCCTGCGCGCCGGGCCGGTCTCCGCGGTCGCCCAGTGTCACGAACAGGGTGCCGTCTGCCGCTTCGACGACGCGCGACCCGAAATGCCGCCCGCCCGAGCCGCCGGGTATGGCCTCGAAGATCACGCGCAGGTTGGTCAGACGGCGGCCGTCGTTTGACAGGCGTGCCACGGCAAGCGCGGTTCCGGCCCCGCCCGGTTGCGGTTTGGAGAAGGTCAGAAAAATCTCGCGGCTGGTCTCGAAGTCGCGGGCCACGGTTACGTCCAGCAACCCGCCCTGCCCCCGCGCTGCAACCCCCGGCACGCCCCGCACAGGCTGGGCCCGACCATCGCGGGCCAGTAGCAGGTCGCCGTCACGTTCCGTCACCAGAAAGCTGCCGTCGGGCAGCAGTCCGATGGCCCAGGGCGTGTCCAGCCCGCCCAGCATCCGGGTTGCCGTCACGGGGCCGAGCGATGTTTGCAAGCTGTCCGCCCACGCCGCCACAGCCGATGCCATCAGCCAGAGAATCGCGAATATCCGGGTCATGATGAAGCCTCACATGCTGCCGTGTCGGGCGATGGCCCATGCCAAGCCCATCGAATCAAATAGTGTTAACGCAAGCAAAAGCACATCTTCGTTAGGACTTTTCTTTTTCCGACAGCTTGCCTAGGGTCGGGCCAGAACGACATCGTTCCAAACAGGGAGTAACCTTATGAAAAAGCTGCTTACTGCAACTGCAGCAACTGCATTGCTGGCTGGTGCCGCAATGGCCGACGACGTGAAACTGGGCATTCTGCTGGGCTTCACCGGACCGATTGAATCGCTGGCCCCGGCCATGGGCGCGGGCGCTGAACTGGCAATCGCCGAAGTGTCCGAGTCCGGCAAGCTGCTGGATGGATCCACCGTCACCCCGATGCGCGCCGATACCGGCTGTATCGACAACGGTCTGGCCACCTCGAACGGTGAACGCCTGATCGCGGATGGCGTGGCCGGCATCATCGGCGGCGACTGCTCGGGCGTGACCGGCGCCGTTCTGCAGAACGTCGCCATTCCGAACGGCATGGTCATGATCTCGCCCTCGGCCACCTCGCCGGGCCTGTCAACCATGGAGGACAACGGCCTGTTCTTCCGCACCGCCCCGTCGGATGCGCGCGAAGGTCAGGTGATGGCCGACATCCTGAAAGAGCGCGGCATCAACTCGATCGCCCTGACCTATACCAACAACGACTATGGCAAAGGTCTGGCCGACGCGATCAAGTCGTCGTTCGAGGCAGCGGGTGGTGAAGTGACCATCGTCGCCGCGCACGAGGACGGCAAGGCCGACTACTCGGCGGAAGTTGGTGCGTTGGCCTCGGCCGGTGGCGACATCCTGGTGGTTGCCGGGTATCTCGACCAGGGTGGTCTGGGCATCATCCAGTCGGCGCTGGACAGCGGCGCGTTCGACACGTTCGGCCTGCCCGGCGGCATGATCGGTGACTCGTTGCCCGCCAATGTCGGCCCCGACCTGAACGGCTCGTTCGGTCAGATCGCCGGTTCGGGCGGTGAAGGCGCCGAGAAGTATTTCGCCATGGCCGAAGCCGCGGGTTTCGACGGGTCGTCGCCCTACTCGCCCGAAAGCTATGACGCCGCCGCGCTGTTCATGCTGGCGATGCAGGCCGCGGGCTCGACCAATCCGGCCGACTATGCCGGCAAGGTGATGGAGGTTGCCAACGCCCCCGGCGAGAAGATCTATCCGGGTGAACTGGCCAAGGGTCTGGAACTGTTGGCCGCTGGTCAGGACATCGACTATGTCGGCGCCTCGGGCGTCGAGCTGATCGGACCGGGTGAAAGCGCTGGCTCGTACCGCGAGATCGAGGTTCAGGACGGCAAGAACGTGACCGTCAAGTTCCGTTGATCGGTCGGACGACCACATGAGATCAGACAGCCCGGGCCTTGTGTCCGGGCTGTTTCAATGACAAAAGGCGCCACCCTTTCGGGAATGGGGCAACAGGAAGAGCCGCGTATGCCGCGGACAGGGGAACACATGATCGTCGTCGAGGACGTGCACAAGCATTTCGGCGGTTTCCATGCGGTGGACGGGGCGTCGCTGGAAATCGAAAAAGGCTCGATTACCGGCCTGATCGGCCCGAACGGAGCTGGAAAAACCACTCTTTTCAACGTTATCGCGGGTGTTTTGCCACCGACCAGCGGCAAGGTCTGGATGGATGGCGAGGATATCACCGGCCTGCCCCCGCACGAGCTGTTCCACAAGGGCCTGCTGCGCACCTTCCAGATCGCGCACGAGTTTTCGTCGATGACCTGCCGGGAAAACCTGATGATGGTGCCGGGTAACCAGTCCGGGGAATCGCTGTGGAATACCTGGTTCGGCCGCAAGCGGATCGCCGACGAGGAGCGCGCCCTGCGCGCCAAGGCCGACGAGGTGCTGGAATTCCTGACCATCGAACACCTGGCCGATCACAAGGCCGGTCAGGTCTCGGGCGGCCAGAAGAAGCTGCTGGAGCTGGGCCGCACGATGATGGTGGACGCCAAGATCGTGTTCCTGGACGAGGTCGGCGCCGGCGTGAACCGCACCCTGCTGATGACCATCGCCGACACGATCCTGCGTCTGAACAAAGAGCGAGGCTATACCTTCGTCGTGATCGAGCATGACATGGATTTCATCGGCAAGATCTGCGATCCGGTGATCTGCATGGCCGAGGGCAAGGTTCTGGCGCAAGGCACGCTGGACGAGATCAAGGCCAACGAACACGTCATCGAGGCCTATCTGGGCACCGGCCTGAAGAACAAGGACAAGCTGGAGGCCGGGGCATGAGCGACAACCCCTACCAGGACGACAAGGGCAACAACGACGCCTCGATCACCAATACCCGCGGCATGGGCACCATGACCCCGGCGCACCGCGTCAGCGGCAAGACCGAATATGTGGGCGGCGGCCCCTTCCTGATCGGCGACAGCATGACCGGCGGCTATGGCAAGGGCCCCGACATCCTGCACGATTGCACCATTTCGGTGGACAAGGGCGAGATCGCCGTAATCGTCGGCCCCAACGGCGCCGGCAAATCCACCGCGATGAAGGCGGTGTTCGGGATGCTGGACCTGCGCGCCGGTTCCGTCCGGCTTGATGGCGAAGACATCACCAACCTCAGCCCGCAGGACCGGGTGGTAAAGGGCATGGGCTTCGTGCCTCAGACCTCGAACATCTTCACCTCGATGACGGTTCAGGAAAACCTTGAAATGGGGGCCTTCATCCGCACCGACGACTTCTCGGAGACGATGGAGCAGGTGTTTGATCTGTTCCCGATCCTGCGGGACAAGCGCAACCAGCCCGCGGGTGAGCTGTCGGGCGGGCAGCGGCAACAGGTGGCCGTGGGCCGCGCACTGATGACCAAGCCCAAGGTGCTGATGCTGGATGAACCCACGGCGGGTGTCTCGCCAATCGTGATGGACGAGCTTTTCGACCGGATCATCGAAGTATCCCGCACCGGCCTGCCGATCCTGATGGTGGAACAGAACGCCCGCCAGGCACTCGAGATTGCCGACAAGGGCTATGTGCTGGTTCAGGGGCGCAATGCCTATTCCGGCACAGGCAAGGAACTGTTGGCCGACGAAGAAGTCCGAAAATCGTTTTTGGGCGGTTAAAAGCCGTTTTCCCAAACCGGGGCTGAGAATATCCGGGCGGGGATTCCCGCCCGTTTTCTTGCGCTGGGAGAAAGGGGAGATTTGGTGCCCAGAACATGGAATGCCAAAGTTACCCTTGTTGGTTTCCAGGTTCGAAAAGAACGGTATGGCATTGGAGCAAGATGTCTTTTTTGTCAGCAGTCCGACTTTTGAGCAAATTTGGCGGTCCGCCCCGAATGTCATTCCGTTGCTTTGATGCGGTCACAATTTGAAAATATCGCTGCGCGCGAAACGCAATTCGAGACCCGTTCCGGGGTTTCACACTCAAGGGGAAATTAATGAAGAAGTGGATCATCACCGGATTGATGGCGCAACTGGCCTCGGCGGCCGTGGCTCAAGAACGGGCTTTCGTCTGTATTTCCGAGGTGGACGGTGAGGAATACCGGTTGACGCATTCGGGCATCGGCACGAAAGGCACGGTTTCATTCAAGGACAAAACCGGTGAAGCCCAGGTTTTTCCGGGCTTGAACAACCTGACTTTCATTCTGGCCAACGATCAGAATGTCATGAGCTTTTTTGTCGAGCAACCCGACCTGACCTACAGCCTTTCAGTGCGCCGCCCGACCCTGCGCAATGACCGCGGTCAGTGCACGGAAACCGAAAGCTGATCCATCGAATCCCGGTGTGGCCGACGACGGCAGCCAGTCGTCGGTCCAACCAGCAACCGCCGCTGTCGGCTGTTTGACTCTCAGGCTGACACCAGCCGCATTTTTTCGTGCTGAATCTGGCTTCAAACGCGCAAAAAACAGGGAAGAATTATTGAGTTTTTCGCAGCCATCATGCCATAAAGCCGCACCCGGACAGTGAGAAAAACATAATGGATCTACTGAACGCGCTTGTTGCGCTTGCGAACTTTGTGATCGTGCCCGCTGTTGCCTATGGCAGCCAGTTGGCGCTGGGGGCGCTGGGGGTCACCCTGATCTACGGCATCCTGCGGTTTTCCAACTTTGCCCATGGCGACACGATGGCCTTTGGCGCGATGATTGCCGTGCTGGTCACCTGGGGGCTGCAGGCCGCCGGGATCACGTTCGGCCCCCTGCCGACTGCGCTGCTGGCCCTGCCCTTTGCCATTCTGGGCTGCATCGCGCTGGTGCTGATCACCGACAGGCTGGTCTATCGCTTCTACCGGGACCAGAAAGCCAAACCGGTCATTCTGGTAATCGTTTCCATGGGCGTCATGTTCATCATGAACGGGTTGGTACGCTTCATCATCGGCCCCGATGACCAGCGGTTTTCTGATGGCGCGCGCTTTGTGATCTCGGCGCGGGATTTCAAGGCTTTGACCGGCTTGGACGAAGGTCTTGCCATCAAGACCTCGCAAGGGATCACCGTGATCGTGGCCATCGTGGCGGTGGCGCTGCTGTTCTGGTTCCTGAACAAAACCCGCACCGGCAAATCGATGCGCGCCTATTCCGACAACGAAGATCTGGCCCTGCTGTCCGGCATCAATCCCGAACGCGTGGTGATGATCACCTGGATCATCGTCGCAGCGCTGGCCACAACGGCCGGAGTTCTCTACGGTCTGGACAAGAGCTTCAAGCCGTTCGTCTACTTCCAGTTGCTGCTGCCGATCTTCGCCTCGGCCATCGTGGGCGGGCTTGGCAACCCGATCGGTGCCATCGCCGGCGGGTTCATCATCGCCTTTTCCGAAGTAACCATCACCTATGCTTGGAAAAAGGTTCTGGTCTATCTCTTGCCCGACAGCCTCGAGCCATCGGGATTGGTGCAGCTTCTGTCAACCGATTACAAATTTGCGGTCAGCTTCGTCATTCTTCTGATCGTGCTTCTGTTCAAGCCCACGGGCCTGTTCCAGGGGAAAGCGGTATGAGCGACACAGTCAAGAACACGCTTCTGTTTGCGGTTGTTGCCGGGCTGATCCTGGTGACGGGTTTCATGCAGAGCTGGAATACCGCGATCCTGATCATAAACATGGGCCTGATCTCGGCCATCATGGCGATCGGAGTAAACCTGCAATGGGGCTTTGCCGGCCTGTTCAACGTCGGCGTCATGGGCTTTGTCGCTTTGGGCGGGCTGGCGGTGGTGCTGGTCTCGACCCCGCCGACGCCCGGAGCCTGGTCCGCCGGCGGGTACGGGATCGTGCTTGCGCTTCTGCTGGGCGCGGCCACAGTGGTTGCGGCGGTCATGGCGGCCAGGAAACTGCCCAAGGGGCGCACCCAGACGCTGGCGATCATCGCGATCCTCGTCGTCGGGTTCTTCGTGTATCGCGCCGTGTTCGACCCCAGCGTCGCAGCCGTCGAGGCGATCGATCCTGCGGTCGCCGGCAATATCGGCGGCCTGAACCTGCCGGTTCTTCTGGCCTGGCCCGCCGGTGGCCTTCTGGCCGCCGGAGCCGCTTGGCTGATCGGCAAGACGGCCCTTGGGCTGCGTTCGGATTACCTGGCCATTGCCACGCTGGGCATCGCCGAAATCATCATTGCCATAATGAAGAACGAGGACTGGCTGGCGCGCGGCGTCAAGAACGTCTACGGCATCCCCCGCCCCACCCCGTTCGTGGGCTATGAGATCGACCTGCAAAGCGATCCGTCTTTCGTCGAACGTGCCGCGGGTCTGGGCCTGGACCCGGTCACCGCATCGACGCTGTGGGTCAAGACCGGCTATGCCTTCCTGTTTCTCGTCGTGCTCCTGGTCCTGCTGTGGATGGCGCAGATGGCGCTCAAGAGCCCATGGGGGCGCATGATGCGGGCCATCCGCGACAACGAGGTCGCGGCCGAGGCCATGGGCAAGGACGTTACGCGTCGCCACCTGCAGATCTTCGTGCTGGGCTCGGCCATCTGTGGTATTGCCGGAGCGATGATGACCACGCTGGATGGGCAGCTGACCCCCAGCGCCTATCAGCCGTTGCGGTTTACATTCCTGGTGTGGGTGATGGTGATCGTCGGTGGCTCGGGCAACAATTTCGGCTCGGTTCTGGGGGCGTTTCTGATCTGGTTCCTGTGGGTTCAGGTTGAGCCGATCGGATTGTGGCTGATGGATCTGATCACCGCCGGCATGCCGGACGACAGCGCGATAAAGACGCATCTTCTGGACAGTGCGGCCCATATGCGCCTGTTCACGATGGGCCTGATCCTGCTGATTGTTCTCAGATTCAGCCCAAGGGGGCTGATCCCCGAGAAATGACGGCAAAAAGAACGCCAACGAACAAACCGCGCGGAATACATCGCGCGGCTTGTTGATTCCGTAAGAAAAACTCAATAGACCAGTCTGAAATTCGGAAACCGGTGTGACGCAGGTCGCAGACTGTACCCTGAATCAATCCAGCACCAAACCCGGAAAAACGGAACAGCTCCAGAACCACGAACAGAATAGCGATAAACACATGAAAACTTCGATCGTCAAAGCGACCATTCTTCTTCCGGTCCTTACCGTAATGACGGGATGCATTCCCTCGCCCCGTGAATTGGAGACGACGCCCGTCAAGGTCCAAACTCCCAAGGGAATCGTAACCTGTCAGCTGTATCGACAGGACCGGGTCGATTGGGACCGTGCCATCGATTTTCCGGCGACAAAGATGTCTGTCCCCGAGGCCGATGCCTATTGCCAGCAGGAAGGTCAGCGGCGCGTTCAACGGTGATATCCGGCACCCTGCCAGGTCGGCTGGCAGGGCCCTTGGCCATCAACGATTGCGGAACAGTCCGCCGAGGATGCCCCTTACGATTCGGCGCCCCGTGGTGCCTTTCAGCTCTTTGATGACGGCGTCGCTCATTGCGCTGGCAAAGGTGTCTTTGCGTTTGGTGGTTCGAGAAGTCGACCGCCCGACACGCGTACCGCTGTAGCGGCGGGCCGATGAATATTCCCGCTCGGCTGGCGTATGCCGTTCGATCTCTTCGGCGCGTTCCGCGGCTTCGGCCTCCTGCGCGGCCTCTTCGGCCCGAGCCCGCAGGATTTCGAACGCAGAGTTTCGATCAAGCAGCGTGTCGTATTTTCCGGCCATCGGCGAAGCGGACATGACATCCTGACGTTCGGCCGTCGTGATCGGACCAAGTTGGGATCCGGGTGGACGGATCAGGGTACGCTCAACCATTCCCGGAACCCCTTTCTTTTCCAGCATCGAGGTCAGCGCCTCTCCCACGCCAACTTCGCGGATCGCCGTCTCGGTGTCGAAGGCAGGGTTTTCGCGGTAGGTTTCAGCCGCCAGACGCAGGTTCCTTCGATCCCGCGCGGTAAAGGCGCGCAGGGCATGCTGCACACGGTTGCCCAACTGTCCAAGAATGTCCTCGGGAATGTCCGCGGGGTTCTGCGAGATGAAATACACCCCCACCCCCTTGGATCGGATCAGGCGGGCAACCTGTTCCACCTTGTCGACCAAGACCTTGGGTGCATCGTCGAACAGCAAGTGCGCCTCGTCAAAGAAGAACACCAGCTTGGGTTTGTCCGGGTCACCGACTTCGGGCAATTCTTCGAATAGTTCACTCAGCAGCCACAGCAGGAAGGTCGCATACAGGCGCGGAGACCCCATAAGCTTGTCCGAAGCAAGGATGTTTACCATGCCGCGTCCAGCGTCGTCTGTCCGCATCAAGTCGGCCAATTCAAGGGCAGGCTCACCAAAAAGATTGTTGCCTCCTTGGTTTTCAAGTACCAACAACCGGCGTTGGATCGCGCCGATCGACGCCGTCGAAACATTGCCATAGCGCAGCGAGAGTTGCGCCCGATTTTCTCCAATCCAGACCAAAAGCGATTGCAGGTCCTTGAGGTCCAGCAATGGAAGTCCCTCTTCGTCGGCCACGCGAAATGCAATGTTGAGTATGCCTTCCTGGGCTTCGGACAACTCCAGCAGACGCGAGAGCAGGAGCGGCCCCATCTCGGTCACGGTCGTGCGTACGGGATGCCCCTGTTCACCGAACAAATCCCAGAAGGTGACCGGACAAGCCGCATAGTGATAGTCGCTGAACCCGATCGTCCGCGCCCGCGACATGAAGGCATCGTGCAGTTTGTGTGTTTCGCTACCCGGTTTGGCCAGGCCCGACAGATCGCCTTTCACGTCAGCCAGAAAGACCGGAACCCCCGCTTCCGAAAAACCCTCGGCCAGGATTTGCAACGTCACCGTCTTCCCGGTGCCTGTGGCTCCGGCAATCAGCCCGTGGCGGTTTGCGTATTTCAAGTTCAATCCTTGGGGATGAGCATAGTCCTTGCCGCCACCGCCTACAAAAATCTTGTCCGTCATGCCTACTCTGCCTCGAAATTCACCGATCTGATGTCACCATACAAACTTAACCTTTACCTGCCATAGTCGATTTGCGTCTTGAAGGGCGCAAACTTCCTCCCTGTCGACTGGCTGTGCCTTCGGGCACAGCCCTTTTTCTTTGAATTTCCGTTTTCTGCCTGATCGTACATTAAAATTTGACGATAGCTGTTGACCGCTGAGGTCGCCTCTCGTAACGTTCTGTCATAACTAAGTCGGCCAGTCCGACGGGGAGATACATTGATCGAAGGGAGCCGCGTTAACGGCTCCCTTTTCCGTTGATGACCATACCTGTACCGATCGGCGGAAATCCGTTTGGCCTGCGCCGCCGGACGAGTTTTCCGCCTGACAGCGCCCGTGTCAAATGCTAGACGAAGGCAAACGCTGTTTGAGCACCATGAGGCAGACATGATCAAGAAACTTCTTCCACTCTTGCTGTTGACGAGTGTCGCCCTGACCGGTTCGGCGCTGGCACAGGAGGCATCAAGCGAGACGGAAACCCCGGCCCCCGTCGGCTCGGAGCTGGATCTGGGCGACTCCGGTCCGCGGGTGGGCGAGCAGTACATCAAGGAAAAGTCCGGCGACTGGGAGGTGTCCTGCATCAAGGCGCAGGACGGCAATGACCCCTGCGCCATGGTCCAGATCCTGAACGGCCCTCAGGGCGAACCGATCGCCGAGATCACCATCGGCAAGCTGCCTGAAGGCGGTGCCGCCGTCGCCTGGGCGAATGTCATCGTGCCGCTGGAGACCCTTCTGCAGGCGCAGTTGGCGATTTCGGTCGATGGCGCACCGCGCAAACTGTACAATTATCACCACTGCGTTCCGGTCGGCTGCGTGGCGCAGCTGGGGCTGACGCAAGGCGACATCGACGCGATGAAGGCCGGGTCGAAGGCCGTTCTGTCGCTGGTTCCGGCCCGTGCGCCGGATCAGATCGTCAACATGGACATGTCGCTGTCGGGTTTCACCTCGGCCTACGACGGCCTGCCGGTCAACCAGAACTGATCCGGGCACGCTTGGGTTGGAAAAGCCGCCGTTGGGGCGGCTTTTTCATATCCGCTTGAGGGCCAGCACCGCGTTCAGCCCGCCAAAGGCAAACGCATTGCTTAATGCAACATCGACCTTGGCCTCGCGCGCCTCGTTCGGCACCACGTCCAGGGCGCATTCCGGGTCGGGCTCTTCATAGCCGATCGTGGGCGCGATAATCCCATCGCGCAGCGCCATGATGCAGGCCAGCAGTTCCACCGCCCCGGTGCCGCCGATCAGGTGCCCGTGCATGGATTTGGTCGACGAGATCATAAGCTCGTCGGCATGCGGGCCGAATACATCTGCCACCGCGGCACATTCGGTCTTGTCATTGGCGGCGGTTCCGGTGCCATGCGCGTTGATGTAGCCGACATCGCTGGCATTCAGCCCGGCATCCTTCAAGGCCCCGGCCATGGCGCGCGCCGCACCCTGCTTGCTGGGCATCACGATGTCTGAGGCATCCGACGTCATGGCAAAGCCCGCGACCTCGCATAGGATCTCGGCGCCTCGGGCGCGGGCGTGTTCGTATTCCTCGAACACGAAAACGCCTGCCCCTTCGCCCTGAACCATGCCATTGCGGTTGGCGCTGAACGGGCGGCAGGCGTCCTTGGACATCACGCGCAGCCCTTCCCAGGCCTTGACGCCGCCAAAACACAACATGGATTCCGAGCCGCCGGTAATCATCACCGGCGCCGCCCCGCTGCGCACCATCTGAAAGGCCAGCGCCATCGCGTGGTTCGACGAGGCACAGGCCGTCGAAACGGTAAAGCTGGGGCCTTTCAGGTTGTGCTCCATCGACACATGGCTGGCCGCGGCATTGTTCATCAACTTGGGCACCACGAAGGGATGCACCCGGTTCTTGCCGTCTTCATAGACCGAGCGATAGTTGTCATCCCAGGTCGAGACGCCGCCCCCGGCCGTTCCCAGAACCACGCCCGACCGCGCGGCCAGATCACCATGAAACGTGAGGCCGGCCTGATCGATCGCCTCCTTCGCGGCGGTCAAGGTGAACTGGGTAAAGCGATCGTACAGCGACATCTGCTGTCGGTTGAAACGGCCCTCGGCCTCGAACCCGCGCACTTGCCCGCCGATCTTGATGGCCAGCCGTTCGACATCGCGGAACTCAAGCTCGGAAATGCCGCAACGACCTTCGCGCATCGCCTCGAGCGTGTCGGGCACCGAATGGCCCAAAGCGTTGATCGTGCCCGCGCCGGTGATGACAACCCGTTTCATTGCTTTGTGTCAGACCTTTTCCGCCACGAGCTTTTCGATACCCGAAATGATCGCCGCCACGTTCGAGATGTCGAAATCGCTGGCCTCGGGTTCGTTGGCATTGAAGGGGATGGAGATGTCGAATTCTTCTTCGATGGCGAAGATGCATTCAACCAGGCCCAGACTGTCAATCCCCAGATCCTCGAGCGTGCTTTCGGGCGTCACGTCCGATGGCTCCAGAACGGCCTGCTCAGCAATGATTGCGATGACGCGGTCGCTGATGCTCATGTCATTCCCCTGATTGTCACGGTGGCGTTGATTTAATCGCTCGGTGACTGTTTGAAAACCGCCTTTTTCAGCGCCTCTACGTCATGTGCCATGCGCGGCAGCCGGCGCTGCGCTTTGTATATTTCGGTATGTGTGGCCATTTTCACGGCGGGATACCCCATGACCACGCGCCCGGCCGGTACGTTCGACAGGATCTTGCTCCCGCCGCCGGCAATCACTCCATCGCCGATGAAGATGTTGTCAGATACGCCCGTCTGCCCGCCCAGAACCACGTTGTTGCCAATCTCGACCGAGCCGGACACACCAGTCTGGCCGCACAGCAGGCAGTCTCGTCCGACCCGTGTGTTGTGACCCACATGAACGAGGTTGTCCAGTTTAGAACCGCTGCCGATCACGGTGTTGCGGATGGTGCCGTTGTCGATCGTGCAATTGGCGCCCAGTTCAACGTCGTCGCCGATCTCGACCGCGCCAAGCGAGTGAATGCGTAGCCAGCTCTGCGCCTTGGCACCGCCTACATCGCCCATCGTCTTGCGCGCGTTTTCGACGCCCGAAACCTCAGGAGTTACAAAGCTGAACCCGTCGCCGCCGATCCGTGCACCGGGCTGAGCGATGAAACGGTCCCCGATCAGGGCGCGCGCGCCGATGCTGACCATTTCACGCAAAAAACTGTTTTCGCCCAGAACCGCGTCCATTCCGATATGGCACTGTGCGCCGATGACCGACCCGGCACCGATCCGCGCTCGGGGACCGATCACGCACAATGGGCCGATCGAGACATTCTCGCCGATCTCGGCGGTTGGATCCACAACAGCCGATGGGTGGACGCCAGCCTCACCCCCCTGCCCCTGGTCCAGCATCGCGGTGATGCCCGCCATCGCCATACGGGGACGAGACACGAAGATCGCGCCCTCAAGGCCCATTGCCTTCCAGTCGGCACCTTCCCACAAAACGGCACACCGTGCCTCGCCCCGCTCCAATGCCTGGGCGTATTTGGGAGCCATCGCCATCGCCAAGTCCGTTGGGCCAGCGTCGGCAGGCTCGGCCGCACGCATGATCGTCAGACCGGTGTTTCCTTCGGCCGGTGCCCCCAGGGCATCGGCAATCTGCTGCAAAGTGAACTGCATCGCGGGCTTCCTCGTGACAGGATTTGGCCCTGTGATTACCCCTGAACGTCCGGCAGGGCCACCCCTGCTTTTTGCAGGGCCTCCCAAATCTTGGCATCCCGGCCATAGACATCGCGACGATACTGAACATCACCTTTCGGGCCGATATAGGCCGTGCGGTAGATCAGATGGACCGGGACGGGCTTCTCAAGATCGACCTTCGTCTCCTTGCCGGTGTTCAGGATGCGGTGAAAGAACGCCTTCGGGTCTTCTTCTTGCGGCGCCAGCAAGGCATAGGCAAATTCAAACGGCTGCGCCAACCGGATACACCCGTGGGAAAATGCGCGCACTTCGCGGGCGAACAGGCTCTTTTGCGGCGTATCGTGCAGATAGATGTTGTACTTATTGGGGAACATGAACTTGACCAACCCCAGCGCGTTGCTTTGTCCGGGTGGTTGACGCATCGCAAAAGGAAAGCTCCGTGCCGAAAACTGGTTGAAATCAACCGCCGCTCGGTTGACCTGTCGCCCGCGGCTGTCGGTAATTTCCAGGTGTCGGACAGCATTTGGGTTGGCGCGTAGCTTGGGCAGATATTCTTTTGTGATGATCGAGCGCGGTACATACCAGCTGGGGTTGATGACCATGTGCTCCATCTCGTCCGAGAACTCGGGGCTGCGTCGGTCATGGGTGTTTTTCCCGATCACCGCCCGGGTTTCGAACGTGACGTTTCCGTCATCCACGATCTTGGCCGAGAAATCGGCTTGGTTCACGAGCACGTGCCTCTGGCCGCGGTCGGCTGGAAGCCAGCGTTCGCGCTCCATCGCGACCATGACTGCCTTGAGGCGATCGGTGGGCGATCGATTGATCTCGGCGATCGTACCTTCACCCGCTACGCCATCCGGTTCAAGACCGTGCGCGCGTTGAAAGGCCCGGACCGCCGCCTCCATCGCGCTGTCGTATTCGGGGCTGGCTGTCGGTTTCAGAAACCCCATCGCAACCAGTCGGTCGCGCAGCTTCAGCACACCGGCTCCACTGGCGCCGGGCTCGTATTTCCCCTTGGGCACAGTCGGGCCCCAGCCGCCGTGACGCATCAGTTCCTGAAGGGCCAACTTGTGTTTGAGCAGAGCCCGGTACTGGCTGGACTGCGGCGCGAGGCGCTCAATTGCGGCCCCATCTGTGCCAGCCAGCAATGCGGACAGAAGGTCGGACCCCGACCGTTTCTGAACCTGACGCACCAATCCGTCGTCAATGTCGGACGGCCGCAGAACACCCGTCTGCACATCTCTGGCATAGCGGATATAGGCCTTGGTCAGGGCCGCTTCGGCCGCGCCCAGATCGCGCGGCGTTCGTGCAGTCTGCAGCTTCGACAGCAAGCCATTCACGTCATAGTTTTCAGCAGGCAAGCCATGCAGATGAGCCGCTGACAATGCCCGGATCAATGAAGCACGCCGAGCCGCGTGTTCCGCCGTATCGCCGACCCAGACCGGCGCAAAGCCGTTGGCACGATAAAAGCCGACGACATCGTCGTGAGGCAAGGTTGCTTCCGCAACTGCCAACCGGAATGCCGGACCGGTTTCAAATGACCCCGCTTGGGTCAGCGTTGCAGAAACCGCCAAGCAGGCGGCAAACAGAAATCGGGTTGTGATCCGACGTGTTGATTTCATGGGATGGCCTAGATTTATCAATAACTTGCAATACCGATTAGAACCGCCGGACAAGTATGGGGCAGGATCCAACGCGTTGTCCATTCACAAATCCATCACCCCAAACCATCCGCTCGCGGATGATGCGCGATTGCATCGGAGACCTGCAAAGAGCTGCAAAAAAAGTACATATGTGTCATTTGCGCGAAAAATCGCCGAAAATTCCCCTAGGAAAGCGTGAACCGGAAAGACTTCTTGGCGCGCGAATCTTGGTGTGTCATAAATCCGCCATCTGGGGTGGAGATTGTTTAATAAAGTGCGCGTAACATCGTGCGCAGGCAGGAATTGTACGGGACGACCAGGAAATGACCAAGAGCAGTGCATCGGGACTCACCCGGCGTGCCCTTCTGGGCGCATTCGCAGCAACGGCAGTGGCCGCAGCTCCAACCTACTCAAATGCGGCGGGATTTCTCCGTGGCGGAGGCGATATACGTCGAATCCGCATGTATTCCGGTCGCACCGGCGAACGCATCGATATGATCTATTGGGTCGATGGCGAGTACATCAAGGACGCCGTGAAAGAGATCAATCATTTCATGCGTGATTGGCGGACCGACCAGTCGACCAACATAGACCTGCGGACCATCGATATCATGGCGGCTTCGCACAACCTACTGGAAGTAAACGAACCCTACATGCTGCTGTCCGGCTATCGTTCGCCACAGACCAACGCGATGCTGCGTCGCCGCTCGCGTGGCGTTGCGAAAAACTCTCTGCATATGAAGGGCCAAGCGGCCGACCTGCGACTTGCATCGCGCTCGGTCTCGCAGATGGCCAAGGCGGCCATGGCCTGCCGTGCCGGTGGTGTCGGCCAATACTACCGCTCGAATTTCGTACATATGGACTGCGGTGACGTCCGCTCTTGGCGCGGCTGAGAACACGTCGGACCACGGAACTGCCTGCCCCGGAGCGTCGCGCCCGGGGTTTTTTTGTTTTGCTTGCAGGCCGATCATTTGATGCGACGGCAAAGAGGCGCTGCGTATTGACTGATCGCCAATCGATGCTTTGGGAAGTGGCGCACCTGAGAGGATTCGAACCTCTGGCCTCTGCCTTCGGAGGGCAGCGCTCTATCCAGCTGAGCTACAGGTGCGTTGGCCGTTAGCTAACCTTGTTCCGATCCGGGTGCAACCGGATTTTGCATGGACCCGCGCGCATTTTCCGGTCGGCTCAGGCAAAGAGATCGTGCGCCAGTTCCAGCGCCTCGACCAGAGTGTCGACCTCGTCCTTTGTGTTGTACAGGCCAAAGCTGGCGCGGCAGGTTGCGGTGACGCCCAGGTGATCCATCAGCGGCCCGGCGCAATGATGGCCGGCGCGGACGGCGACGCCCTTTTTGTCCAGAATCGTCGACACGTCATGGGCATGACCTGCGCCATCCAGCGTAAAGCTGAAGATCGCCGCCTTGTCCGGCACGGTTCCCTGTACCTGCAGCCAGTTGAGCCCGCCCAGCCGCTGCATGGCATAGTCGCGCAGATCGGCCTCGTACGCGGCGATGTTCTCCATGCCCAGATCCATCATGTAATCCAGCGCCACGCCCAAACCGATGGTCTGCACGATACCCGGCGTTCCGGCCTCGAACTTCATGGGCGGATCATTGTAGATCACCGCCTCTTTCGAAACCTCCTTGATCATGTCTCCGCCGCCGATAAAGGGGCGCATTTCGGCCATCCGCTCGGATTTGATGAAAATGGCGCCAGAGCCGGACGGCCCGTACAGTTTGTGGCCGGTGATGGCGTAGAAATCGCAGCCGATGTCCTGCACGTTCACCGGCATGTGGACTGCGCCCTGGCTGCCGTCGACCAGTACGGGTACGCCCTTGGCATGGGCCCCTTCGGTGATTGCCTTGACATCGACAATCGTGCCCAGAACGTTCGAGCAATGCGTAACCGCCACCAGTTTGGTCTTGGGCCCGATGGCGTCGATCACGGCCTGCGGGTCCAGCGCGCCGTTGGCATCCACATCCACCCATTTCAGAACGACGCCCTGACGTTCACGCAGGAAATGCCAAGGCACGATGTTGGCGTGATGCTCCATCACGCTCAGCACGATCTCGTCTCCGGCCTGCAGTCGCGGCATGGCCCAGCCATAGGCCACCAGGTTGATGCCCTCGGTCGTCCCCGAGTTCAACACGATCTCATTCTCGTCGGCCACCCCCAGAAAGCGCGCGATCGTGCCGCGTACGGCTTCATATTTTTCCGTCGCAAGGTTCGACAGGTAATGCAGCCCGCGATGTACGTTGGAATATTCCTGCGCATAGGCTTTGGTGACCGCATCGATCACCACCTGCGGCTTTTGCGCCGAGGCCCCGTTATCGAGATAGGTCAGCGGCTTACCGTTCACCTCGCGCGACAGGATCGGAAAATCGGCGCGGATTTTCTGGACATCATACATGGACAATATTCCCTAGACCGGCCCGCTGGGGGTCAACATCAGAACGAAAGGAACGGCCAGAAGGCCCGAGACCAGGATCACCACGAAGGATTTTCCCAGCGAATGGAGTTGGTGGGCCTGGTTCACGAAATGCATGCTGATGTACAGACTGTACAGGCTCATGGCCAGAACCAGCATCAGAAACATCGCGGGCATCACCAGGACCACGACGAAGATGATCAACTGGCCCAGAATCTGCAGGAACTGCAGCCAGATCATCAGGACCATGATCCCATCCAGGCTGGCGGTGCCGCCCAACATCCGCCCGACGAACAGAAAGGCGAAAATGCTCAGCGCCAAAGCACCGGCCGAAGTCGCCAGCGACTGCACGACCGGTTCGAAGGGCATGTTCAGCGACGGGTCCAACGCCGGAAAAACCAGAGTCGACGCGGATTGCGCCAACGCGTTCAGCACCACGACCAAGGCCAGTGCGATCCACAGAACCTCGCGCGGAGGTACGGACGCCAGCAACCGGCGCGCGGCCTCGGCCGGGTTGGCCAGGGTCAGAATGGCGAGGTTGCCCAGATAGGCGCTGTTCATACCGCGGCCCTCGATACTTGTGCCAGACCCGAGAGCCAGAACCACGCGAACACCGCAACCCAAAGCAGGCCGACCCCTGTCTGCGCCGGGCCGGGTCCGATGAAACCGGCCACCAGGCCATTCAACAGAACCAGGGGCGAAGACGCCAGAAGCGCCCAGAACAAGACAAGCCGCGCCTTGTAGGACGTGACCGGCGCACCAATCAACCTCGCGATTCCGCCGGATATCCACGCGACAAGATAAAAAAGCAGCGGCAGCAGGAAGACCGAGCCCAGCAAGGCCCCGCCCATCAGCATGTTCAGATCCAGCCCCTCAAGATGGGCCCGACGAGCCAGCCCCGGCAATTGGGCAATGAACCCGATCACGCAAAAGGCCATGACGAAGGCCAGCGCGCGGTCTTCGCGCGGGCCCATGTCAAGCAGCCGACGCACCACGCGGCCGGGGCCGCGATAGGTGGCGACGATATCGGCGGTCACCGGCATCAGCTGTGCCGCGCCAACCAGCCTTCCAGCCGCGAGACGATGTCCTCGGCCAGCGCTTCGTCTTCGATCTCTTCCACGGCTTCGGCCAAAAAGGCCAGCGTCAGCATGTTGGTCGCCTCCTTTGCCGGAACCCCGCGCGAGCGCAGGTAGAACAGCGCGGTCTCGTCGATGGCACCCGAGGTCGACCCGTGTGAACAGGCCACGTCATCGGCATAGATCTCAAGCTCAGGCTTGGCCAGGAACTGGCTGTCATCGTCCAGCAGCAAAGACTGGCTGATCTGGTAACCATCGGTCTTCTGGGCGCCTGCCTTGACCAGGATCTTGCCTTGGAACACGCCGGTCGCGCCGTTGCGCAGAACCTTCTTGAACACCTGACGGCTTTCGCAGTTCACCGCGTCATGGGTGATGAACACCGTGTCGTCATGGTGAAAGTCGCCATCCCCCACACAGGCACCGGCCACATGCGCCACCGCATCGTCGCCGGTCAGCTCGACCACCTGTTCATTGCGCGTCAGCACACCATTCACGGTCAGGGTGAAGGATTTGTAAACGGACTCCTTGCCCAGCCGGGTGAACATATGCGTCGCGGCACGGCGCTGATGGTCCCTGCCCTGCGCCCGGACATGGTGCAGCGTGCCGCCATCGGCGATGTCGATCTCGATGCACTTGTTGAACCGCGCGGCCGCGGGACCATTTTCCAGAATGGTCACCTCGGCGCCGCTTTCCACCCGGATCACGTGGTGCAGGATCGCGTCCGAGCTTTCGGATTCGTGGCGATAGATCAGGCTGATGGGCTTGGACGGCTTGCCGGTCACGTGGATCGCCACGCCGTCTTGCGCAAAGGCGGTGTTCAAGGCCGCGAGCGGGCGTTGAACCGGGGTCTGGCCCCGCTCCTCGAGCACGCCATACAGCTGCTTGGCCCAGTGGATGTCCTTGCAGCAGATATCCTCGAGCCGGTCGATGCTCACACCTTCCAGCGTCAGGTCATCGCTGTCCTCGGGGCTGAACACGCCATCGACGAAGACGATCTTCAGGCGGTCGAACCCGTCAAAGACCATCGGCTCGTCGGTGTGGAATACTTCGGCCGTTGGGGGCTCGGGCGAGATCAGCGTATCGGGACGCGTGTATTTCCAATACTCGTCGCGCCGCCCGGGCAGACCCATGGCGCGCAGCCGGGCCAGGGCCGCCTCGCGCGCGTCGCGGGTGCAGCCGGCTTCGGGCATGCGCAGCGTGGCCAGCCGCGCCTCGGTCGCGGATTGTTTCACATCGGGCAAGGCCATCAGTTCACCTCGGCAAGAATGTCGGTGTAACCGTTGTTTTCAACTTCCAGCGCCAGCTCGGGCCCGCCGGTCTTGACGATCCGGCCATCGGCCATGATGTGCACCACGTCGGGTTTGATGTGGTCCAGCAGGCGCTGATAGTGGGTGATCACCAGGAACCCGCGGCCTTCGTCGCGCAGCGCGTTCACGCCCTCGGCCACCAGCTTCATCGCATCCACGTCAAGGCCCGAGTCGGTCTCGTCGAGAATGCACATCTTGGGCTCCAGCATCGCCATCTGCAGGATTTCGTTGCGCTTCTTCTCACCACCCGAAAAACCAACGTTCACGGGGCGCTTCAGCATGTCGGCGTCGATTTTCAGCGACTTGGCCTTTTCGCGCACCAGCTTGAGGAAATCCGCAGCCGAGAGTTCTTCCTCGCCGCGCGCCTTGCGCTGGGCGTTCACGGCGGTGCGCAGGAAGGTCATGTTGCCCACGCCCGGAATCTCGACCGGGTACTGGAACGCCAGGAACAGACCGGCGGCGGCACGCTCTTCCGGCTCCATCTCCAGCAGGTCGGCGCCGTCCAGCGTCGCCGAACCCTCGGTCACCTCGTACCCGTCACGGCCCGAAAGCACATAGCTGAGCGTCGACTTGCCCGAGCCGTTCGGCCCCATGATCGCGTGTACCTTCCCGGCCTCGACCGTCAGGTCCACGCCCTTGAGGATCTGCTTTTCCTCTTCCTCAAGTTTGACGTGCAGGTTCTTGATTTCCAGCATGTTTTGTCCTTTTACGTATCGTCGGGACGCGCCGGCCCCGGTCTGTTCCTATCCCAGCACTCTGCGCAGCAGCCGCGCCGCGATCCATCCCAGGACCGCCCCGCCGCCAATTGCCCAGACCGGGTTGATGAAATCGGTGTAGTTGACGTTGACATAGGCCACGCCCAGCAAGCCGCCCAGAACCGGCAGCGCATACGACGCTGCGGTCAACGCATCATCCCTGCGGTTGCGCGGCGAGCGGGACATCAGCCGACCGAGCCTTCCAGCGAGATCGCGACCAGCTGTTGGGCTTCCATGGCGAACTCCATCGGCAGCGCCTGCAGCACGTCCTTGCAGAACCCGTTGACCACCAGCGCCACGGCCTCTTCCTCGTCCATGCCGCGCTGGCGGCAATAGAACAGCTGATCCTCATCGACCTTCGAGGTGGTGGCCTCGTGCTCGACCCGGCTGCTGTTGTTCTTGACCTCGATATACGGAACGGTATGCGCCCCGCATTTGTCGCCGATCAGCAGCTGTCGCATTGGGTATAGTTGCGGCTGTTCTTGGCCTTGGGGTGCATCGACACCAGCCCGCGATAGGTGTTCTGGGCCTTGCCCGCGCTGATGCCCTTGGACACGATGCGCGACTTGGTGTTCTTGCCCAGATGGATCATCTTGGTGCCGGTATCGGCCTGCTGCATGTTGTTGGTGATGGCGATCGAGTAGAACTCGCCCTGGCTGTCATCACCCCGCAGGATGCAAGACGGGTATTTCCACGTTACGGCACTGCCGGTCTCGACCTGCGTCCACATCACCTTGGAGCGGTCGCCCCGACAATCCGCGCGCTTGGTCACGAAGTTGTAGATGCCGCCCTTGCCGTTCTCGTCGCCCGGGAACCAGTTCTGGACGGTCGAGTATTTCACCTCGGCGTCTTCTTCGACGATGATCTCGACCACCGCGGCGTGCAGCTGCGCGGTATCACGCTGCGGCGCGGTGCAGCCTTCCAGATAGGACACGTACGAGCCCTTGTCGGCGATGATCAGTGTGCGTTCGAACTGGCCGGTGTTTTCCGCGTTGATGCGGAAATAGGTGCTCAGCTCCATCGGGCAGCGCACGCCGGGCGGCACATAGACGAACGAGCCGTCCGAGAACACGGCCGAGTTCAGCGTGGCGTAGAAATTATCCGACACCGGAACAACCGAGCCCAGGTATTTCTTGACCAGTTCGGGGTGCTCCTTGATCGCCTCGGAGATCGAGCAGAAGATGACGCCGGCCTTCTTCAACTCGGCCTGGAAGGTCGTGCCCACCGAAACCGAGTCGAACACCGCGTCAACGGCGACCTTGCGGCCCTCGGCCGGGGCATCTTCGGCGCCATCGACGCCTGCCAAAATCATCTGCTCTTTCAGCGGGATACCCAGCTTTTCGTAAGTGGCCAGCAGCTTGGGATCGACCTCGTCCAGCGACTTGGGCTTGGTCTCCATCGACTTGGGCCGGGCATAGTAATACTGGTCCTGAAAGTCGATTTCGGGATAGTGGACCATGGCCCATTTGGGCTCTTCCATCTGGGTCCAGCGCTCGAAGGCCTTCAGACGCCATTCGGTCATCCACTCGGGCTCTTCGTTCTTTTCCGAGATCAGCTTGACGATATCGGGGTTCACGCCTTTGGGCGCGTACTCCATTTCGATATCCGTATCCCACCCATATTTGTAGGTTCCGACCTCGCGCACCGCATCAACGGTTTCCTGATCGACACCTTCTTTTACCTGGGTCTGGTCCAAAGCGGCCATGTTCCACCCTCCGTCAGATCACGCGGCACGCGCGCGATGCTTTTTCTCTTTTTCCAGCCACGTTTCGGCGAAACGCAGCACGTCTTCTTCACTCGTCTCGGGGCCCAGCGAAACGCGTACCGCGCTGGCCGCCGTGGCCTCGTCATATCCCATCGCGGTCAGAACCGAGCTTGCCCTCACCTTGCCGCTGGAGCAGGCCGAACCGGCGCTGATCGCAAAGCCCGACAGATCCATCTGCATCACCTGCGTTTCGCCCTTCCAGCCGGGCGTCGCAAAGCACAGGGTGTTGGGCAACCGATCCTGATCTTTCCCGACAAAAATAGTAGATTTAGAACCAGCCTCAAGGGCCTTTTCTAGAATATTTCTAAGTTCTGCAACCTTTTCCCAAACTCCGTTTGCCAGATCCCGCGCCGCCGCTTCAGCCGCAGCGCCGAACCCCGCGATTCCAATGACATTTTCCGTCCCCGAGCGGCGCCCCATTTCCTGGCCGCCGCCCTTGATCCGGGCCTCCAGATCGGTGCCGCGTTTCATCACCACGGCGCCCACGCCTTTTGGGCCGCCCAGCTTGTGCGCCGAGACCAACGCCATCTGCACATCCAACCAGTTGAAGGCGATCGGCAATTTCCCGAACGCCTGCGTGGCATCGGTGACGGCCAGACCCTTGGGCAAGGCCTGAATGAGGCCGGTTTCAGAATTGGCGAGCTGCAACGTGGACCGGGCCGGGTCGGCCACGGTGACAACGCCCTGGCTCGAAACCGACAAATCCTCGACGGTCCAGGCCCTTACGGCATCATGTTCGACCGCCGCGCCATGCAGCCCGCGCCCTTCCAAGGCCAGCGCCGCGCCTTCGGTCGACCCGGATGTGAATACGATATCGGCCCCATCCGCCCCAAAGGCCGCCGCAACCTGCGCACGGGCCTTTTCGATGACGGCCTTGGCCGCCCGCCCCTCGGCATGCACCGAGGAGGGGTTCCCGCAAACCTCCATCGCCGCGATCATCGCGTCGCGCGCCTCGGGGCGCAGCGGGGTCGTGGCGTTGTGATCCAGGTAAACACGTTTCATGGATTCACCTTTTCAGACAGGCTCGGCGGGCACATTTCCGGTCGCATCCGATCAATCGTCCACGACCGAGAACAGGCTCGGTACGGCCGGGCACGGCGCCAATTCATTCTCGATCACGTCGGACAACCGGGTTTGATGCAGAAACACATAGACATGCGCGCTCAGGCTTTCCCAAAGGCGGTTGGTCAACGACTGCGCCCGGCTGCCCGAAGATGCCCCCGAGGCCCCGGCACCTTTGTGCATGGCATCAACCGTCTCATCCACGGCTGCAAGCACCTCGACCACACGAATCTCGGATGCAGGGCGCGCCAGACGATAGCCGCCGCCCGGCCCGCGCACCGATGCGACCAGATCGGCGCGGCGCAGCTTGACGAACAACTGCTCGAGATAAGGAAGCGAAATGTCCTGACGCTCGGAAATCTCACCCAGCGTTACCAGGGCATCGGCCGGCTGAAGCGCAATGTCCGCCAACGCAACCATCGCGTAACGACCTTTGGTGGACAGCTTCATTTCCTCGATCCCTCCGGCGCAAACCGCGTGAAAACATTGACGTCGCCGCAGTCAATGCGTATCTCCGACAAACAGCGTGTTCACGCTGCGATACTCAATTAGAACCGTTCTAAGGTGCCTGACGATAACCGTCAAGTATATCGCGGCGCCCGCGAGAAAAAGACAGGACAACCGCACACATGCCCGAGGTGGTTTTTCCCGGACCTGAAGGCCGCCTGGAAGGCCGCTACCACCCCCAGAAGGAAAAAGACGCACCGATCGCCATCGTGCTGCACCCGCACCCTCAGTTCGGCGGGACCATGAACAACAAGGTCGTCTACAACCTGCACTATGCTTTCTACAACATGGGTTTCACGGTGCTGCGCTTCAATTTCCGGGGCGTCGGCCGCAGCCAAGGCGAGTATGATCAAGGCGTAGGAGAACTCAGCGATGCCGCGGCGGCGCTGGACTATCTTCAGTCGATGAACAACAACTCGAAACATTGCTGGGTCGCCGGATTTTCCTTCGGGGCCTGGATCGGCATGCAGCTGCTGATGCGCCGCCCCGAGATTACAGGATTCATCAGCGTTTCGCCCCCGGCCAACATGTATGACTTTTCGTTCCTTGCGCCCTGCCCGTCGTCGGGCCTGATCATCAACGGCACCGCCGATCGCGTGGCGCCGCCCGCGGACACCACCGCGCTGGTCAACAAATTGCACGAGCAGAAGGGCATCACCATCACCCATACCGAGGTGGAAGGTGCCGACCACTTCTTCCAGGGTGAACACATGGATACGTTGATCACCAACGTCACCGATTACGTCAAACGTCGCCTGACCGAGAACACGCGCTGATGTCGGACACGATCACCACCTTGGCCGCCAAACTGGCCGAGGACACGATGAAGGTGATGGATGAAACCGGGCAAGACCGGTTTTACGTCGAGGTGGGCGAGGTTCTGGGTGCGGCCTCGCAATCGCTGGAAGAGGCCTTCCTGACCGAGATCCGGGTGCGGCTCGCCGAGCGTAAGGCCCGCCAGTTCGTGATCCGCAGGCTGTCCGAGCACCGCGCCAAACTGAAGGCCATCGAGAAGAAGTAAGCCGAACAAAAAAAGGAGCCCAAGGGCTCCTTTTTCGTGCTTTTGCCGGCGATCAAATTCCTGTTTTGCTTGACCTTTCAGCCATAAAGGCTGCGTCGGTCTCGACGGACCCCCCGTCAGCAAGCCACCCAGTCGCCGCAATCAGTGCCGAAGCACAAAGGACGAACTTTATAAATATCGTCATCCTAAAACTCGTTAAAAATTCACTATGAACAATCAAAAAGATACACTAAATCACTGTTCTTCATAGTCCGGATAACCTTACCTTTGCGTCAACTGTTATGCGATCTGGTCTCTGAAAGATCCCTTGCCAAATCCGTTCAGACTGTGGTCAACCTTCTGAGGAAACGCGCAAAGGTCCTGCGTCATGCCCAAAGCCTATCTGATCCTTCTGATGGCCGTCGTCGCCGAGACCATCGGTACTACGGCCCTACAAGCCAGCCAGCAATTTACGCGGTTTTGGCCTTCGGTTCTTGTCGTGGTCGGCTATGGTGTCGCCTTCTACCTGATGGCGCTGACCCTGAAGGTGATGCCGGTGGGAATCGTCTATGCCATCTGGTCGGGGCTTGGGATCACCTTGATCGCGTTGATCGGGTTCGTCGTATTCGGTCAGCGCCTCGACTGGCCTGCGGTACTGGGGTTGGCAATGATCCTTGGTGGAATCCTCGTTATCCACTTGTTTTCACGCTCTGGGGTCCATTGATCGCGCGTTAGGGCTGGTAACTTGGGCCGGGCCGCGCTATGCGCGCGGCAAATCTCCGTTCAAAGGCTGACTTCATGGACCTGCGCAATATCGCAATCATCGCCCACGTGGACCACGGCAAAACGACCCTGGTGGACGAACTTCTGAAACAATCCGGTGCATTCCGCGAAAACCAGGCCGTGGCCGAACGCGCGATGGACAGCAACGACCTGGAGCGTGAACGCGGCATCACCATTCTGGCCAAAGCCACCAGCGTTGAATGGAAGGGCACGCGCATCAACATCGTCGACACGCCCGGCCACGCCGATTTCGGCGGCGAGGTCGAGCG
>GG704596.1:2724502-2797072 GCA_000161775.1 Ruegeria lacuscaerulensis ITI-1157
GGCCGAATCGAACGTTGCCATCCAGATCACCGACACCCCGAGCGGCGAGGCTTTCGAGGTGGCCGGCCGCGGCGAATTGCAGATGGGCGTTCTGATCGAGAACATGCGCCGCGAAGGATTCGAGCTCAGCATCTCGCGCCCGCAGGTTCTGTTCCGCGAGGAAAACGGACAGCGGCTGGAACCGATCGAGGAAGTCACCATCGACGTGGATGACGAATATTCGGGCGCCGTCATCGAAAAGATCACCGGCGCGCGCAAGGGCGAGCTGGTCGAGATGCGTCCAGCCGGCGCCGGCAAGACCCGCATCATCGCGCATGTACCGTCGCGCGGCCTGATTGGGTATCACGGTGAATTCCTGACCGACACCCGCGGCACCGGCGTTCTGAACCGCGTGTTCCATGGCTGGGCACCGCACAAGGGGCCGATCCCGGGCCGTCGCGCAGGCGTCTTGATCTCGATGGAGAACGGTCAGGCCGTGGCCTATGCCCTGTGGAACCTGGAAGAGCGCGGCCGCATGTTCATCGGCCCGCAGACGGATGTGTACCAAGGCATGATCATCGGCGAGCACTCGCGTGAAAACGACCTGGAAGTGAACCCGCTGAAGGGCAAGAAGCTGACCAACGTGCGCGCCAGCGGATCGGACGATGCGGTTCGCCTGACACCGCATGTCCAGTTCTCATTGGAAGAAGCCATCGCCTATATCGATGACGATGAGCTGGTCGAAGTGACCCCGAACGCGATCCGCCTTCGGAAACGCTACCTCGACCCGCACGAGCGGAAAAGAATGGCGAAATCCACCTGACCGGACAACCAAACTGATGCGGTTGAATGGGCAATAGATGCTTTGAATTTCAACCGTTTCTGAATATCGCACGAGAGGGTTTTCAGGCGCATCCAAAGGATGCGCCTTTCTCTGTGTTTTCCTGATCTCGTGTCCAACCACCTCAAAAGCAAGTCGCAACCTATCTTGGGCGGACCTTTCCGATGTTTCTCGGGAATGTGCTGATTTCGCCTGGATTTTGTCGCCGCAACGTTGAGCTTTCATTGGTTGAGGAACGTCTCGGCGGCCGAGTATTCGAACAACGGGCTTGATTGCACCCTTAGAATTGCTCGTGGCTTATTTTATCACCGCAGATGCCACACAAACCAGTACCGCCAGGACTGTGCGCCAACCTGATTTGTCCATCCAGATCCTCTGTGAAAGCAACCCGGGAACAAAAAACATGCAGCGGTAAAATCAGCGCCGCGCGGATCTGAAAAAATTCTGATGCCAGTCAGAGCGGAATGCCCACAGTGTGCGGCGCTCCTGACGGACATTTCAACATCCTCAATTGGCGCTCAACAATAGAAAAGAGGCGACGAACAGTCCTGACCTGGATCCGGCAGTTCGGACCTGTCACGGTTTGATGCCGCTCCGATTTCTCACTTAAGCGACCTTTCGTTCGAAGGCCAAGGGGCTTTTCCAATCGAGGGCTGAGTGCCTGCGTCATGGATTGTAGAAACCGTTGATGTACTCGAAGATTGCGATCTCAGCGTCCCTGCGCGTTTTCCAGGATCGCTGCCACAGCAGCTCAGCGTTGATCGTCTTGAAGAAGGTTTCGACCGCTGCGTTGTCGTAGCAGTTCCCGGTTCCGCTCATCGACGCCTGGAACCCATGCTGGCGCAGAATCTTCTGGTAGTCGTGAGAACAGTATTGGTTGCCTCGGTCGGTATGGTGGATGCAACCCTTCGGCGGCCGTCTCAATGCGATGGCCATGTTCAATGCGCGGATCGCCAGGTCACGTTTCATCCGGTTGCTGACGGCCCAGCCGATCACGCGTCGCGAATGCAGATCAAGGATGACAGCCAGATACAGTCAGCCTTCCCGCGGCCACACATAGCTGATGTCACCGGCCCATTTTTGGTTTGGGCGATCAGCAGCAAAGTCCCGCTTCAACAGGTTCGGGGCGATGTTGAAGCTGTGGTTGCTGTCTGTGGTCGCCTTGAATTTTTTGTTTCGCTTCACCGCAATGCTGTTCTCACGCATCAAACGACCAACACGACGATGCCCGACATTAAAGCCCAGATCCTTCAGCTCTTCAGTCATGCGGCGTCTGCCGTAGCTTCCCAGAGACAGGCGGAACTGTTCGCGGATGTGAGCCAACAATACCATGTCCGTTCGCTGTCTCCGACAGGCCGGGCGGCAACGCCAGGCGCGGTAACCTCGCGGGCTGACGTCCATGATCTCGCACAAGCGGTTCACCGGGATGACGTGGCGGTGTTCTTCCCCTCTCGGGACATTTCCTGCGGAAATACCCTGCCGGGCAGTGAACGAAGGCAAATCTCATTTGCTTCTCTCCGCAAAGAACACCGTGGCTTTTTTTAAATGACCCTCTCCTCCCGGAGCAAACGGTTCTCTTTCCGCAGCTCCGCGATCTCGCGTTCGAGATCGGATTGGACGCTTGGTTTCTCAGGGTTGCGCCGGTCCTGTTGTATCCAGCGGCTCAACGTCGAAAAGCCGATGCCGAAATCGGCGGCCACTTGCTTCCGCGGCAACCCGCTCGTCAACGCTAACCGCACTGCTTCAGCGCGAAATTCCGGGGTTGGTTTCGATGCCATGATGTCTCTCCTTTGTGGCAAAATACCAAGTCAAAGGAGCGGAACAATTCCGCGACAGGTCCAGGTGCAATGGGCCGGTGGGCAGCAGCCCGGACGAAGGGCACAACGCCAATGTCGACGAAAGCTGATGAGCCACCGACGGGTTACAAAGTGTCAGATCGGACGGCCTGCATCCCTGAACCTTGACCACGAACAGGTACTTAAACCCCGAATGCCGGCCAGCTGCGCCTACAAACGCCTGCCCGATGGGTCGCTCGAGTCCTGTAGGCGCAAGAAAAGGTACTTGGTGGGGGGGGGCCACGGTTTGATCTGGTGGTCTGATTGTTCAGTTTCACGTCACCATTCGATGACCATTAAATCAACACCGTACGTCCACTCTGCCGCCTGTCCAGCACAAGGGCAATCAGCAGCCGCTTCGGATCGACGCCCGCCTTTGCCGTTCTTTCTTCTTGATCAGGGCAAAATCCTCGCAGTTCCCTCGTTTGGGGTTGTCAGAGACCATTTTTCCGCAATTCGATATCGAGTTCGATCGGTTGCTGCGCGGCTCGAGGCAATCACACTTCGATTGACCTGACCGACGTTCATCCAAGGCTGTCCTGCACCGGATGGTGGTTGGGATGTGACGCCTCTGGGCAGGAATGCAGATTCGGCAGCCGCGCCGCCCGTTGATCAAATCAGGCTCAGCAGCACGAGGCTGAACAAACGTCGAAGTGAACCGCTCCAAATGGAACCGGTCAAATTTGATATTGAACACTGCCGCATACAGCGTGAATGTCTGTCTCTTGATCAATTACAAAGTTTTGCAGGAACCGAGTTGCCGAACCTTGCCTGCAGCCACGCCTCCGTCTCATTCGTGACGCGCGCGTCCTTCGTCAGGAAGAGTGTCGAAAACCGCAGAAATCCGTTATTCAGCCCGGTGCTTTACTAAAAAATTACGCGCGACGACACTTCGAGAATAGGTCTGACTGCGAGGGCTTGATGTGTCGCCAGGATTTCTTTGCGCAAGCACCAAGCCTCTTGATCACGCTTCGCATCAAACGCACACAGGTTGCCTCGCGCCAAATATTGGTCGATGTAATGTTCAGGCCGGTAGGAAATCGCCCTGAACGCGTTTCTTATTCGTTGGTTTCAACGACGATCAATTCGCGCTCGCTGGCTCCGCGGGCATGGTCCAGCGCCTGCTGGTACTCAGGCGAATTGTAACAGGCGACAGCGGCCTCTACCGATGGGAACTTGGCCACGACGTTGCGTGGCCGTTCCTTGCCCTCAAGCTGAACATACCGCCCTGCCCGGGCGATGAAATGCCCGCCATGCTTGGCAATCGCAGGGCCTGCCAGTTCGGCATATTTTGCGTAAGCCTCGGCATCGGTCACCGTTACATGAGCAATCCAGAGTGCAGGCATCCTAACCTCCCAATACCTGTTCCGCCGCCTTGATGGCCGCGGCTGCGTTCGACGGATCGCGGCCGCCGCCCTGGGCCATGTCGGGCCGTCCGCCGCCACCCTTGCCGCCCAATTCCTGCACGGCTGCCCGAACCAGATCGACCGCCGAGATCTTCTGCGTCAGGTCACTGGTCACGCCGGCCGCAACCGCGGCTTTTCCACCGCTGTCGGCAATCAGCAGTACCGCACCCGAGCCGAGACGGGTTTTATGTTCGTCGATCAAGGCCGGCAGGTCCTTGCCCGAGACCCCGCTCAGGGCCTGAGCCAGGAACTTGATGCCATTGACATCCTTGGCCACGGCACCATTAGCCTGCCCCGCACCTCCGGCCATGGCCAGTTCGCGGCGCAGCTGCGCAACCTCGTTCTGCAGCGCCTTGCGTTCATCCAGCAGGGCCTTGACCCGTGTCACCACATCCTCGGGCTGCGCCTTGAGTTCGGACGCGACCTGCGCCAGTCGGCGGTCCTGGGTCGAGAGGTATTCAAGGGCGGCATCCCCTGTCAAAGCCTCGATCCGGCGCACGCCGGCACTGCTGGCGCTGTCGCCCAAAATGACGAAGGTGCCGATGTCACCCGTCTGGCGCACATGGGTGCCGCCGCACAGTTCGATCGACCAGGTCTCGCCATCATGTCCTTTGCCCGTGGGCGCTTTGCCCATCGAAACCACGCGGACTTCGTCGCCGTATTTCTCGCCGAACAACGCCTGCGCACCCAGCTTGCGGGCATCGTCCGGCGTCATGATCCGGGTTTCCACGGGCGAGTTCTGACGGATGAAGGCGTTGACCTCACGCTCGACCGTTTCGATTTCCTCTGGCGTCATCGCCTTCGTGTGGCTGAAATCGAAACGTAGGCGGTCGGCGGCGTTCAGAGACCCGCGCTGCGCCACATGCTCGCCCAACGTCTCGCGCAAGGCCTCGTGCAGCAGGTGCGTGGCCGAGTGGTTCGCCCGAATCGCACTGCGGCGCGCATGATCGACTTCAAGCTCAACCGGCTCGCCCTTGGCAAACACGCCACGCTCGACCGTAACCTTGTGAGCGATCACCTTGGCATCCGCAAATTTTTTCGTGTCCTCGACCAGAGCGACCTCATCGCGATCCTCCAGACGCCGAATGACGCCGGTATCGCCGACCTGACCACCAGCCTCGCCGTAGAAGGGAGTCTGGTTCGAGACGATCCAGCCGCTTTCCCCCGGCTCAAGCTTTTCAACCAGCGCCCCGTCGCGGATCACGGCCAGAACCTGACCCTCGGCCTTTTCGGTCTCGTATCCCAGAAAATCGGTCGCTCCGGCGGCGTCCAGAACGTCGAACCACACCGCCTGATCGGCAGCCTCGCCCGATCCGGCCCAGGCGGCACGGGCCTTGGCCTTCTGCTCGGCCATGGCTGCATCGAATCCTTCGGTGTCGACGGTGCGGCCTTTTTCGCGCAGGGCGTCCTGCGTCAGGTCCAGCGGAAAGCCATAAGTGTCATACAGTTTGAACGCGGCCTCGCCGGGCAACGGGGCGTCATCGGGCAGTCCCGCGACCTCCTCATCCAGCAGCTTGAGACCGCGGTCCAGCGTCTGCTTGAACCGGGTTTCCTCCAGCAGCAACGTTTCTTCGATCAGCGCCTGCGCGCGACCCAGCTCGGAATATTGCGCGCCCATCAGCTGCACCAGCGTAGGCACCAGGCGGTGCATGACCGGATCCTCGGCACCCAGCAGATGTGCATGCCGCATGGCCCGGCGCATGATCCGACGCAGCACATATCCGCGACCGTCGTTCGACGGCATCACACCATCCGCAATCAGGAACGAGGTCGAACGCAGGTGGTCGGCGATCACCCGGTGATGCACGTTCTGGTCGCCATAGGGATCGACATTGGTCGCATCCGCCGACGCCTCGATCAGCGTCTTGAACAGATCCGTGTCATAGTTGTCGTGGCTGCCTTGCAACAGCGCACCGATCCGCTCCAGCCCCATGCCGGTGTCGATCGACTGCATGTCCAACTCGCGCATCGAGCCGTCCTCGAATTGCTCGTTCTGCATGAAGACGATGTTCCAGATCTCGATGAACCGGTCACCATCCTCCTCGGCCGATCCCGGAGGGCCGCCCCAGATGTGATCGCCATGGTCATAGAAGATCTCGGTGCAGGGGCCGCAGGGGCCGGTCGGGCCCATCTGCCAGAAATTGTCGCTGGTGGCGATGCGGATGATCCTGTCCTCGGGCACGCCGACCTTCTTCCAGATCTCGAACGCTTCATCGTCGGTGTGATAGACCGTCGTCAGCAGGCGGTTCTTGTCGATCCCGAATTCCTTGGTGATCAACTCCCACGCGAAAGGAATCGCGTCTTCCTTGAAGTAATCCCCGAACGAGAAGTTGCCCAGCATCTCGAAGAAGGTGTGGTGGCGGGCCGTGTAACCGACATTGTCCAGATCGTTGTGCTTGCCGCCTGCACGTACGCATTTCTGCGCGGTCGTGGCGCGTTTGTAGTCGCGTGTCTCGAGGCCGGTGAACAGGTTCTTGAACTGCACCATGCCCGAGTTGACGAACATCAGAGTCGGGTCGTTGCGCGGCACCAGCGGGCTCGACGCGACGACCTCGTGCCCCTGTTTGGCAAAGTAGTTCAGAAAGGTTGAGCGGATATCGTTCAGCGTGGGCATTGGGCTCCCTCAGCGCGCATTCATGATCTTTCGCGATGGTTTAGCCCTCTGCCCGCCGATAGTCCACAGGATTGCTGCGCCGCAAACGAAACAAGGTGGGCCCGAGACCCACCTTGCATGTATCCGTTTCCGCCGGACGATCAGGCTTCGAGGATGTCATCCTCGTCCGCCGCAGGCGGCATGTCGAACTCCAGCCCGTGCGCGGCACGGATCTTGTCTTCGATTTCCAGCGCAATGCGGTTGTGGTCACGCAGGTACTGCTTGGCATTCTCACGCCCCTGTCCGATCCGCTCGTCACCATAGCTGAACCACGAGCCCGATTTCTCGACCACGCCGGCCTTGACGCCCAGATCCAGCAGCTCGCCCATCTTGGAAATGCCTTCGCCGTACATGATGTCGAATTCGACCTGTTTGAACGGTGGGGCCACCTTGTTCTTGACCACTTTCACGCGGGTCTGGTTGCCGACCACCTCGTCGCGGTCCTTGATCGAACCGATGCGGCGGATGTCCAGGCGAACCGAGCTGTAGAATTTCAGCGCGTTGCCCCCCGTTGTGGTTTCCGGGCTCCCGAACATGACGCCGATCTTCATTCGGATCTGGTTGATGAAGATCACCATGCAGTTGCTGCGTGCGATCGAGCCGGTCAGCTTGCGCATCGCCTGGCTCATCAGCCGGGCCTGCACACCCACGCTGCTGTCACCCATGTCGCCTTCCAGCTCGGATTTCGGCGTCAGCGCCGCCACCGAGTCCACCACGACCATGTTGACCGCCCCCGACCGCACCAGCGTATCAGTAATCTCCAGCGCCTGTTCGCCGGTGTCGGGCTGCGAGATCAAAAGCTCGTCTAGGTCCACGCCCAGCTTTCTCGCATATTGCGGATCCAGCGCATGTTCCGCGTCGACGAAGGCGCAGACACCGCCGCGTTTCTGCTGTTCGGCGATGCAATGCAGGGTCAGTGTCGTCTTGCCGACTTTCGGGCCCGTAGATTTCGACGATCCGCCCCATCGGCAAGCCGCCGATGCCCAGAGCGATGTCAAGGCCCAGCGACCCGGTCGAGCTGGCCTCGATCTCTTGCCGGGCGCCGTCGCCCAGTTTCATGATCGAGCCCTTGCCGAACTGCCGCTCAATCTGTGCCAGCGCGCTGTCGAGCGCTTTTTGTTTGTCCGCGTTTTTCTTGTCGCTCATCGTCAGAAGATCCGCCATTGTCCTGTCGCCTTCCCTTTTGTCACACCCGCAAACGGGCGGCAATCACTGCTTTGTTCGCCTCTTGTTCCTTATGAGATCAAAAAGAGAACATTTCAATAAAAACTTTCGGATCTCATCTTTCCGCAGAGAGGTTAATGATGTGTTTACTCCGATGGGAAATGTCATTGGTTTCCATTCGTCACCTCTATGATGCTGTTTTTTAGTCCCTAATTCGGGCCGGCGCATTCGTTTCCAATCCGATCAAGGAGATTGACCTTGCCAAACCCGGCAGACAAACATGCAAACCAACCACAAACCGAACGGGGACTCTCCGCATGCTGATATTCTTCAATGAACGGTTGGCGTTGCTGTCTCTGCCCAAAACCGGGAGCACCGCTTATCAATCAGCTTTGCGTGATCGGGCCGATATCGTGGTGTCTGGCCCGCCGGAACTCAAGCACGCGCCTGTTCGGCGCTACGATCGGTTTTTTCAAAACATTTTTCGCAAGATGTATGACATCGAAATGGACGTGATGGCCGTTGTGCGCGAGCCGGTCGATTGGCTTGGCAGCTGGTACCGCTATCGAACCCGTCCCGAGTTGAACGGCCACCCGCATTCAACCAGCGGCCTCAGCTTTGATGCTTTCGTTCGGGCGTACCTGCAGAATCCGCGTCCTGCTTTCGCGGATGTAGGGAGTCAGTCCGAGTTTTTCAGAACGCGAAGCAATGGTGCCGGAGCGACCCATATATTTCGTTACGAACACCAGGAGGCCATTCTGGATTTCCTGGAGGATCGGTTGAAAACCAAGATCCACCTGCCCCTCCAAAACGTGTCACCGAAGGTTCCCCTGGGTCTGTCCGACGAAACCGACCGCAAGTTGCGAAACAGGCTCGCATCGGACTTTGAACTGCATGCACAAGCGCGCTGACTATGGCAGTTGCCGGACCACGGATTCGATCAGCTGCGTCAGTGAAAACGGCTTGGGCAGGAAAACTGAGTTTGAGACCTCGGGGCCGGCCTCACCAAATGCACCCTCCGTATAGCCCGACATGAAGACCACGCGAACAGTCGGTCGAGTCTCGCGGGCCTTTTCCACCCAGGTCGGGCCGTCCATTCCCGGCATGACCACGTCAGTCACGAAAACATCGACATGCAAGTCCGGATCTTCGAGGATACACAACGCGTCCTCGGCCGACTCGGCTTCGAGCACGGTGAAGCCCTTCAAGCGCAGGGCCCGCGTGGCGAAAGCCCTCACCGGCGCTTCGTCTTCGACCAGCAGAACGACACCTTCGCCTTGACCCGTGCTCTGGCCTCGGCTCTGCTTGTCGTCCACGGGGTCGATCTCTTTCTCCACGGCACACACTGGCAGCATGACGACGAATTCGCTGCCGCGGCCCGGGGTGCTGTCCACGAAAATAAACCCACCGGTCTGCTTGACGATGCCATACACCGTCGACAGGCCCAGACCGGTGCCTTCTCCTGTGCGTTTGGTCGTGTAGAACGGTTCGAAAATTTTCTGTTGCTTGTCGGGCGGTATCCCAACGCCGCTGTCGATAACCTTCACGGCCGCATATTCGCCGGACGGAACGATCGTACGATCGCGCAACAACGGTTCTGACAGGCTGATGATTTCGGTTTCTATTCTGACTTCTCCACCGTCGGGCATTGCGTCTCGCGCGTTCACGACCAGGTTCATCAGAACCTGCTCCGGCTGACGTTTGTCCGCGCGAACCGGCTTCAGAACGGGGTCGTGGCTCAGGACGAGACGAACTTTCTCACCCACCAGCCGGTTCAGCAAATGGATCAGATCCGAGATGGTGTCCCGCAAGTCAAGAACCTCGGGTCTAAGGGTCTGTTTGCGCGAAAAGGCCAGAAGCTGGCCAACCAGCGCTGCCGCCCGGTTCGCATTCTGGTGAATTTGAACGAGATCGCCATAGTCAGGATCCTGTTGACCATGGCGCAGCAACAACAGATCGCAATGGCCGGAAATCGCGGTAAGAAGATTGTTGAAATCGTGCGCGACGCCGCCGGCCAACTGCCCGACCGCCTGCATTTTCTGCCCCTGAACGAACTGCGCCTCAAGGGTTTTCAGCTCGGTCGCATCGTTCAGAACCGCGATCAAACCGACCTCTCCCTCGAACACGACCCGTGTCAGCGTGATTTGCACGAAAATTTCTCGTTCCTTGCGGGTCAGGCGCACGAACTCGGACCGGGGTGGCCCATCTTTTGCCGCTACCGCGGCCAGCAATTCAGAAACTGGGCGGTTCAGCCCCTGCATCATGACGTCCAGCTTGCTTCGGCCAATTTCGCAGTCGCCGACCAGCTTGACGGCCAAAGGGTTCGCGTTAAGAATTTCTCCGGTCAGGGACAGATGCAGGATGGGCACAGGAAGATCGGCAACTGTCGCCGTCCACGGTTCAGTCGGCTTGTCATCCAGCTCGATCACGGCCACCTCGCGGCCCGCGCTGGTTTTCCGAAGCTCTACGACGCAAATTCGCCGCGACCTGCTGCCGGTCGGGACGCGAACAATGGCGGGCTGGCCGGACCAACCTTTCGGCAACATATCGGCCAACTCGAATTGCACATCCTCCGCAAACTCCTGGGCTGCGGGGTTCATCGTCAGCACGACGTCATTTCGCCCAAGCGTGAATACAGGAATGGGTACTTGCGCCCACTGCCGATGCCCGTCCGCCTTGATCCGCCACAGAAAAAGATCATTGCCGAGATCGACCGTCAAAACCGGGATCGTCGGCCCCTTGGTCACGATTTCTTCGGTCGTCCGACCATAGGCAGCGGCACGGGACTGCAGCCGCACCAAAATCGCAGCCGGATTCGCAAAGAGCGACCTGAGGCAGTGATCGAGCCGCATTCCGGGCATTGCCTTGAAGCGGTTTCGAGCATGTGAATTCGCAATCAGAATGCGACCACTTCCGTCGGCAATAAATCCCGGTGCCGGTTCTTTCTCCAGAAAGGAACTCAACACCATCTTGGTTGCTGCTTCCGTCCGATAATCCAGCCAGGCGCGCACCATCACGATCAGGCCAACGGACAGGAAAGATGCGCCAATGGCCATCATCCCAATACCCCACTGCGCGGGGATGGGCGCGAACATCGGCGGACCGATCAACAGCAGCGCAACTCCGGCAAGAGAAATCAGACGAACCCAATTCGGATAGTGTCGCGTGGACAGGCTGGATGCAAAATGTGCGACGTCGGTCATTCAGCGTTCGGTCCCATGTAGCCCGCGCACGATTGAACGGAAGCAAAGTAAACACCTGCTTAACGGTTGTGCAGTTGAAAACTACTTTTAGTTGTTTTCAGCTCAACCCATTCTCGTCAAGTGGGCCGAATAGAAACCGTCCGTACCGTGGGCAACCTGCCACGCATTCCGGAAGACCTGCCGCCACTCCGCACATTCCTGCAGAAACGCGTCAACAACCCGGTCGTTTTCGACATCAAGAACCGAGCATGTCGCGTAGGCCAGGGTTCCGGTCTGCGCAACCAGATTGCTTGCCTGATGCAGAATCTCCAGCTGCAACCTCGGCAGCTGATCGAGGCGGTCCGGACTCAGCGCCCATTTTCCCGCGGGGGCCCGACGCCATGCTCCGCTGCCGGAACATGGCGCATCGGTCAGCACCACATCAAACGGACCGCTGGTAGACACCTCGTGCGGACCGAGGATCGTGATGGAAACCCCGGCCCTTTGCGCGCGAACAGGCAAGTCGCGCATTCGCGCCGGGTTCACATCATGGGCGAACACCTGAACCCCTTTCGCAGCGGCCAGCGCCAGCGCCTTGCCGCCGCCTCCGGCGCAATAGTCCAGCACCCGCATGCCGGGCTGCAAATCGAGCTCGGCAACGACGGCCTGGCTGGCTGCGTCCTGCAGTTCGACCAATCCATCCTTGTACGCCTTGCTTGCCGAAACCTTACGCGTGCCTTGGATCACCTCGAGTGCGGTTTGGCAGGCCGGATGGGAACGCACGCCTATCCCTTCACGCCACAAGGCATCGACCGCGCCTGTCACGTCTGTCTTAGCAAGATTGACGCGTAGATGTACCGGTGCGCGTTTTTGCAGCGCAGCTGCCGCTGCGGTGGCGTCTTCGCCCAAGGACCTCTCGAAGATCGGCCACAGCCATTCTGGAATGTCATGCGCCTCGGCCACGGTGGCAAACGCGCGTCCGACCTCGTGGTCCTGCACCGGTGCCGGAGCATGGCGGTCGCCAGTGAAGACTTGCTCCGGATCCTCTCCTGTGGCCCTCAGAGCGCCCAGCATCAGCCCGCGCCCGGTCATCGCTCCGCCGCGCGCCGCGTAGGACCGCATGCACCGGACCGCATCGAATACGTGGTCGCGAATTGCCGCACGATCCTTGGACCCGGCGAAGCGACTGCGCCGCGCCCAGCCGGTCAGGGCCTTTTCCGCAGGCGTGCCCGACAGGATCTCGTCGAGGATTTCGATCGCGGCCTGAACCCGCGCAGCTGGTGTCATCGTCTGGTCCGTTCGGGCAATCCGTTGGCGCCGTTACATGATGCGGTAGTTGGGGCTTTCTCGCGTGATCTGCACGTCATGCACATGGCTTTCCTTCAGGCCCGCGCCGGTGATCTTGACGAACTGGCAGTTGCGCCGCATTTCCTCGATCGTGGCGCAGCCGGTATAGCCCATGGCCGCACGCAGGCCGCCGACCAGCTGATGCACGACGGCGCTGGCCGAGCCCTTGTAGGGCACCTGCCCCTCGATCCCTTCGGGCACCAGCTTGTCATTCGCGGCGTCCTTTTGGAAATAGCGGTCGGCCGAGCCACGCGCCATCGCGCCCAGGCTACCCATGCCGCGGTAGGACTTGAACGAGCGGCCCTGATACAGGATCACCTCGCCCGGGCTTTCGTCGGTGCCCGCGATCATCGAGCCGACCATGGCGCAGGACGCCCCCGCCGCGATGGCCTTGGCGAAATCGCCCGAGAACTTGATGCCGCCATCGGCGATGACCGGCACGTCTCCGGCCGCCGCTGCGCAATCCATGATCGCGGTCAGTTGCGGCACGCCAACACCGGCCACCATGCGCGTGGTGCAGATCGAACCCGGCCCGATCCCGACCTTGACCGCATCGGCGCCGGCATCGATCAGCGCCCTGGTCGCGTCGCCCGTTGCGACGTTGCCCGCAATGATCTGCACTTCGTTCGACAGGGCCTTGATCCGCTTCACCGCGTCCAGCACGCCCTGCGAATGGCCGTGCGCCGTGTCGACCACAATGATGTCGACGCCCGCATCCACCAGCCGCTCGGACCGTTCAAAACCGGCATCGCCGACGGATGTGGCCGCCGCGACGCGCAGCCGGCCCAGATCGTCCTTGCAGGCCGTGGGGTTCAGCACCGCTTGTTCCGTGTCTTTCAGCGTCAGCAGGCCGGTCAGCTTGCCGTTGGCGTCCACCACCAGCAGCTTTTCGATCCGGCGGGCCTTCATCAGGCTGATGGCCTCTTCCCGGTCGGCCGGTTCCCGCAGCATTGCCAGGTTGTCCGAGGTCATCAACGCGCGGACCGGCTGGTCGTCCGACGTGGCAAAACGCATGTCACGGTTGGTGACAATACCCACCACGCGGCCTTCTTCATCCACCACCGGAAAACCGGTGAAGTTGTAGCGCTCGACCAGGGCCTTGGCATCGGCCAGCGTCTGATCGGCGCGCAGGGTGACGGGGTTGTAGACGATGCCGGACTCGAACCGCTTGACCCGGCGCACCTCGCGGGCCTGCTCCTCGACCGTCAGGTTTTTGTGGATCACCCCGATCCCCCCGGCCTGCGCCATGGCGATGGCCATACGCGCCTCGGTCACCGTGTCCATGGCCGAGCTCAGCAGCGGTATGTTCATGGTGATCGCGCGCGTCACGCGCGTGGACGTGTCCGCCGTTGCCGGCAGCACCGACGAGGCCGCCGGAACCAAAAGAACGTCATCAAAGGTGAGTGCCTCACGAATCTGCATCTGCTAACCCCATGCAAAACCCCGTTTGGCGGTGACCCTATTGCATGGTTTCGACCAAAGGGAAAGCCCCTGCATCGACTTGTTCACCCACAAACCGCCGCGATGGCGCGGAAAACGACGCAAGCCGCGCAAAACCTGCCGCGGATTGGCCTTTCCCTTTGCCGCGAAACCCATATCTTGCCGCCATACGCGCGAACACCAAAAAGGCAACCGTCATGACCACCGATCCCCTTGTCGTCTTTACCCCTTCGGGCAAACGCGGACATTTCCCCGTCGGCACTCCGATCCTGACGGCGGCCCGGCAGCTGGGGGTCGATCTGGATTCGGTCTGTGGCGGGCGCGGGATCTGCTCGAAATGCCAGATCACGCCCAGCTATGGCGAGTTTCCCAAACATGGCGTCACGGTCCGCGAAGACGCGCTGAGCGAATGGAACGCGGTCGAACAGCGCTATGACGACAAGCGCGGTCTGAAACCGGGCCGGCGTCTGGGCTGTCAGGCCACGGTTCAGGGCGACGTGGTGATCGACGTTCCGCCCGAAAGCCAGGTCCACCGCCAGGTGGTGCGCAAGGCCGCCACCGCGCGGGCCATCACCATGGATCCGGCCACGCGCCTGTATTTCGTCGTGGTCGAAGAACCCGACATGCACTCGCCCACCGGCGATCTTGAACGGCTGGAGCGCGCCCTGCGTGAGCAGTGGCAGATCGACGCTGTCACCGCCGACCTGTCGCTTCTGTCCAAACTGCAGCCGACCCTGCGCAAGGGCAAGTGGGAGGTCACGGTCGCCCTGCACAAGGGCCACAAGGACAGTGTGGCGCGCATCGTCGAAATCTGGCCCGGCCTGCACGAAGGCGGGCTGTACGGGCTGGCCATCGACCTCGGCTCGACCACCATCGCCGCGCATCTGACCGATCTGGACACCGGCGAGGTCAAGGCCTCCTCGGGCCTGATGAACCCGCAGATCCGGTTCGGCGAGGACCTCATGAGCCGCGTTTCGTACGCGATGATGAACCCCGGCGGTGATCAGGAGATGACCCGGGCCGTGCGTGAGGCGATCAACGATCTGGTCACCTCGATCGCCGACGAGGCCGGGATCGACCCGGCCCTGATCGTGGAGACCGTGTTCGTATGCAACCCGGTCATGCACCATCTTCTGCTGGGTCTGGACCCGGTTGAACTGGGCCAGGCGCCGTTTGCGCTGGCCACGTCGGAAAGCATCTCGCTGCCCGCACGCGAGATGGATCTGACCACGATGAACCCCCGCGCGCAGGTCTACATCCTGCCGTGTATCGCGGGCCATGTAGGGGCCGACTGCGCCGCCGTGGCGCTGAGCGAAGAGCCGGGTAAGTCGCAGGACCTGGTTTTGATCGTGGACGTCGGCACCAATGCCGAAATCCTGCTGGGCAACACGACCCGCGTGCTGGCCTGTTCCTCGCCCACCGGACCGGCCTTCGAAGGTGCGCAGATCAGTTCGGGCCAGCGTGCCGCGCCCGGCGCGATCGAACGCATTCAGATCGACCCGGTGACCAAGGAACCCCGGTTCCGCGTGATCGGCTCGGACAAGTGGTCGGACGAAGACGGGTTCGAGGCCGACATCGCCACCACCGGCATCACCGGCATCTGCGGGTCGGGCATCATCGAGGCGGTGGCCGAAATGCGCATGGCCGGCCTGCTGGACGAGAGCGGCCTGATCGGCTCGGCCGAGCAGGCCGGCACCAGCCGCTGCATCCCCGAGGGCCGCACTCATTCCTACCTGATCCATGACGCCAGCGCCGAGGGCGGCCCGCGCATCACCGTGACCCAGGGCGACATCCGGGCGATCCAGCTGGCGAAATCCGCGCTCTATGCCGGGGCGCGGCTGCTGATGGACGAGATGGGCGTGGACAAGGTGGACCGCGTGGTGCTGGCCGGGGCGTTCGGGGCCCATATCTCGACCAAGCACGCGATGGTTCTGGGCATGATCCCCGACGCGCCGCTGGACAAGGTCCAAAGCGCGGGCAACGCCGCCGGTACCGGCGCGCGCATCGCGTTGTGCAACATCGCCGCCCGGGCCGAGATCGAACGCGTGGTGCGCGAGATCACCAAGGTCGAAACCGCGATCGAGCCGAAATTCCAGGAGCATTTCGTGGCCGCCAACGCGATTCCGCACAAGACCGACCCGTTCCCGGAACTGGCCAAGATCGTCACCCTGCCCGCCCCGTCTTTCAACACCGGCGGCGACGCGGAAAAAACTGGCCGCCGCCGCCGCAGAAAGGCATAGTCCGAAAAACTGCGGAGGACCCCCATGCAAACAGCGAACGAAGATCAGGCTGAATACTGGGGCAACTCCGAATCCGGCACCAAGTGGCTGACCTTCGAGGACAAGCTGGACCACATGCTGGCCCCGGTGCTGGACCTGGTTCTGGAGCGCGCAGACCTGACGCCCGGCCTGAGGGTGCTGGACATCGGCTGCGGCACCGGCGCCGGCACGGTCGCCGCCGCGCGCGCCGTCGGCCCTGATGGGCACGTCCTGGGGGCCGACATATCGGCCCCGTTTCTTGACCGCGCCCGACAACGCGCGCGGGATCTGGGCCTGTCCAACGCCGCATTCCGGCTGGCCGACGCGCAGGTCACCCCGTTCGCGCCCGAAACCCGGGACGAGGCGATCTCGCGCTTTGGGGTGATGTTCTTCGGCGATCCCGTCGCCGCTTTTGCCAATATCGCAAAGGCGCTGGTTCCGGGTGGCCGGATGACCTTTGCCGCCCGGGGGCCGCTGTCGGACAACCCTTGGTTTCGTGTGCCGCATGTCGCCGCCACAACGCATCTGGGCCAGCCCCCGAAATACGGGAAGTACGCTCCGGGGCCCCTGGCGTTCCACGACATTGATCACGTCGTCGGCCTGATGAATGCCGCCGGATTGACGGACATCACCGCAGATCGCGTGGCGTTGCACCTGCCTGGATTGCGCGACGTTGCCGAAACCGCCGATCTGTGCACCCGTGTCGGCCCCGCAGGGCGTGTGATCGCGCATTTCGATGGAAGCGAGATAGATTTCGGGGTCATCCGGCAAGCCGTGCAGGATGCGTTTGAGGGGTTCGTTGCCGATGGAAAGGTCGCAATACCCGCAGTCATCAACCTGTATCAGGCCCGACGCGCTGCCTGATCGACATCTGCTCGCTGACCAAACGACGGTTTTCCGGACCGCCTGAGCGTGGGATCAGACCAAGGTCCGTGGCGCTCGGCACCGGGATACGCCATATTCTTGGGAAATGAATACGGAACCGCCAGAGCTAACGTCCCAAACCTGGTCGCTGTCACGGATTTTTCTGGCGGCCAGCGTTGTTGTCATGAGCACGGCGACCATGGTGGTGGGCAGCTGGGTTTCAGGGAGGATCGTTGACGCCGTCGTGCAGAACTCGGCGAATTCGGCCGCTCTTTACATGGAGAGCATTCTTTCTCCTCTCAGTCAGGAACTGGCCCACAGCGATCGGCTATCGGAACAGGCCGCCCGCGCCATGTCAGAACTGTTCGAGCAACAACCGATGCAGGAGCGCATCGTGTCCTTCAAGATCTGGAAAAAAGGTGGAATGATTGCCCACGCTTCGAATCCGGACATCATTGGGGAAAAGTTCCAGCCGACCGATGATCTGAGGCGTGCATGGGCGGGAACGATATCGGGGTCATTCGAGCAACTGGATCGCGCCGAAAACTCGCCGGAGGCCGCGCTGGGCGTTCCCTTGCTCGAAGTCTATAGCCCGATACGCGAAATCTGGTCGGGCGAGATCATAGCGGTCGGCGAATTTTATCAGCGCGCCGACCGGCTGCGGAGAGACCTCATCGCAGCCAAGCGCACCAGCTGGCTGGTGGTGGCGACGACATTCGGCATCAGCACTTTGGTATTGTACCTGATCGTTGCGGTCGGCGACCGCACCATCCGCAGCCAGGCTTCTCTATTGGAGACGCGGTTGGCAGAAAGCCAACAAATGTCTCGCCAGAACGAGGATTTGCGCGCACGCGTCATTGAAGCAGCGGAACGGTCATCGGCGCAGACCGACCGTTTCCTCCGCAAGCTCGGTTCCGAGCTTCACGACGGGCCAGCGCAGTATCTGGCCCTTGCAATGCTGCGGTTGGAATCTGCTTTTCCCCCCGAACGTGGGCCGAAAGATGCAGCGGACGACATCCATCAATCGCTCCAAAATGCCCTGACCGAGATTCGCGCATTGTCGCGGGGTCTGGCTGCACCGGACATTGATGCACTGAGTCTCGAGGATGTGATCGACCGGGCTGTCAGCGACCATCACAGCCCATCTTCGACACCGGAGGTGTCTCTTTCAGGCCATCCGTCGCCCGAGCTGTCCTATGCTGAAAAACTGTGTGTTTTTCGATTTGTTCAGGAAACCCTGTCAAACGCCGCGCGACACGCTCCCGGGGCATCGACCAGCGTCTCATGCCACGTCGAGACGCGGAAAATCGCGGTCACGGTTCACGATGACGGCCCCGGATTTGATCCAGCCCGGACGGTCAAGCTGGGCCCTGAGGGCGGCCAGGGACTGATGGGCCTACGCGACCGGATTGAAAGCATCGGCGGCAAGCTCGAGATCTTCTCGGCGCCCATGCAAGGAACGACCATCAAGATGACCCTGTTCCAAGGGCAAGTGAGAGCATCATGACCACCACAATCGTACTGGCCGACGACCATCCGATCTTCCGCGATGGCTTGCGCAAGACACTGGATGACTCGGGAGAGTTCAAGGTTCTCGCGGCGGGCTGCGATGCCGAAGAGGCCGTCAGGTTGACACGCGAGCATCGGCCCGACCTTGTGATCCTTGACCTGTCGATGCCAGGGGGTGGGCTGGGCGCAACCCGTCAGATCGCGGCATTGGGTGATGCCCCTCGGATTGCCATTCTCACGGTGTCAGAGGACAGCAACGACGTTGCCGATGCGCTGGAGGCCGGCGCGACCGGCTATATCCTCAAGGGCGTGACGGCCAGCGCACTGACCAAATCACTGCGCAGCATCGCGAAGGGCGAAGGGTTCGTGTCGCCGGGGCTGGCTTCGCGCGTCCTGCTCGCTATCCAAAAGGGCAATACGCCTACCGGCGACAGGGGCGTTCTGGGCGATCTGACTCATCGGGAAGAAGAGATTTTGCGCCGGGTCGCCAAGGGTTTGAGCAACAAGGAAATCGCAGCGGAGCTGAGCATACAGGAAAAGACCGTCAAGCATTACATGACAAGCATCCTGTCCAAGCTGCATGCCAGAAACCGGGTCGAAGCCGCTCTGATTGCCCATGAAGCCTGGAAATCCTGACCCAAATGGCTGAAAGAACAACAGCCCCCGGAAATCCGGGGGCTGCCTTTTGCTGCTCGATCATCATTTCAGTTCGCGATTGACCGCAACCGTTGAACATCCCCCGAAGTCGCGGGGCGTTCCACCACCGTACGGTTGTAGGGATCTTTCAGCTCGTAGCGCCCGAACTCGATTTCCTCTTTCCAACCATTGGTATAGCGCACCTCAATATTGTCACCACTGCGTTCGACCTTCGCGGGCCGGCTTCCGCCGGTCTGGCCGCCCTTGGATTGAACGCTATTGATCGACACACTTTGCGCCAAAGACCGCAGGCGCGTCACATCTGCACCCGTTGCCGGGCGTTCCTCGACAGTCCGGTTCTGAGCGTTCTTGCGTTCATAGCGCCCGTTTTCGATTTCCTCCTTGGTGCCATTGGAGTACCGCACCTCGACGCCGCTCGCGTTGGTTTCGACTTTGGTCACGCGCACCGGCCCGCCGTTCGAAGCCGCATCCGCATTCCTGCCTTTGTTTTTGCCCTTGTTGCGATTTGAACTTCGGTCTTTGTCGTCGTCGCCATCGTCGTCCCGGTCGTCTTCGCCATCGTCGTCCCGGTCATCATCACGATCATCATCACGATCATCGTCCCGGTCATCATCGCGGCCGTCATCACGATCATCGTCCCGGTCGTCATCTCGGTCATCATCGCGGTCGTCATCTCGGTCGTCATCGCGATCATCGTCGCGGTCGTCATCGCGATCATCGTCGCCGTCTCTTCCCTTGCCGCTATTGGCGAAAGCGAAAGACGGTTCGACTTGAATACCGTTGTCGAGGTCAAAGTGTACAGAAAACGGGTTGACCGCAAAAGCCGAAGCCAGGGCCGCCGTACCCAAAAGCTGAGCCAGTTTCTTTCCAAGTCCCATTGGTTGTCCTTTCCCATCCGAGTAACATCGGAGACAAGGCTACCAACGGGAATGACGTGCGCCATCGGCCTTTGGTCCGGCGAATTTTCAGCCTTTGGTACACGCTGATACAAACCGCCAATCCAAAACGTCCTCAGCAGTTGACGGCCTCCTGCGTTTGGCGCCCCGGCCAGCAGGAGACCACATCCATTGATGTTGGGATATCAATCCACCGCCGACGCACCTGGAATGATTTTCAGGTATTTCGCGATTGCCAGCCTGTCAGCATCGCTGAGACGCGACGTGTTTTCGATCACCTCGACCATTTCGCCCCCAGCGCTGTCGTAGTCCGGCGTGAAGCCCGATTTCAGGTATTCCGCGATATCAGCCTCGGACCATTTGAGCTGATCCGGTGTCAGCCCCGGAATCCGACCGCGACCGTTTGGGTTGGGTGCGCCCTGCAGCCATTCGGACAGAACCATACCACCCAAAGCGTTGCGCCGTGTGTGGCATTCACCGCAATGTCCCAACGCCTCGACTAGATACCTGCCCCGCTCCTGCTCGGCAGTCAGCTCTCGGTCGACCACCCAGTCCGGGTCAAGAAACAAGAGTTTCCAACCTCCCAAAGCAAGACGGATGTTGAAGGGAAATCCGATCTCATGTGGCGCGCTGGGCGCAGAGTTTGCCGGCAGCGTCTTCAGAAACGCGTGCAGCGAAACCACATCCTGCATCTTGATCCGGCTGTACGACGCGTAGGGAAAAGCCGGGTAGTAATGCTGCCGAGACGGGCTGGTTCCATGGATCAGCGCATTTGCCAGATCCACGCTGGACCAATTGCCGATACCATGTTCCGGATCGCTGGAAATATTGGGCGCGACGAACGTTCCAAACGGTGTTTCGAACCTACGCCCGCCGGACAGGACCAGCCTGTCTTCTTTCTCCGCTCCGGGGGCTGAATGGCACGCCGCGCAGCCAGCAGCGTAAAAAACCACTTCGCCCTGCGCCAGGTCTGGCACAAGGCCGTTCAGTTCGGTCGGGGCCGTCACGCTCGGGCGGGTCAGGATCAGGCCCGCCCCGCCGGCAAGCGCCGCCACGATCGCAAGGGCGACGAACCAGCGTCGCACGGTGATCCTACTCCTTCGGCGCGCGGTAGGCCTTGTGGCAGGCAGAACACGCCCCACCCAGCGGCCCCATGGCCGCTTTCAACGCATCCAGATCCTGACCGGCGGCTGCCTGCATCGCCGCAGCGGCTTCGGCGAAAGCCTGCCCCTTGGCGCCGACATCCGCGAAGTTCTCCCAAATCGCCGGAAGCGCACGGGAGGAAGGATCAGCGACATTGTCTGTCCCTGCGGGCCACATTGCCGACTGATCGACCTTGGACAGGGTCGCCAGATTGTTTGCCGCGGCCGCGGCGACCTCGGCGTTGTATTCCGCTTCACCTTTCGCCATGGCGCCCAACTGACTGATATTGAAAGCGTAAAGCGACATCAGAGACTTACGGGCCTTCACGGCCGGGTTCTCGGATTGCTGCGCCAAGGCGCCGCCGACGATCGCAACCGAAAAAAGGCCGACCGCCGCAAAGGAAAAGAACTTTGTCATTTTGGTGCTCCCTGGTTGAACACTGTCAGACTAGCTTGAATTATTTTTATTGTAATTGTTTGTTATTTTCGATCCCCTGTTGATTTATGAACAAGACAAATTGGGACGACATCCGCTTTGTCCTGGCGGTACGGCGCCACGGATCGTTGAACGCGGCCGCTGCCGCCTTGAGGGTCACCCACGCCACGGTGCTACGCCGGGTCGCGGCATTCGAGGAACGACACGATTGCCTGCTGTTTCGCAAAACCATGTCGGGCTATGTACCGCGACCCGAGGCGCAGCAGATTTTTAGTGCAATGGAAAAAATCGAGGATGCCGTGCTGTCTCTGGACCGCACAATCGCCGGAACGGACCAGTCTCCTGCGGGTCGTGTACGCATTGCTTCGACAGACAGCCTTTGCCAAATCGTTCTGCCTTCAATCCTTCAGCGCATCTCGGACAAGTTTCCGGGCATCAAGTGCACCTTGCTCAGCAGCAATTCGCATCATGACCTGAGCCGTCTGACAGCTGACATGGTGGTACGTCCTTCCCCCGGACTGGATGCCAGCCTGACTGGTCAGATCGCGGGAGAATTGGCCTTTGGCGTGTATCACAATGGGGATGGAAATCTGAAATGGTTGGCATTGCAGGGTGCTTTGGACAAATCAGTCCCAGCCCAATGGATGGCGGATCACGTCCATCCCGAAGAAATATCCAGCGGCGCGGACAGCTTTTTGGTCCTTGGGCAAATGGCGGCATCCGGCAGCGGAAAGGCATTCCTTCCAACTTTTGTCGGCGACGCCGAGCCAAGATTGCAACGTGACCTCCAGGCATCGCCACCTCTGGCCGTACCGCTGTGGGTCGCAACGCTCGAGGAAATAGCGCAAACGCCAAGATTTGCGCTTGTTCAGGACCTGCTCGTGACGCATCTGAAGCCTCTGTTTCAGCCCAGCTGACCAGACGGTTCAAGACTAGCTTTTTTCTGATTGAGCCTGATAAATGGCGTCAGTTCGCCCTCTCGCCGAACGACGCTCGGAGCGAACAGAATGACACCCCCAAAAGCGCCTTGAGATTTCACCCCACTTCAGCGCGCCTTTGGCAGGGCTGAGTATGCTCTGAAGCTTCACGCGCTGATTGATTTCCGGGACAGGCAACGCAGCAGTGTCCGGGCTTGAGCCCATGGCAGACAGTCGTTCGACTGGACAATGCTCACCGATCGCTCTGACCCAGGCTGAAACGGTGACAGCCCGCTGAGCGTCGCAGTGCCGAAACACCTGATCCATGGCGGAGCAACCAGCAACCGCATGGTATAGGCAATGCGAGCTGCGGAGGCGCGCCCTAATTGTTGGTGCGCATCTGCGGTGATATCTGGGACATGCTTGGAGCTTGGAGCGGGTAGCGGGAATCGAACCCGCGCGTTCAGCTTGGGAAGCTGACAGGCTACCATTACATCATACCCGCCGCTGGCATCCCGATAGCATCGCTGATCGATGTTGATCAAGCCGATTCGCTGAACTGCTACGCGTTCCAATCCGCGATCCGCACCTTGATGCCGGCGGATGCGCAAGACGCAGATGCGTCGGCTTCGGTGAAGGCTGAGGATTTGGTATTCGCTCCTTGCGGCAGCGGTCCGAGGCATCCCGCCCAAACAGTCCGGAAATTCAAATCATGACGGCGCAACCGAACCCAATAAGCCTGCGACAAACCCGTGCGGGTCACGTGATCCTGTCAATGATGCGCGACGTTGCAGCGATTGAAGTGGCCCTCAAAAAAGATCCCGGCATCGTCAACAACCTCTCGAAAACCGCCGCGCCGCTGACCAGTCCGCCCTTCCGGGCTTACAAATCAGAACGCCTTGCAAGTCGGCTTTCATTCAAAAAGCCTCTGCGTTTCCAGATGGGTGCACAGATCAATCTACCAATTCCCGGAAATTTCACACCAGGCGCGGCCAGAACCAAAAAAGAGCCGGGCATAAGGCCCGGCTCGGGAATGGTACTTGTTTCAGATGTGCCCAGTTCAAGCCCGACGACGACGCGCGCCGCCCCGGCGGCCGCGCGCGCCCTCGTTTTCGGCGCCTGCAGCATCGGCTGGTTTGTTGAACTTGATCCACTCGCCGCCATGCGGGTCGTTGTTGGTCAGCAGGTTGGCGGCGCGGATGGCCTCCATTTCCTTGCCGGCGCGCGGCTTGGTCGAGCCCAGACCGAACATCTGAACGAAGGTTTCGTCGTCCATCCCGTCGGGCAGGATGATGCCCGCCGCCGCAACCTCGGCCTTTTTCTCGGCGATCTTCTTCTGTGTCACCGGCAGCGCCACCGGGTTCATGATGGCCGAGGTCATGCCCGCACCCATCGCCATCGGCAGGAAGGCGTTGTTGATTCCGTGACGGTTCGGCAGACCGAACGAGATGTTGGATGCGCCGCAGGTGGTGTTCACGCCCAGTTCTTCGCGCAGACGGCGCACCAGGGCAAAGACCTGAAGCCCCGCGGTTGCCATCGCACCGATCGGCATCACCAGCGGGTCCACCACGATGTCGTGGGCCGGAATGCCATAGTCGGCCGCCCGCTGGACGATCTTCTTGGCAACTTCAAAGCGCACGTCGGGGTCTTCGGAAATGCCCGTGTCATCGTTCGAAATCGCAACGACCGGCACGTTGTATTTCTTGACCAGCGGCAGAACCAGTTCCAGGCGGTCCTCCTCACCGGTGACCGAGTTCAGCAACGGGCGGCCTTCGGCAGCCTCCAGCCCAGCCTCCAACGCGCCCGGAACCGAGCTGTCGATGCACAGCGGCACATCGACCAGACCCTGCACCAGTTCGACGATCCGTCTCATCAGCGGCGGTTCGGTCTCGTTGGGGTTGGGGTTCGAGTTGTAGACCACGCCCGCGTTGATATCGAGAACGGTGGCCCCGGCCGCGACCTGCGCCAGCGCGTCCTTCTCGACGGTCGAGAAATCGCCCGCTTCCAGCTCGGCTGCCAGTTTCTTGCGGCCGGTGGGGTTGATCCGCTCTCCGATCACGCAGAACGGCTGATCGAAGCCGATGATCGCGGTTTTGGTCTTTGATTCTACGACTGTACGGGTCATGTCCGGTCCTTAAGCGTTTGCAGGCTTCGCCGAGGCGCCGCCGTTTTCGATGGCCCAGTTGGCATTGGTCTTGATGCCGCCAAGCGGGAAGAAGTGCACGTTGGTGATGTTGAAGTCGGGGTTGGCCGCCTTGTGTTCGGCCAGTGCGGTGATCACGTCGGTCGGCTCGTAGGGCAGCAGCAGCTTGGACACGTCCATGGCGCGCTTCTGCAGCACCTTCAGCGAGGGACCCACGCCGCAGGCGATCGCGAATTTGATCAGGGTCTGCAGCTTGGCCGGACCGGCGATGCCGATATGGATCGGCAGGTCGATCCCGGCCGCCTTCAGACCGTCGGCCCATGCGATGATCGGCTTGGCGTCAAAGGCGAACTGGGTGGCCAGCGCCATTTCGGCGTCGGTGGTTTCGCTGAATTTCTGCTTCCAGCGCAACGCCTCGTCCACATTCTTGGTCGAACCGTCCGGATCGATGTCCTTGTTGCCCTCGGGGTGGCCTGCGACGTGCAGACGCTTGAATCCCGCCTTGTCGAACAGACCCGTTTCCAGCAACTGCATCGAACTGTCGAATTCGCCATGCGGCTTGGCCACGCCTCCGGCCAGCAGCAGCGCCTGATCGACGCCGGCCTCGCCCTGATACATGGCGATCCAGTTTTCCAGCGTCGCCGCGTCCTTGATGATGCGGGCCGGGAAATGCGGCATGACCGGATAGCCCTCGGCCGCGATCCGTTTGGCCGTGCGCACCATGTCCTCGATCGGGGTGCCCTCGATATGCGCGATGTAGACGCGTGTGCCCTCGGGCAGCAGGTCGCGGAAATCCTCGACCTTCTCGGCGGTGCGCGGCATCACCTCGATCGAATACCCTTTCAGAAAGGCTTCGACGGCAGGGTTCACCGGGGCCTTTTCGGCCGCATCACGTTTTTTGAAGTTCAGCAAAGCCATCGCGGCCTCCCATAAAGATCTGGGGCTCATGCCCAACCGTCATTTCCGATCAGCGCTTTGAGGCGATCCTGATCGTATTCCGTTTCCAGACGCAGCGCCTGGGCCTCGGCGATCTCGGCCGGTTCGCCCTCAATCTCGAACGGCTCGGCCTTGCGCCACTCGGCCAGGTAGGCATCACTGTCCTTGGCGTTCACCTTCATGGCGGCGCGGTCGATGGCCTGTTCGAACCGTTCCGACAATTGCCGCTTGGCCCCGCGCCGGCCCTTGCCGACGATGACCTGAGCGGGAATGTCGCGCCAGTATACGATGGTGACGTCAGGCATTGATCGTGATTCCTCCTAACCAGATGGTCCGGTTCTAGACTGCAATGTGGGGCCGGGTCGGTCGGATTTCGACACCCGGCGCTGTTCCAGCGACCTTTTCGCCCCCTTGGGATACAGCGCCTCGGCTCGTCTCTCCAGTGCCGAGGGGCATCAAAATCCTCATGACCTTAATGAATGAGCATCTTGCACGTCGGACGCCCGCAACCTAATGTCGGGGTAACTCGTAAATCGGAGGGCGTGACGATGGCGCCCAAGCGTCCCAAAGGTGCGGGCGCGTTCCCGAAAGTGGTCGAAAGCCCCGCGCCGGCAAGACCCGATCCAGATGCGCTGTATGCGGCGCTGGATCTGGGAACAAATAGCTGCCGCATGTTGATCGCCCAGCCCAAGGGCAGCGGGTTCCATGTGGTGGACAGCTTCTCGAAGTCCGTGCAGTTGGGCTCGGGGCTTGAACGGACCGGACGTCTGTCGCGGTCCTCGATGGCGCGCACCATACAGGCGCTGCGCATCTGCCAGCAGAAGCTGAAACGCAACAAGGTCAGGCGCATGCGGCTGGTGGCCACCGAGGCCTGCCGCCGCGCCAAAAACGCGCGCGATTTCATCCGGCAGGTCAAACGCGAAACCGGCCTGACCCTGGAAATCATCCAGCCCGAGGAAGAGGCGCGCCTGGCCGTGATCTCGTGTGCGCCGCTGGTCAGCACCAAGACCGAACAATTGCTGGTGGTGGATATCGGCGGCGGCTCGACCGAACTGGTCTGGATCGACCTGTCCTCGGTGCCTCGGCGCGACCGGCCATCGGCGATCATGCGGCTGCATCACGGGTTTCACACCGTCGACAGCCCCTTCCCGACCGCCAAGGTGGTGGACTGGATCAGCGTGCCGTTGGGCGTGGCCACCCTGCGCGACCAGTTCCACGATGTCGAAGACGACGCCGCCCGGTTCGCGCTGATGAGCTGGTTCTTCGAGGAAAACCTGGCCGATTTCGCGCCCTACAAGGATGAACAGGCCCGCGAGGGGTTCCAGATCGTCGGCACCAGCGGCACGGTCACGACGGTCGCGGCCTCGCATTTGGGGCTGAAGCGTTATGACCGCACCAAGGTGGACGGGCTGCGCATGACCAGCGATCAGATTGACAAGGTCATACGCGGCTATCTAGAACTCGGCCCTCAGGGTCGGCGCCGGGATCCGCGCATCGGCGAGGACCGGCAGGCCCTGATCATGTCCGGCTCGGCCATTTTGCAGGCCCTTCTCCGTTGCTGGCCCACCGACCGCCTTTCGGTTGCGGATCGGGGGCTGCGCGAGGGTCTGCTGTATGCCCAGATGAGCGCCGATGGCGTCCTGGAAGACGGGCCGTTTTGAGAAAGCTCTGCGCTGCATGCCGCTTGCGACCATAGCGATCGCCTACCGGGTTTCGACGGCTGCAACCACGATCTGTGCGCTTGAGGCTGCCGGGTTCAAGGTATTCAGCCCGGGTTTTCACATCGTAAACATCGTTCCGCACTACGCTTTAGCGATTGGCGGCATTGGGATCGCCGTGCCAGCGATCGACTCGGCAGAGGCGCTAGAACTGCTGCACTGTTTTTCGGCGTCACCGCCGACATCTGGCAGCCTCGGCGGGAAGCTCTTGAACGGTCTCGGATGGGTGGCATTTGGTGTTTCTTCGCCTTGGCCCGATCTGCTATTGATGGAGCGGTCGATATCATCGGCTTGATGCCACATGAACAAGCGGGTAAAGGCCTCGCAGTCTTCAGGAGACCTTTTCAATGGCCAAGAAACCCAGCGGCAAAAACACTTCGGGACGCGGGCAGCGTGATCTGAAGGTCAAGGTCAAGACCGCGCGCGGGCGCAAGCTCAGCTCGACCCGCTGGTTGCAGCGGCAGCTGAACGACCCCTATGTGAAACGGGCGCAGGCCGAAGGCTATCGCGGGCGCGCGGCCTACAAGATCCTGGAGCTGGACGACAAGTACCGGTTCCTGGTGCCGGGCGCGCGGGTCGTCGATCTGGGCTGTGCGCCGGGGGGCTGGTGCCAGGTCGCGGTCAAACGCGTGAATGCGCTGGGCGAAAAATCCGGCAAGAAGGTCGGCACGGTTTTGGGGATTGACCTGCAGGAGGTCGAACCAATCGCAGGCGCCGAGATCCATCAGCTGGATTTCATGGAAGACGGCGCGGATGAAAAGGTGAAGGAATGGTTGGGCGGCAAGGCAGATGTGGTCATGTCGGACATGGCGGCCGCATCGTCGGGCCACAAGCAGACCGACCATCTGCGCATCATCGCCCTGTGCGAAACCGCCGCCTATTTCGCTTTTGACGTTCTGGAAAAGGGCGGCACCTTCGTCGCCAAGGTTCTGGCAGGCGGCGCCGAGGGCGACCTGCAGAAGCTACTGAAACAGAAATTCGAGAAGGTGGCGAACGTCAAACCGCCGGCGTCCCGGTCGGACAGTTCCGAGAAATTCGTGGTCGCCACCGGGTTCCGGGGCTGAACCTACACGTCTTCCTCGGCGTTTGCGCCCGCGAACTGCTGTTCCCGCAGGGATGCGTTGGCCAACCCAAGCAGCAGCAACGCATCGCCATGCCCGAGATAGACGACGGGACGGCTGCGCAGGGATTCGATCCGTTGAACCAGCGCCGGGTCGCGTGGCATCGCGGCTTTCTCGGACCGCGTCGGCGGGAATGTCGAATGCAGCATGGTACACCCATCACAAATCGGGCCTTCTGCCCTCGGCAATGGGATAGGCCGGAAATCTGCCGTCAAGATGGCAGGATCGGGGAAGATAGGTGCCGGTTCAGCGGCCCAGTTGCTCGGCCAGCGCCCCAAGCGCCGCGCTGTCGGGCAGAACCTTCAGCCCCTCGCGCAGGACGGCGCGCGCCGCCTCGGCACCGCGATTGATCTGCACCAGTTGGACCAGCATCGGCCAGGCCTCTTCGCGTTGGGGGTCCAGGGTCACCGCCTGACGAAAGGCCTGTTCGGCCGCCGGCGCGTTGCGCAGCGTCAGCGCCATGCCCCCCAGGACCAGATGCGTTTCGGGAAAATCCAGCCGGTTGGACAATGTGCGCTGCCAATCGGCCATGGCTTCGCGCGCGTTGGTGCGCTGCAACGGGGTCAGCACCTGCCCGGGAACGGTCAGGAATTCCTTGGCGGCCGACAGCCGGACGGACCGAGCGGGGTCGGACAGCAACGGGGACAGCCGGTCGATCCGGTCCGGCAGGTCGGCGGACCGTTGCAGGGGAACCGCATTGGCCCGCACCAGCGGGTCGGCATCCACCAGCAGACCCGCGGTGGCCGCCGCCAGATCCGCCGACCCGTGCGGTTGCAGCAGATAGGCCGCGGTGGCCCGCACGATGCCGGGCTGATCCGCGTCCAGCGCGATCGCCGTCAGGGCGTCAGGATCCGCGCCCTGACCGGAAAAGGCCGGCGCGAAGACCGTGCCGAAATGCGGCCGGCGGTGGGCCGGGTCCGGGTACCACGCGTCGATCGCGGCCGCGGCCCAGGGCTGATCCCGATCGCTGTGGCAATCGGTACAGGCATCCGCGCCCAGGCCAAGATCGGGGCGCGGCACACGGAAACTGTGGTCGCGCCGGCCATCGACGCCCATGTAGACCCGCTCGACCATGTGGCAGCTTTTGCATTGCGCCCCCTCGCCCCCAGGCGTGTGGCGATGGTGCGCGGCATCGTCGTACGGCGCCTTGCGCAGGGTCGGAAAATCGGGATTGCCTGCCGGGGAATGGCACTGCGTACAGACGGCGTTGCCCTCGGCCTTCAAGGTTGCGCCATGCGCCTCGTGGCAATTCAGACAACCGACGCCCTTCGCGTACATTTTGGATTGCAGAAACGAGCCGTAGACATAGACCTCGTCCATGATCTGACCGTCCGGCTGGTACAGTCCGGGCCGAAGAATGGCCAGATTGTAGGCATCGTGAAACGGGGTTCCCGGCAGTGGATTTCCATCCGCGAACGCCTCGCGGCGGGAATGGCAGCCAGCGCATTGCTGTATCTCGGCTTCGGTGTCCCCCCTGCCCCAGCGCATCGAAAACCCGAACGCGTCCAGCCCGGCAGGCGCGGGTTGGCCACGGGTCCAATCCAGATGGGCCGAGCCCGGACCGTGGCAGGATTCGCACCCCACGCCGATCTCGGATTGGGTCGAGGCATAGGTCTGCGTCCGCACGTCGTAGTTCTTTTTGAACCCCGTCGCATGACATTCGGCGCAGCGGGCGTTCCATGTCTTGTAAGGGCCCGTCCAGTGCAGCCCGTCTTCCGGGGGCAGGTCCTGATCCGGGTAGAGGTGGAACCAACGTTTATCTTCCGTGTCCCAGACCACGTCAAAGCTCTGCAATCGGCCGGGCTCGGTTTCGAACAGATATTGCTGCAACGGCTCAATACCCACGACGGAATGGACCCTGTATGTCCGCGTCTGGTCGCCCTGCTCAGTCACGTCCGCGATATAGGCTCCATCTTCCTGTCGGAACTCGACCGCCATGCCGTTCCCTGCGAATGTCGTGCCGCCGAAATCGGCAACCACGTTTTCGGGCGTGGGCGCGGTCCAGGCCTTGGCGTGATGGGACCCGGCCCAGGCCTGCACCTGTTCGACATGGCAATCCCGGCAGGCTTCCGAACCGACATAGTCCTGCGCCACCGTTGGCCCGGCAAGCAGGACGCAGGCAAAAGAGACGGCGGACGCCCATGCGGCGTGCGGCCAAATCATCATGCGGTTCCGCCCTCGTCCTGATCTTCGATATCCATCAGCGCACCGTTGAATTCGGCGCCAAAGATCATGATGGCCGCACTCAGATACAGAAAGATCAATGCGGCCATGGCGCCGGCCAGACCCGCATAGGTGGCGCTGTAGCGTGCGAACTGACCGATATAGAGCGAGAACGCCAGCCCGCCGGCCAGCCACAGACCCAGCGTCAACAGCACGCCAGGAAGGATCTGGCGCAGCGAATGCCGGCCGACCGGCAGAACCAGATGGGCCAGCAGCACGGTCAGTGCCGGGACCGCCACGGCGAAGGTCCACCGCAGGCGTTCGACCGACAACCAGTCAGCGACATTCACTGACGTCTTCTCGGACATCAGTCGGGAGTAGATCGGCAACAGCAGTTCAACCGCAGCAACGATCAGAATCGCGGCGCCGCCCAGAATGACCAACCCCAGGCAGAACAGGCGCGTTTTCCAGAACGGCCAGCTGTCGGTGTCGTGATAGGCCTGATTGATGGCCGCCCGAACGGCCACGACTCCGTTCGACGCGAAATAGACGGCAAGCACTGCGCCCAGGGTGATCGTTCCCGACCCTGCCCCGTTCAGAACCGCGCGCAGTTCGGCCACGATCGGCTCGGCCACTTCGTTGGGCCATACGCCGAAAATCAGGCCGATCATCTCGTCGGTGACATAGTCCTGCGACAGCAGGCCCGCCAGGGACACGGTGAACAGCGCAAAGGGAAACAGCGCCAGCATCAGCGACATGGCGACATGGCTGCTCATGACGAACCCGTTCTTGTCGTCAAAGCGCCGCACGGCCAGCCAAAGTGCCCGGCCAAACCGGCCCAAAACGGGAATCAGGACTTGTGTCATTTGGAAACCCTAGCCTGCAAACCACGACGAAAGAACCGGCCAATGACGCATATCCCCGAGATTTTTCCGAATAACTGTCTGGCCCGATTGCACAAAGCCTACCGTCCGTGCAGGATCGCCATCGGACAATCCCGTTGCACCCAGCGCGCGCTGGAACAGCCGAGGCCTGCATGACGAAATCCGCTCCGCCGACCCGCACACCGCTGAGGTTGAGCGTCGTTCGCGACGTCACCATCGTACTGACCCTTGTGGTTCTGGGGCTTTACGCAGGTGCAAGTTTTCTGGTTCCGCTGACCATGGCGCTGCTGATCAACGTGCTGATCATCGCGCTCAGCGACCGGGTGATCGCCCTGACCCGCGCGCCGGTCTGGCTGGCCAACCTGGCTGCCGTCACGGTGGTTCTGGCCGGCCTGTTCATGATCACCTACATCCTGGGCAGTCAGGCCACACAGTTCGCACGGACCGCGGGCGACTACGAAAGCCAGTTCGACGGCGTAATCAACCGCGTGACCGGCCTGGTCGGGAACGATGTGACCACCTTTGTCCGAGACAATCTGATCAGCATGGACATGGCCTCGGTCGCGCGGGTGTTGCTGGGCAGTGCCACCTCGATGCTGAACCAGTTCTTCCTGATCAGCCTGTATGTCGCCTTCCTGATGGCCGAACGGCTGGCCTTCCGCAAAAAGCTGAGGATCGCGGCCGGAAATCCCGTCACCGGGGCCGAGCTTTCTTCGGTTCTGGATGCGATAACCTTCAGCCTGCAGCGCTATGTCGGGGTCAAGACCTTCATCAGCCTGGTCACTGCCGGAATCAGCTATGCCATCTTTCGGGCTCTGGGGCTGGAATACGCGGAAACCTGGGCCGTTCTGACCTTTGCGCTGAACTTCATCCCGTCGATCGGCTCGATCATCGCGGTCGTCTTTCCGGCGATGATCGCCTTGGTTCAGTTCGAAACGCTCGGCCCCTTCCTGGTGGTCGTACTCGGGTGCGGCACGATCCAATTCCTGATCGGCAATTTCCTTGATCCGGCCCTGCTGGGCCGCTCGCTGAACATGTCGACCTTTCTTGTGATTTTGGCGCTGACCTTCTGGACCACGGTCTGGGGCCTGATCGGCGCGTTCCTCAGCGTTCCGTTGACCGTTTGCATCCTGATCATCTTCAGCCACATTCCGGCCCTGCGCCCCATCGCGGTTTTGATGTCGCTGGATGGACGTCTGGACGACGACGTCAATCAACACGGCCGTGATCACGGCTGAACGCCCGGAAATCGGGGGTGGATCGGCCCGAGATGCGCTGCTAACTTTCAAATATTGCAATGGATTGACCGAAAAGATCCAGCGGGTCCGGCGCACATGCATGATTGACCATTTCTGATGATTGGACCGCCATGACACCGCTTGACCAAATCAACGATCTGAAGGCCCGGATGGCCCAATCGATCATCGGACAGACACAGGTCATCGACCGCCTTCTGATCGGGCTGCTGGCCAACGGGAACCTGCTGATCGAAGGTTTGCCCGGCCTGGCAAAAACCCGTGCCGTCAAGGCGATGGCGCGCAATCTTGATGCGCAATTCAGCCGCATCCAGTTCACGCCCGACCTGCTGCCGTCCGACGTGACCGGGACCGAGGTCTATACCCAGACCGACGCGGGCGGCACCTTCCGGTTCGAGCCCGGCCCGATTTTCGCCAACATCGTCCTGGCGGACGAGATCAACCGCGCGCCGGCCAAGGTTCAGGCCGCGCTGCTTGAGGCAATGGAGGAACGGCAGGTCACCGTGTCCGGCACCACCCACAAGATGGAGCCGCTGTTCATCGTGATGGCCACCCAGAACCCGATCGAACAGGAAGGAACCTATCCGCTGCCCGAGGCGCAGATGGACCGGTTCCTAATGCATGTGCAAATCACCTACCCCCCGGTCGAGGATGAGGTGCTGGTGATCCGTCTGGTCCGCGGCGAGGACACCGCCGCCAATTCCGGGACCACCGCCGAGAAACCCTCACCGATCCCGCAAGATGCCGTTTTTGCCGCCCGGCAGGAGATCGGGCAGATTCATGTCTCGGATGCGATGGATCGGTACATGGCCGATCTGGTCCAAGCCACCCGGACGCCGTCCGCGCTCAGCGATGACCTCGCCGCGTGGATCGAGATCGGCGCCAGCCCGCGGGCATCGCTGGCGCTGGACAAATGCGGCCGGGCCCATGCCTGGATGAACGGGCGCGACTATGTCGACCCGGCCGACATCCGTGCCATTGCCCATGACGTGTTCCGCCACCGCATCACGCTGAGTTTCGAAGCGCAGGGGGACGCCAAGACAGCCGATGACGTGATCGACGAGATTCTGAAGCTCGTCGCCCTGCCCTGATCGCAAAAAAGGAGAGCCGCGTGTCCCCGACCGCAGCGACATCCCGCGACCCACGCATCCACGTCGATGCCCGCCACATGCTGAGCCTGGGCGGACGCACCGGCGCGCTCAGCCTTCTGCCCCGGCAGCCGGCCCGTTCGGTGCTGAACGGCCGCCATGCCTCGCGCCTGCGCGGGCGCGGCCTGAATTTTGAGGAACTGCGCAGCTATCTGCCCGGCGACGACATCCGCACGATCGACTGGAAAGTGACGGCCCGCACGGGCGAGCCGCATGTGCGCGTCTATACCGAAGAGCGTGACCGCCCGGCGCTGCTGCTGGTGGATCAGCGGGTCTCGATGTTCTTCGGCACACAAGTCTACATGAAATCGGTGGTGGCGGCCGAGGCCGCGGCCATCGCCGCCCATCGGGTTCTGGCGCAGGGCGACCGCGTCGGCGGGATCGTGTTCGGCGATACCGACCTGTCCGAACATCGGCCACAGCGCCGCCGGGCGGCCTTGCGGCGGTTTCTTTCCTCGCTCGGCGCGCTCAACTGCAGCCTGCACGCTGGGTTGCGCCCACAAGCCACGGTCTCGTTGAATCAGGTGCTGCAACAGGCTGCGCGCATCGCACATACCAATGCCTTGGTCTGCGTGTTCTCGGACTTTGACGGCCTGACCGACGGGTCCGAACGGCTGCTGCGCCGCCTGGCCCATTCCAATGACCTGATCCTGTTCGACATTTCCGATCCGATCTCGCGCCACATGCCGCCCGAGCTGCGGCTGACGGTCTCGGACGGCGACCAGCAGATCGAACTGGACGCGTCAGACCGTCAAATGTCGGACCGCGTGACCCAGGCAATGGAGCAGAGGCTGGCGCAGCTGCACTCCTGGTCGCGCCGATACGGGTTTCCCGTCGTCCCGCTGACCACCGCCGAGCCCGCTTTGGCCCAGATCCTGCGGCTGTTCGGCCACCAAGGGGGGCGAACATGACCCCGGACACCGAAGGCAAATCGCTGGTCGAGCTGCTGGACATGCTGAAACCGGCGCCCGAGCCGTCACCGATTTCCATGGTGCCGCAGACCTGGGGCTGGGGTGTTCTGGCGGTGGCGCTGTTGCTTGTGCTTGGTCTGATCCTCGTGACGGTCTGGCGCCACCGGCAGGCAAATGCCTATCGGCGGTATGCACTGAAGGAATTGGACCGGTGTCAGAATGACCCGGCCAAAGCCGCCGAGATCGTGCGCCGTGCCGCCCTTGCCGCCTTTCCACGGTCTCAGGTGGCCGGTCTGATCGGCGACGACTGGACGGGTTTTCTGCGCCAAACCGCTGACCTGTCAGAGTTTTCCGCCTCGGCCCTCGGCACTCTGGCGGCGGCCCCATACCGCAAGGGGGTCACCGACCCGGATGCAGTCGAACTGGCGCGGCACTGGATCAAGTCGCACCGGGCCAAGGGGGCGGTCTGATGTTCAGTTTCGCCGCGCCTTGGGTGTTTCTTCTGCTGCCACTGCCGGCACTGGTCTATTTCTTTGCTCCGCCACACCGGCAACGGGTCGATGCCATTCGCATCCCGTTCTTTCGCCACGTCGCCCAGGCGGCCGGGGCCGAGCCGCAATCCGGCTCGGTAACCCTGAGACGGACGCGGCTGCAAGCCGGTCTGGCGATCCTGATCTGGGTGCTGCTGGTTCTGGCCATGGCCCGGCCCGAACGGTTGGGCGACCCGATCTTCATCGAAAAATCCGCCCGCGACGTGGTGCTGGCCGTGGACATCTCGGGTTCGATGGACCAGCGCGATTTCAAGGCCGCAGATGGCACGCCCAAGCAGCGGCTGGAGGCCGTCAAGGACGTTCTGCGCGCCTTCATCGCCGCGCGCGACGGCGACCGGATGGCGCTGATCATCTTCGGCACCCGCGCTTTCGTTCAAGCCCCGTTCACCGAGGATTTGCAAAGCCTCAACGGCTTTCTGGAGCAGACCGCCGTCGGCATGGCGGGTCCGAACACGGCGCTGGGCGATGCGATCGGGCTGGGCATCCGCACCTTCGAGTCGAGCGAGGTGGACCAACGCATGATGATCGTGCTGTCGGACGGTGCCGACACCTCAAGCCGCATGACGCCGGTCATTGCCGCGTCGATTGCGGCGGACAAGGGTGTCGTGATCTACACGATCGGCGTCGGCGACCCGGATGCCACGGGCGAAGACCGGGTCGATCTGGACGCGCTGAAGGACATCGCCAACAAAACCCAAGGCCAGTATTTCTTTGCCGACGACGAGGCCGCCCTGACCGAGGTCTACCGGCAGATCGACGCCCAGAACCCCCGCGTGGTGGAAACCCAAAGCTACCGCCCGAGGGTCAGCCTTGCGCATTATCCGCTGGCGGCAGCACTGCTCCTCATCCTCGCCAGCACCCTGGGCTTTCGCCTTTCGCAGGGTCGGAGGCGCGCGGCATGATCGACGCTCTGGCCCAGTTCCATTTCCTGCGCCCCTACTGGTTGCTGCTTTTGCTGCCGATTGCCACCGCCTGGTGGCTTACCCGGCCGCGCAAATCGGGCAGCTCGGACCTGCCTGCGGGCATTGCACCCCACCTCGCGCAGGCACTGCGTCTGGGGGCCGAAGATCAACGGCGGGTCGGTCCGCTGGACCTTGCCGCGCTCGCCGCCGGCCTTCTGACCCTTGCCGTGGCAGGGCCGACATGGTCGCGGGCGCCGAACCCTCTGATCGCGGACACCGCGCCGCTGGTGATCGCGCTCAAGGTCACCGACAGCATGGAGGAGGCAGACCTTGCGCCGTCACGGTTGGACCGTGCCAAGTTGAAAATCACCGATCTGATCAATACCCGCGCAGGTGCGCCCACCGCCCTGATCGCCTATGCCGGATCCGCACACCGGGTCGCGCCGCTGACCGAAGACGCCAACATCCTGCGCCCCTTGCTCGAAGGGTTGACCCCGGCGGTCATGCCGGTCGCGGGCGATGCCGCCGGTGACGCGCTGACGCTGGCGCAGGACATTCTGGGCGATCAGATGGGCACAAGTGCGGTTCTCTTTGTACTCGACGATGTCGATCCGCAGCAGGTTTCCGCATTGGGACAATCTGGTATCCCATTGTTTTTCCTGACGATGCTTCCGAATGGTCGCCAGATTCCGCAACTGGACGGCCTGCGCAATGCCTCGATCGTTCCGTTCTCGGGCGATGACCGCGACATCATCCGACTGAACCGCGGTATCACCAGCAGTTTTTCCGCGGCCTTGGGCGAGGACGATCGCGTTGACTGGCAGGACCGCGCTTGGATTTTGGCCTGGCCCGTCGCCTTGATCGCGCTGCTGTGGTTCAGACGTGGCTGGGTCATTCGCTGGGGATTTGTGGCATTGCTGTTTCTGCCGCCGACCGGCGCGCGCGCAGACGGTTGGCGGGACTGGTTCCTGACCCCGGACCAGCAGGGCCAGATCGCCATGAACCATAAGGACTACGCCGCCGCCAGCACGCTGTTTCAAGATCCGTATCACCGAGGCTACGCCCAGTTGAAAGCCGGGCAATATGCCGAAGCCTCCGAGACCTTTGCCCAGCTTTCCACGCCCGAAGCAGCGTTTGCCGAAGGCATGGCCCGCATCCGAAATCGACAGTATCGTCCGGCCATCGCAGCCTTTGAAACCGCGCTGGAGCGCCGCCCGGATTGGCCGGAGGCCGCCTACAACCTGGCCGTCGCCCAGGCCATTCTGGCCGAGGTCGAATCCACCCGCGAGCAATCCGATACCGGCGAGGAAGCAGGCATCGGCGCTGATGATGTGGTGTTCGACAACGAAGCCGGTCTGGGCGCGGACACCACGCAACAGGCCGAGACCGGGGACGCCGCACCCCTGTCGGCCGACCAGTGGATCAGCGCCATCGACACCGACATGCAGGACTTCCTGCGCAGCCGGTTCGTTCTTGAAAATCAGGAGCGTTCCCAATGAGGTATATCGCGCTCTTGATGCTGCTTCTGTGCCCTGCTCAGGCTTTGGGGCAAGCAACAGACATCCAGCCCCGCGTCACGATCGAAGTGCCGCCGGATCCGACAATCGTCGGCCAGCCCGCCATCGTTCGCCTGAAGGTTCTGGTTCCGACCTACATGCCAAATCCGCCGGTCTTTCCATCGCTTGAACAGGAAAATCTTCTGGTACGCCTGCCTGATCGCGCTTCGGGGCCGGTCAGCGAAAGCGTTGAGGGCGAAACATGGTCCGGGGTTCAGCGCAGCTATCGGCTGTATCCGTTGGCCCCCGGTACGTATGAATTTGCGGCGGCCGAGGTGCAGGTGACCTATGCCGATCCCGAAACCAACGATCCCGTTCAGGTCTCGGTTCCCCTGCCCGCCGTTCGCCTGACAGTCGGGATTCCTGACGCAGCCCGGGGATTGGATCCCCTGATAATCGCCGACGCGTTCGAACTGTCGCAGGAGATTGAGGGCGATACCAGCCTTCAAACCGGCGACGCGCTGACCCGCACCCTGACGGCAAAGATCACTGGAACGACCCCGATCATGATCCCGCCTTTGTTGCCCGATATCGATGACCCATTGTTGCGGGCCTATCCCAATGAGCCCCGATTGACGGAAACCGAAGACCGGGGCGTTCTGTCCGGCCAACGCACCGACCGCGTGACCTATGTGGCCCAGGACGGCGGTCAGACCCAATTGCCGGCCGTCGAGATCGATTGGTTCAACCTCAAGACCAACAAGGTTGAAACTGCGCGCGCCGATCCCGTCGACCTCGTTCTTGCACCGCCGCCTTGGCAGCCTCCGGACCGGGAAACGGTTATACGTCTGATCGGCTATCTCATAACTGGGATTGCGATATTATGGTTTGTTTTCCGACGGGCAAATCCGGTTCTCAATGCACATTTGGAAGCGGCCAGGCAACGTAGGCTGGCCTCTGCAGCGCATGCGTTTTCGGAACTCAAGCAAGCTGTGCGCCAACAAGACTTGGCCCGTGTTTATCAGTCGTTGGAAGGCTGGAAACGGCGGCTGCCCGACCCGCCAGACACTGCTGAATTCGAGGCTTCGCTGGCAGAAATCGGCGCGTCCAGATATGGCGGCGGTGAACGGCACGCGGAAAACTGGAGCAAGGTCCGCGATTGCCTTGACCGTATCGCCCGCCCCCCGCGCCACTCTCAAGCCGCCTTGCCTCAGCTCAATCCCTGACGCGGTTACATCCCACTTACCCTACGTCAACCAAATTGGAGCCAAATCCCAAGGCGCGATCTTCGAACATAAGTTTTTTTTTCGATTGGTCTTTGTGATAGTTTTCAATTGCCTAAAGGGTCTTGTCTTGATTCCCCCTTTTTGCCGAACCGCCTGACCTGCGAAGGGCGTGTTGAATGATTAATGGATCGGGGAGCGCATTTCCCCCCTTTCGACTTTCATGCAAGGCCGTTTTTGCCTGATCATATAAGGAGAAAAAGATGTCATCACAGGGAAATTTAACGCATCTATGGCGCAGAGGGTTGCGGCGATTGGCCGTGGCCTCGGTGTCTCTTGCGCTGGTCGCGCCGGCCTGGGCGCAGGAGCAGAAGCCGAACATTCTTGTAATCTGGGGAGATGACGTCGGACAATCGAACATCTCGGCCTATACGATGGGCCTGATGGGATATCGTACCCCGAACATCGACAAGATTGCCGCAGATGGCATGCTGTTTACCGATTACTACGGTGAGCAATCCTGTACCGCTGGCCGTTCCTCATTCATCATGGGTCAATCCGTTTTCCGCACGGGTCTGTCCAAGGTGGGGCTGCCGGGCGCCAAGGAAGGCATGCAGGAAGAAGACCCCACCATCGCGGGCCTTTTGAAGGCCGAAGGCTATGTCACGGGCCAGTTCGGCAAGAACCACCTGGGCGATCGGGATGAACATTTGCCGACAAACCACGGGTTTGACGAGTTTTTCGGCAACCTCTATCACCTGAATGCCGAAGAGGAACCCGAGAACGAAGACTATCCCGGCGACGCGGTTCTGCCCGATGGCCGCACCTTCCGCGAGGCGTTCGGCCCCCGCGGCGTCATCAAGTCCAAGTCTGACGGAACGATCGAAGATACCGGTCCGCTGTCCAAAAAGCGGATGGAAACCGTGGATGAGGAAACCGTGGCCGCAGCCATCGATTTCATGAAGCGGGCCAACGAACAGGGCACGCCGTTCTTTGTCTGGTGGTCCGGCACACGCATGCACTTCCGCACCCATGTGAAGGATGAAATGCGCCAGAAGGCTGATGAAATTGCCGGGCGTCATCTGGATGAATACCAGGCCGGCATGATCGAGCACGACATGCATGTCGGTGAACTGCTGGCGGCGCTAGAGGAAATGGGAATCGCCGACAATACCATCGTGCAATATTCCACCGACAACGGCCCCCACATGAACACCTGGCCCGATGCGGCCATGACGCCGTTCTGGGGCGAGAAGAACACCCAGTGGGAAGGCGCCTGGCGGGTTCCGGCAATGGTGCGCTGGCCGGGTCACATCCAGCCGGGATCGGTGTCGAACGAGATCGTGCATCACATGGATTGGCTGCCCACCTTCCTGGCGGCGGCCGGCAACGAGTCGATCAAGGAAGACCTTCTTGATGGCGTCACCGTGGCCGAAGTCGGCGGTGGACGCGAATATCGCGTGCATCTGGACGGTTACAACATCCTGCCGATGCTGACCGGCGAGACCGCCGAGAGCCCGCGCAAGGAGATCTTCTACTTCACCGATGACGGCGACCTTGCGGCGCTTCGCTATGGCGACTGGAAGATCACTTTTCTCGAGCAGAAGGCATGGGGCACGTTCCGCGCCTGGATGGAGCCTCTGACACCACTGCGCGTTCCGCTGATCACGAACCTGCGGCGCGACCCCTACGAGCGCGCCTATCGCACGTCGAACACCTATTACGACTGGATGATTGACCGCGCCTACATGCTGGTGCCGGCGCAGCAGTACGTGGCCCAGTTCCTTGAAACCTTCAAGGAATATCCACCGCGTCAGGAAGCGGCGTCCTTCAGCCTGGACAAGGTGATGGAGATGATGCTGACGCCGACCAACAACTGATCTTGGTCGGATTTGCGATCGGGGGTCGCTGGCTTGAACGGCGACCCTCATTCTATTGCACTGAAAGGATATCTCATGCTTCGGCAGCTTGTTTCGGCCACCCTTCTTGCGCTTCCGGCAGGTCTTGCGGCCGACCCCTTGCCCAGTTGGACCAACACCCCTGCGAAAGAGCGGATCATCGCCTTCGTGGAGACGGTCACGACGCCGGGCACGGATGAATATGTCATCCCGGCCGACCGGGTGGCCGTGTTCGACAATGACGGAACGTTGTGGGCGGAACAGCCCGTCTATTTCCAGTTCATCTATGCCATGGATGAACTGGCCGAGATGGCGCAGGACGACCCGTCGATCCTGACCACGCCGGCGTTGGAAGCGGCGGCCAAGGGCGACGCCGAGACCGTTTTGAAGGGCGGTGAGGACGCCCTGATCGAAGTCGTCAGCGCCACGCATTCGGGCCTCAGCGTCGACGCGTTCCAGGCGTCCGTCGCCGAATGGTTCCAGACCGAGCGCCATCCCCAAACCGGGCTGGCCTATGACCAGATGACCTATCAGCCCATGGTCGAGTTGCTCAGATACCTGCGCGACGAAGGTTTTTCCACTTACATCGTTTCGGGGGGCGGGCTGCATTTCATGCGTGTCTTCACCGAAGACGCCTATGGGATTCCGCCCAACAAGGTTCTGGGAACCTATGCCGAGAGCACCTATGAACTGGTGGATGGCATCCCCACGATCATGAAGGCGCCTGCGCTGGCGTTCATCGACGACAAGGAGGGAAAGCCCATCAACATCGAACGCTCGATCGGGAAACGCCCGATCATGGCGGTCGGAAACTCGGATGGTGATTTCGCAATGCTCGAATGGACCACCGCCGGGGACGGGCCGCGGATGGGTGTTCTGATCCATCACACCGACGCCGAACGGGAATGGGCCTATGACCGCGACAGCCACATCGGGCGGCTTGTCGACGGGCTGGACAAAGGCCCGGAAATGGGCTGGGTTATCGTGGACATGGCCAAGGACTGGTCCCGGGTTTTCACCGGATCGAACTGAAACGAGGAAGGGTTGCCCCCCATGTGGACATTCATCGCCTCGCTGTCGGTCTTCGCCGTCTACGGCGTCGCGGTGTTCTTCTCGGTGCGGGCGGCGCAGACGGCGCGCACGCCGCAAGGGGCCGTCGGGTGGGCGGTGTTTCTGCTTTCCGCGCCCTTTCTGGCGGTTCCGCTGTACCTGTTTCTCGGCCATCACCGGTTTCGCGGCTATCGCATCGCCCGCAAGGAAAGCGAACGCGTTGTCGAAGGCATTCGCGCCTTTTCCGACGCCGCCAAACCCGAGTCCACCGGCCTTTCGATCAATCCAAAGCCGTTCGAAGCCCTGGCCCACCTGCCCGTCTGTCGTGGCAACAGCATGGACCTGCTGATCGATGGCGAGGCGACCTTCGAGGCGATCTTCGCCGCGATCGATCAGGCGAAAAAATATGCTCTGATCCAGTTCTACATCGTGCGCGACGATGCGCTTGGGCTGGAACTCCAAGAGAAACTGATCGACGCCGCCAGCCGTGGCGTGCATGTCCGCTTCATGACCGACGCGGTCGGCAGCTATGGCCTGCCCTCGGCCTATCTGGAGGAACTGCGCGAGGCCGGCGTGGATGTGGCAGACCCGAATGACCAGCGCGGCCCGAAATTCAGGTTCCAGCTGAATTACCGCAACCACCGCAAGACCGTGATCGTCGATGGCGAAATTGGCTTCATCGGCGGCCACAATGTCGGCATCGAGTATCTGGGCCAGGACCCCGAATTCGGCCGCTGGCGCGACACCCACATCCGGATGACGGGCCATATCGTGCGCCAGTTGCAGTTGATCTTCACCGAAGACTGGCACTGGGCCCGCGGCGAAGACCTGATCGATCTGCTGGACTGGGCCGGCAGCGAATCCGACCGGAACATGAACGCTCTGCTGGTGGCGACCGGGCCCGGGGACGACACGGAAACCGGGGCGATGATGTTCTTCGCCGCGATTGCCGCGGCGACCGACCGCGTGTGGATCGCATCGCCCTATTTCGTGCCCGACATCGACATCATGGCCGCGCTGCAGAATGCCGCTCTGCGGGGCGTCGACGTGCGCATCCTGGTGCCCGACGTGATCGACCATCGCCTGCCCTGGCTGGCGGCCTTCGCCTATTTCGACGAGATCCGCGACTGCGGCGTGCGTGTTCTGCGCTATACTGACGGATTCATGCATCAAAAGGCCTTCGTGGTCGATGACACGCTGGCCGCCGTCGGAACCACCAATCTCGACAACCGTTCGTTCCGGCTGAACTTCGAGGCGATGGCCCTTTTCTTCGACAAACGCGCGGCCGAGGCCGTGGCCGACATGCTGCGCACCGATTTCGAAAACAGCTATGAGCTGACGCGCAGGCTGATCCAGCAGCCGCCGCATATCCGCCACGGGGCGCCGCTGGCCCGCCTGTTCGCCCCCATCCTCTAGGGGTTCAGGTGTTCCTCGAACATCCGTGTCATCAACGCGACCAGAAAGGCCGTGGAAAGGCCAAAGGCCAGTAGCCCGGTCACGGATGCAAAAGCGCCGAATATGCGCAATCCTTCCCCCAGAACGATGTCGCCGTAGCCCAGCGTGGTGAAGGTCACCAACGAGAAATACAGCGCCGAGTTCCAGTCGGGCAACACGTCGCCCAGCACCCAGACCACCGCCCAGATCCAGACCTGAACCGTGTGCGCCGCGACGATCACGCCCAGGGAAAAGGCGATCGGTCCGGCGGTGCGCAGGATGCGGCTGCTGTTCTGCCAGTTTTCGTCCAGCCGGCGCAGCACCAGAACGCACCAGGTCAGCAACCCGATCTCGATCAGGAAACACAGCCCCAGATAGAAGCTGCCCCAAAGGATCTGTTGCAGCAATGTCATGTCTCGCTCCGGCATTCGTCCACCCCGAACCCGAAGAATGACGGCATCACACGCTGGGGACAAGGGGCGTCAGGGTGCGGCCAAATGCACGCGCAAGGTTCGGGCACTGGACACCGGCGCCGCGTGCCGCACATTCTGGGGCGAAGTATGACAGGCCCTGACATGTTGCTGGAATTTCAAGATATCCACAAAACCTATCCCGGCGGGCGCCCGGTTCTGAACGGTGTCTCGCTGTCGCTGGATCAGGGGCAGACCCTCGCCCTGACCGGTGAAAGCGGCAGCGGCAAGAGCACGCTGCTGAACCTCGCGGCCACCCTCGACCGGTTCGACAGCGGAGAAATCCTTCTGGATGGCACCGCCTTGTCGCGGCTCGGCGACGCCGACCGCGCGGCGCTGCGCCGGACGCATGTTGCGCTGGTGTTCCAGCAGTTCAACCTGATCCCGTCGCTGACCGTCGGGCAGAACCTGTCGTTCCATGCGCGGCTGGCCGGCCGGCATGATCCAGACTGGGAGGCACATCTGACTGGCCGGCTGGGGCTGTCCGACCTGCTTGACCGCCACCCCGAGAGCCTGTCTGGCGGGCAGCAGCAAAGGGTGGCGATCGGGCGCGCCCTGGCAGTTCGGCCCAAGCTGTTGCTGGCCGATGAGCCCACCGGCAACCTTGACGAGACCGCCAGCGCCACCGTTCTGGATCTGATGCTGGCGCTGGTTGCGGAAACCGGCGCCGCGCTGCTGCTGGTCACGCATTCCCACGCCATCGCGGCGCGCCTCGACCGGCAGGCCCACCTGACCAACGGCCGCATCGCATGATCGGCACCGTCCTACAGGCGCTGTGGTCGCATTGGCGCTGGCACAGGGTGCAATTGGCAACCCTGCTGACCGGAATCGCCCTGGCGACCGGGTTGTGGTCGGCCGTCCAAGCCATAAACGCCGAGGCGCGCGCCAGCTATGACCGGGCCAATTTGCAGTTGGGGCTGGGGCAACTGGACGAGTTGATCCATCCCTCGGGGCGCATTCCGTTGGAAACCTACGTCGCGCTGCGCCGTTCCGGCTGGCAGGTCGCCGCGGTTCTGGACGGCCGGTTCGACGCGGGCGGACGATCCGTGCGCCTGATGGGGGTCGATATGGTCACCTACCCGGCCCTGCCCGCGCTGACCGACACCCAAGGCAATCCCCCCGACCCCGCGATCGTTCTGACGGCGCCCGGCCGCCTGTTCGCGCCACCGGACCTGGCCGCGCAACTTGCAGCTGACCCGGACCTGCCGCCGATCATTGCCAGCACCGCCCTGCCGCCGGGGCTGGTGCTGACGGATATCGGAACAGCTGAAACACTGCTGGATCTCTCGGGCAGCCTGACCCGGTTGCTGGTGCTGCCGGAACAACCACGCGCGATCCCGCCATTGGATCAGGTGGCGCCGGATCTGCGCCGCCAGGCACCCGAGGGCCGCATCGATACGGCCCGGCTGACCGACAGCTTTCACCTGAACCTTTCGGCCTTCGGGCTGTTGTCCTTTGCAGTAGGTTTGTTCATCGTACACGGCACGGTCGGTCTGGCATTCGCGCAGCGGCGCGGCATGTTTCGGACCCTGCGCGCATTGGGGGTGCCGCTGGTTACCCTGTCGCAGCTGGTGCTGGCCGAACTGGTTGTCTTTGCCCTGTTGGGCGGCGCGCTGGGCCTGGTTCTGGGGCATCTGCTGGCCGGCGCGCTGTTGCCAGACGTGGCCGCCACTCTGCGCGGGTTGTACGGCGCACCGGTCCAAGGGCAACTGCATCTGCGCCTCGAATGGGTGGCCGCCGGGCTGGCGATGGCCGTGGGCGGAACGCTGCTGGCCAGTGGGCAGGCTTTGTGGCGGCTGGCCAGACTGCCGTTGTTGTCGGCACCCGGCGTGCAGGCGTGGCGCGGTAAATCCGGCCACCGTGCCAGCGCCATCTCAGGCGGGTTGGTATGCGCGGCGGGTGTCGCCGCGTTTGCCATGTTCGACGGGCTGGTGGCGGGCTTTGTCCTTCTGGGCGGCGTCCTGACGGGCAGCGCGCTGGTTCTGCCGCTGCTGTTGTCGGTCACCTTGGGCTTTTTTGCCCGGCGCGCGAAAAAACCGGTGACGCAGTGGCTCTGGGCCGACATGCAGGCGCAACTTCCGGGGCTGTCTCTGGCGTTGATGGCGCTACTTTTGGCGCTTGCGGCCAATATCGGTGTGGGCACGATGGTGTCCAGCTTTCGCCTGACCTTTCTTGGTTGGCTCGATCAGCGGTTGGTGTCGGAACTGTATGTAACCGCGGAAAACTCGGAACAAGGGCGGCGGATCGAGGCCTGGCTGGAACCGCGCGCCGATGCGGTTCTGCCGATCCGCAATGTTGAACTGGCCCACGAAACCGGCCCGCTGTTCCTGTATGGCATCGTCGATCACCCGACCTACCGCGAAAACTGGCCGCTGATCGCCGCCGCTCCGAATGTCTGGGACACCGTCCGGCAGCGCCAGGGCATCCTGATCAACGAGCAACTGGCCCGCCGCGCCGATCTGTGGCCCGGAGACCGTCTTACCCTGGCGCCCGGAAACACGCTGACGGTTGCGGGTGTCTATTCCGACTACGGCAACCCGACTGGCCAGGCCATCGTGGCCATGGATCTGTTCGACGAGATCGCGCCCGAAGCCGACAACCGTCGGTTCGGTGTACGCATCGACCCCGCGCGGGCGGAGCAGTTGGCCGAGGCATTGCGCGCGCAGTTCGATCTCGGCCCCGGTGCCGTCGTGCCTCAGGCCGCCGTCAAGGCGCAGTCTCGCGCGATCTTCGAAAAGACATTCGTCGTGACCTCGGCCCTGAACGTTCTGACCTTGGGCGTTGCGGGCTTTGCCATATTCACCAGCCTGCTGACGCTGTGGACACAACGCCTGCCCCAGATCGCTCCGGTCTGGGCGCTGGGCCTGACCCGATCGCGGCTGGCTGCGCTGGAATTGCTGCGCAGCCTGGTGCTGGCCACCCTGGCCGCCTGCCTCGCCCTGCCTTTGGGCCTGTTGCTGGCCTTGATCCTGTTGGAGGTCATCAACGTTCAGGCCTTTGGTTGGCGCCTGCCGATGTTCTTGTTCCCGTCGGACTGGATGCAGCTTTTCATTCTGACGGCCATCGCCGCCCTGCTGGCCGCCGCCCTGCCCGCGTGGCGATTGCGCCGCGTTCCACCCGCCGATCTGCTGAGGGTTTTTGCCAATGAGCGTTAAGGCGCTTTTCTTTTTATTGCTGGCCCCATTCGCTGTATCTGCACAAGGCTTTGCCGGTCTGGGCAGTAGCGTCGAAGGCTTTGACATCCCGCAGCCGGGCTATCGCTTCGACTTCCCGGCCGATCACGGCCCGCACCCGTCTTTCCGCATCGAATGGTGGTACCTGACCGCCAACCTGACAGGCGAGGACGGGCGGGAATACGGCATCCAATGGACCCTGTTCCGATCAGCGCTCCGGCCGTTCGACCAGCCCGGCTGGCAGAGCCCCCAGCTGTGGATGGGCCACGCCGGGCTGACGACACCCGACACCCACTTCTTTGCCGAACGCCTGGCACGCGGAGGCATCGGGCAGGCCGGGGTCACAGCCGCGCCGTTCGAGGCCTGGATCGACGAATGGCACATGCGCGGCGACACCATCGACGCACTGAGCCTGCGCGCCAACGGGGACGACTTCGGGTATGACCTGACCCTGACGGCGGACGGCCCCCTGGTCTTCCACGGAGACAATGGGTATTCGGTCAAATCCGCCGAGGGACAAGCCAGCTACTACTATTCCCAACCTGGATACAGGGTTTCTGGGATGCTGCACCTTCCCGACCGAAAAGTAACGGTGAGCGGCGAAGGCTGGCTGGATCGAGAGTGGTCCTCGCAACCGCTGGCCGCGGACCAGTCCGGGTGGGACTGGTTCTCGCTGACATTCGATTCGGGCGACAAGCTGATGGCGTTTCGTCTGCGCGGCGGTCGTGGCGACTATACCTCGGCCACCTGGATCACCCCCGATGGATCCAGCCGGAGCTTGCCGGACGGATCGGTCAGCTTCACGCCGTTGCAAACAAGCCGCGTCGCCGCGCGGAATGTGCCGACCGAATGGCAAGTGACCCTTCCGGCCGAGGATCTGGACATTCGGGTCGAGGCCCAAAACGCCCAGGCCTGGATGGGCACCAGGTTCGAATACTGGGAAGGCCCCGTTACGGTCTCTGGCAGCCACGCGGGGCGCGGCTACCTGGAAATGACGGGGTACTGAACGACGCCCTAGCGCACCACGTAGACGGAAACATCCGAGTGCCGTACGACACGCGCGGCGTTCGGCCCCAGCAGGTAATCCTTGAAATCCGGCTTGTGCGCGCCGATCACGATCAGATCGCTGCCGGCGCTTTGGGCGGTTTTCAGGATCTCCTGATAGGCCGTACCGGTCGCCACCACATGCCGGATCGAGGCATTGCGCTCGGCGCCCAGCACCTCTTCGCACAGGGCGACCAGCTGATCATGGGCCTCTTGCGTGGCTTTTTCGTGGAAATCGGGTTTGAAGAAACCCGAGACCCAGCTTTCGCCGAAATCCGGCAGCACGGTCACCACGTCCAGTTGCGCTCCGTCCAGATCGGCCAGTTTGGCCGCCTCTCTCAGAACCGGGGCGTCGATCTTGCCGTTGCTGATGTCAACGGCGCACAGAACCGATTTGCTCATGCGGGCACCTCTTGTCTGGCGGCACGGCCGCGTTGCAGGAAGGCAATCAACCCCAGCAGCAGCATGGCCGGGATGTAGATCAGCTGTTTCGGCGGCTGGCTGACCGGCAGATCAGCGGATGCGATGCGCACCGGCTCGTCGCCGTAATAGTCGAAATTGGTCAGACTGTCGGCGATGGGCGCGCCGAACATCGGTTCGTCCATCTTGACCAGACCGTCCTCTTCGATCAGCAAAAAGCCCATGGCCTCGACCCGCGCCGCGCCATCAGGTTCGGACCCGACGGTGACGACGACCGTGGTCTCGGTCATGTTGCCGGTGTCGAAATCCGGCCCGCTGACCACCACGCGCATTTCGGTGCCCGGCTCGGCTTCGCCCACGGCCTGCACGAACCCGGCCGGCTCGACCTCGAGATGCGACGGCGAGATCCGGTCCATGAAGAAATCCGGGCGGAACAGAGCGAAGGCGATCGCGACCAGAGCGACGCTTTCATAGATGCGGCTGCGGGTCAGGAAATACCCCATCGTGCCGGCCGTGAACACGAGGATCGCGATCGTGGCGAATATGGCCACAAGAATCCCCTCGACCCAGGTGACATCGATCAGCAGCAGGTCGGTGTTGAAGATGAACACGAAAGGCAGCGCCACGGTGCGCAGGCTGTAGAAGAAGGCGGTGAAGCCGGTCTTGATCGCATCACCGCCCGAAACGGCGGCGGCGGCAAAACTGGCCAGACCCACAGGAGGCGTCACGTCGGCCATGATGCCGAAGTAGAACACGAACAGATGCACCGCGATCAGCGGCACGATCAGGCCGCTTTGCGCGCCCAGTTCCACCACGACCCCCGCCATCAACGAGCTGACCACGATATAGTTTGCCGTGGTCGGCAGCCCCATGCCCAGGATCAGGCTGAGCAGCCCGACCATCACCAGCATCAGGATCAGGTTGCCGCCGGACAGGAACTCGACCAGATCGGCCATCACCTGCCCCACGCCGGTCAGGGTCACGGTGCCGACGATGACGCCGGCGGTGGCCGTGGCCAGCGCAATGCCGATCATGTTGCGCGCGCCGTCGATCAGGCCCTGCCACAGATCAGCAACCCCATCGACAAAAGCATTCGCCAGATCGCTTTGCCCGCGGAAGATCGACTTGAGCGGTTTCTGCGTCAGCAGGATCACGAACAGAAGCGCCGTCGCCCAGAAGGCCGACAGACCCGGCGATTTCTGTTCGATCATCAGGAAGTAGACCAGAACGATGATCGGCAGCAGGTAATGCAGGCCGGCCTTGTAGATCTCGGAGATCACCGGGAGCTTCACTTCGGTCGCGTTCGGATCGTCGGGCTCAAGGTCAGGCACCTGCGCGGCCAGATAGACCAAGGCCACATAGATCGCGCAGACGATCAGGCTGAGGATCAGCCCCGCGCTGGAGGGCGCCCACGCGGTCACCATCTCGACCGGGTATTGCGAGCCATAACACAGCCCCGCAAACACCAGGAAGAACATCAGCATCCCTACGACCGTACGCGCCAGATGCACGTCGCGGTCGCCCAGGGTGGGCATGTTCCGTTTCACGGCCTCGAGATGCACGATGTAGACCAGCGCGATGTAGGAAATCGCCGCCGGCAGGAAGGCGTGGGTGATGACCTCGACATACGAGATGCCCACATATTCCACCATCAGGAAGGCGGCCGCGCCCATCACGGGCGGCATGATCTGGCCGTTGACCGAACTTGCAACCTCGACCGAGCCGGCCTGTTCGCTGGAAAAGCCCACGCGCTTCATCAGCGGGATGGTAAAGGTGCCGGTGGTGACGACGTTGGCGATCGACGACCCCGAAATCAGACCGGTTGCGGCCGAGCCGACGACGGCGGCCTTGGCCGGCCCTCCGCGCAGGTGGCCCAACGCGCCAAACGCCATCTTGATGAAGTAATTCCCTGCCCCGGCCTTATCCAGCAACGCGCCGAACAGAACGAACAGGAACACGAATTTGGTCGAAACTCCCAAGGCGATGCCGAACACGCCCTCGGACGTGATCCACATGTGGCTCATGGCCTTTTTCAGGCTGGCGCCCTTCCAGCGGATCACCTCGGGCACCCATTCGGACGAGCCGAAGAACACATAGGCCAAGAAGATCGTCGCAATGATCGCCATGGCCGGGCCAAGCGCGCGGCGCGCGGCCTCGAACAGCAGGATCAAGCCCCCAAGGGCGACCCATTTGTCCAAGTCATCCGCCAGGCCGCCGGCATTCACGATCTTGTCGTAGAAGAAATATCCATACAGCGCCACGCCGGCGCCCAGAACGCCCATGATCCAGTCCTGGATCGGAATGTAGTTGCGCGGGCTGGATTTCAGTGCGGGATAGGCCGCAAAAGCCAGAAACAGCGCGAAGGCCAGGTGGAACTGACGCGAATTGTTTACGATGCTGCCGGGCAGGATCACGTTCGACAGGGGTGAGGCCAGAACGACCTGGAAGATCGACCAGATCGCCGCGACGATGGCGAGAAACAGCCCGACATTGCCCGCCGGATCGCGCGCACCCGCATCCGAGGATGCGACCAGTTCCTGCAGTTCTTCTTCGGATAGCGGACGATTGCCCTGAGGGTCAGCGCTCATCAAAAATCTCCCGTCCCGCGGCCGGTTCGTGGCCTGCTTGGTTATTTGTCCGGCCTCCCGCCGGTGTAAAACGAGGCGCCGTTGGGCGCCTCGCGGTCTTTGGTCAAAGCCGGATTACTGGATCCAGCCCTTTTCGCGATAGTATTTCTCGGCGCCCGGGTGCAGCGGAGCGGACAGGCCGTCCTTGATCATTTCCTCGGGCTTGAGGTTGGCGAAGGCCGGGTGCAGCTTTTTGAAGTCTTCGAAGTTCTCGAAAACCGAGCTGACGACGGCATAGACCGCATCTTCCGACACATCGGCCGAGGTCACGAAGGTCGCGCCTACACCAAAGGTCTGCACGTCCTCGTCGGTGCCGCGATACATGCCGCCGGGGATGGTGGCCTTGCGGTAGAACGAATTCTCCTCGACCAGCTTGTCGACCACCGGGCCGGTCACGTTGACCAGAACGGAATCACATGCGGTGGTGGCTTCCTGGATCGACCCCGAGGGGTGGCCGACGGTGTAGACCATCGCGTCGATCTGGTTGTCGCACAAGGCGGCCGACTGTTCGGCGGCCTTCAGCTCGGCGGCCAGTTCGAAGTCATCCGCGGTCCAGCCCAGGGCTTCCATCAGCACTTCCATGGTGCCGCGCTGACCGGAACCGGGGTTGCCGATATTCACGCGCTTGCCCTTCAGGTCTTCGAAGTTCTTGATGCCGGAATCGGCGCGGGCCACCACGGTGAACGGCTCGGGGTGAACCGAGAATACGGCACGCAGCTTTTCGAACGGACCGGCGTCTTCGAATTTCGACGTGCCGTTATAGGCGTGGTACTGCCAGTCGGACTGGGCAACACCGAATTCCAGCTCGCCTTCGCGGATGGTGTTGATGTTGTAGACGGATCCGCCGGTCGATTCGACCGAGCAACGCACGCCATGTTCCTTGCGGCCTTTATTCACCAGACGGCAGATCGCGCCACCGGTCGGGTAATACACGCCGGTCACGCCGCCGGTGCCGATGGTGATGAACTCTTCGGCATAAGCTGCCGGAGCCATCAAGGCGGCGGTGACGATCGCCCCCAGGCTGAGCTTGCTTTTCTTGATCATTTAAGAACTCCCAACATTTTTTTTGTGGACGGAAGAAAGGCCCAAAGGCCCCGTCTCCGGGGAACGAGCGGATATGACAATCCTACCCGTCATGCAACGGATGCAACCGTCTGTTTTCCCAAAATCTCCCAACAGGTCGAGGTTTGTTCTCTGCGCCACAGTTGTCAAGGCTCATGCCGCCGAGGCACATGGCAAGACGCGAATTTGACAAGAAACTTGGGAATTTCCCCATATTTTGCATCGCTCCGACCGATCCGGCCCACCCAAGCAGGCATGGAACTGTCCCACCATCCCCCAACCATGATCTCTGACTTGGTTCGGAGTTGATCGTTGACAGAGACCCAGTGATAAACTGCGCAGTCCCATGGATAGTCGGACAGTGCATTACTATCAGGAACCAATTTCAAAAAGCGAGAACAGTGCTCTCAAATCCCGCAAAGAACCGGCCACCGGGACATGCGGTCTTCCTTGAAAAAAAAACCGCCGCTCCTTCCGGGCGAAAGGGCGGCGGCAGTCATGCGTGTCTCGTGTGGGGTCCGGTTTCCGCGCGGGGCCGAGGCACGGCCCCTTCAAGGGGTTTGGGACAGGCAGGTCACCCTTGACTGAGATGGGGATGACAGCGCGGTCTTGTCGGCACGAGATCGCAGGCAGAACGGGTTAGAAACCAACAGGAAGATGCAACGCCACCATCAGCATCACGATCAATGACGCCGCGCCGGCTGCATCCTGCAGCAGCGTGGTCTGCGAACGGCTGATTGCGGTCTTGATCTGGGTCAGCATGGCGGCTCCTCCGGTCGGGCTTTAAACCTTTGTTGACCTTTTGTTCTCATATTTCCCCGAGTCGGTAAAGAACTTTTTAAGAACATTTGTGAACTTTTGAGGGTCTAGGGTCCTAACCCACTGAAATCAAACGGATCGCCTGATCCTGCTTCATCAGCCACAGAAGACCGCGCGCCGCCCGGCCGCGCTCGGATTTCAGCTCGGGGTCCGTCGCCAGCAAGGCCCGGGCATCCGTCTGGGCGACTTCCATCAATCCGGCCTGACGTTCCAGGTCAGCGATCTGGAACCGGGGCAGACCGGACTGTGCGGTTCCGATCAGGTCGCCCGCTCCGCGCATCTCAAGATCGGTCTGCGCGATGCGGAAACCGTCCTCGGTTTCCCGCAGAGCTTCCAGCCGCCTGCGCCCGCCCTCGCTGAGCGGGGGTTGATACATCAACAGGCATGTAGAGGCCCCTTCGCCACGCCCTACCCGCCCGCGCAGCTGATGCAGCTGCGCCAGGCCAAAGATCTCGGCCCGTTCGATGACCATGATCGTGGCGTTGGGCACGTTCACACCGACCTCGATCACCGTCGTCGCAACCAGAACCTTGGTCCGGCCCGCCTGAAAGGCCGCCATGGCCGCATCTTTCTCGGACGGAGGCATCTGGCCATGCACCAGCCCGACCACGCCTTCGCCCAATTGCGCCCGCAGATGCTTGAACCGCTCCTCGGCGGCGGTCAGGTCCGAAACCTCGGATTCATCCACCAGAGGGCAGACCCAATAGCACTGCCGCCCATCGTCGATCGCACGTCGCAGATGGTCCACCACCTCGTCCATGCGCTGCGTGCTGACGATCGCGGTCTTGACCGGTTTGCGCCCGGGCGGCTTTTCATCAAGCACCGACACGTCCATGTCGCCGTATTGCGCCAACGCCAGGCTTCGGGGGATTGGCGTGGCGGTCATCACCAATACATCGGCGCCCTGCCCTTTCCTGGACAGCTCCATCCGCTGGCGCACCCCGAACCGGTGTTGTTCGTCCACGATGGCCAGCCGCAGATCCTTGAACGCGACATCGCTTTGGAACACCGCATGGGTTCCGACCAGAATCTGAATATCCCCGGCCTTCAGCGCCGCCAATTTCGCCCGCCGCTCGGCCCCCTTGTCACGCCCGGTCAGGATTTCCAGCACCACACCGGCATCTTCGGCCAGCGGGCGCAGCCCTTCGAGGTGCTGCCGGGCCAGGATTTCGGTCGGCGCCATCATCACACCCTGACCGCCGGCCTCGACGGCGATCAACAAGGCCATGAAGGCCACCAATGTTTTGCCCGCACCGACATCGCCCTGAAGCAACCGGTTCATCCGCGCGTCCGAGGCCATGTCGGCCGCGATCTCGCGAATTGCGCGCTGTTGTGCCTGCGTCGGTTGATAGGGAAGATTCTTCAACACCTTCGACTGCAAGGCGCCGGTGCCGACACTGACGATCCCGCGCGACTTGCGCTCACGCTGCCGCGCCAGGGCCAGGGTCAGTTGGTGGGCGAACAGCTCGTCATAGGCCAGACGTTCGCGCGCCGGGGCAAAGGGGGCGACGTCATCGGCGCCGCGCGGGGAATGAGCGGCGCGGATCGCCTCGGGCCAGCCGGGCCAGCCGCGCCGGTCCACCAAGGCGGGATCCGCCCACTCCGCCAGATCCGGCACCCGGGCAAGCGCGCTCTGCGCAGCCTTGTAGGCCGTTTTTTGCGTGACCCCCTGAGTCAGGTGGTAGACCGGCTCGAACTCGGGGATGGATCCGGCCTGATCGACCGGCACCATATGATCGGGGTGGACCATCTGGGCGACGCCATCAAACAGTTCGAGCCGGCCCGAAATCACCCGCCGCGCCCCTTCCGGCAGGATTTTCTTCAGGTAGTCGCCCCGTGCGTGAAAGAAAACAAGCTGGAAGTCACTTTGGCTGTCCTGCACGAACACCCGATAGGCGCCGCCACGATTGCGCGGCGGACGATGGGCGCCCACGGTCACTTCGACGGTCAGGGTCGCCGGCAGGTCAACGCCGCGGATCGTGTCGCGTCTGCGCCGGTCGATCACCGCATAAGGCAGGGCGAACAGCAGGTCGCGCGGTGTCTCGAGCCCCATCTGGCCCAGCAGACGGGCCGTCTTGGGGCCGACGCCGTCCAGCGTCTCGAGCCCCGCAAACAGAGGGTACAGCTGCTCCGGACGCCCGCTCATGCGTCCCCGATCAGGTGCAGCCATTCGTCTTCGTCCAGCACCTTGACCCCAAGTTCGGCCGCCTTTTTGGCCTTGGACCCGGCGCCCGGACCGGCAACAACGATATCGGTTTTCTTGCTGACCGATCCGGACACTTTGGCCCCCAATGCCTCGGCGCGGGCCTTGGCCTCGGCGCGGGTCATTTTCTCGAGCGTTCCGGTGAACACGATGGTCTTTCCAGCCACCGGGCTGTCGCTCGTGTCCGGCCGTTCGGCATCCAGAACGTTCAACTGCGCCACCAGATCGTCGATGGTCTTCCGTTCGGCCTCCTGCGCGAATGTCGACACCAGCGTGCGGGCCATCACCTCACCCACGCCGTCGATGCTCAGCAGTTCCTGCCACTCGGGGCCCTCAAAATCGGCCGCGGCGGTCATCGCCTTTTCGAACGCCTCCCACGAGCCATAGTGGTTGGCCAGAAGGTTCGACGCAGCCTCGCCCACATGGCGTATTCCCAGCGCAAACAGAAGCCGGGCCAGCGGAACGGTACGCTTCTCGTCGATCGCGGCCCACAATTTGGCAACGCTCTGCCGGCCCCAGCCCTTGCGGTTGGCCAGCTTGTTCAGGTTCGCCTCATCACGCTGTTGCAGCGTGAAAATGTCCACCGGCGTTTTCACCGGCAGATCGGGGTCGTCATAGAACATCTCGATCTGCTTGGTGCCCAAACCTTCGATGTCGAAGGCCTTGCGCGACACGAAATGCTTGAGCTTTTCGACAGCCTGGGCCGGGCAGATAATGCCCCCGGTGCATCGACGCACCGAATCGCCTTCCTCTCGGATCGCATCGCTGCCGCATTCGGGGCATTTTGTCGGGAACTCGAAGGGTACGGCCCAGTCCGGGCGTTTGCTCAGGTCGACATCGGCGATCTTGGGGATCACGTCGCCGGCACGATAGACCTGCACCCAGTCGCCGACGCGGATATCCTTTCCATCGCGGATCACATTGCCCTTGGCGTCACGGCCCGCGATGTAGTCCTCGTTGTGAAGCGTGGCGTTCGACACCACCACCCCGCCCACCGTCACCGGGTGCAGGCGCGCAACCGGGCTGAGCGCGCCGGTGCGCCCGACCTGGATGTCGATGGCCTCGAGCCGGGTCCAGGCCGTTTCGGCGGGAAACTTGTGCGCGATTGCCCAGCGGGGCGTTGTCGAGCGATAGCCCAGCCGCGCCTGCAGCGCCAGGTCGTTCACCTTGTAGACCACGCCGTCGATGTCATAACCCAATGTGGCGCGTTGCTCTTCGATCGTGCGGTAGTGGGCCAGCATGTCTTCAACCGAGCGGCACAGTCGGGTCAGGCCGTTGGTGGCAAACCCAAGAGACGCCAACCGAGCCAGGCCTTCGATCTGCGTTTGGCCCAACGGTTCGGAAAGCTCGCCCCAAGCATAGGCAAAGAAACGCAGCGGGCGCGATCGCGTGACCTCGGGGTCAAGCTGGCGAAGCGACCCCGCCGCCGCGTTTCGAGGGTTCGCGAACAGCTTGCCACCGGATTCGCTCTGCTTCTGATTCAGCCGGGCGAAATCCTCATGCGACATGTAGACCTCGCCCCGCACCTCCAGGATTTTCGGTGCGCCGGTCAGAGCTTTCGGGATGTCTCCAACGGTCAGCGCGTTGGCAGTGACATTCTCGCCCACCTCGCCATCGCCGCGGGTCGCGGCCTGGACCAGCGTGCCGTTTTCATAGCGCAGGGACAGCGACAGCCCGTCAATCTTTGGCTCGGCGGTGAATTCAGGAACGTCGTCTTCCGACAGCCCCAGGTATTTCTGGATCGACCGCACGAAGTCCCGAACATCCGTCTCGTCAAACGCATTTCCAAGCGACATCATCCGAACCGAATGACGCACCTTGTCAAACCCTTCCGACGGTCGCGCACCGACCTGCTCGGTCGGGCTGTCGGGACGTTTGAGATGCGGAAACCGGGCCTCGATCTCCAGGTTTCGCCGCTTCAGCGCGTCATACTCGGCGTCCGAGATCTCGGGCGCATCCTGTCCATGATACAGTTCGTTCGCGCGCAGCAATGCAGACGCCAAACGTGCCAGTTCTTCCTTGGCCTGGTCTTCGGTCAATTCTTGCACGGGAATCGGATTGCTCATGGCCTCGCCCTGTCGTCTCTGGTTGTGAACCAGTGATAGGGCGAGGCCATGGTCAGGTCCAGATGTGCTGAGCCGTGAGTGGAAACGCCGCCCCGGACCCCCGGCGGCGAAATGTGATTTGCTTCAGGCGCCGACAGCCAAACGATTGTCGTCAACACTGTCGCCCTGCGGATCGCGGAGAACATATCCGCGGCCCCAAACAGTCTCGATGTAGTTCTCGCCGCCCGTTGCGTTGCTGAGCTTCTTGCGCAGTTTGCAGATGAATACATCAATGATTTTCAGTTCGGGTTCGTCCATGCCGCCATAGAGATGGTTGAGGAACATCTCCTTGGTCAGTGTCGTCCCCTTGCGCAAGCTCAGAAGTTCCAGCATCTGGTATTCCTTGCCGGTCAGGTGCACAGATTTCCCGTCAACCTCTACGGTCTTTGCGTCCAGGTTCACGGCAATGCGGCCCGTACGGATGATCGATTGCGAATGGCCTTTCGACCGGCGGATGATGGCGTGAATCCGCGCTACCAATTCCTCGCGGTGAAAGGGCTTGGTCAGGTAGTCATCAGCGCCGAACCCGAACCCCTTGATCTTGCTTTCGGTATCATCCGCCCCCGACAGGATCAGGATCGGCGTTTCGACCCGGGCGATGCGCAACTGGCGAAGCACTTCATGACCATTCATGTCCGGCAGGTTCAGATCCAGAAGGATCAGATCATAGTCATACAGTTTCGCCAGATCGATCCCTTCTTCACCCAGATCCGTCGCATAGACGTTCAGGTTGGCGTGTGTCAGCATCAGTTCGATGCTTTTCGACGTTGTGGGATCATCCTCGACAAGAAGTATGCGCATTCTGCTGCTCCAGTTCAGGTCAGTTCATTCCGGTTCGATCCGAGCCTGACCACAAATGGTTAATCTGACGTTACCGTTGATTCATTTATTCGTTTTCTCCTTTAGGTTGTCTATACTTTTTTATCGCCGTCACCTTCAAAGCATCGACTCCGTGTTCGGCCACCGCGGAAACCCAGCTGTTGAACTCTTCGTCGCTCAGCCCATAGCGTTTCTTGGCCTCCGACAAGGTGATCAGGCCATACAGCACACCGCGCACCACCGTGGCCTTCCTGGAGGCGACCCACCGACTGGTATCGGGCGGTGGCAGATCGGCGCGTGACAAAACCGTTCCATCGGGCAGAGTTATCGACCGTGGTCCCTCGACTTTGTGCAAATACATCCTGCGACCCCTTTTTTCGTGTCACAAGGCTGCCGCCAGTCTACTTAATGCAGCGTGAAACCACCCCTTGAGAGTGCGTAGAATTTTCTTATATTCTGCCGGTCTTTCTTAACCCGGACTGGAACGGATAATGGCCCTCGATACCGAGCCCCCTCTGAACTCGCTTGGCTTTGCCAAACCCCCGTCGGAAACGCGGGTCGTCGTTGCCATGTCGGGTGGCGTCGACAGCTCGGTCGTGGCGGCATATCTGGCGGATCAGGGCTATGACGTGGTCGGCGTAACCCTGCAGCTTTACGACCACGGGGCGGCGCTGGCAAAGAAGGGTGCGTGCTGTGCCGGGATCGACATTCACGACGCCCGCCGCGTGGCCGAGGAGCGCGGCTTTCCGCACTACGTTCTGGATTATGAAAACATCTTCAAGGACGCCGTGATCGACGAGTTTGCCGACAGCTATCTGGCCGGCGCGACTCCGGTGCCCTGCATCCGCTGCAAAGAGCGCGTCAAGTTCAAGGACCTGCTGGAAACCGCCAAAGATCTGGAAGCCGACTGCATGGCGACCGGCCACTACATCCAGCGCAAGATGGGTCCCAATGGCCCTGAACTGCACTGCGCCGAGGATGCCAACCGAGACCAGTCCTATTTCCTGTTCTCGACCACGCCCGAGCAGCTGGAATTCCTGCGCTTCCCGCTGGGGCACCTGCCGTCCAAGGACGCGACCCGCGAGATGGCCGCGCAATACGGGCTGAGCGTGGCGGACAAGCCCGACAGCCAGGACATCTGCTTCGTGCCCAACGGCAACTATGCCAGCGTGATCGAGAAACTGCGCCCCGGCGCGGCCGAACCCGGCGAAATCGTTCACGCCGACGGCCGTGTTCTGGGCCAGCACGACGGCGTGATCCACTACACGATCGGCCAGCGGCGCGGCCTTGGTATCGGCGGGCTCAGTGAGCCGCTCTATGTCGTCAAGCTGGACGTGGATCGCAAGCAGGTCGTCGTCGGCCCCAAGGAACTGTTGGCCACCCGCACCATCCCCGTGCGCGAGATCAACTGGCTGGGCGACGAACCCTTCACCTCGCAAAAGGAATGGCATGTTTCGGTCAAGGTCCGCTCGACCCGCCCCCCGCGCGAGGCGATCATCCGCCCGCTGACCGACACCACCGCCGAGGTCGAATTGCTGACCCCCGAGGAAGGTGTCTCGCCCGGGCAGGCCTGTGTGTTCTATGAAACCGGGGGCAGCCGCATCTTTGGCGGCGGCTGGATCTGGCGCGGTTACTGAACCGCGTCGGTCCACGAATTGCTGAGGATATAAAGCCCGGCGCAGATCATGACGTAAGGCACGAGGTACTCCAGCCGTTGTGCCAGGCGACCCGTCATGATCCGGGCGCGCCCTCCGATCAGCCCCGCAACCGCGAGGGAGAGCGCGGCCAGACCGGCCCCCAACGCACCTGCCAGCCGGTACTCGGGGGTCGAGTCGGCCAGCAAGGGCGCGAGAACCGCAAACGTGTCCATCGAAAGACTTGCGAACAAGAGCATGGTCACCAGCGCCGAGGCGCTGCCCGACACTTCGGGTGCGTCCTGCGCATTTGCTCCGCGAATCTGTCGAACGGCCCCGAATAGTCCCAAGGCCAGAGGGATGGTGCCGAGGTAGCCCGCCCAGTGCGGCACAGCATCTTCGACCCCCAGTGCCAGCAGGAAAGCCGCGCCGATCACCAGCCCCTGTGCGAGCAGAAACCCCAGAACCGCGCGCTGCGGACCGGTGACGATCATCAGGGCGACCAGCGCCATGAGGTTGTCGAGATTGGTCAGCACCTGCGCCATGAAGGCCGACGCCGCAAAGACGACCTGGTCCAGCATCACGGCGTCATCCGCTCCAACACCGCGCGCGCGGCCCGAAGACCAGGCGCTTCGCCACCTCGACCAAGACGCTCCATCGTGACGGCCATGGCCTGTTCCTGCGCGCCGGGCGCGGCAGAGACGGCGGCAAGCGCGGCGGCAATGGCTTCGGGCGTGCAGTCATCCAGCAGGCATTCCGGCACTGTCCGGGTCTCGGACACCAGGTTGACCAGCGTGACCGTATCAAGCTTGACCATGCGTTCGGCGATCTTCTGGGTCAGCCAGGTCAGCTTGTAGGCAATCACCATCGGCGTGGACTGGGCCGCCAGCTCCAGCGAGACCGTGCCAGACGCAGCCAGAGCGATCTCGGCGGCCGCAAAGGCCGCACGCTTGCTGGCCACCGCCTGATCCGTGTCGATGTTGCGCGGGTCCACCACGACCGGCTGACCCGGCCAGGTTCGGACATGGGCGGCCACGGTATCGGCCACATGCGCGACTGCCGGAACCACCACCCGCATGTCGGGGCGGTCCTTCAGGTACAGGTCAAGCGCCGCGCCGAATACGGGCGCCAGCCGATCGACCTCGCCCCGGCGCGAGCCGGGCAAGGCCAGCAGGATCGGCGCGTCGCCGAGACCGTGATCGGCGCGGAACTGCGCGATCTGCGCGTCGGTTGCAACGGGCTCGCTGGCCACCGGGTGGCCGACGAAATCGCACTCCATCCCGGCATTTTCCATATAAGGCGGCTCGAACGGCAGCAGGGCCAGAACATGGTCGATGACCTTGGCCATCTTGTCCGCCCGCCCCGGCCGCCAGGCCCAGACGCTGGGCGCGACATAATGTACGGTCCGAATATTGCTGCGCGCCTTGACCTGCTTGGCCACGCGCAACGAAAAGTCGGGACTGTCGATTGTGATCAGAACGTCGGGCTGGGTGTCCAGAACGGCCTGAGCGGTTTCGGCTATGCGGCGCTTGAGGTGAAAGAACTTGGGCAGAACCTCGACCAGGCCCATCACGCTGAGCTCGGACATCGGAAAGCGGCTGACCAGTCCCTGAGCCTGCATCAGCGGCCCGCCAACCCCGTCGAACTCGATGTCAGGAACAAGGGTCTTCAACCCCTCCATCAGCGCACCGCCCAGACGGTCGCCCGATGGCTCACCGGCGACCAGAAAGACGCGCATCAGACGGCCCGCTCGTGCACATGCAGGAACAGGCCCAGACGGTCGCATTCCGCGACGACCTCCGCGCGCTGCAACACGATCACCCCGCCCTTTTCGACGACGATGCCTGATAGGCCAGCCGCAACCGCGCCGGTCACCGTGTCGGGCCCGATGGCGGGCAGATCGGCGCGCCGGTCCTGACCGGGCTTGGGGCCCTTGAACAGAATGCCGCCCCCGGCATCGGGGCGCGCGGCCAGCGATTGCAGCATCCAGGCCGTACCGAAGGCACCCTCGACCGCCAGAACCTGCCCCTGATGAACCACGCAGGCCTGCCCGATATCAGCCGCCCCCATCGCCCGCAAAACGCCGACGGCACGGTTGGCATCGGCCAGCTCGGCCTCGGTCGGTTGCGCCTGCGTCAGGCAGCCCAGAGGGGGCAGCAGGTCAGGCGCGATCTGGTGCGCGGCCTGCACCTGCAGACCGGCATCCTCGAGCACACCGATCACCGCCCGCAACGCGCCATCGTCACCCGACACCAGCGCCTTCTGGATGATCGGAACCAGCGGCGCGGTCTGCGCGTCGATGCGGCTGGGGTCGATTTTCGGGCGGCGCACCGCACCGGCCATGCAGATATGGGTCACGCCGCGCGCTTTCAGTTCGGCGATGAAACTGCCGAGATGCTCCAGCGGAAAGCTGATGTCTGGGCGCAACCTGTCGGGCTCGAACCCCTCAAGCGCGCAGATCAGCGGACGTTCGGCCAGATGCGAGACCAGTTCGTCCGGCAAAACGCCCGTTCCCGCGATCAAGGCCAGCATCGGTTCATTTCCTCGGTGTCAGGAACGACCGGTCGGACTCGCCGGTCACGAATTCCACGATCCGGCGGACATAGTCGCTGTCGGTGTCTTCCCCCACCCGCTTGACGCGTTCGATGAAGGTTCCGTCGCCTTGCGCCATCTCACGGAATGCGGCGCGCAGGGCCGAGATGTCCGCACGCGGCACCCCGCGCCGCTTGAGGCCCACAAGGTTCAGGCCCTCCAACTCGCCCCGCGGAGCCTGGACCAGACCATAAGGAATGACATCGTTGGGCACCATGGTCAGCGCGCCGATGATGGCGCCGCGACCCACGCGCACCCATTGATGCAGGCCGGAAATGCCGCCGATGATCACGTCATCCTCGATGATGCAGTGACCGGCGGCGCCGGAATGGTTGACCATGATCACCCGGTTGCCGATCTGCACGTCATGGGCCACATGGACCCCGGCCATCAGCAGGCAGTCATCCCCGATGCGGGTCACGCCGCCGCCGCCCTCGGTTCCGGTGTTGATCGTCACATGCTCGCGGATGCGGTTGCGTTTGCCGATCTCCAGCCGGGTGTCCTCGCCGCCGAATTTCAGATCCTGCGGGATTTCACCGATCACAGCGAAGTTGAAGATCACGCAGTCGTCGCCGATCGAGGTGTCGCCGGTCACGACCACATGCGACTTCAACTCGACCCGGTCGCCCAGCCGAACTTTAGGCCCGACATGACAGAACGGACCGATCACGCAGTCCTGACCGATCTGCGCACCGTCTTCGATGATGGCACTTGGATGAATGCGGCTCATGCTGTCTTTTCCATGTCCCAATCCACATAGGCCGAAAACTCGGCCTCGGCCGCCACTTCGCCCTCGACAGAAGCGACACCTTTGAACTTGAACAGTTTGCCCCCCGGCTTGCCTCGCATAGTGGTCACATGCATCTGCATCACGTCTCCGGGCACAACCTTGCGGCGGAATTTGCACTTGTCGATGGACATGAAATAGATCAGCAGCTCGGTATCGATTACGTCAAAGCCCACGCCCAGCATCACGCCGGCGGTCTGGGCCATCGCCTCGACGATGGTCACGCCGGGCATGATCGGCGTCCCGGGAAAATGTCCCTGGAAATGCGGCTCGTTCATGGTAACATTCTTGATGCCGACCGCCGATTGGTAGCCGTCGATCTCCTCGACCTTGTCAACCAGCAGGAAGGGATAGCGATGCGGCAGGATCCGCTGGATCAACTGAATGTCGGCGCTCTTGGTTTCCGTGGTCATGGTCAGGATATCCTGTTCTCAAGGTCTCGTTTGCGCGTGGTTAGCAATACCCGAACCCAAGGGCAAGCCGCGCTATGGATTCGAGTCCTTCTCCAGTGCCGCTCCATCACCGATGGCCGTATCGATCCGACGAATTGCCTCTTCGGTTATGTCCGAAGCGTCAGAACTGAGAAACACATTCGCGCGCTCGATTATGACCGAAGCTCCGCTTTCACGAAGCAGATCGATCAAAATCGGTTGGGCGCGCTGGAAAAAAATCGCCCGGGCTTCTTCACTGCGCCGGGAAAGCGCATCCAGTTTCGCTCGCTGGCCATCACGGTGCGACTGGACTTTCTCATCAAATGCCTCTGCCAGGGGCCGAAACTCCTCGGGCGATAGCTCCGACCGCAACTCCGTCAGCCTTTTTTCCTCTTGGCTCAGCTCGTCCACGATGCGTTCGTTTTCGGCAGCCAAGGCGGCGCCCTCGGCCTCGATCTCGGCAAAGACGCGACGCCCGAAAGCCGAGTCGGCGAACAGCCGCTCGCTGGAAATGGTCAGGACGCTGGACTGCGGAACACCGTATTGCTGAGCCGCAGCAGGCGTTGCACCCAACAGCAACAAAACGCACAGGGCCCGTAGCGGGCCCTGCAAAAGATAAGACAGACCGTTTGTCATGAACGTCAGAACCGCGCCTGGATCGTGAAGTCGAAATTCTGTTCCTTGTCGAATTCTTCCTTTTTGACCGCCTGCGAGAAATTGAACCGCAGCGGCCCGAACGGAGTATCCCACAGCAGCGAAACACCGATGACATGACGGATCGATCCGTCGGCCCCGACAATGTTGGCGCCTGTCGTATCGACGTTGCCGATGTCCCACAGGTTGCCGACATCATAGAAGACGCCGCCCCGCAGCCCCAATTCTTCGGGCAGCCCCAATGGGAAGTCGGACTCGAATCTGGCGACCCAGTAGTAGTTGCCACCAATGGCATCATCCTGGCCGTTGGACAGATCTCGCGGTCCCAGGCCGGCGGGCTCGAACCCACGGAAAATGTTCGGGCCAAGGACATACCGGTCCAAGGTTCGGCTGAAATCGTCGCCCTGCCAATGCAGCGCTCCGGTTTCCAGTGTGGCGCGCAGTGTCATTTCCTCGTTCAACACCTTGGTCTGCGCAATGGCACGCGCAGAAGTCTTGAAGTACTTGTTGTCTCCGCCCAACCCTGCGGCATCCACGCCAACTTCAAACAAAACGCCCGCGTTGGGATTCAGGCCACCTATCCGACTATCGTAGACATAGGTCAGACCCAGAGAACTGGTGGACCGCTTTCCTTGCGCGATCTCGGAGGAGATGACGGCCCCGTTCACCTCATCGTCCTGCTGGGTCATCTCGGAGTCGTTCCAGTTGTACCGCAACCGCAACAATGACAGCTCGCCGATCGAATAGCTGAGCTGCGGATTGAAGAACACGGTTTTGGTGTCATAGCTGGCAAAGCTGGAGTTGGCCGAGGACAGGCCAAGCCCCAGATCGAACCGCAGGCGGCGGCCCAGAAGATAGGGCTCGGAGAAGTTCAGGATATACTGCTCGGCGTCCTGCGCGGTCGACAAAGTCACGCCCAACTCCTGACCTCGGCCCAAAAAGTTGCGTTCTTCAAGGCCAATCGCGATACCAAAACCATCCGAAACCGAGTAGCTGCCACCCAGGCTCAGCGACCCCGTGGGCTGCTCCTCGACATCCACATCCACGATAACCTGGCTCGGGCTTGATCCTTCGCGGGTTTCCACATCCGCCACGGCAAAGAACCCAAGCGCGCGGATGCGCTCGGCGCTCTGGCGGATTTCGCGTGGATTGAACGGGTCACCCTCCACGGTGTCGAACTGGCGCCGAATGACGCGATCCAAAGTGGTCGTATTGCCCTCGATATCGATCCGCTCGACAAAGATGCGCGGCCCCTTGGTCAGGACGAATTGAACATCGAGCGTGAGGTCCCGGTCATTGCGGGTAACACGGGGCTCCACACGAAGGAAATCAACACCATTCTTGAGGCCCAACCGTTCCAGACGGGCGATCGAGTTCTCGATCAGCGTGGGGGAGTAGGTCACGCCGGGTTTGACCCTGAGCGCGGCCTGATACTCGGCCGCGTCAACACCGGGAATCTCGCTGACGGTGGAGATTTTTCCAAACGAGAATTTCTGACCCTCGGTAATGTTCATCACCAAGTAGAACGCGTCCCGCTCTCGGGTGAACTCGACATTTGCGCTGTTGACGCGGAAATCGACGTAGCCACGCGACAGGTAGAAGTCGCGTAGCACCTGTTTGTCGAACTCGATCCGGTCGGCAATGAAGGTGTCGTCACGCAGAAAGGTTCGAAGAATGTTGGCCTGTTTCGATTCCAGAACGCGTCGCAGACGGCGATCGGAATAGGCGCGGTTGCCCACGAAACTGACGCGCTCGACTTCGATCACCGTGCCCTCGGCGACCTCGAACACCAGATCCACCCGGTTGTCGCTGCGGCGGATGATGCGCGGGATCACCGTGGCCGACACGCGCCCTTGCGCCGAGTAGATCTCGGCGATCATGTCGGCGTCCTTCTCTGCGACTTGCGGTGTGAAAACCCGACGCGGCTGAGACGAAATCGCCCCGAGCAACACATCGTCCTTGACCCGGCGGTTGCCCTCGATGCTGATCTTGTTGATCGTCGGGTACTCTTCGACCTTGATCACCAAGGTGCTGCCACGCGGGGTCAGCTCGACTGTTTCAAAAACACCACTGTCAAGCAAACGCTGGTAGGCATCGTTCAGCTGGCCTGCCGTCACAGGCTGACCCGGCGTGATTCCTGTCCGCGCTATGATGGTCGAGGTTTCGATCCGTCGGTTTCCGTCAACATCGAAGCTGCTGAAAGTGTAACTCTGGGCCGCTGCCTGCTGCGGCAAGGCCGTCAACCCCATTGCGATGCCAAGGAAAAAAATTGCTAGAACTGCCCGCAAGATTTTGCCTTCTGCCCGCTCTTCACCGCAGGATATGCCCGCGCCTCGCCTGTCAGTCATTGTTTTTCTCAACCTGGAAATTCGGACTTTTCAAGGTGAGTACCGAGAATGATTGGTCTTGTCAAAAGCCCAAACGCAAAAACGCTGCCCGGACGACCGCGCGAACGTTACCTGATCAGGTGCGTAGAATCACATCGTTGCTAGATAAGCTCCACCCGCGAGCGCAAGCGCAGTTGCGCCAAAGCACAAAATGACATCCCAATTCAGCACCAGCAAAAAGCTGAATCCTTTATAGGATTTGCGCAGAACGTCTGTCATGGCCGCGATCCATTTTGGCTGATTTCAAACCTGATGGGTAAACCTGAAATGTGGCATATTTGCGACCCGCGCATGGCGCGCGCGCCACATTCAGCAGAACAGGTCGTTGCTTACTGAAAAGATCATCAGCCCCAGGATCAGAGACACGCCGATGGCCATCAGAATCTGGTACGCCCGATCGCTCGGCGGCTTTCCGACAACAGCTTCATAGGCATAGAACACGAGATGCCCTCCATCCAATGCCGGGATCGGAAAAAGATTCAGCAAGCCAACCGCGGTGGACAGAACGGCGATAAAAAAGATGAAGCTTTGCGCCCCTTGGCTGGCCATGGCCCCCGAGGTCTCGGCGATGCCGATCGGACCGGACATATTGCAGGTACTGATCGCTCCGGTCACCATGTGCCAGATTCCCGACAAGGAACCTTCGATGATGCGCCCTGTCTGCTTGACCCCGCCTTCAAGCGAGGCCCAAAGACCGGCCGGCTCGGTGGCCGGTTCCAGCATCATGCCTCCCACAATGCCAATCCGCCAATGCGTCTTGAAACCACCGTCGGGCTGCGGCTCATCGGTCCGCCGCGGGGCCAACGCAAATTCAAGCTCGGCGCCGTCGCGCCACACATCCAGAAGCAAGACCTTGCCATTCGACGACTCGACCTTTTCTTTGAGCTGTTCAAATGCAAAAATTGGTTCGCCATCCACCTTGGTGATTACGTCGCCGGGCGCCAATTGAATGTCCATCGCAGCGCTGCGCGGCGCAACTTGTTGAATCAACGGGGGGAACAGCCAAGGCCCCGATACGTCGATGGTTTGCCCGTCACGAATGACCGTATAATTAAGAACCGGTTGAACCGGCAGTTTTTCCGTGAACTCCGTCCAGGCGCCTGGTTCATCGAAGTCCGGAACCGGGATGCCGGCGATCGCGACGATCACGTCCCCTTCCCGAAGCTCCTGGACGGTTCCAGGCAAGGGCTTGAGCGACCCCACGGTCAGCGGTTCCTTGGTGACGCCCTGCGACCAGAAAATGAGGCTGAATACCAGAACCGACATCACGAAGTTGAACACCGGACCCGCAGCCACCGTTGCGGTGCGCGCCCACAACGGAGCACCGTGCATCGTGCGCCGCAACTCCTCGGGGCTTTTGGCGGAGATCTCATCCATCACTTCGGAGTCCTTGCCCGAAGCCGCATTCGAGTCGCCCAGAAACTTCACATACCCGCCAAAAGGCAGCAGCGCCACCTGCCACCGCGTACCGCGCTTGTCCACGCGGCTCCACAACACGGGTCCGAACCCTATTGAAAATACCTCGGCGTGAATCCCCGACCAGCGCCCGATGATGTAGTGGCCGTATTCATGAACCGCCACAATCACCGACAAGGCCACGATGAACGCGGCAACCGTGTAAACCAGTCCACCAAATTGCGGGATCAGCGAGAGTATGTCCAAAATTCTATCCTGCTCTTTTCAGTACGGCCTCGTCGACCCACTGGCGTGCCAGATGGTCCGTTTTCAACACGTTATCAAGGGTCATCGGGGCATCAATAAGGCCGTCGGCCCCTTCGAACCGGTCAAGCACCGCGGCTACGGCGTCGGACATGTCCAGAAACCCTATACGCTGACCTATGAAGTGATCGAGTGCGCGCTCTTTCGCCGCGTTGAACACGGCACCGGCCAGTCCGCCGCGCTCCATCACCTCACGCGCCAGCCGCAAGGCCGGATAGCGCGCCGGGTCAGGATCACTGAAGCGAAGCTGGCCCAGTCGCGCAAGATCCAGCCGTGGCACCGGCAGGTCGCGCCGCTCAGGCCAGTGCAGCGCATATCCGATCGCGTGACGCATATCCGGAGCCCCCAGGTGGGCCATCACCGCACCGTCTCGGAACCCGACCAGCGCATGAACAATCGATTCCGGGTGAACCACGACCTCGATCCGATTTGGATCTATGCCAAAAAACTCTTTGGTTTCAATGACCTCTAGCGCCTTATTGAACATTGAGGCGCTGTCGATGGTAATCCGCTGCCCCATGTCCCAATTCGGATGGTTTGAGGCCTGCTCGACCGTGGCATGCGCCAGCCGCGCGACGGGCCAATCACGAAACGCACCGCCGCTGGCGGTTATGATAATACGCTCGACCGCCCCCATGTCCTCGCCGACCAGAGCCTGGAACACGGCTGAATGCTCGCTGTCCACCGGCAGCAAACGCGCGCCATGTTTATCGGCGGTCTCAAGCACCAACTGCCCCGCACAGACCAGCGTTTCCTTGTTGGCCAGCGCCAGCGTCGCCCCCTGTTCCAGTGCCGCCAGCCCCGGCGCCAGTCCCGCCGAGCCGACAATTGCAGACATCACCCAATCGGCCGGGCGTGCGCCCGCCTCGATCAGGGCACTGGCACCGGCCGCCGCCTGGACCCCACTACCCGCCAATGCGGCGCGCAGGTCCTCAAGCCTGTCCTCGAACGCCGTCACCGCAACATCCGCCCGCAGCCTTTTGGCATCTTCGGCCAGTTGCCCGATGTTCGCGCCTCCGGTTATCGCAACCACGTCATATGCCGACGGGTCGCGCTGGATGAGGTCGATCGTGTTTTGCCCGATCGATCCGGTTGCACCGAAGATCGAAACCTTGCGCATCACAACTCTCCGGGAGCGTAGATCAAACCCAAGACCAGCACCAACAGAGATGCCCCCATCATACCGTCGAACCGGTCCAGGAATCCGCCATGACCCGGGATCAGCTTCGAGCTGTCCTTGACGCCGAATTTTCGTTTGGTCGCGCTTTCCACGATATCACCTGCCTGGCTGGCCATCGAAGCCAGAACCGATACCAGCACAAACATCATTCCATAGTCGGCATAGGCTGCGAATACCGCCCCCACCAGCGCAGCTGCAACCCAGCCCCCCGCTGTGCCGGACCATGTTTTCTTTGGGCTGACTCTCGGCCAGAATTTCGGACCGCCCAGGGTTTTGCCCACAAAGTATCCGGCCACATCCGTCGCAACGACAACGGCGATCAACCAGATCATCCATATTAAACCCATATTCTCGCGGATCGAGATGAACCCAAGCCCTGCCGCCGCGATCCAGATCGCAAACATCGCATAGGTTCCCCGCGCCCGTCGCACCTGCCCGGCCCCTACCAAAGCAGGAGCGATCAGAACTGGCAAAGTGTAGAACGGCGGCAGGTAATAGCTCAGAAGAACCGCTGCCGCGGTCAATATGGACAGTTGAATGGCCACGCCGGCACGCTGGGGGTCGATCATCCGCGCCAGTTCCCAGGTCATTATCCCACAGGCGGCGGCTATGAAGGTCTCAAACCAAAATCCACCCAACCAGACTTCGATCGCGCCGATGGCGATCAAAACCAGCGCTGACAGAACGCGGGCTGTCAGATCGGACCACCGTCCATCGCTCATGCGGGAACAGCTCCGAACCGCCGTTCGCGCGAACCGTAGCTTTTGCAAAGTAGCTCAAGCTCGGCCGCGGTGAAATCGGGCCACAGCGTGTCGACAAACTCGTACTCGGAATACGCCGACTGCCACAGCAGAAAATTCGAGATCCGCGCCTCGCCGCTGGTCCGGATAACCAAATCCGGATCCGGAAGAACCCGTGTATCCAGATATTTGGGCAGCGTTTCCTCATCAACGTCTTCGGGGCGCAGCCGGCCTTCGGCCACATCACGTGCCAACCGCTTGGTGGCGCGCGCCACTTCGTCCCGGCCGCCATAGTTCAGGGCGATAGTCAGGTGGACCCCATCATTCCCTGCGGTTTCAGCTTCCAGCATGTCCATCAGCTCGACCAGTTTGGCGTCCAGACGAACCCTGTCACCGATGAACCGAACACGTACGCCACTGGCGGCCAGGTTGCGCGCTTCCTTGACGATATAACGCCGAAACAAGCTCATCAGGCCGGCAACTTCGACCTGAGTCCGTTTCCAGTTCTCCGTCGAAAAGGCAAAGATCGTCAGGTACTTGATCCCCAAGGACGGGCAAGCCTCAACCACCTCGCGAACGCGCCGTGCCCCGGCATGATGGCCATACAGACGAGGACGGCCTCGTGCCTGAGCCCACCGACCGTTTCCATCCATGATGATGGCAACGTGCCGCGGCCCGCGAGACTGTACGTTATCGGGGTCCTTGGGCATCGCCGCGTCTCAGACCTGCATGATTTCGGCCTGTTTGGCCTCGAGCGCGGTATCGACCGCCTTGATCATCTGGTCGGTCAGTTCCTGGACCTCGTTTTCCCAGAACTTCTGATCGTCTTCGGACAGACCATTGGCCTTGGCCTTCTTGATCTGGTCCATGCCATCGCGACGCACATTGCGAATGGCGACACGGGCATGTTCGGCATAGTGTCCTGCCACCTTGCCCAGCTCGCGCCGCCGCTCCTCGTTCAACTCGGGAATCGGCAGCATGATGATGGTGCCGTTCAATTGCGGATTGATTCCCAGACCGCTTTCGCGGATGGCTTTTTCCACCTTGCCGACCAGCGACTTGTCCCACACGTTGATGGTGACCATGCGTGGCTCGGGCACGTTCACGGTCCCCACCTGGTTGATCGGCGTCATCGAACCGTAGGCGTCAACCATGATCGGATCCAGCATCGACGCCGAGGCCCTCCCCGTGCGCAGCGACGCAAACTCGGTGCGCAGATTGGCCATTGCGCCCTCCATGCGGCGCTTCAGATCGTCGATATCCAGTTCGAAGTCATCAGACATGCTGCTCACTCCCCGTATTCAGGTCCTGTTTGCATGGGTCATAAGCCATCGCAATGGGGATGTATAGCAATGATGATCGGGAAAAGTGCCGATCGCCAGAGTTGTTTCGGCCGGTACCGGAAATACCGCAAACGACGAACCGGCCCGGTACGGGCCGGTTCACGATCTTTCCCGACAGCAGGTCAGGCGTTCACATCCACCACGACGCGGCCCTTGACCTGACCTTTCAGAATATCCTCTCCCAGTTTGGGCAGATCCTTCAGGGTTGCCGGCTGGATCATCGCCTCCAGTTTGTCCATCGGAAGGTCCGTCGCGATCCGACTCCATGCACGTACCCGGTTGTCATAGGGCTGCATGACGCTGTCGATGCCCAGCAGGTTGACCCCACGCAGAAGGAACGGAATCACCGTCGCCGGAAGGGCTGCGCCACCCGCAAGCCCGACCGCGGCGACCGAGCAGCCGTATTTCATCTGCCCCAGAACGCGCGCCAGCATCGCGCCGCCCACGGCATCGACGCAGCCAGCCCAGGTCTCGCTTTCAAGCGGCCGCTTGGTGGTTTCGTTCAACTCTTCGCGCGGCACGATGGTCGAAGCTCCGAGAGACTTCAGGTATTCCCCGGCCTCCGGACGCCCGGTCACAGCCGCGACCTCATAACCAAGATTGGCCAAAATCGCCGTCGCGACCGAGCCCACGCCGCCGGCGGCACCCGTCACCAGAACCGGCCCTCGGTCAGGTGTCAGACCATGATCCTCCAGCGCCATGACCGCCAGCATCGCCGTAAAGCCCGCGGTCCCCACCGCCATGGCCTGGCGCGTACTCAACCCCCGGGGCAGAGGCACCAGCCAGTCGGCCAGAGCGCTGGCCTTCTGGGCATATCCGCCCCAATGCGCCTCACCCACGCGCCACCCGGTCAACACCACCTTGTCGCCGGGCTTGTAGCGGGCATCCGAAGACTCTTCTACCGTTCCCGCATAGTCGATCCCAGGCACATGCGGATAGTTGCGCACCAGACCACCGCCCTTGGGTGACATGCACAAACCGTCCTTGTAGTTGACGGTCGA
>GG704596.1:2797116-2808625 GCA_000161775.1 Ruegeria lacuscaerulensis ITI-1157
ACCAACGCGTTGAACATTCTCTCGTTCCTTTCGTTTTCTGCCGCCAGACCATTGCTTCATCTGGCCAAAAATATCCCGGGGGAGTCGCGCAGCGACGGGGGCAGAGCCCCCTACCCGATTCAAATCCAGAACTTCTCCTGCACCACGGCATCCCGCATGCCGTCCGGCGTTTCAACCTCCACCCGCGTACCCGGATCCCAATGGCTCAGCCGCAGCATGCCGATCGATACGTTGGTATGGAAATCCGGCGACCAGGTGGCCGAGGTGACCTGCCCCACACGCTTGCCATCACCAAAGACCGGCCAGGGACGGTCACACGGCGGAACGGCGTCCCCCTCGATCGCAATGGCGCGGATCTGCTGAACCGGGCCCTCTTTGGCAACGCGCAACAGCGCGTCCCGCCCGATGCAGCCGATTGCCGTGTGCGTGTTGCAGAACTTGCCCAACCCGCATTCATGGGGCGTGTTGTCGTCGGTCATGTCATTGCCATAGGACAGCAGCCCGCCCTCGATCCGCTCGATCAGGTTGGGGCAGCCTGCCCGAACCTGCAGGTCCCCTCCGGCCGCAAACAACGCATTCCACAAGGGCATGCCGATGTCACTCCCTTCGACATAAATTTCGAAACCGCCCTGTTTCGAATAACCTGACCGCGCGATCGCCAGATCACGCCCCTCGAACTGGAACATGTCGAACTTGAAGAAGCGGATATCCCGCACCCGATCCCCGAAAACCCGCGCCATCAGGTCGTCCGCCTTGGGGCCCTGAACGGCCAGCGGCGACACGTCCGGCTCATCCACCAGAACATCCAGACGATACCCGTTGGCCAGGCCCTTGACCCACAACAGCAAATCACTGTCTGCGATCGAGATCCACCAACGGTCATCTGCCAATTTCACCGCCACGGGATCGTTCAGCATTCCCCCCGTTTCATCCACGATCGGCACATAGTAGCACTGGCCCGGCAGCATGCCACGCAGGTCGCGCGGGGTCAGCATCTGCATCAGGCGCGACGCATCGGGGCCGCGCAGTTCGACCTGCCGCTCGCAGGCTACATCCCAGACCTGCACATGGGTCTTGAGATGCCGATAATCGGCCTCGACGCTTTCAAACACCGTCGGCAGCAACATCCGGTTGTAGACGGTATAGCCTTTGACACCGGCCGCCTCGACCCCGTCAGAGAACGGCGTGCGCCGCAGCCGGCGCGACAAAGAAATCTGTGGCACCTAGACCTCCTGTGGCATGAAAACGAGATCGCTGACCGGCGCTTCGGAACCGGCCTCGGTCAGCATTTTGTGGATCTGCCCCCGGTGATGCGTCTGATGGTTGAAGAAACCGATCACGCATTCTGCGTAAGGCATTGTAATGCTTTTATTTTTGACTGCGGAGTACCACGTGAGCGCCCCAGTGATCGGATCATCTCCCAAGGTATCCGCCCAGGCGCCTATCCGCGCGTCGATCGTTTCGCGCAGCGACAGCCAGTGATCCAGATCGGGGCACAGATGGACGCTCTCATGGATACCGCCGCCTTTGATGTCAGGGGGGCTGTCCGGACCCGGCCCCTTGTCGAACCGTGACACCCAGATCCAGTCACCCCACAGCAGATGGTTCGCCGTGCCCAGGATCGACCCGAAGAACGCACCGCGTTCCCGGGTCAATTCCTCGGGCGAAAGCTCTTGAAGAAAGCCCGCCAACTGGCTGTTCTGCCAGCGGTTATAGCGGGCCATCTGCCGGGCATAGGCGCCGGTGATCATTACCGCGGCCCGTGCCAGTCGATCTGACAGATCTCGGCCGAACGGCCGTCGAAATCCCAGACCCGACCAAAGGCGCGGACCTTGCCCTTGGTTGCGGTGGCCACGGTGATGTCGGGCCCCATCCAGTATTCGGTGTTCGTGACGACGATCTCCTTGCCGTCCTTGCCCTCGACCGGAACGACCGCGCCCTGGATCTTCTTGCCGACCATCAGGCGGCGTTCCTTGCCTTCGGTCTCGAAATGCACCGGCGACCGCTCGGCCCCAAGGAACTCGCTGACCAGAACCGAGAACAGCCCGGTCGTGCCGCGCGCCGCGCCCGAGAAGATGTTGACCAGCCCCTCATAGGCCGCTTCGGATGCGCGGTCGTCGATGAAGGCCGCGGCCTTCCAGTTGCCGCGCCCCATGTTGCCCGGAATCTCAAGGAACAGGCCCACGTTCAGACCCGACAGGTCCTCGTCGCCATATTGGCCCTCATCGATGCGGATACCCGCCCAGGCCTGGCAGTAGCCCTCGGTCGGCGGATGCTTTCCAAGGCTGACCACGCAGGGGCAGAACACCGTGCAGTTGCAGTTCAGGATCAACTCGCCCTTGATGGTCCAGGGCACCGTGCCCACCGTATCCAAAGCCATGTCTGTTTCTCCTCTTGTCAGACTGTCGTAAACGCGACCCAGGCGGCCCCGATCAGCAACGCCACGCCCAGCGGACGGGTCACCAGTCGGCCAGGTCGGGCAATTTTTCGAAAACCATCAGCAGCGTCGCCAACCCCATGAAGGCCAGGTTCATCACGCCGCCCACGAAGGCCAGCAGCATCAGCGCCCAGCAGCAGCCCAGGCAGACCAGCCCCAACCGCAGACCGTTGCGCCAGGGGCCTTCCTCCCAATGCTGGATGAAGAAGGTCAGCGGATGGCGGCACTTGCTCAGGCAGGCCTCTTTGATGGCCGAAAACTGGTACAGGCCGGCGACGGCAAGAAGGCCCGCGGACAAAAGCCCCGAGACGCTTTCGCCCAGCCCGTTCACCGCGCCCGCCCGGTACAGCGCCATCTGCGCCAGGGCGGCCAGAACGGAAAAGCCCAGCCAGACCGTCAGATACCCTGCCAGCAGGTGCCCGAACCGGGTGCCCTGCGCGGCGTGGGACAGGTCGTCATAGGTGGCAAAGGCCGGCAGAGCGGTCGGCGCCATCATCGCCGCAGACATCAACGCCCACATGGCCACCATCTTCAGCAGCCCCGCCGCATCAGGCGTCACCGTACACAGGCTGCGCCAGAAATCCTCGCCGTAAACCGCGCCCAGAGCGCGCATCTCGGCCGGCACCGCCATCAGGTACAGCACCCCCCAGGCCAACATGATCGCGGCGAACAGGGCCAGCCAATGCGGTGCTGTCATGGCTCTTATCCGGTCCACGGTCACGGCCCTCCCTGCGACTCACTCCTTGCTTTTCAAATGTCAGACTTTTAAATGTCAGACAAATAAATTTTTCACGGTGACCCCCAGAAGATGAAAATCGACCCTCAGAAAAGCACCGACCTGTCCGCCCAGATCGCCCAGGCCATCCGCGATGCCATCGTATCAGGAGAGCTGATCGTGGACGAGCGCCTGCCCTCGGAATCCGAGCTGGCGGACCAGTTCCAGGTCTCGCGCCCTACTGTGCGCGAGGCGCTGAAACGGCTGGCGGCGCAATCGCTGATCCGCACCCAGCGCGGCGCGACGGGGGGTGCCTTCGTCAACCGGCTGAGTTTCCAGGACGCCTATTCCCAGCAGATCACGACTTCGACGCTGTTGCTGTCGATGAATGAGGTCAGCTTCGACACCGCTTGCGAGGCCCGCTATGCGCTGGAACGGGCCTGCGCGCCCCTGTCGGCCCAGCGGCGCACCGCCGATCAATTGGCCACCATGCGCGCGGAAATCTTCCGCCAGGCGCAACCCGGCCTGACGGACGAGGCCTTCTGCGCCTCGGACGTGGCTTTTCACCGGGCACTGGTCGATGGTGCGGGCAACCCTGTTTTGTCCTATCAACTGGCCGGCGCGGTCGAGGCGATGCAGCCCCTGATGAACATGATCACCTTCACCGCCCGCTCGCGCGAAGAGATCATCCGCCTGCACAGCAAGATCGCCGACGCGCTGGAGGCACAGGACGCCGAAACCGTCGACGCCGCATTGGTCGAACTGGAAACCTACACCCGCCGCCTGGCCCATGACGTGGCCGAACGTCGGCGGAAACCGGCCTGAGCGCCGCTGGAATAATTCTTGACGCATCACATCAACGGAAAGGACACTCGAGCAGGCAGATCATTATCCGGCGGGAAGACCGGCACTCTCAATAAAATTGATTTTCAATGACTTACGGGAGGACGTTATGAACAAAAGACCGGATCCAACATTCTATCCTTCGGCCAAACTGGCCATGGAGGCCCCGCCCGAAACCTTGGCCTTCACGCTGATGCTCAGCCCCGATTTTTCGCAGCCCGATGGCCTGGCGGTTGTGAATGTCGACCCAACTTCGGGCGATTACGGAAAGATCGTTCACAAGGTGATGATGCCCAACAAGGGCGACGAGTTTCACCATTTCGGATGGAACGCCTGCTCCTCGGCCCTGTCGCCGCTGACCGGCCACGCTTTTCTTGAGCGCCGGTACTTGATCATTCCCGGTATCCGTTCCAGCCGGATCTATGTGATTGACGTGAAAGAGCCGCTGAAGGCCAAAATCCACAAGATCATCGAACCCGAAGAAGTCTTTGCAAAGACGGGTTATTCCCGCCCCCACACGATCCATTGCGGCCCCGAGGGCATCTATGTCAGCACCTTGGGCGGCGGCGGACCGGATGGTACTGACGGCCCTCCGGGCATCTTCATCATGGATTGCGAGACCTTCGACATCATCGGGCGCTACGAGATTGAACGGGGCGTGCAAGACAAGCACTATGATTTCTGGTGGAACCTGCCGCGTGACTACATGGTCAGTTCCGAATGGGGTCTGCCCCCGCAATTCGAAAACGGGATTGTGGCCGAGGATCTTCTGTCCAACAAATATGGCCACCGGATCCATTTCTGGAACCTGCGCGACCGCACCAACATCCAGACCATCGACCTGGGCGAGAACCACCAGATGGCGCTGGAAATCCGGCCGGCGCATGACCCGGTCAAGCAATACGGGTTCTGCGGCGTGGTGGTCGACACCACCAATCTTCAGGGCGCGATCTTTACCTGGTGGCGCAACAAGGATGGCAGCTTCGAGGCCAAGAAGACCATCACGATCGACCCGCAACCCGCTGATCCTGATGATCTTCCCGATCTGCTCAAAGGGTTCTCGGCGGTGCCGCCGCTGGTGACCGACATCGACCTGAGCTTGGACGACAAATACCTGTATGTCGCGTGCTGGGGCACCGGTGAAATGCACCAATACGATGTTTCGGACCCGATGAATCCCACGCTGGCCGGCAAGGTCGAGATCGGCGGAATCGTCAAGAAAACCAAGCATCCCAACGGCAAGGACTTTGGTTATGGCCCGCAGATGGTCGAGATCAGCCGTGACGGCAAACGCGTCTACTGGACCAATTCGCTTTATTCCACGTGGGATGACCAATTCTATCCCGGCGATCGTGGCGCTGCGATGGTCAAGGCGGATGTAGGCGAAAAAGGCGGCCTGACACTGGACAAGGATTTCTGGGTGGATTTCCCGAAAGGGTATCGCGCACACCAGATCCGGCTTGAGGGAGGAGACTGCTCCACCGACAGTTTCTGCTACCCCTCGGTCTGACTTGGACATCTTGATGACATCGACGGCCGGCCTCTGGCTGGCCGTTGTTCTGAGCGGCGCCTATCACGGGTTGAACCCCGGCATGGGCTGGCCGTTGGCCGTGTCGGCGGCATTGATGGAGCAACGCCAATCCGCCCTCTGGCGCGCGTTGGCAGCGCTGGCGGGCGGGCATTTCGTGGCGATGCTGGGGGTGTTGCTGCCCTTTGCGCTGATGACCATCCTTGTGGATTTTCAGCGCGAAATCCGGATCGGAGCGGCCCTGATCGTGATCGCCATGGGCCTCTACATCGCGATTACCCGTCGCCACCCACGGTTCCTGGCGCGCGTGCCGCCCAGCCGGCTGGCGCTGTGGTCGTTTCTGGTGGCGCTGGCGCATGGTGCGGCGCTGATGCTTGTGCCGATCTATCTGGGTCTGTGCGGGCTGGACCAGTTGGATACCGGCCACAGAGCGGTGTCAGAGATCATGGGCACCAATGGCCTGCTGGTTCTGGCTGTGGCCGCGGTCCATACAGGCGCGATGATGCTGGGCGGCGGTGCGCTGGCCTTCGCGGTCTATCGCTGGCTGGGCCTGCAGTTTCTGTCTCGCAGCTGGTTCAACCTGGAAATGGTTTGGGCGCTCAGCCTGATCTTTGTGGGCGTGCTCGGCCTGTGGGCCGCAATCTGAGGTCTTCCCCCTGCCCCGAAACAGATTAGGTTCAACGGGCAGGCATTTGAAACGCGAGGCCCCCATGACCGGAACACTCAACATCATCGCAGCCCTTCTGACCATCGGCTTTGGCCTGTTCGGCTTTCTGGCCCCGGCTTGGACGGCGGCCTCGCTGGACCTTGCGCCCACCAACAGCACGATGGGCCTCAGCGAGATGCGGGCCTCGGTCGGCGGGTTGTTCGTCGTGACCGGAATTGCGGTTTTGTGGCTGAACCACCCGATGGCCTACGCGATGTTGGGCGTGGTCTATGCAGGCGCGGCGCTGGGGCGGTTCGTGTCGGTTGTGCTGGACAATCCCCCGCTTGCCAAAGCTCTGACCTTCGGTGGGATCGAATTGGCGCTGGCCGTCTGGCTAATTGCCGCAAACCTCTCCAGACCCGCGTGATTCGACGAAAAAATCTTCACGGTTGAGAGGTTGGGGGGTTTGCATCCGCAAATCTCATCACCTATATAAACCCTGTCCTTCGGGACTATGGACATAAACGCGCTCGTAATAAGCGGATCGGACCCGGGGGCGGTACCCGGCGGCTCCACCAAAATCCTTCATTTGGGGATCATGGGGCCGAAATAGGATCGACGAACGTCTAAAGGGGTTAGCTTTGTCCCGGCTGTCTGCCACCGTTACCGGCGAAAACAGTACAATTGCAAATGACAATCGTGCTCCGGTTGCCGTTGCTGCGTAAGCAGTAACCAGACCGAAACTTAAGCCCTTGCGCCTAGCCGCGTAAGGCGGGGTTCGCAGGTACCTGGCAACAGAAACCTGCACTTCCCATCCGTTTTGTCTGAGTTTTTTGCCCAAGCCCGGGCATTGTTCAGAGTTTATTCACGCTTTTTTCTCAATGTGATCCCAGTCAGACAGGAGATTTGGGATGACACATGCCGAGATTCTCCGGGCTTGGTACTCGGAGGTTTGGGAAAAGGGCAATGTCGATGCGATCGACGACTACTTCGCGCCAGAAACGATGGCCGAAGGGCTGATTCCCGAAATGCAGGTTGGCGCGGATGATTTCCGCGATCTGGTCATGGCCTTCCGCCATGTGCTGGGCGACATTCAGGTTGACCTGCCGAAAATCATCGAAAGCGGCGATTGGGCTTCGGCGGTTCTGCATGTGCGCACGTCTCGGGCTGACAACGGCGCACCTGTGGAAGTCACCGGTCAGGTCATGGCCCGCTTCAAAGGTGGCAAGATGGTCGAGGCCTACAACCAGTTCGATTTCGTATCCCTGTTTGAACAGCTTGGCCAGTTCCCGCAAGACACCCTGCCCGTCTGCATGACTGGACAAAGGTTGGACTGGGCCTGAACCAGTTCTTGACCGCACAAGCAGACCCCGCATAGCAAAGACCACGGCAGCCAACCCGCGCACTCCCAGCCCGGCGGTGACACGGGTTCGCAAGTTTCGGAATGCGGAGGAGCATATGCCATGGCGGGGCAGACACTTGGGCGCGTCACTGCGCTGCAGCGCGGGATGCCGCGACCGGGAAACCGTCCGTCGCACGGGTACGGTCCCCGGGGTGCGCCCCGCGCCGAGATTTTGACAGCCGGTCCGACCGTGGTTCGGGGATGAGACCCACTGCCGCGGATCTTGTCTGGGTGTTCGGACGTATCGGGCTGCTGTCCTTCGGAGGACCGGCGGCCCAGATCTCTCTGATGCACCGGGAACTGGTCGACCGGCGCCACTGGCTTGATGAACCGACCTTTCTTCGTGCTCTTTCATTGTGCATGCTGCTGCCCGGACCCGAGGCGATGCAACTGGCCACCTACGCCGGATGGCGGGTGCGCGGTGTTGCAGGGGGTCTGATCGCCGGTGGACTGTTCGTTCTGCCCGGCGCCTTGGTGATTGCCGTCCTGGTCGGCCTGTATGCAGCATACGGAGACCTGCCTTTGGTTCAGGCGGCGTTCCAGGGCGTCAAGGCAACGGTGATCATCATCGTCCTGCAGGCGGTGCGCAACCTGTCACGCAAAGCATTGACAGAGCCGCAGTTGGTGGCAATCGCCGCAGTGGCCTTCCTGTGCATATTTGCGCTGAACCTGCCGTTCCCCTTGATCATAGTGGCCGCTGCCTTTTGGGGATACACAACCCTGGCGCAAGCTAACCAGAATTCTACCGTGGGAGCCGAACCAATTCTAAGCCGCCCGATCCGCACGGCGGCGCTTTGGCTGTTTCTTTGGCTCGCCCCGATAGTGGCGCTGACCGTTTCGGGGCAGCAATTGCTTAGTGATCTTGGCTGGTTCTTCGCCCGCCTCGCAGTGGTTACTTTTGGCGGTGCCTATGCAGTTCTTGCTTACATGAACCAGACGGTCGTCGGTACGTACGGTTGGCTGACGCCGGACCAGATGATCGATGCGTTGGGACTGGCAGAAACCACCCCTGGCCCCTTGATTCTGGTGACACAATTCGTAGCGATGCTGACCGGACAGGTCGCCGGCGGAGCTGGCATGGCCGCGGCGGCGGGTGCGGTGGCATTGTGGGCCACTTTCGTCCCTTGTTTCCTGTGGATCTTCGTCGCAGCGCCCTACCTTGATCAAATAGCGTGCAACCCCCGTCTGTCCGGCGCAATGCGTGCAATCACGGCAGCTGTGGTTGGCGTGATTCTCAACCTCTCGGTGTGGTTTGCGTTTAACACGGTGCTCACCGAGACGTCGGTTCTGACCTGGGGACCGATTTCATTGCCGCTTCCCGACGTACAAACCTTGGACTTCGGAGCGCTCGCGTTGACCTGTTTTGCTGGGCTGTTGATTTTCCGTCTAAAATGCGGTCTAGGGACGACGTTGGCCACCACGGTTGTAGCAAGCTTGTTGATACATCTTCTTTGAACAATCCGGTGCAACCTGCTCTTTCGTTTCCGCCCAAATCCCTTATGCTTGGGGCAACCACTTTCGAGGATGACACATGTCGCAAGGCATCGATTACGGCAACCTGATGCACACGGCCATGCGCGGTCTGATCAAGACCGTGCTTCAGGGCGTTTCCGAAACCGGTCTGCCTGGGTCGCACCATTTTTTCATTACCTTCGACACCCGGACCCCTGGGGTCGAATTGGCGGATTGGCTGCGCCAACGGTATCCGGACGAGATGACAATTGTGGTGCAGCACTGGTTCGAAAACCTGGCCGTTGATGACGATGGCTTTGCCATCACCTTGAATTTCGGTGACTCGCCCGAGCCACTGTACATTCCGTTCTCGGCAATCCAGACCTTTGTCGACCCTTCGGTTGAATTCGGACTGCGGTTCGAAAGCCCCGAAGATGAAGACGAACTCGAAACGGTCGAAGATGTGTCGATTGAGGTAGAGGCCGAAGACGAACCACAACACGACGCGGACATCGTGTCGCTGGACAGTTTCCGCAAACAGCCCTGATCGGCCGTTTGCGGAGTTGGAACGTTATTTCCTGCGCAGGAACGTATCCACCGACCGCGCCTCGCGCCCGTCGCTGAAGCGCGAGAAGGACAGGTTCAGCCCGCCGTCGGCCAGCGTCCGGTCATATTGCTGCAGTTCATAGTCGCCCTCGTGGTCGATGAACAGGGAAAAAACGGTCAGCGTATCGCCGACGATGCGGCCCCAGACGAAAGGCTCGCCCTTCATCGGGTCCAGAGGCACTTCGTGGCCGAACACGTTGCGTTTCATCGCCGCCGAATAGATGTGAGGGCGGTCGGATGGCCGGAAATCTACTGAAAACGACTGCTCTTTCACCCGACCGTCGGCCTTGTATGTCACTGTTTTCCAACTGACATTGAACCCTTGATCCGTCTCGGTGATGCTGACGCTCATGTCGCGCGGTGTTGCCGATCCATCTGCGTCGACAACCTGGGCGGACCCCACATAGTCTCCGACAAATGGTGCAATATCTGCCGCGCTCGCCGGAGCACCGATCATCAGTGTCATCACAATGACCCACAAGCGCACCATCACTATTGCCGATTTGGTCCGCCCCGACAGAAACATGCCGATCTCCTTATTGTAATCCTTCGTCATTCTAGACACCCAGGGCGTCGGCACAATGGCGCATGGCGCTGCCTCGCGAAATAAAAATGACGCACCCCGCGCGGCTATACCTTTGTGCGCCACAAGACTATGGTGCGCGCAACTGGCCGATTGCGCCGCGGGCTTGCTGCGGCTAAACGGCATGCGACTGCATACCAGACGGAGTGACAGATGTCTCAGACCCGCACCGAATCCGACAGTTTTGGCCCGCTCGAGGTTCCGGCCGACAAGTACTGGGGCGCGCAGACGCAGCGCTCGATCATGAACTTCCCCATCGGCTGGGAGAAACAGCCCGTCGCCATCATCCGCGCGCTGGGCGTGGTCAAGAAGGCCTGCGCCATGCAAAACAAGGCAACGGGCAAGCTGGACGCACGCATAGCAGACGCCATCATCCAGGCCGCCGGCGAGGTGATCGAGGGCAAGTTCGACGACAACTTCCCTCTGGTCGTGTGGCAGACCGGATCGGGCACCCAATCGAACATGAATGCCAACGAGGTCATCGCGAACCGCGCGATCGAGATCCTGGGCGGCGTCATCGGCTCGAAGGATCCGGTACACCCGAACGACCACGTCAACATGGGACAGTCGTCGAACGACACCTTCCCCACCGCCATGCACATCGCCACCGCGATGAGCGTACGTGACGTTCTGCTGCCGGGGCTCGAGAAGCTGGCCGCCGGGCTGGAGCAGAAGTCGGCGGAATTCAAGGACATCATCAAGATCGGCCGCACTCATACCCAGGACGCGACCCCGCTGACCCTGGGCCAGGAGTTCAGCGGCTATGCCCACCAGATCCGCCAGGGCATCGCCCGCGTGAATGCCGCCATGCCCGGCATCTACGAACTGGCGCAGGGCGGCACCGCCGTCGGAACCGGGCTGAACACGCAGAAAGGCTGGGCCGAGGCCGTCGCCGCCAACATGGCCGAAATCACCGGCCTGCCCTTCGTCACCGCGCCCAACAAATTCGAGGCGCTGGCCGCCCATGACGCCATGGTGTTCCTCTCGGGCGCTTTGGCCACCGTCGCGGGCAGCTGCTACAAGATCGCCAACGACATCCGCTTCCTCGGCTCGGGTCCGCGCTCGGGTCTGGGCGAGCTGATCCTGCCGGAGAACGAGCCCGGCTCGTCGATCATGCCGGGCAAGGTCAACCCGACCCAGGCCGAGGCGCTGACCCAAGTCGCCGCCCACGTCATGGGCAACGACGCTGCGATCAAGTTCGCCGGCAGCCAGGGCCATTTCGAGCTGAACGTCTACAACCCGATGATGGCCTACAACCTGCTGCAGTCGATCCAGCTTTGGGCGACGCGACCGACAG
>GG704596.1:2808645-2891361 GCA_000161775.1 Ruegeria lacuscaerulensis ITI-1157
ACCCGATGATGGCCTACAACCTGCTGCAGTCGATCCAGCTTTTGGGCGACGCGACCGACAGCTTTACCGAGCGTATGCTGCTGGGCATCAAGGCCAACGAGGCGCGCATCGACAAGCTGATGAAGGAATCGTTGATGCTGGTGACCGCCTTGGCCCCCACCATCGGCTATGACAACGCCACCACAGTTGCCAAAACCGCGCACAAGAACGGCACCACGCGGGAGGAAGAGGCCATCAAGCTGGGCTTCGTCGACGAGGCAACCTTTGACGCCGTCGTGCGCCCCGAACAGATGATCGGACCCAAGGACTGATGGGCAAGCCGGTCAATCTGAACCGGTATCGCAAGGAAAAGGCGCGGGCCGAGAAAAAGGCCCGCGCCGACCGGAACGCGGCGGCGTTCGGGCGCAGCAAGGCGGAAAAGCAGCTGGACAAGGCCCGCGCCGACAAAACCCGCCGCGATCTGGACAATCACGAGCTGGATGAATGAGCGGCCCGCCCGTCAAACGCTCGCTGACCCTCAAGGGGCACCGAACATCGGTCTCGCTCGAGGATGAGTTCTGGCAGGCGTTCCGAGAGATAGCCAAGGCAAAAGGTTTGCCGATCAATGTCTTGGCCTCGGAAATTGATATGGCACGCGACCCCGAGACCGGGTTGGCCTCGGCCATTCGCGTCTTTGTTCTGAACTGGTACCGGTCACCCGATCGCAACCCTTGATCTGATCCCCGTTGGTGTCTAGGCTGACAGCGAACAAAAAGGGTACATTTGATGCGCGATCTCGTAACCGGGCCGGATGGCCAACCCCGATGCGGCTGGTGTCAGGCCGCGCCGGAGTTTTTCGAGTATCACGACAATGAATGGGGTTATCCGGTAGGTGACGACCAGCGCCTGTTCGAGAAGCTATGCCTTGAAAGCTTTCAGTCCGGCCTCAGCTGGCGCACCATTCTGGCCAAGCGGGAGAATTTCCGCAAAGCCTTTTCCGGCTTTGATTTCAACGTGATGTCCGGTTTTACTGATGCAGACGTTGAACGCCTGATGCAAGATGCCGGCATCATCCGCCATCGCGGCAAGATCGAGGCGGTGATCAACAACGCCCGCCGCGCGCAGGAGCTGGTGGCCGAAACCGGGTCGCTGGCGGCCTATGTCTGGCGGTTCGAGTCCAAGACCCCACCTGCGCCGCAGACGGCCTCGACTTCGCCCGAGTCGGTCGCAATGTCCAAGGATCTGAAAAAGCGCGGGTGGAAATTTGTCGGCCCCACCACGGTGTTTGCCTTCATGCAGGCGATGGGCCTGGTGAATGACCACGCCACCGGCTGCGCCATGCGCGAAAAAGCGGCGCAGATGCGCCGCTCGTTCATCAAACCGGTCTGAGCTCAGACCGAGGCGCGGTAGATCTTGTCGATGTTGTTGCCCAGGGCCGCGTTGAACTCGGCATCCGACTGCTGTTTCGACAGCCCCTCGGTCAGCGCGCGCGAGAAAGAGGCGATCATCTTGCCGTTCTGCGCCAGCAGGTCACAGGCCTCGTCGGTCGAATAGCCGCCCGACAGCGCCACAACCCGCAGAACACGCGGATGATCGGCGGCCTCGTCATAGAGGTTGGCCTTGCTGGGCAGGGTCAGCTTCAGCATGACATCCTGCCCCTCGCCCAACTCGTCGAGGTTCTTGAGGATTTCGGATTTCAGGATCTCTTCCGCTTCGGCCTTGGTGTCCGACTTGATGTTCACCTCGGGCTCGATGATCGGAACCATGCCAGCGGCGATCACCTCGCGGGCCACGTCGAATTGCTGTTTCACCACGGCGGCAATGCCCTCGGCATTGGCCTCGTGGATGACCGAGCGTTCCTTGGTGCCGAACACACCTTCTGCCTTGGCCAGAGTCTCGGCCAGGCCCGGGATAGGTTTCATCAGCTGCACGCCGTTGGCGGTGTCCTCCAGCCCCTTGTCGATCTTGAGGAACGGCACGATGCCTTTGACCGACCACAGGTAATCGGCCACCTTGCGACCGTCGATTTCCTCGCCCAGCGTGCGTTCGAACAGGATCGCGCCGATCACCTTGTCGCGCGTGAAGTCGTCGGCCAGGATGATCCGGGCGCGCATCTTCTGGATCTCGGCAAACATTTCCTCGTCCGAGCCATAGTCGGACGGCTGCACCCCGTACAGCGCCAGCGCCTTGGGCGTCGAGCCACCGCTCTGATCCAGAGCCGCTATGAAACCCGCACCGTTGATCATCTGTTCGCGCTGTTCAGCCTTGGACATGACACTTTCCCGTTCAGTAATGATTCCGCTTTTCCAACCGCATACAGCATGGCGCGGGGCGATGATAGTTTGTTAGCGCTCAACCACGCGCAGCCAGATTCCCTCGCGCGACCGGACCGTCAGATGCGCCACTGGGACCGGGGTGCGGCCCTCAACAGGTTCGAACCGATACCGCCGCAGCAGGGTCGACAGGATCAGCGGCCCCTCGACCATCGCAAACCCCGCCCCGGTGCAGACGCGCGGCCCGGCCGAAAATGGAATGAAGGCCGCCCGCTGGCAGGCTTTGCCGTTTTCGGTCGCCCAGCGGGCCGGGTCAAAGCTGTCGGGGTCCTCCCACAGCCGTTCATGTCGGTGCAGGTGCCACGGGCTGAGCACGATCTGCGCGCCCTTGGGCACGTCGCGGTCGCGGAAACGTTCTGGGCATGTGGCCTCGCGCACCATCATCGGCACCGGGGGATAGAGGCGCAGCGCCTCGCGGAACACATCCCGGCTGAGCTTGAGGCGGGACATGCTGCCAAAACTGATTTCATCCTGCGCGCGGGCTTCCTCGGCCACGCGGTCCTGCCAGTCAGGATAGGCGGCCATCAGATACAGCGTCCAGGCCAGGGCCGAGGCGCTGGTCTCGTGCCCGGCCAGAAAGAAGATGGCCACCTGATCGATCATCTCATCGGTATCGAAACACTGCCCGGTCAGGGGGTCGGGCGTGGTCATGATCTTGGTGGCCAGATCGTTTGGCGCAGTGCCGGCGGCAATCTGCGCGGCCCGCTCGCGGGTCAGGCGGGCGATCAAGGCGCGGATTTCGGTCGCCGCACGGCGGGTCTTGCGCGCGTGGAACCGGGGCACCCAGCCGGGCAGCGGCACGAAAGCCGCAAGGTTCAGCAAAGGTTGCTGCCGCTGATAGGCGCGGAACTTCTCGAACACCTGCGCGGCGATTTCGTGCTCGATCGGCACCGAGAACAAGGTGCGAAAGATCACGTCGGCGGCGGCATGGCTGGTGACCTCCTCGATCTCGACCGGCACGCCTGTCCTGTCGCGCAGGCGATCGGCACAAGCCTCGGCCGAGGCCAGCATCGCGGGAAAGGTCTGTTTCAGCCGTCCGCCCTCGAAGGCCGGGTCGATGATGCGGCGCTGGCGCTCCCAGGTTGCGCCGTTGGTCAGGAATACCGATTGGCCCAGCAAGGGCCGCAGGCCTTCGCTGATCCGGCCGGATTTCGGGAAATCCTGGGGGCGGTGTTTCAGAACCCGGTCGATCAGCTCGGGCTGGTTGATCAGGTAGGACCGGAAGAAAGGGGTACGGAACTCGGCCATCCAGGCGCGGTACAGGCGTTGCGGCTGGGCCGACAAGATGTCGCGTCGAAACAGGCGCAGGTATTGCCACAGCGATACCTTGTTCGGTCTGGCGGGTGGCTTGGGCGGGGTCATGCGCGCACCGTTCGGTATTTGGACGCCGCCCGCTCGATCCGCGATTTCGACGGCGCGCGCCCGGCGAACCGTGCGCCCAGTGTCAGCGGCCCGGCGGTGATGCGGAAATAGTCATAGTCGCCCGGCCGATCAAAGGCGCAAAGATACTGGAAATGCAGACGGAAAAACCGCCAACGCAGCGCGGCCCAGCGTTCGGGCGACAGGGTTTGCGTGAAGGCGGCCGACAGAACCAGCGGCCAGCGTTTGCCCGGCCCGGCAACCCCGCTGACGGCCACCGGATCACATAGGGCAAACGCGCAGCCATCCCCGGGTGCCGAGACATCGACCCATGTCAACTGCTCGGTCTGCGACAGCAATTGCAGGTCGGACCGCAACCGGTCGGCCCTCGGCAGGAATGACACCATCGGCACCACCTGCCCCAATGTCAGGAACGACAGGGCCGGGCCATCCGGCGGCACCTCGCCCCGCCGCAGCAGGTCGGCCAGAACCGAGACCCCGAGATGGGCGCCGGAACTGTGGCCCACCACCAGAACCTCATCGACCGGCGAATGCAGCGCCGCCGCGATCAAGGCGCGGAATTCATCCAACCGGGCCTGCAACTCGGGCGGCGTTTCCCCCCTCAGCCGCGCTGAATAGGCATAATCGTGCATCAGGTAATAGGCGAACAGGCGGTTGTCGATCTTGCGGAACCAAAGCATCGCGGCCACCGACACAGCCACCGCGGGCAGCACCGCCAACGCTCCGACCCAAGGGAACAGCAGCGCCACGAGCCCCCAACCCAGCGCCACCCCCACCGCCAACTGCCCCAGCAACATCGCCACCGGATAGAGTGCGGCGATCACCGGCCCCTTGCGCAGGCGCATCAGCCGCCACAGCGTGCCGGTCGAGATGTAGATCCACGCCGTGCGCAGCAACTGCCAATAGGTCGCCGGGATCGAACTGTCCATGCTGTCGCGCACGATGTCGGACCAGACCAGAGCTTCGACATCCGTCTCCACTTCGGCCCCGTCCTGCTCCGACCGGACGTGCCAGCCATAGGGGCCATCGCCCGTCTTGGCCGAGACCTCCAACCGATACCCGGAAATCGCTGACTGCGCGCGCCCTTCTGTCCGGTAGAGCTCGCGATAGCGGCGGGGATGGACGGGATCATAGCCGGGGATGTAGAACACCCGGCGTCGTTGTACCCCAGATTGCGGAACCTGACTGCTCATGACTTTGCCCTTGTTGCGAGCAGGTTAGCGCAGCGATGTGCCCAAGGTAAGGCCCGAAGGTCGCGACCGGGTGCCGCGTCAGCCCAGTGTAGCCAGCGCCGGGAAGGTCTCAAGCAGCCACCAGCTGAACTGGCTGAACAGGCCCGTCACCAGCATGATGCCGACGACCAGAAGCAATCCGCCCATGACCTTTTCGATCGTCCCCATATGCGGTTTCAACTTGTTCATCACCGACATCGACCGGTTCAGGAACATCGCAGCCAGCAGGAACGGTATGCCCAGTCCCGCAGCGTAGACGCCCAACAGCAGCGTACCCCGGGCCACCGAGGCCTCGGTGGCGGCCAGCGACAGGATCGCACCCAGCTGCGGGCCGATGCACGGAGTCCAGCCGAATGCGAAAGCCAGCCCCAAGATGTACGCCCCAAAGACCGAGCCGCCTGCATCCCCGGTCTCGACCCGCGCTTCGCGGTCCAGAATCGGAATGCGAAACACGTTCAGGAAGTGCAGGCCAAACACGATCACCACCAGACCCGAAGCCTTGGCGAACAGTTCCTGGTTCTGCAGCACGAAGGCTCCAAAAGCCGAGGCCGTGAAGCCCAGCAGCAGGAACACCGTCGACAGCCCCAGCACGAAGAACAGCGCCGACAGGGTCGCCTTGCGCCGGGCCTGCGCTTGGTCCTGCATCTCGTGGATGGTGACGCCGCTCATATAGGCCAGATAGGGCGGCACGATCGGCAACACGCAAGGCGACAGAAAGCTGATCAACCCGCCGACCAGCGCGATGAACATGGCGGGCAGCAGCCCCGCGTCGATGATATCGATTCCGAACATGACACTGCAAATAGGGTATCCGAACGGCCGCGTCACGGGGCCATTCGGTCACATCCTCGTGGCTGCATGCTGGACAGAGCGCATTGCGCCAAATATCTGAGATCCATGACACAAGAAACCGAAACCCTGGATGCGCTGGGCCTGCTGTGCCCCCTGCCCGTTCTGAAAGCCCGGAAAAAGCTGAAATCCATGCCGGCGGGCTCTGTCCTGCGCTTGCTGGCCGATGATCCGGCCGCTGTCGTGGATGTCCCACATTTCTGCGCCGAAGCCGGTCACGAACTGATCGCACAAGAAGACCTGTCCGAACATCAGGTTTACGTGATCAGAAAATCCGAATAATGGCGTGAAAAGAAAAAGGCGGGCCAATCGGCCCGCCTGTTTGATCAACCGCCCAGCGACCACCAACCGCGTTTCTTTGGCTTGGCAGGAGTGGGTTCAGGCTCTTCCGTCGCCACCTCCAGGATCGCGGAATTCTGCGACTCTTCGGCCCGACCTGCGGCCGCCTCGGTCACAGGTTCATCCGACTCGACAGCAACCTCAATCTGCACGGCAACCTCTTCCGTGTTCGATGCAGCTTCGGGTTCGATCGCCTCTGCCAAGCTTTCCTGAGCGACGGCAGGCTCCACCTGTTCCCCAGCTGCGGCAGTTGCAGCCGCATCGGTCTCGGCCTGTGGCTCAGCAGTCGGCGCTTCGCTTGATGCAACCACATCGGAAACGGCTGCCTCCAGCTCGGTCGGGGCCTCTTGCACCATCGAAGCGGTCTCTCCGGCAGCCCCCTCGGAGGTCGGTTCAGCTGCCGCAGCCTCCACCTCGGCGGTTTTCTTCCGACGCGGAGCCCGGCGACGTTTCGGTTTGGCGGGCTTTTCCTCGGCGGCCTGTTCTTCCGCTGCGGCCTCAGCACCGTCCTCGGGCGCTGTCTCGTCCGCTACGGCTGCTACCGGCTCTTCCGTAGCGGCGTCGGCTTTGTCCTCACCATTGGCCGCCTCGGGCTGCTCTCCATTGCCACCGCTCTTCTTGCGACGCCGACGGCGGCGTTTGCGCTTGGGCTTGGCCTCCTCTTCCGGCTGCTCCGACTGCTCGCTCGCAACGGCGTCATCCTCGATCTCATCCTCTTCGGAATCGATCAGATCCATCAGCGAAGCCGAAGCCGAAACCACTGGGGCTGCCACCTCGGGCACTGCCCGGGTCGCGGTCTTGAACTTCTCCATCGAGAAATCGGGGCTGACCAGATGCACATCTCCTTCGACCCGGACCGAAAGGCCATAGCGGGCCTCGATCTGGGCGATGTGTTCGCGCTTCTGGTTCATCAGGTAGTTGGCAATGCTGACCGGGCAGCGCACCAGAACCTCGCGCGAGCGGCGGCGGGTGCCTTCTTCCTCGATCTGGCGCAGGATCGCCAGCGCCATGTTGTCGTCCGACCGGATCAGCCCGGTGCCATGGCAGGACGGGCAAGGCTGCGTCGTCGCCTCGAGCATACCGGGGCGCAGGCGCTGGCGGCTCATCTCGAGCAGTCCAAAGCCCGAGATCCGCCCCACCTGGATGCGCGCCCGGTCGGTCTTCAGCTTGTCCTTCAGGCGCTTTTCCACCGCCAGGTTGTTCTTGCGCTCGTCCATGTCGATGAAATCGATGACGATCAGACCGGCCAGGTCGCGCAGGCGCAGCTGCCGCGCCACTTCCTCAGCGGCCTCTAGGTTGGTCTTGAGCGCGGTTTCCTCGATCGAGCCTTCCTTGGTGGCTCGGCCCGAGTTCACGTCGATGGCCACCAGCGCCTCGGTCACGCCGATCACGATGTAGCCGCCCGACTTCAACTGAACCGTCGGGTTGAACATCGAGCTCAGGTAGCTTTCCACCTGGTAGCGGGCGAACAGCGGCAGCTGATCCTCGTACCGTTTCACGTTCTTGGCGTGCGACGGCATGATCATCTTCATGAAGTCCTTGGCGATCCGATACCCGGCCTCGCCCTCCACCAGAACCTCGTCGATCTCACGGTTGTACAGATCCCGGACCGACCGTTTGATCAGGTCGCCCTCTTCGTAGATCTTCGCGGGCGCGATCGACTTGAGCGTCAGTTCACGGATCTGCTCCCACAGGCGCTGCAGATATTCATAGTCACGCTTGATCTCGGACTTGGTGCGTTTGGCGCCTGCGGTCCGAATGATCAGGCCCGCGCCTTTGGGCACGTCAATCTCCGAGGCGATCTCCTTCAGCTTCTTGCGGTCTGCGGCGTTGGTGATCTTGCGGCTGATACCACCACCGCGCGCCGTGTTCGGCATCAATACGCAATACCGGCCTGCCAGCGACAGGTAGGTGGTCAGCGCAGCCCCCTTGTTGCCGCGCTCTTCCTTGACGACCTGCACCAATAGAACCTGGCGCACTTTGATGACTTCCTGGATCTTGTAACGGCGCGGCCGGGGCTTTCGTGGCGGACGGATATCTTCGCTGTCATCGTCATCGGCGACCGATTCAATCGATTCATCCTTGGCTGCGGCATCTGGCTTGGCAGCAACCTCTTCATCCGATCCATCACCGGCGTCTTCAGGTTCCAACGGGGACGACGGCTCTTCTGCATCGACACCCAGGTCCGCGTCCGCCGCAGAGTCATCCGGCTCGCCGGTTTTAGACTCCTCAGGCTCCTCGACAGGGGTCTCGGCGACGGTCTCCATCGGCGACGTCCCCTCGGGCACCGACGAGCCCTCCAGGTCTTCCTCCACCTCAAGGTCTATGGTCTCCATCCCGGTCGGCTCACTGGGCAGTTCCAGCGTTTCGACGGGATCGGCGGTCTCCACCTCCGACGCTTTCGTTCGAGACCGAGACCGGCGCTTCCTGGGTTTGGTCTCTTCGGCCTCGTCCCGCGCCCTCATCGCCTCGGCATAAGCCTGCTCTTCCTCCATCAGTGCTTCGCGGTCCGCGACCGGAATCTGATAGTAATCGGGGTGAATTTCCGAGAACGCCAAGAAGCCGTGCCGGTTCCCGCCATAGTCGACGAAGGCCGCCTGCAAAGACGGTTCGACGCGCGTTACTTTTGCGAGATAGATATTCCCAGCAAGCTGGCGTTTGTTTTCGGACTCAAAATCGAACTCCTCGACCTTGTTTCCGTCAACCACCACGACGCGGGTTTCCTCCGCGTGGGTGGCATCGATAAGCATTTTCTTTGCCATGTGTCCTTGGTGCACCGCGCCAAAGGCGACGTCCGGCCCTGTCCGGGTGGACGGGCGCTCTTGGGGTGGTGTCTTGTCTGGGCGATTTCCGACGGCGCACGGCAGGGATCGGCGATCTGCCCCCCTCCCCGTAAACTCAATCGTTGCGCGCGCGTCATCGCGGTTCTTCTCCGACAGGCGCAGCCATACCGCTGCCTGCCCATTATTCCTTTTGCCCAATGAAAGGGCTCAGGCACTCTTCTGCCCATTGCTGGGCGCAATCTGCATGCTTCACCCGGACAGATGGCTCACCATCCGCGGCCAAGCAGCGAAACTCAATGATCCGGGACGCATCGGCCGCAGTTCAGGCCGGGTCCACCCTCACACAATAAAAGCAGTCCTGTGGAAAACACAATGGGCAATCTGCACGGACAACCGTTCAATTGTCGGACCACCTTCACCTGGCCCCAAACATCCCGGGGGTGAATTGGCCTGCAAGGCCAAGAGGGGGCTGGCCCCCTCCCCTACAAGTAATCCGCCCGTTGCAGCCCGTATTTGGCCATCTTCTCGTTCAACGTCCGGCGCGGCAGGCACAATTCCTCCATCACCGAAGCGATCGACCCCTTGTGCCGCCGCATGGTGTTGTCGATCAGCATCCGTTCGAACGCCTCAACGTATTCCTTCAGCGGCTTGCCCTCGGTGGTCATCACCGGCTGCATTTCCTCGTGATCCGACATCAGCAACGACGCGATGGTGCCCGAGCCGCGCCGCGACTGCAGAACCGCGCGCTCGGCGATGTTGATCAACTGGCGTACGTTGCCCGGCCATGGGGCCTGCAACAGCTGCGCGGCCTCCTGGGCGCTGACTTGCGGCGCCTCGCAGCCATATTCCTCTGCGAACTGATCGCTCAGGCGCGTGAACAGGGTCAGGATATCCTCGCCCCGTTGCCGCAGCGGCGGCATGGTGATGCGCAACGCTGCCAGACGATAGAACAGGTCCGGCCGCAGCACATCCTCGCTGGTCTTGCCCGCTTCCTGCAGGTTCGAGATCGCAACGATCCGAGTCTCGGCCGGCGTTCCCTGCTCGTTCATCACGCTCAGCAACCGCGCCTGCAGTGTGTCGCTCAGCGCCTCGATGTCCTCCAGCACCAGAGTGCCACCGCGGGCTTCCTCGATGGCGGGCAGCTGCGTGTCCTCGGGCATCATCGGGCCGAACAGCCGCTTGGCCAGCGCCTCTTCTTCCAGCGCGGCACATGAGACCAGAACGAATTTCTTGCCCGCCCGGCTTCCCACTGCATGCAGCGCGTGCGCCACGAGGGTCTTGCCGGTGCCGGTTTCGCCGTCGATCAGCACATGCCCGTCGGCCTGGCCCAGGTCCAGAATATCCTCGCGCAACCGCTCCATCACCGGGCTGGCGCCGATCAGCTTGTTCATGATCTGGGTACCGCCCGACAGCTCACGCCGCAGCGCCCGGTTGTCCAGCGTCAACCGCCGCGCGTTGCTGGCGCGTTTGGCCAGTTCCGACATCCGATCGGGGTTGAACGGCTTTTCCAGAAAGTCGAAAGCTCCCACCCGCATCGCCTCGACGGCCATCGGCACGTCGCCGTGACCAGTGATCATGATCACCGGCAAGGTGCTGTCGGCGCCCATCAGCTTCTTCAGAAGCTGAATGCCATCCATCCCCGGCATCTTTATGTCCGAGATCACGATTCCCGGATAATCCGGCCCCAAAACCTTCAGCGCATCCTCGGCGCTGGCGAAAGTTTCGGTGTCATACCCCGACAGCGCCAACCACTGACTGATCGATTGGCGCATGTCCTGTTCATCATCCACGATGGCGATTTTCATGGCCTGTGCCATAGTTACGTCCTCATCATTCAGCGGCCTCCAGGCCGTCTTGCCCCAGGATGGGCAGTTGCATCTCGAATACCGCGCCGCCGTTCTGGCCGTTGCGCGCGGTCAGCCGTCCGCCATGGTCGTTCACGATACCCGACGAGATGGCAAGACCCAAGCCAACCCCGTCCCCGGGTCGCTTGGTGGTGTAGAACGGCTCGAACAGGTTCTCGATATCCTCGATCCCGTGACCGTTGTCGCGTACCGCAAGCACAGCAGTCTCGCCGGCGGCCAGGATGATCTCCACCTCGGGTTCCGCTACTGATTTGGTGGCGTCGAGCGCGTTGCGCAAGAGGTTGACCATCACCTGCTCGATCCGCATCCGATCCCCCATCACGATCACCGGTTCATTGGGCAAAATCTGGGTGATCTTGACGTGACGCTGACGCAGTTGCGGCTCCATCATCGACAGCGACGAAGCCAGCGCCTCGCCAAGATTCACGGGCGAAAACGCATCCGCGCCCTTGCGGGCATAGGATTTTAGCTGCCGCGTGATCGCGCCCATGCGCTCGATCAGGCCATCAATGCGGCCAAAGCTGGCCAGCGCCTCTTCGGGTCGGTTGCGGCGCAACAGCAGGCGCGCGCCCGCCAGATAGGTCTTCATCGCCGCCAGCGGCTGGTTCAGTTCGTGACTGACCGCCGCCGACATCTCGCCCAGGGCTGCCAGTTTCGAGCTTTGCGCCAGCGTCTGCTCCGCCACTTCCAGCGTCTTTTCAACCCGTTCCCGCTCGGCGATTTCGCGCTGCAGGCGGGCATTCAATGCGCGAAGCTCCGCCGACTCGCGCTGAAACAGCGCCATGCGGAACGTGGCCCTGCGGCTCAGTGCATAGAGGGTCAGCGCCAGGAGAATCGCAAAGCCCATGATCTCGAGCGCCAGAACGCTGTTCACTTTTTCGCGGATCGACTCGTAGGTCGTGAACGAGGTCATCTTCCATCCCCGAAACGGAATCCGCGTCTCCATCCGCATGACCGCTTCGCCCTGCAGGTAGGCGTCGGGCGGCAGAGCCGTCCAGTCGGCGGTGGCCCGTATGGCGCGTTCGATGGCGCCCTGCGGGTGCTGCCGCAACAGCGCCTCCTGCTCGTTCAACCCACGCCACTGCGGTTCAGTCGACAGGATGATCGTGCCAGTGCTGTCGGTCACCATCACGGCATCGGAAATCCCGGCCCAGGCGCTTTCGAATTTCTGAAGGTCCACCTCGACGACGATGACGCCCAGAATCTCGGCGCCGGCTTCAAGCCGCCGCGAGTAGACGAACCGATAGCCGCCGGCCTCGCGCGGGATAACGGAAAAGATCGTGGAATTCGACCGGATCGCATCGACGAAATAGGTTGCGCTGCGATGCGCTTCGCCAAGCCGATTGCGATCGGTCGCCGCCACCGCCCGCCCGTCGCGGTCCAACAGCATCAGCGACGCCGCGCCGATTTCCTCGACGAAAGACAGAAGGCGCTGCGTCGACAACGAGAAATCGCTGGACTGCAAGGCCGATATCAAAGTCGGGTCCCGCGCCAGCAACTGCGGCACGATGGCGTTGCGGCGCAGCTCGCTCAGCAGGTTACCCGAATACAGCGTCAGCCGCAGTTCGGCCCGGTTGCGGGTGGATTCGGTGAACCTGTCGGTCAGAAGGCTGTTGGTGACCCAGACCGTCGCAACTGCCGCAAGCAGCAGGCCGAACACGGCAAGGCGCGGCCGCCAACCCAATGGGGCAACGCGGCCAAATACCGATTTCCAGCCTGTTCGCACTTCGGACGTCATCCTCCGAAGCTACGCGCCCGCGCGCCTGACCTCAAGTCACGCAGGCGTCAGCACCCCTGCCAATGCGCGGAAGAGCGCCGCCCCGTCGGTGCCGCCATGCGCCGTGTCCGCCGCCCGTTCCGGGTGGGGCATCATGCCCAGCACGCGTCGGTTGTGCGACAGGATTCCGGCAATATCCCCGCGCGAGCCGTTGGGATTCTCGGTATAGGTAAAGGCGATCCGATCCTCGTCCCGCAGGCGGGCAATGGTGTCGTCATCGGCAAAATAGTTGCCATCGTGATGCGCAATCGGAATCTGGATCACGTCGCCGGCGTTGTAGCCCTGCGTGAAGGCGCTGTCGCTGGTTGCAACCTTCAGCCCGACGGTCCGGCAGATATATTTCAGCCCGGCATTGCGCAGCAGCGCGCCCGGCAAGATGCCGGTCTCGGTCAGGATCTGGAAACCGTTGCAGATGCCGACGGCATAGCCGCCGCGTTCGGTGTGTTCGACCACGGCCCGGCAGATCGGCGACTTCGCGGCGATCGCGCCGCACCGCAGATAGTCGCCATAGGAAAACCCGCCCGGCACGCCCACGATGTCCACGCCCTGCGGCAGCTGGACATCCTTGTGCCAGACCATGTCGACCTGGAACCCGGCCTGTTCGAAGGCAACGGCAAGATCCCGGTCACAGTTGGACCCGGGAAACACGACGACGGCAGCGCGCATGGCAAACCCTCCTTGGGGAAAACGGCCGGAAAACTCAGACCAGTTCGATCTCGTAACGTTCGATGACCGTGTTGGCCAACAGCTTTTCGCACATCTCGGCCACGTCGGCCTCGGTCGTCCCGTCGGCCAGTTCAAGGTCAATCACCTTGCCCTGACGCACGCCTTCGACCTTGTCGAACCCCAGGGCGCCCAAGGCATGGCGGACGGCCTCGCCCTGCGGGTCCAGAACCCCGTTCTTCAGCATAACGTGCACTCGTGCCTTCATCTCAGGTCGTCCTCTGATTCACTTGCGAAACCGGGGGCCTCGCCATTTTCAAATCCTTGTTGCCGCTGCCCGGGGCCGGGCCCCGGCGTCAGTTGATCAGCGTGGGTTTCGTCACGTTGCTTTTGGGCAGCACGCCCAGCCGCCGCGCCACTTCGGAATAGGCGTCGGTCAGGCTGCCCAGATCGCGACGGAACACGTCCTTGTCCAGCTTTTGCCCTGTCTCGATGTCCCACAGGCGGCAGCTGTCGGGGCTGATTTCGTCAGCGACGATCAGACGCTGGAAATCGCCCTCGTAGACGCGGCCGATCTCGATCTTGAAGTCGACCAAACGGATACCCACGGCCAGCATCACGCCGCTCATGAAGTCGTTCACCCGCAGCGCCAGGCTGAGGATGTCATCCATGTCCTGCTGGCTGGCCCAGCCGAAGGCCGCGATGTGTTCTTCGGTCACCAGCGGATCACCCAGCGAGTCGTCCTTGTAGCAATATTCCACGATCGGACGCGGCAGCTGCGTGCCCTCGGCGATGCCCAGACGTTTCGACAGCGACCCGGCGGCATAGTTGCGGACGATCACCTCCAGCGGGATGATCTCGCAGCTGCGCACCAGCTGTTCGCGCATGTTCAGGCGGCGGATGAAATGGGTCGGCACGCCAATCTGGCTGAGGCCAGTCATGAAGAACTCGCTCAGGCGGTTGTTCAGCACGCCCTTGCCTTCGATCACGTCTTTCTTTTCCGCGTTGAACGCGGTGGCGTCATCCTTGAAATACTGCACGATCGTGCCCGGTTCGGGGCCTTCATACAGGATCTTGGCCTTGCCTTCGTAAATCTTCTTGCGACGCGCCATATGCGACCTTTCCAGCGTGGGGCCAGGGATTGAGTCCCTGCGCTCTGGCGCTCTCATAGTGCAAGCCCCCCTTTCCCGCAAGTTCATGCGCCCGAGAGGCTTTGACGCAGCGCAAATACCTTGCAACCGGCCGCGCGTATGGTCATATCATCACCAAAGACACTTGTACTTGAAGAGGCCCAACACCAATGACCACGTTTGACGACCGCGAAAACGCCTTTGAAGCAAAATTCGCCCATGACGAAGAAATGCAGTTCAAGGCGCAAGCCCGGTGCAACAAGCTGCTGGGCCTCTGGGCTGCGGAAAAAATGGGCAAAAGCGGGGACGAGGCGGCCGAATATGCCAAGTCGGTCGTGATCGCCGATTTCGAAGAGGCTGGCCACGAGGACGTGGTGCGCAAAGTCGCCGCCGATCTGGGCGCCCTGTCCTCCCCCGAGGAAATCCGCGCCAAGATGGCCGAGCTGCTGCCCGTGGCCAAGGCCCAGGTGATGAGCGAAGCCAACTGAGGCATGCCGCCCGCCTCATGATCTTCATGAGCATTATGAATTTGATTTGACGTCCCGGTCATGCGACACGGGGCGTCTAAGTTTTTTTGGCCCTCGGGGCCACAACTCCGGACATCTCCAATGACCAATGCGCTGACCAGACTGCTGGAAACCACAGACGCCATTCTTGCTGACGGCGCCACCGGAACGAACCTGTTCAACATGGGGCTGCAATCGGGTGACGCGCCCGAGCTGTGGAACACCGAGCAGCCCGACAAGATCCGCGCCCTGTATCGGGGGTCGGTGGATGCGGGCAGCGACCTGTTCCTGACCAACACCTTCGGCGGCACCGCCGCACGTCTGAAGCTGCATGATGCGCATACCCGCGTGGCCGAGCTGAACCGCGTGGGTGCCGAACTGGCACGCGAGGTGGCGGATGCCGCAGGGCGTCCGGTGGTGGTTGCCGGGTCGGTCGGCCCGACCGGGGAAATCCTGGAACCCGTGGGTAGCCTGACCCATGCCGAGGCGGTCGAGATGTTCCACGAACAGGCCGAAGCGCTGAAAGCCGGAGGCGTCGACGTGCTGTGGTTGGAGACCATCAGCGCCCCCGAGGAATTTCGCGCCGCGGCCGAGGCCTTTGCCCTGGCCGACATGCCCTGGTGCGGCACCATGAGTTTTGACACCGCCGGGCGCACCATGATGGGCGTCACCTCGGCCGATCTGGCGCAGCTGGTCGAAACTTTGCCCAACCCGCCGATCGCCTTTGGCGCCAACTGCGGCACCGGCGCATCCGACATCCTGCGCACGGTACTGGGCTTTGTCGCTCAGGGGACCGAACGCCCCCTGATCTCCAAGGGCAATGCGGGCATTCCGAAATACGTCGATGGCCATATCCACTATGACGGCACGCCCGAGCTGATGGGCCGTTACGCCGCCATGGCGCGCGATGCCGGGGCCACCATCATCGGCGGCTGCTGCGGCACCATGCCCGAACACCTGCGCGAAATGCGCAAGGCGCTGGACACCACGCCGCGCGGCGCGCGTCCGACGCTGGACCAGATCACCGAGGCGCTGGGGTCGTTCTCGTCTGCCAATGACGGCACGGGTGAGAACAGCCAGCCCGAACGGCGTGCGCGTCGCCGCCGCCGGGCCTGAGGGTCAGCGCCCCTCGAACCGGGGGGCGCGTTTTTCCAGAAAGGCCACCACGCCTTCGGCGAAGTCACGGGTGCGCCCGCATTCTCCCTGCAGATGGGCCTCGACCTGCAACTGCTGCTCCAGCGAGTTTTCCCAAGTGCCGCGGATCGCCTTCTTGATCGCCCCGAAACCTGCGGTCGGACCGCTGGCCAGATATTCGGCGCGCTTGCGCCAATGGGCCTCGAATGCGTCATCGGGCACGGCTTCGTAGATCAGGCCCCAGTCATCGGCCTGACGGGCGCTGATCTTGTCGGCAAACAGGGCCGCTCCCATCGCTTTGGCCATGCCCATCTGGCGCGGCATGAACCAAGTGCCCCCGGCATCGGGCAACAGGCCTATCTTGGCGAAAGCCTGCAGAAAATAGGCGCTTTCGGTCGCGATCGTCACATCGGCACACAGCGCCAGGCTGGCGCCCGCCCCGGCGGCCGGACCGTTGACGGCGGCGATCGTCGGCACCGGGCAATCCCAGATCGCCTTCAGCATAGGCTCATATTCGTCACGCAGCGTGCCTTCCAGGTCGATCTTGCCGGTGCTGGACGCATCGCCCAGATCCTGCCCCGAACAGAAGGCCTGGCCAGCACCGGTCACGACCACGGCCCGCGCGTCATGGGCGGCCTGCTTCATCGCGTGGGTGATCTCGGCGCGCATCTGGGTGGTCAGCGCGTTCATCTTGTCGGGCCGGTTCAGCGTCAGCACCGCCAGCCCGTCCGTGATGTTCAAAAGCACCGTCTCGTATTCCATGAAGTCCTCACCTGGCACAGATTTTCCCGAACCCTGACGCAATTGCCCGGCAAGGGAAAGTCAAACCACGCGTCAGTCTTCCAGAATACGGCGCAACCGTTCCTGCTCTTCCTCGCTCAGGGCATCCGTGTCGGTGGTCTCGGCGCGGCGGGCGCGGCCACGCAGGAAACTCCAGCCCATGATTGCCGCGATCAGCAACATGATCGGCCCGGCCAGCCACAGCAGCAGGTTGGCCCCCTTGGCAGTGGGTTTGAGCAGCACATACTCGCCATAACGGTCCACGATGAAGGCAACGGCCTCTTCGTCCGTATCGCCGGCCACCAACCGTTCCCGAACCAGCAGACGCAGATCGCGCGCCAGATCGGCGTTGCTTTCATCGATGCTTTCATTGCGGCAGACCAGACACCGCAGCCCGGCGCTGATTTCACGCGCGCGCTGTTCCAGCACCGGGTCGTCCAGCACCTCGTCAGGCTGCACCGCCAGCAGCGGAGACGCCAGCAGCATCAAAACAAGGATCAGTCGTTTCATTCCGCTGCAACTCCTGAAGGCGCGGTCTTGCGGGCACCGGCCGCCACGCGGAACCGGCGGTCGGACAGACTGAAAAAACCGCCCAAGGCCATCAGGATGCAGCCGCCCCAGATCCAGTTCGCAAGAGGCTTGATATAGGTTCGCATCACCCAACCGCCGTCATCCTGCTGGTCTCCGATCACCACATAGACGTCGCGAAGGAACCGGTAGTCGATCGCCGCCTCTGTGGTGGGCATCGCTGCCACCGGATAGGTGCGTTTCTCGGGGTTCAGCGTCGCGACGGTTCGGCCATTTTTTTCCACCAGAACATCGGCCATGGTCGAAAAGTAGTTCGGCCCTTCGACTTCGCGCACGCCCTTGAGGGTAAAGTCGAAACCCCCAACCTCGAATGTCTCGCCCACGCGGGCGACGCGGATATCCTCGACCTGCCAGGCGGTCAGCCCGGCGATGGCAAACATCGTGACGCCCAGCCCGGTATGGGCCAGCGCCTTGCCCCAATCGGCCCCCGGCAGGCGCATCAGGCGCGCCAGGCTGCCCTTGCGCCCCGTTCGGCTCCACAGATCGACGATGGCGCCGAACGTAATCCACGCGCCAAGGAACAGCCCCACGGGCCCCAGCGCGCTGCGCCCCGTCTGCATCACCCAGACCAGAATCGCCAGCGACACCGCCAGAACGAAAGCATAGCGCAGCTGCCACGCCACGCGGCCCAGCTTGCCCCGTTTCCACGGAAGCATAGCGCCCAGAGGCAGAACGATCCCCAAAACCACCATGAACGGTGTGAAGGCCGCGTTGAAGAACGGCGCGCCGACCGACAGTTTCCGATCGAACATCATCTCGGCCACCATCGGCCACATGGTTCCGAAAAAGACCACGAAACTGCTGACGGCCAGCAGGATGTTGTTCAGCACCAGCGCGCTTTCGCGGCTGACCATGCCAAACACCCCCTTGGCCTCCATCGCCTGCGCGCGGGCCGCGAACAACGTCAGCGCGCCACCGATGAAGACCACCAGGATGAACAGAATGAACACCCCGCGCTCTGGGTCATTGGCAAAGGCATGGACCGATGTCAGAAGGCCCGAGCGCACGATGAAGGTTCCGATCAGCGAGAACCCAAAGGCGATAATGGCCAGCAGGATGGTCCAGCTTTTCAGCGCCTCGCGCTTTTCGACCACGATGGCCGAATGCAGCAGCGCGGCGGCCAGCAGCCAGGGCATGAACGAGGCATTCTCGACTGGGTCCCAGAACCAGAAACCGCCCCAGCCCAGCTCGTAATAGGCCCACCAGGACCCCAGCGCGATGCCGATGGTCAGGAAGATCCACGCCGCCAGCGTCCACGGCCGCACCCAGCGGCCCCATGCGGCGTCGATGCGCCCCTCGATCAGGGCCGCGACCGCAAAGCTGAACGCCATGCTCAGCCCCACATAGCCCAGGTACAGAAATGGCGGGTGAAACGCCAACCCGGGATCCTGCAGCAGCGGGTTCAGGTCGCGCCCGTCAAACGGGGCCACCGGCAGCCGGTCGAACGGGTTCGAGGTGAACAGTATGAAAGCATAGAATGCCACGCCGATGGCACCCTGCACCGCCAGCACCCGCGCCTTCAGCGTAGGCGGCAGGCCGGCGCCGAAAAAGGCCGCCATGGCGCCAAAGATCGCGACGATCAGCACCCACAACAGCATCGAGCCCTCGTGGTTGCCCCATGTGCCGCTGAGTTTGTACAGCATCGGCTTGGCGGAATGGCTGTTCTCAACAACGATCCGCAGCGAAAAGTCCGATGTCGCGAAGGCCCAGACCAGCGCTCCGAACGCGAACCCGGTCAGCAGAAACTGCGACACGGCGGCCGGTTCGGCAAAAAACATCCAAGACGGCCATCGCTTTGCCGCGCCGATCAACGGCACGACGCTTTGCATGATGGCCACCAGAAAGGCCAGGATAAGGGCGAAATGTCCAAGCTCGGTAATCATGGGCACGGTATACTCTTGCCCTTTGCCAAGCGCCAATCACTTTCGCCGGATTTTCGCGCACATAGTGTCGCGCCTCAGGTGCGCAGACGTCGCCAATCCTCCAGAGCAGGGTTCGGATCGGGTCGCGTGACCTCTGCCACCAGCGCAGCATCGATGCCCGGATCCGCGACACCGGGGCTGTCGGCCTGCAACTGCCGCAGTGCCTCGATATTCGCCATCACCTGCGGGGCGCGCATCATCGTGACCGAGATATCGCGTTGCAGATCCTGCACCTTTGCCTGATGCCGCGCCCCGAAATAGAAGGACACGATCACGCCCAACAGCCACCACAGCGGCTCGGGCACCAGCGCGATGCCCTGCATCCGCGCCGCAAACCACAGCGGATCGACCATCGCCGCCACGAACAGACCCAGCGTGCCCAACGCCAGCGCCGGACGCGGAAGCCGGTTCAACCCGTCCATGAACCGGTCGAATCCGCCCTTGCGCGGCACCGCGAATTCGGCGCCGAACTGGCTCATGGCCTGCCCGCGCATTTCGACGTCGCGCGCGGCGCCAGCCTCGGCATTTTCGCGAAAGACCTCGGCAGTTTCGCGCACCACGTTGCGTCCGCCCCCGAACAGCAGATCGAAAATTCCCGCAATCAACCCCATGCTGCAACCCTTTCGTGAAACTCCGATTCACTCAGATGGTAGGATGGAGACAGAAACGCCTCGGCCCGACGGATCCATCCGCCCTTGCCACCGGTCCGACTGCGCACATATTTGCGCGAGGCCGGTCGCCGGTCGGCCAGCCGGAAATAATAGTTTCGTCGCGCCACCCCATAGGCATCGCGCAGCGCCATCGGATCGGGCATGGCGGCCTGGGCGCAAGCCGCGGCGGTCTGGGGCCCCATCACCCCGTCAACGATCACCGCAAAACCCATCTGCACCAGCAGACGCTGCAGGATGCGCACGGCCTGAGCCCCTGCGTTGACATACATGTCGAACAGCGACGGCTGCAGCGCTTCGGGGGCAAGCACAAGCCGGGGTTTCTCGAAATAATGTGCGATGAAGATCTCAACCGCCTGTTCGCGGCTCAGCGCCATCACGTCGCGCCGGTCAACCACGCCATCATCCGTCAGGTCGACCCCAAGGCGGCGCATCGTGTGGATGGTGACGCCATATTTCGTGGCCCCGCCCGGGTCATCCGGGTCATCGACAAAGCCACCTTCGCGGGCCACAATCTCCCACGCGATCTGACGGACCGACTGCATGCTGCACCTCTGTGTTCACGTGCAGCCAAAACTCGGGAAAAAGCCTTAAGGTCTTGAAATGAAAGCGAGCGCTGCCCGGCCCAACCGCGCAACGCCCGCCTTCATCATCGCCCCTGCGGTTCAGCCGCGATCAGCTTTCGCCCGGCTCTTGATAGACACCCTGCTCTTTCAGGGCGTCCATGACCTCTTTAGGCATATAGGTCTCGTCGTGTTTCGCCAGGATTTCGGTGGCTTGGAACACGCCGTCGACATAGCTGCCGGTGCCCACCATGCCCTGACCCTCGGAGAACAGGTCAGGCAGCACACCGGTGAACGACACCGGAACGCTTTCACCGCCATCGGTCACGACAAAGCGCACCGTCTCGCCCTGCCCGCGCACGATCGAGCCTTCTTCGACCAGCCCGCCGATGCGGAACACCTCGTTCGGCGCCGGCGGTTCGGCGATCACCTGGCTGGGCGAGCGGAAATAGTTGATCCCGTCCCGCATCGCATAGCCGATCAGCCCCGTGGCAAGAGCCAAGGCCACGAAAGCCAGCAATATGACCTGTACACGGCGGCGTTTCTTCAGCGTTTTCATTTCAGCCTCATGGGAACAGAGGGGCCATCGTCAGCCCCGTCGTTTCAGGTTCACCTAACATCAGGTTGGCGTTCTGCAAGGCCTGCCCGCTGCTACCTTTCGTCAGGTTATCCAGCGCCGCGATCACGATGGCACGCCGTTCGATCCGGTCAGCAACGACGCCGATATGGCAGAAGTTCGACCCCCGCACATGGTGGGTCGATGGCGTTTCGCCAAAAGGCAGCATGTGGATGAAGGGCTCGTCCGCATAGGTCGCACACAGCGTCTCATACACGCTTTGCGGGTCGCCCTTGACGTACGAGGTCGCCAGAATGCCCCGGTTCGCAGGGATCAGGTGCGGCGTGAACTGGATGTGAACCGCACGGCCCGCCAGTTTCGAGAACTCCTGATCGAACTCGCCCAGATGCCTGTGGGTGCCGCCGACGGCATAGGCGTTGGTGCCTTCGCTCAGTTCGGCGTGCAGCAGGTTCTCTTTCAGCGCGCGCCCTGCCCCCGAAACGGCGCATTTCAGATCAAGAACGATGTCGTCCAGGTCGATCACCTCGGCCGAGATCAGCGGCCGCAGCACATATTGCCCCGTGGCAGCATTGCACCCGGTGCCCGCCACCAGCCGGGCGGCGCGGATGTCCTCACGGTAGAACTCCGTCAGGCCATAAACGGCCTCGGCCTGCTGTTCCAACGCGACATGCGGGTTGCCATACCATTTCTCGTATTCCGCCGGATCGCTCAGCCGGAAATCCGCCGACAAATCAACGATTTTCAGGTCGGAGGGCAATTCGCGGATCACTTCCTGGCTGGTTTTGTGCGGCAGCGCGCAAAAGCACAGGTCGATCTGGCCAAAGTCTATTTCCGAGATCTTGCACAGGCGTGGCAGGTCCAGATGGCGCAGATGCGGAAACACCTCGGCCATGGTCTGCCCGGCCTTGCGCTCGGCCGCCAGGGCGGTGATTTCCATGTTCGGGTGCTCGGCAATCAGCCGCACCAGTTCGGCACCGGTATAGCCCGAAGCGCCCAGGATTGCGATTTTGTGGGTCATGTCAGACCTCGTTCCTTGATGTGTCACGACTGGCAACCATCGCATGGACGGTTCCCGAATAAATCCGCGCGCCGACCCGGTCCTTGACCGAAGTCAGGCGGCCTGAAAGGTGATTTGTCGTCGCAGAAACTGCGTTGCCCGGTCACTGACCTTTTTGGGATCGCCCGTGGTCAGGAACCCGGCCTCACCGGTGCCCAGCATGCCGGGGTGCCGCTGCAGATAGTCGGCGAGGCTTTCGGCAACCAGGTCGCCCTGGCTGAACACCTGCACGTCCGGCCCCAAAGCCGCCTGAAAGGCCTCGGCCATCAGCGGATAGTGCGTGCAGCCCAGAATCGCCGCCTGCGGATGCGGCATCTTGCGTTTCAACGCGTCCACATGGCTGCGCACCAAGGCTTCGGCAAGGATCATGTCGCCTTCTTCGATGGCATCGACCACGCCACCGCAGGCCTGCGCCTCGACATCGACGCCAATGGCGCGGAACGCCAGTTCACGCTGGAACGCGCGGCTGGCCACGGTTGCCGGCGTCGCAAACAGGGCCACATGCTTGACCGCCACTTCGCGCGGAGGGCTGTTGTCGCCCCACTGGCGCTCGGTCAGTGCCTCGATCAGCGGGACGAACACACCCAGAACACGCTTGCCCTGGGGCACGCCTTCTTCCTGCATCCGCCGCAGCGCTGCGGCGCTTGCCGTGTTGCAGGCCAGAATCACCAGATCGCAGCCGCGCGACCACAGGTCTTGCACGGCGTTTCGGGTCAGGTTGTAGATATCCTCGGCGTCGCGCACGCCATAAGGCGCGTGCGCGCTGTCCGCGTAATACAGGAAATCCACATCCGGCAGACGTGTCTGCGCGGCGTTCAGGACGGTCAGCCCGCCCAATCCGGAATCAAAGATGCCTACTGCCATTTGCCCCTTCAGGCGCGATGCCGTTCCTCGAATTCATAGCCATAGTCATACGACTTCAGCGGCTTCGGAGACAGCTCATACGTGGCTTTGCGCAAGAAATCCATCATCTTGCGCGTATCGCCGGCCAATGGGTCCAGAACGTCGCGGCCGATGGGCTGCCCCACGACCACATCCACTGGGGTATCGACGCGCTTTTTGAACTCTTTGATCAGCAAACCCATGCGCAGCGTCACATGCAGATGGCTGGCGATCTGAAACAGGCGTGAGGTGTGGCCATCGAAGAACAAAGGCACCACGGTGGCGTTTGACTTGGCCACCATCCGCGCGGTGAATCCGCGCCAGCCCGGGTCCATCGGGTGCGCGAACGGCCGGGCCGCCGTGCTGACCGTACCGCCGGGAAAAATCCCGATTGCGCCACCCTGCCCCAGATAATCCAAGGCGGTTTTTCGGGTCTGCAGGTTTAGCCGCATCGCCTCTTTGGTCTGGTCGAAGGAGATCGGTAGAATGATGCGGTTCAGATCCTCGGCCTTGTGGAACACATGGTTGGCCAGAATCCGGAAATCTCCGCGGGTCTGGGACAGCACATGCCCCATCATCAGCCCATCCAGAATCCCGTAGGGGTGGTTGGCGATCAGGATCAGCGGGCCGTCCCTGGGGATGTTCGACAGCGCCCCGCCCACCACATTCAGGCTCAGCCCGTAACGCTCGACCATGACCGACCAGAAATCGCGGCCATTGGCGACCTCGCGCTCATAGCCTTCGGCGCGCCGGATCAGGCGTAGCCGGCCGGTCGTGTTCTCGATCAGCTTGATGACCATGCGCCCACCCCGCGTTTCGGCGGAATGGGCGTAGGAAATGTCCCGAGCGATATGGCGGCGTGATTTCATCACGGGTCTCCGGCGTGGCCGTCACGGGACGGCGCGAACGGGAACTCTATCGCGCCTACATGACACCGATATGACGTTACTCGGCCGCGGCCCGCGTCTCGGTCCCTCCCTGCCGGATCACGGCCAGAAGTTCCTCGCGCCGCTTGGCGGCCTTGGCTTCGTTGGCGGCCAATACCGGACCGAAACCGCGGATGTCCAGCGGCAAGCGTGCCAGCGCGACAATCGCATCGCGGGTGTTGTCATCCAGCAATGGCAGGACCTCTTTCATGTCCGCCTCATACTGACGGATCAAAGCCCGCTCCATCCGGCGTTCGGCGGTATACCCGAAGATATCCAGCGGCGTGCCGCGCAGCCCCTTCAGCCTGGCCAGAACCTTCATCGGCCCCAGCAGCCATTCGCCGAATTGCCGTTTGCGCGGACGCCCGTCCGGCCCTTTTCCCCCCAGAAGCGGCGGCGCCAGGTGGAAGGTCATCTTGAAGTCGCCGTCGAATTCGGCGGCGGCCTTGTCGCGGCTGTCCAGCAGCAGGCGGGCCACCTCGTATTCGTCCTTGTACGACAACAGCTTGTGATACCCAAGCGCGACGGCATCCCGGACCTTCGGGTCTTCGATCGACTCGACCAGCTTGAGATAGCGCCTGGACAACCGTTTGCCCTGATAGGCCACCAGATGATCGGCACGGAAGGCGATGGCCTGCTCGGGCGTCTTGGGCAATTCAGTCACCGTGGGGGCCACGATACGCGCCACGTCCTCGGGGTGCAGAACCGCCCAGCGGCCGACCTCGAAGGCGCGCTTGTTGCGCTCGACCGCGGCGCCGTTCAGCTCGATCGCGGCCATGATCGCCTCGTGGCTGACCGGCAGCAGCCCGCGCTGCCAGGCCGCCCCGAACACCATCATGTTGGAATAGATCGAATCGCCCATCACCGCGCGTGCCAACTCGGTCGCGTCGAACAGGGCCAAACCGTCCTTCAACCGCGCTTCCAGCGCCAGTTCCAGCCGGTCGACCGGAATGTGGAATTCGGTGTTGCGGGTGAAATCGCCGGTGATGATCTCGTGGCTGTTGACCACCGCGCCGGTCTGACCAGTGCGCGTCAGGCCCAGCGTCTTGGCCCCGGCCGACACGACCAGATCGCCGCCGATCAGCGCATGCGCCTCGCCGGTGGCCACGCGGATGGCGCTGATGTCCTCGGGCTTGTTGGCTAGGCGACAGTGGATATGCACCGCGCCCCCCTTCTGCGCAAGCCCGGCCATTTCCATCATGCCCGCGCCCTTGCCGTCGATCTGCGCGGCCTGCGCCAGAACCGCCCCGATGGTCACGACGCCGGTGCCGCCGACGCCGGTGATGACCACGTTATGCGTGCCCTCGATCTGCGGCAGAACCGGCTGCGGCAGATGGGGGATGTCGATCTCGGTGGTGGCCTCCTTGCGGATCCTGGCGCCTTCCAGCGTGACGAAGGACGGGCAGAACCCATTGAGGCACGAGAAATCCTTGTTGCAGCTGGACTGGTCGATCGCCCGCTTGCGGCCCAGTTCGGTTTCCTTGGGCACGATCGAGACGCAGTTCGACTGAACCCCGCAATCGCCGCAGCCTTCGCAGACGTCCGAGTTGATGAACACCCGCTTGTCCGGATCGGGGAAGGTGCCGCGCTTGCGGCGGCGGCGCTTCTCGGCGGCACAGGTCTGGACGTAGACGATGACCGACACGCCTTCGATCTCGCGGAACTTGTTCTGAACCGCCATCAGCTCGGCCCGTTCGTGAGTTTCCACGTCGCCGGGCAGCGCCTTGAAGTTCACGTCTTCCTTTTCATCATAGACGACGGCCACATGCTGCACGCCCATGGCCTTGACCTCGCGCACGATGCGCTCGGCGGTCAGATGGCCCTCGTTCTCTTGCCCGCCGGTCATGGCGACCGCGTCGTTGAACAGGATCTTGAAGGTGATGTTGGTTCCGGCCGCCAGCGCCGCCCGGATCGCCTGAACGCCCGAGTGATTGTAAGTGCCGTCGCCCAGGTTCTGGAACACGTGTTTCGTGGTCGAGAACGGCGCCTCACCGATCCAGTTGGCGCCCTCGCCGCCCATCTGGGTAAAGCCGGTCGTGTTCCGATCCATCCACTGCACCATGTAGTGACAGCCGATCCCGGCATAGGCCCGGCTGCCCTCGGGTACCTTGGTGGACGTATTGTGCGGACAGCCCGAGCAGAAATACGGCAGCCGCGTCGCGATCTCCTGCGCGTTGTCGTTGCGACGCGCCTCTTGCAGGCTGGCCAGTCCTGCGCGAATTCCGTCGGTTTCGCGACCTTCCTCGATGAAGATCTCGCCCAGCTTCTCGGCGATCATGATCGGATCAAGCGCACCACGGGTCGGGAACAGCTCTTCGCGGTGCAGCGTGCCTGCCCCGCCCTTGTACCAGCCGTACACGCGACGTCCGCGGCGGTCGTCGAAGATCGCTTCTTTGACCTGCACTTCGATCAGCTTGCGCTTTTCTTCGACGATGATGATCAGGTCCAGCCCCTCGGCCCAGTCATGGAACCCCTTCATGTCCAACGGGAAGGTCTGACCGATCTTGTAGGTGGTGATCCCCAGCCGTTCGGCCTCGGCCTCGTCGATGTTCAGCAGCGACATGGCGTGGACCAGATCCAGCCAGTTCTTTCCCGCCGCGGCAATGCCGATCTTGGCGCCGGGCTTGCCCCAGACACGCCGGTCCATCCGGTTGGCGTGTGAAAACACCTCGGCCGCGAACCGCTTGTAGTCGATGATCCGCGCCTCCTGCAGGTGCGGCGTGTCGCCCAGCCGGATGTTCAGCCCGCCCTCGGGCATGTCGAATTCCGGCGTCACCAGTTGCATTCGGTCGGGTCGGCCATCCACGACCGAGGTCACCTCGATCGTATCCTTCATCGTCTTGAGGCCAACCCAGACCCCGGCAAACCGGCTGAGCGCAAAGCCGTAGATTCCATAATCTAGGATTTCCTGCACCCCGGCCGGGCTGACCACGGGCATGTACATGTCGACCATCGACCATTCCGACTGGTGCAGCACAGTCGAGCTTTCGCCGGTGTGGTCGTCGCCCATCGCCATCAGGACGCCGCCGTGCTTGGCGGTTCCGGCCATGTTTGCATGACGCATGACGTCGCCCGACCGGTCCACTCCCGGCCCCTTGCCGTACCACAGGCCGAACACGCCGTCATATTTGCCATCGCCGCGCAGACCCGCCTGCTGGCTGCCCCACAGCGCCGTTGCGGCGAGGTCCTCGTTCAGGCCGTACTGGAACACCACGTCGTTTTCGGCCAGCTGCTTCTGTGCACGCGACATCTGCAGGTCGACCGCTCCCAACGGCGAACCCCGGTATCCAGTGACCAGTCCGGCGGTATTGAGGCCCGCCGCCCGGTCGCGCTCCTTCTGCATCAGCATCAGGCGAACCAGTGCCTGCGTGCCGTTCAGCAGAACCGGGCTTTTGGTCAAATCGAAACGGTCGTTGAGCGAAATCTTTGGCTGACTCATCAGACGCCTCCCCACGTCGGAATAGTGTGCTGTATTTGACGCCATTTTAGGTCATAATTTCTGACCTGTATACAAATTTCCCCCTGCAGCGTAACGATTTCCGCGTTTGAATGTGGAATTTGTTACCTCTTTCATATAGGGCTGCGGAAAGATAACGAAAGTTGCGACGATGAATTGGGACAAGCTCAGAATCTTTCACGCGGTAGCGGATGCCGGCAGCCTGACGCATGCCGGAGACAAGCTGAATCTGTCCCAATCCGCCGTCAGCCGACAGATTCGCGCGCTGGAGGAAGCCTTGGGCGCCACCCTGTTCCATCGCCACGCGCGCGGCCTGATTCTGACCGAACAAGGCGAACTTCTGTTCGAAGCCACCACCGCCATGTCCAAGCGGCTGGAAACGGCCGCCGCCCGCATCCGCGACAGCGAGGAAGAAGTGTTCGGGGTCCTGCGCGTCACCACCACCTTCGGCTTCGGCACGCTGTGGCTGGCCCCGCGCCTGCCGAAATTGTACGAAAAATACCCCGATCTGAACATCGACCTGATGCTGGAAGAGCGCGTGCTTGACCTGCCCATGCGCGAGGCTGATGTCGCGATCCGCATGAAAGAACCCAGCCAGGTCGATCTTGTGCGCAAGCGGCTGATGACGGTACGCATGATCCTTTATGCGACAAAGGCTTATCTGGACAGCCACGGCGGCGCACCACAAACGCTCGAGGACATCTCGAAACACCGGCTGATCTGCCAGAACCCGGCGGCTCCGCAGGTGGGCGTGGGAGCCCGAATGGTCAGCCACCTGATGGCCTACGAACCCAGCTCTTTGTTGACAGTCAACAACTATTTCGGCGTTCTGCAGGCGGTTCTGAACAATCTTGGCCTTGGCGTCCTGCCCGACTATGTCACCGAGGATTTTCCCGATCTGGTGCCCGTGTTGTCAGACATCGAAACCGCCGATGTGCCTGTCTATCTCGCCTACCCCGAGGAACTGCGCCATTCCAAACGCGTCGCGGCATTCCGCGACTTCGTTCAGGACGAGATCATCGCCCACCGCAAACAGCTGAAGCAGCTTGGAAAACTGTAGCCATGCGCCTGCCGCATAGCGGGCATGTGAGTTCTTTCGTAAAAAATTCTTGATCGTTCACAAACTGGTCCCTAAATGACCACTCGAAGGAGATGATGCTGAAACGCTCATCATCTTCATACCTCCCTGTTGGACTACGGCCGAGCTTAGTGCTCGGCCTTTTTTTTGCCTCACCGCCGCATCCGGTCGCGTTTTGTTTTGTAAAATGCGCTCTGCGCTGCCTATGATCCAGAAAAACAATCATTTTGTGATCGAGGGAATAATGGCAACACATTTCATGCGTATTCTGATGGCAGCGGTTGCTACCCTCATGCTGACCCTACCCGCAGCGGCCCAAGAGCCCGGCAGTTCCGCCGCCCCGGTGTCGATTCCCGAAGATCTGACACCCGAACAGGTTGACGATTTGGTCGCACGCATGTCCGACGATCAGGTGCGCGCCATCCTATTGGAACGGTTGGACGCGGTCGCAAGGCAGCAAGCCGAACAGCAAAGCGCAAAGCGCGGCCTGATTCAGACCATTTCGGATTCAGCCAGCCAGATGGCCGCATCATGGATGGACGTGATCCGCAAGGTCCCGGTTCTGATATCAGCCCAGGTCGAGGCCTTCTCCAATTTCGCCAACAAGTTCGGCGCCAACGGCCTGATGACCCTGTTCGGGTTTACTTTTCTGGCGCTTGCGATCGGGTACGCGGCTGAAAAACTGTTCGGCCTGTGGACCCGCCGCTGGATCCGGCTGATCCCCGAAGACGCGTCCTCGGACCTCAAGGGTGCAGTGCTTTACCTGTTCAAACGCTTCTGCGGCGAGTTTCTGGGTCTGCTGGTCTTTTACTACACGCTGGTTTTCGTCGGCCGCCGATTGCTGGACGACGCGCAGATCGCGCAAGCGGCACCCTTCGTGTTCTACCTGATCTGGTTCCCGCGGCTGGGGGCGGCGATTTCGCGGTTCATCCTTGCCCCACAGCAGCCGCGGCTGCGACTGGTCAGCGTCGACGACAAATGGGCCAAGTACCTGCATCGCAACCTGATCGGTCTGTTTCTGCTGATCGGCTTCACCATGTTCATTCTGGATTTCAACATGATGAACGGCGTGCAGCCGGGCGAGTCGCGGCTGGGGTTCTGGCTGAACAGCTCGATCCACATCTACATCGCCGTAATGGCCTGGACGGCCCGCAAAGGGCTGACCGACATGATGCGCGGCTCGGACCCCGATCGCACGCAGTTCGACGAAGAGGTGGCGCGTTACTATCCCTATTTCGCAATTGCCGTTTCCATCGGCACCTGGCTGCTAGTCGAATTCCTGGCCGCGCAACGCGACCCGCGGGTTTTCGCCCTGCTGTCGGGGGGAGCGCATTACGTCACCATGTTCTGGCTGCTGATCGCGCCGGCGCTCGATACCCTGATCCGCGGACTGACCCGCCATCTGCTGCCGCCGATGATCGGCGACGGGCCGGTCGCCGAACGCGCATACAAATCGACCAAGCGCAGCTATATCCGCATCGGGCGCGTTCTGGCCGGCGTTCTGGTCGTCCTGATGATCGCAAACGCATGGGATCTGGACCTGCAGGAAATCGCCGGCGGAGACTCTGAAGCGGGCAGCAAGCTGGTTCAGTTCTTCATCATTATCGCGGTCGGCTACATCCTGAACGAGGTCGTCTCGCTCTGGATCAACCGCCGCCTAGCCAAGGAGCAGACAGCATCGGAGCAGAGCCCCGACGAGGAAGCAGGCGAAGGCGGCGGTGCCGGAGGCTCTCGCCTGGCCACGGTTTTGCCTTTGCTGCGCGTGACAGCTCAGGTTGCGATCTCGGTGATCTTCGCCTTGCTGGCGCTGGGCGCGCTGGGCTTGGACATCACGCCGCTTCTGGCTGGTGCCGGTATCCTGGGTCTGGCCATCGGCTTTGGCGCGCAGAAACTGGTCTCGGACATCGTGGGCGGCATCTTCTTCCTGATCGACGATGCTTTCCGCGTCGGCGAATATGTCGATGTGGGCGGCACCACCGGCACGGTTGAAAAGATCTCGATCCGCTCGATGCAACTGCGCCACCACCGCGGCCCGGTTCACACCATTCCCTATGGCGAGATCCAGAAGCTGACCAACTACAGCCGCGACTGGGTCATCATGAAGCTGAAATTCACCGTCCCCTTCGACACCGACCCGAACAAGGTCAAGAAGATCTTCAAGAAGATCGGTGCCGAGATGATGGAGGACCCGGTCCACAAGGATGGTTTCCTGCAGCCCTTCAAATCGCAGGGCGTGTTCGACTTTGACGATGTCGGCATGATCATCCGCGGCAAGTTCATGGCCAAACCCGGCAAGCAGTTCACCCTGCGCAAGGAGATCTTCAACCGGGTCAAGGCCGCATTCAAGGAGAACGGGATCGACTTTGCCCGCCGCGAGGTGCGCGTTGCCATCCCCGGGTTGGAAGAGGCCGACCACCTGAGCGAACAACAGAAAGCCGCCATCGGCGCGGCTGCGGCCGACGCCGTGACCAAGAAAGAAGAGCCGCCTCAATAAGGGCAGCGGGACAGCGGCTCTTGCGCTGCTGTCCCCGTCATTCCGGTGGTGCGACGGGCATTTCCCGGTCTCAGACCGCCGCATTCTGCCATCAAATAGCCGGTTCCTGTTCGCTGCGCGCTCTTGACCCTTTCCCAAATCGCCCGGTTGCCCTAAAAGGCCCGAAATCCCGGCCACTTTGGAAACAGGACACACGATGCAAGAGCCCGCCATCACACCGGACCTGATTGCCGCACACGGGTTGAAACCCGAAGAATACGACATGATCCTCGAGATTATCGGGCGCGAGCCGACCTTTACCGAGCTGGGGATTTTCTCGGCCATGTGGAACGAGCACTGTTCCTACAAATCCTCGAAGAAATGGCTGCGCACCCTGCCCACCTCGGGCCCTCAGGTGATCTGCGGACCCGGTGAAAACGCCGGTGTGGTCGATATCGGCGACGGGCAGGCCGTGGTTTTCAAGATGGAAAGCCACAACCACCCCTCGTACATCGAACCCTATCAAGGCGCGGCAACCGGCGTGGGCGGGATCCTGCGCGACGTGTTCACCATGGGCGCGCGGCCCATCGCGGCAATGAACGCGCTGTCCTTCGGCGAGCCCTCTCACCCCAAGACGCGCCGGCTGGTCAATGGCGTGGTCGAAGGCATCGGCGGCTATGGCAACTGTTTCGGCGTGCCGACCGTCGGCGGCGAGGTGCGGTTCCACCCGGCCTACAATGGCAACTGCCTCGTGAACGCCTTTGCCGCCGGGCTGGCCGATGCCGACAAGATATTCTACTCGGCGGCATCGGGCGTGGGCATGCCCGTTGTCTATCTGGGCGCCAAAACCGGCCGCGACGGCGTGGGCGGTGCCACGATGGCCTCGGCCGAATTCGACGACACGATCGAGGAAAAGCGCCCCACCGTGCAGGTCGGTGACCCGTTCACCGAAAAACGCCTGATGGAGGCGACGCTGGAACTGATGCAGACCGGTGCCGTGATCTCGATTCAGGACATGGGCGCAGCGGGCCTGACCTGCTCGGCCGTTGAGATGGGCGACAAGGGCGGGCTGGGTGTGCGGCTGGACCTGGAAAACGTGCCCCAGCGCGAAGAGAACATGACCGCCTATGAGATGATGCTGTCCGAGTCCCAGGAACGCATGCTGATGGTGCTGAAGCCCGAGCTTGAAGCCGAAGCCCGCGCCGTGTTCGAGAAATGGGATCTGGATTTCGCCATCGTCGGTGAAACCATTGCCGAAGACCGTTTTCTGATCATGCACAACGGCGAAATCAAGGCCGACCTTCCGCTGTCGAAGCTGGCCTCGACCGCACCGGAATACGACCGCCCCTGGGTCCCCACCCCGGCGGCCGAAGATCTGGGCGAGGTGCCGCAGATCGACCCGATCGACGGGCTGCGCGCGCTGATCTCGTCACCCAACTACGCCAGCAAGCACTGGGTCTATGAGCAATACGACACCATGGTGATGGCTGACACGGCGCGCACGCCTGGCATTGGTGCAGGCATGGTGCGCGTGCACGGCACCGACAAGGTGCTGGCCTTCACTTCGGACGTGACCCCGCGATACGTGCGCGCCAACCCCGAGGAAGGCGGCAAGCAGGCCGTGGCCGAAGCCTATCGCAACCTGACCGCCGTTGGCGCCAAACCGCTGGCCACCACTGACAACCTGAATTTCGGCAACCCCGAAAAGCCCGAGATCATGGGCCAGTTCGTCGGTGCCATCCAAGGCATCGGAGCCGCCGTGGCCGCGCTGGATATGCCGATCGTTTCAGGCAACGTGTCGCTCTACAACGAAACCGACGGTCAGGCGATCCTGCCCACACCAACCATCGGTGCCGTCGGCCTTTTGGATCACGCCGACGACATCATCGGCACCGAGGTTCGCGAAGGGCATGTGGCGCTGGTCATCGGCGAAACCAAAGGGCATCTTGGCCAATCCGCCCTGCTGGCCGAAGTCTTCAACCGCGAAGACGGCGACGCCCCGCATGTGGATCTGGACGCCGAGAAACGCAACGGCGACTTCATCCGAGCCAACCGCGACCTGATCAAGGCCTGCACCGACCTCAGCGACGGCGGCCTGGCACTGGCGGCCTTCGAACTGGCCGAAGCCTCCGGCGTTGGCGTTCATCTCGACGACGCCGCGACCGAAATCCTGTTCGGCGAGGATCAGGGCCGGTATCTGGTGGCCTGCAATTTCGACCAGGCCGAGGCGCTGATGATCGCGGCCGGTCAGGCCGGTGTGCCCATCACCAGCGTCGGCCGTTTTACCGGCGACACCGTGCGCATCGGATCGTCCGAGGCCCCTCTGGCCGAGTTGTCGACGATCTATCGCACCAGCTTTGCCGAGGCCGTGGCCTGACCATCGGCCCGCCTCCAGGCGATCTCCGGCCTGCGCCCGGAATCGGGGTGCAGATCTCTCGTTTGGCTCACGCCTGCGCCCTCTTGCACGGGCATTGGCATCACTCTACATCTTGGAAAAGACCATCAGGAGAAACCACATGCCGATGAGCGCTCATGAAATAGAAACCCTGCTGCGCGAGGCCTTTCCGAACGCCGACATCAAGGTCGGGGGGAATGACGGCGTGCACATGTCTGCGATGGTCGTGGACGAGAGCTTTCGCGGCAAGAACCGGGTGCAGCAGCAGCGCGCTGTCTACGCCGCGCTCAAGGGCAAGATGGACGGCCCGGACGGAGAGCTGCACGCGCTGGCACTGACTACCCGGGCGCCCGAGTAGCCCGGAGCACACGCATCAAGACCCGTCGGCTGGTCTGATGCAGATAGTATCGAGAAACCTTCCCGGGAATCGAGCGAAGTGACGAAAGTCAATGAACCGGACCGGGATCCCGCCAAGAACCTGAAAGCCGACAAACGGTGGAGCGACCACCACGGAAAATGACCGCCCGCCGCTGTGACGGGCCCAGATTTAGGAACCGCAAGATGAGCGACGTAAAGACCCAGATCGACGAAACCGTCAAGAACAACGACGTGGTGCTTTACATGAAAGGCACCAAGGAAATGCCGCAGTGCGGGTTTTCGTCCCGCGTGGCAGGCGTTCTGAACTACATGGGCGTGGATTACGTCGATGTGAACGTTCTGGCCGACGAGAACATTCGTCAGGGCATCAAGGACTATTCAGACTGGCCGACCGTTCCGCAACTGTACGTCAAAGGCGAATTCGTCGGCGGCTGTGACATCGTCACCGAAATGACCCTGTCGGGCGAGTTGGACACCCTGTTTGACGAAAACGGCGTGGCCTACAACAAGGAAGCCGCCGACAAGATCCGCGAAGCCAACGCCTGAGGCACCTTCAACGGCTCACGCAGCCCGCCATAACATCTGTTTCGTCGGCGGCGCCGTCCGCCGCGAAACTGACCGTCGCGTTCCATCCTTTCGAGCGCAAGACATACGTCCCCTGCCCCCCGACCGACTCGTATCGAATTCCGGAGCCACTGGGAACTTGGCGCAAGGCGATCAGCTTGCCGTCCACGATCATCGCTGCGGCACCGTCTCCCTCGGTCGGGTTGAAATACGTCACGGGCAGCTCGGCCCCGTTTTCACAGACGAAAGCCACCGAAAGAATATCGATCTGCGCCACGGCAGCGCCCCCGCTCAGAGCAGCGGCGGCGGCCAGGGCAACCGACTTGAGCGGTTTCACTGTGCCGCCTTTTCTTCGACCATCGACGCCAATGACTCGGCCCTTGCCGCCAACTCGGCCAACGTGTCCGTCACCGACGGCGGCACGACTGCCACCTCTATGCGCTCCGGCTCGGGAGGCGGCGCGTTGCGCAGTCTTTCAAGTTCGGCCTGAACCTCGGCCAGTTGAGATTCGAGGGACTTGATCTTGTCGTCGGTCACGGCGGCCTTGTCGGCCAACATCAAGCCAGCCATCAACAACATGCGCGACTCGGGCATGCGCCCGATCTGGTCGGACAGCACCTGCGCCTCGTCGTCCAGAAGTTTGGCGGCCGCATGCAGAAACGGCTCTTCGCCATCCTGACACGCAACTTCAAAACCGCGTCCGCCGATATGAATGGTTACCTCCGGCATTACTCCACCTCTCCTTCCGCCAGGTTGGCATGGCTCAGCAAGGGTTCAAGCCGCGCCAGAACTGCGTGTGCCTCGGCAGCATCGCTGGCCCTGGCCGCGCGGGTCGCCTCGAGCTCGGCGGCAGTGGCGCGGTTCAGCAATTCTGCATCTGGCAGGCCATCCTCGGCGGCCCTGCGCAGCTCGTCCACCGCCTCGCGCAGTTGATCATTTGCTTTGCGCAAACGCTGAAGGTCATCGTCCAGACGCGACATGGCTGCCCCATGGCTTGCACGTTCGGCTCGAAGCATTTCAAGCTCGGCGTTCAACTCGGCCACCCGCTCACTGTCGGCCAGTTCGGAGCGCAGTCGGGTGATCTCGGCCTTTAATTCTGCAGTTTCGGAGTTGTCACTCTGTCGCGCGCGCAGAGTTTCGATTTCAGCTTTCAGCGCTGCAACCTCATCCTGGTCCTGCCCCTCCAACGCGGCTTTCGCTTCGGCCAATTCGGCCCGTGCGGCTTCTACCGATGCCAGTTTCGCGTGGGCTTGGTTCAGTTGTTCTCGGAGGCTGTCGATTTCCTGTTCGAACCGCTCCTTTACGGATTTCAAACGCTCTTCCAGTTGGGCATTGGCCAGACGTTCTTCCTCAAGCGCTACGCGTAGCTTGCCGTCATCACCCGCTCCGCCCGGCTGCATCGCTTCGAGTCCGGCGCCGATCCGGTCCATCGCAGCCATGATGCGTCTTTGAAGGTCTTCGATCTGACTCATTGCCCCTGTCACCTGTTTACCAAGGTTCGTTTTGCTTCGTGGCCAGCCGAATCAAGACAGCCCACACCTGTGCTTAGTCTAACGGAATGTGCATCAAAATACCCACCGTTTGGTTTCAGACACTTGAAGAGGACACTTGAAGCGTGATCACCGCACCGCAAAGGGTTCCTCTTGCACTTTGGGGGGTGGATGGTATTCAGCCCGCAATCTGCCCGTAACCCAAAGGAAAACACCCGTGGACCTGACAGCGCTGCGTAATGCCAATCCTGATCACTGGGCGAAGGCTGCGGCCATCCGCACCCTGACCCTCGACGCCGTCGCCGCCGCGAATTCCGGCCACTCGGGAATGCCCATGGGCATGGCCGATGTCGCGACCGTTCTGTTTGAAAAGCATCTGAAATTCGACGCATCCGCCCCCAAATGGCCCGACCGCGACCGGTTCATCCTGTCGGCCGGCCATGGCTCGATGCTGATCTATTCGCTGCTGTATCTGACGGGTTACGAACAGGTCACTCTGGACGAAATCAAGAACTTCCGCCAGCTGGGCGCCAAGACGGCCGGCCACCCGGAAAACTTCCTGCTCGATGGCGTCGAAACCACCACCGGCCCGCTGGGGCAAGGGATCGCCAACGCCGTAGGCTTTGCCATGGCCGAAGAGATCCAGCGCGCGCATTACGGCAAGAAGGTCGTCGATCACTATACCTACGTCATCGCTGGCGACGGCTGCCTGATGGAAGGCGTCAGCCAGGAGGCGATCACCCTGGCCGGCCGGCACGAGCTGAGCAAGCTGATCGTCTTCTGGGACAACAACAACATCACCATCGACGGTACCGTGGATATCGCCGACCGCACCGATCAGGTGCGCCGGTTCGCGGCCTCGGGCTGGCACGTGATCGAGATCGACGGCCACGACCCCAAGGCCATTGACGCCGCCATCACCCAGGCCAAGGCGTCGAAAAAGCCTTCGATGATTGCCTGCAAGACCCATATCGCCCTGGGCCATGCCGCGCAGGACACCTCGAAAGGTCACGGCGCGCTGACCGATGCCGAGCAGCTGAAAGCCGCGAAAGAAGCCTATGGCTGGCCCTACGGCCCGTTCGAAATCCCGGCCGAGGTCAAGGCGGCCTGGGAAGCGATCGGCGCCCGTGGTGCCGCGGACCGTGCGGCCTGGGAAGAGCGTTTCGCCCAACTGTCCGAGCGCAAGCAGGCCGAGTTCAACCGCGCCTACGCGTTCGAGGTGCCGAAAAAGCTGGCCGGCGCGATCCGCGCGCTGAAAAAGCAGATCTCGGAAGACCAGCCCAAGCTGGCCACCCGCGCCTCGTCGGAAAAGGTGCTGAACGTCGTGAACCCGATCATGACCGAGACGGTCGGCGGTTCGGCGGACCTGACTGGGTCGAACAACACCAGATCAGCCGATATGGGCGTGTTCCTGCCGGAAAACCGCAAGGGCCGCTATATCCACTACGGCATCCGTGAACACGGCATGGCCGCGGCGATGAACGGCATGGCGCTGCATGGTGGCATCCGCCCCTATGGCGGTACCTTCATGGCCTTCACGGACTATGCGCGCCCGTCGATGCGTCTGGCCGCGCTTATGAAGATCCCCAGCGTTTTCGTGATGACCCATGACTCGATCGGTTTGGGCGAAGACGGCCCGACGCACCAACCGGTCGAGCATCTGGCGATCTCGCGCGCGACGCCGAACACCTATGTGTTCCGCCCCGCCGACACCGTCGAGACCGCCGAGGCATGGGAACTGGCGCTGACCTTCAAGGACAGCCCCTCGGTTCTGTCGCTGACCCGCCAGGGCGTGCCGACCGTACGCACCCAGCACAAGGCCAAGAACCTGACCGCCCAGGGCGCATATGTTCTGGCCGAGGCCGAGGGCAAGCGTCAGGCGATCCTGATCGCGACCGGGTCCGAGGTGTCGCTGGCCATGGAGGCCAAGGCGATGCTCGAGGCCGAAGGGATCGGCACCCGCGTCGTTTCGATGCCCTGCATGGAGCTGTTCGCCGAGCAGGACGAAGCCTATCGCAAGAAGGTCCTGCCCGCCGGCCCCGTCCGCGTCGGCATCGAGGCCGCCGTCCGTGCCGGCGGCTGGGACCGCTGGCTGCTGGGCGAGCGCGGCCGCGAGGCCAAGGCCGGTTTCATCGGCATGTCGAGCTTTGGCGCATCGGCCCCCGCAGGCGAACTGTACAAGCATTTCGGCATCACCGCCGAGGCAACAGTTGCCAAGGTCAAGGAACTGCTGGGCTGATCCAGCCGATCCAAGCAATCAAAGGGCGGCCATCGTGCCGCCCTTTTCCTTTGGGCCTCAATGGTCCGCTTTCTGCTCGGCCTTGTTGGGCCACAGCGGCGCGATGACCTTGGTCGCCAACGGGATCAGAACAAACCCCCAAGCAAGCCCGAACACGCCGTCCATCGCGGCTTTGCTGATCCACTCCACCGCGCCGGCCCATTGATCGGACACGGCATGACCGGCCGCATAGGCCCAGTCGTGGATGTGATGTCCCAACCAGCCAAAGCCCAGCACCTCGAGTCCATGGATCATGATCGAGCCGCCGACCCACAACATCGCCGCCGTACCCACGACCGACAGGGTCTTCATGACCTTTGGCATCGCCTTGACCAGCCCGCGACCCAGCCCGCGGCCGATCGGTGTCGGCGCGTTCTTGGCGAGATAAAGCCCGACATCGTCCATTTTGACGATCAACGCGACCGATCCATAGACGGCCACCGTGACACCGATCCCCACCACGGCCAGCGTTGCGGCCTGCATCCAGACATTCGGGGCCTCAATGGCAGAAAGAGCGATGGTCATGATTTCGGCCGACAGGATGAAATCGGTCTTGATCGCGCCCTTGATCTTCTGCTCCTCCAGATGACCCGGATCGCGCACGCTCATGTCTTCTTCTATGACGTGACTGCCATGTGGGAACAGCACGTGGAAGATCTTCTCGGCCCCTTCGAAACACAGGTATGACCCACCGATCATCAGCAAGGGCGTTATCAGCCACGGCGCGAAGTTCGCCAGCAACAGCGCCACAGGCAGCAGCAGAATGACCTTGTTGAACATCGACCCGCGCGCGATGCGCCAGACGATCGGCAATTCGCGCGCAGGGGCAAAGCCCTGGACGTATTTCGGCGTGACGGCCGCGTCATCGATAATCACGCCGGCGGTTTTGGCCCCCGCCTTGCCGGCGGCCGCCGCCACATCGTCGACCGAGGCCGCCGCCACCTTGGCGATTCCCGCCACATCGTCCAACAGGGCCAGCAAACCGCTCATGCCGCATCCTTTCCGTTTATCCGTCGCCCTTCGGACCCTAACCGATCCGACAGCTAGCGCAAGCGTTAGCGCAACCACGCCAAGTTTGCGCTAACACATTGCAAATATGGCATTTTCTCTCTTTTTAGATTGGCCCATGACCGCTATATCGCCCGAAACGCAAGCGGATTTGGAGACGTCACATGACCATCAAGGTCGGCATCAATGGTTTTGGCCGCATCGGCCGCTGTACCCTTTCGCACATCGCCGCGTCAGGCCGCAACGACATCGAAGTGATCAAGGTCAACGCCACCGGACCGCTTGAAACCTCGGCGCATCTGCTGAAATACGACAGCATCCACGGCCGCTTTCCGCGCGACGTCTCGATCAGCGGCAACACGATGGACCTGGGCCGCGGGCCGATGCAGATGTTCTCGACCTACGACATGAACGAGCTGGACTGGGAAGGCTGCGACGTCGTTCTGGAATGCACCGGCAAATTCAACGACGGGCTGAAGGCCAAAACACACCTTGAACGTGGCGCGCAAAAGGTTCTGCTGTCGGCTCCGGGCAAAAACGTCGACAAAACGATCGTGTTCGGCGTCAACCACAACAGCCTGACCGCCAACGACAGGATGGTGTCGAATGGCTCGTGCACCACGAACTGCCTTGCCCCGCTTGCCAAGGTTCTGGACGAAGGCATCGGCATCGAAAACGGCATCATGACCACGATCCACGCCTATACCGGCGACCAGCCCACGTTGGACCGCCGCCACAATGACCTGTACCGCGCCCGCGCCGCCGCCATGTCCATGATCCCCACCAGCACCGGTGCTGCCAAGGCCCTGGGCGAGGTTCTGCCGAACCTCAAGGGGCGCCTGGACGGCTCGGCCATTCGCGTGCCCACGCCGAACGTGTCGGCCGTGGATCTGACCTTCCGCGCCGCGCGCGAGGTGACCGTCGATGAGGTCAACGCCATCGTCGCCGAGGCCGCCAAGGGACCGATGCAGCGCGTGCTGGGCTATGAACCTGCACCTCTGGTGTCGACCGATTTCAACCACACCGAAGAAAGCTCGATCTTCGCGCCCGACCAAACCCGTGTCGTCGATGGCCGCATGGTCCGCGTGCTGGCCTGGTACGACAACGAATGGGGCTTCTCGGTGCGCATGGCCGATGTGGCCGTCGCCATGGGGCGCCTTAACTGACATCGCCAAGTGCGCTTGCGCAGAAACGCCCGCTCAGGTTATCTGGGCGGGCGTTTGCGTTCGGAGCGGCAATGACAAACCAAATCGCGATCTGGCTGGGAGTGCTCATTCTGGGTGGCCTGATGCTGGACTATGCCCTTGTCGGAACCGAGCATCTCCTGTTCCTCGGAAAGAAATTCTACGACCTTCTCGATTGGGTCGCCTTCTGGCGCTGACAGAGGTTTTGCTTGACATTTTCGCCTGACTGCCTTTGTTAGCGCTAACTGATTTCAATCGCGGCTTAGCGGCCATTCAGACGGAGCGCGACATGACACTCAAACTTGCAATCAACGGATTTGGACGGATCGGGCGCGGCGTTCTGCGCGCCCTGATGGAAAGCGGTCGCACGGATGTGCAGATCGTGGCGATCAACGACCTGGCCAAGCCGGAAATGAACGCGCATCTGTTCGAGTTCGACAGCGTGCATGGCCGCTACGCCAAGCCGGTCACCCTGACCGAGGCCGGGCTGGACGTGGGCGCAGGCCCGATCCGCCTGACCAGCGAGCGCGACCCCGAGGCGCTGGATTGGTCGGACGTGGATGTGGTTCTGGAATGCACCGGCGTATTCCGCACGCGCGAAGCCGCGTCGCGTCATTTCAAGAACGGCGCGAAAAAGGTTCTGATCTCGGCGCCGGCGCGTGGGGATGGCGAGGTGAAGACCGTTGTGTTCGGCGTGAACGACCACGAGCTGACAGCCGCCGACACCGTGGTTTCCAACGCCTCCTGCACCACCAACTGCCTGTCGCCGGTCGCGGCCGCGCTGGATGCGGGCCTGGGTATCGTGCACGGCAACATGACCACGGTGCACGCCTATACCGCCAGCCAGCCGGTGCATGACACTGCCGGCAAGGACCCGTACCTGTCGCGCGCGGCGGCGCTGTCGATGATCCCGACCACCACCGGTGCGGCCTCGGCCGTGGGGCTGGTTCTGCCGCAACTGCAGGGCAAGCTGACCGGTCAGGCGATCCGGGTTCCCACTCCGAACGTCTCGGTCGTCGATCTGGTGGTCGAGGTATCGCGCCCCACCACCGAAGAAGAGGTCAACGCCCTGTTCACCGAAGCCGCGGCCAAGATCCCGACCGTTCTGGCCGCGGAAACCCGCCCGTTGATCTCGATCGACTTCAACCACGATTCCCACAGCTCGACGGTGTCGCTGGCCGAAACCAAGGTGACCGACGGCACCCTGGTTCGCGTGCTGGCCTGGTACGACAACGAGTGGGGTTTCTCGAACCGGATGCTGGATACGGCCGCCGCGATGGGTGCCCTAACCTAACCGCTCTTTCAGCGCGATATTGACCTGGGGCGTGACGAATTTCGACACGTCCCCACCCAGCCGGGCGATTTCCTTGACCAGTTTCGAGGCAATCGCCTGGTGTCGGGCTTCGGCCATCAGGAACACGGTCTCGATCGAATCGTCGAGCGCCCGGTTCATCCCAACCATCTGAAATTCATATTCGAAATCGGCAACAGCACGCAGGCCGCGCACGATGATCTGCGCCCCTACGTCCCGGGCGCAGTCGATCAGCAGGTTTTCGAACGGATGCGCAACGATCTCGGTTCCGGTCTGTTCGGTCAGATGGGCGCATTCAGCCTCGATCATGGCCACCCGTTCTTCCAGGGAAAACAAGGGCCCCTTGTCGCGGTTGATTGCAACGCCAATCACCAGTTTGTCGACCAGCATCGCCGCCCGGCGGATGATGTCGATATGACCCAATGTAATCGGATCAAACGTTCCGGGATACAATCCAACCCGCATCGGGGCCTCCTGAGCAAGAAAATTTCTGCGCAAGCAAACACAAGTTTTCCGCAGCTGCAAGAGGCCGCATCAATGCCGCAAGGCTAGTGGCCCATGATCATGCCCTGCAGGGCATCCTTTTCCATCGCCAGCTCTGACAATTGCGCCTTGACCGCATCGCCAAGCGTCACGATTCCGACCAGCTGGCCGTCCTCGACGACGGGCATGTGGCGAAATCGGCCTTCGGTCATGCGGGCCAGCACATCCTGCACCTTGTCCTGTTTGGTGGCGGTAACCAGCTTCTCAGTCATGTAGGCGCTGACCGGCTCGGTCAGGCATCCGCTGCCGCTGGCGGCCAGTTCGCGCACGATGTCGCGCTCTGACAGAATACCCATGGCGGTCTTGCCTCCGTCCTCCGAGACCACGACGGTACCGATACGCTTTTCGGCCAAGATCTTCGCCGCATCCGAAACGGTCGTCGAAGGCGCCACCGTCACGACCCCATCCGTTGCTTTCGAACTCAGAATGGCCTGAACAAGCATGGGCAAAACCTCCGATAATATTGTTCCCGTTTTCCAAAGCGTTGCCGGAATGCCCGAGCCTGTCAAGCTTGGGCTTGCGCTTCCAGCCGCGCAATCTCGTCGCGGATGCCCTGACTCAGGGCTTTGGCAAAGCGGTTCAGCCGCTCATTGCGCTGGTCGCCCTGGTGGCGCACCAGGTAGAAGCTGCGGGTCAGACTCACTTGATCCGTCAGGATTTTCCGCAAGCCCGGATGAAATGGCAGCGTAAAATCATGGGCCACGCAGACCCCGGTGCCCAGCGACGCCTGCCGCAGTTGCACCGAGACCGAATTCGATGCAAGCGCGACACGGTCAATGCCGATGTCGTTGAGGTAGTCCAACTCGCGATCAAAGATCATGTCCGGGATGTAGCCGATCATGCGATGGCCCCGCAGATCGTTGAGGGTGCGGATCGGTGCATGGCGCGCCAGGTAATCCTCGGTCGCGACCATATGCAGGCAATAGTCGCTGACCTTCTGCACCAGCAACTTGCCGGCGGTGGGTGCGCTGACGGTCAGGGCCATGTCGGCCTCGCGCCGCGACAGATTGATGATGCGCGGCAGGGCAAGAATCTGAATATCCAGGTCCGGGTTCGCATCGCTGATGCGGGCACAGACCTGCGGCAGCAGATAGTTCGCGCTGCCATCGGGCGCGCCGATGCGGATCTGTCCGCTCAACGCCTTGGTGGACCCGTCCATCGCCCCGGCTGCCGCGCGCATCGCCTCTTCGGCGGATTGGGCGTGTTCGAACAGGCGCTCTCCGGCCGAAGTCAACAGATAGCCCTGGGGCGATTTGGTGAACAGCGGCGCCTTGAGCGCCGTCTCCAGCCGCGCGATCCGGCGTCCCACCGTGGCCGGATCGATCTTCAGCCGCCGCCCCGCCGACGACAGGCTTTCCTCGCGCGCGACGGCCAGAAACACGCGCATGTCGTCCCAATTGGGGGTCATCCTTCACCTTTGCATTTTTGCAAAACTCTTTTGAGACAATGCCCCTGTTCACGTGATTTATGCAAGCCTATGCTGCGCGCAAATTCAGCGGAGGAGTTTGCGATGCAAGACCTGACCCATTTCATCAACGGCGAATACACGCCCGGCACATCGGGCCGGTTCGATGATGTCTACAACCCCGCCACCGGCGAGGTTCAGTACAGATGCCCGATGGCCAGTGCCGCCGAGACCACGGCCGCCATCGAACATGCGGCTGCAGCCCAGCCCGCCTGGGGCGCGACCAACCCGCAAAAACGCGCCCGCGTGATGATGAAGATGGTTCAGCTGATGAACCGCGACATGGACAAGCTGGCCGAGGCGCTGAGCCGCGAGCACGGCAAGACCCTGCCCGACGCCAAGGGTGATCTGCAGCGCGGGCTCGAGGTGATCGAATACTGTATCGGCGCCCCGCAGATGCTGAAGGGTGAATTCACCGACAGCGCGGGCCCCGGCATCGACATGTATTCCATGCGCCAGCCGCTGGGTGTTGTCGCCGCCATCATGCCGTTCAACTTCCCGGCCATGATGCCCCTGTGGCATGTCGGCCCGGCGCTGGCCTGCGGCAACGCGGTGGTGCTGAAACCCTCGGAACGCGACCCCTCGGTGCCGCTGATGCTGGCCGAACTGTTCGTCGAGGCCGGTCTGCCCAAAGGCGTGTTCCAGGTGGTCAACGGCGACAAGGAAGCCGTGGACACCCTGCTGGACAGCGAGATCATCCAGGGTGTGTCCTTCGTCGGATCAACCCCGATCGCGCAGTACATCTATGCCCGCGCCACGGCAAACGGCAAACGCGCCCAGTGCTTTGGTGGGGCCAAGAACCACATGATCATCATGCCCGACGCCGACCTGGACCAGGCGGCCGACGCGCTGGTGGGCGCCGGTTTCGGCGCTGCCGGCGAGCGCTGCATGGCCGTTTCGGTGGCCGTTCCGGTGGGCGAGGAAACCGCCGACGCGCTGATTGAAAAACTGGTGCCGCGCATCGAAAAGCTGAAGGTCGGGCCCTATACCGCGGGCAACGACGTCGATATGGGGCCGGTCGTGACCGCCGCCGCCAAGGAACGCATCCTGGGCCTGATCAATTCGGGCGTGGAACAGGGCGCGAAGCTGGTGGTCGACAACCGCGACTTCAAGCTGCAGGGCTATGAGAACGGCTTTTTCGTCGGCCCGCACCTGTTCGACCATGTCACCCCCGACATGGACATCTACAAGCAAGAGATCTTCGGCCCCGTTCTGTCCACCGTCCGCGCCGGATCGTATGAAGAGGCGCTGAAGCTGGCGATGGACCATGAATACGGCAACGGCACCGCGATCTTCACCCGCGACGGCGACACCGCCCGCGATTTCGCCCACCGGGTCAATATCGGCATGGTCGGCATCAACGTCCCGATCCCGGTCCCGCTGGCCTATCACACCTTCGGCGGCTGGAAGAAATCCATGTTCGGCGACCTGAACCAGCACGGCCCCGACAGCTTCCGGTTCTACACCCGCACAAAGACCGTGACGTCGCGCTGGCCGTCGGGCATCAAGGAAGGTGGCGAGTTCAACTTCAAGGCAATGGACTAACCCTTTTAGAAAGAACCAAAAGGCCGCCAAGATCGGGCGGCCTTTTTGATTTGGGAATCTCCGTTCGGCAATGGTTTGCCCGCACGGTTCGCAGTCACGAAAAATTCAGTCTTACCCTCTGGCCGGGCACCTTCCAACGTCATAGATTGCGGCAAAACAAATGAGCAGTCGTTTCGTCAGGAGGCTCCATTGACCAGCAAGATCACCCGTCGCTCGGCCCTGTTGGGCGTCGTGTCGGCCTTGGCCGCCCCGACCGTGTTGCGCGCCCAAAGTCAGGATGCGTTTCCGCAATCCGAAGATGCGATCAGCGTGCAGCCGCCCGTGCGCCGGAACATCTCGTCCTTTTCGCAGCAGAACTGGCAGGACCATTTCGACGAGATCGGCGTCGGTTGCCTGCTGGCCGACATCACCAGCCGCGCGGTGCACTATTGGGGTCCGGACGGGACCTATAAACTGTATCCCAGCTCGGTCCCCATGAGCGAGGAACTGACCAAGCGCGGCTATACCGAGGTGGTGCGCAAAGCGGAAAATCCCAGCTGGACCCCCACCCCGTCCATGCGCGAGCGGGACCCGACCCTGCCGCAGCGGATCGAAGGCGGCGACCCAGGCAACCCCCTGGGCACCCGAGCGATGTATCTGTCATGGCCCGCCTATCTGGTTCACGGCACGCATGATACGCGCAAGATCGGACGCCAAAGCTCGTCGGGCTGCATCGGGCTCTACAACCAGCATGTCGAGGAACTGTATCCGCTGGTCCAGATCGGCACGCAGGTGCGGCTTTTGTGAAGTGAAAAGCCCCGGGCCGCGATGGCGCCGGGGCTTTTCTGCAGTCGTGAGTGGTAGTCTTATTTCGGCAGCAGAACCTTGTCGATCACGTGGATCACGCCATTGCTGGCCTCGATGTCGGCCTGCACGACGTTTGCGCCGTCAACCTTGACGCCGTTCTTTGCGTTCACGCTCAGCCGGTCGCCCTGAACGGTCAGCACCTTCGCGCGCTTGCCGGCGATGTCCCCGGACATCACCTTGGCCGGGACGACGTGATAGGTCAGGATGGCAACCAGCTGATCCTTGTTCTCGGGCTGGAGCAGGCTCTCGACCGTGCCCTCGGGCAACGCCGCAAATGCCTCGTCGGTGGGCGCGAACACGGTGAACGGGCCTTTGCCCTTCAGAGTGTCCACCAGTCCGGCAGCCTGTACGGCAGCGACCAGCGTATTGAACGAGCCGGCGGCAACCGCGGTATCCACGATGTCTGCGGCTTTGGCATTGATCGGCAGAGCCAAGGCGATGGCGGCAGCGGCGCCCATGAATGTGCGACGGAACATGGCTGATGTCTGCTCTCCAGCGTGTTATGGAAAGGGATACGGCGCGGTTGCGAAACCGGATCACGAAAAAAAATCAGACCCCGGCGCGTTGCACCCAGATGCTCTGCGCCCTGCCGTCCTTCAGAAACGGAAGTGCCTCGACCGCGTCGGGACGGGCGCGTTGCAGGTAATACCCGGGCCAAAGCATTGAAAACGCACCCGATTGCAGCAGCGCGTGAAGCATGTACTGCTCGCCCCATCCAGGGCAGTCATAGAAGAACCGCTTGGGGTATTCGTAGGGAAGAAAAACATCGTGCACATGGATCACCACCCCCGGTTTCAGGGTTGGAATGATCCGGCAGAACAGGTGCGCCACGTCGTTGCTCATCCGCACGACATGGCTGGAGTCGATGAACAGCACGTCGCCCGCCTCCAGTTCGGCGAACAGCGCCGGGTCCACCTCCTCCAGCCGCTTCTGCTCGAACCGGTCGACAACATGGGCGATGTCGGCGCGGGGATAAGGGTCGATGGCTGTGATCTGCGTTTCCAGATCCCCGTCGATGATCGCCTGCCGGGTCACGCGGGTCGAGTTGCCACAACCGACCTCGATCACCCGCTTGGGGCGGAACCGCCGGATCATAAGGTACAGCGCGTCCGCGTCCGGGCTGTCATAGTATCCGTTGCCGGTGCGGTATCCGGTCTGGTTGCGGGCCGGGTCCTTCAGGGCCGCAAGCGCATCCTTGTGCGTGGCATATTCGGCAACCAAGGGGCCTATATCGAAATCCTCCATCCCCGGTGACAGGGCATAGGCCGGGCGCTCCAACCCGCCTGCCCGCTCGAAGGCCTCGAGCCGCGCGCGCTCATCGCGTTCCGGCGCCTTGTCGATCAGCTTGACGCCAAAGCGGTCCAGAATGGCGTTCAGCTTGGGAAATTTTCTGGGTTTCACTGTGGCGGCTCCGGCTTGGCATCTGGCTGCGGGCTGCTTACCGCTGCAAGCGGTCTCAGCGCAAGGCGGATCACCACAAACCCTTGGCAAATCGGGAATTTGTGTATTCACTTATCTTCAATGGGAACAGGGAGGCCCCGCATGCAGCAGGATTTCACCATCGGCATCGAAGAGGAATACCTGTTGGTCGACCGCGACAGCCTGCAACTGACCGAGGCGCCCGCTGGCCTGATGGAGGCCTGCCAGGCCGATTTCGAAGGCCAGGTCAGCCCGGAATTCCTGCAATGCCAGATCGAAGTGGGCACACGCCCCCATGCCACGATCAAGTCCGCACGCGAGGATCTGAAACGCCTGCGGTCCGGCGTGGCCAAACGCGCCGCCGAACACAACATGGCGCCGATCGCCGTGTCCTGCCACCCGTTTGCAGATTGGAAAGACCAGCACCACACGCGCAAGGAACGCTATGACAACCTGCAACATGCCCTCGGCGGCGTGGCGCGGCGGATGCTGATCTGCGGCATGCATGTGCATGTGGGCGTCGAGGATGAGGCGCTGCGGGCCGACCTGATGCCGCAACTCAGCTATTTCCTGCCGCATCTGCTGGCGCTGTCGACTTCGTCGCCCTACTGGAATGGGCGCGATACGGGGTTGTCGTCGTATCGGCTGACGGTGTTCGACAACCTGCCTCGCACCGGTCTGCCACCCGTGTTCGGCAGTTGGGCCGAATATGAACGCACCACCGGGGTTCTGGTCGAGTTGGGGGTGATCGAGGACACCTCGAAGATCTGGTGGGACCTGCGCCCCTCGCACAGCTATCCGACTCTGGAAACGCGGATCATGGACGTGCAGCCGCGGCTTGAACACGCGCTGTCGCTGGCCGCCCTGATTCAGGCACTGACCCGGATGCTGTGCCGATTGAAAGGCCGCAACCTGCGCTGGAGGCAATATGACCGTTTCCTGATTGGCGAGAACCGATGGCGTGCGCAGCGCTACGGCGTGGGCGAAGGTCTGATCGATTTCGGCGACCGGTCGATCAAGCCGATGCCCGAGCTGATGGGCGAGCTGATGGGCATGCTGGCCGAAGACGCCGAGACCCTTGGCACGATGGCAGAGTTGGCGCAGTTGCGCCAGATTGCCGAAACCGGCACTTCGGCCACCCGGCAACGCCGCATCCACGCCGAGGCGCAGGCCAAGGGGACCGACCCCGGTCAGGCCGTCGTGCGCCACCTGATCGAGGAATTCCACGCCGATCTGTAACGCTCATAACGCGTTCAGAATCTGCCTGATCCGATCGACAATGGGCTCGGACACGCTGCGGGCTTTCCAATACCCAGCGTGCGAAAACGGATTCCATCCGGTGAAGAGGTTACCGACCCGGATGGCCTGATCGGTGATTTCGCCCGCCCCGACAAGCTGCCCATAGCTGGGCGCGATCGGTCCCAGCGGGAAGCCAAGAACGTCGTGCTTGTCGTAATAATTCTGCCACCAGTTCTGGAATTGCAGCGTCGGTGGCAATTCCTGATTGGGGCGTTGGATCGGCGTGATGTCCTGTTCGGGATAGGCGAACAGAAAGATCGGGATGTTGCAGCCGATCGTAACCAGCCCGGCCACGGTCTGCATGTCCTCGACCGGAACGCCGTGCTGCGGCAATCCACCGTGGCGCAGGTGGCGCTGAAGGTCATAGATGTAGTTCGACATGATATGGCCGCCCAGGGAATGGGCGACGATCAGGATGGGCGCGCGTTCGCCGATTTGAAACCGGACGATGCGCATCACCTGCGCGACCCGTTCATGGATGGCGGAATAGATCTTGTCGCTGCCATCGGGTGTCGGGCGATAGGATGCTGCGTCCGATAGGTTGCAAACCACGAAGCGGCGCGCGCGGTCATAGCCCGTGTAGGGGCCGATGCTGTTCAGATAGGCCATCTGCCGCCCCTGCAGGATCTGCGCCCAGATCACTTCATGCCAGGCAACCATGCTCATGTCCTGTCCAAGCAGCCTCCCTGCCCGCTCGTGCAGGTCGCGCGAAAAAGTCGGCACCGAGGACGGCTGGTGCGGCCCGACCGACTGGCTGCCCATTCCGTGTATCGCAACCACGGCCATTTTGTAATTCGACATCCGGATATCCGATCGATCAAACCAACGAATGGCTCAGCATACCCGCCTTTTGGCAATCACCAAAATCCGGCGCATGTGCATCACGGGGTTTGCTCCGCGTGAAAAATTTCTGTAAGGATTGCGCAATAAATAAACAGTCGTTCAATTCACGTCGCCACAAGGGGGAGACCGGCCATGGATTTCGCGCTGACCGAGGAACAGACGGCCATTTTCGATATGGCCTACGCGTTCGGGCAAGAACAGATCGCACCTTTCGCCCGCCAGTGGGAGGCCGAGGGCACCATACCCAAGGATCTGTGGCCAAAGGTCGGCGAGCTGGGCTTTGGCGGGCTCTACGTGTCCGAAGAAAGCGGCGGCTCGGGCCTGACCCGTCTGGACGCCACGCTGGTGTTCGAGGCGCTGTCGATGGCCTGCCCCTCGGTCGCGGCTTTTCTGTCGATCCACAACATGTGCGCTAAGATGCTGGACAGCTTCGCCAGCGACGAACTGAAATCGCGCATCATGCCCGACGTTCTGAGCCTGAACACGGTACTCAGCTATTGTCTGACGGAACCGGGTTCGGGGTCGGACGCAGCGGCGCTCAAGACGCGGGCCGAGCGCACCAACGACGGCTACACGCTGAACGGCACCAAGGCCTTCATTTCGGGCGGCGGCTATTCCGATGCCTATGTCTGCATGGTGCGCACAGGCGGCGACGGGCCCAAAGGGATCTCGACCGTCTATGTCGAGGATGGCACGCCGGGCCTCAGCTTCGGGGCGCTGGAACAGAAGATGGGCTGGAAAAGCCAGCCCACCGCGCAGGTCCAGTTCGACGACTGCAAGATCCCGGCCGAAAACCTTGTCGGGACCGAGGGCGACGGGTTCAAATACGCGATGATGGGCTTGGATGGCGGGCGCCTGAACATCGCCTCATGTTCGCTGGGCGCGGCACAGGCGGGGCTGGACATGACGCTGCAATACATGTCCGAGCGCAAGGCCTTCGGCCAGACCATCGATCAGTTTCAGGCCCTGCAGTTCAGGCTGGCCGACATGGAGATCGAGTTGCAGGCCGCCCGCACGTTCCTGCGTCAGGCGGCATGGAAGCTGGATCAGGGCGCGCCCGACGCCACCAAATTCTGCGCGATGGCCAAGAAATTCGTGACCGAGACCGGATCGAAAGTGGTCGATCAGTGCCTGCAACTGCATGGCGGTTACGGCTATCTGGCCGATTACGGCATCGAAAAGCTTGTGCGCGATCTGCGGGTGCATCAAATTCTGGAAGGCACGAACGAGATCATGCGCGTGATCGTCGCCCGGCAACTGCTCGCCCATCGCTGAGGTTTCCATGTCCGATATCGACATCCGCACCACGGGCCGCGCCGGCCGGATCACCCTGACCCGGCCCAAGGCCCTGAATGCGTTGAGCTACGAGATGTGCATGGCCATCGACACCGCCCTGCGCAATTGGCGCGAGGATGACGAGGTCGATCTGGTCATCCTGGACGCCGAGGGCGAAAAGGCCTTCTGCGCGGGCGGAGACATCGCCGAGTTGTACGCAACGGGCACCAAGGGCGATTATGCCTATGGGCAGAAGTTCTGGCGGGACGAATACCGCCTGAACGCGATGATCTTCGAATATCCCAAGCCGGTGGTCAGCTTCCTGCAGGGCTTCACCATGGGCGGCGGCGTGGGCATCGGCTGCCACGGCACGCACCGGATCGTCGGCGAAAGCTCGAAGATCGCGATGCCCGAATGCTCGATCGGGCTGGTGCCGGATGTGGGCGGATCGCTGCTGTTGGCGCTGGCGCCGGGGCGGTTGGGCGAATATCTGGGCGTCACCGGCGCGCGCATGGGTCCGGGCGACGCGATCTATGCCGGGTTCGCCGACCACTTCATCCCGCAGGAGCAATGGCCCGACATGATCGAGATGCTCGAGGCCTCGGGCAATGCAGATTTGCTGGCTGAACACGCCGCCCCTGCCCCGGACCGCACCCTGCCGCAGGACGACATCGACCGTTTCTTCGGCGGTGAAACCCTGGGCGACGTACTGACCGACCTGCGCAATGGCGACACCGAATTCACGCGCGGCGCGCTCGCGGCGATGGGCCGCAATTCGCCGCTGTCCATGGCCTGCGCGATCGAGATGCTGCACCGCCTGCGCGGACCCGCCCTGACCATGCGCAAGGCGCTGGAGCTGGAATACCGCTTTACCTTCCGGTCGATGGAGCATGGCGATTTTCTGGAGGGCATCCGGGCGCAGATCATCGACAAGGACCGCAACCCGAAATGGCAGTTTGCGGACATGAACGTGCCGGCCACGGCGGTATCACGGATGCTGATGCCCCTGGGCGCCGACACGCTGACATTCGAGGAGGAGTGAAAACATGAAGATCGGGTTCATTGGCCTGGGCAACATGGGCGCGCCGATGGCGGCCAATCTGGCCAAGGCCGGTCACGACCTGACTGGGTTCGACACCGCGGGCGTGTCGGTCGAAGGCGTGACCAAGGCCGAAACGGCCACTGATGCGGTCCGCGGCGCCGAGGCGGTCATCACCATGCTGCCCAATGGCGACATCCTGCGCGCGGTGGCCGATCAGATCATTCCGCACATGGAGAAAGGCGCGGTATTCATCGACTGCTCGACCGTCGATGTGGACAGCGCCCGCGCCGTGGCGGAGCAGGCCGAACAGGCCGGGCTTCTGGCCGTGGACGCGCCCGTTTCGGGCGGAATCGGTGGCGCGGCCGCAGGCACGCTGACCTTCATGGCCGGCGGCTCGGACGCGGCCTTTGCCAAGGCGGCCCCGCTGTTCGAGATCATGGGCCAGAAGGCGGTCCATTGCGGTGCAGCGGGCGCAGGTCAGGCCGCCAAGATCTGCAACAACATGATCCTGGGCGTCACCATGATCGCCACCTGCGAGGCTTTTGCCCTGGCCGACAAGCTGGGCCTGGACAGGCAGAAGATGTTCGACGTGGTCAGCACCTCGTCGGGCTACAGCTGGAGCATGAACGCCTATTGCCCCGCCCCCGGTGTCGGGCCCCAGTCGCCTGCCGACAACGACTACAAGCCCGGTTTCGCCGCCGAACTGATGCTCAAGGACCTGCGGCTCAGCCAGCAGGCCGCCGAAAGCGCCGACGCCGACACGCCGATGGGCCAGATCGCCACTGCGCTGTACGAACAGTTCGTCGAAGCCGAAGACGGCAAGGGCATGGATTTCTCGGCCATGCTGCCCCGTTTCGAAAAGCGCGGCCGCAGCTGAGCTTGGGCGGCATTTCGCCGCCCAGGGCTTGCACTTCTGGCGGGCATTCCAAAATACTGGGAAAAGCGGCATGACGGCGCGACGAACCGAGGGGAACCGCCCATGAAGACACTGTTGAATATTGCACTGCTTGCCGGCCTGTCACTGACCCCGGTCTCGACGCTGGCTGACAACGGCAAAGGCAAGGGAAAGAACAAGGATACGTTCTCGGTCGAGCGCGTGGCCCCGCAGAAAGGCGCAAAATCCGTTGCCAACTGCCCGCCCGGGTTGGCGAAGAAGGCCGTGCCCTGCGTACCGCCCGGCCAGGTCAAGAAGTGGTACAAGGTCGGCGATCGGATTGATCGCGAATATGTCTGGATCGACGATCCGTACCGCTATGGCCTGAAACGCGGCGGCAACTACGTTCGCGCGGGCGACTACGTCTACAGCATCGACCCCGATACGCACAAAGTGCTGAACCTGATCGGCGCTGTGGCGGATATTCTGTACTGACGCGCAGGCGGCCTATTCGGCCGCCACGCGTTCTGGGTTCAGCATCGGCTTGAGATATCGCCCGGTGTGGCTGCGCTCGCATTCGGCCACCTCTTCCGGGGTGCCGACCGCCACGATCTCGCCGCCGCCATCGCCCCCCTCGGGGCCGATGTCGATGATCCAGTCGGCGGTTTTCACCACGTCCAGATTGTGTTCGATCACCACGACCGTGTTGCCCTGATCGACCAGTTCATGCAGCACTTCCAACAGCTTGCGCACGTCTTCGAAATGCAGGCCGGTGGTGGGCTCGTCCAGTATGTACAGGGTTCGGCCCGTCGAACGTTTTGCCAGCTCTTTCGACAGCTTGACCCGCTGCGCCTCGCCGCCCGACAGGGTCGTGGCCTGCTGGCCGACCTTGATATAGCCCAGCCCGACACGGGCCAGCGCATCCATCTTGTCGCGGATCGAGGGCACGGCTTTGAAGAACTCCTGCGCGTCTTCGACCGTCATGTCCAGCACGTCAGCGATGGATTTGCCCTTGAACTTGATCTCGAGCGTTTCGCGGTTGTAGCGCGCGCCCTTGCAGGTCTCGCAGGTGACATAGACGTCGGGCAGGAAGTGCATCTCGATCTTGATGACCCCGTCGCCCTGGCAGGCCTCGCAGCGCCCGCCCTTGACGTTGAAGCTGAACCGTCCGGGCTTGTAGCCGCGCGCCTTGGCCTCGGGCAAACCAGCGAACCAGTCGCGGATCGGGGTGAAGGCGCCGGTATAAGTGGCCGGGTTCGATCGCGGCGTGCGCCCGATGGGCCGCTGGTCGATGTCGATAACCTTGTCCAGATGTTCGAGCCCCTTGATCGTTTCGCAGGGCGCCGGCGTCTGACGCGCCCCGTTCAGACGCATCGACGCGGTCTTGAACAGCGTCTCGATCGTCAAGGTTGACTTGCCGCCGCCCGACACACCGGTCACGCAGACGAACTTGCCCAGCGGAAACTCGGCCGTCACGTCTTTGAGGTTGTTGCCCGAAGCCTTTACGACCGTTACCTTTTTCTTGTTCCCCTTGCGCCGTTCGGCGGGCACCGGAATTTCCCGGACCCCCGACAGATACTGCCCCGTGATCGAGGCCGCATCGGCCGCGATCTGCTCGGGTGTTCCGTGGCTGACCACCTGTCCGCCATGCACGCCGGCACCGGGCCCGATGTCGAACACATAGTCGGCTTCGCGGATGGCTTCCTCGTCATGCTCGACGACGATCACGGTGTTGCCCTGATCGCGCAGGTTCTTCAGCGTGCCCAAAAGGCGGTCATTGTCACGCTGATGCAACCCGATCGAGGGTTCGTCCAGCACGTAAAGCACCCCGGTCAGGCCCGAGCCGATCTGGCTGGCCAACCGGATGCGCTGGCTTTCGCCGCCTGACAGGGTGCCACTTGAACGAGACAGCGTAAGGTATTCCAAACCAACGTTATTCAAGAATCCCAGCCGCTCGCGAATCTCTTTCAGAATCGCGCGGGCAATCTCGTTTTTCTGGGCGCTCAGATGGTTCGGCGCGTCCTCGACCCAAGCCAGAGCCTCTTTGATCGACATCTCGACCACCTGGCCGACATGCAGCCCGGCAATCTTGACGGCCAGCGCCTCGGGGCGCAGGCGATAGCCCTCGCAGCTGTGGCAGGGACGGTTGTTCTGATACCGTTCGAATTCCTCACGGATCCACGCGCTGTCGGTTTCGCGATAGCGGCGCTCCATGTTCGGGATCACGCCCTCAAAGCTGCGGGTCACCTGATAGACCCGCCCGCCCTCGTCATAGCGGAACTGGATTTCATCATCGCCCGAGCCATACAGAAACACCTGCTGCACATGCGCCGGAAGGTCCTTCCAAGGCGTGTTCTTGTCGAACTCATAGTGGCGCGCGATCGCCTCGATCGTCTGCAGGAAATAGGGCGACTTGCCCTTGCGCCACGGGGCCAGCGCGCCGTCATACAGTTTCAGCGTCTGATCGGGCACCACAAGCCGTTCGTCGAAAAACAGCTCGACCCCCAGCCCGTCGCAATCCGGGCAGGCCCCAAAGGGCGCGTTGAAGGAAAACAGGCGAGGTTCGATCTCGGGGATGGTGAACCCACTGACCGGACAGGCAAAATTTTCGGAAAACGTGATGCGCTCGGGCTCGCCCTCGCGCGGAGCGGTCTCCAGAATCGCGATGCCATCGGCCAGGTCCAGCGCGGTGCGCAGGCTGTCGGCCAGACGGGTCTCCATCCCCTCGCGTACGACGATCCGGTCGACGACCACGTCGATGTCATGGCGGAACTTCTTGTCCAGCGTCGGCGGCTCGTCCAGTTCGTAGAACTGACCATCGACCTTGACGCGCTGGAACCCCTGCTTGCGCAGGTCCAGAAACTCTTTCTTGTATTCACCCTTGCGGTCGCGAACGATGGGCGCCAGCAGATAGCCGCGGGTACCCTCCTCCATCGCCATGATCCGGTCGACCATGTCCTGCACCTGCTGGGCTTCGATCGGCAACCCGGTGGCGGGGCTGTAGGGCGTGCCTGCGCGCGCGAACAGCAGGCGCAGATAGTCATAGATCTCGGTCACCGTTCCCACGGTCGAACGCGGGTTCTTCGACGTGGTCTTCTGCTCGATCGAGATCGCCGGGGACAGGCCGCTGATGTGATCAACATCAGGCTTTTCCATCATGTCCAGAAACTGGCGCGCATAGGCCGACAGGCTTTCGACATAGCGGCGCTGGCCTTCGGCATAGATCGTATCGAACGCCAGAGACGACTTGCCTGACCCGGACAGCCCCGTGATAACAACCAGCTGATCGCGCGGAATGTCCACGTCGATGTTTTTCAGGTTGTGCTCGCGCGCGCCGCGCACCTCGATGTTCTTCAGCTCAGCCATTCAGGCCCCCAACTCGCAAGTGTCCTAGAGATAGGCGAGCGTTGCCGAGTCTCCAACCGAAAAGTTAGAACAAAGTGTGAACGAGCAGATTTTCTCCGTCTGGGTCAACCCTCTTCGGGCTTTTTCGCCATGGCCCAGGCGCAGATCGGAAAATCCGGGTCGTTTTCCAGACTGTCGGAGTCGGGGTCATAGACCGGCGGCCACACCTGCTCGAGGTTGCGCAGGGCCGCCTGACGGTTGCCCCATTGTTCGGCCTTTATACTTTCCGGATCAAATCCACATTCTGTCAACAGGTTGCGCAATCCCCTCGCCGACCAGCGCGAACAGTCGTGCGGAGCCGCGTGGAACGGGATGAAGAACGGTACGGCCAACCAGAAATACCCGCCCGGCCGGAGCATCTCGAGCACGTTCAGAGTGGCTTCATACGGCCGGTCCAGATGCTCCCACACCTGGTTGGCCAGGATCAGATCGAATTGCCGAATCTCCCCCTTCTCATCCATCTGGGGGCCTTTGCAAATATCGTGCTGACGATGCCAGATCTGGGTATAGCTACGAAACCCGAACTGGGCGCCCCATTTCCCCGAAATCTCGGCACAGTCCAATGCACCCGGATTCAACCGCCGGATCCATTTCTTGCTGCTGCGGGCCATGACCACCCGATTCAAGCTGACCATGACAATTCCCTCCGGCCCCGCGCAAAGCGCCCATGGCATGTCACAAGTTGGACACGAATGTCCACTGGCCGTTCAATGATTTTCAAGAGGAAGAAATGGCGCGGTTGACGGGGCTCGAACCCGCGACCCCCGGCGTGACAGGCCGGTACTCTAACCAACTGAGCTACAACCGCGCATTAGGGTCTATGTCGATCCGTTTGCCCGGATCAAAGGCTGGCAGCGATGGCGCGGTTGACGGGGCTCGAACCCGCGACCCCCGGCGTGACAGGCCGGTACTCTAACCAACTGAGCTACAACCGCCCGCTGCCCGTTCGTTGCTGAACGTTGGGGTGTATTATGGCCACGCCCCGGCATCGTCAAGCGGCCTTTTCAAGTTTTTTCGAAGATCGCGAAATTTTTCCGGACGTACTTCGCGCCCGCCCCCGGTCGCATAGCTGATTTGTCCGTTGCCGCGATGGCGCGATTTCAGTCCAGCCCGTCTTAACGTGTATGGCTCGTTGCCCGCTCGCAACACCGAGGCCAATTCGCGGGAAACATCTGGCTGCGGCCCCGACCGTGCCCTATTCCGCCGGTCAGGCGCGGCCCATATTTCAGGACTCGCCTCAATCTTTAAATCAAACGGAGCAGAAACGTGACAAAACTGTTTTTCGGCAGTGCATTGGCAACCGTTGTTCTTGCGGGCGCCGCAACCTCGGCAGAAGTGACCGGAGGCTATCTGGATCTTGGCTATTCGACGTTTACAGACAGCGTCTGGGGCGACAAATACAACCTGAATGGCTCCGTGGAGCTCGCGTTTGACCGCAGCTTCAGCCTACAGCTGGACCTGGGTGGCTATCGCTTTCAGGATCTGGGCGAAAACGGAACCAACGTCACGCTTCACGCGAATCTGCACGCTGCGCCGAACGCCTCGTTCGGTGCGTTCTTCGGGCAAGACAACACCGATGGCGAAGATTGGCGCGTTTACGGGCTGGAAGCCGGATTTGATGCCGGCGGTGCAACCATCGAAGGGTACTTGGGCCGTCAGGAGGTCAAAGGATTCTCGGGCCTGGATGGCATCCTGTTCGGTATTTCCAGCACCGCCTCCCTGAACGATGATTGGGATCTGCACGCAAGCTACGACCTGATGACCGATCTGGTGGGCGTTCTGGACGCCGGTACGTTCACCATGGGCGCTCATTATTCGCTTACCGATCAGGCCGAGGTCTATGGCGAGTTCGGCGCAACGCGGTTTTCTGCAGATGGCGGCAATTCGACCGAGACCTTCGTGGGCATTGGCGTTCGCATGAATCTTGGCAATAACCGCGGAACAACGTTCGGCCGCCGCGGAGTATTCGACAAGCTGCCAGGCTTGCCGGACGTCGGTGGCCTGTAAGAAACGCGCCCCGGCATTTTTTGCCGGGGCACCCCTTGCAGGCCGCGAGAAACCGCTGTAATACGCCGCCTCACGGGTGATTAGCTCAGTGGTAGAGCGCTTCGTTCACATCGAAGATGTCAGGAGTTCGAATCTCTTATCACCCACCATCCTCTCTTTCCGCCGCTACCGCGCTTCGGGTTGCCGAACAAAACCCATTGGTGGCGAAGCCATTGAGGTAAAAGACAATCTCTCGAAAGTAAGTCGGCCAGGGACGTCCTCAGAGGCTCATCCAAAAGCGCGTGAATCAAAAAGGGCGGGTCAAAAACCCGCCCTTTTGGCATTTTCAGATTTCACGTCAGTGCGCAGTTGCCGCAGGCACATCCGATTCAGCCGCCTTGGCAGCGGCTGCCGCGGCTTCCTCGGCAGCCTCATCCCATTCGATCGGTTCGGGCTTGCGCACCAGCGCGCGCTCCAGCACCTCGGACACGTGCTTGACCGGGATGATCTCCAGCCCTTCCTTCACGTTGTCCGGGATATCGGCCAGATCCTTCTCGTTCTCTTCGGGAATCAGCACCGTTTTGATCCCACCCCGCAGAGCCGCGAGCAGTTTCTCTTTCAACCCGCCGATGGGCATGGCGTTGCCGCGCAGCGAAACCTCGCCCGTCATGGCGATGTCCTTGCGGACCGGAATGCCGGTCAGGACCGACACGATCGAGGTCACCATCGCCAAACCGGCGCTGGGGCCATCCTTGGGCGTCGCGCCGTCAGGCACGTGCACGTGGATGTCGATCTTGTCGAACTGCGGCGGCTTCACACCGATCTCGGGCGCGATCGAGCGGACATAGGACGAAGCGGCGTCGATGGATTCCTTCATCACATCGCCCAGCTTGCCCGTGGTCTTCATGCGGCCCTTGCCCGGCAGCTTCAGCGCCTCGATATGCAGCAGATCGCCGCCGACCGAAGTCCAGGCCAGACCGGTCACCACGCCCACCTGATCGTCCTGTTCGGCCAGACCATAGCGGTACTTGGGCACGCCCAGGAATTCGTGCAGGTTCTCGGCGGTCACGGTCACCGACTCGGATTCCTTCTTGATGATCCGGGTCAGCGCCTTGCGCGCCACCTTTGCGATTTCGCGCTCCAGGTTCCGCACGCCCGCCTCGCGGGTATAGAAGCGGATGATCGCGGTCAGCGCCTCGTCGGTCAGTTCGAACTCCTTGGCTTTCAGGCCATGGTTCTTGACCTGCTTGGGGATCAGGTGACGCTTGGCGATCTCGTGCTTTTCGTCCTCGGTATAGCCGGCCAACGGAATGATCTCCATCCGGTCCAGCAGAGGCCCAGGCATGTTGTAGCTGTTCGACGTGGTCAGGAACATCACGTTCGACAGGTCATATTCCACCTCAAGATAGTGGTCCATGAACGTGCTGTTCTGTTCCGGGTCCAGCACCTCGAGCATGGCCGAGGCCGGATCCCCACGGAAGTCCTGCCCCATCTTGTCGATTTCATCGAGCAGAATGAGCGGGTTCGTGGTTTTCGCCTTTTTCAACGCCTGGATGATCTTGCCGGGCATCGAACCGATATAGGTCCGGCGGTGTCCGCGGATCTCGGATTCATCGCGCACGCCGCCCAGCGAGATGCGGATGAACTCGCGCCCCGTGGCCTTGGCAACCGACTTCCCAAGCGAGGTCTTGCCCACGCCCGGAGGGCCGACAAGGCACATGATCGGGCCTTTCAGCTTCTTCGAGCGCTGCTGCACGGCCAGATACTCGACGATCCGCTCCTTGACCTTTTCCAGGCCATAGTGATCGGCGTCCAGGATCTCCTGCGCGCGGCTGAGGTCTTTCTTGACCCGCGATTTGGTGCCCCACGGCAGCGACAGCAGCCAGTCAAGGTAATTCCGCACCACAGTCGCTTCGGCCGACATCGGGCTCATGTTGCGCAGCTTCTTCAGCTCGGCCTCGGCCTTTTCGCGGGCTTCCTTCGACAGCTTGGTCTCGGCGATCTTGGCTTCCAGTTCGGCGATCTCATTCGCGCCGTCCTCGCCGTCGCCCAGCTCCTTCTGAATGGCCTTCATCTGCTCATTCAGGTAATACTCGCGCTGGGTCTTCTCCATCTGCGACTTGACGCGGGTCTTGATCTTCTTCTCGACCTGAAGAACCGACATCTCGCCCTGCATCAGGCCATAGACCTTCTCGAGCCGCTCGCTGATGCTGAGCGTTTCCAGCAGGTCCTGTTTCTGTTCGACCTCGATGCCCAGATGACCCGCGACCAGATCGGCCAACTTTGCCGGGTCGGTGGTGTCGCTGACGGCGGTCAGGGCTTCTTCGGGAATGTTCTTGCGCACCTTGGCATAGCGCTCGAACTCGTCCGCAACCGTGCGCACCAGTGCCTTTGTTGTGGTCACGTCGCCGGGGATTTCGTTCAGATACTCGGCGCGGGCCTCGAAGAACTCGGCGTTATCGACGAATTCGGTGATGCGCACGCGCGCCTGACCTTCGACCAGAACCTTCACGGTTCCGTCGGGCAGCTTCAGCAGCTGCAGCACATTGGCCAGCACGCCAGCGCGATAGATACCGTCCGTATCCGGGTCATCGACCGCCGGGTCGATCTGGCTGGACAGCAGGATTTGCTTGTCGTCCTGCATCACCTCTTCCAGCGCGCGCACCGATTTTTCACGGCCCACGAACAGCGGCACGATCATGTGCGGAAACACAACGATGTCGCGCAGCGGCAGGACGGGGTATGAGGAATTAAGAGGCTCTTGCATGCTCTATCCTTATCATTGGCAAGATGGCGCTGACCCCTGTCGCAGGCAGCCTTTGGCCATCTCCTTCATTCGACGATAAAGGTGGGGCGCGGATCGCCCGGTTTCAACCTTTTCGCCTAACCTGTCGGGTCACAATGACCCGAGGCCGGCTGGACTGCAAGGCATCGAAACGGGTTGATTGCGGATTTGATCTCCGGGCGCGCATCGTCAGATAGGGTCGATGTCGCCCTGCGCCCGCTGCGCGTGGAATTCGGCCTGCCAAGCCTCGAAGGTGCCCGCCGCGATGGCGTCGCGCATGCCCTGCATGATCTCCTGAAAATAGTGCAGGTTGTGCCAGGTCAGCAGCATGCCCGAGATCATCTCGTTGGCGCGGAAAACATGGTGCAGATAGGCGCGCGAGTAATTCGAGCAGGCCGGGCACGTGCACTGTTCGTCCAGCGGGCGCGGATCGTCGGCGTGGCGGGCGTTCTTGATGTTCACGACGCCGCGGCGGGTGAACACCTGCCCCGTCCGCCCCGAGCGCGACGGCAGCACGCAATCCATCATGTCGATCCCGCGCGCCACGGCGCCCACGATGTCATCGGGCTTGCCCACGCCCATCAGATAACGCGGCTTGTCGGTGGGTAGGAAATCGGGCGCATAGTCCAGACAGCCGAACATGGCCTCCTGCCCCTCGCCCACGGCAAGGCCGCCAACGGCATAGCCATCGAACCCGATGGCCTTCAGCGCCTCGGCGCTTTCCTCGCGCAGGTCGCGCTCCAACCCGCCCTGCATGATCCCGAACAGCGCGTGGCCGGGCCGATCGCCGAAAGCCTCGCGGGACCGTTCGGCCCACCGCATCGACAGGCGCATCGACTCGGCGATCCGATCGCGATCGGCAGGCAAGGCGGGGCATTCGTCGAAACACATCACGATGTCCGACCCCAACAGGCGCTGAATCTCCATCGACCGCTCGGGTGTCAATTCGTGTTTGGAACCGTCGATATGCGATTTGAAGGTCACGCCCTTCTCGGTCAGCTTGCGCAGGCCGGCCAGCGACATCACCTGAAATCCGCCCGAGTCGGTCAGGATCGGGCGGTCCCAGTTCATGAACTTGTGCAGCCCGCCCAAACGGTCGATCCGTTCGGCCGTGGGCCGCAGCATCAGGTGATAGGTGTTGCCCAACAGGATGTCGGCGCCGGTGGCCCGCACGCTTTCGGGCATCATCGCCTTGACCGTCGCGGCCGTGCCCACGGGCATGAAGGCCGGGGTGCGCACCTCGCCCCGCGGCGTGTGGATCACGCCGGTGCGGGCCTTGCCGTCGGTGGCCTTCAGTTCGAATGAAAAACGCTCGGTCATGTCGTCGCCTCGGGTCGCTGAACCGGGCAGGCTTTGCCCGATCGGCGCGCGCAATGCAACCCGTCAGGGCAATGTCGCAACCCGCTGCGTGAACAGATCCACGACCTGATCGCCGTTCACGTCGGCACACACCAGCACCGGCGGCCGCGTCGGATCGGGCCGGGTGGCGCCCCGCGCCTCGCCGTCCAGCGCAACCCGCAAGCCGGTTTCGTGCAGGTCGAACATCGACCGGTGCGAACAGGCGATCACGGCGGTCGAGTCATGCAGGCCGCACCCGTCCAGCCCCGCCACCTCGCGGTAGAAATTCAGGTAGAACCGGGAAATGTCACGCAGGAACCCGCCCGTTTCCGGGGCACTTCGGGCCAGCGACTCGAAATCATCGGCGCGGTACAGCGTCTTCAGCGTGACATCCAGCCCCACCAGAACCGTCGGCGCCGGGGTCGAGAACACTTCGTCCGCCGCAACGGGATCGTGAAAGATGTTGGCCTCGGCATGGGCGTTGATGTTGCCGGGGCAGAACACCGCCCCGCCCATGATGACCAACTGCCCGATATTGCCTGCAAAATCCGGGTCCAGCCGCATCGCGTCGGCGATGTTGGTCAACGGCCCTACCGCGCAGACAGTCAAATCCTTGCCGTGCCGGCGAGCCATCTCCACCAGGAATTCCGCCGCCGGCAGACCGTGGTTCTGCCCGATCTCGGGGATCTCGGTCAGGTCGCCAAACCCCTCGTCGCCGTGAACATGGCGCGAGGGCACATGACCAGCGGCACCACGCGCGACGCCTGCCCCCGAGGCAACCGGAACGTCCAGGCCCAGCCGGTGCGCCAGATAGCGGGCGTTACGGCTGGATTGCTCCACATGCGTGTTGCCGAATACGGTGGTCAGCCCCACCAGGTCGAATTCCGGCGCAGCGGCGGCATAGGCAATGGCCATCGCGTCGTCGATGCCCGGGTCGGTGTCGATGATCAGTTTCATCCGGCCCCGATAGCGCAACCAATTCCGGATGCAAAGCGGTCACAAACCAGAAAATCGGCGGTGCACAGCAAGATTTCGCCTTGGGTTTCCACCGCCGTTCCCGCCATACCAGAGTTGAAATCGAGCGACTCAATCCCCAAATGTATACAGTCGTACACAATAAAAGAGGACAGACATGACCGAAGACCAGATTATCGGACTGCTTTCATCCAACATCATTTACCTTCTGGCGGCGGTCCTGATCGTCGCCGTCATCCTGAAGGGCATAAAGATCGTACCGCAATCCGAAAAATACGTGGTCGAACGGTTCGGGCGCCTGCATTCGGTGCTGGGCCCCGGCATCAATTTCATCGTCCCGTTTCTGGATGTTGCGCGCCACAAGATCTCGATCCTCGAGCGCCAGCTTCCCAACGCCACGCAGGACGCCATCACCAAGGACAACGTTCTGGTACAGATCGACACGTCTGTCTTCTACCGCATTCTGGAACCCGAAAAGACCGTGTATCGCATCCGCGACGTCGATGGTGCCATTGCCACCACCGTGGCCGGCATCGTGCGCGCCGAGATCGGCAAGATGGATCTGGACGAGGTTCAGTCGAACCGCGCACAGCTGATCGAGCGCATCCAGGAAAGCGTTGAAACCGCCGTCGATGACTGGGGCATCGAGGTGACCCGGGCCGAGATTCTGGACGTGAACCTTGACCAGGCCACCCGCGACGCGATGCTGCAGCAGTTGAACGCCGAACGCGCCCGCCGCGCCCAGGTGACCGAGGCCGAGGGCCAGAAGCGCGCCGTTGAACTGCAAGCCGACGCCGAGCTTTACGCCGCCGAGCAGACCGCCAAGGCCCGCCGCATTCAGGCCGAAGCCGAGGCCTATGCCACCGAGGTGGTCGCCAAGGCGATCCAGGCCAACGGTCTGGAAGCGGCCCAGTATCAAGTGGCATTGAAACAAGTCGAAGCCCTCAACGCGCTCGGCAAAGGCGCCGGCAGCCAGACGATCGTGGTGCCAGCCAATGCGCTCGAAGCCTTTGGCAACGCCTTCAACATGCTGAAAGGGGGCAAGTGATGGCCGACCCGTTCTGGCTCACCTGGTGGCTCTGGCTGGCGGCGGCGCTGGTGCTGGGCATCCTCGAAGTCGCCCTGCCCGGGTTCATCTTCCTGGGCTTCGCGATCGGGGCGGCCATCACGGGGCTTTTGCTGGCGATCCCCGGCGTTGCCCCGGGCCTGGCCGTGCTGCTGCTGATCTTCGCAGCGCTGTCCCTGATCGCCTGGCTGGTCCTGCGGCGCATGTTTGCCCTGCCGCACGGCCAGGTGAAGACCTTTGACCGCGATATCAACGAATAACGGCTTTGGCGCCCGCTCCCCGGGCGCCATCCGCCTCTGGACGCTGGCGGCGGCTTTCCCTATATAATTGCTCAGGTAACAACCCGAGGCATCCATGACCCACCCAAGCGAACAGCTGGAAGGCACCCCATTGATTGCGCCTTCTACCGTCGAGCATCCTCTGTACGAGTCCGTGGTCGAGGCCTGCCGGACCGTCTATGACCCTGAAATTCCAGTGAACATCTATGATCTGGGTCTGATCTACACGATCGAGATCAGCGACGACAACGCGGTCAAGGTTATCATGACGCTGACCGCTCCGGGCTGCCCCGTGGCCGGCGACATGCCGGGCTGGGTGGTCGAGGCGATCGAGCCCGTGGCCGGGGTCAAGGAAGTGGACGTCGAACTGACCTGGGAACCGCCCTGGGGCATGGAAATGATGTCGGACGAGGCCCGCCTGGAATTGGGTTTCATGTAACGCCCTTTGTCTCGGGTCGCTCTAGGAGCACGGCACGGCTGTCATTCATGGCCTGCCTTCGTCATTTCGAACCGCAGGCTGCCTTGATTTCGGCGGCGCGGGCGTCCAGCTTCTCGAGATATTCGCCCGACAGCATCTTCAGCCTTTTCTGCTCGGTCCCCGCAACCAGCCCCAGCAAGGCGCCGGCTGGCGTGATGGCCGCAATGTTTTCGGCCTGCTGGGTCTGGGCGTGTTTCCGTTCGGCGGCAATGGCTCTCAGATCGCCCTTGGCGGTGGCGCAATTGACCGGATGCCTGGCCGGTTCACCCATGACCGGCAAGGCAGTCAGGCCGCGACAACGCAGCACAGGATCGGTGTGAATGTGGATCGTGTCATTTCCGCCCCCCTGTCCCAAAGCGGTGGCGCGATCACACCGCACCGCCTTAAAGAACTGCCGGCCACGGGCAATCTCGGCATGTGCCGCGCGCGCCCTGCAGAAAAAGACACGAAACCACCGGCCCGGCTTGAGCCTGGGCCCTTGCGGCCCTAGATTGAATGCAACGCGCGAATACGGAGAACATCATGTTTGGCATTCCCGGCAAACAAGCCGTGACAATCACCCCGAAGGCCGCCGAACAGATCGTTCGGCTCATGAAGTCGGGCGGCCATGCCGGTCTGCGCATCGGCGTCAAGAAAGGCGGTTGCGCCGGCATGGAATACACGATGGAATATGTCGACCAGGCCGACCCGAATGACGAGGTCGTCGAACAGGACGGCGCCCGGGTGATGATTGCGCCCATGGCTCAGATGTTCCTGTTCGGCACGGAAATCGACTATGAAACCACGCTGCTGGAATCGGGGTTCAAGTTCAAGAACCCCAACGTAGTCGATGCCTGCGGCTGCGGCGAATCGATCAAGTTCGACGAGTCGCTGGCCCAGCAGAACTAAGTGTTCTGTTTCAGATGCAGATAGGTTTCCTGAAAGCGCCGGGTCAGGTGTTCCCCGGCGCTGATCGTCCTGCCTGAACCGGGCGGCGCGACATTGGTGTCGTAGGACGGGTTGAAGAACAGCGGAACCGAGATCCGCTCATCCCGACCGCCCTTGACGCGGTGCATCGTGGCCTTGACGCGCCCCGCCGTCCAGAATTCCAGCATTTCCCCGAAATTGATGATGAAAACGCCGGGGTCAGCCTGCACCGGTTGCCATTCGCCCCCGGGCATCTGAACCTCAAGCCCGGGCTGACCGTCGGTGGTCAGAAGAGTCAGGCAGCCATAGTCGGTATGCGCGGCGATGCCGAAATCCTTCTCGCCCGCCCAGTCCGGGCGCCTGGGATAATAGTTGCCCCGCAACAAGGCCATCGGCGTGTCAAATGCCTGATCGAAACTGGCAGGATCGCGACCGAGGGCACCGGCGATGGCGCGCAGCAAACGCATCGCCACCGCGCAGGCATCACCGTAATAGGCTTGAATGATGCTGCGAAATTCGGGCGGCTGCGCGGGCCAAAGATTGGGGGCATAGACGCTCAAACCACGCGCGGCATAAGAATTGCCCGGCGGCAATTCATATCCGCAATCGAACACTTCCTTGAAATCCGGATTTGCATTCGGGTCAACCTGTTCGGACAGCGGTGCACCCCAGCCCCGGTTCGATCCGGTCCGCGCCATGTCGGCCGCCTGTTTCTGTTCAACGGACAGGTGAAAGAAAGCTCTGTAGGTTTCGATGACCTCTCGTACGCGGTCTTCCGACAACCCCGTATTCGAAACCGTCAGAAACCCGACCTGCCCGACAGCCTCCGCCAGCCGAGTCAACTCGTCAGGCTCTCTGCGATCAAGTTTCTCCAGGTCCAGATTGTCGATCATGTGCGCGCCAAGTGTTTGAACGACAATAGCTTGCCGCCGAAGCTGCGCTGCTGCAACCGGAATTGTCACGGCGTCGCCGCGGTGCTAACTGGAAGAAACAAATCGACGGATCAGGGAGACATCGAGATGCGACGCAAACTGGCGGCCGGCAACTGGAAGATGAACGGAACCGGGGCCTCGCTGTCCGAGCTTGCGGCGCTGGTGCAAATGCATCCGGCACCAAAAGTCGATATCCTGATCTGCCCGCCTGCCACATTGCTGCATCGGGCTTCGGAAACTGTCCGGGGAACCGGTGTTGCGGTCGGTGGCCAGGATTGCCATGCCGAGGCATCAGGCGCGCATACCGGTGACATCAGCGCGGAAATGCTGAAGGATGCCGGCGCAACGCACGTGATCCTCGGCCACTCCGAGCGGCGCGAAGACCATGGCGAGAAGGACGAGGATGTCCGTGCCAAGGCCCGTGCCGCGATGGATGCCGGATTGGTTGCAATCATCTGCGTCGGAGAAAGCCTCGAACAACGCGAGGCCTCCAACACGCTGGACATCATCGGCGGCCAGTTGTCTGGCTCGATCCCCGATCAATCCACCGGAGAAAACCTGGTGGTGGCATACGAGCCGATCTGGGCGATCGGAACCGGCAAGGTGCCGACACTGGACGAGATCGGCGAGGTACATGACTTCATCCGCGCCCGGCTGGAACGCCGTTTCGGCGAGGGCGTAGGGCGCTCGGTCCGCATTCTGTACGGCGGGTCGGTCAAGCCTGAAAATGCGGCCGGCATCTTTGGCGTATCCAACGTGGATGGAGCACTGGTCGGCGGGGCCAGCCTGAAAGCTCAGGATTTCTCGGGCATCATCTCGGCGCTCGAACAGGCCTGACCCATCTGCCGCCAATCGAATGCCGGCTTGGCCGTGCGATCACCTCAAATCCGGGGCCGGAAACATGAAAGTCTGTGTCATCTGCATGAAATGGGGCAATGTCTATGGCCCCGAATACGTCAACCTGCTGTACCGGGCGGTTCAGGACAACCTGTCGATAGAGCACGATTTCATCTGCATTTCCGATGATTTCTCGGGGCTCGAGCCCGGCATCAAACGGCAGCCCTTTGCCTTTCCCCAGTTGGACCGCCCGCTTTGGGCGCATGGAAAATGGCCCAAGCTGCAGATGTTCGACTGCCGGATCGTCGGCCAATACGATGCGGCGCTGTTTCTGGACCTCGACCTGCTGATCACCGGCGACCTCGACCCGCTATTCCAGATGACGCTGGACAAGGGCGGGCTGTATCTGATGCCCAAATTCCGCGGCTTCGTCTGGCGGATGATACCGGCCGGTTTCTGGGATCTCGTGCCGTGGCTGATGAACAAGGTCACCCGTGGCAATTCATCCGTGGTGGGCTTTGTCCCGTCCCAGCAATATCACCTGTTCGACGAGTTTGACGGCGACACCCATCTGCCGAAATACGAAAACGACCAGAACTATATCTCGGCCCTGGCCTACAGGCGTCGGTGCTTCCCCAAGAACTGGTGCATCGGCCTGATCCACCTGGTGCCCTATTGGCCGTTCGGCCTGATCTACAAACCCTACCGGAACCTGCCCCGGCGTCCCAAGATCGTGATCTTCAACGGCCGGCCCAATCCCGATGAACTTGTCAACGACGACATCGGATCCTGGGGCGCACGTCGGCGGCGGGCCTACGGAGGCATCCGGTGGGTCGCGGACTATCTGGCGAAATACGGCGACCCGGCCTGAGGGATCCGAACCGGCGCACCGGTTCGAATCGGATCTTTCCGGCTAGTTCGTTATGATCTCGGGGCCCATGAAGGTGTTCGGCAGCACCGTCGAGATCCACGGGATGTAGGTGATCATGATCAGGAACACGAACAGCACCGCCAGGAAGGGCAGCGCGGCGCGGACCACGCTCATCATCGGCATGCCTGCGACGCCCGAGGTGACGAACAGGTTCAGACCGACGGGCGGCGTGATCATCCCGATCTCCATGTTGACCACCATGATGATCCCCAGGTGAATCGGGTCGATGCCCAGCTCGATGGCGATCGGGAACACCAGTGGCGCCACGATGACCAGCAGGCCCGAGGGCTCCATGAACTGCCCCCCGATCAGCAGGATCACGTTCACCACGATCAGGAAGGTCACCGGCCCCAGCCCCGCGGACAACATCCCATTGGCGATATGCTGCGGCACCTGCTCGTCGGTCAGCACATGCTTCAGGATCAGCGCGTTGGCGATGACGAACAACAGCGTCACCGTCAGCTTGCCGGCCTCGAACAACGTGTGCTTGGTATCGGGATGGAAAAAGGCGGTGATCAGCGCATGGGGCTTTTTCAGAAGCGAGTCGTTCTGCTGCCCCTCCGCAGTGCTCAGCGGCCCCATGTCCTTGTAGACGAAGCTGGCGATGAAGAAGGCATAGACAGCCGCCACCGCCGCGGCCTCGGTTGGGGTGAAGATCCCGCCATAGATGCCGCCCAGGATGATGACGATCAGGAACAGGCCCCAGGCCGCCTCGCGCGCCGATTCAAAGATCTCGCCCCAGCCCAGCCAGTCGCCCTTGGGCAGGTTCTTGACCTTGGCCATGACATAGATCGTCACCATCAGCATCAGCCCAGCCAACAAGCCCGGAATGACGCCGGCAAGGAACATCCGGCCCACTGACACCTCGACGGCGGCGGCATAGACGACCATCACGATCGACGGCGGGATCAGGATGCCCAGCGTGCCCGCGTTGCAGATGACGCCGGCGGCGAACTCCTTCGAATAGCCCACCTGCCGCATCCCGGCGATGACGATGGAACCGATGGCAACCACCGTTGCGGGGCTCGAGCCCGACAAGGCCGCGAACAGCATGCAGGCGAACACGCCCGCGATTGCCAGACCGCCCGGCAGGTGCCCCACGCAGGCGATCGAGAACCGGATGATCCGCCGCGCCACCCCGCCGGTCGTCATGAAGGACGAGGCCAGGATGAAGAACGGGATCGCCAGAAGGGTGAAATGCCCCTCGAAGGCTTCGAACAACGTGGCCGCGACCGAGGCCAGCGAGCTGTCGGAATAGATCAGCAGGAAAAGGGTCGAGCTGAGGCCAAGCGCCACCGCGATCGGAACACCGATCAGCAGCAGCCCCACGACCATCGAGAAAAGAAAGACAACGTCCATCAGTCATGCTCTCCCTGCTGGGCCCGGACTTCTTCGATTTCGTCCTCGACCTCGTGACTGGCCACAAGACGGTCGGTTTCACCGCGCCAGATCTGCACGCCCACCTGGGCGAACCGGATCACCAGCAGCAACATCGATACCGGCAGCACCAGATAGGGCACGACCTTGGGCAGTTTTTCGTAATGCTCGCCATAGTTTATGAGGTCTTCCAGGAACCGCAGTGGCGCGACCATGGGAATGTCGTCCACCTCATAGAAGCTTTGGCTGCGCGCGGTCTCATCGAACCCGGTCGGGAACCAACGCCCCGAGGTCGGCGGCAGGTCGGCAAACACCGCCCAATAGTCATACGCCCCTTTCAGCATCAGCAGCGAGAAAACCAGGCAGAACCCCACCGAGATCAGCGCCATGATCCGGCGCGGCCCCGGTGCCAGCATGTTCAGGATCGCGTCCACGCCCAGATGGGCATGTTTCTTGACCGCGTAGGATGCCCCCAACAGCACCAGCCATCCAAAGGCGAACACGGTTAGCTCCAGCGCCCACAAGATGTTGGAGTTGAACACGAACCGCGCGATCACATTGGCGAAAGTCACCACCGTCATCAGGCCAAGCAGCGCCGCGATCAGGGTTTCCTCGATATGGTCGACCAGCCCGGTCGGGCCGGATTTCGCACCAGACATCTCTCTGTCCCCACGTTTATCATTGAGAGAATTGGCGGCGGGCCGGCGGGCCCGCCCTGCCCGTCCCTCGGCAACGCGCCGGTTGCCAAGGGGCCGGGCGCGGCCGGATCAGAACCCGGCGTTGATGGCCTGTGCCGCGTCGATCTTGTCCTGACCGACGTCACCGGCGAACTTCTCCCAGACCGGCTTCATCGCGTCGACCCAGGCCTGGCGCTGTTCGGGCGTCAGCTGGCGGATGGTGCCGCCGGCGTCGATGATCGCCTGCTTGGCCTGCTCGTTGACCGCGAACGACTCTTTGTTTCGCTGCTCGGTCACCTCGGCAAGGATGGTCAGGAACTGCTCACGCACCTCCGGTTCCAGGCTGTCCAGCCAGTCCACCGAGGTAACGACCAGATAGTCGATGATGCCGTGGTTGGTTTCGGTGATGCCGTCCTGCACCTCGAAAAACTTCTTGCCGTAGATGTTCGACCAGGTGTTCTCCTGTCCATCCACGACACCCTGCTGCAGGGCACCGTAAACTTCTGAAAAGGCCATCTTCTGCGGGCTGCCGCCGATGGCTTCCATCTGGGCCACCAGCACGTCAGACGACTGCACGCGGAATTTCAGACCCTCGGCATCGCTGGGCAGGATCAGCGGCTTGTTGGCCGACATCTGCTTCATGCCGTTGTGCCAGAAGGCCAAGCCCTGCAGGCCGCGGCGCTGCATGCTGTCCTTCATCGCCTGCCCGGCCTCGGAGGCCTGGAATGCATCCACCGCGTCGATGTTCTTGAACATGAACGGCAGGTCGAACAGACGGAACTGCTTGGTGAACTTCTCGAATTTCGACAGCGAGGGCGCGGCCAGCTGCACATCGCCCTGCAACATCGCCTCGAGCACCTTGTCGTCATTGTAGAGCGTGGAGTTCGGATAGACCTCCATGCACATCTTGCCGTCCATTTCCTCGTTCACGCGCTTTTCCAGAAGCGAGGCGGCGATCCCCTTGGGGTGCTTGTCGGTGTTGGTCACATGCGCGAATTTGACGACGATCTCGCCATCATCGCATTGGGCGAAGCCGGCCGTCGCGGTCACGGACAGGGCCAGAGCGGTTGCAGCTGTTGCAAGGAATTTCATGTTGATGTCCTCCCAGACGTTATTGAAACCTCCGTTGGCACCCTTCCGAGCGCCAGATGCGCAGAAGTGAAGCGAATCGGACGCGGCCAATCAACGTTTCGGCAATTTTATGCGGATTTTGATTTTTTTCCCTTTGGGCCAACGGTTTAAAAAACGCATTTCACATGCCTGTCTGACCGGCCGTCGATCTTTGTGCGAAAAACCGCACATCAAGCTGGTCCCGTGTGCGAAAAACCGCACACCCCCCGAATCGCCTGCGAATCGGCGCGGCCTAGCGGCGATAGTCCTCGGGGCGGATGCCGTAGCGCGTCAGCTTGTCATAGAAGGTCTTGCGTGGCAGCTTCAGCGACCGCGCAGCCTCCGAGGCTTTGCCGTTGTGCCGCCCCAGCGCCGCGATCAAAAGCGACCGCTCGACCCGCGCCATCTGCTCGGCCAGGCCCAGATCGGCTGCCGTCGCCACCTCCTCGGGCATGCCCAGGACAAAACGCATGGCCGCCGACATCAGCGACCGGGCGTTTCCCGGCCAGTCACGCGCCATCAGGGAGGCCAGGTGTTCGGGCGTGACCTCGGGCGCGGCGATCCCGGCCTGTTCGGCCGCCTGGGCCACATAATGGCGAAAGATCACCGGGATGTCCTCGGGGCGTTCCGCGAGCGACGGGACACGAACCCGCATCACGTCCAGCCGATAAAACAGATCGGCGTTGAACTGGCCCTCGGCCACCAAGGCCGCAAGATCGGCTGTCGTGCCGGCGATGATGCGCACCCCTGCGCCCGCCTCGATCAGGTCGAGCGTGGCGAATTGCGTGGCCTCGGGCATGGCCGACACCTCGTCCAGAAACAGCGAACCACCGGCCGCATCCCCCGCCACCTGCCGAAGGTTCTGCGCCGTCAGCCCGGCCGCCGGGCGCTTGACGAACGGCCCCTGCGCGCGGGGCGACATCAGGTGTACCACCTCGGCAACCTTGGAAATCCCGCTGCCTGGCGGGCCAGTCACCAGAACCTCGGCCTGGGTCGGGGCCACGCTGCGCACGCGGGCACGCAGGTCCTCGGCCTGCGGCGAGTGTCCGAACAGAAGCCGCGCGGCCGGGTCGCCCTTTTCCAACTCGCGTTTTGCCCGGCGTTCTGCCAGCACCTTGGCCCGTCTGGCAAAGGCCCGATCCAGCACCGCCAGAAGATCTGCCGCCGCGCAGGGTTTTTCCAGAAAGTCGAACGCCCCCTGCCCCATGGCCTGCACCGCCATGGGTATGTCGCCCTCGCCCGTCAGCAGGATCACCGGCAGGTCGGGATCGACCGACCGGGCATGCGCCAGCAGGTGAAACCCATCGCGCCCCGGCATGCGGATGTCGGACAGGATCACGCCGGGAAAGCCGGCTTGGATATGGTCCTTGGCGGCCACGAACGACCCCGCCGGAATGACCGTCAGTTCGGCCAGTTCCAGCGTCTGGGCCAGGGCTTCGCGCACGGCGGCGTCATCATCGACCAGCAAAACCGAGCGGATCATGCGGCGGCTTCCTTTTCGAACGGTTCCAGTTCGACGGTGAATTCGGCACCATCCTCGGTGTTGGCGCCGCGAATCTCGCCACCGAAGCTTTGCACCAGACCGTACGAGATGGACAGACCCAACCCCATCCCCTCGGACGAGCCGACCGTCTTGGTGGTATAGAACGGCTCGAACACGCGGTCGGGGTCGGCGATGCCGGGACCGGTGTCGCGGATGCCAATCCGGATGCGCTCGGCCCGGTCAAGGGTGATGGTCAGCTGCCGCCGGTCGCGGCCCTCCATGGCGTCGGCGGCATTGTTGATGAGATTCACGAAAACCTGAACCAGCCGCACCTCGCCGCCCCAGGCCGGAACGGGTGTATTGGGCGGGTGCCACTCTACGGCGATGCCATCGGATTTCAGGCGGCTTTCGGTCAGCTCGACGGCGGTGTTCAACACCTGCACCAGATCGACCTTGCCCATCGGCTCGCTTTCATTGCGCGCAAAGGCCCGCAAATTCTTGATGATACGCGCCATTCGCGCGGCCATGTCCGCGATCCGGCCCAGGTTTTCGCGCGCCTTTTCGGTATTGCCCCGGGCCAGAAAGGCAGCGCCATTGTCGGCGAACTGGCGGATCGCCATCAGCGGCTGGTTCAGTTCGTGGCTGATGCCCGCCGACATCTTGCCAAGCGCGCTGAGCTTGCCGGCCTGGACCAGATCGGATTGCGCCCGTTTCAACGCGGCTTCGGCCTCCTGCCTTTCGGCCACTTCGCGGCGCAGGGCGGCGTTCGCTGCCGTCAGCGCGCGTGTACGCTGGGCCACGCGGCTTTCCAGCACGGCATTGGCCTGCGCCAAGGTCCGGCGACGCTCGGTGGCCAGAAACAGCAAGGCCCCGAAGGCCAGGCAGATCGCCGCGACAGCCGCCGCCTGCAAGGTGGCAAGCCGGCGGGCGGGCGCGACATCCATCAGCACTTCTCCGGTCATGCCGATCACCGGCAGATCCCGTGTCAGGTGCAGAGCGCGGCGCGGCAGATACGGCCCCCACCCGATGGTCCACAATTCATGCGGCCCGACCCGGGTGGACCGGAAGTCCCCCGCCGGCTGACCCGGGGGCCGCAGTCCCACCTCGCCCGCTGGTCGGGACCAGAACAGCAGCTCGGACCGGTTGGTGATGAAAACCTGCCCCGACCGGTCGACGAAGAACACTGCCTCGGTGCTGCCGCGCCAGGTGCGTTCGACGTCCTCGACATCGGCAATCACCATCAACACGCCGCTGACCCGTCCGTCGGGCGCGAAGGACGGCGCGGCGTAGGAATAGATCCGGTTCCCGGTCTCGCCCAGCACGCCATGCGCGCTGCCCAGGGCGCCCTGCATCGCGCGCCGAAATGCCGGGTGGCCAGCCACGTTGCCCCCCACCACGTCCTGCGCCGCGGCCAGCACGCGACCCGAGGTATCCGCAAAGATCACATCCACCGCCGAGGACTTGTCGGCAACCTCCAGCAGCAGCGCCCGGGCGGCGGCCCGGTCGGCCTCGGTTTCCAGATCGCGCAGCGCCGGATGTTCGGCCATCAGAACCGCCAGCTCCTGAAACACCTGCAACTGCGAGCTCAGACGGTCCGAGGCCAGTTCCAGATCGGCCTGCGCTTTTTCGCTCAGCTGAAACAGGGCCTGGCGATAGCCGTAGGACCACACCCCGGCCGCCAACAGCGCGACCGCCAACAGAAACCCGACCGGAACAAGAAGCCTTTGCATGGTAAAGGGTCTTGCATTCACGAAGGCTCATGGCAAGTCTGTCGGCCATGATCATCCTGTCGCAAGCCCCCACCGACCCGACCTTCGTGCAGAACCCCTATGCGTTCTACCACGCCGCGCGGAGACACGGTGATCTGGTGTACTGGCCCGAATATGACATGCCGGCCGCAGTGTCTCAGGCCGCCGTGCAAGCCCTGCTGCGCGACCGGCGGTTCGGGCGTGAGGTGCCCCCCGAACAGGCCACCACGGGCCCGGACCACCTTGCGCCCTGGCGCGCAGTCGAGGCGCATTCGCTGCTCGAGGCCGAGCCGCCCCGCCACACCCGCCTGCGGTCACTGGTGCTGCGCGCCTTCACCTCAAGGGCGATCACCGCGCTGGCGTCCGATATCGAACGGCTGTGCCATGACCTGATCGACGCCTTCCCGGATGCGCCCTTCGACCTGCTGGATGCCTATTGCACCCAGGTTCCGGTAATCACGATCTGCCGCCTGCTGGGCGTGCCCGAAACCATGGCGCCGCAACTGCTGGACTGGTCGCACGCGATGGTGGCCATGTATCAGGCCAGCCGCACGCGCCAGACCGAGGACGCCGCCGCCCGTGCATCCGGCGCGTTCACCGCGTTTCTGAACGACTACGTGGATCGGCGCCGCTCGGACCCGCGCGACGACCTGATCACCCGGCTGATCGCGGCCGAGGCGGATGGCGAGAAACTCTCGCGCGATGAGCTGATCGCCACCTGCATCCTGCTGCTGAATGCCGGTCACGAGGCAACCGTGCATTCGCTGGGCAACGGCGTGAAAACCCTGCTGGAGACAGGAACCGGGGCCGAGGCGCTGACACCCGACCGCATCGACACCACGGTCGAGGAGATCCTGCGCTATGACCCGCCTCTGCACATGTTCACCCGGTACGCCTACGAGGATTTTGAGGTATTCGGTCACCGCTTTTCCCGCGGCGACGAGGTGGCGCTGCTGCTGGGAGCGGCCAATCGCGACCCTTCGGTCTGGGCCGACCCCGACCGGTTCGACCCCACACGCGAGATCCAGACCAACACCAGCTTTGGCGGCGGCCTGCATTTCTGCGTCGGCGCGCCGTTGGCGCGGCTGGAAATGCGCATCGCCCTGCCCATCCTTTTCGACCGCTGCCCCGGCCTGCACCTGGCCGAACCGCCGGTTTATTCCAACAGCTACCACTTCCACGGGTTGCAACGGCTGATGGTGCGGGTCTGATCAGGCCTCTGCCAGCGCGTTAAGGGGCAGCATTGTGGTCGACTTGATCTCTTCCATCGAAAGCAGGGCGGTGACGTTGTAGACCCGCACCTCGGAAATCAGCGCCTGATAGAACGCATCATAGGCGCGCGCGTTCCTGACCCGCACCTTCAGGATATAGTCGATATCGCCCGCCAGCCGGTGCGCCTCCTGCACTTCGGGACGGTCCCGCAAGGCCTTGAGGAACTTGCGCTGCCAGTCGGCCTCGTGCTCCGAGGTGCGGATCAGCACGAAGAACGTGGCCTCGAACCCCAAAGCCTCGGCATCCAGCAGAACGGTCTGCTGCCCGATGATCCCGGTGCCCTTCATCTTGCGGATTCGATTCCAGACCGGCGTCTTCGAACTGCCGACGCGCGCCGCGATTTCGTCCAGCGACTGGCTGGCATCGCGCTGCAGCTCGGCCAGAATTTTCCGATCCATGTCGTCTATTCGCACCGACATTCCAATTTTCCTTTCGTTTCGAAACCCACGTCCCGAATGGCGAGCCTTTGGGAACATTTGTCCTTATTTGTCGCGCAATCTGGCGTCCATCAGGGAATATTTCCTATATTGAGGATCAAGTCAAACTACCGGCGGACCGCCCAGATGCAACAGACGCACACAGCCCCCAAGACCGGCCATGTCGATTTCGTCGGCGCCGGCCCCGGTGATCCGGACCTGCTGACGGTCAAGGCTCTGGCCGCGTTCGACCGGGCCGACGTGGTGCTGCACGACCGGTTGATCAGCGACGCCATTCTGCAGATCGCCGGTCGCTCGGCCCGGCTGATCGACGTGGGCAAGGCCGGTTTCGGCCCCTCGTGGCGGCAAGAGGACATCGACGCACTTCTGGTGCGACTGGCCCTGGAAGGGCAGCGCGTGGTGCGCCTGAAATCCGGGGACGCCACCGTCTTTGGCCGCCTGGACGAGGAAATCGAAGCGCTGGACGCGGCAGGCATTTCCTGGTCCATCATTCCCGGCATCACCGCCGCCTCGGCGGCGGCCGCCGGCATCGGGCAGAGCCTGACGCGCCGGGGCCGCAATTCGTCGGTCCGGTTCCTGACCGGGCACGACATGCAAGGCTTTGCCGACCACGACTGGGCCGCGCTGGCGCGTCCGGGGTCGGTGGCCGCGATCTACATGGGCAAGAAATCCGCCCGTTTCATCCAGGGTCGCCTGCTCATGCACGGCGCCGACCGGGCCACGCCCGTCACCCTGATCGAAAACGCCTCGCGCCCCGATCAGCGGATTTTGGAAACAACGCTGGACCGGTTGGCGTCCGACCTGTCCCAGGCCGGAATGACCGGCCCTACCCTGATGTTCTACGGCCTTGCCCCGCGCGCCGCGGTCCGGGCCGCAACCGAATTGAAGAAGGAGCACGCCTGATGGCCCGCGCTTTTACCCCCAAAGTCGTCACCGCCAACGATCTGCTGGAAGGCGACGTGATCTATCTGACCGCCGATGACCGCTGGTCGCGCGATCTGCGCGAGGCCGAGTTGATCACCGACGAAGCCCACGCGCAACTGCGTCTGCTGGACGCGCAGCGGCAGGTGGACAAGATCGTCGGTGCCTATCTGGCCGACGCCGTCGCCGGCGAAAACGGTCCCGAACCCACCCATTTCCGGGAAGACTTCCGCCGCACCGGCCCGTCCAACTATGCTCACGGCAAACAGGAAACTTCCCCGCAGCCCCGGGCCTGACCTCAGGCCCCTCTCTCCCCGTAAAAAGGCCCCGGGCTCCGGGGCTGCAAAAAGGACAGCCAGACCATGTATCGCTACTCCGAGTTTGACAAAGCCTTCCTGACCGAGCGCAACAAGCAGTTCCGCGCCCAGGTCGAACGCCGCATCGACGGATCACTGACCGAGGACGAGTTCAAGCCCCTGCGCCTGATGAACGGCCTGTATCTGCAACTGCACGCTTACATGCTGCGGGTGGCCATCCCCTATGGCACGCTCAACAGCGCCCAGATGCGCCAACTGGCTCTGCTGGCCGAGAAGTGGGACAAAGGTTACGGCCACTTCACCACGCGCCAGAACATCCAGTACAACTGGCCCAAGCTGCGCGACGTGCCCGACATGCTGGACGCGCTGGCCGAGGTCGGCCTGCATGCGATCCAGACCAGCGGCAACACCATCCGCAACGTGACCGCCGACCATTTCGCCGGTGCCGCAGCGGATGAAATCGCCGATCCGCGCCCCTATGCCGAGCTGCTGCGCCAGTGGTCCACCGACCACCCCGAGTTTCAGTTCATGCCGCGCAAGTTCAAGATCGCCATCACCGGGTCCGAGCATGACCGCGCCGTGATCAAGGCCCATGACATCGGCCTGCAACTGGTCGAGCGCGACGGCGTTCTGGGTGCCCGCGTGCTGGTCGGCGGCGGCCTGGGCCGCACGCCCATGATCGGCAAGGAACTGTCTGATTTCGTCGCCTTCGACGATCTGCTGGCATACCTGGAGGCCACCGTTTCGGTCTGGAACCAGATCGGCCGCCGGGACAACAAGTACAAGGCGCGCATCAAGATCACCGTGCATGAACACGGCATCGACGCGATCCGCGCCAAGGTGAACGAACGCTTCCTGCAGGTCCGCCCGCAGTTCAAGGGCGCCGACATGGCGCTGCTGGATCAGATCAAGGCGCATTTCGCCCCGCCCGCCTTCCGCGAAGGTTCGGTCGCGGCATTCGAGAGCGCCTATTCGAACGACCCGGTGTTCCGCTCGTGGATCGACACCAACATCGCGCCACACAAGCAGGCCGATCACGCGATCGTCACGATCTCGCTGAAGAAACACGGGGCAACGCCGGGTGATGCGACCGCCGAGCAGATGCGCGTGATGGCCGATCTGGCCGAGCAATACGCCTATGACGAACTGCGCATCAGCCACGAACAGAACGTGATCCTGCCGCATGTCCACAAATCGGACCTGCCCGCGATCCACGCCAAGCTGAAAGAGCACGGCCTGGCCACCGCCAATATCGGGTTGATCAGCGATATCATCGCCTGCCCCGGCATGGATTACTGCGCGCTGGCGACGGCCCGCTCGATCCCGGTGGCGCAGCAGATCGCGACCCGGTTCGACGAGCTGAAGCTGGAGCACGACATCGGCCACCTGAAGATCAAGATCTCGGGCTGCATCAACGCCTGCGGACATCACCACGTGGGTCACATCGGCATCCTGGGGCTGGATCGCGCCGGCGTCGAGAACTACCAGATCACGCTGGGCGGAGACGCCACCGAAACGGCCGCCATCGGCGACCGCACCGGTCCGGGCTTTGCCTATGACGAGATCGTCCCGGCCATCGAGCGGATCATCGAGACCTATCTGGACCAGCGCGAAAGCCCCGAGGAGACTTTCCTGCAGACCTATCGCCGTGTCGGCATGGCGCCGTTCAAGGCGGCCCTGTACCCCGAGGCGCGCGCCAATGCCGCTTGACGAAATCCAGACCGAGCTGGGCAAGGAGCGCCAGGCGCTGACCGCGAAGGTCGAGGCGCTCAACGCCCGCTACCGGCATCACAGCGCCCATGACGTGATGCATGGGGCGCTGGAAAATGCCGGCAAGATCGCTCTGGTTTCCAGCTTTGGTGCCGAGTCCGTAGTGTTGCTGCACATGGCGGCGGTGATCGACAAGAACACCCCGGTACTGTTCGTGGACACCCAGATGCTGTTCACCGAGACGCTGATCTATCAGCAGGAGGTGAGCGAGCGCCTTGGGTTGAAGAACGTGCGGGTCATCCGGGCCGACGAAGAGGATATCGAGCGGGACGACCCCTATGGCGCCCTGCGCCTGCGCGACCCCGATGCCTGCTGCACCCTGCGCAAGACGATCCCCTTGCAACGGGCGCTGTCGGGCTATGACGGCTGGATTACCGGGCGCAAGCGGTTCCAGTCAGGCACCCGCGCCACGCTCGAGTTCTTCGAGGTCGAGGACGGCACCGGCCGGATCAAGGTGAACCCCCTCGCGCATTGGGCTCCCGGGGATGTGCGCGCCTACATGGAAGAAAACCGCCTGCCCCGGCACCCGCTGGTGGCCAAGGGATACCCTTCGATCGGCTGCGCGCCCTGCACCTCGCCGGTGAAGGACGGCGAAGACCCCCGCGCCGGGCGCTGGCGCGATCTGAACAAGGAAGAATGCGGCATCCATTTCGTGAACGGCAAGATGGTGCGCAGCGGAGAGAAAACATGAACGTAATCGTAACCGACCAGGGCTTTGCGCCCGACGACTGGACCGACGGCTTCGTCTCGCTGGACGATGCCGCAAACGACGTGATCGCGTTGGACGTGACGTCGGACACCGACCCCGACGAGCTGTTCGACCGGCTGGGCAATGCACGGATGGTGCGGGTGGACTTCCCCTCTTTCGCCGACGGGCGCGGGTTCACCATCGCGCGCATCCTGCGCCTGAAAGGCTATGCCGGCCGCCTGCGCGCGAAAGGACATGTGTTGGCCGACCAATACGCGATGGCCCGGCGCAGCGGATTCGACGAGGTCGAGATCGACGCCGAGCTTGCCGCCCGCCAGCCCGAGGACCAATGGCTGGCCCGCGCCAACTGGCAGGACCACGACTATCAGGCCCGCCTGCGCGGGTGACGCAACGAACGGGGCAATCTGCCCCCTTTTCCTGACATGGATCAAAGATTAAACGGAGATGCCGGTTTAGCAGACCGGCAGGTGAAACGATGACCGAGATGAAGCCCGTGACCGAAGCAACCGCCGTGAAGGCCCCCGTCTTGCCGGACGCCCAGACCGTTCTGGAAGTGAAACACTGGACCGACCGCCTGTTCTCCTTCAAGGTGACGCGCCCGCAGTCGCTGCGCTTCCGCTCGGGCGAGTTCGTGATGATCGGTCTGCTGGGCGACAACGGAAAACCCATCCTGCGCGCCTATTCCATCGCCTCGCCGTCCTGGGACGACGTGCTCGAATTGTACTCGATCAAGGTGCAGGACGGCCCGCTGATTTTGAAGATGCAGCACATCAAGCCGGGCGACCAGATCATCCTGCGGCCCAAGCCGGTGGGGACGCTGGTGCATGACGCGCTGCTGCCGGGCAAACGGATCTGGTTCTTTGCCACCGGCACCGGCTTTGCGCCCTTCGCCTCGTTGCTGCGCGAGCCGCAGACCTATGAGGATTATGACGAGGTCATCATCACCCACACCTGCCGTGAAGTGGCCGAGCTGGAATATGGCCGCCAATTGATCGAAAACATCCGCAAGGACGAGATGCTGGAAGAGCTGATCGGCGAAGGCTTTGCTGACAAGATCCGCTACTATCCGACCACCACCCGCGAACAGAGCCCCAAGATGGGCCGGATCACCGACCTGCTGAAGGATGGTACCGTGTTCAAGGATCTGGGCATCGAGGGCGGCATCAAGCCCGAGACCGACCGCGCCATGGTCTGCGGCAGCCTGGCCTTCAACCACGACATCAAGGCCATTCTCGAAGATTTCGGCCTGCGCGAAGGCGCCAATTCCGAGCCAAAGGAATTCGTGGTCGAAAAAGCCTTTGTCGGCTGAGATCGGACCCGACCGGTGCCCCAGGTGCCGGCCGTTGTCCTTCGCGCGGCGGCGGCAAAGGTTTTCGCGTCTGGCCCGCGTTATCGCGCTTGAAAGACGGCCCGTCTCCGTTTAAATTCCGGCTTCGATATTCTGCAATAATCAAAGGAATGAACCCATAGCTCGCAGACCTCACAACGCGCCGCCACAACGTGACACCGGCCCGCGCGTCAATGACAAGATCCGTGCCCCCGAAATCCGCCTGATCGGCGCCGATGGTGAAAATGTCGGGGTGGTTCATCCCGCCAAAGCCATGCAACTTGCCGCCGATGCCGGCCTGGACCTGGTCGAGATTTCGCCCAACGCGAATCCGCCGGTCTGCAAGATCATGGACTTCGGAAAGTACAAGTACGAGACGCAGAAGCGCGAAGCAGAAGCCCGCAAGAAACAGAAGATCATCGAGGTGAAAGAGGTCAAGTTCCGACCCAACACCGACACCCATGACTACGAAGTGAAAATGCGCAACGTGGTCAAGTTTCTGGAGAAGGGCGACAAGGTCAAGGTGACCCTGCGCTTCCGCGGCCGCGAGATGGCGCACCAGAACCTGGGGCGTGAACTGCTGCAGCGGGTGGCCGAAGACGTCAAGGAAATCGGCAAGATCGAGAACATGCCGAAGATGGAAGGCCGCCAGATGATCATGATGATCGGGCCGCTGCCGCAGAAGTAAACCTGCGCCTGTCAATAACACCAAGGCTCCCTCGATCCGAGGGAGCTTTTTTGTTGCGCGGTTCAGATCACCCGCGCCATCGCCCGGCCCATCTTTTCGACCAGCTCATCCAACTGCGCGTCTTCGATGATGAACGGCGGCGCCAGCAGGATGTGATCGCCGTTCCGACCGTCGCGGGTGCCGGACATCGGATAGCAGATCAGCCCTTCGTCAAACGCTGCCTTCTTGATTTTCGCAGCCACGCCCAAGCCCGGATCGAACG
>GG704596.1:2891381-2897940 GCA_000161775.1 Ruegeria lacuscaerulensis ITI-1157
GCCTGCAGCCTTTCGTGCAGGGCATCGCCCATCGCCCGCGCCCGCTCGGGCAAGTGCTGATCGGTCAGCTTCCGCACCACGGCCAGCGCCGCCGCGGTCGCAACCGGATGGCCGACATAGGTATGCCCGTGCTGGAAAAAGCCCGACCCGTCGCGGATCGCCTCGTAGACTTTCGCGGTACAAAGCGTCGCCCCGATGGGTTGATATCCGGCCCCCAACCCCTTGGCGATGCACAAGATATCCGGCGCGATCCCCTCATGGTCGCAGGCGTAAAGATGCCCGGTGCGGCCCATACCGCACATGACCTCGTCCAGGATCAACAGAACGCCGTACCGGTCACAGATCTCGCGGATCCGCTTGAAATAGCCCTCGACGGCCGGGACCGCGCCCAGCGTGGCCCCGACCACCGGCTCGGCGATGAAAGCCATCACGGTGTCCGGCCCCAGCCTCAGGATTTCGGCCTCAAGCTCATCCGCGACACGCCGGCCATAGTCAAAGCTGGTCTCGCCACCCCGCTTCTCGGCATATTCATAGCAGGGCGCGATATGGCTCATCTCGATCAGCATCGGCGCGAACTGTGCGCGGCGCCACGCATTGCCGCCGGCCGACAGCGCCCCCAGCGTATTGCCATGATAGCTCTGACGCCGCGCGATGACCCGCGAACGTTCGGGCTGCCCGACTTCCAGAAAATACTGACGCGCCAACTTTATCGCGGCCTCGGTCGCCTCGGACCCTCCCGAGACGAAATAGACCCGCTCCAGCTCGCCCGGCGCCTGCGCGATCAGCAGATCTGCCAGTGCCTCGGCCGGTTCCGACGTCATGAACCCGGTATGGGCAAAGGCGACCTTTTCGACCTGGTCCTGCACCGCGCGGATTACCTGCGGGTCGGAATGCCCCAGGCAGGACACCGCCGCGTCGCCGCAATCCAGGTACCGTTTGCCCTGCGTGTCGATCAGATAGCAACCGTCGCCCTTGACCGCCGTCGGCAACTGCGCCTTGGTGTGGCGGGGAAAAACATGGCTCATGTCAGAGTCCTTTCAAACGGGCCACAAGCGCCGCGACCGACGCGGCGTTGTCGGGCCAGATATCTCCATCGGCATTCATCAGGCTGTTTTCGAATCCCACCCGCAGATCCGCACCACGGCGCGCAGCCGCAAGCAGACAGTCATGTTCGCGCCGGCCGAATGCACAGACCATCCAGGGCGACGAGCCACCGGGAAACGCGTCCAGATCCTCGGGCCGGGATTCCCGGCCCGTCGCATAGCGCCCCAGAACAAGCAGGCGTTCTTCCTGCCCGGCCCGCACCACGCCGCGCGCCTTCCAGTCCTGCAACAGCTCTGCATCGGCCGCATCATACAGGATATGCTGAACCCGCGTGCCCTGATCGGCGCACAGCGCATAGACTCGATCGGCCAGTTCGGGCGCGCGGGCAATCTCTCGCACCGCAATCGACGCCCATTCAGGCCGTACCTGCCGCAGACACTCGTACTGAGCGCTGACATCAAAGATGCCTGCGGCCTCGGTGGTGATCTGTATTTCAAGGTCGGGCACGGTTCGGGTCAACTCCGCCAAGGTCTCGCGATACCGCCCGGCGTCGAGGGAGTGCGCTCCGTCATCTTCGCGGATATGCAGGTGCAGCCCGTCGGCGCCTGCTGCGCGGCACGATCGTGCCGTCGCCACGCTCTCATCCATCGTCACGGGAATCGCGTGGTGATCCGACTGCTGACGCCGCGCGCCGTTCGGCGCGACCAGAACATATGGCAATGCCCTGAGGTTCGGTGTTTCGGTCATGCTTTCACCCAATCCTTTTGACGTAGATGTATTTGGAAACGGTTCGTTTTCTCATTGCTATTTTGAAAACATTTGTTTTTCTTTCCCAATGCAACACACGACCCCACAATTGATCGACCGCCTGCGCCGCCAGATCGACCACATGCCGGAACAGCTTCAAGCCGTGACCAAGTATATCATCGATCACCCGGCAGATTTCGGATTGGATTCCATCCGGGCCACGGCCGACAAGATCGGCGTCAGTACGAATGCAATCATCCGGCTGGCCCACCGAATGGGATTTTCCCGCTTCGAGGATTTCCGTGCCCCCTTCCGTCAGGACCTGACCACCGATCGGGAAGACAGGCTCGGCCAGGACTGGTTGACACGCATGGCCGACACCGGGCCATTCGGCGCCGCCCAGGCGGATTTCGCCCGGAACGAGCTGAACGTCGTCTCCCGCTCATTGCGCCTGCTGGATCCGGCAAAGGTCGAAACCGCGATAACCCTGATGACGTCGGCCCAACGGTGCTTCGTCACGGCAACGCGCGCCAGTCATGCGCTGGCCTATTATTTCCACTATGCGGGACGGATGGCGCATCCAAACCTGCACCTTATTCCCCGCCACATGGGGTCGGCCATAGACGATCTTCTGGATGCCAATCAAACCGACTGCCTGCTTGCCATCACGATACACCCTTACTCGTCCGACACGATCCAGGCTATGCGCTTTGCCCGGAAACAAGGGCTCCGGCTGATCCTGCTCGCCGACAGCGACGTGATCGCCCCGGGAATCGACGCAGACGTGACCCTGAAGATCAGCACGCGGTCGAAGCACCTGTTCTCCAGCTTTTCCGGGGCAATGGCCGCAATCGAGGTTCTGCTGGGTCACCTTTTCGCGCAGAGCGGTGACGCCGCCGCAGAACGGGTCCGCCGATACCAGCAAGCCCGCGAAGACGCAGGCGCGTATTGGCAACCCGCCAAACTGCCGCGCCTGCGCTCCAAATGAAAAGCCCCTCACCGGGGCTTTTCGCAGTTGCGGTATCAGATACAGGCCTGCACGGCCCGTCGTGTCATCACACCCACCAAGTGGGCACGGTATTCTTTGCTACCGTGCAGATCTCCGATCATGTTCATCGGGTTGACGCGCAGATCCATCAGGGCATCGGGCCGGAACTCCTTGTTCAGCGCCTGCTCGGCCTCGGTCCAGCGGAATACACCATCCTCGCTGGCGCCGGTCACGGCCACCCTCACTCCATCGGCAAAGCGCGCGAGGAATACGCCGACCAACGCAAAGCGCGAGGCCGGCTGCAGGAATTTCTGATAGCTCGCCGCCTGCGGAACCGGGAACCGGACCGAGGTGATGATTTCCCCCTCCTCCAGCGCAGTCGTGAACATTCCCTGGAAATAATCATCCGCTGGGATCTGCCGCGCATTGGTCACCACAGCGGCACCCGATCCCAACACCGCCGCCGGGTAACACGCAGCCGGGTCGTTGTTGGCCAGCGACCCGCCGATCGTCCCTCGATTGCGCACGGCCGGGTCACCGATATGTCCGGCAAGATCGGCCAGCGCCGGATACTTGTCGGCAACCTCTCGCGCCACGGTCGCATGGGTCGTCGCTGCACCGATGGCGATCGATCCGTCATCCTCGACACACACCCCCTTCAACTCGGGAATGCCACCCAGGCTCACCAGCGTCGCGGGTGAGGCCAGTCTTTGCTTCATCGTCGGAATCAGGGTCTGCCCGCCCCCCAACGCCTGCGCATCCTCTCCCGCCAACGCCGCAACCGCGTCGGCAATGGTCGAGGGATTCTTGAACTCGAAATTGTACATTTCGCTCTTCCTTTCCGAAAGGCGCATATCGGCCCTTCATCTGGCTCTAAATATCCCGGGGAGCGCGAGGGGCTGGCCCCTCGCATCCCGGCCGATCCATTCAGCTGTTCATCGCCGCCCAAACGCGCGACGGGCTGACCGGCATGTCGATGTGGTCCACCGCTTTCCCGCCCGATTGCAGCGCATCAATCACCGCATTGACCACCGCAGGCGGCGATCCAATCGCCCCGGCCTCGCCGCAGCCCTTCACGCCCAACGGGTTGTGTGTGCAAGGCGTCTGGCTCGAATGATCCACGGTATAGAACGGCACGTCATCGGCCCGCGGCATGGCATAGTCCATGAAGGACGCGCTCAGCAGCTGGCCGTTCTCGTCATAGACGCAGTTCTCCAACAGGGCCTGACCGATGCCCTGCCCGATACCGCCATGCACTTGGCCATCGACGATCATCGGGTTGATGATGTTGCCGAAATCATCGGCCGCAGTGAACCGTTCGATGGTCACCTGCCCGGTCTCGGGATCAACCTCGACCTCGCAGGCATATGCGCCGGCCGGGAAGGTAAAGTTGGCCGGATCATAGAACGCGGTCTCCTCCAGCCCCGGCTCGACCTCCAGCGGGAAGTTGTGCGGCACATAGGCCGTCAGGGTCACATCGCCCCAGGCCACCGACTTGTCGGTGCCGGCAACGGTGAACTGGCCATCCTTCAGCTCGATATCGGCCTCGGAGGCTTCCAGCAGATGCGCCGCGATCTTCTTGGCCTTGGCGATCACCTTCTCGGTCGCCTTGACCATGGCCGATCCACAAACCGCCAGCGAGCGCGAGCCATAGGTGCCCATGCCGAACGGGATCTTCGAGGTATCGCCGTGCACGATCTCGATCATCGACTCGTCGATGCCGATCATGTCGGCCACGACCTGCGGAAAGGCGGTCTCGTGCCCCTGCCCGTGGCTGTGGGCCCCGACCATGACGCTGATCGAACCGGTGGCGTTCACCCGCACGGTTGCCGCGTCATACAGCCCCGCACGCGCCCCCAGCATCCCCACGATGTTCGAGGGCGCGATGCCGCAGGCCTCGATATAGCAGTTCACGCCCAGGCCGCGCAGCTTGCCCCGCGCCTCGCTTTCGGCGCGACGCGCCGGGAAGCCCGCGAAATCGGCGGCCTGTTCCAGCTTGTCCATGGTGCCGTTGTAGTCGCCGGTGTCATAGGTCAGCGCCACCGGCGTGTCATAGGGGAACTGCGTGATGAAGTTCTGTCGGCGCAGCGCCACCGGATCGACGCCCAGCTCGCGCGCGGCCTTGTCGATCACGCGCTCCAGCTGATAGGTCGCCTCGGGGCGGCCTGCGCCGCGATAGGCATCCACCGGCACGGTGTTGGTGAACATCGCCCGCACGTTCACCTGGATGACCGGCGTCTTGTAGTTGCCCGCCATCAGCGTCCCGTGCAGCCAAGTGGGTACCGAGCTGGAAAATGTCGACAGATAGGCCCCCAGATTGGCATAGGTGTGGGTCCGCAGCCCGACGAAATTGTTGTCGGCATCCAGCGCCAGCTCGATCTTGCTGACATGGTCGCGGCCCTGTGCATCCGACATAAACGCCTCGGACCGGCTGGCCGTCCACTTGACCGGGCGGTTGCAGGCCTTGGCGGCGAAGGTGCAGAACGCCTCTTCCGCGTAGTGGAAGATCTTGGTGCCGAAACCGCCACCCACGTCCGGCGCCACGACGCGGACCTTGTGCTCGGGCAGGCCCAGCACGAAGGCGCACATCAGCAGCCGGATCACATGCGGGTTCTGCGAGGTGGTATAAAGCGTGTATTCATCCGTGCCCCGGCTGTATTCCGCCACGGCCACGCGCGGCTCCATCGGGTTGGCGACCAAACGGTTGTTCACCAGTTCCAAGGTGGTGACATGCGCCGCATTGGAGAACACCTCGTTCACCTTGTCATCGTCGGCCTCGCCCAGCTGCCAGTCATAGCAGATGTTGTTCTTCAGATCGTCATGGACCAGCGGCGCGCCCTCTTCGGCGGCGGCTTTCATGTCCAGAACGGCGGGCAGTTCCTCGATATCCACGTCGATCGCCTCGGCCGCGTCGCGGGCCTGTTCCAGGCTGTCGGCCACGACGGCCGCAATCGGGTCGCCCACATGGCGCACCTTGCCTTGCGCCAGGATCGGGTGCGGCGGTTCCTGCATGGGCGCGCCGTGCTTGTCGGTCACCTCCCAGCCGCAGGGCATGCCGCCCACGCCTTCGAAATCCTTGCCGGTAAACACCCGGACCACGCCGGGCATGGACTCGGCCGCGGACGTATCGATGCTTTTGATCCGGCCATGCGCGATGTCGGATCGCAGAAAATACACATAGGCCTGACCGCGGATGTTGATGTCGTCGGTGTAATTGCCCGCTCCGGTCAAAAAGCGCACGTCCTCACGGCGCTTGGAACTGGCTCCGATGCCACTGTCTTTGGGCATTGCTTGTTCTCCTCCCATAAACGGATGCTTGGGCGCATCCCTGTCAACCCACGGGCGCCTCCTCCTGCGCCCGCAGCGGCATCACTCGGCGGCGATGTGGCTGACGTCCTGGCCGGACGCGGCCATGATCGCCTTGACGATGTTGTGGTACCCGGTGCAGCGGCACAGGTTGCCTTCCAGGTATTTGCGGATTTCGGCCTCGGTCGGGCGCGGGTTTTCCTTCAGCAGGGCCGCCGCCGACATCACCATGCCGGGCGTGCAGAAACCGCATTGCAGGCCATGATGATCCTGGAACGCCTGCTGGATCACGTTCAGCGATCCGTCCGGGTTGGCCTGCCCCTCGATGGTGCCGACCTCGGCCCCGTCCGCCTCAAGCGCCAGCATGTTGCAGGACTTCACCGCCGCGCCGTTCACATGAACCACGCAGGCGCCGCACTGGGCCGTGTCACAGCCCACATGGGTACCGGTCAGGGACAGGTGATCGCGCAGAAA
>GG704596.1:2898114-3094028 GCA_000161775.1 Ruegeria lacuscaerulensis ITI-1157
GAGACAAAATCTTGGCCGTTTCGAACCCGTCCCTCGAGGGCAAATCGCCAACATCTGTTGCTGGTCGCCAGCGGGGCGAAGCTGCCGTTACGTCACTTTGCGTTTCGCTCGGGGTTGCGGACGGGTCGGGATTTCCTTGAGCAGACCACCCACGCCCATCGCTGCGATATCAGCTCCCGTGGTCGGAATACCGCAGGCGACCCTCGACAGCACCCAGTCGGCCCCGTTCAAGGCGGGCGAACGTGCGCATCCCGGCAACCCGATGACCGGCCGTTTGCCCAAAGCCCCGAGAAACAGCAGGTTGCCCGGATCAACCGGCATGCCGAAACGGTCCACCTGCCCTCCGGCGCGCAGAACGGCCTGCGGTGCGACATCCGCGACATCGGATGTGGCCGAGCCGGTCAGGATCATGACGATATCGGCGTTCATCCGGGTCAATGCCTGTGCCAGAGCGTCGACCGCGTGCGGAACGATCTGCACGTCGTCCAGGCTCAGACCCAGGGCCTCGACCCGACCGCGCATCGCGGCGATGCCCTTGTCGTTGGGCGGCCCGCCGGGGATGTCGGTCACCACCAACCCGGCGCTGCCAAATATCGGCTTAGCGAGGCGAATGGCCCCCTTTGCCAGCTCAGCCGCGCGCTGAACGTCCGCCAGCGGCACCGCGTAGGAAATGACCTTGATCGTGGCGACCATGCCGCCCGCGCCCATCTGCTGATGCTGCGGAACGGTGGCCACCGTGATCATCGGGTTGACCTGATTGAACGCAAGCAGAGCCTCAACGTCCAGAACGGCTACGCCTGCTTGATCGGCAATCAGGTTGACGCGACCCGTGAACGGTTCGGTCACGCGCAGGTTGGCCCCCTTCGGATCTGGGGTCAGTGCCGCAGCCAATTGGCGCGCGGCTTCGTCCTCGTGACAGTCGCCGGGTTCCAGCCGCGCGACCACCACCTCGGACACGCCCGCTTCGGCCAACAGGGCGACATGCGAATCGTCCAGCATCATTCCCTTGCGCAGCTTTTTCGTACCCGCCATGACCGAGTGCGCAAGGATCGCGCCCTTCGTGTCCGCAACCGGTACAGGGCCGAATTTCATGCCTTGCCCCGCAGCACCGCCGTCATCTGCGCGATGATCGCAACGGCAATCTCGGCCGGTCCGGCCGCGCCGATATCCAGACCGATCGGCCCGTGGATGCGTTGCAACTGCGCTGCCGAAAAGCCCGCCTCGGTCATCCTCTGCACCCGTTTGGCATGGGTACGCGACGACCCCAGCGCGCCGATATAGAACACGTCCGATTTCAGCGCGGCCTGCAGGGCCGGATCATCCAGCTTGGGGTCGTGGGTCAGCAGAACCACCGCCGTACGCGCATCCAGTCCGATATTGGCCACGGCCTCGTCCGGCCAGTCGGTCAGCAGTTTTTCACCGGGAAAGCGGGATTGAGACGCAAACGCCTCGCGCGGGTCGATGATGATCGGGTCATAGCCCGCGATCCGCGCCATCGGCACCAGCGCCTGCGCGATATGGACCGCGCCCACCACGATCAGCCGCAAGGGCGGGTTGTGCACGGCCACGAAGGTCTGGCCGTCTTCTTCGAACCCCGAGCGATCCATGCGCAACCGGTCCGCATAGGCGTTGCGCCGCAGCGCGCGGTGGCCGGTCTCGACATTGACCTCATAGGCCAGCGCCTCGCGCCGCGCCCGCGCCGCCACCAGTTCGGCCAGCATCGGTTCGGGCAGGACCGCGCCCACCGGCTCGACCAGTACCCGGATCGTGCCGCCGCAGGCCAGCCCGACAGCAAAGGCATCCTCGTCGCTCACCCCGAATTCCAGCAGGCGCGCTTCGCCCACCTGCATGGCCTCGAGCGCCTCGACGATCACCGCGCCTTCGACACAGCCGCCCGAGACCGAGCCTTCGATCCGGCCGTCGCCGCCGATGACCAGTTGGGCCCCCACCCGCCGGGGTGCGCTGCCCCAGGTTTCGACGACGGTGGCCAAGGCGGCGCCACGTCCCTTGCGGAACCACGCCAGAGCCGTTTCCGGGCTGTTGTCAAATCTGTCCATCGAAGCCTCCCGCCTGATCCTCTTCAACATAAGCAGGTTTTGCGGGATGAAAAGCAACCCGGCGCGTCACCGGGCGCCGAGTTGTCAAAGATATCCGCAGTGGGCCGTCACTCGGCCGGGTGCGCCTGCGTTGAGGGCTGGCCCAGCAACCGTTCGGGCAACGCGAAAGCGATGGCGATGAAGGCCAGACCAAGTACGATGCCAAGGATGTCCCCCGGAAGACTGGTGACGCCGTCATAACCAGAACCGGGAATGACGCCCAGCGTCACCTTGCCCCCCCAGATCGGGTCCAGCAGACCGCTGGCCCTCCACATCGGATATGTCATCATGTAGGCCGCAGCGCCCAGCAATCCGCCCGCCACGAAGAACAGCGCGTCCTTACGCCCCGAAGCCGCGGCCACCAGGCCCGTACCGGGGCAATAGCCCGCCATCGCCCAGCCGGCCCCCAGCAGCAGCCCGCCCACGAAGACGCCCGCATAGGCCGCCTTGACCGACATGTGCCCCACATCGACCAGCCCGATCATCTGACCGCCGAACATCAGAACCGAACCAAGCCCGATGGCCAGCATGATCGCCTTGGCCAACCGCAGATCCGTCAGGTTCAGCATCTTGTTGATGGTCGACGGGTTCGAGGCGCCGACCCGGTCCAGAGCCACACCAAAGGCAGCCCCGATGACAATTGCAAGAATGATAGATGTCATGGCTCAGGCCTCCTTCTTGAACATCAGGATCGAAACGGTGATCGCGGCGGCAAAGGCTCCGGCGGCGAAGATGTACCCGCTGACGGCCGTCTGCATCATGCCCGACATCATGTGCCCGGACGTGCAGCCTCCGGCCAGCCGTGCGCCGTACAACACGATGAACCCGCCCAGAAAGGCGACCAGATAGCGTTTCACGGGGTCGTCACCGTAATTGGCCCGCCACAATGCGGGAACCTTGCGGTCCTGGGCGTCGATGCCGCCCCGGGCCATGGCCGAAAGAAACCCGCCCAGCATCATCGCCAGGACGAAGACGAAGGAATAATTCAGCGGGTTCGCGACCGATTTGGCGTATTTGCCCCCGGATTTCGCCAGATAGGCGTTGGTCGAGGTAAAACCGTCATCGGTTGCGGTCACGAAATCCGGGTTGACGGCATCGGCGATGATGCCGTCCAGAATGACGAACTGCGTGGACACGCCGATCGGCTTGACCAGCAAGATCGCCAAAAAGAACACGAGGCCGAGCAGAACTCCGCCCGTTTTCCAGTTCATTGGCATGGCATTTCCTCCTGACATTAATCACATTCCATTTCCCTTATATCTTATGCATTCCGTTTCCCGCATGATTTGGATCAAATGGCCGGGAAACCTTCGGTTGGTTCACGCGGGCCGCCGCTCTACCCTCGCAACGTCGTTCCGCGGCATCCCTGATTGTCGAGATTTGGAGACGACCATGTTGAAACACATCTCCGCATCGATGTTCACCGCGCTTGCCACGGTAGCCCCCGCCTGGGCAGACACATTCGAAAAATACGGCGAGGTCGAGGACTGGAAGGTCTTCATCGACAACGACAAGAAATCCTGCCTGATCGAGGCCGTCGACGACGCCGAGAACGTAGTTCAGATGGGCCTGACCGAAGATCGCGGCGTGGGATATGTCGGTGTCTTCACCAAGGCCGAAACCGACATCAAGCGCAGCGAGAAAGAAGGGGTCGCGATCCTGCTGGGCGACAACCTGTATGTCGGCGAGGCGACCGGCATGAAGGGAAACATCAACAAGGGCTATTCGGGCGGCTACGTCCTGTCGGACGATCCGCAATTCGCCGATGATCTGGCGCGCCAGAAGGTGATGATCGTGTTCCCTGAGAAGTCCTTTGGCTTCACCGTCGATCTGACCGGCACCTACAAGGCCATGGAAATGGCGCGCGAATGCAATGAGAAACTGATGCAGTAGCTACTGTGACAAAGCCGCCATCAGGCGCGCTTTCTCTCCTTGGTCGTCGGGCCTTGAGATCACGGCGGCCAGATCCTCGAGCGATGCAATCGAATGACCGGCGCGGAAGCTGTCCACATGCGGCAGCATGGTGGCGACGCCTTGGGCTTTGGGCGCGAACCCGTCCCAGCGCAGCAGCGGGTTCAGCCAGATCAGTCGCCGGGCCGACAGGTGCAGGCGTTCGATCTCTTTTTCCAGCAGATCGGGGTCACCCCGTTCCAACCCGTCGGTGATCAGCAGGACGACGGCCCCCTGCCCCGTCACCCGGCGCGACCAGTCTCGGTTGAACTGGTGCAGGCATTCACCGATGCGCGTGCCGCCCTCCCAATCCTGCGCCTCGGCCCCGGCGGCGGCCAGCGCTGCATCGACGTCGCGCTGATGCAAGTGCCGCGTGATGTTCGTCAGCCGCGTGCCGAAGGTGAACGCATGCACCTTGGCCCAGCCGGCCCCCTTGGCGTTCGAGACCGTGTGCAGGAAGTGCAGGATGATCCGGCTGTACTGGCTCATCGACCCCGAGATGTCACACAGCGCGATCAGGTTGGGCCAGCGCGGTTTCGGTTTGACCAGCGCGATCTGTCGCATTTCGCCGCCCTGACGCATGGCCGCACGCAGGGTACGCGCCCGGTCGATCCGCTGGCCCAGATGGCTGGCCTGACCCCGGCGCGAGGCGATCGGGTCCACAGGCAGCTGCAGCCGCGCCAGAATGCGCTTGGCCTGCGCGGTTTCCGCAGTGCTCATCTGTTCGAAATCCAGCGACCGCAGCCGTTCCTCGGACGAGGCGGTCTGCGTGGCGTCAATCTCGATTTCGCTTTCGCCATCTTGCTCGACGCCCTTGGGCTCGTCCCGTTCGACTCCATCCAGCAGGGCCTCGGCCGCGCGTTTTTCGCCCGCTTCGGCCATGCGTTCCTCCTGAACTCCGCGAATGGCCGGCAGCATCATCGACATCATGTGCTCAAGATACCGCGGGTCGCGCCAGTACAGGCGGAAGATCTGGGCGAATACCGTGCGATGCTCGGGCCGGTTCACGAAACAGGCGTGCAGGGTCCAATAGAAATCCTGCTTGCGGCTGAAGCCCGCCGCCTGCACCGCGCGGATGGCATCGACCACGCGGCCGGGGCCTATCGGCAGCCCGGCCTTGCGCAAGGCGCGCGCGAAATGGGTGATGTTCTGCGCCAGTTTCGGATCGGCCGGAATTTCCAGCGGAAGCTGTTCGGCCATCGCTAGGCCCCCGGAGTGTTTTGGCGCCGGGCGGACATCAGACCGGTTCGAGCGTGGCTTTGGCCTGATCCAGAATGCGCTTGGCCTCGGAGCCCTGCAATTTCTGGATGTCGTCCTGGTATTTCAGGATCGCGCCCAGCGTGTCGCCGATCACCTCGGGGCTGAGGTTGATCACGTCCAGCGCCAGCAGGCATTTCGCCCAGTCGATGGTCTCGGCCACGCCGGGTTTCTTGAACAGGTCCTCGGTGCGCAGATGCTGGACAAAGGCCACAACCTCGCGGCTCAGCGCCTCGGCGGCCTCGGGCGCGCGGGCGTGCAGGATCTCCAACTCGCGGTCGAAATCGGGGTAGTCAACCCAGTGGTACAGGCAGCGGCGCTTGAGCGCGTCATGCACCTCGCGCGTGCGGTTCGATGTGACGATGACGATGGGCGGTTCGGGCGCCTTGATCGTGCCCATCTCGGGGATGGTCACCTGGAAATCGCACAACGCCTCTAGCACGAAGGCCTCGAACAGGTCGTCGTGCAGTCCAACTCGACGATCACCAGCACCGGCAGACGGCCGGGTCGGGCTCCATCGCCTCGAGCAGCGGGCGGCGGATCAGATAGTCGCCGCTGAACAACTCCTCCTGCAGGCCCTTCCGGTCGGACCCGCCGACCGCCTCGGCGGTGCGGATGGCCACCATCTGGGCGGGAAAGTTCCATTCATAGACGGCCGAGGACGCATCGAGCCCTTCATAACACTGCAGCCGGATCAGGCGGCGGCCAAGTCCAGAGGCCAGGGCCTTGGCGATCTCGGTCTTGCCGACGCCCGCTTCACCTTCCAGAAACAGCGGCCGGCCAAGTCTCAGCGACAGGAACACCACGGTGGCCAGGGCGCGGCCACAGACATAGCCCTGCTCGCCCAGCATCTTCTGAACGGCGTCGATGGAATCTGGCTGGCTCATGTGTCTCAATCTCCCTTGGCACAACAGGTCATGGCTGCCGCTGCGCGTCAAGACCGTGATCTTTCCGGGACTTGCGGCAATCTGGTCGCCTGGCAAGGTTTGTTGTCACTTTCCCGTGCGGCCTGCCTGTGCTAGCCCGGCGCCATGACCGATACTCTGACGCTCCGCCGCCCCGATGACTGGCACCTGCATCTGCGCGATGGCGCCATGCTGCAGGCCGTCCTGCCCGAAACCGCCCGCCATTTCGCGCGGGCCATCATCATGCCCAACCTGGTGCCCCCGGTGGTGACCGGCGCGCAGGCCGCGTCCTATCGCGACCGCATCCTGGCCGCCCTGCCCGAAGGCATGAGCTTTGAGCCGTTGATGACCCTGTACCTGACCGAGGATACCGACCCCGACGACATGGCCGCGGCCCATGCCAGCGGTCTGGTCAAGGCGGTCAAGCTGTACCCGGCCGGGGCCACGACCAATTCGGCCTCGGGCGTGCGGAATTTCGACAAGGTGCGCCCCGTGCTGGACCGGATGGCCGAGATCGGCCTGCCACTCTGCGTGCATGGCGAGGTTACCGATGCCGAGATCGACATCTTCGACCGCGAGGCGGTGTTCATCGACCGCGTTCTGGACCCGATCCGCAAGGCCACGCCGGGCCTGCGCGTTGTGATGGAGCATATCACCACCCGCGACGGCGTGGAGTATGTGCGCGCGAACGAAACCGACCTGGGCGCCACGATCACCGCACATCACCTGATCATCAACCGCAACCACATCTTGGTGGGCGGGATCAAGCCGCACTACTACTGCCTGCCCGTCGCCAAACGCGAAGAGCACCGCAAGGCTCTGGTCGATGCCGCGACCTCGGGCGACGAACGGTTCTTTCTGGGGACAGACAGCGCCCCGCATACCGACGCCAACAAGGAGACGTCCTGCGGCTGCGCGGGATGTTTCACCGCCACCAACACCATGTCGCTGGTGGCCGAGGTCTTTGACCGCGCGGGCGCGCTGGACAAGCTGGAAGGGTTCACCTCGGTCAACGGGCCAAGGTTCTACCGGTTGCCCGTCAACGATCAGACCATCACCCTGCAGAAGGGCGAACCGGTCACCTATCCCGACAAGATCGAAACGCAGGACGGCCCGGTCACCGTGTTCGACCCCGGCTTCCCGCTGCACTGGCGCGTGGTCTAATCAACCAGCCGCTTCGCCAGATCCGCTGCGCGCCCGCCGGTGCGCAGCATCGACCAGATCGCATCCGCCTCGTCCGCGCCGATCAGCTTGGCGGCCTTGTCACGGACCCGATCCTCGCGGTCGGACAAGGCCATCGGCGCGGCCAGATCGTGGGTCGCCTCGCGCCGTACCCCGTCCCGCCGCAGCAGCGACAGGCGGGCCTCGGTCTCGGAAAGGGTTTCATCCGCTTCGACCGAGATCCGGTCGCGCAGCGATTGCAGGCGCGGATCGGCGCAGACCTTGTCCGTATAGCTTTCAGGCAGGGCTGTATCGTATCCCAGCGCCTGCATGGCGATCACCGTCCGATAGGAAAACTTGGCGCCCAGCCCGGTTGTCGGCGCGGTCTTATTGCAGACGCTCATCCATCGGGGATGGGTGAGGATCTTGATCTCGGCCACCTCAGGTTCGGCGATATCCAGATCGCGTGCCGCCTCGAGCGCGGCGTGCAGTCCATGGCAGCAGGCGTGGAACTTGTGGCTGACGCTTTCGAACAGCCACTCATCTCCAAGCCCCGACAGAGCTGTGGCTGTGTCATCGGCACCGTAATGCGTCGCGCCAAATCCGAACGGGCCGGTCAGGGCATCGGGATTGGGAACGACCCCCCGCTGCACCAGCAGCGCGGCCTCGATCCCGACCGAAGCCGCCTGCCCCGCATTGTAGGGCTTGCCCATGGTGCCAAACTGCGCCTTGAGGCCCGCCGCCCGGGTCGCGGTCAGCCCCAGAACCCGGCGCATGTCCGCCGCTTCGCATCCCAGTAGGCGGGCGGCCGCCACGGCCGCTCCGAACGCGCCCGCCGTCGCGGTCTGGTGGAACCCGACCTGATAGTGCCCCCGCCCCAGCCACAGCCCGACACGGATGGACAGCTCCATCCCCACCAAGGCCGCCTCGAGCAAATCGACGATGGGCTGGTCCTGCCATTCGGCCACGGCCAGCGCGGCCGGAAACACCGCCACCGAGGGGTGGCCGATATGGGCGAAATGCGTGTCGTCATAGTCCAGCGCATGCGACACCGTGCCGTTGACCAAAGCCGCAGCGCGCATCGGCGCAGCCCCGCCGCCGAACAGGGTGGCCTGTCCGGCCCCGCCTTCGTCCAGCACCATCCTTCGCAGGATGCGCGAGACCGGTTCGCTTACCCCTGCGCGCCCGACCGCCAGCCAGTCGAGCGCGGACAAAGACGTGACGATCCGCGCCTGCGCGGTTGTCTTGACCGGGCCTGCGGCGAATTCGGAAAGAGCGCTTGTGAAATCAGTCATACGGCGCAGTCTAACGTGCGCCCGCGCCGGGTAAACCCTCAGCCGTAGAGGCTGGCCGCGCGCTGCTCGAAGGCGCGCACGATCCGGTGCATCGCCTCGTTGAAGACTACGCCGATGATGCCCTGCAACACGGCGTTCTTGAACTCGAAATCGACGTGGAAGGACACGTTGCAGCCGCCCTCGGGGGCGTCCTCGAAATGCCAGTCCGATTTCATGTATTTGAACGGGCCGTCCAGATATTCGGTGTCGATCTTCTTTTGATCGGGGTACAGCGTCACCCGGCTGCCGAACCGTTCGCGGAACACCTTGAACGAGATCACCAGATCGGCCTCCATCACCTGCGCTTCGCCCGCCGCATAGGTCCGCCGGATCCGCGCGGCCGAACACCAGGGCAGAAACTCGGGGTATTTCGCCACATCCGCAACCAGATCATACATCTGCTGCGCGCTATATGGGAGGTGGCGGGTTTCCGAATGAGTGGGCATGGCAACCTGGGCATTTGAAACGTGACAATGGCGCGTCATGTCGTATGTTGCGCGCCAAAGATCAAGGGGGCAGCCATGAGCCAGCGCGCATATGTGATAGATGAGATGATCTCGGCCAAGGCCATCGCAGCGCGGATCGAGGAACTGTGCCGCGAAATCACCCGCGAATTCGGCGATACCGACAAGCTGGTGGTCGTGGGCCTGCTGCGCGGCAGCTTCGTGTTCATCGCCGATCTTGTGCGCGAACTGGACCTGCCGATCGAGGTCGATTTCCTCGAGGCGTCCTCGTATGGCGATTCAATGGAAAGCAGCCGGGAAGTTCGCATTCTCAAGGACTTGCGCGGCGCAATTGAAGGCCGCGACGTGCTGGTGGTCGAAGATATCGTCGACACGGGTCACACGCTGAACCACGTCACCAACCTGCTGCGCAGCCGCCAGCCGAAGCGGCTCAAGTCGATTGCCCTGCTGGACAAACCCAGCCGCCGCGAGGTCGATTTCCGCGCCGATTGGATCGGCTTTGAAATCCCGGACGAATTCGTCGTGGGCTATGGCATCGACTATGCGCAACGCAACCGCAACTTGCCCTTCATCGGCAAGGTCCGCTTTACCGAAGACTGATCCCGCCGCGGATTCGAGGCCCCATGATCCTGCGCCACCTTCTGCGAATGTCCCGATGGGCGCGCAATCCGCCCTCGGACCAGCGGGTCAAGCTGGTGCTGGGCCTGATCGTGCTGTGTCTGGTGATTGCCGGTGTTGAATACATGGGCTGGTGGCCCGAATGGGCAACCAGCCAGCCGCGCAAGCTCAGGCCGTGACCGGCGCGTCCAGTACCCGACGGATTGCCGCAAGAAAGATGCCCGCGCCGACAGGTATCAGCGCGTCGGGGAAGTCATAGTCGGGGTTGTGAAGTTGCGGATGGTCGACCCCGGCCCCCAGCCAGAACATGGCGGTTTTCGACCCCTTGGCGAACTGCCCGAAATCCTCCGAGAACCGTTGCGGCACCGTGGTCAGGCGCGGTTGCACCCCGGCCTGCGCGCAGGCTTGAGCCAGGATCTGCACGGCCTCGGGGTGGTTGACGCAGGCGTCGAACACGTCGTCAAAGGTGATTTCAACACCCAGCCCCTCGTCGGCCGCAACTTTGCGGACCAGCGCCTCGGCCTGATCGACCAGTTGCGCCATGCGCGCGTCCGAGACGGTGCGCAGCGTAACCCATATCTCGGCCCCACCGGGGGCCACCCCGAATGTCGGGGCCCCCAGTTGGGCGTGGGTGACCGTGGTCAGCGCGTAATCCTCAGTCAGATCTCCGCCCGACCCCAAGGCGGTCAGGGCCGGCATCAACTGCGCCATGGCCGAGGCCGGCGACAGGCCGTCCTGCGGAGCCGCCGCGTGCGAGGTCTTGCCCGTCAACCGTACCCGCATCCCGCGTGAGGCGCAATTGGCCGGACCAGAGCACAGCTCGACCGCGCCCAGGTCCAGCCCCGGCAGATTGTGCAGGGAGAACAGGAAATCTGGCTGTATGTCAGCGTATTGCGGATCGTTTCGAAAGTCGCGTGCGCCCTGTCCAGTCTCTTCGGCGGGCTGAAAGATCAGCACAACCCGACCGCGTGACACGGGCGTTTGCGCCAAGTCCTGCGCCACACCCAGCACCATGGCCATATGGCCGTCATGCCCGCACAGATGCCCCTTGCCCGGAACCTGCGAGCACCAAGGTTTGCCCGCCATCTCCAAAATCGGCAGCGCGTCCAGTTCGCAGCGGATGCCTACGGTCGGCCCCGGCTGGCCCGAGTCGAACACGGCCGCCACCCCGTGCCCACCGATCCCGTTCAGAACCCTGCTGGCCAAACCGCGCAACTGCTGGGCGATGAAAGCCGCTGTTTCGGCCTCTTCACCCGAGACCTCGGGGCGTTGGTGCAACGCGTGGCGCAGCGCAGTCAGTTGCCCGAGCCGTTCGGGCGTCACGCCTGCCCCAGCTTTTTCTGCCGCGCTGCCCGCAGGCGCGCGAAATCATCGCCCGCATGGTACGACGACCGGGTCAGCGGCGTGGCCGAGACCATCAGGAACCCCTTGCCGTAAGCGGCTTTTTCATAAGCCGCAAACTCTTCGGGTGTGACAAAACGGTCTACGCGGTGGTGTTTGGGCGTGGGCTGCAGATACTGGCCGATGGTCAGGAAATCGATATCGGCGGCGCGCATGTCGTCCATGACCTGGCGCACCTGCTGTTCGTTCTCACCCAGACCAACCATGATGCCCGACTTGGTGAAGATCGACGGGTCCAACTCCTTGACGCGTTGCAGCAGACGAAGCGAGTGGAAATAGCGCGCGCCCGGGCGCACCTCGGGGTACAGGCCCGGCACGGTTTCAAGGTTGTGGTTGAACACGTCCGGCTTGGCGGCGACCACGGTTTCCAGAACCGACGGATCGCATTTCAGGAAATCCGGGGTCAGAATCTCGATCGTGGTCTTGGGCGAGCGGTGACGCACCGCGCGGATGGTCTGAGCGAAATGCTCGGCCCCGCCATCGGCCAGGTCGTCGCGGTCGACCGAGGTGATCACGACGTGGTTCAGGCCCAGCTTTTCCACCGCATGTGCCACCCGGCCCGGCTCGAACGCGTCCAGCGCATCGGGGCGACCGGTGGCGATGTTGCAGAAGGTGCAGCCACGGGTGCAGATCTCGCCCATGATCATCATGGTCGCGTGGCCCTGGCTCCAGCATTCGCCCACATTCGGACAGCCGGCCTCTTCGCAGACGGTAACCAGGTTGTTGTCGCGCATGATCCGGCGCGTGTCGGCATAGCCCTTGCCGCCGGGCGCTTTCACCCGGATCCAGTTGGGCTTTTTCGGTTGCGCATTGTCGGGCTTATGCGCCTTTTCCGGGTGACGTTGTTCAGGGATTTTCAGATCGCGCACGGGGCCGGTTTCCTGACTTTGGGTCAATTTGGTTGGTGCATAACATAAACCGGTCGGATGTATTACGCCAGCCATGCATAGCTGCCATGCGTCAGCGTTTCGCATACGCAGAATGCAATCGTAAATTTCCGGGATATCAACGCAAATTTCGACATTATTTCAGAAGACAAGAGGATATTCGCAAACGCAGAATATCCCATGTTGAAGCCGGTTTGGAATCGTTTTAACCCACGGGCCGAACAAATGTGAATCACAGGAGATCCCCATGAAAGCCGGTGCCAAGCTGCCCGACGTGACGTTCCACACCCGCGTGCGCGACGACTCGATCGACGGGCCCAACCCGTTCCGCTGGGAAGACAAGACCACGGCCGACTACTTCGCAGGCAAGCGGGTCATCCTGTTCTCGCTGCCCGGTGCGTTCACGCCCACCTGCTCGACCTACCAACTGCCGGGGTTTGAAAACAACTACGAGGCGTTCAAGGCCAAGGGCATCGACGAGATCTACTGCATGTCGGTCAATGACAGCTTCGTCATGAACAAATGGGCGCAGGATCAGGGGCTGAAGAACGTCAAGGTCATCCCCGACGGGTCGGGCGAGTTCACCCGCAAGATGGGCATGCTGGTCGACAAGGCCAATCTGGGCTTTGGCATGCGGTCGTGGCGCTATGCCGCCATCATCAACGACGGTGTGGTCGAGGCGTGGTTCGAAGAGCCCGGCCTGATGGACAACTGCCCCGAGGACCCCTATGGCGTTTCGTCCCCCGAGAACCTGATGAAGCACCTGGAAGAAGCGCAGCAGCCCGAAATGGCCTGAGCCTTCACCCAGCCTCCATGCGAAGGGCCCGCAGCGCGCGGGCCCTTTTCAGTTTCGGGTTTCCGACACGATGTTTTCGCCGACCTGCCGGATCACCTGGGCCAGTTGATCGAACCACACCGCCCCATCCGACGAATCGCGCCGCACGAGGCCGATCTGCCGCGCGGGCTCCGGGGTGCCGAACCGCAGCAGTTTCAGCCCCGGCACGGCATCGGCCTCGGATCGCGCCGCCAACTCGGGAATCAAGGTCAGGCCGAACCCCGCGGCCACCAATCGCGACAACGTGGCCAAAGACGATGCGCCCATGTTAATATGGGCGCTGGTCCGGTCCTGCCCGCACACCTCAAGCGCCTGATCCGTCAGGCAATGCCCGTCTTCCAGCAGCATCAGCTGGGCCGCATTCAGGTCGATCGGGCGCAGAGCGTCGGGGCTGACGGTCAGGCTGTTCAGGCGCGTTTCGCTGCCCGCCAGCAGAAAACGGTCCTCGAACAAGGGCAACTCGTTCAGGCCGCGCACGCCCACCGGCAAGGCCAACACCGCAGCGTCAATCTCACCCGCCTTCAGCATCGCCAACAACCTCTCGGTGCGCGCCTCGCGCACCTGAACACGCAAGGACAGATCCGTCGACCGCAACCCGGCCAGAACGCCGGGCAAAAGGTACGGCGCGACGGTCGGAATCAACCCGACCGACAGGCTGCGATGCCCGCTGGAGTGATCCCGCGCGAACCGATCCAACCGTTCGGCGGCGCCCAAGACTCGCCGCGCATGGTCCAGCGCATCGCGGCCCAGCGGTGTCAGCAGAATGTCCCGGGCGCGCCGCTCGAACAGCGGTCCGCCCATGATTTCTTCCAACGCCTTGACCTGCACAGACAGCGCGGGCTGTGACACATTGCACACCTGCGCTGCCCGGCCAAAGTTGCGTTGTTCGGCAACCGCGCGGAAATACTGAAGCTGTCTGAGGGTAAAATTCATAACCCTTGATTATCACCTGCTACGTTTTCCGCAACTCTGCCCAATTGGAAACGCACCGCATCAACCGATCAACCGGTCACTCGCGGCGTTCTCTTCGTAGTGCCGCTTGAGCCGCTGAAGTGCGATCCGCAGGACGATCTTTCCCGACCTCGCAGACCATCCCATGCGTTTTTCGGCCATTTCCAACCCCTCGAGATAGCAGCAGCAACGCAGCGCCACGTCGCTCAGCCCCGGCCCCAAATCGGACAGTGCACGGGCCACACGGTCGCGGGCTTCGGACGGCCCACGCCCAACGGGAGCATCGCCATCGAACCCGACGCGCCCTCCGGCAGTCAGGAATCTGTCCCAGTTCTGCGTGACCTGAGGCCCCAACTGCGCCAGCTCAAAATCTTCCCGTAACCGCTCCCCAGCCCGCACCAGACTTTCGTCCAGAAACGGTTTGCCGTCCCGGTCCCGCCGACGCGCCAGCGCGACCAGCGGACTCTCGGCTGCGGTATAGCGGATCCGACGGGCGCGCGCGGCCTGGGCTGGCTGCGCCATGTTTCGATGCTGGAACGCCGCCGGCGCCTCGGCCATGCCTTGTTCCGCCCTGGCCCTGGCCCGGTTTTCCGCATCAGCGATCAATTGACCCAGCGCCGTCCGCCCCGCAGGGGTGATCCGATAGCGACTGATCCGCCCGGGGTTGTCGCAAGATATCCAGTCCTTCAATGCCAACGCCTGAGCGATCTTGCAATCGACGACGGCCGTGCGGGCCGCACCGGCCGCCCCGCTGTCGCGCACCACGACGGCCTTGTCCATGTCTTCGGCGACGGCCAGAACTGCGCCGGTTTCGCACATGCGCCGCAGCACACGAAGGGCTTCCCGGTCGAAGTCGTGGTCTTCGGCCGTAGCCTCGGCCGAAGTCGGTTCGCCTTCGGCCCTTTGCAACTGGCTCTGATCGGCAAAATGGGTTTCTGCAAGCGTCTGCAAGGCCGCATCCACAAGCGGATCGTCGCGCCGCATTTCGATGCGGCGTATCTGCCTGAGAATGGTTGACGCGTGGCATCCGGCCGACCGGGCCAGATCCCGGATCGACCGCCCCGCTTCGGTATGCGCCAGATAGCGCTGCGCGCCCTCGGTGACCCAGGTTGGAACGGTGGAAGCCATGCTGTTGTCCATTGTTTTTCGCCCTCGTCGACAAACCAAACTGCCAATGCTCGCCGCCGGATAGAGTGTTAACCAATTCTAACTAGAGTTGGTTTCGTTACTCGTTCGTTAACTCCCAACGGCGCCAACCAGAATTGGTTCAAAAAGATAAACAGCGGTGAAACCATCGTTCGGAGCGATCCGAAATGAGGCAACACCCGCCTAGGTTGTGCAAATGTCCGGCATCCAACACTGAAAATAGAGGTGCCCCGATGCAAGATCTGACCACAATGATCCAATCTCTTCGCCGTCCAAGCCTGTTGGCCCGCGCGGCAAGACTGGGCGCACGGGACTATGACCGCGACAGGAACTTGCAACGCATATTGGGATTTGGGGCTTTGCCCACTACGGGGCAGGCGCTGGTTCGGCTGCTGGAGCTGGAACGCGAGGTGGACGAGCAGCGCCGCGCAGGCGACGCGGCCTACTCACTCGTTCGCCATCTGGACCTGCTGATCGCATTGGTCGGCGAGGCGCAACTGTATCAGGCCAGCCGCGCCTCGATGCAACAGTGATCAGGTAAAGGCGTCAGGCATCGACGCCTTCTTTTCCTCGACATAGGCGGTCAGAGCCGCCAGCTTATCCGGGTCGAGATGCGGCTGCTGATAATTGGCCAACAGATGCTCGACCCGGGCCGAGGCCAATGTACGGGTGTCGCGCGCGCCCTCTTCTTCCCAGGTTTCGAAGGGTTTGTAGTCCAGCAGATCGGTCTTCCAGAACGCGTCCTTGAAATTCGCCTGGGTATGGGCGCATCCGAGGTAATGTCCTCCGGGGCCAACCTCGCGGATGGCATCCATCGCTTGGGCGTTTTCGTCATATGCGACCCCTTTGGCCAACCCATGCAGAACGCCCAGTTGATCGGCATCCATGACGAATTTCTCGAAATCGGCCACCAGGCCGCCTTCCAGCCAACCGCAGGCATGCAGCATGAAGTTCACGCCCGACAGCAGCCCCATGTTCAACGAGTTCGCCGTCTCGTACGCCGCTTGTGCATCAGGCAGCTTCGATCCGCAGAACGACCCCGCCGAGCGGTAGGGCAAGCCCAGGCGCCGCGCCAGCTGCCCTGCCCCATAAGTGATGTGAGCGGCCTCGGGGGTACCGAAAGTGGGCGCGCCCGAATTCATGTCGATCGACGACACGAAGGCGCCGAAGATGGCCGGCGCGCCGGGGCGGATGATCTGGCTGTAGGCCACGCCAGCCAGCACCTCCGCCAGAACCTGCGTCAGCGTTCCCGCCACCGAGACCGGCGCCATCGCGCCGCCCACGATGAAGGGCGAGATGATGCAGGCCTGGTTGTTGCGGGCATAGACCTCCAGCGACCCCATCATCACGTCGTCGAACGTCATCGGCGAGTTGATGTTGGTCAGCGAGGTCATCACGGTGTTTTCCTGCACGAACTCCTTGCCGAACAGGATCTCGCACATTTCAACCGAATCCTGCGCCCGGCTTGGATCGGTGACCGATCCCATGAAAGGCTTGTCCGACAGCGTCATGTGCGCCATCAGCATGTCGAGGTGGCGCTTGTTCACCGGAATATCGGTGGGCTCGCAGACAGTACCGCCCGAATGGTGCAGCCACTTGGACATGTAGGCCAGCTTCACGAATTTATTGAAATCATCCATCGTGGCATAACGGCGGCCACCCTGGGCATCGCGTACGAATGGCGGGCCGTAGACCGGGGCCAGCACCAGGTTGCGCCCGCCGATCACCACCGATTTCTCGGGGTTTCGCGCGTGCTGTATGAACTCGCTGGGGGCGGTCTTGATCAGCTCGCGGGCCAGCCCCCGCGGAATGCGGACACGTTCTCCGTCGACATCGGCGCCGGCGTCGCGCCAGCGTTCCAGTGCCGCCGGGTTGTCGACGAAATTGACGCCGACCTCCTCCAACACGGTTTCCGCGTTGGTTTCGATGATCTCCAGCGCCTCGTCGTTCAGAACCTCGAAGTTCGGAATGTTGCGTTCGATGTATTTCGCCGTTTCGATCCGAACCGCCGTGCGTTCGGCCCGGCGGGCGGCGCCGCCGCCACCGCGTGCTCTGCGTCGGGTGTTTGCCTCTGCCATGCGTTGACCCCGTGTGAATGTTTAGGTTGGCCCCCGTGTTACAGGAACCCGCGCGCCGATCAGACGTGGATTCCGGCGCATTGGGGGGAAAAGCGACATGAACCGCGGCGTCAACCCGTGAAATGCCCGACGGGCTCTGCCTACACGGATTTTTCCAGGAAAACCCTGTTGCCGCTTTTTGCAACCTCACGCCAGCCCAGATGGCGATACATCGCGCGGGTGCCTGCCATCAAGCGGTGAGTCGTGAGGCGCAGAACCCGTATCTGGCGACGCCGTGCCTCGGTCTCGGCGAAATCCAGCAATCGGCGCGCAATACCGCGCCCCTGTGCGTCGGGCGAAACGGCCAGATTGAAGATCATCGCCACCTCGCGTTCGAAACCGTAGACCAAAACACCCAGAAGACGTGTGCTGCTCTCGGCGACAACGACGTGACTGTCACGGATGTCATCCTCCACGCCCCCGGAAACATCAGGAAGGTCGGAAATGGTCTGGCGCGCGACGGCATAGGCGGCGTCGATGCAGAGGCGAATGGATTCGGCGTCGGCCTCCACGGCGGGCCTGAGCGTGATTTCGGTCATTCGATGCACTCCGCGTCACTCTTTCCCGCCAAATGACGTCAAGGCGCTTGCACACGCAAGGCTTCCGACCTAAAGGCCGGGTATGACCGAGACATCCCATGACCGCCTTCTGATCATCGACTTCGGCAGCCAGGTGACGCAGCTGATCGCCCGCCGCCTGCGCGAGCTGAACGTCTATTGCGAAATCCATCCCTATCAGAATGTCACGATGGACTTCGTTCGTGACATGGCGCCCCGCGCCATCATCTTCTCGGGGGGGCCCGACAGCGTGACCCGCGAAGGTTCGCCGCGCGTGCCGCAGGAAATCTTCGAATATGGTGTTCCGATCCTGGGCATCTGTTATGGCCAGCAGGTTATGATGCAGCAACTGGGCGGCAATGTCGAAAGCGGCCATGGCACTGCCGAGTTCGGCCGGGCCTTCGTGACGCCGCGCGGCAAGCTCGACCTGCTCGAGGGCTGGTTCACCGATGGCAACGAACAGGTCTGGATGAGCCACGGCGACCATGTCAGCCAGATCGCGCCGGGGTTCGAGGTGTTCGGCACCTCGCCCAACGCGCCCTTCGCGATCACCGCCGATACCAGCCGTCATTTCTATGCCGTTCAGTTCCACCCCGAGGTGCACCACACCCCCAAGGGCGCAAAACTGTTCGAGAATTTCGTGAATCTGGCCGGGTTCAAGGGCGACTGGACCATGGGCGCCTATCGCGACGAGATGATCCGCAAGATCCGCGAACAGGTCGGCGACAAGAAAGTCATCTGCGGCCTGTCGGGCGGCGTTGACAGCTCGGTCGCGGCGATTCTGATCCACGAAGCGATCGGCGACCAGCTGACCTGCGTTTTCGTCGATCACGGTCTGCTGCGCAAGAACGAGGCGCAGGAAGTCGTCTCGATGTTCCGCGACAACTACAACATCCAACTGATCCACGCGGATGAAAGCGAGCTGTTCCTGGGCGAGCTCGAGGGCGTCTCGGACCCCGAGACCAAGCGCAAGATCATCGGCAAGCTGTTCATCGACGTATTCCAGAAACACGCCGACACGATCGAGGGTGCCGAGTTCCTGGCCCAGGGCACGCTCTACCCCGATGTCATTGAATCGGTGTCCTTTTCCGGCGGCCCGTCGGTCACGATCAAATCGCATCACAACGTGGGCGGCCTGCCCGAGAAGATGGGCCTGAAGCTGGTCGAGCCGCTGCGCGAACTGTTCAAGGACGAGGTGCGCGCGCTGGGCCGCGAACTGGGCCTGCCGCCCAGCTTCATCGGGCGCCACCCCTTCCCCGGACCGGGCCTTGCGATCCGCTGCCCGGGCGAGATCACCCGCGAAAAGCTGGAGATCCTGCGCGAGGCCGACGCGATCTTCATCGACCAGATCCGCAAGCACGGCCTGTATGACGAGATCTGGCAGGCCTTCGTCGCCATCCTGCCCGTCCGCACGGTCGGCGTGATGGGCGACGGGCGCACCTATGACTATGCCTGTGCCCTGCGGGCGGTGACCTCGGTCGATGGGATGACGGCCGACTACTATCCCTTCACCCACGAGTTCCTGGGCGAAACCGCCACCCGGATCATCAACGAGGTCAAAGGCATCAACCGCTGCACCTATGACATCACCTCCAAGCCTCCGGGCACGATCGAGTGGGAATGACCATCGAGGCCGGGCACTGACCCGGCCTTTTTTTGTTGTGCGCCAGCGTCGGTTTTGGTTCGGTAGCCGGACGGCCGCAGCCCCGAGGACACCCCCATGCGCGACAGCATGTCGACCATCGCCAAAACCGCGCTTTGGATGACCGGGGCGATCGCTTCGTTCTCGTCGATGGCCGTTGCCGGTCGGGAACTCAGCCTGATACACGACACGTTCGAGATCATGATGTATCGCAGCATCGTTGGCATATTCGTCGTGTCCACCGTTTTGACGGCGACCGGAAAGTGGCGCCAGGTTTCGACTCGGCATCTGGGGCTGCATGCGGTTCGGAACTCGCTGCATTTTGCGGGCCAAAACCTGTGGTTCTACGCGGTCAGCGTGATTCCGTTGGCACAGGTTTTCGCGCTTGAGTTCACGCAACCCATCTGGGTCGTGCTTCTGTCCCCGCTTCTTTTGGGCGAACGTCTGACACCAATGCGGGTCCTGTCGGCGCTCATCGGCTTTGCCGGTATCCTGATCGTCACCCGGCCCGGAGCCACGGATCTCACGCCCGGAGTGCTTGCGGCAGCCTCATCTGCCATTTTCTTCGCGCTTACGACGATATCCACAAAGAAGTTGACGGGGTTCGCCAGCATCGGCTGCATCGTTTTCTGGCTGACGACGATGCAGGCGGTCATGGGGTTGGTCGTTGCGGGGATGGATGGGCAAATCGCTTTGCCAACGGCGCAGTCCGCGCCGTTTCTGCTCCTGGTCGGTCTGGCGGGGCTGCTGGCACATTTCTGCATCACCAACGCCTTGGCGATCGCGCCGGCCACGGTTGTTATCCCGTTCGACTTTGCGCGACTGCCGACAATCGCGGTCGTGGGAATGCTCCTTTACCACGAGCCGCTGGACCATTGGACCCTGTTGGGGGCGGCCGTGATCTTTGCCGGGATCTTCCTGAATGTCCGCGCCGAAAGCCGTAGCAATTCTGCAACACGGGCTTGATGGACCTATAACAACTAACGTTCGGTCACAGGTTGACGTTTTTCTAAACTGCGCATGAATAGTGTTCATCGAATTCTTTGCCACCGACACTCACAAGAAAGCAGGGTGGCACCGAATAGAAAAAAGGGAGGAACACATGAAGAAAACGCTTCTACAAGCGTGCGCGTTGTGCGTTGGGGCAACAGCAGTACAAGCCGGCGGCCTTGATCGCAGCGGTCAGGGCATCAACCTGATTTTCGAAGAAGGATCCGTCGTACAGTTTCGTCTGGGGTATACCGACCCGGACGTCACCGGCACCCTGGGCGGGGGCGCGTCCGGCAACGTTGCCAATGATTTCACAACACCTCATCTGGGCTACAAACGAGCACTGACCGAGAAGCTGGATTTCGCGTTGATCTATGATCAACCGTTCGGAGCTGACGTGGATTATGCTGCGCCCTATCTTTTGTCGCAGAACCCAATTCCGGGTGGCCGGACGGATGTGCTGCGCGCCAAAGCCGACGCCGATGCGCTGACGGCCATGTTCCGTTACAAGTTGGATGGTGGGTTCAGCGTACTGGCGGGTGTCCGGGCGCAACGCCTCGATGCCAACGTTGCCGTTCCTGCAGCGGCCGGATATGCCGTTGACGCCGAGTCCGGCACTGACTTCGGATATCTGGTGGGCGTCGCTTGGGAAAAGCCCGAAATCGCAGCGCGGGTCGCCCTGACGTACAACTCGAAAATCACTCATGATCTCTCCCAGACCGAGTCTCTGAACCCGCCTCCGATCCCGCCAATCCCCCCGGGCACGGTTGCCTCTTTCAACACCAGCAGCGAAGTCGTGACACCCCAATCCGTCAACCTTGACTTCCAAACCGGCGTCGCGCCCAAGACCTTGGTGTTTGGTTCGATCCGTTGGGTCGATTGGCCCCAGACGGTCTATGCGCCGCCAAACTACCCGGCCAACCCGTTGGTCGACTACAACGATGCGACATGGTCTTACTCGCTGGGTATGGGCTACCAGTTCTCCGAGCAGTTCTCGGGTGCTGTAACGCTGGGTTACGAATCGTCTTCGGATTCACCTGTGTCGAACCTTGGCCCGACGGACGGCTTCTGGAGCATCGGCTTGGGCGGCACCTACTCGATTGAAAAGGCGACGATTTCTGGTGGCGTGCGCTATACTGACCTTGGCGATGCCACGACGACCAGCGGCGCGGTGTTCACGGACAACAGCGCCTGGAGCGTTGGTATTCAGGTCACTTACGCCCTGAACTGACGCAGCCGACTGCGCAAAAAATCAACAGACCCCGCCCACATGGGCGGGGTTTTCGCATGAATCGGGTCGCGCATTCGGATCTGACCGCTCAGAATGCCGACATGACACGACAAAAAGCGCTTTCCCTAAGGAACTGGGCCGAGCTTGGCCTCCTCGGCTTCATCTGGGGAGCATCCTTCCTGTCAATCCGCATCGCCCTGGACACCGTTCCGGTCATGACGACCGTATTCCACCGAGTCTTTTGGGCGGCTGCGGTTCTTTGGATCGTGATCATAGCTCAGAGACAAGGATTTCCGACGAGCCCGAAGGTGTGGTGCGCGTTCTTTGTCATGGGGCTGCTGAACAACGTCCTACCCTTCAGCCTCATGGCTTGGGGGCAGCTCCATGTCGAGACGGGCCTGACCTCGATTCTGAACGCCGCAACTGCAGTTTTCGGAGTACTGGCCGCCGCCCTGATGTTTCCTGATGAAAGGTTGACCCCGACACGCCTGATCGGCGTCGTCCTGGGGTTTGCCGGCGTTACAGTGGCGATTGGCCCGGGCAACCTCCTTCGCCTCGACCTGCAGAGCATGGGGCAATTGGCGATCCTGGCCGGCACCGTTTCGTATGCAGGAGCCGCGGTATGGGCGCGGATCTACCTTTCTGACTTGCCACCCCAGGTTTCGGCGGCTGGCATGTTGACCGGATCAGCGGTCATCATGGCCCCGATCATGCTTTGGGTGGATGGGCCACCATCGCTGGATATCTCACCCGAAGCATGGTTGGCCATCGGCTATTATTCCGCAATTGCCACTGCCTGTGCGTATCTGCTGTACTACCGCGTTCTTGCCTCGGCCGGCAGCGGCAATCTGCTGCTGGTCACCCTGATCATCCCTCCGGTTGCAATCACGCTGGGCGCCCTGGTCCGAAACGAAGCCCTGCCGCCAAACGCCTATGCCGGATTTGCCATCCTTGCGACCGGCCTCCTGATCCTCAGCCGATCCGGGCGGCGCGATTGACGCCGCGCGCCCTGCGTTCTAGCAAGAGCAAAACGAGGGACGGCGGAACATGATCTACGGCTCGGCACGGGAATGGCGCGAGGCTGCACGAAAGAAGGTGCTGTTTTTCGGGATGTCGGGGCTGGGCAAAACCTATGTCTCGAATATCCTGCGCGAATCCGGCGATTGGTTTCACTACTCGATCGATTACCGGATCGGCACACGCTACATGGGCGAATACATCACCGACAACGCCAAGGCCGAGGCGATGAAGGTGCCGTTTCTGCGCGACCTGCTGCTGACCGACTCCATCTATATCGGATCGAATATCTCGTTCGAGAACCTGACCCCCGTGTCCGCCTATCTGGGCAAGCCCGGAAATCCGGACCTGGGCGGGCTGCCCATGCCGGAATACCGGCGCAGGCAGGAACAGTTCAGGCTGGCCGAGATCCACGCCCTGCTGGACACCGAGTATTTCATCGACCGCGCGCAGCGGCTGTACGGGTACCCGCATTTCATCTGCGATACGGGTGGTTCGATCTGTGAATGGGTCGATCCCGATGACCCGGCCGATCGCGTGCTGTCGGAATTGTCGCGCCATACGCTAATGATCTGGATCAAGGGCGATGACGACCACACCGCCGAGCTGATCCGCCGCTTTGACAAGGCGCCCAAGCCCATGTCGTACCAGGCCGAATTCCTGACCCGCGTCTGGCAGGACTACCTGGATCGGCACGGCTGCGCCGAGGCCGACGTGAACCCCGATGACTTCATCCGCTGGACCTATGCCCAGGCGCTTGCGCATCGCCAGCCGCGGTATCGGGCGATGGCAGAGAACTGGGGCGTGACCGTCACCGCCGACCAGATCGGACAGGTACGCGATGCCGGTGATTTCGACGAGTTGATCGAACGCACCCTTGAGGCCCGCCGCGCCGCGTCCTAACTAGAGCCTTTCACCGGACCAACCAGAAGTTTGAGCCATGCCCATCAAGATCCCCTCAGACCTGCCCGCCTTTGACGTCCTGACCAAGGAAGGCGTCATGGTCATGGCCGAGGATCAGGCCATGCGGCAGGACATCCGGCCGCTGAAGATCGGGCTGCTGAACCTGATGCCCAAGAAGATCCAGACGGAAAACCAGTTCGCGCGGCTCATTGGGGCAACCCCGCTGCAGATCGAACTGTCGCTGATCCGGATGACCGAGCACCAGACCAAAAACACCGCCGCCGAGCACATGGAAGAGTTCTATCGCCCCTTCCAGGAGGTCAAGGACCAGAAATTCGACGGGCTGATCATCACCGGCGCCCCGATCGAGCATCTGGATTTCACCGACGTGACCTATTGGAACGAACTGACCGAGGTGTTCGACTGGACCCAGACCAACGTGCATTCCACCTTTGGTGTCTGCTGGGGCGGGATGGCAATGATCTACCATTTTCATGGGGTGCGAAAGCATATGCTGCCGGCCAAGGCTTTCGGCTGCTTCCGACACCGCAACCTCGCGCCGGCCTCGCCGTTTTTGCGCGGCTTCTCGGATGACTGCGTGATCCCCGTCAGCCGCTGGACCGAGGTGCGCCAGGACGAAATCGACGCCGCCCCCGGTCTGACCACCCTGTTGGGCAGTGACGAGGTCGGCCCCTGCCTGGTCGAGGATCCCGCACACAGGGCGCTGTATATCTTCAACCATTTCGAATATGACAGCGACACGTTGAAACAGGAGTATGACCGAGACGTTGCCAACGGCACCCCGATCAACGTTCCGATCAACTATTACCCCGACGACGATCCCAGCCAGACCCCGCAGAACCGCTGGCGCAGCCACGCGCATCTTCTGTACGGCAACTGGATCAACGAGATCTACCAGACCACTCCGTTCGATATGAACGAAATTGGCCGCTAAAATTCTGATATCTTTCGCAATAGCCGTCGTGTTCGCGACGGCGACGACCGCGTGGTTGACGACGCGGCGAGAGGCCAGGGCCGAATCAGACTTTCCGCCCGAGGGCGAAATCCTGGATATCGACGGAACGGCGGTTCACGCCGTCGTCATGGGCCGCGGTCCAGATGTGGTCTTGATTCACGGCTCCAGCGGCAACACGCGCGACATGACTTTTGCACTGGCGCCGATACTTGCAAAGTCCTTTCGCGTGATCGTTTTCGACCGACCTGGCCTTGGGTATTCGCAAAGCTTCAATCCAGACGGCGAAACCATTGTTGAACAGGCGGACATCCTGCAAAGGGCGGCCGCTCGGCTGGGGGCCGATCAACCCATTGTCGCCGGGCACAGCTATGGCGGCGCGGTATCCCTGGCCTGGGCTGTTACACGACCTGAAAATATCTCCGGGCTGGTCCTGATCGCTCCGGCATCAGTGCCGTGGGAAACCCCATTGGATTCCTTCAACCGCGTGTCATCGACATCCTTGGGCAACGCGTTGATCCTGCCGTTGATCACTGCCTTCATTCCGGATTGGTATGTCGAGACTGCGCTGGAAAACGTGTTTTCCCCACAAAAGGCGCCCGAAGGCTATGCTCGGCATTTTGGACCGTCTCTGACCCTTCGCCGCGCGTCCATGCACGCCAACGCGAAGCAGCGGGCGAACCTTCTTGGCGAAATCACTCGTCTGGAACCTCGCTATCCCGAGATCTCTGTGCCAACAGAGATTGTCCACGGAACAGCAGACACGACGGTTGGACTGGAGTGGCACTCGCATCGGCTGGTGGACCGGATCCCCGAAGCTGAGCTGATCGAATTGGACGGTATCGGCCACATGCCCCAGGTTGTCGCCGCCCCCGAGGTGGCCGCGGCCATCGAGCGGGCCGCGCAGCGGGCCGGTTTGCGTTAGGACCAACTGTAATCCATAGTAGTCACTGGAATTTCGAGGCGAGGCGAGCATGACCCGAACGGCACCCGGTGCGATCAACGACTACTTCCGCAATCACGCACCCAAGGATGTCCGCCAGGCCATTGAAAATGCGGGAAAGGACGACATCCTCAATCCCAGTTATCCCTACTCCGAAAGGATGAAGGGAAAAGTCTATGATCGGCATATGGACGCGCTGCAGATCGAACTGGTCAAGATGCAGTCATGGGTCAAGGAAACCGGGCAGCGCATCGCAATCATCTTCGAAGGACGGGATGCCGCTGGCAAGGGCGGCACGATCAAGAGGTTCCGCGAGAACCTCAACCCCAGGGGTGCGCGCAACGTCGCGCTTGCCAAACCCACCGAGGCCGAACGCAGCCAGTGGTATTTCCAGCGCTACGTCCAACACCTTCCTTCGGCGGGCGAGATCGTTTTCTTCGACCGCAGTTGGTACAACCGTGGCGTGGTCGAGAACGTTTTCGGCTTTTGCACACCCGAGGAACGCGAGCGGTTTTTCCGACAGGTACTTCCGCTGGAGCATGGCTTCGTCAATGACGGGATCAGACTGTTCAAGTTCTGGCTGAATGTCGGCCGAGCCGAACAGCTCAACCGCTTTCTGGCGCGTGAGAACGACCCGCTGAAACAGTGGAAGCTGAGTCCGATCGACATAGCCGGGCTGGGAAAGTGGGACGAATACACGCAGTCGATATCAGAAACCCTGACGCGGTCGCATTCGGACATCTGCCCCTGGACGATCGTTCGTTCCGACGACAAGAAACGGGCGCGTATCGCGACGATTCAAACGGTGTTGGCGGCATTGGATTACGATGAAAAAGATCCCGACGTGGTGGGCACGCCAGATCCGAATATCGCTGGCGGACCGGAGATATGGGATGCGTGAGACACCGACAGTTTTCTGGAAACACTGTTTGATTTACTCGCGGGAAGAGTCGGATCTGGCCGGGCCGATGCCCTACGCCCCGACACACAGGGAATACCCAAGGACAGACAATTGAGGCCGGTATGACAAAGCGCGGCTATCATCACGGCAACCTGAAACAGGCGTTGATCGAAGCAGCCCTTTCCTTGATCGAGGAAAAGGGGCCCACAGGCTTCACCCTGTCCGAAGCCGCCAAAACAGCCGGTGTGACCCCGGCCGCCGTGTACCGCCACTATCATGGGCGCGAAGATCTGATTGCCGAAGCCGCGCGGCAGGGTTTCGAGATGTTTGCGGACCTGATGCAACACGCATACGACAAGGGGCAGCCGTCGGCATTGGCCGCATTCGAGGCCACCGGCCGCGCCTATCTTGCTTTTGCCCGCAAGCATCCGGGCCATTACATCGCAATGTTCGAAAGTGGCATATCTGTGAACCGGACGCCGGAACTGGCGCTGGCGGCCAACCGGGCAAAAGAGGTGTTGGAAAAGGCCGCAGCGGATCTGTCGCAACATATCCCACCGGAAAAACGGCCGCCCGCATCCATGTTCAGCGCACATATCTGGGCCATGAGCCACGGTGTCGTCGAACTGTTTGCACGAAACACCGGCGCAAGCTCGCCCTTCCCGCCCGAGGATTTGCTGGAGTCCGGCATCGGCATCTATCTCAGAGGCCTGGGGCTCGTACCGCCCGATGATTGATCAAAAGGCCCTGCTGGTTTGCAGCGCGCCGAAGCATGAGTCGACGTGTATCAGATCCATCACTCCCCTGCCCTTGATGTCGACTGGCCCCGGTTCTGAGATCTGAGATTCGTCGATCAACGCATATTTCGTCTGTTCCGGGGCGACGATATTCAGCGGATTGGCGAATAATTGCAGCCGCGATGCGACGTTCTCCGCCGAACCGAACTCGTCACAGGCATATTTCCACATCCCTACCGCAGCCCCTACCGCGCGCCCGGTGCCAAGTCCGATGCTGCATCCCAGGCGACGATGATGGCTCGCTTGCCTTCAATCGCCTCTAGGGCCACCCCGACATCATCATCGGACATGCCATGCATTGACAGCGCCTGTCCGAACAGCTTGGCCATGGCGTCAAATTCAGCATGAGAAATCCTCAGGTGCCGATGAACCGCCTCGATCCGGTCGTCGCTCAAAGATGCGGGTCCGCCAACCAATGAAGACACGAATTTGGTTTGGTGGTCGATCAGACGCGGCATATCGATGTCTTTGAAATATTCACCGATCTCATCGGAAACCAACGCCATATCATAGAATGACATTACGATCCGGCTGATGGTTTCGAACCCGCCGTACTTCTCGTAGATCGTCTGGCTCATGACAAAACCCAAGGTCACCGCGCATCAAGACGTCGAGGCTATATCAAAAAGTGAATAATGTTAACGCTATTGGCTGGATTACCTCATGTTCCGCCTGTTCGGTGCAGGGTTCCTTTGCCCTGACGCCCTGCTTTCGGGTTTCATTCAGACCTTCAAATCATCGGCACAGGGCACGAAGCCGACATATCCGCCATGCCGCAACAGCCGCGCCTGACCGCCGGCGCGCCAGTAAAACTTGAGCCCCGCGGCTTGCAACTCGCGCCTCAACCGAAACCACATCGGGCCCTTGTCCAACCCGCTGTTGATCCTGACATCCTTTGTGCGCTCGCTTTCCTTGACGGGCTCGTCAACCTTCCCGCCCGAGCCGGACCAGATCATCTGCACACCCACGGCGGGGAAAACCTGAAACAGTTTCCAGTTATTGCGTGGCAATGTCAGAAAATCATCGAGGTGATCAGAATAGCTCTGAGACCATTCCAACAGTTTTCTGCAGGCGCTTTGAGACACAACATAGGCTGCGGCACTCGGAGCCATTTCCATCATCGGTCGCACCGAAACACTACCGATATGTGTTTGCGCGCCGAAGCGTCTCGAACGCGGCGAGTAGTCAAGCTTCACGCAATCAAAAGCTGCCGTGTTTAAAAAAAGCTCGGCGATGACCGACCCTGCCTGAACCGACATCTCGACATCGTCCTCAAAGATCGCAGCGGCAGGTAGCCCGCTGTCCACCACATGTTGCCAAACCGTACGATGGCTTTCGAAGCAGGCTATTTCGCTGGGCGTCAATCCCCATCGAGTACCACTGCCCGGCACATATCCGGTGGACTCCAAGGCACCCGGCACGCTTGCGTCCGTCGCGCAGATCCTCTGCGCACCAATCAATCCGGTTCGGGCGAATTGGTCTTCCATGAAGGCGCGACGCTCGGGAACTCGATCGAGATTGATGTAGAAAACGCGATTTCCCACGGTTCCTTCAGCGCATTGCATGTCGAGACCCCTCTCACGGTTATGAACCTACAGGCACCTAGCGCGGTATGAAGGTCAGTGTCTACCAGAAGCGGATTGAACCGCTCCGGGTTTTCCGGAGGCTTCAAATCGAGGAAGGACTGGAGCTATGGAAAAAGACAACAGAGCGAACCGCTATTCACCTGAGACACGCGCGAGAGTGGTGCGGATGGTGTTCGACAATCAGGGCAACTACGAGAACCAAGCCGCGGCAATCAAGGCGATTGCGCCGAAGATCGGCTGTGGTCGGGACACGTTACGGCGTTGGGTTCAACAGGAGGAAACTGACACGGGCCGTCGGGATGGGGTGACGTCAGAGGAACGCGCTCGTATCAAGGAACTTGAACGCGAGTTGCGGGAACTGCGCCAGTCCAACGAGATCCTCAAGAAGGCCAGCGCGTATTTTGCTCAGGCGGAACTCGACCGCCCACTGAAACGATGATCGGGTTCATTCACTGCCCGGCGGGGCATTGCGCAGCAATGTCCCGAGAGTGGACGATCACCGGGCCGAGTATGGGGTCGAGCCGATCTGCCGGGTTTTTCCGAACGCCCCTTCGACCTTCTACGAACATTTGGCCGTTGCCCGCGATCCGGATCGTGCGTCGGATCGCATTAAGCGTGATGAGGTTCTGCGCCGAGAGGTGCAACGTGTTTGGGATCGGAACTTCAAGGTCTACGGGGTGCGCAAGGTCTGGCATCTCCCTCTCGGGACATTGCTCTGCAATGCCCTGCCGGGCAGTGGATGCGCCGCGAAGACTTTGATGTGGCCCGCTGCACGGTGGAACGGCTGATGCGGCAACTGGGCATACAGGGTGTTATCCGTGGCAAGCCTCAGAAGACAACGCGGCCTGACAAGGCCCTGCCATATCCGCGCGACAAGGTGAACCGGCAGTTCGGGCACCGGCGCCGAATACGCTGTGGGTCAGTGACTTCACTTATGTCTCGACCTGGCAGGGCTTCGTCTATGTCGCCTTCGTGATCGGCGCCTTTGCCAACCGCATCGTCGGCTGGGCGGCTTCGTCCCGCTCGGCTATGACGCCATCGACCGCAAGCTGGTCATCAACCCGGCCGAGGCCGAGAACGTCCGCACCATCTTCCAGCTGTTCGCGCGGTCAGAGACCACCACCTCGGTGGTTCGGGAATTGGACGCGCGCTGCATCCGCTCCAAGCGTGGCCGGCCCATCGACCGGGGTGCGCTCTACAAGCTGCTGCACAACCGCATCTATCGCGGCGAGATCACCCACAAGGGCGCGGTCTATCCCGGCGCGCATGAGGCGATCATCAGCCCCTAGTTGTGGGACGCCGTCCATGCCGTTCTGAAGGGCAATACCCACGCCCGCGCCGGGCGCACCCGGGCGGCTGCGCCGGCGTTGTTGCGCGGGCTTATCTTCACCCAGACCGGCGCGGCGATGACGCCGCACCACACCAAGCGCAAGGGCAAGCGGTATTGCTACTATACCTCGATGGACGTGATCCGCGGCCGCCCCAAGGCCGAGCTGCGCGGGCCGCAGCGGCTGCCGGCGGCGATGGTCGAGGACGTGGTGATCGCCGAGGTGCGCCGGATGTTGCGCACACCCGAGGTGGTGGCACGCACGGCACGGGCCCTGAGGAATGAACGCCCGGATCTCGACGAGAACACCGTCGTCGCCTCGATTGGCCAGTTCGATGACATGTGGGCCGCGCTGATCCCGGCCGAACAGGCGCGTGTCGTGCAGCTCTTGGTGTCACGCGTCACCGTGGGCGAGGACGGGATGGATATCGACCTGCGCCATGACGGGCTCGGCGCCTTGGCCAGCCTGCTGACGCCCGAGACGGAGGACGCTGCCTGATGCCCAGCACCAACACGATCCGCGTCCACGTTCCGCTCACCTTGCGCAAGCGCGGCAGCCGCCCGCGCATCCTGCCGCCCAAGGACATGGAGGCCGCAACGCCCACCGGTCAGGATCCCCGCCTCCGGCGCGCCATCGGCCGGGCGTGGCGCTGGCGGAAAATGCTGGAGGCCGGCGAGGTCGCCACGCTCGCCGACCTCGCCACCGAGCAAGGTCTATCCGACCGCTATGTCAGCCGCCTCCTGCGCCTTGCCTGGCTGGCGCCCGAGGTGCTGGAACGCCTCGTCGTGTGTCGCGAACCCTGCGCGATCACGATCTACGATCTGTGCCTGATCGCCTCGCTGCCGTGGGAGGAACAGGTGGAGACGGTATTCGCGTGACCGTCAATGAAAGCTGGCCTGAAACGTCGTCGGCGTCAGCGAGACGTGGGCATCGAGCGGAGGGCGTAGTTCGAAGGCCTTCGGCTCGCGCGAAAATCGGTAGAGCCGGAACAGACACCATTCCTTGCGCCGTTCCTCGGCCACGGCCAGTTCGTTGCGGCTGATGTAGAACGGTGTGCGTTCCCAGCCATTCGTCGTCTTCACCTCGATCAGCCGCGACTGGCCATCCGGCGCGAAGCTGGCGATGTCATAACCCGCGCCGTCGCCATCCTCCTCGGACACCCATCGCACCTTGCGCGCCAGGTCATCCCGCCCGGCGGCCTTGAGCTTGGCCCGCTCGTGGGCCAGCACGCGTTCCTCGCCGGCACGGCCCAAGGCGCGGTTGCGCTCGTCCCGGCCCGCGACATCGAACTTCGCGGCCACATGCAGCATCTGCTCCAGCTCCTGCGGCGGCGGCTGGTTCGAGAGCGTCGGCGCTGGACCGACCCAGAGCGGCGCGGCCTCGTGCAATCCGGCGGCGGTATTCGGTATGCGGCCCAGCCACGCGGGATTGAACGCCAGCCATCGTGCCACGGCATCGATCAGGGATGTCTGGAAATTGAAGGCGGGCTTGTAGCCGGGGATCCAGTCCTCGCCGAGGCCCTTCAGCACCGCGCTGATGTTCTGGTGCTTGAACTCGACCGATCCCTCGGACCGGCCATTCAGGAGCGGCAGGAGCGCGCGGCGATGCTCGGCCTTGTTGTAGGGCCGCCCGCTCAGATCATCGGCCAGCATCGCGAAGTAATCCGCGACGATCAGGTCGTTTTCTTCATCGGTCCAAGGCACTTTCGACATCGCGGCCCAGGCTAGAGACGGAATACGCTTTTGTCATCAAGGCTTTCGCGCTCGGACGGGTGACATATGCCGTCATCCCTACGCGCGAGCCTGCCACCAGCCCCAGCCACTACGCCTCCTGTTTGTTCGGGCCATGTTCCGCTTGTAGGCATTGGAAACAGGGGGCGAAGTTTTGGCGGGGCTGGAACTCAGGCCATTGAAAACGCTTGTGAAAATCACACCGAACCGAATTGCGCGAGGTTCGCTCGACCAGAGACTGGGGGCGGTTCAGAGACCGAAACCGGGGGTGCAGCCTGTCTCGGAGGTTCGCACCCTATCCGCAAACCCCTTTGAAAACAGGGAAAATTCCAGCGTTGGCCGGGGGCGTTCGATGTTTCGCAATGGTGATGGTGGCGGAGAGACAGGGATTCGAACCCTGGAGACGGTTTCCCGCCTACACACTTTCCAGGCGTGCGCCTTCGACCACTCGGCCACCTCTCCGTGCCGAGGTTATTTGGACCAACAGCTCGGGATTTGCAAGTCCCGAATGATCGTAAATCGAGGCAACCGCAAACCCGCATCTGGCACCTGAGGAATCGAACGGAGAAACGCATCTGCGCGCTTTTCTTCCGCTGCCAACCTGCACTACGTCGCAGTTCAGACTTCGTCGCCTTCGGATCCGTCCAGATCACCTTCGGTCATTCGTGCTGGGTCCGACTCTGAAGTCTGGCGAACTTCGCCGCGGCCCGAGTCATCCGGCGACGGCTCGTCAGCCTTGTTCATAAGTTGGGTCAAGACTTCCGGGTTGCGCAGCCACAAATCCCGCTGGGCGAATGGTATCTCGATCCCCTCTTCCGCAAACCGTCGGTTGATTTCGTGGTTAATCTCGGACTTGACGGTCACGACCCAGTTTACATCCCTCAGTATCGCCCGGATTTCAAAATCCAGAGAATCCGCGCCGAAGCCCTGGAACACGATGTTTGGCGCCGGATTGGCAAGCACCATCGGGTGAGCATTGGCGATGTCTCGAAGGATCTGCTCGACCTTTTTCGTATCCGTGCCATAGGCGACGCCGACCGGAACGATAACACGTCCGATCGTGTTGCCGCGGGTATAATTGGTAACGACTCCGCTGATCAGGTCCGAGTTGGGAACGATTACATCCGTTCGATCGAACGTCTCGATCCGGGTCGACCTGACCGAAATATCGCGAACGTACCCCATCATCCCGTTGACGTCGATCCAGTCGCCCTTGGAGATAGGGCGTTCGACCAACAGAATGATCCCCGAAACGAAGTTGGACACGATGGTCTGAAGTCCGAAACCGATGCCGACCGACAACGCACCCGCCACGATGGCCAGCGACGACAGGTCAAATCCGGCAACCATGATGGCCACCAACGCCGCCAGAAATATCCCGACATATCCGGTGCCGGCGACGATCGCGTTCTGCCCTCCGGGGTCGATATTCGTCTTGGGCAACAAAGAATTGCGCAGACCGCTTTGCAGCAGACGCGTCAACATGTAGCCAACGGCGAACACGAAAACGAAGGTCAGGAAATTACTGGGCGAAATCGTCACGCCGCCGATGTCGAACCCCAGCAACAGGCGCGTCCAGGCTTCGCGCAGATCCGTCTCGCGCGCGCCCCAGAAAAGAGCAAGGATCGGCAGAGACAGAATCGCCAGCGCAAAGCCGACCATGACCGAAAACAGCGAGTCTCCCGCCGCATCGCCCTGACCGGTCAACCAGCCATAAACTGACGCGATAAAGCGCTGGAAAATGACCAGGGCCGCGATCAGGACCAATGTCTTGACCGCAGGGAAAACGATAGCTTCGGCCGCATTGGTATAGCCCACGGCAGCCAACACCGGACCGACGATGCCAAGGATGAACAGTCCTCGGCGCAAAAGCTCGATCAACTGGCTGAAACCACGGCCTCCGGCAGGCTCGGTATCAGCGTCGTTCTCACCCGTGTCCGCGCTTCGAAGCTGACGCACCCGCAAAAGCAGCAGAGCGGTGCCCACGACAACCGGGAAACTGACCACAGCACGCGTCGCATCCGAGATATTCTCGATCCGCTCGAACAACTTGGCGAGCTCGTGCAGGATCAGCATCGCTGCCAGCAGGTCGATATATACGCGCAACTCGGTGATCGTGCGCGCAGAAAAGCCTTTGAAGTCCCGCGCCTCACCCATCATATAGATCTGACGGCCGATCCAGTCATAGAAAAGAACAATTGCTGCCCAATAGGGTATCTGCTGAACCAATAGACTGCCGCGCAATCCCAAGACTCCGGTCATCACCACTGCCTGAACCAAAAGGACGACACCGAACCAGGGAAGAATTATGCGGAACAGCGAGATGACGAATGTCCAAACACCACGACCCGATCCGCCGAAGCGTCGCAGATAGTCGCCAGCCTTTTCCGACCAACTGCGCCCAAAAACCAGGAGAACACTGGCCGTTGCGACCAGTATGAAAATCGCGAGGCCACTTTCTTGCAGGCGTTCGCGCGCGACGTCCGACCTCATGTTGGCCACTGTTTCGTTGATGAGACTTCGCCCCGCTTCGGACATATCCGCCCAGGCCGGACCCCAATGTGCAGGATTCAACGGCGAGGGACCGCGCGCCAACAATTCCTTTCTCTGCCGTGCGCGGATGATCGCATCGATCTCGGCGATCAGACCGTTGGCGCGATTGAAAGCCTCCTCGGCGATGATGCGTGGGACCCTGAGACTGTTGAGCTGACTCTCAAGGTGATTGCGCAATTCCGCGATCTCTTCGGGTTCCTCCGAACCATCTTCCGGTTTCGGCCCCAGCGCCTTGATCTGGTTCTCAAGCGTTTGGATCCGATCGGTATTGGCACTGCGCGCCTTGTTGAAGTACTCTCGGTAAGAGTCTATTTCCGAACGCAATTTCTCCAGCGCAGCGTTCGAAGCCCTATTGGCTTCGATAACACTCTCCGCTCGTTCCGCGGTGGACAGCCAGTTCTTGTAGAACTCGCTCTGACGGTCCGTAAGCTGCGCCAGGGCCACACTGACCATCGCGCACAGAACCACAAACCCGACTGCAAGAATACGAAAGGGCCGCATCTGCGCTACACGTCCTCGAATACGCCGGGGATGCTGCGCGGGGCTTCGGTCATCCAATCGGGTACAGGCAGATCTTTCTCGCGCAGGAAGTCAGGATTGAACAGCTTTGACTGATAGCGGGTGCCGTAGTCGCACAACACCGTCACGATGGTATGGCCAGGCCCCATCTCCTTGGCCAGCCGAACGGCTCCTGCAATGTTGATTGCGGTCGAGCCCCCCATCACAAGACCTTCCTCTCGAAGAAGACTGAAGATGTAAGGCAGCGCTTCGTTGTCCGAGATCTGATAGGCGTGATCAGGTTTGAACCCTTCCAGATTCTTCGTAATCCGGACCTGCCCGATGCCTTCGGCGATCGAGCTGCCTTCCATGGCGATTTCGCCGGTCGTGTAGTAGGAATACAGCCCCGCCCCCATCGGATCGGCCAATCCGATGGTCACGCCTTTGGGCCGCAGGGCTTCGGCCACGCCGGCCAGCGTACCACCCGAGCCGACGGCGCAGATGAAACCGTCCACCTTGCCCTCGGTCTGCTCCCAGATCTCGGGGCCGGTGGTTTCGACATGGGCCTGCCGGTTTGCAACGTTGTCGAACTGGTTGGCCCAGATCGCACCATTGGGTTCGGTCTTGGCCAATTCCTCGGCTAGGCGGCGCGAATAGTGGACAAAGTTGTTGGGGTTCCGGTACGGCGCTGCCGGCACCTGGACCAGCTGTGCCCCGGCAAGGCGCAGCATGTCCTTCTTTTCTTCCGACTGGGTTTCGGGGATGACGATCACCGTCTTGAAACCCATCGAAGCGCCAACCAGGGCCAGTCCGATCCCGGTATTCCCGGCGGTGCCCTCGACAATCGTACCTCCCGGCCGGAGCTCGCCGCGCGCAATGGCATCGCGAATGATATACAGGGCGGCCCGGTCCTTGACCGACTGGCCGGGATTCATGAACTCGGCCTTGCCGAGAATTTCACATCCGGTTTCTTCGCTGACCCGGCGCAGTCGGATCAACGGGGTTTTACCAACCGCGTCGGCAAGGTCACGTGCAATGCGCATGGCACCCTCATGTCAAATGGCTTTGTCGAAGATGTACAGGCGCCCTGCCCCGATCACAAGCGGCGATGGTCATTCCCGCAACCGGTCCCGATGGCGCGCCAACCAGTGGGCCAGTGTCAAAAGCGGCAAATCCTTGAAACCATGTTGGTCGACCAAATCCATGAACGCCTCATAGGACAGGATCTGGCTGCGAATGTCCTCGCCCTCGGAGGCCAAGCCCCCGTTGCTGATTGTCCGGGTCAAATCACCCAGACCAATGAAAAGATGCACATATTCAGTCGACGATCCACTGGAAGAATATGCCCCGCCGGCATATTCAAGCCCGGACAACCTGATATGCGCCTCTTCCTCTGCCTCGCGATATGCGGCCTGTTCGGGTGTTTCACCGGGATCGATCATGCCTGCGACCGGCTCCCACATCCACGGTTCCGGATCATCGATCAAAAAAACCGGGGCGCGAAATTGCTCGACCAGAAGGACCCGATCGCGTTTGGGGTCGTAAGGCAGAACGACGACCGCACTTCCTTGCATCAGGGCGCTACGGTGAAGGACGGGACCCATTGTGCCGTCGAATTGACGATGCTGCAGCTCCAGCTCTTCCATCCCGAAATAGTCAACATAAGCACGGGTATGCCGGTGAACGATCACATCCTTGCAAGTGTCATGCGCGGCCCCGGCGCGGCGCTGTCGCGCTGCCAACCTTGCCCACGCACGCCTTCGAATGGCTGGAAAGCTGCCGGCGATCCGGTCCGGGCCAACTTTACCGTAGTATCCCATCACCTCGCCAGCGGCCAAAAGCGTCATCTCGCCCCATTCGGAAATCCAGTCTTCCAGTGACCAAGGGCTGCCGGGCACCCAGGCGCCGGGTTCAGGAAAGAAAACCAATGCAGGCTCTGCCGGGCGGCCATCCGGCTCGACATTGCGCGGGATCAGATCATAGTCGAAGCCACTTTCGTAATAGGCAAGGCGGGCCAGGTCCTCTTCACCGAGGTCCCGCACCAACAGACCCTGCGCAACCGCGCCGGGCTCTTCCACTATCATCGGAAAAGGCTGACCCTCTACCGTCCTGACAGCGTAATCTGAAAGCACCGCATGTTCTGCGCGCAGATCGTCTGTCGACCGCCCCAAAACCAGTTCCAGCAGAGGCGCAAAACGCAGAGTTCCATAAAAGAACAGATTGGTCATCGGTACCACACTTGCAGGTCGTGACTATCGCCAGCGACGCGACGCTTCCTCGGTGAAAAGACCAGAAAGCAGCGCGCCAATGGCGAGTGTCGCAATGATCTCGGGCGAAATCAGTTGCCTGCCGAAGTCCACACCCAGCTGGAAAATCGCCAACAGGGCCTCAAACGGGCCATCGTAACGGTGACGCATCGCCAACCTGAACATCTCATAAGTGCCCTGAACGAAAAGCCCCCAGAAAACCAAAGACGCCACACCCGTCAGGCCATTGTTCACCGCAGCAGTCCAACCGCGCCCCGCCCGCTTGCCCATGATCACCCAACCGCAGAGAAACCCCAATACGAGATTGACATAGGTAAAATACCCATAGTCCTTGCCGGGCTCACCGTTCTCCATGATCATCCCGGACACGAGGAATGCCACCACCATCAGACAAAGCGCTGCGACGAGGCGAGAGGCTGTAGGCATCTGTTCTTTTCCGTACTTCTAGTTCGGCTTCGCAATGGTGATCTGCGTCACATCGCAATTGCCCGTGTAAAAGGCCGCGCCACAGGCGGTCAAATAGTAATTCCACATGCGGCGGAAACGCTCATCGAACCCCATGGCCGCGATCTGGTCCCATTTCTCGTTGAACGTGTCGTACCAGCGGCGCAGGGTCAGGTCATAGCTCGGGCCGAATTCCTTCGACCGCACGACCTGCAGCCCGGCCTGCGCGATCTGCGCGCGCAGGACCGTCGGCGACGGCAGCATGCCGCCCGGAAAAATGTATTTCTGGATGAAGTCCACACCGTTCTTGTAGACCTCCCAGCGCCGGTCGGCGACAGTGATGATCTGCAAGGTCGCCTGCGCGCCGGGCTTCAGCCGCTCGCGCACGGTTTCGAAATAGACGGGCCAGTATTTCTGCCCGACGGCCTCGAACATCTCGATCGAAGCGATGCCGTCATATTGCCCACGTTCGTCGCGATAGTCCTGCAGCTTGAGCTCGACCCGGTCCGACAATCCCGCCTTTTCAATCCTTTGGCGCGCGTATTTCAACTGTTCCTGACTGATCGTTAACCCGGTCACGCGCAGGCCCCGCTCTTTGGCGGCGTATTCGGCGAACCCGCCCCAGCCGCAGCCGATCTCAAGCACGTGGTCCCCGGGCTTTACGCCCATCTCATCGACCATGCTGGCATATTTCGCGATCTGCGCCTTTTCCAGACTTTCCTGCCCGGTTTCGAACAGGGCGCTGGAATAGGTCATCGTATCGTCCAGCCAGGCGGCATAGAAATCATTGCCCAGGTCATAATGGTACGAGATATTCTTGCGGGCCTGTTTCCGGTGGTTGCGCTGCAGCCAGAACCGCAGCCGCTCATAGGCTTGCACCAGGAACTTGCCGGTGAAATCGTCATAGACCGTCTCGGTGCCCAGATGCACCAAGTCCATGAACGCCCGCAGGTCGGGCGTGCTCCACCCGCCTTCCAGGTAGGCGTCGGAAAATCCAAGCTCGCCTTCGCGGATCAGGCGCGCGAACACGTCGGGGTCATGGATATCCACCCGCGCGACAGGTCCGGGTTTACTGCCCTCGCTGCGAAACACGCGCCCGTCGGGCAAGCCGATATCCAGCCGCCCGGACTCCATCTTCCCGAGCATCTTGAAGACTTGGGCAAAATATCTGGGCAGGTCTTTCTGCCCCTCTGTGGTGGTCAGGATCATCCGCTCTCCCTTATGCGGTGTTCGGGTCAGGCTAGGTCGCGAAAGCGTTTCTGGCAAGTTTTCAGTTCCTTACTGGTTTTTTCGGCCTTCATACGCGGCCAACGCCCGTTCGCGGCCGACCTTCAGATCAACGACCGGCTGCGGGTAGGCGTCATCGGGGCTCAGGTTCCAAGACCGGGGAATGGCCTCGAAATACGACAGGGCAGTCTTTGGCGGATCGCTCTGCCCCTCGGCCACCCAACGCCGCACATAAGCGCCTGTCGGGTCGAACTTCTCGGCCTGCGTCTGCGGGTTGAAAATACGGAAAAACGGCGAGGCATCCGGCCCCGAACCCGCCACCCATTGCCACCCCATCGCGTTCGAGGCCGCGTCCCAGTCGACCAGACAATCGGCAAACCAGTCCATTCCGATTTTCCAATGCGTCATCAAGTGCTTGGTCAGGTAACTTGCTACAATCATCCGCGCCCGGTTGTGCATCCGCCCGGTCACGTACATCTCGCGCAGCCCGGCATCGACGACCGGTATGCCCGTGCGCGCTGTCATCCAGGCCCGCACCTCGGGCGTCTCGATGTCCTCGTTCCAAGGAAAGCCGTCCCACTCGGGCCTCCAGTTCTGCGTCAGCAGATGCGGCGTGTGGTACATCAGGTGATAGGCGAACTCGCGCCAGACCAGTTGCCGCAGAAAGGCGTCAGCGCCGATCGAGCCAATCAGGGCCGCGCCCTTCACCCTGTGCCAGACCGTTCGGGGGCCGATCTCCCCCAGCGCGAGATATTCTGACAGGTGCGATGTTCCGTCATCCGCCAACGCGTCGCGTTGCGCAGGATAGGCGTCCAGCCGCTCCATGAACGCGTCAAGCCGCGCCTCGGCAGCTGTCTCTCCGGCCTGAACATGCTGACCGACGATCCCGGCGCCCCGCCGCATGGCGTGCCCGAGGCCCCAATCGTCCAGGTGTTCGGATGCCGGCCAGAGCGGTGGCGCAGCCAGCCGCTCGGGGGCCGGGTCTGGCGAAGGAACGTCCCGCTGCGCAACCGCGCGCCACATCGGTGTGAAAACCCGAAAGGGCTTCCCGGTTTTGGTGGCCACTGTCCACGGCTCGAACAGAAGGTGCCCCGGAAAGGATTTCGCGGTCAGGCCCAATTCCGTCAGCACCGATTTGATGTGCGTGTCCCGCGCGATTGCGTCCGGGTCATAGGCCCGAGACCAATAGACCTCGCGCGCGCCCGTCTCGTCGATCAGAGCCTTCAGAGCGTCCAGTGCGGGACCGCTGCGCAGGACAAGCTTGCTGCCCTTGTGTTCAAGGTTTTGCGCCAGGGCCGCCAGCCCCAGACTCAGCCGCCATTTGGGCGCCGCCCCCAGATCATCCACCAGTGAATCGCGAATGAACACCGGTATGACCGGCCGCCCGGAGCGTACTGCGGCGCTCAGCGCCGGATGGTCCGACAGGCGCAGATCCTGCCGGAACCAGATGAGGATAGGTGACTGTTTGCTGTCCATGCTCGCCCTGTTTTTCCTTGTCTACGCAGTGGCGGGCGCAGTGGATCACAAAACGCGATCAAATGCCTGAAGCAATTGGTCAATCTCGTCACGCGAGGTGTAATGGGTGAAGCTGACCCGCAGGACGCCCTGCCCCAGATCCACCCCCATCGCGGTCAGAGGCCGCACCGCGTAGAAATCGCCGCCGCCCGCCATGATGCCGTGCTGCGCCAGTTCTGCGGCGACCTCCTCGGCGTTGCGGTTGAGCGCCAGCGCCACGGTCGGCGCGCGCCGTTCCGCCTTGGCCGGGCCGATCAGGCGCACGGCGTTTCGGTCCTTGACCGCATCCAGCACCGGCTGCAGCAGGGCAATTTCATGCGCACGCATCAGGTCATGAACGAACTGGCCGCGTTCGCCAGCACCCGAGGCCGGGCCGCCGTGATGGTCGCACAGCAGATCGACATAGTCCGCCATACCCGCGCTGGCGGCCACCTGCGCATGGTCCGGCCCGGCCGGAGTGAACCGCTTGTACAGAACGTCACCATTGAAGTAGTGGGCCTGGTTGGGCAGCATCTCGCCCAGCGCCCGCCGGATCACCATGCATCCCTGGTGCGGCCCATAGGTCTTGTAGGCCGAGAACAGGTAGATATCCGGCCCCAGCTCGCCCACGTTGGGGAACCCGTGCGGGGCATAGGACACGCCATCGACGCAGACGAAGGCCCCGGCGGCATGGGCGATGGCGGTGATCTCGGTCACCGGGTTGATCTCGGCCACCACGTTCGAGCAATGCGGAAAACAGACCAGCCGCACATTGTCGTCCAGCAGGTTTTCCAGATCTGTCGGGTTCAGCGTGCCGGTCTCGGGGTCGATCTGCCATTCGCGGATCTCGATCCCGTCCTCGGCCAGGCGCCGCCAGGGGCCGGAATTGGCCTCATGATCCTGGTTGGTGACCACGATCGCCTCGCCCGGCTTCATCCATTGCCGAAACGCCTGCGCCAGAACATAGGTGTTCTGCGTGGTCGAGGGGCCAAAGCTGAGCTCGTCCGTGTCCACGCCGAGCAGGGCCGCCATGCGCACGCGCGCCTCGTCCATCTCCTCGCCCGCCAGACGGCTCGCCTCGTAGGGGGCATAGGGCTGCACCTTGCGCTGGGTGTAGAACCGCGTCAGCCGGTCCAGCACCGGCTTGCAGGTATAGGACCCGCCCGCATTCTCGAAAAACGCCTGCCCCTGCAGGCTGGGCTCGGCAAGGGCCGGAAACTGCGCCCGCACGAAATCAATATCCAGAGTGCCCATCACACTGTCCTTCCCTTGTCATGCACGATGGTTCCAGAGGGCTGCCCGCGCATGACACCGGACATCTCCGACAACATGGCAGGTCTTCCAGCCAGCCACGGGCGGCCGCGGCAGTTCGGATGTGCTCCGAACGGCGACAGTTAGCCTTGGCCTGTGGCGCGGGTCAAGGCGTGTATCCCCGTGACCGCCAGACGCGACCGACACCAAAAAAGGGCCCCGGATCACCCGAGGCCCTTTCATCTCAGATCACGAACCGCGTCACTTGCGGCGGCGTTCGTTCACCAGCCCGATGAAGATAGACACGCACATCAGAACCAGCACGATCGCGAACGGGAACCCGGTTGCGATGGCCGCGGCCTGCAATGCGCCCAATCCGCCGCCCAGCAGCAGCACGACTGCAATCGCGCCTTCCAGAACGCACCAGAACACGCGCTGCGCGGTGGGTGCGTCGGTCTTGCCGCCGGCGGTGATCGTGTCGATCACCAGCGAGCCGGAATCCGAACTGGTCACGAAGAACACGACCACCAAAACGATGCCGATGAAAGACAGAAGCCCGGCCATCGGGAAGGCCTCGAACATCTTGAACATCTTCAGCTCAAGCACCGCATCCGACAGGGCCTGGCCGTTGCCCGACATGACCTGATCCAGCGCCGCGCCGCCGAAGACGCTCATCCACAGTGCGCCGACAAGGGTCGGGATCAGGATCACGCAGGTCACGAATTCGCGGATGGTGCGCCCGCGCGAGATGCGCGCGATGAACATGCCCACGAAGGGCGACCACGAGATCCACCAGGCCCAGTAGAAGGCCGTCCAGCCTTGCATGAAGTTGGTGTCCTCACGCCCGATCCAGTTCGACAGCGCCGGAAGCGCCTCGACATAGGCGATCATGCTGTCGAAGAACCCCGTCAGGATGACCATGGTCGGACCCACGACCAGAACCAGCAACAGCAGCAGGGCAGCCAGAATCATGTTGGCCTCGGACAGGCGCTTGACCCCCTTGTCCAGACCCGCAACAACGGAAACCAGCGCAAAGACGGTGATCAGGACGATCAGAAACACCTTCATCCCGTCGGTCACCGGTACGCCGAACAGATAGTTCAGCCCCGCCAGCGCCTGCGTGGCCCCCAGCCCCAGCGATGTCGCCAGCCCGAAGATCGTGGCAAACACCGCCAGAACATCGATGACATGGCCGATCGGCCCCCAGGTCGCCTCACCGAAGATCGGGTAGAACACCGAGCGCATCGTCAGAGGCAGCCCTCGGTTGAAGCTGAAGAAGGCCAGCGCCAGAGCCACGATCGCGTAGACGGCCCAGGGGTGCAGCCCCCAGTGAAAGATCGTGGCGGCCATGGCCAGCTCGTGCGCGGCCTCGGGGTCGTTCAATGCCGCCCCCAACGGCGCCCAGTCGGTGCGCGCGCCATCCTCGCCCAGGGCGACGCCGCCCAGGGACGCTTCGTAATGCGAGATCGGTTCGGCCACGCCCCAGAACACCAACCCGATCCCCATGCCTGCGGCAAACAGCATCGAGAACCAGCCCGCATAACTGTAGTCCGGCTTGGCGTCATCGCCGCCCAGCCGGATCGACCCATAGGGCGTGACGATCAGCAGCAGCGAAAACACCACGAAGATGTTGGCCGCAACCATGAACACCCAGTCAAAGCGGCTGGTCAGCGCCGGCCGCAGCCAGCCGAAGAATTCCGTGGCCTGTTCGCGGAACACCAGCGAAAAGAACACGAAGGCGATGATGGTCAGGCCCGAGACCGCAAAGACCGGGTTGTGGATATCCAACCCCATGATCTGGATATTGTCCTGGCCGACCTCATAGTCGGTTTCCATATCGTCCGACATTCGTCCTTACTCCTGTTGGTTTTGTTTGCAGTCTCTTCCCGCAAGGTGACGATCGGGGGACAGCCGCCAGAGACCGTCCAAACGGCAAAAACGACAGATTCGCCGCCCTTCGGCGCTAGAATTGCTTCCGAAACGACCAAGAACCGCCCCAACGGCACGGCGCGATTCATTGAACTTGCGGGAATTCTGTCCTGCGCCTTGCGTCCGGGCTCAGATCTAGCCTTGTACCTTGGTATAGGTTCCCTCGCCCGCCAGGATACCGCGGAACCCCCCCGGTTCATCAAGGCCGAACACGATCAGCGGCAGGTTGTTGTCACGCGCCAGCGCGATGGCCGACGCATCCATGACCTTCAGCCGCTTGGCCAGCACGTCGTCATAGGTCACCGAGTCATACCGAACGGCGTCGGCATGGATCTTGGGGTCCTTGTCATACACGCCGTCGACACCGTTCTTGCCCATGAAGATCGCCTCGCAGGCCATTTCGTTGGCGCGCAGAGTCGCGGCCGTATCGGTGGTGAAATACGGGTTGCCGGTGCCGGCGGCAAAGATGCAGACCCGCTTCTTCTCCAGGTGCCGCACGGCGCGGCGGCGGATGTAGGGCTCGCACACCTCGTCCATCCGGATGGCCGAGATCACCCGTGTGAATACGCCCAGTTCCTCGAGCGCGGACTGCATCGCCAGCGCGTTCATCACCGTGGCCAACATGCCCATGTAGTCGGCCGTCGTCCGCTCCATCCCCTGGGCCGAGCCCGACAGACCCCGAAAGATGTTGCCGCCGCCGATGACCATGCAGATCTCGACGCCCAGATCATGGACCGACTTCACCTCTTGCGCGATGCGTTGAACGGTCGGGGGATGCAGACCGAATCCCTGATCCCCCATCAGCGCCTCGCCCGAGATTTTCAACATGACGCGTTTGTATGTCGTCTTGGGGGTTTCGTCGGTTGTGTTGGTGGCAGAAAGGGTCATGTTGCGCTCCGGGCTGGCACGAGTTTGTTTTCCGGCGCAAAATGAAGCAAAACCACCGCGGGTTCAATGCGGATGGTCAAGGAACGGGGCAATCACCGATGGCTGAGAACACGGCACGCACTTTGCTGAGCGGTCTGCCGCCCCTGCCCGATGATCGGCCGGTGCTGATCATGGGGCCCACCGCATCGGGAAAATCGGCTCTGGCCCTGGAAATCGCAGAGCAATCGGGGGGCGTCATCGTCAATGCGGACGCCAGCCAGGTCTATGACTGTTGGCAAGTCATTTCCGCCCGCCCCTCGCATCAGGAGGAGGCCCGGGCGCCCCACGCGCTCTACGGCCACATCGCCTATGATCAGACCTACTCGGCCGGGCACTGGCTGCGCGAGGTCACGCCCCTGATATCCGGGCCGCTCCGTCCGATCATCGTGGGCGGCACCGGTCTCTATTTCACGACCCTGACCGAAGGCATGGCCGACATCCCGGCGACGCCGCCCGAAATCCGCAAGACCGCCGATGCCATCCCCCTGCCCGAGCTGCTGGCCGATATCGACCCAAAGACCCGCAGCCGGATCGACACGCGCAACCGTGCCCGCGTGCAACGCGCCTGGGAGGTCGAGCGGGCCACGGGCCGGACCCTGGCCGACTGGCAGGACGACACCCCGCCGCCAGTGCTGCCATTGGACCAGGCGTTTCCGATCGTCGTAACCCCCGACAGGGACTGGCTGATCCAGCGCATCAATTCCCGGTTCGATCTGATGCTGCAGACGGGCGCCTTGGACGAGGTCGCGGCGATGCGCGACAGGTATGATCCCGGCCTGCCCTCATGCAAGGCCATCGGCGTACCGGAATTGATGGCCTATATCGAGGGGCGCATGACCCTCGACGAGGCGCGCGAGAAGGCAACGATTGCGACACGGCAATATGCCAAACGCCAGCGCACATGGTGCCGCGCCCGTATGAAACAGTGGCACAGCGTGGATCCAAGCGCGGCCTAGGTGGATCGCTGGCGCAATTACACAGCCCGCCAGACGTTTTTCCGATCGACTGAATACAGATCATCCGACGGATATTCGTCCAGCCGGGGAACCACGAGTCTCAGGTCAGGACTTGCGCATCATGGACGCGACTGCCGGGCCAAGGGTTTTCCGACAAATGTCGTTTTTGTGCATCCCATGCCGATTTCGAACATTGACCTAGACAGAATTCTGGTGCCGAATGACGTCATGGGGATGCACAGAATTTAAAAAAATCAAATCCATAGACAGTTCGACCGGCGCCAGTTGGCCCCGATACGAGCCGTCAAACACCCATAAAAATACTACAGGGAGACATCCATGAAGACCAAGACTCTGACCGGAGCACCGATGCACTGGGCAGCGGAAATGCATGCACGGGAATATCGGGACGGCAAGCTGAGCCGCCGCGAGTTTCTGACCCGCACGACCAGCCTCGGTGTAACCGCCGCGGCGGCCTATGGCATGATCGGCCTTTCCGCACCCGCCAAGGCCGCAGGCGAAGACGCAAAGAAAGAAGGCGGCACGCTGCGCGTTCAGATGGAGGTGCGCGCCCTCAAGGATCCGCGCACCTATGATTGGTCGCAGATCGCGAACGTCACCCGCGGCACGCTGGAATACCTGGTCGAGTACAACTCGGACGGCACCTTCCGCGGCATGCTGCTGGAAGGCTGGGAAGTCAACGACGACGCCACCGTCTATACTCTGAAGGTCCGCAAAGACGTCAAATGGAACAACGGTGACGACTTCACCGCCGAGGACGTCGCCCGCAACATCGCGCGCTGGTGCGACAAGAGCTCGGAAACCAACTCGATGGCCGGCCGTTTCGCGACCCTGGTCGATCCGGATACCGGCCAGGCCATCGAGGGCGCGATCGAGGTGGTGGATTCGCACACCGTCAAGCTGAACCTGCCGAACTCGGACATCTCGCTGATTCCAGGCATGGCGGACTACCCGGCCGCGATCATCCACAGCTCGTTCAGCGAAACGGACCTGACCAACAACGTGGGCACCGGCCCCTACCTGATCGAGAGCCTGGAAGTCGGCGTTAAGGCCGTTCTGGTGCGCAACGAAAACCACACCTGGTGGGGCGAAGACGTGTTCGGCCGCCCGGCGCTGGACCGTATCGAGTATATCGACTACGGCACCGATCCGTCGGCCTGGCTGGCGGCGCTGGAATCCGACGAAGTCGACATGCTCTATGAATCGGTCGGTGAATTCATCGATGTGATGGACGGCCTGGGCTATGTCAAATCCGAGGTCGTCACGATGAACACCGTCGTGATCCGCCCCAACCAGCTGGCCGAAGTTGACGGCAAGAAGATCTATGCCGACAAACGTGTGCGCCAGGCGCTGCAGATGGCCGTGGACAACTCGGTCTGCCTCGAGCTTGGCTACGGTGGTCGCGGCTCGCCCGCGGAAAACCACCACGTCGGCCCGATCCACCCGGATTACTACGAACTGCCGCCGCAGAAAGTTGACCCGGAAGGCGCGCGCAAGCTGATGGAAGAGGCCGGCATGGCCGATTTCGAGCACGAGTTGATCTCGATCGACGACGATTGGCGCCGCAACACCACCGATGCCGTTGCAGCCCAGCTGCGCGACGCTGGTATCAAGGTCAAGCGGACGGTTCTGCCGGGCAACACGTTCTGGAACGACTGGGCGAAATACCCGTTCAGCTCGACCAACTGGAACCACCGCCCGCTGGGCGTGCAGATCTGGGCGCTGGCCTATCGCAGCGGCGAAGCCTGGAACGAATTCGGCTGGGCGAACCCCGAGTTCGATGCCCTGCTGACCGAGGCCCTGGCCATTGCCGATGCCGACAAGCGCCGCGAGATCGTGGCCAAGGGCGAAGCGATGATCCAGGAGGAAGGCGTGACCATCCAACCCTACTGGCGGTCGCTGTATCGCCACATGAAGGACGGTCTGGTCGGCACCGACATGCATGTGTCGTTCGAACACCATCACTACAAATGGGGTTGGGCGGCCTGAGCCTGACCTGAACCTTTCAAGGGGCGTCCGAATGCGGGCGCCCCTTTCCAGCCGCAGACACTCCGACGCGGGGTCGGACGCCCGAGGCCAGGCAATGGTCCATTGATCTGCGGAGAACCCGAACAACAGGGGCCAACATGGGACTCTTCATCCTTCGACGATTGGGCGTGATGCTGCTGACGGCTCTGTGCCTGACCTTCGTGGTCTTCTTCCTCACGAACCTTTATCCGAACCTGGAAAAGCTGGCCAAGACGCAGGGCAACCAGCGCATGTCCGACGAACAGGTCGTTTCGTGGCTGGAAAATCGCGGATACATGCAGCCCACGCTGGTGAAATATGGTCAGTGGCTGGGCGTCCTGCCCGGTTTCACCAACACCTTGGAAGACGGCCAGTTCGTCGGCTCCTGCGCCCGCCCCGGATCGACCCCGGACACGACCCCCCGCTTTTGTGGGGTCCTGCAAGGTGACTGGGGCTATTCGACGGTGTTCAAGGATGAGGTCGGGACCATAGTCGCGAAACGTCTGGGCAACACCGGATACCTGATGTTCTGGGTTCTGGTTCTGATGGTCCCGACCGCGCTGCTGGTCGGCATTCTTGCCGGAATGCGCGAAGGTTCGGCGCTGGACCGGTCCCTGTCCACATTTTCGATCATCACCACGGCCACCCCGGAATATGTGTCGGGCGTGATTTTCATCGCAGTCTTTACCTCTTCCACCGTTGGCCTCAAGTGGTTCAAGGGCACGGCAACGCAGGCGATGGACAACCCGACCTTCGAGAACTTCTTTCTGCCGGTGCTGACAATCGCCTTGTATGGCATGGGTTACATCGCGCGCATGACCCGCGCCTCGATGACCGAGGTGATGACCGCCCAGTACATCCGGACGGCACGGCTCAAAGGGGTATCGTTCCCCAACATCGTGATGAAACACGCGCTGCGCAACGCGCTGATCGCGCCCTTCACCGTCATCATGCTGCAGTTCCCGTGGCTGCTGAACGGCGTCGTGATCGTCGAGACCCTGTTCAACTACAAGGGTTTCGGATGGGCGCTGGTGCAGGCCGCGGGCAACAACGACATCCAGCTGCTGCTGGCGATCTCGGTCGTGTCGGTCTTCGTGGTGCTGGTGACGCAGCTGATCTCGGATATCGGCTATGTCTACCTCAACCCGCGCATCCGCATTTCATAAGGGAGGATAGACCATGGAACCTCTGAGCTGGACTGGCTCTATCGCCTTTCTGAACCCGATCCTGATGATCGCGCTGGTTGCGCTGGCCGTCTCGGTCCTGGCCTGGATCCTGGCCAGCATCGTGCTGCCTGAACCCCAGGTGATCGTGAACCCGGATGGCACCGTCAGTTCGGGTGGCGGGCTGCGCAGCCTGGTCGAAACCGCGCTGTGGTATTCCTTTCTGGCCAGCATCGCGACGGTGGTCGCCTATCTGCTGCTGGGCGTATTCTTGGGAACCGGAGCCGGCATCGTCGGTGCCGTCGCGCAGCAGTTTCTGCCGGTCTGGGTGTCGCTGATCATCCTGTTTGCGATGTCGGTCGCCTTCAAGCGGCGGCTGGGCCTGTATGGCAAGCTGTTCGACAGCCCGATCGGCATGATCGGCTTTGCTTTGGTCATGTTCTGGGTGTTCACCGGCATTTTCGGCGCGCTCGACCTGATCGTGACCCATGACCCGCTGGTGCAGATCTCGGGTATGAAAAACAAGGTGCCGGGTACCCCCCTGCCCAACGCCGAGGAGGGCCAGTACGCCTGGTATCTGCTGGGTGGCGACAACCTTGCCCGCGACGTGTTCAGCCGCATGGTCAAAGGCGCATGGATAGTGGTGCAGATCGCGCCTCTGGCGACGATGTTCGCCTTCATGGTCGGGATCACGCTGGGGCTGCCGGCGGGGTACTATGGCGGACGCCTGGATACGTTCCTGTCGTTCCTGGCCAACCTGATCCTCGCGTTTCCCGTGATCTTGCTGTTCTATCTTCTGGTGACCCCGGAAATCGTGGCGACCGGCGTGCCGAACTATATGGCGGCGGTTCTGTTCATCTTCCCGATCCTGTTCATCACCGTTCTGCTGAATTCGCGCTATTACACGCGCCCGAAATTTCGGACACCTCTGCTGATCGGCGTGTTGGGTGTCGCGATCTGGCTGTACCTGTCGCTGATCTCGACCGGGGGATACATGATCCGAACCGAGGACTACAGCATCTGGGGGCTGCCGACCTTTCTGGATCTGTTCGACATCCCGGGCGGGATTCTGGTGGTCTTCGTGTCGGTTGTCTTCGTCAACTCGCCCACGGTGTTTCGAATCGTGCGCGGCCTGGCGATGGACATCAAGACACGCGACTATGTGGCCGCGGCGCAGACGCGTGGCGAGGGCCCATGGTACATCATGTTGTGGGAGATCCTGCCCAACGCGCGCGGGCCGCTGATCGTCGATTTCTGCCTGCGCATCGGTTATACGACCATCCTGTTGGGAACCTTGGGGTTCTTCGGGCTGGGCCTGCCGCCGGAAAGCCCGGACTGGGGTTCAACCATCAACGAAGGGCGAAAGCTGCTGTCGATCTATCTGCACCCGGCCCTGCCGCCGGCGCTGGCGCTGTTGTCGCTGGTGCTGGGCTTGAATCTGCTGGCGGACGGCCTGCGTGAAGAAAGCCTGAAGGACTGACGTGAAAGCAGCCGGGGGGCCAGCCCCCCGGACCCCCCGGGATATTTTGAGCCAGATGAAGGGAATTCCCCGGACTCTCGCGAGGAGCAAGAAAAATGAGCAAAATGGCAGAGTATGACGGGCCGATCCTGGAGATCGACAAGCTGTCGATTTCATTCTTCACCCGCCTGCGTGAAATCCCTGCCGTGATGGATTTTTCGGTCAGCGTACAGCCGGGCGAAGCCGTCGGGCTGGTCGGTGAGTCAGGCTGCGGGAAATCCACGGTGGCCTTGGGTGTGATGCAGGATCTGGGCAAGAACGGGCGGATCGTCGGAGGCACGATCAAGTTCAAGGGCCGCGATCTGAGCGAGATGAGCGCCGAGGAGTTGCGCGACATCCGCGGCAACGAGATCGCGATGATCTATCAGGAGCCGATGGCCTCATTGAACCCGGCGATGAAGATCGGCAGGCAGCTGATGGAAGTGCCGATGATACATGAGAGCGTGAGCAAGGAAGAGGCCTATGCCCGCGCGCTGGAGGTCGTGACCGACGTGCGCCTGCCCGATCCCGAGCGAATGCTGAACAGTTTTCCGCATCAGCTGTCCGGGGGCCAGCAGCAGCGCATCGTGATCGCGATGGCGCTGATGTCCAAACCATCGCTGCTGATCCTGGACGAACCCACGACAGCTCTGGACGTGACCGTCGAAGCGGCCGTGGTGGAGTTGGTCAAGGATCTGGGCAAGAAATACGGCACCTCCATGCTGTTCATTTCTCACAATCTTGGGCTGGTTCTGGAAACCTGTGACCGCCTGTGCGTGATGTACTCGGGCGAGGCGGTCGAGCGTGGTTCGATCCATGACGTGTTCGACGAAATGCAGCACCCTTACACCCAGGCATTGTTCCGCTCTATCCCCCTGCCCGGTGCCGACAAGAACGCGCGCCCGCTGGTTGCGATTCCGGGGAATTTTCCGCTGCCGCATGAGCGCCCGCCAGGCTGCAATTTCGGACCGCGCTGCGACTATTTCGAAGAGGGGCGCTGTGATGCACAGGACATCCCGATGTTCCCGGTGCCCGGAAATGACAGGCACCATACGCGGTGTCTGAAATTCCAAGAGATCGACTGGAACGCGCCGGTCACCCTGGCCGAGCAAAAGCAGAAAGGTGAGATCGGGAAAACCGTTCTGAAGATCGAGAACCTCAAGAAGTATTACGAAGTTGCCGCCAATGCGCTGTTCGGCGGGGGCGAGAAGAAGGTGGTGAAGGCCAACGAGACCTTGACCTTTGAGGCGCGCGAATCCGAGACTTTGGCGATCGTGGGCGAATCCGGCTGCGGCAAGTCCACCTTTGCCAAGGTTCTGATGGGTCTGGAAACCGCCACGGACGGGCAGATCCTGCTGGACAACCGCAACATCGAGCATCTGCCGATCGAGGAGCGGGACGCCAAGACCATCGGCGAAGTCCAGATGGTGTTCCAGAACCCGTTCGACACGCTGAACCCTTCGATGACGGTGGGGCGGCAGATCATCCGCGCGCTCGAGATCTTCGGCGTTGGAAAGTCGGAAGCCGAGCGCAAACAACGGATGCTGGAGTTGCTGGATCTGGTGAAACTGCCAAGGGCCTTTGCCGACCGGATGCCGCGCCAATTGTCAGGCGGCCAGAAACAAAGGGTCGGGATTGCCCGGGCTTTTGCCGGGGATGCGCGCATCGTCGTCGCGGACGAGCCGGTTTCGGCGCTGGACGTTTCAGTTCAGGCCGCGGTGACCGATCTGTTGATGGAGATCCAGCGCGAGCACAAGACCACATTGCTGTTCATCAGCCACGATCTGTCGATCGTCCGCTATCTGAGCGATCGGGTCATGGTGATGTATCTGGGCCATGTGGTCGAACTGGGCACCACCGATCAGGTGTTCTCGCCGCCTTATCACCCCTACACCGAGGCGCTTCTGAGCGCCGTTCCGATCGCTGACACCTCGGTCGAGAAAAAGCACATCGTGTTGGATGGCGACATTCCCTCGGCGATGGACCCTCCTCCGGGATGCCCGTTCCAAACCCGCTGCCGCTGGAAGTCAGAGGTGCCCGGAGGGCTGTGTGACACCGAGGTGCCGCCGGTCAAAACCCTGTCGGAGGGGCACCAGATAAAGTGCCACCTTGCGGACGACATCCTTGCCAGAATGGAGCCGGTGATAAAAATCGCCGCTGAGTGATCCTGACTATGCACAAACAAGACCGGCGGATGCCGGTCTTCATTTCCCGATCCCTGTCCGCCGCTATCCGCCCCAGATCACTTTGACGTAGTTCTGGGTTTCCGCGTAGGGCGGGACACCGCCATGCTTTTCGACCGCCTTCGGCCCCGCATTGTATGCCGCCAGCGCCAGGCGCCAGGACTTGAATTTCTTGTACTGCCACGAAAGATAGCGTGCACCGCCTTCGAGGTTCTGTTGGGGATCGTGCGGGTTCACGCCCAATATCCGGGCCGTCTGCGGCATCAGCTGAGCCAGCCCCAGCGCCCCTTTGTGTGATCTCGCATGCGGGTTCCAGCCGCTCTCCTGCTGGACCAGCCGCAGGAACAAGTCTTCGGGAACGTTGTGCTTGCGCGCGGCCTGCCGGGCCATGGCCAGATACTGTCCTGTGTACTTGCCCGTGTATCGCTTGTTGAACTGGCCTTGGGCCGCCTTGGGCTTGAGCCGTTCCGAGTCTCGATACTGGCTGGCCGCACGCGTATCCAGGATCTTCGCCTGTTTCAGGAAAATATCCTTGCGGTTCTTGCTCGAGAGCACATCGGCCCCCGCCGCAACAGACGTCAGCGCAAGGAAGACAACCGCGAAACCAGTCAACACATACCGCATTCAAGCAAATCCCGCCCGTTCTGCCCTCAGGACGAGTATAGGTATTTCAAGCCGAAATGAAAGCTTGGTTAATCGCGGGTGAAAATTCAAAGCTCGGGCTCCACCATGATCCATGTTCCAACCCGCGCGCGGGGGGTATAGGGTTTGGTGGAACACCGCGCGAGATTCGCGCCCCAACCCGCAAGACAGGATACGAGGAAAAACATGGCAGGTTCAGTCAACAAGGTCATTCTGATCGGCAATCTCGGACGTGATCCCGAGGTTCGGTCGTTTCAGAACGGAGGCAAGGTCTGCAACCTGCGCATCGCCACCTCGGAAACCTGGAAGGACCGCAACACCGGCGAGCGCCGCGAACGGACCGAGTGGCACTCGGTCGCGATTTTCCAGGAAGGCCTGGTCCGGGTGGCCGAGCAATACCTTCGCAAGGGGTCCAAGGTATATGTCGAGGGCCAGCTGCAGACACGCAAGTGGCAAGACCAGTCCGGTCAGGACCGCTACTCGACCGAAGTCGTCCTGCAAGGTTTCGGCTCGACTCTGGTGATGCTGGATGGCCGTGGTGAGGGCAGCGGCGGCGGTGGGTACGGCGGCGGCCAGTCCGGCGGCTACTCGGACCCCTACGGCGCACCGGCGGGCGGCAGCGCCCCTGCCCCGGCCTCGGGCGGGATCGACGACGACGAGATCCCGTTCTGATCTGACGGAGACGCAACATGACATGGTCCTTCGCCGTCGGTCGGCTGCTTGGCTCTGAACTGAGGGTCCATGTCACCTTTTTCCTGCTGCTGGCGTGGGTCGGTTTCGCGGCCTATGCCGAGGGCGGCCTGCCCGCCGCACTGAACAACATCCTGTTCGTCCTGGCTCTGTTTGCCTGCGTGGTCGCGCACGAATTCGGCCACGCGCTGATGGCCCGGCGCTATGGCATCCGCACGCCGGACATCACACTCCTGCCGATCGGCGGCCTGGCGCGGCTTGAGCGGATGCCGGAAAAACCCATGCAGGAAGTCGCCGTGGCGCTGGCCGGCCCGGCGGTAAACATCGTCATCTGGTTTGTTCTGGTGGGGCTGGGTGCCGGCATGCAACTGGATGCGATGGCCCATATCGACTCGGCGCGCGTCGATCTGCTCAGCCGTCTGGCCTATGTGAACCTGTTCCTGGCGGTCTTCAATCTGATCCCGGCCTTTCCGATGGATGGTGGCCGGGTGTTCCGGGCGCTGCTGTGCCTGAAAATGGACCGGGTCAAGGCCACGCGGGCTGCGGCTGCTGCCGGACAGATCGTGGCGGTGGGTTTCGGTTTTCTGGGGCTCAGCACCGGGAACCCGATCCTGATCCTGATCGCGGTGTTCGTGTTCATCGCCGCCAATGCCGAAAGCCAGGATGTCGAGATGCGTTCGGTCGCGCGGCGCGTGCTGGCGCGCGACGCGATGATCACCGAATTCCACGCACTGACGCCGCAGGACACGCTGGGCACGGCCGCGCAAGCCGTGATCCAGACCACACAGCATGAATTCCCGGTGCTGGGCCCTGACGGGAAGTTGCTGGGATTCGTGACGCGCAACCGCTTGTTTGCGGCCCTGGCCGGCGATCACCCCCGGTCGGAACCGGCCACCTCGGTCATGGAAACGGACATTCCAATCGTGCCCCTGACCAGCGGGCTCGAAGCGGTTCTGGATGGGCTACACGGCGGCGCGCCGGCGGTGGCCGTCTGCACCAAGGCGGGGCAGATGGTCGGGTACATCACCCGCGAAAACATCGGAGAGCTGATGGTGATCCGCGGGCGCTGAGGCCGTCAGCAGGTGGCCAGCGCATCCTCGAGCACGGACAGAACCGCATCGCGCGGCACGTCCGACGTGACGAAGGCCTGCCCGATTCCGCGCGCCAGGATGAACCGCAGCTGACCGTCCACCACCTTCTTGTCCTGCGCCATCAGATCGACCAGCGCCTCGGCGCCCGGCAGATCACCGGGAATGTCGGCCAGGTCGGTCTTCATGCCCATCGCGCGCAGATGCGCCCGAACGCGGCTGGGGTCTTCTTGCGAACACAGGCCCAGGCGCGCCGACAGCTCGAAGGCCAGGGCACAGCCGATGGCCACGCCTTCGCCATGCAGCAACCGGTCGGAATAGCCGGTCGCGGCCTCGAGCGCGTGACAGAAGGTGTGGCCCAGGTTCAGCAGCGCCCGGTCGCCCTGCTCGGTCTCGTCGCGCGCGACGATGTCGGCCTTCATCTGCACCGAGCGTGTCACCGCCTGAACCCGCGCCGCCATGTCGCCCCCGGCAAGCGCGGGGCCGTTGCGTTCCAGCCATTCAAAGAATTCAGCATCGCCCAGCAGGCCGTATTTCACGACCTCGCCATAGCCCGCCAGAAAATCGCGCGCCGTCAAGGTGCCCAGAACCGAGGTATCTGCCAGCACCAGTGACGGCTGGTGGAAGGCGCCGATCAGGTTCTTGCCTTGCGGGGCGTTGATGCCGGTCTTGCCGCCCACCGAACTGTCGACCTGCGCCAGCAGCGAGGTCGGGATCTGCACGAACCGCACCCCCCGACGCAGCACGGCAGCGGCAAACCCGGCCAGATCGCCGATCACCCCGCCGCCAAAGGCCACGACCACGTCGCGGCGCTCGACCTTTTCGGCCAGCAGCCATTCGACCGCGCGTTCGAACTGGGGCCAGCTTTTGGTGGCCTCGCCCGGAGGCAGAGCCAGGGCCGTCATCTCGACCCCGGCCGCCGCCAGCCCGGCGCGCAGCGCGTCCAGGTGCAGACCGGCCACCGTTTCATCCGTCAGCACCGCCACCCGCGGGCGGTGCAGCAGAGGCTTGATCCGCACCCCGGCCTGCGCCAACAGGTCAGGCCCGATTTCCACGTCATAGGACCGTTCGGCCAGATCAACGAATACGGTTTGATGCATCTACTTCAGTTCCAGAACGTCAGGGCGCGTCGCCAGTTTCTCCAACACCCGGTCCACCATGTCCTCGATCGCGGTTTCGCCATCCGAATCCACGACCAGGTCGGCCTGTTGGTAAAGCGGAACCCGCGCCTGGTACAAGGCGCTCAGCGTCGCATACGGATCGGGGGTGCGCAGCAGCGGCCGGGTATCCTTGTGGCGGACCCGGTTCCACAGCACCTCAAGATCGGCCCGCAACCAGACGGACACGCCGCGTTCCGAGATCATCCTGCGGTTCGCCTCGGACAAAAACGCCCCGCCCCCCGTTGACAGGATGCCCTTCTGCTCGTCCAGCAACCGGCCGATGACCTGGCTTTCCTTGGCGCGAAAGAACGCCTCGCCGTCGCGTTCGAAAATCTCGGGAATGGTCATGTTGGCGGCCGATTCGATCTCGGCATCGCTGTCCAGAAACGGAACGCCCAGTCGGGCGGCCAGCGCCCGCCCCACGGCGGTTTTGCCGGCACCCATCATGCCCACCATGACCACCGTTTTGTGCAGATCAAAGACCTGTTGCCCCGGTGTCGGGGCCTCATTTTGCCTAATTTCGCTCATTTCCCCGTGAATGACGTGATCTTGGAAAAAATGCCAGCTATAACTTGGCCAAAATTGAAAAATGAGGCAGCGTTGCGCAATGGGCCGACTGATCAAACTCCTGCTCTATATTACATGCTTGGCTTTCATCGGGTTGGTGGCCTACGCCTACCTGGGGCCGTATTTCGGCGCTGACTTCTCGGCCCCGCAAAGTGAAATCAGCGAACCGGTTATCCTGAATGTCGACTAGGGCCGCGCTGTTTGCCCTCGGGTTGGCAGGGCAAGCCGCAGCGCAAACAACAGAACCTCTGTCGGCCATCGATTGGCTCAAGGAGCCGGTGGATCTGTTGCCCGGAACCGTCCTGCTCGAACCTCCAGTGAGCGAGTCCGGCCAATGGCCCGAGATCCAGGTGACACCTCTCGAGGAGCTGTCACAGGTGGTTGGTCTCGTGGACCCCTCCACCACGGGCCTGCCAATTGACCTCTGGCGCAGCAGCGATCCCGATCGACTGGCGGAATTGATCGCAGACGTTCCGGTGGCGGACAACCCGGCCATGCAACGCTTGTTGTTCACGCTGCTGCTGACCGAAGCACGCGAGCCCCGCGGCGGTTCCGACCCCGATACCCTGCTGCTGGCCCGGCTTGACCGCCTGATGCAATTGGGGGCAGTGGACCCGGCGCAATCGCTTGTTCAGCTGGCAGGCCCGACCGACACACCACAGCGGTTCAGCCGGTGGTTTGACGCGACCTTGCTTACAGGCGACGAAGACCGCAGCTGCACGGCCCTGATCGCCCAACCCAACCTGTCGCGTGACTATGCGGCACATATTTTCTGCAAGGCCAGACGGGGCGATTGGACCTCTGCGGCACTCACGCTCGAGGCAGCGCACGCGCTTGAAGTCCTTCCGGACGAGACACTGGCCTTATTGGACAGGTTTCTCAGTCCCGAGATGTTCGAGGATGCGGCCTACCTGCCGCAGCCGGACGATCCATCTCCGCTGACGTTCCGCCTGTACGAGGCAATCGGCGAGCGCCTGCCGACAGCTTCATTGCCGCGCGCATTCGCAAATGCAGACCTTCGGGATGTCGCGGGATGGAAGGCTCAGATCGAGGCGGCCGAGCGCCTGACTCGTATCGGCGCCTTGACCCCCAACCATCTGCTGGGCCTGTACACCGAAAGGTCGCCGGCCGCGTCCGGGGCCGTTTGGGATCGCGTCGCGGCCATTCAACGCTTTGAAACGGCATTGGAGACACGCAATGCCGCGGCAATTGCCAAGACCCTGCCCGCGGTTTGGGCACAGATGGAAAAGGTGGGGCTGCAAGTTCCTTTCGCCGAACTGTTCGCCGGGCGTCTCGTATCGACCGCCCTGCCCTCATCCGAGGCGGAAAACCTGCGCTGGCGCATTCTGTTGCTGTCCGAACTCTACGAGGACGTGGCCCGGTCCGCGCCCGAGGGGCCTGCCGCCAACGCTTTTCTGGCCGCGCTGGCCAACGGAATGCCGGATCAGGCCCGGTCTCCGTCGCCCCTGGCCGACGCGATCACCGAAGGATTCGTCTGGTCCGCACCCGTACCGCCCGATGTTCAGGCCCTGCTGGATCAGAACCGGCTGGGAGAGGCGATTTTGGTCTCAATGCAGCTCTTTGCCCAAGGTGCGCGTGGCAACCTTGTGGACCTGACCGCCGCCACTGCAACCCTCCGCCGGGTCGGGCTCGAGGATACCGCGCGGCGGGCGGCGCTGCAGTTGCTGATCCTGCAGGGGGTCTGACCATGCCGGGGCCCGAAACGCCAGAGCTGTGGATCTCGGCCTTTCTAGAGGCGCAGGCCGCCGAACTGGGTGCGGCCACCAACACGCTGCTGGCCTATGGGCGCGACCTGAAGGATTTCGCGGGATGGCTGAGCCGTCACGGCGCCGGATTTGCCCAGGCCGACCAGGCCCGGATCGAGGCCTATCTGATCGACTGCGATGCCCAGGGCCTGTCGCGAGCGACGCGCGCACGCCGCCTGTCCGCCATCAAGCAACTGTACCGCTTTGCCTTCGAGGAAGGCTGGCGCGACACGAACCCCGCCATCCAGATCAAGGGGCCGGGCCGGCAGAAGCGCCTGCCCAAGACGCTGGATGTGGCCGAGGTCGACCGCCTGCTGCAGGCCGCGCGCCAGACCGGCCGCACCCAAGCCGACCGGCTGCGCAACACCTGCCTGATGGAATTGCTGTACGCCACGGGGATGCGCGTGACGGAACTGGTGTCGCTGCCGGTATCTGCGGCGCGCGGCGACCCGCGCATGCTGCTGGTGCTGGGCAAGGGCGGCAAGGAACGTATGGTGCCTCTGTCGCCCCCGGCCCGCGACGCGCTGGCCGCATGGCTGGGCGCACGCGATGCGGTCGAAGAGGCGAGCGTGGCCAAAGGCGGACAGCGGTCTCGTTTTCTGTTTCCGTCACGTGGAAAATCCGGTCACCTGACCCGGCATCGGTTCTTCCTTCTGGTCAAGGAACTGGCGGTCTGCGGCGGCGTTTCACCCGAGAAGGTCACCCCTCACACTCTTCGTCATGCCTTCGCGACGCATCTTCTGGCAAACGGAGCCGATCTGCGGTCGATCCAGACCTTGCTGGGCCATGCCGACGTCGCGACGACCGAGATCTACACCCATGTTCTTGACGAACGCTTGTCGGAACTGGTGTTGCAACACCACCCCCTCGCCAGAGATGAAGCCGACGACTAGCGGCGCCCCCTTGATCGCTTGCGCCCGCGCCCCCATAACCAAGGCTCAACAACACATGTACGGAAAAAATGGCCCCTGACCCTTCCCTTTTCGACAGCGCCTTCTGGATCACCACCATCTCGATCCTTTTGCTGCTTGTTCTGTCCGGTTTCTTTTCGGGCTCGGAAACGGCCTTGACCGCGTCGTCGCGCGGGAAGTTGCGCGCGCAGGCCGACAAGGGGTCGCGCGGCGCGCAAAAGGCGCTGGAAATCACCGACGACAACGAACGGCTGATCGGGTCCGTTCTGCTGGGCAACAACCTGGTGAACATCCTGGCGGCCTCGTTGGCGACGGCGCTGTTCACACGCCTGTTCGGCGAAAGCGGCGTGGCGCTGGCCACTCTGGTCATGACCCTGCTGGTTCTGATCTTCGCCGAGGTTCTGCCCAAGACCTATGCGATCACCAATGCCGAAAAGGCCGCCGCGGCCGTCGCCCCGGTCATCAGCGTGGTGGTCACGGTGTTTTCCCCCGTGGTGGCTGCAGTGCGCCTGTTGGTGCGCGGCGTTTTGCGCCTGTTCGGGGTGCGCATCGACCCGAACAGCCACATCATGGCCGTCCGCGAAGAAATCGCAGGGGCTCTGCAACTGGGGCACTCGGAAGGGGTGGTCGAAAAAGAGGACCGCGACCGCATCCTGGGTGCGCTCGACCTGGGCGACCGCACCGTGGAAGAGATCATGCTGCACCGCTCGAACATCGAGATGATAGACGCGGATGCCGAGCCGGAGGAAATTCTGAAACAATGCCTGGAGAGCCGCCACACCCGGTTGCCGGTGTTCAAGGGCCAGCCCGAGAACATCGTGGGGGTCGTGCATGCCAAGGACCTGTTCCGCGCCATGTACGCGCAGGCCGGCGGCAGTGGTGGCGACGGTGATCGGCTGAAATCCTTCGACATCATGCAAGTCGCCACCGCCCCGTACTTCGTACCTGAAACCACCACTCTGGACGACCAGATGCGGGAATTCCTGCGCATGCACAGCCATTTTGCGCTGGTGGTCGATGAATACGGCTCGCTGCAGGGGCTGATCACGCTCGAGGACATCCTTGAAGAAATCGTGGGCGAGATCGCCGACGAGTTCGACGTGGACGAAGATGTGACGATTACCCGAACCGAAGATGGTCAGTACCTGGTGGAAGGCTCGATGACCATTCGCGACCTGAACCGCGCGATGGACTGGAACCTGCCCGACGACGAGGCCAACACCATCGCCGGTCTGGTCATCCACGAGGCGCAGATGATCCCGACCGTCGGTCAGGTTTTTTCGTTCCACGGTTTCCGCTTTGAAATCGTCGAGCGTGAAGGAAACCGGATCACCTGGCTGAAGGTGCGGCCGCTCTGACGGACGGCCCGCGGAAACGACAAACTCGGTCGTTTTCGTGACAGATACCGGCGCGGCACCCCTGCACCTTCGGGCCAGACGCAAGGAGGTGCGGATGAAAACGACGTGTCAGGTTGCCGTGATCGGCGGTGGAGTTGTCGGGTGTTCGGTGCTGTATCACCTGACCAAGCTGGGCTGGTCGGACGTGATGCTGCTGGAGCGGTCGGAACTGACCAGCGGCTCGACCTGGCACGCGGCGGGCGGGTTCCACACGCTGAACGGCGACACCAACATGGCCGCGCTTCAGGGCTATACCATCCGGCTGTACAAAGAGCTGGAAGATATCACCGGCATGTCCTGCGGGTTGCACCATGTGGGCGGCATCACGCTGGCCGACAACCAGGACCGGTTCGACATGCTGCTGGCCGAACGCGCCAAGCATCGCTTCATGGGGCTGGAAACCGAAATCGTGGGCCCCGACGAGATCAAGAAGATCGCCCCCATCACCAACACCGACGGCATCATCGGCGCGCTCTATGATCCGCTGGACGGGCACCTTGATCCCTCGGGCACGACCCACGCCTATGCCAAGGCCGCACGGATGGGCGGGGCCACGATCGAGACCCACTGCATGGTGCGCGAGACCAACCAGCGCCCCGACGGCACTTGGGACGTGGTCACCGACAAGGGCACCATCCATGCCGAGCATATCGTCAACGCCGGCGGCCTCTGGGCGCGCGAGGTGGGCGCGTTGGCGGGCATCTACTTCCCGCTGCACCCGATGGAGCATCAATACCTCGTCACCGACAACATCCCCGAAATCGAGACGATCATCGACGCGGGCGGCGAGCATCCGCACGTCATGGACCCGGCCGGGGAAAGCTATCTGCGGCAAGAGGGGCGCGGGTTGTGCATCGGCTTCTACGAACAGCCTTGCAAGCCCTGGGCCGTGGATGGCACCCCGTGGGAGTTCGGGCATGAGCTGCTGCCGGATGATTTCGACAAGATCACCGACAGTATCGAATTCGCCTATCGCCGTTTCCCGGTTCTGGCCGAGGCCGGTGTGAAATCGGTGATCCACGGCCCGTTCACCTTTGCCCCCGACGGCAACCCTCTGGTCGGGCCGGTGCCGGGCGTGCGCAACTACTGGTCGGCCTGCGGCGTGATGGCCGGGTTCAGCCAGGGCGGCGGCGTCGGCCTGACGCTGGCGCAGTGGATGATCGAGGGCGAGCCCGAGCGCGACGTCTTTGCCATGGACGTGGCCCGGTTCGGCGACTGGATCACCCCCGGCTATACCCGCCCCAAGGTGATCGAGAACTATCAGAAGCGTTTCAGCGTCGCCTACCCGAACGAGGAACTGCCCGCCGCCCGCCCCAACCGCACCACGCCGATGTATGACATCTTCAGCGATCTGGGCGCGGTCTGGGGCCAGCAATACGGGCTCGAGGTGCCGAACTATTTCGCGCAGGATGGAGAGCCTGGCTATGAAATCCCCTCCTTCCGCCGCTCGGACGCCTTCGACGCAACGGGTCGCGAGGTGCGTGCCGTGCGTGAGGGCGTCGGCATCAACGAGGTGCACAATTTCGGCAAATACCTGGTGACAGGTCCGCGCGCCCGCGACTGGCTGGACCGGATCATGGCCGGGCGAATCCCGCAGGCAGGCCGCCTGTCGCTGACCCCGATGCTGTCGCCCAAGGGCAAGCTGATCGGGGATTTCACCGTGTCCTGTCTGGGCGAGGAGGAATTCCAGCTCACCGCCTCCTACGGCGCACAAAACTTCCACATGCGCTGGTTCCGGCAGCATCAGAAAGACGGCGTAACCGTCGAGAATATCAGCGATAAACGCAACGGCTTCCAGATCGCCGGCCCCAAGGCCCGCGAGGTTCTGGTCGCCTGCACCCGCGCCGATGTCAGCGACATGCGCTTCATGGACGTGCGGCGGGTGGTCGTGGGCATGACCGACTGCATCGTGCAGCGGGTCAGCTATACCGGCGATCTGGGGTATGAAATCTACTGCGATCCGATGGCCCAGCGGCAGCTATGGTGGACCCTGTGGCAGGCCGGCCAGCCGCACGGCATCACACCCTTCGGGATGCGCGCGATGATGAGCCTTCGGCTCGACAAGTTCTTCGGCTCGTGGATGCGCGAGTATTCACCCGACTACACGCCCGCCGAAACCGGGCTGGACCGCTTCATTGCCTTCAACAAGACTGCCGACTTCATCGGCCGCACCGCCGCCGAGGCCGAACGTGCGACAGGCTCCGCGCGCAGGCTGGTGGCATTCGAGGTCGATGCCGACGATGCCGACGTGAATGCCTATGAACCGATCTGGCTGGATGGCAAGATCGTGGGTTTCTGCACCTCGGGCGGTTACTCGCACCACACGGGCAAGTCGATCGCGATGGGCTTCCTGCCCGCCGACCGCATCGCCGACGGGCTGCAGGTGGAAATCGAGATACTGGGCCAGATGCGCAAGGCCCGCGTGATCTCGACCCCGCCCTTCGACGCGGATGGCGCACGCATGCGCGGGTGACAACGCCCGCGCCGCGCGCCATGGTGGCGGCATGAGCACCATTCCGATCATCCTCCTCGCCGCTGGCCAGTCCAGCCGCATGGGTGGCGCCGACAAGCTGATGCGCCCCATAGACGGCGTCCCGCTGCTGCGCCGCAGTGCAATGATCGCAAACCAGATTGGCCCGGTCGTCGTGGCGCTTCCGCCCGCCCCGCACCCTCGCTATGAGGTTCTGCGGGACCTCGACGTTCGACTTGCCGAGATCACGGATGCCGCTGAGGGAATGAATGCAAGCCTGCGCGGGGCTCTGAGCCACATTCCTGAAACTGCCCGCGCCGCGATGGTTCTTCTGGCCGACCTTCCGGATCTGACCGCAGAGGATCTGCGCGCGGTGCTTGCGTCAACTGATAGGTTTCCCAACAACCTGATCTGGCGCGGAGCATGCGCGGACGGCACGCCAGGTCATCCGGTGATCTTCGACCGAACGCTGTTTGCGGAACTCCGTTCTCTTGAAGGCGATGGCGGCGCGCAAAATGTCGTTCGCGCGCACAAATCTCGGGTACACCTGCACCCTCTCCCAGGCCGCCACGCAGTGTTTGACTTGGACACACCTCAAGACTGGGCCGCCTGGGAAGCCGCGCAAACGTAACACGGCCCGGCCGTTTCCGACCGGGCCGATTGCCCATCAAAATTAGGACTACCACTTTCACCAATTTCCGAGCGTGGCCAAAGCGTCAAACGACGTCCAACCTACGAGCAGCCAAACTTGAACAAGACCCCCTCGTTAACATGCCACTCAGCGCGTCAGGAATTGTGATCCGCCATCCAGCACCCCCTTGATGCTTTCAGGCCCCCTTCTTCACATGGGCAAGACCATCGTCACCGATCAAACTGCGCGAAACAACTTAAAATTAGCGGTTTTGGTGAACATTGCAGGTTCCAGGCTTGCATTTGAGCAACAAGCCCAAATACCGCGATCAACCTTAAGGTGATCTCATCTTGGAGCCGGCGGGATCGCATGCCGCTACTCTGAGCCAATAGCTGGCAACGGCGACAATTAGCCTATACGTATTTGCGCAGAGATCTTCTCGACTGGAGCAAAGACGCAACTTTTGCGTTAGCTGCGATTTTCCCTCTGAGAGCGCCGCCTCTCTGTTCCTATTTTAGCATCAATACAATTGTTTTTTTTCCTTGATGCCAATCTTGGCAACAATCCACCGATTCGGGCCCCCTGTGATTCTCGGAAACCCGCCGAGCAGCGGTCGCATTCAGACCTCTCCAATGTGGCAAAATTAAGAATTGTTAACGTTTCGATCAGAAATCGCCAAGACACGTGCGCCATGTTCCCTTCAACACGCAAATCAATCGCGTCGAAGCAAGGAGAGCTTAATCAAAATGAACATCCGCAAATCCCCCTACACCTTTCCGCTTTCAACAAAGATGATCGGGGTCACCGCCCTGAGCACAGCGTTGCTGGCCGGAACCGCGATTCCGTCGCAGGCGGATGAGGCCCTGGCCGATCTCGTTGAAAGCGTTTCGCCGTCGGTCGTCACCATCATCGCGTCGCAAGACGCCGCTCCGGTGCCGGCGGGCGCTCCGGAATTCGACTTCGAAGGCCACCCTTTCGGCGAGTTCTTCAAGCGTTTCGGTGCGCCTGAAGGGTTCGACGTTCCGCAAGGCGGGCCGCGCCAGGGCCTGGGCTCGGGTTTCGTGCTGGATGAAGACGGCTATATCATCACCAACCACCATGTCGTCGACAATGCAGATACGGTGACAGTGCGCCTCAGCGACGATCGCAGCTACGAGGCCGAAGTCGTCGGAACCGATCCGTTGACCGACATTGCGCTTCTGAAAATCGAGGCCGACGTGCCGCTCAAGGCCGTTCCGCTGGGCGACAGCGACGAAATCCGGGTCGGTGAAGACGTGGTTGCCATCGGCAACCCGTTCGGCCTCAGCTCGACCGTGACGACCGGCATCGTTTCCGCCAAGGGCCGCAATATTTCGGATGGCCCCTATGCCGAATTCATCCAGACCGACGCGGCGATCAACAAGGGCAACTCGGGCGGGCCGCTGTTCAACATGGACGGCGAGGTCGTTGGTGTGAACTCTGCCATCTACTCGCCCAGCGGCGGGTCGGTGGGACTTGGTTTTGCCGTCACCTCGAACATCGTTGAACATATCGCCGAAGACCTGCGCGACGACGGCCAGGTCAGCCGCGGCTGGCTGGGCGTCTCGATCCAGAATGTCAGCCCGGAACTGGCCGCTGCAATGGGGATCGAAGGAACGACCGGGGCGCTTGTGTCCGATGTGGTTCCGGGCAGTCCGGCCGACGGCGTGTTGAAGCAGGGTGACGTGATCGTCGAATTCAACGGCGAAAAGGTGGACAGCAGCAGCGAGTTGCCGGTTCTGGTCGGCACCACGGCCATTGGCACAGACAGCAAGCTGACCGTGTTGCGGAACGGCAAGACGGAAACGCTGAAGGTCACGATCGGCCAGCGTCAGACCGAAACCGCTGCGGCGGCCCCGGCTCAGGACAAGGCCGCTGGCAAGACCTTGGGCGTGACCGTCGCGCCGCTGAGCGAAACCACCCGGGCGGAGATGGGTGTGCCTGAAAACGTTCACGGTGTCGTCATTACCGGTCTCCGGCCCGACAGCCCTGCGGCCAAGGCCGGGCTGCACCGCGGTGACGTCATCGTGCGACTGGGCAACGAGCCGATCGACTCGCCCGAGGACCTGAAGAAGGCGCTCGAGAACCAGAAGACCGATCCGGCTCTGGTGCTGATCAACCGGGGCGGCAATCAGATCTTTGTCGCCGTGGAAGTCGCCTGATCCGCGTCCCCCGTGCACGCCGCTTGATGGGGATATCGGCGCGCGCAACCCCGGCCTGCATGCGATGTCCACGTGCGGCCGGTCTGCCGGGTGCGAATTGCGCGCCCGGCAGTATTCTTTAACGGCCACATATGCTTATATCCCGTGCGAAAGGATACCCGACCATGAGCAGACGTCTGTTGATCGTTGAGGATGACGAGGACACGCGCGACTTCATCGCCAAGGGTTTCGGCGAGGAAGGCTATGTCGTCGAAACCGCGTCCGATGGGCGCGAAGGCCTGTACCATGCCACTGACGGTGGATTTGACGCAGTGGTTCTGGACCGCATGCTGCCGGGGCTGGACGGGCTTGCGGTGATCAAGTCGATGCGTGCAGCCGGGGTCAAGACCCCGGTCCTGATGCTGACAGCCATGAGCGCCGTGGACGAACGGGTCAAGGGCCTTCGGGCGGGGGCCGACGACTACCTGGTCAAACCATTTTCGTTTCAGGAACTGCATGCCCGGATCGAGGCTCTTCTGCGGCGCCCACAGGAATCCGAAGAAACCCCGACACTGAAGTGCCGTGATCTCGAGATGGATCTTCTGACCCGCAAGGTGACCCGCAACGGGCGCGAGATCACACTGACCCCACGCGAGTTCCAGATCCTGGAATTCTTCCTGCGACGCAAGAACCGAGTGGTTTCGCGCACGATGTTGCTGGAAGGGGTCTGGGATTACCACTTTGACCCCAACACGAATGTGGTCGACGTTCACATCTCGAAGTTGCGCAAGCAATTGGATGAAGCCGGAGGGCCACCGCTGATCGAAACCGTACGCGGTGCAGGCTACATGGTTTCGGATGACTAGATTGCGGTTTTCGCTCAACAACTCCCGAACCCGGCTGGTGCTGGCCAGTATGGTGCTCAGCACGTTGCTGACGGCTGCCGTTCTCGCCCTGGTCTACGTCACCGCCACGCGAACGATCGAGGGTGAAACGCGCTCGGTGGTCTCGGCCGAACTGACGGGGCTGGCCGACGAATACGAACGCCGGGGGCTGATCGGATTGCTGACCGCCATTGAACGGCGATTGCCCAGCGCCTCGGAGCGGGATGCGTTGTACCTGCTGACCGACCCCTTCGGCACGGTCCTTGCGGGCAACCTGACCCGGTGGCCCGAGGGCGTGACCGCCGGCAGCGGCTGGGTCGAGTTGGAATTGCGCAAGACCGACACCAACCAACTGGTTCCGATTTCGGCGGCCTCGATCCGGCTTCCGGGCGGCGAGCGTCTGCTGGTGGGGCGCGACGCACTTGCACGCCAGCAATTCGACCGGGTGCTGTTCCATTCGGTGGCGCTGGCGCTGGGCGCCGCCCTGGCGCTCAGCATACTGACCGGCTGGCTGCTGACCCGTCTGGTGTTCTCGCGTCTCCGAGACATTGCCGACGCCGCGGATTCGATCGTTTCTGGCGACCTGTCCCAACGCATGCCCCAGCGGGGCACCGGCGACGAGTTCGACCAGGTCTCGGGGACATTGAACAACATGCTGGACCGGATCGAGGAATTGGTAAGCAACCTCCGCACCACCTCCAATTCCATAGCACATGATCTGCGTTCTCCGCTCTCACGCCTGAAACAGCGGGTCGAGGCGTTGAACGATCCCGGCATAAGCGCCCGCGATCGCGAAATTGCCATCGCCCGCGCAACGGTCGAGATCGACCATGTGCTGCGTGTCCTCAGCCAATTGACGGAAATTTCCCGTGCCGAGGCCGGGTTGGGCCGCGAACAGTTCGAGACGGTGGATCTCTGCCAGCTGGTCAAGGACGCGGCGGAACTGTACGAGCCAGTCGCAGCGGACCAGGGCATCCGGCTCGAGGTCGTGGGCCGTGCAGAGCCGATCCGTGGGCACCGACCCTTGTTGTCGCAGGCGCTGTCGAACCTTCTCGAGAACGCCTTGCGCTATGCCCCCGAGGGCAGCGCAATCACTATCGAATTGAAGGATGACGGCCCATTCGCTCTGCTGAGCGTCCGTGACCGTGGCCCGGGCGTTCCGGACGCCGAACTGCCGCGCCTCGCGATGCCTTTCGTGACGCTCGACCCGGCGCGCTCGGATCGCAGCGCGGGGCTGGGCCTCGCCCTGGTTGCCGCGATCGCTCGGATGCACGGAGGCACCTTTGCAGCGCGCAACTGCAAGCCCGGGCTGGAAGTCACGCTCAGAGTGGCCCGCGCGTCCTGATATCTATTTCGCCTGCAGCATTGCGGGAAGGTTGGCATAGCCGCGAAAGCGGATGCGCCCGCCCTTTACGCGACCGGGCAGCAGGCGGAACCCCGGATATCTGTTCAGAAACCGTTGCAGGGCGATGCGCCCTTCCAGACGCGCCAGCGTCAGCCCGACGCAGACATGCGGCCCACCGGCAAAGGCCAGGTGCCGGTTCGGCTTGCGGGTAATGTCGAACCGGGTCGGGTCGTCGAACACCTCGGGGTCGCGGTTCGCCGCGCCGATGCACAGATGCAGGTTGGTGCCCGCCGGGATCGCCAGCCCGTCCAGCTCGATATCCTCGGTCGTCTCGCGGTTGCCGAACTGGTTGGGTGAGCGAAAGCGCAGGATCTCCTCGACCGCGGGGGCGATCAGCTCGGGGTCGTCCAGCAGGCGCTGTTTCTGATCCGGGTGATCATTCAGCAGCGCCAGACCGTTGCCGATCAGGTTCGTCGTGGTCTCGTGCCCCGCATTCAAGATGAAGATGCAGTTCTGCAAAAGCTCGGTTTCGCTGAGGTTTTCGTCCGCCCCCTCGCCCCGGATCAGCCGGGTCAGCACGTCGGTCTCGGGATCGCCCGGCGCCGCCCGCCGCCGCGCGACGAGGTCGGTCAGATAGGCCTTGAACGCCTCGACCGCCGCATGACCCCGCGCCAGTTGCGCCTCGGTCAGCGCCGGTTCCAGCGCGCCCAGAATGGCCAGCGACCAGTCGCGCAGCGGCCCGCGCTCGTCCATCGGAACCTCCAGCAGGTTGCCGATGATCTGGATCGGGATGGTCGAGGCGAAATCCTCGATCAGGTCGACGCGGGGCTTGCCCGCCATCGCGTCCAACAGGTGATCCACCGTCTCGATCAGCCCCGGCTCCATCCGGGCGATCGCACGCGGGGTCAGGGCCGAGGTCATGATCTTGCGCACCCGCGTGTGCAGAGGCGGGTCGGAAAACACCAGCGAGGTCGTGTGATGTTCAAACAGCGGCGAGCCCACGCCGAATTTCGGGCCAAAGGCGGCCTTCTTGTCCGACGAATACAACTGGGTGTCGCGATAGATGCGGTCCAGATCCCGGTGGCGGCTCAGCAGAACCGACCCGTCCGGCTGCGGCAGAACCGGCGCATGGGCCAGCAGCGCGTCGTAGAACGGAAACGGGTTCTCAACGAACCCTTTGGGCGGATTGGCCAGATCAAGCGTCTGCGCCGCCTGCGCCACATCAGATGCGCTCATTCCGTCCTCCCCTACCGTTTGTGCCCCCGCCTTGGGTATCTCAGCCCGAGACTTCGGACAAGCGTGACATCGCCGCCGACCGCCGCTAGACAAAGCTCATGCCCAGCCCCGTTTCCTCGATCCGCAACCTTGGCCCCGCCTTCGAGCAGGCCTGCGCCCGCGCCGGCATCCATTCCGCCGAAGAGCTGCGCGAGCTTGGCGCCGACGCGGCCTATGCCAGGCTGATTGCGGCCGGAACCCGCCCGCATTTCATCGGCTACTACGTTCTGGTCATGGGGTTGCAGGGCCGCCCGTGGAACGACTGCAAGGGCGACGAGAAAAAGGCCCTGCGCGCGCGGTTCGACCGGATCAAGGCCGGCGCGAAACGTGCACCCGTCTCGAAACTGGTCACCGAGTTGGACGCCGTCGGCGTGCGCGTCTCGGCCGCCGACCTCACACCCGAAGGGTAACGCGGCACGAAAAAGGGCCGCACCCGGCAACGGGCGCGACCCTTTTCGATGTCACATGACTGACGGCTTAGCCGACCAGCTCGGTGCCCGAGAAGAAATAGGCGATCTCGACAGCAGCGGTTTCGGGGGCGTCCGAACCGTGGACCGAGTTTTCACCCACCGACTCGGCGAATTCGGCACGGATGGTGCCGGGGGCCGCGTCTGCCGGGTTGGTGGCGCCCATGACTTCGCGGTTCTTGGCGATGGCGTTTTCACCTTCCAGAACCTGCACGACGACCGGGGCCGACGACATGAATTCGCAAAGCTCGTCATAGAACGGACGGTCCTTGTGGACTTCGTAGAACTTGCCGGCCTGTTCCTTGGTCATCTTGATCCGCTTCTGCGCGATGATGCGCAGGCCGGCTTCTTCCAGCTTGGCGTTGATCTTGCCGGTCAGGTTGCGGCGGGTTGCGTCGGGTTTGATGATCGAAAAAGTGCGTTCCAGTGCCATATCGGGCCTCTCCTTGGTCTGACGGCGCGGGCTGGGCCGCGCGAAATTCATCGCGCGCCGCCTAACACGGTATTTCGCCCGTGAAAAGTGGAATGATGGCGCGATCGCGCCTTTGGGCGTCAGATTGCGTCGGGAAGCGGGTGCCGTGCATCCACCCAACGGACATACAGAACGGCCAAAAGGCCCAGAAAGCTGCTGCCTGCCATCATCGACCGCACCAGATACGGGCCGTTTTCGGGGCTGACCGCCGCTCCGGTGATCGAAGTGATGACCGCACCGAGCGCGACGATCAAAGCGCCCGAAAGGCCCGCCGCGCTGCCGGCCAGTTGCGGTCGAACCGACATGACGCCCGCAGACGCGTTGGCGTTCGTCAAACCATTTCCAAAACCAACAAAGATGGCTGATCCGAAAAACACCCAGACCGACCCCATCCCCCCCAAAAACAGCAACAACCCGCAGAACGGCCCAACCGAGGCGATGATGCGTCCGGCCAGAATCATCGTCGTCAGCCTAGTCCGCGCGGCGATCCGACCCGTAACGAAATTGCCGGCCATGAAACCGCCGGTGATGATGCCGATCCCCAGGCCCAGTGTCGCGGGGCTCAGATCGAACCAGGCGGCGGCCACCAGGGGCGCCCCGGTGATGAAACTGTAGAACCCCCCGATCGAGAATGCCGCGCACAAAGCGTAGCCCCAGAACCGCCGGGCACGGAACAGGTGCGGGTATTCGCGCATCTGCGCGGCGAAAGTGGCGGACCGGTTGTGGTTGGTCTCGCCCATATCCGCCCAGAGCAGCATCAGCAGCGCCGCCCCTGCAACCGTGTAAAAGACGAACCCGGCCCGCCACCCGAACAGCATGTCCAAAGTGCCACCCAGCATCGGGCCCAGCATCGGCGCCAAAGCCATTGCCATGGCGACATATCCCAGCTTGCTGGCCGCCTCGTTGGGCGGAAACTGGTCGCGGATCGACGCGGCAGACAGCACCGAGCCCCCAACCACGGCGGCCTGCATCAGACGGAACCCCAGAAAGGTCCAGATCGACTCGGCCAGAACGCAGCCCAGTGACGCCGCCACAAAAACCGTCATGCAGACCAGGAGAACCGGCCTGCGCCCGAACCGGTCGGACATTGGCCCAAGGATCGGTTGCAGCACGGCGGACACGGCCAGATAGGCTGCGATCGACAGGTTCACCAGCGCATAATCCGCCCGAAAATCGACCGCCATGTTCGCAAGGGACGGAAGGAACATGTTCAACGACAGCACGGACAGACCGGTCGCTAGGACAAGGGTCACCAAAGAGGGTGGAGTTTGTGCCGCCCGCATCTCAACATCCGAATTTCGTTCATCTGCAAAAGCGCTAGCACAGCGCATGTGGTTTGCACATGGCTTGCGTCTGGCGGTGCCAGTATCGCTCTGCTAAGAGCGGCCCATGCTAAGGATCGACAACATCACCTATTCGGTCGAGGGCCGCCCCCTGTTCGAGGGCGCCAGCGCCACCATTCCCGAAGGCCACAAGGTGGGTCTGGTCGGCCGCAATGGCACCGGCAAGACCACTCTGTTCCGCCTGATCCGGGGCGAACTGGCGCTGGAGTCGGGCACGATCACCCTGCCCCGCCGCGCCCGCATCGGCGGTGTGTCGCAAGAGGTGCCCTCGTCGAACGTGTCGCTGATCGACACGGTTCTGGCCGCCGATACCGAACGCAGCGCCCTGATGGTCGAGGCACAGGAGGCCACCGACCCCGACCGGATCGCCGAGATCCAGACCCGGCTGGCCGATATCGACGCCTGGTCGGCCGAGGCCCGCGCGGCCACGATCCTCAAGGGGTTGGGCTTTGACGATGCAGATCAGCAGCGGCCCTGTTCCGATTTCTCGGGCGGCTGGCGGATGCGGGTCGCCCTGGCGGCAGTCCTGTTCTCGCAGCCCGACTTGCTACTGCTGGACGAACCGACCAACTATCTGGACCTTGAAGGCGCGCTGTGGCTGGAAAGCTATCTGGCCAAATATCCGCATACGGTCATCGTCATCAGCCACGACCGGGGCCTGCTGAACCGGGCGGTCGGCTCGATCCTGCATCTGGAAGACCGCCAGCTGACCTATTACGCGGTCCCTTATGACAAGTTCGCCGAACGCCGCGCCGAACGTCTGGCTCAGGCCGAGGCCGAAAACGCCAAGGCCAAGGCCCGCATCGCCCATCTGCAAAGCTTCGTTGACCGGTTCCGCTACAAGGCGTCCAAGGCCGTTCAGGCGCAATCACGGCTGAAGATGATCGAACGGATCCAGTTGATCTCGACCCCGCAAGAGGCCGCCTTGCGCGCCTTCTCGTTCCCCGAGCCCGAGGAACTGTCGCCCCCGATCATCCAGATCGAGGGCGGCGTCACCGGCTATGGCGACACCGAGGTGCTGCGCCGTCTGAACCTGCGCATCGATCAGGACGACCGGATCGCGCTGTTGGGGAAGAACGGTCAGGGCAAATCGACGCTGTCCAAGCTGCTGTCGGACCGGTTGCCGCTGATGGCGGGCAAGATGACCCGCAGCAGCAAGCTGCGCATCGGGTATTTCGCCCAGCATCAGGTGGACGAGCTGCATGTGGACGAGACACCGCTGGATCACCTGCGGCGCCTGCGCCCGACCGAGACCCCGGCCCAACTGCGCGCTCGCCTGGCCGGGTTCGGGCTGGGCGCGGATCAGGCCGAAACCGAGGTGGGCCGGCTGTCGGGCGGTCAGAAAGCGCGCCTGTCGCTGCTGATCGCCACGATCGACGCGCCGCACATGCTGATCCTCGACGAGCCGACCAACCATCTGGACATCGAAAGCCGCGAGGCGCTGGTCGAGGCACTGACCGCCTATTCCGGCGCGGTGGTTCTGGTCAGCCACGACATGCACCTGCTGGGACTGGTGGCCGACCGGCTGTGGTTGGTCTCGGACGGGACGGTCAAACCCTTTGACGGCGACCTGGAAGCCTATCGCCAGATGCTGCTGGCACGCGACAAGCCACCGGCCCGGGAAAAACCCGCCGCCAAGCCCAAACGTGCCCCACGCGACACCATCCTGGCGCTGCGGGCCGACCTGAGGAAATGCGAGGAACGGCTGGAGAAATTGACCGAGATGCACGAAAAGCTTTCGGCCAAACTGTCCGACCCGGCCTTGTACGAGGATGACCGCGTCGGTGATCTGGAAACCTGGAACCGCAAGTTTGCCGAGGTGGTCGAGGCCATGCAGCGCGCCGAGGCGCTGTGGCTCGCCGCCGCCGAACGGCTGGAAAACGCCGAGGCCGCCGCATGATCGACACCGCCTTTTTCATCACCGCTTTCACCACCCTGTTCGTGGTGATCGACCCGTTCGGCACAACGCCGATCTTCGTGGCATTGACGCAGGGCATGAGCCCGACGACGCGCCGCAAGATCGCCTATCGCACCTGCCTGACCGCGACCGGGGTGTTGATCGCCTTTGCCGCCTTCGGCGAGGCCGTGCTGGGCTTTGTCGGCATCTCGATGCCGGCCTTCAAGGTTGCGGGCGGCGCGCTGCTGTTTCTGACCGCGCTCGACATGCTGTTCGAACGGCGCACCAAGCGGCGCGAGGACCGGGCCGAAGAGGAAGAACACCCTGACCCCTCGGTTTTTCCGCTGGCCATTCCGCTGGTGGCCGGGCCGGGCTCGATTGCAACGATCATTCTGCTGGCCGGTCAGCACCCGGGCATTCAGGGCATCGCGATGGCGGTAGGCGTCATGCTGGCGGTGATGGCGGTGGTTCTGGTGTTCTTCCTGTCGGGCGGACTGATCGCGCGCATTCTGGGCAAGACCGGGCTGACGGTTCTGACGCGGTTGCTGGGCATGCTGCTGGCGGCGCTGTCGGTGCAGTTCATTCTGGATGGGCTCAAGGCCTTTGGTTTTGCCGCCTGACCCCCCATATTGCGAGGGTTGGAAACGGTTTTGGATGTGTCGATGGATGGTTATGATCTTGGACGGCTGACCTATCTGGCTCTGCTCGGCGGGGCGCTGCTGCTGTGGTTCTTCACCCAGAACCGCCAGTCGCTGGGCAAGACCGTGCAGATGGTCATGGCCTGGGTCTTCATCTTCATCGGCGTCATCGCCGTGGTCGGCCTGTGGGATGACATCCGCTCGACCGTGGGCACCACGCCGCAGCTGGCCGTGGCCGGAGATGTGATCGAGGTGCCGCGGTCGTTTGACGGGCACTACTATCTGCCGATGCTGGTGAACGGCAAACCGGTCACCTTCCTGGTGGATACCGGCGCCAGCCAGATCGTGCTCAGCCCCCGTGACGCGAAACGCGTGGGGATCGACCCGGACTCGCTGAATTTCGTGGGCCGCGCGGCCACGGCCAATGGTCTGGTGCGCACCGCCCCGGTACGGCTGGACAGCCTCGAACTGGGCCCGATCGCGGATCGAAACGTGCCGGCCTGGGTCAACGAGGGCGACATGGACCAATCCCTGCTGGGCATGGACTATCTGCAGCATTTTTCCAACATCCAGTTTGCCGATGGCCGGATGATCCTGTCGCGCTGAACGGCGGTTTTCGGGATTGAGAACAAAATGGGAACATGCTAGCATTCGGCCATGTCCACGCATCTTCTTGGCCGCAAACCGGCGCACGCGGCGCCGGGGCTGACCCTGCATGATGAGATTTCGCTGCAACTGGCCCGCGTGCACGAGGCCTGCGGCCCCGCGCGGCGCAGCTTTGCCATGTGGCTGGCCGGTCAGGCGCAGGGGCCGGTTCTGTGGATCTCGCCCGCGTGGGAGGCCGATCAGCTGAACCCCGACGGCATGATGCCCTTTGCCGATCCCGCCCGGTTCCTGTTCGTCCGCCCCACCCGGGCCGAGGACCTGCTGTGGTGCATCGAAGAGGCGCTGCGCAGCGGGGCGGTGCCGCTGGTGATCGGCGATCTGCCTGGGGCACCGGGCCTGACGCCGGTGCGCCGGATGCATCTGGCTGCCGAACAGGGCGGCACGATGGGTCAGGCCCCGCTGGGGCTGCTGCTGACCCCCGGCGACGGCGGCGCGCAGGGGATCGAGACACGCTGGCACATGGCCCCGGCGCACACGGGCCAGACCCGCCGCTGGACCCTGACCCGCCGGCGCGCCCGCGCCCTGCCCCCGGTCAGCTGGCTCGCCACCCAGACCGCGCCGCGCGCCGGGCTGCACCTGCAACGGATCGGCGCCGAGGAAACCTGCACCTGACCGACCGGCCCCGGATCACGCAAGTTGTGACTGGTCAAACCGCATCCCGCCCCCTAGCGTTCCGGAATGACCCACCCGATCCACGACAGCCGCTATTCCTGGCTTCGCCTTCTGGTCACGCTGGCCATCGCGGCGGTGGCCAATGTGGGCATGTGGGCGGTGATCGTGGTGATGCCCGCAATCGAGACCCAGTTCGGCGCCAGCCGGGCCGAGGCCTCGATGCCCTACACGTTGACCATGATCGGATTTGCGCTTGGCAACATGTGGCTGGGTCAGGTGGTGGACCGGCTGGGCGTGACCAGGGCGCTGATCGGTGCCGCGGGCCTCAGCGCGCTCAGCTATCTGCTGGCGACATGGGCGCCGACGATCACGATGCTGTCGGTGGCGCATCTGCTGCTGGGTCTGGGCACCGCCGTCGGGTTCGGCCCGCTGATCGCCGACATCTCGCACTGGTTCCTGCGCCGACGCGGGATCGCGGTGGCGCTGGTGGCCAGCGGAAACTATTTGTCCGGCGCGATCTGGCCCACGCTCCTGTCTGGTATCCTCGCCCGCGACGGGTGGCAGCAGGTCTATCTGACCTTGGCGGTCATCACCCTGATCGTGGTCATTCCGCTGTCGCTGCTGCTGCGCCGGCAGGTCCCGGCCGAAGCGCATGGCACCGCAGCAGCCGCCGCGCAGATCAACGCGCGCAGCGTCGGCCTGTCACCGCGGAGTCTGCAATATGTGCTGGGCCTCGCCGGGATCGGCTGCTGCATCGCCATGTCGATGCCGCAGGTCCATATCGTCTCGTACTGCGTGGGGCTGGGCTATGGCCCGGCGGTCGGGGCCGAGATGCTGTCGCTCATGCTGATGGGTGGTGTCGTCAGCCGGATCATCTCGGGGCTGGTCGCAGACAAGCTGGGGGGCGTTCACACGTTGCTGATCGGGTCGATCCTGCAATGCATCGCTCTGTTCCTGTTCCTGCCCTATGACGGGATGGTGTCGCTCTATGTCATCAGCCTGCTATTCGGACTGGCGCAGGGCGGCATTGTGCCCAGCTATGCGCTGGTGGTGCGCGAATACATGCCCCCGCAAGAGGCCGGCGCGCGCGTCGGTTTCGTCATGATGATGACCATCCTGGGCATGGCGCTGGGCGGTTGGATGTCGGGCTGGATCTATGACGTCACCGGGCAGTACACACTGGCCTTCGTGAACGGCATTCTTTGGAACGGGCTGAACATCGCCATCATCCTGACGTTGCTGCACCGGTCCCGCCCGCGCCGGCAAGGGGCCATGGCATGACATGGTTGCGCCGCCGAGACCTGATCGCCGCCTTCGCGTCGTTGGTGGCCACGACCCCGACCCTCGCCGCACCCGTTCCCTATGAGCTTGCCCGCTCGAAAACCTTGATCGCCTTCACGTTCCAGTTGTCGGGCGCGCCGCAGACCGGCACCATGCCGATCCGGACGGCGGATGTATGGGTAGACACGCGCCGCCTGCAGAACAGCCGTGCCACGGTCGTTCTGGACGTGACGCGGGCCGAAACCCGCCTGCCCTTCGCGCGTGAACCGATGCTGAGCCCCGAAGTGCTGGACGCCGCGAGGTTTCCCACGATCCGTTTCCGCTCGACCCGCATCCGCCTGGGCCGGGGCGGACGCATCTCCGATGGCGCCAGCATCACCGGAGACCTGACCGTTCGCGGCGTCACCCGCCCGATCTCCCTGCAGGCCGCGCTGTATCGTCGGCCCGGCACGGCACCGGACGAACTCGACCGTCTGTCGATTCACCTGACGGGCGCCCTGAACCGCCACGATTTCGGGGCTTCGGGCCATGCCGATCTGGTCGGACCGATGGTCGGGCTGGATATTCGCGCGGAAATCGAACGAAAAACCTGAGGCGGACGGAAAACGACATCGGCGCGTCGAATAGGCGCGCGCATCGCGGGCAGATACACTGAAACAAGGTCATCATGCGCACGATTATTTCCTTTGCCGCCCTTTTCCTGTCGGTCGTTCTTTTGCAGCTTTCCACCGGCGGCGTCGGCCCGCTGGATGCCATTTCCGGCCTAACGCTCGAGTTCTCGACCGAACAGATCGGCCTGTTGGGCTCGGCCCATTTCCTGGGGTTCTTCGTGGGCTGCTGGTGGGCACCGCGCCTGATGGGCAGCGTCGGTCATTCGCGCGCCTTCGCGGCCTGCACCGCACTGGGCGCGATGGGGCTGATTGGCCACACGCTGACCGAAAACCCCTATGCCTGGGCGGCCATGCGAGTGGCCTCGGGCCTGTGCGTGGCAGGCTGCTATACGGTGATCGAGGCTTGGCTGAACGACAAGGTCACCAATGAAACCCGCGGCCGGGCCATGGGCACCTATCGGATCGTCGACATGGGGGCATCGCTCAGCGCGCAGCTGATCATCGCGGTGCTGCCGCCGGCCTCGTATGTCTCGTACAACCTGCTGGCCATCCTGTGCTGTGCGTCGCTGCTGCCACTGACCCTGACCCGCGCCAGCCAGCCGAAAACACCCGAGGCTCCGCGCCTGCGCCCGAACCTGGCCTGGCAATGCTCGCCGCTGGCGGTGGCCGGTGTGATCGTCTCGGCGCTCAGTTCGGCGTCGTTCCGCATGGTCGGGCCGGTCTATGGGCAAGAGGTCGGGCTGGTCGTCGACCAGATCGCCTTCTTCCTGGCGGCCTTCGTCCTGGGCGGCGCGCTGGCGCAGTACCCGGTGGGCTGGCTGGCCGACAAATACGACCGGCGCTGGGTGCTGATCTGGATGTCCGTCGCCGCAGTCGCCAGCTGCGGCGTGACCATGGCCGCCAGCGGCACCGGCACCGTCGGAGTCATGCTGGCGGCCGGGCTGTTCGGGCTCACCACCTTCCCGATCTTTTCGATCTCATCCGCCCATGCCAACGACTTTGCCACCACCGAGCAGCGGGTCGAACTGGCTGCGGCATTGATGTTCTGGTACGCGCTGGGGGCCATCGCCTCGCCCTTCGTGTCCTCGACGCTGATCCGGCAGTTCGGACCCGAGGCCCTGTTTGCTTTCGTGGCGCTGGGCCACATCGTTTTGATCGTCTTTGGCCTGGCGCGGATGCGCTCGCGTCCCACGCCCGAGGACCGCACGCAATATGTCTACGCGCCGCGCACGTCCTTCACCATCGGCCGCCTGCTGAAACGCTCGCGCGAGGGGCGCTAGGAAACAAGGGCTGGGATTTCCCGATCCGGTTTGATAGAGCGCCCGCAGACAGATAGGCGGAAACGGAAAATGGCTCGGATTCTCATTACCTCGGCTATCCCTTACATCAACGGGATCAAGCACCTTGGAAACCTGATCGGCTCGCAGCTGCCCGCCGACCTTTTCGCGCGCTACCAGCGTGGCCGCGGGAACGAGGTCATGTTCCTGTGCGCCACCGACGAACACGGCACCCCGGCCGAGCTGGCCGCGGCCAAGGCGGGCAAACCGGTCGCCGAATACTGCGCCGAGATGCACGAGGTACAGGCCGACATCGCCAAGCGCTTTGGCCTCAGCTTCGATCATTTCGGGCGGTCGTCCAGCCCGCAGAACCACAAGCTGACACAGCATTTCGCAGGCAAGCTGGCCGAGGCCGGGCTGATCCGCGAAGTGACCGAAAAACAGGTCTACTCCAAGGCCGACGGCCGCTTCCTGCCCGACCGCTATATCGAAGGCACCTGCCCCAACTGCGGCTACGAAAAGGCCCGCGGCGACCAGTGCGAGAACTGCACCAAGCAGCTGGACCCGACCGACCTGATCGACCCGCGCAGCGCCATTTCCGGCTCGACCGACCTTGAGGTGCGCGAGACCAAGCACCTCTACCTGCGCCAGTCGGCGATGAAGGATCAGTTGGACGCCTGGATCGACAGCAAGACCGACTGGCCGGTGCTGACCACCTCGATCGCCAAGAAGTGGCTGCATGACGGCGACGGCCTGCAGGACCGCGGTATCACCCGCGACCTGGACTGGGGCATCCCGGTCAAGAAGGGCGATGAAGACTGGCCCGGCATGGAGGGCAAGGTCTTTTACGTCTGGTTCGACGCGCCGATCGAATACATCGCCTGCGCAAAGGAATGGGCCGACGCCCACGGCAAGCCGGATGCGGAATGGGAACGCTGGTGGCGCACCGACAAGGGCGCCGACGACGTGCGCTATGTGCAGTTCATGGGCAAGGACAACGTGCCCTTCCACACCCTGTCCTTCCCGGCCACCATCCTGGGCTCGGGCGAGCCGTGGAAGCTGGTCGATTACATCAAGTCGTTCAACTACCTCAACTATGACGGCGGCCAGTTCTCGACCAGCCAGGGCCGCGGCGTCTTCATGGATCAGGCGCTGGACATCCTGCCTGCCGACTACTGGCGCTGGTGGCTGCTGAGCCACGCGCCCGAAAGCAGCGACAGCGAATTCACCTGGGAGAACTTCCAGCAATCGGTCAACAAGGACCTGGCCGACGTGCTGGGTAATTTCGTCAGCCGCATCACCAAGTTCTGCCGCTCGAAATTCGGCGAAGAGGTTCCGGCCGGCGGCGAATACGGTGAACGCGAACAGGCGCTGATCGAGGAACTGACCAAGCGCATCCGCGCCTACGAGGCGCATATGGAGGCGATGGAGGTGCGCAAATCGGCGCAGGAGTTGCGCGCGATCTGGGTTGCGGGCAACGAATACCTGCAGGCCGCCGCGCCTTGGTCCACCTTCAAGGAAGACCCCGAACAGGCCGCCGCGCAGGTGCGGCTGGGCCTGAACCTCATCCGGCTTTACGCGGTGCTGAGCGCGCCGTTCATCCCCGAGACCTCGGCCAGGATGCTGAGCGCGATGAACACACTCGACACCAGCTGGCCCGAGGACGTTTCCGCCGCGCTGAGCGCCCTGCCCGCCGGGCACGCGTTCACGGTGCCCGACGTCCTGTTCGCCAAGATCACCGACGAACAGCGGGAAGACTGGCAAACACGTTTTGCCGGAACGCGCGCCTGACCCGCGCAGCGACCGGGTACAACAGGGGGCCATCTGGCCCCCGTTTTTTTCGCACGCGCCAAGCCTGCACAATCAAAGGCTTGAGAAATAATCCCTTTTCCTCCATCCTGACGAAGAATTTCGCCTGATCCCTCGGATCCGGACAGCAGATCCGGGCTGCGCGCCCGCATTGAACGAGGCAATTGTCATGAACCCTGTTTCCCCGCCGCGCCCCTCTCCTCTGCCCCGCGCCATCGGCCGCGCGGGACGGTTGGCTGCCGCCGTACTTGCGATTGGCCTGATGCAGCCGGCATCGGCGCAGGAAGACTCCAGCGCGCCGGCCCCCAAAGTCTCGATCGCGGCGGCCTATACGCAGGAGATCACTGAGGAAGCGACCTTCATCGGCCGCGCCGAGGCGATCAACAAGGTCGACATCATCGCTCGCGTAAGCGGTTTCCTGGAGAGCCGCGAGGTCGAAGACGGCGCCGAAGTCAAGGAAGGCGACCTGCTGTTCACCATCGAGCCCGACCTCTATCAGGCCACGCTCGAGGCGCGGAAGGCCGACCTTGACCGAGCCGAGGCCAATCTGGAACTGGCCAAGGTGGATCTGGCCCGAAAGGAAGAGTTGTTCCGCCGCGAAGCCACCCCGGAATCTGAAGTGGACATCGCCCGGGCCAACGAATTGGTGGCCGAGGCCGAGGTCAAGGCCGCACAGGCCGCGATCCGGCAGGCCGAACTGGACCTGAGCTATACCAGGATCCATGCGCCGTTCGACGGCCGCCTGGGGCGGATCAACGTCAGCGTCGGCGATGTCGTCGGCCCCAACACCGAACCTCTGGTGACCCTGATCAGCGAGGCGCCGATCTATGTGACTTTCTCGTTGAACGAGAAACAGTTCACCTCGGTTCTTCAAGCGGTGAACGAAACCGCGTCGACCCTGGCCGAAAGCGACAAGAGCCCGGTGGTCAAGCTGACCCTGCCCAACGGAACCGAGTTGCCCGAGACCGGCAAGATCGTGTTCGTCGACAACCGGATCGACCCTTTGACCGGCGCCATCACCCTACGAGCCGAGTTTGAAAACACCGACCGCCTCATCGTCGACGGCGCTTTCGTCAGCGTCCAGATCGAGGCGCTGGAACCCACGCTCGAGGTGTTGATCCCTCAGGCCGCCCTGCAACGCGACCAACGCGGCGAGTTCGTTCTGGTCGTGAACGACAAGCAGATGGTCGAGCAGCGGTACATCACCACGGGCGACAACGTGGGTTCGGAGGTGATCGTGAAAGAGGGCCTGCGCGAAGGCGAAAGCGTCATCGTCGAAGGGCTGCAGCGGGTGCGCCCCGGGGTGGCCGTCGACGCGGTCGTCGCCGCAGAACAGCCGGGGGAATAACCGATGTTTTCCGCCCTGTTCATCAGCCGGCCCAAGCTGGCCTTCGTCATTTCACTGGTCCTGACGATCATGGGCGCGATCGGCTACATGGTTTTGCCGGTGGCGCAGTTTCCCGACATCACGCCTCCGGTGGTCAGCGTGTCCACGACCTATACGGGCGCAAATGCCGAAACCGTGGAAAACACCGTAGCCGCCCCGATCGAGGCGCAGGTCAACGGCGTGGACGACATGATCTACATGACTTCCACCTCGTCGGACAACGGCTCCTATTCTCTGAACATCACCTTCGAGGTCGGCACCGACCCGGATATCGCCTCGGTCAACGTCCAGAACCGGGTGGCGCAGGCCATGTCGTCGCTGCCCTCCGAGGTTACCGCGTCGGGGGTCGTGACCCAGAAGGCCTCGACCAACATGCTGCTGCTGGTCACGCTGACCTCGCCCAACGGCACCTACGACAGCGTGTTCCTGTCAAACTACGCCTCGATCAACCTCAAGGACGCGCTGGCGCGGGTGCAGGGCGTGGGCAAGGCCGAGGTGCTGACCAACCTGGAATACGCAATGCGGATCTGGATGGACCCCGACAAGATGGCCGCCCTGTCCATCACGCCGGGTGACGTGATCGCGGCCATTCGCGAGCAGAATATCGAGGTATCGGCGGGCTCGATCGGCGCGCCGCCGGTGCCCGAGGGCCAAACGTTCCAGTACACGATCAAGACCAAGGGCCGACTGACTTCGGCTGCGGAATTCGGGGACATCGTGATCCGCGCGGGCGATGCCGGATCGATCGTGCGGGTCCGCGACATCGCGCGGGTCGAACTGGGGGCCCAGTACTATGCCGCCTCCGGTTTCTATCAAGCCGTGCCGGCCACCGTCATCGGCATCTATCAGGCGCCGGGCGCCAATGCGCTGGCTGTGTCCGAGCGGGTCCAGGCGGAACTGGAGCGCCTGTCGCGCGCCTTCCCGACGGATGTGGAATACGACGTTCCCTTCAATACCACCGATTTCGTCGAACAATCCCTCAACGACGTGGTATCGACGCTGGTTCTGACCTTCACCCTGGTTATCTCGGTCGTGTTCGTGTTTCTGGGCAGTTGGCGGGCGACGATCATTCCGGCGGTGGCCATTCCGGTTTCGCTGATCGGGACATTCGCCTTCCTGCTGCTGTTCGGCATGTCGCTGAACACGATCTCTCTGTTCGCGCTGGTGCTGGCCATCGGCATCGTGGTCGATGACGCCATCGTGGTCGTCGAGAACGTGGAACGCATCATCGCCGAGGAAGGCCTGCCGCCCGCCGAGGCGACGCGCAAGGCGATGGGCCAGATCACCGGCCCCGTCATCGCGACCACGCTGGTTCTGCTGGCGGTGTTCGTGCCCGTGACCTTCATGCCCGGGATCTTGGGGCGGCTGTATTCGCAGTTCGCGGTCACCATTTCCACCGCGGTCGTGATCTCGTCGATCAACGCGCTGACCCTGTCGCCGGCTCTGTGTGGGCTGGTTCTGCGGGCACGGTCCGGCCCGCCCAAGGGCCTGCTGGCGGTGTTCGAGCGCTTCATCGGCTCGACGCGCGCAGGCTATGTGGCCATCGTGCGCAAATTGCTGATCATTCCCGTGGTCTCGCTGGGCATCATCGCCGGGTTCGCCTTTGGCGGCGTGACCATCATGTCGAACACGTCCAGCGGCTTCCTGCCGCTTGAGGACAACGGTTACCTGTTCGTCGACATCCAACTGCCCGATGCGGCCACCCTTGAACGCACCGAAGCCGTCTCGAAACGCGTCGATGACCAGATCCGCGAGATTCCGGGCGTGGCCAACACCGTGCTGATCAACGGTTTCTCGATCCTGAACGGCACCACCACCAACGGGGCCGCGGTCTTCGTGAACCTCGACAACTGGGATGACCGCCAGGACGAGGACCTGAGTGCGGAGGCCATTCTGCAGAAGGTTCTGGCCATCGCGAACCGCGAAGCCGCGGCCTCGATCGTGGCTTTCAACCCGCCGCCGATCCAGGGCCTGGGCATGTCGGCCGGTGTGGAAATGGAGGTGCAGCAAACCGGTGGCGGCTCGCCGCAGGATCTGGCTGCGGCGGTCGGGTCCTTTGTCTATGCCGCCAACCAGAGGCCGGAAATCGGACAGGCCTACACGACCTTCCGCGCCAACGTTCCGCAGCTGTTCGTGGATCTGGACCGCGAGAAGGCCAAGACCCTGAAAGTGTCCGTGGCCGAGATCTTCCAGACCATGCAGGCGCAGTTGGGCTCGTACTATGTCAACGACTTCAACCTGTTCGGCCGTGTCTATCGCGTGATGATCCAGGCCGAGGGCTCGTATCGCGACAATGTCGAGGACATCTCGAACCTGTATGTGCGCTCGACCGAGGGCAAGATGGTGCCACTGGGCACGCTGATCGACGTCGAAAACGTACTGGGGCCGGTTTTGCTGAAACGGCACAACCTGTTCCGCTCGGCCACGGTGACGGCGGTGCCGGCCGAAGGGTTGTCGACCGGAGACGCCATCGCCGTGATGACCGAGGAATCGGCCACCGCCCTGCCCCCCGGCTATGCGTTCGAATGGACCGGCACGGCGCAGCAGCAGCTGGCCTCGGGCGGGCTGGTCGTGGTGATCCTGGGGCTGGCGATCCTGTTCGGCTATCTGTTCCTGGTGGGGCAATACGAAAGCTGGACCATGCCGGTTTCGATCCTGCTGTCGGTGATCGTCGCCTTGTTCGGCGCGGTCGCGGCGGTGGCGATCGTGGGCAGCGACATCAACCTCTATACGCAGATCGGGATGATCATGCTGGTGGGGCTTGCGTCGAAAAACGGCATTCTGATCGTGGAATTCGCGATGGAGCAGCGCGCCAAGGGCATGTCCATCAAAGAGGCCGCCGCCGAGGCCGCCCATCAGCGGTTCCGGGCCGTGATGATGACCGCGCTGTCCTTCCTGTTGGGCGTCGTGCCGCTGCTGGCGGCCAACGGCGCCGGTGCGGCCAGCCAGAAGGCCATCGGCGTGGCCGTGTTCGGCGGCATGCTGGCGGCCACGCTGGTCGGCGTGATCGTGGTTCCGGTTCTTTACGCCGTGATGCAGGGCCTGCGGGAATGGATCAAGGGCAGCAAGGGCTCGGGGCCATCCGAGGAAACGGCCTGAGCCCCCGACGGTGGAAAAAGTCAAACGCCCCGCTGATGCGGGGCGTTATTTTCTGGCATCCACGATGTGATCAGCCCGCCAGCGCGGGTTCTGCCTGACGCCGCGCCTGCATCCACGCGTCCAGCCGCGCGACCTGATCGGCGCTCAGGCGCAGGCCCAGCTTGTTGCGCCGCCAGATCACATCCTGCGCGGTGCGCGCATATTCCTTGTCCATCAGCCAGGTCACTTCGCGCTCGGTCAGGGTCGCCCCGAAATCTTCGCCCAGATCCGTGGCTGATTTTGCATCGCCCAGGATCAGCCGCGCCTCGGTGCCATAGGCGCGCACCAACCGACGTGCCCAGTTCTGGGTCAGAAAGGCGTAATCGGCCATCAAGCCGTCGATCAGGCCTTGCACCCCATCCACCGGGAAATCTCCGCCCGGCAGGGCAACGCCCGCGGTCCAGGGGCCAGGCAGGTCCGGGAAATGCTCGGCGACCTTGTCCATCGCGCTTTCGGCCAGCCGGCGATAGGTGGTGATCTTGCCCCCGAAAATATTCAGAACCGGCGCGCCGCCTTCGGCATCCACCTTCAACGTATAGTCCCGCGTCGCCGCCGTGGCGCTTTGCGCGCCGTCGTCATACAGGGGCCGCACGCCCGAATAGGTCCAGACGATCTGATCCCGCGTGACGGGTTCCTTGAAGTATTTCGACGCGAAGGCGCACAGATAGTCCTGCTCGGCCTCGGTGCAGACGGGCGGTTCCGACGGATCGGGGTGGTCCTGGTCGGTGGTGCCGATCAGGGTGAAATCCTGCTCGTAGGGGATGGCAAAGATGATGCGGCCGTCCTCGCCCTGAAAGAAATAGCATTTGTCATGGTCATACAGGCGCGGCACCACGATATGGCTGCCCCGCACCAGCCGGACCCCCTCGCGCGAGTTCGAGCGGATCTTGGTGCGGATGATGTCGCCGACCCAAGGCCCGCCCGCGTTGATCAGCATCCGGGCGCGCATCTCGCGGGTCTCGCCGCTGTCGCAATCCTGCACGGTGATCCGCCAGACGCCCCCGGCCCGCTCGGCCGACAGGACCTTGGTGCGCACCATGATCCGCGCCCCGCGCGCCTCGGCGTCGCGGGCGTTCAGAACCACTAGGCGGGAATCCTCGACCCAGCAGTCCGAGTATTCATAAGCGGTTTCGAAGCGGTCCTGCAGCGGCGCCCCCTCGGGCGCGGTGCGCAGGTTCAGCGACGTCGTGCCGGGCAGGATCTTGCGCCCGCCCAGGTGGTCATACATGAACAGGCCCAGACGGATCAGCCATGCAGGCCGGCGCCCCTTCATCCACGGCATGACGGTCCCCAACAGGCGCGACGTGGGGGTTTCCGAGTCGAACCGCATGTCGGGGTGGTAGGGCAGCACGAACCGCATCGGCCAACTGATATGCGGCATGGCGCGCAGCAGGGTTTCCCGCTCGATCAACGCTTCGCGTACCAGGCGGAACTCGAAATATTCCAGATATCGCAGCCCCCCGTGGAACAGCTTGGTCGAGGCCGAAGACGTGGCCGAGGCCAGGTCGTTCATTTCGGCCAGCGCCACCGACAGGCCGCGACCCGCCGCATCGCGGGCAATGCCGCATCCGTTGATGCCGCCGCCAATAATGAAAAGATCGGTGATCGGGGTGTCGTCCTGTGCCATCTGAGCGTGATTCCATATTGCCCGGAAGATGTGCGCATTAACGCCACCACGGTTCGTTTGGTCAAGGTTTATGTTCGCTTTTATTCCTTGCGGACCCCAGATGAAGGGTCGGGAATCCAGAGATTTGCCGATCTTTCCGCGCAACGGGACGGGTCGCGCGCCGATACAGGCTTGCGAAATCACGCAAAAACGACCAAAAACGAACACAGCCTCGGATCGGAGTCCCCATGTCGCTGTCCTTCCGCCAAACCGACATCCTTGAACTGGCCAAACGGAACGGGCGCGTTTCGGTTGATGACCTGGCCGAGCGCTTCGGGGTCACGGTTCAGACCATCCGCCGCGATCTGACCGAGCTGGCCGAGGCCGGAAAGCTGGACCGGGTGCATGGTGGCGCGGTGCTGCGGTCGGGCGTGACCAATATCGGCTATGAGGACCGGCGCGACCTGAACGAAGAGGCCAAAGCGCGCATTGCCCGGCGCTGCGCGGCCGATATCCCCGACGGTGCCTCGGTGTTTCTGAACATCGGAACCTCGACCGAGGCCGTCGCGCGCCAGTTGCTGGGCCACAAGAACCTGATGGTGGTCACCAACAACATGAACGTCGCCAACATCCTGGTCGAGAACCCCGACTGCCAGATCGTCGTGGCCGGCGGCATTCTGCGCCGCGCCGATGGCGGTCTGATCGGAAATCTGACCGTGAACACGATCCGCCAGTTCAAGTTCGATCACGCGATCATCGGCTGTTCCGCCCTGGATACCGAAGGCGATCTGCTGGATTTCGATTTTCAGGAGGTCAGCGTCAGCCAAACGATCATCGCCCAGGCCCGGAGGGTGTGGCTGGTGGCGGATGGGTCAAAGTTTCAGCGCTCGGCGCCTGCCCGCATCGCCTCGCTGGCCGAGATCGACGCCTTCTACACCGACGCCACCCCCCCGGCGCCGCTGCCGGACCGCTGCAGGGAATGGCAGACCCGTCTGGTGATCTGCCGCTGACGGCCGTCCGCGGCCATCGTCGGCAAAGCTTGCCAGATGGCCGACCGCCTGCCGCTATCGCGTGACCTGCATCATCGCACGGGAAGGGAGGACCGGGCCATGATCGCACTTTTGTTTGCGCTTTTGGCGGCCGTGATGGCCTTGAATTACTTTGGAAGACCCCGGATCGGCACCGCCGTGTTCTTCTTCACGCTGGCGTTGAGCGTCTATTGGCTGAAATACCACGCCACCAGCCAACTGAGCATTCAGTTGTAGGAGGCACCGATGACACCGGACCTGTCCCGTACGTTGAATGCCATCGGCATGCTGGCCGTCAGCCTGGTGCTGGTGCTGGCCTATGTCTATCAGCTGGCGCTGTATGAGCTGCCCTGCCCGCTGTGCCTGCTGCAACGGGTGGGTTTCGTGGCGGTGGGCGTCGGGCTGGGGCTGAACCTGCTGTACGGGCCGCGGCCGCAGCACTATGCGATGATGCTGATCGCGGCGCTCTATGGCGGCAGCGTCTCGGTCCGGCAGATCCTGCTGCATATCGTGCCGGGAACCGGCCATTATGGGTCGCCGGTTCTGGGTCTGCACTACTACACCTGGGCCGCGATCTGCTTTTTCCTGATCCTGCTGGGCACTGCGATCATGCTGATGTTCGACCGGCAATATGTCGATGACCGCCGCGCCCAGCCGCGCTTTGGCGGCAACAGGCTGGCGAAGGTCGCGTTCTTCATCATGCTGGGTCTTGCGGTTCTGAACGCTGGTTCGACGCTGCTGGAATGCGGTCCGGGCGTCTGCGCGGACCCCCCCACCGACTACAAACTGATTGACGACCTGGACCCGGGAAACTGACCAAGGGGCCACCGGCCCGGAAGGAGGCGCGAAGATGGGACTGCTGGGACAACCGTTGGGCTATTATGACTATCTGACACTCGTTGCGCTGATCCTGTTGCTGGCGGCGGTGATGGCGCTGTTTCTGTTCATCATGGGTCTGCCCGGCCGGATCGCGATCAAGCGCAACCATCCACATGCCGAGGCGGTCAAGATGATGGGCTGGATGGGGTTCTTGGCCGTGATCCCTTGGGTCCATGCCTTCATCTGGGCCTATCACGACGGGATGACCGTCGATATCCGCCGCCTGCCCGAAGGCGAGCGAGAAGCGATCCGCAAGGAGATCGAACGCCTTGGCGGACAGGTCAAGGACGAGTACCGGGTGCCCGTGGCGCCGAAAGAAAGCTGAAGCCAAAGGACCCAAAGCATCATGTTCGTCGCCCTCGGCATCACGCTTTTCTACATCATTTTTGTCTGGTTCATTTTCTTCAAAGCACAATGGCTCAAGTTCAACATTGTCTGGGGGATCGTGTCGTTCTGGGTCGGCGCGCATCTGCTGCTGATCTTCCTGGTCGCGCTGCGGTTCTTCCAACCCTTCTCGATCGACAGCCACGTGGTGCGGTCCACCATCCAGATCGTGCCGAAACTGACACAACCGACCATCCTGACCGAGGTCTTGGTCGAACCCAACACGCCCATCACCAAGGGTGATCCGCTGTACCGGTTTGATGACACGGTGTTCAAGCTGGCCGTCGAGAACGCGCAGGCCCAACTGGTGGCTGCCGAGCAAAACGCCAAGATCCTTGAACAGGACGTAATCGCCGCAACCGAGGCGGTGGAGCGTGCCAATGCCCAGCTGGCCTATGCGATGACGCAGAAGGCGCGCTATGAAAACCTTGTGCCTGCCGGGGGCGCGCGTCAGGACGAACTGGACCGCTGGACCGAGCAAGTGACCGAGGATCAGGCGGCGGTCAAACAGGCCGAGGCCAATCTGAAAAAGGCGCAACTGGCGCAGGCCTCTCAGATCGACGGGGTGAATACCGGGATCGTGCAGGCCAAGGCGCAGCTGGCCGAGGCGCAGTATTTCCTGGACAACACGACGATCTACGCCCCCGAAAACGGCATGATCGTCTCGCAACAGGCCCGTCCCGGCCTTGTGGTCGGGGATATCCGCCTTGGGGCCATCGCCAGCTTCGTGATCGAAGATTCGCCCTATATCCTGGCCACATTCCGTCAGCAGAACCTGAAATTCGTCGAACCCGGTCAGCCCGTCGAAGTCGCGCTGGACCTCTATCCGGGTGAAATTCTGTCCGGCAAGGTCGAGGCCATCTGGTGGGCCACCCGGCAGGGGCAATACCTGCCCTCCGGCCGCCTGCCGGGGTTCGAACTGCCCAAAGTTCCCGGGCGCATCGCAGTGCAGATTTCGGTCGACGTCCCCGAAGGGCATACCTTCCCCGCCGGGGGGCACGCGGCCGTGGCCATCTATACCGGGCAAGGCAAAAGCTTCGAGTTTCTGCGGCGCATCAACATCCGCCTCTATTCCTTCGCCAACTTCATCCGACCGTTGGATATCTGAGCATGACACACATGAACCCGGACCATCCGCGCAGGCCACGAAACCGCCGCATGTTGATCGGCACCGCGCTGAGCGCCGCATTGCTGATTGCCTGCACCCCGGTCGGGCCGGATTTCGTGCGCCCCAACTCGCCGGTCGTGAAACAGTGGATGGAGGCCAACAGCCCCAGCGCCAGCCAGACCAGTGGGCTGACATCGCGCAGCGCGCCCGTGGTCAAATGGTGGCAGAGCTTCAATGATCCGACCCTGAACAAGCTGGTGGCCGAGGCCTATGCCCAGAACCTGACCCTTCAGGTCGCAGGCGCGCGCGTGTTGCAGGCCCGCGCGCAATTGGGCATCGCCTTCGGCGAGCTTTATCCGCAATCTCAAGCCGTGGGTGGCGCGTTGGAGCAGCGCCGGATCAGCGACAACCTCGGTCCTATTGCCGATATCAACCGCATCATTCCGCTGGATACCGAGTTTTCGACGTCGCAGGTGGGATTTGACGCGCAGTGGGAACTGGACGTCTGGGGCGCGCAGCGACGCGGCGTGCAGGCGGCGCGGTCGAACCTGGCGCTGCAGGTGGCCAACTATGACGATGCGCTGGTGACGCTGACGGGCGATGTGGCCGCGCTGTACATGAACATCCGCGCGCTGCAGGAATCGCTGGCCGTCGCGCGCGAGAACATCAAGCTGCAACAGGAAGCCAATGATCTGACCCAGTTGCGGTTCAAAAATGGTGTGACGACGGAATTGGACGTGCAGGAATCCACCGCCCTGCTGAACAACACCAAGGCGCTGGTGCCGACGCTGGAAAGCGATTTGCAGCAGGCCAAGAACGCGCTGGCGGTTCTGCTGGGCACGACACCGTCGCGCATGACCGGCCTTCTGGGAACGTCAGGGCGAATTCCGGTGGCCCGGTCGAACGTGGCCGTTGGCGTTCCGGCCGAACTGCTGCGCCGCCGCCCCGACGTTCGCGCGGCCGAACTGGCCGCGGCCACGCAATCGGCGCAGGTGGGCATCGCCATGGCGGACCTGTATCCGCAGTTCATCCTGTCGGGCTCGATCGGCCTGCAGGCGTCGGGCGGGCGCGACCTGTTCAGCTCGAACAGCACCACGGGTCTGGCCAGCGCCGGCGTGGTCTGGAACGTTCTGAACTATGGGCGGATCAAAAACAACGTGCGCGCGCAGGACGCCGCCTATCAGGCGCTGATCGCCAACTATCAGAACACCGTCCTGACCGCCTATTCCGAGGTTGAAAGCGCCATGGTCGCCTATGCCCAGGCGCGCAAGCAGGTGACGTTCTACCAACGCAGCGCCGACGCGGCGCGCAAGGCCGCCGACATCGCCGTCAGCCAGTATCAGGACGGCATCGCCGACTATTCCCGCGTGCTGAACACCCAGACCGCGCTTCTGCGCGCGCAGGTCAACCTGATCGAGGCGCGCCAGCAGGTGTCGTCGAACCTGGTCGCGATCTACAAGGGGCTGGGCGGGGGCTGGCAGATCCGCCAGAACCAGGAATTCCTGCCGGAAACCGTGCTGGCCGAGATGTCCTATCGCACCGATTGGGGGGACCTGCTGCAGCAGGATCCAACACGGGCCAGTGTGAACTAGGCGCTATTTCGTCAGGCCCGTCAGGCCGCCCGAGATCAGGATGTTCACCTCGTACAGTATGCGCGGCGCGGCCAGACCACCGGGGCTGGCCAGATAGTTGGGGCTCCACTCCGGGTCGAACTTTTGCTTGAAGGCGCGCAGACCCTCGAAGTGATAGAATTGCTCACCGTGCTCGTAGACGAAGCCGCCGATCCGGTTCCAGAGCGAGGCGAGTTGCCGGTTCTCGATCCCGGAAAACGGCGCGGCCCCCAACGAGAACCAATGAAACCCTTGGCCGGCGCCCCAGTTCATCATCTCGGCGAACAGGGCATCCATGACAAAGCTGGGGCAGTCGGGCGCGTACCGCATCAGATCCAGCGACAATTCCGACTTGTTGCCGCCCTGAAACAGGTTGGCAAAAGCCACGATCCTGCCAGTCGCGCCGTTTCGCAGAACCGCATGATCGAAATAGGACAAATACTGTTCGTCGAACCCGCCCAAGGCAAAACCCTTTTCCGCGCCCGCCTTGCCCTCCAGCCAGTTATCCGAGATCTGGCGCAGCTCGGGCAGGACCGGTGCAAGCTGTTCTTTGGGAATGATCTCGAAGACATATCCTTCACGCTCGGCCCTGTTCCGGGCCTGACGGAACCGCTTGCGGGATTTGCCGTCCAGCGTGAAGTCTTTCAGCGGAACACGGGCGACCTCACCGATCTTGAGGATCGACAGCCCGAGGTCCAGAAACGTAGGCAGATACTTGGTGGACACGCTGTAAAATGCGCAGAGCTTGCCTTCGGCATCGGCCATTTCGCGCAACTGCCAGATCAGTTGCTGCCCAGCGGCCTCATCGCCAACTGGCTCGCCTTTGCTGATCAGTGCGTTGCCGGTGTCTGCATAGGCCAGAAAGGCGCTTTCATCCGGCGCGATCAGAAACTGCTTGTCGCCGGTCAGGCTGATCTGCGCCTCGGTGTCTTCGCTGGCCAGCGCCAAACGTTCGACCGCCGGGGGGATCTCTGTTCTCTGACGTGCTGGGATCGTGCGACCGAACAGCGAGTTCACGGCCACCACCCCGACGATCACCGCCACCACCATGCTGGAGCGCAAGAACCGCGAGGCATCGCCATTCCATGCAAACTCCCACCACAACGCGGTTTGGTATTCGACATGGGAATAGGCGAACAACCCGATCCAGAAGATCACCGCCAGCAACGCGATCAGGCTGACCAGCCATGGAATGTTCAGTCGGAAGATGGATGCGCCGCTGACCCGGTAGAACGCCCCGCGGAACAGGGCCAACAAACCGATGGCTGCAAGCATTCCTATGGCCTCATGCGTATCCAGCCCCTTGGCCAGCGACGCGAAGAACCCGGCCAGCATCAGGATCATGGCAACGATCCATGCCCGGTAAAGCTTGCGGTACAGTCCCCGCGCCACAAGCAGCAGCAGAACGCCAATGGCGCTTCCGGCCAGATGCGATGCCTCGACAAAGGACAAAGGCAGAAACTCGCGCAGGACCCCCAGTTTCGTCGAACTGGCAGGCAAGGTGCCGGACACCAGAAGAACCACACCGGCAACTGCCGCAATACCGGCCGCCACCATCGGCACGATCGGCCGGATGGCGCGATAGAACCAGGTCGCCGCGCCCCCCAGCCGGCGGCGATGCGCAAGGGCGGTTGCAACGGCAATCGACAGGCTGGCAATCGCAAAGGGCAAAAACGTATAGACAACCCGGTAAAGCAGCAAGGCGGCGATCACGTCGGACCGGCCCGAAGCCCCGAGCCCGGCGATCAACGTGGCCTCGAACACGCCAAGCCCTCCGGGGGCATGGCTGAGAATCCCGACGGCGATGGCGCAGATGAAGATCGTGAAGAACAACGGATAGCCGACCCCCAGGTCATCCGGCATCAGGACGTACAGAACCATCGAGGCGCCCAGCAGGTCTCCGACCGCCGCAAGTGTCAGAAGCCCGGCCAGTCTGCCGCCCGGCAGGTTGAAGCCGAAACCCGCGACCGAAAGCCGCCGAGCGCCGCGGGACAGCCACAGGAACAGTGCCGCAAAGCCCGCCAGCAACCCCAGGCCAATCGCGGTTTCGACCGGCGCGCTGATGGGCAGCACCTTTGAAATCCCGTCCGGGTGAAATGTCAGCAGCCCCCCCAGGATCAGCACCAGCCCCATCCAGAACGCCACCCACGAGGTCGCGATCACCCCTGCGACCCGCCCCAGGTCCAGGCCCAGCGAGGCATAGATCCGATAGCGGATCGCCGTGCCGGTGATGTAGGAAAAGCCGAGGCAGTTCGACACGGCATAGCCGCAGGCCCCGGCCAGGCCGGCAACGCGCAGCGGAACCTTGCCTTGGGCGACGCTCTGAACGGCAAAGACGTCATACAGCGACAAGGACACGAAGCTGAACGCCGTCCAGAACATGGCCAGCGCAACAACCCGCCATGGCGTCTGCGCCATGTCCGCCCTGACATCAGACCAACGGACATGCCCGGCCAGATCATGCAGAACGGTCAGCGCGATCAGGGTCACCAATACGGGCACCGCCACCCGCAGCACGGGTTTTTCAAGCATGGCGGTCACCCGCGCAACCCACGGTTCGGGATTGGGTGGCTCGCCTGTTTCTCCCGTACTCATCCTGCGCCTCCCCACCGTTCCGGTCGCCGCCCCCTCAGCGGTGGCAGCCGCTCGCGAAGCTTGGCACAGGTTTGGCCCGGCTCAAAGCGCTCGGGTCAATACCGCCCCTTGCGGGTGGACAGCAGAAGGTTGGTCTCGGAGCGGGTCACGCCTTCGATGCGGCGGATCTGGAACAGAACCTCGTCCAGTTCGGCCAGCGTCTCGGTGCCGATTTCGGCAATCAGATCCCAGCTGCCATTGGTGGAATGAACCGCCCGCACCTGCCGCATCGCCGCGATCCGGGCCATGATGCGCTCGGTCCCGCGGCCTTCGATTTCCAGCATCATCAACCCGCGCACCGGGCTTTGCGCCACGTCCCGACGGGTCAGGACGGTAAAACCCACGATCTCGCCCGATTGCTTGAGCCGCTGCAGCCGGCTGCGCACGGTCGTCCGGGTGACGCCCAGCAGTTCGGCCAGTTCCGACAAAGACGCCCGCGCGTCTCGATGAAGGGCGCTCAGCAGCCGACTGTCCAGATCGTCCATTTCGCCTTACCAGTTTGAAAATACCTGTTCCTTTTTGAGCAATTTGCTCTCTTCCCGCAACCCATGCTGCGCGGATAAATGGGCACATGGATAGAAAACACCTCATTCTGGTCGGTGCGCCGATGGATGCCGGCAAGCGACGACAAGGCTGCCGCATGGGGCCCGACGCCTATCGCGTTGCCGGGCTGGCCAAGGCCCTTGCGGATCTTGGGCACAGCGTCACCGACATGGGCAATGTTCAGCCCGACCCGGTTGATCTGCCCGAACATGACCACCTGTTTGCCCTGCCCGAATGCATCGGCTGGACCCGCGCATTGGCCCGCACGGCAAGGGACGCAGCAGTGACGGGCGTGCCGATCTTCATGGGCGGGGACCACGCCTTGTCGATGGGCACGGTCTCGGGCATGGCCGCCCATGCGCAGCAGATCGGGTGCCCGTTGTTCGTGCTTTGGCTGGACGCGCACAGCGATTTCCACACACCCAACAGCACCGGCAGCGGCAACCTGCATGGCACGCCGGTCGCCTATTTCACCGGCCAGCCCGGGTTCGACGCCTTCCCCGCGCTGGCGGCCCCCGTTCCGACCGACCGCGTCGGCATGATCGGCCTGCGCTCGGTCGATCCGGCCGAGCGCGCCGCGCTTGAAAAAGACCGCGCCATGCTGGCCGACATGCGCAGCATCGACGAACACGGTATCAAAGCTCCGCTGATGGCCTTTCTGGACCGCGTCCGCGCCGCGAACGGCATTCTGCATGTCTCGCTGGACGTGGATTTCCTGGACCCCGCCATCGCGCCGGCCGTGGGCACCACGGTTCCCGGCGGCGCCACCGAACGCGAGGCGCATCTGGTCATGGAACTGCTGCACGAAAGCGGGCTGGTCTGCTCGCTGGACCTGGTCGAACTGAACCCCTTTCTCGATGAACGCGGCCGCACCGCGAAACTGATGGTCGACCTGGCCGCCTCGCTGCTGGGGCGCCGCATCTTCGACCGTATTACCCGGAGCTTCTGATGCATTCCCTTCAGGCCCCTTCCGCCGTGGTCATGATCCGGCCACATGCCTTTGCCTCGAACCCCGAAACCCGCGACGACAACGCGTTCCAGACCTTGGCCAACCGCTCGGCCGAGGCGACCTCGGCCGCCGCCCGCGACGAACATGACCGCGCGGTCGCCCAGCTGCGCGACGTTGGTGTGACCGTGCATGTGTTCGACGATTTCGGCGACAACGACACGCCCGACAGCGTTTTTCCGAACAACTGGTTCTCGACCCATCCGGGCGGGCACGTTGCGATCTATCCGATGTTCGTTCCCTCGCGCAGGCGCGAACGGCGGATGGATGTGATCGAGATGCTGAAACGCGACTATCGCGTGCAGGACGTGATCGACTATTCCGGGCTCGAGCAGGACAACCTCGCGCTGGAGGGTACCGGCGCGATGGTGCTCGATCACGTCGGGCGCATTGCCTATACCGTCAAATCCAACCGTGCCGACCCGGTGCTGCTGGAACGGTTCTGCACCCATTTCAACTATGAGCCCATCGCCTTCGAGGCCCGTGACGCGCAAGGCCGCGATGTCTATCACACCAATGTTCTGATGGGGATCGGCACGCACTACGCCCTGATCTGTCTGGACATGATCACCGACCCCGAGCGGCGCGCGACCGTTCGGGCGCGGCTCGAGGAATCCGGCCGCAGGGTGATCGACCTGACCCACGACCAGATCGCCGAATTTGCCGGAAACGCCATCGAACTGACAGGCCGTGACGGGCTGGTCCTGGCGCTGTCCAGCCGGGCATTGGCCGCGCTGCGCCCGGATCAGATCGAGATCATCCAGGACAGCGCGACGCCCCTGCCGTTGTCCGTTCCCACCATCGAAACCGCCGGCGGGTCGGTGCGCTGCATGATCGCAGGCATCCACCTGTCACGCCGCTAGGAGAGACCCCATGCAACCTTCCGACAAGGCGCTTGTTCCCTTCGTATCCGTCGACAACATGATGCGGCTGATCCACCACATCGGTGTCGAACGAATGATCACCGAGATCGCCGCCCAGGTCGAGGACGATTTCAAACGCTGGGAGAGCTTTGACAAGACCCCGCGCATCCCGGCCCATTCGCCACACGGTGTGATCGAACTAATGCCGACCTCGGACGGCGAGGCCTATGGGTTCAAATATGTGAACGGCCACCCCAAGAACACGTCCGAAGGCCTGCAGACCGTCACCGCATTCGGCCTGCTTGCGGACGTGTACACCGGGTATCCGACCCTGTTGACCGAGATGACGATGTTGACGGCGCTGCGCACCGCGGCTACCTCGGCGCTTGTCGGCAAGTACCTGGCCCCCAAAAACGCCTCGACGATGGCGATGATCGGCAATGGCGCACAGTCCGAGTTCCAGTGCCTGGCCTTCAAGGCCATGTGTGGAATTGATACCGTTCGTCTTTACGACATCGATCCCGCCGCCACCGCGAAATGCGCGGCCAATCTGCAAGGGACCGGGTTGAAGGTGGTTTCGTGCCGCTCGGCCGAAGAGGCGATCGAGGGCGCGCAGATCATCACCACCTGCACGGCCGACAAGAAATACGCCACCATCCTGACCGATAACATGGTCGGCCCGGGCGTGCACATCAACGCGATCGGCGGCGACTGCCCCGGAAAGACCGAATTGCATCGCGACATTCTTCTGCGGTCAGACATTTTCGTGGAATACCCCGAGCAGACCCGGATCGAAGGTGAAATCCAGGCCCTGGACCCTGACCACCCGGTCACCGAGATGTGGCAGGTCATCACCGGTCAGGCCGAAGGTCGCCGTGACGACCGTCAGATCACTCTGTTCGACAGCGTCGGTTTCGCGATCGAGGACTTCTCGGCCCTGCGCTATGTCAAGCGCGCGATCGAGGGAACCGAGTTCTTCGAGCCCCTGGACATGCTGGCCGACCCGGACGATCCGCGCGATCTCTACGGCATGCTGATGCGGGCCAAGTGAAGCCCTTTGGCGCAGTCTCGCCGGCGGGCTGGGCGGGGGCTCTGCCCCCATCGCCTTCGGCGATCCCCCCGGGATATTTCTGGCCAGATGAAAAGTCTCGCATTCGGACGGGATGCCAACGTTCCATGCTGTTCCTTCCACGCCAGAGGGAGGCAATATGCGAACGACACACCGCAAATTTCATCTGGCCCAAAATATCCCGGAGCGCGAGGCAGAGCCTCGCACATACAGTCGCCGCTGAGTCAGCAGCCCCCTAGCCGGCGAGAGAGGGCAAGTAGAGAACGATTGCCGGAAACGCGACCAGCAGCGCTATCGTGACAGCATCCGCCACGAAAAACGGCGCTACCCCCCTGAACACGTCCTGCACGCTCAGATCCGGGCGCACTCCTGCGACAACGAAACAGTTCAACCCGATTGGCGGGGTGATCAGGCAGAACTCGGCCATCTTGACCACCAAGATACCGAACCAGATCGCGCACATGGGTCCGGACATGCCGAATGTGCTGTCGGCCGCGCTTACCGCTTCTCCGCCGTTCAGGGCCATGACCGCCGGGTAGACCACCGGCAGTGTCAGCAGGAGCATCCCGATCGCATCCATGAACATGCCCAGCACGGCGTAGGCCAACAAGATGCAAATCAGGATCAGCATGGGCGACATGTGCAAGGACGTGATCCAGTCGGAGAACGCGCCGGGCAGATCGGCAAAACCAAGGAACCGGACATAGATCAGAACGCCCCAGATGATCGTGAAGATCATCGCCGTCAGCTTGGCCGTTTCCAGCAGCGCTGATTTCAGTTGCTGCCAGCGCATGCCGTTGACGAGCGCGAAGCAGAACACGATGAATGCTCCGATGGCACCGCCCTCGGTCGGTGTTCCCCAAGCCTTTTCTCCGAACGGGTTGTAGACGAAGCAGATGATGATCAGGACCACCGCAACGATCGGCAACGCCCCCGGCAGCGCCGCAAAGCGTTGTTTCCAGGTAAAGCCCTTTACCGGAGGCCCGACCGATTTGAAAACCATCGCGATGCCGATGATCAGCAACCCGTAGACCAGCGCCGAGAAGGCTCCGGGAATGAAGCCGGCCAAGAGCAGTTTGCCCACGTCCTGCTCGACGATGATTGCATAGATCACCAGGATCGCCGAAGGCGGGATCAGCGAGGCCAGAGTGCCACCGGCAGCCACCACGCCGGCCGCGAAACGTTTGTTATAACCAACCTCCAGCATCTCGGGGATGGCGATGCGTGCGAACACGGCCGAGGTGGCCACCGAAGCCCCCGATACCGCAGCGAAACCCGCGGTGGCAAAGACCGTGGACACCGCCAGACCACCGGGCACCCAGGCGATCCAGCGCTTGGCGGCCTCGAACAGGGCGCGTGTCAACCCGGCGTAGTAGGCCAGATACCCGATCAGAATGAAGGTGGGGATCAGGCTGAGCGTGTGCGAGGCCACCTTGGAATGCGGCACCTGTCCGGCCGTCTTGACCGCGACGGTCAGCGCCTTGCCGAACCGGTCCGGATCATATCCGAACTTGGCCCAGAAGACCCAAACCAACCCGACCAGCCCGGCCAGGCCCGCAGCGAAGGCCACGCGCATTCCGGCAACCACCAGAACCAGCAGACCGCCCGTAACCCAAAGGCCAATTTCAATCGAGTCCATGTGTCAGTCCCGCTTTTCAAACTGCTCGGCTTCGGCGGCGGCCTGCGCGGCCACATCCTGAATCATCGGAACTGCTGCGGGGGCATCGAGCCCCAGCAGGAACGCGCGCCCATAGCCCCAGACCTGCAGGCACAGTCGCAGGCAGAGAACGGAAAACGCGACGGGCGCCAACAGTTTGGCTGGCCAGATCGGGATGCCGATGTCGATCGAACTGTCGCGACTCCACATCGGAGCGCCAAAATCGAAGGACCGGTCGAAATGCGCCCAGCTGCCCCACACCAATGCGACCATGAGAACAAGGATCAGGACAACCGAAACCAGTTCGAACAGCCACAGCGCACGGCCGTGCAGGCGCGCGATGACGATGTCCATCCGGATATGCCCTCCGTCACGCTGCACATACGAGATCCCAAGGAAGGCGATCAGCGGCATGGCCTGTTCGATCCAGTCCACATAGCCGGGCAACGGCGCATTGATCGCATTGCGGCCACCGACGGAAATCACCGCCAGAACCATCAATCCGAAAACGGCCAGCCCGCTGAGCAAAGCCAGAAAACGTTCGAGTTTCAGCAAATGCCGGTCCAGACGGCTGACCAAACTGCCGTCTTCCAGCACGGTGGCCTGTCCTGCCATCCGGTCATTCCTTATTTGAAAGAAAACCGGGGGCGATGCGCCCCCGGTCAGTCATGTCAGTTGCCGCCGCGCTGCTGCTTGAGCGTGGATTGCACCAGGTCATACAGCTCTTGCGCAGGAAGACCCTGGGACGACATGTCGGCGATCCACTGTTCGCGGATCGGGTCGGCCGCCTTGGCCCGGAACTCGGCCAGAACCGCGTCGTCGATCATCACCTTCTGCACGCCCTTCTCTTCCAGAACGCTGTCCCACTTCTTGAGCAGCTCGCCGTAGTTCGCAAGGTAATGCGCGATGGCTTCGTCGATCGAGCTGTCCAGCGCCTCGCGGTGTTCCGGCGGCAGCGCCTCGTAGGCGTCGATATTCACCACGACCGGGCAGTTCACCGTGCCGGGGTTCAGGTTCGCGGTCCACCAATCGGCCTCGTTGATGGTGCCAAAGGACAGATGCGCATGCTGGGCGAAGGCCACGGTATCGACGACGCCGGACTGCATCGCGTTGTAGGCCTCGGTGGCCGGAACCGACGTGGGCACCGCGCCCACCGCCTCGAACGCCTTGCCGATGCCGCCGGTCGCGCGCACGCGCATGCCTTCGAATTCCGACAGCTCGTCGCGCGGCTCGCCCTTGCCGACCAGATTGTACTGCGGCATCGGCGAGGTCATGAGGATACGCGCATTCCACTGTGCCATTTCCTCCTGCACCGCAGGGTGCCCGTACACCGCGTGGCTGACCGCGACTTCTTCGTCCAGCGTGTTCACGCCCAGGAACGGCAGTTCCAGCACCGTGATCGCGCGGTTTTTGTCGCGGTGATAACCCGCGCAGAACTGAGCCATCTCGAAGGCGCCGATCTCGATCCCGTCAAGGTTTTCCTTGGGTTTGGACAGGCCGCCATAGCTGACGTTGATGGTGAAGGCGCCGTCGGTTTTCTCGCTGACCAATTCGGCCAGCTTTTCCACATGTTCGGTGAAGGCGCGGCGTTTGCCCCAGACCGAGGCGTTCCATTCCGTCGCGGCCGCTTCGGTCACGAAAGACACGGCCAAGGCGGCGATCGCCGCGCCACTCAACATCTTGTTCATTATGATCTCTCCCTTTGGCACACCCCCTCCCGGGGCGCTTGAAGGTCAAGCTAGCGCCAACATGAGAATGTGCCAAGCCCCCGTTCCGACCAGTGCCCCTTCAGTCTGGCCGTGGACACGCCGTGCGGGAATTGCGCCTTGGGCAGGTTTCCCGAGACGCGAAGAAACTGCGCAGTGAAATCATTTACAAATTCACACAGAAAATATTCTTGTTTTCCAATCCACCCAATCCTGGAAACTCACCAATACTTTACAATCGGCGGCCGCAAAGAGAAAATTGTTTACAAACAAATCCTGCGATTATGGTAATTTATTTCTTTCTTTTCCCGATTCCGTATTATCCCGGCAAGGGAGGAACTGGATCGACACTGCCCAAAGATCGGGCAATTGTGATCCGCACGAAATCCAGTCAGAGGGAGGAGCCTCAGTATGACCAGCGCTGCCCAGGCAGAAACCAAGGTTTATCCGCCATCCGCAGAAGTCGTCGCGCGCGCTCATGTAGACGCCGAAAAATACGCCCGGATGTATGAAGAGTCGGTCAGCGACCCCGAGGCATTCTGGGGCGAGCATGGCAAGCGGATCGATTGGATCAAGCCCTATACCAAGGTCAAGGACGTCAACTTCGACTTCGGGTCGGTCAAGATCAACTGGTATGCCGACGGCACGCTGAACGTCTCGGCCAACTGCCTGGACCGTCACCTGAAGACCCGCGGCGATCAGACCGCGATCATCTGGGAACCGGACGATCCGAATGAAGCGGCCCAGCACATCACCTATGCCGAGCTGCACCGCCGCACCTGCCGGATGGCGAACATTCTTGAATCGCTTGGCGTGCGCAAGGGCGACCGGGTGGTGATCTATCTGCCGATGATCCCCGAGGCCGCCTATGCCATGCTGGCCTGTGCCCGTATCGGCGCGATCCACTCGATCGTGTTTGCCGGCTTCTCGCCGGACGCGCTGGCGGCCCGGATCAACGGTTGCGACGCCAAGGTGGTCATCACCGCCGACGAAGCCCCGCGCGGTGGCCGCAAGACCCCGCTGAAGTCGAACGCCGACGCCGCCCTGCTGCACTGCAAGGACACGGTGAAATGCCTGGTGGTCAAGCGCACCGGTGGCCAGACCACCTGGATCGACGGGCGCGACTTTGACTACAACGAAATGGCGCTGGAGGCCGACGACTATTGCGCCCCGGCCGAGATGAACGCCGAGGACCCGCTGTTCATCCTCTATACCTCGGGCTCGACCGGCCAGCCCAAAGGCGTGGTGCACACCACCGGCGGCTACCTGGTCTATGCCTCGATGACGCACGAAATCACCTTCGATTACCATGACGGCGACATCTACTGGTGCACCGCCGACGTGGGCTGGGTCACCGGCCACAGCTATATCGTCTATGGCCCGCTGGCCAATGGCGCGACCACGCTGATGTTCGAAGGCGTGCCGACCTATCCCGACGCCTCGCGGTTCTGGCAGGTCTGCGAAAAGCACAAGGTGAACCAGTTCTATACCGCCCCCCACCGCGATCCGCGCGTTGATGGGTCAGGGCAACGAGTATGTCGAAAAATGCGACCTGTCGTCCCTGCGCATCCTGGGCACCGTGGGCGAGCCCATCAACCCCGAGGCCTGGACGTGGTACTACGAGGTTGTCGGCAAGGGGAAATGCCCGATCGTCGACACCTGGTGGCAGACCGAGACCGGTGGCCACATGATGACCCCCCTGCCCGGCGCGCATGCGACCAAGCCCGGCTCGGCGATGAAGCCTTTCTTTGGTGTTCAGCCCGTCGTTCTGGACCCGCAGTCGGGCGTCGAAATCACCGGCAACGGGGTTGAAGGCGTGCTGTGCATCAAGGACAGCTGGCCGGGCCAGATGCGTACCGTCTGGGGCGACCATGAGCGGTTCGAGAAGACCTATTTCTCGGACTACAAGGGGTATTACTTCACCGGCGACGGCTGCCGCCGCGACGAGGATGGCGATTACTGGATCACCGGCCGCGTGGATGATGTGATCAACGTCTCGGGCCACCGCATGGGCACCGCCGAGGTCGAAAGCGCGCTGGTGGCGCACCCGGCCGTGGCCGAGGCCGCCGTGGTGGGCTATCCGCACGAGATCAAGGGGCAAGGCATCTATTGCTACGTCACCCTGATGAACGACCGCGAGCCTTCGGAAGAACTGCGCAAGGAACTGCGCCAGTGGGTCCGCACCGAGATCGGCCCGATCGCCAGCCCCGACGTGATCCAGTGGGCCCCGGGCCTGCCTAAGACGCGCTCGGGCAAGATCATGCGCCGCATCCTGCGCAAGATCGCCGAGAACGACTTCGGCTCGCTGGGCGACACCTCGACCCTGGCCGATCCCTCGGTGGTCGAAGACCTGATCGAAAACCGGGCCAACAAGTGAGGGCGTGATGCAGGCTGACACGATCACCAAGCCCGCCGTCCTGATCCTTCTCGGCCCTCCGGGCGCCGGGAAGGGCACGCAGGCGCGCATGCTCGAAGAGAAATTCGGTCTGGTGCAGCTGAGCACCGGTGACCTGCTGCGCGCCGCCGTGGCCGCCGGAACCAAGGCAGGCAAGGACGCCAAGGCGGTGATGGAGGCCGGTGGCCTGGTCAGCGACGACATCGTCATCGCGATCCTGCGCGACCGCATGGCCGAGCCGGATTGCGCGCGCGGCGTCATCCTTGACGGCTTTCCGCGCACCACGGTGCAGGCCGAGGCGCTGGACAAGCTGCTATCGGAAAACGGTCAGAAGGTGAACGCGGCCATCAGCCTCGACGTGGAAGACGCCGAGATGGTGACCCGGATCGCCGGCCGCTATACCTGCGCCAATTGCGGCGAGGGCTATCACGACCAGTTCAAGCAGCCCAAGGTCGAAGGCATCTGCGACAAGTGCGGCGGCACCGCCTTCAGCCGGCGTGCCGATGACAACGCGGAAACCGTTGCCTCGCGGCTGGCGGCCTATCACGAACAGACCGCGCCCCTGATCGACTATTACCAACGTCAGGGCGTGTTGAAGCGGTTGAATGCCATGGGTCAGATCGAAGAGATCGCCCGCGGCCTTGAAGGCATCGTGGGGGAGGCGATGCGCTAGAGGGGACAGGCAAGCCCCCGAAACACGTTTCTTCGCTGGAACCGCCTTGGCGGACCAGAGGAGTTTTGCCTGCCGCCGCCCCCGGCGGTCAGGCCCAATCGAAGGGTGGCCCGACGTCTCGGAGGACAAGGGCGATGGACCACCCAGGAGGAAACAAGGAGGAAACCGCAATGGCGGATCGTTCAACAAACTCCGCGCAGACTGCCGAAGTCGACAAGGGCTATTGGCAGGCGAACCTGCGTCTCATCTACATCAGCCTGGTCATCTGGGCGCTGGTGTCTTTCGGGTTCGGCATTCTGCTGCGCCCGTTGCTGTCGGGCATCGCCGTCGGCGGCACCGACCTGGGCTTCTGGTTCGCGCAGCAAGGCTCGATCCTGGTCTTTCTGGCGCTGATCTTCTTCTACGCCTGGCGCATGAACAAGCTGGATGCCGAATACGGCGTCGAAGAAGAATAAGGGAGCGACCGAACAATGGATCAGTTTACCATCAACCTGCTGTTCGTGGGCGCGTCGTTCGCGCTCTACATCGGCATCGCGATCTGGGCCCGCGCGGGGTCCACGTCGGAATTCTACGCCGCCGGGCGCGGCATTCACCCGGTCACCAACGGTATGGCCACGGCGGCCGACTGGATGTCGGCGGCCTCGTTCATCTCGATGGCGGGCCTGATTGCCTTTACCGGCTATGACAACAGCTCGTTCCTGATGGGCTGGACCGGCGGCTATGTGCTGCTGGCGCTGCTGCTTGCGCCCTATCTGCGCAAGTTCGGCAAGTTCACCGTGTCCGAGTTCATCGGCGATCGCTTCTACAGCCAAACCGCGCGCGTCGTGGCGGTGATCTGTCTGATCGTGGCCTCGGTCACCTATGTGATCGGCCAGATGACCGGCGTGGGCGTGGCCTTTGGCCGTTTCCTGGAGGTGTCAAACACCACCGGTCTGCTGATCGGCGCGGGCGTTGTGTTCGCCTATGCGGTGTTCGGCGGCATGAAGGGCGTGACCTACACTCAGGTCGCTCAGTACTGCGTGCTGATCACCGCCTACACCATTCCGGCGATCTTCATCTCGCTGCAGCTGACCGGCAACCCGATCCCGGCCTTGGGCCTGTTCGGAGACACCGCCGGTGGCGAGCCGCTGCTGACCAAGCTGGACGCCATCGTGGCCGAACTGGGCTTTGCGGAATACACCGCTCATCATTCGAACACGCTGAACATGGTTCTGTTCACCCTGTCGCTGATGATCGGCACCGCCGGCCTGCCCCACGTCATCATGCGTTTCTTCACCGTTCCCAAAGTGTCGGACGCCCGCTGGTCGGCCGGTTGGGCGCTGGTGTTCATCGCACTGCTGTACCTGACCGCCCCCGCGGTTGGTGCCATGGCTCGTCTGAACATCACCGACATGATGTGGCCGAACGGCGGCATCGAAGGCGGCGCTGTTTCGCTGGAGCAGATCGACAACGATGCACGGTATGACTGGATGGCCACCTGGCAGAAAACCGGTCTGCTGGACTGGGAAGACAAGAACGGCGACGGCAAGATCCAGTACTACAACGATCAGAACGCCGACATGCAGGCGATTGCCGAAGAAAACGGCTGGGTCGGCAACGAGTTGACCAAGTTCAACCGCGACATCCTGGTTCTGGCCAACCCCGAAATCGCCAACCTGCCGGGTTGGGTGATCGGTCTGGTCGCGGCCGGTGGTCTTGCGGCTGCGCTTTCGACCGCTGCGGGCCTGCTGCTGGCAATCTCGTCGGCGGTGTCGCACGACCTGATCAAGGGCTCGATCAACCCGAGCATCTCGGAAAAGGGCGAGCTTCTGGCGGCGCGGATCGCAATGGCCGTGGCCATCGTGGTTGCCACCTATCTGGGCCTCAACCCTCCGGGCTTTGCGGCGCAAACCGTGGCATTGGCCTTCGGTCTGGCGGCGGCCTCGATCTTCCCGGCGCTGATGATGGGGATCTTCTCGACCCGCATCAACAACACCGGCGCGGTCGCGGGCATGCTGGCTGGTCTGACCGTCACCCTGGTCTACATCTTCCTGCACAAGGGCTGGCTGTTCATTCCGGGCACCAACTCGTTCACCGATGCAGACCCGCTGCTGGGTCCGATCAAATCGACCTCGTTCGGTGCGATCGGCGCCATGGTCAACTTCGGCGTCGCCTATGTGGTGGCCGGCATGACCAAGGAAACCCCGCAGGAGATCAAGGATCTGGTCGAAAGCGTGCGCATTCCCCGTGGTGCGGGCGCGGCTCAGGACCACTGAGCCGGATGCGGTCCGCGATGATCCATCACGGGCCGTTTCCCTCGACCAACTTTTCCCGCCCGGCTAACCCCCGGGCGGGGCTTTTCATTCAAGCGGACGGGCGACCCCATGGCGCTTTCACCTGATCAGATCACCCGGTTCCTGAAATCCGTGCACCCCTATGACGCGCTGCCGGTCGAGGAACTGGCCGACATCGCCGCCCGGATCGAAGCGCGTGAGTTCCCCAAGGGCACCGTCATCTATCACCGCGGCGCGCAGTTGCCCGGCCTGTTCATCATCTACGAAGGCCAGGTCGAGATCACCGACGAAAACGGTGCGGTCGTATCCCATCTGGGCCTGCGCAACTCGTTCGGCGAGCGTGGTCTGATGCGCGACGGGCGCGCGGTGACCACGGCAACGGCTGACGCGCCCTCGGTTCTGCTAATCATTCCGACCGACCTGTTTTCCGATCTGCTCAAGCGTCACGTCGTCGTCGCCAAATTCTTCAACCGGGCCCGCCCGGCGCGGCCCGAACAGCAATCGCTGGCCACCACCCGGGTTGAAACCCTGATGGCGCGCAAGCCGGCCACATGCACCCCGGACACGACCGTTCAGGACGCCGCGCGCCTGATGCGCGACCGGGGCATTTCGTCGGTCTGCATCACCCAGCGCGGCGCGTTGCGCGGGATTGCCACGGTTCGGGACCTGTCGAGCAAGGTCGTGGCGGGCGCCCTGCCCCCGACGACCCCGGTGTCACAGATCATGTCTCCGGACCCGCTGACCCTGTCGCCCAGCGACATCGGCTCGGACGTGCTGCACGCGATGCTGGAACGCGGTATCGGCCATATCCCCATCACCGAGGGCGGGCGCCTGGTCGGAATCGTCACCCAGACCGACCTGACCCGGTTCCAGGCGGTCAGCTCGGCCGAACTGGTCAGCCGCATCGCGCAGGCCGGGTCGGCGACCGAGATGGCCGCGGTCACGGCCGAGATCCCGAACCTGCTGGTGCAACTGGTGGCGGCGGGCAACCGGCACGAAATCGTCACCCGCCTGATCACCGACATCGCCGACGCCGCGACGCGCCGGCTGCTGGCGCTGGCCGAGCAGAAACTGGGCCCGGCACCGGTGCCCTATCTGTGGCTGGCCTGCGGCTCGCAAGGCCGGCAGGAGCAGACGGGCGTATCCGATCAGGACAATTGCCTGATGCTGGATGACAGCGTCACCGATTCCGACCTGCCCTATTTCGAGGCGCTGGCCAAATTCGTGTCCGACGGGCTGAACGCTTGCGGGTATTTCTATTGCCCCGGCGACATGATGGCGACCAATCCGCGCTGGCGGCAGCCGGTCCGGGTCTGGCGCGACTATTTCAACGGCTGGATCGCCAAACCCAACCCCGAGGCGCAGATGCTGGCCTCGGTCATGTTCGACCTGCGCCCCATCGGTGGCCGGTTCGAGCTGTTTTCCGACCTGCGGGCCGAAACCCTGCGCGCGGCGCGGGCGAATTCGATCTTCGTGGCGCACATGATCTCGAATTCGCTGAAGCACACGCCGCCGCTGGGCCTGCTGCGCGGGATCGCCACGATCCGCTCGGGCGAGCATCGCAACACGCTGGACCTCAAGCACAACGGCGTGGTCCCGGTGGTCGATCTGGGCCGGGTCTACAGCCTGCAGGGTGAATTGACCGAGGTGAACACCCGCGCGCGCCTCAAGGCCGCCGAGGCCGCAGGGGTGCTCAGCCCGTCGGGCGCGCGGGACCTGCTGGATGCCTATGACCTGATCGCGGAAACCCGGTTGAACCATCAGGTCAAACAGATCAGGAATGGCGACAAGCCCGACAACTATCTTGCGCCGTCTGAGCTGTCGGACTTTGAGCGAAGTCATCTTCGGGACGCGTTTGTCGTGGTAAAAACGATGCAATCCGCGGTTGGGCACGGCAAGGGGATGCTGGGGTAAAGACCCCTGCAGGAAGAACGGAGGAGGAAGATGTTTCTTGAGCTGATCGGCACGATCTTTGCGGGTTTTGCCATCGCGGGCCTCGTGATGGGGCTAAACCGGCTGACGGGTGGCCGTCTGCCGAAATGGTCGGCCCCGGTTGCGGCCGGTTTGGGCATGATCGCGGTCACGATCGTCAGCGAATACTCGTGGTACGACCGCACCCGTGACGCCCTGCCCGAGGGCCTGACCGTCGTGCAAGAGGTCGAAAGCCGTGCGCTCTATCGCCCCTGGACCTATGCGGTGCCCTATGTCGACCGGTTCGCGGCCGTCGATACGGCCTCGTTGCGGACCAATCCCAAAGTGCCGGATCAGCGCCTGATCGACCTGTACTTCTTTGGCCGCTGGGCGCCGGTATCCAAGATGCCGATCGCTGTGAACTGCGCCGAGCACAGCCGCGCAAGCCTGGCCGATGGGGCGGAGTTCTCGGATGACGGGCATCTGGTCGGTGCCGATTGGGTGCCGGTTGGCGAGGATGATCCGGTGGTCTCAGCTACTTGTGAGGCCTGACCATGCTGACCCGCCTGAGCCTGCGCCTGAGAATATTTCTGTTCTTCTGCTTGCTTGCCGCGGGTGGCATCGCCATCACCGTGATCGCCCTTTGGCTTGGCCTGCGCCGGGCCGATCCCGCGGACATGACCAGCGCCTTCGTGTTCAGCGGCCTGCTGATCTCGTTTGGCTTTCTGGGGCTGGTCGCTGGGGTCTGGCTGCTGTTCGACGACAACGTGGCAAAGCCGATCGAACGCCTTTCGGCGCAGTTGCGTGCGCGGGCCCATGCGGGGGTGGATACCGATCTCGACCTGCAGGCGGCGCGCTATCTGGGTGATCTGGCCCCCGCCGCCGCCAGCCTGGCCGAACGGCTTGCCAGCACCGCCATGTCCACCGCCGAGGCCGTGGCTGCCGAAACCGCGCATCTGGCGTCGGAGAAAGAACGTCTGACCGCGCTTCTGTCCGAGATCCCGGTCGCGATGCTGCTGGCGGGACCAAATCACCAGATCGTTCTGTACGACGCGCAGGCCGCCGAGGTTCTGGCGCAGATTGCTCATCCCCGCCTGAACGCCTCGCTGTTCGACTATCTCGAACGAAAACCCTTGCTGGACGCTTACGAAAAGCTGTCGAAAACCGGCATGGATGTCTATTGCACCCTGGCCAGCGTGGACGGGCGGCAGACCTACACGGCACGCATGAAGCCGCTGGGCGATGCGCCGGGCTATATGCTGATCTTCGAAGACAGCGTCGCCCGCATCCCGCCCGAGGCCGCGCGTCCTCTGGTCTATGATTTCGACCTTCTGGACACCCCCGGCGACGAAGCGTTCGAAAACCGCGCCCTGTCGCAACTGTGTTTCGTGGTTTTCGACACCGAAACCACCGGTTTGCTGCCACACAAGGACGAGATCGTGCAGATCGGCGCCGTCCGTGTCGTCAAGGGGCGCATCGTCGAAGGCGAGCAGTTCGACACGCTGGTCAATCCGGGCATTCCAATTCCCCCCGCTTCGACCAGGGTCCACAAAGTGAGTGACCGCATGGTTCAGGACGCGCCGGATATCATCACGGCCGGCCGCCAGTTTCATCACTTTGCCCGCGACGCGGTGATCGTCGCCCATAACGCCCCCTTCGACATGGCGTTTCTGCGGCGTCATGCCAAGCGGATGGAGGTCGAATGGGACCACCCCATTCTGGACACCGTTCTACTGTCGGCGGTGCTGTTCGGTGCCAGCGAGACGCATACGCTGGACGCACTATGCGATCGGCTGGGCATCGAGATCCCCGAAACGTTGCGCCACACGGCCCTGGGAGATGCCGTCGCAACGGCCGAGGCTCTGGTGCGCATGTTGCCAATGCTGCAGGCCCGGGGAATGAAGACGTTCGGCGACGTGATTGCCGAAACCCGCAAACACGGCCGGTTGCTGGAGGATCTGAACTGAACGTTTCCGTGGACAATCGGCTTGCTCCGTGGCACCCCGGATGCAACCAGAGTGCGAGCGCGTGATGACAGAAAAGACTTTCCGCCCCGACCCCGACAACACCCTGGCCTTCCGCGAGGCCCTGGGATGCTTTGGCACGGGCGTCACCGTCGTCACGACCGCAACGCCCGAAGGTCCAGCAGCCATCACCGTCAACTCGTTTGCGTCCGTTTCACTGAACCCACCGCTGGTTTCCTGGTGCCTTGCCACCGAATCGAACCGATTCGACACATTCCATGACGCACAGCACTACTCGATCCATGTGATGGCGCAGGATCAACAGGATCTGGCCTTGCAATTTGCCCGTGACGGCTTGGATTTCTCGCACACCGAATGGAAACCGGACGCGAAGGGTCGGCCGCTTTTGGCAGAATGTCTGGCGCGTTTCGACTGTTCGCTGTTTGCCCGGCATGAGGCCGGCGATCATGTTATCATCGTCGGCAAAGTCGAAAACGTCCTGTACCGTTCAGGTCAGGGTTTGATCTTCAAACGTGGACAGTTCGGCGGGTTTGCCGATCTGTTGTGATCAATCGTCCAGCGATCCGTGAACAGCAAAGGCCTCGAGCTCGGCCTCTTGCGGGGTGATCACGCGATAGGCTTCGTGGACGCCGCCATCGGTCAGACTGCGAGAAACCGTCAACAGGGTGTTGGGCGCATGCCCGCTGCACAGATCCGCCATTTGCGTCAGTTCTGTATTGGCGACATCGCGGGCGGCTTCGACTGAGGGTGCGCCATACAGCTGGACGAAATGCGCAGCCAGGTTTTCCGTCAGTTGATCCAATTCGGTCGGTTCGATCCTGGTAACGGCAACAAAGGTAACGCGGCCAAATGTTTCAAGCCCAAGCCAACCGTTGGCAAAGGCTTGACGTGCCTTTCCGACCAAGTCCGCCTCGGTCCAGTTCGAAAACTCGAAGCCTCCGGAAATACACCACTCGCCAGTGCGCGCCGGTGAATGAAACACGTTCAAATCGCTTTCGTCGAAGTGAATGGCACGGGCAAGGTTCAAAGGTCATCCTCCAGCAATTGCGTGATGGGGACAAGGTGCGTGCCTGCCCCGTCCCTGAGCAACATTCCGAACCGTTCATCGGTTCCAAGGAACACGCCCTTTGCACCATAGGGCTCTCCCACCCCTTGCAGCAAGCCCATCCATTCCCCATGCAATGGCGCGTTGCCATCCTCGGACCAGCGGTTCAGCCAGGTCAGCATGTGACGCGACCAGCTCTCGACCAGCTGCACCGGGGACACATCCGCGCAGCCCTCGTCATACAGGGCCGTCACATCGGGCAACTTGCCCGGCTCATCCCCGGTTTGCAGCAAGGCCAGTTCCCAGCCGACGACCAGCCAGTCGGGCACGGTTTCCGAGTCGGAGGTAGACGCGGCCACACGAAATCGGCCACAGCGGGCCCCGTTGACGAAAATCGGACCATCCCAGCCCAGATGAACCGCCACCTCGGGCGGAGCCAGCGCGCCCAGCGCGTTCTGGAACCCGACGGCGCACAGCGGCAGCATGGCCATGGCGTCCTGCAAGGGCACCTCCGGCGCAAAGACGATGGCCGCGCGCAGGCGATCTGCCTGAATGTTGTAGACGACGCTGCCCGCATCGCAGCCCAGCGCCGCCATGGCCTGTGCATGGTCGAACGGGTCTTCCCCACCCTGCACCGGGTGCCCGGACAGCAACGGGGGAAAGACCGGCTGCGTCATGCCTTGCCCGCGGCGATCAGGTCGCGGGCGATCTTGCGGAAGGCCTCGGCCTGCGGGCTGTCGGGTTTGCTGACCACGATCGGCGCCCCGCCATCGGCGGCCACGCGGATATCCAGATGCAGCGGGATTTCCCCCAGCAACGGCACACCCAGTTTGGCGGCTTCGGCGGCCACGCCCCCATGGCCGAATACGTGTTCCTCGTGCCCGCAATTCGAGCAGATATGCGTGGACATGTTCTCGATCATGCCGACGATCGGTGTATTCAGCTGGCGGAACATGTCGATGCCTTTGCGCGCGTCGATCAGGGCCACGTCCTGCGGGGTCGAGACGACGATCGCGCCATCCACCTTGAACTTCTGGCTCAGCGTCAGCTGCACGTCACCGGTGCCGGGCGGCAGGTCGACGATCAGCACGTCCAGCGCGCCCCATTGCACTTGGTTCATCATCTGCTGCAGCGCGCCCATCAGCATAGGCCCACGCCAGACCACCGCCTGACCTTCGTTGGTCATCAACCCCATCGACATCATGGTGACGCCGTGATTGCGCAGCGGCAGGATGGTTTTGCCATCGGGGCTCGCCGGCCGTCCGGACACGCCCAGCATGCGCGGCTGCGAGGGGCCGTAGACATCGGCGTCCAGCAATCCAACGCGCCGCCCCTCGGCCGCCAGCGCACAGGCCAGGTTGGCCGAAACGGTCGACTTTCCGACCCCGCCCTTGCCCGAGGCCACGGCGATGATCCGGTCGACCCCCGGCACCGCCTGCGGCCCGGTCTGCGAGGGCTTGGGCTTGGGTTTCAAATCCGGCGGCGCCTTGTCGGAATGCGCGGTCAGCAGGGCCGAGACCTTGGCCACCCCGTCGACCATCTGCGCCGCCTTTTCGGCCGTGGCGCGCACCGGCTCCATCTTGTCGGCATTCTTGGGATCGATCTCGAGAACGAAGCGCACGGTGTCGCCCTCGACATTCAGCGCGCGGACCACGCCCGCGCTGACGATGTCCTGACCCGAAACCGGGTCGGTGATCTTCTTCAGGTTCGCCAGAACCGCGTCGCGGATGCTCATGCGTCGCCGTCCTTGATCTGGCCGGTCACCACGTGTTCGACATCCAGACCGTCGATCGTCAGGACCATCTTGGCCTCAAAGCTTTTGCCCGCCGGATCGCCCGCCTTGCGCAGCGCGTCTTCGATGGCCTGCTGGCTGGTCACGCCAACCTGTTTGAGGAATTTGCGCATCGACATGTTGTAATCGCCGCTCATCGCCGTTGTCTCCGTCTTGTTCGTTCATTTGACGCATTCGCCCTGTCGCCGTTAGGCTGGGCCATGCGCTTTGTTCTTTTGTGCCTGAGCCTGACGCTCTTCGCCAGCCCCTCTTGGTCGCAGGAGGAGATCGGTCTGGCCGCGCCGGAAGATGTCGCACGCTCGGGTCTTTTGAAACATATTCTTCCACGCTTTTCGCTCAAGACCGGAATCCGCGTTGTCGCGGATGATGCGGGCGCTATGGTTCTTGCGGTCGGCCCGCCAGGGCAGCCGGTGTTTCAGCGCGGCGGCGACGTCTATCACCTGCGCATTCAGGACGACCCGCGGCAGGCGCGTTTTCAGGATTGGCTGTTGTCCGACGTGGGCAAGCGCACCGTCGAAAGCTTTGCACCAACCGAGGGCGGCCCGTTCTCGGCCAGTTTCCAAACGGTCGCTGCGCCCGAGTCGGATGCCATCGAAGGCGACGCCGTGCTGGGCGAAAAGCTGTCGCTGACCCATTGCGGGCGCTGTCATGTGATCGGGCCGCAGAACCGGATGAACGGGTTGGGCTCGACCCCGTCCTTTGCGGTGCTGCGCGCGATGCCGGACTGGTCGAACCGGTTCCAGGCGTTCTTTGCCCTGAACCCGCATCCGTCCTTTACCCAGATCGAAGGGATCACCGCGCCCTTCAACCCCGAACGCCCCCCGCCCATTCACCCGCTGAGGCTGACGCAGGACGAGCTTGAGGCGATCCTCGCCTATGTCTCGATCATCCGCGCGGCCGATCTGGGGGCACCGCTCAAGCTTCAGTGATCCTTGCGCTTGCTGAAGTAGTCATCGGTGGTGACGACCTTGGGCTTGGGCTTTGAGGCAAATGGGTTGTCCTGGCTGTGGAACTGCGCCTGCACACGGCAATCGTCACACATCTGGATCATCTTCGCCTGCTCGGACGAGGCGAACATCGGGTGGCTGCCGGCCAGCTTCTCCATGATCCGCTCGACCGTCGATTTCACCCCGAACAAAGCACCGCATTGGATGCAGGCAAAGGGCTCCTCCTCGTTCAGAACACGCGGCGACAGCGCACGGTCGGACAGGTCCAGTTCGGGCACCAGGGTGATCGCGCTTTCGGGACAGATGGTCTTGCACAGCCCGCATTGCAGACAGGCATCCTGCTGATAGTTCAGCTGAGGCAAGTCGGGGTTGTCGATCAATGCGCCTGACGGGCACAGCGACACGCAACTCAGGCATAGGGTGCAGGCTTCGGTGTCCACCGCCACCGCGCCATAGGGCGCGTGTTCCGGCAGGGGCAGCGGCTGAGACGCATCGGGGCGCAGCGCCTGCGCCGCCAGCCGCGTGATCTGGCGCCGGTTGCCCAGCGGCAGAACCGGCTGGGCCAGTGGCTGCGGCACGTCCTGCGCAAAAAGCAGATCGGCCAGCGCATCCGGATCGGATTCGTCGATCACTCCAACGACGTCTGCTCCGGCGATGGCCAGCGCCAGCGGCAGTTCGCGGTCCAACGCATCCCGCTCGGTCGTCGGGGCCAGCAGGATGTCGACCCGGGCAAAGCCATGAGCCAAGGCAGCCAGCATCTCGGCATGTCCAAAGCCGGACACCACCCCCAGTTCCAGCGGGATCACATCGGCGGGCAACCCGCGCCCGAACCTCGCGGCCAGCCGGATCATCTCGGCCCCATGGGCATCATGTACCAACAGGCGCGGGGCGCTCCCTCCGGCCCGACGGTAGGTCGCCGCCAGGGTCTGCATCCGCGCCAGCAGGGCCGCCACCGGCGGATCCTCGTAGCTGATCGCGGTCGAGGGGCACAGGGCCGCGCATTCACCGCAGCCTGCGCAGACCATCGGGTCGATGGCCACGTGGTCTCCGGCCGGGGTGATGGCCCCGGTGGGGCAGATGTCCAGACAGTTGGAACAGCCCACCTGCCCGGCCCGCGAATGGGCGCACAATGTTTCTTCGAACCTGACATACAGCGGCTTTTCAAAGGTCCCGACCAGCTGCGCCGCGTCAAAGGCCAGCCGGGCAACCGCCACAGTATCGCGCGGATCGGCGCGCAGGTAACCTTCGCGCTTGTCCGGAGCCGTCACGAAGGGCGTCCCCCCCGCCAGATCGATCAGCACATCGCAGGCCGACACCGCTCCGTCGCGCGGCGGGGTCCAGGCAAACGCACCGCGCCCGGCCGGGTCAATCTGCTGCAACGCATCCAACCGCAGGGTGAATCCGCCCAGCGCCCCCGAGACCGACCGGACCCGCGCGCGCACCACGTCATAGGCCCGGCTGTCAGGCTGCGCCTCATCGGTGACGACCACCGTCACCGCCATCGTGTCCGACAGACGCTGGGCAAGGTCAAACGCAACCGCACCCGGCCCGATGATGCAGGCGGTGCCTTCGCTGATGACATCCACGCTTGGCGTGATCGGCTGCTGCAACAGAGCCTCGGCCGCCAGCGCCGCCATCTTGGGCATCGCCGCGCGTCCCTGCTCGGACCAGCCGGCCCGGTCGCGCAGATCGACAAAGCCGGGGTGATCCACGCCCAGTTCCTCGGCCAGTTCGCGGAACACTTGGGCCTCTTGCCCGCAGGCGATGACGATCTGGTCATCCGACTGCATCAGTTTGGCCGCAGCGGTCAGTTCGGTGGTGCACAGCGCCGTGTGGACCCTGCTGCATTCAGCGCTGCAAGCGGCCGATATCCCCTGCCCGTCCAGGGCCTGACTTCCGGCGCAATCGCACAAGACCAATTTGGTGACCATGTTCCCCCCCGCATCTCATCCTTGCCCCAACCTTAGACCCAAACGCCGCCCATGCAACGTGTGGCGGCCGGTTCTGGTCAGAAACTCTGTGTCGCCCGCCAAAGTCGGCTGATCGTCGCCGCGACCCACTTGCGACGACTTTTTTCCAAATCACGGCCATTTCAGGCCGCTGCGGGCTTGGCACGTGGCCCATTTGTGTACCATAGTGAACCTAAGGGAAAGCGGGGAAGAGCTTTTCCGGGGAGGATCAAAGTGGCCGAGGCCGCAAAACAGATCGAAATGCCGGTTGGCGTCGTCGTGCGCAAGACACCGGGGGTCACGCGCTGGGCCCGGTGGAATTGGCGCGCGGTCGCGGTGCTGCCCGGCGCCCCACCGGCTGACTGGGTCGAACTGCGCCGCGAGGGCGATGCGGTCGAATACCATGCCGCCACCCTGCCCTTGAAACTCTGGGCCGACGAAACCGAGGCCTATATGGCCAATCTCTCGGACAGCCAGCCGTCGCTGTATCTTGTCCTGCGTGACGATGCCGAGGATGAACGCCCGCTCAACGCGTTTCTGATCACCGCCTCGCCCTACGAGGGGCAGGACTATGCCGATACCGGCGAAGAGATCGTGGAAAAGATCCCGATGACCGAAGGCCTGATTGCCTGGGTACGCGATTTCACTCTGGCCCATCACCGCGATGAGGTGTTCGTCAAACGCCGCCGCGACAAGAAACGGGTGGATCTTGTGGAAGACGGCAAGGGCGATGCGCGCATCCGCCAGACCTCGGATGTCTACCGCGCCCCGCGGAGGGCCGTACAATGAGCACCCGACAGGATTTCTGGTCTCGCCGCAAGGCCGCCGTGCAGGCCGAAGCGCATGCCGAACAAGAGGCCCTGACCGCGCAGGAAATCGCCGCGCAGCAGGCCGAACTGGAAGACAAGACCGACGCCGAGATTTTGGCCGAGCTTGACCTTCCCGACCCTGACCTGCTGCAGGCGGGCGACGATGTTTCGGGCTTCATGGCCAAGGCCGTGCCGGACCGTCTGCGCCGCCGTGCCTTGCGGCGCTTGTGGCGGTTGAACCCGGTGCTGGCGAATGTGGACGGGCTGGTCGATTACGGCGAGGACTACACCGACGCCGCCTGCGTGGTCGAAAACCTGCAGACGGCTTATCAGGTGGGCAAAGGCATGTTGCGCCACATCGAGGCGCTGGCCGAGCAGAAGGACACCGAGGAACACCCGGTCGAGGCCGAAGCCGAGCCGTCAACCGAAACGCCCGAGCCTGAAGCCGAGCTCGCGCCCCCTGTCGAAGTGGCAGACGCCATCCAACCGGATGAGGACGAACGCCCCCCGGCCCTGCGGCGCATGAAATTCGAATTCGAAGGATGACACGATGAACATTCGCGACCCGCAGACGTTCGAGATTTCCCCCGAGGACCGTCTGCGCGCGGATTTCTACAACTTTCTGGGCCTGCTTCTGGCCACACCGCCCGACCAGACCCTGCTGAGCCAGATCGCGGCGCTGTCGGGGGACGAGACCGATCTGGGCCAGGCCATTCAGGCCATGGCCCGCGTGGCCAAAGTGACCAAGCCTGAAGCGGCCGAGCGCGAGTTCAACGCATTGTTCATCGGGCTGGGGCGCGGAGAACTGCTGCCTTATGCCAGCTTCTACCTGACCGGGTTCCTGAACGAGAAACCGCTGGCGCAGCTGCGCAACGACATGGCGGCGCGGGGCATCACCCGGGCGGCAAACGTGTTCGAACCCGAAGACAACATCGCCTCGTTGATGGAGATGATGGGCGGCATGATCGTCGGCCGTTTCGGCGGCCCGGCCGCGTTGGAAGATCAAAAGACGTTCTGGAACAAGCATATCGGTCCTTGGGCCGAGCACTTTTTCTCGGACCTGGAAGCAGCCGAGCATTCGGTTCTCTATGCCTCGGTCGGCACCGCCGGCCGGGTTTTCATGGAGATCGAACGCGAGGCCTTCCGCATGACGACGCACTAGGCGGCCGTCATTCGCTGGCGCCCGGCGGGCGCTGAACCGCAAATGGGAAAGGAGGATCCCATGAGCAAGACCAAGGAGACCGGCGCCAGCCGCCGCGACTTCCTGAAACTGGCGGGCACCGCGGCCCCGGCAGCCGTTGCAGCGGCCAGCCTGGGAACCGAGGCCGAAGCGGCCGAGCAACCCTCGGACGAGACCCGCATTCAGGACACGGCGCATACCCGCGCCTATTTCGACAGCGCGCGCTTCTAGGCCGCCTCGGCGACGCCCGGCGCTGGTCCGGACGTGGTCACACTCGGCTGACGGTTGCGATTGGCCCTGACGTCGATTTCGAAACACCAAGCCAGCCATGGTCAACATGGCCAGCAAGGGAGGAAGGAAATGCTTAGGAAAAAGACCAACGGGGTTGCGAGACGCCCCCAGCGGACAAGTATCCTGTCCCAAATCGGCGAAAAAAGCGTCGATCGCCGCGCGTTCCTGCGTGGCTCGGGCCTGACGATCGGCGGCCTGGCCGCGATCAGCGCCACGGGTGGAACCGTGTCGCCCGCCAGCGCCCAGACCGCAGCCAACACGGCTGTCGAGAACATCAAATCCGTCTGCACGCATTGCTCGGTCGGCTGTACCGTGGTTGCCGAAGTGCAGAACGGCGTCTGGATTGGGCAGGAGCCCGGTTGGGACAGCCCGTTCAACCTGGGCGCTCACTGTGCCAAGGGGGCCTCGGTCCGGGAACACGCCCATGGCGAACGCCGCCTGAAATACCCGATGAAGAAAGAGGGTGGCGAGTGGAAGCGCATCAGCTGGGAACAGGCGATCGACGAGATCGGCGACGGCATGATGAGCATCCGCGAGGAAAGCGGGCCTGACAGCGTCTATTGGCTGGGTTCGGCCAAGCACAACAACGAACAGGCCTATCTGTTCCGCAAGTTCGCGGCTTACTGGGGCACCAACAACGTGGACCACCAGGCGCGGATCTGCCACTCGACCACCGTTGCGGGCGTTGCGAATACATGGGGCTACGGCGCCATGACCAACAGCTACAACGACATCCACAATTCCAAGGCGATCTTCATCATCGGCGGCAACCCGGCCGAGGCGCACCCCGTCTCGCTGCTGCACGTTCTGCGCGCGAAAGAGCAGAACAACGCCCCGCTGATCGTGTGCGACCCGCGCTTTACGCGCACCGCGGCCCATGCCGACGAATATGTCCGCTTCCGCCCCGGCACCGACGTGGCGCTGATCTGGGGCATCCTGTGGCACATCTTCGACAACGGTTGGGAAGACAAAGAGTTCATCCGCACCCGTGTCTGGGGCATGGACCAGATCCGCGAAGAGGTCGCCAACTGGACCCCCGAAGAGACCGAGCGCGTCACCGGCGTGCCGGGATCGCAGCTCAAGCGCGTGGCGCGGACGCTGGCCAACAACCGTCCCGGCACCGTGATCTGGTGCATGGGCGGCACCCAGCACACCAACGGCAACAACAACACGCGCGCCTATTGCGTGCTGCAGCTGGCGTTGGGCAACATGGGCACCTCGGGCGGCGGCACCAACATCTTCCGCGGCCATGACAACGTGCAGGGCGCGACCGATCTGGGCGTTCTGTCGCACACCCTGCCCGGCTATTACGGCCTGTCGGCCGGGGCCTGGGGCCATTGGGCGCGTGTCTGGGACGAGGATCTGGACTGGCTGAAAGGACAGTTCGACACTATCAAGGACAAGGACGGCAAGGACAAGCCGCTGATGAACGAGCGCGGCATCCCGGTGTCGCGCTGGATCGACGGTGTGCTGGAAGATCCCGAGAACATGGATCAACCCAACAACGTCCGCGCCATGGTTCTGTGGGGCCACGCGCCCAACTCGCAGACCCGGATGGTCGAAATGAAGACGGCGATGGAAAAGCTGGACATGCTGGTCGTGATCGACCCGTATCCCACCGTTTCCGCCGTGCTGCATGACCGGACCGATGGCGTCTATCTGCTGCCGGCCTGTACGCAGTTCGAAACCCGTGGCTCGGTCACGGCCTCGAACCGGTCGCTTCAGTGGCGCGACAAGGTTGTCGATCCGCTGTTCGAAAGCCTGCCGGACGAGGTCATCATGGCCAAGTTCGCCAACAAGTTCGGCTGGGCCGACCGGCTGTTCCGCAATATCGAGATGGAGGACCCTGAAACCCCGAATGTCGAAAGCATCACGCGCGAGTTCAACCGCGGCCTTTGGACGATCGGCTATACCGGTCAGTCGCCCGAGCGTCTGAAAAGCCACATGGCCAACCAGCACACGTTCGACAGAACCACGCTGCAGGCCATCGGCGGTCCGAATGACGGCGAATACTATGGCCTGCCCTGGCCCTGCTGGGGCACCGCCGAGATGGGCCATCCGGGGACGCCAAACCTCTATGACATGTCCAAACCGGTGGCCGAGGGCGGCCTGACCTTCCGCGCGCGTTTCGGCGTGGAACGCGACGGTGAGAACCTGCTGGCCGAAGGGGTCTACAGCGTGGGTTCGGAAATCCAGGACGGATACCCCGAGTTCACGATGCAGATGCTGATGGATCTGGGCTGGGATGGCGACCTGACGGCCGAAGAACGTGCGGCCATCGACGCAGTGGCCGGGCCCAAGACCAACTGGAAGACCGACCTGTCAGGCGGTATCCAGCGGGTGGCCATCAAGCATGGCTGTGCGCCCTTCGGCAACGCCAAGGCCCGCACCGTGGTCTGGACCTTCCCGGATCCGATCCCGCTGCACCGCGAGCCGCTGTACACGCCGCGGCGCGATCTGGTGGCCGATTATCCCACCTACGAGGACCGTCAGGCCTATCGCTTGCCGACCTTGTATGCTTCGATCCAGAAGAACGACTTTTCAAAGGATTACCCGATAATCCTCACGTCAGGTCGTCTGGTCGAATATGAAGGCGGCGGCGACGAGACACGGTCGAACCCGTGGCTGGCCGAGCTGCAGCAGGATATGTTCGTCGAGATCAATCCGCGTGACGCCAACAACCTTGGCATTCGCGACGGATCGCAGGTCTGGGTCGAAGGTCCTGAGGGCGGCAAGGTCAAGGTGATGGCGATGCTGACCGAAAGGGTCGGTGCCGGCGTGGCCTTCATGCCCTTCCACTTTGGCGGCCATTTCCAGGGCGCGGACCTGAGGGAGAAATACCCGAAAGGCGCCGACCCGTACGTACTGGGTGAAAGCACCAACACCGCCCAGACCTATGGCTATGATTCAGTGACCCAGATGCAGGAGACCAAAGCGACTCTCTGCAAGATCTGGGCAGCGTAAGGAGGACGACAATGGCTAGAGCAAAGTTTCTCTGCGACGCTGAACGCTGCATCGAGTGCAACGCCTGCGTGACCGCGTGCAAGAACGAACACGAGGTCCCGTGGGGCATCAACCGCCGCCGGGTGGTGACGATCAATGACGGCAAACCGGGCGAACGCTCGATCTCGGTCGCCTGCATGCATTGTTCGGATGCGCCCTGCATGGCGGTGTGCCCGGTCGACTGCTTCTATCAGAACGAAGAAGGCGTCGTCCTGCACTCCAAGGACCTGTGCATCGGCTGCGGCTATTGCTTCTATGCGTGCCCGTTCGGCGCGCCGCAATACCCGCAGGCCGGCAACTTCGGATCGCGCGGCAAGATGGACAAATGTACCTTCTGCGCCGGCGGCCCCGAGGAAACGCACTCGACCGCGGAGTTCGCCAAATACGGCCGCAACCGGATCGCCGAGGGCAAACTGCCCATCTGCGCCGAGATGTGTTCGACCAAGGCCCTGCTTGCCGGTGACGGTGACGTGGTCTCGGCCATCTACCGCGAACGCGTCGTGGCGCGCGGGTTCGGCTCGGGCGCTTGGGGTTGGGGTACGGCCTACGACCAGAAGGACGGCTGAGACCTCAGCCTGACAACACGGGTGACCTGCGCAGGTGGGTCACCCGATTTTGGATTGATACCGAGGTTTTCGATGCTGCGCATTCTACTGGCTTTGACGTTGACACTTGGGATCGCGCAGGGCGCGTTTGCACAAGACACGACCGGCACAGACGAACCAACCACTGCCCCGCGCGCGCAGACCGGTGGCGCCACGACTCTCGAGGATATTCTGGCCCGGCAACGCGGCGAAAAGGTCGACAACAGCTATCGCGCACAGAATACCGGGCAAGGCAATGCTGAAGGGTTGCTGGGTCAATTGGGTACGCGCGGTGTGGCTTCGGACAGTGATGTGTATCGCGCCATCCGCTATGGCACGGCCGATGTGACCGTATCGACCAAGGGGCCGGCTGCCGGCGTTCTGATCCAGGACGGCGGCATGTGGTGGTGGACTTTTCGAACCGGTCCGCTGCGCGAATACGGCACCTATATTCTGGGCGGGATGCTGGTCGTTCTGCTGCTGTTTTTCCTGATCCGCGGCCGCATCCGCATCGACGGCGAAAAAACGGGCCGCACCGTCACCCGGTTTTCAGGATTTGAAAGGTTCGGGCACTGGCTGTTTGCCGGGTCGTTCCTGATCCTTGGGCTGACCGGCTTGCTGACGCTGTACGGCCGCGATTTCCTGATCCCGCTTTTGGGCAAGGACGGATTCGCCACCATCGCGCAGGGCAGTAAGTGGCTGCACAACAACATCGCCTGGGCCTTCATGCTGGGACTGGTCATCGTGACGGTGAACTGGATTGCCTACAACCTCCCCGACCGGACCGACCTGAAGTGGCTGGCGGCGGGCGGCGGATTGTTCACCAAGGGCAAACACCCCCCGGCCAAGAAATTCAACGCCGGTCAAAAGATCATTTTCTGGCTGTGCATCCTGCTGGGCGTCTCGATCAGCCTGTCGGGCCTGTCGCTGCTGTTCCCGTTCGAGCTTCCGATGTTCGCCAAGACGTTTTCAATCGCCAACGCGACCGGGTTGCCGCAACTGCTGGGGCTGGACCTGCCCACGCAGATGTCTCCGCAGGAAGAGATGCAATATGCCCAGGTCTGGCATGTTATGGTCGCCTATGCCTTCATTGCCATCATCCTGGCGCATATCTACCTCGGCTCGGTCGGCATGGAAGGCGCGTTTGACGCCATGGGCACCGGCGAGGTCGAAGAGCAATGGGCGCGCGAGCACCATTCGCTGTGGCTGGAAGAGGTAAAGGCGCAGGAGGCCAGCGACGGCGCGGCCTCGCCTGCCGAATAGATGCGCGGGCTGGCTTTGGCGCTGGCCCTGCTGCCGCTGCCGTTGGCGGCGGATTTCTACACGCTCAAGGGCCATGGCGGACCGATCATGGACATCGCCACGGCACCGGATGGGCGCATTGCCACCGCCAGTTTCGACAATTCCGTGGGCCTGTGGTCGGGACAGCAGCCGAACTGGCTGGAAGGTCACGAGGCTGCCGTGAACGCGGTGGTTTTCAACGGCACCGCGATCTATTCGGCCGGCGACGACTTTACCCTGCGCCGTTGGCCCGGTGGTCAGGTCATAGGCCGGCACAAGGGCAAGGTCGTCGGGCTCGCTGCCTCAAAGACCCTAGTGGCGACTGCCAGTTGGGACGGGACCATCGGCCTTTGGCCCACCGAGGGCGGAGCGGCCAAGCTGCTGGGCCCCACGGGCAGCGGCGTCAACGCGGTGGCCCTCGCGCCGGACGGGCGGACGCTGTATTCCGCCGGGGTCGACGGCAGCCTGCGGGTCTGGGACGTGACGACCGGAGCCGAAACCGCACGGCTGGTCGAGCACGGATTCGGCATCAACGAACTGGTCCTGAACTCGCAAGACGGTTGGCTCGCCTATGGCGCGGTCGATGGCGTGACCCGCATTCTGGACCTGACCACCGGGGCCGAGCGCGATTTCACGCTGGACCGCCGCCCGATCCTTGCGCTCGCCCTCAGCCCGGATCGGTCGCTGCTGGCGGTGGGCGATGGCGAGGGCTACATCATGGTCATCGACACACGGGACTGGCGGATCGCGCAGGATTTCCGGGCAACGCTGCGCGGCCCGGTCTGGGCATTGGCCTTTTCGCCCGATGGTGAAAACCTGCACGCAGGCGGGCTGGATCAGGCCATGTACAGTTGGCCGGTGGCTGCGCTGGGGTCGCAGGAACGAATGGCGAGCCAAGAGCCGAGTTTCCTGAAAGACCCCGGCGACATGACCAACGGAGAACGGCAGTTCGCCCGGAAATGCTCGATCTGCCACAGCCTGACGCCGGATGATCAACGCCGGGCCGGGCCGACCCTGCATGGCGTATTCGGGCGGCGGGCCGGGACACTGCCCGGCTATATCTACTCGGAAACGTTGCAAGGGTCTGATATCATTTGGAACGAACAGACGATAAACGCTCTTTTCGATCAGGGACCGGACCACTACATTCCGGGGTCGAAGATGCCGATGCAGCGGATCGCGCAGGCGCAGGACCGCACCGACCTGATCGAATTCCTGCGCAGCGCAACAGCGCCCGCGGACTAAGCCGGAGGATAAGATGAAAGCCTTTCTTGCCGCTGTTGCCACGATGGCCGTCGTGACGGTCGCCGCTCCGTTCGTGTTGACCCAGATGGGCCTGTCCTCGGCCGAACGCGGCGCGGCCGTGCGGCTGGACTGAATGCCCGACTTCCTGACCACGCGCGAACTGGCCGACCTGCTGCGCATCGGCGAGCGCAAGGCCTATGATCTTGCCGCATCCGGCGAGGTGCCCTGCGTACGGGCCATGGGCAAGCTGCTGTTTCCTCGGGCCGAGGTGCTGGCCTGGTTGAATGCGTCGCGCTCGGGTCCGCAAACGGCCGAGCCGCCGCTGCCCCCGATCGTCGCCGGCAGCCACGATCCGCTGCTGGACTGGGCGTTGCGCGAAAGCGGATCGGGGCTGGCCACCTATTATGACGGATCGTTCGACGGGCTGCGGCGGCTGGCCGAGCGCGCGGCGCAGGCCGCGGTTCTGCATATTCACGAACCCGGCGGGTTCAACACCGGCGCGCTGCGCGACACGCTGGGCGAAGCGCCCGTGGTTCTGGTCCAGATCACCCATCGCCAGCGCGGCCTGCTGCTGGCCCCGAACACGCAAGGCATCGGCGGGTTTGCCGACCTTAAGGGCCGCCGTGTTCTGCTGCGACAGGACAGCGCCGCCAGCCAACATCTGTTCGACCGGCAACTGGCCGAACACGGCCTGAGCCGCGATGACCTGAACACCCTGCCCAATTGCGCCCGCACCGAAGAAGAGCTGGCCATCGCCCTGCACGACGGCAAGGCCGAGGCCGGGTTCGGGCTGGGGGCGCTGGCCCGTCTCTATGGGCTGGGCTTCGTGCCAACCCATTCCGAACGACTGGATCTGGCGATCTGGCGTCGGGCGTATTTCGAACCGCCCTTGCAAAAGCTGCTGTCCTTTCTGCGCTCGGACGGGTTTGCCGCCCGCGCGGCCGAGATGGGCGGCTATGACCTGACCGATCTGGGCGCGATCCACCACAACGGCGCCAGCGGCTGAGGCTGGTCACCTGGCGTTGGGAAAGAACAGCTGTTCCCCTTCCAACCGGTAGGACGCGATGGCCGCCTGACCATCCGGTCCGGTGAGCCAGTCGATGAACCTCTGGCCCGCTGCCGCACGAACGCCGGGATGTTTTTCGGGGTTCACGAGGATCACGCCATATTGGTTGAACAGACGCGGATCGCCCTCGACCAGAACCGCAAGGTCGCCCTTGTTGGCAAAGGCCAGCCATGTCGCCCGGTCAGTCAGCGCATAGGCCCCCATCCCCGCCGCCAGGTTCAGCGTGGCGCCCATGCCCGAGCCAGTCTCGCGGTACCAGGTGCCCGAGGCGGCGGTCGGGTCGATGCCGGCGTTTTGCCACAGGCGCATCTCGGCCTGATGCGTGCCGCTGTCATCCGCGCGCGAGGCGAAGGTCGCCCCGACATTCGCGATGGCGGTCAGGGCCGCGGCGGCATCGGTCATTCCCTTGATGTGCGCCCGGTCGGACCTGGGCCCGACGATGACGAAATCGTTGTACATCACGTCGCGCCGCTCGATGCCCCAGCCCTCGGCCACGAACGCCTCCTCGGCCGGTTTGGCATGCACCAGCAGAACGTCGCCATCGCCGTTCCTGGCATTGCGGATCGCCTGCCCCGTTCCCACGGCCACCACGCGCACTTCGATTCCGGTTTCGGCCTCGAACCCCGGCAGGATGAACTCCAGCAGGCCCGAGTTCTGCGTCGAGGTCGTGGATTGCACGATGATGAACGCCTCCTCGGCCGCCGCCGGGTTGGCGACGATTCCGAACAGGACCAGGGCGCTTGTGAATACTGCGCGAAACATGGATTGCCTCCGATTTTTTGTTATGTGACCAGCCAGCCTGCCAGATACTGGCGCGAGGCCTGGCATTTCGGCGCCTCAAGCACCTGTCTGGCGGTGCCGTGTTCGACGACGCGCCCGCCTTGCATCATCACGATGTCCGCCGCCAGACGCCGGGCCTGCCCGACGTCGTGCGTGACCATCACGATCCGCACCCCGCGGGCCGACGCGCGCAGGATCATCGCCTCGATCGCCTGCGTGGCGGTGGGGTCCAGCGCGCTGGTGGGTTCGTCCAGAAACAGCGTCTCGGGGTCCAGCGCCAGCGCGCGCAGGATGGCCAGGCGCTGCGCCTCGCCGCCCGACAGAGACCGCGCCGATTGCCGGGCCTTGCCGTCCAGCCCACCTTCGGCCAGCAGGTCGGCAATCCGCGCCTTGCGCGCAGCACGGCCCAGCCGCTTGCGTTTCAAAACGAAATCCAGATTGGCCGCCACCGACCGGCGCAGCAGCACCGGCTGCTGAAACACCATGGCCTGCCGGGCCTTGTGATCGGCGGTCAGGTCCAGACCATCCTGCAGGACCCGCCCCCTGTCGGCCTGGATCAGCCCATGCAGACAGCGCAATAGCAGGCTTTTGCCCGCGCCATTGGGCCCCAGGATCAGCGTCGGCCCCGGCCCGTCCAGCGACAGCCGGGGAACATCCAGCAGGACCCGCCCCTTGCGTTCGATGGCAAGGTCCGAAATTTCCAGCCGGCTCGGCATGTCGGGCATCAGGTCACGCATGGCGCAGCCCCTCCTGCTCGGCCCGCAGGGTCAGGGCGCTGACCATGGCATTCACGGCCACTGCAATCCCGATCAGGATCGCACCAAGCGCCAGCGCCAGGGCCAGATTGCCCTTCGAGGTCTCGAGCGCGATCGTCGTCGTCATCACACGGGTCACGTGATTGATGTTGCCACCCACGATGATCACCGCACCGACCTCGGCAATCGCTCGACCGAACCCGGCCAGCAGCGCGGTGACCAGCGCCAGCCGCGCGTCCCACAACAGGGTCGGCACCGACGCCAGCCGCGACACGCCCAGCGAGCGGAGCTGTTCCGAATACTCCTCGGCCAGCAACTCCACCACCTGCCGCGTCAGCGCCGCGATGATCGGCGTGACCAGCACGGTCTGGGCAATGATCATGGCGGTCGGCGTGTACAAAAGCTCGAGCACGCCGAGCGGGCCGGACCGTGACAGCATCAGATAGACCAGCAGACCGACGACGACGGGCGGAAACCCCATCAGCGCGTTCATCAGGATGATCAGCGCCCGTCGCCCGGGAAACCGCGCCACGGCCAGAGCGGCCCCGACCGGCATCCCGATCACGGCCGAAATCAGCACCGCACAGACCGACACCTGCAGCGACAAGACCACGATCGCCCACAGGTCGGGGTCTCCTGTCAGGACAAGCTGCGTCGCGCGACTGAATTCTGATGCAAAATTTTGCACTTTCTCCGACCCGATCTGAGTTTCGTAGAAAACTCGGGGAATTACCGGAGAATACTAGCGCAAATGGCGCTTCGGCCCCACAGAAATCCGACATTCACAACGACAAACGCGGCCCCGCCAAGGGCCGCGTTTTCATCCCGAGCGTTCGGCGGATCAGTTCAGAGCCGCATCCGTGATCTGGTGGGTCCAGGCACCTTCGGGCTTTTTGGTGATCACCGGATCCGAGCCGCCGGCCAGAAGCGTGTTCACCGTGCGTTCGAAATCGGCCGGGTCCAGCGCCCCGTTCGAGCCCGCGGTCAGCTTGGCGATCTCGCGCATCATGCGCTTCTGGTGTTCCTCGGTCTGGGCACCGGTCGCATCGTTCTCCAGCACGATTTCGGCGGCCTCGTCCGGGTTCTCCTCGGCGTATTTCCAGCCCTTCATCGAGGCGCGCACGAAGCGGACCATCTTGTCGACGAAGGCCGGGTCACTGAGGTTTTCTTCAAGCACGTAAAGGCCATCTTCCAGCGTGGCTACGCCCTGATCTTCATACTTGAAGGTCACCAGTTCGTCGGGGCTGACGCCGGCATCGATCACCTGCCAGTATTCATTGTAGGTCATGGTGCTGATGCAATCGGCTTGGCGCTGCAGCAGCGGGTCGACGTTGAAGCCCTGCTTCAGAACCTCGACGCCGTTCTCGCTCTTGCCGCTGGTGTCGATGCCCAGCTGGCTCATCCAGCTCATGAACGGGAATTCATTGCCGAAGAACCAGACGCCCAGCGTGCGGTTTTTCAGATCTTCAGGCGAGGAAATGCCCGCGTCCTTCCAGCAGGTCAGCATCATGCCCGAGCGTTTGAATGGCTGCGCGATGTTGACCAGCGGCAGGCCTTTTTCGCGCGCGGCCAGCGCGGCGGGCATCCATTCGACGGTCACATCGGCGCCTCCGCCCGCGATCACCTGCGTGGGCGCGATGTCGGGGCCGCCGGGCAGGATGGTGACGTCCAGCCCCTCTTCTTCGTAGAACCCCTTGTCCTTGGCGACGTAGTAGCCCGCGAACTGGGCCTGGGTGACCCATTTCAATTGCAGCGTCACCTCGTCCGCCGCAAAGGCCGTTCCGGCCGTCATGGCAAGGGCCGTGATTGCCCCGCTGATCAACTTTTTCATCTTCATTTCTCCTAGTTGTTGTTGCGCCCCGTTATCGGGGTCTTTTGAATGATTTATCCCCGCTGCGAGGGGTGCCAGAACGTGACCATTTTCTCGATCATGGCGACCAGACCGTAAAACGCGGTTCCGGCCAGCGCCGCGACCACGATTTCCGCCCAGACCATGTCCAGCGACAATTGCCCGACACTGGTCGAAATCCGGAACCCCATGCCCAAAGTGGGCGAGCCGAAGAATTCTGCCACGATAGCGCCGATCAGGGCCAGCGTGGTGGAAATTTTCAACCCGTTGAAAATGAACGGCATGGCCGCAGGCAGCCGCAGCTTCAGAAAGCTTTGCCAATAGGTTGCGGCATAGGTCTCCATCAGGTCGCGCTGCATGGCGGTGGCCTCGCGCAGGCCGGCCACCGTGTTCACCAGCATCGGGAAAAAGACCATCACCACGACCACGGCCGCCTTCGAATGCCAGTCGAAACCGAACCACATCACCAGGATCGGCGCGGTGCCCACGATCGGCAGCGCGGCCACGAAATTGCCCACCGGCAGCAGGCCCAGCCGCAGGAAGTCCCACCGGTCCACGGCGATTGCCATCAGGAAAGCGGCGCCGCATCCGATGACATAGCCGCTGAGCGCGCCCTTGATGATGGTCTGCACAAAATCGGCCCACAGGATCGGCAGGCTGTCCCAGAACCGGTCCCAGATCACCGAAGGCGCGGGCAGGATGACCAGAGGCACCTCGAGCCCGCGAACGAGCAATTCCCACACCCCGATGACGGTCAGGCCGAAGATCAGCGGCGCAAGAATGCGCACCGCCCGCGTGTCGGCATAAGGTCCGCTGGCCAAGCGGGAGTTCAGCCACCAACCGGCCAGCCACAAAAGGATTGCAAGACCGACCATCATCATTGCGCCATCCCCATGCGTTTCAACACCGCGCGTTCGACCAGGCCCAACAGGCCCACCAGGCAGGCCGCCAGAATGGCCGCGGCAAACAGCGCCGACCAGATCTGCACCGTCTGGCCATAATAGCTGCCGGCCAGCAGCCGTGCGCCCAGCCCCGCCACGGCGCCGGTCGGCAATTCGCCGACGATGGCCCCCACCAGTGACGCGGCGATCCCGATCTTGAGCGAGGCGAACAAATAGGGCATCGAGGCCGGCAGGCGCAGTTTCCAGAACACCTGGCTGTTGCTGGCATTGTAGGTGCGCAGCAGGTCCAGCTGCATCGCGTCAGGGCTGCGCAGGCCCTTGACCATGCCCACGACCACCGGGAAGAAACTCAGATAGGCCGAGATCACCGCCTTGGGGATGATCCCCTGAATGCCGATCGAATACAGCACCACGATGATCATCGGCGCCAGCGCGATGATGGGGATGGTCTGGCTGACGATGGCCCAGGGCATGACCGACAGGTCCATCACCCGGCTATGCACGATCCCCACTGCCAGCAGGATGCCCAGCCCCGTGCCGATGGCAAAGCCCAGGATCGTCGCGCTGAGCGTCACCCAGCCGTGATAGACCAATGACCGTTTCGAGGTGATCTTCTTCTGAACCGTGGTCTCCCACAGCTCGATCGCGACCTGATGCGGCGCGGGCAGACGCGGCCGGTCCTGTGCCCAGGTCGCCGGAATGGCAAAGCTGTTGCGCAGCGCCAGACCGATTTCCCCCATGTCGCGGCGGTCTTTGGCCGAGGGCGGAACCACTTCGGCCCCGGCCCGTTCCTGTTCGGTCAGAACGCCCTTGATGTTCATCGGAATGCAGGCCGCGTACCAGATGACGACGATGGCCAGCAGAACGGTCAGAACGGCAACAAGCTGCTTCATGCGTGCCACTCCATCCGCACCACGGGGACGGTCTCGGGCGGCGTTGCGGCCTCGGTCCCGGTTACGACAAAACCCTCGCGGCGATAGAACCGTTGCGCGGCGGCATTCGGTTGATGGGCCGTCAGCCACAGAAAGCTGCGCCCCTGTTTTGCCCGATCCAGCAGGCGCTTGCCGATGCGCTGCCCGGTTCGCAGGCAATACAGCGCGCCGACCTTCTGCGCCGCGGGATCAACCGACATGTAGCAATCGACGGGTTCGCCCACGACCCACATCTCGCGGTCCGGGAAGGCCTGCGCGATCAGAGCCTCCAACTCCTGCTGGGGCAGTTCATCCGTCATCCACTCGGTCTGGCGGACCCAAGAGGAAACCACCGCCGCGCAGGCCGGCACATCCGCCGCGGTCGCGCGTCTGATGTCATCCCCGCCCATCACACATCGTCCCCGTGCCCGGCGCGCAGCCCTTCGCGCACGCGGTGCGCGACCTCGATGAATTCGGGCGTGTCGCGGATATCCAGCGGCCGTTCCTTGGGCAGAGGGCTGTCGATCACATCGGTGATCCGCCCGGGGCGCGGGCTCATCACGACGATCTTGGTGCTCAGATACACCGCCTCGGGGATCGAGTGGGTGACGAAGCCGATCGTCTTGCCGGTGCGCGCCCACAGAGCCAGAAGCTGTTCGTTCAAGTGATCGCGCACGATCTCGTCCAGTGCGCCGAAAGGCTCGTCCATCAACAGGATATCGGCGTCAAAGGCCAGCGCCCGGGCGATGCTGGCCCGTTGCTGCATCCCACCCGACAGCTGCCAAGGGAATTTTTCACCAAACCCTGCAAGATCAACAAGTTCCAGAACGTTTCTCGCACGTTCTTCCTGCTCCTGCGCCGAGTATCCCATGATCTCGAGCGGCAGCTTGATGTTCTTGGCGATGGTCCGCCACGGGTACAGGCCCGCCGCCTGGAACACATAGCCATAGGCCCGGTTCCGGCGGGCCTCGTCCGGGGTCATTCCGTTGACGGACAGCGTGCCGCCCGTAGGTGTTTCCAGCGCAGCGACACAGCGCAGAAAGGTGGTTTTGCCGCAGCCCGAAGGGCCGATGAAACTGACGAATTCGCCTTTGTCGATGGCCAGGTTCACGTCCTTGAGGGCGTGAACGGGTCCGTCATTGGTTTGGAAGGTCAGGTCGAGGTTCTTTGCCTCGATCACGGGCTGGGTATCGCTTTCAGATGTCATCCTACTGCCTTGAAGTTTTGGCTTTTTTGCCCGCATTGCAACCTTCGCGCATCACACCCCCGTCGCCGGGATGCCCGACCGCTCTATCGGGCGCGGAGCGGTCAGCTCTTTCCAGGTGCTCAGCGCCTTGTTCACGGTGGTGTTGGCCTCGCGCGCGACGAATTTGCCGTGGCCTTCCTGCGTTCGGATCTCGCCATCGTGCACCGCGACCTGTCCACGGGTCAGGGTAAAGCGCGGCAGGCCCTTGACCTCGTGCCCCTCGAAGACGTTGTAGTCGATCGCCGACTGCTGCGTCGCCGCGCTGATGGTCTTGGTCTTGTCCGGGTCCCACACCACCAGATCGGCATCTGCGCCCACCAGAACGGCGCCCTTTTTCGGATAGCAATTCAATATCTTGGCGATGTTTGTTGACGTCACGGCCACGAATTCGTTCGGCGTCAGCCGCCCGGTCGCGACGCCGTGGGTCCACAGCATCGGCATCCGATCCTCAAGACCGCCCGTCCCGTTCGGAATCTTGGTGAAATCGCCCACGCCGAACCGCTTCTGCTCGGTCGTGAAGGCGCAGTGATCGGTGGCCACCACACTCAGCGAGCCCGACTGAAGCCCCGCCCACAGGCTGTCCTGATGTTGCTTGTTGCGGAACGGCGGGCTCATCACCCGGCGCGCGGCGTGGTCCCAATCGGGATGCGCATATTCGCTATCGTCCAGCGTCAGGTGCTGGATCAGCGGCTCGCCCCAGACGCGCTTGCCCTGCATCCGGGCCCGGCGGATGGCCTCATGCGCCTCTTCGCACGAGGTGTGCACCACATAGAGCGGCACCCCGGCCATGTCGGCGATCATGATGGCGCGGTTGGTGGCCTCGCCCTCGACCTGCGGCGGGCGCGAATAGGCATGGGCCTCGGGGCCGGTATTGCCTTCGGCCAGCAGCTTGGCCTGCAACTCGGCCACCACGTCACCGTTCTCGGCATGGACCATCGCGATTCCGCCCAGCTCGGCCAGCCGCTTGAACGAGGCAAACAGCTCGTCGTCATTGACCATCAGGGCGCCTTTGTAGGCCATGAAATGCTTGAACGTGTTGATGCCCCGCTGCTCGATCACGGTTTTCAGATCGTCGAACACCTGTTCGCCCCACCACGTCACGGCCATGTGGAAGGAGTAGTCGCAATTGGCGCGGGTCGATTTGTTGTCCCAGCGTTTGAGCGCATCCAGCAGGCTTTCGCCCGGGTTCGGCAGCGCGAAATCCACCACCATGGTCGTGCCGCCGGCCAGCGCCGCGCGGGTGCCGCTTTCGAAGTCATCGCTGGAATAGGTTCCCATGAACGGCATTTCCAGATGCGTGTGCGGGTCGATCCCGCCGGGCATGACGTAGCAGCCGGTCGCGTCCAGTTGCTCGTCCCCTTTCAGATCCGGCCCGATCTCGGTGATCACGCCGCCCTCGATCAGCACATCCGCCTTGTACGTCAGGTCGGCGGTCACGATGGTTCCGTTCTTGATGACTGTGCTCATGTTCAACTCCCTGCGGGCGCGTCTGTTGCGCCTCTGTTGGTTTTCCGGTGGATTGGGGGCGCGCGGCCCCGGCTATTCCACGATCTCGGCGGTTTCGACGACCGCGTGAAACAGAACGTCCGCCCCGGCGGTTGCCCATTCCTTGCTGATTTCCTCGGCCTCGTTATGGCTCAGGCCATCCACGCAGGGGCACATCACCATCGCGGTCGGCGCCACGCGGTTGATCCAGCAGGCATCGTGCCCCGCGCCCGAGATGATGTTGGTGTGCGAATAGCCCAGCCGCTCGGCCGCGTTGCGCACGGCGGCGACGCAGGTTTCGTCGAATTTCACCGGGTCGAACCCGCCGACCTTCTCGAACTCGACCTGCAGGCCCATCTCATCCACGATGTCCTCGGCGGCGACGCGCAGACGGTTTTCCATGTCCTGGATCACCTCCAACTCGGGCGAGCGGAAATCGACCGTGAACACCACCTTGCCCGGGATCACGTTGCGCGAGTTCGGATAGACGTCGATATGCCCAGCAGCCCCCACGGCATGGGGCGCGTGCGACCAGGCGATCTCGTCCACTTTTTCAAGAATGCGCGCCATCGCCAGCCCGGCGTTCTTGCGCATCGGCATCGGGGTCGAGCCGGTATGCGCGTCCTTGCCGGTCACGGTCACCTGGGTCCAGCTGAGGCCCTGCCCATGGGTGACGACGCCAATATCCTTGCCCTCGGCCTCGAGGATCGGGCCCTGTTCGATATGCAGCTCAAAGAACGCATGCATCTTGCGGGCCCCGACCTCTTCGTCGCCGCGCCAGCCGATGCGTTGCAGCTCGTCGCCGAATTTCTTGCCCTCGGCATCTTCGCGCGCGTAAGCCCAATCCTGCGTGTGCATGCCTGCAAAAACGCCCGAGGCCAGCATGGCCGGGGCGAAGCGCGTGCCCTCCTCATTTGTCCAGTTGGTGGCCACGATCGGGTGTTTGGTCTTGATGCCCAGATCGTTCAGGGTGCGGATGATCTCGAGCGCGCCCAGAACCCCCAGCACCCCGTCATACTTGCCGCCGGTCGGCTGCGTATCGAGGTGCGAGCCGACATAGACCGGCAGCGCATCGGGGTCGGTACCCGGGCGCATGGCGAACATGTTGCCCATCTGGTCAAGGCCCATGGTGCACCCGGCATCTTCGCACCATTTCTGGAACAGCGCGCGGCCCTCGGCATCTTCGTCGGTCAGGGTCTGGCGGTTGTTGCCGCCGGCAACGCCCGGGCCGATCTTGGCCATCTCCATCAGACTGTCCCACAACCTGTCGCCGTTGATCCTGAGATTCTGCGCCGGAGCTGCCATGTTCGTCTTCCCTGTTGCTTGCGATTTGGCTCGCTTTTGGTGTCTTGATTTGACCATCTGGTCAAACTCACGCTATCACGGGTTCGACATCAGTCAAGAAATTGCATCGCACCGATGCAGAAATCGGCATATTCAACACCTGCTTGTTCGAAAAAGAGACGTTCTGCATACATGCCCAAAGACCGCGCCCCGACCCGAATTCAGAAAAAGAACCGCGCCGCGATTCTCGAGGCCGCGCTGAACGTGTTTTCGGCCCACGGCTTTCGCGGGGCGACCGTCGATCAGATCGCGGCCGAGGCCGGGCTGAGCAAGCCGAACCTTCTGTATTATTTCCCGTCCAAAGAGGCGATCCACACCGCGCTTCTGTCCGGCCTGCTGGATACCTGGCTGGCGCCGCTGCACGATCTTGACGAAAACGGCGAGCCGATGGAGGAGATCCTCTCGTACATCAAGCGCAAGCTGCAGATGAGCCGCGAGTTGCCGCGTGAAAGCCGCCTGTTCGCGAATGAACTGGTGCAGGGCGCGCCCCGCATCCATGACGCCCTGTCGAACGATCTGAAGGCGCTGGTCGATCAGAAGGCGGCCGTTCTGACGCACTGGATGAACCAGGGCAAAATCGCCCGCCTGCACCCGCATCACCTGATCTTTTCGATCTGGGCGCTGACCCAGCATTATGCGGATTTCGAAGTTCAGGTGCGCGCGATCCTGGACGACGAAGACCCGTTCGAGGGGGCTGCGCCCTTCATCGACACCCTGTACCGCAAATTGCTGACCCCATGAAAAAAAGGGCCGCAGCGCGGCCCCTTTTGGTGATCTGACGCCGGTCACTCGGCGGCCTTGGCCATCGGGTTGTTCGGGTGGGTCGTCCAATTGGCATAATCCGGCTGTACCACCTTGCCAGTGCGCGGATCGACCTCGCCCGCCGCCATCGGCACCATCGAGATGCAGCCCTCGACCGGGCAGACATCCACGCACAGGTTGCAGGCCACGCATTCCTCGTCGATCACCTCGAACACGCGGTCGGGCGACATCGAAATGGCCTGATGGCTGGTGTCCTCGCAAGCCGCATAGCAGCGGCCGCACTTGATGCACTGATCCTGATCGATCTTGGCCTTGGCGACGTAATTCAGGTTCAGATACTGCCAGTCGGTCACGTTCGGGACGGCCCGCCCGACGATTTCCGGGACGTTGGAATATCCCTTTTCGTCCATCCACTGCGACAGGCCCGCCGTCAGTTCGTCGATGATCTTGAAGCCATAGGTCATCGCCGCAGTGCACACCTGCACCGTGCCACAGCCCAGCGCCATGAATTCGGCCGCGTCGCGCCATGTGGTCACCCCGCCGATGCCCGAGATTGGCAGACCTTGGGTCGCCTCGGCGCGGGCGATCTCGGAGACCATCGACAGGGCGATCGGCTTGACCGCCGGGCCGCAATAACCACCATGGCTGCCCTTGCCGTCGATCGAGGGCTCGGGGCTGAACGTGTCCAGATTGACGCTGGTGATCGAGTTGATCGTGTTGATCAGCGACACCGCATCGGCCCCGCCATTCCGCGCCGCAGCCGCCGGCTTGCGAATGTCGGTGATGTTGGGCGTCAGCTTCACGATCACCGGGCGGTCATAGTATTTCTTGCACCAGCGGGTGACCATTTCGATGTAATCGGGCACCTGCCCCACGGCCGAACCCATGCCGCGCTCGCTCATCCCGTGCGGGCAGCCGAAGTTCAGCTCGATCCCGTCGGCGCCGGTTTCGGCCACGCGCGGCAGGATGGCTTTCCAGGCCTCCTCCTCGCACGGCACCATGATCGAGGCGATCAGGGCGCGGTCCGGGTAATCCGCCTTGACGCGGGCCATCTCCTCGAGGTTCACCTCGAGCGGCCGGTCGGTGATCAGTTCGATGTTGTTGAGGCCCACCAGACGCCGGTCGGCCCCGTAGATCGCCCCGTACCGGGGGCCGTTCACGTTGACCACCGGCGGCCCTTCGGACCCCAGCGTTTTCCACACGACGCCACCCCATCCGGCCTCGAAGGCGCGGCGGACGTTGTATTCCTTGTCGGTCGGCGGCGCCGAGGCCAGCCAATAGGGGTTGGGGCTTTCGATGCCCAGAAAGTTCGTTTTCAAATCAGCCATTTATCCGGCCTCCCTGATGCGAAGATGCATCTTCGTCCTGTCACATATATTCACGCGCCGACGCCTCGCTCAGGCGCTCAGGCTGGCGTGAATGTCCATCGCGGCATCGCGGCCCTCGGCCACGGCGGTCACGGTCAGATCTTCTCCACCCGCAGCACAGTCTCCGCCGGCCCAGACCCCCGGAACCGAGGTGCGCCCGGTTGCGTCAACGGCGATCTTGTTGCCGTCCAGCGCCAGCCCCTCGGGCGCGCCGTTCAGCGTCTGGCCGATGGCCTTCAGCACCTGATCCGCAGGCAGGCGAATGGTTTCGCCGGTGCCGGTCAGCTTGCCGTCCACGGTGGCAGTATACTCCAATTCGATCTCGGCCGCTGCCCCGTTGCCGTGAATGGCGACGGGCTGGACGTTGCACAGGATGCACACCCCTTTCGATGCCGCCAGATCCTGCTCGTATTTACTGGCGCTCATCGCCGCGCGCCCGCGCCGATAGGCGATGGTCACCTTTTCGGCGCCCAGCAGCTTGCACTTGACCGCGGCATCTACGGCCGTCATCCCGCCGCCGATCACCACCACGTTCCGACCGACCGGAACCTGCGCCAGATCGTCGGCCTGCCGGACCTCGGCGATGAAATCGACCGCGTCGCGCACGCCCGGCAGGTCTTCGCCCTGGGCCCGCAGCGCGTTCACACCGGTCAGACCGATCGACAGGAACACCGCGTCATAGTCGTTGCGCAGACTGTCCAGCGTGACCGTCCGGCCCAGCGCCTCGCCGGTTCGGATGGTGATGCCGCCGATCTTCAGCAGCCAGTCCACCTCGGCCTGGGCAAAGTCATTGGTCGCCTTGTAGGCGGCGATCCCGTATTCGTTCAGCCCGCCGGGTTTGGGCTTGGCCTCAAAGATCACCACGTCATGGCCCAGCATCGCCAGCCGATGCGCACAGGCCAGCCCCGCCGGCCCTGCCCCGATCACGGCCACGGTCTTGCCGGTGGGGGCCGCGCGCGTGAACGGATGCACACCAGCCTGCATCAGTGTGTCGGTCGCGTACCGCTGCAAGCGCCCGATCTCGACCGGCTTGCCTTCGGCCGTTTCGCGCACGCAGGCTTCCTCGCACAGCGTTTCGGTCGGGCACACACGGGCGCACATGCCGCCCAGGATGTTCTGATCGAAAATCGTCTTCGCCGCCGATTCCGGTTGCCCGGCCTGAATCTGCCGGATGAACAGCGGAATATCGATGTCGGTCGGACAGGCCGTCACGCACGGCGCGTCATAGCAGAAATAACACCGATCGGCGGCCACGGCGGCCTCGTGCGGCGCCAGAGGCGGATGCAGATCGGTGAAATTCGAGGTCAGCTCATCGCTGGAAAGCCGCCCGGCGACGATGCCGGGTGCCATCTGGCCCTGTGCCATCACTCTACTCCCTGTAGATATGTTTGTTATTGAGACCAGCTTGCCACAAACAAAAATTTTATCAATTGGTAAAATTTGCCAAATGGTCAAAAAAGCGAAAACCGGGCCGAATGACCCGGTTTTTTGGTGGCATTTGCCCGTTTTTCAGGCGAAACCGGCCTCAGACCATGCCGGACAGGTGGCCTGACTTCATCCAGACGCGGGCGCCATCCGGTCCTGCCCGCAATTCAGTGCGCGTTCCGGGCGGCAGCCGCAGCCAGTCCCATCGCGCGAATTCCTCGCCTTGTTCGGTGAAGCCACCGTCGATCACGAAGACCTCGGCCCCGCCGGGTGCGTCAATCGGTATGACCTGACCGGGCGGCCAACTGCGCATTTCGACCGTTTCATGGTCGTCTTTGAACAGCGGCACGTGGTCCGCACCGTTGATCGAGCGGCGCACGGTGGTGCGGTCGTTTGGGTCGAATTGGTGCAGTTTGACCAGGATCGTCGCGCCCTGGCTGGCCGATGGCGTATGCGACGAGGTCGGCGGGTTGCGGACATAGCTGCCCACCGGGAAATCTCCGGTCTCGTCCTGGAACACGCCGTCCAGAACCAGGTATTCCTCGCCCCCGTCATGGGTGTGTGCGGCAAACGCGCTCCCGGGGGCAAAGCGCACGATGGTGGTGGCGCGCGCCACCTCGTCGCCGATCCGGTCCAGCATCTTGCGCTCGACCCCGGCGGCGGGAGACGCCACCCACTCGGTCTGGTCGAAGTGAACCGCCACCCGCTGGGTGAAATCCGCATTGATCCGCATGTCGCGCTCCTGTCTGGTCTCCTCCATCAACATGGGCGCGCCGGGCCCGATTTCAAACACGCGGCGTCAACGGTTTTGACGCAGGCTCAGCGATGCTGTAGGTCGAAACCAACGGCAAGGGGCGGGCAAAGGCCCCGAACGGAAGGCGCAGATGCAGGCAGACCCGCAGAAATTCAACATCCTGATCATCGGGCAGAACAACCGACTGCAATACGAAGCCGTCCTGTTCGCCGCCTCGCTGCGCCACTCGGCGCCGGGATTTTCGGGCCGCCTGTTCGTGGGCGTTCCGCAACCCGGCCCGCGCTGGAGCCAGGACCCGAGCATCCGCAACGAGGATGTTCTGAAGGCGCTGAAACAGCTCGATGCCGAGATCCTGCCCTTTTCGTCCGAGGTGTTCGGCGAAAGCTATCCCTACGGCAACAAGATCGAGGCGCTGGCCGCCCTGCCCGAGGGTGAGCCCTTCGTGTTCTTCGACACCGACACGCTGATCACCGGCGACCTGGCCGCGGTGCCGTTCGATTTCGACCGGCCCGGCGCGTCGCAGAAGGTCGAGGGCACCTGGCCCAAGCCGACCCTGTACGGGCCGGGCTTCGACGGCATCTGGCGGGCGCTCTATGACCGGTTCGGGCTGGATTTCCAAAGTTCGATCGACCCGACCCAACCGGCGGAATACTGGCGGCGGTATCTGTATTTCAATGCGGGCTATTTCTTCTACAAATGCCCCCGCCAATTCGGCGCACGGTTTCTGGACTATGCCCGCACCATCCGGGATGAAGAGATCCCCGCCCTGACCGGCCAGAACCTGGACCCGTGGCTGGATCAGGCGGCGCTGCCGCTGGTCATCCACGCGCTTGGCGGCGGGCGCGATGTTCTGCCCGCGGGCCTGCTGGATGGCTCGGTCAGCTGCCACTATCGCCTGTTCCCGCTGCTTTACGCACGCGAAAGCGACCGGGTGGTCGAGGTGCTGGAAACCGTTTCCGCGCCCAACAAGGTCAAGAAGGTGCTCAAGAACTATGATCCGCTGAAACGGCTGGTCTATCAGGGCAAGGGCGCCAAGATCCGCGCCATGTTCGACCGGGACAACCTGCCCCAACGCGAGCAGGCCATCCGCAAGGTCATCAAGAACAAGGGGCTGTGGCTGCGCTGACGCGGACATTGTGCCGAGCCCGGCAATCGCCTAGAGATTCTGCCACGCATATTCCCAACAGGAGAGTGATGGATGTCCGACGGCCCCACCTATGGTTTTGATACGCTGCAAATTCACGCGGGCGCCCGCCCCGATCCGGCGACCGGCGCGCGCCAGACCCCGATCTATCAGACCACGGCCTATGTGTTCCGCGATGCCGATCACGCGGCCGCTTTGTTCAACCTGCAAGAGGTTGGCTATATCTACTCGCGCTTGACCAACCCCACGGTGGCCGTTCTGCAAGAGCGGGTGGCGACGCTGGAAGGTGGCGTTGGCGCGGTGTGCTGCTCTTCGGGTCACGCGGCGCAGATCATGGCGCTGTTCCCGCTGATGGGGCCGGGCTGCAACGTGGTCGCCTCGACCCGGCTGTATGGTGGCACGGTCACGCAGTTCAGCCAGACCATCAAGCGCTTTGGCTGGTCGGCCAAGTTCGTGGATACCGATGATCTGGATGCGGTGAAGGCCGCCATCGACGACAACACCCGCGCGGTGTTCTGCGAATCCATCGCCAATCCGGGCGGCTATGTCACCGACATCCGTGCGCTGGCCGATGTGGCCGACGCCGCCGGCATTCCGCTGATCGTCGACAACACCTCGGCCACGCCCTATCTGTGCCGCCCGATCGAGCATGGCGCCACGCTGGTGGTGCATTCGACCACCAAGTACCTGACCGGAAACGGCACCGTCACCGGCGGCTGCATCGTGGATTCGGGCAAGTTCGACTGGTCCGCCAATGACAAGTTCCCCTCGCTCAGCGCGCCCGAGCCCGCCTATCACGGCCTGAAGTTCCACGAAACCTTCGGCCCGCTGGCCTTCACCTTCCACGGTATCGCCGTGGGCCTGCGCGACCTGGGCATGACGATGAACCCGCAGGCGGCGCATTACACGCTGATGGGGATCGAGACGCTGAGCCTGCGCATGCAGCGCCATGTCGAAAACGCCGAGAAGATCGCCGCCTGGCTCGAGAAAGACGACCGCGTGGACTATGTGACCTATGCGGGCCTGCCCTCGTCGCCCTATTACGAGCGGGTCAAGAAATATTACCCCAAGGGCGCCGGGGCCCTGTTCACCTTTGCGGTCAAGGGCGGCTATGACGCCTGCGTCAAGCTGGTAAACGCGCTGGAAATCTTCAGCCACGTCGCCAACCTGGGCGATGCGCGGTCGCTGATCATCCATTCGGCCTCGACCACGCACAGGCAGCTGACCCCCGAACAGCAAGAAGCCGCCGGCGCCGGGCCGAACGTGGTGCGGGTGTCGATCGGGATCGAGGATGCCGACGACCTGATCGCCGATCTCGATCAGGCGCTGTCCAAAGCCTGCGCCTGAGCCGAAATGCCGGGGCACCGGATCAATGCATTGGGCCAACCCGTGGGCCTGCCGGTTGCGGGGGAGTTCCCCCGCCCGGCCCCACCGCGCGCGCCCATGCAGGGGCGGTTCTGCCGCGTGGTGCCCTTGGATGTGAATGCGCATGCGCCCGGACTGTTCCGGGCGTTTGCCGCCGATACCGACGGCCGCAACTGGACCTACCTGCCCTACGGCCCGTTCGACTCGCAGGGTGAGTTTGCCGAATGGCTGGCCCGGACCTGCACGGGGAACGATCCGCTGTTCCACACGGTTCTGGACCAGGGCGGACAGCCCGTCGGGATGGCGTCCTACCTGCGTATCGATGGCAGTGCCGGCGCAATCGAGGTGGGGCACATCCATTTCTCGCCGTTGATGCAGCGCACTCCGGTCGCGACCGAAACGATGTTCCTGATGATGCGCCGCGTGTTCGATGAGTTGGGCTATCGCCGCTACGAATGGAAATGCGATGCGCTGAATGCCCCGTCGCGCCGGGCCGCCGAACGGCTGGGGTTTACGTTCGAAGGAGTGTTTCGCCAGGCCACGCACTACAAGGGGCGCAATCGCGACACGGCCTGGTTCTCGATCATCGATACGGACTGGCCACGCATCCGGCAGGCATTCGAAACCTGGCTGTCACCTAAGAATTTCGATGCCACGGGCCAACAGCGGAAGCCGCTGATGGCCCGCAGCGAAAGCTGACGTCACTCGGAAATGTCGAACTCCATCGACACGGTGACCGACACCGAAACCTCGCCCCCGGCGACCGGAACCCCGCCCGAATCGGCCATGGCCATCTCGCGCATTTGCATCACCGGCCGAACGCCGCCGCTCTGCTCGTCGATCGACTGAACCGGCCCCAGTGTAACGCCGGCGGCCTGCGCCAGTTGCCGGGCTTTCTCGATCGCGTCAGCCACGGCCTCGGCCCGCGCTTCGGCCTGCAGCGGTTCAGGCTCCTGCAGGCCAAAGCTCAGGCCGCCGAAATCATTTGCACCATCTTCCATGACCCCATCCAGAATCGCGCCCAACGCGCCCAGATCGCGCACCCGCACAACCACCCGGTTCGAGGCCACGAAGCCGGTGATCCGTGGGGTGCCGTCGCCCGAATAGCCTCGCCCGCTCCAGACCGGCGACACGGACAGGTCGCGCGTCTGCACGTCACGCGGGGCGATGCCCATGTCGTCCAGCCGGGCGAGAACCTTCGTAACGGCAGCGGATGTCGCGCGCATCGCGGCCGAGGCCGCCTTGTCCTCGTTCGTGACCCCCAGCATGATGGTGGCCATGTCGGGCGCGGCCTCGGCCGTTCCGGTTGCGGACACACGGATGCGACGTTCTTCCGCATGCGCGGCGCCGGCCGCGGTCGCCGCCAGCATTGCTGCCAAAAAAGCAAGTGTCTTCAAGGTGATCCCTCCGATTGTCTCATGCCAAGCATGGGTCGGCAGGCCGTCGCCGAGCAAGGGGAGAATCCGGCTTTGTCTTTCCCTCGGCGGGTTCCTGCTTTAACCTCGGTGGGCGGACGCATGGGCGTTTGCTTTGGTTCTGGCAATTACGGCATCTTCGGATCATGACACCCGCCTTCGCGTTGTCCCTTTCGGAAAACGGCATCACGCTTCTGCACCGGTCCGACGGCGAGTGGTTCGGGATCGGATCGGTTACGCTGGACGATCCGGATTTCTCGGAAAACCTGACCGAGCTGCGCAAACAGGCCTTTGCCCTGGCCAATGACCTGAGCTGCACCGTCGTGATCCCGGCCGAGCATGTTCGCTATCTGGTCATCCCCGCGGACGCGTCTGACGAGGGCGATTCAACCGCGCGGATCGAGGCCGCGCTGGTCGCGGCGACGCCTTACGCGGCAGAGGAACTGGCCTTCGATTCGCACCGCAGAGGATCGGATCTGCACGTGGCCGCAATCGCCCGCGAAACTTTGGACGAGGCCCGACGGTTCACCGTGCAGTACGGGTTCGTGCCGATCCGTTTCGTGGCCCCGCTCCAGGATCAGACATGGCCTGGACCGGCAGAGTTCACCTTTGACCCCTCGCCCACGCTGGCGCCCCCCGACACCGCACCAGGGCCAAAACCGACACTCGACGCGCCTGCAGATCACGGTGCCGTGGATCAAGCTGACGCCTCACCGGCGAAACCAGAACCCGGCCCAGAGGCTGATGGCGCAGCGACATCAACCGCCCATCCCATCGCAGAGCCCGCCGATCCCGCGGCCTTTCGGTCGTTTGATGTTCAAGAAAAACCAACACTGATCCCTGCACAGGTCGGGTCGGGAAATCGGATATGGCGTTATGGCATTCCGGCGATCGCTGCTGCAGTCGTCTTTGGCGTGGTCATCGGCGCCCTGTCCTTGGACAGCGACGAGACAACTCCCGTAGCGGTCATGCCCGAACCGCGCACGGCCGAGCCACCGACCTTCGACGAGCCGAACGCTGACATCGCGCAGACCGGATCGGAGCAACCCGAGGAGGCCCTTGCCAGATCCGGCACTCTGGCCCCGACGAATCTCTCCGACGAACCGGACGCATCTGCGCCGGACCCCGAGGCATTGGCTGATCTGGCCGAACCGTCCGACTCCGAACCTCAGGACAAGCCGGCAACAGCGCCGGATCTGACACCGACTGACACAGCTATTCTGGAGGCGCTGAAAGTCGCGCCCGCACCCGTAGACCAAATCCAACGCGACCCGGAAAGCGAAGAGGTATTTCGCGAGGTCACAGGGCTGAGCACCACGCCGCCCGAGGCGCCGCCCGTTCCTCCGCAGGAGGCGTTGGACGAGACCTACCTCTCCTCGATCGATCCGGTGGGCTTTTCTCAGGACGCGGTTGCGCTGCCGGATTCGCAAAGCTTTGACACGGACGACCCCGTGGCGCAGGTCAGCTTGCCCAACGCGCCTGGCAGCCGGTTCGACCTGGGCGCGCGCGGCCTCGTTGTTCCAACTCCCGAGGGAAGTCTGAACCCCGATGGCGTGATCGTGTATCTTGGCCGACCACCTTCCGTTCCACCCGAGGTGCCCGTCCGCTTCGAAACCACACCCTCGGATTCAGGGCTTGACGACCGCCTGGCCGAGTTGCGCCCCAAAGCGCGCCCATCGGATCTTGTCGAGGGCTTCGAACGCAATCGCCTCGGTGGACGTTCGTTGAACGAGCTGGCGCGCATTCGTCCCAAACTGCGGCCGAAATCACTGCAGGACCAGCCCCAGGCAGATCAAACACCGACCGCCCTGGCGGTTGTGCGGGCCCCCCGCCCACGGGTTCGCCCTTCGACCGTTGCCGCGCTGGCAGCCACGAAGTCAAACACCGGAAGCGCAGCTCTGGCTTCGACCGCCGCAGTGCCCAACGCCGACGACGACGAGGGCGCGTTTCAACCAAAAACCGTGGCCCCGAAGATCCCAAGTTCTGCGTCGGTTGCGCGCCGGGCCACGATGGACAACGCAATCAACCTGAGGCGCCTGAACCTGATCGGCGTCTACGGCACGCCAGCAAACCGGCGAGCTTTGGTCCGTCTGCCCAGTGGCCGATACAAGAAACTGAAAGTGGGCGACAGGATCGACGGCGGCAACGTGATCGCAATCGGTGACAGCGAATTGCGCTACCAGAAAAGGGGCCAAAATATCACCTTGAAAATGCCGCGCGGGTAGCGCCGCCTCGGACTGGGCCGCATGAAACAACGTGCTGCAAAGAGATGAAAACCCCGGAACCCGCCTGCGCGAGTTCCAGAGGATTGTGCAAGAACGGCTATGCGGCCGAGATTTCGCCCGCTTCGATCTGCTCGCGCTCGATCGACTCGAACAGGGCCTTGAAGTTGCCCTCACCGAACCCGTCGTCGCCCTTGCGCTGGATGAACTCGAAGAAGATCGGGCCGATCACGGTTTTCGAGAAGATCTGCAGCAGGATCTTGGTCTCGCCGCCATCAACCACGCCTTCGCCGTCGATCAGGATGCCGTGCTTTTTCATCCGGTCCACCGGCTCGTCATGGCCCTTCACGCGGTCGAAGGACATCTGGTAGTAGGCATCGTTGGGGCCGGGCATGAACTTCAGGCCCCGCTCGGCGATCGCATCGGTCGAGTCATAGATGTTCTCGGTGCCGACGGCGATGTGCTGGATGCCCTCGCCCTTGTATTTCTTGAGGTAGGACACGATCTGTCCGGTCTCGCCCCGGTCTTCGTTGATCGGAATGCGAATGCGGCCGCAGGGCGAGGTCAGCGCACGGCTGAACAGACCGGTGTATTTCCCTTCGATGTCGAAGAACCGGATTTCACGGAAGTTGAACAGATCGCGGTAGAACGCGAACCACTTGTCCATGTTGCCCTTGTAGACATTGTGGGTCAGGTGATCGAGGTAATAGAAGCCCACGCCGCGCGGCTTGGACTGCTTCAGCCACTCGAATTCCTGGTTGTAGGGCGAGGTCTCGTAATATTGGTCGATAAAATAGATCAGCGATCCACCGATACCCTTGATCGCGGGCACATCCATGGTCTTGTCGGCGGCGTCATAGGGCTCGGCCCCTTTCGAAACCGCGTGTTCATAAGCCTTTTGGGCATCCACCACGCGCCACCCCATCGACGGCGCACAGGGGCCATGTTCGTCCACGAATTTTGCGGCAAAGCTTTCGGGATGGGCGTTCAGAATGTAGGTGATATCGCCTTGCTGCCACAGCTCGATCCCGGGCTTGCTTTTGTGCCGGGCGACCATTTCGAAACCCATCTTGGCGAAAAGGTCCCGCAGCTCCTGCGGGTCGGGATGGGCAAATTCAACGAATTCGAACCCATCGGTACCGGCTGGATTCTGGGCGCTGATGACAGATTTCGGGGCATTGTGAGGGAACGGTCCCATGGCGTATCTCCAATCAGGCAGGAATGTCTTTGTTGAGCCAAGAATACCCATTTATTCACGCTATTTTTGCGCATTCTTTTCATGTAAACTACAATCACATGCGCAACTTGCGCGCGGAAACGGCCATAGCAAGAGAATCTCCGCACATGCTGGACGCAACCGACACACGCCTGCTGGCGGCTTTGCAAAAAAACGCCCACCTGACCGCGCACCAATTGGGCGAGTTGCTGAATTTGTCGCCCAGCCAGGCCGGACGCCGCCGCCAGAGGCTGGAGGCCGAGGGATACATCACCGGATACGCCGCAAGACTGGACCCGACGAAGCTTGGCCTGCACGTCCAAGGGTTCATACAGGTGCATCTGAGCACGCATGGCCCCGAGCAATCGGCCAGTTTTGCGCGGATGGTCGATGCCCGACCCGAAATAATCAGCGCGTGGACGATGACCGGAGAGGCCGACTATCTGTTGCATGTCTATTGCGCCGATCTTTCCGCGCTCAACGCCTTGCTTCACGAGGTGATACTGCCCCATCCTGCCGTGGCACGGGTGCAAAGCCAGATCGTGATGGACCAGCTGAAACGCGACGCTCCGCTGCCGACTTGACGGCAAGGAAGGGAAAAAGATGAACGAGTTCCTGTATCAGGCTTCGATCTACCTTGCGGCGGCTGTGATCGCGGTCCCGTTGTCCGCTCGGCTGGGGCTGGGCTCGGTCCTTGGCTACCTGGCGGCGGGCATCGCCATCGGGCCCGTTCTTGGACTGGTCGGGGCAGAAACCAAGGACCTTCAACATGTCGCCGAATTCGGCGTGGTCATGATGCTGTTCCTGATCGGACTCGAACTGGAGCCCCGCGCACTGTGGGACATGCGACACAGGTTGTTGGGGCTGGGAGGCCTGCAGGTTACGGCCTCTACCGCTGTCATAGCGGCGGTAACATATTATGCGGGGCAGCCTTGGTCAGTGGCCGTGGCCGTCGGACTGACACTTTCCCTTTCATCAACGGCGATCGTGCTGCAAACCCTGTCCGAAAAAGGGCCGATGCGCACAAATGGAGGACGGGCCACCTTTTCGGTTCTGTTGACGCAGGACATCGCGGTCATCCCCATTCTGGCCTTCCTTCCGCTGCTGGCCATGCCGGCGAGCATCTTCATCGAGGATGACGGATCGATCACGCGAGGCGACGGTGGCCACGCCGATCCGCACACGGCCCTGTCGCTGGTCGATGGGCTGCCCGGCTGGGCGGTGACGCTGGTGACATTGGGCGCAATCGCGCTTGTGATCGTCATCGGCGTCTATCTGACCCGGCCATTGTTTCGCTTCATCCACACCACGCGCCTGCGTGAAATGTACACCGCACTGGCCTTGCTGATCGTCGTTGGAATTTCGTTCCTGATGACATTGGTCGGCCTGTCGCCTGCTCTGGGCGCTTTTCTGGCCGGCGTCGTTCTGGCCAGTTCCGAGTTCCGCCACGAGATGGAAAGCGACCTCGAGCCGTTCAAGGGCCTGCTACTGGGTCTGTTCTTCATCACGGTCGGAGCGGGAATCGACTTCGGCTATTTCTTCAATGACCCGTTCGACCTGATCGGTTTGGCAATGCTGGTGATCCTGGTGAAGGGCCTTGTACTTTGGGTCGTCGGGCGCGCCTTTCAACTGCGTGGGCGCGACCATTGGCTGTTTACCCTGGGTCTGGCCCAGGCCGGCGAATTCGGGTTCGTTCTGCTGGCTTTCTCGACCAAGCAGAACGTGATCCCGCCAGCCCTGTCGCAGAAACTGCTGATGATCATCGCATTGACGATGCTGATTACGCCGCTGCTGTTCATCATCTACGACTATCTGTCGCGCCGCATCCGCGACAAGTCCCCCCAGGTCGCGCCCGAGGAGATCGATGAGCAAGGCCCGGTCATCATCGCCGGGATCGGCCGCTTCGGACAGATCGTCAATCGCCTGGTCCGCGCCAGCGGCTTCAAGACGGTGGTGCTGGACCACAACATTGAAACCATCCAGCTGATGCGGCGGTTCGGCGTGAAGGGATTTCTGGGCGATCCGACACGGCCCGAGTTGCTGCGGGCTGCGGGGCTTGAAAAGGCGTCTGTCCTGGTGGCCGCGATGGACAATCCCAAAGAGGTCACAAAGCTGGTCGCCTATGCCCGGCGACAGCGGCCCGATCTGCACATCGTCGCGCGCGCACATGACCGCCCGCATGTCTATGAACTGTATCAGGCCGGCGCAAACGACATCGTGCGCGAACTCTTCGACAGCTCGTTGCGGGCCGGCCGATATGTGCTCGAGAACATCGGTCTCAGTGAATACGAGGCCGCGCAGGCCCAGCAAACCTTCTATCACCATGACCGGCAGACGGTCCGCGAACTGGCCGAGCTTTGGGTGCCCGGTCAGCCATTGGCGGAAAACAGGAAATACATAGAACGGTCGCGCGAACTGGAAAAGGAACTTGAGGCCGCGCTTCTGGAACTGGCCGAAAAGAACAAAAAGAAGTCGGCCTGACCCGGACCTGACCCGGATCAGCCGGTTTCAGCCATCCGACACGCCGGCCTCGGCAAAGGTTGCCATGCCCGAATGGCAGGCCACGGCGCTTTTGAGGATGTTGATCGCCAACGCCGCGCCCGAACCTTCGCCCAGCCGCAGGCCAAGCGTCAGCAGGGGCTCTTTTCCCAGCCGGGACAGCATGTCGGCATGCGCCCCTTCGGCGCTTTGGTGGCCCGCAACTGCATGATCCAGCGCGCAGGGATCAAGACGGTTCAGGCAAGCCGCGGCCGCAGTGCAGATGAACCCGTCCAGAATGACCGGTATCCGCAGCAGCCGCGCAGCGGCGATGGCCCCCGCCATGGCCGCAATCTCGCGCCCACCGAGGCACCGCAGGATGTCCAGCCCATCGTCCGAGCCCCCATGCAGGGCCACGCCTTCGGCGACGACACGCGTCTTGTTGGCAAGACCCGCATCATCCACCCCGGTGCCGCGCCCGGTCCAGTCTGCGGCATCGCCGCCGAACAGCGCGCAGGCAATCGCCGCTGCGGGTGTGGTGTTGCCGATGCCCATTTCCCCGACAACCAGTAGGTCGGCGCCCGGATCAACGGCGTTCCAGCCGGTTTGCAGAGCGGCCAGGAGCTCGTCCTCGGACATCGCCGGGGCCTTGGTGAAGTCGGCCGTCGGCTGATCCAGGTCGAGCGCGTGCACATTCATCCTGGCCCCTGCGGCCTTGGCCAACTGGTTGATGGCGGCACCGCCATGCTCGAAATTCATGACCATCTGGACGGTGACCTCGGACGGAAACGCCGAAACCCCCTGCGCCGTAACGCCATGATTGCCCGCGAACACGATTACCTGGGGCGCTTCAATCCGCGGCCGCGCATCCCCGCGCCAACCTGCGTACCAGATCGCCAAGTCCTCGAGCCGACCCAGCGCGCCCGGCGGCTTGGTCAGCTGTCCGTTGCGTTCGGCAGCCCCTTGCCTTGCAGCCTCATCCGGCCCCGGGGCATTGCGCAGGGCGTCTCGGAAAGTATCCAGATCAATGAGTTCGGGCAGCATTCAAAGCCTCGTTGCATCACAGTGGTCCTGCGTGTTTAACCGAAGACGAGGCTCCAACAACCCCTTGAAAGGCGCGCAGGTGCACAAAAACGACACACGGCTGTTTTCGCCCTGGGACATACCGCTGGCGCTGGTACTTCTGACGCGGTTGCCCCTGCCGGCTTTGCCGCAACCCGTGTTCAGACGGCAAGCCCGGGCGGTCTGGGCTTTTCCGGTGGCTGGGTTGGCTGTTGGCGGCGCGGCCTGCCTGATCGGCTGGGGGTTGATGGCACTGGGCCTGCCCCCTTTGGCCTGCGCGGCATTGCTGGTTGCCACGTCGACCATCCTGACGGGCGCCATGCACGAGGACGGTCTGGCCGACACGGCGGACGGGCTGTGGGGGGGCTTCACGATCGAACGCCGGCTGGACATCATGAAGGACAGCCATATCGGCACCTACGGTGTACTGGCGCTGATTTTGTCCCAACTGCTTCGGGTGACTGCGATCGCGGCCGTCATTTCGGGTGGAACCCTTGCTGGCGTCATTTCAGCAGCAGTGGTTTCACGCGGGCTGATGCCGTTTCTAATGCGATGGTTGCCCAACGCACGCGGCGCGGGCCTCAGCCACAGCGTAGGCAAACCACCTGCGGCAGCGGTCGTCGGCGGAGCGAATCTGGCCGTAATTCTGGGGGCATTGTTTGCTGGATGGTCCATCGTGATACCGATGGCTTGCGCTGCGGTGGCAGCCGCGGTGATCGCGCTCATCGCCCGATCCAAAATCGGCGGGCAGACGGGTGACATCCTCGGCGCAGCGCAGCAAATATCCGAAGTCGTGTTCCTCCTGGCGTTGGCTGCCGCCTAAAGCATCCGACCCGAAACCTGAATCGTGGGATTCCCTTGAGTGCTGATCTGTGATTCATCCTGTTTGGGAGGAAGGATCATGTCAGCACCTTTGCCGGATGCGCTGCGGGCGCGCGGCGGCGTTGCGGCTGAAGCTTTCGCCCGCCACCGGGGCGCGCTGGGGCCTTGCGATCCGGCGCACCGGACAGGCCAGGGCCGCGCCCCAAGGCCGTCCGCGCGGCAAGGGCAAGCTCGACCCACATCGCTCCTTTCTGATCGAACTGATTGATCAGGACGGCGACATGACCATGCCCGAACTGGCTGGTGCTCTGGTGGATGCGACCGGCGTTCAGGCGCACCCGGATGCGATTGGTCGGATCCTCCGCAAGCTTGGCTTCACGTACAAAAAAGACGGTGGTCGCAACCGAGCGACGCCACGCAAAGGTAAGGAAACAGCGTGACGCCTGGATCAAGCATCGCCTGCCCGCCGTGTCAGCACAGCCCGAACGCGTGGTCTTTATTGATGAAACCTCCGTCAAAACCAATCTGACCCGCCAGCGTGGATGGTCTCAGCGAGGTGAGCGGTTGGTCATGCATGCGCCCTTTGGATCATGGGGAACGCAGACTTTTATCGCGGGCCTGAGTTCGGATGCCTTGATCGCACCATGGGTCATCAAAGGTGCGATGGCTGGCGAAGCCTTTGCGGCCTATATCGAACACGTGCTGGTGCCAGAGCTGGAGCCCGGAACGGTCGTGATCCTGGACAACCTCGCCACGCACAAGAACGCCGCTGCGGCTAAAGTCATGCGAGACGCCGGATGCTGGTTCCTGTTCTTGCCGCCCGACAGCCCAGACCTCAATCCAATTGAGATGGCCTTCTCGAAGCTCAAAGCACAACTGCGCAGGATCGGTGCCCGAACACTCACTGACATGTTCCATGCTCTCGCCGAAATCTGTGGCCTCTTCTCGCAGGAAGAGTGCTGGAACTACTTCAAGGCTGCCGGGTATGTCTCAGGTCAAAAGTCGGGTGCTTTAAGCGACGCCACCTGTTTCGATCCTCAGCGTCTCGCCGCAGTGCTTGCAGTGAACCGCATCGGGATCATGCCGGAACAATCCGCAGTTGGAGCATTTGTACCGTACCTTCTGCGGCATGAAAATTGCCTGGGCCAACCGCACGAACAGCGCCACCCCGACAACCATGATGAATACGGAAAACAGTTTGCCCCCCCGCGTCGGCAGGGTGATGTCGCCAAAACCGGTCGTCGTTAGTGTGGCCATCGTAAAATACAGCGCATCGACATAGGGCATCTGGCTGGTGTCCGGGATGTAGAACACCAATACCGCCGTCGAGGTCGCCAGGACGAACACCACGAGGTTCACCGCCGCGATCACCGCATCTTCATGGGTGCGGAAGAATGTGCTGTCACGCCGCAGATCGTGAAGCAGATGATAGGAATGGATCAGCCGCAGGGCTCTCAGGACACGCAAAAAGGCCAGGCTTCCGCTCAGAAACGGATCGAGCACGATCGAGACGATCACCACGAGGTCTGCCAGTGTATAAATCTTGAACAACAGCTTTCGCCTGTCCTTTGCGATCCAGATCCGGGCAGAGAAATCCAGCAGTATCACCAGCCCGGCCGCCCAGCTTGCCGCGATCAGCCCCGGGCCATGCGGAATATTGGCGGTGGCAACAAAAAACACGATCGAGGCAAAGTCGAAGACGACCAGAAAATACCGAAACCAGACCGAAACCGGGCCACGGCCGATGTACAGACTCTTGACTTGCTTTTTCATTCCCACCCCTAACCGGCTCGCCTGCAACGGAAACTACCGGCTATCCGACCATCGACCAAGCGACCGTCACGAAAAAGGGCCGCTCTGGAAACAGAGCGACCCGAACACTTGAAACCAGCGCCCAATCGGAGATCAAGCTGCGCGCGAGGTCAAAACTTCGTCAACCTGCTTGGCGGCGGCAATCTCGTCCGCCCCGGAGACTGCCGCGACTTCGCGGGTCAGGCGATCCAGAGCCGCTTCATACAGCTGCCGCTCGGAATAGCTCTGCTCGCGCTGATCATCGGTGCGGTGCAGGTCGCGAACGACCTCGGCGATCGAAATCAAGTCGCCGGAATTGATTTTCTGTTCATATTCCTGCGCCCGGCGCGACCACATCGCCCGTTTCACCTTGGCCTTGCCCCTGAGGGTCTTCATCGCCTGGTCGATCACATCCGGCGTGCTCAGCGAACGCAGACCGGATTCGGTCGCCTTGTTGGTCGGGACCCGCAGGGTCATCTTGTCCTTTTCGAACGAGATGACAAATAGCTCAAGCTTGAACCCCGCGACTTCCTGTTCTTCGATAGATATGATCTTCCCCACCCCGTGGGCCGGGTAGACAACAAAATCGTTCGGGCGAAACTCGAGCTTCTTCGATTTTGACATGTACATGCTTCCTTGGTTGCAGAGCGGGAACACGCGACAAAAAACCCTACCGGGGTCCGGAGTGACCCCTGTCGGGTTGTCGGCTTTACTGATTTCAGTACTCCAAAGCGAACATACTTACGGAGTCATCCCCATCTCGGTCGATTTCTGAGTATGATCATATCACAAAGATACGACATCTGAAAGTCGATGCTGACAGATCGCAGAGGTTTTCGTGCCTTTTCAGGGCCTTGATGCCGCATCACCCCCAGTGGAGCAAACGAATCACCTAGCCGCCTTCGCCGGGGGCTTCCGAGAAGTACTTCTCCATCTTGCCCTCCTCGCCGTCATGTTTTTCGGCATCGGGCAGCGGATCCTTTTTGGATACGATCACCGGCCAGATCTCGGCATATTTCCGGTTGAATTCGACCCACTGCTCCATGCCCGGCTCGGTATCGGGGCGGATCGCGTCAGCGGGGCATTCCGGCTCGCACACGCCGCAGTCGATGCATTCGTCGGGATGGATGACCAGCGTGTTCTCGCCCTCGTAGAAGCAATCGACCGGACAAACCTCGACGCAGTCGGTGTATTTGCAGGCAATGCAGTTCTCGGTGACAACATAGGTCATGGTCGAATTCCCATATCGGTTTCGGCGTCTAGCTAATTCAACCCGCCCCTGTCTTCAAGAGAAGATCACCCCCTTGGGGTACGAGAAAGATCAAAGGCCCGCCGATCCTTCTTGGTCGGACGACCTTTTCCCTCGAAACCCGGATTTCCGGGCGGAGTGTTCTGCGCGGGCGTCAGATCGGTGTACAGCGTCTGCGCCTCGGGCGCGGGGCCGCGACGCTCGCCCAGAATTTCGACGCGGACGACCCGGACCACCCGCTCCTGCGCAAAGGTCAGGACGTCGCCGGGCCCGACGGTCTGCGCCGGCTTCTGGGCCCGGTCTCCGTTCACGCGCACATGACCGGCGCTGACCTGCCTGGCGGCCAGGCTGCGGGTCTTGAAGAACCGAGCCTGCCACAGCCACTTGTCGATGCGCAGCTTGGCCAGCGCCTCGGCCATCGGCGATCAGTTGCCTTCCTTCAGACCCATCAGCGCAGCGGCGAAGGGGTTGTCGGGATCGATCGCCTTTTCCTTCTTGGGCGGACGAGACGAGAACGTCTTGGTCCCCTGCGGCTTGCCACCCTTCTTGCCCTGCGGCTTGCCACGGCCCTCGCGCGGCTGGCCGCCCGGTTTGCCTTTGCCCTGACGCGGCTCGCGGCGTGGGCCCCGGCTGGCCTGACGCCCCCAGGTGAAGGTGTAGAACACCTCGATCTCGGGCTCGTCCGATGCCGGTTCGGCGGCCGGGGCCTCGGCGGGCGCCTCGGCGCTTTCGGTGGCCTCGGCTGACGCCTCGGCGGCGGCGACGGCCTCGTCCGGTTGCGCGTCCGCTTCGGCGGTTTCAGGTTCGACCGGCGCGTCTGTGGTTGCCGCCGGCGATTGCTCGGACGACTGTGCCGGTTTGATCTTGGGCCGCTCGCCCCGCTCGGCCTTGTAGCCCAGCCCCTGCATCAGGTCGGCGAACTGTTCCAATGTCATGCCGGTGATCGACAGCATATCGGGCTTGGCTTCAAACCCGCCCCGGCTGTCTTCGGCGCGCAGCATGTCGGCCAGACGCTCCAGCATGTCGATGCGGATGGCCCGCTCGCCCGCGTTGCGGTAGCCGCACATGGTGTCATAGCCTTCGGGCGCATCCTTGGCGACGGGCACCGTCACCAGGCCCGGCGGCGGAGCCTCGGGGAACTCCTGCAGGCCGTTGGCCAGAGCCCACAGCACCAGACGCAGGCGCGTCGGCGCGGGCTTCAGCAACAGCGGCATGAAGATGGTGAACTGGCCAAACCGGATGCCGTGCTTGCGCAGAGCGCCGCGGGCGTCCTGGTCCAGATCCTTGACCTCTTGCGCGACGCCGGCGCGCGGCAGGATGCCCAGCGCCTCGACCATGCGGAAGGCAAAACCCCGGGCAAGGCCCGTCAGCTCTTCGTCGCGCGACAGGTTCAGCAGCGGTTCGAACAGCGCCGCAATCTTGCGGTCGATGAAGTGTTGCAGGCGGCGTTGAACCTTCTGTTCAACGTCCGGGCCTGCGGCCTCGTCCACGAACACTTCGACCATCGGCTTGAGCGGTTCGGCCCCGGCAACCAGCTTGCCGACGGCATATTCGCCCCACATCAGGCCGCCCTGTTCGGTAAAATCAATTTCGGTATCGGGCGCGTTGTAGAAGCGATCGGCACGCAGATGGAATTGCGGCGCGAGTGCTTGCAGCGAGGCCGATTTGAGCGCTTTCGCCTCGGTTCCCTGCGCGCTTTTGTCCGGGATGAACCGGAAACCTTCCAAACGACCGACGAATTCGCCTTCGACGGTCACTTCACCCTTGTCATTCACTTCGGCCAAAAGGGCCTCCTTCTGCTTGAGCCGGCGCAGCAGAACAGAGGTACGCCGGTCCACAAATCTTTGTGTCAGACGTTCATGCAAAGCGTCCGACACCCTGTCTTCTACAGCGCGGCTTTCCGCGCGCCAATGCGATTCGTCGCGCACCCAGCCGTTTCGCTGCGCAACATATGTCCATGTGCGGATATACGCCAACCTTTTGGACAACGCGTCGATATCGCCATCGGTTCTGTCGATCCGGCGGATCTGGCGCGCCAGGAAATCCTCGGGGATGGTGCCGCGTTCGTGCAGATGCCCGAAGATCGTTTCCAGCAGGCCCGCATGTTCGGCATGGCTGATGCCGCGAAAATCGGGGATTCGGCAAACATCCCACAACAGGCGGATCGACGGGCCGTCACTGGCACGGGCCGCAACCTCGGGCACCTGGGCCAGCGATTTCAGCGCGTTCAGATCGTCGGCGGGCCGGGCTTTGACCAGGTGTTCGTTGTCCGGACCGGCCTCGAGCGAGTCGATCAGCGCATCGACCGAGCCGAACCGCAAGGCGGCATTCCTCCAGTTCAGCTTTTTCATCGGCGTGAAGCGGCTGTCCATGATGGCCTGCGCCACGCCCTCGTCCAGCGGCGATGCCTCACCCGTCACGCCGAAGGTGCCATCCGACATGCCGCGCCCGGCGCGCCCGGCGATCTGGGCCAGCTCGTTCGGGGCCAGCGGCCGCATGCGCCGGCCATCGAATTTGGACAGGGACGAAAACGCCACATGGTTCACATCGAGGTTCAGCCCCATTCCGATGGCATCGGTCGCGACCAGATAGTCGACCTCGCCATTCTGGTACAGCGCGACCTGCGCGTTCCGCGTGCGCGGACTGAGCGCGCCCATGACCACGGCCGCCCCACCCTTCTGCCGCCGCAGAAGCTCGGCAATGGCATAGACGTTCTCGACCGAGAACCCGACGATCGCGCTGCGCGGGGGCATGCGGCTGATCTTTTTGGACCCGGTATAGACCAGTTGCGACATCCGCTCGCGCCGGGCGAACTGCGCCTGCGGCACCAGCGCCGCGATCGGGCCGCGCATCGTGTCGGCACCCAGAAACAGCGTCTCGTGCGTCCCACGCATCCGCAGCAGTCGGTCGGTAAACACATGGCCGCGCTCGGGGTCGGTGCACAGTTGTATTTCGTCGATGGCTACGAAATCGGTGCCCATTCCCTCGGGCATCGCCTCGACCGTGCAGACCCAGTATTGCGCGCGCGGCGGCACGATGCGCTCTTCGCCCGTGACCAGCGCCACCACCGAGGGGCCACGGATGGCGACGATCTTGTCATAGACCTCGCGCGCAAGCAGCCGCAGCGGCAGGCCGATCACACCGGTCCGGTGGCCCAGCATGCGTTCGATGGCATAGTGGGTTTTGCCTGTGTTGGTCGGGCCAAGAACGGCCACGATTCGGGATGACCCGTTCACCTTTGCCCCCTGCCCGGACCTTAGAGCGCCTTGCCCGCGATCTGCGGTTTCAGCCGATTCACGGCATTGGTTACTTCTTCGTGATGGGGATGTATAGCCAGCGCGCGGGAATAGGCCTCATAGGCCTGCTCGGGCTGACCCAGAACCTCGAAGATCAGACCCAGCCCGTAAATGGCCTGGTAATTGTTGGGGTTCAGGGTCAGGGCATGTTCCAGATCCGCCGCCGCCATGCCGAACCGTTCCAGCCCGAAAAACACCGAGGCCCGCGCGTGCCAGCCCTCGGCAAAGTGGGGCGCGTGATCGGTCAGCGCTGTCAGGTGATCCAGCGCGGCTTCGATGTCGCCCCGCTCCAGCGCTTCGCGCCCCCGCTCCAGCAGCAGATCCGCCGCAGCCGAACCGGATTGCGACCACAGCGCCTTCAACTGCCGATCCAGACCGATGGCCTGCTGCGGCGTCGCCTCGGCCAGTTGCCGCAGCAGCTCGGCCTCGTCGCGCAGGTCGGCTTGCTGCGCGACGCCACTGGTGGAAAACGTGACTAGGACCGCAAATGCCGCAACGGTACCTTTGAGATTGTTGATTGCAATGCCCATAACAATGTCCAGTGTAGCGTTGCGACCGCGGATGTCCATTCACGGCGCACCAACAAATGAGGAAGACCATGAGCGACACTCTTGAAAAAGCCGCAGCCGCGCTGAACGAAAAACTGTCGAGCGGCGAATTCGATTCGTCGGCGAAGTTTGCCATTGCCGATCTGGGCTCGATCGTGCTGGACGCGAATGGCGCGCGGGTCAGCGACGAAGACGCCGAAGTCACCCTGAGCGCCGACGCGGAAACGTTCGAGCAGATCCTCAGCGGCGAATTGAACCCCACGGGCGCGTTCATGTCCGGCAAGCTGAGCGTTGACGGGGATATGGGTGTCGCCATGAAACTTGCCTCGGTGCTGGCCTGATGGAACTGTCGCCGGCCCCTTTCTTTGAAGACGTGGCCGGCGGTCCCGCCGGCGGCGCCGCGCATTGGCTGACCACAAGCGACGGCACACGCATTCGCGTGGGCCACTGGCGCCCCGAGGGTGAGGCGACCGGGACGGTGATGATCTTTCCCGGCCGCACGGAATATATCGAGAAATACGGCAATGCGGCGGGCGAGTTCGTGCGGCGCGGATTTGCCGTTCTGGCCGTGGATTGGCGCGGACAGGGTCTGGCCGACCGGCTGCTGGATGACCCGCGCATCGGCCATGTGGACAAATTCACCGACTATCAGCAGGACGTACGCGCAACGCTGAAACTGGCTGAACAGCTGGACCTGCCGAAACCCTGGCACGTGATCGGACACTCGATGGGCGGCGCGATCGGCATGCGGGCGGTGCTGGAAACCGACAGTTTCGCCGCTTGTGCTTTCACCGGCCCGATGTGGGGCATTTTCTTCACCCCGCTCATGAAGCCGCTCAGCCGTCTGACCGCCTATTGGGGGCCGCGGTTCGGGTTGGGTGAGAAGACGCCGCCAACCACGTCGCTGCAAAGCTATGTTTTGACCCAGCCGTTCGAAGGCAACGTTCTGACCCGCGATCCGGCAATGTACCGGATGATGCAGGATCAGCTGAAGGCGCATCCCGAACTGGCTCTGGGCGCGCCCTCCACCATCTGGCTGCGCGAGGCGCTGGACGAATGTGAATGGCTGATGGCGCAGACCGCGCCAGACATTCCCTGCCTGACCTATCTTGGCAGCCACGAACAGATCGTGGACCGCAAGGCGATCCGAGCACGCATGGCGAACTGGCCCAGTGGACGACTGGTCGAGATCCCCGACGGCGAACACGAGGTGATGATGGAACCGCCCGAGGTCCGCGGCCCCGTGTTCGAGGAGATGGCCGCGCATTTCTCGGCCGCCGCCAACGGACAGACACCCGAACTTGCGATGACGCGCTGACACTTCGTCCGCTTGTGATCCGGGCGCCCTGCGCCTAGATGTGATCCAACGCAGACAATCGAGGTGTTTCATGCACGAGCTTCCCTTCCCCGTCCGAGACGCAAATGCCGGTGGCGGCGCCGACAACCTGGGCAACCTGCCGGAATGGAACCTGGACGACCTCTACACCGGACAGGACGCGCCGGAACTGACCCGCGATCTTGAGTGGCTGGAACAGGAATGCGCGGGTTTCGCCGCTGATTACGAAGGCAAGCTGGCCGATCTGGACGCGCAGGGGCTGCTGACCTGTGTCCAGCGCAACGAAAAGATCAACGCCGTCGCCGGGCGCATCATGTCCTTTGCCGGGCTGCGCTATTACCAGCTGACCACCGATGCCGAGCGCGCCAAGTTCCTGTCGGACATGCAGGAAAAGGTCACGCTGTTCACCACGCCGCTGGTGTTCTTCACGCTCGAGATCAACCGCATCGACGACGACGTGCTGGCCGCCCATTTCAAGGCCAACGCGGACCTGGCCCGGTACGAGCCCGTCTTCCGCCGCATCCGCGCGATGAAGCCCTACCAGTTGTCGGACGAGCTGGAGAAATTCCTGCATGATCTGGGGGTGGTCGGCGACGCGTGGGAACGGCTGTTCGACGAAACCATCGCGGGGCTGACCTTCACCGTGAACGGCGAAGAGCTGAACATCGAAGGCACCCTGAACCTGCTGACCGAACAGGACCGGTCCAAACGCGAGGCTGCGGCCCGCGAACTGGCCCGCGTGTTCCAGGACAACATCAAGATCTTTGCCCGCGTTCACAACACCCAGGCCAAGGAAAAGGAAATCATCGACCGCTGGCGCAAGATGCCAACCCCGCAGACCGCGCGGCATCTGGCGAATGATGTCGAACCCGAAGTGGTCGAAGCCCTGCGCGAAGCAGTCGTGGCCGCCTATCCCAAACTCAGCCACCGCTATTACGAGCTCAAGCGCAAATGGCTGGGGCTGGATGTGATGCAGGTCTGGGACCGCAACGCGCCGCTGCCGATGGAGGACACCCGCACCGTGCCGTGGGAAGACGCCGAAAAGACCGTGATGGAGGCTTATGCCGCCTTCGATCCTCGCATGGCCGAGATCGCGGCGCCGTTCTTTTCGAAAGGCTGGATCGACGCTGCGGTGAAACCGGGCAAGGCCCCGGGCGCCTTCGCGCACCCCACCGTGACCGATGTGCACCCCTATGTGATGCTCAACTATCTGGGCAAACCGCGCGACGTGATGACGCTGGCGCACGAGTTGGGCCACGGCGTGCATCAGGTGCTGGCCGCCGGTCAGGGTGAGATGCTGTCCTCGACCCCTCTGACCCTGGCCGAAACCGCCAGCGTCTTCGGCGAGATGCTGACCTTCCGCAAGATGCTGGATCAGGCCGAAACGCCCGAGCAGCGCAAGGTTTTGCTGGCCGGCAAGGTCGAGGACATGATCAACACGGTGGTCCGCCAGATCGCCTTCTACGACTTTGAGTGCAAGCTGCACGCCGCCCGCCGCGAGGGCGAACTGACGCCGGACGACATCAACGCCCTGTGGATGAGCGTTCAGGCCGAAAGCCTTGGCCCGGCGTTTGAATTCATGGATGGGTACGAGACATTCTGGGCCTATATCCCGCACTTTGTTCACTCGCCCTTCTATGTCTATGCCTATGCTTTCGGCGACGGGTTGGTGAACGCGCTGTACTCGGTCTATGAAAGCGGCGCGGACGGGTTCGAAGACAAATATTTCGAGATGCTGCGCGCGGGCGGTTCCAAACACCACAAGGAACTGCTGGAACCGTTTGGGCTGGATGCCAGCGACCCGAAATTCTGGGACAAGGGCCTGTCGATGATCTCGGGCTTCATCGACGAGTTGGAGGCGATGGAAGAGTGACACCCAAGACCGGGCGCTGGGCCGCGCTGAAGGCGCAGCTGCGCCCGGCGCTCGCCCGCATCCGCCAGAAGGTTCCGCGTGGGTTGCGTTTCGTCGTGGGAATCCTGCTGATCATCGGCGGAATTTTCGGATTCCTGCCGGTGGTGGGGTTCTGGATGATCCCGCTGGGGATCATGGTCGCCGCGATGGACGTGCAGCTGTTCGTCCGCTGGTTGCGAAAACGCCGGCAAGGCCCACGTCGCTGAGCGGATCGCAACCGACCTATTTCAGCTGGCTGTCCTTGGACCCGCGCCGGTTGATGCCGCCGCGGGCATTTTTCGCGCCGTCGCGCTCCTGTTGACACTCGAGGCACAGTTTGACGCCGGGAATGGCCTGTCGCCGTTTTTCCGGGATCGGCTCCTCGCATTCCGCGCAATGGGTCAGGCTTTCGCCCACAGGGCGTTTGCGCGCCTGCATCCGGGCCAGCTCGTCGGAAATCGACGCTTCGATCTGTTCACTTACCGCGCCGTCACGCGCCCAGCCTCCGGCCATGGTCTCCTCCGTTTCAGCCGCCGGCCAGTCTAGGCCCGCGATGGTGCGTCGCGCAAGTCAGAGCGAAACCGCTCTGTCGAACACCCGGTCGATCATAGCCTGCGTCCCGCGCGAGAATTCGAGCGGACACGGGTAGTCGTCCCCCGCGCGAATGGACCGGCAAAACGCCTCGACCTGCAACTTGTAGTGATCGTCGGCCGGGAAGCGCCGCGCCAGAACCTCAAGCCCCGGGCGATGCAACTCCACCCGGGCCTCGCCAAACACCCGCGCGTTGAACGGCGCGGTCAGGCGGATCAGGCCGCGCTCGCCGTGAAAGACCATTTCCTGATGCGGATGCATGCGGATCGAGACATAGGCCGAATAGGTAAAGCCCGGGAATTGCGTGCGGATTTCGGTGAACGTGTCGATCCCGTCCTCCCACCGGATGGCCGATTGCACGATGTCCGGCTCCTGCCCCGTCGCAAAACGGGCCGACCCGATGACATAGACGCCGATATCGCGCAGCCCGCCGCCGCCAGTTTCGGCGCGGTTGCGGATATTTCCGGTGTCGGCGCGGTTGTCGAAGCTGAACGCGCCCGTGACATGAACCAGATCCCCGATGGCGCCGTCGGCGATCAGGTCGCGCACATGCTGCCACTGCGGGTGGTGCACGATCATATAGGCCTCGGCCGCCAGCAACCCGGTCTGGTCGCGCTTGTGGATCAGGGCGTCGAACTCGTCGGCGCGCATGGCCATCGGCTTTTCACACAGAACGTGCTTGCCGGCCTCAAGCGCCTTCAGGCTCCATTCCACATGCAGGTGGTTCGGCAGCGGGATATAGACCGCCTCGATTTCGGGCGAGGCCAGCAGCGCGTCATAGTCGTCAAACACCTTCAGGTCCGGGCAGAAGTCCTGAAACGGCTCGGCCTTGGCGGGATCCGATGTCGCCAGGGCCGCCAGCCGCGCGCCCGAAGCAGCGTGGATCGCCGGACCCATGAATTGGCGTGCGAATTTCGCCGCCCCGAGAATTCCCCACTGAACCGACTTGTGCATTGTGTCCTCCGTATCTGATCGCGTTCGGCGCACCAAATATTTGCGCCAACACCCGTTGCGCCCCTAGTACCAGCCAAGCGACGCCAAGTCAGGCTTTTCTCGTCGGTTTCACCTCGTAAGCTGCGGGAAACGCTTGGGGAGGAAAGACGTGAAAAGACTGCTGAAATGGCTGACAGGCCTTGTCTTGGCCGCGATCGTCATCGGGGCCGTGGTGTTCTTTGGATTCGTGCCGGCCTATGTCGAAGGCGCGCGCAACAGCGTAATCGACCACGACCCATACCCGCTGTCCGACACCGCAGCGGCCCTGCACGAAACCCTGATCGTGGGCGACCTGCATGCCGACCCGCTGCTGTGGAGCCGCGACCTGACCGAGCGCGGAACCCGCGGCCAGGTGGATATTCCCCGGCTGATCGAAGGCAACGTGGCGCTGCAGGTGTTCACCGCCGTGACCAAGTCGCCGGCCGGGCAGAACTACGAGGCAAACTCGGCCGAGGCATTCGACAACATCACGCTGTTGGCCATCGGTCAGCTATGGCCGCTGCGCACCTGGGACAGTTTGAAAGAACGCGCAATCTATCAGGCCGAGAAACTGCACCGGTTCGAGGCCGCCTCGGACGGGCATCTGAAAATCATCAAGACCCGCGCGGATCTGGACGCGGTGCTTGAGGCCCGCGCGCGCGGCGAACAGGTCGTGGGCGGCATTCTGGGGATCGAAGGCGCCCATCCGCTGGAGGGCGATCTGGCGAATCTCGACCCGATTTTCGATGCCGGACACAGGGTGTTCGGGCTGCAGCATTTCTTTGACAACGAACTGGGCGGCTCGCTGCATGGCACCGCGAACACGGGTCTGACCGAATTTGACAGCAGGTAGTGCCGAACTGGCCAAGCGCCCGGTGGTGATCGACTGCCCATTCCAGCCCGCAAGTGGCGCGCGACGTGCTGGCCATGACGACGAGCCGCTGATCGTCAGCCATGGCGGTCTGCACGGGTTCTGCCCGGTCAAGCGAAACTATCCCGATGACGTGATGAAGGAAATCGCGGCGACCGGCGGTGTCATCGGGATGGGATACTGGGCGGATGTCACCTGCGGCGATATTACCCCGGCGGGAATTGCAAAAATGATCAAGGCGGCCATCGAGACGGTCGGGGAAGACCATGTCGCGCTGGGGTCCGACTATGACGGCTCGGTCGAGACCGCGTTCGACACGTCGGAACTGGCCGCGCTGACCTCGGCCTTGTTGGACGAAGGCCTGACCGAAGCGCAGATCCGCAAGGTCATGGGCGAAAACATGGTGCGGGTATTCCGTCAACAGCTGGAGTAACGGCACGAAAAAACCGGCCCAGAGAGATCAGGGCCGGTTGTTCTGGTCGGGCCTGGCGCATCAGGCCGGGGTCAGCATCCCCTTTTCCCGCGCCAGTTCCCGCATCTTTTTCTGCAGCTTTTCAAAGGCGCGCACCTCGATCTGCCGGATGCGCTCGCGGCTGACATTGTATTGCGAACTCAGCTCTTCCAGCGTGACGGGCTGATCCATCAGCCGCCGTTGGGTCAGAATGTCCTTTTCGCGGTCGTTCAACACCTCGAGCGCCTCGGCCAGCAACTCGCGGCGCACTTCAAGCTCTTCGCGCGTTTCATAATCTCCGGCCTGGTCGGCGCTTTCGTCTTCCAACCAGTCCTGCCACTGCATGGTGCCTTCGCCTTCGGACCCGACCGTGGCGTTCAGCGAGGCATCCCCGCCCGACATGCGGCGGTTCATGCTGATGACTTCATCTTCGGTCACGCCCAGATCATGAGCGATCTGCTTGACGTTGTCGGGGTGCAGATCGCCATCTTCAAGCGCTCCGATCCGCGCCTTGGCCTTGCGCAGGTTGAAGAACAGCTTTTTCTGCGCCGACGTCGTGCCCAGTTTCACCAACGACCACGACCGCAGGATGTATTCCTGGATCGAGGCGCGGATCCACCACATCGCATAGGTCGCCAGACGGAAGCCCTTTTCCGGGTCAAACCGTTTCACGGCCTGCATCAGACCGACATTGGCCTCGGAAATCACCTCGGCCTGGGGCAGGCCATAGCCGCGATAGCCCATGGCGATCTTGGCCGCCAGCCGCAGATGCGACGTCACCAGCTTGTGCGCGGCTTCGGTGTCATGATCCTCGACCCAACGCTTGGCCAGCATGTACTCCTCTTCCGGTTCCAGCAGCGGAAACTTGCGAATCTCCTGCAGGTACCGGTTCAGCCCGCCTTCAGGCGTGGGCACGGGGAGGTTTTTGTAATTTGCCATGTTTCACGTCCCTTTGGACCAATGTTTATGTCCTTAACATGGATATGGGGCCATGTTTCGGACCATTCAAGGGCAGGTGTTAACAGTGTGGGATTAAAGATTGATAAAGGAAACCTAAGAATGCGTTAGTCACGAGACTTTGCGGGTTGTTTCAACGCCGAAATAAGGGCCTGCATGTCCTGCGGGATGGGGGCCTCGAACCGCATGCCAGCGCCGGTCACGGGGTGTTCGAACCCCAAAACCGCTGCGTGCAGCGCCTGCCGGGGAAAGCTGCGCACCGCCTCGGCCGCATCCGCGCCGAAGGACCGGGCCGACAGTTTGCGCTTGCCGCCATAGACGGGGTCGCCCACCAGACCATGCCCGGCATGAGCCATGTGCACCCGGATCTGATGGGTTCGCCCAGTTTCCAGCCAGCATTCGATCAGCGACACCGCGCCGGGCTGCCCGAACACTTCGACGACCCGGGCGCGCGTGACGGCGTGACGACCGCCGTGAAACAGCACGGCCTGTTTCTGCCGGTCGTGTTTGTGCCGCGCCAGCTGCGTGGTGATCCGCATCACGTTGCCGGGCTCGAAACTTACGCCCTTGATGCCGCGCAGCCGAGGATCGTTGGCATCGGGCACGCCATAGCACAATGCGCGGTAATACCGTTCGACGCTGTGCGCCTCGAACTGGGCCGCAAGCCCCTGATGGGCCGCATCCGATTTGGCAACCACCAGCAGCCCGCTGGTATCCTTGTCGATCCGGTGCACGATGCCCGGCCGCTTGACCCCGCCCACGCCGGACAGATCATCGCCGCAGTGATGCAGCAGCGCATTCACCAAAGTTCCGCTGGGGGACCCCGGCGCCGGATGCACGACCAGGCCCGCAGGCTTGTTGATCACGATCAGGTCGGCATCTTCGTGCACGATGTCCAGCGGAATGTCCTCGGGGCCGATATGACTTTCGTCCGCCTCGGACACGGTTATGCAGACAGCCGCTCCTTCCGCCACCTTGGCCTTGGCATCGGTCACGAGCTTGCCGTCCACCGCAACGGCGCCCTCCTCGATCAGGCGGGCCAGCCGGGTGCGCGACAGGCTTTCATCTGCTGGCACATCCCGCGAAAGCGCCTTATCAAGGCGGGGCGGCGGAGCCTCCGCGATCACGAATTCAATTGTCCGGGTGCCCATGACTGTCCCTTCAGATCCCCAAGAACCGCAGGAAACGCCTCAGCTGCGCCTGCTGCGCCGCATGGTCATGTTGCTGACCGCGGTGATGATTGGCGGCGTTCTAGTGACATTCGCCCTGATTGTCATCCGCCTATCGGACAGAACCCCCACCCTGCCCGATCAGATCGAACTGCCCGACGGCGCCCGCGCCCAGGCCGTTACCATCGGCAGCAACTGGTTCGCCGTGGTGACCGATGACAACCGTATCCTGATCTTCGACAAGACCACCGGACGCCAGCGGCAGGAGATTCCGCTGGATTGAAGCGCCTCAGACATCAAGCGCCATGCGGAACACGATTTCCGCTGCCTGCTTGAGAGCAGCGACCTCTTCGGCGCTGTCGCGGCGGAACCGCTGGTCTTCGGCACCCAGGCGGACCGGAGAGAACAAAACCTTGCGATCGGGAAAGAATTCTTGCCGGAACCCTTCGTCAGCCTCGGCCAGAAAGTCATCCAGCCAGGCGCGCTCATCAGGTTCCAACACGTCATGTCGGCGAATCATCACCGGATCACTCACCGCCTGACGGCGCAACTGGCGGCTGCGCTTGCGCCCGATGGCCCGGGTCACCACGCCGAAGGCCTCGCTGGCGACCCGCGACAAGGACGGGTTGGCCGGCAGGTCGGTCGAACACCCGGGTGGCGGCGCCACCCCTAGCCGTGACAGGAAATCGTCGATGACGTTGCCATTGGTCAGTTCCGCTCGCTCATACAGCAGCGGCACGATGGCGACGCCCGGAAAGGCCGCGCGGATGCGGCTGACCGCCCCGGCATAGCTGTGCCCGTCCGGGTTGGCCCGAATCGCCGCCAACCGGTCACGGACAAAGCCCGAGCCATCCGCCGGCAGCCGGCCGTTCTTGGCTCGTTGCTTGTAGTCGGCCTCGAAGAAGTCGGAATAGCGGCGGCAGTAGAATACGATCCGAATCTCGCGCACCGGGATTTCCGAGAACACTTGCGCCAGGCGCACCAGGTCGGCGTTGTAGAACATCTCGGACGACACAAGGCATGCCTTCTCACCGTGCTCTTCGTATTCGCGGCCCATCGCCTCGCGGAAGTCATCCATGGGTTGCGACGACTGGTTCATGTGAAAGGCCATTATGTTGTGGCTGACCTTCGGACGCTCGCCGCTGTTGGGGCGCTGGCGCCCGGCCTCCATGTATCGAAGACCGGCATCCGACAACACGGCCGCGTTATTCCGGAGAAACGACTGCAGAGCCGTTGTTCCGGTTTTCGGCATCCCCAAGTGCAACCACAGCATCAGGCGTGCTCCGGCCGTCCGGAGCCCGTATTGGCAGTCATCTGCTGCATCAAGGCCCGCATTTCTGGTGTGTCCAGAAGACTGGCGATCTGTTCGCGATGCAAGGCGCAGGACTGCCGGTGCAGCCGTGCGGTTTCGGTGTCTTTCAGCAGGTCGTCATAGAGCGCTCGCTTGCGCTCGGCGATTGCGTCGATTGACGTGTCGACCACCGCGTTTTGGTTCATCATGTTCCAGTAATCCAGACCCAGGCTATCACCGGTGTGATGGGCACGACCGCGTACTTTCTTGACCAGATAGCTTTCACAGGACTTCAACGCATAGTGGTTTACCTGCACCAGATCATATCCGACCGAATCCCGGGCCGATCGCCAACTGCTGGTAAAGTACCGCTCGGGCATTGGCTGGCCAGAGCCGTTGTACCAATGGCAGTCTGCCATGGCTTCAACGGTCGGGCGTTTCGGCCGATGGACCCCTATCACGTTCCACAGCTCGCGCTGGAACATCGTCTTGAACCCCCAGGCCTGCGGCGGACGAGGCATGTTTTCCGGCGCTGCGCGACGAAACTGTTCGGACAGGAAGCGGTCTTCGTACCCAACCACGCCGGCATTTCCAAACAACCGCCAGGTCATCGAGATCATGCGCGCATCCGGAATGGCATCTACCAATGATTTCAGCGTATTGTCGCCTGTCTTTATATTGATGTGCTCATCAGCATCGATCACGATGATCCAATCCTGCGGGCGCGCAATCTGCATCTTCAGAAACCGTTTATAGGCACGTTTCTGCGGGCTGGTGGCGCGGGCCGAATTGTTGTCGACATGAGTCAGAATGCCGCGTTCGTCCAGTCGCTGAAGCAAGGCATCCGTCCCGTCTGTGCAATCATTGGTCATGACCACGATCTGATCGACGCCGATCGCCAGGTTGTGCGCAACCCATTCCAGAACGAACGGGCCCTCGTTCTTCATTGGGGTGACACTCACAAAGCGGGGCTCAGGTTGGACCATTCGATACTGCCTCTGATCATGCCGCCCTGCCGAAGAGTCCCGGCAAGGGCGAGCGTTTTCGTGTCAGACTATTTTCATTGCCCGCGCAGACCAAGCGCAATCTGCCCTTGCATGGCTGATACCCGCAATGCCGCGAAACTGCTCTTGGTGGTTCACGACGCATCTCAACGCTGCGCCCGTTTGAGTTGGTTGGAAAAACGCTTGTAGGTGGGGGACAGTTCAACGGCGCGCTGCAGCAGTTTTTTGGCCTGGGCATTGTTGCCGCGCTTCAACTGAATCTGGCCTGCCGCGCCCTGAATCGCCGCGGTTGCTTCGTCCAACTCAGCAGCGTGAAGTATCTGTTGCTCGCCTTGTTGGATGGCCCCAATCCGTTGCAACATCCGGCCCATGGCGAAAACCAGGAACGGGTTGTCAGGATCACAGGCCAAAGCCTCCGCCATCGACAGACGCGCTTGCCGCGTCTCTCCGGCAGCGAGAAACAGATCGGCCAGGCGTTTGTTGTAAAGCGCATTCTCAGGAGACCCCGCCACGATCTTCCGAGTGATATCGATGGCCTTGGATACCGGCAACTGGCCGGTATGGTGTTGCAAAATCGCCATCAGGCTCATGACTGCGGGATCATCGTCGGGCACATCGTCCAAAGCGCGTATTGCAGTCTCAAGCGACCCGAGCCGCGCCGGACTGTCCGGCAACCGTCGCGCCCGCTGGTCCAACGAAAGATCGGACCAGTCCAGCAAGATCATGTCAAAGTTGCAGGGCTGGCGGGCGATGACCTTGTGCTGCACCAGGTAAAGATTGTTGAACGGGGCAAAGCGGCGTTGGCGCAACCGTCTTTGCAGCCGCCAGTCCACCGGCGGAAACTGCCGGTAAGGCAACTGGTCCCGGTACAGCATACGCGATCCCAGCACCACAACATCCGGCCGTAAAGGTTTGATCCAAAAGGCCTTTGCGAAATACCGACCGGCGGCCCAACGTTTTTTCTGAGCGCCAAGTATCGCTCCTCGCAGGGCACACAGCACCGCAAAATCCTCGGGCCACAGGTGCGGATTTTCCAAACCGGCCTGTGCCAGGCTGTCGCTGTCTTTCCAACGCCCGAGGTAGAAGGCGTTGAGCGCCTGCAGAAGCGGCAAGAAAGCATTCTCGGCACCGGCTGCAAGAATGGGCTGGCACAGGTCGAACGCCTCTTGAATGCGATCTTGCGCGCACAGGTATTGAACGGCCTTCGCGTAGACATGCGCGGCCTCTGACGGGTTCAGGAAGGCACCCGGCCCCTTGGCGACCCGCTGGATGACCCTTTCATTGGCCCGCGCGATCTCGTCCTTGGAAAGCACGTCCCGAAACACCAGGCGCTGCTGCCCGGATATGCGCGCTGCAGCCATGGAGAACGCGGAAATGAACGGGGCAATCACCTGATCGGCCCGTGACATTGCATAGAGTTCCAGAAAGTCCCGCTGCGCGCGTGTGAGCCCGGACAGATCGGCAATGTCCGACATCTGCATGAGCTGCGGATAACGCTGCCGGAACCGCGCGATCAATTCGGGTTGATCCGAAAACATGATGGCCGGTCGGCCCTTCATCTTGTCCAGATGGGCCTCGTAAAGCTCTTCGGGCTCTATTTTTGCGGGCCAGGTCGTGTGCTTCCAAGGCAGTCCGTTCAGGATATCTCCGCGCCGGATATGATAGGCCGAGACACCCTGCCCCGACAGCTTGGCATCGGCCAGATCCATGACCGCGCGCATCTGGTCAGTGAAGCCGATCCGACGGATGAATCCGCGATACCGCGGGCGGATCTCTTCGATGTCCTCCCAAGGGAACGCCAGAACTTCGAACCCTTCCTCGACCACGACGGATCGGCCGGATGCCAGATGCGCGTTCAGCCGTTCCGGGGATTTGTCGCCCTGAAAGGCCCAGACCGGCAAAGCATCCTTTGACAGTTCGTCATAAGCGTTCTGATCCAGGAAATGCCCGGCCATCCAATCCGGATCAAACAATTCCTCGGGGTGGTCCAATTCGGGCGCGTCCGCTCCTTGCGGGAACCAGTTGACGCGATAGCCCGTGCCGAAATCCTCGGCCAGACGGATGCAGGTCAGCATCATCAGCAGGCGCGCGCCCATGCGGTCTTTGCGCTGACCGATGAACACACCACGTTTTGGGGTCATGATGCGTCTCCGGCAGCAGCGGCCCGCCGGCGAAGCGCCCGGAATCTCTGGCGGGCGGCCAAAACAAGCTTGGGATGCCGTTCCTCACCAACAGCTTCGATCCCGCGCATATAGATGGGCAGCCGACGGCGCGCGCGCATCCTTCGATAGAACTCGGATGGCTCAAGCGTGCCGGTCATGGCCTGCTGCATTGTCGGCTTGAGCACATCAATCTTGCGCAGCATCGGAGCTGCGAAATGGTTGGAAAACCAGGTCTTCAGCGGAACGACATTGTCCCCCTTCAGCCGCTGAACGTGACGCCGATCAGGCGCAAAGAAGGGGTCATAAAAGACATAAACTTTCCGAGCCATTCCAACGCATTCAGCCGCGTCACCCAATGGAAGATCCCAATCCTGAACACGACCAAACCGGTATCGTGTTTCCCAAGGTACCAAACGTTCATCCAACGTGGTCTGGGGGTTGAAGGCGATCACGATCGCACCGGGAACCAGCGCTGAAAAGGTCAGTGCGCCAAAGCCGCCCATGGACGCGCCGGCGAATACGACCAGATCGAACTGCTCGAAGAACCCCTCTCGCGCCTTTTCCTGAAAATAGTCGATGATCTCGGGGTCTCGGAACCACGCCTTGGTGCGCGCGAAGATGCCCAGATGTGACCAGCCCTCGTCTCGAAAGAACTTCCAGCCCCACGGCTCACGCGCAAAAGACAGATCATTGGCGTTGGCGATGTTGTCAAAGCTGACAACCAGTCGCGACGGATCCCTTTGGTGAAACAGCGCCGAATGGCGGTTCAGCTTGTGAAGGAAACCGGTGCCGTCACCACCGGGATAAATTTCGACGAACCAAGGTGGCGCGGGATCAGTCAATATCCGTTCATACCCTGTCTTGCGGTCAGGATGTTCGGGCTTGAGCTGCTCTTTTGGCAGATCGCGGGACATGGTGTTCACACCAAGTTGTCGGCCAGCCACGACCGGAAATCGACCCAGTCCGGTCGCATCTTGATTTCGGCAATCTTGGCACGATGCCAGTCGCAGGCTTCGGCATGAAGGCGGCTCAGTTCGGGGTCGGCCTTGAGTTCGTCAAGGATCGGCGCCGCGCGTTTGGCAATCGGCAGGATCGAGCTGTCCGGCACCTTGTTGGCATTCATGTCCAGCCAATATGCCTGCCCCTGATCCACCTTGATATGATTGGTTCTTCCGCGGTCGCGCTTGACCAGAAACCCATCCAGGGACCGTACCGAGTAGTGGTGCAATCGCCCGAACGTATGTTCGAACCCGCGCCAAGCCCGCCACCCCACCTTGTCGGCAGGGTACAGGTTTCCGCCAGCATCTGACCATGCCACCTCGTGCTCTCGCCCTTCTTCGATGCCTTTGGGACGATGGGGCCCGAACCGGCTGAACTTGCCGTTGTTGCGAAACAGTGTCTTCAGGCCGTAGGCCCGGCCGGAATGATAGGGAAATTCATTGTCGGCCATCGTGAACCCTTCGGTCACGGGCCGGTCATCGAAGCTGATGTTGCCCGAGCTGCCGAACAGCCGCCACGCGAAAGAAATCGCATCCACCGGTTGGCCAGCCTTTTGCTCGACCGCAGCGATCAGCGCGTGGAAACTGTTGTCACCGCAACGGATGTTCCAGAATTCATCCACGTCCAGACACAGCAGCCAATCGGAAGCCTTGGTCCGTGGGTGGCGACGAGCGCGACGCAGCATCTGGTGCTGCGGGTTGCCGCCCTCGGAAACTTCGTTCGGAACATGCGTGGCCAACCCCATCTGTTGAAGTCGGCGAGCGATGTCGTCGGTCCCGTCCTCACAATCATTGGTGAAGATCAGGAAATGATCGACGCCCAACAATCGATGAAATGCGACCCACTCCAGCATATACGGGCCTTCGTTCTTCATCGTGGTGAATACGGTAATGGTCTGAGACATTTATGCCTGTTCCCGAACTGCCTTTTGCACCTTTCTTACACAACCGGAAGCGTCGCCGCGAGGAGGGAATTGTCCGCAGGCGAAACACACGCAAAAAATGATGCGAAGCTGCACCCTGACCCGAAGCGAGGTCGGCGCGCCGGCACATGGCTCAGCAACAGCACCTAAGTTCGACCAAGGCAAGCCATCGCCGTCAAGCTACCGCGATCATTTCAGATAGTTTACGAAAACTTCTAACGAAACGCTGATTCACGCAGGCCCGGGCCTGGATTCCGTCAACTGCCCAAGGCATCAAAACCGGATCTTTGCGTGGCATTTCATAGGAGGAAGATGGTACCGCCTCCCTGGCTTGAACAGGGGACCTCTGGATCCACAATCCAGCGCTCTAACCAACTGAGCTAAGGCGGCACTCGTGAGGGGCGATTTAACGAAGCTGCCGGGGGATTGCAAGGGCCTTGGAAACGAAAATCCCAGCTTTGTTCCACCAGATCGACCCCGAAAGACCGTACCGGTTTGCCGCCAAGCAAACGCCATCCATTCGCCCTGTACAACCTGCAGGCCGCCCGGTGACTTTCGTGGTCCACAATACTACGCGCATGTACCCGACCTTGCGAACTCCATGCATGTAAACAGAAGGTTTCTACCCAAACCCTGGCCACGGACCTTTGGCGCCAGCAGAAACAGACGCAGCTTGGCCGTACTGGCATTCTCGGCGACGCAAAAAATGTTTCCCAACCGCTCCCTACCCCGTTCGGCAATCCAGCCCCGCTCACAGGATGGATCATGATCGCTCATGAATTCATCAAGTATGGTTGGAACCACGGTGCAAAACTGTCGTCAATTCCCTCGTCTCTGGAATAAAGTGTTCCATGACACTCAACCACCCAATCTCGATCCCTGGGCTGATATGACCTGACCACGATACCGTTCAACCGCCTGCCCTCGCGACTCGGCTTGATTCCCGCCCCATTGCAGGCTAGCAGAAGCGCTCAGTCTCCGGAGGCGAAAATGGGCATCAACACCGAACGCGACGTCGAAGCAAACCTGCAGATCGGCCCGACCGATCAAGGAATGGTCCGCCTGTTCGTCGAGGCCGACAGTCTTGAAATCCCGATGGATTTCGACCCGGAGGAAGCCGAGGAGATCGCCGACGAGATCCGCGCTGCCGCGCAGGCCGCCCGGGCTCTCAAGCGCTGAGCCTCACAGCCGCGGGTCGCGGAGCATCTGCAGGCGTCGCGCGGCATCCATCGCAAATTTCTGGATCATCTTCTTGCGCCGGGCCGCCGCCAGCTTCGCCTCGGGTGGCATGCGGATGATCTCGGCGTCGTAAGCGTCGGCGATGATCAAACCCGTTTCCGGCGGCAACAGCTCGGTCGGAAAATCAGTATCTACGGCCCAGAAAAACCGGTCGCACCACTCCAGATAACCTTGCCACTTGGCATCCGACTGATAGTCGGCGCGGGTGGATTTGCATTCCACCACCCACAGCTCGCCCTTGGGACCCAGCCCCATGACATCGACGCGCAAACCGCGCATCGGCACGAATTCCTCAATGGTAACAAAACCATGAGTCGCCAGGTGCCGGGAGACCCCCCGCGCCAGCCGTTGTCCGGGTTGCAGATCAAGCGTCATTCAGGAAATGTGAACAATAGAAGAACAAAAATCAATGGGGCAGGATCAGGACGGGCATGGAATACGCGCACTGCCAAGAGTTCGCGCCTCGCCCCTTGCGCAAACGTCCGCCGCACCCTAGTTAGGCGGTTGGCGGGTTCTGCCCTTCTCGTGACCGGTAGCATTCCGGTGGCCTTAAGCAATTCCGAGGGAGCTGGCTCTGTTCAGGTCCTGGCCTGATTACCTGGCGCCCACCTGTACATACAGGTCCTCGGGAATCAAAACCGCACGGTTGCCTGGTGGTCCCGCCGCTTTCCGATCAGGCGAAGCCCTGCGGATCGACCCGTGCGAAGGTTTCGTCATCCAGAGCAAAATCATAAAGCCTGCGCCCATTCCACTGCGGCATATAGCAGTCATACATCCTGTTTTTCTGATCCGGCAGGCTGGGCACTGTCAGATCCGCCGCCGGCAAATTTACTCCGAACGTCAAAAGCTGCGCGTCCGCGTACCGGGCCGCAGCCTGACCGACGGCGTGATGCAGAAACACATGCTCGATATGTCCGTATTCACCGACCCGGTTGTGCGCAATGACGGTTGAGGGCGCGAACTGCTTCATCAACGCATAGGCAGATCCAGATAACAGTCCAAACAACGGATGGCGGCGCAATGGCCGGACGATTTCGGGTTCTGGCAAGCCATCGCCGGTTGGCATTCGAATGAAACGGCGCAGCCTCGGATAATCACTTTCGACCGCAAAGGGCAGTTGCACCCGGGTGGCACCAATCATGTCGCACACCTTTTGCATCGCTGCCTCGCGCGTGTCGGTGTCTCTACGGTTGGATGCAGGCCGGAAGAAGCTTGCGACGACAATTTCGGCACGCCCCTTGAGGTGCGCCAGAAGTGAGCCGGCAAACAGCGTTTCATCATCCTGATGGCACACGCACACAAGAATGCGCTGATGGGCAAGCCCGTCCAGGCTGAGTCCGTTGCGCGCAACGCCCGGACCGGTCTCCAAAAGGCCGAAATTCGCGCTGTGCAGGGTTTCCTGCCCAATCAGGTTGACCGACCGCGCGCGCCCTTGCTCAACCAAACGGGCCGAGCTTGCCTGCACATGGCCGTTTCGGTTGTCGCCCTGAATCAAATAGCATCTTTCAGCCAGGCCAGGCCAGACCGCATCCAGCTCGGCGATCCTGCTGTTCTTCTGCGCATCCAGATGCAACAGGTCGATCGGGCCGAACGGCCGATCTTGAACCGCCTGCTCAAGCCCTTCGATCGCCGGCCTGAGGTAGAACTTTACGCGATCCGGGAATCGCTTTTCGAACCATCGGAATGCGATCGGCACGTAGATATCGACCGGCGGCCACGAGGCGCGCAAACGCTGTCCAAGGTCGATGCCGATATACTTCAAACCGGGGTTCGAATGCAGCGCCAACAGACCCGCGTGACCGCCCGCCACTCCGACCTCGGCAAAACAATTGCTTTCCTGTGCCAGCCGGTGAAGAGCACGCCGTTTCGGCTCCATCGATGGCGCCAGATCGGATGTGTGAAAGTCTTCCTGCATGTGTGCATAGCACACGTTTCCATTGATCGCGACTGGCTCGCCAGCTTGTTTAAGCCCGTCGGCAATCGCCTGATTCAAACTTGACAGATCATCCAGAAACGCCGGCGAATTGATGACGTCTTCATAACTTGGCTTGGGCAAGGAATCGGTCTTTCATGGACTATTCGATACGCTTGCGCATCAAATGTCAGGGGCAGACCATTTGCAAGCGACAGGAACCACGTGTCACGACCGGCGCGCTTCGACGCGCACGGGTTCCAACTTGACCGCAACCGGGGTTCCTCCGCGCGGGCCTTTGGGCTTTTCGGCCATGCTCATGATCGCATAGGCGAATTGGACGCCCGCAAAGACGATCCCGTTCATGAACCAGATCATGATCAGCGCGACAAAGCCAATGTCGGACCCGGTGATTAGGTGACGCAGATTGGCCACATTCAACAGCAGCAGCACCGCGACAAATACAGCCGAGATCACGAATCCCAGTGCGACTTGGGTAATGTAAAGACGGATCAGTTTCGGCATGAAGCACCTCCTTCACACGAAAGGAGTCTAGCTCAATTTCATGCCGGGTAAAATCGCCCGTGGCGCGTCAGAACGCCTCGGGCTTGGCCTCGCGGGCCATGTGGTCCAGAACCGCGTTGACGAATTTCGGCTCTTTCCCTTCGGGGAAGAAGGCGCGCGCCACGTCGACGAATTCGGTGATGACCACCTTGGGCGGCGTGTCGCTCTGGCTCAGCTCGGCCCCGGCCGCACGGAACAGCGCCCGCAGGGTCGGGTCGATACGCGAAATCGGCCACTTGGCCACCAGCGCACGGTCGGTCATCTGGTCGATCGGCGCCTGATAGTTCACCGCGTCATCCACCAGCTTGCGAAACAGCGCGCTGTCGCCTTCCAGCATCTCGTCGCCCTCGTAGACCGCGCCGAACCGGTGATCCAGAAACTCATTGACCACCTGCTCGGTCGTCTGGCCCGACTGCTCCATCTGGAACAGCGCCTGCACGGCATACAGCCGCGCGGCGGATTTCATCAGGCGTTTCCGGTTTGCCGGTTTCGGCGTGTCTGTCTGGGTCATGCTGTCGTTGATCCGTTGCTGTCGCCCGCCACGAGGATGGACTCGGACGGCGGCTTGAACCCGACGCCCTTTTTCGAAGCGCCCCACTTACGTCTGAGCGCGATCAGATGCAAGGCCGCAGCCGCTGCGCCGCCGCCTTTGTTCATCTTTTCCGGATTCGCGCGCACTTCGGCCTGCGCGTCATTTTCAACCGTCAGGATGCCGTTGCCGATGCACAGCCCCTGCAGGCCCAGCAGCTGGATCGCCCGGCTGGAATCGTTGCAGACGGTTTCATAATGGGTAGTCTCGCCCCGGATCACGCAGCCCAGCGCCACATAGCCGTCGAAGTTGCACTGGCGGTCGGCCATGGCAATCGCGGTCGGAATCTCGAGCGCACCGGGCACCTCGACCACCTCGCAACTGCCGCCGGCGGCCTCGATCTCGGCCTTGGCGCCGCGAACAAGGTCGTCGGCGATGGCGCGATAGAACGGGGCCACGACGATCAGCAGCTTGACCGGGTCATCGAATTTCGGGGTCGGCAGAACGCCGTGTTTGTCTTGCTCAGCCATGCTCAGTCATCCTTGAGAATCGAGCGGGTCCCGACGATGGACAGGCCAAAGGCGTCCAGACCCAGGTATTTCGTCTGCGGCGAGTCGGTCAGCAGCACCAGTTCCTTGATGCCCATCTTGGACAGGATCTGCGCGCCCAGACCGGTTTGCTTGATGGTGCGCGGGCCTTCGTCCTCGGCCGCGTACAACGAATTACGCGGGTTGCGGAACAGGCAGACCACGCCCCGCCCTTCGGCGGCGATCTTTTCCATAGCGCGCGGCAGTTCCTGCGGCGATTTCGGACCAAGGCCCAGAATATCCGAAGCCTCGTGCAGCGCATGGGTGCGGGTCAGGACGGGCTCGGGCGTGCTGATGTCGCCCTTGATCATCACCACATGTTCGATCCCGTGGGTCTGATCGGTGAAGATCCGCATCTCCCACTCGCCGCCATATTCCGACGTGACCATCCGGCGCGCGGTCTCGACCACCAGATTGTCGTGGCGCGCACGGTAAGAGATCAGGTCGCTGATGGTGCCGATCTTCAGCCCGTGCTCCTTGGCGAATTCGACCAGATCGGGCAACCGGGCCATAGTGCCGTCGGGCTTCATGATCTCGCAGATCACGCCCGAGGGGTTCAGCCCGGCCAGGCGCGAAATGTCCACGGCGGCCTCGGTGTGGCCGGCGCGGACCAGCACCCCGCCCCGCTTGGCGCGCAGCGGAAAGACATGGCCCGGCGTGGCCAGATGCGCCATGGTGTTCTGTTCGTTGATCGCGGTGGCGATGGTCAGCGCCCGGTCGGCGGCCGAGATCCCGGTGCTGACGCCTTCGCGCGCCTCGATCGAGACGGTAAAGGCGGTCTCGTGCCGCGAGGAATTGTTCACGGCCATCATCGGCAGGCCCAGACGGTCGATCCGCTCGGCCGTCATCGGCAGGCAGATCAGCCCGCGGCCATGGGTGGCCATGAAATTGATCGCCTCGGCATCGGCGAATTCCGCCGGGATCACCAGGTCGCCTTCGTTCTCGCGGTCCTCGTGGTCGACCAGAATGTACATCCGGCCCTGGCGCGCCTCTTCGATGATCTCTTCGATCGGGCTGATCGCGTCGCGCAGCTGGGCCTCGACCGGTCCGGGTGTTTCAAAGCTCATGGGGCAGCCTTTCACAGAGCAGGTGTTGCAACGCGGGATAGACCAGCACGGGCGCAAAGGCCAGTCCGCAAACGAATCCGCACGGGTCTAACGCGGCGTTTCGTCCGGCGTCAGGTCATTTCCGACAGCCGCGCGACGTAACGGGCCAGCGTGTCGATCTCGAGGTTCACGCGGTCGCCCACCTTGACGTCGCCCCAGGTGGTGTTCTCTTTGGTGTGCGGGATGAAGTTGATGCCGAAATCGCAACCGTCCACGTCGTTCACGGTCAGCGAAGTGCCGTTCAGCGCGACCGAGCCCTTGGGCGCGATGAAACGGGCCAGATCCCGCGGCGCGCGCAGGGTCACCCGGGTGCTGTCGCCCTCGTCCGCCACGGCGATCACCTCGGCGACGCCGTCCACATGGCCCGAGACGATGTGCCCGCCCAGCTCGTCGCCCACCTTGAGGGCGCGTTCCAGGTTGACGCGCTTGCCCACCTGCCAGCCGTCCAGGTTGGTCTTGGAAACCGTCTCGGCGCTGATCTGCACATCATACCAGTCATCGCCCAGCGCGATCACGGTCAGGCAGACCCCGTCGCTGGCGATCGAGGCGCCGATATCGATGCCCGCGGTATCGTAGCCCGTCTTGATCCGCGCCCGCAGATCGCCCTGCTGCTCCAACTCGATGATGGTGCCAATGTCGGTGACGATCCCTGTGAACATTTGTTAATCCTCTGCGCGCAATCTGACCTTGTCATCCGCCGAGGTAAGCCCAATGAGGCGCGCGGGCAAGCCCTGCCTTGCCCGTCAGACGACAAGCAGGCATAGTTTGGGCAACGAACATGACAAGTCCGAAGATCGAGCAGCTGGCATGAAGCCCCCAAATCCAGCCCCAGACGGCCGCGTTTTCCTGTTTCTGCAGGGGCCGCATGGCCCATTTTTCCATGCACTGGGCCGCATGCTGCAAGCGTCCGGGGCCAAGGTGTGGCGGGTCGGATTCAACGCCGGTGATCGCGCCTTCTGGTTCGACAAGGCCAGCTATATCCCCTATCGCGGAACCTTGCAGGGCTGGCCCACCACCTTGCAGAAACTGATCGACCTCCATGGCGCGACCGACCTGGTGCTGTACGGAGACGTGCGACCGATCCACGCCCACGCGATCAAGATCGCCAAGGCACAAGGACTGCGCATTCACGTGTTCGAGGAGGGCTATCTGCGCCCATGGTGGGTCACATACGAGCGCGATGGATCAAACGGAAATTCGCGCCTGATGGAACTGGAGATTGCGCAGATGCAGGCTGCATTGCAGCGGTCTGCTACTCCGGCGCCACCACCGCCAGCCCATTGGGGGGACATGTACCAACATGTTTTCTATGGCGCGGTCTATCATTGGTTCGTTCTTTTCATGAATGGCCGCTACCGGAGTTTCCGCCCCCACCGCGACATCCCGGTCTCGCAGGAGTTCAGACTGTATTTCCGACGGCTGATGCTGATGCCGTTCCACCGCGCGCTGCGGTCCTGGGCCACCACACGGGTCCGGCGGGGTGGATTTCCGTATCACCTGGTCCTGCTGCAACTGGGCCACGACAGTTCGGTTCAGGCGCACTCTGAATTCTCGAGCACGACGGAATTCTTGATACCTGTGATGGAGGGATTCGCCCGTGGAGCGCCGGCCCATCATCACCTGGTGATCAAGGAGCACCCTCTGGAAAACCATCGCGAACCTCTGCACAAGCGCGTTCGTGAGATCGCTCGACGTCTGGGCATAGCCGATCGTGTACACCATGTTCCCGGCGGCAAGCTTGCGCGCCTCATGGATCACGCAGATTCGGCGGTGACCATCAACTCGACGGCAGGGCAGCAGGCCCTTTGGCGCGGCATACCCCTGCGGGTGTTCGGACGTTCGGTCTATGACAAGCCCGAGCTAGTGTCGCACCAGCCCGTCGAAGACTTCTTTGCCCACCCCAAGCCCCCGGACGCCAAGGCATATCAGGCTTTTCGGCAGTTTCTGCTGGATACCAGCCAGATACCCGGAGGCTTCTATTCAAGACGCGGCCGACGGCAAATTCTGCGTCGCGTGGTGGACCGGATGCTCAGCCCCTGCGATCCGTACCAATCCATGCTGGCCGAGAGCGCGGCCAACGCGCCACAGTTGCAGATCGTCGAATGAAACCTGCCCCCGAATTCTGGAATTTGCGGCGAGGAACCGTTAGCGTCTCGGCAACCAAAACACCAACGAACAAAGATCGAGGAAATCCGACAGTGAATCGTTTCCCAACTCGATGGATCCGGGGATTGTCCATTATGGCAGCAATCGGCTTGCTTACAGCGTGCCAGCTTCCCAAATCCGGCCCGAACAAGTCCGAAATTCTTGCCGGATCGGTGGAAAACGGCGGCAATGCGTTCGTTGTCGAGGTGGACGATCGGGTCGCCCAGGTTACGGCGGCGATTCCGAAATACGGATTCTCACAGGATTTCAGAAGCGCTCAGAACATCACCGCCGACACGATCCGACCGGGTGACGTTCTGGGCCTGACCATCTGGGAAAACGTCGATGACGGGTTGTTGTCAGGAGAGACGGGGCCGGCAACAAATCTCGACGAGGTGCAGGTCGACAGCGAAGGCTTCATCTTCGTTCCCTATGCCGGACGCCTGCGGGCCGCCGGCAATACGCCCGAGCAGCTTCGAACGCTGGTGGCGGACAAACTGCGGGAACAGACACCGGACCCACAGGTTCAGATCCGGCGGGTCGCCGGCGACGGGGCGACTGTCTCGCTGACCGGCACGATCGGAGCGCCGGGCATCTATCCAATCGAACGTCCCACCCGCACTCTGTCTTCCATGTTGGCCCGCGCCGGAGGCGTTTCGGTTGCATCGGACATCGCGCTGATTACGGTGATCCGCGGCAATCAGCGCGGCACGGTCTGGTATGACGATCTGTTCCGAAACCCGGAGATGGATATCGCGCTGCGCGGCGGCGACCGCATCCTGGTCGAGCAGGACAGCCGATCCTATATCGCGCTCGGCGCGACGGGCGGGCAGTCGCGGGTTGCGTTCGACAGCCAGGACCTCTCTGCACTCGAGGCCTTGGCGCAGGTGGGCGGACTGCAATCCCTGTCATCCGACCCGACAGGAATTTTCATTCTGCGCGACGAGCGCGAGGATATCGCGCGCAAAGTGATGGGCCGGGCGGACCTCAAGGGCGAACAGCGGATGATCTATGTACTGAACCTGACGGCGCCAAACGGGCTCTTCGTTGCCCGGGACTTCGTCATCCGTGACGACGACACGATCTATGTGACCGAAGCGCCCTATGCCCAATGGACGAAGTCCATTTCTCTGATCGCCGGCGGACTGACACCTGTTGCCAACGTCGCCACGCTGACCGGCGGCTGATGGATGCAACCTTGGGCCGACAGTGCCGAGTCCGACCGACGCACACGGCTGCTGGTCTACAATGGCGGTTTTCTGACTCAAGGCAGGGTTCGGCGCATTCTGTCGCTGTCGGGTTTTGATATCGCCCTCGGCCTGCCGCGCGAAGGAGACAGTGTCGGGGTCTGGGGGCAAAGCCCGACGGCCCATCGCGGCGAGCGCGTTGCCGCCAATCGGGCTGCCCCGCTGGTGCGGATCGAAGATGCTTTCCTGAGATCGCTGCACCCAGGGCGAAAAAAAGAGCCCCCTCTGGGCCTGCTGGTGGACCGGTCCGGTGTCCATTTTGATCCGGCGCACCCCTCCGATCTGGAAACCTTGCTGGCCACACATCCGCTGGATGACACTGCGCTGCTGGATCGGGCCCGCGGCGCCATCCTGCGCATGCGCGAACTGAACTTGACCAAATACGCCGCGTTCGACCCGGATATTCCTCCGCCTGATCCCGGCTATGTCCTGGTCGTAGATCAGACGCGGGGGGATGCCTCGGTATCCGCCAGCGGCGGCGACATGGCCCGGTTCCGCGAGATGCTGGCCATCGCACAAGAGGAAAACCCCGGCTCCAGAGTCATAATCAAAGCGCACCCCGAAACCTCGCTGGGGCACCGGCCCGGTCATTTCGGGCCCGAAGCAGAAACGGAACGCGTCACGATTTTGCGGGATCGGGTCAATCCCTGGGACCTGATGGAAGGGGCTGTGGCGGTGTACACGCTGTCTTCGCAACTGGGGTTCGACGCCATACTCGCCGGGCACAAACCTCGCGTTTTCGGCCAGCCCTTCTATGCCGGTTGGGGACTGACGCAAGATGATCGGCCGCCTGCACGCCGTCAGCGCAACCTTACCCGAGCACAGCTTTTTGCAGCGGCAATGATTCTGTACCCCAAATGGTACGAACCGTTCCGCGATCGCTTGTGTGAACTGGAAGACGTGCTCGACACACTCGAAGCACAAACACGTGCCTGGCGCGAGGACCGGCTGGGTTGGACCGCATCGGGAATGCGCCTTTGGAAACGCCGCCACATGCAACGATGCTTCGGGAGTTGGCGCAAACTCCGCTTTACCGCATCCAGACCGCCCAACCCGGATCGGCCGCACATGGTCTGGGCCAGCCGCGCTCGGGCGGCCGAAGGTGTAACGAGGATCGAAGATGGTTTCCTGCGCTCGCGTGGGCTGGGGGCAGAACTGGTGCCTCCATTGTCGCTGGTCACCGACGATCTGGGAATTTACTATGACCCGACCCGGCCCAGCCGGCTGGAGGACTGGATTGCCGCACGCGAAACCCTGCGCCCCGATCAGGAAGCGCGGGCGCGCCGTCTGGTCAAGCGCCTCGTCTCGGAGGGGTTGAGCAAATACAACACCGGGGGGCCCTGCCCGCCCTTGCCCGAGGGACACCGTATTCTGGTGCCCGGGCAGGTTGAAGATGATGCCTCGATCCAACTGGGGGCCGGTTCTGTCCGGACCAATATCGATCTTTTGAACGCCGTCCGTGCCGCCAATCCCGAGGCGATACTGATCTACAAGCCGCACCCGGATGTCGAGGCCGGACTGCGCGACGGTCAGGCCGACGCCAATGACGTGGCCGATGTCGTCTTGCACGATGTGGACCCGGCCCAGGTGCTTGCCCATGTGCACGAGGTCTGGACCATGACGTCGCTGCTTGGGTTCGAGGCCCTTTTGCGAGGCCTCAAGGTCACGACACTCGGCGCTCCTTTTTATGCAGGCTGGGGGCTGACGACCGATCTGGGTTCAGTTCCCGCGCGGCGCGGGGCGCGTCCTTCCATTCTTGGCCTCGTGCATGCCGCATTGATCGACTATCCGCGATACTTCGACCCGATCACCGGCGCCGCCTGCCCCGTCGAAGTTGCCATTGAGCATCTGGCCCAAAATGAGCCTGCACCCACCGGCATCGCAAACAGGCTTCTGTCGAAGCTTCAAGGAGTGTTTGCCACCTACGCGCCGCTCTGGCGCTGACTGACCTAGCGCATCGGACGACGCCAAACCTGCAAAACGTCCGGACCAACGATCTTCGTCTCCACCAGGTCGAAGCGCGGCGCATCCGCCAGTTCACTCAGCCCCATGGCACCGATCGCCGGCAGACCTTCGGCCCCGATGGCCATCCCTGCCGTGAACCCAACCAGTTCGTCGACCAGGTCTGCGGCCAACAGCGAGGCGGCCAGAGCCGAACCGCCCTCGCAAAACACCCGGGTCAGCCCCTCTTGGCCGAGCTGCTGAAGCAGGTCGGCCGGATCGATGTGATGATCCTGCAGCGCGCATGGAATCAACTTGGCCCCCAGCCCACGCCAGGCACGGGCGCGCTCGGGGTCAGGGGATGGTCCGTGGCAGAGCCAGACGGGCACCTCGGAGGCCGAACGCGCCAGTTGGCCAAGCAGCGGCACATCCAGATGACGCGACACCACAACCCGAACCGGCTGCTGCGCGACACCGAGATCACGGACCGTCAGCGAAGGATCATCCGCCCGCGCGGTCCCGGCACCGACCATCACGGCGTCGTGCCGCGCGCGCATGGCGTGGACGACCCGTCTGGATTGCGGTGATGTGATCCATTTGCTTTGCCCGGTGGACGTGGCGATGCGCCCATCGAAACTGCAGGCCAGTTTCAGGGTAACGAAGGGGCGCCCCTGCTCGGTTCTTGTCAAAAAGCCGGCGTGGTCCCGCGCGGCCTGATCGGCCAGAACACCGGTCGTCACGTCAACGCCCGCGGCTCGAAGCATTTCGAACCCCAGGCCGGCAACACGCGGATCGCTGTCCTCGATCGCCGAAACAACCCGTGCAACGCCGGCATCGATCAGGGCCTGCGCACAGGGAGGCGTCTTGCCATGATGCGCACAGGGTTCGAGCGAAACATAGGCCGTGCTTCCCCGCGCGAGAAGACCGGCTTGTGCCAGCGCCACGGTTTCCGCGTGCGGCCGCCCGCCCGGCTGGGTCCAACCCCGCCCGACGATCCGGCCATTCTTGACGACGACGCAGCCCACCGCCGGGTTGGGCCAGCACATTCCTTGTCCGCGCCGCCCCAAGGACAGGGCCAGCGCCATGTATCGCTTGTCAGTGTCGGTCACTCGTCCGTCGATGGCTGCGGCGGGCGCAGTTCGTGGACAAACTCCTCGAAATCATCGGCCGCCTGGAAATTCTTGTACACGCTTGCAAAGCGAACATAGGCGACGGTGTCGATCCGCGCCAGAGCTTCCATGACGATCTCGCCGATCTTGCTGGACGGAATGTCGGTCTCGCCCATGCTTTCCAGCCGGCGCACGATGCCCGAGATCATCTGGTCGATCCGGTCCGGATCAATCGGACGTTTCTGCATCGAGATACGGATCGAACGTTCCAGTTTGTCCCGGTCGAAATCCTCGCGCTTGCCATTCGTCTTGATGACCACGAGATCGCGCAGCTGAACCCGCTCATAGGTCGTGAAACGACCGCCGCATGCGGGGCAGAACCGACGCCTGCGGATGGCCACGTGATCTTCCGCCGGACGTGAGTCCTTGACCTGAGTATCGATATTTCCGCAAAACGGGCAGCGCATCCGCCGTCTCCTCGTCCCTGGTTCCGCCTCTTTTGTCAGCACTGTGGCTGACTTATCCACAACTATAGGCGAGCCGCTAGGGTTTGGGTAGTCGGAAATTTCCACCGCTAGATAATGTGTCACGCGAAGTGGGCTGCCACCCTTCGAATGTGCGGTGCGCTGCGGTGTTCGAAAAGGTACACGCCCTGCCATGTGCCCAAGGCCGGTTGCCCCCGACGAACGGGAACAGACAGGCTTACGGGCATCATTGCCGCCTTGATGTGGGCCGGCATGTCGTCGGGGCCCTCGTAGACATGGCGAAGATAGGACATGGACGGATCATCCGATGGGGGAACCAGGCGCGAGAAAAACGCTTGAAGATCCGTCTGCACCTCGGGGTCAGCGTTTTCCTGGATCAGCAAGGAACAGGACGTGTGGCGGACGAACAGTGTCAGCAGCCCGTCCGCGTCGGTCGCCCGCAACCATCCCCGGACCTCGCCTGTGAACTCATAGAGACCCTGCCCCCGGGTCTGAATCGTGAACTCGGTCTGCATTGCGTTTGGCTTCACCTTGCGAAGGGGCGCACGTTGCATCGGGCGTTGGCGCCCTGCACGGACATACTGTAGCCGGGTTGGAACCCCGAAGTCACAAAGCTGTTTTGCTGCGGAACGCCGTCGGCAGGGGGCTTGATCGAAAACTGCACGGCCGTTCTGCGCCCGGTCGTCACACTGGGGCCATAGCCCCGCAGAACATAGATGGGTTGTTGCCAGCCCGCCCCCAAGGTGCGCCGCGCAAAATCGGCGGCTGCGCACCAATAGCCATCGACATCCTGGCGAGTACGCGGAATGACCTCGAAATCGGTGCTGTTGATCGGCTCGGTCCGGTATCCGTTCGGAGCCGCCGATACCGCCACCGGCAACACTGTTCCCGCCAGGGCCATCGACATGCAAAATAGAATTCGCTTCATGGTGGAGACCTTTCCTGCTGCTGTGCACAACATATCCTAGTTCAACGTCAAGCCCAGCCCACAGAGGATCACGATCAATTCGGCCGCCGGGCCTGCAGTCGGCAGCTTCGGGTCGCGGTCTGTCTGACCCGGCCCGCGCTTCACCGCAGCCCATGCCCACCAGAAAGGAGCGGTGTGCCGGGGAGCCACAGTATTCGTGGTGATCCTACCTGGCTCTGTCCTTTCCCCAAAGACGCGACCTGGCACGTCTTGAGTAGTCGTCAATTCCCTCTGCGGTTTCATGCGTTCTGCTGCCAACTTTTTGTGACCGGTCGCCAAAATCCCTCCCAAACATCGCAAGAACCCAAGGGAAAAGCCGATCCGCAAGAAGCTGGAAAACGAACGAAAGCCCGAGCATACTCGGGGAGGCTGACGAAACCGAGGCGCGCATGGATGTAGACATAGCCAGAATTCAGGTGATGGCCTCGGCCCTGAAGCAGCAGACCGAAGCGCCTCAGGACGTCGCGCGCGTTTTCAGGCTCAGCGCAATTCGCCCGAGTGAAATCGCCCCGCCGGCGGAGACGTGCAACGCTCATGTCGAGGCGCGGTTCATTCGGAATGCCTGCGACGTCCTGGGAGACATCACTTTCGCCGCCAGAACAGGGTTGCAGGTCACGTCAGCTTCTACGCTGACCGCGTATATCAGCAAGTACTCCCGCGACTTGGGCCAGGTGATGGAGAATACGACCCGGTTTCACCGATTCATTGATCCGGCCCTGGCGTTTCGGATGCGCATTTCGGGAAATTTTGCGTCACTTGAGGCGGATTGGAAGGATGCAAGCTTCTCGCGCTATCACAGGCGTACGGAATTCCTGCTGTTCGCCGCAGTGGCACGGATGCGGAACCTGACGGCCACGAGGCTTTGCCCGATCGAGATCAGGTTCCAGCACCCTGCCGGCCATCACGAGAGGGCGTTCAACCAGGTTGGCGGATTTCCGGTGGTTTTCAACGCCGAGAAGCTGGAGATCGTGTTGCCGCTGCCCGCGCTTGACACACCCGTTCCGACCTATGACCCGCGCTTGCGCGAGCACCTTTTGGAATATGGCGAACGGCTGCTGGCGGAGCATGTTGAGGCAAGACAATCACTGCGCAGCAAGATCGAGGGATTGATAACCCGCTCGCTGCCCGGGTCCATCCTCCGCGCCGAAGATGCCGCCCGTGAACTGAACATGAGCCCCCGCACCATGGCCCGCCGCCTGGGCGCCGAAGGCTGCAGCTTTCGTGAGATCGTCGATGACCTGCGCTGCGATCTGGCCCAAACATTTCTGCGCGACGGGATGACGCTGGCCGAAACTTCGTTTGCGCTTGGCTACGCCGATCAGGCCGCGTTTTCGACGGCTTTCAAACGATGGACCGGCCAGGCGCCCGGCGGCTTCAGAACCAGGATCGATCGCCAGGCCTCCAAGTAACATGGCTGCCGGACGGGAAGTGGCCGAGGGTCATCGGCGTTGCCACCTCGCCCCGGCCTGTCCCATGAGTGGACACCAATGATATGGCGCCCCCTGCCAAAAACGGCTTGTGATTTCATGCCAATTTGATGTTTCGTTCGGACGTCGTGATACCCGCCTTGCACAAACAGAAAAAGGCGCCTCGGAGAAGGCGCCTTTTTTGAGGTTTACTGATCCAGGAACGACCGCAGCTTTCGCGATCGGCTGGGATGTTTCAGCTTGCGCAGGGCCTTGGCCTCGATCTGACGGATCCGCTCGCGGGTCACGCTGAACTGCTGGCCGACCTCTTCCAGCGTGTGGTCGGTATTCATGCCGATGCCGAACCGCATCCGCAGAACCCGCTCCTCGCGCGGGGTAAGCGAGGCCAGTACACGCGTGGTGGTTTCCTTGAGGTTTTCCTGAATGGCGCTGTCCAGCGGCAGCACGGCATTCTTGTCCTCGATGAAATCGCCCAGTTGGCTGTCTTCCTCGTCCCCGATCGGGGTTTCCAGAGAGATAGGTTCCTTGGCGATCTTCATCACCTTGCGGACCTTTTCCAGCGGCATCTGCAGCTTTTCGGCCAGTTCTTCCGGCGTCGGCTCGCGTCCGATCTCGTGCAGCATCTGGCGGCCAGTCCGCACCAGCTTGTTGATCGTCTCGATCATGTGCACCGGAATACGGATGGTGCGCGCCTGATCCGCGATCGAGCGCGTGATCGCCTGACGGATCCACCAGGTCGCATAGGTCGAGAACTTGTAGCCGCGGCGATACTCGAACTTGTCCACGGCCTTCATCAGGCCGATATTGCCTTCCTGAATGAGATCAAGGAATTGCAGGCCGCGGTTCGTGTATTTCTTGGCGATCGAGATCACCAGCCGCAGGTTGGCTTCGACCATTTCCTTCTTGGCCTGACGTGCCTCTTTCTCGCCCTTCTGAACCTGCTGGACGATGCGGCGGAACTCGCTGATGTCCAGACCGACATACTGGCCGATCTGCGCCATGTCGTTGCGAAGTTCCTCGACCTTGTCCGACGAACGTTCGATGAACATCTGCCAGCCGCGACCCGGCTTTTGGGCCATGTCGGACAGCCAGTTGGGATCAAGTTCACGACCACGGTATTCGTCTATGAACTCGCGCCGGTTGATCCGGGCCTGGTCGGCCAGCTTGACCATGGCGCTATCCAGCGCCATGACGCGCTTGTTGATGCCGTACAACTGGTCGATCAGCGCTTCGATCCGGTTGTTGTGCAGGTGCAGCCCGTTCACCAGTTCGACGATTTCCGAGCGCAACTTCTGATAGGTCGCCTCGTCCTCCGCGCTGAACGAACCATCTTCGTTCAGCGTGGCCGAGATCCGGCTGTCCTGCATCTCGGACAACATCGCGAAGTCGTTCGAAATGCGTTCGAGCGTCGTCAGCACCTGATCCTTGAGCGCGGCCTCCATCGCGGCCAGCGACATGTTGGCCTGCTCGTCTTCGTCGTCATCGTCATCCGAGGCGATGGGGTTCCCGTCGGCATCCAGTTCCGGGCCCGTGTCCTTGGCCGGCTTCGCCGCCTGGACCTTGGATGTGTCAACGACCGGTTCTTCCACGTCGCCGTCTTCGTCCAACTGGTTGCCGAAGGTGGCCTCGAGGTCGATCACGTCACGCAGCAGGATGTCCTCGGACAACAATTCGTCGTGCCAGATCGAGATCGCCTGGAAGGTCAGCGGGCTTTCGCAAAGCCCGGCGATCATCGTGTTGCGTCCAGCCTCGATCCGCTTGGCGATGGCGATCTCGCCCTCGCGGCTCAGCAACTCGACGCTGCCCATCTCGCGCAGATACATGCGCACCGGGTCGTCGGTACGGTCCAGCTTTTCGGCCTGCGACCCAGCCAGCGCAACCTCGCGGTTGCTGTCGGCGGTGACCAGATCGGTCGAGCCCTTCTGCTCTTCCTCTTCGGCCTCTTCGTCTTCGATGATGTTGATGCCCATCTCGGACAGCATCGACATCACGTCCTCGATCTGTTCCGAACTGACCTGATCCGGCGGCAGGACCTGGTTGAGCTGATCGTAGGTGATGTAGCCTTTCTCGCGGGCCTCGGCGATCATCTTCTTGACCTGGGCCTGGCTCATGTCCAGCGAGATCTCCTGTTCCTGGTCGTCGGACTTCCGTTCCTCGTTGGTATCCTTGGCGGCCATTCAGTGCTCCTGCAGGGATGGGTGATTCGATGGAACCGAATCATTAGCGCGTAGAAGTGATTCGGCCACCCGTTTACCCGTTTTTCTTTTCCAGTGCTTTATGAAAACACCACTTCAGCGGCGTTTCCGCTCGAACTTGATGCCCGACATGATCGCCTGAAACGCATCCTTCTCGTCGCGATTGATTCGCGCCCCGTTCTCGGCAATGTCGAATATGGCCCTGTCCTCGTTCTGGCTGCGGCTTGCGCGGTTGCGCTCTTCGGCGGCTTGCGCCAACCGGAACGTCAATGCCTCGTCCGTAACGTCTGACAGTTCCTCCTCGGCCTCGGCAATCTCGGCATCCAACCCCCGGAGCGCTTTGATTTTTGCGAGTTCCTCGGCCAGTGTCATCTGAGCCTTCTCAACGTCGCCCGGTTTGCGCACACAGGGGATCACTGCGACATGGCGAAGGCGCATCAGGTTTTCAAGAGGCGCAGCCCCCAAAGTTCGGACAATATGTTCTTTCAGGTTGTCCGGATCGTCGATCGCATGGCGCAGGACGACATCGCGCAGAGCGGCTAGCTCGGGGTCGAGGCACTCCATCTCCTCCAACTGGGTCTCGAACTGGATCACGACCTGAGGGTTGAGGATCGCAGTCGCCAGGATCGCCGCTTCACGCAGTCGGATATCCGCATTCTCCGAGGACGCAAGGAACGAGGCCCGCGCATCGGGCGTTGCCAACGGCTTTGGCGGTTGCCATTTGCCTTTCGGCTGCCAGTTTCGAGCCCCTGCCCCTTGCCGCTGCGGGCGGAAGAGTTGCCAGCGGAGATCCTTGATTTCCTGCCCGTAGTGCGACCGGATCGAGGGATCGCGGATCAACTGGATCTTTTCGCGCAGCGCCTTGTCGAGGGCCGCCTTGCGCTCGGGGCTGTCGAACACCTTGCCCTCGGTCTCGCGCCGCCACAAAAGCCGCACCATCGGAATGGCCGCGTCCAGGACCGCCTGAACCGCCGCCGGGCCTTCGGCGCGCAGCAGATCGTCGGGATCCTTGCCCTCGGGCATCAGGGCGAACCGCAGAGACTTGCCGGCCACCAGCAACGGCAGCGCCAGGTCGATGGCCCGCATCGCCGCGCGCAGGCCCGCGGTGTCGCCATCCAGCGCGATGATCGGCTCGTCGCTGATGCGCCATAGCATGTGCAGTTGGTGTTCGGTGATCGCGGTACCCAGCGGCGCGACGGCGGCGCCGAAGCCTGCCTCGGACAGGGCGATCACATCCATATAGCCCTCGGCCACGATCAGCGGCTGCCCCTTGCCCGCCGCCTGACGGGCCGGTCCGTGGTTGTACAGGCTTCGCCCCTTGTCGAACAGCGCGGTTTCGGGCGAGTTTAGATATTTGGCGTTGTCATTGGGGTCCATCGCCCGCCCGCCGAACGCGATGCACCGGCCGCGCGGATCGCGGATCGGGAACATGATGCGGTTGCGGAAGGTGTCATAGGGCTTTTTGCCTTTGTTCGACGGCTTGGCCAGACCGGCGCCCAGGATCAGGTCCTCGGCCACATTCTTGCCGCGCAGATGGTCCCACAATGCCTGCCAGCCATCGGGCGCAAACCCGATTTCCCAGCGGTCCAACGCCTGAGCGTCCAGACCGCGGCGGTCCAGATAGGCGCGCGCCTCGGCCCCTGCCCCGGTCTTGAGTTGCAGGCGGAAGAACTGCACCGCCTGCTCCATTACATCGGCCAATTGCGCCCGATGGTCCTGCTTTTCTTGCGCCTTGGGGTCGCGCGCGGGCATCGGCAATCCGGCCTCGCGGGCCAGAATTTCGACGGCTTCCATGAACGAGACGTTCTCGGTTTCCTTCACGAAGCTGATCGCGTCGCCCTTGGCGTGACACCCGAAGCAGTAATAGAACCCCTTCTGGTCATCCACATGGAACGAGGCGGTCTTTTCGTGATGGAACGGGCATGGCGCCCACATGTCACCCTTGCCCGGATTGGACTTGCGATTGTCCCACATGACCTTGCGCCCGACGACCTGAGACAGGCTCAGACGGGTGCGCAGCTCATCCAGAAATCCAGGGGGCAATGACATGCTTCATACATGGCAGAAACCGGGCCGCCCGCCAAGAGAGCGGCGGGCCTTTGTCCACAGCCAATTCGCGGCCCTGTGGATTACTGCTGCAGGCACAGCTCCATCCAGGCGGCGCCAAGGTCTTTTTTGCGGATGTCGCGCATCTTCTGCTCATAGACCCACGGGGTGATCAACGGGATCGCGGCGTTGTAGTTCTCGGGCCAGGTTGGGCCGGCCTCGGCCACCGCTTCCGGAACGTCCCGTTCTTTCACGCGATCAAGACGGGCTTTTTGAACCGCCGCCACAACGTCTGCTTGATAGCGGCAGCTTTCTTCCTTGGTTTCAGCGGCAGCCAGCGGTGAGGCAAGCAGAGTGGCGGCAAGTGCGATGCGCAGCATAAGGTCCTCTTGGAATCAGTTCTTTGCAACAGTCTAACCGCGTGCCGCCACACCTTCCATTGCCCTCTGCAGATCGTTCACCAACGATGTGGCCATCGACCGGAACACCATGATCTGAAAGGCTTTCTCGCCAACTCGAGTGATCGACGCCGTCATGTGAAACAGCAGCGTGCGCGCCGTATATCCGCGCTTGAAGTTCTGCGGGCGCAGATCAACGGGCACCAGACGGGCCAGTACATCCTCGGCCCCGTCGCCCTCAAGCCGCACCACGGCCCAGGCATCAGACTGGTCGACGACCGCGGCATAGGCGGACAGCGAAGGATCTGGTGCGGGGCCGATCAACATGGTCTGACCCGGGCCGAACCAGACCGCCCTCGCGCCCGACTTCCCGGTGGCGCGGTTCGGCGCCGGCAGGGCCATGCCATGCGCCGCCTTCATCGCCTCGGACAGTGATTTGGCCTGCCCTTGAAAGGCCGAAACCGCATGTATCGCGCCCGGGTCGACCTCGGTGACCGAGACCGTTCCGATGGTCAGCGGCAGCAGCCCGTCACACGGAGTCTGAGCATTCAGCTTATCCACGCACACGCTCTCCCTCTGGGTCAAAGAACACCGGGTCCGTCACCTCGCACAGCGTGGTCACGCCGCGCAGGTGATCCACCATCTTGACGATCTCGCCATGACGGTCGGGGCCATCGGCCAGAAACGCCAGCCCCAGCATGCAGCCCAGCGTCGGCGAATAGCAGACCGAGGTCACATAGCCCTGATCGTTGGTACGCACCGGCGCGTCCTCTTCGTTATACAGATGGGCGCCGGCCAGCAACTGGCGGCTTTCCCCGATGGGTTTGAGCCCGACCAACCGCTCGCGCCCCGGCTCCTCAAGCCCCGGGCGTTCGGACATGATCTTGCCGATGCAGTCCTTTTTCTGCGACACCATCCGGCCCATCCCGATGTCATAGGCCGTGGTTCGCCCGTGGATTTCTGCATGGGTGATGAACCCTTTCTCGATCCGCAGGACGTTCAGCGCCTCCATCCCATAGAGGCCGCCGCCCAGCGCCTCGGCCCGTCGGGTCAGGATGTCGAACAGGCTGGCCCCGTACCGCGCGGGCACGGCGATTTCATAGGCGTGTTCGCCCGAGAACGAGATCCGGAACAGACGCCCCGGCACCCCCAGAACCGAAACCGGCCCGCAGGCCATGAACGGCCACGCGGCATCATCCAGCGGGGTGTCCAGCACGCCGTTCAGCACCTCGCGCGATTTGGGGCCGGCCACGGCGAATTGCGCCCATTGCTCGGTCACCGAAACCAGCGACACGTCCCAATCGGGCCGCAGCCCCTGGCGCACGAATTCCAGATGCTTCATCACGTCACCGGCGGCGGCGGTCGTGGTGGTCATCAGGAAATGACTGTCACCCAGACGCGCGGTGGTGCCGTCATCCATGACGAACCCGTCCTCGCGCAGCATCAGCCCATAGCGCACGCGCCCGACCTTCAGCGTCGAAAACGTGTTGGTATAGACGAAATCCAGAAACTGCGCGGCGTCGCGCCCTTGAATGTCGATCTTGCCCAGGGTCGAGACATCGCACACGCCGACCGCCGAGCGCACCATCTGCACCTCGCGATCGCAGGATTGGCGCCACGTGGTTTCGCCCGGCTGCGGGAAATAGCTGGGCCTATACCACAGCCCCGCCTCGACCATCGGCGCCCCGCGCGCCACCGACGCCTTGTGCGAGGCGGTGAAGCGTTGCGGCTTGAACCCCGCCCCCTCGGCCCCCGCGCCCAGCGCAGCGATGGCAATCGGCGCGTAAGGCGGGCGGAAGGTGGTGGTTCCGGTCTCGGGGATCGCGCGCCCGGTGGCATCCGCAAGAATGGCCAGCGCCGCGACATTCGAGTTCTTGCCCTGATCGGTCGCCATGCCTTGCGTGGTATAGCGCTTCATGTGCTCGACCGAGCGGAAGTTCTCGGTCGCGGCCTGTTTGACATCCTTGACGGTCACGTCGTTCTGGAAATCCAGCCACGCGCGCCCCTTGCCCGGCACCGCCCACAGCTGAGCGATTTCATAGGGCTGATCTTCGGCCTGCGGGGGCTCGGGCTTGGGTGCCTTAAGGCCCAGATCACTCAGCGCCTCGGTCGCAGCCGAAATGCCCTCGCGCAGACAGGCAGCGGTCGAGAACGCGCCGTTGCAGGCCCCGGCCGTGCGCATCCCGGGCACGGCGCCCGGCGTGGGCACGAAGGCGGCAATGTCACGCCGCCAGGTCGGTCGCCCGTTCATGTGGCAGGTCAGGTGGACCGAGGGGTTCCATCCGCCGGTCATCGCCAGGCAATCGGTCTGAATGCGCTCTTCTCCGCTGGCGCGGCGCACGGTGATCGACTCCAGCCCCTTGCGCCCCGAACTGCCGCAGACCTGCGCCCCGCGCAGCACCGGATAGTCGGTCGACACCGGCCCGTCATGGCGGCTGTCGATCACGGCGGCAACGTGGACGCCTGCGGCCAGCAGGTCGCGGGCTGTCCGGTGAATGTCATCGGTGTTGCCGAAGATCGTGACACTCCGGCCGGTCGCGACGCCCCAGCGGTTCAGATAGGCCCGCACGGCCCCGGCGGTCATGATGCCGGGCCGGTCATTGTTTCGAAACGCCACCGGGCGTTCCAGCGCCCCGGCCGCCAGAACCGAGCGGCGGGCAGCGATCCTCCAATATGTTTCCAGTGGCGCACCGGCGGGGCGGTCGCCCGTATGGTGCAAGACCCGTTCGAGCGCGGCAAAGGTGCCCTGGTCGTAGGCACCCGCCACGGTCGTGCGGGTCATCAACCGCACATTGTCCATCGCTCGCAGCTCGGCCAGAACCTCGTCTGCCCAAACGTGACCCGGCTTGCCATCCACCTCGAGCGTCTCGGCCAGCAGCCGCCCGCCCATCTGGTTGCTTTCGTCGGCCAGAATGACATCCGCCCCGGCCCGGCCGGCCGTCAGGGCGGCCATCAATCCCGCCGGACCAGCCCCGATCACCAGCAGATCGCAGAAGGCATAGGCGCTTTCATACCTGTCGGTGTTGGCCTGCCCGGACAGCGCGCCCAACCCTGCGGCGCGGCGGATCATCGGCTCGTACAGCTTCTCCCAGAAGCTGCGGGGCCACATGAAAGTCTTGTAATAAAAGCCCGCCCCCAGGAAGGGCGCGGCCAGATCGTTCATCGCCATCACGTCGAAATTCAGGCTGGGCCAGCGGTTCTGGCTGCGCGCCTCTAGGCCCGGATAGATCTCTTGCATCGTGGCCCGGACATTGGGGTCCTGCGCGGCGCCTCGACCGATGGTGACCAGCGCGTTCGGCTCTTCGCTGCCGGCGGTCAGAACGCCGCGCGGGCGATGATACTTGAACGACCGCCCCATCAGTCGCACGCCATTGGCCAGCAGCGCCGAGGCCAGCGTATCGCCCTGAAAGCCCGAATACCGGATTCCGTCAAAGGAAAACTCGACCGGAGTGCCGCGGTCGATCAGCCCCCTGCCCGCGACCCTCATCGCTTGCCCCCGGACGCAGGCTCGGTCGCCGAAATTTCGTGGGTCAGCGTGTTACGGGTCACAACGATCCATGCGCCGCAGCCGCCCTCGTGATACCACAGGTCCCGCGTCTCGCCCGCCGGGTTGTCGCGCAGATACACGAAATCGTCCCAAGCCTCTGGTCCGGCATCCGGGGCGGGCCGGTCCAGATCGACGGCGGCCCCGCGATAGTAGAACTCGCGGCGGTCGCGCTCACCGCAATACGGACAGGTGATCCTCATCGCCGCGCCTCCTGGATTTCACAAATATTCGAAAGAAACATCCCGGCCCGCCCCTAATGCAGATTGTGCTGAGAGCCCTTGCCCTCTTCATCGATGATCCCGCGCCCGGTGCGGAAACGATCCAGCCGGAACCCTGTCGCGTTCTCGTGGTACCGGTCGGTGGCCATGAGATGGGCAAACACGTTGCCCGAGCCCGGAACCGCCTTGAACCCGCCGTAGTCCA
>GG704596.1:3094048-3110353 GCA_000161775.1 Ruegeria lacuscaerulensis ITI-1157
CCGTCCGGCGACATGTCCATGATCCCGCCCCAGGACCGCAGTACCCGGGCCTTGCCGATCATCGGCATCAGGGCCACGCCGGCCTCCATCACGCTTTCGACCGTCGGCAGATTGCCCCGCGCCGCGTAGGAGGCATAGAAATCCAGGTCGCCGCCGAACACCAGCCCGCCCTTGTCGGATTGGCTGATGTAGAAATGCCCCATGCCGAAGGTCACGACATGGTCGATGCAAGGCTTCAACCCCTCGGTCACGAAGGCCTGCAGCACGTGGCTTTCGATCGGCAAACGCATTCCGGCCATCGCCGCGACCTGGCTGGACCGGCCCGCAACCACGATCCCCACCTTCCTGGCCCGGATCGCCCCGCGCGTCGTCTGCACCCCGCGCACGGCGCCGTTTTCGATGTCGATGCCGGTGACCTCGCAGTTCTGGATCAGATCCACCCCGCGCTGGTCCGCCCCGCGGGCATAGCCCCAGGCCACGGCATCATGCCGGGCCGTGCCGCCGCGCGGATGGTACAGGCCGCCATAGATGGGAAAGCGCAGGTCGTCATAGTTCAGATAGGGCAGCATCTCGCGCAGCGCATCGCGGTCCAGCAGGATGGCATCGTCGCCCTGGCTGATCATCATGTTGCCCCGCCGCGCGGCCGCGTCCCGCTGCCCGTCTGAATGGAACAGGTTGATGATGCCCCGCTGCGAATGCATCACGTTGTAGTTCAGGTCCTCTTCCAACCCCTCCCACAGCTTGAGGGAATGCGAATAGAACTCGGAGTTTCCTTGCAGAAAATAGTTGGCGCGCACGATCGTCGTGTTGCGCCCCACATTGCCGCCGCCGATATAGCCCTTTTCCAGCACGGCTACATTGGTCAGTCCGTGCTCTTTCGCCAGATAGTACGCGGTGCTGAGACCGTGCCCCCCGCCGCCGATGATGACGATGTCGTATTCGGCTTTGGGCTCGGGATCACGCCAATGCGCCGTCCAACCCTTGTTGCCCGTCAGTCCTTCCTTCAGGACGCGTAAGCCGGAAAAGCGCATTCAGATCTCCCTGCGGGTTTGCTGGCATCAAACCAACTTCCAACAGGAGTAGCAATCCGGGCTCGGGGCTCCGCATCCGTTTTCGACAAGAACTTGTCAACGCGCGACCAAACCGGTCGCAAACGAAATCGCCCTCAGAACCGCAGACGGAAGGCAACGCCGACGATCGGAGCGGTATCATAGCCCTGCCGGCTGACCTCTTGCCCTGCTGCATTGTCCAGCCGCAGCTCTCCGTCAAACTCGGCGCCCGCGAATGCCACCATCGAAACTCCGGGGTTTGGCGCGTATTCGACCGACAGAACCACCGGGATGCTGCTGTCCTCGCCCACGCCGCCCGGTGCCAACCCGTCATCGTTCAGTTGAAAGCGGACCCGCTCGGAGCGGACGGAGAGCCCCACGCTGACACTTTCCGAAGCCTTGTACTCCAGGGTGACACCGGGGCCTTGAGTGGCCCCCAGCGCGCGCCCGGTGCTCAGACGCCAGCGCTCGGCAAAGGTCCAATCGACAAGTAGCGCGGGAAACACTTCGAGATCATTTGTTCCAACCTCGGAGAACACGCCGAATGCCGGTCCGATGCGCAAGTTGGGATTCACCGCCCAAGAAATACCGGCGAAGGCCCCATAGGTGAAGCCGTCCGAGGCACTGGCGCCGGTCTCATAGTCCCATCGCAATTGGGGCGAGACGATCACCGCAGCTCCGTTGTCCAGCGTGAACCGCAGCGGGGCGCTCAGCCGAATGTCGCGGATGTCGTCCCACGGCTGATTGCCAGGCAGCCCGAAGTCGTAGGAAAACTGGCCGAAGCTGGCCACCAGGCCGGCGAAAGACCCGTTGCCAAAGCTGTAGATACCGCCTGCCCGCAGGAACGCGCGTGACGCACTGAAATCACCGCCATTCTCAAGATCGGCGCTGCCCTGATAGACGGCCAGCCCTTCCACAGTCGGCGTCCAGCCCTGCTTTGGCTGGGCGGCGGCGGTAGACGCGAGCGCCAAGGCCGCGGATCCGATTGTCGCGGCCCAAGTCCCGGAACGCACCTGGTGCATGATACCCTCACTGATTTCGAAGGCTGAAGTCATGTGCAGGATGTGCGGCAATCGGACTTTTTGTCAAAGCCCGATTGCCGGATTGACACGACGTCAGAGACCTTTGGCCCGGTAGCTTTTGGCAACCCGGTCAATGGCCACGATATAAGCCGCCGTCCGCAGGTCATCGACATCGTCGCGATCGTGCCAGACCTCGCTCATGGCCTGGTAGGCGATGCGCATCGTGTCGTCCAGACCGGAACGCACCAGTTCCAGCTCGTCCGCGCCCTTGAGGTATTTGGCCTTGAAGTCCGGAGACATCGACCACGCATCCCCAAGATAGCGGTCCAGCCGCTCCAGTTCTTTCACGATCAGTTCGTGCCGCGCCTCTTCCTGACGACGCTGCATCCGGCCAAAGCGGATGTGGCTGAGGTTCTTGACCCACTCGAAATACGAAACGGTCACACCGCCGGCGTTGGCGTACATGTCGGGAATGATCACGGTGCCCTTCTTGCGCAGCACTTCGTCGGCCCCGGCCGTCACCGGGCCGTTCGCGGCCTCGATGATCAGCGGTGCCTTGATGCGCTCGGCGTTCGACAGGTTGATCACCCCTTCCAGAGCGGCCGGGATCAGGATGTCGCATTCCTCTTCCAGCACGGCCGCGCCTTCGGCCGTGTGCGTGGCATCAGGATACCCCTTCACGCCGCCATGCTTGACGATCCAATGGTGCACCGCCTCGACATCGATCCCCTCTGGGTCGTACAGCGCGCCGTCGCGTTCGATGATGCCCACGATCAGCGATCCATCCTCCTCGCTGAGGAACTTGGCGGCGTGATAACCCACATTGCCCAGGCCCTGCACGATCACCCGCTTGCCGTCCAGCGACCCCGACAGGCCCGCCTTCTTGACGTCCTCGGGGTGACGGAAGAACTCGCGCAGCGCATATTGAATGCCACGCCCCGTCGCCTCGACCCGGCCCGAGATACCGCCCGCATTCAGCGGCTTGCCGGTCACGCAGGCCCGCGCGTTGATGTCGGTGGTGTTCATCCGGGCGTATTGGTCGGCGATCCAGGCCATCTCGCGCTCGCCGGTGCCCATGTCGGGGGCGGGAACGTTCTGCGACGGGTTGATCAGGTCGCGTTTGGCCAGCTCATAGGCGAACCGACGGGTGATCTGCTCCAGCTCATGCTCTTCGTATTTGCGTGGGTCGATGCGCAGACCGCCCTTGGACCCGCCGAACGGAGCCTCGACCAGGGCGCATTTGTAGGTCATCAGCGCCGCAAGCGCCTCGACCTCGTCCTGATGGACGCCCATGGCATAACGGATACCGCCCTTTACCGGCTCCATGTGCTCGGAATGGACCGAGCGATAGCCCGTGAAAGTGTGCATCTGCCCACGCAGGCGCACCCCGAACCGCACAGTGTAGGTGGCGTTGCAAACGCGGATTTTTTCCTCGAGCCCCGGCGGAAGATCCATCAGGGCGGCCGCCCTGTTGAACATCAGATCCACGCTTTCCCGAAAGCTGGGTTCCTTGATGGTCGTCATAGAATCCTCCATGCCGGTAGACGACGAAGCAATGGCGTTTTGTCGCACCCTTGGCGGGTGGCTGCAATCACGATCTGCAATTTCCCGGCAATCCTGAACCAAACCTTTCAGAACGGGCCAACGAGTCGCGTGTGTTTACGAGTTGGCCGACATTGATCCGCCAGCGGAAACAAAACAATTGGAACCATGCGAACTGTGCCCAGTTTCCGTGCAAAAATATCACCATAGTGGCGCTTACGCCCAAATCTCGCCACGATCCGCCTTTACCTTCTTCAAGTTGAAAACGACTGGCTTCATTGCGTCTGGCCAGCAAAAGGATTTCGGTATGCGCGATTTTGAATGGAACAACGTCTTGAAGCCCGCCCGTGCAGGCAAACGCGGTTTGCAGGATGACTCATTTGCGACCTCCGAGAGTGGCGCAATGACCATTTTGACGCTGTTCCTCATCATGATCGTTTTTGTCGCATCTGGATTTGCGGTCGACGTCATGCGCTATGATCGTGAACGCGCCAAATTGCAATATGCTCTTGATCGCGCGGTTCTTGCCGCGGCAGACCTCGATCAGGAACTTTGCCCAAAAGATGTGGTGATCGACTATCTCAAGAAAGAAGGTCTGGACAAGTATCTTACCGGCGACCCCAAAGTCGAACCCGATGTTTGCGGATCAACCGCTGCGGTCCTGAAAGGCTATCGCAGAGTCGAAGCAAATGCCGACATGGATATCGAAATGCATTTCATGAAGTGGCGCGGCATTGAAACAATCGCCAGCGCTGCAACCAGCGTTGCGGAAGAATCCATCGGCAACGTGGAAATCTCGCTGGTTCTGGATGTTTCCGGCTCGATGCGGGGATCGAAACTCGAAAACCTCAAAAAGGCGGCAAATCTGTTCATAGACGACATGTTCGCCAAAACCGAGGATGGCAAAGTTTCCATCTCCATCGTGCCGTACTCCGAGCAGGTCTCGATACCTGACTACCTGATGAACAAGCTGAATACACAGGGCACGAACAGTATCGCCAATTGTGTTGACTTCGCCTCTGCCGACTTCGCGACGACACGCTTCACTGCGTTCGACGTCACGGATCCGGTTACAGGTATTGTCACGCCCGGCACGACACTCGCCAGAACGATTCACCACGATATAGGCGACGGCAGCGACCGACGCCCCTACAACGGTTTTGTCAGCAGCACGATCTGTCGTCCCAACACCAGCACAAACCATCGCGAAATCACCATTTTACAGAAAGACCCAGTCGCCCTGAAAAAGGAAATCAACCTCTTGAATGCAAGCGGATGGACCTCAATCGACGTGGGAGCGAAATGGGGCGTTACGCTGCTGGATGACAGCTTTCAACCTCTGACCAAAAAGCTGGTTACCGAGTCGAAAGTACCCTCGATTTTCAAGGATCGACCGGATCAGAACAAAGGCTACGACACCATGAAAGTCATGATTTTGATGACTGATGGTGAAAACACAAAGCAGCACAAGGTCAACCCACCCTACAACCATGGCACATCGGATATCTGGTGGAACGCGGACAAGGAAAAGTATTCGGTCTATGACCGCGAAGCCGGCAACTTCATTTGGATTGACGTCCCCATGGCTGAAAAGCACAGCAGAAGGGATTGGTACTGGGTACGCTTGTATCGACAGGACCATGCTTATGGTCAGGGCACCTACATGCAATACAAATGCAACGACTATTCCTACGGCGTTTGCCACGACATCAACTTCTCGAGATCGCGCGAGAAAAAAGATGAAGGTTCTGGTGCAGTCGAACTGTCCTGGCCCGCGCTGTGGGAACGCACACCGAAAGGCAAGATCTACGACATCTTTAAAACTGCCTTTGGAACCAGCTATGCCAATGAATGGTACAACACTTCGACAACTGTGCTGAACCAAGTTCAGAAAGACCCACGCCTTACGAGCATCTGCCAAAAAGCCAAAGATGAAAAAATCATCATCTTTTCAATCGCATTCGATGCGCCGGACGGGGTCAAACCGCTGCTCAAAGGCTGTGTGAGCGACGATGGAGCCTACTACGAGGCAAAAGACAACGATAAAGACATCATAAGCGTTTTTTCCTCAATCGGATCGACCATTCAAAACCTGAGGTTGACGCAATGATCGGGCGTTTGCGCGAAGCGGCGCGTCTATTCCGCAGGACCGAAGACGGCAGCGCCACGATCGAACTGCTTTTCTGGTTCCCGTTTTTCATGTGGGTTACCTATTCAGGCGTCGATCTTGGGATGATGTCATTCCACCACGCCAACCTTGAGCGGGCTTTGGACACGACCATTCGCGAAGTTCGATTGAACAATCTTCCGCCCGGAAAAACCGAGTGGACGCACGACTTGCTGAAGGACATGATCTGCGATCAGGCCCGGTTCATTCCGGATTGCTCATCAAACCTGGCCTTGGAAATGAAGTCTGTTGACCCTTTTGCAAGTTTTGCAGCAGAAAACCTGAACGCAACACCGTTTTGCACCGACACTCCGGCAACAATCCGAAAACCCGAAGAGAAGGTATTTGTGCCAGGAGCCTCGAATGAACTGATGATCATTCGCGCTTGTGTGGAAGTAGCTCCCAACTGGGTTGCTTCCATTATCGGCCAGGGCGTCAGTCAGAACCCCAATGGCCAGTATGAACTGCATGCAACAACGGTATTTGTCCATGAGCCTTCTTAATCAACTCACGATCAAGTCTGTGCTTGGCCGACTTAAGCGACTGAAAAACAGCGAAGATGGTTTGATCACGGTCGAAGCCGTTTTGATGGTTCCGTTGCTGTTCTGGTCGCTCACGGCGTCTTACACATTCTTCAACAGCTACCATCAAAGCGCCAGAAACCTGAAGGCCGCTTATGCTGTCGCCGATGTCATCTCGAGAGAACGCGGCACGATCAACGCGACTTACGTCGACACATTGTACTCGCTTCTCAAAAACATGGTCGCAGACCGGTCGGAGATGCATATGCGGGTGTCCTTCGTGGAATACGACAAGGATGATGACAAACACCTTGTCCATTGGTCCTGCATCCGCGGAACCAAATTTCCCAAATGGACCGATGGAACCATCAACGAAATCAAAACACGGCTTCCGGTAATGCCTGACCACGGAAGGATGATACTGGTCGAAACAAGCAACACTTACCGTCCGCCCTTCAAACTGTGGATCACGCGAGACGAGTATGACATGGACAACTTCGTGTTCACCCATCCGCGGGTCTACGACAACATCCACTCGGAAGATAGCTGCTGAAGGTCACTCGATTTCGGCCAGTAAAGCGGACAGCACTTCTGACATGAACTTGGTCTCGGCGGCTGCGGTCATGCCGCCGACGCCCACCCGGCGCCCGATGCGCCACCAGAGCCCCGGCGCCCAAGCACGACTTGCGCGCGAACGGGTGGTCACAAGAAACCCGTTTGATGGTTTGAACGCGAATACTCCCCGTTCCACGGATTCGATATCCCCGATTTCCGCGATTGTCTCTCCGCTACCTGTTCGCAATTGCGTACGGGTCAGTTCGATGCGGTCGGCAGTCGCCAGCCAGACCCGATACGCCAGCCAAAGTGCACCCGCCCCTACAGCCAACAAGAACACTTGCCACTTGGGTTCGGGTGGCGCGACCATCGCGACATAAAGCACCAAAAAACCAACCGCGACCAACATCGCCACACCAATCCAACGTCGCCCCGTCGAGGCTTGGACCGTCGCCAGAACTTCTTCTTGCATTCACTCCTCCGATGTATGGTGCCTCCCTAACAGACTTTCCGACCAGGACAACAGTGGTGACGGCGCGCTGTGCTCATTCGCACAGATCTCGTGCTTTCGTGCAAATTGACCGGTTCAGCGAACAACGCACATAGTGTCTGTCATACAAGGAGGATCCGATGTCGATCAGACCTACCCTCGAAACACGCAAAGCCGTTCCGACACTGGAAGGCGCAGGTGTGAAGCTGCACCGAGCCTTTGGGTTCCAGAACCCGTCTGAACTGGACCCGTTTCTGCTGTTCGATGATTTCCGGAATGACGACCCAAGGGACTATATCGCCGGCTTCCCTTGGCACCCTCATCGCGGCATCGAGACCATAACTTACGTTCTATCCGGGAGCGTCGAGCACAGCGATTCCTTGGGAAACGGCGGCACACTGGGTGCCGGAGACGTGCAGTGGATGACAGCCGGATCAGGTATTCTTCATCAGGAGATGCCGAAAGGAGACTCTCGCGGCCAGATGCACGGATTTCAGCTGTGGGGCAACCTGCCTGCCGCACAGAAGATGACCGCGCCGCGATATCAGGACGTTCAGGGCAAGGACGTTCCGGTCGTCACCGATGATGACGGCACTTCGGTTCGGATAATCGTCGGAACCTTCTGGGGCAAAACCGGACCGGTGGATGGCATCGCCGCCGATCCCCAGTACCTGGATATCTGGGTGCCGGCCGGGGTCAAAAAGACTTTCAAGATCGACACGTACCGTCGCGCCTTCGCTTATGTGTTTCAAGGAACAGCCGCCTTCGCGGACGCCTCGCAGCCGACCGGCGTTCTGTTGGAGAAAGAGATTTCGGGGCAAGAGGTCAACATCCGGGACATGTCCGGCGACCGAACCTTGGTCAGGTTTGGCAACGGCGACGAGGTCACCGTGCAGGCCGGCCCCGAGGGCGTGCGTTTCTTGCTGATCTCGGGAGCCCCCATCCAAGAGCCTGTCGCATGGCACGGACCGATTGTGATGAACACCCGCAGCGAACTTGAGCAGGCCTTTCGCGAGCTGCGCAACGGGACTTTCATTCGGCCCTCGCATTGAGCCTGCGCGCGGCAGGTCGCGTCAGACCGCGACCGCCTTGCGGACCATGTCCCAATAGATCTGCTCGACCTGGTCCAGCGACAGGCGTCCGCCCGACCGATACCAGGTCATCACGCCATTGAGCATGGCAATCACTGCGAGCGTGGCGATCTTGGTGTCCGCAACCGAAAACACCCCCGCCTGCTGGCCTTGTTCGAGTATCGCCTCCAGCGCATTTTCATATGCGCGGCGCAGGGCTTCGATTTCGGCAAAGTTCTCGGGCGTGAGATTGCGCAATTCCATGTAGGCAATGAACACTTCGTCGGGCCTCTTCATGTGAAAGCGGATGTGAAACCCGACGAATTGACGTAGCGACTCAACTGGGCCATCACACGGATCAAGCGCGCTGTAGGCCTCCAGCAGCTCTTCCATGTGGTTGCGCATCAGGTGGTACAGCAGGCTTTGCTTGTCGGGCGTGTAATTGTACAACGCACCCGCCTGCACACCAACCTCAGCCGCGATTTGCCGCATGGAAACAGCGGCATAGCCGTGCCGCGCGAACAGGCTCAGCGCCGCCTGGCGAATGCGCGGGCCGGTGATGTCCGAATGTGAACCTTGTGTGCGTGCCATGTGCGGAACTGTATATGAACAGATGTTCATATAGAACCCCGCTTGATCCAATTCCCGGAAAGGTGCATCACGGTCACATAGCACCGCGACTGGAGCCAGTATTGAAACCTTTGACCGTCTTGTCCCTATTGGTCTTGTGTGCCGGATGCGCGGAATTCCCCGAGCTTGAAGGGCGTGAAAGCGCATCGGTTCAGCGCGCCCCCTACCCGCCGCTCATCCCACTGGATGGTGCGCTGGGTGCGCCCGTTGATCCCGTCTCTGAAGCTGAAGAAATCGAGCAGGATCTCGCGCGTCGCGCCGATGCCTTGTCCCGACGTGCACAAGCGCTGCAAAACGCTTCTACGGACTGAACTTTCCCTGCACAACCATCCAAGCCTTCCGCCGCGCACCGTGACGGATTGCACCCTCGGCCTGAACCCGGTAATGCAGCCGGCGACGAACTGATCGTCCGACACGGACGAATGCGAGCGGAAAGGAACCCAAGGAATGACACAGGCGCTGCGGCTTGGAATTGCTGGCTTGGGAACCGTAGGCGTGGGCGTGGTCAAGATCATCCGGCGCCATGCCGATCTGCTGAAGGCGCGCACCGGCCGCCCCATCGAGATCGTGGCGGTTTCGGCCCGCGACCCCGACAAGGACCGCGGCGTCAACCTGTCCGGCTACGCCTGGGAGACCGACCCGGTCGCCCTGGCCCGTCGTGACGATATCGACGTGTTCGTCGAGCTGATGGGCGGTGAAAACGGGCCGGCCAAAGCCTCGGTCGAGGCGGCCCTGACCACCGGCAAGGATGTGGTGACGGCCAACAAGGCGCTGCTGGCGATCCACGGTCAGGCGCTTGCCGAAATGGCCGAGGCCGCGGGCCGCGTGATCCGCTTTGAGGCCGCCGTCGCGGGCGGTATTCCGGTCATCAAGTCGCTGACCGAGGGCCTGGCCGGGAACGAGGTCACCCGCGTGATGGGTGTGATTAACGGCACCTGCAACTATATCCTGACCCGCATGCAGTCGCAGGGTCTGGGCTACAACACCCTGTTCGAGGAATGCGCGCAGCTGGGCTATCTCGAGGCCGATCCGAACCTTGATGTCGGCGGCATCGACGCGGCGCACAAGCTGGCGCTGCTGGCCTCGATCGCCTTCGGTACGAAACCCAATTTCGACGGGATCGAGATCGAAGGCATTGAACATATCAGCCTTGATGACATCCACCAGGCCGACGACATGGGGTACCGGATCAAGCTGCTGGGCGTGGCGCAACGCACCCCGCGCGGGTTGGAACAACGGATGCAGCCCTGCCTTGTGCCCAGCGACTCGCCGCTGGGGCAGTTGGAGGGCGGTACCAACATGGTGGTGATCGAGGGCGACGCGGTCGAACAGATCGTTCTGCGCGGCCCCGGCGCGGGCGAAGGCCCCACGGCCAGCGCGGTGATGGGCGATGTCTGCGACCTGGCGCGCGGGCTGCGCATCGCGACCTTCGGGCGTCCGGCCGACACTCTGGTCGAGGCCAAACCGGCCATCACCGGCCTTCCCGCGCCCTACTACCTGCGGCTGGCCCTTCTGGACAAACCCGGCGCGCTGGCCAAGGTGGCGGCCATTCTGGGCAATGCCGGTGTCTCGATCGACCGGATGCGCCAATACGCCCATGCCGAGGACACCGCCCCGGTTCTGATCGTCACCCACAAGACCACCCGCGCCACGCTGGACATCGCGCTCGAGGATCTGCGCAAGACCGACGTGGTTTCCGGTGAACCGGTCGCGCTGCGCATCGAGCAGGTCTGAACCCTTGCGGCCTGCGGCACGGGCAGGCTATGCCAGTCAAGAACGTCCAAGATTGCCAAAGGATTCCCACGCATGAGCGCTGCCAAGATCGATTTCAATGACCGCATGTTGTCCCTCGGCCTGGCCCGGGTCGCCGAACAGGCCGCCCTGGCCTCGGCCTCGCTGGTCGGGCGCGGTGACGAGAAGGCAGCCGACCAGGCCGCCGTCAACGCCATGCGCGAACAGCTGAACATGCTGGACATCGCCGGCGTGGTCGTCATCGGCGAGGGCGAGCGCGACGAGGCGCCGATGCTGTATATCGGCGAAGAGGTCGGCACCGGCAACGGCCCCGGCGTGGACATCGCGCTGGACCCGCTGGAAGGCACCACCCTGACCGCCAAGGACATGCCCAACGCGCTGACCGTCATCGCCATGGGGCCGCGCGGGTCGATGCTGCATGCGCCCGACGTGTACATGGACAAGCTGGCCGTCGGGCCGGGCTATCCGGAAAACGTCGTGTCGCTGGACATGAGCCCGCGCGAACGGGTCGAGGCTCTGGCCAAGGCCAAGGGCTGCGAGCCCGGCGACATCACCGTCTGCATTCTGGAGCGCCCCCGGCACGAGGCGATGATCGCCGAAGTCCGCGAGACCGGCGCGTCGATCCGGCTGATCACCGATGGGGACGTGGCCGGCGTGATGCACTGCGCCGAGGCCGAGGAAACCGGGATCGACATGTATATGGGCCAGGGCGGCGCCCCCGAGGGCGTTCTGGCAGCGGCGGCGCTGAAATGCATGGGCGGCCAGATCTTCGGCCGTCTGCTGTTCCGCAACGATGACGAACGCGGGCGCGCCGCCAAAGCGGGCATCACCGATCTGGACCGCGTCTATTCGCGCGACGAAATGGTGACGGCAGACGTGATCTTTGCCGCAACCGGCGTGACCGGCGGGTCGCTGCTGCCGCGCATCAAACGTCAGCCGGGCTGGGTGGAAACCACCACGCTGCTGATGCGGTCGAAAACCGGCTCGGTCCGGCGCATGACCTACCGCACACCGATCTGGCCGCACCTGAACGGGTGATTGCCCGACCGGCAACGTCAAGTCCAACACAGGCCGTGCCCGCCCGGGCTCGGCCTTGCCCGTCAGGAGGGATAGGTTGAGCTTTCTGAGTGTCGAGCACTCTCTGACCGGCCGCAGGTGGGTTGGCCCGCCGCCCGAGATGGACCGCGCCGCCGAAATGCTGGCCCAGCAGACCGACCTGCCCCGCCCGCTGTGCCAGGTACTGGCCCGCCGCGGCGTGACCCCAGCCGAGGCCGAGAGCTTTCTGGCGCCCAAGCTGCGCGACCTGCTGCCCGACCCGCGCGAGTTGAAGGACATGGAAACCGCCGCCGCCCGCTTCCTGCAGGCCGTGCGGCAGAAACAGCGCATCGCGATCTTTGCCGATTACGACGTGGACGGCGGCAGTTCGGCCGCCCTCCTGATCGTGTGGCTGCGCCAGATGGGGCTGAACGCCACGCTGTACGTGCCCGACCGGATCGACGAGGGCTATGGCCCGAACGCACCCGCGATGGCCCAGCTGGCCGCGACGCATGACCTGATCATCTGCGTCGATTGCGGGACGCTCAGCCATGATGCCATTGCGGCGGCTCAGGGGGCGGACGTGATCGTGCTGGACCACCACCTGGGCGGAGAGACCCTGCCCGATTGCGTGGCCGTCGTGAACCCGAACCGGCAGGACGAAAGCGGAGACCTCGCCTATCTGTGCGCCGCCGCCGTCGTGTTTCTGATGCTGGTCGAGGCTGGCCGGCAACTGCGCGCGGCCGGCACCAAGGGCCCTGACCTGATGGCGATGCTGGACCTCGTGGCTTTGGCCACGGTTGCCGATGTTGCGCCATTGGTCGGGGTCAACCGCGCGTTGGTGCAGCAGGGGTTGAAGGTCATGGCGCGGCGCCAGCGGCCCGGCCTTGTGGCCCTGTCCGATGTGGCGCGCATGGACACCGCCCCCAACAGCTATCACCTGGGGTTCCTGCTGGGGCCGCGGGTCAACGCCGGAGGGCGGATCGGTCAGGCCGATCTGGGCGCGCGCCTGCTGAGCACCGATTCACCTGCCGAGGCAGAAGCCCTGGCCAAACGGTTGGACGCGTTGAATACCGAACGGCGCGACATCGAAAACGCCGTGCGCGCCGCCGCGCTGGCCCAGGCCGAAGATCGCGGGCTGGACGCACCGCTGGTCTGGGCGGCGGGCGACGGTTGGCATCCGGGCGTCGTGGGCATCGTGGCCTCGCGCCTGAAAGAGACGGCCAACCGCCCGGCCATCGTGATCGGCTTTGACGGAGATGAGGGCAAAGGGTCGGGCCGCTCGGTTTCGGGTGTTGATCTGGGGGCCGCGATTCACCGGCTGGCGTCCGAAGGGCTGCTTGTCAAAGGTGGCGGGCACAAGATGGCTGCAGGTCTGACCGTGATGCGCGATCAGCTGGAGCCCGCCATGGCGCGCCTGAGCGAGTTGCTGGCCAAACAGGGGGCTGGCGAAGGCGGCCCCGCCGACCTGAAACTTGACGGTGTGCTGATGCCCGGCGCGGCCACGGTCGCCTTGATCGAGCAGATCGAGCAGGCGGGTCCGTTCGGGGCCGGTGCCCCTGCCCCGCGCTTTGCCCTGCCCGACCTGCAGATACGCTTTGCCAAACGCGTGGGCGAGACCCATCTGAAGCTGTCCCTGTCCGACGGGATGGGCGGCGGGATCGACGCCATCGCCTTTGGCGCCTTTGATGGCCCGATGGGGGATCGGCTGGCAAATCACGGCGGTGCCCGGTTCCATTTCGCAGGCCGGCTCGAGGTCAACACCTGGGGCGGACGCCAAAGCGTTCAGCTGCGCCTGGAAGACGCGGCCGAGGCGAAATGACCCCTTTCGAGCCAGCCGGAACCGGGGCGCAAAAAAGTTTCACATGGCTGCATTTTTCGTCTTGCGGGGGCGGAACGTAATCCGTAAAAGGCCCTCCACAAGCCAGCGTGGCCCGTTCGTCTATCGGTTAGGACGCCAGGTTTTCAACCTGGAAAGAGGGGTTCGATTCCCCTACGGGCTGCCACTTGTGCTTGTCTGGTCTTGATGGCCCGTTCGTCTATCGGTTAGGACGCCAGGTTTTCAACCTGGAAAGAGGGGTTCGATTCCCCTACGGGCTGCCACCTTTTCCCTCCTAAACTCAGTGCTTTTTTCGGCATCGCGCTGATGACCCGCCCCTTTCCGTTCGAACCGCCTATGCGTATCCCGAGGGATCGATGAGTATCCCCGCACCTTCAGCCCTTGGACAACGCGGCGTCACCGACCTGAAATTAGATATTTAAATCAGTGCGTTGAAGTCAACTTTCCTCAAGACAGCGCATGCCTCTCCTCAATTACTAATTTTTTAGTTTGACAGACTCGCGAATAATCGCCGATGCTTCCCTTCATCCGGTTCGCGCCGGAGAACCATAAATCTTGGGAGGAGAAAGATGCGGAAACATCTTTTGTCCGCAGTTGCGGCGGCAGCCGTCATTGCGGGGCACGGTCCTGTTTGGGCCGACGAAGCCGCAGCCAAACGCTGGATCGACGACGAATTCCAGCCATCCACCTTGTCGAAAGACGAGCAGATGGCGGAAATGCAGTGGTTCATCAAGGCTGCTGAACCCTTTGCCGGAATGGAAATCAACGTCCTGTCCGAAGGCATTCCGACCCATTCCTATGAATCCGAGGTTCTGACCAAGGCATTCGAGGAAATCACTGGCATCAAGGTCAACCACCAGATCCTGGGTGAAGGCGAGGTCGTCCAGGCCGTTCAGACACAGATGCAGACCGGCCGGAACCTGTATGACGGCTATGTCAACGACAGTGACCTGATCGGCACGCATTCGCGCCTGCAACTGGCCTATCCCCTGTCGGACATGATGGAAGGCGAATGGGCGGCCACGACCTCTCCGACGCTGGACCTGGACGACTTCATGGGCATCCAGTTCACCACAGGGCCGGACGGCAAGCTGTACCAGCTGCCCGACCAGCAATTCGCCAACCTCTACTGGTTCCGCAAGGACTGGTTCGACCGCGAAGACCTTCAGGCCGCGTTCAAGGAAAAATACGGCTATGATCTGGGCGTTCCGGTCAACTGGTCGGCCTATGAAGATATCGCCGAGTTCTTCTCCGAGGACGTGAAGGAAATCGACGGGGTCGCGATCTATGGCCACATGGATTACGGCAAGCGCGCGCCCGACCTTGGCTGGCGCATGACCGATGCCTGGCTGTCGATGGCCGGTGCCGGCGACAAGGGCGAGCCCAACGGCATACCCGTCGACGAATGGGGCATCCGCATGGAAGCGGGCACCTGCAACCCGGTCGGCGCTTCGGTGTCGCGCGGTGGTGCAGCCAACGGCCCGGCCGCGGTCTACGCGATCCGCAAATGGGATGAATGGCTGCGCAAATACGCGCCTCCGGGTGCGGCGTCCTATGACTTCTACCAGTCGCTGCCCGCCCTGTCGCAAGGCAACGTGGCCCAGCAGATCTTCTGGTACACGGCCTTTACCGCCGACATGGTCAAGCCCAAGTCCGAAGGCAACAACACCGTCGATGACGAGGGCAACCCGTTGTGGCGGATGGCGCCCAGCCCGCATGGCCCCTATTGGGAAGAAGGCCAGAAGGTTGGCTATCAGGACGTAGGATCGTGGACCTTCCTGAAATCCACCCCGTCGGATCGGGCACAGGCCGCGTGGCTGTACGCTCAGTTCGTGACGTCCAAGACTGTCGACGTGAAAAAGTCCCATGTGGGTCTGACCTTCATCCGCGACAGCTCGGTCAACCATGAATCGTTCACCGAACGCGCACCCAAGCTGGGTGGCCTGGTCGAGTTCTACCGCTCGCCCGACCGCGTGGCATGGTCGCCGACCGGCATCAACGTTCCCGACTATCCCAAGCTGGCCCAGATCTGGTGGCAGCAGATCGGTGACGTGAACTCGGGTGCCTTCACTCCGCAGCAGGCGATGGACCGTCTGGCCGAAGAGATGGACATCACCATGGCCCGGATGCAGGCCGCAGATGAAAGCGCCGGTGTCTACGGCGGCTGTGGTCCGCGCCTGAACGAACCGCGCGACCCCGAATACTGGCTGAGCCAGCCGGGTGCACCGAAGCCGAAGCTGGAAAACGAGAAGCCGCAAGGCCAGACCGTCGACTATGACGAACTGGTGGCGCGCTGGCAGTCCCAGTAAGCCACTACTCCCCGGGGGGCGCCGGTACCGGCGCCCCTTGCAAACCAAGACCAATCAGCGTTGCCACACGCTGCGGGATCGGAACCCACGGACATGATCGAACTACAAGACGCAACCAAGCGGGTCGGCGCCGTTACCCATATCAAACCCACGTCCCTGACGCTTCAGACCGGGCATTTCAACGTGCTTCTGGGCGCGACCGGGTCGGGCAAGACCTCTCTGATCAAGATGATGGCCGGCCTGGATCCGATTGCCTCGGGCAAGGTCCTGATGGACGGGCAGGACGTGACCCGGCTGAGCACTCAGAAACGCAAGATCAGCCT
>GG704596.1:3110522-3119665 GCA_000161775.1 Ruegeria lacuscaerulensis ITI-1157
CACCGCACTGGCCCGCGCCATCGCCAAGGACAGCCGCGCGGTGTTCCTGGACGAGCCGCTGGCCAATCTGGACTACAAGCTGCGCGAGGAACTGCGCGAGCAACTGCCCGAGCTGTTCGCCGGGCGCGGCGCCGTGGTGGTCTATGCCACCTCCGAACCCGAAGAGGCGCTGCTGCTGGGCGGCTACACCGCCCTGATGGAAGACGGCCGCGTGACCCAGTTTGGTCCGACCGCGGACATCTATCGCAATCCCGAAAACCTCGCCGCCGCGCGAGTGTTCTCGGACCCCCCAATCAACGTGGCCCGCGTCACGATCACCGGCGGGCAGGTTCAGTTGGCCGGTGGCGGCACATGGCGGCTGAGCGAAGGCATCAGCCTGTCCGACGGGGAATACAAGGTCGCCGTGCGCCCGCACCGCGTCACCCCCGTGCGCGCCTCGGCCGATGATGTCGAACTGACCGGGCGCGTGATCGTGACCGAGCTGTCCGGGTCCGACTCCAGCGCGCATTTCCAACATGGCGAAGACGCCTGGGTGTCGCTGGCGGCCGGGGTCCACCCCTATCAGGTGGGCGAGGACCACACATTCTACATGAACCCGGCCCATTGCCGGTATTTCGGCCAAGACGGCAAAAGGGTGGCCTGACATGGCACAGATCAAACTTTCGAACCTCCGCCACAGCTACATGCCGTCGCCGCAAGGGCCGCAGGACTATGCGCTGAAGGAAATCGACGTGACCTGGCGCGATGGCGGGGCCTATGCCCTGCTGGGGCCGTCGGGCTGCGGCAAGTCCACGCTGCTGAACATCATCTCGGGCCTGCTGACCCCGTCCGAAGGGCAGATCCTGTTCGACGACCGCGACGTGACCGCCCTGCCCCCCGATCAGCGCAACATCGCGCAGGTGTTCCAGTTTCCGGTGATCTACGACACGATGACCGTGGGCGAAAACCTGGCCTTTCCGCTCAAGAACCGCGGCGTCGATCCGGCGACGATCAAGCGCCGCGTCGACGAGATCGCCGAGATGCTGGATGTCACCGACATGCTGAACACCCGCGCCAGCGGCCTCAGCCCGGACAACAAACAGAAAATCTCGATGGGTCGCGGTCTGGTCCGCGACGACGTGAACGCGGTGATGTTCGACGAGCCGCTGACCGTGATCGACCCGCATCTGAAATGGAAGCTGCGGTCCAAGCTGAAAGAGCTGCACCAGCGCGTCAAGGCGACGATGATCTATGTCACCCACGACCAGACCGAAGCCCTGACCTTCGCCGACGAGGTGGTTGTGATGCAGGAAGGCGAAGTGGTCCAGATCGGCACCCCGGTCGAGCTGTTCGAGCGCCCGCAGCACACGTTCGTGGGCCATTTCATCGGCTCACCCGGCATGAACGTACTGCCCTGCGAGGCCCGCGGTGATCGCGCCCTGTTCGAAGGGCACGAGGTGGCGCTGGAAGGTCCGGTCGCGGGCAGCGGCGGCCGCACCGATCTGGGCATCCGGCCCGAATATGTAGGTTTCGGCCCCGAGGGCATTCCGGCCCATGTCACCAAGGTGGCCGATATCGGGCGGCACTATGTGGTCAGCGCCATGGTCGGCGCCAGCCCGGTGAAGGCGGTGACCGAGCACGCGCCCCCCGAGCCCGGATCGCAAGTCTTTCTGCAATTCAAACCTGAACAGACGCGCGTTTATCGCGACGGCTGGATCGCAACCGAGGAGCGCGCCCGATGAGAACGGAAAACCAGAAAGCGTGGTTCTTTGTCCTGCCGGTTCTGGCACTGGTGGCGTTCAACGCGCTGGTGCCGATGATGACGGTGGTCAACTACTCGGTCCAGGAAACCTTCGGCAACAACCAGTTCTTCTGGGAAGGCCTGGGCTGGTTCGAACAGATCCTGCGGTCTGACCGGTTCCAGGCGGCGCTGGGGCGGCAGTTCCTGTTCACCGCGCTGATCCTGATGATCGAAGTGCCGCTGGGCATCATCGTGGCCCTGTCGATGCCGCGCAAGGGCTTTTGGGTGCCGGTCTGCCTGGTCTTGATGGCCCTGCCGATGCTGATCCCGTGGAACGTGGTCGGCTCGATGTGGAACATCTTCACCCTGCCCAAGATCGGCCTGCTGGGGTATTTCCTGAACGACGTGCTGGGCATCAACTATGACATGACCCAACAGCCTCTGTCGGCCTGGATCACCATCGTGGTGATGGACGTCTGGCACTGGACCTCGCTGGTGGTGCTGCTGTGCTATGCCGGCCTGGTGTCGATCCCCGACGCCTATTACCAGGCGGCCAAGATCGACGGCGCGAGCCCCTGGTCGGTGTTCCGCTATATCCAGCTGCCCAAGATGAAGACGGTTCTGACCATCGCGGTGCTGCTGCGGTTCATGGACAGTTTCAACATCTACACCGAACCCTTCGTTCTGACCGGGGGCGGCCCCGGCAACTCGACCACCCTGCTGTCGATCGACCTGGTGAAGATCGCGCTGGGACAGTTCGACCTGGGCCCCGCGGCCGCGATGAGCCTGATCTATTTCGCCATCACTCTGCTGGTTTCCTGGGTCTTCTACACCCTCATGACAAAGGATGACGCGCAATGAAGAAGCGGTCTCTCATCCCGATCCTGTATATCGCGTTCCTGATGCTGCCGATCTATTGGCTGGTGGCGATGTCCTTCAAGACCACGAACGAGATCCTGTCAGGCTTTTCCCTGTTTCCCCAGACCTTTACGCTGGAGAATTACATCGCCATCTTCACCGATCCGACGTGGTATTGGGGCTATATCAACTCGATCACCTATGTGACGCTGAACACGATCCTGTCGGTCTGCGTCGCCCTGCCCGCGGCCTATGCGTTTTCGCGCTATCGGTTCCTGGGCGACAAGCAGCTGTTCTTCTGGCTGCTGACCAACCGCATGGCCCCGGCGGCGGTGTTCGCCCTGCCCTTCTTCCAGCTGTATTCGTCGATCGGCCTGTTCGACACCTACCTTGCGGTGGCACTGGCGCACACGCTGTTCAACGTGCCGCTGGCCGTGTGGATCCTGGAAGGCTTCATGCGCGGCATCCCGAAAGAGCTGGATGAAACCGCCTATGTCGACGGCTATTCCTTCCCCCGGTTCTTCGTCACGATCTTCCTGCCCAACATCAAGGCGGGCGTGGGCGTGGCGGCGTTCTTCTGCTTCATGTTCTCGTGGGTGGAAATGCTGCTAGCCAAGACCCTGACGGCGGTCGAGGCCAAACCCATCGCCGCCGTGATGACCCGTACCGCGTCCAGCGCCGGCTATGAGCTGGGTCTGCTGGCCGCCGCCGGTACCCTAACCATCATCCCCGGCGCCATCGTCATCTGGTTTGTCCGCAACTACATCGCGCGCGGCTTCGCGATGGGACGTGTATGAGGTTCGACATGCGCAAACTCCTTCTCTCCCTCTCCCTGCTCGCCCCGTCCTCGGCGCTGGCGCAAGCCAAGGCCGGCTGGGGCAATGTCGGTCAGGAAGAACCCAAGGGCTTTTCCTGGACCGACCCGCTGTGGCCCGACTTCTGGATGGCCTGGACCCCGGCGACGCTGGCGGTCTTCGTGGGCATCTTCTCGGCCATCGCCCTGATCGGGGTGCTCGAGGTGGTCAAGTTCCGCGACGGGATCGAACGCCGGGGCGTGCTGGGCCTGAGCACCACGTTGGGCGACCGGCTTTTCATCACCCTGCTGGGTTCGGCCTATATCTTTCTGGCCTGGCTGGGTCTGGTCGGCCAACCGGTCTGGACCCCGCTTTTCCTGTCGATCGGCTGGGGCGTTTTCGTTTTCTGGAAAGTTTAGGCTTTGCGTAATCGCGAAAGGATGCTTGTCTGGCAAGCATAACAGGCAAAATGGTGACACCGAGACCGATGCGAAAGAGAAAGACAGGAAATCTGCTGACCGAGGTTGAACTGGAGTTCATGAACGAGCTCTGGGCACTTGGCGAAGGCTCGGTGCGTGACGTGCTGGACCGGCTGCCGCCCGAGCGGAACCTGGCCTACACCTCGGGCGCGACGATCCTGCGCATCCTGGATGAAAAGGGGTTTGTCCAAAGCCGCAAGGACGGCAAAACCCTGATCTACCGGCCGCTGCTTGAGAAGGACACCTATCAGGCGCGGTCGCTGCAGAACCTGTCCCGCACGTTGTTCGATGACACCCCGGCCTCGCTGGTGGCACGTCTTGTCGATGACGCCGGCCTGACCGAAGCTGATCTGGAGGAAATTCGAGCACTGGTAGAGAGGAGACTGCAAAATGACAGCGGTTAAACCGGTTCTCGATGTATTTCTCGACCTGAACGTGGTGCTGGTTCTTTCGGCACTCATCTGGTTGGGCGCCCGCATGGCCGTAGCCCGAACGCGCCTGCGGCATGACTACATGACACAGCTGCGCGTGCTGAAGGTTCTGTGCGTCTGCGTCATGCTCAGCCCTGTTCTGGCCCTTGGGGTCACGGCAGCCGCCGGTTTTTTCTGGCCGGGTCAGGCCGTTTCCATCGGTGATATTGCGGTAGCGGCCTATTTGCGCGGTGAAATCGCGATGCCGGCCACACAATTCGAAGCTCTGCTGAACACGCGCGAACGTTGGGTCGACACGGTCCTGTCGGGACAAAGCGCCCTTGTGACGGCCGCCTTGATGCTGCTGGCCCTGGCCGCCCTCCGGATGCTGGTCCGCACCGTCCGGGATGCGCTGGCAATCCGCGACACGGTGGTTTCAAGCTTCCTGTGGCGGCGGTCGGCCAACGTGGACATTCGCTTGTCCGATCGGATCACGGTTCCATTTGCCGTGCGCGGGGCGCGTCGTCGCCACGTTGTTCTGCCCAGCCATCTGTTGGACACCCCCCGTGAACTGCGATTTGCCCTGGCGCATGAATTGCAGCACGTTCGCGCCCGGGATGTCGAATGGGAGATTGCGTTTGAGGCCGTACGACCGCTGCTGTTCTGGAACCCTGCCTATTGGGTGTTGAAGTATCAGTTCAGCCGACTGCGCGAACTGGCCTGCGACCAGTCCGTCGTCACCCGACGCGGGATCGACGCGCGCGACTATACCGACTGCCTGCTGGACTATTGCGCCCGCACCGTCGCACAAGGCCGGCCGCGGGTTTTGAACGTGGCGCTGGTCTCTGGCGGCAAGGCCAAACGGGTTCTGAAACAGCGCGTGATCGCGCTGGCCGATGCGCCCTCGTTCTCGGCGCCCTTGCCGGCAATCTTCATGGGTTCGGCCCTGCTGTTCGCTGTTCTGTTGGCCTTGGGCGCAGCCACGATCCGCCAGACTCAGGATTGGAGCCATGACCGGCTGATGCTGTCGACCGTCGTGAACCTTGAACGGCTCGAGGCACGCAATCAGGGCAACTGATCGGCGACGCCCGGCTCCATCCTGTTGCTAGCCCGACCGCTGAACACCGGTCGCTCGAGCGGGCGGCCCAACGCTTGGACGTGCCTCCAGAGGACCACCGCCCAGCACGCTCCCCAAGCCAGGGCCGCGGGCACGTCTGCAGAGGACGCCCGCAAAACCGCGGCAAGGCACAGCAAAGCAAATCCAAAACCATCAATCGCACTGGGGCGCAGCCGGCCGCAACGGCGCGCGACCGCACGGGCAGCTACGGCATAGATCGCGCAGCTGACCGCTCCGACCGTCAGAACGTGCAACGCATCAGGCGACGCCAGCAAGTCGGGGAAATACAGCGAAGCCGCCAACAGGGACAGACCAGCGGGCAACCAAGCAAAGGCCATGTGAAGCATCGCCAGTAATCCATCTTGTCGAACTGCCGTTGAATGCCAGAGCCACAGACGCCCACCCTCGCACCCCGCGCAGATCAAAAGAAGGACGCCGATAAGCGGACCATCGGCGGCGGAAACAAGCCCAAGAAGCGCCGCAGCCAAAGCCAGAGCTGCCGCCGAAGCGACTCCCAATACCCTCGCGCGCCGAAGCTCTTGCGCGGAGGTTGGGCTTTGGTGCGTCCAATTCCATGTAAATGCAGCGATCATGCGCCCGCCGACAACCGACACCAAAAGTGCCACAAGCAAAACTGAGGAGAAGGACGGCGCAGACCCAGTTAGATAGGCAAGCTGGCAGATGGCCAGGAAAAGGGCAAAAAGCGCCTGCAGCCCTCCGGCAACCGCCTGCGCGCGCAGTGCAGCCCAAGCGAGACGACCGGCGAGAAAGAGCAAGAATGCCGTGCCCGTTGGGACGATGAACATGGGTTCGCCCCCAAGCGCACCGATGGCGGCAAATCGGGACATCGCCCAAAGCGCGAACAGCAACAAACTGCCGCTCGGCGAGACAAAATCTCCCCCCGACCAGCTTCGCATCGCCGTCAGCGAATAGCCCGCAAATGCCGCGCCGACGAAGCCGAACAGCATCTCATGCGCATGCCAGGCGTACAGCCCCGGCAACGGCGACCAATGGATGATGAAATCCTGCCCCAGAAACAGGCCGCTCACCCCCAGAAGGGCAGCCGCCCCCGCCGCAGGAAACATAATCCGATGAGGCGAGGACAGCATGGTTTCCGATCATGCAAGAGACGCCTGGGCTATCCTGCGATAGCCAGCCTGACCGTGGTAGAACCCGTTGCTGAACGGCGTATCCGCACAAACCTGCCGCAACCGGGCCTCGGCCGCCTCGGTCGACATGCTTTGATCCAGCACCGCCCGGTAAACCTCGGCGACGGTGACCATGTCGACGGCCTGCGGCATCAACCGCAAATGGCTCACGCCATCGGCAACCAGTTGCGGCAGTTCCTGCAGCAGGATCAGATACCCTTCGGATTGGGTCTGGATCCCGTTGATGCGCAGGATCGGCTGCTCATCCCTCGTACGCAGCGGCATCCCGTCGGGGTCTTCTTCGCAGACGAATTGGCAATTGTCCTTTGTCCGCCCGTGCGAGCGCGCGTGATAGCACCGCGCCGAAACGGCCAGCGACGCCCGGCCAAAGACCTGCACTTCGACCCCGAGGCCAATATCGCGCGCCATTCGCGCCGCGACGGCGATCGAGGGCGCTGGCAACTCGGTGGGCAGGCAGACATGCGTCGCCCCCTTGGACGCCATCCAGCGGATTGTGGCCTCGTTATAGGCATTCATGAAAGGGCCGATGCGATGCGGTCGCGTACCGCGTGCGTAAAGTCCTGCAGCGTTGTTGATTTCGATCTCGGGTGCCTCCATCGACGCCAGATCCTCGGTCGCCTTGCGTTCCCGGCGCAGCATGACCTCAGCCAGCGATGACAGGACCACCGTTTTGCCAGCGCGCTCCAGCCGTTCGATGATGCCCGGCAGGTCGGCCTCCTGAAACGGAGCACGCTTGGAGCAGATCACTTCGCCGAGATAGACTTCATCCACCGGCGCTTCGTCGGCGATGCGCGCATAGAAATCCCGCCGCCGTTCGGCCGACCAGTGGTATGCGATCGGGCCCATTGTAAGTTTTGTCATCTTTCCTACCGCCATTTCTTCGTGGCAAATGCCCCTTGGGTCTGTTTTTGCCCTTCGGTCAGTGCAACCAGGTTCGCGATATCTGCGGTCCGCCCGGCGCGTATTTCATCCACCGCATTTCGGAAGGCCGATACAACGGCGCGAACATAGCTTTTGGATCGCTGCCGCCCTTCGATCTTGAAGGCATGAACCCCCGCGTCAATCAGCTCGGGCAACAGCCGTGCCAGGTTCAGGCTGATCGGCTCTTCAAAGGCGTAGTAACCGTCGGAACGATGAGCGGCCGTATACCGCCCCTTGCAGATCGTGGGGTATCCGGCCTTCTCATCGGGGCCAAACCGGTCGATGGTAAAGCCGGCGAGTTTCGAGGCCATCGTACCATCCTCGGCACGAACATATTCGACGTCCGAGGCCGGCGAACAGACACCGTCCAAATTCGTGGACTGCCCGGTCAGATAGTTGGTCAGACTGCAACGGCCCTCGACCATCAGACCGTGGTTGCCAAAGATGAACGTTTCGATCTCGCAGGGAATTTCCTTGCGGATTTGCCGAATTTCCGGGATCGTCAGGATCCGTGGCAGAACCACGCGCTTGACCCCGAAATTCTCGCAGTAATACCGGATTGCCTCGGGCGACGAGGCGGCTGCCTGAACCGACAGGTGAAGCCGGATATCCGGGTGATTTCGCGCGATGTACTCGGCAACCCCCATATCGGCGACGATGAAGGCGTCCACCCCCAGCCGCGCGCCGGTATCGGCGGCCTGACGCCACAGGTCGACCTTGCCGGCCGGCGGATACGTGTTCAGCGCCAGCAAGACCTTGGCGCCCTTCGCGTGGGCATAGGCGACCGCTTCGGCCAATTCCTGCGGCGTAAAGTTCAGACCCGGAAAGTTTCGTGCGTTCGTCGCGTCTTGGAAGCCGCAATAGACGGCGTCGGCGCCCGCATCCACCGCCGTCCGCAACGCGGCCGGAGTGCCTGCAGGGCAGATCAGTTCAGCCAGGCTCATTTCGGTCACTGTCCTTTTATTCAATCCAAATAGTTTCGGCGCAGGCGAGAAAGAATGGCACGCCCTGGCGGCCCGAACATCGCGGCTGTTTCCTGCGCGATCGAGCCGTCGACATCATCCAGAGCATTGCGCAGGCGCACGACGGCCTCGGTGTCACCGGTTATCTCCAACTCGCGCGAAAAGAATGCGGCGTCGCCATCTTGTTCGGCATCAATGAGTTCCAGCAGCAAAAGGAACCGCCCGCGGATGACGGCGACGGGCTTCATGTCCAGGTGGCGCGGAACCGCGCGAAACACCAGATCGTCCGGGTCCGGTCGCAAATGAAGCGCAAACGGGAACTCGACGGGATCAATCAGAAAATCCGCCTGCCGATAGTCTCCAAGACGCGCGAAAAGAGACGGGTGTCTGGCCGCGATCCGCCCGACGACGCGCGTCAGCAACGGCTGAACCGCAAGGCAGGCCAGGCGCGCCAACCCCGTCTGTCCCGGCAACCGAAGTCTGGCTGACAGACCGGAGTGCTCTTCCACATTGATCTCTCTGGTTTTTTGGGCCCCAGTGTCCATATACCCGTTTGCTTTGTTCATCTTCCTTGCCATTCAGGATGGTTCAGTTTTGGTTCGGACCACGCGGATTTCTCGCGGAAAGGGCCGTTTTGCCGGCACCAATCCAGAACTACGCCTTCATCCGGCGGCAGGATCGTCGCCATTCCTTCGGCGAAACGATCAAAGGCC
>GG704596.1:3119828-3221815 GCA_000161775.1 Ruegeria lacuscaerulensis ITI-1157
GCCCAGATCTTGTGTGAGACGGACAAAAGGCCCATCGGGCAAAACCTTCAGCGTTGTCTCGCATGTGGCTGGTTCATGCTCCGGGTCTGCAACACGCAATGCACCCGATACCATGTAGCCTGCATTCACGAGCTTGCAGGCAACCATCGACAGGAGCCTATCGCTGCGATCCGTTTGAGTGGTTTCTATTGCAGCCAACATTGCCACTCCTCCCTAGTGCGGTTCAAAGCGCGGAAACAAAACAGTGTTTTCCATGGTCTGGTGCTCTGCGAGATCCGATAGAAAGCGCCGAATTTCAGCGTACAGCGCCTGCCAGATACCACTTGCGTGGTCTGGCAGCGTCAGGCCATTCGTCAGCCTCAGAATCAGATCCGTGCATTCCGCGTGAACCTCGTGATCCGCCCGCATCGCGCGGATCGGATGCACGGCTCCTAACGTTGCACCGGCACGCATCAGCGGAAAAAGCAAATACTCTTCCTTCGCCATGTGGTCTTCCATCTCCTGCGCCAATTCACCCAACGCCCATTCCAACCCGCGGGGAAAACAACTGTCTCCTTGGTGGACCTGTGCCGCATGTCTGGCCATGGCCTGCAGTTTTGCGAGGTCCTTGCGATGGACTGCGTGGTAACGGCTGATGATGAAGTCGATCAGCGAACCTGTTTCACGCAAAGTGTGGTCGTTCGAATGGTCTGGCATGTCTGGCGGCTTACTGAAGTCGACGCGTGTGTGCGCAAATTGGCATTAAAGATGCGCATTCCACCGCTTAATACGCATACTAGATACCGATTGGGAACGCGACCATGCGCCTCACTTCGCCCGCTGTGGCATCGAATGAGACCCGGAGTTCGGAAGCGTCTGCCGTTCGCCCTGAAAAGAACCGTATCGAACACCAATATCGCTTTGCTGGCAGGTGGCGATGCGCGGATTCCAACAGGTCGGCAACCGGGTCAGGACTGATGGCCAGCAAGTGACGAATGCGGCAAAGGAGATTGCCGATAGGAAGACCTTCGAGCATCAGTCATATCGCGTTCGCGCCACCGAAGAGGGTCAGGTCGGTTACGCTTTCCAGCGTGCCGGTGAGCAGATCGAACACTAGCGCATTGCCGAGGTCGAACTGCATCACGACCCTGGATCCTTCGATCTCTTCCCGCGCGTGATGCCGGACTGGGAAAGCCGGAAGCTGCGCTTGGAACGATCTTTGGGCTGAGAAACTGCCAATCCGTTCGTGACAGCCTATACGCGAAAGATATTCTGGCAACTGTTTTCGGTCGATTATTTAGACTTAATTTCAATATCTTGAGAAGACTCAACCAGATCCACACAGCCAACACTGCCAGAGAATATCGGCCCTGAGAGACCAATTTTGGCCGTCTCGACCCGACCGTTGTCAGCAGTTCCTCCTGCATCCCTCCCCAAACAACGAAAAAATCCGGCGGCGGCCGGATCGGGAGAACGCTTTCGCTTGGGCAAGTGGCGGGGAGACAGGGATTCGAACCCTGGGAACGCTCTCACGTTCAACGGTTTTCAAGACCGCCGCATTCGACCACTCTGCCACCTCCCCGGCGCAGGCAGCGGTCTAAGACGAACATCACCGCGTGGCAAGCAAAAAGAGGGAATTCTTGCCGAAGCCACGGCCCCAGTCTTTCCTTGGCCCGATGCGCAGGTTATGGTTCGCGCGCAAGTCGGCTGGATACTGGCGAAAAACCGCAGATCCAGCAGTCGGGCTGGGCTTTGACACGGCCATACAGGCAGGGGAATACACAACATGAATTCAGCGACAGAGAAGCGCTTTGGACCCTGGCCGCTTGCGGCTGCGGTGGTGTTGACTGCGTTGACCGGATGTGACGAGGCGTTTCTTGCTGACAAACCTTCACGCGATACCGCCTCTGATACACGGGATGAGGGCGGCAAGATCGAATTGCTGCCTGATCTCACCGGCCCATCGCAGCGCGACGTTGAAGCGCCGGACGTTTTTCAGGTGACCGAGGTCGGTCTTTGGGACGGGCGCCCGTCGCTGGGCGGCATCTGGGTCGCTCACCCCGATGTATCACAGCCTGAACGTGTAAGGATCACGAACCCCAAAACCAAGAAGTCCGTGACCGGCGCCCTGTTCCGCCGCGAACGCAACCTGCCCGGACCGATCCTTCAGGTGTCGTCCTCGGCCGCTGAAAAGCTGGGCATGCTCCCTGGCGCTCCTGAACGGCTGGAAGTCGTGGCCTTGCGGCGCGAAAAGATCGAGCCGCCCCAACCAGAACCTGCAGCGGAACCGGCCGACGCCTCACCGGACGCGGCATCCGCCAAAACAGATGATGCCGTTCCGCAGGCCGAAGCCTCGGCTGGGGAAAAACCGCCGAAACGGAAATGGTGGCAGAAGAAGGCGCCAGAGGACGTGGCAGCAGATGTCTCGGCTGAAGCTGCGGCAGCCGGAGTTGCGGCCGCCTCCTCGGCAACCGAACCGACTGCCTCCACGGCAGCAGAAACCGCGGCGACCGCGGGGCGCTCCTCCGCCACTCTGACTGACCCGGTCGTTGCGCCGCCACAGCAAAAGCCGGCCAAGCGCAAATGGTGGCAAAAAAAGCCGGCCGACGAAATCACCGAAACACCGCTCGACCCGATCGCAGGAGCCGCCGCAGCGATCGAGGCGTCAGAGCCGACGCAGGCCGCGACCAAGGCGGATGCGACGGCGTCAAACCTGTCAAAACCTTTTGTTCAGATCGGCACATTCGGTCTTGAAGCCAATGCAAGAACCGCAGCCGAAAAGGTCAGTGCGAATGGTTTTTCGGCGCAGGTTCAAAAAATCACCTCCGACGGAAAGCCGGTGTGGCGCGTGCTGGTTGGCCCAGCGGCCACGCGTGCCGAGCGCAGAGCAATCCTCGGAGACATGAAGGATCTCGGATTTTCCGATGCCTTCATCGCCAAGAAATAATCCAGGAGGCCCTTCATGCTGTCCTCAATTCGAACGATCCTTTCCGCCTGCTGGCTGATTCTGCTGGCCCTGCCCGCCTTGGCTTTCGATACGTCTGCCCGGGCAGCCTATGTGATGGACCAGACCACCGGCACGGTTCTGTTGTCGAAGAATGCCGATCAGCCGCTGCCGCCCGCGTCGATGTCCAAGCTGATGACGCTGTACGTCGCTTTCGAGGCCCTGCGCGATGGGCGCCTGACGCTGGATGAGAAACTGCCGGTCTCGGAACACGCCATGAGCTATGGCGGATCGACCATGTTCCTGAACACTCAGGACCGGGTCAGGGTCGAGGACCTGCTGCGTGGAATCATCGTGCTCTCGGGCAACGATGCCTGTGTGGTCATCGCCGAGGCCCTCAGCCCTGACGGGACCGAGGCGGGTTTCGCCCGATATATGACCCAACGGGCAAAGCAGATGGGCATGAACAACTCGACCTTCGCAAATTCCAATGGCTGGCCTGCGGCGGGCCACATGATGTCGGTCAAGGATTTGGCCATTTTGGCGGACCGCCTGATCACCGATTTTCCCGAGTACTATCCGCTTTTCGCCGAAGAGACTTTTGAGTTCGACGGCCGTGCGCCGTCCAACGTGAACAATCGAAACCCTCTGCTCAAACTCGACATCGGTGCCGATGGTCTCAAGACCGGCCACACGCAAGAGGCCGGTTATGGTCTCGTGGGCTCGGCCAAGCAGGGCGACCGACGGGTGATCTTCGTCCTGTCGGGCCTCGAGAATGTAGCCCGCCGTGCAGAGGAGGCCGAGGCCGTGGTTAACTGGTCGTTTCGAAATTTTGTCGAGAGGACGGTTGCCAGCGCCGATACGCCGATAGCCCAGGCCAAGGTCTGGATGGGTGCGCAAAAGACCGTAGGCCTGGTGCCCGAAGGCGATCTGACACTGCTGTTTCCGGTGTTGAATGACCAGAATGTCCCCGCCGAGGTGGTTTACGAAGGACCGATCAACGCACCGATCCAAAAGGGGCAGAAACTGGCCGAACTGGTGGTAAAGCCCGAAGGTTTGCCTGAAATCCGCAGGCCGCTTTACGCCGCCGAAGATGTCCTGCTGGGCGGCTTCGCGGTCCGGCTGCTGACCGTCGGCGGCATCGTGCTCCAAGACATTCTCAACTCGCCATTGGAGTCGATGTGACCGGGCGGGGAATGTTTCTGACTTTCGAAGGCATCGATGGATCGGGCAAGTCCACCCAAGCGCGGATGTTGGCCGAGCATCTTCGCCTCTCCGGGCATGAAGTTGTCCTGACGCGTGAGCCCGGCGGATCACCTGGTGCCGAAGAAATCCGCAGGCTGGTTCTTGAGGGCGACCCCGACCGTTGGTCGGCGGAAACGGAAATCCTGTTGTTCACTGCCGCCCGTCGCGATCACCTTGAGCGTACGATCGAGCCCGCCCTGGCGGAAGGCAAGATCGTGATCTGCGACCGGTTCGCCGACAGCACACGCATGTATCAAGGCTTGTCGCGTGGGGATCTCCGCGCCATCGTGGATCAGCTGCACCAGCTGATGATCCGCCGCGAGCCCGACCTGACCCTTCTGATCGACATGGATCCGGAAACCGGCCTGGCGCGCGCCAAGGGGCGACATGGGGGTGAAGAACGGTTCGAGGATTTCGGTCCGGACCTGCAGCGGCGTATGCGCAAAGGCTTTCTGGAGTTGGCGGAGGAATTCCCCGAACGGTTTCGCGTGATCGATGGCAATCGAGACATGGACAGCGTGTCCCGCGATGTGACACAGATCGCTCTGCAGGCCTTGCAGCAGAACTGAAATGATCAACGAAACTCCAACCCCTGATCAGGTGCCCGGCGCTCCGCACCCGCGCGAGACCCACCGTCTCATCGGCCAGGACGCCGCCGAACAGGCGTTTTTGACGGCATTCAATTCAGAGCGGCTGCACCACGGCTGGCTTCTGACAGGTCCGCGCGGCGTGGGCAAGGCGACCTTGGCCTGGCGCATTGCGCGCTTTCTTCTTGCAACGGAGGACGCGCAGAATGACGGGCTGTTCGGCGGCACCTCCGCCCCGACGACTCTGGACATCGATCCCGATCATGCGGTCGCACATCGCGTCCGAGCCGGCGCCGAGCCTGGTCTGGCCGTCGTCACGCGTTCGCTGAACGACAAGGAAAAGCTGCGCAACGAAATCGTGGTTGAGGATATTCGCAGGCTCAGCCGTTTTTTCGGTCTTTCTGCCGCCGATGGCGGGCGCAGGGTGGTTATCGTGGACGCAGCCGACGAGATGAATGTCAACGCCGCCAACGCTCTGCTGAAAATGCTGGAAGAGCCTCCAGCACGCACGACCTTGTTGCTGATTTCACACCAGCCCTCAAGGCTGCTGCCCACGATCCGGTCTCGCTGCCGGACGTTGCGGTTGGCACCGCTTTCGCCGGCCGACATGGCGGCCGCATTGGCCCAGGCAGGTGCGGAACTGCCCCCCAACCCCGATCATCTGTCCGCGCTTGCGTCCGGTTCCGTCGGGGATGCGGTGCGCCTGATCAACTTGGGAGGGCTTGAGATCTACGCCGAGCTGATCGGTCTTCTGGCCACCCTACCCGGCCTGGACCGTCAACGCGCCTTGGTTCTGGCCGAGGCCGCTGCACAGCGTGGCGCGTCCGAACGATTTGACCTTTTGCTGAACCTGATCGACATCGCCTTGTCTCGGCTGGCTTTGACCGGCGCGACAGGTACGCCGCCCAGTCCCGAAGCCGCACCGAACGAGGCTGAGACGCTGGTGCGGCTCTCTGCTTCACCACAGAAGGCCCGACAGTGGGCGCAGACTGCTGCCAACATCACCGCGCGCGCGCGCCATGGCCAATCGGTCAACCTTGACCCGGCCGCCGTGGTCCTAGATACGGTGTTCAAGATCCAGGAAACCGCCGGCACAAGCAGATGAGCGATACCACGCCCCCCCCGCAATTACCGACAGCCACTGCCACCTCGATTTCCCTGACTTCGACGGGCAATTGGACGAGATCATCTCTCGCGCGGCGCAAGCGGGCGTGACGAGAATGGTCACGATCTGCACGCGTTTGCGCAACGAACCTGCCGTGCGCGCCATCGCCGAAACCCATGATCCGGTCTTCTACGCCGCAGGCACCCACCCCATGAGCGCCGCAGAGGAGCCCCTGGCAACAGTGGACGAACTGGTTTCGCTGGCCGAGCACCCAAAGTTCGTGGGTATCGGCGAAACCGGACTGGACTACCACTATACCGCCGAAAGCGCCGATATTCAGAAACGATCGCTGCGCATCCATATCGAGGCCGCCCAGCGCACCGGGCTGCCTCTGATCATCCATGCCCGCGCAGCAGACGCCGACATGGCCGACATTCTGACCGCCGAGCACCGCAACGCGCCGTATTCCTGTGTGATGCACTGCTTTTCGTCCTCGGAGGCGCTGGCAAAGGCGGCGTTGGACCTTGGGTTCTACCTGTCGATGTCAGGCATCGCGGCGTTTCCCAAAAGCCGGGACTTGCGCAACATTTTCGCCGCCGCCCCGGTCGACCGCATCCTGGTCGAGACCGACGCCCCTTACCTTGCGCCGCCACCGCATCGCGGGAAACGCAACGAGCCCGCCTACACGGCCCACACAGCACGCGTTGGCGCCCAGTTGTACGGTCTTGACTATGCCGAGTTTGCCGCCCGCACGCAGGCAAATTTTGAGCGCCTGTTTGCCAAGGCCGCTGCCTACAAGGCTGCTGCATGACCACCCTGCGCTGCACCATTCTTGGCTGCGGATCATCGGGCGGCGTGCCGCGGTTGGGGGGGCAATGGGGCGATTGCGACCCGAACGATCCGCGCAACGTGCGCCGCCGCTGCTCGATGCTGGTCGAGCGGGACGGACCGGACGGAACGACTTCGGTCCTGATTGACACGACACCGGACATGCGAAGCCAATTGCTCGACACCGGGACCGGCCGTTTGGATGGCGTCGTCTATACCCATTCCCATGCAGATCATGTGCACGGAATCGACGACTTGCGCATGATCGTGTTCAACATGCACAGCCGGGTTCGCGTCTGGGCCGACGGCGATACCCAGAACGCCCTGCTAGGGCGGTTCGGTTATGCGTTCATTCAGCCCGAAGGCTCGCCTTATCCGCCGATCCTCGACCTCAAGACAATCGATGGGCCGTTTGCGGTTGACGGGCCGGGCGGGTTGATCCCGTTCCGTCCGATCAAGGTCAACCATGGCTCGATCGATGCGCTTGGGTTCCGCATAGGCGATCTGGCTTACTTGCCCGATGTCGCCGAAATCTATGATGACTCTTGGGCCGAGCTTGAGGATCTGGATTGCCTTGTGATCGACGCCTTGCGCCGCAGCCCACACCCGACTCATGCCCATCTGGAAAAAACCTTGGGCTGGATCGAGAAGCTGCACCCCAAACGCGCGGTTCTGACCAACATGCATATCGACTTGGACTTTGCCACGGTTGACGCCGAAACCCCTGACAACGTCGCGCCCGCTTTCGACGGCATGGTAATCGACCAGCCCCTGCGGGACGGGTAGCGGTGCTTCCTGCAACGGATCCCAAGCAAGCAGCGGGAGAATTGGCCGCGAGATGTTGCAGAATCTGATCGATGTCATCCTGCCGGTCTTTCTGGTCATCGGTGCCGGATATGCCGCGACCCTGTTTGGTTATTTCAAGGAAATGCATGTCGACGGGTTGATGAAATTCACCCAGGGCTTCGCCATCCCTTGCCTGTTGTTCCTCGCAATCGCGCATCTGGATCTGACTGCCAGCTTCGACCCTAGATTGCTTGGCAGTTTCTACGCCGCCGCAGGAATTTGCTTTGTTGCGGGAATGCTTGGCGCGCGTCTGATCTTTGGCCGCGAATGGGAAGACAGCGTCGCCATCGGTTTCTGTTGCCTGTTCTCGAATTCCGTGCTGCTGGGCCTGCCCATCACCGAACGCGCCTACGGGCCGGAAAACCTGACGGGAAACTACGCCATCATCGCGTTCCATTCGCCCTTCTGCTACTGCGTCGGCATCACCGTCATGGAGTTCATCCGCAATCGCGGTCACGGCGGCACGCGTATGGTTCGTTCGGTTTTCTCGGCAATGTTCAAGAACGCACTGATCCTTGGCATCACGCTTGGGTTCATCGTCAACCTGAGCGGCATCGCCATTCCGGCCGTAGTCGACGAAGCGCTGGGGCTGATCACCCGGGCAGCCCTGCCCGGCGCCCTGTTCGCCCTGGGCGGCGTGCTGGTCATGTACCGCCCCGAAGGCGACCTGAAAGCCATCGGTTTTGTCTGTTGCGTGTCCCTGGTGTTGCATCCCAGCCTGGTGTGGCTGTTCGGTTCACTTTCTGCTTTGCCGCAGGATCTGTTCCGTTCGGGTGTTCTGAATGCGGCCATGGCCCCGGGCTTCAACGCATATATCTTTGCCAGCCTGTATGGACGGGCCAAGCGGGTTGCAGCATCATCTGTATTGATCGGCACAGGGGTTTCGATTTTGACGGTTTGGGTTTGGCTGACGTTGTTGGGTTAATTTCAGTTGACTTTGCCCGGCTTCACCGCACCTATCCCTCGAACAAACAGGAGCGGAAAATGCCCAACGCCGTAATTGTCGCCCATGGTCAACCATCGGATCCAATCCCGGCCGAGGAAGCGTTGAAACGTCTGGCTGCCGAGATCGACCGCATCACGGCTCGGGTCTCGGTCACGTCGGCGACCTTGGCCGCCCCCGGCGCATTGGAAACCATGCTGGACGGGTTGAGCGGTGAGACAGTTGTCTATCCGCTTTTCATGGCCAAAGGGTGGTTTGTTACCAGCGCCCTTCCAAAGCGGATTGGCGGCCGCTCGGTCAGGGTGCTCGACCCGTTGGGGGTGGATCCCGATCTACCTCGGTTGGTGGCCAATGCCATAGAAGCGCAATTGGAGCAGCTGGGCTGGAGCTCCACGGAGACCGATTTGGTCATTGCTGCGCATGGATCGGGGCGCAGCCGCAATCCGTCGACAGTGGCAATGTCGTTTGCCGGAAATCTTGGCAGGCGCGTGTCGATGAAATCCATCCGGGTTGGATTTGTCGAAGAACCCCCATCCATCCGCGACGCCGCGATCGGAACCGTCGATACTGCGCTTTGCCTTCCCTTTTTCGCTTGTACCGGCGGCCATGTTCTGGACGATGTTCCGACCGAATTGCAGCGTGCCGCATTCAGGGGTCACGTCATGCCTGTTGTCGGAGAATTGGAGACGATCAAGCACCACATCGCCCGCTTGCTTGACGCAGAATTTGCAGCGCCAGATCAGCCGCGCATGGGCACAACACGAGCCTAGGATCCTGCCTGCGCCTGTTCGCAATAGAACCGGTGGAGCGATCGACCGCTTCGCTTGGCTGCGTACAACGCCAAATCCGCCGCGTGGAGAATATCGGTTGGGGTCGGAGCGGAAAACTGCGAGCTCAGGGCCGTACCGGCGCTGGCCGAGATCACGCAGGGCTGACCTTCGAACTCCATTGGCTGCTTGAGCCGCGAAATCAACCGATCCGCGATCTTGGCCAAGATGGATTTATCCAAAAGGCCCTTGAAGATAAGAACGAATTCGTCACCACCGATCCGGGCGACCGTATCATCGCTGCGGGTTTCCTCGAGCATGATGCGTGCCGCTTCGCGCAGCACATGGTCCCCGGCGGCGTGCCCCAACTTGTCATTGACGGCCTTGAAGAAATCAAGGTCCAAGTGCATCAACGCAAAAGCCGCCTTGCTGGAAACGAGATGTTCGAGGATGTGGTCCATGGCGCGCCGGTTCCTGAGCCCGGTCAGGGTATCGGTATAGGCCTGCTCTTCGGCTGCCAGCATCGCTCCCTGCAGGCGCAGGTTCAGTGACCGCGACGCTTCCATGGCTGCCGATTTTGCCTCGACGAGGTACAGCAACTCGATGGCCAGGTCGGTGCCCGAGAAATCGGCGCTGGTCAGAGCGTAATCGGTCACGGCCTCCAATATCGAAATTCCGAAGGACAGGTTGACCACGGCACCCTGATTGTCCGGCAAGGGGGCAATCAATCCCTTCAACGCAGTCTTGGGCTCGTCGCGGAATTTCAACGAAAGCTTTGCCCCGGCCGCCGCCATAAGTTCTGGAACGGTTGTTACGGTTTTTGGGCGCACCAATTCGAACAGGTTCAGAAAGCCCTGCCCCGCCATCGACCGGTGCGGACGCAGCTTTTGCAGGGTTGGCCCGACCCGCCGGATACATCCGTTGGCATCCAGAAGGGCGAACATTGGGCACAATGTCTCCAGCAAGTCTCCAAGTTTGTCGCCATCCATCAAGAGCTTCGTGCCCCCAGTTCAAATCGCCGACCTTCGGCGAAGGCGCTCTCGACAAGTGTCATCGAGATAACGTCAATGCCGTCCCGGTTTCCCAAATGGGACAGAAAGACCAAAGCGCCGTAGTCGTCTGCCATCGCGCGCAGAATTCCGACCAAAACGCTGGAGTATCCTTCCATTCCCGGAAAGCAGCGAAGTTCGAATTCGTTGGGTGAACACTCGACCAACTCCAGCGCGGGCAGCTCAAGATCGGACACCGCAAGGCGGACGCGGTCGGACAGATCGTCCAGGGAATGCAGAAACTCCACATAGGTATCGCCACCAAACCGCAACAGGCGACGCAAACCTTCCATATTTGGATGAGAAACCAGATAGGTGCCCAAATCCTCGAGAAATTCATCCCTCGGACGTTTCAGATCCGTGCACAGCGCATCCAGGAGCCGGTAGGACTTTTCCCGGTCATAGACCAGCATGGCCTCGAACTCGACAAAGCCCAAGCCCGCCGCCTCGGTCGCGCGCCGCCAGCAATCCTGCCCATAGGTCGCGCAGACAAATGATTGAATAGCCCTGTTTATCAGCCCGTGCATGACCAGCCTCGATCTTACGATGAGCTCGATCACACCCCAGAAATCTTAAGAAACAGCAAACTTCAAAGCCCAAGTTTCTGCAAATGCACGATAATCCTGCGCATCGGTCTGCCCAGTCCGGATCAGAAATCCGTCGGCGCTCCTCCCTCGGCCTTGCGCCGCGCCACGAAATCGGCAAGCTCCTCGCGGATGGACGTATCGATGGGCGGAGCCTCGAAGCTGCCTATGATTTCCTTGAACATCAGATGCGCGCGCTCTGCGGTCCATATACCGCCGGCGATTTCCCATCCCTCGTAGTTTTTCCAATCACTTAGAAAGGGTTGGTAGAATGCGGTCGTATAGCGATCCTGAGTGTGTTGGATACCAAAGAAATGGCCCTCGTTTCCCACGGACCGGATCGCATCAAGTGCAATTTCGTCCGGTCCCGTCGCACAAAGCTCTGGCTGCATGTAACGCTGGATCTGTTGCAGGATCTCGCAATCCATGATGAATTTTTCGGGGCTGGCGATCAGTCCGCCCTCGAGCCAGCCAGCGGCGTGATAGACCATGTTAGTGCCTGACTGAACCGCCGCCCACAGAGAATTCGAAGTCTCCCAGATCGCCTGCCCGTCCGGGACATTGGCGGCACACACCCCCGAGGACCGCAGGGGCAGCCCATAAAACCGCGCCATCTGGCCGGTCATCTGGGTCGCGCGCATATATTCCGGTGTGCCAAAGGCCGGCGCGCCCGATTTCATGTCGACATTCGATGTAAAGGTGCCGATCACACAGGGAATGCCGGGGCGGACATATTGGAACAGGGCGATCGCACATAGCGCCTCGGCCAACGACTGCGCCACCGCGCCTGCCAGAGTAACTGGCGCCATCGCTCCGGCCAGGGTGAACGGCGTGACCACGATCGCCTGCCCCCGGCGGGCCAGCCGCAGACATCCGTCTATCATCGGATGGTCGTGCTTGAGCGGCGACGTCGAGTTTATGTTGGTGTACATCCGGGGCGTAGACTCGAATTCCTCGTGGCTCAGACCTCCGGCGATGCGAACCATCTCCATCACATCTTCGACCCGCTCCTTGCCCAGCGAATAGGCGTGCATCGCCTTGTCGGTCAGGGTCAGCTTGTCGTACAGAACGTCCAGGTGCCGCACACTGGCGTGAATATCCACGGGTTCGACCGGATAGCCTCCGGCAAAATGGATGCAGTTGAAATATTGCGTCAGTTTCAGCAGGTTCTGGCACATCTCCCGGTTGCCGGGCACCTTTGTTCCAATCTCCATGTCCCAATAATTGGGCGGCGAGGACACATTCCCGAACAACAGCTTTCTTCCGCCGATCTCGATCGTGCGTTCAGGGTTTCGCGGGGTGATGGTGAAAGTCGAGGGCGCTTTGCCCACCATCTCCATAACGAAGTCTCGCCCCATTCGCACGATATCACCGTCGACCGTACACCCGGCCTCGCGGAATATCCCGATCGCCTCTTCATTCAGAAACTGAATCCCGATCTCCTCGAGAATTCGCATCGCGCCATCATGGATGGCCTCAATCCCTTCTGAGGTCAGCGGCTCGGTGGGATGGTCGATGTTGATCGGCGGGTTCCACGGCATTTGATCAATGACGGCCGCGCCCCTGCGCAGGGCAGCGCCGGCCCGTCCACCGCTTCGGCGCTTGCGTGTCTTTGTGTCGGCCATGCGGTCCTCCGGCATTTGCATACCGTTTCAGCCAAACCCAAGAGACGATGCGATGGCCGCTCCATCTGCGACACGGCGGGTCGGTTTCCAACCATGAACTGCCGAAATCTGAATGACTGGCTGGATCAAATGCCCAACCAATCGGGGATGTGCCCAATGTCGGGAAGCACCACATCCGCCAGCGGCTCCAGATCGCGGGCCGTGGCCAAACCCGTCAAAACACCGACCGTCGTCATGCCGGCGGCTCGGCCTGCCTGAAGGTCATGCAAACTGTCACCAACCATGGCGATCCGCTTTGGTGCAATCCCCACACGGTCGGCGAACGCCAGCAATTGCCCCGGACCGGGCTTGTATCCATGCCCACTGTCATAGCCGGCGATGAAATCAAACATGTCAGCGACCCCGGCCGACTTCAGGTGCTGGCGCGCCGGCACTTCGCCGTCATTCGTCGCCACGCCCAGTTTCTTGCCCATCTGTTTCAAATCCCGCAGCAACGCGGCAAGGGCCACTGCTTCGATCTGCGGTGCACGCGCCGACTCAGCATTGAGAAACTGGATCAGGTTGGGCCGAGACCACTCTGGCAGATGCAGCGCCAGAACATCCACGATCTCGTCCACTGTACCGGCGATAACGATGCTGTCGGCCGTATAGGTCTCGGTCTTAAGATCGAAACCAATCGCGTGGCCCAACCTGGATGCGCGCGCGCGGTCCCCATCACTCAAACGCAGCAACACCTCCCTGCCGAACGCGCCCCATGTGGCCGCGAAATCAAACAGGGTTCCGTCTTTGTCGAACAACAGGGCATCAATGTGCATGTCGCACTCTCCGCGCGGGGTCCCGGTCAGGTCCAATGTACATCAGCACCGTCCGATAAAACCGAGCGCGCTCGTCCTGGCAGGTCGTAGGGAACCGCAGCTGCGTCACAGAATGCCAAGACCCACGAATCGTCAAGCAACAGGAAATCAAGAACCGACGCCAGGAATTCACGTTCTTGCGCGCGATCACGCAGGTCTTCGACCGACGCTCCGGTGGATCCCAGGAAAACCGGCAACAGCTCTTCGTTGCCCACGACCCACCCCAAGACGTTGAGCGCAAGTGTTTCGGCGGAATCAGCGGAAATTGACATAAGAGTCTCGCATGGCGGCATTTGGAAAGGGTTTGTTAACCAGACTCATAAACACTTTCCGGGCACTTGCAATCAACGGTGAAGATCATGTCCGCGCAGGGAACCATCCTTGTCCTCGATGGAGTATCGACCAATCGCATCATGCTGAAAGTTCAGCTGACGGCAGCTTGGTACCATGTGGCCCAGGGCGAAAAGCTGTCGGGCCTGAGGACGCAATTGCGCCGGGTGCAGCCCGACCTGGTACTGACAGCCCTGACACTGCCCGACGGTACCGCGGCTGACGTCAAGAAGTTGATGCAGAGCGACCCGGCGTTCAGAGATGTCCCTGTCGTGGCAATCGCTGCGCATAACGACAAGGCCGCACGGCTGCGCGCATTGTCCGAGGGGCTGGACGACGTGCTCGGTTTTCCGGTCAGTGACACTTTTCTGTTGGCGCGGGTCCGCAGCCTGCTGCGTGCACGGTCGGAGGCGCAGGACCTGCAAGGAAAGAAAGGCATCCAACCCTTCGGGTTCGCCGAGGCGTCCGCCCCCGTGCTGGCTCCAGCCCGCATGGGCAGGATCGCGGTTCTGGCACAATCGGCACGTCAGGGCACCGTGTGGCGCAAGGCGCTGGCCGAGCGCACAGGAAGAACTGTTGAATCACATACGCTTCCCAACCCGAGCGGAGTTCTGTCCGGATCTGCCCCCGACGCAATAGTCGTCGAATTGAGCCCCGATCCACAGGGGCTGAACATGCTGGCGGACCTCAAGTCACGTATCGGGGCTCGGCGCACTGCCGTCATCGGCATAATTCCCGACGAAAACACCACCTTGGCAGCCGACGCACTGGACCGCGGCGCCGATGCCGTGTGCCTTGGCGGTTTCTGCGCGACAGAACTGGCACTGCGGATCGATGCGCTCATGGCGCGCAGGGCGCATGAAGATCATATGCGAGCCGCCCTTTGGCGCGGACTGGAGGAATCCCTCATAGATCCGCTGACTGGCCTCAACAACCGCCGCTATGCACTGTCGGCATTGGACCGGATGATGACGCGTGCAACACGGAAAGGCCAAAGCTTTGCAATCATGCTGGCCGATCTGGATCACTTCAAATCGATCAATGACAGGTATGGGCACTCTGTCGGCGACCAGGTTTTGGTCGAGGCAGCCAAGCGCATGAGGCGCGCCTTTGGAAACGAAGGGTTCCTCGCTCGGATAGGAGGCGAGGAGTTTCTTTTCGCGTTGCCCGATGCCGACCACCGCACTGCCAGGGCCAAAGCCGAACGTATCTGCCAACTTATGGCGGCCTCACCTTTCGTCATGCCCACCATACCAACACGTCTGACGGTCACCGTCAGCGTCGGCCTCAAATTGTGCGAACCACCCTTCCAGTGTCTGGGTGAGGATGGATGCACGGCGCCGGAGCTGGTGAATTGCGCTGACCGGGCTCTTTACGCGGCCAAGAAGGCAGGTCGGAATCAGTTCCGGTTGAGTGCCGCCTGACCCGATTAGCGCTTGCGCTTTTCCTTGCGCGGTTTCGCCATCTTTTCCAGTCTGTCGGCGTAGGCTTGCCGTTCGGTATCCGTCATCGCGGCGACGCGGTCCAGCCATTTCCGTTGCAAGGCAGACTGAATCTCGGCATTGCTGCGGATCTGCCGGTCAAGCAGCTGCCGAATCTCATCGGCGTCGAACGGAACTGCCCGCAAGGCACGCCCCAACTCCTTGAAGTGTTCCGACCGCTCTCTGGCACCACGGCGGTGTTCATCCTCCAAGTCGGCGCGAAGTGCTTTCCGGTCTTTCTCCGGCAACGCCCGGTAGAGCGCGGGCGCAAATTTCGGCGGCGCTGCGCCCGGGCCGCCGTGGAACCGCAGCACGGTTCCCAGAACAACGCCGGCGACAAGCAAGTTCAGCGCCAGGGAAATGACCAGTAGAACGGAAACCCACCGACGAGGGCGCTTGACTTCTTCCGTCATTCGTAATCCTCCAGAATGATGGCCTCGAGGCCAAGGTCGGCAATCAGATACGAGCTATCCTGCGTGACGATGAAGTCTGCCGGATCCGGTAAAAAGGACGGTGCCGAAAAACCAACCCACAGACCGGCCAGGCTGGCAGCGACCAATCCACTCAACCCCTGCCAGCCGCCCAGACCGTCGAACAGGCCAAGGATCGGGTTACGTCTCGCGGGAACGGCTTGCTTCTGCCGTTCCAGACGCACCGCTTCGGCGTCGGTCAAGATGCGCACGGCCAGATCGTCCGGCAAATCCACGCTTGCTCTTCGCGCGTCCGCGAACAACTGATCCAGATCGCTGTTCTTATCTGATATCGTCATATCCAAGCTCCTCCTTCCTGCCCGCCAGGATCGCGGTCAGCGCCCTTTTGCCACGCGCCACCAGACTTTCCACCGCCTCGACCGAGATCCGCATGATCTCGGCAATCTCGGGGTTTGACAGCTCCTCGATGTGTCTCAGAACGACCGCCTGACGCTGCCGCTCGGGCAACTGCGAAAGGGCCGTTTGCAACGCGTCCAAACGCGTGCTGTGTTGAATCCGTTCGATGGCACTGGCTGCCTCATCCTCGGGCTCGGGGATGCTGTCCAAAGCATCAGCCGATTTCCTGCGGCGCAAGTCCACGCACAGGTTCAGCGTCACCCGATACAGCCAGGTCGAAATCTTCGCCTGCCCCGGCACCCAATCCGGCGCGACCTTCCACAGGCGCATCATGGCCTCCTGAGTCACGTCTTCGGCCTCGGCCCGGTTGTTCAACATGCGCAGAGCCACGGAATAGCAGCGCGGCCCCAAACGGTCGGTCAGAATCCGGGCCGCTGCCGCGTCGCCGTCGGCGAACAGCCTCAGCAACTTCTCGTCGCCGAGTGTTTCCGCGGCGATGCTCTCGCCGCGGAACGTCTGCGATGAGGACGTCAGATCCTCCATCCCGCATCAATTTTTGTCTGCGCCCGCACGACCACCTTTCCCGTGGTGCCGGCCCATGCGATCCTTGGCATCCGCGAATTCCTCTTCGGACAACGACCCGTTTCCGTCTGCATCCATCCGGTCGAACATCTTGTCAGCCCGGCGCGGTTTGGGCAACTCGTCCTCGGTCAAGAAGCCGTCCTTGTCGGCGTCATGCCGCTCGAACATGGCGGTCACGCGTTCGTTTGCCTTGGCCTGTGCCGCTGCCTGCATTTCCTCAACGCTCAGTTTGCCGTCCCCGTCTGCATCTGCGGTGGTGAACTTCTGGGCGCGATGAGCCTCCATCTCGGCCTTCGTCACCTGCCCGTCGCCGTTCGCATCCAATTCCTGAAAGCTGACCGGAGCGCGATCCCGCGGCCCCTTGGCAAGCGCGGTCGTGCCGGTGACCGCAATCGCAGACAGAACGATGGCAGTGATGAACTTGGTGCTTTTCATTGCTCGGTTCCCTTGTGTTATCGCGGCTCTGTGCCGCTGTTTACAACTGTTCAAACGCCGGACCGCAGAGTTTCCGTCGCGCTTTCCCAGATTTTTTTGTCGAAAAATTTGCCTCGCAGGGTCATATTTCGGGGAACGGCCGGCGCAAAGCGACGCACCCCCCTTTTCGGGCGGGCGAAACACGCGCAATATCTGCCGAAATCCGAGCGCGAGTATCACGATGACAGATCAAACCGTCGAAACCATGGCCCAGGACGACCGGCCGACATGGCCAGCCGTGGTCAAAGGATTCCGTTGCAAATGCCCCAATTGCGGCAAGGGCAAGCTGCTGCATGGCTATCTGAAGGTCAACGACAGCTGCACCGAATGCGGACAGGAGCTATTTCACCATCGGGCAGATGACGGCCCGGCCTATCTGACGATCCTGATCGTCGGGCACCTGCTCGCACCTGCATTGCATGTGTCCTATGTGCATTTCCGCCCCGAGCCTCTGACCATGGCACTGATGTTCTCGGTGGGCTGTGTGGCGTTGTCCTTGTATCTGCTGCCACGGCTCAAGGGCGCGGTCGTCGGTTTTCAATGGGCTCGGCGGATGCACGGGTTCGATAACGCCGAATGATGGCACGGCAGGCCTGATCCGAAGATGACCGTCGACAAATCCGCCATTCGCGATGCGGCCACCGTGATCGCCCTGCGCGACCGCCACGACAAGCCCGCAATCCTGATGGGCCAGCGCGGCGCGGCCGCGGCCTTCATGCCGAACAAGTTCGTGTTTCCCGGCGGCGCGGTTGACCCCGAAGACGCCCACGTGCCGCTGGCCACACCCCTGCCCAAGATCTGCCACCAACGCCTGGCCGATCAGGCCCCCGACGGCCTGCAGACGGCGCTGGCCGCGGCCGCGATCCGCGAGTTGTGGGAGGAAACTGGCCTGATCCTGGGAGAGCCCGGAGACTGGCCCGGCCCCATCCCCGAGGACTGGCACAGCTTTGCCCAGAGGGGCTTTGTGCCATCGGCCGGTGCCTTGCAGTTCGTGTTCCGCGCGGTGACGCCTCCGGGCCGACCGCGGCGGTTCGATGCGCGATTCTTCCTGGTGGATGCAGACGCCATCGCCAACGATCTGGACGATTTCAGCCAGGCCTCGGACGAGCTGTCGCACCTGCAATGGATCCCGCTGGACCAAGCCCGCGATTTCGATCTGCCCTTCATCACCGAGGTGGTGCTGGCCGAGGTCGAGGCCCGGGTCACCGACCCGGAACCGCCTGCTTCGGTGCCCTTCTTCCTCAACAACGAGGAAGCCAGCCTGTTCCAGCGGCTCAAAGGCCGCCCGATGCCGGAAACAGGCTGAGGCCGGATCACTTCATCCGGCTGATCACAACCGTCACTTCGGGTTTTTTGCCGATCTCGATCTGCGCGCTTTGGCGCACGATGCGGCGCATGGCCTCTTCCAGCTTGTCGTCGTTGCGCAGCGTCTTGCCGTCGGCCCGCATCAGGAACTGATTCAGGTCCTCTTCCAGAACCTCGACCAGCCCGGCCCGCGATGCACCGGTTTCCGGCAGGCCCATCGTATCGCACCATGGCTCGCCCAGCGGCTCGTCGTCTTCGTCCAAGATGACGGTCACGATCACGTGCCCGTTCAGCGCCATGCGGATGCGGTCGCGCACCACGCCGTCCAGCGCGCCGATCTTGACCGATCCGTCCAGATAGGTGCGCCCGGTTTCGACATAGTCGACCACCTGCGGCGCATTGCCCGACAGGTCCAGCATGGTGCCGTTGACGGCCAGCACACCGGCCCGCCCGCCGGCCTCGGCCAGCTTGGCATGTTCGCGCAGGTGCCGGTGCTCGCCATGCATCGGGATGACCATCTGCGGGTCGATCAGCGCATGCACGCGCTCCAGGTCCGGGCGGTTGGCGTGGCCGGACACGTGATACAGCCCGTTGCTGTCATCGACGACGTCCACGCCTTTCTCGCTCAGCTGGTTCATGATGCGGATCACGCCGCGTTCGTTGCCCGGAATGGTCTTGGACGAGAACAGGAACAGGTCGCCTTCTTTCAGCTCGATCCCCCGGTATTTTCCACGCGCCAGCTGCGCGCTGGCCGCGCGGCGCTCCCCCTGGCTGCCAGTGACGATCAGCATCAGGTTCTGGCGCGGCAGGTCCAACGCCTCTTCGGCGCTGAGCACGCGAGGGAAATCGGTCAGGATCCCGGTTTCGGTGGCCGCTTCGATCATCCGCCGCATGGCCCGTCCCAGCAGTACGACCGACCGCCCGGCCCGGTGGCCGGCCTCGGCCAGGGTTTTAACGCGGGCCACGTTCGAGGCGAAGGTAGTTGCCACAACCATACCGCTGGCTTGCTCGACCAATTGAGTGATGGCGGGCCCGACCTCGGATTCCGACCGGCCGGGATGGGGCGAGAACACGTTCGTGCTGTCGCAGACCAACGCCTTGACGCCGGGTTTTGCCACCTCGGCCCACAGAGCCTCGTCGAACGGTTCGCCGACCACGGGGGTTGTGTCCAGCTTGAAGTCCCCCGAATGAACGATGCGCCCGGCGGGCGTGTCGATCACCAGCGCGGCACTTTCGGGAATCGAGTGCGACACCGGCAGGAACCCCACGGTGAAAGGCCCGGCCTTGATCTGCTCGGGCCAGGCCGAGACGGTACGCACCGCATCCTCGGGGTGGCCGGCCTCTTCCATCTTCTTGCGGGCGATGTTGGCGGTGAAAGCCCGCGCATGGATCGGAGCGCCAAGCATTTCATGACATAGCGCCACGGCGCCGACATGGTCTTCGTGTGCGTGGGTCACGAAAATCGCCTCGAGCCGGTCGGCCCGTTCCTTCAGCCAAGAGATGTCGGCATAGATCAGGTCGACGCCCGGCGTGGTGTCCATGTCGGGGAAGGTCACACCCAGATCGACCAGGATCAACCGTTCCTTGCCGGGCGCGCCATATCCGTAGACATAGGCGTTCATGCCGATTTCACCCGCGCCGCCCAGCGGCAAATAGATCAGTCGTTCACTGCTCATGCCGAGCCATTTTCCTTGTTGTAGCGATGGATCACGGTCAGACCGTGCATCGTCAGATCATCTTCAATTGCGTCAAAGCCCACATCGGCCTGGTCGAACAGCGGCGCCAGGCCGCCGGTTCCGACAACCTTCATCGGCATGCCGTATTCGGCCTTGATGCGGGCGATCAGGCCTTCGATCAGGCCGGAATATCCCCAATACACGCCCGACTGGATACAGCCAACCGTATTCGTACCGATCACCTTGTCGGGCCGCGACACATCGATATGCGGCAGGGCGGCCGCGCCTTGGTGCAGCGCCTCGAGGCTGAGATTCACCCCCGGCGCGATCACGCCGCCGACATAGGCGCCATCTGCCGCGACCACGTCGAAATTGGTGGCGGTCCCGAAATCCACCACCACGACGTTGCCGCCATGACGGTCGAAGGCGCCCGCGGCATTGGCCAACCGGTCCGGGCCGGGAACCGTTCCTTCATCAATCCTTGGCGGAACCGGCAGCAGGCAATCGGGCTTGCCCACCACGAGCGGTCGGCATCCAAAGAACCGATCGGCAAAGACGCGCAGGTTGAAAACTACACGCGGCACGGTCGAGGCGATGATGACATCGGTGATGTCGGCCTCGATCCCGTAATGTTTCACCAGGGTCGAGTACCAGGTGAAATAGGCATCGGCCGTGCGCGCATGATGGGTCGAGGTGCGCAGCGTACACAGGAATTTCTCGCCATCCCAGATCGAGAACACAGTGTTGGTATTGCCGCAATCAATGGCCAGAAGCATCTGCGCCCCTCTCAGAAATAGACGTCTGCCGCCGGAATGCTGACCCGGCCCTTGGCGGTGTTTAGGACAAGGTTGCCGCCCGCGTCCACCGTTTCAAACGTCCCGACGGACTCGGACGTGGCGGTACGCGCCGTAATCACCTCGCCCAGCTTCGCGGCCCGAGACAGCCAGGCCGTGCGGATGGGCTCGAACCCATAGGTCGTGAACTGCGCCTCGTATCGGGCATAGGCGGCGGCCAGTTCCGTCAGGAAGTCCTCGGCCTCGACCTGCGCGCCGGTTTCCGACAGAAGCGAGACCGGACGCAGCGCGCCCGGCTCGACCGTATCGGGGGCAGGCGCGTCAGCCAGGTTCACCCCAATGCCGATCGCCAGATGCGACACGCCCCGCCCCTGCCCCGTGCTTTCCAGCAGAATGCCAGCCAGTTTGCCACCGTTCAGCAGCACGTCATTGGGCCATTTCAGCGACAGCCCCGCCGCCCGCCCGGTCACCGAGACCACGGCATCGAACAGCGCAAGCGCCGCGACAAAGCTGCGCAGCGCCGCCTGTTCCGGGTTGCCTTCGGGACGCATCAGCAAGGTAGCGGCCAGATTTCCCTTGGGATTGGCCCAGACCCGCCCGCGCCGCCCGCGCGCCGCCGTCTGGTGATGCGCCATGATCCATACCGGCCCGGCTGCGGTGGGCGCGATACGGGCGGCCTCGTTCAAGGTGCTGTCCACCTCCTGCAGGATGTGCAGGCCGTATCCCTGCGGCCAGTCAGTCATCGCAAAAAGGCCCGGTCCTGCGACCGAGCCTCTCTGATTCGTGCGGACAGCAGATCAATTGACAAGCGTTGCCGCGGCGGCGGTGGCCGCGCCCTCGATCCCGAACTGGTAGAATACACCGATCAACATCAGCGCCGCCGACCCCATCAGCGCCGCCCACAGAACGGGCGACGACCGGGTGTCGATCGGGTCTTCGTTCTCGTCCCCGAAATACATGTAGAACACGATCCGCAGATAATAGAACGCACCGATGACCGACGAGATGGCCGAAACGATGACCAACCCGATCAGGTCGGCCTCGACACCGGCCTGCCACACGCCCAGCTTGGCAAAGAAACCCAGCATCGGCGGCACGCCCGCCAGGCTGAACATCAGGATCAGCACGGCCAGCGCCTTGCCCGGGTCACGCTTGGAATATTGGCGCAGCGCGTCGATGTCGGTCACGGGCTTGCCGTCGCGCTCCATCATCAGGATGAAGGCGAAGGTGCCGATGTTCATGGTCACGTAGATCGCCAGATACATCAGCATCGCCTTGATCCCCAGCGCCGTGCCCGCCGCCAGACCGATCAGCGCATAGCCCATATGTGCGATCGATGAATAGGCCATCAGCCGCTTGATATCGCGCTGGCCGATGGCGGCAATGGCACCCAGCAGCATCGACAGGACCGACAGCAGCACGATCACCTGCTGCCAATCGGCGACCGCGCCGCCAAAGGCGTCATGCAGCACCCGCGCGAACAGGCCCATGGCCGCAACCTTGGGCGCGGTGGCGAAAAAGGCCGTGACCGGCGTGGGCGAGCCTTCGTAGACATCCGGCGTCCACATGTGGAACGGCACCGCCGACACCTTGAACGCCAGCCCCGAGATCAGCAGAACCAGCCCGATCAGCAGGCCGAGCGAGACCTCGCCATGATGCACCGTGGACACGATCCCCGAAAACAGCGTGGTCCCCGAGAAGCCATAGACCAGCGATGCCCCAAACAGAAGCAGACCCGAGCTGAGTGCCCCCAGTACGAAGTATTTCAGGCCGGCCTCGGTCGACTTGGCGCTGTCGCGGCGCAGCGCGGCCACGACATACAGCGACAGCGATTGAAGCTCGAGCCCCATATACAGCGACATCAGATCGCCGGCGCTGACCATCATCATCATGCCGACCGCGGCCAGTGCCACCAGCAGCGGATATTCGAACCGCAGCATGTTGCGACGCGCCATATAGTCCTGGCTCATCAGCAGGACCGCTGCCGCCGACAGCAGGATGGCCACCTTGGCAAAGCGCGAGAACCCGTCATCGACGAACATGCCGTTGAAGGCCGGGTTCGTGCCTTCGCCGTTGACCGCGATCCAGAAGGCCAGCACGGCCATCAGCCCCGCCGTGGCCCAGATCAGCGCAGGGGCCAGCGCGTCCTTCGATGTGTAGACCGCCCCGATCAGCGCCACCATCGCATAGATCGCCAGAATGATTTCCGGCAGGATTACAATCAGATCAGCCTGGATCATGTCTCCAAAGCTCCCTTAGTGCGAGGCGACCTGGGTCGCGGCCTCGGCCGCGGCCAGAGCCGTGTCATAGTTCGAAATCAGCGCGGCGGTCGAAGTGCCGATCACGTCGGTGACCAGCGACGGATAGACGCCCAACAGGATGGTCATGACGATCAGCGGCGCAAAGATCAGGCGCTCGCGTGTGCTCATGTCGGTGATCGACTTGAGGCTTTCCTTGATCAGGTCGCCGAAGACAACGCGGCGATACAGCCACAGCGCATAAGCTGCCGAGAAGATCACGCCGCTGGCCGCCACGGCAGTCACCCAGGTGTTGACCTGGAAGGTGCCCATCAGCGTCAGGAATTCACCGATGAACCCACTGGTGCCCGGCAGGCCCACGTTGGCCATGGTGAACAGCATGAAAACCAGCGCATAGGCCGGCATGCGGATCACCAGGCCGCCATAGGCGTCAATGTCGCGGGTGTGCATCCGGTCGTAGATCACGCCGACGCAAAGGAACAGCGCGGCCGAGATGAACCCGTGGCTGAGCATCTGGAAGATCGCGCCGTCGATGCCCTGCTGGTTGGCGGCAAAGATGCCCATGGTCACAAAACCCATATGCGCGACCGAGGAATAGGCGATCAGCTTCTTCATGTCCTCCTGCACCAGCGCCACCAACGAGGTGTAGACCACGGCGATGGCCGACAGCCACAGCACCAGATCGGTCATCACCGCCGAACCCACCGGGAACATAGGCAGGCTGAACCGCAGGAAGCCATAGCCGCCCATCTTCAGCAGGATCGCCGCCAGCACGACCGAGCCCGCCGTCGGTGCCTGAACGTGCGCGTCAGGCAGCCAGGTGTGCACGGGCCACATCGGCATCTTCACCGCGAAGGATGCGAAGAACGCCAGGAACAGCAAGGTCTGCATACCGCCGACAATGTGGATACCCAGCACGCTGAAGCTCTCGGACGAGAACTGGTGCGTCATGAGCGCGGCAATGTCGGTGGTGCCTGCATCCGCATACATCGCCACCATCGCCACCAGCATCAGAACCGAGCCGAGGAAGGTATAGAGGAAGAACTTGAAGCTGGCATAGATCCGGTCCTTGCCGCCCCAGATCCCGATGATCAGGAACATCGGGATCAGGCCCGCCTCGAAGAACAGGTAGAACAGCACTAGGTCCAGCGCCATGAACACGCCCAGCATCAGCGTTTCCAGCAGCAGGAAGGCGATCATGTATTCCTTGACCCGGTCGGTCACGTTCCAGCTGGCCAGGATGGTCAGCGGCATGATGAAGGTGGTCAGCAGAACGAACAGAACGCTGATGCCATCCACGCCCATCTTGTACTTCAGGCCCATGAACCACTCGGCCTCTTCCACCATCTGGAAGCCGGGGTTCGAGGGGTCGAACTCGGTATAGATCCCGATCGAGACCAGAAAGGTCACCGTGGTTGCAACCAGCGCGATCCACTTGGCGTTGCGCTGCGCCGCCGCATCGTTCCCGTGCAGGAACAGCGCCATCAGACCGGCGGAAATGGCCGGAATGAAGGTGACAATGGATAGGATATTGTCCATCAGTGTGCGCCTCCGCCGATCGACATCCAGGTGACCAGGGCCGCGATGCCCAGAACCATCCAGAAGGCGTAAGTGAAGATGTAGCCCGTCTGCGCCTTGCCTGCGAGGCGGGTGAAGAAGGGAACGACGCCCATTGCTACTCCGTTCAGGAAACCGTCGATCACCTTGCCGTCACCGCCCTTCCACAGGAACCGGCCCAGGGCCACGGTCGGTTTGACAAGGATCGCGTCGTAGATTTCGTCAAAGTACCACTTGTTCTTGAGGAACAGGTACAGCGGACGTTGGTTCTCGGCCAGGCGGCCCGGCAGCGCCGGGTTCACGATGTAGAACAGGTAGGCCAGCCCAAAGCCCAGAAGCATCGCGACGAACGGCGAGAGCTTGACCCATTTCGGCGCCGCATGCGCGTCGTCCAGAACATGGTTGTCCGGCGCGATGTACAGCGCGCCCTCGCCCGGTTTGCCGACAAAGGCATAGTGGTGATCCCCGCCCTTGGCCTTGTCATCATGCGCGGCCTCTTCGCCATGGGATTCGGTGCCATGCGTGTCGTCGCCATGGTCATCGGCCTTGGCGTGGTCACCGGCCTCGGCATGCGCCTCGGCCACCGGAATGCCATAGAACTTGCCCACCTGATCGGCGTGACCGAAGAAGTTGTTGTACCAGATCATGCCCGCGAACACGGCGCCCAGCGACAGAACACCCAGCGGCACCAGCATGACCATCGGGCTTTCATGCGCGTGCTCATGCGTGTGCTTGTCGCCCCGCTCCTCGCCATAGAAGGTCAGGAAGATTAGGCGCCAGCTGTAGAACGAGGTCATCGCGGCGGCGATCACCAGCGCCCAGAACCCGAAGGCCGATCCGCCGGCATAGGCGCTTTCGATGATGGCGTCCTTGGACAGGAAGCCAGCAAAGCCGATCGTGGTCAGCGGGATACCGACACCGGTGATGGCCAGCGTGCCGATCATCATCGCCCAGAAGGTATAGGGGATCTTCTTGCGCAGGTTGCCATAGTTCATCATGTCCTGTTCGTGGTGCATGGCGTGGATCACCGAACCCGCACCAAGGAACAAGAGTGCCTTGAAGAAGGCATGCGTGAACAGGTGGAACATCGCCGCCGAATACATGCCCACGCCTGCGGCCACGAACATGTAGCCCAGCTGCGAACAGGTCGAATAGGCGATCACGCGCTTGATGTCCGTCTGCACCAAGCCCACGGTCGCGGCAAAGAAAGCGGTCGAGGCTCCCAGCACGGTGATGAACCCGGTCGCACCCGGCGCGAACTCCATCAGCGGCGACATGCGGCAAACCAGGAACACACCGGCCGTCACCATGGTGGCCGCGTGGATCAGGGCCGACACGGGCGTCGGGCCTTCCATCGCGTCCGGCAACCAGGTGTGCAGGATCAACTGCGCCGATTTGCCCATCGCACCGATGAACAGCAGCACGCAAACCACCTCAACTGCGGTCCATTCGCCCCAAAGGAAGGTCAGCTGCGTTTCCGCCAACTGGGGTGCGGCGGCAAAGATATCCGAGAAGTTGATGCTGTCGGTCAGGAAGAACAGCGCGAAGATCCCCAGCGCGAAGCCGAAGTCGCCCACACGGTTGACGATGAACGCTTTCATCGCCGCCGCATTGGCCGAAGGTTTGCGATAGTAGAATCCGATCAGAAGGTAGGATGCGACGCCCACGCCTTCCCAGCCAAAGAACATCTGCACCAGGTTGTCGGCCGTCACCAGCATCAGCATGGCGAAGGTGAAGAAGGACAGATAGGCAAAGAAGCGCGGCTTGTAGCTTTCGCCCTCGCGCCACTGCGGATCGTGATCCATGTAGCCGAACGAATAAAGGTGCACGAGCGCCGAAACCGTCGTGACGACGATCAGCATGATCGCGGTCAGCCGGTCCAGACGGATGGCCCACGAGGTCGACAGCGAGCCGCTTTCGATCCAACGCATGATCTCGATCTGCTGGGTCTGTCCGTCAAAGCTGAAGAAGACGATCCACGACAGCAGACAGGCGAGGAACAACAGGCCCGTGGCCGTCCACAGCGCGGCCTTTTCGCCGATGAATTTCCAGCCAAAGCCGCAGATCAGCGCGCCCACCAGCGGGGCAAAGAGGATTGTGGTTTCCATGATCCCTTACCCCTTCATCATGTTGACGTCTTCAACCGCGATGGTGCCGCGGTTGCGGAAGAAGCAGACCAGGATGGCCAGCCCGATCGCCGCCTCGGCCGCGGCCACAGTCAGCACGAACAGCGTGAACACCTGCCCGACCAGATCGCCCAGAAAGCTGGAAAACGCCACCAGGTTGATGTTCACCGCCAACAGCATCAATTCGATGCTCATCAGCAGGATGATGACGTTCTTGCGGTTCAGAAAGAGACCGAAGATGCCGATGACGAACAGCGTCGCCGCGACGGTAAGATAGTGTTCAAGTCCGATCATGGTCTCAAAGTCCCTGCCCCGGTTTCACGTCCTTCAACTCCAGCGCCTGGGCCGGGTCCCGCATCATCTGCGCGATGACGTCCTGCCGCTTGACGTCCTTGCGATGGCGCAAGGTCAGCACGATGGCTCCGATCATCGCCACCAGCAGGATCAGGCCAGCCAGCTGGAACAGAAGGAAGTATTGATCATAAAGGATGAGGCCCAGCGCCTCGGTGTTGTGGCGATCGGCCGGGATCGGCTGAGCCAAGTTGGCCGCAGCACCTTGCGCGCTTTCCCATGCTCCGAAGGCCATGACGAACTGCATCAGGATGACCAGCCCGATCAGCAGGGCCAGCGGCATATAGCGCGCCATCTCGGCCTTGAGCTCGGCAAAGTCCACGTCCAGCATCATCACCACGAACAGGAACAGCACCGCCACCGCGCCGACATAGACGATGACAAGCAGCATCGCGACGAATTCCGCCCCCAACAGCACGAACAGTCCCGCCGACGACAGGAAGGCCAGAATCAGCCACAGCACCGAATGCACCGGCTGCCGGCTGATCACGGTGAAAAGCCCGCCGGTGATGGCGCTGATGGCAAAGAGGTAAAAGGCAAATACGCTCATTGGTCATCTTCCTCGTTTTCGCCCATGGCCTCCTGCGCCAGCTCCAGCGCCCGGGTCATGGCCGGGATGCCGGCGAATACCGACATCTGACCGATCGTTTCCACGATCTCTTGTTTCTTGGCCCCTGCCTCGATGGCATGGCGCACCGTCTGGCGCAGGGCCGTGTCGGCCTGCGCGCCCTGACAGGTCAGCCCGGCCAGCGTCAGCAACAGGCGGGTCTTGGCATCCAGCCCGCCGGGGTTGACGGTGTTGCCGAACATCATCTCCATGACCTCTTTGGGCATGGTCGGCCACAACGCCTCGAAGCCGCGCATCGCATCGACGGGCGAATAGCTCTCCAGCGCCGGGTTGAACGCCTTGGCCATGTCATGCGCCTGCTTCAGCATCTGCTCGAATGGGTTCTTGACCGGATCGCTCATCTGTACGGCGCGTCCAGTTCCAGGTTGCGGGCGATCTCGGCTTCCCAGCGGTCGCCGTTCTCAAGCAGTTTCTGCTTGTCATAGAACAGCTCTTCGCGGGTTTCCGTGGCGAATTCAAAATTCGGCCCCTCGACGATCGCATCGACCGGACAGGCCTCCTGGCAGAAGCCGCAATAGATGCATTTGGTCATGTCGATGTCATAGCGCGTGGTGCGGCGACTGCCGTCTTCGCGCGGTTCGGCGTCGATGGTGATGGCCTGGGCCGGGCAGATCGCCTCGCAAAGCTTGCAGGCGATGCAGCGTTCCTCGCCGTTGGGATACCGGCGCAGGGCGTGTTCGCCCCGGAACCGCGGCGACAGCGGGCCCTTTTCATGCGGATAGTTCACCGTGGCCTTGGGCGCGAAGAAATACTTCATCCCGAGCTTGAAACCCTGCCAGAAGTCCTGCAGCAGGAAATACTTGGCGGCGCGGGTATAGTCGATCTGGGTCATTGTCAGCCTCCTACGCTCCAGCGGGCAAACGCGCCCCAGAACCAATCGAATTTTGCCGCGAAGGACACGAAGACCACCCACACCAGGCTGAACGGCAGGAACACTTTCCAACCCAACCGCATCAGCTGGTCATAGCGGTAGCGGGGCGTGATCGCCTTGACCATCGCGAACAGGAAGAAGAAGAACGCCATCTTTGCGACCATCCACAGCACACCGTCCGGCAGGCCCGGGATCGGCGACAGCCAGCCGCCGAAGAACAGCAGCGACGTCAGCGCGCACATCAGGAAGATGGCGATGTATTCGCCCGCCATGAACAGCAGGAAGGGCGTGGCCGAGTATTCGACCTGATAACCGGCGACCAGTTCCGATTCCGCTTCGGGCAGGTCGAACGGCGGGCGGTTGGTCTCGGCCAGGGCCGAGATGAAGAACAGGAAGACCATCGGGAAATGCGGCAGCCAGTACCAGCTGAAGAACCCGAACGAGCCATCCTGCGCCCGCACGATGTCGCCAAAATTCATCGACCCGGTCGAAATGATCACCCCGATGATGATCAGGCCGATCGAAACCTCATAAGAAATCATCTGCGCGGCCGAGCGCAGTGAGCCCAGGAACGGGTATTTCGAGTTCGACGCCCAGCCCCCCATGATCACGCCGTAAACCTCAAGCGAGGACACGGCGAACACATAGAGGATGGCCACGTTGATGTCGGACAGCACCCAGCCGTCATTGAACGGAATAACCGCCCAGGCGATCATGGCCAGCACGAAGGACGTCAGAGGCGCCAGGATGAACACCGTCCGGTCGGCGCCGGCGGGGATCACCACCTCTTTGACGACGTATTTCAACGCGTCCGCCACCGATTGCAGCAGGCCATACGCGCCCACGACGTTGGGGCCGCGACGCATCTGGACCGCCGCCCAGATCTTGCGGTCGCCATAGACCAGGAACAGCAGCGAGATCATCACGAAGGCGACGACGGCCAGCACCTGTGCCAGTATGATCAGGGCTATTCCGCCCGGGGTGTCAAAGAATTCAGCCATTGGTCCTCACACCGTGGGTATTCCGTTTGCCGCCGTTGCCACGAAGCCCGGCCTGACGACCTGAGACTCGCACCGTCCGCGGTTGGTTTGGCGTGTCGGTGTAAACAGCATCTGCCGCCCGTACGCCACCTTTTTTCTTCCGTTTCACCGGTCGGGCACACGACACGACCGCCGACCGGTTTCGCCGGGCAGCAGGCATCGGCACGCCGCCGTGCTGTCGTATGACCGCCGCCAGGCTCATTCCGCCGCGATCTTCTGCTTGCCACGCGCTTTGGCCAACGCCGAGAGCTCGGCCATCAGCTGCGAGGCCCGCGCGATCGGGTTGGTCAGATAGAAATCCTTGATCACCGTGCGGAAACTCGCCTGCCCCAACGGCCCGGCCTCAATCGGTTGGACCTCGTTCTCGGGCACCTGATCGATCTGCGCCAGATGTGGCACCGCCTCGACCAGCGACGTGCGCAGCTGCGCCAGCGAGTCATAGGGCAGCGCCTGCCCCAGCTCGGCCGACAGCGCCCGCAGTATCGCCCAGTTCTCCTTGGCCTCGCCCGGGGCGAACCCGGCGCGCATCGCCAATTGCGGCCGGCCCTCGGTGTTCACGAACAGCGCGTTTTCCTCGGTATAGGCGGCGCCGGGCAGGATGATGTCGGCGCGGTGCGCACCACGGTCACCATGGCTGCCCTGATAGATCACGAACGGGCCGTCATCGATCTCGATTTCATCGGCCCCAAGGTTGTAGATCACCTCGGCCCCGTCAATCGCGGCCTCGATCCCGCCCTCGGTGACGGCTCCCACATCCATCGCTCCAACCCGCGCCGCAGCCGTGTGCAGCACGAACAGCCGGCCCGACAAGGCCTGGGCCGCAGCCAGAACGGCCAGGCCGTCGGCCTCGGACACGGCGCCCTGCCCGACGATCACGATGGCATCATTGCCTGCCTTTGCATTGGCCAGGGCCGCGCGGTCCTCACCCAGGTGATCATAGTCATAGGTCAGATCCGCCGCAGGGCCGATCACCTTGACCGTCGCCCCGGCCAGCCACGCCTTGCGGATGCGCGCGTTCAACACCGGGGCCTCGTCGCGCGGGTTGGTGCCGATCAGTATGATCTCTTTCGCGGTGTCGATCTCTTCGATCGCCACGTTGCCGACATAGCCCGAACGGTTGCCGATAGGCAGGCGGGCATTGTCGGTTCGGCACTCGACCTTGCCACCCAGTCCTTCGATCATCTGCTTCAGGGCAAAGGCGGCCTCGACCGGAACCAAGTCGCCGACCAGGCCGGCGACGGACTTGCCCTTCATCGCGTCCGCTGCGGCCGCAAGCGCCTCGGTCCAGCTGGCCGGGCGCAAAAGACCGTTCTCGCGGATATAGGGCGTGTCCAGCCGCTGGCGGCGCAGCCCGTCCCAGACAAAGCGTGTCTTGTCGGAGATCCACTCTTCGTTCACGCCGTCATGGTTGCGTGGCAGAATCCGCATCACGACGCGGCCCTTGGTGTCGACCCGGATGTTCGATCCCAGGGCGTCCATCACGTCGATGGATTCGGTCTTGGTCAGCTCCCACGGGCGGGCGGTGAACGCATAGGGCTTCGACGTCAGCGCGCCCACCGGGCACAGGTCGATGATGTTGCCCTGAAGGTTCGAATCCAGCGTCTGGTTCAGATAGGTCGTGATCTCGGCGTCTTCGCCGCGTCCGGTCTGCCCCATCTGGTCCACCCCAGCCACCTCGGTGGTGAAGCGGACGCAGCGGGTGCAGCTGATGCAGCGGGTCATGGCGGTGCCCACCAGCGGCCCCAGATCCAGATCGTCCACCGCGCGCTTGGCTTCGCGGAACCGGCTGGCCGAGATGCCGTAGGCCATCGCCTGATCCTGCAGGTCGCATTCACCGCCCTGGTCGCAGATCGGGCAATCCAGCGGGTGGTTGATCAGCAGAAACTCCATCACGCCTTCGCGGGCCTTCTTGACCATGGGCGAGTTGGTCTTGACCACCGGCGGCTGGCCTTCCGGCCCCGGGCGCAGGTCGCGCACCTGCATGGCGCACGAAGCGGCGGGCTTGGGCGGGCCGCCCACGACCTCGACAAGGCACATGCGGCAGTTGCCCGCGATCGACAGACGCTCGTGATAGCAGAAACGCGGCACTTCGATCCCGGCCTGTTCACAGGCCTGGATCAGGGTCATGGCACCATCGACTTCGATTTCCTTGTCGTCGATCACGATCTTGCGGAGGTCAGACATGGTCTAGTTCGCCCTCAAATACACGCCAATGGCGCTGTTTCTTTCGATTTCCCTGCGCCCCAGCGCACAGAAAGTTTCGGTGTCGTCATAGCTGACGCCGTTCTGGGCCAGATACGCCTCGCCCTTGGCGCGCATCCGCGCCTTCTCGGCATCCGAATCCACATAGGCCCGGATCTCGGCATCCGAATATCCCAACTGGTTCGCCTTGGACCGCAGCCCCCACATCACCCCGATCGCCTTCAAACGCCGCCCGCTGATCGACGGGCAGTATTCCGAAATCTCGTTCGCGATGGCGATGTAATAAAGCGAGTCGTCAATCTCCTTGACTTCGCGCAAGGGCGGCTTGGCCCCGGCCACGGCAGGCAGCGCGACGATGCAGGCAACGGCTGCAAGTTTCACGGCTTTCATGACATATCCTTTCGTCTTGGGTTCCCCAAGACGACGTACCCCCCGGCCGCTATGCAATAACGCGCGGCCCTTGCCAGCATGATATGACATGGCACCGGTCATGGTCGTTGACACTTCCCGGCAAAGGTCAGGCTGTCATTGTCTATCCGCAGGGTCTGCGGCTCGGTCTCAGGTCCGACCTTCCACGCGATGCGCGACGAGCCAAAATTCTGGATACAGAATCGCGTGGCCTCATAGCGCCCCGCCTCGCGCGCGCCATCCAGCGAAGCCGACACGCCCTTGACGGTCACCGTGAAATCGGCCGGCGACCTTTTCTTGTCGACCACCTTCGCCTTGGCGCGAAACGCTTGCCCGTCGAACAGCACGCGATCCTCGGCATTGCCGCTGCAGGCCGCCAGAACCGTCAGAACCGCCAAAACGCCGGCCATCGGCGCGACGGCCCGGCCACGGGCAAAAAATGGGTTGGGCCTTGCCATCAGAACGCCGCCACCAAAGCCATGACGCCAAGCACGGCCATGCACGCCCAGGCCACAACATACAGAACGCTTCGCAGACCGCTGTGCGGCTTGCCGATTCCACGGATGTGAACCACCAGCATCGCCAGGCGTGCCAACAGCGCGATCGAAGCCAGCCAGTTCACCCAAAACGGGCTGGCCCCCAGCAGCATCGCCGCCAAGGTCACAGCCAGGAAGGCGGGCAGGGTCTCGGCTCCGTTCAGGTAAGCACGGTTCAGGCGATAGGCCTTGTCGGCATAGTCCTGTGCCGGTGTCGCGCCGGGCGCCAGCCCCTTGCCCTGCTTGGCCAGCGCCGAGAACGGCGCCAGCAGCAGGACCACCAGCGTAAAGATCACCAGCGCGGCGATCGCATGCGAATATTCGGCATATGCGTCCATAGGATCTACTCCGCTGCCATCGCACCCAAACGGCCCGATTTGCGGGCCTTGATGCGGTCTTCGATTTCTTCACGGAAGTTGCGGATCAGGCCCTGGATCGGCCAAGCCGCCGCGTCGCCGAGCGCACAGATCGTGTGGCCTTCGACCTGCTTGGTCACCTCGAACAGCATGTCGATCTCTTCCAGTTCGGCCTCGCCGCGCACAAGGCGATCCATCACGCGCATCATCCAGCCCGTACCTTCGCGGCACGGCGTGCACTGGCCGCAGCTTTCGTGCTTGTAGAATTTCGACAGGCGCCAGATCGCCTTGATGATGTCGGTGGACTTGTCCATCACGATTACCGCCGCCGTTCCAAGCCCCGAGCCCAGATCGTTGCGCAGATAATCGAAATCCATGATCGCATCGCGCATGTTCTCGCCGCGCACGCAAGGCACGGACGAGCCACCGGGGATCACGGCCAACAAGTTGTCCCACCCGCCTCGGATGCCGCCGCAATGAGTCTCGATCAGTTCCTCGAAGCTGATCGACATCGCCTCTTCGACGACGCAGGGGTTGTTGACGTGACCCGAGATCGCAAACAGCTTGGTGCCCGCGTTGTTCTGGCGGCCGAAACCGGCGAACCAGTCGGCACCGCGGCGCAGGATCGTGGGCACGACGGCGATGGATTCCACGTTGTTCACCGTGGTCGGGCAGCCATACAAACCCGCCCCCGCCGGGAACGGCGGTTTCATGCGCGGCATGCCCTTCTTGCCTTCCAGGCTTTCCAGCAGCGCGGTTTCCTCGCCGCAGATATAGGCCCCGGCGCCGTGATGCAGGAACAGGTCGAAATCCCAGCCCGAACCGGCGGCGTTCTTGCCCAGCAGACCGGCGTCATAAGCCTCGTCAATGGCGGCCTGCAGCGCCTCGCGCTCGCGGATATATTCGCCGCGGATGTAGATGTAGCAGGTATGCGCGTTCATCGCGAAAGACGCGATCAGGCAGCCTTCGATCAGCGTGTGCGGATCGTGACGCATGATCTCACGGTCCTTGCAGGTGCCGGGTTCGGATTCGTCTGCGTTCACCACCAGATAGGACGGACGGCCATCGCTTTCCTTCGGCATGAACGACCATTTCAGACCGGTCGGAAAGCCCGCACCGCCACGCCCGCGCAGCCCCGAATCCTTCATCGTCTGGATGATCCAGTCGCGCCCCTTGGCGATCAGGTCAGCGGTGCCGTCCCAATGCCCGCGGGCCTGGGCGCCCTTCAGCGTGCGCTCGTGCATCCCGTAGATGTTGGTAAAGATCCGGTCCTGATCCTTCAGCATCGCGTGTTACCTTTGGCTGTCCTGACGCATGCGCCAGAGTTGAAAAATGTTGACGCCCGCATAGATGAAGGCCGCGATCGCGGCGAAATCAAACAGCAGCGCATAGCGTCCCGGCAGTTCCAGCGCCGGGCCGATGAACAGGGTCATGCCAAGCCAGATCACCATGGTCACCGCGATGACCACGCCGATCTGTCGGCCCTTGCGGGCGATGGCCTGTTCCTTGTCCTTGTCCATCACACTCCGATACCCGTGTGGGGCACCGTCTCTCAGTCTTCGTAGGTGCCTTCTTTCTTGGCACGTTTGGCAAATTCGGTTTCCTCGCCAGCCGCCAGCTTGGCCGCCTGTTCAATCCAGCCGTCGCGTTCGATCCGGCCTTTGAATTTCAACCGGGCGTCGACCCAGGCCACCTGTTCAGGCGTCCAGGCCGCGATCTGGTCGAAGTGGTAGAACCCGAGCTCGTTCAGCGTCTGCTCGAGCTTCGGCCCTACGCCTTTCAACAGCTTCAGATCGTCGGGCTTGCCGCCACGCGGACCAGTCAGCGTTTCGGGCTGGGTTTCAGACGTTGCGGGCTTGGCTGCGGCGCCCTCGGGCGAAGACGGCTCGGCCTTGTCGGATTTCTTGGGCGCGGCCTGACGGGCAGCAGGCTTGCCCGGTTCGGGCGCCTTGGGCGGCTTGGGCGCGGCTTTCGCACCGGCGGCCTTGCCGTCCTTTCCCAGCCAGGGCGTCAGGATCGGAACCTCGGTGCCATCGATGCGCTTGACCGTGTCACCCAGATCGGTGGCCAGCTGAACACTTGCATTGTACTTGGCCTTGCCGGGCTCGTACTCTTTCAAGCTGGTCAAGCCGCCCTTGGGTTCGGCGGCATAGCGCCCGTTCTGCGGCCCGGGAACCGGAACCTTGCCGGAAGCCAGATCATCGATGATGCGGGCAAAGCTCTCGGCGGTCAGGTCTTCGTAGTAGTCCTTGCCGATCTGCGCCATCGGCGCGTTCGAGCAAGACCCCAGGCATTCGACCTCTTCCCAGCTCAGCTTGCCGTCCGCCGACAGCTGGTGCGGCTTGGGCGCGATCTTTTCGCGGCAGACCGCGATCAGATCCTCGGCCCCGCAAATCATGCAGGACGTGGTGCCGCAAACCTGAATATGCGCAACGGAACCAACCGGTTGCAGCTGAAACATGAAGTAGAAGGATGCGACTTCGAGCACCCGGATATAGGCCATGCCCAGCATGTCGGCCACATATTCGATGGCCGGGCGACTCAGCCAGCCCTCCTGCTCCTGCGCGCGCCACAGCAGCGGGATGACCGCGCTGGCCTGACGGCCCTCGGGGTACTTGGTGATCTGCGCCTTGGCCCAGTCCAGGTTGGCGGGCGTGAAGGCAAAGCTTTCGGGTTGTTCAGGGTGCAGACGGCGGAGCATTAGCGGTCAATCTCTCCAAATACGACATCCATGGTGCCGATGATGGCTGCGACGTCGGCCAGCTGGTGGCCCTTGGCAACGTGGTCCATGGCTTGCAGGTGCAGATAGCCCGGCGCGCGCAGCTTGGCGCGGTACGGCTTGTTGGTGCCGTCGGCAACCAGATAGACGCCGAACTCGCCCTTGGGCGCTTCGACGGCGGCATAGACTTCGCCTGCCGGAACGTGGAAGCCTTCGGTGTACAGCTTGAAGTGATGGATCAGGCTCTCCATCGAGGTCTTCATGTCCGACCGTTTCGGCGGGGTGATCTTGCCGCGGGCCAGAACGTCACCGGGGCAATCGCGCAGCTTGGCGATGGCCTGACGGATGATCGAGACCGACTGGCGCATCTCTTCCATGCGGACGAGATAGCGGTCATAGCAGTCACCGTTCTTGCCGACGGGGATCTGGAACTCGAATTCGTCGTAACATTCGTAGGGTTGCGCGCGGCGCAGGTCCCAGGCCAGGCCAGACCCGCGCACCATCACGCCCGAGAAGCCGAATTGCTGGATATCCTCCTCGGTCACAACGCCGATGTCGCAGTTTCGCTGCTTGAAGATGCGGTTTTCGGTCAGCAGACCGTCGATATCATCCAGAACGGCGGGGAAAGAATGGCTCCAGGCCTCGATGTCGTCCAGCAGTTCAGGCGGCAGGTCCTGATGCACACCGCCGGGGCGGAAATAGGCCGCGTGCAGGCGCGCCCCGCAGGCACGCTCATAGAACACCATCAGCTTTTCCCGCTCTTCAAAACCCCACAGCGGCGGGGTCAGCGCGCCCACGTCCATCGCTTGGGTCGTCACGTTCAGCAGGTGGTTCAGGATGCGCCCGATTTCCGAGTACAGAACCCGGATCAGCGAGGCGCGGCGCGGCACCTCGACGCCTGTCAGCTTTTCGATGGCCAGGCACCAGGCATGTTCCTGGTTCATCGGCGCCACGTAATCCAGACGGTCGAAATACGGCAGGTTCTGCAGATAGGTCCGGCTTTCCATCAGCTTTTCGGTGCCACGGTGAAGCAGGCCGATATGCGGGTCGCACCGTTCGACGATCTCGCCGTCCAGTTCCAGCACAAGCGCAGAACCCCATGAGCCGCAGGTGTTGCGGGCCGAAGTTGATGTTGAAGTTGCGGATCTTCTGCTCGCCCGTCAGAGCGTCTTCGAAGCCCTTGCCGCCATCCATCATCCTGTCTCTCCTGTCCGGGTCCACCCCGGCTTGTCCATTCGTCCCGAGCGATCCGCCCGGAAACCGGAAACGTCAGCGACGCCCCCGCGTGTTTTTCCTGGCCTCGGCCCGAACCCGGACCTTTTCGGCCTCGACCGCCTTGGCCGCCGCCCCCGCCAGAAGGATCCCCAGCGCACCCAGCGCGATCAGTTCCCCCAGCAGTGCGACCATGTCAGCGACGCTCCATCTCTTGCAGCTTCAGCCCGACCCACCACAACAAGGCGATCGTGCCGAACGGAACCAGACACAGCAGGCACCAGTACTTGTTGATCCCGAAGAACGGCAGGATCTTGACCATCGGGATGATGGTCAGCGCCGAAAGGATCAACCACCAGATGCCGCCCATCACTCCGTCTCCTTTTTCTCATCCCCCGGCAGGATATAGTTCGCACCCTCCCACGGGCTCATGAAATCGAACTGGCGGTATTCCTGCACCAGGCTGACCGGCTCGTAGACCACGCGTTTCTGCGCCTCGTCATAGCGGACCTCGGTGTAGCCCGTCGTCGGGAAATCCTTGCGCAGCGGATATCCCCGGAACCCATAGTCGGTGAGGATGCGTCGCAGGTCCGGGTGGCCCGAGAACAGGATGCCGAACATGTCGAACACTTCACGCTCGAACCAGTTGGCCGAGGGATGAACATCCACGATCGACGGAACCATGTCTTCTTCGCGCACCGAAATCCGGATTCTGATGCGCTGATTCTGGTACATCGAGAGGAAGTGATAGACCACGTCGAACCGCTTGGCGCGCTCGGGATAGTCCACGGCGGTGATGTCGACGAGGGTCGAGAATTTGCAGTTCTGGTCGGTCTTCAGAAACTCGACGAACTCCACCAGGTTCGACGGGGACACCTCGACGGTCAGTTCCCCGTGGGCCACCGCCCAGGACAGGACGCAATCCGGGCGCTTGAGTTCGATATGCGCGCCGAGTTCCTTGAGTGCTTCGCTCATCTCGGTCCCTCCTCAGCGGACGATGGTGCCGGTGCGGCGAATCTTGCGCTGCAGCTGCAGCAGGCCATACAGCAGTGCCTCGGCGGTCGGCGGGCAGCCGGGAACGTAGATGTCCACCGGAACGATCCTGTCGCAGCCACGCACGACGGAATAGGAGTAGTGGTAATACCCGCCACCATTCGCGCAGGAGCCCATCGAGATAACATAGCGCGGCTCGGGCATCTGGTCATAAACCTTGCGCAGCGCCGGCGCCATCTTGTTGGTCAGCGTGCCGGCCACGATCATCACGTCCGACTGGCGCGGGGATGCGCGCGGCGCGATGCCGAACCGTTCGGCGTCGTAGCGCGGCATCGAGGTATGCATCATCTCGACCGCACAGCAGGCCAGACCAAAGGTCATCCAGTGCAGCGACCCGGTGCGCGCCCAGTTGATGATGTCCTCGGTCGAGGTCAGCAGGAACCCTTTGTCCTGCAGCTCGGCGTTCAGGGCCTGGGTGGCGACTTCCTTGTCGACGCCCGCGGTGTTTGCACCCGTCATCACTCCCATTCCAAGGCCCCCTTCTTCCATTCATAGGCAAAGCCGATGGTCAGAACGCCCAGGAACACCATCATCGACCAGAAGCCGACATCGCTGAGATCCTTGAAGCCCACGGCCCAGGGAAACAGGAACGCAATCTCGAGGTCGAAGATGATGAACAGGATCGACACTAGATAGAATCGGACATCGAACTTCATCCGCGCATCGTCGAACGCGTTGAACCCGCATTCATAGGCGCTGACCTTTTCGGGGTCGGGATTGCGGACAGCCAGAACGACAGCGGCCAGAATCAGGACGATTCCAAGGCCCACGGCGACGGCCAGAAACACCAGGATCGGGAGATATTCCCGCAACAGCTCTTCCACGAGTGGCTCCTTTCCTGCGCATCCCGAACGAGACGCGCCGTCAATTGGCGTGTTGACTGGACATTCTCTATCCGCGCGGGGTCAGAGGGTCAACCGAGCACAAGCGCGCATGGCACCGAATATTCGGCTTGCCAACGCCCAGCGTTGCACTAGGCGCAAGCCCTTGGCTTCAAATGGTCGCGGGCGGTCAAACCTTACTATTCCATGAAGGTTTTCGCTTGTCGAAGAAAGCGCTGATTCCCTCATGCGCCTCGTCCGTTTCCCATCGGTCGACCAGCGCTCGGATCGTGTGGTCGATCACCGCGTCGTCGATGCGCGGCCCGAGGTCCCGAACCAGCGCCTTTGCCGAGGCCACCGCGCCGGGCGCACAGGACAGGTAGGGCAGAACCTCGGCCTCGACCGCGTCGGCCAGCTGATCCGCAGGCACGGCCTTGGCCAGCAGCCCCAGCTCCACCGCCTCGGAGGCGTCGAACAGGCGTGCCGACATGAACACCCGCCGCGCGCGGGCCTCGCCCATGCGGGCGATGACGTATGGCCCGATGGTGGCCGGGATCAGCCCCAGCCGGGTTTCGGTCAGACCCATCTTCAGGCTGTCCACGCCGATGGCCACGTCGCAGACCGCGGCCATGCCCACGCCACCGCCAAAGGCGTTGCCCTGCAGCGCGCCGATCAACGGTTTTGACAGGGTGTTCAGGGCGTTCAGCATCTCGGCCAGCTTGCGCGCCTCGACAAAGCGGGTCTCGGGGTCGGCGGCCATCTGGGCCTGCATCCAGCCCAGATCCCCCCCTGCGCAGAAGCTTTTGCCCGCGCCGGTCAGGACTACGACGCGCACGTCGTTGGTTTCTCCCAATTGCGCGGCGGCCTGGGTCAGCTCGGCGATCATCTGCGCCGACATCGCGTTGTGTTTTTCCGGCCGGTTCAGCGTCAGCTTGGCAACGCCGCGCGAGTCGGTGGAGATCGAGATGGTCTCAAACATGTCAGCCTCTTATCCCGCCCGCATCGCGCGGGCCATTTCCGCCGCTTCGTTCAGCACGGCAGCGTCCAGTCCGGTGTCATAGCCCAGCCGCTCGAGATGCGCGGCAACGGCTTCGGTGGCCACATTCCCGGCCGCACCCGGCGCGTAGGGGCAGCCGCCCAATCCGCCTACGGCTGCGTCGAAAACGCGAACGCCCAGCGCAAGGGAAGCATCGATATTGTCGATCGCGCGCCCGTTGGTGTCGTGGAAATGCCCGGCAAGGCGGGTCGCGGGCACATATTCACGCACCGCCAGCAGCATCCGAGCGATGCTGTCGGGTGTCCCCTGCCCGATCGTGTCGCCCAGCGAGATCTCGTAACAGCCGTGCGAGAACAGCAGGTCGGCCACCTCGGCCACCTTGGCGGGGGGCGTCGGCCCGTCATAGGGGCAGTCGGTCACGCAGGAAACATAGCCGCGTACCGGCAGGTCGATATGGCGCGCCGCCTCGAGGATCGGGACGAACCGCTCGATGGATTCGGCGATGGTCGCGTTGATGTTGGCCTTGGAAAAGCCCTCGGAGGCCGAGGCAAACACCGCGATTTCATCCGCCCCGGCCGCCAGCGCGTCCTCATAGCCACGCATGTTCGGGGTCAGCGCGGCATAGCGCACGCCGGGGGCGCGGGTGATCCCGGCCAGAACCTCGGCGCTGCCGGCCATCTGCGGCACCCATTTGGGCGACACGAAACTGGCCACCTCGATCCGGCTGAACCCCGCCCGGCTGAGACAGTCGACCAGCGCGATCTTCTCGGAAACCGGAATTTCCCGCTTTTCATTCTGCAGCCCGTCACGCGGCCCCACTTCGAAAATCTCGACACGTTCCGCCATGGCGGTGCCCTCCTGTTCAGTCCCGGCCCGCCCCGTTCAGGGCGGACGTTCAGGGTATCAGTCGTCTTCCAGCCGGACCAGCGCCGCGCCCGCCTCGACCTGAGATCCCGCCTCGGCCAGAACCTCGGCCACGACACCGTCGCGGGCGGCCAGCAGCGAATGCTCCATCTTCATGGCCTCGAGGGTGGCCAGCCGGTCGCCTTCCTTCACCGCCTGTCCCGGCGCGGCGAACACCGCCTTGACCAGCCCGGGCATCGGCGCCTCGACCACGTTGGTGTCACCAGAGGCGCTGACATCGCGGTCCAGCGGGTCCAGCACCTCGAAGCTCACGCCATAGGCGTCGAACACGGTGACATCGTGGCCCGCAATCGCAACCGGAGGCATCGGCTGGGCGTCGATGATCCAGCGGCCGTTGACCCGTTCGGCGATCACGCTGGTTCCGCCGACCTGCCAGTCCTGCCGGTCTGGCCCTGCGACCTGGACGTCCAGATCCAGAACCTCGCCGTCGCGCTTCAGCTGAAGCGCCCGGTGCAGCGGGGCCCAGAGGGTAAATCCGGTGTCCTCGGAGGGTTTGTCCAGCCCGGTCGCGGCCATCGCCGCCGCAACGGTCATTGCCGGGGTGACGGCGGGTTCGCACACCAGATCGTCCAGATCGCGGCCGATCAACCCGGTGTCCACATCGCCTGCCGCAAACCCGGCGTGCCGGGTCAATGCGCCCAGGAAGGACAGGTTGGTGACGGTTCCCGCCACCTGCGTCCGACGCAGCGCGCGGTGCAGTTGTTGCAGCGCCACCGCGCGGGTCGGGCCGTGCACGATCACCTTGGCGATCATCGGGTCATACCACGGGCTGATCGTGTCGCCCGCGCGCACGCCGCTGTCGGCGCGGCAGCCGTGCGGAAACTCCAGATGGGTCAGGGTGCCCGTGGCGGGCAGGAACCCTTTGGGTACGTCCTCGGCATAGAGCCGGGCCTCGAAGGCATGGCCGTTGATCGAAAGCTCTGCCTGCCGCTTGGGCAGGCTTTCCCCGGCCGCGACCCGCAACTGCCATTCGACCAGGTCGATGCCGGTGATGGCCTCGGTCACCGGGTGTTCGACCTGCAGGCGGGTGTTCATCTCCATGAACCAGAACCGGTCGGGGCGCAGCCCGTCCGAGGCATCGACGATGAACTCCACGGTGCCCGCGCCCTTGTAGCCGATGGCCTCGGCCGCGCGCACGCCCGCCTGCCCCATCGCTTCGCGCATCTCGGGCGTCATTCCGGGCGCCGGGGCTTCCTCGATCACCTTCTGATGGCGGCGCTGCAGCGAGCAGTCGCGTTCGAACAGATGCACGGCATGGGTGCCGTCACCAAAAACCTGAACCTCGATATGGCGGGGCTTGGCCACGAATTTCTCGACCAGAACGGCATCATTGCCAAAGGCGGTTCGGGCCTCGCCCCGGGCGCTGTCCAGAGCGGCCGCGAAATCCGCCGGTCTCTCGACCAGCCGCATCCCCTTGCCGCCACCGCCGGCCACCGCCTTGATCAGAACCGGATAGCCGATGGTGTCGGCCGCGCCGGCCAGATGCTCGGGGTCCTGGTTGTCGCCGTGATAGCCGGGAACGACCGGGATGCCGGCCTGCTCCATCAGCGCCTTGGCGGCATCCTTCAGGCCCATCTTGCGGATCGCATCCGCCGAGGGGCCGATGAAGGTCAGGCCCGCGGCCTGTACCGCATCGACGAAATCAGGGTTCTCGGACAGAAACCCATAGCCGGGGTGGATCGCCTGCGCGCCGGTATCCAGCGCGGCCTGAATGATCACATCCCCCTTCAGATAGCTGTCGGCCGGAGCCGCCCCGCCGATATGTACGGCCTCATCCGCCATCTGCACATGTTTGGCGGCCGCGTCCGCATCCGAGTACACGGCTACGCAGGCCACGCCCATCTTGTGCGCAGTTTCGATGACCCGGCAGGCAATCTCGCCCCGGTTGGCGATCAGGATCTTGTCAAACATGGCCGTTACCCTTTCCCTGCCAGATCTTCCACAAGGCGAAACCGTTCGCAGACCAACTCCATCTTCGGATCGAAGCCGCCGTTTCTTTCGAAATATCTGCGATGATCCTCGCGCCAGCCTTCCAGGCTGTCGTTTTCGCCCTCGGCCAGGGCAAACACCTCGTCCACATCGCAATAGCGCCGGACCGTCACATCGACTGTTTCAATGACCAGCGCGGGCCGTCCGTCCCAGTCCAACGCGATGTCGCGGCGGCCTGCCTGCGGCATCGCCTCGCCACCCGCCGTAAAGTCGCGCAACGCGCCACATGTCGCGGTCTTGTGCCCTGAGCGGACCAGAGCCAGCAATTCGTCGCACAATGCGCGGCTGTCGCCGAACTGAAAGGTCTCGGCCCCCGGATATCTTTCTTTCAAGCTTTCCAGCATCGAACCGCCCCCTCTACATCCGGAACACGCCAAAGCGCGTGTCCTCGATGGGTGCGTTCAGTGCGGCGCTCAGCGACAGGGCCAGCACGTCGCGGCTTTTGCGCGGGTCGATGATGCCGTCATCCCACAGCCGGGCAGAGGCATAAAGCGGGTGCGACTGTTCCTCGAACATTTCCAGCGTCGGGCGTTTGAATTCGGCCTCTTCTTCGGCCGACCATGTGCCACCCTGCCGTTCGATCCCGTCGCGTTTGACCGTTGCCAGAACACCGGCGGCCTGCTCGCCACCCATGACCGAGATACGGCTGTTCGGCCACGTCCACAGGAAGCGGGGCTGATAGGCGCGGCCCGCCATGCCATAGTTCCCGGCCCCGAACGAGCCGCCCACCAGCATGGTGATCTTGGGTACGCTTGTGGTGGCCACGGCGGTCACCATCTTGGCGCCGTGGCGCGCGATGCCTTCGTTCTCGTACTTGCGGCCCACCATGAAGCCGGTGATGTTCTGCAGGAAGACCAGCGGGATCTTGCGCTGGCTGCACAGCTCGACGAAATGCGCGCCCTTCTGCGCGGCCTCGGAAAACAGCACGCCATTGTTGGCGATGATGCCGACGGGGCAACCTTTGACATGGGCGAAGCCGGTCACAAGCGTCTCACCGAACCGATGCTTGAACTCGTCGAAGCGCGAGCCATCGACCAGACGCGCGATCACCTCGCGTATGTCATACGGCGTGCGCAGATCGGCCGGGACGACACCCAGGATTTCCTCGGGGTCATAGGCCGGGTCTTCGGGGTTGGCCCAGTCCACCGTCTGCGGCTTGTTCCGGTTGAACGAGCCAACGGCCCGGCGGGCCAGAGCCAGCGCGTGCGCGTCATCCTCGGCCAGGTAATCGGCCACACCCGAAAGGCGCGTGTGCACGTCGCCGCCGCCCAGGTCCTCGGCGCTGACGACCTCGCCCGTCGCGGCCTTGACCAGCGGCGGGCCAGCCAGAAAGATCGTGCCCTGTTCCTTGACGATGATCGTCACGTCGGACATGGCCGGAACATAGGCGCCGCCCGCGGTGCACGAGCCCATGACCACGGCGATCTGCGGGATGCCCTTCGCGCTCATCCGGGCCTGTTTGTAGAAGATGCGGCCGAAATGGTCGCGGTCGGGAAAGACCTCGTCCTGGTTGGGCAGGTTCGCGCCGCCGCTGTCCACCAGATAGATGCAGGGCAGATGGTTTTCCTCGGCGATCTCCTGCGCGCGCAGGTGCTTTTTGACCGTCATCGGATAATAGGTACCGCCCTTCACGGTCGCGTCGTTGCAGACCACCATGACCTCTTGCCCCTGCACCCGGCCGATCCCCGCGATGACGCCGGCACAGGGGGCCGCGCCACCATACATGCCATGCGCCGCCGTCGCGCCGATTTCCAGAAACGGAGACCCCGGATCGAGCAGGTTCGCCACCCGCCGGCGCGGCAGCATCTTGCCCCGCGACACATGGCGGTCGCGCGATTTCTCGCCCCCGCCCATGCGCGCGGCCTCGGCAGCGGCAGAGATTTGCGCCAGCGCATCGAGATGCGCTGCGCGGTTTGCCTTGAAGCCCTCAGAGGCAGGCATGGCTTTGGATGTGAGTTTCATAGGACCTCCACCGAGAACACTTTACGGAAGAAACGGGCGCGCAAAAGAACCAGCAAAAACGTGCCGAAAACCAATAAGCTCAAGGTACCTGCGATTATCCGCAAGTCACCGCCAGACCCGATAGTGAGCACCAACAAAAGTGCCAGGGAAAAAAACATAGAAAGACCAAGCACTAGGGGAAGAACTATCCCCATCAGAATTGCTGAAATGCTGTATCGCCACCGCAAACGAATGTTTGATCGGCAATTTGAACACTGACAACATTCGTTGATCACGTATCCGGTCACTCCTCCGCGAACTGTCGTCAACAACGCAAACGCGGGCTGCATTTCATTGCACTTTGGGCAGCGAAACCCGGAGATTCTCGAAAAAAGGGTCAAGACACTTCCCCCGCAGCCCGCGCCTTCAACTCTTTCCGGATCACTTTCCCCGTCACCGTCATCGGCAACTCATCCAAAAACGCCACCTCGCGCGGGTAAGAATACTGCGCCAGACGGTCCTTGACCCAATCCTGCAACTCGGCACCCGAGGCCTCAGCCCCCGGTTTCAACACCACATAGGCCTTCACGATCTCGGTCCGCAACGGGTCAGGCTTGCCGACCACGCCCACGGTGGCCACCGCCGGATGGGTCAGCAGGCAATCCTCGATCTCGGCCGGGCCGATGCGGTAACCCGCCGAGGTGATCACGTCATCCTCACGGCCGACAAAGCGCAGATAGTCGTCCTCCCACACGCCGCGGTCACCGGTGATCAGCCAATCGCCGCGAAACTTCTCGGCCGTGGCCTGCGGGTTGTTCCAGTATTCCAGCAGCATCGAGGCCGAGCCGCGCCGGATGGCCACGTCGCCCTCGGCGTCGGTCGGGTTGCCCGCGGCGTCAATCACCGCGACCTCATGCCCCGGCACCGGTTTGCCGATACAGCCCGGGCGCACGGGGAAATCCTCGGCACAGGAGGACACCACCATGTTGCATTCGGTCTGGCCGTAGAATTCGTTGACCGTCAGACCAAAGGCCCGCTGCCCCCACGCCAGCATTTCCGCGCCCAGCGGCTCACCACCCGAAGCCACGGACCGCAGGCCGGGGATCGTCACGTCGGCGGCCTTGAGCATCCGCAGCGCCGTGGGCGGAAAGAACACGTTGCGCACGCCGCCGCGCGCGATCACATCCGCGCAGGCCTCGGGGGTAAACTTGTCGAGCCGCGCGGCAACGACCGGAATGCCCAGCGCCAGCCCCGGCATCAGCACGTCGAACAACCCGCCGATCCAGGCCCAGTCGGCCGGCGTCCAAAGGCAGTCGCCCGCGCGCAGGTGGTTGTGGCTGATCGAAACGCCCGGCAGATGCCCGGTCAACACCCGGTGCCCATGCAGCGCGCCCTTCGGCTTGCCCGTCGTGCCCGAAGTATAGATCAGCACCGCCGGATCCTCGGGGCCGGTGTCAGCGAAATCCACGGCAGGCCCGTCCGCCCCCAGCTCGGACACGATCAGCGGCTGCGCCAGATCGCCCAGCATATCCGCGCCCTCGCCGTCGGTCAGCACATACCCGGCCCCCGCATCGCCGATGCGCGAGGCCAGGGCATCGCGCTTGAACAGCTTGAACAACGGCACCGAGATGGCACCGATCTTCCAGATGGCCAGATGCGCGGCCGCGCACCATGGCGACTGGCTGAGCAGCACGCCGACCCGGTCGCCGGGTTGCACGCGGCCCAGCAACCCGCGCGCCAGCCGGTCGGTCATCTTTCCAAGTTCACCATAGGTGATCTCGGTCACAGCCGCCGAAGACAGATCGAGGATCGCCACCTGCTCGGCGGGCCGCGACAGGCATTGGCGCGCCATGTTCAGCTTGGACGGCATGTCCCAGCCCTCACGCTGACGCAAACCGGGTATGACCTCAACGGGACGCACTGTGATTTTCCATTGTTTTACAGCCCCTTGGACGAAGGAGGCGATGCGCCGAAGTCGACGGGATTTGATGCAGATCAGAGTCCCGCCGCTGCCGGACGACCACTATCGGCCTGCAAACGAAACCAAAGGCATGAAAATGACCAAGAAACTCGCCATCCTTGCGCTTTCCACCGCCGTCGCCGCTCTGTCGACCCCCGCCTTCGCCCAGTCGCAGGGCGACTGGACCCTGGGTATCGGCGTCGGGTATCTGGACCCGAAATCCGACAACGGTACGCTGGCCGGATTCAGCGCCGAGATCGACTCGGACACCCGCCCGATCTTCACCGCCGAATATTTCATTCGCGACAACCTGGGCATCGAACTGCTGGCCGCAACCCCGTTCAAGCATGACGTCACGCTGGGCGGAAGCGTCGATGCCGGCAGCGTCAAGCACCTGCCGCCGACCCTTTCGCTGAACTATCACTTCCCGACCAACAGCGCCTTCAAACCCTATGTCGGTGCGGGTCTGAACTATACCATCTTCTTCGACGAGGAATCGCCGCTGGGCGATCTCAAGGTCGACGACTCGTTCGGCGTGTCGCTGCAGGCCGGCCTGGACTATATGGTCACGGACAATGACGCGGTTCGCCTGAACGTCCGCTGGTTCGACATCGACTCGGACGTCACGCTGAACGGCGCGAACATCGGCAAGGCCGAGATCGATCCGTGGCTGGTCGGCGTGTCCTACGTCCATCGCTTCTGATCCTTCAATTGGATACGCCTCGCCGTGACCTCGTCGGCGAGGCGTTTTTCTTCAGAGCATCTTGTTCATCAATTCCCGGCCGATCAGCATCCGGCGAATCTCGCTGGTGCCCGCGCCGATCTCCATCAGCTTGGCATCGCGGAAAAGCCGACTGACGGGTGCGTCGGCCAGGAACCCGGCGCCGCCCATGGCCTGAACCGCCTGATGCGCCTGCACCATCGCCTGCTCGGACGCATAGAGACAGCACGCGGCCGCATCCTGCCGGGTTACATCGCCCCGATCACAGGCCTTGGCGACCTCGTAGATATAAGCCCGGGCCGAGTTCATCGCCGTGTACATGTCGGCGATCTTGCCCTGCATAAGCTGGAAGGTTCCGATCGGCTTGCCGAACTGCTTGCGCTCGGCCAGATAGGGCATGATCTCGTCCAGGCAGGCAGCCATGATGCCGGTGCCGATCCCGGCCAGCACCACACGCTCATAGTCGAGGCCAGACATCAGCACGGCAACGCCCTTGCCTTCTTCACCCAGCACGTTCTCGAAGGGCACCTCGACATCTTCAAAGATCAGCTCGGCCGTGTTCGAACCGCGCATGCCCAGCTTGTCGAAATGGGGCGAGGTCGAGAAACCGTTCATCTCCTTCTCGATCAGGAAGGCCGTGATGCCCTTGGACCCGGCCTCGGGGTCGGTCTTGGCATAAACAACCAACGTATCGGCATCCGGGCCGTTGGTGATCCAGTATTTGTTGCCGTTCAGCCGGTAATGGTCATTGCGCTTTTCGGCGCGCAGCTTCATCGACACCACGTCCGACCCAGCGCCTGCCTCGGACATCGCCAGGGCCCCCACATTCTCGCCCGAAATCAAACCCGGCAGGTACTTCCGCTTTTGCGCTTCAGAACCGTTCAGCTTGATCTGGTTGACGCACAGGTTGGAATGCGCCCCATAGGACAGCGAAACCGAGGCCGAGGCCCGCGCGATCTCTTCCACGGCGACGACATGTGCCAAGTACGACATGCCCGCCCCGCCATATTCCTCGGGAACTGTGATACCCAGCAGCCCCAGGTCGCCCATTTCCTTCCACAGCTCGTTGGGAAAGGCGTTGGTCTTGTCGATCTCGGCCGCCATCGGCTTGACCCGCTCCTGCGCCCAGCGGTGCACCATCTCGCGCAGCGCGTTCACATCTTCACCCAGATCGAATTGCATTGTCGCCGTGAACATCCGCGCTCTCCTCTTTCGCGTTAATGAACAGGTGTTCAATAAACTGATACAGACCTTTCCACGCGCGGTCAATCATCGCGTGACCCAAATGAAAAAGCCGCCCTCGGGCGGCTTGTGCAGGGTTCGAGCGTGCGCCGCATGGCGCACTCGATTGAATTACTGTTGGAAAACAGCGCCGACCTCGGCGCGGATGATGCCGGAAATCAGGCGGCAATCGTCCAGCGAGAAGGTCAGCGGAACGCGCATGTCGATGATCCCGCGCAGAATCCGGTCGGTCTCGGGCATCCGCTCCGACTCGGCATAGCGCCAGCTGTCATAGCGCGAGGTGAACCCGGTTGGCTCCGCCCCGCCGAACCATTTCAGCTCGACCCCGCGATCGGCGCAGCGCCGCAGAACCTCGGCGATCCGCTCGGGCGCCCAATCCAGCAGAAGGAACTGGATCGATGAACCGACATAGCTCTCCTCGGCAGGCCGCTCGACGATCGTCAGGCCGGGCGTGCCGCGCAGGCCCGCCTCGATCTCGGCATAGCGTTCGTTCCAGCGACGCACCTGCCGATCCAGATCGCGCAATTGGGGCCGCAGGATCGCCGCGCGCAGATTGTCCATCCGCCCCGACACGTTCGGCGTGGTGTACTTGATCCGCTCGAACACCTCGGGACCCGGCGCCGCAAGGTGGCGTTCATACAGCATGTACGAGCCCGACAGCATCGTGGCCTTGGCCGCCAGCATCTCGTCATCGGTGATCAGCAGCCCCCCCCTCGCCCGAGTTCACATGTTTGTAGGTCTGGCAGGAATAGCAGCCGATCGCCCCCTGACGGCCGGACAGTTGCCCGCGCCAGGCGGCACCCATCGTGTGGGCACAATCCTCGATCACCGTCACCCCGGCGGCGTCGCACATCTGCATCAACCGGTCCATGTCACAGAGGTGCCCGCGCATGTGGCTGAGCATCAGAACCTTGGCGCGGTCCAACTTGGCCTCCAGATCGTCCAGATCGATGGTCAGCCCCTCGGTCACGCCGACGAAAACCGGGCGCGCATTGACCGAGGCGATCGCCCCCGGCACCGGGGCCAGCGTGAAAGCGTTGGTCAGAACCGCGTCTCCCGGCTGGACCCCCACGGCACGCAGGGCCGTGGCCAGCGCATAACCGCCCGATGCCACGGCCAAGCAGTATTTCGCCCCCATCTGCGCGGCAAATTCCTGCTCCAACAGGGCGGTTTCACTCAGCTCTCCGGGGGCCACGTTGTAGCGGTGCAGCCGCCCGTGGCGCAGAACGGCCAGCGCCGCCTCGATCGCCGCGTCGGGGATCGGCTCCTGTTGGGTGAAACTGCCTGAAAATCGCTCGGTCATGGCGTCGTTTGTGGGGCCAGTCGCAGCCCGGGTCAAGAGATCAGGCCGCCGCGCCCACAAGCTCGGCGACGATTGCTGGCAGATCGTCGAAATGGTGCAGCAGCGCCTCGGGCTGCAGTGCGGCCATGTCATCGCCGGACGGGCCGAAGGTCACAAGGATCGAAGGCACTCCGGCGGCGCGGGCCGTATTCCTGTCGGTATCCGAGTCGCCCACCAGTATGCAGTGGTCGGGATGCCCGCCGGCCCGGCGCGCGGCTTCGCGCAGCGGTGCAGGGTCAGGCTTGCGCACTGGCAGCGTGTCCGCCCCCACCAGCGAGCCGAACAGCGCCCGCGCGCCCAGCCGCGTCATCAGCAGCTCGGCCAGCGCCTCGGGCTTGTTGGTGCAGATGCCGACACCGTATCCGGCGGCTTTCAGCGCCTCGACCGCCTGCAGCGCACCGGGATAGAAGGTGGTGCGGGTGTCGATCGCCTGCGCATAAGCATCCAGAAGGACCGGGTAATAGGCATTCACGGCTTCTTCGTCATAGGCGCCCACGCGTTTCAGCCCGTGAGTCAGCATCATCCGCCCCCCGCGCAAGGCCACGCCCGCATCCTGCCCGTGCACCAGCACATCGCCATGCCCCATCTGCCGGAAACAGTGGTTCGCCGCCGCCAGCAGATCGCCCGACGTATCGGCCAAAGTCCCGTCCAGATCGAAGATGACCGTGCGCATTCTGTCTCCTTGCTCGGCAGGTTTGCGCCATGTCGTGTTGCAAACGGCAATCTTGTTTGATGGCCGAACGGCTTGCGCCCCTGCCCTCAGCGGATAAAACGGACCGCGACAAAACAAAAGAGAAAACGCATTCATGAGCACTGCCCTTGTCATCCTTGCCGCCGGAAAAGGCACCCGGATGAATTCGGATATCCCAAAGGTCCTGCACCCGATCGCCCAGGTTCCTATGCTGGTGCACGCCATGCGCGCCGGGTCGGTTCTGGCACCCGAACGCACGGTCATCGTCACCGGCCACGGCTCGCAGGCGGTGGCCAAGGTCGCGCAGGCCGAGGATGAAGACGCGCGCATCGTCGTGCAGGACCAACAGTTGGGCACCGCCCATGCCGTCGCCCAGGCGCGCGCGGCGTTGGACGGGTTCACCGGCGACGTGGTCGTTCTGTACGGCGACACCCCGTTTCTGCAACCCGACACGCTGGAGCGCATGATCGCCGCGCGGGCCGACAACGATCTGGTGATCCTGGGTTTCGAGGCCGCCGACCCGGCCCGGTATGGCCGCTTGGTGATGAACGGCGACGCCCTGGAGCGGATCGTCGAGTTCAAGGACGCGTCAGATGAAGAACGCGCCATAACATTCTGCAATTCAGGCCTTCTGGCCTGTGACGCCGGCACCCTGTTCGACCTGATCGACGCGGTCGGAAACGACAACGCCTCGGGCGAATACTACCTGACCGACGTGGTCGAGATCGCGCGCGACCGCGGCCTGAAGGTCACCGCCGTTTCGTGCGACGAGGCGCAGACGCTGGGCGTGAACTCGCGCGCCGATCTGGCCGCGGCCGATGCCGTGTTCCAGGCCCGCGCCCGGGCCGAGCTGCTGGATCTGGGCGTCACCCTGATGGCCCCCGAGACGGTCTTTCTGGCCGCCGACACGGTGATCGGCCGCGATACGGTGATCGAACCCAACGTGGTCTTCGGCCCCGGTGTCACGGTCGAAAGCGGCGCGACGATCCGGGCGTTTTCGCACCTGGAAGGCTGCCATGTCAGCCGCGGCGCCGTGGTCGGCCCCTATGCCCGGCTGCGCCCGGGGGCGGAACTGGCCGAAAACACCCGCATCGGCAATTTCGTCGAGATCAAGAATGCCGAAATCGCCGAGGGCGCAAAGGTCAATCACCTCAGCTATGTCGGGGATGCTTCGGTCGGCGCGGGCACGAATATCGGCGCGGGCACCATCACCTGCAACTATGACGGCGTGATGAAGCACCGCACGGTGATCGGCGAGAATGTCTTTGTCGGCTCGAACACCATGCTGGTGGCCCCGGTCACCGTGGGCAGCGGCGCGATGACGGCCACCGGCACCATCGTGACCCGCGACGTCGAACCCGACGCCCTGGCGGTGGGCCGCGCCAAACAGGAAAACAAGCCGGGCTATGCCCGCAAGCTGTTCGAGATGCTGAAGGCGAAAAAGGCACGCCGGGACAAGGGAGCCTGAGTAAATGTGTGGAATTGTTGGTGTACTGGGCAAGCACGAGGCAGCGCCCATCCTGGTCGAAGCGCTGAAGCGGCTGGAATACCGCGGCTATGACAGTGCGGGCATCGCAACCGTCAACGACGGCAAGCTGGGCCGTCGGCGCGCGGTGGGCAAGCTGGTCAATCTCAGCGACCTGCTGGTGCATGACCCCCTGCCCGGCAAGTCGGGCATCGGGCATACGCGGTGGGCGACCCATGGCGCCCCCTCGGTCAGCAACGCGCACCCGCATCAGGCCGGACGGGTTGCCGTGGTCCACAACGGCATCGTCGAAAACTATCGCGAGCTGCGGGCCGAACTGGCCGAAAACGGAATGGACTTCCAGACCGAGACCGACACGGAAACCGTTGCGTTGATGACCGAATTCCACATGAAATCGGGGCTGGGTCCGGTCGAGGCCGCCTTCAAGACCATCGACCGGCTGCAAGGCGCCTTTGCGCTGGCCTTCCTGTTCGATGGCGAGGATGACCTGATCGTCGCCGCCCGCAAGGGCTCGCCGCTGGCCATCGGGCACGGGGATGGCGAGATGTTCGTCGGCTCGGACGCCATCGCGCTGGCGCCGCTGACCGACCGGATCACCTATCTGGAAGAAGGCGACCGCGCCGTGGTCACCCGCACTTCGGTCGAGATCCGCAACGAGGCGGGCGAGGTCGCCAATCGCGAGATCCGCAAGATCCAGCTGGATCAGGCCCGGACCGACAAGGGCGGGCACAAGCATTTCATGGCCAAGGAAATCGCCGAGCAGCCGGTGGTGGTGGCCGAGGCGATCCGCTCGTACCTGCCCACCGGCAGCGACCGGGTGGTTCTGCCCGATGCGGATCTTGATTTCTCCAAGCTGGACCGCCTGACCATGGTGGCCTGCGGCACGGCCTTCTATGCCTGTCTGACCGCCAAATACTGGTTCGAGCAACTGGCCCGGATGCCCGTCGAGGTCGATATCGCCAGCGAGTTCCGCTATCGCGAACCGCCGATCACCGACCGCACGCTGGCCCTGTTCGTGAGCCAGTCGGGCGAGACGGCCGACACCCTGGCCGCGCTGCGCTATTGCGAAGGCAAGGCCGACAAGATCGTGTCGGTGGTCAATGTCCCCGAGAGCTCGATCGCGCGGGAAAGCGACGTGGCGCTGCCGATCCATGCCGGGGTCGAGATCGGCGTGGCCTCGACCAAGGCCTTCACCTGCCAGCTGAGCGTTCTGCTGATGCTGGCGCTCAAGGCCGCGGCCGACCGGGGCACGCTGGACGACGATGCGCTGGCCGATCACGCCGCCGCGCTGCGCGGCCTGCCGACACTGCTGAATGCCGCGCTGGACCAGGAGGAGGCGATCCGGAAATCCGCGCAGCGCCTGTCCGAGGCGCGCGACGTTCTGTTCCTGGGGCGCGGCCTGATGTACCCGCTGGCCCTCGAAGGCGCGCTGAAACTCAAGGAAATCAGCTATATCCACGCCGAAGGTTATGCCTCGGGCGAGCTGAAGCACGGCCCCATCGCCCTGATCGACAAGCACATGCCGGTGGTAGTCATGGCTCCGCGCGACGCGGTGTTCGACAAGACCGTGTCGAACATGCAAGAGGTCATGGCGCGCAAGGGCAAGGTCATTCTGGTCTCGGACGACGACGGGATCGCCGATGCCAAGGACGGGGTCTGGAGCACGATCCGAATGCCGCATGCCCATGCCTCGGTCGCGCCGATCCTGTATTCGGTGCCCGCGCAGCTGCTGGCCTATCACACAGCGGTCGCCAAGGGCACCGATGTGGACCAGCCGCGCAACCTGGCGAAATCCGTCACGGTCGAGTAAGCCGCCATGCCGGACAGCCCTTTGGACCAGATCAGGGCCCATGCCGACCCGGACCGGGCCGCCCAGATGGCGGCCTATCACAAGGTCGACCGCCCCTATCTTGGGGTCCCGAACCCGGTGCTGAATGATCTGACCAAAAGCTGGCGGCAACAGATGGACGTGGACGCCCGTATCGCGCTGGCCGATCAGCTGTGGCAGACCAACATTCACGAGGCGCGGCTGGCCGCCGCCAAGCTACTGACGCAGGCGCGCATCCGCCCCGATCAGGCGGTTTGGGACCTGCTGCAAAGCTGGCTGCCCGATTTCGACGCCTGGGCGGTGGCCGATCATGCCAGCATGGCCATGCAAAAGCGCCTGTGGGCCGATCCGTCGCGGCTGGATCAGGTCGAAGGCTGGACGACCTCTGATCACATGTGGACCCGGCGCGCGGCACTGGTCGCCACCCTGCCCTGGACCAAGCAAAACCACCCCAAGCCCGAGGACCTGCAGCGCCGCGACCGCATCCTGGGCTGGGCCGCCAGCTATGTCCCCGATCGCGACTGGTTCATCCAGAAGGCGGTGGCCTGGTGGCTGCGCGACCTGTCCAAACACGACCCCGACCGGGTACGAGCGTTTTTGGCCACGTACGGTGACGCGATGAAGCCCTTTGCCCGCAAAGAGGCCGGCAAGTACCTGAAAGATCAGTCGGAATAGACGTCCAACTCGACCAGTTCGTCAAACGGCACCAGCAGGGCGCGCATCGCCTCGAGCGAGAGCCGCCCGCCGCCGCCCTCGGGGCCGGGCGCGGGAACCAGCGTCACATAGGCCTGCGCCCCGGTCTTCGTCACCACGACCCGGCCATTCCGCTCGGCTTGCACCAATGGCGTTTCCAGCCAGCGCCCCGGCTTGTTCGGATCGCCCAACCCCGCGATCGTGCGTTTCGCACCACTCCAACCGGGTTGCGCCGCCGCAACGGGCTGTGCCGCGACGACCTCGGTTTCGGAGACCACCGCATCCGGTTGAACGGCCGGCGTTTCTGGCGACCGGTCCAAGGTCTGTCGCACCGCATCGCAGCCGGTCAGAAACGCAGGAAAAAGGAGAAACAGGTATCGCATCCGACCAGCCTACCCTTGCCCGCGCCCGTGTTCCACCCCTCAAGCGCAGTTCTGACTTGTCGCAAGGCGCCGGGCGCTTTACCTATTGAACATGACCGCTCCGCTGATCGACCCGTTTGCCCGCGCAATCACCTATCTCCGCGTCTCCGTCACGGACCGCTGCGATTTCCGCTGTGTCTATTGCATGTCCGAAAACATGACCTTTCTGCCCAAGAAAGAGCTGCTGACGCTGGAAGAACTGGACCGGATGTGTTCGACCTTCATACGGCTGGGCGTGGAAAAGCTGCGGATCACGGGGGGCGAGCCGCTGGTGCGCCGCGGGATCATGGGCTTCTTCGGTTCGATGACCCGGCATCTGGACAGCGGCGCGCTGAAAGAGCTGACGCTGACCACCAATGGCTCGCAACTGGCCCGGTTCGCCGACGATCTGTATGCCGCCGGCGTGCGGCGGGTGAATGTCTCGCTCGACACGCTGGACGAGGACAAGTTCGCCCAGATCACCCGCTGGGGGCGGTTGAAACAGGTGCTGAGCGGGATCGATGCCGCACAGAAGGCCGGGTTGCGCATCAAAATCAACGCGGTGGCCCTGAAAGGGTTCAACGAGGAAGAACTGCCCAAGATCACCCGCTGGTGCGCCGAGCGCGACATGGACCTGACCTGGATCGAGGTCATGCCCATGGGTGATATCGGCAACGAGGACCGGCTGGACCAGTACTGGTCGCTGAAGGACGTCCGGGCCGAATACGAAAACCACTATACCGTCACCGATCTGGCCGAGCGCACGGGCGGACCGGCGCGCTATGTCCGGTTGGAGGAAACCGGGCAAAAGATCGGTTTCATCACGCCGCTCAGCCATAATTTCTGCGAAAGCTGCAACCGCGTACGCCTGACCTGCACGGGCGAGTTGTACATGTGCCTGGGGCAAGAGGACATGGCCGACCTGCGCGCGCCCCTGCGCGACGACCCCAACAGCGAAGAGCCGCTGGAACAGGCGATCCGCGCGGCGATTACCCTCAAGCCCAAGGGCCATGATTTCGACTATTCCCGCCAGAAGATCGACGGCCAGATGAGCCGTCACATGAGCCACACGGGCGGCTGACATGGCAGACCAGTCGGGGCAACCCACGGCGCTGTACCGTGTGTACTGCGCGTTGACGTCCATCGCCATGCCATTGGCCTGGCGCACCGTTCGCGCCAAGCTGCAGACGGCGGGTGTTTCCGAGGTCCGTCGGCGCGAGCGGCTGGGCCATGCGAGCCAGCCCCGGCCCGACGGTCGGTTGATCTGGTTCCACGCGGCCAGCGTGGGCGAGAGCCTGTCGGTTCTGAGCCTGATCAAGCGCATGAGCGAACGGATCGAGGATGCGCAGTTCCTGATCACCTCTGGCACCCCGACCTCGGCGGCGCTGGTGGAAAAACGTCTGCCGCCGCGCACCCGTCACCAATACCCCCCGCTGGACAGCGCCAGACCGGTGGCGCGGTTTCTGGATCACTGGCGGCCCGATGCCGGCGTCTTCGTCGAAAGCGAGATCTGGCCACGCCTGATCGTCGAGACCGCCCGGCGCGGGACGCCATTGGCCCTGCTGAACGCGCGCCTGTCCGAGAAATCGGTGGCCGGGTGGAAAAAGCGCCCCGACACCGCCCGCTATGTCCTGAGCCAGTTCCGCCTGTTCCTGACGCAAAACGACCGCACGGCCGCAAACCTGATCGCCATGGGCGCGCCCGCCGATCTGGTGCAGCCCGGAACCAACCTCAAGGCCATGTCCGATCCGCTGCCGGTGGATCAGGACACGCTGACGCAGATCCGCGCGCAAATCGGCAATCGGCCGGTCTGGATCGCCAGTTCGACCCATGCCGGCGAGGAGGAGACCGTTCTGGCCGCCCATGCCGAATTGCTGAACCGCCGGCCCGACCTGTTGCTGCTGCTGATCCCCCGCCACCCGGAACGGCGGGACGAGGTCTGCACCCTGATTGATGCCGCAGGTCAAAGCCACGCCCAGCGCAGCGCCGGGCAGCCGATTACCGACGACACGCAGGTCTATGTGGCCGATACATTGGGCGAAACCGGAACGTGGTACGCGTTGTGCCCGATCGTGTTTCTGGGCGGATCGCTGAAAGAGATCGGCGGCCACAACCCGTTCGAACCCGCACAGGCCGGGGCCGCGGTGATCACCGGTCCGGGTTACTACAATTTCGCCGAGACATTTGCCCCGCTGGTGGACAGCGGTGGCGCGGTCGAAGTCGCTTCGGCACCCGAGTTGGCCAAGGCGGTCGAGCTCTGGCTGTCGGACAGATCGGCGCTGGCAGCAGCGCAAGCGGCGGCGCAGTCCTGCGTGAATACCCAGAAATCGGCGCTGGATTCGGTTGTGGATACGCTATGCGACAAGCTGGGCCTTAACTGACCGGCAAGCGGCAGCGGGGGCCTGCGCCCCCGCCACGGTATCAGGCTGCGGGCATCCGCTGTTCGACGATCTCGGCCCACCAGCTGCACCCGGCAGGGATCGCCTCGTCGTTGAAGTTGTATTCCGGGTGGTGAACCATCGCCGTGTCACCATTGCCGACCAGGATATAGGCGCCGGGGCGCTCCTCCAGCATGTAGGCAAAATCCTCGCCGCCCATGACCAGAGGTGCCTCCTCGCAATCGCCCGAGACCGACTTGGCCACCTGGGCCGCGAACTCGGTCTGTTCGTCGCTGTTCACCATGACCGGATAGCCACGCATGTAGGTCACGTCGGCCGTGCCGCCGAACGTGGCCGCGATGCCCGCGCAGATTTCCTTGATCCGCTTTTCCGCCAGGTCTCGCATCTCGCTGCTCATGGTGCGCACGGTGCCCTTGATCTGCACCTTCTGCGGGATCACGTTGAACGCCTTGGACGAGGTCTCGAACGAGGTGACCGAGACGACGACCTGATCGATCGGATCGGCGTTGCGCGAGGCGATGGTCTGCAGCGCCAGAACGGCCTGCGCCGCCATTACGGTCGTGTCCACCGTCTCGTGCGGTTTGGCCGCGTGCCCGCCCCGCCCCTCGAAGGTGATGTCGAACTGGTCGGTCGCCGCGAAGAACGCCCCCGGCCGGATCGAGAAGCTGCCGACCGGCTTGCCGGGCCAATTGTGCATCCCGTAAACCTCCTGGATGTTCCAGCGGTCCATCAGGCCGTCCTCACACATCTCGCGGCCGCCACCGCCACCTTCCTCGGCGGGCTGGAAGATCACTACCACGGTGCCATCGAAGTTGCGGGTCTCGGCCAGGTATTTCGCCGCGCCCAGCAGCATGGCGGTATGCCCGTCATGGCCGCAGGCATGCATCGCCCCCGGTGTTTTCGAGGCGTAGTCGAGGCCCGTCGCCTCGTGGATCGGCAACGCGTCCATGTCGGCCCGCAGGCCGATCACACGACCCTTGGTGTCGGACTTGCCCTTGATCACGCCGACCACCCCGGTGCGGCCAATCCCCGTAACCACTTCGTCGCAGCCGAATTCCTTCAGCTTTTCGGCCACCATCGCACTGGTGCGGTGGGTCTCGAACAGGATCTCGGGGTTTTCGTGCAGGTCCCGTCGCCATGCGGTGATTTCGTCCTGCAACTCGGCAAATCGGTTCTTGACTGGCATTTTCGCTTTCTCTCTCCTTCAAAGCCTCAGGCCGCCGGCATCCGGCTTTCGACCATTTCGGCAAACCAAGAGCATCCGATCGGGATGATCTCGTCGTTGAAATCGTATTCTGGGTGGTGCAGCCCGGCGCTGTCGCCATTGCCCAGAACTATGAACGCCCCCGGCCGTTCCTGCAACATGAACGAGAAGTCCTCGCCGCCCATGACCATCGGTGCCTCGAGGCAGCTGCCGCCCACGGCGACGGCTGCGGCCTCGGCATGCTGCGTGGGCATTTGGGCGTTGATCGTCACCGGCACGCAACGGGTATAGGTCACGCGCGCGGTTCCGCCCATCGCGGCGACCACGCCTTGCGTCACCTCGGTCAGGCGGCGCTCGATCAGGTCGCGCATCTCGTTCGAGTGGGTGCGTACCGTGCCCCGCACACGCGCCGACTGCGGGATCACGTTGAACGCGGTCGACGAGGTCTCGACCGAGGTGACCGACAACACCGCCTGCAGGGTCGGATCAGCATTGCGCGCCACGATGGTCTGCAGGGCCACGATCACTTGCGACAGCATGACCGTCGTATCTACTGTGTCCTGCGGCTTGGCCGCATGCCCGCCCCGCCCGTCCAGATGGATGTCGAACTCGTCCACCGCCGCCAGCAGGGGCCCCGAGCGAATGGCGAATTGTCCCATGGGCAGGCCCGGCACGTTGTGCATGGCATAGACTTCCTGAATGCCGAACCGGTCCATCAGCCCGTCCCGGCACATCGCCTCGGCGCCGTTTCCGCCCTCTTCGGCCGGTTGAAAGATCACCACCGCCGTGCCGTCGAAATTGCGCGTCTCGGCCAGGTATTTCGCGGCCCCCAGAACCATCGCCGTGTGCCCGTCATGGCCGCAGGCATGCATCGCCCCCGGTGTTTTCGAGGCATAGTCGAGGCCGGTCTGCTCCTGCATGGGCAGCGCGTCCATGTCGGCCCGCAGGCCGATCACCCTGCCCTGCGTGTCGGCCTTGCCCTTGATCACGCCGACCACGCCAGTGCGGCCAATCCCCGTCACCACCTCGTCGCAGCCGAATTCCCGCAGCTTTTCCGCAACCAGCGCGCTGGTGCGGTGGGTGTCGTAGAGGATCTCGGGGTTCTGGTGAATGTCACGCCGCCATGCGGTGATTTCGGGATGCAATTCGGCAAAACGGTTTCTGACGGGCATGCACGTTTCCTTTGCTGCCGACGCCCAAGCCTGCGGCCCGGCGCCAGCACGAGTCATGCGGCCAGTTTCCGGACCAACCGCTCCATGAATTGCTGCCCCGAGTCGAACTGGGCAACGGATATGAACTCATTGGCTTGATGGGCCTGCGCGATGTCGCCCGGCCCGCAGATCACGGCCGAATAGCCGGCCTCCTGGAACTGCCCCGCCTCGGTGCCATAGCTGACGACATGGGTTGCATTGTCGCCGGTCAGCGCGCGGACCAGCGCCTCGGCCTCGCCCTCGGGTTCGGGGACCAGCGCGGGAACGGCAAAGCTGGGCGTCACGTCGATCCGCGTCTCGGGGCGGACCTGCTGCATCCGCGCTTCGACCGCGCGCACCTGCGCGAGATAGGCGTCGCGCCATGCGGCGGCACTTTCGCCGGGCACCACGCGGAAATCCATCATGAACCGGCAATCCCTGGCCGTGATGTTGTGCGCCGTCCCGCCCTGGATCATGCCCACATGGCACGTCGTCCAAGGGGGGTCGAACGCCGCCGCAAGCGCGCCGGGCTGCGCGGCCATGTTCTTTGCGTTCTGCTGGTTGGCCCAGTCGATGAGGGGGGCCGCCTGCATGATGGCATTCACCCCTTCGTGCAGGCGCGAGCTGTGGACCTCGTGGCCCACCACATGCGTGTTGTAGCCATAGCTGCCCTTGTGCCCGGTCACCGCCTGCATCATCGACGGTTCGCCCACGATCACCGCCGCGCCTTTGGGCAAGGCCTTCTGCATCGCCGCGATCATCGGCGGAGCACCGGTACAGCCGACCTCTTCGTCGAAACTCAGCGCCAGTTGCAACGGGCGAGCCACGCCCGCATGGTGCGCCTCGACCAATGCCCAGATCGCAAGCGCGTCAAACCCTTTCATGTCGCAGGTACCGCGCCCGAAATACTTTCCGTCGCGCTCGGTGACCGTGAAGGGGTCGCTGTCCCAGGCCTGCCCGTCCACCGGCACCACGTCGGTATGACCCGACAGAACCACCGCACCCGCTTGCCACGGCCCGACATGGGCAAACAGTGCCGCCTTGTGCGGCTGGTCGGGGTCGGGCCAGCGGTGGGCCTCGATACCGTGACTTGCCAGATAGTCCTGGACCCAGTCGATCAGGGGCAGGTTGCTGTCGCGGCTGACCGTCGGAAAGGCGATCAGCCGCGTCATGATTTCAAGCGGTGTCAGGCGCCGCGCCATCGGGATCAATATCCGCTGTCGGTGGTCAGAATGAAATGCCCCGGCTCGACCTCGCGGTATTCAGACGGCGCGGGCTGATAGTCGATCGGATGAATAGGCGATGGGATCGGTTTGAAATTCAGGTCTTTTTCCGATTTCCGCCGGTTCGGGTCCGCGATAGGAACCGCCTTCATCAGCGCCTGGGTATAGGGGTGCTGCGGGTTCTCGAACACCCGCGCCCGCGGGCCCAGTTCGACGATCCGGCCCAGATACATCACCCCGACATGGTGGCTGACACGTTCGACCACGGCCATGTCATGGCTGATGAACAGATAGCTGAGCCCCAGTTCGGACTGCAGTTCCATCATCAGGTTCAGCACCTGCGCCTGCACCGACACGTCCAGCGCCGAAACGGCCTCGTCAGCGATGATCAGCTTGGGGTTCAGCGCAAGGGCGCGCGCGATGGCGATGCGCTGGCGCTGGCCGCCCGACATCTCGTGCGGGTAACGGCGCATGAAGCTGCGCGGCAGGTGCACCTTGTCGAACAGCTGCGCCACGCGGTCCTGCAGCTCCGAACCCGAGGCCACGCCATAGTTGCGCATCGGCTCGGCCACCTGGTCGACCAGCTGCATCTGCGGGTTCAACGAGGCGAACGGGTCCTGAAAGATCATCTGCATGTCCAGCCGGGCCTTGCGCAGGCCCTTCTGGTCCAGCTTCATGATGTCGACGCCATCAAGGTCCACCTCGCCCGACAGCGGCTCGATCAGCCGCAGGATCGAGCGCCCGGCCGACGACTTGCCGCAGCCGGATTCACCGACCAGGCTCAGCGTCTGACCCCGGTTCAGCGTGAACGAGACGTCCTCGACCGCATGCACGTTCGAGATCGTGCGGCGCAGCAGCCCGCCCTTGACCGGGAACCGCGTGGTCAGGTTGCGGACCGTCAGCAGCACGTCCTCGGTTCCGGGAATCGGGGCGATGTTCTGACCCTCGACCCCCAGCAGCTTCATCGGTTCGGGCGCGGGTTTGCCGCGCATCTCGCCCAGCTTGGGCACTGCGGCCAGCAAGGCCTTGGTGTAGTCGTGCCGGGGGTTCTCGAAAATCTCGGTGACGGTGCCCTCTTCGACCTTTTTGCCGCGATACATGACCACGACGCGGTCGGCCATCTGGGCGACCACGGCCATATCATGGGTGATGAACATCACCGCGGTGCCGGTTTCGCGTTTCAGCCGGTCCATCAGGGCCAGGATCTCGGCCTGAATGGTCACGTCCAGCGCCGTGGTGGGTTCATCGGCGATCAGCAGGCGCGGCTCGCAGGCCATCGCCATGGCGATCACCACCCGCTGACGCATCCCGCCCGACAATTCATGCGGGTACTGCTTGAGGCGCCGTTCCGGTTCGGGGATGCGGACCTGTTTCAGCAGTTCCAGCGCGCGCGCCTCGGCCTGTGCCTTGGACATGTTCTTGTGGATCCGCAGGCCCTCGGTCAGCTGCCGGCCGACGGTGAACACCGGGTTCAACGCCGTCATCGGTTCCTGGAAGATCATCCCGATCTCGTTGCCGCGAATCTGCTTCATCAGGTCCTGATCGGCCTTGGCCAGATCCAGCTTGTGCCCGTCGCGCCGGTCGAACAGCAACTCGCCGCCCGCGATCTTGCCCCCGCCGAATTCCACCAGCCGCATCAGAGACAGCGACGACACCGATTTGCCCGACCCCGATTCGCCCACGATGCAGACGGTTTCGCCCGGATGGACCTCGAACGAGACATCTTCGACGCCGACGACCGGGCCATCCTTTGTCTGGAATTCGACCCGCAGTTTTCTTATCTGGGCAATAGGCTGGTCCAGCACGCGCGCTCTCCCTGAGGGCTTGTTCGATTTTGGTGCCGAACGCTAAGGCGGCAAAGCGGGAAAAGTCAAACCCATTGCCCGATTTCGCGGCGGCAAGGCTTGCAATTTTCCAAAACTCTGTTTCGATACCCCGCGTAACCGCGCCGAAAAACCTGCGCAGGCCGCACGAAACGAAGTCTTTTTTCTTTTCGTCACAGCAGCTTGCCCCAGGCGCGGCAACGCCAAATCCGCAGGCCTTGCGGAAAAATCGAGACACGAATGTGTCCAACATGGAGTGTATGATGAAACTCAAAGCCCTTTTGCTCGGTGCGATTGCGGGCACGGCGCTGGCCCCGATGGCCATGGCCGAGCGCGGATCGGACGGCAATGTCAGCATCATCTACTGGCAGGCGCCTTCGATCCTGAACCCGTTCCTGTCGGGCGGCACCAAGGATGTCGAGGCGGCGTCGCTGGTGATCGAACCGCTGGCCCGCTATAACCAGGACGGCAACATGGTGCCCTATCTGGCGGCCGAAATCCCCACGGTCGAAAACGGCGGTGTCAGCGAGGACCTGACCTCGATCACCTGGAAGATCGCGCCCGGCATCACCTGGTCGGACGGCACGCCCTTTACCGCAGCTGACGTCAAGTTTACCGCCGACTACTGCATGGACCCCGAAGGTGGCTGTGCGCAGGTGACCAAGTTCGAAGGCGTCACCAGCGTCGAAGTTGTGGACGATCTGACCGTCAAGGTCACCTTCGACAAGCCGACCCCGTTCCCCTACGGTCCGTTCGTCGGCGGTGAAAGCCCGATCATTCAGGCAGCTCAGTTCGCGGACTGCATGGGCGCCAAGGCGCCGGAATGCACCGAGCAGAACTTCAACCCGATCGGCACCGGCCCGTTCGTCGTCACCGAGTTCAAGCCGAACGACGTGATCACCTTCAAGGCCAACGACAACTATCGTGACCCGAACAAGCCCGCCTTTGCCACCGTGACCTTCAAGGGCGGCGGCGATGCCACCGCGGCCGGTCGCGCCGTGATGGAAACCGGCGAGTTCGACTATGCCTGGAACCTGCAGCTGGCTCCCGAGGTGATCTCGCAGATGCAGGAAGGCGGCAAGGGCACTCCGGTGGCCGGCTTCGGCCCGCTGGTCGAGCGCATCATGCTGAACCAGACCAACCCGTCGCCCGAACTGCCGGAAGGCGAACGTTCGACGGCCAAGCACCCGCACCCGTTCCTGAAGGATCCGGCGGTGTACAAGGCTATGTCGATGGCAATCGACCGCCCGCTGCTGGTAGAAATCGGCTATGGCCAGGCAGGCAAAGTGACCTGCAACTGGGTCCCTGCTCCGGCTGCGTTCAATTCGACCACAATGACCTGCGACAAGCAGGACATCGAAGGCGCGAAAAAGCTGCTGGATGATGCCGGCATCGTCGATACCGATGGAGATGGCGTCCGCGAAAAGGACGGTGTTCCGCTGAAGATCGTCTATCAGACATCGACCAACGCCGTCCGTCAGGATTTCCAGGCGCTGATCAAGGAATGGTGGAGCCAGATCGGCATCGAGTCCGAACTGCGCAACATCAACGCCTCGGTCTTCTTCGGTGGTGATCCGGGCTCGCCCGACACGTTCCAGAAGTTCTATGCCGACGTTGAAATGTACGCCAACACCTTCAACGGCACCGATCCGCAGTCTTATCTGGGCAACATGCTGTGCGACAAGGCTCCGCGTCCGGAAACCCAGTGGCAGGGCGAAAACATCTCGCGCTGGTGCGACCCGGAATATGACGCGCTGCATGCCAAGCTGGCCCAGACCGCCGGCCTGGAACAGCGCGCCGAGATCGCGAAAAAGCTGAACGACATGGCCGTCATGGGCGGCGCGATGATCCCGCTGGTACACCGCGGCCGCCTGTCGGCACATTCCAACACGCTGGGTGGCGTCGTTCTGAACGTGTGGGACAGCGAACTGTGGAATATCGCTGACTGGTACCGCAAGACCGGTTCCTAAGCACTAGCCTTGCACAGCCGCGTCCCGATCTGTATCGGGGCGCGGTCTTTCGCAAGTTCCACCAACAAGAAGACGCATATAAAGGCGCCTCTTAATGCTCAACTTCACCATTCGACGACTGATCCTGGCCGTTCCGACGCTCTTGTTCATCAGCCTCGTCATCTTCCTGTTGCTCGAGCTCGCCCCCGGCGACCCGATGGCACAGGTCCCACTTACCGTTCCGCCCGAAGTCAAAGAGAAGATGCGCGAGGCGCTTGGCCTTGGCCAGCCGATGCATATCCGGTTCTGGAAGTGGATCGTGCAGTTCTTCTGGATCGAGCCGCAGGTTCTGGTTGACCACATCTTTGGCACGACCTTTTCCGCAGGCGACCTGCGCGTGATTTCGTGGCAGACCCGCTCGCCCGTCATGGACATCGTGATTCAGCGCATCCCGCAGACCCTGTGGGTTGTCGGCACCGCCTATGTGGTCGCCATCCTGATCGCCCTGCCCATCGGCATCTATTCGGCCTATCGCCAGTATTCCTGGTTCGACCAGATGGGCACCTTCGTGTCGATGATCGGCTTCTCGGTTCCGCCGTTTTTTTCGGGCGTGCTGGTGATCGTGATCTTCTCGGTCCAGCTGGGCTGGTTCCCGTCGATCTATGACACGACGCTTGTGGTCAACAGTTGGGACAGTTTCATCCTGCAGCTGAAACAGATGATCATGCCGGTGATGGTGCTGGCGCTGCAGATCACCGCGCAGCTCAGCCGGTTCATGCGTGCCTCGATGCTGGACAACCTCAACCAGGATTACGTCCGCACCGCGCGCGCCAAGGGCCTGAGCGAATACACCGTCGTCATGGTGCACGTCCTACGCAACTCGATGATCCCGGTGGTCACCGTGATCGCCCTGGGTATTCCGGCGATCTTCGGTGGCGCGATCATCACCGAGCAGGTGTTCAAGGTGAACGGAATCGGCCAGCTGCTGATCGGCGCCATTCAGGCCAACGACCTGCCGATGGTGCAAACCCTGACCTTCATCTTTGCCGTGCTGATCGTCCTGTTCAACCTGATCGCCGACGTTCTTTATGGCATTCTGGACCCGAGGATCCGCTATGACTGACAAGGATCGCTTTGTCCCCGACGAAGGGCTTGCGCCCGCTTCGACCGTTCTGCCCGCCGCGGACGTGGTCGAGGAATTCACCGCCCCGCCCCGCAGCCAGTGGCGCGATGTGTGGGACCAGTTCAAGACCCACAAGGGCGCCATGGTCGGCGCGATGCTGTTCATCTTCATCGTCGCCGCCGTCTATCTTGGGCCGTTCCTGTGGACCATCGACCCGACCCAGATCGACATCCGCGCCCGCAACCAGGGGCCCAGCTGGGCCCATCCGTTCGGCACCGATCAGCTGGGCCGGGACATCATGGCCCGGATGATGTCGGGGGGGCAGACCTCGGTCTCGGTCGGCATCACCGCGATGCTGCTGGCGCTGTTTTTGGGGTCGTTCATCGGCGTGGTCGCCGGGTTCTTCAAACGGCTGGACGGGCCGCTGATGCGCCTGACCGACCTGTTCCTGGCCCTGCCGCTGCTGCCGCTGTTGCTGGTGATGATGCTGCTGTTCCGCGAGCCTCTGTCCGCTGCATTCGGGCTCGAGCGGGGGATCTTCATCCTGATCGTCTGCGCCATCGGCATCACCTCGTGGATGCCCACGGCGCGGATCGTGCGCGGTGACGTTCTGGCCATCAAGGAACGCGAGTTCGTTCTGGCCGCCCGCTCGATCGGCACCAGCAACACGCAGATCATCACACGGCACATCCTGCCCAACGTGCTGTCGCCGATCATGGTGTCGGCCACGCTGGGCATCGCCACGGCGATCATCACGGAAAGCGCGCTGTCCTTCCTGGGGCTGGGCTTCCCGCCTGACTTCCCCACCTGGGGCCGGCTACTGTTCGACGGCGTCGACTATCTGCAGCAATACCCCGAGCGCGTGTTCTGGCCCGGCCTGGCGATCTCGCTGACCGTTCTCAGCGTGAACTATTTGGGCGACGGCTTGCGCGATGCGCTCGATCCGCGGATCCGCGGACGCTGAACCAAAGTCAGTCGGCGCGCCTGAGCGCGCCGGCCAACACCACGATCACCACTGCCAGCGGCAGCAGGACGGCAAAGGCCAGCCGCAGTGACAGGATCCCCGCCAGAAGCCCGATCAGCGGCGGACCGATCAGCAAACCTCCGTATCCCAAAGTGGCCACACTGGCGATGGCCTGCCCCGGCGGGACATGCGGATCATTCGCGGCCCGGCTGAAAGCCAGCGGCATGATCACCGCATAGCCCACGCCCATCATCGCGAACCCAGCCAGCGCCCCGACCGCGCCCCCGGCCGATACCACCAGGAACACGCCAACGGCCGCGCAGGCTCCGCTGACCCGGGCCACCGGCACCGGGCCGAACCGGGCGATCACGAGGCCCCCCAGCAGCCGCACCGCGACCATGGACGCCGAAAAGACGGCATAGCCCAAGGCCGCAACGCTTTCAGCCACACCCGTGACATCCCGCAGGAAGATGGCGCTCCAATCGGCCACCGCTCCCTCGCCCAACGCGCCGCACATCGCGGTAAGCCCGACCAAAACCAGAACGCCGCTGGGCAAGGCAAAGATCGCGTTGCCGTCGGACTGCACGCGCCGCGACGTCCATCGGACCCAGGACTGGGCAAGCGCCAGCGCGACGGTTGCCCCGCCGGCCAGCAGGAAATGCGGCAACACGTCAAGCTGCAGCTGAACCGCGCCATAGCCGCTGAGCGCTCCCAACCCGGCGCCGAGGCTCCACATCGCATGGAACGAGGACATCACCGGTTTGGCATAGGCTTGTTCGACCTCGGCGGCCCAGGCGTTCATGGCCACATCCATCGAGCCGTGGAAGGCCCCGAAGATGAACAGGAACGCAGCCAGCATGGCGAAGCTGTCGGCGGCCGCAAGTAGGATCAGTGAGGCCGTGTACAGGACCGCGATCACCCGCGTCACGGTCACCGCTCCGAACCTGTCGGTCAAGCGTCCGGTGACCGGAAAGGAACACACCGCCCCGGCCGCCATGAACAGCAGGCCATAGCCCAGCTCCTCGTGGCTCAGCCCCAGACGGTCACGGACGGCCGGAATGCGCGAGGCCCAGATGCCGAACAGGGCGCCGTTCAGAATGAACATGGCGGCCACGGCCCGCCAGGCTGAAACCAATCCGATCATGAAACCTGCCCCGCCTGCGAAATATCTGCCTTGCAGCAATACAGGCGGCGCCCCGGTTGGCAAGCCGCGCTATTCCAGCTTGCGGCGGATGCGGCGTACGGCCAGCCAGACCATCGCCACAACAGGCAGCGTCACGCCTGCGGTCAGCATCCCCTTGCTGATCCCCGCATTGGTCAACGGGTACAGCAGGTAGCTGACCAGAGACACCGCATAATAGCTGATGGCGACCACCGACAGACCTTCGACCGTGTGCTGCAGGCGCAAGGCCAGATCCGCCCGGCGGTCCATGCTCTCCAACAAGGCCTGGTTCTGCGCGCTGCGTTCGACATCGACGCGCGTTCGCAGCAGGTCACCGGCGCGAATGGCCCGGTCCGAAAGCGCCTGCAGCCGCCGTTCGGTCGCTTTGACCGTGCGCATTGCCGGGTCATAGCGGCGCATCATGAAATCGGCGAATGTCTGACGCCCGTGAAAGCGATCCTCGCGCAGCGCCTCGATCCGCTGGTGCACGATGGCCTCATAGGCCCCCGTCGCGGCAAAGCGAAAGGCCGAACGCGCCGACAGCGTCTCGAGCTCGGTCGAGGTGGCCAGCAATTGCGGCAGCAGATCGTCTGGATGGGTCGTGTCCTTGGTCATTTCACCCATCAACTGGGTCAGTTGCCGGTCCAACTCGCCGATCTGGGGCATCAGGGCCTTGACCCGTGCAAAGCCCAACATGGACATCGCCTTGTAGGTCTCGATCTCGCACAGGCGCTGGATGATCCGGCCGGTGCGCCTGCGCCCGGTGCCCTCGGACACGAACAGGGCAAACCGCATGTGGCCCGCGGGGTCGATGCGAAAATCGCTGGCGCAGATCGCCGAGTCGTCCAGCACCCGCGACACCGCCAGGCTTTCCGGTTCGAACCAATCCGCCAGCGCGGCTTGCGTGGCCCCGTCATCCGGGCGCGGCACCGCCCGCAGCATGATCGAGGTCACTCGCTGGCCCGGACTGGCCATCAGCCAGTCGGGGGGGAAAACCTCGAAATCGGCGGGGTTGAAGGCGCGCTCGCTGACATTCTGAGTGATGGCCGTATAGGTCACGAATTCCGTGTGGTGCTCCCACTTCAACCAATGCCGCCCGATCTGGCCGGCATAATGGGTTGCATCAGGCTGCGGATGCTGCGCCCCGTGGCGGTCCAGCAGGTCGATCAGGTGGGCCATATCTTCGGCCCGGTCGCGCGCCACCGCGGCGACCGGCTTTTTGATCGCAAGGAAGACAACCGTGCAGGGTGCCTGCGCCACCGGGAACGGCCGCGCGTGCAATTCATTGGCCAGCGCATAGCGCAGCGGATGATCCTCGATTGGCGTCATGAACGGCTCCTTGTGTTCAGGGCACTATACGACACCGGAGGGCTTCTTCAATTCTCTTTTTATTTCATATACTTACAGGAATACAACGGCATACAATCCGGCTATCTCATTGATTTGGCTGCCAGAGCTCGATCGGATTGCCCTCGGGGTCGTGCAGGCGGGCGAATTTTCCGATCTCGCTGTTCCATTCGTCACGGGTCTCCACCTCGATGCCAGCCGCACGCAGTTGGTCGACCATGGCCGCCAGATCGTCGACGCGGAAGTTGATCATCCATTGCTGCGCCGCATCACCGAAATAGTCCGTGTCTGCGGCGAAAGGGGCAAACACGGTGCAGCCTTCGCGCTGCTTCCAGGGGACCGGGTCATAGTGGTTGACGCCCAGATGGGCCTCGTACCATTGCGACAGAGCCTTCGGATCGCGGGCGCGAAAGAACACGCCTCCAATGCCGTTTACCTTCTGCATGGAACACCTCGTGCCGTTGGGGTTGGTACTGCATCATAACCTGAAACGGAAAAAGGCGCCCGCGAAGGACGCCTTTTCCTTGGATCTCAGCCGCGGATCAGTCGATCAGAGGCAGCAGCTTGTCCAGCGACTGCTTGGCGTCGCCATAGAACATGCGGGTGTTTTCCTTGTAGAACAGCGGGTTTTCGATGCCCGAATATCCGGTGCCCTGCCCGCGTTTCGAGACGATCACCTGCTTGGCCTTCCACACTTCGAGAACCGGCATCCCCGCGATGGGCGAGTTCGGATCCTCTTGCGCGGCCGGGTTCACGATGTCGTTCGAGCCGATGACGATGACAACGTCCGTGTCCGGGAAATCATCGTTGATCTCATCCATCTCCAGCACGATGTCATAGGGCACCTTGGCCTCGGCCAGCAGCACGTTCATGTGGCCCGGCAGGCGGCCCGCAACGGGGTGGATGGCAAAGCGCACGTTCTTGCCTTTGGCGCGCAGCTTGCGCACCAGTTCGCTGACCGATTGCTGCGCCTGCGCCACCGCCATGCCATAGCCCGGCACGATGATGATGCTGTCGGCATCGTTCAGCGCCGCGGCGACACCTTCGGCGTCGATGGCGACCTGTTCGCCTTCCACGGCCATCTGTTCGCCCTGCGGGCCGCCGAAACCGCCCAGGATCACGCTGACGAAATGGCGGTTCATCGCCTTGCACATGATGTAGGACAGGATCGCACCCGACGAGCCGACCAGCGCGCCGACCACGATCAGCAGGTCGTTGCCCAATGAGAAACCGATCGCAGCCGCCGCCCAGCCCGAGTAGCTGTTCAGCATCGACACCACCACCGGCATGTCGGCGCCGCCGATGCCCATGATCAGGTGATAGCCGATGAACAGCGCCGCCAGCGTCATCAGGAACAGCGGGAAGAAGCCACCGGTGCTGAAATACCAGATCAGGCAGATCAGCGAGAGCCCAGCCGCCGCCGCGTTCAGCGCATGCCCACCCGGCAGTTTGGTCGCCGCCGAGGAGACCTTGCCGGCCAGCTTGCCATAGGCCACGACCGAACCGGTAAAGGTGATCGCACCGATGAAGATGCCCAGGAACAGCTCGACATGCAGAATGGCCAACTCGGCCGAGGTTTTCTTGGCGATCAGTTTCGCAAAGGCGCCCAGTTCCGACAGGTCGGCATCTTTGGCCGCGTCAACGACCGCAAAGACTTCGGCGACATTCTTGATCTCGAAATGGGCGTTGTAACCGACGAAAACAGCCGCCAGACCCACCAGCGAGTGCATGGCGGCCACAAGCTGCGGCATCTCGGTCATCTGGACGCGCTGCGCCACGTATTGACCGATCAGACCGCCGCCGATGATCAGCAGCAGCGACAGCAGCCACAGCCCCGATCCGGGACCGACCAGCGTGGCGAATACCGCCAGCGCCATGCCGACGATGCCGTACCAGACCGCGCGCTTGGCGCTTTCCTGGTTCGACAGGCCGCCAAGCGAAAGGATGAACAGAACAGCCGCAACGACATAGGCGGCAGTGGTGAAGCCAAATTCCATGTGCCCGGCCTCCTTAAGATTTCTGGAACATGGCGAGCATGCGCCGGGTTACGAGGAAACCGCCGAAGATGTTGATCCCGGCCATGAAGATCGACAGCGCCGCCAGCAGAATGACGAGGAAAGACCCCGACCCGATCTGCATCAACGCGCCTACGATGATGATCGACGAAATCGCGTTGGTGATCGCCATCAACGGTGTGTGCAGACTGTGGCTGACGTTCCAGATCACCTGGAAGCCCACAAAAACGGCCAGCACGAAGACGATGAAATGCTGCATGAAGCTGGCCGGAGCCACCAGCCCCACCAACAGCATCAACGCTCCGCCCACGCCCAGCAGCGTCACCTGCTGCTTGGTCTGCGCCTTGAAGGCCGCGATCTCTTGCGCGCGCTTTTCTTCGGGCGTCAGTTCCTTGACCTCGGCCTTGGGTTTGGCCGCGATGGCCTGCACCTTGGGCGGCGGCGGCGGGAAGGTGATCTCGCCCTGATAGACCACGGTCGCACCACGGATCACGTCGTCTTCCATGTCGTGAACGATCTGCCCGTCCTTGTTGGGCGTTAGATCGGAAATCATGTGCCGGATGTTGGTGGCGTACAGCATCGAGGCCTGCGTCGCCATCCGGCTGGGGAAGTCGGTATAGCCGATGATGGTCACGCCATTGTCGGTGACGATCTTTTCGTCCGGAACGGTCAGCTTGCAGTTGCCGCCCTTCTCGGCCGCGAGGTCCACGATGACCGAGCCGCGTTTCATCGACTGGACCATGTCCTCGGTCCACAGTTCCGGCGCCTCGCGGTTGGGGATCAGCGCCGTGGTGATGACGATGTCCATCTCGGGCGCCAACTCGCGGAACTTGGCCAGCTGTGCCTCGCGGAATTCGGGGCTGGAGGGCTTGGCATATCCGCCGGTTTCCGCGCCGTCCTGATCGTCCTGGAAATCCAGATAGACGAACTCGGCGCCCATGGACTCGACCTGCTCGGCCACTTCGGGGCGCACGTCGAAGGCATAGACCACGGCCCCCAGGCTGACCGCCGTGCCGATCGCGGCCAGACCGGCCACACCGGCGCCGACCACCAGAACCTTGGCCGGCGGCACCTTGCCCGCGGCCGTCACCTGACCGGTGAAGAAACGGCCGAAGTTGTTGCCCGCCTCGATCACCGCACGGTACCCGGCGATGTTGGCCATCGACGACAGTGCATCCATCTTCTGCGCGCGGCTGATACGGGGCACCATCTCCATCGCGATGACGTTGGCGCCCTTTTCCTTGGCCAGTTCCATCCCTTCTTCGTTCCCGGCCGGGTTGAAGAACGAAATCAGCGTCTTGCCCTTGGTCAGACGCTTGAGTTCGGTCTCGGTGGGCACGCGGACCTTGGTGATGATGTCGGCCGTTTTCCAGAGCGCAGCCGCCGTCTTGACGATCTCGACCCCGACGGCCTCGTATGCCTCGTCCGAGAACCCGGCGGCCGCACCGGCCCCTTTCTCGATCGCGCAGTCGTAACCCAGTTTTTGCAACTGAACGGCCGACTCCGGAGTCATCGCGACCCGGTTCTCGCCCTTCAGTATTTCCTTTGGCGTGCCTATTTTCACCGGCAAGTCCCCCTAATTATCACTCTGTTCGAGCGGCTGGTCGGTATTTCTTGTCAAGCAATCATGTATCCTGCGCAACATTATTTCGCAAGCGCAGCATTCATTACGTTGTGTCACGGGGCGACGCCTCTCAGATCCAGCGCCGGGTTTTGCGTTCGTAGCGCGCGAAATCCGCACGGAAGGTACGACGCAGGCGGTTTTCCTCGGGCAGGATGAACCGCCGTTCAAGCACCCAGACGAAGACCGGAACCAACACCAGCGACAGCACCGCATCGAAGCGCAGGATCAACCCGGCAAGGATCAGGACATCGCCCAGATAGATCGGATTGCGGCTGCGCTTGTAGATGCCCGACTGCACCAGCGCCGAAGGTGTTTCATGCGGAATGACCGTTGTCCGGTGGCGGCGGAATTCAACGATAGCCAGAATGGCCAGCAAGATGCCTCCACCGATCAGCAGCCCGCTCAGCAGATCGGTGAACCACCCATCCAGCGAAAGGCCGAACGACAGATAGCGGCCCTGCACCCAGGCCAGTACAGCAAAGCCCACAAGCCACAGTGGCGGTAAGTCGATACGGCGCATTCGCATCCCTTCGTCGTTACGACAGACACCGGCGGATTGTCGCTTCCGCCTTACGTCCTACCGTTTTCAGAACAGGATGGCAAAACTCCAAGGTGTCGCAACCCGAAATAGGGCCATCGATCCACGAACACCCGATCGTGGACAGGCCCGCGTCGATCCGATACCCCCGGTTCGAACAAGTAAAAACACAGAGAACCAGCATGACCGATTTCGCCGCCACCAAAGCCATGTTCCACCTGCCGGAAGGAGTTCTGTACCTTGACGGCAACTCGCTGGGCCCTCTGCCCAAGGCGGCGGCCGCGAAGGTGCAGAAGATGCTGACCGAGGAATGGGGCCAGATGCTGATCACCGGGTGGAACAAGGCCGGGTGGATGGGCATGCCGACCGACCTGGGCGATCGGATCGGCCGCTTGATCGGCGCCGCCCCCGGCACGGTCGTGGTGGGCGACACGCTGTCGATCAAGGTCTATCAGGCGGTTGCATCGGCATTGGAGCTGAACCCGGGGCGCAAGGTGGTCCTGTCGGACAACGGCAACTTTCCCTCCGATCTCTACATGGCCGACGGGCTGCTGCGTTCGCTGGGCGAGGAGTACGAGCTTCGGGTCGTGGACCCCGAGGCCGTGGCCGAGCACATCACCGACGAGGTCGCCGTGCTGATGCTGACCGAGGTCGACTATCGCACCGGCCGCAGGCATGACATGAAGGCGCTGACCGATCTGGCCCATGCTCGAGGCGTCATCACGGTGTGGGATCTGGCCCACTCTGCCGGGGCCATCCCGGTGGACCTGGCCGGGTGCAACGCCGATTTCGCGGTCGGGTGCACCTACAAATACCTCAACGGCGGTCCGGGCGCCCCGGCCTTCATCTATGTCGCGCCGAAATGGGCCGACACCGCGCGCCCGGCCCTGTCGGGTTGGCTGGGGCACGAGGCGCCGTTTGCCTTCGACTTGGACTATCGCCCCGGCGCAGGCATCGAGCGCATGCGCGTTGGTACGCCCCCGGTGATCCAGATGACCGCGCTGGCCGCGGCGATGGATATCTGGGACATGGCCGACATGGATGACGTGCGCGCCAAGTCCATTGCCCTGACCGAACAGTTCATCCTGCAGGTCGAGGCCACCTGCCCCGGTCTGCAACTGGCCAGCCCCCGCGACCCCGCGATGCGCGGCAGCCAGGTCTCGTTCCGGTTTGCCGACGGGTACGCGGCGATGCAGGCCCTGATCGCCCGCGGCGTGATCGGGGATTTCCGCGCGCCCGACATCATGCGGTTCGGCTTCACGCCGCTGTATATCGACGAAGGCGACGTGACGCGCGCCGTCGAGATCCTGGCCGACATCATGCAGAACCGGTTGTGGGACAAGCCGGAATACAAAATCCGGCAGCGGGTTACCTGACCTCAAGCCCCGCGCCGATCAGCGCGGTCAGCTGGGCGATGCGCTGCTCGAACTCCTCGGCGTTCGAGGCGGTCATCTTGATCCCCTTCAGCGCGGCGGTGATGGTCCGCGCGGTCTCGGCCGGTCCGTCCGGCAGGCGCACGCGACCCGCCGCCAGTTCGCGCTCCAGCCACTCGGCATAAAGATCCGCCAGCGCCGCCTCACCCTCGGCCACGATGTCGGCAGCGGTGGACTTGCTGGTATCCAGCATCTCAAGCCCATGCGGCGAGGCCAGTATGGCCGCCATCCCGGCGATCTGCGCGTCAATCGCCCGCGCCAGGATCTCGGACACCGTTCCGTCGCCCTGCAAGGCCTGCGCCACCGCCGCGATCTTTTCGGCGTAATGTGCCTGCGTCAGGCTGCGAACGATGGCCTCTTTGTTCTTGTAATGCAGATAGACCGCCGGACGGGACATGCCCGCGCCACGCGCTATGTCATCCATCGAGGTCTTGCGGAACCCATAGGCGGAAAAGGCCTGAAACGCCGAAGTCAGGATCGCCTTTGCCCGTGTATCATCCATTTTTTCCGCCATGAATTGACCTCTGACAGTTTTGCGTGAAATTGTCAATTGACGCACTGACATTTTTCATCAATTATGTCAGAAACCAGCCACAGCCAAAAGAGGTGCGCCATGGCGACCACGCTGACGATCAACGGAAAGCCACATCAGGTCGATCTGCCCGACGATGTCCCCCTTCTGTGGGTACTGCGCGACGAGGTGGGCCTGACCGGAACCAAGTTCGGCTGCGGGGTGGCCGCCTGCGGAGCCTGCACGGTGCATATCGATGGCGAGGCCGTCCGTTCGTGCCAGATTGCCCTGTCGGATGTCTGGGGCGAGGTCACCACGATCGAAGGGTTGGGAACGCCCGACAACCTGGCCACGATCCAGCAAGCCTGGGTCGATCATCAGGTCGCGCAATGCGGCTATTGCCAGTCGGGCCAGATCATGCAGGCCGCCGCGTTGCTGGCCGAAAACCCCGCCCCCTCTGACGAAGAAATCGACGAGGCGATGCAGGGCAACCTGTGCCGCTGTGGCACCTACCCCCGTATCCGCGCCGCGATCCACGACGCTGCCGCCAAGATGAAGGAGGCCTGATCCATGGCCAGCATCGGAAAAATCCTGCGCCGCACCTTCCTGATCGGGTCTGCCGCCATCGTCGGCGGCGTGGCCTTCGGCGTCTATTACGTCAACCGCCCCGCCAAGAACCCGCTGAAGCCGGGCGAGGGCGAAGCGGCCCTGACCCCCTTCATCCTGATCGACCGGAACGGCGTGACCCTGTTTGCGCCGCGCGCCGAGATGGGCCAGGGCGTGAAAACCACATGGGCCGCCCTGATCGCCGAGGAACTGGACGTGGATCTGGACCAGGTCACCGTTCTGCACGGGCCGGCTGCCGCAGCCTATTACAACTCGGCCATGATCGGCGAGAGCCTTCCCAACAAGGGCTATGACATCTCGAACTTCCAGCACAATCTGGGCGAGGCCCTGGGCGTGATCGGCAAGGCGCTCAGCCTGCAGGTCACCGGCGGCTCGACTTCGATGAAGGACGGGTTCGAGCGGATGCGCGCGGCCGGCGCCTCGGCCCGCGAAACGTTGAGACAGGCCGCCGCCGACCGGCTGGGTGTCGCACGCGATCAACTGCAGACCGCCTCGGGCCACGTCATCGCGCCTGATGGCACCAAGATCGCCTATACCGAACTGGCCGCCGATGTGGCGCAGATGGAACCCATCGAAGCTCCGCTGCGCGACCCGTCCGAGTGGCGCTATCTGGGCCGGACGCAACCGCGTCTGGACATGGTTGAGAAAGCGACCGGCACCGCGCAGTTCGGCGTTGACGTGCGCCTGCCCGGCATGAAATTCGCCAGCGTTCGGATGAACCCCAAGCTGGGCGGTCAGATGAACGGCTTCGACGACAGCGCCGCCAAGGCAATGCCGGGTGTCGAAAAGATCGTCGATCTGGGCAATGGAGTTGCGGTGATCGCCACCAACACCTGGCTGGCAAACCAGGCGGTCGAGGCGATCGAGGTCGATTGGGGCGAGGCCCCCTATCCGCCCGAAACCGACGCCATCTTTGAGCAGATCGCCAAGGCCTTCGACGCGGACCCGAACTCGACCATGCGCGATGATGGCGATGTCAGCACCGTTCCCGAAGGCGCAACCGTGATCGACGCTGAATACACTGTCCCCTATCTGGCCCACGCCACGATGGAACCGATGAACGGCACGGCGCTGTTTTCTGGCGACCGGCTGGAATTCTGGGGCGGCAACCAGGCCCCGACCTTCATGCAGATGAAGATCGCCGAGGCCGCCGGTCTGGACACCGAGGCTGTCGAGGTCCACACCACCTATCTGGGCGGCGGCTTCGGACGCCGGGCCGAGTTCGATTTCGGCGTGATCGCCACCAAGGTCGCGATGGCCATGCCCAATGTCCCGGTCCAGACCACCTGGAGCCGCGAAGAGGACATGCGCCACGACTTCTACCGCCCCGGCGCGATGGCGCGGATGCGTGGCGCGGTCAAGGACGGCAAGGCGGTTCTGATCGACGGCAAGGTGGCCTCGCAATCCTGTACGCGGCAGGCGATGGAGCGCGTCACCGGCATGCCCGGCGCCGGCCCCGACAAGGTTCTGGTCGAAGGGTTCTTCAACCAGCCTTACGCTGTCCCCAACTATCGCATGAGCGGCCATATCGCCGATCTGGACATTCCGGTCGGCTTCTGGCGCTCGGTCGGCAACAGCCACAACGGGTTCTTCCACGAAACCTTCATCGACGAGATGGCCCATGCCGCCGGCCGCGACCCGCTGGAGTTCCGGCTGGAGCTGATGCGCGACGAACACGCGCCCTCGGCCGGGTGCCTTGAGGCGGTGCGCGACATGTCCGGCTGGACGGGCAAGACCCCCGATGGCGTGGGCCGCGGCGTTGCCCTGACCTACAGCTTCGGCACCCCCGTCGCGCAGGTGATCGAGGTGGTCGACGAAGATGGCACCATCCGCATCAGCAAGGCCTGGATCGCATGCGACATGGGGCTTGCGCTGGACCCCGAAAACGTCAAGGCGCAGATGTTCGGCGGCATGATGTATGGCCTGTCGGCGGCCTGCTATGGCGAGATCACCTTTGCCGAAGGCGAGGTCGAGCAGTTCAACTTCCCCGACTATGACGCGCTGCGGATGCACACTGCGCCGCAGGTCGAGGTTCAGGTGCTGGAAACCAACCGCTTCATGGGTGGCGCGGGCGAACCCGGCACGCCGCCCGCGATGCCGGCACTGGGCAACGCGCTGTTCGATCTGACCGGTCAACGCGCCAGGACTCTGCCACTCAACAAACAGTTCAACTTGCTGGTGTGAAACGAAAAAGACCGGCGCGGTGGTTGCCGCGCCGGTCTTTTGAAGAAATCTGAAAGCCGACTCTCAGGCCGATTGCCGCACTGGCGTCGGCACGGCGCCTGCCGACCAAGCCCGCACCGCGTCGCCAAAGGCCTGAAACAGGGGCCGCGACACCGGGTCATTCGCGGCATCCCATTCCGGGTGCCACTGCACCGACAGGGTGAACCCGGGCGCATCCTGGATATAGATCGCCTCGGGCGTACCATCCGGCGCGTGGCCGTCGATCACCACGCCCTTGCCCACCGTCTTGATGCCCTGCCCATGCAGCGTATTGGTCATCACCTCACTGGCGCCGAACAGGCGGTGGAACACCCCGCCCTCGGTCAGCTTGACCACGTGGCGCAGGGCGAATTTCTCTTCCAGCGTGCCATCGGGCGGCATGCGGTGGTTCATCCGTCCGGGCAGATCGCGGATTTCCGGGTACAGTGTGCCGCCCATGGCCACGTTGACCTCCTGGAAGCCCCGGCAGATGCCCAAAAAGGGCTGGCCGCGTTCCACGCAGGCCCGTACCAGCGGCAGGGTGATCGCATCGCGCGCCCGGTCGAATTCGCCATGCGCATCGGTTGCCGGCTCGCCATACTCTTCGGGGTGGACGTTGGGGCGGCCACCGGTCAGCAGGAACCCGTCGCAAACCTCAAGCAACTCGGCCACGTCGACATAGCGTGGGTCGGCCGGGATCAGCAGCGGCAGACAGTTCGAGACATTCGCGACCGCGTCCGAATTCATCGTGCCCCCCGCATGGGTGGGGTACTGGTCGTTCATCAGATACGAATTGCCGATGATGCCAACGACGGGTCGAGACATTGCGCTACCTTGCTGTTTTACTTGAACTGGTCGGAAATTATCCGGCCCTTCAGTATCGTGCAAGAAAACACGCCCTGCGCCATGGCGCAAGGACGTGTTCAACTGCGCACATATTGTTCCCGATTTCCGCAGAGCGCCGGACGGACTTCCCGCAAGAGGCGGAAGGGCGCTTGTGCAGATCAGGTCTCGCCGGTCAGCCCGGCGGCCTCTATCCCGGCCATGGCGGCGGCGGCATCGTTGTCCGAGGTGTCGCCGGTGACGCCGACGGCCCCGATCACCTCGCCCTTGCGGTCGCGCAGCAGTACGCCGCCCGGCACCGGAACGACCTGACCGCCATAGACCCCGTTCACCGCAGCCATGAAATAGGCCTGCGCCTCGGCCCGCTGCATCTGGGCGGTGCCCGCCATGCCCAGCATGACCGAGCCATAGGCCTTGCCGTGGGCAATCGCGAACCGGCCGGGGGCGGCACCGTCCTCGCGCTCGAAGGCGATGACGTGGCCGCCGGCGTCCAGAACCACCACCGACAGGGGTTTCAGGTCCATCTCGCGCCCTTTCTCAAGGGTCTTGCGAATGATGGTACGGGCTTTTCTGAGAGAAACCGACATGATCTTGTCCTTTGTCTGCGGTGGTCTGTCCCGGTTCTAGCCCCGACGGGCCTTCAATTCCAGCCGTCGCGCATGCAGCACCGGCTCGGTATAGCCAGAGGGCTGCACCCGCCCCTTGAACACCAGATCGCAGGCGGCTTGAAAGGCGATGCCGTCGAACCCCGGTGCCATGGGGCGATAGGCCGGGTCGCCTGCGTTTTGCCGGTCGACCACGGCGGCCATCTTCTTCATCGCGGCCATCACCTGATCGGTGCCGATCACGTCGTGATGCAGCCAGTTGGCCAGCGCCTGGCTGGAAATCCGGCAGGTGGCGCGATCCTCCATCAGACCCACGTCGTTTATGTCGGGCACCTTCGAGCAGCCGACGCCCTGATCGACCCAGCGCACGACATAGCCCAGGATGCCCTGCGCGTTGTTCTCGATCTCGCGGGTGATTTCATCGTCGCTGAGGTTGCGGCCACCCAGCAGCGGGATGGTCAGCAGATCGTCGAGCGTGCCGCGCGGGCCTCCAGCGGCGATCTCATCCTGACGGGCCAGAACGTCCACCTTGTGATAGTGGGTCGCGTGCAGGGTCGCCGCGGTGGGCGACGGCACCCAGGCGCAGGTCGCGCCAGCCATGGGGTGGCCGATCTTGGCCGCAAGCATCTCGCCCATCCGGTCGGGCATGGCCCACATGCCCTTGCCGATCTGCGCCCGGCCCTTCAGCCCGCAGGCCAGCCCGATATCGACATTGCGATCCTCGTAGGACTGGATCCACGGCGTATTCTTCATGTCGCCCTTGGGCAGCATCGGCCCGGCCTCCATCGAGGTATGGATTTCATCCCCCGTCCGGTCGAGGAACCCGGTATTGATGAAGGCCACGCGCGATTTCGCGGCGCGGATGCATTCCTTGAGGTTCACGCTGGTCCGGCGCTCCTCGTCCATGATGCCCAGTTTCACGGTGTTGCGCGGCAAGCCCAGAATATCCTCGACCATGTCGAAGATTTTGACCGAGAACGCCACCTCTTCGGGTCCGTGCATCTTGGGCTTGACCACATAGACCGAACCGTGGACCGAGTTGCCGCCATCACGCTGCAGGTCGTGCATGGCGATCAGCGTGGTGCAGAGCGCATCCATCAACCCCTCGCCGATCTCGTTGCCTTCGGCGTCCAACACGGCGGGGTTGGTCATCAGGTGCCCCACATTGCGCACCAGCATCAGAGACCGGCCCTTGAGGGTGCCGGCCGATCCGTCGGGCCGGGTAAAGGCGATGTCCTCGGACAGTTTGCGGGTAAAGGTCCGGCCGCCCTTCGTGACCTCTTCGCTCAGATCGCCCTTCATCAGGCCCAGCCAGTTGCCATAGGCCACCACCTTGTCCTCGGCATCGACACAGGCCACCGAATCTTCGCAGTCCATGATGGTGGACAGGGCCGATTCCAGGCGCACATCGGAAATGCCCGCCGGGTCCGAGGCGCCGATGGTGCTGGACGGGTCGACCATGATCTGGATGTGCAGGCCGTTGTTCTTCAGCAGCACGAAGTGCGGGGCCTCGGCCGCACCGCCAAAGCCCACGAATTTCTGCGGATCGGCCAGCGCCGGCACCAATGCGCCGCCTTCGACCTTCAGACCGGACACATCGGCCCAGCTGCCTTGGGCCAGCGGTGCGGCCTCGTCCAGAAACGCCTTGGCCCAGGCGATCACCCGCGCACCGCGCGCCGCGTCATAGCCGCCACCCTGCGGCAGGTCGCCCAGCGCGTCGGTGCCATAGAGCGCGTCATACAGGCTGCCCCAGCGGGCATTGGCCGCGTTCAGGGCAAAGCGTGCATTGGTGATCGGCACCACCAGTTGCGGGCCGGGCGTGGCGGCGATCTCGGGGTCGACATTCGCCGTCTCGATCTGGAAATCGGGGCCTTCATCCAGCAGATAGCCGATTTCACGCAGGAACGCCTGATACTCGGCCATGTCGATGGGTTGCCCCTTGCGCGCGAGGTGCCACGCGTCGATCTGGCTTTGGATCTCGGCGCGCTTGTCCAGCAGGGCGCGGTTCTGAGGGCCCAGCTCGGCCACCATCCGCGCCAGCCCCGCCCAGAACGCATCGGGGTCCACCCCGGTTCCCGGCAGCGCCTGCTGCTCGATGAAATCGGCCAGAACCTTGTCTACCTTCAGCCCGTGCCGGTCTTGTCTGCCGCTCATGAATAGAATCTCCCGCCCTGTTTTGCGTTGCTCGCGTTCTCCAGATAGGCCGAGTGTTTCCGATAGGCAACTTTGCGGCAAGCCCTCTGACCTTTGGCATCCGGCTGAAACAGCTTCAAACGCAGCAAGGCAATGGGTCGCCTGCTTGCGATGCCTCGCGGCAACGCCTAACGTCGCGCCAAAATGAAAAAACGAGGCACCAGATGCGCGACCCAGCCCCCACGACGATCTACCTCAAGGACTACACGCCGTTCGGTTACACCGTCGACAGCGTTCACCTGACCTTCGATCTGGCCCCGCATGCAACGCGCGTGACATCGCGCATCGCGTTCCGCCCGAACCCGCAAGCCACCGACCGCACGTTCTTTTTGCACGGTGAAGAGCTGAAGCTGATCGGCGCCAGCATCGACGGCACCCCGATCACACCCGACGTCACCGACAAGGGCCTGACCGCCAGCGTCCCCGATGCCCCCTTCGTCTGGGAGGCCGAGGTCGAGATCGACCCCGGCAACAACACCGCGCTGGAAGGGCTTTACATGTCGAACGGCATGTATTGCACCCAGTGCGAGGCCGAGGGGTTCCGCAAGATCACCTTCTATCCCGACCGGCCCGACGTGATGTCCACCTTCACCGTGCGCATCAACGGCGACCTGCCGGTGCTGCTGTCGAACGGAAACCCGACGGGCAAGGCCGAAGGCTGGGCCGAATGGACCGACCCGTGGCCCAAGCCCGCCTATCTGTTCGCGCTGGTCGCCGGAGAACTGATCGCCCATTCCGACAGTTTCATCACCAAATCGGGCCGGCATGTGGATCTGAACCTGTGGGTCCGCCCCGGGGACGAGGGCAAATGCGCCTTTGGCATGGAGGCCCTGAAGCGGTCGATGAAATGGGACGAGGACGTCTATGGCCGCGAATACGATCTGGACGTGTTCAACATCGTCGCCGTGGATGATTTCAACATGGGCGCAATGGAGAACAAGGGGCTGAATATCTTCAACTCGTCGGCGGTGCTGGCCAGCCCTGAAACCTCGACCGATGCCAATTTCGAACGGATCGAGGCGATCATCGCGCACGAGTATTTCCACAACTGGACCGGCAACCGCATCACCTGCCGCGACTGGTTCCAACTGTGCCTGAAAGAGGGGCTGACCGTGTTCCGCGACGCGCAGTTCACTTCGGACATGCGTTCGGCCCCGGTCAAACGCATCCATGACGTGATCGACCTGCGCGCGCGTCAGTTCCCCGAGGACAACGGGCCGCTGTCGCACCCCGTGCGCCCCGAAAGCTTTCAAGAGATCAACAACTTCTACACCGCCACCGTCTATGAAAAAGGCGCCGAGGTGATCGGCATGCTGAAAACGCTGGTGGGCGATGCGGCCTATTTCAAGGCGGTGGATCTGTATTTCGAACGCCATGACGGGCAGGCCTGCACCATCGAGGACTGGCTGAAAGTGTTCGAGGACACGACCGGCCGCGACCTGACCCAGTTCAAGCGCTGGTACAGCCAGTCCGGCACGCCCCGCGTGAAGGTCGAGGAGGACTGGGCCGACGGCACCTATACCCTGACCCTGAGCCAACACACCCCGCCCACGCCCGGCCAGCCCGAGAAGCTGCCGCAGGTGATCCCCGTGGCCGTGGGCCTTCTGGGCCCCAATGGCGACGAGGTGCGCGGCACCGAGGTGCTGGAACTGACCGAAGCGCGCCAGAGCTTTACCTTCGAGGGGCTGGCCGCGCGGCCCGTCGCCTCGATCCTGCGGGGGTTCTCGGCGCCGGTGATCCTTGAACACGACCGCCCGAACGCCGAACGCGCGTTTTTGCTGGCCCATGACACCGATCCGTTCAACCGGTGGGAGGCCGGGCGGACGCTGGCGCAGGATACCCTGCTGCGCATGATCACCCAGGACGCGGCCCCCGATGCCGAATACCTGGATGGCCTGCTGGCCGTTCTGCGCGACGCCGACCTGGACCCGGCCTATCGCGCGCTGATGCTGGGCCTTCCGACCCAGTCGGAACTGGCCGCCGCGCTGCACGAACAGGGCGAAACGCCCGACCCGATGGCGATCTGGCGCGCGGTCGAGACCCTGCGTCAGGCCACCGCCCAACACATGCAGGACCTGCTACCCCGCCTGCACTCCGAGGCGCTGGTCGACGGCCCCTATTCGCCCGACGCCGAACAGGCGGGCAAGCGCGCCCTGGGCAGCGCCGCGCTGGCGCTGACCACCCGGCTGGATGGCGGCGCAATGGCGGCCGAAGTCTATGCCAAGGCCGACAACATGACCCTGCAGCTCAGCGCCCTGTCCTGCCTGCTGCGGGCCGGCAAAGGTCAGGCGGAACTGGCGGCTTTCTATGACCAGTGGCACCATGACCGGCTGGTTCTGGACAAATGGTTCGGGCTTCAGGCCTCGCTTGCCGCACCGGACGATGCGCCGCGGATCGCCCGCGCCCTGTCTCAGCATCCCGATTTCAACTGGAAGAACCCCAACCGGTTCCGTGCGCTGATGGGTGGACTGACGATGAACCACGCCGGGTTCCACCATGCCAGCGGCGAGTCCTACGCCCTGCTGGCCGACTGGCTGATCCGGCTGGACCCGGTCAACCCGCAGACCACTGCGCGCATGTGCACCGCCTTCCAGACCTGGAAACGCTATGACGCCGACCGGCAGAACCTGATCCGCGCCCAACTGAGCCGCATCGCCGAAACCCCGAACCTGTCGCGCGACACGACCGAGATGATCTCGCGCATCCTCGGGGCATGACGGCGCCCGAGGGCTCCGGGTTTCGCTTTACCCGACACAACCGGTCGCCCCGCAGCATCGCCATTCTGTGCGCTGTCTATGCGGGGCTGCTGGCACTTGTGCTGGTTTTCGACGCGGCATGGTGGCTGATCGGGTTGCTGGCGCTGGGCACCCTGCCCGCGCTGTGGGACGTGCTGCGCAACACCGATGCCGGGCTGAGCCTGGAGCCTGCAAAACTGCGCTGGCATTCGGGCGCACGGCAGGGCGAGATCGACCTGACCGAGATCGACTTCTTCCGCTTCGACACGCGCTGGGATTTCTCGGTGCGCGTGTCGATCATCCTGACCAATGGCAAACGTCTGCGCCTGCCGGACGAGGCCTTGCCGCCGCACAAACAGCTGGAACAGGCGCTGCAACAGGCCGGGTTTCGCATCGAACGGCATCATTTCACAGTTTTCTGAAACGGTCATTCGAATCCGCCCTGTTTGGCCCTGACCGGGCAATCAGAGCGATGCTGAGCACAAGAATCCTTGAATTCACGACATTTTCGGGCAAGACTGCCAGACTAGTTAGCGAGTTTTTGCAGTTTCGAGTTTTGTGATGATCAGGTCATTCCGGGCAGGTATCGCCCGCCTCATATCCAAAAATCCCGGCGAATCCCGCATCGCGGCCGCGCAGGTTCATGTCGGCGCGGACTGTCTGCCGGAGGTGGGCCGTTTGAATATACCCGTCGCCGAGATCGGCGCTGCGGATCTGATCGGGCGCGACCTTATCGAACGTGGCCGGCAACTGGCGCGGCAAGACCGATGGCTGACGCTTTCCGCCGAGATGCAGGCCGCCGACCGAGCGCGGGATGTCACGCCTGACGGTCTTCCAACGGCAGACCTTCTGGCATTTGGCGCTCGTTCCGACGTGGTTATGGCGGCAGAACACGCATTGTCGGAAGGCCGTGCCATCCGTGATTACGACCTGCTGGCCGGAATCTCTGAACTGGAAGGCGTGATGCAGGATCACCCCGATGATCCGATGGTGGCGCTAGTCGTCGCGCTGGCCCATATAGACTTGGCCTGGGCCTGGCGCGGTACCGCGCTGGACGCGGCGCTTCCACCCTTGCACCGGTCGCGCTGTGCGGCGCATTTCGACCGGGCTGCGGCCATCCTGCCCATCTGCCGAAAAGCCGCGCCCAACAGCCCCGCGGTCGCGGCAGCCGATTGCGCTTTGTTGGCGGGCCAACGCATCAATCACGTCCGGGTCGCGGCCAAATATGAACACCTGATCCGCCTGGACCCGCGCAACCACCGGCACATGCGCGCCATGGGCACCCACCTTCTGCCGCGGTGGTTCGGCAGCTATGAAGAACTGGAGTTGCAGGCGCTGCGCACCGCAGCCAACACCCGCCAGATCTGGGGCGCGGGCGGCTATGCCTGGGTACAGTTCGATGCCATCGCGCTGGATGCCGTGGCCTGTGCCCGGCTGGATGTCGAGTATTTCATGGAAGGTCTGCAGGACATCGTGCAACGCAAACCTGACCAGCAGAGCGTCAACCTGCTGGCGTCCTATTGCGCCATCACGATGCAGAACGGCTATGGCCTGAACGATGAAGCCGACCTGGTACGCAGCCGGCTGCACGATGCAGCGCAGTGGCTGATCCGCGATTATCTGACAGAACTGCACCCGTTGATCTGGGCGCATGCGGCCAACGGGTTCAGCAATTCGGTGCGCATCAACTCGCCCGAACGCTTCGCCGCACGCGGGCATCGCGCTGCTTTGCACACCATCGGCGATCTGTTCCGCGACGAACTGCGCAGCGGTACCGACGTGACTTTCACGCCCTCCGGCCTGAGGCTTACCAGCCACTGAGATTCGCGCCACGGCGACCTTTGCCCCTTGCCCCTTGGCCTTGCCGGGCATAATACCCATGCCTGAACTTCTGCGGAGATGAGGCGCGCCATGCTCGACTTGACCTATGAACTGCCCAAACCCAAGACCATCGCCGGTGCCAAGCACGACTGGGAACTGGTGATCGGGATGGAGGTGCACGCGCAGGTCTCGTCCAATGCCAAGCTGTTCTCGGGGGCCTCGACCAAATTCGGGGCCGAGCCGAATTCGAACGTGTCTTTCGTGGATGCGGCCATGCCGGGCATGTTGCCGGTGATCAACGAATTCTGCGTGGAACAGGCGGTGCGCACGGGCCTGGGCCTGAAGGCGCAGATCAACCTGAAATCGGCCTTTGACCGCAAGAACTATTTCTATCCCGACCTGCCGCAGGGCTACCAGATTTCCCAGCTGTATCACCCGATCGTGGGCGAAGGCGAAGTGCTGGTCGAACTGGGCGACGGCACCGCGCGCATGGTGCGCATCGAGCGCATTCACATGGAGCAAGACGCGGGCAAATCGATCCACGACATGGATCCGAACATGTCCTTCGTCGACCTGAACCGCACCGGTGTCTGCCTGATGGAGATCGTCAGCCGCCCCGACATCCGCGGCCCGGAAGAGGCCGCCGCCTATATCGCCAAGCTGCGCCAGATCATGCGTTATCTGGGCACCTGCGACGGCAACATGCAGAACGGCAACTTGCGGGCCGACGTGAACGTGTCGATCTGCCGTCCGGGCGACTATGAAAAGTACATGGAAACACAGGACTTTTCGTACCTGGGCACGCGTTGCGAGATCAAGAACATGAACTCGATGCGCTTCATCCAGCAGGCCATCGAGGTCGAGGCGCGCCGCCAGATCGCCATCGTCGAGGCCGGCGGCAAGGTCGAGCAGGAGACCCGCCTGTATGATCCCGACAAGGGCGAGACGCGCTCGATGCGGTCCAAGGAAGAGGCGCATGACTATCGCTATTTCCCCGACCCCGACCTGCTGCCGCTTGAGATCGAGCAGGCCTGGGTCGATGACATCGCAGCCAAGCTGCCCGAGCTACCGGACGAGAAAAAGGCCCGTTTCATCAAGGATTTCGGCCTGACCGATTATGACGCATCGGTGCTGACCGCCGAGGTTGAATCGGCCGTGTATTTCGAAGAGGTCGCCAAGGGCCGCAACGGCAAGCTGGCCGCGAACTGGGTCATCAACGAGCTGTTCGGCCGCCTGAAGAAAGACGACCGCGACATCACCGACTCGCCGGTTTCGCCCGCGCAGCTGGGCGGGATCATCGACCTGATCGCCTCGGACGCCATCTCGGGCAAGATCGCCAAGGAGCTGTTCGAGATCGTCTATACCGAAGGCGGCGACCCGGCGCAGATCGTCGAAGAGCGCGGCATGAAGCAGGTGACCGACACCGGTGCGATCGAGGCTGCTTTGGATGAGATCATCGCGGCCAACCCGGCCCAGGTCGAGAAAGCCAAGGTCAACCCGAAACTGGCCGGCTGGTTCGTCGGACAGGTGATGAAGGCCACCGGCGGCAAGGCCAACCCCAAGGCGGTCAACCAGTTGGTTGCGCAGAAGCTGGGCCAATAAGGTCTTTCGGTTTGTACAGGCCGGGCAGCTGGGTTTGCCCGGTTTGTACAAAGCTTTACCCGGAGTTCTTGACGCTCTCCGGGCCCGGGGCGGCGCTTGACTCGGGCCGCGGGTTGCGGCCTTTGTCTTCGCCAGAGAGGTGAGGTGCCATGCAGAACAGATTTGACCAGGAACTGGAGGACCGGCTGGTCCGCTATGCGTCCATCGACAGCCAGAGCGACGAAAACTCGAGCACCACCCCCAGCACGGAAATCCAGTACGACATGCTGAACCTGCTGCGGCAGGAGCTGACCGAAATGGGCGCGCAGGACGTGACCATGACGGACTATGGCGTCGTTCTGGCCACCATTCCGGGCACCGCGCCGGGGCCAACCATCGGCTTTCTGGCCCATGTGGACACCGCGCCGCAGTTCAAAGCGACCGGGATCAAGCCGCGGGTCATCAAGGGCTACAATGGCGGCGACATCACCTTTCCCGACGATCCGTCACTGGTGCTGTCCCCGGCCGAGCATCCCTATCTGGCCAGCAAGGTCGGTGACGACCTGATCACCGCCTCGGGCTCCACGCTGCTGGGCGCTGACGACAAGGCGGGCGTGTCGATCATCATGACGATGGCCCGGCACCTGCTGGCCGATCGGACGATCGCGCACGGACCGATCCGCATCGCCTTTACCCCCGACGAGGAAATCGGCCGCGGTGTGACCGAGGCGCTTCCCAAGGATCTGGGCGCCGACTTCGCCTATACGCTGGATGGTCAGCAACTGGGCGAGATCGAATATGAAAGCTTCTCGGCCGACCGGGCGGTGATCCGGATCGAGGGCGTTTCGATTCACCCGGGCCTGGCCAAGGACAAGATGGTGAACGCGACTCACCTGGCCGCCAAGATCGTGCAGACGCTGCCGCAGGCCACCATGACTCCCGAAGTCACCGACGGGCGCGAAGGGTTCATCCATGTGACCGATCTGAACGGCGGCTCGTCCGAGATGGAGATCAAGCTGATCCTGCGCGATTTCGAGATGGACGGGCTGGAAGCCAAGGGCGAGCTGGTACGCAAGGTCTGCGACGCGGTGCAGGCCAGCGAACCGCGCGCCAAGATCAGCGTCGAGATCAGCCACCAGTACCGCAACATGCGCTATTGGCTGGAAAAGGACATGACACCGGTGGATCTGGCGCGCGAAGCCTGTCGGGACATGGGGATCGAGCCTGTCTCGGTCCCGATCCGGGGCGGCACCGACGGGTCGCGCCTGACCGAGTTCGGCACCCCCTGCCCCAACATCTTTACCGGGATGCAATGCATCCACGGACCGCTGGAGTGGGTCTCGGTCCAGGACATGGCGGTGGCGACCGAGCTGTGCCTGAAGATCGTCGCTAGGGCGGCGCAGGGCGAAAGCAACAGTCAGGGCTGAATTTTGCCGGGCGTGAATATTTCGGTTCACTGCCCGGACCAGAGAGATACATTGCCCGCCATCAGGCAGTTCAGGAACCATTGATGCAGCGTTACGAATACAAGGTCGTCCCGGCCCCGAAGAAAGGCACCAAGGCCAAAGGGGTCAAAACGCCCGAGGGGCGGTTTTCGCTTACCATCGAGCATGTGCTGAACGAGATGGGCGCCGAGGGCTGGGAGTATCAGCGGGCCGAATTGCTGCCCAGCGAAGAGCGGGTCGGACTGACCGGCAGCACCACGAACTGGCGCAACGTTCTGGTGTTCCGGCGCGCGGTCGAGACCGAAGTGCCGGACAACGAAGCCGTGGCCTTTCTGACCCCGCCCGACGCGGATGACACGCCGTTGGCGCGCCCGATCCCCGGCCCCGAGACATCCGCTCCGGATGAACAGGTCACGGCCCCGGCCCGGATCGCGCAAGAGCATGACGACCCGCCATTGACTCTGAAGCCGGCACCGGAGGCCCCTGAACCCGAGGCCGATTCCAAGCCCGACAAGACCAAGCAGGACAGTTGAGATCGTCGCGCCCGGCCGGTTTTCCGGGTGTCATGTCGGAGTGAATGCCGGCCGCGCTGCACCGCCGCCCGGCTGGTCCGCCTTGATCTTTAAAGAGGCCCGGGTCAGTCGCCGATGTCCAGCGCCAGCGCGTGGATGCGCGGCACGATGTCACCCAGCGCCTTGTGCACGGCGCGATGCCGAGCCACTCGGGATTGTCCGGCAAAGGCCGCGGCGCGGATGCGGACGTTGAAATGGCTTTCGCCGCCTTCGCGGAATCCGGCATGGCCGCGATGGCTTTCGCTGTCGTCCACGACCTCAAGCTCGTAGGGGTCGAAAGCCGCCTGCAGGCGGGTGCGGATTTCTTCGGTCATGGTCATTTTCGTGCTCGTGGGCAAATTAATTGCCCCGCCCCTCTTCTACTTTCGGTCACTTAGACTAAACTGCTGCCTCCGAGTCGAAAAGACGCGTTCATGAGGATGAGCACATGGTAAAACCTGATCCCTTCGGCTTCGACATCTCGGTGTCCAGCGCCAAGAAGAAAAATCCGCGCGGACGCCGGGGAATGTCGGGCGCATCCGAGACCTCGACCCGCGTCTGCGACCACGAGGGCTGCCAGGAGGCAGGGAAGTACCGCGCACCCAAGGCGCCCGACGTGCTGGATGACTATTTCTGGTTCTGCCAGCAGCATGTGCGCGAGTATAACCAGAAGTGGAATTTCTTCGACGGCACCACCGAAGCCGAACTGAACGCGCAGCGGTCCAAGGACAAGGTGTGGGAGCGCACCACCCGGCCGATGACCGATCCCGAGGCGCGCGCCTGGGCCCGCTTGGGTATCGAGGACCCGCACCAGGTGCTGGGCGAGAAAGCCACCAAGAACCGGGGCCGCGAGACAACGGGCCGCCGCCTGCCGCCCACCGAACGCCGGGCGATCGAGATCCTCGAGGCCAAGGACACCTGGACCAAGGCCGAGGTCCGCAAGGCCTACAAGAAGCTGATCAAGGTGCTGCATCCCGACATGAACGGCGGCGACCGCAGCCAGGAAGAACAGTTGCAGGAAGTCGTCTGGGCCTGGGACCAGATCAAGGACAGCCGCAATTTCAAGTAGCCGCCCCGGCGCGGCCATGGTTGACAGCCCGGCGGGCCTGTATCTCGGCCATCGGCATGGCGCCTGTAAGCAAAGCACCGGGCTTCGTCGATATGGCGACGGCTTTCCCTTGCCCTTGCCCGCAATATGTTGCACCACACACGGGTTCGACCCCGGTGAACGGGCCAAGGAATGAGGACAAGGCGCATGGCTGACGGATCAATCGACATCAACGCAAAACCGACCGAAGAGATCTCGGTCCGGGACGTGTTCGGCATTGACACGGACATGGTCGTCAAAGGCTTTGCCGAGCAGAGCGACCGGGTGCCGGCGATCGATCCGACCTACAAGTTCGACCCCGAGACCACGCTGGCGATTCTGGCCGGGTTCTCACACAACCGCCGGGTGATGATCCAAGGCTATCACGGGACCGGCAAATCGACGCATATCGAGCAGGTCGCCGCACGTCTGAACTGGCCTGCCGTTCGGGTGAACCTGGACAGCCACATCAGCCGGATCGACCTGATCGGCAAGGATGCGATCAAGCTGCGTGAAGGCAAACAGGTGACCGAGTTTCACGAGGGCATCCTGCCTTGGGCGCTGCGCAACCCGGTGGCCATCGTGTTCGACGAATACGATGCAGGCCGCGCCGATGTGATGTTCGTGATCCAGCGGGTTCTGGAGCATGACGGCAAGCTGACCTTGCTGGACCAGAACGAGATCATCACGCCGAACCCCTATTTCCGCCTGTTCGCCACCGCCAACACCGTGGGTCTGGGCGACACCACCGGCCTGTATCACGGCGTGCAGCAGATCAACCAGGCGCAGATGGACCGCTGGTCTCTGGTGGCGACGCTGAACTATCTCAGCCATGATGCCGAGGTGATGATCGTTCTGTCCAAGGCGCCGCATTACAACACCGAAAAGGGCCGCAAGACCGTCAGCCAGATGGTCACCGTGGCCGACCTGACCCGGACCGCGTTCATGAATGGCGATCTGTCCACGGTCATGAGCCCGCGCACCGTGATCAACTGGGCGCAGAACGCCGAGATCTTCCGCGATGTGGGCTATGCGTTCCGCCTGTCGTTCCTGAACAAGTGCGACGAGTTGGAGCGCGAAACGGTTGCCGAGTTCTATCAGCGGTGTTTTGATGAGGAACTGCCAGAAAGCGCCGCAAGCGTCAGCCTGGGGTGATGCTGGATTTGCGCCCGTGCCGGGCGCAATGCCTCCGGCGGGGATATTTTTGGCCAGATGAAGGCGGAGCCGGTCGTCCCGGTCGGGCGGCGCTTGGGTGAGGGCTGAGAGACATGGTGCAGAAAAACGACAACCCTGCTGATCCGTTCAAGAAGGCCCTGGCCGAGGCCACCAAGGTGATGGCCGACGATCCGGACCTGTCGGTCAGCTATACTGTCGACCCGTCCGGTCTGTCGGGCGAGTCGATGCGCCTGCCGCAAGTGTCGCGCCGGATGACGCGCGAAGAGGTATTGCTGGCGCGCGGTACGGCGGATGCGCTGGCGTTGCAGCGCCGGTATCACGACGAGGCCACCCATGCCCGTTACGCCCCGCCGGGCGACATGGCCCGCGATCTGTACGAGGCGATGGAAACTGCTCGATGCGAAGCCATGGGCGCGCGCGACATGCCGGGCACCGCCAGCAATATCGACGTCAAGATCAATCACGAGGCGCTGCGGCGGGGCTATGACCAGTGCAAGCAGCCGTCCGAGGCTCCGCTGGCCGTCGCCGCGGGCTATCTGATCCGTCACCTGGCCACGGGGCGCGATCTGCCGCCTGCAGCCACGAATGTCATGGAACTGTGGCGCGGGTTCATCGAGGAACAGGCCGGCGGCACGTTGGAGAATCTGAACGAAATCCTGTCGGACCAGACCGCCTTTGCCAAATTCGCCCGCCAGGTGATCGACGATCTGGGCTATGGCGACCAGCTGGGCGAAGACCCGGACGCGCTGGACGAGGATCAGGAGGATCAGGCCGAGGAAGAGGCCGAGGAACAGCCCGACCCCGACAGCACCGGCCAGGACGAGCAGGACGAGCAGGACGCCGACGCCACTCCGGAACAGACGCAGGAAGAGCAGCAGGACCAGTCTCAGGCGCAGGTCTCGATGGACGAGATGGCCGAGGACGAGATGGGCGAAGAGGCCGAGATGCCCGAGGGCGAAGCGCCGCTGGAGCCGCCTGCCCCACCGCCGGCGTCCGAGGCCGACCCGGACTACAAGGTCTATCTGAACACCCATGACGAGGAGATCGCCGCCGAGGAGCTGGCCGAGCCCGCCGAGCTGGAACGGCTGCGCGCCTATCTGGATCAGCAGCTGGAGCCGCTGAAGGGCGCCGTCAGCCGTTTGGCCAACAAGCTGCAGCGCCGTCTGCAGGCGCAGCAGAACCGCAGTTGGGATTTCGACCGCGAGGAAGGCATTCTGGATGCCGGTCGGCTGGCGCGGGTTGTCGCGAACCCCACGACACCGCTGAGCTTCAAGGTCGAGAAGGATACCGAGTTCCGCGACACCTTGGTGACGCTGCTGCTGGACAATTCCGGGTCGATGCGGGGGCGCCCGATTTCCATCGCGGCGATCTGTGCCGATGTCCTGGCACGCACGCTGGAACGCTGCAACGTGAAGGTGGAGATTCTGGGCTTTACCACGCGGGCCTGGAAAGGCGGGCAAGCGCGCGAGGCGTGGTTGAACGATGGCCGCCCACAGCAGCCCGGCCGGCTGAATGACCTGCGGCATATCGTGTACAAGGGGGCGGATGCGCCTTGGCGGCGGGCGCGGGCCAATCTCGGCCTGATGATGAAGGAAGGCCTGCTGAAGGAAAACATCGACGGCGAGGCGCTGGAATGGGCGCATCGGCGGATGCTGGCCCGGCGCGAGCAGCGCAAGATCCTGATGGTGATTTCGGACGGGGCTCCGGTAGATGATTCCACGCTCAGCGTGAACCCGGCGAACTACCTGGAGAAACACCTGCGTGACGTGATCGCCATGGTCGAAAAGCGCAAGATGGTCGAATTGCTGGCAATCGGGATCGGCCATGACGTGACCCGGTATTACGATCGTGCGGTGACGATCACCGATGTGGAACAGCTGGCCGGGGCGATGACCGAGCAGCTGGCCGCCCTGTTCGACAGCGACCCGCGCGCGCGGGCCCGCGTGATGGGCATTCGGAAGGCCAGCTAAGTTCGGCCTTGCCCCAGGCAGGAGTTTTTTTCAGAAGGTGAATCCGCAGCGGACATTGACCCGCCGCGGAGTGAGGGAGATGCAGATGTTCCAGTCATTCAAGGTGACGGCGCGGCCGGAACAGGGGCCGCCGCGCCTGACTGCGTTGCGGGCCCAATTGGAACGCGAAGGTCTGGACGGATTCCTGGTTCCGCGCGCCGATGCGCATCAGGGCGAATACGTCGCCCCCCGTGACGAACGACTGGCCTGGCTGACCGGGTTCACCGGCTCGGCCGGGTTCTGTGTGGCTTTGCGCGACGTGGCGGGTGTGTTCATCGATGGCCGCTACCGCACCCAGGTCAAAGCGCAGGTGGCGGATGTGTTCACTCCGGTGCCGTGGCCCGAGGTGTCTCTGGCGGACTGGCTGAAACAGCACCTGCCCCGCGGCGGCAAGGTCGGGTTCGACCCGTGGCTGCACGCGGCGGGACAGATCCGCGACACGCAGGCCGCTCTGGCCGGCAGCGGGATCGAGCTGGTGCGCTGTGACAATCTGGTCGACCGCATCTGGGTGGACCAGCCAGCGCCGCCGATGAACCCGGCAAAGCCGCATCCGCTGGACTTCGCGGGCGAGAGCGCCGAGAGCAAGATTACACGTCTGGCAAAAGGTCTGGCGGACGCGGGGCGCAGCGCCGCCGTGATCACCTTGCCGGATTCGATCATGTGGCTGCTGAACATTCGCGGGTCGGATATCGCCTACAACCCGGTGGCGCACGGGTTTGCCATTCTGCACGCCGATGGGCGGGTGGACTTGTTCATGGCGGCCCAGAAGCTGACCGGGCTGGACGACCATCTGGGGCCGCAGGTCTCGGTGCACCCGCCCGAGGCGTTTCTGGAGGCCGTCGACGCGCTGGAAGGCGCGGTTCAGGTGGACATGGGTACCGTGCCTCAGGCCGTGGTCGACGTGCTGTCCGAGCGCGCCGTGGATGGCGGCGACCCCTGCGCCCTGCCCAAGGCCTGCAAGAACGCGGCCGAGATCGCGGGCAGTGCCGCCGCGCATCTGCGCGACGCGGTGGCCGTGATCGAGACTCTGTGCTGGCTGGATGCGCAGGCGCCCGGCAGCGTGACCGAGACCGAGGTCGTCACCCGGCTCGAGGAAAACCGGCGGTGCGACGACGCGCTGCAGGACATCTCGTTCGACACGATCGCAGGCACCGGGCCGAACGGCGCCATCATGCACTATCGGGTGACGGAGGAGACCGACAGCCGGCTGGAAGACGGTCATCTGTTGGTTCTGGACAGCGGCGGGCAGTATCTGGATGGAACCACCGACATCACCCGCACGATTGCCATCGGAAGCGTCGGTGACGAGGAGAAGGCCTGTTTCACCCGCGTGCTGAAGGGGATGATCGCCATGTCGATGCTGCGCTGGCCGGTGGGGCTGGCCGGGCGTGATATCGAATGCGTGGCACGTATCCCGTTGTGGCAGGCGGGTCAGGATTTCAACCACGGAGTCGGTCACGGTGTCGGTGCCTATCTCAGCGTACATGAAGGCCCGCAGCGCCTGTCGCGCGTCAGCCATGTGCCGCTGCAACCTGGCATGATCCTGTCCAATGAACCCGGCTATTACCGCGAGGGCGCGTTCGGCATCCGGCTGGAAAACCTGGTGGTCGTGGAAGAAGCGCCAGCCCTGCCCGGCGGTGACGCCGAACGGGCGATGCTGTGCTGGCGCACATTGACCTATGTCCCGATCGACCGGCGCCTGATCGTGGCCGACATGCTGACGGCCGCGGAACGCGACTGGTTGAACGCCTACCATCGGGACGTTGCGGAAAAGATCCGCCCAAGGCTGTCGCCCGACGCGCAACTGTGGTTGGATGCCGCGACCGCACCGCTGTGACATGACAGTGTTACATGGGCGGGTAGACTTCAGGCCGGAATGATCAAAGGCCGCGACGACGAGGGAAGGAGCAGAAATGACCGCAGATATCACGATCCGCAAGGCGCCGGGCAAATGGTGCGTCCGTTCGGGCGGCGCCATTCTGGGCGAGACCACCAACGCGCTGGAGCTGTTGGAGGGCGATCTGCCGCCGATCATCTATTTCCCGCGCGACGACATCGCGATGGCCTTTCTGGACAAGACCGACAAAGTGACCCACTGCCCGCACAAGGGCGACGCCACGCATTATTCGATCGTCAACAAATCTTCGGTGACGGAAAACGCGGCCTGGAGCTATGAGAACCCGATCCCGGCCGTGGCCGAGATCAAGGGATACCTGGCGTTCTACCGGCTCGACTCGGTGAAGGTCGAGCAGATCTGACGCTTGCGCAAGGTCACGAGTGTTCCTCGGCTGCCGTGGCAGCCAGCGCGCGGTTGTAGGCCTTGAGCGCATCGACATGATAAAGCGCGCCAACCGGGGTTTCGGTCCCGTCGTCTTCGGGCACCACCACCGGCAGACAGGCGATCTCGTCACGGTCGAAATAAGGCATCGCCGCCTCGAGCGTGGCGCTGGCCGGAATGCAAAGCCCCTGATCCATCAGCTCGCGTGCCTGTTCTTCCGTGATCGAGCGCGGATCACCCAGCGGGCGCATCACCGATCCCGCCCGCAGCATCGCCAGCAGATAGGCCTGCGGCCCAGCCGCCAGATGCACGCCTCGGCGTTCCAGCTGAGTCAGGAAGAACGACCGATCAACCAGACGGGAAGCCAGCGCGGTGGACATCGAAACCGAGACCATAACGGCCAGCCCGATCTGCCAGTCTCCGGTCAGTTCGAACACGATCAGCGTGGTCGAAATCGGCGCCCCTAGCACCGCCGCCGCCACCGCCCCCATGCCCGCAAAGGCATAGAGCGTATGCGTGCCGGACACGTCCGGCAGCAGACCGGTCGCGATCAGGCCGAAGGCCAGACCGGTCAGCGCCCCGATCATCAGCGAGGGCGAGAACACCCCGCCCCCCATGCGTCCGCCCATGGTGATGGCCACGGCGGCGGTTTTCACCACCGCAAAAAGGATGGCCGTGGTCAACACAAGATCGCCCGTCAAGGCGCGGATCGTGGTTTCGTAACCCACACCGATGATATGCGGAAACCAGATGGCAAGCCCCCCCAGCATCGCCCCGGACACCGCCGGGCGCAGCCAGCGCGGCAGTGACAGGCGTGCTTGGACGTGGTTGCCGAAATCCTCGGCAAAGAAGATCGCGCGCATCAGCGCCAGCGACACCAGCCCGCAGACCAGCCCGAGGATCAGGAATGCCGGAAGCTCGACGTAGAATTGCAGGGAACCGGGCGTATCGAGGATGAATTCGGTCACATCGCCATATTCCAACCGGTTGATGACAGTGCCCGCCACCGAGGCGATGACGATCGGCGCAAAGGCATGCACGGCAAAATGGCGCAGCACCACCTCGAGCGCGAACAGCGCTCCGGCGATGGGGGCGTTGAAACTGGCCGAGACGGCGGCGGCCACGGCGCAGCCCAGCAGGTCGCGCCCGGTGATCCCGTCAGCATGGATTCGATTGCTGACCCAGGTCGAGATCACCCCGGCCATGTGCACCACCGGCCCTTCCCGCCCGGTCGAGCCGCCAGTGCTGAGCGTAATAAGCGAGGCCAGGAACGAGGCGATACCGGCCTTGGTCTCGACCCGACCATCGCTGACCGCGGCGCCTTCGATCACGTCGGCAACCGAACGCACGCGGCCGTCCTCGGTGAACAGGTGCAAAATCACCCCCACGATCAGACCGCCGATAATCGGGATGATCAGCACCATCTCCCACGGCAGATTCTCGGCAAAACTGTGCAGGTGGAGAATATCGTCAGTCCGGTAGACATAGGCCTGCAAGGCGTTGATGCCCTTGCGAAACCCCAGCGCCATGAACCCTGCCGCGACGCCGATGGCCAGGGCGATGAACCAGAACTGAATCTGGCTTGGCCCACGGCGACGCATGACCCGCCAGGCGTCCTTGAGCGCGGCCAGGGCCTGCTGGAGCTGGGATTGCAGCACGGAACGGGTGGACTGGGTCATTGTCCCTCGGTGGGGTTGGGTGATGACCCTTGGTAACTCAGGCGCTGCGCGGTGAAAAGCCGCAAGCCGGGACCGTCGGATGGACGCGACCGGATTGCATCAGGCCTGCAGCAGCGCGCGGGCGGCGGCGCGGGCCTCGGGGGTGATCGTGTCACCCGAGACCATGCGGGCGATCTCGTCGATCCGGTCGGATTCGGACAGCGCCAGAACGGTGGACAGGGTCTGCCCGTCGGCCACGTGTTTCTGAACCCGCCAGTGATGCGCCGCGCGGGCCGCGACCTGCGGCGAATGGGTCACGACCAGAACCTGCCCGCCCTGCGCCAGCGCCGCAAGCCTGCGGCCCACGGCATCGGCCGTGGCGCCACCCACCCCGCGGTCGATCTCGTCGAAGATCATGGTGCGGGCGCTGTCGTCGCCCGACAGGCACACTTTGAGCGCCAGCAGAAAGCGGCTGAGCTCTCCGCCCGAGGCGATCTTGTTCAGTGGCCCCGACGGTGCGCCCGGGTTGGTGGCCACGGTAAAGGCCACGGCGTCCTGTCCCTCGGGTCCGGGCTCGGCAGGCGTGATCTGGGTCTGGAACACAGCACGCTCCATCTTCAGCGGCGCAAGCTCGGCCATCACCGCCGCGTCCAGCCGGCCGGCCGCCTCGCGCCGCAGGGCGCTGAGTGCCTCGGCGGCCGCGTCATAGGCGGCCTGCGCGGCCTGCACTGCGGCACGGCGGTCGGCCAGGTCGGCGTCTCCGGCCTCGAGCTGGCCCAGACGGGCGCGCAGCGTGTCGGCGAAACCGCTCAGGTCATCGGGGGCCACGTCATGTTTGCGGGCCAGCGCGCGGATGGCGAACAGGCGTTCCTCGGTCTGCTCCAACTCGACAGGGTTGAAGTCCAGCGCCTCGAGGCAGGCGGTCACGCCGTCCTGCGCCTCGCCCAGTTCGATCAGGGCGCGCCCCAGGGCGGCGATCGGCTCGTCCAGTTGGCCCTCGGCCCGGTCGGCGACGCCTTCCAGCCAGCGCACGGCATCCACCATGGCCCCTTCGGCCCCGTCACCGCCCAACAGGGCAAAGGCACGGGCCACGTCGTCGCGTATGCGCTCGGCCCCCTGCATCATGCGGCGCCGGGCGTCGAGCTCGGCATCCTCGCCCGGCTGCGGATCGAGTTGATCGAGTTCGGCCACGGAATGCCGCAGAAATTCCTCTTCGCTGCGCACGGCGGCCACGGCGGCCTCGGTCTCGACCAGGGCCTTGCGGGCGCGCGCCATCTCGGTCCAGGCAGCGCGCACGGCGGCCAATTGCGTCTCGGCCCCGGCATAAGCGTCCAGCATGGCGCGATGGCCGCGCGGGTTCAGCAGGCCGCGGTCATCATGCTGGCCGTGCAGTTCGACCAAGGTTTCCGACAACGCGCGCAGCACCTCGCCCGAGCATCGGCGGTCGTTGACCCAGGCAGTCTTGCGCCCCTCGGCGGTGTTGACGCGGCGCAGGATCAGTTCCGACCCGCCGGGCAACCCGGCCTCGGCCAGGATCGCATGGGCGGGATGGTTCTCGGGCAGTTCGAACTCGGCCACGACCTCGCCCTGCGCGGCCCCTTGCCGGACCAGTTCGGCCCGGCCGCGCCAGCCCAGCACGAAGCCCAGCGAGTCGAGCAGGATCGACTTGCCCGCCCCCGTCTCGCCAGTCAGCGCGTTGAGACCCGGCTGGAAGGTCAGTTCCAGCCGATCAATGATCAGCATGTCGCGGATATCCAGGGCGCGCAGCATCGGGTCGTCAGCGTCCCAAGCCAGTGACCATGGCGATTACAACCACTGGCCCTTGATGGTCTGGCGGTAGATCGTGCTGAGCCAATTGTTGCCCCGGCTCTTCAATTCGAGCCCGCGCGAGGTCAGCAGCTTGTAGGCCGCATCATACCATTCGGAAGACTGGTAGTTGTATCCCAAGATCGCACCGGCCGATTGCGCCTCGTCCACCAGGCCGAGGGCCAGATAGGCCTCGATCAGGCGGTACAGCGCCTCGGCGGTGTGTGTGGTGGTCTGGAAGTCCTCGACCACGACGCGGAAGCGGTTGATGGCTGCGGCATAATGGTCCTGACGCAGATAATAGCGCCCGATCTCCATTTCCTTGCCGGCCAGATGGTCGAAGGCCAGATCGAATTTCAGCACCGCCGAGGTGGCATATTCGCTGTCGGGATAGACCTCGATCACCGTGCGCAGGGCCTGCAGGGCCTGGAAGGTCAGGCCCTGATCGCGGCCGACCTCGTCGATCTGGTCATAATAGCTGAGCGCCAGGAGGTATTGCGCATAGGCCGCGTCTTCGTCGGTGGGGTAGAAGTCGATATACCGCTGCGCAGCGGCGCGGCTTTCTTCGTAGTTCTTGTCCGAATGGAACGCGAAGGCCTGCATGATCAGCGACCGCTTTGCCCAGTCGGAATAGGGATACAGACGCTCGACCTCGGAGAAATACCAGGCGGCGTCCTCGGGGCGATTCTGCGACAACTCGAACTCGCCACGGGTAAAGATCTGTTCCGGGGTGTAGCCTTCCAGGTTCTGGGACCGGTCAGCACCTTTGTTGCCAAACAGCCCGCCCGCATTGCCGCAGGCTGTCAGGGTCAACGCAAGAAGAATCGCCCCTGCAAGCCTGACTGCCGCCTTGGTGCCAACCATACCGCTCATCCTAGTCGTCTTGTCTCTTTGGGTAACCCCGGATTGGGCTTTGGTCTAGCACATAAAATTGCGGTGCAAAACGCCTTATCCGCGCCTCGACGGAATTGTCCCGCGCGCAGAGCCGTGATCAGGCGACAGCGGGAATCTCGGTCATGACAAGACCCTGACCGGGCAACTGGGCGGCCTGCTCGGGAGTGCACAGGATCGGTCGCACCGCGCCGGGTGTTTCAAACAAGGTGCGCAGCAACGTGTTGGTCATGGCGTGGCCGGATTTCTCGCCCACGAAATGGCCGAAGATCGGGCCGCCGGCCAGATAGAGGTCGCCAAGTGCGTCCAGCATCTTGTGGCGCACAGCTTCGTCCGGGTGGCGGAAGCCGCCCGGCGTAAGCACGGTGTCTCCCTGCACGACCACGGCATTGTCCAACGACCCGCCAAGTGCAAGGCCGTTCTCGCGCATCGCCTCGACATCGGTGCGGCGGCAGAAGGTCCGGCAATCGGACAACTCGCGTGCGAAGGCACCATTGCGCATGTCCAGAACTTTCGTCTGACGACCGATGGCGCTGTCCTCGAATTCGATGTGGAACTCGATGATCAGACCGCTGGCCGGGCGGATCGAGGCACGGGCACCTTCGCGCTCGGCAACGACGGGCTTCAGAACCTCATAGGCCAGAACCGGGCTGGCCTGGCGACGCACGCCCTTTGCCATGATGCCGCGCACGAACGAGATCGCCGAACCGTCCATGATCGGGACTTCAGGCCCGTCGATTTCGATCAGGGCATTGTGGATGCCGCAGCCGGCCAACGCAGCCATGATGTGTTCTAC
>GG704596.1:3222250-3231760 GCA_000161775.1 Ruegeria lacuscaerulensis ITI-1157
CGGCCCCGTGCGTGGATTTTGTTACCGCGATCAGTTGGCCTGACGCCGCAAGAAGGCCGGTATCTCGATCCGCTCCTGCTCTGGGTCCGTCTCATCATGCGCAGGCGCCGTTGCGTCAGTCTGGCGCATGGCGGGTTGTTGACGGACCGGCTGCGCCGGGGTGTCGGCAGCATGCCCGGTCATCCGGTCGATCAGCCGGTTGAAGCCGAACCGGGGCCGTTCTTCCGCCGCCGGGCGCGCCTGCGGAGCGGGCGCTTGCGGGCTGCGCTCGGCCAGGCTCCGAGCTTCGTTGGGAACCTTGCGAACTGCGGCCTGCAACCGATCAAGCGCCTGCGGCGAGGGCGTGCCGGCGACTGGAGGGTTCGGCACTCTCGCAGCAACACCCGTCTCCGGTTGCGGATCATACTCCTCCGCGCGCGGTTGGTAGGCCGGAGGTGGCAACCCGTCATCGTCTTGCTCGAAGAGCTCTTCCGCGTGGTACCCGCCATCTGCGCGATCGGGCTCTTCAGCGGCTTCGAACAGGGTCGGGGCGATCTGCGGCTCAACCGCGACCGGGGCCGGAACCTCTTCGGCGGCGACAGGTGCCGGTTCTTCTTGCTCGGCCGAGACCGAACGGGTCAGCGGGGCCGACATGGGCCGGCGCGGGGCCGGTGTTTCAGAGGCGTTTTCGCTGGCGTCGATGCCGGTCGCAACAACCGAAACGCGCATCTTGCCTTCCATCTCGGGGTCCAGGGTGGAGCCGACGATGATGTTGGCCTCGGGGTCCACTTCCTCGCGGATGCGGTTGGCGGCCTCGTCCAGTTCGAACAGCGTCAGGTCGTGGCTGCCGGTGATGTTGATCAGAACGCCCTTGGCGCCCTTGAGGCTGATTTCGTCCAGCAGCGGGTTGGCGATGGCCTTTTCGGCGGCCTGGATGGCGCGATCTTCGCCCTCGGCCTCGCCCGTCCCCATCATGGCCTTGCCCATCTCGTCCATCACCGCGCGGACGTCGGCGAAGTCGAGGTTGATCAGGCCCGGACGCACCATCAGGTCGGTCACGCCCTTGACGCCTTGGTAGAGCACGTCATCGGCCATCGAGAAGGCCTCGGTGAACGTGGTCTTTTCGTTGGCCAGTCGGAACAGGTTCTGGTTCGGGATGATGATCAGCGTATCGACGACCTTCTGCAGCGCCTCGACGCCGTCCTCGGCCTGGCGCATGCGCTTGGCGCCCTCGAACTGGAACGGCTTGGTCACCACACCCACGGTCAGCACGCCCAGTTCCCGCGCGGCCTGCGCGATGATCGGAGCGGCGCCGGTGCCGGTGCCCCCGCCCATGCCGGCGGTGATGAAGCACATATGCGCGCCGGCCAGGTGATCGACGATCTGTTCGATGCTTTCTTCCGCGGCGGCGGCACCTACCGAAGCCCGGGCGCCCGCGCCCAACCCCTCGGTCACCTTGATGCCCAACTGCACCCGTGCCGACGAGCGGCTTTGCTGCAATGCCTGCGCGTCCGTGTTGGCCACGACGAAGTCAACACCGTCGAGTTGTTTTTCAATCATGTTGTTGACAGCGTTGCCACCCGCGCCGCCTACGCCAAATACCGTGATCCGAGGCTTGAGTTCGTCGTGCCCGGGCATCGAAAGATTCAATGTCATGCTCTGTCCGCCTGTAATTCTGATCCCGCAAAGCGGTGTTTTTCTTGCCTATCCACGGTTGATTCTACATTTCCAAAGCCCAAACGTCACGCCAAAAATCGCTTGAATCCACAAAATATGGAAGAAACAAGGCGGTTTTCCGCGCCATATCGCCCATGTCCGGAATATCTAGCGGTCGAACGGGATACCACCACCAGACATACGCATTCAGCCCAACCGATTCAGGCGGGCGGAAAATCTGCATCTTGTTTACGACGGCTGACTGCTCGGGTCCTGCCGATGGGCCTCTGATGGGCCTTGGAGGTATCTTGCGGCATAAACATCTGCGCCGCAACCGGATTTTTCAGCTGATCGGCGCTGCGGGACAGCCCAGCCCTTCGTTTGACAAGCGGCCGACATACTGAATTTCGCCGTCGCCCAGCCGCGCGATCCGTACCAGCAGGCGCCCTTGGTGGATGAACGGCCACCAGCAGACCGGACCGGGCTCGCTGTCGTAGTGGAAACAAAGCTTGCCGTCGGGCGTTGTGATCCGGCCGTAGACACAGCCCTCGCCCTTGCGCTGCCACACCGAGAGCGTTCGGCCGAGAAACTGTTCGGTGCCCACCAGCGTCCCGCTGGTCAATTCGTGGAAGGTGACTGTCTTGCCGACGACCGCATCCAGGAACGCGTGGGGGGTGATGCGTGTCTGAGCCGGGGTTGAGCCGGGGATCAGAGCCGCAGCCAGTGCCACGGCCCCAACCAGATGCCTACCAGTTTTCACGGAACCAGCGCACGGCGCGGCGGAAGGGGCGCACAGCCGACGTATCGACCGGGGTTTCGAAATCCCACCATTCGTCCTGCGGATGCGCGGCGAACAGCGCCAGCCCGACCGCCGAGGAGAAGCCGGGCCCCGTGGCCGATTGCGGCAGGCCGTGCACCCGCAGCGGCCTCCCCAGACGCACGCGCTGCCCCAGAATGCGGCTGGCCAGCCCATCCAGACCTGGGATCTGGCTGCCCCCTCCGGTCAGCACGATCTGCTGGCTGGGCATGTGGTCGAACCCGGCTGCATCCAGCCGCAGCCGGACTTCTTCGAGGATCTCTTCGACGCGGGGGCGCATGATGCCGATCAACTCGGCCCGGCTGACGGTGCGGCGGTCGTGCTCCCAATCGCCGGTATCCCCGCCGATGTCGATCATGTCGCGGTCATCGGCTCCGGTGGCGTGAACGCCGCCGTTGAAGGTCTTGATCCGTTCGGCGATCGTGGTCGAGACCCCCAGCCCCATCGAGATGTCACTGGTGACGTGATCGCCACCCATACGCACGCTGTCGGCATAGATCATGTGCTTTTTGATAAAGATCGATACGCCGGTCGATCCGCCGCCCATGTCGATGCAGGCGGCGCCCAGTTCCTGCTCGTCCTCGACCAGCGCCGAGATGCCCGACACATAGGCCGAGTTCGCAATGCCCGCCAATTCCAGGTCGCAGCGCTTGACGCAGCGCACGAGGTTCTGAATGGCGACTGCATCGACCGTCAGCATGTGCATGTCTACCGCCAGCGTCTGCCCCATCTGCCCGCGCGGGTCGATCAGGCCCGACCGGTTGTCCAGCGCGAAATTCACCGGCTGGGCGTGCAGCACCTCGCGCCCCGCCCCATAGTCTGGCACGTCGCAAGCGTTCAGAACGCGGCCGATCTCGGCCTCGGTGACCTCTTGCCCGTCCAGGTCCACCTGAGCGTCCAGCCCGTAGGAACGCGGATTGGCCCCCGAGAAACAGGCGATCACGTGATCGACCCGGATGTCCGCCATCTTCTGCGCCGCCTGCAGCGCGGTGCGGATGGCGCGTTCGGTTTCCTGCATGGCCGTGATCTCGCCAAAGCGCACCCCGCGCGACCGAGTGGTAGCCGCGCCGATGACCCGAAACCCTGTCTGCCCGGCCAGAGAGCCGATCGAATTGTCCTCGCTCAGCCGGCCCGTCCCGTCGAACCGCAGCACCAGGCAGGCGACCTTGGATGTTCCCACATCAAGGACGGCGACCACCCCTCGCTGCATGGCCTGTTGGCGCATCTGGCGCATCGCGCGCTGAGACTGATAAAGATCGGTCATCATCGTATTCACTGCCCGTTACCCGTTGTCACTTTTGTATTCCACCAGTCTGCGCTGGCGGCTTCGGTCATCCGAATGGTCGGGCGCGACCCCAGCCGCATATCGACCACGGCCACGTCCCGCTCCAGAAGATCCTGAACCTCGTTCACTGCCAGAACCCGCTCCAGCGCCCGCACCGGGCGCTCGGTCGGCAGCATGATGCGCTGGTTGCGGTCCAGCACCAGATCCCAGCGCCGCTCGCCCACCCGCAAAAGGCCGCGCACACGGTCACCCAGGCTGCGCGCGGTGCGCAGCAGTTCCAGCGCCTCGGCCACATGCTTGTCAGCGCCCTCGCCCGCGATCAGCGGCAGATCGGCGCGTTCGGTCCGGCGGGCGATCGACGCCACATGCGCGCCGGTTTCGTCCAGCAGGTCGAGACCTTCGCGCGTGCGCCAGACGATGACCGGCTGACGCTCGACCACGTCCACCTGCAGGATACCGCCCGGCCGGATCCGCACGCTGGCCGATTTCACCGGATCCAGCCCGGTGATCGTGTCGCGGATCTGTTCGACATCCAGATCCCACGAGCTGATCGGGAAATCGAGCGGCACCACCTCACGGATGTCATCCGACAAGCCGGAACTTGCTCCGTCGATCGCCATCAGCTTGACCATTAATTCGGGGCGCTCCTGAAACGCGGTGATCAAACCGCTGACTTGCGCACTCAACTCGTCGCGCCGAGCGTCGTCGGCAAAGAACAGACCAACGGCCGCGGCCAGAGCCCCCAGCGGCAGACCGATCTTGAGCCCGCGCCGGATGCCGGGGGTCAGCATCCATCGCTGCAGACGGTAGCTGAGGCGCGAAGGGGCTGGATCGGCGCGGCCCGCGCGGCGGCGGAACAGGCGGTCACCGCGCAGACGCAGTTTGGGATCGTCCTGAGCCTTGGCATTGCCGACCGCCTGATAGGTGGCATCCGGCCCCGAGAGCGGCCTGGCCCGGTAGGCGTCCGGCGCGCGGGAGGCGGTCAGCGATCGCATGAGGCGTCCTCGACCATCCAGGCGCAGAGCTGACCGAAGGTCATGCCCAGATGCGCGGCTTGTTCAGGCACCAGCGAGGTGGGGGTCATACCCGGCTGGGTGTTGGTCTCCAGTAGGAACAGGCCCTCTTCGCCCCGGGCCTCGTCCCAGCGGTAGTCGGTGCGGCTGACGCCCCGGCACCCCAGAACCTGGTGGGCGCGCAGGGCATAATCCATACACAGATCGAAGATTCGCGGCGGGATGTCGGCGGGCAGCACATGACGCGATCCGCCGGGCTTGTATTTGGCGTCGTAGTCGTACCAGCCGTCGGTCAGAATCTCGGTCACGGTCAGGGCGCGGTCGCCCATCACGGTCACCGTCAGCTCGCGCCCGGCGACGTATTGTTCGACCATGACCTGCTCGGGCATGTCATCCGACAGCTGCGGCGGGCCGTTCGACCCTTCGAACACAAGGTAGATCCCGACGCTCGAGCCTTCGTTGTTGGGCTTGACCACATATGGCGCGGGCATGACATGCCCCGCCATCACGTCCGATTTCGGAACGATCACGCTGTCGGCCACGGGCAGGCCGGCCGCGCGGAACACCTCTTTGCTGCGCTGTTTGTCCATGGCCAGCGCCGAGGCCAGCACGCCGGAATGCGTGTAGGGCATTCGCAGCCACTCCAGCAGACCCTGCACGCAACCGTCCTCGCCCCAGCGGCCATGCAGAGCGTTGAAGACCACGTCAGGCTTGATGTCCTGCAAGCGCGCACAAAGGTCGGGACCGGCGTCCAGTTCGACGACCTCGATCCCTTCTCCCACAAGGGCGGCTGCGCATTCGCGCCCGCTGCTGAGAGACACCTCGCGTTCCGCCGAGGGGCCACCCATCAATACCGCCACTTTGGGGTTTGTCCTGCTCGACCTACCCACGTTCGTGCGCCTCAATGTCCCCGGACCTTATCTGGTGGTCCGTATTTCGTTATGCCTTTGATCCGTCGCCTGAATTTGCCTGTTTTGGTCTGACGGTCGGGGCTTTAATCTGTCAGCGGATCACCGACCCGCATGATTTCCCACTCTAGCGTGATCCCGCTTGTTTCGTAAACCTTTTTTCGCACCTCTTCGCCCAGCCCTTCGAGGTCGGCGGCGGTGGCGTTTCCGGTGTTGATCAGGAAATTCGAGTGCTTGGGGCTCATCTGTGCGCCCCCGCGCCGGGCGCCGCGCATTCCGGCGTCGTCGATCACCTTCCAGGCCTTCAGGTCGTGCACATCGTCTGCCCGCCCGGTCGAGGAAAACCCGGCCGGGTTGCGGAAGGTCGAACCGGCGCTGCGGTCCTTGGTGGGCTGGGTCTCGTCGCGCTTTTTCAGCTGCGCCTCCATCCTGGCGTGCAGGTCGGCCGGGTCACCCGCCGGCCCCTGGAACGTGGCCGACACCAGCACCGCCCCCTCGGGCAGGTCGGATTGGCGATAGCGGAAGTTCAGATCGGCGGGCGTCAGTTCGACCACCTCGCCCTGCCGGGTGACGATGGTGGCCGATTGCAGCACATCCGCCGTGTAGCTGCCATAGCAACCGGCGTTCATCCGCACGGCCCCGCCGATGGAACCGGGAATGGTGCGCAGAAAGGTGAGGTCCACCCCCGCATCCGCCGCCTTGCGCGCCACATGCGCATCCAGCGCGGCCGCCCCCGCGGTGACGGTGGTGCCGTCGACCGCGATGCCGTTGAAGCCGCGCCCCAGCCGGATCACCACGGCCCGCAAGCCCCCATCGCGCACGATCAGGTTCGAGCCGACGCCCATCGGGAACACCGGCACCTCGGCCGGAAGGTCGCGCAGAAAGGCCTGCAAATCCTCAAGGTCAGCCGGCTGAAACAGATAATCCGCCGGGCCGCCGACACGCAGCCAGGTGAGGTCGTTCAGAGCACGGGCCACGGTCAGGCGGCCTCGCGGGGTGGGCATCGTGGTCATTGGCCGGATCGCGCCGCCAGGCTGCGCCCGGCGACACCTCCCATGATTTCCGCGAACAGGAAAGGCAGGACGCCCCCGGTCAGCCAGACGAAGGGGCCAAAGGCCTGCTCTTCCTCGCCCGTGCCGACGCCTGCCAACATCGCGATCAGGACAAGCGCAACAACCGAAGTCAAACCAATCAGCCACAACAGCGCGCGCAGGCCAAGCCATCGCGCGGCGACAAATCCGGCCAGCGTCCCGAGCACAAGCGCCGCGAGCGGCAGGTAAGCAAATGTGGCGATGTCCGTCATCGTTGGTCTCCGATGGGGTGTCGGGTTATTTGTCCGCCGCCTTCATGCCTTGCATTTTCGCCTTTGTCCAACGAGTCAGATAGATCACCGGCCAGCGCAGCACCGACATGCCGGCGGCCAGAACGAACAGGCCGACCCACGGACCGTTTTCATAGGTGACATAGCCCAGGATCGGAATGCCCACGGCGATCAGCGCATAGGCGCGGGTCCAATGGTTGTCCTTGCTGGGGATCATGGCCAGCACATTGGCGGCGATGCCCCAAAGGGCGGCTAGTGCGATCGACCAGCTCATTGCCCCACCTCACGACCCGACCATTTGCGCCAGTAATACCGGATGGGGTTGCGGAACATCGATACGAACCCGGCAAAGGCCAGCGCTCCGATCAACCAGCCATGCGCCACGCCCAGCCAGGCGATCAGAACCGGCGCGCAGATCAGCAGCACGATGCCCGGCGGAAATTGCAGGCGCATCGGCAACAGTGCCACGACAGTGGCGCAGATCACCCAAAGGGCGGCAAAGATGACGGAATAATCCATGGTTCTCTCCGCAAGTGGATCACATGCCACAGGCAGCGACACACCCTAAAGTTGTGCGCCCAAATGCCAGCTAACGTCAAACCGCTTGTTTCACCTGCAGCCGGTCAGGCAGCGCATTGGCCCAGGTGCTGATGGTGCCGGCGCCCAGGCAGACGACCATGTCGCCGGGCCGGGCCTGTTCGCGAACCAGGCGCTCCAGGTCGCCTTCGTCCAGCAGCGCGCGCGCATGGCGGTGGCCGTGACGGATCAGGCCCTGCACCAGATCATCGCGGCTGGCACCTTCGATTGGGTCCTCTCCGGCCGAGAAGACCTCGGCAATGGCCACGACATCGGCGTCATTGAAACAGGCGCAGAAATCTTCGAACAGGTTGGACAAGCGCGAATAGCGGTGCGGCTGGTGCACGGCGATCACGCGGCCTTCGGTCGCCTGACGCGCAGCCTTGAGCACCGCCGCGATTTCCACCGGGTGGTGGCCGTAGTCGTCGATGATGGTGACGCCGTTCACCTCGCCCACCTTGGTAAAGCGGCGGTTGACGCCGCCGAAATTCGCAAGCGCATCGCGGATCTGAGCCGTCTTCATGCCAAGATGACGTGCCACGGCCACGGCCGACAGCGCGTTCGAGACGTTGTGATCGCCCGGCATCGGCAGGGTGCAACCCTCGATCACGGTATCCTCGTATTGCAGGTGGATGTCGAAATGCGCAATGCCGCCTTTGTAGGTCAGGTTGACTGCACGCACGTCGGCCTGAGCGTTGAACCCATAGGTGCGCACGCGGCGGTCGGTGATGCGGCCCACCAACGCCTGAACCTCGGCATGGTCGGTGCAGCACACCGCCAGACCGTAGAACGGGATGTTCGAGACGAAATCATGAAAGCCCGCGCGCAGCCGGTCGAAATCGCCCCAATGCTCCATGTGCTCGGGGTCGATATTGGTCACGATCGCGATGGTCGCGGGCAGCCGGTTGAACGAGCCATCGGACTCGTCGGCCTCGACCACCATCCATTCGCCCTGCCCCATCCGCGCGTTCGAGCCGTAGGCATGGATCACGCCGCCGTTGATGACGGTCGGGTCGAAATCGCCCGCCACCATCAACTCGGCCATCATCGTGGTGGTCGTGGTCTTGCCGTGGGTGCCGGCGATGGCAATGTTGGATTTCAGCCGCATCAGCTCGGCCAGCATGTCGGCGCGGCGCACCACCGGCAGGCCCAGCGCACGCGCGCCGTCCAGTTCAGGGTTGCCCGGCTTGATCGCGGTCGACACGACCACGACAGCCGCGTTGTCGAGGTTCTCAGCCCGCTGACCCACGAAAATCTCGGCCCCCAGCGACGCCAGACGGTCGGTGATCTTCGAGGCTTTCAGATCGGATCCCTGCACCTGGTACCCAAGGTTCAGCAGCACCTCGGCGATGCCGGACATCCCGATGCCGCCGATGCCCACGAAATGGATCGGTCCGACATCCTGCGGCAGTTTGGTTGCTGGATTCATGGGGTCTCCTTCTGCGCCAGCTGTTCGACAAGGGCCACCAGACGCTCGGTCGCGTCGGGCGCCCCGACCGACAGGGCGGCATGGGCCATTTTCTGTGCGGCTTCGGGGTTGGTCAGAACCAGTGCGATTTGCTCGGTCAGGGCGGGAACGTCAAGAGCCTTTTCGGGGATCATGATCGCCGCTCCCGCCTGCACCAGCCCGCGCGCATTGGCAGTCTGGTGATCGCCCGCTGCGGCGGCGAAGGGGATCAGGATCGATGGCCGCCCGATCACCGAGATGTCGGCCACGCTGGAGGCGCCCGAGCGGCTGATCACCAGCTGCGCCTCGGACATGCGGCGGGGGACATCGTGGAAAAAGGGCTGGACCTCGGCCAGAATCCCGTGCTCGGCGTAGAAGGCGGTGACCCGCTCGGCATCCTCTTCGCGCGCCTGGTGCGAAACACGGATATATTGGCGCAGGTTCTCGGGCAGTGCAGCGATGGCGCCGGGCACCACGTCGCTGAGGATGCGGGCGCCCTGGCTGCCGC
>GG704595.1:0-29483 GCA_000161775.1 Ruegeria lacuscaerulensis ITI-1157
AACGCGAACTGGTCTGCCCGTCGCCGCAGGAGTTCGACACGTTTCGGCGCAAGCATCCCCTCGCCGGCATGCCCTACGCCGCCGCGCGGCTGTCGGATGACGAATTCACCGTGCTGCGTGAATGGGCGCGCGCCGGCGGAGTCCTCGATCCGGTGGCAACGGATCTGCCCCCCTCGGTTCAGGCGCAGGTTGACGCGTGGGAGGCCTTTCTGAACGCCGACGATCCCCGCAGCCGGTTGACCAGCCGTTACCTGTTCGAACACCTGTTCCTGGCGCGGCTGCATTTCCCGGATGACGACTCGCGCCGGTTCTTTCAGATGGTGCGATCCACGACGCCGCCGGGGCAGCCAATCGCGGTCATCGCGTCGCGCCGGCCGTTCGACGACCCCGGCGCAAGGCCGTTCTACTATCGCCTGCAACTGGTGACCGAGACCATCGTGCACAAGGAACACCTGGTCTATCCGTTCGGGTCCCGGCGCATGGACCGCTATCGCGAGCTGTTTCTCGAACCCGACTGGTCGCTGGAGCAACTGCCGCCCTATGGCGAGGCCGAGGGCGGCAACCCGTTCAGCACCTTCGCTGCGATCCCCGCCCGCAGCCGCTATGAGTTTTTGTTGGACGACGCGCTGTTCTTCGTGCGCAGCTTCATCCGAGGCCCGGTCTGTCACGGCCAGACCGCCGTCAACGTCATCGAAGACCGGTTCTGGGTCAGTTTCCTCGATCCCGATGCGGATCTGTCGGTGACCGATCCCAGCTATCTGGCCGAGGGCGCGCGCTATCTCGAACTGCCGGTCGCCAAGGCTGATGAGGGAGTGCTGGGCGATCTCCAGTCACTCTATCACCGCAACCAGGTGGAATACCTTCAGTTTCGCGACGCGCGATATCGCAACAGCCCGGCGCACCGGACGGGGTTCGGCTATGATGCGATTTGGGACGGGGGCGGGGCGAATCCGCAAGCGTTGATCACGGTGTTCCGGCATTTTGACAACGCCTCGGCCATGACCGGGTTTCACGGCGACATCCCGGAAACAGCCTGGGTGATCGACTATCCGGTGTTCGAGAGGATCTATTACAACCTGGTCGCAGGCTATGACGTGTTCGGCCGGGTCGCGCATCAGCTGGCCACGCGGCTTTACATGGATGAGCTGCGGATGGAGAGCGAGGACAGTTTTCTGAATTTCATGCCAGCTGAAATCCGAACAGCGATGCATGACGGTTGGTATCAGGGCTTTCTGGCGGAACTGCACACATATTGGCATCAGCGCCGCCTTGATGACGATTTCCCGACCGGGATCGCCTTTGGCACCGACGCCCCCAAGGCCGAGTTTCTGCTGACCTTGCTGAACCGCGGAGACGGGCTGTGGCCGGTCACCGATCCGATCAATCGCTGCGCCGGTGACGCTTGCACCAGCGACCCCAGCGCGGCGCTGCTGCGGCAGTTGTCCAGCCAAACCGGCCCGTGGGTCAGGTATCTGCCCGACCTGTCGGTTTTGCTGATCGAACATGGCCAAGACCGGAGCGAGGTCTTTACCGTGATCCATGACAAGGCCCATTCGAACGTCGCGTTTCTGTTCCGCGAACACGCACGACGCCTGCCCCAGGACGACACGGTCACCGTCTTGCCCGGGCTGATCGGAAGCTATCCGAACTTCTTCTTCCGCGTGTCCAGCGGCGCGTTGCCCGACTTCGTGGCGGCCGTGAAGGCGATCCGATCGCAAAGCGACTATATGGATGTCATCGCCACCTACGGCATACGTCGGACGAGCCCCGATTTCTGGAGGCTCAGCGACCGCCTGCACGAGATGTTGGTACGACAGGCGCCGGTTCAGGCCGGCGTTCTGGACCTCAACCGATACAAGGATCCGAAAACGGGCGATCAGCCCTCATAGAGGCCCGAAGGCGTTCGGCACCCGGCTTGCCCGCGGCCGAGTGAGGGTCTATCTTGGTGGGGATGAAATCTTTTTCCGAAATGCGTCCAGCCTACAGCCGGTCCGAGCGCGTCAGCGACGGGGTGGTGCATGTTCTGGGCGTTGGCGCGGCCTTGGTCGCGGTGCCGATCCTGGTCGGCCGGACCGTGCAGGTCGGCCTCGAGCCCGCCGCAGTATGGGGCGCGCTGATCTATGGCGTGACGCTTGTCTTGATGCTGAGTTTTTCGGCGCTCTACAACATGAGCCGGCGCCCGGAATGGGCCGATGTCCTCCGGCGTCTGGATCACTCGGGGATCTACGTCAAGATCGCGGGAACCTATACGCCGTTCCTGCTGTTGTCCGGTGGGCAGGCGCCGGGCTTGCTGTTTGGTCTGTGGTCGTCGGCCACGCTGGGTTCGGCCTTGAAGATGATCGATCCACACAAGTTCCGGTGGTTCGGGCTGGCGCTTTACCTGATGATGGGATGGGCCATTGTCTGGGCAGGTCAGGGCGTTCTGGCCGACCTGCCCTCAGCGGTCGTGACCCTGATGATCGCGGGTGGGCTGGTCTATACGGCTGGCGTTGCGTTTTATCTGCTGGACTGGATTCCGTATCACAACACGATCTGGCATGGGTTCGTGCTGTCGGGCAGCGGCCTGTTTTTCGCCGCGGTCTACATGCGAGTCTTGCCTGAGCCGGTCTTGGGCCTTTAGCCGTCGCGAGACGATTTGCGTTCGCGGCACACTCCAACAGGTCGAACCTGAACAGAGCATCCTTGGGGTTGTCGACAGCGTCTTGCCCAACCCGCCTCGTGTACCAGGCGCCCAGGGGCATCCCTCGGCGCGCCCGCCTGCATCCATGTCGGAAACGGTTCGGAGAACCCATCGCCAACCCTGTTTCACGCGCCGCGATGGCCCGAGACCGGACGTCCGCGATGTGCAGCTCTGCTCCTTTCAGGCCAAGTCGATTTCGGAATTTTTGATCCAAACCGTCGGACTCCCCCGTATCCATCGCAGGCCGCCGAATAGCCGGCACAACTCCGGGAGGAAGCCATGACGACAATCGCAGGCATTGCTGCAGGCAATCCGAACTTCAGCGTTCTGGTTGCTGCAATCGAATTCATCGATTCACAAAAAGGAACGAACTATCTGGGCGTTCTAAGCGGCGAGGCGGGCGATGCTTCGGCGACCTATACCGTTTTTGCGCCGACCAACGCAGCCTTTGGACAGCTGGCCGTCGATCTTGGCTTTGAAGGCGACGTCGCAGATGCCGGCGCCGTTGCGGGCTTTCTGACGTCGCTCAGCGAGAACCCGGCGGAGAATGCAACGCTGCTGGAGAGTGTCGTAACCTACCACGTTGCAGCCGGGACGCTGAACGCCGCCGCAATATCGTCGGCGGGAACCGTTTCCACGCTTCAGGGCGGTGTCATCGATGCCTCGGAATTGCCGACGCTGGGGGATCTCGAGCCGGACCTGCTGGATCCGTCGCTGGTCCAGACCGATATTCCGGCGGACAATGGCATCGTGCATGTGGTCGACCGGGTTCTTCTGCCGATCGACTTGCCGGGGAATGACGCGCCCACCATCACCCAAACCGTCGTCAACATCAGCGGAGCGTCCGGGTTCGACGCCAACAGCGAAGATTTCGACCTGTTGCGCGATTCTCTGATCGCTGCGGATCTGGCCGGGGCGCTTGATGATCCGAACGCGGATCTGACCGCTTTCGCGCCAAACGATGGTGCGTTTGTCGCGCTGTCCCAATCGCTGGGATATCATGGCAGCGATGAAGCCGGCGCGTTTTCGTATCTGGTCGATGCACTGCGCCTGCTGAACGGTGGGAATGATCCCGTCGAGCTTCTGACCACCGTGCTGTCATACCACGTCTCAGGCCAAAGTCTGCAGGCCAGCCAGGTTCTGTCAGCCGATGAAATCACGACCCTGCAAGGCCAAGCAATCGGCGTTGACGCGGAAAACCTGAAACTGATCGACGCGGATCCCGACATCGCCGACCCCGGACTGGTCGCTACCGACATTCAGGCGGCGAATGGCATCGTTCACGTTCTCGATGCGGTGCTTCTGCCAGCGGATCTTCTGCCGTCGAGTGGCGCGGGAGACGTTGATTTCGTCATCGGCGACGACGGGCGAGACCGCATCTGGACCGGTCGGGACAACGACCTTGTGGATGCCAAAGGCGGCAATGATGTGGTTTGGGCGGGAAGCGGCAGCGATCTTGTGCTGGCTGGCGCAGGAAACGACCGGGTGTTTGGTGGCAGCGGGAGCGACACCGTAAAGGGCGAGGCCGGGAATGACTTTGTTTTCGGCGGGCGCGGCAAAGATGACCTTTCCGGTGGCGACGGACATGACCGTCTGTTTGGCGGTCGCGGACGCGACACGATTTCGGGCGGGGACGGGGACGATACGGTGTTCGGAGGACACGGAAGCGATATGATCGCCGGTGGTGCCGGAAATGACAGGCTCTTCGGTGGAGGAGGCGCAGACCATTTCGCATTCGCGCACGGTGACGGAACCGATGTCATCTTCGGCTTCCGCGCAGGCCAGGACAAGATTGATCTGAGCTCTTACGGGTTCACCGATTTCCACGAGCTTGAGAGCGCGATCGATCAACGGTTCTTCCGAACCGAAATCGATCTTGGGGACACTGAGATCGTGCTGATGGGTGTACGGGCATCCCATCTGGATGAAGGCGACTTCATTTTGTGACTCCAAAGCGCAAGGCAGCCCCGTCCGAACACAGAGGGCGGGGCCGCTGACGGACCGGCGGTTGCGGGAACTGGTGACGCAAGGGCGGGCGGGGCTGGTAGCTTTGAGGACTGGCCCGATGCTGGGCGCTCCACTGTTTTCCGTAACGCCCAACCTGCTGCGGCAAGAACTCGGCGGCACCCTGCAGAGACTGACCAAGGCGCCGTACGAAAACGCCACAGAGTGCCCGAAACCTTTGGTTTGGCTGCCCAAAGGCGTTGAACCTCAGTACCGTGGCGGTGTCACCTGAGATTAAAGCGGTGGGGGGTCTGAATGAATCGGTGGCAAATCGTGGTCGGTCTGGGCTTTCTCGTCGCGATGTTCGGCTGCGCACCCAAGGAGCGGGTGTATGAAAAGACGCGTACGACGTATGAGACAGCCCGCGCCGACAGCACTCTGGGACGGGCGGCGCAGAGATTGGGCGAGCCCGGGGACGGGCGCTCGGGGGTGCGATTGATCAGCGATGGAGAACAGGCGCTGGTCTCTCGACTTTTGATGGCGGCCGCCGCCGAACGCACGATCGACGCACAATACTACCTGCTGCATGACGACCCGACAGGGCATCTGTTCGCGGCCAGCCTTCTTCAGGCGGCGGATCGCGGGGTGCGCGTCCGTCTGTTGCTGGATGACATGGACACCGCAGGCTATGACGCGATGACCGCCGCGCTGGACCTGCACGAAAACATCGAAATCAGGCTGTTCAACCCGTTCTGGCGCGATCAAAGCCTGATCGTGGCCGGTTTGACCGATTTCCAGCGGATCAATCGGCGGATGCACAACAAATCCATGACGGCCGACAATCTGTTTACCATCGTGGGCGGGCGGAACATCGGGGCCGAGTATTTCCTGGCGCGCGAGGAAATGAATTATGCCGATCTCGATGTGCTGGCTGCGGGGCCCGTGGTGACCGAGGTTTCCAAAAGCTTCGATGGCTACTGGAACAGCCCGTTCGCGGTGCCCGCCCGCGCGGTTGTCGGGCCGCCGGACTTCAGCCTTGCCGCCGCCCGCGACCGGTTGCGCCAATTGGTCGAAGAAGCAAAGCGAACTCCTTACGGCGCCGCGCTGCGCCGGTCGGCGCAGGAAAATTTTGCAGACGGGGCCCTTTCGCTGGATTGGGTGCCGGCCCGGCTCTATGCGGACCCGCCCGCCAAAGCCGCCGGCGCAGATACCGCGGATCCGATCCTTGCCGCGCAACTGCTGCCGTATTTCCAGACAGCAAAATCCGAGGTCACCATCGTTTCAGCCTATTTCGTACCGCGCAACAGCGGTGTCCGGTGGCTGACCGAACTCGAGCGCCGGGGCGTCGATGTCCGGGTCGTCACCAACTCGCTGGCATCGAACGATGTACTTCCCGTCTATGCCCATTACGCCAAGAAACGCAGACCGTTGCTGCGCGGCGGCGTCGACCTGTTCGAACTGCGACCGGACAACTATCAACAGCAGCGGCAGGGCATCAACTGGGCGCAGTCTCGGTCGGGGCTGCATTCCAAGGCCTTTGCGGTTGATGATCGATACCTGTTCGTGGGGTCGTTCAACTGGGACCCGCGCTCGGTCAACATCAACACTGAAATGGGAATCCTGATCGACTCGCCCGCTCTGACCGAACAGGCCATCGGTGCGCTGGACGACGCGCTGCCCGCCTATACCTACCGGGTCACGCTGGGGCCAGCCGGTCAGCTGACCTGGCGGACCCGAGCCGCCGACGGAACGGTGCTGGAATATGATGCCGAGCCAACGGGCAGCCCCTGGGATCATATCGTTGCAGGCTTCCTGAGCCTGCTGCCGATCGGGTCGCAGCTGTGATCAGGGACCACGCCCGATCGTGGCACAAAGGACAGGGGGCTATGCGCCGGCGCCGCGTCGTCAGGCACTGACCCGCGCCAGAAACCGCTGCAAACGCGGGTCCTGCGGCGCATCGAAGATCTGTGCCGGAGGGCCCTGTTCGACGATCCGACCGCCCTCCATGAAGATCACCCGATCGGCGATTTCGCGGGCAAAACGCATCTCATGCGTGACGATCAGCATGGTCTGGCGTTGCGCGGCGACCGAGCGCATGAGGTCGAGCACCTCGCCGACCCATTCCGGATCCAACGCCGAGGTCGGTTCGTCAAACAGCATCAACTGAGCCCCGATCGCCATGGCGCGGCCGATCCCCACACGTTGCTGCTGTCCGCCCGACAGGCTGGCCGGATAGCTGTCGGCCTTGTCCGCCAGACCGATTTCCTTCAGGATGCGCCGGGCCTGCGCCTCGGCCTCGGCGCGGGGGCGTTTCTGCACGGTGACCAGCGCCTCCATGATGTTTTCCAGCGCGGTGCGATGTGCAAACAGGCCGTAATTCTGAAACACGAAGGCGGTCGCGCGCCGCAGGGCCAGAATGTCGGCGCGGCCGGCGCGTGTCGCATCGACCGATATGTCTCCGACCGTGATGCGGCCCGCGTCGGGCCTGTCCAGAAAGTTGATGCAGCGCAGCAACGTGGATTTCCCGGTGCCCGAGGGGCCGATGACGACGACGCGCTCGCCCTTTGCGATCTCGAGATCGATGGCGTTCAGGACGGCGGTGCCGTCAAACCGTTTGGTCAGTCCTTCGATGCGGATCATCGTGCATATGCCTTGTTCAGTCGGATCTCGAGGGCCCTCTGCGCCTGGCTCAGACCTTCGACCATGATCCAGTAGATGACGGCGACCACCAGGAAGGCCTCGAAATACAGGAAGCTGCCCGCCGCCTCTTTCTGGGCCGCGCCCATCATCTCGGTCACGCCGAGGGTGAAGGCCAGCGAGGTGCCCTTGATCATGTCGATGAAGTAGTTGACCAGCGTCGGAGCCGCCACGCGGGCGGCCTGCGGCAGGATCACCCGCCGCATCATCTGGCCTTGGGTCATGCCGATCGACTGCGCCGCTTCCCATTGGCTGCGATCAACGCCGATGATCGCCGCGCGGATGGTTTCGGCCATGTAGGCGGCAAAGTGCAGTGTCAGCCCCATGATCGCCGCGGTCACCCCGTCGATCGCGGTCAGGAACGACATAACCTGCGGCAACCCATAGTAGAACAGGAACAGTTGCACCAGCAGCGGCGTGCCGCGGAAGAAACTGATGAACAGCAGAACCAGTTGATCCAGAACTGGCACACGAAAGACACGTTCCACCGCCAGCGCCACCGCAAGGACCAGCGCCAGCACCATGGCGGCCGAAGCCATCGCCAGCGTCAGCGGCACATAGCCCAGGATGACGGGGACCAGCCCCAGCATGTAATCAAGGTCCAATCCCCGCATGGCTTCAGTTCGCCGTGATGTCGGTTCCGAACCACTTGACCGAGATTTCGGCCAGGGTGCCGTCCTGCTTCAGTTCGGTCAGCGCCGCATCGACCCGGTCGCGCAAAGCACGGCCTTCCGCGTCATCGCGGAACGGCAGGGCGTTTCGGATTTCCGAGAAGGGCGCGCCGGCCAGTTCCAGCGGCAGCGGGCTTTCGGCGATCAGCTGGGCCGAGGAAACCCGGTCCATCACGAAGGCATCGACACGGCCCAAGGCGGTGTCCTGCGCGATGTTGGCCTCGTAGGTCTTGATCTCGATCTCGTCGGCATACGGCAGCTCTTTCAGAAGCTGTTCGAAATTCGAGCCGAGGTTGACGGCAACGGTGTGGCCTTTCAGATCCTCAACTCCCTTGATGGCGTCGTTGCCCTTGCGCACGACCACCTGCGCGCCGTCGATCACATAGGGCTGGCTGAAGGCAAACCGGGCTTCGCGTTCAGGGGTGATGGTGATCTGGTTGGCGATCGTGTCGATCCGGCCTGCGTCCAGTGCGCCGATCAGGCCCGAGAAGGACATTGTCTCGAACGCGATGTCCAACCCCGCCTTTTCGCCAACGGCGTTCATGACGTCGACCTCGAAGCCCTGAAGCACGTCCTGCTTCACGAAGGTAAAGGGGAAATACCCGCCCGACATGCCCACGCGCAGGGTTTCGGCGGTTGCGGCGGTGCCCAGGCCAATGGCCAGAACGAATGCTAGGATACGGTTCATTTCGGCAAACCTTTGTTATGCGTAGGCCGCGGAAATTGGGGATGGACGTGGCCGAGTCAACAGGGATCGCCAACAAAAGACTCAACGTTTGGGAAAGTAAGGCAAGGCGAAACCGCGTTCACTTTTCTTGCGCCAGTAGGGACGGACGTTCTGCACGGCGAAGGTCACCATGGCCGTTTGTCCGTTCGCACATCACTTGGTCGGTCTTTTGCCGCTCTTCCATGTCTCATTTGATGGCATGTTCAGCATCTACCTTTGAGAAATGCTGAGGGTTTTTAAGCGGGTTGATGGTTCATGGCTAATTCACGACGATTGCAGCGAGAGCGATGGCCAATGGGAAAACCTTCGGGCAGCGGTCGTATCCGGTTGCAACGCGCCGCCAATCCTTGAGCCTGCCGAGCATGAACTCGATCCGGTTGCGTCGGTCATAGCGTCGTTTGTCATATCGGGCGGTCGTCTTGCGTTGCTTGCTGCCGTGGATGCAGGCGCGTACCCCTTTGTATTTCAACGCTTCTCTGAACCAATTCGCGTCTTGGCCGCGGTCTCCGAACCGTCGTTCGGCTTTAGGAAGGCCGCTCAACAGTTCCCGTGCGCCACAGTAACCGCTGATCCGTTCGGCAGCTACAAAGATGTCCTGAGGGCGCGTTAGGCTTGAGGCCATGTGGTAGATCTTGAGACACGTGACATCGATCACCGCGGTCTTTTCCGCACCGTGGTCAGCGGTCAAACCGACCAGTATCCGGGCGAAGATACCCTTCTCGCTATAGCGCTTTCAACGGTTGTAGAGAGCCTTGCGCGCCGCGTATTCTCTGGGCGCATCGCGCCACCATAAGCCATTGTGGTTGATGAAGATAATTCCGCTCGACATACGTCAGTCGTCGACGCGGGGATTGCGATGGGATTTCGGGAAGAGGGGGCCAGATGCGCCATCAGGGCGTCACTTGAACCAAAAATGGACATCGGACCGCTCGTTTCTTACGAGCGAATCGTGCCACCCGGCAGAATTCAATGGGCTCTGAGCCTAAGGATTTGCAGCAGGAAAGTGAATCGCGGGTGAAAGCATCGCGCCAGAGGCGTGGCATGACACAGGCTGCAACCTGTGCGACAAAGAAGTGCGGCACTCGTACTTTGGTGCTTCAGCAATTGTAAACACCATTCAGAACTGTCACCGGTTGCGCAAAGCAGAAGTGTCACCAAAGGGCGCGACGGCAGCAAGGCTTAGCAGCCCGGAGACCTCAAATATCGCAGGGCTGGAAAGCCTTGCGGGTATCAGTTGCGCAATACGTCGGCGGCGTCATTTGAGAACGGCCATGTCTTTCCATCAAGTATGGTGCGCTTCCGAACATTTGGAATATCGCCCCATCTGACCCCGGTGCCCGACACTTTCAGAAGCAGTTCTGGTACGAAGATGAGAGGTGGTTCGGTTCGTTTGAACAGTTTCGAGCCGTTTTGTAGGTGGATTTCCCGCTCGGTTATGCCGCGACCGGGATTGGTCGCGACGGGTTGATGTATGCCTGATCGGGCGTCTGCCCGTCCAGCGATGAATGCGGTCTCCGCGTGTTTTAGAATGCCAGATACCGGCGAAGGCTTTCACGGGCGGCCGAGACGCTGTCATAGGCGCGCAGGTATACCTCTTCATATTTGATCGTCCGCCAGAGCCGTTCGACAAAGACATTGTCCCGCCACGCGCCCTTGCCATCCATGCTGATCTGGATGCCCGCATCCTTCAGGGTCTTGATGAAGTCGATGGATGTGAATTGGCTGCCCTGGTCCGTATTCATGATCTCAGGCTTGCCATGGCGGCGCGTGGCCTCTTTCAAAGCCTCGATGCACGGTCCGGTTTCCAGCGTCGTGGACAGCCGCCAAGCCAACACCTTCCGACTGAACCAGTCCAGCACGGCGACCAAATAGACGAACCCACGCGCCATAGGAATGTAGGTAATGTCCATGGCCCAAACCTGGTTTGGTCGCGTCACCGCCAGCTTTCTCAGCAGATAGGGATAGACCTTATGGCCAGGTGCCGGTTTCGACGTGTTGGGCCTGCGATACAGGGCTTGGATGCCCATCTGTTTCATGCAGGTGGCCACGTGAAGCCGGCCAGCAGTGAAGCCCTCCTGACGCAGAAGACCTTTCATCATCCGGCTGCCCGCAAACGGATACTCCATGTGCAGTTCATCAATCCGGCACATCAGTTTGAGATCATCTTCACTGGTGGGACGCGGCTCGTAATAGAGACTGCCCCGGCTGATCCCGAGCAGGTCGGCCTGGCGCGTCAGGCTCAGCTTGTGGTCAGGGTTGGTCATTTCTTTGCGCTCCCCAACAGACCGGCCTTGGCGAGCGCTTCACCCAAAAAATCATTCTCCAGCGTCAGCTGGCCAATCTTTGCATGGAGCGATTTGACGTCGATCTCGGGGGCTTTCGAAGCCTTCGGCTTGTCGTCAAAGACATCCGTCACCCCGTCGAGAAGCTGATCTTTCCACTGCTTGATCTGGTTCGGATGAACGTCAAACTGCGTCGCCAATTCGCTCATCGTTTTGTCGCTCTTCAAAGCTGCCAATGCCACTTTCGCCTTGAATGCAGGGCTGTGGTTCCGCCTCGGTCGTCTTGCCATATTCACTCCTTCGTCCCGGCACGCTGCCGGATCAGGAGCGGAAAATCCACCTAACTCATCTGTTCAGATTTCTCGGACCACCTCTGGGATCTCCCTTTTGAACGCACCTTGAACCCGCCATCGACAATCGCGTAAGTGTCCACGTATTTGTCAACCAACCCACGTGTGACGTCATTTGCTTCCAGCATGATGCGCTTGCGGTCGTAGGGAAAAGTGAGCTGTTTGCCGACATAACGGTTCTCACACCAGCATAGAACACCCGCCAGCCGAACCGGCTCGACATTGAGCGCTCGGTGCAGGTTGTCGGGCCTGGCCGGGGCCCTGGCGCACGCGCGTTATGACGCTCCTTGAAGCCCTGCAAAAAGGCGTTTCCGGCTTCCATGTCAGAGATCCTTGCGATTCGTCGATTCTTGAGCAGGCGCTCCTGTAACGTGCGATTGGCGCGTTCGATAAGTCCTTCCGCCTGACTCGAACTGGCACACAAAATCTTGATGTTCAACTCGCTCAAGGCGTGTCCAAACCGGGTGATCCGCGCGCCGTCCTTGGCCGAGTGGAACACCGAGTATTCGTCGGAATAGAACGCAACCGGGCGACCATGGTTATGGGGTTAACCCTCCGAGGTTTCGAAATAGCTGAAGGTGCAATCAGACTTCACGAACCGCAGTTCCATAAGTGTGCTGGTCGCGTGATCGATGAACACAAGCAGGGTGCAGGGCGCCGCGCGGTCCTCGATCCATCGGTGATCAGACCCGTCGATCTGGATCAGCGCGCCGAAGCATTCCCGGCGTAGACGCAGTTGGTAAGTCTGTCGGCGGCGCTTGAGGGACGGCCATATACCATCCTCAACCATCCAGTTACGCACCGTCTCGCGCGAAACTATGAACCCCTGATGCGCGGCCAGCATCTCAGCCGCCAAGGTCGGCCCGAAATCCGGATATCGCTCTTTGATGACGGCCAAAGCCTAGTCACGTTTGGCAGTGTGGATTTGATTGTTCGGAGCACGTCCCCGCAACTTGGTTCGAATCGCAGACGCGTCATTTGGGCGGTATCGCTTGAGCAGCCGGAAAACCTGCCGTCGTGTCAGCGCCAGCATGTTCGCCGCGTTGTCCTCACTCAGCCGAGCAACATCGACCTGCGCCAAAATCTCTACGCGGTTCAATTCGCGCTCGCTCATCATCACCCATCCCATATTCGCTCATCCTCACATCGTTTTGCGAGGAGAGTGACACTTCTGAATTGCGCTTGGGTGACATTATTGCTTTGCGGCAATAGCCAAGAAACGCATAATTTTGATTATGGTAAAAATCCTGCGAGTTACTGTGTCGCCGAATTGACGTACTCACACCCGCCCAAGGTCATTCAGTATGGGGCAATCCGGGCGGTCGTCCCCGGCACATTCCGCGACCAGGTGAGACAGCGTGGCGCGCATGGCCTTGAGATCGGCAATTTTTGCATCGATTTCCTTCAGGTTCTGGTTGGCGATGCGCTTTACATCGGCGCTGGCGCGATGCTTGTCCTGATACAGCGCCAAAAGTGTCCGGCAGTCCTCGATGGTAAAGCCCAGCGACCGGGCGCGGCCGATGAACGCCAACTTGTGCAGATCGTTTTCGTCAAAGTGCCGGTACCCGTTCTCCCCGCGCCGTGGTTTGATGAGCCCGATTGATTCGTAGTAGCGAATGGTTTTGGCTGGAAGGCCCGAGCGCTCGGCGACATCTCCGATATTCATGGTTCCCTCCTTGTCTAGTCGGCATTGGCCGGGCTGAGCGTCAGGGTGCGGGTTTTGTCGGGTGCATGCTGTGGTGTTCGGGCCGGTTTCACCCAACGCAGCCGCAAGGCGTTGGACAGGACGAAAACGCTGGACAGCGCCATCGCGCCCGCGGCCAGTACCGGCGACAGAAGCGGCCCGCCGAACGGGTACAGAACCCCGGCGGCCACCGGGATCAGCAGAGTGTTGTACCCGAAGGCCCAGAACAGGTTCTGCCGGATGTTGCGCATGGTGCGCTTGCTGATGTCAAACGCGTTGACCACGCCGGTCAGATCACCGGACATCAGCACCACGTCGGCCGCCTCGATCGCGATGTCGGTGCCGGTGCCGATGGCAATGCCCACATCCGCCGCCGCCAGCGCGGGCGCGTCGTTGATGCCGTCGCCCACGAAGGCCAGCTTGCCTCCGCCCTCGCGCAGGCTTTCGAGCGCGGTCACCTTGCCTTCGGGCAGCACCTCGGCGACCACGTGGTCGATGCCCAGTTGCGCGGCGATGGCCCGTGCGGTGACGGCGTTGTCACCGGTGATCATCGCGACCTTCAAACCCAGGTCATGCAGGGCCCGGATCGCGGCGGGCGTGCCGGGCTTGATCGGATCTGCCACGGCGATCACCGCCGCGATGCGTCCGTCTATTGCGGCATAGAGCGGCGTTTTCCCCTCGGCGGCCAATTCGGCACCGCGCTCTGCCAACCCGCCGATCTCGACCCCTTCGCGGGCCATCAGGCGGTCGGCGCCGATCAGAACCCGGTGGCCTTCGACCGTCGCCTGCACCCCGTAGCCGGTGATCGAGTCAAAGCCTTCGGGCTTGGGCAGGGTCAGCCCTCGGGCCTCGGCGGCCCGTGTGATCGCGGTTGCGATCGGGTGTTCCGACGTGGCCTCGACCGCGGCGACAAGGCGCAGAACCGCGTCCTCGGACATGCCGTCGGCCACGATCAGGTCGGTCAGTTCGGGTCGGCCCTCGGTCAGCGTGCCGGTCTTGTCCAGCGCGACGACGGTGGCCTCCTGCAGCATCTGCAGCGCGTCCCCCTTGCGGAACAGCACGCCCATCTCGGCCGCGCGCCCGGTGCCCACCATGATCGAGGTCGGCGTGGCCAGACCCATGGCGCAAGGACAGGCGATGATCAGAACCGAAACCCCGGCCACCAGCGCCAGGCTCAGCGCCGGGTCCGGGCTGAACAGCAGCCAGACCAGAACCGTCACCACGGCCACCGAGATCACCGCCGGAACGAACCACAGGGTGATCCGGTCGACCAGCCCCTGGATGGGCAGCTTGGCCCCCTGCGCCTGTTCGACCATCTGGATGATCTGCGCCAGCATCGTGTCGGCCCCGACCTTCTCGGCCCGGAAAGTCAGTGCCCCCGTCCCGTTCACGGTGCCGCCGACCACGGCTGCGCCCTTGGCCTTTTCGACCGGCACCGGTTCGCCGGTGATCATGCTTTCATCCACATAGGACCGCCCGGTCAGCACCGCGCCATCCACCGGGATCTTCTCGCCGGGGCGGACATGCACGATGTCGCCCACGACGATCTGATCGACGGGCAGTTCAACCACGCGGCCATCGCGCTCGACCCGCGCGGTCTTGGCTTGCAACCCCACCAGTTTGCGGATCGCCTCACCGGTGCGACCCTTGGCGCGCGCCTCCAGGAAACGGCCCAGCAGGATCAGCACCACGATGACCGCCGCCGCCTCGTAATAGACGTTTGCGGTGCCCGCCGGCAGCAGGCCGGGCGCAAAGGTCGCCACCAGCGAGTACCCATAGGCCGCCGCCGTCCCCAGCGCGACCAGAGAGTTCATGTCGGGCGCGCCCCGCAACAGGGCCGGAAAACCCTTGGTATAGAATTGCAGCCCCGGCCCGAAAAGAACGATCGTGGTCAGGACGAATTGCAACAGGTGGCTGGTCTGCAGGCCGATCGTCTGGGCAATCAGGTGGTGTATTCCGGGAACGACATGCGCGCCCATTTCCAGAACAAAGACCGGCAAAGCCAAAATCGCGGCAAAGCTCGTGCGCCGGGCCAGGTTCCGGATTTCCTCGGCTTTGCGGTCCTCGGGCTCGGGCCGTGCCGCGTCTCGGAGGGTGGCGGCGTAGCCCGCCGCCGTGGCAAGCGCGGCGATGGCCTCGGGCGTGGTGCTGCCCGCCACATAGCGGACCGTGGCCGTTTCCGAGGCCAGGTTGACCGAGGCCGAGACGACCCCCTGCCCCGCCAGCAACGCCCGTTCCACGCGGCCCACGCATGAGGCGCAGTTCATTCCCTGAACGTCCAGCGTGACCTCTTTAGTTGCCGCGGGATACCCGGCCGCCTCGAGCGCACCGAGGATGGTCGGCAGGTCGGCGGGCGCGTGGAAATCGACCTGAGCGCTTTCGCTGGCCAGGTTGACCGAGGCGCCCTCGACCCCGGGCACGGCCTTCAGGGCACGTTCGACGCGGCCGACGCACGAGGCGCAGCTCATTCCCTGAACCTGAAGGCGGGCATGTGAAATCTGGGTCATGTCGTCACCATTGAATCGATGCTGACCCGCTACATAAGGGTTCCAGCAGGTGGAAGGTCAAGGTGCGCTCAGCGAAAATCCTCGAAAGGTCCGCCACCTTCGGCCTGGGTCCGCAGGTGCTGCATTTCGCGCTCGCGCTCCGCCCAGCTGGATTTGATGAAACCGAGGATGTCTCGGATCTCTGCATCGGTCAGGCTATCGCCGAAACTGGGCATGCCACTTTGGACCCCGGTCACGCCCATGCGTTTCAGCGTCTCGGCTCCGCCCAGTTTGGTATAGGCGAACAGCAAACCGTCTCCGTGATGCCAGGTATGGCCGGTGCGGTCATGTGGCGGGGCCGGCAGAACACCGTTGGCGTCGGGCGTCTCCCAGTCGTGCTGACCCTCAAGATTGGCCCCGTGGCACGCGGCGCAGTTCTAGGCATAGAGCGCCGCCCCCCGCACGGGATCGTGGGGTTCGTCGCCGAGGTCCTCGCCTGACATCCATTCTACAGCGCCAGCAGCACCCATCACGACGACGGCCGTCAGCGCCAACCAAGGCAATGCCATCATGCGCGGCTGGCCTCGCGGCTCCACCTTTTCACCCTCCGTCATGGTCATCGAGCAGGTAGGTGGCCATGGCGCGGCGGTCTTCTTCGCTCAGGAAGCTGGTGCCGTAGGTCACGACCTCGCCCATTGCGCCGCCGAATACGTCACCGTCGGGCAGGATGCCGGTGCGCAGGGCATAGGCCAGGCTGTCGACCGTCCAGCCCCGCCCCTGCAGGGTTTCAGCGTCGATGGCCGGCGCCTTGTCGCCGCCCGGCAGAGCATTACTGCCCTTGAAGTGCCCGGTATCCGATTTGCGGGCACCAAACAGATTGCGCCCGGTGTGGCAGGCGGCACAGTGGGTGACGCCTTCGACCAGCAACCGGCCGCGGTTCCACGCTTCACCCTTGCCCGGCATCGGATCGGTGCGCGGAGGTTCAAGGAACGCTGCGCGCCACAGTTTCAGCCCCCAGCGCTGGTTGAAGGGAAAGGCCATCTCCTGCGCGCGGGACGGCGTGGCCACCGGCGGCACGGTCTGGAACGCCACCCACAGGTCGGCGATGTCCTGATCGGTGAAGTTTGCGTAGAACGGGTACGGGAAGGCCGGATAGTAGGGCTGCCCGTCCGGAGCCACGCCTTGACGCACGGCCTTGGCGAATTCCTCGATCGTCCAGCCGCCGATGCCGTGGTCCGGGTCGGTGGTCAGGTTCGGGGAATACAGCGTGCCAAACGGCGTCTCGAGCTTGACGCCGCCGGCCAGGGGCGCGCCACCCTCGGCGAAGTTGGTGTGGCAGGCGATGCAGCCCCCCGCCCGCGCCAGATAGGCCCCGCGGTCAACGTCGCCCGTCAGGTCGGGCAGTTGCGGCGTCAGGCCGATCGGCCACGCGATCACGGCGGTCAGCCCCGCCGCTGCCAGAAACGGCGGAGGCAAGGCGCCAGGACGAGAGATGCGTTTCATCGCTGCCCCTATTCCGACCGGAACCGCGTATGACAGGCCGAGCAGGTCTGGCCCAGCATCATGAACACGCCATCGGCGGGCATCTCGGAGAGCTCCTCGCGCGCAGGGATTCCGCCCATCATCGAAGCGCCACCCATCATGCCCGATCCGCCCATCATGCCGGGCCCCCGCTTGGCACCGGTCATCATCAACCCGTTGTCGGCCGCCAAGGCCAGCCCCTCGGCATAGGTCTGCAACTGCTCGGCCAGTTCGGTGAACACGTCCCAGTCCTGCCAGATCTCGGGTTTGGCCTCGGAGGGCATGCCGTCGCTGCCTTCGGGGAACAGCCGGGTCATGCTGTCGCCGGCATGGCGGCTGATCGTCTCGGCTGCGCGCCGGACGGTGGCGGCGTCATAGGGCGTCTTGCCCTGCATCATCGGCGTCAGGGTCTTCATGGCGTCCTTCATGGCGGACATGCCGTCCATGCGTTCCTTCACGATCCCGGTGGCGCCACCATGCGCCAGGGCGGTCACGGCAATCATCGACGCCAGCACGGCGCCCGTCGTCAGTTTTAAAAGGGTCATCACCTTGTCCTGTATGTCTGCTTCAACTCGCCCCCAGAAGGGGCCTTGCGTGCCTCAGGACACGGCGCGCGGCGGGGGCGGATCGAACAGGGCCACCGGCAACATCCGGTACCGGCCCGGCGGGATGGCTCGACGGCTGATCCTTGAGACCAGCGCGGAAACGACGGGCGTGGCCACGGTCATGGCCACGCCGTTGCAGAAGGCTCCGCCGTGGCAATGGCCCGGGTGCCCCCTTTCGACATGGTCGGAATCTGGAACCTTTAGATCGACGACGGCATGTGCACCCCCATCGCCCCCATGCGCAAAGGCGGGTTCCGAGAACACCAGAACACCGGCCAGAACCAGGCCCAAGGCCAGAACCCACCGTCCGATCATCCTGTCCGCCCAGCTGTGCAAGGTTCAGTTTATCCCGTTCTCGCGCTGCAGTTCCCTGACATAGGCAACGATGCCCTGCACGTCTGCACGGGTCAAGCCAGCGACCGGCGGCATGTCGCCAAAGCGCCAGTGGTGGGCCTGAACACCATATTGAGCCGCCCGCTGAAACGCCTCGTCCCCGTGGTGGCTGGGCTCATAGATTTTGTGCACCAAGGGCGGAGCCAGCCCTTCCAACCCCGTCGCATTCGCCCCATGACAGGCCGCGCATTTGGCGTCAAAGGCAACCTTTCCCATCTGTGCCTGAACACTGAACGTCGCCGGTAGCCGAACCTGCGCAATCGGTTCCCCTTGTGACAGCGAGGACGTGTCGGGCACCGCCATCGAATGACCCGCAGGTTGCTGGTTGAAGTTGTAGACAAATACGGCAGCGCCCGCGATCAGAACGCCGCCAATCAAAAGCATCAGTTTGTTCATCGGCTCGTTTCGTTCGGTTGTTGTTGTTGTTGCTTTCGCGGTTCTTCTGCCGCCTTACCGCGCTGGAAGGTCAAGCCAAATTTGTTTGCAACGCCCTGCGCAGAAAAGCCACGCTGTCGCGCCCGTGTGCACGCGGCGAATTGAACTGCGGGCCTCAGGATGCAACCTTGTGCGGCAAACGGACCCGGAAACAGAACAGGGAAATACGATATGTCGGCCAGAACGGGCTTGAAATTTGTGGCGATTTTGCTGGCCGTGGGCGCCTGCACGGATACCGCGTCTATGTCCGGCGCGCCCGGCGACCTGGCCAAGGTGCCCGAAGGGGTGATCGCGATCGCCGACCCTGGCCAGAACCTGAACGCAGTTCGGATCATGCCCGAGGACGGGTGCTACTGGTATCGCCACGTCGGCCCTGTCGAAACGACCTATCTGCCGCTCAGAACCGTGGACGGCCGGCCGATCTGTGCCCGCGCCTGATCAAGCCGAGGCCGTGACCGGTTGTTCGGCAGGGTAAAGATGTGCCGTGGCGCCGGGTTGGACCTGGTCATACAATCCGATGATATGCGCCATCACCATGCGCACGCAGCCTGAACTGGCGCGCCCGCCGATGGATCGGGGATAAGGCGTGCCGTGAATGCGCAGATAGGTGTCGCGGTTGCCCTGGTACAGATAGAACGCCCGCGCGCCCAAGGGGTTTGTCGGCCCGCCCGGCATGCCGTCGGCGAACTGGGCATAATCCTGCGGGTCGCGGCGGATCATGTCGGCCGTGGGAGTCCAGCGCGGCCATTTGGCCTTGCGTTTGATCGTATAGGTTCCGGGCTCGTACAGATTGCCGCGCGCGATCGCCACGCCGAAACGCATTGCCGTGGTGCCGCTTTCTTCGATGAAATACAGATATCGCGCCACTGCATCCACATGGATGTCTCCCGGTGTCAGTGGCCGGTTGGTCTGAACCCGCCGGGGCAGGAACCGCGGATGCAGACCCCAAGGATTGGATGTGGCCGGATCGTAATTCGCGGGCGTGACTTGCGCATCCCATGCCGCCCATTGTGACGCGGTCGAAGCCGAGGCAGGCGCCGACCCCAGAATCGGTTGCGAGAACAAGGCAAGCGATGTCGCAACAAAATGTCGTCTGGTCAGCATATCAACGCTCCTGTCACTGGGGCACGGTCCTGATTCGAAACCGGGCCATCAAAATCCTCGAATCGGCCCCTCGTGTCCATTCACTTGTATGTTTGAGGCAAAAATCAGGACGCGTCAGGTGTTTTTGGGCCGCTTCATCCCCAAGTTCAGCAGGATTCGGCGCATGAGATCGCGCAAAAAAACCGAACCCTGCGCGCTTTGTCATGAAACTGTTACACTGCCGTTACATAAGCGTCGCACGTCCCGCTTAGAGCAGTCGCCAAGGCCGCAGGGGGCGGCCAAAGCTGAGTTTCAGGAGTGACCATGACCACCATCAAACTGACCGCTTCGGTTCTGGCAATCACCGCCATTGCCGCGTCTGCTGCTTCGGCGCGCGACGCCATCCGCATCGTCGGATCGTCGACCGTGTTCCCGTACACCCAGGCCGTCGCCGAGCAGTTCGCCAACAACACCGGGGCGCCCTCGCCCATCGTCGAATCGACCGGCACCGGCGGCGGCATGAAGATCTTCTGCGAAGGCATCGGTGAAAACACCGCCGACATCACCGGCGCATCGCGCGCCATGAAGGCCTCGGAATACGAACTGTGCCAGAAGAACGGCGTGACCGACATCTCGGAAGCCCTGATCGGCTTTGACGGCCTGTCGGTCGCCGTCTCGCGCGCCAACGACTTCGACTGGGATCTGACGCTGGGCGAGATCTACATGGCCCTGGGCGCCCAGGTGCCGGTGGATGGCGAGTGGAAGGACAACCCATACAAGATGTGGAACGAAATCCGCGAAGACCTGCCGGCCGTGGAAATCCTGGCTTATGGCCCGCCGCCGACCTCGGGTACCCGTGATGCCTTCGTCGAGCTGGCGATGCATGCCGGCTGCGAAGAACTGGATTTCGTCAAGGATGGCGGGTTTGATGGCGATTGGGTCGAGGAGAATTGCTCGCGCATGCGCACCGACGGACCCTTCGTCGAAGCGGGCGAGAATGACAACCTGATCGTTCAGCGCCTCGAAGCGGACCCGAACGCCGTGGGCATCTTCGGCTACTCGTTCCTGTACGAAAACCTGGACAAGCTGAAGCCGGTCAAGATCGAAGGCGTCGAGCCGAATGCCGACACCATCGCCGACAAATCCTATCCGGTTTCCCGCCCGCTGTACTTCTATGTGAAGAACGCGCATCGCGGCGTGATCCCGAACCTGGACGAGTTCCTGGAGGAATACATGTCGGATGACGCGCTGGCCGCTGACGGCTATCTGGCCGAGCGTGGCCTGGTGGCCCTGTCCGACGAACGCCGTGAAGAGCTGCAGGACGCAATCCTGAACGGCCAGAACATGGAACCCAAGTCGTAAGACTTGCAATTCACGGGGCTGTCCGGGCGCGAAACCGGGCAGCCCATTTTTTTGCCTGGGGGGCAGATGACGACTTTCGTGTTTGCGGCGCTGTTGGGCGTCAGTATCCTTGGATATTTGCTGAACCGGCGGGCTGCGGCCGGTCTGCGCGCGGATGGGGCGCGTCTGCACTCTCTGCCCGGTTACCACGGGTTGTTTTCGCTTTTGTCCACACTGGTGCCGGTACTGGTGCTGATCCTTCTGTGGCTGGTTCTGCAGGGTCCGGTGATCGATCACGTGGTCATGTCAGGCCTGCCCGCCGGCAGCCTTGACGGGTTGGACACGGGCAGCCGTCAACTGATACTGGCCGAGATCAAGTCGATCGCACGCGGACAGATCTTCGGCGAGCCCGAACAGTGGAAACTGGACGCGGCGCAGCGATACCTGCAGTTGCAACAGGTCTCGGGCTGGGTGCTGCTGGCGATCGTGGTGATCCTGTCGCTGGCCATCGTGGCCTTTGCCCGCTCGCGCGTCGGGGCCGCGTTTCGTGCCCGCCACGGGGTCGAGCGCATCGTGTCGGGCCTGATGATCTTCTGCTCGACCGTGGCGATCTTTACCACCATCGGCATCATCGCCTCGCTTTTGTTCGAATCCATCCGCTTTTTCCAGATGGTCCCGATCACCGAGTTCTTCTTCGGCCTCAACTGGGAACCCCAGATTCCTCTGCGCGAGGACCAGATCGCCGCCGAAGGTGCCTTCGGCTGGCTTCCGGTCATCCTCGGCACCATCGTCATCACCGTGGTCGCGCTGTTCCTGGCGGTGCCGGTGGGCCTGTTGTCGGCCATCTACCTGAACGAATTCGCCCCCGACCGCTTGCGGGCGGTGGCCAAGCCACTGCTGGAGATCCTGGCCGGCGTTCCGACCGTGGTCTATGGCTTCTTCGCAATCCTGGTCGTGGCCCCGGCCATGCGCAGTTTCGGCGCCTCGCTGGGTATCCCGGTGTCGCCCAACACGGCGCTGGCCGCAGGCAGCGTGATGGGCATCATGCTGATCCCGTTCATCTCGTCCTTCACCGACGACGCCCTGTCAGCGGTGCCCAAATCACTGCGAGACGGGGCGCTGGCGCTGGGGGCAACCCGGGCCGAGACGGTTCTGAACGTGCTGTTTCCCGCCGCCATTCCCGGCATCGTCGGTGGCATCCTGCTGGCCGTCAGCCGCGCGATCGGGGAAACCATGATCGTTGTGATGGCCGCCGGCCTGATCGCATCGCTGACCATCAACCCGCTGGACAGCGTGACCACGGTGACCGTGCAGATCGTTACGCTTCTGATCGGCGACACCTCGTTCGACAACCCCAAGACGCTGGCGGCCTTTGCCCTTGGCATGATGCTGTTCGTCGTCACCCTGATCATCAACGTCTTCGCGCTGCGCATCGTGCGCAAGTACCGCGAAGCCTATGACTGAGGCCAAAACCATGGCTGACCTGACCGCAGGACCCGAAAAGACGCCCAAGCAGGGCAACGCCGCCGACGCCGTACGCGCCAGCCTGACCCGCCGCAACCGCAAGCAGAAGCTGCTGCAGGGCCTTGGCCTGGGCGCCATCGGCTTTGCCTTTCTGATGCTGTTCATCCTGGTGGCCTCGCTGGTATCGTCGGGCTATCAGGCCTTTACCCAGACCAAGATCACGCTCGAGGTTTATGTCGACCCCGAGGAGATCAAGCCCGAGAAACTTCCGCGCGGTGGCTTCAAGGACGTGCTGCAAGCCTCGCTGTCCGAATTGCTGCCCGAGGTCGACACCAGCGACCGGGCCACCCGAAAGGCTCTGGCGGGCATCCTGTCCAACGGTGCACAGTTTGATCTGCGCGACCGGGTGGTGGCCGACCCTTCTCTGATCGGGCAGACCATCACGCTGACGGTGCCGGTATCGGACCCGTATGATCAGCTGAACAAGGGCACCATCGACCGCGACACGCCCGAGCAGAACCGCCGCCTGAAGGATCACGAGATCGCCTGGTTCGATCAACTCAAGGCCAAAGGCGTGATCAGCAAGCCGCTGAACACCGGCCTGATCACCAATGCCGACAGCCGGTTCCCGGAACTGGCGGGACTGAAGGGCGCGCTGATCGGGTCGTTCTGGGCGCTGTTCGTGTGTTTCGCGATTTCCTTCCCGCTGGGCATCGGCGCGGCGATCTACCTTGAGGAATTCGCGCCCAGGAACAAGATCAGCGACTTCATCGAGGTCAACATCAACAATCTGGCCGCGGTGCCGTCAGTCGTGTTCGGGCTGTTGGCGCTGGCGGTGTTCATCGGCTGGTTCGGCCTGCCGCGCTCGGCCCCGTTCGTGGGTGGCTTGACGCTTGCGCTGATGACCATGCCGACGATCATCATCGCCACCCGCGCCGCGCTCAAGGCGGTGCCGCCGTCGATCCGCGAGGCGGCCCTGGGCATCGGCGCGTCCAAGCATCAGGTGGTGTTCGGCCATGTGCTGCCGCTGGCCATGCCCGGCATCCTTACCGGCACGATCATCGGCCTGGCGCAGGCGCTGGGGGAAACGGCGCCGCTGCTGCTGATCGGGATGAACGCCTTCATCACCTCGGCCCCGGACGGCCCGTTCGACAGCGCCACCGCCCTGCCCACCCAGATCTTCATTTGGGCCGACAGCCCCGAACGTGGCTTCGTCAGCCGGACCTCGGCGGCGATCCTGGTGCTGCTTGGCTTCCTGGTCACGATGAACGCCATCGCGATCTATCTTCGCAACAAATTCGAGCGCAGCTGGTAGGCGCAAAGGGGTCACCATGATGAATGACATGAGCAAGATCGAACAGGGCATCGCCGTCGATGCCGTCAAGATACAGGCCAGGGGCGTCCAGGTCTTCTATGGCGAGAAACAGGCCATCAAGGATGTCTCGGTCGAGATCCTCGACAAGACGGTCACGGCCTTCATCGGGCCGTCAGGCTGCGGCAAGTCCACGTTCCTGCGTTGCCTGAACCGGATGAACGACACGATCGACATCTGCCGCGTGAACGGTGACATCCGACTGGATGGCGAAGACATCTATGACCCTGCCATCGACCCCGTGCAGCTGCGCGCCAAGGTAGGCATGGTCTTCCAGAAGCCCAATCCGTTTCCCAAGTCGATCTATGACAACGTCGCCTATGGTCCGCGCATTCACGGATTGGCCAGGTCAAAGGCGGACCTGGACGAGATCGTGGAAAGGTCCCTTCGTCGCGGCGCCATCTGGGACGAGGTCAAGGACCGCCTGCACGAGCCCGGCACCGGCCTGTCGGGCGGCCAGCAACAGCGCCTGTGCATCGCTCGGGCCGTGGCCACCGAGCCCGAGGTTCTCTTGATGGATGAACCCTGCTCGGCACTGGACCCGATCGCCACCGCCCAGGTCGAGGAACTGATCGACGAATTGCGGCTGAACTATTCCGTTGTTATCGTTACCCATTCGATGCAGCAGGCCGCGCGGGTCAGCCAGAAGACCGCCTTTTTCCACCTGGGCAACCTGGTGGAATACGGCGACACGGGCCAGATCTTCACCAACCCCGAAGACCCCCGCACCGAATCCTATATCACCGGGAGGATAGGATGACCGATCAGGCCATGAAGGAAAAACACATCGTCCGGTCCTTCGACACGGAACTGGAGGCCGTACAGGCGCATCTGATGCGCATGGGCGGGCTGGTCGAGACCGGGCTGTCCGATGCGATCACCGCGCTGCGCGAACGGGATGTGCATCTGGCGGAACGGACGGTCAAGGCCGACCGCACCATCGACGAGCTGGAAGAACTGGTGAAGACCGAGGCCGCCAACATCATCGCGCGGCGCGCACCCACGGCCGTGGATCTGCGCGTGGTTCTGGCCACCTTCACCATCGCCAACCAGCTTGAGCGCAGCGGCGATCACGCCAAGAACATCGCGAAACGCAGCATCACGATCGCGCAATCCGCCAGTCTGGACGAGGTGACCGCCGCCATCGCACACCAGGCCAAGATGGTTCAGTCCATGCTGGCAGGCGCGCTGGACGCCTTCATGAAACGCGATCCGGATGCCGCGCAGAGCATCCGCGAACGCGACGCAGAAGTGGACGCAACCTACAACACCGTGTTCCGCACCCTGTTGACGCACATGATGGAAGACCCCGCCAACATCACGCCGGGCATGCACCTGCATTTCGTCGCCAAGAACCTGGAACGGATCGGCGATCATGCCACCGGCATTGCGGAGCAGACGATCTATCTGGTCAGCGGTGAGCTGCCCGACGATGACCGGCCCCGCCGGGATCAAACCCCAACGGAAACGACCGAGGCCCGGTGATGCCCACCCCTACGATCCTTGTCGTCGAAGACGAACCGTCCCAGCGCGAGATCATCCGCTACAACCTCGAGGCCGAGGGGTTCACGGTCGTGCAGGCCGAGAACGGCGACGAAGCCCTGCTGCAGATCAAAGAGGCCCCGCCCGACCTGATCCTGCTGGACTGGATGCTGCCGGGGGTGTCGGGCATCGAGATCTGCCGGCAGCTGAAGATGACCGCGGCGACCCGTGCGATCCCCGTGATCATGCTGTCGGCCCGGTCCGACGAGGTCGACAAGGTGCGGGGGCTGGAAACCGGTGCCGACGACTATGTCACCAAGCCCTATTCGGTGATCGAGCTGATGGCCCGGGTCAAATCCCAGTTCCGGCGGACCCGCCCCGCTGCCGTGGGCGAGCGTTTGGAATACGATGACATCGTTCTGGACGCGGAAACCCACCGTGTCACCCGCGCAGGTCAGGACATCAAGCTGGGCCCGACCGAGTTCCGCCTTCTGTCGACCTTCATGGAAAAACCCGGCCGGGTCTGGAACCGCGAGCAGCTTCTCGACCGGGTCTGGGGCCGCGACATCTACGTGGATACCCGGACCGTCGATGTGCATATCGGGCGTTTGCGAAAAGCTCTGACTGTGCGTGGGGGGGATGACCCGATCCGCACCGTGCGCGGGGCCGGCTACGCGCTGGGTTAGGCCCGCGCCACTGCCATTTCGCGCAGGTGACATCCCAGCATCAGCAGCGCGGGCCAGAGCAGATAGGCCTCGATCTCGATGTTTTCGCCGAAGGTCAGCAGCAGCAGGGTCATCAGCAGCCCCAGCGGCAGGCGCCCGCGCGCCGACCGGACGGCGTCGGTGATCACCGCGCCGAAATGCACGGCGAAGGGGACAAGAAACGCCACGAAGCCGGTGATGCCCTTGACGAACAGAAGGCCGTACCAGGTGTGGTGGCTTCCGATGGGCATGTACTCGACCAAATGCGCACCGGGCTGAACCGTTCCGTGACCAAAGAGCACCGCGTCGGACTGCCAACGCTCGTAGGCGATGCGTTGCAGGGTTTCGCGCACACGGGTGCTGTCGGCGCGGGCCGATTTGAAATTCTGCAGCGCCTGGTTGCCCAGATCGATTGCGGCGGCCCCCCACGCTGCGGACGCCGTCGCCACGGCCGACACCAGAAACCATCCGACGCTGCGCGCCACCAGCGGCAAAAGGCGCGGCCCCAGCGTGCAGGCCACCAGCCCGACCAGCCCCATTCGGGATTTCGACGCCAGGATCATCACAATGCCCGCGCTCAGACCGACGGCCATCCATCCTCGGTGCCGCTCTTCGAGCGCGAACAGGACCATGCATACCCCCAGCAAGGCGGCAAATGGCGACCAGGGCGCGAAGAACTGCCACCGGGGCGTCCAGCTGGCCGGGTCGATCGTGTAGAGATAGACCGAGAAATACTCGGGCCCCGGCCCACCGACCGCCTTGAGCGGTGAGGTGAAGATCTGGCTGGGCAGGCCCAGATAAGGTGCCGCCAAAAGCGGAGGCGCAAGGCACAGGGTCCACAGCCCCAGCTTGCACTGGCCCCGCACCAGAACCTCGCGCCGGATCGGCAGCACGGCCCCGGCCAGGATGAACAATGGAATAAGCGCCCATCCCTTGGCCCAGCCGATCGAGGACTTGATGGTCTTGCCCAGCCCCAGCCCCCAATCCAGATGACCGGCCCACAGTGCAAACAGCATCAACAACATGCCGGCCATCCACAGCCACGCCAGCGCCGGAACCGACCCCGTGGCCCGCAGATCCGGACGGATCGCCGGCCCCAGATACAAAGCCAGCACCGCCAGCCCCGCCAGGGACCATCCCAGCACCGGCCCGACGACATAGAGCGCGCCGATGGCGTAGAACGGCCATGTCCAGACCAGCGCGCGCCAGACAAGCCGCTCGGCCGGGTTCTGCGGCTCGGCCTGGCTCATGCCTTGTTCTCAGCTGTGTCTTTCAACAGCCGCGAGATCAGCGGGTTGCGGACCCATGCCAACGTCAGCCCGATCAGAAGCATCAACGTGGCGGCAATTCCGGCCGCGATCGACAGCTTCTTGTTGGGTGACGACGGCCGGTCCGGCAGCGACGGGTTTTCCAGCACCTGGATCAGCGGGTACGAGGCATAGACATCGGTCTTTTTCGATTCCGACCGGGCGATGGCCGAGGCAAAGACGGCTTCGGCCACGGCAAAATCCCTTTGACGGTCTTCAAGTTCAGCGGCCACCGGCGCCAGCGCGGACAGGCGCGCAGCTTCGGCCGCGACCTGTCCGGCGAGGGTTTTTACATGCTTCTCCTGCCCCGCGCGCAAGGCGTTTTCGCGGACAAGCTCGCTGAGCAACTGCGCGCGCGCTCCCTCGGGGGCGCGGTCCAGACCGGACAGTTGATCGACCGACAGGCCGGTCACCTCGGCTGCACGTTGGACGGCAACCTTCCGCGCGCCCTCATATTCATCCCGCGCTGCGCGGTAGACCGGGTGGCGCGGCCCGTAATTGGCATCGGCCTGCGCCAGCTTGGCCGCGCCGGCCGAGACATCCTTGAGCAGCGACAAGTATTGCGCGTCGGCGTACAACTTCAGCGTCACCGCGGCGGCATCCGGCGGCAGATCCAGCGCAGTCTCAAGCGCCGCGACACGCTCGGCCTGGCGGGCCAGTGTGCTTTCCTCGGCCCGCAGCGTCTGGCGCGCGCGGTCATTGGCGGCCACCTGCTCACGGTATTGGGCGGCCGAGAGCAACCCGCTCTGCCGCTGCAACTGTGCGATTGCGGCCCGGGTTTCCCGAACCGAGCGCTGATACTCGTCGATCGCACCGCTGTTTCTGGCTTCGCGCGTGGCGATCTCATCCGCGCGCAGGGCGTCGATCTCGGCAAAGAACGCAGCGACGACGGCATCGCCGTGGCGTTGCGCGTCCCCCGGGCTGGAGGCCTCCATTTCGATATGGATCAGGCTGGTCTGGTCCACCAGGCGGATGCGCGGCTTGCCGAACGCATCGCGCTCGGCCCCGACGGCGCGTGCGGCCGCATCCAGAATGCGATCGGCCGACAACAGCCGCTTGTAGGTTTCGGTGGGGCTGATCGACCCGTTGGCAAAGGCCGAATTGGCGTAGGACGAGGCCTGCCCGATATTGGCCAGATTGACCGAGGCCGACGTGCCCGACCCCGGCAGAATCAACGAGGCGTGGGATGCGTATTTGACCGGCGCGGTTGCCAGATACCCGCTGATCGGAGCCCAGATGCAGCTGGACCCCAGAAGAACCAACGCAACGTATCGCGGCAGCCGTCCGGCATCGGTCAGCCGCCCGCCCTTGAGGACGCGCCGCCAGCCCAGCGACCGGATGTCCGTGCGGCTGATGCGAGCCCAGTCCCAGGGGCGGTTTGGCGCAAGCGTTTGTTGGTTGTCGGAAATCTGGTTCGGCATATCAAATCCTCTCTTACAGGAGTGATATACCGGGGCGGCTTGGGCTGTCCGCTGCGCAAGGGGTTAGGCCGGGGCGGGTTGGGACAGGCCCCCTATCCGAAAGGATGGGCGCGGGTCAGAACAGGCCCGCCTCGCGCGCAGCCATCGCGGCCTGGGTACGGTTGCTGACACCCACTTTGCGGTACAGCGTTTTCACATGCAGCTTGATCGTCGGCTCGGACAGGTCCAGATCGCGGGCGATCTCCTTGTTCGACTTGCCTTCGGTCAGACCCTTGAGGACCTGGCGCTCGCGCTCGGTCAGTTTCTTGGCCATCGGGTGGGTGTCGTTCGGCTGCTCGGCGCTCATGAAACCGACGGGCAGATATTGCTCACCCATGGCCATGAAACGGATGGCGTTGACCAGAGACTTGGCCGGCAGGGTCTTGGGCACGAACCCGGCGGCCCCCAGCTCGAGCGCACGTTCAGCCAGATCGCGCGAGGCATCGCCGGTGAACAGCGCCACATGCCGCGCGCGATCCATGCCAATGCAGGTTTCCAATCCGCTCAGCCCGTTCATGCCGGGCATATTCAGATCCAGCAGAACCAGATCAAACGGACCATCGGATTCGATCTTGGCCTTGGCGGTCGCAAAATCCGGCGCGGTGGTGGGTTCGATCCCACCCGCGGCCTCGATGAAGGCGACGAGCGTGTCCAGAACCAGTTCGTGATCGTCGGCGATAAGAACTTTCATCAATGAACTCCATGTGCCTCCACCCAGACCTGAAAAGGTTAATAAACCATTGATGATTGGCGGTGAAGCCTACCGAACGGACATGCAGATACCCGATCGGATAG
>GG704595.1:29557-194697 GCA_000161775.1 Ruegeria lacuscaerulensis ITI-1157
ACAGTTCAGTTCATGTTCGGAGAGTTCCATGCACTTTCAAGCCGCTCACGCCCTTTTCGACGGCGCACACACCACGCCCGGCACCGCGCTGCCGATCACCGAAATCCTCGGGCAGCCGGTGGTGAATGCAGAACCCGGGCCGGTCATCACCACGCTTTTGGATGGTCACCGCCGGACCGTCCTTTTCCTGAACGCCCATTGCGCAAATGTCCGGGCAAAGAATGACCAATATCGAGCAGCCCTGACGCAAGCCGACCTCGTCCTGCCCGACGGGATCGGGGTCGAGCTTGCCGCCGCGATGCAGGGCGAACGCCTGGCCGAGAACCTGAACGGAACCGACTTTGTCCCGCGCCTGGTCCGGCGCGCGGCCAAGCTGGGCCAGTCGGTCTATCTGCTGGGCGGAACGCCCGGCACCGCACAGGCCGCAGCAGCGCGCCTGCAAGACATGGCGCCCGGCCTGAGGATTGCCGGTTCCCGCGACGGGTTTGGTGGCATCGAACGGACGGACGAAGCCCTGGACGAGATCAACCAGTCCGGCGCAGATATCCTGCTGGTGGCCATGGGCGTTCCGCTGCAAGAACTGTGGATTGCGCGGCACCGCGCACGGCTGAGCGCGAACCTGGTGTTGGGTGTCGGCGCGTTGTTCGACTTTCTGGCGGGCAACGTCCGGCGGGCGCCTGGGGTCGTGCGGCGGGTCCGGATGGAATGGGCGTGGCGGTTGGCGATGGAGCCACGCCGCATGGCCGGTCGCTATCTGATCGGAAATTTCGAATTTCTGGGCCGGTGCGTCGCCCAGGCTCTTGGCCGGCTGACGCCCAACCGTATTCTTGACCTGACCGTTGCGCTGGCGGCTATGACGTTTCTGGCCTTGCCGATGCTGGCCATTGCCGCCCTTGTCTGGCTGGATAGCCGCGGCCCGGCCCTGTTCCGGCAGACACGGGTGGGCAGGAACGGGGTGCCTTTCACCGTCTACAAGTTCCGCTCGATGACCACCGACGCCGAAGCGCAAAGGGCCAGCCTGCTGGCGCAGTCCGACCGCGCAGGCGTGTGCTTCAAGGCCCGTCACGATCCGCGTGTCACGCGGGTGGGCAAGGTTTTGCGCCGCTTTTCGCTGGATGAGTTGCCGCAGATCCTCAACGTGTTGAAGGGCGACATGTCGATCGTCGGACCGCGCCCTGCCCTGCCCGAGGAGGTCGCCAAATACCCGCCCCGCGCGCTTGAACGCCTGGCCGTCCGCCCCGGGATCACCGGCTTGTGGCAGGTGTCGGGCCGGGCCGCCATCGACTTTGACCGGATGATTGACCTGGACACGGCCTATGTGCGGTCCCGCTCGGCCCTTCTGGATCTGATGCTGATTGCCATGACCGTGCGGGCCGTCGTGTCCGGCCGCGGCGCCTACTGAGAAAACCCAAGGAGAATTGATATGACCAAGATTCGCAAAGCCGTCTTTCCCGTCGCTGGACTGGGCACAAGGTTTCTGCCCGCGACCAAGACCGTGGCCAAGGAAATGCTGCCCCTGATCGACCGCCCGCTGATCCAATATGCCGTCGACGAGGCGCGCGCGGCCGGGATTGAAGAGTTCATCTTCATCACGTCACCCGAGAAAACCGCGCTCGAGGCCTATTTCGGGCGGAATACGGCGCTTGAACGCAAGTTGAAGGATGGTGGCAAGACCGAGCTTTTGAACAACCTGCGCTGCGCCGATCTGGAGGATGGCAAATACTGCTTTGTCCGGCAGGACGCGCCCCGTGGATTGGGCCATGCGGTGTCGCTGGCGCGCGAGTGTGTGGGCAATGAGCCGTTTGCGGTGATCCTGCCCGATGACGTCATCAGCGCCCGACGCCCGGCCCTGTCACAGATGGTCCAAAGCTATTGTGACCAAAGCGGCCACATGGTTGCGACCCAATCCGTGCCGTCCGACAGGATCGGGTCCTACGGGGTGGTCGATATCGCCCTGCAGGCCGGGCCTGTGCAAAAGCTGCGCGGCCTGGTCGAAAAGCCCAGCCCGGAGCAGGCGCCGTCGAACTACGGCATCGTCGGGCGGTATATCCTGCAGCCGTCGATCTTTGATCGACTGGCCGGCCAGGCACCGGGTGCGGGAAATGAAATCCAGCTGACCGACGCCATCGCTGCCGATATCGAAACAGCTGGCTGCTCGGGCTACGCCTTCGCGGGTGAACGCTTCGACTGCGGCTCGGTCGCCGGATATCTTGAGGCCACCGCGGTCTTTGCCCTGCAGCGGTCAGAGCTGCGCGAAGGGTTTGAGCGGATCATGGCACAGCGCATGGGCCACCTGCGCCCGGCCGCGTAACGGCGCGCACCTATCCGTTCGGATAGGTGCTTATCCCGATGCCCGTCTGTTGCCCGGTCACGCTTTCTGATCTTGTGCAATTGGACACTAGGAGAACGACATGCGGATTTTACTTGCAGCCCTGGCAATGATTCTGACCCTGGGCCAGGCACAGGCCCAGGATCTGGCCGAACCCACCGGAGAGGTGGTTCTGACGATCACCGGCAACCTGACCCAGTCCGGTGCCGAGGATGGAGTGCGGTTCGACATGGACATGTTGAAAGCCCTGCCCGCGCGGACTTTTGCGACCTCGACGATCTGGACCGAAGGTGAAAGCACCTTTGTCGGCGTTCCGTTGTCGGTAGTGCTGGAGGCAGTCGGTGCAGATGGTAGCATGATCCGCGCCACGGCGATCAACGACTATGCGGTTGAAATCCCGATGGACTCGGTCACCGAAAGCGACCCAATCGTCGCCTATGAGATGGACGGAGCCGAGATGTCGCGTCGGCAGAAGGGCCCGCTGTGGATCGTCTACCCCTATGACAGCGATCCGAAATACCAGACCGAGGTGACCTATTCACGCAGCATTTGGCAACTCGATCGTCTCGAGGTCGTCAAATAGCTTGCAACCGGAACGAGTGCAGTAATGAGTAAAGTGCAGTGAACAATCGATGAGGCTCGGTTTGAGCGATACCGACACGCACGTTTTGCGCCGCCGATGGGTCTTCGGGCTCATCGGCTTCGGCGTTTTGTTGGGTCTGGTCGCGGTGGCGTGGCTGTCGGCGCAGGTGTTTACCGATTTCAATGACCGGCGGGCGGCGCCTTCGGACAATGTCCAATGGACGTTGTCGCAGGTCGAGGTCGACTATCTGTCCTACCTGAATGCTCTGGAAACCGCGTCGGCGGCACAGGACGCGGAAAATGGTACGTTGGATCTGGTGCGCCGGCGGTTCGATCTGTTTTACAGCCGTGTCGATACGCTGGCCCAATCCCGCGTGTTCCAGCCTTTGCGCCAGGATGACCGGTTCCGCCTGCCGTTGGAGCGGGTGACCCGGCACCTGAACGCCGCGATCCCCTTGATCGACGCGCCGGATGCGGAGCTGTCCGAACAACTGGACGATCTGAAGCGCGCGGCCCTCGAGATCGGTCCGCATGTCCGCACGCTGGCCGTTTCGGGCATCTCGTATTTTGCCACCGAGTCTGACCAGCAGCGCATCCAGACGGCGGCAAACCTGCTGCGACTGGCGATTCTGTCGGGGGCCTTGCTTCTGACCCTGGGTGCCGTCAGCGCCTATCTTCTGGTGGTCAACCGGCGCGCCACGCGCCGCGGCCGGGCGCTGCGGCAGGCGAATGAACGGATGAACACGATCCTCTCCACCTCGTTGGATGGGGTGATCGTGGTCGATGCCAAGGGCGACGTGATCGAGTTCAACCCAGCTGCCGAGGCAATATTCGGCTATACGGCGGATAAGGCCCGGGGTCGCGCGATTGGCGATCTGATCGTGCCGCCGCATCTGCGCGCGGCACATCGCGCCGGCATGGAACGTATGCAGGCGGGCGGAGACCTGCATGTCGTCGGCAAGGGGCGGGTCCAGTTGGAGGCGATGCGCGCGGATGGCGAGCAGTTCCCGGTCGAACTGGCGCTGCAGTCGGCCCGAGCGGGGGATCAGGAAATCATCATCGGCTTTGTCCGCGACATCTCGCAACGGGTTGCCGCCCAGCAGGAACTGATCAGCACCCGCGACCAAGCCCTGGCCGGTGAAAAGGCCAAAGCCGAATTCCTGACCGTGATGAGCCACGAGATCCGCACGCCGCTGAACGGGCTGCTGGGCAACCTCACGCTGTTGAAAAACACCCGCACAACCCGGGAACAGGCGCGGTTTGTCGAGAACATGGAAATCTCGGGCCAGATCCTCCTGAGCCACGTCGACTCCGTTCTGGACATCGCCCGGTTCGAGGCCGGGAAACTGTCGGTGGCGTTGCAGCCGACCGACCTGAACGACATCCTGCAAGAGATTGTGGACGGTCAAAGCGGCAACGCTGCCTCGCGGGGGAACTCCATCTCGTGGCAATGGGTGGGCGAGGCGCGCCCCTGCGTCGCCGCCGATGCCCAGAGGTTGCGGCAGATTCTTCTGAACCTTGTCGGCAATGCCATCAAGTTCACGGAAAACGGTCGGATCTCGATCGAGGTCGAAGTAACCGAGCCTGGCCCAACGGCCGGCGTCAACATCTTTGAATTCCGCATCATCGACACGGGCATCGGTATCGGCCCGGATGAGGTCGACGTCATCTTTGATGATTTTCACACCAGCGATCCAAGCACCGGTCTGGGCCTGGGCATCGCACGTCGGTTTGCTCGGGCCATGGGCGGAGAGATCGGCGTTGAAAGCACGCCCGAAGAGGGCAGTGTATTCTGGGTTCGTCTGCCGCTGCAGGACGCGGAATTGGACGCCAACGTTGACAGTGACCAGTCAGACGTTCAGCACGCCCAGCCGTTGGACGTGCTGGTGGTCGAAGACAACGAGATCAACCGCGAGGTGATCTGCAACATGCTGAAACTGGACGGTCACCGGGTGACGGTTGCCGAGAACGGCCAACTGGGCGTGGACGCGGCGGCTGCGCATCGGTTCGACGTGATCCTGATGGATATCAGCATGCCGGTCATGGACGGCCCGACGGCCACGCGCCACATCCGCAGCGGGGGCGGGCCTTCGGCGGACATCCCGATCATTGCCGTTTCGGCCAACGTGCTGCCTGATGCGGTCGACGCGTTCCGCGCCGCCGGTATGACAGCCTTTGTCGGCAAGCCGATTGCCCTGGATGCCTTGCGCAAGGCCCTGAGGGCGGTCACCGAACCCGACGCTTTGATCCAGCCCGAAGACGAAACGGATCATATCGGCGATCTGCGCGCCAGCCTCGGCGCCGACGTCTTTGACCGGTTGCTTGGCAAGTACCTGTCCGAAGGGGATGCCGTCGTCGCGCAGCTTGCCGGGCTGGACGGGGGTGAAGCCGATCTGGACCAGGTCGCGCAGGAGTGTCACAAGCTGGCGGGAAGCGCGGCGACCTTCGGCGCGATGGGGTTCCGTGATGCGCTGATTGCGATCGAGATGGCCGCAAAATCCGCAGACCGCGAGCAGGTCGCCCACCTGTTGCGCAGCTTGCCCGAGGAGTGGGAGCGGGCAAAGGCTGCGCTGCCCGCCCCCGGTGCGGTCAAGGGCTGAGCAGAACCGCGGCCCCGACGATGCCCAGCGACCGGGCGATTTCGGTCACGCCGGTTACCTTGCTGTCGTAACAGGCAACGGCATCACCCGGCAGAACATAGGGATCGTAGTCGTCGCGGTCTCCGCGCCGCAGCAGCTTTTCGATATTGCGTTCGATCACGACCGAGGACCCGGTCACGGGGTTGCGCGTGAACAGCACCGCGCTGCGGTTGGCGTTTGTCGTCTTCGAGCCGCCGACGCAGTTGCTGTCGACCACGGCTTGCAGGAACCGGGTGCCATACGGCACCTCGCGCACGTCGCGCCCGATGGCGGACTGGGCGTTGCCCGCGGCCGGTTGGGTCAGGTTCGACATATACAGTGACACGCCGGGCGGGCTGATCGGGCTGGGGCGCATCAGCGCATCCTGGAAACACCCACGGCTGTTGACCACGATCTGGTCGCCGGTCAGCAGCATGATGTCGGTCGGGTCCGATCCTTCGAACACGCCGCGCAGATCCATGCGATAGATGCGCCCTTGACGGTGCAGCTCGACCGCTGACAGATCGGCATCCGGCCTCACCCCGCCCGCGGCGCGCAGCGCCACCGACAGGTTGCGCCCCTCGGTCGAGGCCCCCAGCGCGCCCTGGCGCCGACTGTCGAGGGAATCGCCCGGAACACCGCCGATCTCGACCGAGTGCGGCTCGAACACCGCGCCGCGCACACCCACGGTCACCGAGGCAAAATCGCTGACTCGCACGGTTACGCGGGGTTCGGCGTCATAGAACTGGGCCGCGACCAGAACGCGGGCCACCTCTTGTTCGACCTGCTCGGTGGTGCGGCCTTGGGCGCGCACGGGCGGCAGGTAGGGCAGCTTGAGGTCTCCGTCACGCGAAACGACATAAGCGTCGCTCAGCAGGTCGTCCCCTTCGATGGTGATCTGGACCATGTCGTTGCGCGACAGTTTCTCGCCCAGCAAGGGGCTGAGTGCCGGTTGTGACCATTTCGCATAGGCATTTGCGCCCTGATCGCCGGCCTGCGGCATGCAGGTCTGGTCGTTCATCGCGGCGGCCTGCAGCAACGGCGTGTCGCCCCGCCGACGTCCGGGTTCGCGGTATTGCGCCTGATAGCTTTCGCCGCGCGATACGGCTTCGATGTTGCGCGGGGTCTGCATGCTGCTGCACCCCAGCAGGGTCGAGGCGCTGACGGCCGAAATAAGGAAGGTCCTGAAATTCATGGTCATTTTCATCTCCTGATCTGTCACAGAAGATAGACCGCGCCGCGCGGCCTGCGTCAGCCCGGCATCGGGATGGCGGCTTGTCCCATTCGGATAGGTCCCTCTCCGAACGGTCCCCTGCCCCGTCCGACCGCGTCCGGGACACAGGCCTTGGCCACCCGTACAACAGAACCAACAACTGTTTTTCGGGATCACGGCGTCATGACGCACAGCTTTGCACAATCCGGTTTTCTGCGGCACCTGTTGGCCTACACCGCCTCCGAAGTGGCGGCCAAGGCGTCGCGCCTGGTCGTCGTGGTCGCCGTTGCCCGTACCCTCAGCCCCGAAGCGATCGGTCTGGCCGCTGCGGCTCTGGCGGCGGGCGACATCCTCAAGGCGCTGACCGAGAACGGCGTGAACCAGCGTATCATTCAGGCTCCGTCCGAGGAGCTGGCGCAGCGGTGCAACATGGCACACCGCATCTTCTGGGTCTGGTGCGCGGGGCTGTGCCTGCTGCAACTGGCGGTCGCGGCGGCGCTGTTCGTCATGGGCCACACGATGCTGGCGATGCTGCTGGCGGTGCTGGCCGGGGAATACCTGTTCATGCCGGCGGGCCTGGTTCAGGCCGCACTGGCAATGCGCGAGGGCAAGCTGCAGCAGACCGCCGCGATCGCCGGCGGGCAAGTCGTGGGGGCCAATGCCCTGACGGCGCTGCTGGCGGTGGTCTGGGCCTCGCCTCTGGCGCTGGTCCTTCCGCGACTTCTGACTGCACCTGTCTGGCTGGTGCTGATGCGCCGCCTGCGTCGGTGGTCGCCTGATCGCCGGGCCGGGTTTGCAGCCTTGAAACCCTTCGTGGTCTACGGCTGGGCCGTTCTGGGCGTCGAACTGGTCAAGGTTCTGCGCATGCAGGCCGACAAGCTGGTGGTGGGGGCCATGATGGGCGCCGAGGCGCTTGGCATCTATTTCATGGCTTTCAATGCGGGGCTTGGGCTGGCCACTTCGTTCACGCAAGCCTTCTCGGTCGTTCTGTTCCCGCATCTGTGCGCGGCCGAGGACAAGCATGGGGCGCTGCGCCACGGGCTGGGCTTGTCGCTACTGATCCTGACGCCGCTTGTTCTGCTGCAGGCGGCGCTGGCCCCGGTCTATGTGCCGCTGCTGCTGGGACAGAGCTGGGCCGAGATCGCCCCGGTGGTGTCGGTTCTGTGCCTGGCGGCCCTGCCGACGGTGATCTGGTCGGCGGTCGCCGGATGGCTGCGGTCGGAAAACCGCCCCGTCACCGAATTGCGGGTCAGCACGGTTCTAGCCACGGGCCTTATCGCCAACACGGCCCTGATGGCGCCGCTGGGTCTGATGCCCGTAGCCGTCGGGTACGTCTGCACCTGCAGCGCCATCATGCTGGCCGCTTCCTGGGCGCTGCTGCCGCGGGGTTCTGCAATCATCCAGGAGGCACGCGCCCAATGACCCGGTTTTCCATCATCGTTCCCTTCCACAATGATGCGGCAACCATTGCCGACACCCTGAACAGCCTGCTGGGGCAGAGCTTTGCGGATTTCGAGCTCATCTGCGTGGGCGACAAACCCTCGCGCCAGACGACCGAAGTTGTCCGGCAATTTTGCGCGCGGGACACCCGGGTGCGGGTTGAGGCCAACCCCAATCGCGGCCCCAGCTCTGCGCGCAACCATGGTGCGGCAGTGGCCTCCGGCGACATCCTCGCGTTCTGCGACGCGGATGACCTGTGGGTCACCGACAAGCTGGCCCAACTGGACCAGTTGTTTGCAGAGACCGGCATTGATGCGACCTTTGGCCAGATCGGGTTCTTTTCCGAAACCCCCGGCGATTGTCCGACGCGCTCGACGGTTCCCACCGATGCCCTGACCATTCCTGACCTGCTGGCGGAAAACGCTGTGTGCACGATGTCGAACCTTGCAGTGCGCCGCCAGGTGTTCGCTGCTGTCGGCGGGCTGAACCCGGCTGCGGTCCACAACGAAGATCTCGAGCTGCTGATCCGCTTGGCGGGCGAAGGCCACGTGATCATCGGGGTTGATCGCCTGCAGGTCTGGTACCGGACCAGCGGCAGCGGTCTGTCTTCGAACCTCGAGGCGATGCGGGCCGGGCGCGCTCGGGCGGTTGCAACGGCGGCCCGCTACGGCGTTGCACCGTCGCCCGCATCCGAGGCGATCTACATGCGGTATCTGGCCCGGCGCGCACTGCGTCTGGGCGCGGAACCGTCGATGGCCCGCGCCTATGCCCGCGCCGGTCTGGCGCTGAGCGCGCGCAGCTTTCTCAACCCAATCCGGCGCGGTGTGCCCACTGCACTTGGCGCGGCACTGGCCCCCGCCCTGCCCCGCCCGATCCGTCAGGCGCTGTTTGCCCGCTGATCCCAACCAGGAGACCCAAAATGCCCCAGGCATCCATCATCGTTCCCGCCTACAACACCGCCGCGACCCTGACCGAGACTCTGGCCTCGCTTCTGTCGCAGACCCACGATGATTTCGAAATCATCATCGTGGATGACGGCTCGCAGGACGAAACCCCCGCCATTGCCCGCGCCCATGCGACCGACCCAAGAGTGCGGGTGATCCGGCAGGAAAACCGCGGCCTCGCCGGGGCGCGCAATACCGGCATCGCGGCCGCGCGGGGAGAGTTCGTCGGCTTCTGCGACGCCGACGATTTGTGGCTGCCCGAAAAGCTGGCCACCCATGTGCGCCACCTGCAGGCAGAACCCGACGTTGCGATCAGCTATTCCGGCAGCGCCATGATCGACGAGGGTGGTCGGCTGATGCGCGTCCGCCAGTCGCCGCGCCTGCGGGACGTGACGGCGGCGCATGTCCTGAAACGCAACCCGATCGGCAATGGATCGGCAGCGGTGATGCGCAAATCGGCCTTGCTGGATCTGGCCTACCGCCCCGCGTTCGAGACCAAACGCGACTGGGTCTTTGACGAGACCTTTCGCCAGTCCGAGGACATCGAATGCTGGCTGCGGCTGATGTTGACGACGGATTGGCAGATCGCAGGCGTGCCGGGGTTGCTGACCCGCTACCGGATCCATGCGACCGGCCTGTCGGCGGCCTTGGACCGGCAGTTACAGGCATGGGAGCGGATGGTTGACAAGCTGCGTCCGCTGAACCCCGAATTCTTTGCCCGGCACGAGGCGGCGGCGCGCGCCTATCAGCTGCGCTATCTTGCGCGCCGCGCGGTCAGCAATCTGGATTCGCAAAAGGCTTGGGAGCTTGCGCAGCGGTCGGCTTCAACCAGCGCCCGGCCCCTGATCGAAGAACCCGCCAAAACGTTGACCACCATCATCGCGGCCGCAGCACTGCGCGCGGTCGGGCCGGCGTCTGTTGTTCAAGCCGGCCGCCTCATGCGCCGCCAGACTTCCATCTGAACCGAGGTTTCCAAATGTCCAAGATCACCGTTCTTCACCTTGTTGATGACACCACGGCCGGTGGGGTCATGCGTATGCTCGACCATCTTTCGCAGCTGCCCGAACTAGCCGACGAAGTCCACCAAGAGGTTCGCCCGGTCAAGCGGACCGCCTTCAGCTGGGGCAGTTTCGACGCCGATGTCATCGTGTGCCACATCGCCCCCGGCTGGCGCTGCCTGCCGGCCTTCTCGGCCCTGCGGGCGATGCATCCCACCACGCGGCTGGTTCATGTCGAACACAGCTATACCCGGTCTTTCACAGCCTTGAACGTGCCGCACAAGCGGCGGTTCTTTGCGATGCTGCGCGTGACCTATTCGTTGTTCGATCAGGTCATCGCCGTCAGCAAGGCGCAGGCCGGCTGGATGGCCGAACGTCGGTTGGCCCCCGCATCCAAGCTGAGCGTGATATCGCCCCAGGTTGACCTGAGCGCAGTTGCCCGCGCAGCCGGGCCGGTCGAGGCGGCCCGGGTCATCGGTGCGATCGGACGGCTCGAGCCGCAGAAAGGCTTCGATCTGCTGATCGAAGGGTTCCGCATGTGTCCCAACCCCGAGGCACGGCTTGTGATCTTTGGCGAAGGCAGCCAGCGCGACCGCCTGATGGCCTTGGCCGCAGGCGACCGGCGGATCGAGTTTCGGGGCCACGCCGACGACCCGGCCGAAGCCTATCGGGCCGTGGATGTGGTGGCGATGCCCTCGCGGTGGGAGGCCTATGGGTTGGTGGCGGATGAGGCGCGCGCGGCGCGGCGTCCGGTTATCGTCAGCATGGTCGACGGTCTGCGCGACCGGATCGGGGCAAGCGGCGTGATTCCGTGCGGGTCCGATCCCAAGGCGTGGCGCAAATCGATCGAGGCGGTTCTGGCAGGTACGCCGCCGGTGGTTCCCGTCCTTGCGCTCAAGGCTGACAGATCCCGCTATGCACAGCGGTGGCAGCAGGTGTTCGATCCGGCCAAACGGTTGTGAGGGCGGCGTGGCCACGGCTACGGCAAGGGGCGCCACAAGAACCAGCGGCAATGTCCGGGCGGGCTTTGCGTGGGCGTGTTGGCCAGGCGACCAAAGGGCTCGAAGCCCAAAGCCTCATAGAACCGCGCGGCGGCCGGGTTGGATGTGTCCAGCCACGCAGAATGACACCCACGCCGGCGCGCCTCGGCAAAGGCGTGGTCCAGCAACTGCCGGCCCAATCCGCGTCGTCGATGGGCCGGGTCGATCCATAAGGTCTTGATCAGCAGCCACCCATAGGAGGTGGCGCCATGCAGGCCGCCCACCCGGCCCGCACCGTCCTGCGCAATCAGCGTGATGCTGGCATTGACCCCTTGCGGCGCGGTTGTCCGCAATTCCGCAAGAAGGGCTTGCTCGACCCAGTCCGCCTGCCCGGGGGCGGAAACAATGGATGGGCTCGCCATCGGTCAGGCCTGTATCCATCGGGCGGAGACCGTTTCCGCGCCGCTCATGCCGGGGCGGTTTCCGCGTTCAGGATCTCGATCACCATCGCGGCCGTCCAGGTAAAGCTGCTGCCACCGCAGGGTTCGGCTGTGACCGGGTCGTAATACTCGGCAAAGCCGCTTTGTTCGATCAGGCGCAGGCTGTCGTCGACGATCCGCTTCACGATCCGGGTCTTGCCCGCGCGTTTCAGCCCATCGGCGATCATGTAGTTCACGATCAACCAGACCGGGCCACGCCAGTACCTCAGTCCGTCGAATTCGGGGGCCGCCGGGTCGTGGCTGGGCACCAGAAACGGGACCGTGGCACCGATGGCTTCCAACCGCTGGGCGATGGCCTGCGCGCTGTGCTCAGGGATGGGACAGAACGCCGCCAGCAACCCGCCGATCGAAGGGCTGTCGATCAGCGCCCCGGTGACCCGATCAAGGCACAGATATTGCCCGCGGGTCTCACTCCACAGCGAATCCATCGCCGCTATCCCCGCCTGCGCAAAGGCGCGCGAGGCGCTGGCGATCTCGGTCTCGCCCAGGTCTTCGGCCAGCGCGGCAAGGTCGAGGCATGAGCGGATCAGGATCGCGTTGAATCCCGGGTCCACGACCCGGAACGGCGAGGCATCATGGAGCCTGGAATTGTCCCAGCCAAGGCCGCGGAAATGTTGCACCAGCCAGATATAGCGGCGGTATTCTTCATCGGTCGGCCTGTGCGCCGGGTTGGCATGGGCCACGTCGCGACGCTGGAACGGGGCCACGCCCTCGGTCGGGACGCGGGCCAGCGCCGCGTCCCAATCGACCGAGTTGTCGCGCCCCGATTCCCACGGATGGATGATGGCGACCAGACCGGTGCCCTGCGGGTCGCGGTTGGTATAGAACCATTGGTGCCAGGCATGGATCTTGGGCAGCAGTGCGCGGGCCTGCTCATCGGCCAGCGCCCGGTTCTTCGCCCGCGCATGGATCCGCCGCACGGCGAACCCGGCCACCGCCGGCTGCGTGATGCCCGAGGTGGGAACCGCCCGGCCCGTGGCCCACACATCCGGCCCCGGGAAATAGCCGTCATTCATCTCGTGAAAGATGATATGCGGCACCATCCCGTCGTCCCACTGATGCCGGAACAGGGTCTCGATCTCGCGCCAGGCGCGCGCCTCGTCGAAATGCGAGAACCCAAGGGCGCTGAGGGCGCTGTCCCAGTTCCACTGGAACGGATAGAGGCCGTGGGTGGGCACCGTGTAGTCGCCCCGGTCGTTTCGGGCCAGAACGGCGCGGGCCTGTTCGATCAGATCCTGTTTCATTGCACGCTCCTCAGGCCACGGCTAGGGTTGTTTCGGGGTCGAACCAGCGCACCCTGTCGGGCTGCGGGGCCAGGGTCAGGGTGTCGCCGCGGCGGACGGTCAGATCGCTGTCCAAAACCGCGCGGAACAGGGCGCCATCCACGCTGCAGGTGACAAGCAGATGCGCGCCCAGTGGTTCGACGACCTTGACCATGGCGGCCAGGCCCGTGTCGGCCGGGCGCAGATCCTCGGGGCGGATGGCGAAATGCAGCGGCGTGGTCCGGGACGGCCCGTCGAGGATCTGGCCCGCGACGGTCCATTTTCCATCTCCGGCCGGGGTGGCGGGCAGGAAGTTCATCGGCGGATTGCCGATGAACCCGGCCACGAACTCGGCCGCCGGGTTGCGGTAGACCTCGATCGGCGAGGCTGCCTGAACGATCTTGCCCTGATGCATCACGCTGATCCGGTCGGCCATGCTCATGGCTTCGACCTGGTCGTGGGTGACGTAGATGGCGGTGGTGTTGCTTTCGGCCAGAACGCCCTTGAGCTCGGCCCGCATCTCCATCCGCAGCAGCGCGTCCAGGTTCGACAGCGGCTCGTCCATCAAGATCACGTCAGGCTCCATCGCCAGGGCGCGGGCCACGGCGACGCGCTGGCGCTGACCCCCTGACAGCTCGCCGGAATAGCGCCCCAGCAACTGGTCGATATGCATCAGGCCTGCCGTGCGTTCGACCCGGCGCTTGACCTCGTCATTGGGCAGTTTCTGCATCCGCAGGCCGAACCCGATGTTTTCGAACACGGTCAGATGCGGGAACACGGCATAGTTCTGGAACACCATGGCGATGCCCCGATCCTTGGGCGGCAGGTGGTCCACCCGGCGCCCGCCGATCCAGACCTCGCCCTCGGTCGCGGTCTCCAGCCCGGCGATGATTCGCAGCAGCGTGGTCTTGCCGCAGCCCGAGGCCCCCAGCAGAACCATGAATTCCTGGTCCTGGATGGTCAGGTTGATGTCGCGCAGCGCCTGATAGCTGCCAAAGCGTTTCGCGACGTTCTTGATTTGAATTTCTGCCATTAGTCCAACTCCTTGGGGCTGTCAGCGGTTGGCGATGCCCCACATGGCGAACAGGTATTTGCGCACGGCGAAGATGAAGATCAGCGCCGGCACGACCAGGATGAAACCGCCCGCGAATTTCAGATGCAGCGGCGAGGTGTCGAGGTTTTGCAGCAAAAAGGCCGTCAGGGTCCGGTTCTCGATCGTCAGAACGGCGGCGGCGAACACCTCATTCCACGAGATCACGAAGGCGAAGATGGCCGAGGCCGTGATCCCCGGCAGGATCAGCGGCAGCACCACCTTGGTGAAGGCGGTCAGCCGGGTGCAGCCCAGCGTCCAGGCGGCCTCTTCCAGTTCCAGCGGAATGCCGGAAAACAGCGAAAAGGTGATCAGCACCGCAAACGGGATGGCCAGCGTGGTGTGCACCAGCGAGAGGCCGAATACCGTGTCATCCAGCCCGGTCCGGATGAACATCACCGCCAAGGGCAGCGCCAGCAGCGGCAGCGGAAAGGCGCGGGTCAGCAGGATCAGCAGGCGGAACGCCTCTTTCCCGCGAAAATCGAACCGCGACAGGGCATAGCCCGCCGGCGCGCCGATCAGGATCGACATGATCATCGTCAGCCCTGCCACCAGGATCGAGTTCTTGAGCGCGCTCAGGATGCCCGCGAAACCTGCAAAGAACCCAAGGCTGCCCAGATCGAATTCGGGGATGAAAGGCTTGGGAAAACTGTTCACCGTTTCCGGCGAGGACAGCGTGTTGATCAGCAGGAAATACAGCGGCACCAGCACCCAGGCGCACAGCAGCACCACCGCGGCGATGTAGACATATCGTCCGGCCCGGCGCGTATCGGGCGCGGCGACATCGGTCGTGACGGTCGTCATATCGTGGCTCCTTTCGGGACACGCAGGGCGCGCAGGATGATCAGGGTGAACCCGATCGAGATGGCGAGAATGATCAGCGCCATCGCCGCCGCCGCGCCGCTGTCAAGCAGGTCGAATTGATAGGCGTAGGTTTCGCTCATGAGGACGGGGAACAGGGTGCCACCGAGCGCCAGGACCACGGCGAAGACTTCGAAGGCCAGTATCACGCGCAGCACCAATGCCGTCTGCAACGACGGGCGCAGCAGCGGAAGCGTGATGCGGGTGAAGCGTTTCCAGGGCGAGGCGCCAAAGACCTCGGCCGCCTCGTAATATTCCTTGGGGATCAGGCCGATCCCGGCCACCAGGATTACCAGCATGATCGCCGTGGCGCGCCAGATCTCGGCCAGGGCGATCGCCAGGAACACCACGCCGGGGTGCTGATAGCTGAGGAAATTCACCGGCCGGTCCACCACGCCCAGCCCGGAAAGCATGGAGTTCAGGAAGCCCGACTGTTCGAAGATCGCCAGCCAGATGATTCCCGCGGCCAGATCCGAAATCCCCAGAGGGATGGTCCAGACATACAGCACCAGGTCGCGCCCACGCTGCATTTTGTTGACCATCGTGGCCATCAGCAGCGCCAGCGCCAGTTGCACCGGAACCACCGCCGCCGCCAGCAACAGCGTGTTCTGCAGCGAGATCGGGAATTTCCAGTACCCGACCACCTGCCGGAAATTGTCCAGCGTGAATCCGTCGCCGGTGCTGAAGGCCTGTTTGGCGACCAGAACGAAAGGATACAGAAAGAACAGGCACAGAAACGCCGTCACGGGCAGGATCAGCACATAGGGCAACACACGAGCGTTCATCAGATCGCTCCTTTCCTCGCGGAAGGTCCGGTGGTTTCGGGCAGAGAGTTCGGGGACACCGGGCCTGCGTTAAGCCCGGTGTCAGGATCAGGTCAGACCCTTATTCGACGGGGCATGGTCCGTCCGAAGGCGCATCCGGAGCCCAGCAGGGCGCGCCGGTTTCCTGCATGATCGCCTCCAGCGCGCTTTTCTGATCGTCCAGCACGGTGCGGATGTCCTGACCGGCCAGCACGATCCGCTCGAACGCGTCGGTATAGACACGGTTGAAGTCACCGCCCTTGTCGCCCAGTCCCGCGGGCAGCAGGCCGGGGTTGGCATCAGCCGAGCCGCTCATCTTGGCGACCGCGTCGCCTGCGGCCTTGACGGCCGGCGGCAGGTCGTCGGGCAGGTCAACCGCGACGACCGGGAAGAAGTTCGTCGCACGCAGCGTGGCGATCTGGGTTTCCGGTTTCATCATATAGGCGACCAGAGCCTTCGACGCCTCCATGTCGGGGGCCGTCCGGGGGATCGCAACCCCAGCCAGAACCGGCATGAAGCCGCGCCCGGTCGGGCCCGCCGGGGCCGGGAAGGCCACGAAGTCATCGGGCCGCTCGTTGAAGGCCTGCGCCAGACGCGAGGTGTGGTCGAACACGATCCAGGCATCGCCCGACAACAACTGTTCCTGCATGAACGAGAAATTGGTCGAGGCCGGGTTGGTATGCGTCCACAGCTCGCGGAATTTTTCCCACGCGGTCACGGCATCGTCGCTGGCAAAGGTCCGCACCACGCCGTTCGTGTAGGACGGGTACAGATAGCCCTGGAAGAAGCGGTGCTTCAGGCCCTTGGGCCCGGCCGGGAAGCCGAATTTCGGCTCGCCCGTCGCCTCGTGCACATTGGCCGCCCAAGCGATCAACTGGTCATAGGTCAGCGCGTTGATGTCGGCGCCCTCGGGCAAATACTGCAGCGCCTCTTTGTTGGCCGCCATGATATAGCTGGCCTGCATCCAAGGGATATACTGCAGGCTGTCTGTGCCCAGCTTGGCGAGTTCATTGAACGTGTCCGAGGCCGAGGCGATGCCCAGATCATCGAGGTCGACCAGATCATCGGGATTCATCGCCGAAAAATCGCCATGCAGCGCGCCCAGCACGCCGATCGTGCCCGAGCCGGCCTGCAATTCGGCTTGCAGGCGCGTCAGCCAGGGACCTGCGTCATTGGGTTGGTAGTCCACGCCACCCTCGAAGCCTGAAAGAACCTGTTCGCGCATGGCCTGCGCCTCTTCGACCGGCTTGGCCTGTGTCGACCAGAACAGAACCTCGGCCTGCGCCACGTTTGTGGCCAGGGCCAGAACAAGGCCGGATGCGGCACCGACCAGCTTGGATTGAATTGACATGGACTCCTCCCAGAGTTTCGATTGGGCCTTTTGCCCGTTCTGCCCGGTGGGGTCGGTTTGCTGTGCGTGTCGTGCGGCGACTCACCCCAGGCGATGCCATTAGCATGGTATAACGATATATCTCGCGTCAACGAATATTTTCCAATCGGTTGGTCTGAACTTCAGAAAATAGTGGGAATTGCTCGTTGCAATACCCATGTGGGTTGGGCATTTTGATGATGCAACGATATATCCGAAGTCCGAGAAATGCCCGCCAAACCCACCCTCGCCAGTGTCGCCAAAGCCGCCGGAGTTTCGATTCCGACGGTCAGTCAGGTGATGCGCGGCACCGGGCGGATTTCCGATCAGACCCGAAAAAAGGTGCTGCAGGCGGCCGAGGCCTTGCACTATGTCACCGACTCGCGCGCAGCGTCGATGCGATCGGGCGAGAACCGGGAAATCGGGTTCGTTCTGAACCAGTTCGCAAACCCGTTCAACGCCGAAGTCGTCAGTGGCGCGGTCGAGTTGCTGGAGGCCGAGGGGTATCTGGTCTCGATTCTTGATACGCGCGACGACGCGGACCGGCAGGGCAGGCAATTGCGGGATTTCATCCGCAACGGGCGCGGCGGCCTGCTGTGGGTGCCTGCGCTGGAAACCAGCGCGCAGACGCTGGACCTGCTGCGCACTCACCGGGTGCCCACGGTGACGTTCCTGCGCCACATCAGCCCCGATTTCGACCATGTCGGCATCCGCAATGCCGAGGCGACCGAAACGGCCACGCATCATCTGGCCGATCTGGGCCACAGGCACATCGCGTTTTTCGGCGGCACCGGCATGAACCCGGTCCGCAAGGATCGGATTGCCGGGTACCAACGCGCCGTTCAGGCCAGATCGCTGGCCGCGCCTGTCATCTGGCCCTCGCCCGACACCAAGCGCGCAGGGATGGAGCAGATGCTGAAGCTGCGCGACGCCCACCCCGAGGTGACCGCCATCGTTTGCAACGGCGACATGGTCGCCCTGGGTGCCTGCTACGGGCTGATGCGCGCCGGTCTGGAGCCCGGGCGCGATGTGTCGATCATCGGCTTTGATGATACCGAGGACGCCTCGGTTGCCATCCCGGCCCTCAGCACCATGGCGGTTTCACCCAAACGGCTGGGCCGCAGACTGGCGCAAAGCTTGCTGGACCGGATCAATGACCCGGACATGCCCGCCACCGTTTCCGAGGTCTCGGCCCGCTTCATCGCTCGCGAAACCACCGGGCCGGTCCCGACTGGCTGAGCGCCGCGGCGGCTCATCCCTCAGAGACGGGCAACTGCGCGCTCCATTTTCGCAGCTCGTCCAGAAAACCCAGCGCGGTGCGCCCCAGATCCGTCACGGAATATTGCACCGACACCGGCGAGGTTTCGAGCACCTCGCGGCGAACCAGCCCATTCTGCTCCAATTGGCGCAGGCGCTCGGCGATCATCTTCTTGCTGGCGCCACCGATCATCCGCGACAGGTCGTTGAACCGCACCGGCTCGTCTTTGAGGTGCCACAGGATCGACCCGGTCCACTTGCCACCGATGATCCGCATGCCGCGCTCGATGGGGCATGGTTCGCGGCACGCATCCACAGCTTGCCGCTTGCCTTGGTCGTCCTGTTCGATACGGGCACGCATCACCTTCTCCAGTCCAGTCGCAGGTTACAAAAAGTAAACTGGTTGCAATTCATCACTGCTGTTCTCAAGTTCGGTTTCACCCCGACCGAAGTCAAGGGGCAAGCAGTTTCAAAACCAAGGATATGGACATGAGCAAGATCCTGATCGTGAACGGTACGCAGCCTTATGAATTCGCACCTGGCCGCCTGAATGCGTCGCTGGTGCAACGGGCGCAGGACGCGCTGACCGGCATGGGCCACGAGGTGCGCGTGACCACGGTTGCCGAAGGATACGACATCAATGCCGAGATTGACGCCCATGTCTGGGCGGATGTGGTCATCATGCAGTTTCCGGTGAACTGGATGGGTGTACCGTGGGTGTTCAAGAAATACATTGACGAGGTCTATACCGCGGGCATGGACGGCCGGTTGCTGGCCGGCGACGGTCGGACCGCCGAGGCGCCCAAGGCGAATTACGGCACCGGAGGCCTGCTGCACGGAACGAAATACATGCTGTCGGTCACCTTCAACGCCCCGCGTGAGGCATTCGACAACCCGGCCGAGCCGTTCTTTGCCGGGGCCAGCGTCGATGACCTGCTGTGGCCCATGCACCTGAACGCCAAGTTTCTGGCGATGCAACCTCTGCCCACCTTTGCGGCCTTCGACGTGATGAAGAACCCCATGATCGAGCAGGATTTCCAGCGGTTCGACGCACATCTGAAAGAGCATTTCGAGGAGATCGCGCATGTCGCGGCCTGACATCCACCTGTACACCGCGGCCACGATGAATGGCTACAAACCGGTGATTTTCCTGGAAGAGGCAGGCGTACCCTACGACCTGACCCCTATCGACTTTTCAAAGCAGGAACAAAAGACGCCCGCGTTCTTGTCGCTGAACCCCAACGGCAAGATCCCGGTGATCGAGGACCGGGCCGAAGGACGAGCGATTTTCGAAAGCGGCGCGATCCTGTGGCACCTCGCGCAGAAATACGGTCAGTTCCTGCCCTCAGATCCGGTGCAGCAGTCCGAGGTGATGCAGTGGATGCTGTTCCAGGTCGGGCATGTGGGTCCGATGATGGGCCAGGCCATGTATTTCCAGCACATTGCCGCCCCCAATGGCCATACCGAACCGTTCTCGATCCGCCGATACGTGGACGAAAGCCGCCGCCTGATGGAGGTGATGAATGATCGCCTGAATGGGCGCGACTGGATCGCGGCGGGGCAATACACGATCGCGGACATGATGCTGTACCCCTGGGCGCGGGCCTATGTCTGGGCGCGGGTGCAGGTCGATGACCTTCCGCATCTGAACGCATGGTTCGACCGCATCGATGCCCGCCCCGCAGTGCAGAAGGCGCTGACCATTCCCAAGGCCAATCCTCAGTTTTGGGATGCCACGGCTGATGCCAGCGCCTTTGTGCGGGAGAACGCCGCGCGGTTTGCCGGTGACGTGAAAAAGGACTGAGGCCGCGGCCCGGGCACGCCAGCCCGGGCCCGCTCCACATCACCTAAGGCGCCGCACGGCCCAAGCTCGGGTCAATGGCCGGGAGGACGCTTTACTCGGGTGTCAAAAGCGGTCAGTCTGAAATCGGCGTGCCCGGTGATCCCCTCGGGCCGCGCTGTCACATCATTGTCGTCTTGGACGTTCAGATGATGCGTCGACCAATTTATTTCGAGAGGTGCCCCATGACCCCATCCAGCAAATTCGCGATGTCACGGCGTCAATTCCTGACCACCACCACGGCCGGCGTCGCCATGGTTTCCCTGCACCCGTTCTCCGCCGCCGCCGCAAGCAACCAGGCGCATCTGCGGATCATGGAAACGACCGACATTCACGTTCACGTCTTTCCCTATGACTACTACGCCGACAAGCCGCGCGATACGGTGGGCCTGTCGCGCGCGGCCTCGATCATCAACCAGATCCGGGCCGAGGCCACCAACTCGATGCTGGTCGACAATGGCGACTTTCTTCAGGGCAACCCGATGGGCGACTACATCGCCTACGAGCGCGGTATGAACGACGGCGACACCCACCCGATCATCAATGCGTTCAACACGTTGGGCTATGATGCCGCGACGCTGGGCAATCACGAATTCAACTATGGCCTGAGCTTTCTGGAAAAATCGCTGGCCGGGGCGCAGTTCCCGATCGTGCTGGCCAATATCGCCAAGGAACAGGGCGCCAACCCGCGCGCGGACAAGACGCTGGTGCAGCCCTATGTCATCCTCGACCGCGAGATCGAGCTGGGCGACGGCAGCAAGCAGCCGATCCGCATCGGCGTCATCGGCTTCACCCCGCCGCAGATCATGAACTGGGACCGCCGCCACTTGGAAGGCAACGTGCAGGCCCGCGACATCGTCGAGACCGCCAAGGCCTATGTGCCCGAGATGAAAGAGCAAGGCTGCGATCTGATCCTGGCCCTGTCGCATTCGGGCATCGGCGCGGCCGATCACGTGGACGGGATGGAGAACGCCTCGGTTCCGCTGGCCGGGGTCGATGGCATCGACGCGTTGGTGACCGGGCACAACCACCTGGTCTTCCCCTCGCCCACCTTCGCCGACCGTGCGGGCGTTGACGTGGACAAAGGCACGCTGATGGGCAAGCCGGCCGTCATGGGCGGGTTCTGGGGGTCGCATCTGGGCGTGCTCGACCTGCTGCTGGAACGCGACGGCAACGAATGGCGCGTGGTCACCACCACCTCCGAGGCGCGGCCGATCTCGAAGCGCAACGAAGACCGCTCGATCACTGCGCTGGTCGAGGACGACCCCAAGGTGCTGGCCTCGGTCGCGCAGGATCACGAGGAAACGCTGGCCTATGTGCGCCGCGCGGTGGGCAAGACCTCGGCCCCGCTGCACAGCTATTTCGCGCTGGTGGCCGATGATCCGTCGGTCCAGATCGTGTCGATCGCGCAGAAATGGTATGTCGAAGAGATGTTGAAAGGCACCGAGCATGAAGGCCTGCCGATCCTGTCGGCGGCGGCGCCGTTCAAGGCCGGTGGCCGGGGTGGGCCCGAATACTATACCGACGTGCCGGTGGGCGATGTGGCGATCAAGAACGTGGCCGATCTATATCTCTATCCCAACACCGTGCGCGCGGTGCGGGTGAACGGCGCGCAATTGCGCGGCTGGCTGGAGCGTTCGGCCGGGATGTTCAACCAGATCGAGCCGGGCGCCAAGGATGCGCTGCTGCTGAACCCCGAATTCCCGTCCTACAATTTCGACGTGATCGACGGCGTGACCTATCAGATCGACCTCTCGCAGCCCTCGCGTTTTGGCCCGAAAGGCGAAGAGATCAACCCCGACGCGGCGCGCATCGTGAACCTGCAGTTCGACGGTGCCCCGGTGACCGACGACATGGAATTCATCATCGCCACCAACAACTACCGCGCTTCGGGCGGCGGATCGTTCCCGGGGGCGATGGGCGACACCATCGTGTTCGAGGCCCCCGACACCAACCGCGACGTGATCGTGCGCTATATCGTCGAGCAAGGCACGATCGACCCCAAGGCCGACGGCAACTGGTCCTTCGCACCGCTGGGGGACACCACGGTTCTGTTCGAAACCGGTCCCAAGGCCCGCGATTACATCAGCGACGTCAAAGGGTTGGCGCTGGAAGATGCAGGCGACGGGGCCGACGGCTTCGCGGCCTTCCGCATCACGCTCTGACCGGCGACAGACTTCGGATCGGGCGGCCAATCTGGCCGCCCTTTTCATTTGGCTTGGGGGCCGAGGGCCGGATTGTCACACGCATTTAGGCAATGCTTATTTTTCGGGCGACGGGGGAAATAATGCCTAGGAAATGGGCGAACGAGTGTTCTGGCCCAATTGCCTCTGCCGGGCTGCACTGACTCCAGGAAAAGGCTGTGGTGCTTTCGCATCCGACAGTCCTTTCGCCCGGAGCCACCAATAACCTCTTTGTCCGCAATAACTCCCGCGCAAGCGATCGCCGCGCCTCCCCGTGCTGTCGGGCGGGGTGCTGTGTCCGTGGTTGGCCGCGCGGGCCGGACCGAGTTGCAAGACCTGCGCCAGCAGGGGTCGCTGAAGCTGCTGTTTCCTCGGCGTGATGGCGCGGACATGCAGGCCGTTCTGGTCAATACCGCCGGCGGCGTCACCGGCGGAGACAGTTTTGACCTTTCAGCCAGCGTTCAGGCAGATGCACATCTGACCCTGACCACGCAGGCGGCCGAGCGGGCTTATCGCGCGTCCGGAGCAATTCCGGGCCGGATTCGGACACATCTGACCGTGGAGTCAGGCGGCGTATTGAACTGGCTACCGCAGGAGACGATCCTTTTCGATGGTTGCGCGATCGACCGCCGCCTGCGCGCCGATCTGGCCCTCGATGCCGGCTTGCTGCTGGTGGAATCGCTGATCTTCGGACGCACCGCAATGGGCGAGCAGGTCACATCGGCCCACTTCCAAGACCGCATCGAAATCTGGCGCGCGGGCCGGTTGGCCCATCTGGACGCGCTGCGTCTGACCGGTGATCTGGCGGCGGAAATGGCCCGGCCGGGCGTTGGCGGCGGCGCGGGCGCGCTCAGCAGCCTGATACTGATCCGCCCGGATGCCGCCGCGCATTTGGACCCGATCCGCGCAGCCTTGCCTGACACCGGCGGCGTCAGCCTTGTGGGTGATGACATGCTGTTGATGCGCCTGCTGGCGCCCGACGGTTTCGCGCTGCGCCAGACCCTTGTGCCGATCCTGAACCGGCTGACCCGCAATTCCCTGCCAAGACCCTGGATGATCTGACATGCAACTCTCGCCGCGTGAAAAAGACAAACTGCTGATCGCCATGGCCGCCGAGGTGGCGCGCAAGCGTCTGGCCCGGGGCGTGCGCTTGAACTACCCCGAGGCTATCGCGCTGATCACCGATGCCGTGGTCGAGGGCGCCCGCGACGGCCGTTCGGTCGCCGACATGATGGAGGCCGGCGCGCAGGTCATCACTCGCGATCAGTGCATGGACGGCATCCCCGAGATGATCCACGAGGTGCAGGTCGAGGCCACCTTTCCCGACGGCACCAAGCTGGTCACCGTCCACAACCCCATCCGCTGAAGGAGATGACGATGAAACACCTAGCTTCCCTGCCCTTCGCCCTGATGGCCGCGCCCGCCCTGGCGCATGACGGACCGCACCTGCACCCGCATGACTCGGGCACCTGGCTGGTGCTGGTCCTGCTGCTGGCGATCGGCGGCGTCGCGATCTGGTTGAAGGCGCGCAAATGATCCCCGGAGAGGTCATCACCGCCCCCGGCGAGATCGCGCTGAACGCGAGCGCGGCTGCAATCACCCTGATGGTGGCCAATACCGGTGACCGGCCCGTGCAGGTGGGCTCGCACTATCATTTCGCCGAAACCAACCCGGCGCTGGACTTCGACCGGGCCGCCGCCCGCGGCATGCGGCTGGACATCGCCGCCGGAACCGCCGTGCGGTTCGAACCCGGTCAGCGGCGCGAGGTGCAACTGATCCCGATCAGCGGCGCGCGGCGCGTCTTCGGGTTCAACGGCGCAGTCATGGGAGACCTCTGATGCCAGCCCGGATCAAACGTTCCGACTATGCCGCCATGTACGGCCCCACCACGGGCGACAAGGTGCGGCTGGCCGATACCGACCTGATCATCGAGGTCGAGCGCGACCTGACCATCTATGGCGAAGAGGTCAAGTTCGGTGGCGGCAAGGTGATCCGCGACGGCATGGGCCAGTCGCAGGCCACCCGCGCCGAAGGGGCGGTGGACACCGTGATCACCAATGCGCTGATCGTTGACTGGACGGGTATCTACAAGGCGGATGTGGGTCTGAAGGACGGGCGCATCGCCAAGATCGGGAAGGCGGGCAACCCCGACACGCAGCCCGGCGTCGATATCATCGTCGGCCCCGGCACCGAGGCCATCGCGGGCGAGGGCCGCATCCTGACCGCCGGCGGGTTCGACAGCCACATCCATTTCATCTGCCCGCAACAGATCGAGGATGCGCTGCATTCCGGCCTGACCACCATGCTGGGCGGCGGCACCGGCCCGGCGCATGGCACGCTGGCCACCACCTGCACGCCCGGCCCCTGGCATATCGGGCGCATGCTGCAGGCGGCCGATGCCTTTCCGATGAACCTAGCCTTTGCGGGCAAGGGCAACGCCTCGCAACCGGCGGCCCTGCGCGAACAGGTCCTGGCGGGGGCCTGCGCCCTGAAACTGCACGAGGACTGGGGCACCACCCCAGCGGCCATCGATTGCTGCCTGTCGGTGGCCGACGAGATGGACGTGCAGGTGATGATCCACACCGACACGCTGAACGAAAGTGGCTTCGTCGAACACACCGTGGCCGCCATGAAGGGCCGCACGATCCACGCCTTCCACACCGAGGGCGCGGGCGGCGGCCACGCCCCCGACATCATCAAGATCTGCGGCGAGGCGCATGTGCTGCCCTCCTCGACCAACCCGACCCGGCCTTTCACCGTGAACACGGTCGAAGAGCATCTGGACATGCTGATGGTCTGCCATCATCTCGACAAATCCATCCCCGAGGACGTGGCCTTTGCCGAAAGCCGCATCCGGCGCGAGACCATCGCGGCCGAGGACATTCTGCACGACATGGGCGCGTTCAGCATCATCGCGTCCGACAGCCAGGCGATGGGCCGCGTGGGCGAGGTGCTGATCCGCACCTGGCAGACCGCCGACAAGATGAAGAAACAACGTGGGCGCCTGCCGGAGGAAACGGGCGAAAACGACAATTTCCGCGTGCGCCGCTATATCGCGAAATACACGATCAACCCGGCCATCGCGCACGGGCTTGGTACCCATATCGGCAGCGTCGAGGAAGGCAAACGCGCCGATCTGGTGCTGTGGAACCCCGCCTTTTTCGGCGTGAAGCCCGAGATGGTGCTGCTGGGCGGCACCATTGCCTGTGCGCAGATGGGCGATCCGAACGCCTCGATCCCTACGCCTCAGCCGGTCTATTCCCGGCCGATGTGGGGGGCCTATGGCCGCTCGGTCGAACAGGGCGCGGTGACCTTCGTGTCGGAAGCCGCGCAAGAGGACGGCATCGCGGCGCGTCTGGGCCTGGCCAAGCAGACCGTCGCCGTGCGCAACACCCGCGCGATCGGCAAGCGCGACCTGCGGCTCAACGATGCCCTGCCCGAGATCGACGTGAACCCCGAAACCTACGAGGTGCGCGCCGACGGTGAATTGCTGACCTGCCAGCCCGCCGAAACTCTGCCCATGGCGCAACGCTATTTCCTGTTCTGAAAAGGGATACCCTCGATGTTTGCCACATCACAGAAAATCCGCCGCAACGGTGACTGGGACGAAACCCATGGCACCGTGACGCTGAACTACGAAGACCGCTTTCTGCGCCGTCGGATGCTGCGCACCGCCCAGAACGAAGAGTTCCTGGTGGATCTGTCGCAGACGACCTCGCTGGACGGGGGGGACGCGTTCGAACTGGCCGATGGCCGCCTGATCGAGGTGGTCGCCGCCGAAGAGGACCTGTTCGCCGTCACCGGCCCAGATCTGACCCGGCTGGCCTGGCATATCGGCAACCGCCACACCCCCTGCCAGATCGAGCCTGAACGCCTGGTGATCCGCCGCGACCATGTGATCCGCGACATGCTGCTGAAGCTTGGCGCGACGGTGCAAGACATCCGCGCACCCTTCAGCCCCGAAGGCGGCGCCTATGGGCACGGACGGACGCATGGCCACAGCCACTGACCTTGATCTGCTGACGCTGACGCAATGGCTGTCACCCGCCTACCCGGTCGGGGCGTTTGCCTATTCGCATGGGCTGGAACGACTGGTTCAATCGGGCGCGGTGCACGATGCAGCCAGCCTGCGGGATTGGCTGCATGACGTGCTGGAATACGGTGCGGGATGGTCGGATGCCCTGTTTCTGACTGCCGCTTGGCGCGCCGAATCCGAGCTGGCCGTGGCCGAACTTGACGATATGGCCCGCGCCTTCGCCGGCCCCTTCGAGCGCAGATTCGAGACTGCGCAACAGGGCGCGGCCTTCAGCGGTGTGACGGCTGCAGTCTGGGGCATCGAACTGGCGGATCTGACTTATCCCGTCGCCGTCGGCTGCGCCGCGCGCCACGTCGGTTTGTCGGTGGAGCCGACCGCGCGGCTGTATCTGCATGCGTTCATCAGCAATCTTGTTTCGGCCGCGCAGCGGCTGATGCCCCTGGGCCAGACCGCTGCGCAAGGGGTGGTCCGAGACATGGCGCCCTTGTGCGCACTTCAGGCGCACGCGGCAGTGGAGGCCGATCTGTCGGCCCTGTCCGGCACCGCCTTTCTGGCCGAGATCGCGGCCATGCAACATGAAACCCAACAACCAAGGATTTTCCGCACATGAGCAGCATGAACGGCCCTCTGCGGGTGGGCATCGGCGGCCCGGTCGGTGCGGGCAAGACCAGCCTGACCGCCGCCCTTGCCCGCGCGCTGCGCGATACCCACTCGATCGGGGTGATCACTAATGACATCTACACGCAGGAAGACGCCGAGGCGCTGATGCGCATGCAGATCCTGCCGCAGGACCGGGTGATCGGCGTGGAAACAGGAGGCTGCCCGCATACAGCGATCCGCGAGGATGCCTCGATCAATCTGGCCGCGGTGGCCGAGATGGTGCGCCGGCACCCCGAGGTCGAGATCGTTCTGATCGAATCCGGCGGTGACAACCTGTCGGCCACCTTCAGCCCGGAACTGGCGGATGTGACGATCTATGTGATCGACGTGGCCGCGGGCGAAGAGATCCCCCGCAAGGGTGGCCCCGCGATCACCCGTTCTGACATCCTGATCATCAACAAGATCGACCTTGCCCCGCATGTCGGAGCGGACCTGTCTGTGATGCAGCGCGATGCGGCCCGGATGCGCGGCGAACGGCCATTCGTATTCACCAACCTGCGAAGCGGCAGCGGAACAAGTGAAATCATCGACCTGTTGGACAAGATCGCCGGCATCGACGCCGGACGGCGTGCAACGGCTTAAGACCAGCAACGCGCCTTTGGACTCTTGCTGTTCCAGACTTGGGAACCTTGCGCGCGAAGGCCCATCCGATGTAACCGGAATCGACCACCGGCGCGGCCCCGCCGACAGCCCGGTGCGCGAAAGTTGCAGCCGGGCCGATCCTGCTTGGGGCCGCCCCATCACCTGAGGACCGCCGGTGAGTCCATTTGTCGTCGCGATCATTCTTTCGGCTGCCATCCTGCACGCCGTCTGGAACGCCATCGTCAAAACCGCGGGCGACCGGACGACGACGCTGGGGCTTGTGGCCTTCGGGCATGTGATCCCGGCCAGTGTCATGATCCTTGTTCTGCCCTTCCCGGGCGGCGACAGCTTTGTCTACATCCTTTTGTCCACCCTGGTGCATTTCGGTTATTACTTCATGCTGGGCAAAGCCTATCAGCATGGCGACCTCAGCGTGGTCTACCCGATCGCCCGAGGCATCGTTCCGGCGCTGGTCGCGCTGTGGGCCTTTCTACTGGTCGACGAAGTTCTGCCCCTGCAAGCCTGGATCGGCATCGGACTTATTGCGGTCGGCATCCAGCTCAGCAGTTGGAGCTCACTCCGGCAAGGGGTCGGCGGCGCGGCGCTTGGGTTTGCGGTGGGTACCGGACTTTGCATCTCGGTCTATTCGGTTGTGGACGGCATCGGGGTGCGGCTGTCTGGAAACACGCTCAGCTACTGGGCCTGGGGGGCGTTTCTGCACCTGTTCATCGCCGGGTTCGTGGGCCTGCGACGGCGGCAGGTTCTGGCACATCTGCCGCCGCGCACCTGGGCGATCGGCATCTTGGGCGGTTTCGTGTCGATGCTGGCCTATGGGCTAGTGCTCTATGCCAAGAATTTCGCACCGCTGGGGGCGGTCTCGGCGTTGCGGGAAACCTCGGTGATTTTTGCGGCCCTGATAGGCTTCGTCTTCCTGCACGAAGGCTATTGGGTGCGCAGGCTGGGGGCCGCGGTGTTGATGGCGGCGGGGGTTGCCCTTGTCGGGCTGGCGGGCTGATCCGCTCGGTCAGGTGCCGAAACGCGCCATGAACATGTCGACCGCATTCGTTGCCACGCGGTCGATTTCCTCGTCCGAAAACCGGGTCTGGATCCCCAAAGCCGCCAGCGTCCACAGACGCACCTTGCACAGTTCGGCGAATTGTTCGGCGGCAAAATGCACGTCATCAATCGCCAGCTCGCCCTTGGCCACGGCTTTTTCCAGATATTCGGCCATCTGGCGCTGGCCCTTGGCGGGGCCTGCCTCATAGAACGCCTTGCCCAGTTCGGGGAACCGGTCGCGCTCGGCCACGCAGATGCGGAACACCTGCTGCGCGAAATCCGAGACCAGAAACCGGGTCAGATGCGTGGCGGCAATCATCAACGCCTCGCGCACCGGCTTGGATTCATCGATCATCGCAAGCACGTTTTCCGCCATCCGGCTGCACTCGGTCTGCGCCACCTCGGAAAACAGAAGCCGCTTGTCGGGAAAATAGCTGTACAGCGTGGCCTTCGAAACGCCCGCCGCGCGTGCGATGTCATCGACGCTGGCGCCTTCGAACCCGTCCGCCATGAAAACCTCTCGGGCGCCTTTCAGAACCTGGTCGAATTTTCGTCCGGTACGCACGATGGTGGCGGCTTGAGTCATGGTGTCTCCTTGGTTGGGTGGTGCTGCAAATCTATAAACCGGACAGTTCAGTTTCAACGCATTTCGGCAAGGGTTGAAAGCCCTGCCGCACTGGATATGTTAGAACCATTCTAAAGAGTGGGGCAGAGATGCGGTTTTTCACCCAACGCAAACACTTCAAGGACCTGACCGAGCAGGAAATCCTCGCGCTTGCGATTTCCTCCGAGGAGGACGACGCGCGGATCTATCGGTCATACGCCGAAATGCTGCGGCCCGACTATCCGGCCACGGCGAAGATCTTCGATGGCATGGCCGCCGAAGAGGATGAGCACCGCCGTCGCCTGATCGCGTTGCATGAAAAGCGATTCGGCCCGGTCATTCCCCTGATCCGCCGCGAACATGTCGCCGGGTTCTACGCCCGTCGCCCGATCTGGCTGGTCGAAAATCTCGGCATCGAGCGCATCCGCGAAGAGGCCGAGATGATGGAGCGCGACGCCGAGCGGTTCTATCTGGCCGCCGCCGCGCGCACGTCCGACGCCGCGACCCGTCAGTTGCTGGGCGATCTGGCGGCGGCCGAGGCCGGGCACCAAGCCACGGCAAACGAATTGGAACAGGCCCATCTGGGCCAGGACGAGAAAGAGGCCGAGAAGGCCATCGCACACCGCCAATTCGTTCTGACCTGGGTGCAGCCGGGGCTGGCGGGGCTGATGGACGGATCGGTGTCGACACTGGCGCCGATCTTTGCCACCGCATTCGCTACCCATGATCCATGGACGACCTTTCTGGTGGGTCTCGCCGCCTCGGTCGGGGCGGGCATCTCGATGGGCTTCACCGAGGCCGCCTCGGACGATGGCGAGCTGTCGGGCCGCGGATCGCCGGTCAAACGCGGACTGGCATCGGGGGTGATGACCACCGTGGGCGGGCTGGGGCATGCGTTGCCCTATCTGATCCCCGAATTCTGGACCGCGACAATCATCGCCTTCTTCATCGTGTTCGTCGAATTGTGGGCCATTGCATGGATTCAGAACCGGTACATGGAAACCCCGTTCTTCCGCGCGGCCTTCCAAGTGGTTCTGGGCGGGGCGATGGTGCTGGCGGCGGGGATATTGATCGGCAGCGGGTGAGACGCCGCTTGCGAAGCGGTCAAATCATGTTACCACTTCGCCATGGTCGATATCTTTCTGCGCACCCTGCCCTTCTTTGCGATCATCGGCCTGGGATACTGGGCCGGGCGCAGCCGGTTCTTCACCGAGGACGCAACGGCCTATCTGACCAAGTTCGTGTTCTATTTCGCGCTGTCGGCGATGCTGTTCCGCTTTGCCGCCACGCTGCCCTTTGCCGAGATCTTCAATGCGCGGCTGATGCTGGGCTATCTGATCGGCACGGCGGGCGTTTACGCGCTGGCGACGCTGGTGGCCTGGCTGCGCGGGCTCGACATCCCCACCGCGGCGGTCGAGGCGCAATGCGCGGCCATCGGCAATGTGGGTTTTCTGGGTCTGCCGATGCTGGCCATGCTGTTTTCCGAGGCCGCCATCGGGCCGGTCATGCTGGTCCTGACGGTCGATCTTGTGGTGTTTTCCTCGCTGATCGTGATTCTGATCAATGGCGGGCGGGATGGGAAGCTGACGGTTGGCACGCTGCGGCTCATCGGAGTCGGGCTGCTGAAAAACCCCATGATCGTCTCGATCTCGGCCGGGTTGATCTGGTCGGCCCTGCAGATGCCGGTGCCTGACCCGTTGAACGATTTTCTGACCATTCTGGGCGGCGCCGCCACGCCGGGGGCGCTGTTCGCAATCGGTGCCTCGCTGGCCAGCAAATCGGCCGAGCGGGTTCAGATCGCGCTGTGGCTCAGCTTTTGCAAACTGGCCGTGCATCCGGCCTGTGTGGCCGTGGTGCTGCTGTGGCTGCTGCCGACCGATCCTTTTGCCGCCGCCGTCGCCATTTCCGCCGCCGCCCTGCCCGTGGCCGGAAATGTCTACATGCTGGCCGCGCACTACGGAGTGGCCCCGCACCGGGCCTCGGCGGCAATCTTCCTGTCGACCCTGGTCAGCATTTTGACCATTCCCTTGGTGATCGCCTGGGTCGGGACCCCCTGACGCAGGACAAAAAAACCGCGTTCCCGGCCCGCCGCACTTTACGCGGCGTCCCTTGCCCGTTAGCCATGGCGCAAAGCCAACATAAGGATGATGCCAGATGGAAACCCTTTCCGAAAACGCCTGTTTCGGTGGCGTGCAGGGCGTGTACCGCCACGCCTCGTCGGCGTGCGAGTGCGACATGACCTTTGGCCTGTTCCTGCCGGCCGAGGCCAAGGACGGCCCGGTTCCGGTCCTGTGGTATCTGTCGGGCCTGACCTGCACCCATGAAAACGCGATGGTCAAGGCGGGCGCACAGGGCTGGGCCGCCGAACAAGGCATCGCACTGGTCTTCCCCGACACCTCGCCGCGTGGCGAGGGGGTCGCCGATCATGAGGATTACGACCTAGGCCAAGGCGCCGGGTTCTACGTCAACGCCACGCAATCGCCGTGGGCGCCGCATTTCAACATGTGGGACTATGTGGCCGAGGAACTGCCCGCGCTGCTGGTCGAAAACTTCGCCATCGACGGCGACCGGCAGGCCATCACCGGCCATTCGATGGGTGGCCACGGCGCGCTGACGCTGGCGATGAACCTGCCGGACCGGTTCCGGTCGGTCTCGGCCTTTGCGCCGATCTCGCACCCCACGGCCAGCGACTGGGGCCGCAAGCAGCTGAGCGCCTATCTGGGCGACGACCCGGCCGCATGGGCCAAACATGACGCGACGCTGATGATGAAGGAAAAGGGCTTTGACGGCCCGATCCTGATCGACACCGGCACCAACGACCAGTTCATCGACCTGCTGCGCCCCGAGGCCCTGGCCCAGGCCATCGCCGAGCGACGCCAGCAGGCCACAAACCGCCTGCAGCCGGGCTATGACCACTCTTACTTCTTTGTGTCCACCTTCATGGAGGACCACGTCACCTTCCACGCCGAAGCCCTGTACGGAGACTGAGGGATGAGCAAATACGACTATGACCTGATCATCATCGGCTCGGGTCCATCGGGCCGCGCGGCGGCAATTCAGGCGGGCAAGCTGAAGCGCAAGGTTCTGGTGGTCGACCGCCGTGACCGTTTGGGCGGTGTGTCGGTGCACACGGGCACGATCCCGTCGAAGACCCTGCGCGAAACGGTGCTGAACCTGTCGGGCTGGCGCGAGCGCAGCTTTTACGGCCGCTCGTACCGGGTCAAGGACCAGATCCGCGCCGAGGACCTCAAGGCCCGGCTGCACATGACGCTGGACTATGAGGTTGACGTTCTGGAACACCAGTTCAACCGCAACCACGTTGAAACCATGGACGGCGTGGCCCGTTTTGTCGGCCCGCACGAGATCGAGGTCACCGCCGATGCGGGCGACAAGACCCGCCTGACGGCTGCGAAGTTCCTGATCGCCACCGGGACCAAGACCTATCGCCCCGATTACGTGCCCTTCAACGGCAAGACCATCGTCGATGGCGACGAGTTCCTGGAAATGGCCGAGATCCCGCGCTCGCTCTGCGTGATCGGTGCGGGGGTGATCGGGGTGGAATACGCCACGATGTTCTCGGCGCTGGACGTGCGGGTGACGTTGATCGAGCCGCGCGAGACCTTCCTGGATTTCATCGACAAGACCCTGATCCAGGAATTCACCCACCAGATCCGTGAAAACGGGGTGGACCTGCGCCTGGGCTCGGCCGTGGAAAAGATCGAGGACGCCGGCAAGCATGTCGAGATCACCATGGCCAATGGCCGCCATGTCCGGGCCGAGATGCTGTTGTTCGCGGCGGGCCGCATGGGCAACACCTCGTCGTTGAATCTGAGTGCGGTTGGGATCGAGACCGACCACCGCAACCGCATTTCGGTGGATCGCAAGACCTATCAGACCTCGGTGCCGCATATCTATGCCACCGGTGACGTGATCGGGCATCCCTCGCTGGCCTCGACCTCGATGCAGCAGGGCCGGGTCGCGGCCTGCCACGCGCTTGAGACCCCCACCCTGCCCGAAAGCCCGTGGTTCCCCTATGGCATCTACTCGGTGCCCGAAATCTCGACCTGCGGCATGTCCGAGGAAGAGCTGCAGGAACGTGGCATTCCCTACGAAGTGGGCGTGGCCCGGTTCCGCGAGACGTCGCGCGGGCATATCATGGGGCTCGAGCACGGGATGCTGAAGATGCTGTTCTCGCTGAAAACCCGCCGGGTGCTGGGCGTGCAGATCGTCGGTGAAGGCGCGACCGAGCTGATCCACATCGCCCAGGCGGTGTTGAACCTGAAGGGCACGGTGGACTATTTCGTGCAGAACACCTTCAACTATCCGACCCTGGCCGAGGCCTACAAGATCGCCGGGCTCGACGCCTTCAACCGAATGCCGATCCCGGACGAGTTCAAGGTGCGCAAATCCGATGCGCCCGGGCCAGCAAAGCTGGCGCCCAAAAAGGCCAAGCAGGCGTGACGACCCTGTATGTCGATGGCGACGCCTGCCCGGTGAAGGCCGAGGCCGAACGCGTCGCCACGCGGCACAAGGTGCCGATGGTGGTGGTCGCAAATGGCGGGCTGCGCCCCTCGGCCAACCCGCTGGTTCAGATCGTGACCGTGGCGCAAGGCGCTGACGAGGCCGACAAGTGGATCGCCGAGCGGTGCGGCGTGGGCGACATCGTCATCACCTCGGACATCCCGTTGGCCGCCAAATGCGTCGAGGCCGGCGCGCGGGTGCTGCGTCCCAACGGTGAAGCCTTCACCGCCGCCAATATCGGCCAGCAACTGGCGATGCGCGATCTGATGGCGGATCTGCGCGCCGCAAACCCGCTGGGCGCCGGGGGCGGTGGCAAACCGTTTTCCAAGGCCGACCGATCGCGGTTTCTGGACGCGCTCGAGCGCGAGATGCGCGCCGCCTTGCGCGGCTGAGATTGGCCTTGCATCCCGCTCGGCGGGTTGGTTCAGTCAGCCCCAAACGCAACACAAGCGAACAGGAACCCCCATGCCCGTAGAAGCGGTCGTTTTTGACATCGGCAACGTTCTGATCGAATGGCAGCCCGAGCGGTATTATGACCGCGTGATCGGCGAGGACCGGCGCCGCGAGATGTTCTCGGCCGTCGATCTGCACGGCATGAACGACCTGGTCGATCAGGGGCATCACTTCACCGACACGATCTATGGCTGGGCCGAGAAATACCCCGAATGGCGCGACGAAATCCGCATGTGGCACGACAACTGGATCGAACTGGCCGCGCCCGAGATCCCGCATTCGGTCCGGTTGCAGCGCGCGCTGCGGGCCAAGGGCGTGCCGGTCTTTGCGCTGACCAATTTCGGGGTGCAGAATTTCGACTATGCCACCACCGTCTATCCGTTCCTGAACGAGTTCGACCGGCACTATGTCTCGGGGCGGATGAAGATGGTGAAACCGCATGAGCCGATCTACCAGATGGTCGAACAGGATTGCGGCCTGCCACCCGAGACGCTGCTGTTCACCGACGACCGGATCGAGAATATCGAAACTGCCCGTGGCCGTGGATGGCAGACCCACCATTTCGACGGCCCGCAGGGCTGGGCCGAAAGGCTGGTGGCCGAAGGCCTGCTGACCCCGGACGAGGCCGCCTGATCCTAGGCGGCAACGGGCTGCGCGGAGCGGTTTTCGCGGATCGGCAGGTGCACGATCGCGCTGAATGCGCCGACGGCCACGTCCATCCCTTGACCAGCGTGAACGGGATCACGGTCAGCGGCGTGATCGGAAACAGGATCGACACCGCAGCGGCGCTCGTGCGACCGGCATAGACCGCCGCCAGAAGGTATTTCTTGGGGCAAGGGCTGCCCGTCCATCCGGCCAGCAGGGTGCCTCCAGTCTTGACGCGGCTGATCAGCAAAAATTCCATGCGCCGCCCGCCGACAGTATCCGCATGGATACGCCCGGCAATTCAGGCGTTTTGCGGCCACGGTAAACCAAAACTGATGCGCACCGGCGGATGCCCGCTTTTCAACGGCGCGGGCGGGCGCTATGGCTCGGGCCATGACCGACATGATCTCGTTGTACGAGGCCCGCGTTGCCGATGGCACCCTGAACCGCGACGACGCGCAAGAGGCCGTTCTGCCTCAGTTCGAGCGCATCCGGGCGGCTCTGGCCGCGCCGGTGAAACGCGGGCTGTTCCGCAAGGCACCGCCGCCGCCCAAGGGCTTGTACCTGTGGGGCGGTGTGGGTCGCGGCAAGTCCATGTTGATGGACATGTTCGTCGAAACGCTGGGCGATGTTCCGGCCCGGCGCGTCCACTTCCATGCCTTCATGCAGGAAATCCACGCCGGCATGCATCAGGCGCGCGCAACCGGCGTTCAGGATGCACTGGCGCCGGTGGCGGCCTCGGTCGTGAAATCCGTGCGTCTGCTGGCCTTTGACGAGATGCAGATCACCGACATCACCGACGCGATGATCGTCGGACGGCTGTTCGACATGCTGCATGCGGGGGGCGTCGTCGTTGTGACCACCTCGAACCGGCATCCAGACGATCTGTACAAGGATGGCCTGAACCGTCAGCTGTTCCTGCCCTTCATCCACCACATCAAGCAGCAGCTTGAGGTGTGGGAGCTGACCTCGCCCACGGATTACCGGCAGAACCGGCTCGAGGGCTCGCCGGTCTATTTCACACCCATCGGACCCGAGGCGCGAGAGAAGATCCGGGCCGTGTGGGCCGACCTGTCCGGTGGGCCGGCCGAACCGCTGACCCTGCACGTCAAGGGACGCGAGGTGGTATTGCCCGCGTTTCGCAACGGTGTGGCACGGGCCTCGTTCTATGATCTGTGCGGACGGATGCTGGGGCCGGGGGACTACCTGGCAGTTGCCGAGGCAGTCAAAGTGTTGGTTCTGGAGGATATTCCGCGCTTGTCGCGCAATAATTTCAATGAAGCAAAGCGGTTCGTGACGTTGATCGACGCGCTGTACGAGGCAAAGGTGCGGTTGATCTGTTCGGCGGCGGCGGAGCCCGAGATGCTGTATGTCGAGGGCGAGGGAACGTTCGAGTTCGAGCGCACGGCATCGCGCCTGCGGGAGATGCAAGCGCAGGATTGGGGAAAATAGGGGGCGCTGCCCCCGTCGCGCTGTGCGCGACTCCCCCGGGATATTTTCGGCCAGATGAAGCCTTAGCCGTTTTCGCGCAGGATGTTCCCCGCGAGATAGAGCGAGCCGCAGATCAAGACCCGGGCCTGTGGGTCGCGGGCGGTGATCGCGGTCAGCGCCTCGGCCACGCTGTCGGCGGTGGTCGCGGGCAGGTTCACGGCAGTCGCGGCGGCGGCGGTTTCCGCAGCAGTGAGCGTGTTGGCCTCGCCGGGGATGGACACGGCCGTAAGCGAACTGACCTTTTCGGCCAGTGGCGCGAGGTAGCCGGTTACGTCCTTGGTGTTGAGCATTCCGCAGATCAGGTGCGTCGGGCGCGGCGGCAGTTTGGCCAGAACATCCGCCAGCGCGTGCCCGGCGGCGGCATTGTGGCCGCCGTCCAGCCAGAGTTCGGCTTGAGGCGCCTGTTCGACGAGCGGGCCGGTCTTAAGGCGCTGCATCCGGGCCGGCCATTCGGCGCGGGTGACCGCGGCCTCGTAGGCATCGTCGCCCTGGTTGAGATGGCGCAGGACCGCCAGTGCGGCGCCAGCGTTCTGGACTTGGTGCGCGCCCAGCAGGTTCGGCAGCGGCAGGTCGCGCAAGCCGTTTTCGTCCTGGTAGATCAGGCGGCCATGTTCCTCGTGGACGTGCCAGTGCTGTCCGTGGGCGAGCAAGGGTGCGCCGAGGCGGGCGGCGGTGGCCTCGATGACCTCCATCGCTTCGTCCGGCTGCGGGCCGACGATGCAGGGCACGCCGCGCTTGATGATGCCGGCCTTTTCGGCGGCGATCTTGGCCAGCGTGTTGCCCAGGAACTGTTCGTGGTCGATCGAGATCGGGGTGATGACGGTGACGGCAGGCTTTGCGATCACGTTGGTGGCGTCGAGCCGGCCGCCAAGCCCCACCTCGAGCAGCGTGTAGTCAGCGGGCACGCGGGAGAACGCCAGCAGGGCCGCGCAGGTGGTGATCTCGAAATAGGTGATGTTCTCGCTGCCATTGGCGGTATAGCACTCATCCAGAACGGCGGTCAGGTCGGGTTCCGAGATCAGCTCGCCCGCCAGGCGGATGCGTTCGTGGAATCGCGCCAGATGGGGCGAGGTATAGGCATGGGCCGTCAGCCCGGCCCCTTCCAGCCCGGCGCGGATCATCGCCTGGGTCGAGCCCTTACCGTTGGTGCCGGCGATGTGGATCACCGGGGGCAGCTTGTCCTGCGGGTTGCCCAAGGCCCCGAGCAGACGCCAGACCCGGTCCAAGGTCAGGTCGATGATCTTGGGGTGCAGCGCCATCATCCGGTCGAGGATGACGTCGGATGTGGGCGCGGTCATTCTTTGGGCTGGTCTTCGGCAGGCTTGGCCTGCGCGTCAGGCTGTTCGGCCGCGCCCTCTTTCGGGGCGGGCAGATCGCCTTTGACCGCCGGAGGAAGCCCCATCAGCATCCGGGTGATCGTGATCAGCTCGTCCCGCAGCTCGGTCCGTTTGGTGACGCGGTCCAGCATGCCGTGGTCCAGCAGGTATTCGGCGCGCTGGAAGCCTTCGGGCAGTTTTTCGCGGATCGTCTGCTCGATCACGCGGGGGCCGGCGAAACAGATCAGAGCGTTCGGCTCGGCAATATGCACGTCGCCCAGCATCGCATAGGACGCCGTCACGCCGCCGGTGGTGGGATGGGTAAGAACGACGATATAGGGCAGGCCGGCCTCTTTCAGCATCTGTACGGCGACCGTAGTACGCGGCATCTGCATCAGGCTGAGGATGCCTTCCTGCATTCGGGCGCCGCCGGCGGCGGAGAACAGGATCAGCGGGCGCTTGAGCTTTACCGCCTCTTGCGCGGCGGCGATGATGGCGTTGCCCACATACATGCCCATCGACCCGCCCATGAACGAGAAATCCTGCGCGGCAGCCACGATCGGCGTGCGGCCGATCTCGCCGGTGGCGACCAGCATTGCTTCTTTCTCGCCGGTCTTTTTCTGCGCCGCCTTCATGCGGTCGGGGTATTTCTTCTGATCGCGGAAGTGCAGCGGGTCTTCCTTGGGCGCGGGCACCGCGACTTCGGTAAAAATACCGCCGTCGAACAGGTGCTTGAACCGCTCGCGCGGGGTGATCAGCATGTGGTGTCCGCATTGGGTACAGACATTCTGGTTGTCCGCCAGTTCACGGTGGAACAGCATCGTTCCGCACTCGTCGCATTTGTGCCACAGATTTTCTGGCACCTCACGGCGGGAGAAGATCGAGTTGATCCGGGGGCGGACGTAGTTCGTGATCCAGTTCATGTCGGAACCTTGCTGATGCGGGTTGCAGTCAAATAAGACGCAACGGAAGGAAATGCAATCAGCGCCTGAGCGCAAGACGCGCAACCAGCCAGCTGACGATCATCACGCCGAAATCCACGATCAGCCATTGCCTCAGGATGCCTGTATCAGACATGTCGAAGGGCAGATGAAACAGGGCCAGCCCGCTGAGACTGTCTGGCAGTGAAATGACCAGCAATGCCATTGCGTTGTTGGCGAAATGCATGGCGATGGCCGGCCCGAGTGTTCCGGCACGTGCGGTCAGATCGGCGCTGAGCAGCCCGAAAACGCAGGCCCAGACTGCCACGAGCATGGCGTTGTCTCCGGCGGCGTTGGGGGCGTAATGACCGGCTGCGAACAGGATTGAGGGGATTCCCATCCAGACCCATGGAGCGCGAAACCGGGCAGCGAGGGACTGCTGCAGGTAACCGCGGAACAGAATCTCCTCGGAACTTGTCTGGATCAATACTGCAGACAGGGAAAAAGGCAGCAATGCAATCCATTGCAGGACCGGCAGGTTCGGTTCCAGAGGAACCCCCATATCGTAGGGCGGAAGCAAGGCCAGAACCAGGCCGAGAATCAACAAGGCAGACAGAACCCGCCAAAACTGATCGATCACCTGTCCCCGCGGCCCGAGTACGGTTCCCAGACCGCGGCGTTGGAACAGACGCACGGCCAGTGCGACGCCCAGCGTGGCAAAGCCGAAGCTTGCCAGAAGAATCAACATGGCCGCCGGAGAGGAGCCACCTTGCAGACTTGAAATCAGTTCGACTGAACCGGTGTTTGCCACCGTTGCAAAAAGGGCCAGGTTCATCGTGATGATGACGATCCCGACCAGAACCAATCCCGCCAGAAGCCGCCAGAGTTCCGAGTACTGACGCGCGGGTGCAACCAGGGTTTCGTGCGGGGCGTAGGCCGAGTGCGCGGGTCCACGCAGTTTCATCTGCCGACCTCGGTTTCCGGGTCCGGCTCGAGTGGGGTGTTTGACGTCAGCAGGCGTTCAGATACCGTGGTGAGGTATCCGGCAACGGTCTCGAGAAGGCGCACGGCAACGGTTGCATCACTTTCAACGACGGCGCGCAATTCTTCCGCCCCGATCCTCAGAAAGGAACAATCGGTTACCGCAACCAGATCGAGCTGTCGGGGCGCTCCGGTGATGATCGAGAGATCCCCGATCAATCGTCCCGGCTCGACCTCGGATATCACGCGTGTTTCGCCATTCGCCATTGTCCATTGCAGCCGGGCCAGACCCGATATGCACAGATAGGCCGCATCGGGGTTCTGACCGCGCGAAAAGATCTTTTGTCCGGCCGCGGCGTCATACCATTGCGCAGAAAAGGCCAGCAAGCGTTGGTGCCTGGCGTCCAGCCGCGCAAATAGGTCGGTGGCCCCGATGACCTTGAGCTTGCGACTGAAATCCCCGGCCGTGTCATCGTCGACCGATGCCTGCGACCGAGTGACCCCGTCGATGCGCCCGTCCTTGATCTCGATGTAGAGGTCATAGGCCTCGGGGTGGGCAAAATGATCCTCCATGAAGATCATGGTCGATTCAGGCAACAGTCGGCGCAGCTTCAGCCGGGTCTGCAGGCGGCTTTCGGAATCGTGGCTTGCAAGAGCCTTGTCCAGAATGAGAATGTCCGGGCGTTTGATGGCCGCGCGGGAAAAAGCCGCGCGTTCCTGGAACACGGTCGGCAGATTGGCGCCGCCAAGACCCGTTGGCAGATCATATATGATGGCTGCCAGCCGTCGCCGTAGCCCCGCCTCGTTCAGAACTTCGGCGACCACGTCCTCGATCTCGTCAGCGTGGGAACCGGCCGTCAGCGAAATCCGGCCATAGATCGCGTTTTCCAGCACCGTCAGGCGCGGCACGTAGGTGTCGGGGCTGACCGGCACGAACAAACCATCAAAAGAATCGTGCAGGCGATGTGCCTGGGTCTTTCGAATCGCCAGGATCTTTTCCTTGTATTCCTCGGGGAAGGTCGGTCCGATCTGTTCGGCCGTCAGCATGAACGGTACCGTCAGCAAGAGCGCCATCTCCCGCTCGGTCAAGCTGCTCTCTCCGGTGCTTCTGCGGCGTTCTTCGATATCCAGAAGGCGATGGTACAGATCCTTCGAGATGCCGAGGCGAAGGAACAGAGGATGATCAGCGCCTTCGCGACCGAAGGTCTGGTTCAACGTGTCCAGCACGGCGCTGGCGATTGCCAGCGCGTCCCTGTCGAGATCATGCGCTTTGAGCATGTCGAGAAACCGGGCGTCGCCAGCAAGCAATTCGGGCGAAATATCACGTGAAGGCGATGCAAACAGAAGATTGCCGCCCAAAGGTACAGCAGGATTGAACCGGTCCGGATCGAACCTGTACACGTATTTTTCCAATCCTTTTTCCGCCAGGCGCTGCGCCACCTTGTCCCGCAATCCGACGATCCGTTCGGCCAGATCGGGATGGAGCTTGGGATCGAACTGCGATCGAAGTGTGCGGCGCAACATGAATTCATCGATGCCCATCGCTTCGACCAGTTGAAACCACCAATCGCGTATCTCGTCCTTGCTTTGCAGTCCGGCAATGCGTGGATCGATCCAATCGTCGGACACCGAGTCGGGCGAGTTGCCGGCCTTCACGGCTTCGATCTGATAACCTGAGGGCGCTTTGCGGGCATCTTCTTCATGTTGCGGATGGGTGCGCAGGGGCATCAGCAGGTTGTCCCCCAAGGTGCCGGCGAACAGATATGGCCGCGAGTGGGCATAGCCGATCCGAGCCGCGATTACGGCCTGGTGCAATGATTTCAAAGGATGGCCGGACAGGATGACCTCGCCCTGCGCCGGCAGCACCTCGCGTATCAGCAATTCCGCAAGCGCCTGCCGTTCGGAATCCTGCGAGGCCTTTATCGCCACCCGGGCACCGCCAGGAATGGTCAGATCGATATCTTCCAGGACGGTTTTGCCGTCCGCGTCCCGCACGGTGATGTTGCGCAGCTCGATATCGCCGCGCAGATGCGGGATGGACTCGGGTTCGCCTTCGAACAGTTCCTCGGGGATCATGTTGTCGGGATTGAACCGCTCGGTCACGACTTGCCACCGCAGCGACATGTCTTGCAGCTGGTTGTAGTAGGTCAGCAGCTCACGCCATGGACCGCTGAGATCCTTGTATGCCCCAAGGGCCGCAACCAGCGCACCAACCGTCACCTCGCCCGTGATCGCCAGATAGCCGCCGGCCGAATAGAACAGAAATGGCGTCATCTGCGTGATCAGGTTATTGAGAAACTTCATGAAGAACTTCTTGTTGTAGATCTTCACGCGGATCTCGAACAATCTCCCCAGCCGATGGCTGAACTGTGCCAGACGGTACCGCCAGCCCCCGTTTGCGCGCAGGTCGCTGACCCCTGCGGCTGTTTCACCGATCTCGGTGCTCAGGTGGCGTATTTCCTGGATTCGCTCTTTGTTCAGCAGGTTGATCTGGCGCTGCAGGCGCGGGATCAGCCAGGCCTGCAGCGGGATCAGCGCGATCGCGGCCAACCCGAACCAGACGCTTTGCAGGAACAGAAAGGTGACGATGGTCATCATCTGCCCGAACTGGAAAACCGGCTGCGCAATCGCGTCGCCCATCAGCCCGCCCAGCGGTTCGGCCTCGGACGTGATCATCGACACCAGTTCGCCTTGGCTGGTGGACGAGAAATAGGGTTTCGGAAAACGCAACATCCGGCGGATCAGGGTAAAGCGTAATCGACGCAACATACGCTCTGCCAGAATGCCCTTCATCGTGTTGATCCGCATCTTCATGATGCCGCCGGCAATCACCGTGCCCAGAAAGGCAAGACACAGGATCATCAGGTATTGGACCTGGGTGACTGTAATACCAAAGAACGTCACCGTGCTTCCGGTGGCGCCGATGGCATCGTTGATGATTTTCTTGGGCAGTTCCAGCGAAGCATAGAGAAACGGAAAAGACAGCAAGGTCAGCGCCAGCAGAAAGAACTGCTGTTTCTTCGAATGCTTCCAAATAAACGCAAAAAGAGTGGGTTCCATGCCCGGCCTTGCCTTGTATTCCTTGGTCTGCGGTACGTTGCGGACTCTCCGCGGCGACCGGGAGCCTGACGGTAAGCGTTGACCGAGACTATTTCAAGAACACGGGCCGGCGCCGGTGCGGGTTTCTCCCGGCAATGCGTGGCCGACCATTCACATTTTGCGAATTGATGCGCGGCAGTTGCGTTTGGCGGGTTTATCCCGTGGGCGGATTTCGACTAAAGAGGTGCAGTTTCTGGCAAGGTGCCCATGCAACGGATTCTGGATCACTATCTCAATCGAAGGGTTCTGCAACGTTGGCGGCGAGCCGCGGAGCAGGCCGACAACTCAAGCTTGCCCGTGCTGCGGAGGCAGCGTGATCAAGCGCGCGGTCTGCGGGTTCACCTGGACCGGCTGATCCAGGTTGCCGATGGCCGGCTGCTGCATCCGTCAACCGGGCCGAACCACTTTCCCAAGCCATTGGGAACCGACTGGGCCTGGAGGCCCGAACTGTGGCGTATGCCAATGACGGTGCCGGGCCTGGCTTCGGTTCCCCGCAAGGCTCGGTTGGATAATCGCGTTGCCGTGTTCCATGATTGCCATCTGGCTGAAATCAGCCTGCGTCAGATTCGAAACTCGGATGACAGTGACCTGGCCCCGTTTGGTCTGGCGGTGGAAACCTTCGAGTTTCATGGAACCTTTCTTTCCATTTCGGTGGAATTGCCGGACGCCGCAGCGGCAGGGCTGACCCGACAGCATGCGATCCGCGCCGGCGTCATGGCCCGGCATGAACATCCCGACGTCCTGTTTGCGCGGCTCAATATTCAGCACGGACCGAACACAGAACAGGTCCTGCGGGAAATCCGGCCAGATCGGGCGGTTTCCTTTGTCGATTTCGATCTGGCTCATTTGGAATTCAATGAAAGGCGCGTGAGCAAGATCTGGCTGGATCTGATCCTGCAGGCTCCGCGTCTGAACCGGGTAGTGCTGCGTGACCTGACACTGTGCCGGTACCATCAAGCAGATTTGTGAGAGGCCGTTCCATGTCGCAAGCCAAACTTTCAGAAGTCCGGTTCCAGAACGCCATCTGGGAGGGGTTCATCGCCTGCCAATCTCGTCCGCAGGTCGAGGCGCGCTATTTGGACGAGCCGCTCGCCGGGGTCGAAGTCGCCCAAGCCGAAGGGGGCTGGACTGTCCGTGCGCCAGTTCCCTCGGCGCTATTGTCAGAGGGCGTGCATGGCGTGACGATACAAGACGCTGAAACCCACGAAACACTGGGTGCGTTTACGGTGATTGCCGGCGCACCTGCGGCTGATGACCTCAGGGCCGAGGTCAACCTTCTGCGCGCCGAGCTGGACATGCTGAAACGCGTGGTGCGGCGTTTGCACCACGATCAGGACTAGGCGGCATTTCCGGCCGGATGATGCGTCCTGCCTGGTCGTGCACGGAAAGTTGCCTGATTTTCATCGGCTTCGTGCCTTGATGGGACAACGGCAACACGCCGGTGAGTCTCGTGGGACGTGACAGTACCATCAAGGTCACCGCGTTGAAGGTGACCGCCTTCGGCATCACGATCGATTGCGCCGGTGCCTTGATGCTGATGCCCGCGATCGAGAACCCTTTCGTGACCGACATCGCCAGCACCCAATGGGTTCTGAAAACCTGCGCGCGGATCTTTGCCATGACCATGGTCGCGGGCGGCTACCGAAAGGTAATGCTGGTCGGGCTGTCCGTGTTTCCGTTTGCATCGGTCCGGCGCTTCATCGCGCCAAACCTTTGTTTCCCGGTCGGTGCTTGGGCGCGGCAGAAAGTGGCAGCGGCGCGTGCCCGGCCGTGCGTCTGCTGCTGAACGGGCAGGATGCCGGGGTGGGCCAAGAGGGTGGCCAGGGATCTGAACAAAGAGGGCATTCAGACGTCGGTTTCCAATCAGAGGGCGATCAATGCCGGGACGCTCATGACACCGACGGCGCAGGCTACAAGGACCACGCTGGAAACGAACGAGCCCGAGACACTCAAAATCGCCGTCAACGCAGAGTGCGATGCGGGCATGAACGTCATCTGTGTGTTTGCCACCCTGTCCGCTTCGAGGTGCATCGGTTTCGCCGTGCTGCGGGATGGGAAAAAAACCTCACAAGATCGAACGCTCGGCAAAAAAGAAAGGGCCGCGACTTGCGCGGCCCCGGTTTTTCCATGTCTGTGCCTATTGCGATGCGCGCGCAGTCGGGTTGAACGCAGACAGGCCCTTCAGGATGTCGATGGCATAGGCCAGCTGATAGTCCTGCTTGCGCAGTTCCGCGGTGGCCTCGGCCTTGGCACGATCTTCTTCGATCTGGCGGATCTCGTCCTCGGTCAGGCTGTCATTGTTCAGGCTGCCCCGCAGATCGGCCTCGGACCGGGTGCGGGCTGCGCTGGCATCCTCGGCCTCGTCCTCTTCGGGTCGGGTGCGCGGCTGTTCCACGATGATGTCCGGGCTGACACCCAGCGCCTGGATCGAGCGGCCCGACGGCGTGTAGTAGCGCGACGTGGTCAGGCGCATCGCGCCATCCCCCCGCAGCGGCATCACCGTCTGGACCGAGCCCTTGCCGAAGCTCTTGGTGCCGACGACGATGGCCCGGCGATGATCCTGCAGGGCGCCCGCGACGATTTCCGACGCCGATGCCGAGCCGCCATTGATCAGTACGACGATCGGTTTGCCCTCGGCCAGATCGCCGGGTGTGGCGTTGAACCGCTCTCCATCCTCGGGGTTGCGACCACGGGTCGAGACGATCTCACCTTCGTCCAAAAACGCGTCCGAGACCTTGATCGCCTGGGTCAGCAGACCGCCGGGGTTGTTGCGCAGGTCCAGCACGATGCCATTGATCTTGTCGATCCCGCCGGCCTCGGCGATCTGTTTTTCCAGCCCCTCTTTCAGGTTCGGATAGGTCTGATCATTGAAGGTGGTCACACGCAGAACCACGCTTTGACCTTCGGTACGCGCGCGGACGGCGGTCAGCTTGATCGTATCGCGGATGATGGTCACGTCGAACGGATCGGGCTCGCCTTCGCGCACCACGGTGATCACGATTTCCGACCCCACCGGGCCGCGCATCAGATCGACCGCCTTGTCCAGCGTCAGGCCCAGGATACTTTCGCCATCGACATGGGTGATGAAATCGCCCGCCTCGATGCCCGCCTCATCCGCGGGGGTGCCGTCGATGGGCGAGACGACCTTGACGAACCCGTCCTCCTGCGTGACCTCGATGCCCAGCCCGCCGAACTCGCCACGGGTCTGCACGCGCATCTGCTCGGCATCGTCGGGCGACAGATAGCTGGAATGCGGATCCAGCGAGGTCAGCATTCCGTCGATCGCCGCCTCGATCAGGTCTTCGGGCGCGACCTCTTCGACATACTGGGCGCGGATGCGCTCGAAAATGTCACCGAACAGGTCCAGCTGCTCGTAGACGCTGGCCTTGTTGGCGGCCTCCTGCGCAAGCAGCGGCCCTGCGATCTGGGTTGTGGCGATGATCCCTGCCAGGGTTCCGGCCAGAGCGGCCATCACGAATCGTTTCATGCGCGTCTATCCATCCTTGTGCGTCCGGAACCATGTTTCCGGGTCAACGGGCCTGTTGTTCTCTCTTACCTCTATATAGAGCGTTTCTGACCGATCAGTTCCAGTGCCATCACCGCTTGTTGACAAAATCGCGCCGATTTCCGGCAGATCGCCGGGCATCAACCCAACCGGAGAGCCCTCGGGGATCACCTGTCCGGGTTCGCCGTAGACCTCCTGCAATCCTGAGAACACGAACAGAAGCCCCGGCTGCGGTTCCAGGATGATCAGGTTGCCAAGATCCAGCAGCGGCCCGCGATAGCGAATCGTGGCGGCGGTGGGCGACACCACCAGCGCACGCGGCCGGGTGGCCAGAACAAGGCCGGGCCGGGTGACGCCGGCCGCGTCGGTTTCCCCCGACCGGTGCACGACTACGCCCTGCGTCGGCAGCGGGATCCGGCCCTTGCGATCGGAAATGTCGGCATCGGTTTCGGCAATTTCACCGGCCGAGATCTCGGCCAGGCCGCTGGCGAACCCGTCCAGCGTTTCGGTGGACGAGATCAGAATCGCGGTGCGCACCGGGTCCTCGACGAAACGGCGCGGAAGGTCGGTGCGGTCGGCGATGGCCTCGCTCAACCGCGTGCGGGCGTCCTGCACTTGCTCCAACCCTTCGGTCAGAGTTTGCGCTGCACTTTGCTGCAGCGACGCAGGGTCTGCACCTCGTCCAGATCGCGGGCCAGCGCCTGGGCCTTGGCGTTCAGGCCGGGGGTGACCTCGGACAACATCATGCCCGTGCGCGCGGCCCCCAGCGGCCCGGCCGGGTGCAGCATCAGAACCGGCGGCGCGGTGGTCTCGATGGTTTGCAGCACGCCCAGCAACTGGCGGATTTCGCGTTCCCGCGCGTTCAACTCGGCGGTCAGCTGGCTTTCGCGCAAAGCCGCCCGGCGCAGCCCGTCGCGCATGGCGGACAGCCCGGCCTCGTAGGCCTGGATCGTCTCGGTCAGGGCGCGCACGCGGTCGCGGGCGGTTTCGGCCTCGGTCAGGGCGATCGAGGCCTGTTCCAGCATCTGCGCCGCATCCAGCGCCGCCTGCGCGGGGTCCGGCGCGGCCCGGGCCACCTGCCCCGCCATCAGGACCGCCAGAAGAAGCGCGTGCAGCTTCATGACAGCAGGCTCTGACCCGTCATTTCCGGCGGCTTGGGCAAGCCCATCAGGTCCAGCACCGTGGGCGCCAGATCGGACAGGCGACCTTCGCGCAGGCTGGCGCCCTCGGGTCCGCCGACCAGCGCCACGGGCACCGGGTTCAGCGTGTGGGCGGTGTGCGGGCCGCCGGTTTCGGGGTCGATCATGGTTTCGCAATTGCCGTGATCGGCCGTCACGATCATCGCGCCGCCGGCCTTTTCAAGCGCGGCGACCACGCGGGCCAGGCCCTGATCCACGGCCTCGCAGGCCTTGATCGCGGCCTGCAGGTCACCGGAATGGCCCACCATGTCGGGGTTGGCATAGTTGGCGACGATCAGGTCATAGCCCGCCTCGATCGCCTCGACGAACTTGTCCGTGACCTCTCCGGCCGACATCTCGGGCTGCAGGTCATAGGTTGCAACCTTGGGCGATGGGGCCATGTAGCGGTCTTCGCCGGGCTCGGGCGTTTCCTTGCCGCCGTTCAGGAAGAAGGTGACATGGGGGTATTTCTCGGTTTCAGCCAGACGGAACTGGCGCAGGCCCTGCTTGGCGACCCATTCGCCCAGCGTGTTGACGATCTCGCGCTTGGGGAAAACGGTCGTCATGTAGGCGTTGTGGCCATCGGAATATTCCACCATGCCCAGCAGCGCCGACAAGTGCGGGCGCGGGCCGGTGTCGAATTCGGAAAATCCCGGTTCGCCGATGGCGCGCAGGATCTCGCGTGCACGGTCGGCGCGGAAATTGAGGCAGAAGAAGCCGTCGCCGTCGCGGACGCCCTCGTAGCCGGGCAAAACCGTGGGCGCGATGAACTCGTCCGTTTCGCCCCGGTCGTAGGCGGCCTGAATCGCAGCGCTTGCGGTATCAGCCCGCGCGCCTTCACCTTTGATGATCGCGTCATAGGCGCGACCGACCCGTTCCCACCGGTTGTCGCGGTCCATGGCATAGTACCGCCCCGACACGGTGACCACCTGCGCGTTCGCGGGCAGGCGGCGTTCCAGCTCGGCCAGAAACTCCAGCGCCGATTTCGGGGCCACGTCGCGCCCGTCGGTGATGGCGTGCAGGGCCACCGGCACGCCCGCCTCGGTGATCGCCTTTGCGGCGGCGACGATATGGTTCAGATGCCCATGCACCCCACCATCCGAGACCAGCCCCATAAGATGCGCGGTTCCGCCCGCCGCCTTCACCTTGGCGATGAAGTCCTGCAGCGCGGTATTTTCGAAGAACGAGCCGTCCTCGATCGCAAGATCGATCTGACCCAGATCCATGGCCACGACCCGCCCGGCCCCGATATTGGTATGCCCGACCTCGGAATTACCCATCTGGCCGCTGGGCAGGCCCACATCCGGGCCGTGGGTGATCAGCCGCGCGTGCGGGCCTTTGGACATGATCGCGTCGAATGTGGGCGTGTGGGCCAGATAGGGCGCGTTGGCCTGCGTGTCTTTGGACAGGCCCCAACCATCAAGGATGCACAGGACAACGGGTTTGGGTGCGCTCATGTCGGGTCTCCGGTAACTGCTCTTGTCCGTTCTTCTATCCCCTGCCCGCCGCATCGTGAACCGCCTTTTGCGGCGATGCGCGCCGCGTCGGGCTATTTCCTGATCTGCTGCCAGGGCCGCGCCTTGCGGCCGCGATACCTGACCGTCAGCTCGGGCGGGGCGTCGCTTTCGTCATAGGCGCCCAGGATCACGCCCTTGCCGCGACTTTTGGTGCGCATCTCGACCAGCTCGGCCGCCGAGCGCGTGGTACGCTGCGACGGACGCCGGGCCCAGGCGAACAGGTGGTCATACATCTGCGCGATCACATCCGCATGGGCCGCGCTGTCGCCCAGATCGGTCAGCTCGTCGGGGTCGTTCTCCAGATCGAACAGGATCGGGCGGAACCCGCCTTCGCAATGGATCAGCTTCCACTTCTTCGTGGCCACCATGAACATCGCCGCGTCGCGCACCGACACGCCCAGCGTCTCCGCGATGGGCGAGGCCGAATAGTCATACTCGCAGATCACGAATTTGCGCGGGGTCTCAGCCGCCTGCCCGTGCAGGATGGGCAGCAGCGAGTGGCCTTCCAGGATATGGTCGGGCACCGCGCCGCCCGCGACCTCGACGAAAGTGGGGGCCAGGTCGATCGACTCGACCAGCGCGTCGCAGGTGGTGCCGCGCGTGGCATCGGCCTGTTCGGACGGGTCGTAGATGATCAGCGGCACCTTGGTCGAAGCGTCATGGAAGAACGTCTTTTCGCCCATCCAGTGATCGCCCAGGAAATCGCCATGGTCCGAGGTCAACACGATCATCGTGTCGTCCATGCGGCCGGTCTGCTCCATCCAGTCCAGCAGCCGCCCGATCTGGTCGTCGGCCTGCTTGATCAGGCCCATATAGGCGGGAATCACCGCCGCGCGCACATCCTGCCGCCAGAAGGTCTGGCCGATCTTGGTATGCATGAAGGCGCTCAGCACGGGATGCGCATCGGCCCGTTCGGCCTCGGACCGGTTGGGGGGCAGAACATACTCGGGCCCGTACATCGAGGCATAGGGCTCGGGGACGATATAAGGCCAGTGCGGTTTGATGTAGCTCAGGTGGCAGCACCAGGGGCCGTCATGGGTTTCCATGAATTCGATGCCGCGCGTGGTCAGATAGGGGGTCTCGCTGTCCTCTTCGGCGATGTTCGCGGCCTGCGGCGCGTTTTTCAGGAACCAGCCCGACAACACGTTGCCGTCCTCATCCAGACCGGAATTGGCAAAGTCGTGCCAAGGGTTGTCGCTGTCATAACCCTTGTCGGCCAGCCAGGCGTTATAGGACTTGGCCCCGTCGGGGTCATAGAACCCGTCGGGGCCTTCGGGGCGCATGCCGTCGTCGCGTTCGAACACGTCAAAACCGCATTCAGCCACGCGCGCGCCGATCAGGCTGTCGGGTTCCAGGCCCAGCCGCGCCATGCCCTCGGCGTCGGCGCGCATATGGGTCTTGCCGACCAGCCAGCAGTCCATCCCCGCCTTGCGCAGATGGTCGCCCATGGTCAGCTCACCCACCTTCAGCGGGATGCCGTTCCACGAGGCGCCGTGCGACTGCACATAGCGCCCGGTATAGGTGGACATGCGCGAGCTGCCGCAGATCGGCGACTGGATGTAGGCCCGCGTGAACCGCACGCCGCGCGCGGCCAGCCGGTCGATGTTGGGCGTGTGCAGATGTGGATGGCCGTAACAGCTCAGGTAGTCCCAGCGCAGCTGGTCGAACATGATGAACAGGATGTTGCGGGCCTTGGCCATTCAGTGCTGCGCGCCCTGGCTTTCCATCTGTTCCAGCATCCGGCGGGCGCGCTTGCATTGCAGCTTGTCACGCAAAGGGCTGTTGGGGTCCACGTCCTTTTGGCACACCACGCATTTGTCGGCGCCCGAGATCGCGTTCAGCCCGCCGCAACTGCCCTTGATGGTCTTGCCCATCAGCATTACGCCCAGCGACATGCCGACCATGATGATCAGCAGCAGAACAAACGCGAGGATAAAGGTGCTCATCGGCCGGCCCGCCCTTCAGTTCGATCCCAGCGCATCCTTGAACGCGCTGCTTTGTACCGTGATATAGGCATCTTCGCCTCCTGTCACATCCCGCGAGATGAAAAACACCGCCAAACCCAGCTGATCGGCCAGTTTCAGCCCCCGCTCCTGCCCCAGCGCCAGCATCGCGGTGGCCCAGGCATCGGCCATCATCGCGTTTTCGGCCAGAACCGTGACCGAGGTCGTCCGATGCGTGATCGGGCGTCCGGTCGTCGGGTCGATGATATGCGAATAGCGTACGCCGTCCTGTTCGAAGAAGTTCTTGTAATCGCCCGAGGTCGCCATGCCGCGGTTGTCCAGCGGTACGATGAACTGCACGGTCTGCGACCCGGTTTCGGGCTTTTCGATGCCGATGCGCCAGGCCTCGCCCTTGTCGTTCTGACCGCGGGCCACCAGATCGCCGCCGATCTCGACCATGTAGTTCTCGATGCCGGCCTCCCGCAGCGTCTCGGCCACGGCGTCAATCCCGTAGCCCTTGGCGATGGCCGACAGGTTGATCCCCACGCCCGGTTGCGCCTTGGCCAGCGTCCCGGCCTGCGTATCCAGCGTCAGCAGGCGCGCCTGCCCCACCTGTTCCAGCGCCGCCGCGATCTCGGCATCCGACGGTACCGGGTCTTCGGGTTTGCGCGGGCCGAAGCCCCACAACTCGATCAACGGGCCAAGCGTCACGTCGAACACGCCGCCGCTTTGTTGGTGCACATGGTTGGCCGCCGCGATCACATAGGCGAACTCTTTCGATACCGGCATCGGGTCGGTACTGGCCGAAGCGGAAAAGACCGACACCTCGGAATTCGGGTCCCAGTTGGACATCTTGGCGTTCACCTGCGCCAGAGTTTCCTCGACGGCGGCGGACAGGGCATCCTCATCCAGATCCTCGCCGATTGCGGTGACGTGATAGGTGGTGCCCATGGTTTCGCCCGACAGGCGAACCACCTCGGGTTCCTTGTCGAACAGGCAGCCAGCGACGAACAGGGTCAGGGCCAGGGCAAGCAGTCGGCGCATCGGGTGATCTCCGGGTAGTGTGTCGAGCGGCATATGCCAGCGCCCCCTGTCAGAGTCAAACCGGCCTCAGACCTTGAGCGGCAGAAAGCCAAGCGCCAGCAGCCCGATCGCAGCCGGTACGCCAAACAGCCAGGCACGCTTCTGCCAGCCCGGGGGCTGCTCTTTCCACGCCTTCCGGAAGTTGTGGCCACAGACCACCACCCCGAAAAAGATCAGCGCGGCAACGGCAGGGGTCAGATACAGGTTCGACACGCGGCCCGGGTTTCCTTTTGGTCTGGCGCGGTTGCGCGGGTTTTCGGAAATTGCACCCTATACAGGTGCGCATCCTGGGGTAAGGTGAAAGGACAGCACCAGTGAAGGAGGAGACCGCCCATGGCCCCAAGCTCTTACCAGCCCCCGACGCGCGGCGACAAGCCCGAGAGCGCAACCTACAGCCAGTCGGTCGAGTCGAATCTGTCGCAGACCCAATCGACCGTGGCCAAGCTGCTGGAAGGCAAGGGCGAAGACGTGATCGCGGTTCGGCCCGATGACACGATCCACACGGTCGTGCAGATCCTGAAGGACAAGCGCATCGGCGCGGTCGTGGTCACCGATCAGAACGGCGCGCTGCAGGGAATCCTGTCGGAACGCGACATCGTGCGCCGCATGGCCGATACGCCTGGCCAGACCCTGCCCCAGTCGGTTCAGGACCTGATGACGCGCGAGGTGCGGACCTGCACGCCCGACGACCTGTTGATCGAGGTGGTGAAAACCATGACCGAAGGACGGTTCCGCCACATGCCGGTTCTGCGCGACGGGCATCTGTGCGGCGTGATTACCATCGGCGACGTGGTGCAGTTCCGCCTCAAGGAACTGGAATACGAAGCCCTGCGCATGAAACAGATGATCGTCGGCTAGGGGCGCTGTCTCATCCCCTGGTCGATCCGGTGGATAGAAAACGTATCTCGCCCGCGCGAATGTCTGCGGCGGTCAATCGACCGCTTGCAAAGGCTCCGGTATCGATCGAAACGACACGGTGCCGGATGCTGGGCGTCGATACGATTGTATGGCCGTGAACAACCCACACTCCATCCCGCCTTGGTTTTTTTAGAAAATTCGGGTGCCCCCACAGACAGACTTCGCGAGGCTGGTCAGTTCGGTCTCTTTCGGGGTCAAAGGCGGCATGCACGACGGCAACATTCCCGTTTGACCAGGACAGGGGCCGGTCCCTGAGCCAATCAAGCAGCTGGGCCCCCATCGCATGGCGCAATCGGGCCGCCAGACCGATGGCCTGATCCGGCGCCATATCTGGCTCAATCCCATCCAGGCCGAAAGACAGCAATGTCTGAATACCACCGTTACGCATCCACAACCGGTGTGTGCGTTCGGGGTCGTCCAGGAACCGCAACAGCATTTCCTCGTGATTGCCCAGAAGGCAAACGACCGGCCGCGTCCCGCTGGAGGTCAGATGGCGCAGGTGGTGCAGGACCTGAGCGCTGTGTTCGCCACGGTCGATGTAATCGCCGGCAAAAACGATCGGGACGTCAGGTTCCAGCATGGTCAGAATCTGTTGCAACAGGTCCAACCGTCCGTGGATGTCACCAACTGCGTAGAACCGATGATCTGGTTCCAACGTGGCCACGTCGCCAGTTGGGGCTGCGCCGAACAGCTTTTTGATCCATGATCTGAACATCTGAAACCGTGACTACTCGGAAGGCCTATGCGCAGCAACGGTTAACTGAGCGGCGCGACAGGAGAAATTCCGCTTGACCTTGCCGGGATGACAGGGTCCCTGAATGGTGAACGGGTGAACCTGCGGTCAGGAGAGTGCATGAAACGGGTTTTGGTGACGGGAACGGCGGGTTTCATCGGGTTTCACCTGGCGCGGCTGCTGTTGTCCGAAGGGTTCCAGGTGCACGGCTATGACGGGATGACCGACTACTACGACGTCACACTCAAGCAGCGCCGCCATCAGATGCTGCTGCAGACGCCCGGCTTTTCCGCAACCGAGGACCTGCTGGAAAATCATGACCGCCTGATGCAGGTCGCCGAGGAATTCCGGCCCGACATCATCGTGCACCTCGCAGCGCAGGCGGGTGTTCGCTACAGCCTGGAAAACCCGCGCAGCTATGTGGAATCCAACGTGCTGGGCACGTTCAACGTGATGGAAGTGGCGCGCACGCACGAGGTCGAGCACCTGCTGATGGCCTCCACATCGTCGGTCTATGGCGCGAACGAGGACATGCCGTTTTCCGAGCTGGACAAGGCGGACCACCAGCTGACCATCTACGCCGCCACCAAGAAGGCGAACGAGGCGATGGGCCATTCCTATGCCCATCTGTGGGACCTGCCGACCACGATGTTCCGCTTCTTTACCGTCTACGGCAACTGGGGGCGGCCTGATCTGGCCTATTTCAAGTTCACCGACGCCATCCTGCACGACCGGCCCATCGACATCTACAACAACGGCGAGATGTACCGCGACTTTACCCATGTCGATGACCTGGTGCGCGGCATCCGCCTGCTGATCGACGCGGTGCCCGAACGGCCTGCGTCAAAGGCGGATATCGCCGAGGGCGACAGCCTGTCGCCCGTCGCGCCCTTCCGGGTGGTCAATATCGGCAATTCCGACAAGGTCCGGCTGATGGATTTCATCGAGGCGATCGAGGAGGCAGTCGGCAAGAAGGCCATTCGCAACTACATGCCGATGCAGATGGGCGACGTGCCCGCGACCTGGGCCGACACCTCGCTTCTGCAGCGCCTGACCGGGTTCAAGCCGCAGACCGACATTCGGGACGGGATGAAATCCTTCGTGGCGTGGTATCGCGACTATTACGGCATCGGCGAATGAGAAAACCGGCGCTCAGGGCGCCGGTTTCAAGTTTGGTCATCCGCCGAAATCGTCCAGCATGATGTCTTCGCGGTCCACGCCCAGTTCCAGCAGCATGTTGATGACCGACTGGTTCATGATCGGCGGACCACACATGTAGAATTCGCAATCCTCGGGCGCCGGGTGGTCCTTGAGGTACTGCTCGTACAGCACGTTGTGGATGAAGCCGGTGAAGCCCTCCCAATTGTCGCCCGGCTGCGGGTCGGACAGGGCGACGTGCCACTCAAAGTTTTCATTCTCGGCGGCCAGCTGGTCGAAATCCTCGACATAGAACATCTCACGCCGCGACCGGGCGCCGTACCAGAAGGTGATCTTGCGCTTGGTCTTCAGACGCTTGAGCTGGTCGAAGATGTGGCTGCGCATCGGGGCCATGCCGGCGCCGCCACCGATGAACACCATCTCCTTGTCGGTGTCGCGCGCGAAGAACTCGCCGAACGGACCCGAGATCGTGACCTTGTCACCCGGTTTCAGGCTGAAGATATAGGACGACATCTGACCCGGAGGGATGCCCTCGGACCCCGGCGGGGGGGAGGCGATCCGCACGTTGAGCATGATGATGCCCTTTTCCTCGGGGTAGTTGGCCATTGAATAGGCGCGCTCGATCGGCTCGGTCACCTTGGATTTGTACTGCCACAGATTGAACTTGTCCCAATCCTCGCGATACTCCTCGGCGACGTCGAAATCCTTGTAGTCGACCTCGTGCGGAGGCGCGGCGATCTGGATGTAGCCGCCAGCGCGGAAATTCACGTCCTCGCCTTCGGGCAGCTCCAGCACCAGCTCCTTGATGAAGGTCGCCACGTTGTCGTTCGACCGGACGGTGCATTCCCATTTCTTGACGCCGAAGACCTCTTCGGGAACCTCGATCTTCATGTCCTGCTTGACCGCCACCTGGCACGACAGTCGGTCGCCCCGAGCGGCCTCGCGCTTGGTGATGTGGCTTTCCTCGGTCGGCAGGATCGAGCCGCCGCCCTCCAGCACACGCACCCGGCATTGCGCGCAGGTGCCGCCGCCTCCGCAGGCGGACGGGACGAACAGTTTCTGTGCCGCCAGCGTCTGCAGCAGCTTGCCGCCGGCGGGCACCGAGATGGTTTTCTCACCGTTGATGGTGATGTTGACGTTGCCTGTCGATACCAGCCGCGACCGGGCCACCATGATGATGGCCACCAGCGCCAGCACGATCAGGGTGAAAAGGACAACGCCGAGCGAGAAGGTTTCCATGCCCCTGCCCCTTTACAGTTTGACGCCCGAGAAGGACATGAAGGCCATCGCCATCAGACCTGCGGTGATGAAGGTGATGCCAAGGCCCTGCAGCCCGTCAGGAATGTCGGAATATTTCAGTTTTTCGCGCACGCCCGCCATGGCCGTGATCGCCAGCGCCCAGCCGAACCCGGACGACAGACCATAAGTCGCCGCCTCGGCAAAGCTGTAATCGCGCTCGACCATGAACAGCGAGCCGCCGAGGATGGCGCAGTTCACCGTGATCAGCGGCAGGAAGATACCCAGCGCGTTGTAGAGCGGCGGGAAGTACTTATCGAGGATCATCTCGAGGATCTGCACCATCGCCGCGATCACTCCGATATAGGAGATCAGGCCCAGAAAGGTCAGGTCCACATCCGGGAACCCGGCCCAGGCGAGCGCGCCCGGTTTCAGCAGATAGTTCAGCAGCAGGTTGTTGGTGGGCACGGTGATGGCCTGCACCAGCATGACCGAGATGCCCAGCCCCAGCGCCGTCGAGATCTTTTTCGACACGGCGATGAAGGTACACATACCGAGGAAAAAGCTGAGCGCGAGGTTTTCGACGAAGATGGCCTTCACGGCCAGTGAGATGAGACCTTCCATCAGTGCGCCTCTACCTGCTGGATCTTGTATTCACGTTCCTCGACCTGGTTCGGCTTCCACGTGCGGAAGGCCCAGATGATCAGGCCGATGATGAAAAAGGCCGACGGCGGCAGCAGCAGCAAGCCGTTGGGCACGTACCAGCCGCCATTGTTCACGGTTTCCAGGATGGTCACCCCGAACAACGAGCCCGAGCCGAACAGCTCGCGGATGACGCCGACCAGCATCAGGATCAGGCCATAGCCCATGCCGTTGCCCAGACCGTCGATAAAGGACGCCACCGGCGGGTTTTTCATGGCGAAGGCCTCGGCCCGGCCCATCACGATGCAGTTGGTAATGATGAGACCCACGAAAACCGACAGCGTCTTCGAAATCTCGAAGGCATAGGCCTTGAGGATCTGATCGACCAGGATCACCAGAGACGCGATGATGACCATCTGCACGATAATGCGGATCGAACTGGGGATCTGGTTGCGCAGCATCGAGATGAAAAAGGATGAAAACGCCGTCACGAAGGTCACGGCCAGCGCCATCACGAAGGCCACCTGCAGTGACGAGGTCACCGCCAGCGCCGAGCAGATGCCCAGCACCTGCAACGTGATCGGGTTGTTGTCGACAAGCGGGTCGACCAGCAGATCTTTCTTGGTCTGTGACATCAGATCTCTCCTGCCTGCAGCTTGGCCAAGAACGGGCCATAGCCCGCGTCTCCCATCCAGAATTTCACCAGGTTGTCCACGCCGACCGTGGTCAGGGTCGCGCCGGCCAGCGCGTCGATGTAGAAGTCCGGCCCGGCAGCGGGCATGGACTTGGCGACGGTGATCTGCAGATTGCCCGCATCGTCGCGCAGCTTTTTGCCATTCCACAGGGCTTTCCAGCGCGGATTGTCCACCTCGGCGCCCAGACCCGGCGTTTCGCCGTGCTGATAGAATTGCAGCCCGTAGATATCGTTGCCGTTTTCCTCGAGCGCGATGAAGCCGTACAGCGTGGACCACAGCCCATAGCCGTGGATCGGCAGGATCACCTTGTCCAGCGCGCCGTTTTCGTCGCGCAGCAGGTAGATCACGCGATATTTCGCCTTGCGGCCGATTCCGGCAGGGTCGTTTTCCAGAGGCTCGCTCAGTTCGGGGTCGCTGGCGGCGGCGATGTCGTCGAACGTGGCCGGGTCGAACTGGTCGTCGACGAACTCACCCGTCGCAAGGTCCAGCACGTGCGGTTCGAACGCGGCAAAAGCCTGAGCCACGTCGATGCCCGGTTCATAGACGCCGGCGACCTGCAGAACGTTGATCTGCTTGTCCTTCAGCTTGTTGGCCTCTTGCACCGGGCGCAGGCTGACCGCCGCGGCCGACACGATCATCGAGGCCACGAGGCACACGGCGACGGCGATGAAGATCGTCTTGCCCACCGAGTCCGGCGGCGCGGCCAGGAACCGGGCGATGACGCCTTTGGGTTCAGGGGATTGCGTATCAGACATGGCGACGCGCCCTCCGTTTGATGTTTGCCTGCACCACGAAATAGTCGATCAGCGGCGCAAAGACGTTGCCGAACAGGATGGCCAGCATCATGCCTTCGGGGAAGGCCGGATTCACGACCCGGATCAGCACGACCATGACACCGATCAGCGCGCCATAGATATAGCGGCCCATATTGGTGTGGCTGGCCGAGACCGGCTCGGTCACCATGAAGGCCAGACCGAACGCATAACCGCCCAGCACGACGTGCCAGTACCACGGCATCGCGAACATCGGGTTGGTGTCCGACCCGATCAGGTTCAGCAACAGGGTAAAGCCGATGGTGCCGGCCAGACAGCCCAGGATCAGGCGGTAGTTGGCGATCTTGGTCACCAGCAGGAAGGCCAGACCGATCATGCAGGCCAGGGTCGAGGTCTCGCCAAAGCTGCCCTGAATGGTGCCATAGAAGGCATCCCACCAGGTGATGCCCTGAGCGGCCAACGCCTGATATCCGTCAGCCGCCGATACCGCCAGCGCCGTCGCACCGGAAAAACCGTCAACCGGGGTCCAGACCGAGTCACCCGACATGGATGCGGGATAGGCGAAATACAGGAAGGCCCGTCCCACCAGCGCGGGGTTGAGGAAATTCTTGCCGGTGCCCCCGAAGACTTCCTTGCCGATGACCACGCCGAAGATAATCCCCAGCGCCACCTGCCACAGCGGCGCGGTGGCCGGCATGATCAACGTGTACAGCATCGAGGTGACAAGAAAGCCTTCGTTCACCTCATGCCCGCGCACGGTGGCAAAGATCACCTCGAAAATGCCCCCCGCGACCAGCGTGACGATGTAGATCGGCAGGAAATACATCAACCCGTGCATCACGTTGGCAAAGATGCTGGACGGGTCCAGAGAAATGCCCAGGGCCTGCAGGATGGCGATGCGCCAACCGGTTGCCGACTCCGGGCCCAGCGTCGCGATAGCCGAGTTGGCCTGAAAACCGGTGTTGTACATGCCCCACAGGATGCAGGGGATGGTGGCGATCACGACATAGGTCATGATCCGCTTCATATCCACGTAGGACCGCGCATGCGGCGCCACGGTGGTCACGGTTTTCGGAGTGTAGATGAAGCTTTCTACCATCTCGTAGATGGGGAAGAACTTCTCGTACTTGCCGCCCTTGGTGAAATGCGGCTCGATCCGGTCAAAGAAGTTGCGCAAACCCATGTGGATCAGCCCTCCTTTTCAATCTTGGTCAGGCAGTCGCGCAGCGCCAGCCCGTATTCGTACTTGGCCGGACAGGCAAAGCCCACAAGGCCCATGTCCTCTTCATCCAGCTCCAGCGCGCCCAGGGCCTGCGCCGTGTCGGTATCCATCACCAAAAGCGCCCGCAGAAGTTGCGTCGGCAGGTAATCCTGCGGCATCAGCTCTTCGAAGGTGCCGGTGGGCACCATGGCGCGGCGACCGCCGTTCAGGTTGGAGGTGAATTCGAACAGCTTTTTGGCAAAGGCCGAGCCCAGAACCGGCTGCACCGCGTATTTCGACGGCATCGGACGGATCCAGCCCAGCGGGATCTGGTCGTGATCCTCGCGGATGATGCAGATCTGGCGCGCGAAGCGTCCCAGATAGGCGATCGGCCCGGTGGCGTGACGCCCCGACAGGACCGAGCCGGAAATGATGCGGGCCTCGCCGTCGATGGCGATCTCGTCGCGGGTCAGATCCTCGGTCGAGGCGCCCATGACCGTGCGGATCAGACGCGGCTGCCGCGCGCCGGGGCCGGTCAGGGCCACCACTACGTTCGGGTCCAGATGGCCCGACTGCAGCAGCCGCCCGATGGCGATCACGTCCTGATAGCCGATGGTCCAGACGGTTTTCTCGGCGGTCACGGGTTCGAGGAAGTGGATATGCGTCCCGGCCAGGCCCGCCGGATGGGGGCCGCTGAACGCCACGGCCTCGACGCCCGGAAGATCGGCGCCGGGGATCATGTCGCCGTCCTTCTGGCACAGATAGGTCTTGCCTTCGGTCAGCTTGGCCACGGCGGCCAGACCGGCGGCAAAGGCCTCGGCCGCGTCATTGATGATCAGCGCGGCATCGGCGGCCAGCGGCTCGCTGTCCATGGCCGTGACGAAGATCGCGGCGGGCTGGGTGCCCGGCTGCGGCATCTTGGAATAGGGCCGCGTGCGGAACGCGGTCCACAGGCCGGCGGCGCACAGCTTGGCGGTGAGACCCTGCGCTGTCTCGGCATCGCCCACGCCCGAGAAATCGATGCCGGGGTCGTTGGGGTCCGAGACTTCGATGACGACGCTCTGCAGCACGCGCCGCGCGCCGCGGTTGATGGCCACGACCTTGCCGGTCAGCGGCGCCACCATCATCGCGTCGGGCGCGCTCTTGTGGCAGAACAGCGGCGTGCCGCGCTGGACAGTGTCCCCTTCCTGCACCAGCATGCGGGGTTTCAGGCCGATGTAATCGGCACCCAGAACGCCCACGGTCGAATAATTCGGACCCGGCTGGATGCGTTGCTCGGGCGCGCCCAGAATCGGCAGATCCAACCCTTTTTTCAGTTTGAAAGTTTGCATGTCGCTACGTTCTTCCAAGCCTTTTTCCTACGCCCGCCACGCAGGCCCGATGACCCGGGCACTGAATAGCGCGGAGTTCGGCCCGCCCCGTCGCAAAAGCGACGCAGACCGGTCGAAATCCGCAGGCGTCTTTCCGATTACGGCCCCTTTACGCGGCACCGCGCCCAAACGCAAACCTGTTACCGCCCAAATCAGCCCGGAATCTAAAAAATCTGCGCTTTCATGTGCCGAAATACCAAATACTCGGTAGGCGCAAATTCCTGTCGCACGCCCACAGGCGCTGGTGTATGCACCCGGAATGGATACAGCCGAGCTTGAAATCTTTCTGATCGCCACGCCGGGGTTGGAACAGCCCTTGCTGACCGAGACCATCCGCAACGGATTCGCCGGCGCGAAGCACGTGCCCGGCGGCGTGGTGCTGCGCGGCGGCTGGCCCGAGGTCTGGCGCGCCAACCTGATGCTGCGCGGGGCCAACAAGGTTCTGGTCCGGCTGGGGTCTTTCCCCGCCGTCCATCTGGCCCAGTTGGACAAACGCGCGCGCAAGTTTCCCTGGGGTGACGTTCTGCGCCCCGACGTGCCCGTCAGGGTCGAGGCCACCAGCCGCAAATCCCGCATCTACCACGCTGGTGCAGCGCGTCAGCGCATCGAAGGTGCGATCTCGGAAACCCTCGGCGCCCCGATCGCCCAGGACGCACCAGTGCGGGTGCTTTTGCGAATCGAAAAGGACATCTGCACCCTGTCTGTCGACAGCTCGGGCGATCCGCTGCACAAACGCGGCCACAAGGCGGCGGTGGCCAAATCGCCGATGCGCGAGACGATGGCAGCCATGTTCCTGCACGAATGCGGCTTTGACGGGTCCGAGCCCGTACTGGACCCGATGTGCGGATCTGGCACTTTCGTGATCGAAGCGGCCGAAATCGCGCTTGGCCTTCCGCCCGGACGGTCGCGCGACTTTGCCTTTCAGCATCTCGCCACGTTCGAGGCTGCGGAATGGGCCCGGATGCGCCAACCGCACGTCGCCGCCGAGACCGAGCTGCGGTTCTACGGCTCTGACCGGAATGCGGGCGCGATCGAAACCGCAGCGGCCAACGCGCAACGGGCCGGGGTCGATACGGTCACGCGGTTTCGGCAGGCCGCGGTCAGCGACATCAAGCCGCCTGCCAGCCCAGCCGGGCTGGTGATCGTGAACCCGCCCTATGGCGCGCGGATCGGCGACGAAAAACGCCTTCGGTCACTCTATGGCAGCCTGGGCAAGGTACTGATGGCCCGGTTTTCGGGCTGGCGGGTCGGGATCGTGACCAGCAGCCAGTCGCTGGCGCGGGCGACGCGCCTGCCCTTGATCGCACCGGGGCCGGTCGTTGATCACGGCGGCACCAAGATCCGGTTGTACCGAACCGATCCCTTGCCTTGACCACGGCGGTGTCCGGTGAAGAGTTTTGAGCACATTACCCCAAGAATCCCTCTTGCACATTCAAATCGCCGGGTATAGATCACGCGCCACGGTCGGAGTGTAGCTCAGCCTGGTAGAGCACTGTCTTCGGGAGGCAGGGGCCGGAGGTTCGAATCCTCTCACTCCGACCAATAATTTCAATACCTTACAAGTCCTCCACAAATGTGCCTACTGCTACGGTAAGCACATAGTAAGCACGGCAGGGGTAAATCCGGGTCATTTCGGGCCGAATCCTTACCTAGAGTTTGGCTACATCAAGACCGGCTGCTTTCAGCCTTGGTGCGATCTTCTTCATCTTAGCAAACTCAGTCCCGAATGACGCTCCGATTCCTAGAGCTTCGCAGAACTCCTTGCCGGTTACGCTCTGCAACACATCAGCGTGCTTAATCACTTGAAGATGCAGCTCCGCGACATAGGCGTTGCGGGGGGCGTCCTCAATGGCGTCCTTAATTTGGGCGATCACTTGATTGATAGACATCTCTTAACCTTTCACATTTGGATGGCGGCGAGCATTTAGCTTTATGCTTTTAGCTATAAGCTTTTTGCACAGCATGTCAATCCACATGCTCCGCCCCCTAAGATAGATAGAGATAGGTATATCTATAGAGCTTGTTTTCCTCGGAGCCGCCTTCGCGCCCCTCACACGCGCGACGGAAGCGGCTTCGAGGCGATACGACTACGACAACGTCACGCCGCACTCTTCGCTAAGAAACCAAACACTCGCAGAAGCGCGCAACTCAGGTTCCTTGGAATCGATGGGATATCAAACCCTCACCACTTGTAACTGTTGGCCTTCACGGTGGCATAGTTTGCTTCCGCTCCGAAATACCTGACGACAGAAACGCAGTATTACTTGGGCAGGTCAGCCAGCGTCATCGCCTTACGGATCGCTTCCAGCGCAAACTTGGCCTTGAACTCTGGCGAGGGGTGCTTTCGTTTCTTCACCCTGGATCAATCCTTTCTTCATACGGCTCACCGTGAAGACCGGCACGAATATCCGCGACAACCCCTTTCGGTCAGGGGTCCGGCGGTGTTGGCCTCCGGACCCAAGCTTCGACCTAAAACGCCGCCCGGAACAGCCCGGTCAGGTTTTCCTCGGTCAGTTCGATGGGATTTCCGCCGCAGGACGGATCGGCGATTGCGCCTTTTACAAGTTCCGGAATCGCGTCCTCGGTCACACCCAGATCGGACAGCTTGCGAGGGATGCCCAGCGTGTCGTTGAACTCCTGCACGAAAGCGCGGAACCCGTCAAACCCGCCGGAAATGCCCAGGTAAGCCGCGGCCGCGTCAAACCGCTCGGCAATCGCCGGCGCGTTGAACTCCAGAACTGCGGGCATGCAGACCGCGTTGGTGGTGCCGTGGTGGGTGTTGAACACCGCGCCGATCGGGTGGCTCATGGCGTGGATCGCGCCAAGCCCCTTCTGGAAAGCCGTCGCACCCATGGCGGCCGCACTCATCATCTGGGCACGCGCCTCGATGTCGGTGCCGTCCGCATAGGCGCGCGGCAGGTACTCCTTGACCAGCCGCATCCCCTCCAGCGCGATGCCCTGGCTCATGGGGTGATAATGCGGGCTGGAATAGGCCTCGACACAATGCGCAAAGGCATCCAGGCCGGTCCCGGCGGTGATGAATTTCGGCATGCCCACGGTCAGTTCAGGGTCGCAGATCACGACGGTCGGCAGCACCTTGGGGTGGAAGATGATCTTCTTGGCATGGGTTTCCGAATTGGTGATGACGCTGGCGCGGCCCACTTCCGAGCCGGTACCGGCCGTCGTCGGCACCGCGATGATCGGCGCGATCGCCTCGGCATCCGCGCGGGTCCACCAATCACCGATATCCTCGAAATCCCAGACCGGGCGGGTCTGACCGGCCATGAAAGCGACCATCTTGCCCAGATCCAGCCCCGAGCCGCCGCCAAACGCGATCACACCGTCATGCCCGCCCGCCTTGTAGGCGGCCACACCGGCCTCGAGGTTCTTTTCGTTCGGGTTCGGGTCGACCTCGCTGAACAGGCCCCGGCCCAGCCCGGCGGCCTCGAGAATGTCCAGCGTCGCGGCGGTGATCGGCAGATCGGCCAGGCCGCGGTCGGTCACCAGAAGCGGGCGCTTGATCCCCGCCGCCGCGCAGGCCTCGGGCAGTTCCTTGATGCGGCCCGCGCCGAACTTGATCGTGGTCGGATAGGACCAGTTTCCAACAAGATTCATGTCAGCTTTCCTTGTGTCTAAAGCCTGCCCCGGCGAGGGGGTCGGTCCGGGGCAGGCAAATCGTCCTCAGCCCGTCACCTTCTTCAGGTGGTAGGATTTGGGACGTGTCAGGTTGTGATATCCGATGATCGAAAGGCCGCCGCCACGGCCGGTATTCTTGCACCCGGTCCAACACAGGCCCGGGTCCAGATAGTCGGCACGGTTCATGAACACGGTTCCGGTTTCGATCCGTTCGCCGATGCGTTCGGCCCGTTCGACATCGCGCGTCCACAGCGAGGCGGTCAGGCCGAACTCGCTGTCATTCATCAGGGCAATGGCCTCGTCATCCGAGGACACCTTCATGATCCCCACAATTGGGCCAAAGCTTTCGTCGCGCATCACGCGCATGTCGTGGGTGACGTTGGTCAGGATCTGCGGCGTCAGATAGGCGCCGCCATCATCCTCGGCAAAGGTCTCGATATGCGCCACGGCACCGGCGGCCACGGCCTCGGCGATCTGCGCGCGCACCTCGTCGGCGAAGCGCACGTTGGCCATCGGCCCGAGCGTCGTTTCGGGGTCCAGCGGGTTGCCCAGCTTGTAGCCCCTGACGATCTCGACCGCCTTGGCGACGAAGTCGTCATACAGGCTTTCATGCACATAGATCCGCTCGATCCCGCAACAGCACTGGCCCGAATTGAACATGGCCCCGTCGATCAGCGTCTCGACCGCCGCATCCAGATCGGCATCCTCCATGACATAACCAGGGTCCTTGCCTCCCAACTCGGTGCTGACGGGGGTAAAGGTGCCGGCCGCCGCCCGCTCCATCGCCTGCCCTCCCGCGACCGAGCCCGTGAAGTTCACGAAATCGAACGCCTTGCCGGCAATCAGATCGTTGGTCACGTCGTGGCTCAGGAACAGGTTCTGGAACACGTCCTCGGGCACGCCAGCCGAGTGGAAGGCACGCGCCATCCGCTCGCCCACCAACAAGGTCTGCGTGGCATGTTTCAACACAACCGTATTACCCGCGATCAAGGCCGGCGCCACTGTGTTGATCGCCGTCATGTACGGATAATTCCAGGGCGCCACGACGAACACCACACCATGCGGCACGCGCTTGATGTAGCGCTTGAACGTCTCGTCCTCGCCCACGGCAATATCAGCCAGCGCATCGCGCGCAATGCCCGCCATATAGGTCGCCCGTTCGTTGAAACCGCCGAACTCGCCGCCATAGCGCACCGGCCTTCCCATCATCCGCGCCAGTTCCGGCACGATCTCGTCATTCATCGCACCCACAGCCGCGACGCCGGCCATCACCAGATCGATCCGCTCCTGCAACGGCCGCGCCGCCCATTCCGCCTGCGCCGCCCGCGCCTGACCCGCTGCGGCGAACGCCGCGTCACGATCCAGCGTGTCCCGCTCGGCAAACACCGATCCGTCGATCGGCGAGATACATTTCAACACCTGACCCATTGGTCACTCCATCCTCAAGCAAAGCAGACCCGCTGCTTCATCTGGCCAAAAATATCCCGGGGAGCGTGAGGGGCTGGCCCCTCACATCCGCCCTCTACGCCCGCTCGAACCCGCGGGCAATCTCCCAATCGGTCACCACGCGCTCGAATTCCTCGATCTCGACCTCGGCCGCGCGCACATAGTGGTCCACCACGTCATCGCCCATCGCCGCCCGCAGCATGGACGACCCATGCAGCGCGGCCCGCGCCGCGCGCAGGTTGCCTGGTATCATGCCCGTATCCCCCTGGTAGACATCGCCCTTGGTCGGCGGCTGCAGCTCCAGACCTTCCTCGATGCCCGCAATACCGGCGGCCAGCATTCCGGCGATGGCCAGATAGGGGTTCATGTCCGAACCCGGAATCCGGCATTCCACCCGCACCGCCTTGGTGCCATCCCCGCACAGCCGGAACCCCGCAGTGCGGTTGTCCACCGACCAGATGACCCGCGTCGGCGCGAAGGTGCCCTTCATGAACCGCTTGTAGCTGTTGATGTAAGGCGCCATGAAACAGGTATAGTCGGCCGCGTATTTCAGCAGGCCCGCCATGTAGTTCTTCATCAGCGCCGACATGCCCAGCGGATCGGCCTTGTCAAAAAATGCCGGCTGCCCGTCCGCCCACAGCGACTGATGCACATGCGACGAACTCCCGACCCGGTCGTGATGCCATTTCGGCAGGAAGGTCGCTGCATGGCCATGCTGGAATGCAATCTCCTTGACGGCGTTCTTGGCAATCGAGTGATACTCGGCCGTCTGCATCGCCGGGGCGTATTTTATGTTCAGCTCTTCCTGCCCGGCCTCGGCCTCGCCCTTGGAGTTTTCGACCGGAATGCCCGCGTTCCACAAATGGTTGCGGATCGGTCGCATCACATGCTCTTCCTTGGTGGTCTGCAGGATGTGGTAATCCTCGTTGTAGCCCGAGATGGGCTGCAGATCGCGGAACCCTTCCTTGCGGATCTGGTCAAAGCTCTTCTCGAACAGGAAAAATTCCAGCTCGGTCGCGCACATCGCCTCATAGCCCATGGCCTTCAGGCGATTGACCTGCTTCTTCAGAATGGCGCGCGGAGAATGCGGCACCTCCTCGTGTGTGTGGTGATCCAGCACGTCGCACATCACCATCACCGTGCCCTCCAGCCACGGCACCGGGCGCAGAGTGCTGAGGTCGGGCTTCATGACATAGTCGCCATAGCCGCGCTCCCAGCTGGTCGAGGCATAGCCGTCCGGCGTCGCCATCTCGAGATCGGTGGCCAGCAGATAGTTGCAGCAATGGGTCTCGCGCCAGGCGCCGGCCACGAAATGACCCGCATGAAAGCGCTTGCCCATCAACCGACCCTGCATGTCCACCATGCAGACCAGGACGGTATCCACATCGCCTTCATCGACCTGGACCTTCAGATCCGCCAAAATCGCGTCAATGCCCATCGTTCTCATTCCTTGTCACTTCCAAGACCCCGGCCTTGTCTCACACTGGCGAACTTGCCCTTGCGGGCACCGGCCGAACCCCCGGCGCACGACACTCGCCGCGCGCCGGAGTATCAGATTTAGCTATAGCGATACGGACGCCCGGCCTTCTGCATGTCGGCGTTGTAGCGCTTGATGATCTCGACGACCTTGGCCTTGGTCTCGGACTCGGCGGCGATCTCATCCCAGAAGGCGACGGCGGCTGCTTCGACCTGGGCCCATTCCTCGTCGGGGATGGTGGTCAGTTTCATCTTGTCGCCATGCACGCGCAGCGATGCCTCGCCACCCCAGTACCACCACTGACGGTAGTAGTGCGACTGGTCGGTGCAGACGCGGAACAGGGTCTGCAAGTCCTCGGGCAGTTCGTTCCAACGGTCCATGTTGGCAAAGAACGACCCGGCCCAGGCACCAGAGATGTTGTTGGTCAGGAAGTAGTTGGTCACATCCGCCCAGCCGACGGTATAATCCTCGGTGATGCCCGACCAGGCGATGCCGTCCAACTCGCCGGTCTGAACCGCAACCTCGATGTCCTCCCACGGCAGCGTCACCGGGACCACGCCGAACTGCGCCAGGAACCGGCCCGCCGTCGGGAAGGTGAAGACCCGCTTGCCCTTAAGGTCCTCAAGACTGTTGATCGGGTCCTTGGTGGCGAAATGGCACGGGTCCCATGCGCCGGCCGAGATGTGCTTGACGCCCACCTTGGAATACTCTTCCTCCCAGATCTCGTTCAGGCCGTATTGGTTGAACAGGACCGGCACGTCCAGCGAATAGCGCGATGCAAACGGGAAATAGCCGCCGAACACGGTCACCTCGGTGGGCGAGGCCATCGAGTCGTCATCCGACTGCACCGCGTCGATCGTGCCGCGCTGCATGGCGCGGAACAGCTCGCCCGTGGGCACCAGTTGATCGGCATAGAACAGCTCGATCTGCATCCGATCGCCGGCGATCTGGTTGAACATCTTGATGGCCGGATCGATCACATGCTCGGCCAGCGCGGGGCCGGCATAGGTCTGCATGCGCCAGCGGATCGTGGACTGCGCCAGCGCCGGGGTGGCCAGCGCGGCGGCCGGGGCCGCTGCGGCCCCTTTCAGGAATGTGCGTCTGTTCGTCATCTTCTCTCTCCGTTGTCGGTTTCGATGGGCGAGAGACCAACCTCTCGCATGTGCCCCGGTATGTCCGGGGTCATTTGTTGTAGATGTAGTCGGGCAGCCACAGCGCGATCTGCGGGAAGGTCATGATGATGGCCAGCGCCAGCGTCATCACCATCACGAAGGGCAGGATCGAACCGTAGATGTCGCGCAGCGAAATCTCGGGCGGGGCCATGGCCCGCATCAGGAACAGGTTATAGCCGAAGGGCGGCGTCATATAGGCGATCTGCGTGGTGATCGTGTAAAGCACCCCGTACCAGATCAGGTCAAAACCGAGTTCCCCCACCAGCGGCACGTACAGCGGCGCCACGATCACCAGCATCGCGGTGTCGTCCAAGAAGGTGCCCATGACGATGAAGCTCAGCTGCATCAGGATCAGGATCACCCAGGGGTTCAGGCCCAGCCGTTCGGTGAACAGCGTCTCGATCGCGCGCACGGCACCCAGCCCGTCGAATACCGCACCAAAGGCCAGCGCGGCCAGGATGATCCACATGAACATGCAGGTGATGCCCAGTGTCGAGCGCACCGAGACCTCGAACACCTGCCGCGTCATCCGCCCTTTCAGCACGGCGGCCGCAAAAGCCGTCAGCGCACCGATGGCCGAGCTTTCGACCAGCGAGGTCCAGCCATTGACGAAGGGCACCATCATCGCCGCGAAAATCGCCAGCGGCAGCAGTCCCGCGCGCAGCAGCCGAAGTTTTTCCGCCATCGGCACGTCGCGCTCTTCCTTGGACAGGGCCGGGCCGAGTTCCGGGTTTATCCGGCAGCGGATCACGATGTACAGGATGAACATCCCCGCCATCATCAGGCCCGGCAGGATGCCCGCCAGCCACAGCTGCCCCACTGGCTGGCGCGCGATCATCGCATAGAGAACCAGCACCACCGACGGCGGCACGAGAATGCCCAGCGATGACCCGGCCTGGATCACCCCGGTCACCATCTTCTTGTCATAGCCGCGTTTAAGAAGCTCGGGCAGCGCGATGGTGGCCCCGATCGCCATGCCTGCCACGCTCAGCCCGTTCATCGCCGAAATCAGCACCATCAACCCAATCGTGCCGATGGCCAGCCCGCCGCTCAGCCCGCCCATCCAGACATGGAACATCTTGTACAGGTCGTCGGCGATTTTGGACTCGGCCAGAACATAGCCCATGAAGATGAACATCGGCAGCGTCAGCAGCGGGTACCATTTCATCAGCTTCATCGCGGCCGAAAACCCGATGTCATAGCCGCCGCGGTCGCCCCACAGTAGCAGCGCGGCCACCACGGCCACGAAACCGATGGCACCGAACACCCGCTGACCGGTCAGCAGCATCAGCATCATGGTCGAGAACATCAGGATGGCGATCAACTCATACGACATCAGATCACCTCGCGCGGGATGTCATCGCCCTTGAGGCGCAGAATATCTTTGAACAGTTCGGAAATGGCCTGCAGCAGCATCAGGATCAGCCCCACGACCATGATCACCTTGATCGGCCACAGATAGGGGCGCCACGCGGTCGGGCTGCGCTCGCCATATTGCAGGGAGTAGCTGAGCGAGTCGAAGCCGCCATAGATCATCACGCCCAGGTAGAAAATCAGGAACAGCACGGTGAACGCGTCGGTCCAAGCCCGCCGCCGGTGCGACCATTCGCTGTACAGCAGGTCCATCCGCACGTTCGAACCCATCTGGATCGAATACGGCCCGCCCAGGATGTAATAGGCGACCATCGCAAACTGCGCGACTTCGAGCGTCCAGAGCGACGGAAGGAAAAAGGTCTTCGAGATCGACGACCACAGCAGGATGCCCATCATCACGAAGATGCCGTACATGACCAACCGCCCGATCCAGCGGTTCATGCGGTCGATGACCGCAATATATCCCCGCATGAAATTCATGCCTGCTCCTCTGTTCCGGTTGGCGAAAACGCCGCGATGGTCCGGGCCAGAACCGGAGCCAGAACGCCAGCCATCCGGTTGACCCCGGCGGGCGTGTCGATCAGGTCGTTGCGGACCTCGATCATCACGTTCGGCAGGCCCCGCGCCACGCCGTGCTCGCGCAGGGTGTGGGTCACGCCATCGGCGGCCGAATAGGGTTGGTTCAAAGCGGTCCTCAGGCCGCAGCCGGCGGCATGGTCCAGCATCACCCGGGCCGCGCGCTCGTCCTGATCGTGCAGGATGCCCAGCTCGACATCGCGCCTTTGCCCTTTGTAGACCGGGGTGAAACTGTGGATCGTGATCAGAACCGGCGGTTCGGGGCGCGCGACCAGCGTGGCGGACAGCAGATCCCGGAACGGCTCGTAGATCTCGCGCACGCGCACGGCACGCTGGGCCGGGGTCAGGTTCCGGTTGCCCGGGACCTCGAACACTTCGCTGACCTCGGGCATGGAATCGGCGCGCTCAGGCGGGCGGTTGCAGTCATAGACCAGACGGCTGACCCGCGCCTGCACCAGCGGGGCGTCCAGCGCCCCCATCAGCTCGATCGCAAGTTCAAGGGCACCAATGTCCCAAGCCGCATGCGACCGGGCCGCCGCCGCGTCCAGCCCCAAACCATTCAACGCCGCCGGAATGAACCGGCTGGCATGTTCGCACACCAGCACCGCCGGGGCGCGGCCATGCGCGTTCAACACCCGTGCGGCGGGGGCTTCGATCGGGGACAGCAAAGGAGACTCGGGCACGGCATTCATAAGTAGCATTTGTTACAGCGGACTTCAGCCTGTCAAGAAAATTACTGTAGACAAAATTACATCCGCTCATATTGTGTAACGAATTGAATAATACGAGGGCGCCGATGGCCTCTGTCGCCAAGACAGTCAAGCAACGCATCCAGGACGAGCTTGATGACCTGACCCGATCCGAACGTCAGTTGGGCTCGATCCTGCTGCAGGATTATCCGATGGCCGGGTTGCAATCGATCACCAAGCTGGCCGCAGCGGCGCAGGTCTCGACCCCGACGGTGATCCGCATGGCACGCAAGCTGGGCTTTGACGGTTTTCCCGCCCTTCAGGACGCGCTGCGCGAGGAGGTTGCCGCGCAGATCAAGAAGCCGATCTCGAAACGCGACGCCTGGATCGTGGATGACGAGACCGAGCACCCGATCACGCGCTTCGCCCAGGCCGTCTGGACCAACATGCGGCACACGTTGGAGCGGCTGGACAAGTCCATGTTCGACGCGGTGGCGCAGCTGCTGGCCGATACCCGGCGCCATCTCTATGTGGTGGGGGGCCGCATCACCCGGTCGAACGCTGACTATCTGTTCAACCACATGCAGATCATCCGGCCCAACGTGACGATGCTGGGCAATTCAGCCAACGTGTGGCCGCAATACCTGCTGGACATGGATGACAGCTCGGTCCTGGTGATTTTTGACATCCGCCGCTACGAGGCGCATCTGGAAAAGCTGGCCCAGGTGGCGTCGGATCGCGGGGTCACGGTCGTTCTGTTCACCGATCAATGGGGGTCGCCCATTGGTCGGGCCGCGCATTACACCTTTCACGCGCTGGTCGAGGCCCCTTCGAGCTGGGATTCGACGATCGCGCTTCAGCTCATCTCTGAAACCCTGATCGCCGAGGTGCAGGAGGCAAGATGGGAAGAAAGCAAGGAGCGGATCGAGGAATTGGAGCGGTATTTTTCTACCACGCGCATCTTCCGCAGCCAGGACGGATGATACGGCATCACTGGTCAGCCTGACGGTCAAAATTTTGTTGTTCCATCAGCTTCCACAAGATATTGGTTATTCCAACATCGATGCCCCGAAATAAAGTGGTCGCCGCCAGTTTGCGCGTGCCGCACCAGACGTCACACGCTTCTTGGTCCGGCGAATTATTGCCGGGTTTAATGAAAATAAAGGGGTGTAGGTTCAGAAGTCAGGCAGAGACTGCTAGGTGCCGGGATCGAATTTCGGGCAAGGCACTCGGGATTTCAGCACGTGCATCAACCAAAAAAGGCTGACCATAGTGAGTACTGATACCACGGTGAACAATTCGCCGCGCCGCGAGTTGCAAAGAGTCCGCAACCAAGGCGTGACATTTCTGGCGTTGACGTTTCTGTTCAGTGTTTTCGTGAACTTGCTGATGCTTACCGGGCCACTGTTCATGCTGCAGGTCTATGACCGGGTCCTGAGCTCGCGTGCGGTCGAAACCCTGACCGCCTTGTTCCTGCTGGTCGCTTTGCTCTATGCGCTGATGGCGATGCTGGACTACGCCCGGGGCCGGATAGTCGCTCGATTCGGTGCGCGTTTCCAATCTGCATTGGACGAGCGCGTGTTCGATGCAACTCTGCGCCGCGCACTGCTGCCGCAGGCGCGGTCGGCTCCGGCGCGGTCATTGCGGGATCTGGAGGCCATTCAATCGCTGTGTTCGTCACCGGTATTGCTGGCCTTGATGGATATTCCCTGGACCCCGGTGTTTCTTGCGGCGATCTTCATCTTCCACCCCTTGCTGGGTTGGCTTGCCGTCGGCGGCGGGGCGCTGCTTGTCGTGATAGCCGTCATCAACCAGATGCTGACTCATCGAAAGGTGGCAGAAGCGCAGATCGCATCGGCCCAGGCCAATGCCTTTTCCGAAAGCGCCCGCCAAGCCGTGGAGGTCGTGCGGTCGCAGGGCATGCAAAAGGATGTGACCCGGCGCTGGCTGCAACAGCGGTCCAAGGCGCTGGGACAATCAGTGGCCGCCAGCGACTGGACCGGAAGCTTCACCTCTCTGACCAAGGCGCTGAGACTTTTCCTGCAATCGGCGATGCTTGCACTGGGCGCATGGCTGGTTCTGCAGAACGAAATGACCGCCGGCGCGATGATCGCCGGGTCGATCCTGCTGGGTCGGGCCCTGGCCCCGGTCGAGCAGATCGTGGGGCAATGGGCGGTGATCGAGCGGGCGCGCATGTCCTGGCGATCGCTGGGCCAGTTCCTCGACCGGACGCCACCGGAGCCCAAACGCACCAAGCTGCCGGTGCCGCCGGCGCGGTTGGTTGCCAAGAACCTGACGGTAATTCCGCCGGGAACCAAGACACCAACCCTGCGCAATGCCTCATTGCGATTGGAGCCCGGCAAGGCGTTGGGCGTAATTGGCAAAAGCGGATCCGGAAAAACGACGCTGGCGAAAGCCTTGCTGGGCCTGTGGCCACCAGCGGCCGGAGAAGTCCGACTGGGCGGAGCCACGCTGAGCCAGTACGACCCCGAGGACCTGGGGCGTCACATCGGATACCTGCCCCAGCAGGTGACTCTGTTCAGCGGGACGGTTGCCGAGAACATCGCGCGCATGTCCTTGACGCCTGATGCCGAGGCTGTTGTGGCTGCCGCCAAAAAGGCCAACGCGCACGAGCTGATCCTCAGCCTCGAAAAGGGATATGACACGTTTCTGGAAGGCAATGACAGCCAGTTGTCGGGCGGGCAGAAACAGCGGATCGCGCTTGCACGGGCCTTGTACGGCGACCCGGTTTTGCTGATCCTCGACGAGCCGAACTCGGCGCTGGATGCCGACGGCACCGAAGCCCTGAATGCCGCTATTCGCGGGCTCAAGTCCGAGGGCAAAGGCGCGATCATCATGACACACAGGCCACAGGCGATCTCGGAATGCGATCACCTGGCCGTTGTCGAACGTGGCCAGATCGTCAAATTCGGAACGCGCGACGAGGTGCTCGGCGCCATGGTCCAGAATGCCGGCGCCATCAAGCGCCAGTTCAAGAGAGTGGGTGAATAATGACAGAAGCGGTCTTGCGACCGGCCTGGCGCATCACGCTGCCGGCTGCGGTGGGGTTTATCGCTCTTGCCATTTTGGTGGGTGGTATCGGTGTCTGGAGCACCAAAACCCATTTGGCGGGGGCGATCGTGTCTCAGGGCGTTGTCGAAGTACAAAGCAATCGCCAGGTCATCGAACACCCTGACGGCGGCGTTGTGGGCGAACTGTTTGTCCGCGACGGCGATTCGGTCTCGCGCGGTGACCTGCTGCTGCGCCTCGATGGCACGTTTCTGGCTTCGGAAAAAACCATCATCGAATCCCGGCTGTTCGAGCTTTTGGCGCGCAAAGTCAGACTCGAGGCAGAACGCGATGGTGCCGATGCTGCCGAGCTGGATGCGCAGATGGACGCTCTGACCGAGATCGAACCGATCGGGGCCGACCTGATCGAAGGGCAGAAGAACCTTTTCCTGGCCCGCTCGAACACCCTGACGCAAAAGATTGAGCAACTGAGCAAGCAGCGCATCCAGATCGAGAGCGAGATCGAGGGAACGCAAGCCCAGTTGGCGGCTCTGCGCAAACAAGTCGAATTGATCGGAAACGAGCTTGCCGATCAGAAGGGGCTTCTGGCCAAGGGTTTGACCCAAGCCAGTCGGGTATCCGCGCTGCAGCGCGAAGAGGCCCGCCTGACCGGAGACATCGGCCGCCTCGAGGCAACTGTTGCCCGGCTCAAAGGCCAGATCGCCACAACGGAAATCCAGATCGTGGAACTGACTTCGACCCGCCGAGAACAGGCCATCGGCGAATTGCGGGATGTACAGGCGCAAGTGGCGGAACTGTCACAGCGCCGACTGTCGCTGGTCGAGCGCCTGTCCCGGCTCGAGATCCGCGCCCCGGTCGATGGCACCGTGTTCGGCAACCAGGTTTTTGCAGCCCAATCCGTCGTCCAACCGGGTGAGCCGATGATGTATCTGGTTCCCGAAGACACACCATTGCTGGTCGCTGCGCGGGTGGATGCCATCCACGTCGATCAGTTGTACGTCGGACAACCGGTTACGCTCCGTTTTCCTGCATTCAATCAACGCGAAACACCGGAGATCGAAGGCCACGTCATCAACGTGTCGGCTGACACTTTGACCGATGAAACCACGGGTTTTACGTTCTATCGGGCGGAAATTGTGCCGGATGAGGGCCAGTTGGAGCGCTTGAACGGGCAGAACCTACTACCGGGAATGCCGGCCGAAGCCCTGATCAAGACCGACGAGCGGACGCCGCTGTCCTATCTGGTCAAGCCGATGACAGACTACTTCAACCGGGCGTTCCGAGAGTAAGCCACGGATCCAGACCCCGATCGGTCTGGCCCGGAACTCGGACTGGAATGACATCACGGCCTCACGCGCGCTGATGTTGGACAGCGCCCTCGGCCAGGGCGCTGCATGTGTTGGGATGTCAGTCCGGCTTCCGGACCGGTTGTTTGAACTGCTGATCGAAAAGTTGGCGGAAACTGCCGCCCTGGTCCAGCAACTCCTGCAGCTTACCCTGCTCGATGATTTCGCCATCCTGGACGACCATGATCTGGTCCGCTTCGAGAATGGTAGCCAGCCGGTGCGCAATGACAATCGTCGTCACATTCTGTGTCAACCTGTCCAGCGCTTCCTTGACCAGCGCTTCGGATTTGGCGTCCAATGCGCTGGTTGCCTCGTCCAACAACAGGATGTCTGCCTTTCGAAGAACAGCGCGTGCAATCGCAAGACGCTGCCTTTGCCCGCCAGAGAGGAATGCGCCGTTCTCACCGACTTGCGTGTCATACCCATTTTCCAACGCCATGATGAAATCATGCGCGTGGGCGGCCCGTGCGGCCTCCATTACTTCCTCGTCGGTTGCATCCGGCCGGGCAAAACGCAGGTTCTCCATGACCGATGTCGAAAACAGGAACGTGTCTTGCCCGACATAGGAGATTTTCCGGCGCAGCGAGGCGAAGCTCACTTCTTGAATATCCTGACCATCGATTTCGACGAAGCCCTGATCCGGGTCGTAGAATCGCATGATCAGCCCGAAAATTGTGGACTTTCCGCCCCCGGACTGACCCACAAGCGCAGTTGTCTTGCCGGCCTCGAAGGTCACGTTCATGTTCGAAATGACCGGCATTGCTCCACTGTAGCCGAACGTGACGTCTCGAAGGCGGATTTCGCCCGGCCCCGGCAGCAGTTCTTTTGGCTGGGGGCTTTCGCGCATCGCGTCTTCCTGATCCAGCAATTCGAACATCATCTCGATCGGAACCAGCGTGGACTCGATTGTCACCCGCATCCGAGACAGGCGTTTGGCCGGCTCATAAGCCATCAGCAGCGCGGTGAGGAAGGACATCAGCTGGCCAGCAGTCGGAGGCTCGGTTCCGCCAATTCCCATCGTGCTGACCACCAGAACCCCGGCAACCGCGACACCGGCCAGAAACTCCATCAGGGGGCTGGCGATGGATTGGAGCCGGGCAATTTCGTTGGACCGCTTTTCGACCGAACGGATGGCTTCGTTCATCCGCTTGGCCATGTGGTCCTCCAGCGCGAAAACCTTGATGATCTTGATTCCGGCTGATGTCTCCTGCAGCACGCGGATGATTTCCGCCATGGACTTGAGTTCCGACTGCATGATCGTGCGCACGCTTTTCAACAGAAAGCGCACGCCCAGCAATGCGAATGGTCCAACCACGAAAAACAGCATCGAAAGCACCGGCTGTTGATAGACCATCACGAAGATCAGCCCCACCAAGGTCAGAGCATCACGCACGAAAGAGGTCACGATCACATCCACGAGTTGCCGCGCGGCCCCGGCACCGCGGGTCACCCGCATCAGCAGATCCGAGGATTCGCTTGTGGAAAAGAAATCAACCCCGCGCTTCAATAGCTTGTTGTAGACCTTCTCCTGCTGTTCGGCGATGATGCGGTTGCCCGCCCGGGCCAGAAACACCGATTGAATGTAGGACGCTGTCGCCTTGGCGAAAAACAAGGCGACGACCACAAGCGCGATCAGGTGCACCTGGGACCGCATTTCCGGCGTTGTCATGGTATCGACGATGTTTTCCATCATATACGCCGACCCCGCCGTGGTCGCGGCAACGATCAGCATCGCAACCATCGCAATGCCGTACATCTTGCCCTGCGCACGCAGACTGTCGCCGACCAATCGGCCGATATGGCTCGATCGCCATTTGACCCAGGTTTTGCTGATCATTCGGGTCTCCAAAGATTCCTGACGTCTTTTTGCGTGTTGCGGCAGGTAATGCAACCGGCCAGCGGTAGCCGCGTCAGCCGTGCGGCGAAACAGATTGCTTCTAACTAGGCAGAGCAGGCCCTGAATTCCAGTATCAGCCCAATCCGCAGGGCGGTTCACAACCCGCAACCCGGCTGCGGCAACAGTCAGGTCCGCTCAGAGCCATTGCACATCACCCAGGAAAATATACCCCGCGCCGTAGATCGTCTTGATGAGACGCGGGTTTTTGGGGTCTTCGCCCAACTTGGTGCGTAGCCGAGAGATGCGAACATCCATCGCCCGGTCAAAGCTCTCGCCCGCTGCACCGCCAAGCGCTTCCTGCATCTGGGCGCGGCTGATCAGACGCTTCGGGCTTTCCAGGAACAGGCGCAGCACCTCGCCCTCGGCATGGCTGAAAGACGTTTCCGTGCCATCGTCAGCTTGCAGAACATATCGGTTGAAAAAGGCCGTCCAGCCATTGAAGCGGGCGGTTTCGGATTGCGGCGTCTGCGCCTTGGGCGTGCGCAGGCGGGCGCGGATGCGGGCCACCACCTCGGCCGGATCGAAGGGTTTGGTGATATAGTCATCGGCCCCCAGCTCCAGCCCCGTTACCCGGTCCTGCACCTGCGCCCGCCCCGAGATGATGATGACCGCTGCCCCCTGTTCCAGCGCCAGCCGGTGCACCAGCGCCAACCCGTCTGTATCCGGCAGCGACAGATCCACCAGGCAGACATCCGGCGTGACCCGTTTCAGCGAGGCCTCGAATTCGCGGGCCCGGGCAAAGCTCTGCGTTCTAAACCCGGCATCCTCCAGCGCCTCAGTCAGAATCCGGCGGATTTCGGGTTCGTCGTCCAGAATGGTCACCAGGGGTTGGGTCATCAGGCGGCCTCGGTTCGGATCAGCGCGGACAATTGCGCGCGGGTGAAGGGTTTGCGCAGCACCGGCGCCAGGGCAAGGGCCTGACGGTGCAGCGGATCGTCATAGGGCAACGAGGTCATCAGGATCGTCGGGATCGGGGCGTTCAGCCGTTGGATCAGGTCGATGCCGGTCCCCGCCCCCTCGAGCCGGATATCGGACAGGATCAGCGAAATGTCGTCCAGGCTGGCGGTCAGGGCCAGCGCCTCGTCCGCCGAGGTCGCCTCGATCACCGACAGCCCCAGATCGACCAGCATGTCGCGGAATTGGTGGCGCAGATCGTCGCTGTCCTCGACCAGCAGAACCAGGCCCGACTGGACCGGCGGGGCCGGCCGGTAGGGCAGCCGCAGGACAACCGACGCACCCGAGGGCGTGTTGCGCAGCTGCAGGTCTCCGCCCGCCAATTTGACCGTATCATAGACCATCGGCAGGCCCAGCCCGGACCCCTTGCTGCCCTTGGTGGTGAAGAACGGGTTCAGCGCCTTGTCCAACGCATCCGGTGAAAAGCCCGGGCCGGTGTCGGAAACGGTGATTTCCACCCAGATCCGGCCGATCGCATGGGCGCTGATGGTGATCTGTCCGCTGCTGCCGCAGGCGTCGCGGGCGTTCAGCACCAGGTTCAGCAGCGCGTCCTGCACCATGCCCGGGTCCAGCATCAGCGCCTCGTCCGGCAGATTGTTGACCACCGACAGCCCCACGCCACGCGGGAGCGAAGGCGAGGCCAGCACCCGCAGATCCTCAAGCAGGCCGCGCATGTCGGTGGCCTGCGGCTGTGGAGTTCGGTTGCCGGTCATGTCGGCGATGCGGTTCAGAAGTTGCCCGCCGCGCCGAGCGGTCTGCTGGGTTGCGGCCACAAGCTCGGCGGCGTCTTCGGGCAGGTTCATCTTTTCCAGCTTGGCCTGCATCCCCAGGATGATGGTCAGCAGGTTCGAGAAATCATGCGCCAGCCCGCTGGTCATCTGCGCGGCCATCGCCCGGCGTCGGGTCTGCTGCAGGGCCACGCGGGCCTGCGTTTCTTCGGTGATGTCCACCGACATGATATAGACGCCGCCCGTGCCGTCGGGCGTGAACGAGACACGGATGCGGCGCGAATCCTGATCCTCGGTGAATTCGAACACCGAGGCCTGACCGTCATAGGCCTGTTGCAGATGCGGCCGGACCCGCTCGTAGGCATGCGCGCCGAGCGCCTGCGAAATGTGCAGCCCCAGGATGTCCGACGGCCGCCCCGGCAGGACCGAACTGAGCCGCCGGTTGGAATAGTCGTACCGCCCTTCGGCATCCAGATGCGCGATATGGGCCGGCATCATCTCGGTGGTCATGCGGGTGCGCGCCTCGATCTCGGTCAGCTGGCGCTTGGCCTCCTCCAGCGCGCTGATCGTGGCGGCCAGTTGGCGGTTGGTGGCCGAAAGCTCTTCGGCATGGCTCAGCAACTGGTCCGACAGTTCCTCGGACCGGCTGCGCAACAGCTCTTCGACCCGTTTGGTGCTGGTGATATCGGTATACACGGCAACCCAGCCACCGGTGGGCAGAGGTGCACCCTCGATCGCGATCACCTGCCCGTTGGGGCGCACACGTTCCATGTAATGCGGCTCGAACGCCAAGGCCTGTTCGACCCGGACGCTGACCAGATCCTCGACCGATTGGTCGTGACCATATTCGCCCCGGCTGGCCAGAAAACGGATCGTGTCGCTGAACAGCGCGCCCGGCTGCACCAGGGCTTCGGGCAGGTCGAACATTTCCTGAAAGCGCTTGTTGCTGACCACAAGGCGGAGCTTGTCGTCATAGATCGACAGGGCCTGGCCGATCAGGTTCAGCCCTGCGGTGGTCATCTCTTTGATGCGCTGTTCGGAAATGTCCAAGCCGATCCTCCCTTGGGCACAGGCCTATCACCAGTTGTCGGACAGGTGTAGGGGGCCGGATGCGACCGGTTGGCCCCTAGCCGGGTTTGCGGGCGATGATCCAGACGGGGTGATAGGTCAGGCGCACGCCTTCGGGGCCGGAAAACGCGGCGCGGTAACGCGTGCTGAAATCGGTCAGGTCGGCGCGGGTCCAGACCTGCGCCGCGCGGCCGTTCACCCCGGTCTCACGCAGGTGGCGCAACACGTCCAACGGCGAGTCGAACCACAGTGGTTGCCGGTCTTGCCACAGGTCGAGGATTTCAACCTCGGGGCCGATGCCTGCAGCCAGATCCTCGGGGGCGCACAAGCCGGGCGCGCGGGCGGCCGACCCCAGCGCGGATAGCTCGGCGTACTGGTCAGGGCCGAATCCCGAAATGGCCACCCAGCCACCGGGTGCGACCTGATGCAGGGCGCGCCGGACCACGGTGGCCGGATCGTCCAGCCATTGGACCGTCGAGGCCGAGGCGATCAGGTCAGGCCGCGCGGGCCATGTCACATTGCGGATATCGCCGGGCAGGAAATCCGCGCCCCATCGCCGCGCAGTGTCCCGGGCCTCGACCATCAGGTCGTTGAGCGTGGACTGGCCGAACGAAAACTGCTGGTGCAGCGCCTCGGTCAGATGGCCGGTGCCGCAGCCGATTTCGAACAGGGTGCCAAAATGGCGGGGTGCCCCGAGATCGACCAGCCGCTGCGTCAATGCGCGGGCGATCCGGGCCTGCGGGCCAGCGGCGCAGTGATAGCTGCCGAAGCTGCGGCTGAAACTGCGCCGGATGCGGTCCGTGGGCATGGCGTTCATGCGAACCACTCCACCCAGGTCTGCCCCGCCGCGAAAGGCTGGTGCGGGCCGGGGATGCGGCGCACGGCGTCCGACGGGCCCCAGGCCATTTCCTGCGCGGCCGTCGGCACGATGCGGTCCGAGGCGGAAATCCAGACCCGGTCGAACCCGGGATCGGGCGCAGGTCCGCGCGCCGCGATGGCCCTCAGTTCCTCGGCCGCGGCGGCAAAATCGATCCCGGGCGCAGGGCCATCCAGCCCGGCGCGGCGGCAGAACCGGGCAAAGCTGGCCGCGCTCAGGCCATCGGCCGTGGCCGCTACCGTCTCGGGTGCGATGCCCCGGTCTGCATCCGCCGGAAACAGCGTGCCGTTGACCGCAACCTTGCGGGCGCAGGTCAGCCCGTGACCCGCCAGCCAATGCGCCGCCGACGCGACCCCGAAGGAATAGGCCAGCACGCGGACCGTGTCATAATCGCCGGTTTCGGGAAGCGCGTCATCGAGGCTGCGATAGTCATCCACCACCAGAACTTCCGCCGCTCCGGTCAGGCGCGCAAACGGCGCAGGCCCCAGCGCCCACCCGCCGAAGACCAGCGTCAACTGCGCTCCGCCGCCACGGTTCAGCCAGTGCCGCCTCATGCGTCGCCTCGCGCCAGTTCGACCATGGCCGCCGTTACCCGGCTGAGCTCGTCGCCCGAGATCACATAGGGCGGCATACAGTAGATATTGCGCGCGAAGGGACGCAGCCAGACCCCGGTTTCCGGCGCCCGCCGATGCGCGATGCGTGGATCGACCGTGTGCTCCATCTCGATCACGCCGATGGCGCCCAGCACCCGCACATCGGCCACGCCGGGCAGGCCGCGCGCCGGTTCCAGCTCGGCCTTCATCTGTGTCTCGATGGCCCGCACGCGGGCCTGCCATCCGCCATCCTCAAGCAGCCCCAGGCTGGCGATTCCGGCGGCGCAGGCCAGCGGATTGGCCATGTAGGTGGGGCCGTGCATGAATACGCCAGCCTCGCTGTTGCCGATGCCATAAGCCACCTGTTCAGTGGTAACCGTCGCAGCGAAAGAGATATGTCCCCCCGTCAGCGCCTTGCCCAGGCAGATGATGTCCGGCGTTACCCCCGCATGGGTGGTGGCAAACAACTCTCCGGTGCGGCCGAACCCCGTGGCGATTTCATCGAAGATCACCAGAACGTCGTGGGCCTGACACAGGGCCTTGGCCCGGCGCAGCCATTCGGGGTGATAGAAATACATGCCGCCCGCGCCCTGCACGACCGGTTCAAGCACCAGCGCGGCCAGCCTGTGCGCCTTGTCGGCCAGCAACTGTTCCAGGGCGTCGAGTCCGTTCTGCGCCGGGTCCTCGGGCCAATCGTCGCCCAGGCGGACGGACGGGCGCGGCAGGAAGTGCTGGATCGACAGCGCGCCTCGGAACAACCCATGCATGCCGTTGACGGGGTCGCAGACGCTCATCGCCTTCCACGTGTCGCCGTGATAGCCACCGCGGATCGTGGCAAACTCGACCTTGTCGGTGCGGCCATGGGCCATCTGGAACTGCACCGCCATCTTCATCGCCACCTCGATCGAGACCGAGCCGCTGTCGCAATAGAATATCCGGTCCAGCCCTTCAGGCAGCAGGGCCACCAACTTGCGGCCCAGATCAATGGCGGGCCGGTGGGTCAGACCGCCGAACATCACATGGGGCATCCGGTCCAGCTGCTGCTGCATGGCGGCAGTGATCGCCGGGTGACGGTGCCCGTGGATGGCGCACCACCACGAGGACATGGCGTCGATCATCTTCGCCCCATCCTCGCGGTACAGATACACGCCCTCGGCCCGGTCGATCAGATGCATCGGGCCCGGATCGGCCACGTTCGTGTAAGGGTGCCACAGATGGCGGGCGTCAAATTCCAGCGGGGTCACAGGGCACCTCGGATCGTGTCCATGTCGATCGCTTCGAAGGCGTGACGCAGGGTGTCGGGTGTCAGCCTCTCGATCCGGCCGAGGCGGCCCAGGTGGGGTACCTGCGACATCTGGATGATGGTCTGTTCGACCTCGGGCTCGGGGTCGCCGATGAAAGCCACACCGACCACCGGGCAGCCGGCGCCACGCAGCGCCATCAGCGACAGGGTCGTGTGGTTGATCGTGCCCAGGGCCGTTCGGGCCACCAGAATTACGGGTGCCTGCCAGCGGGCGAACAGGTCAAGGTAATAGGCCTGCCGGGTCAGAGGCACCATGACGCCCCCCGCCCCTTCGACCACCAGCGGGCCATCGGTCTGCGGCAGGGTCAGCCGGTCGAGGTCGATCTCGACCCCCTCGGCCTCGGCCGACAGGTGCGGCGAGGCGGGCAGGTTCAGCAGATAGGCCTCGGGGAGGACCGGACGACCGGACAGGCGCGCCACGATCTGGCTGTCGGTCTCCTCCTCAAGCCCCGATTGCACGGGCTTCCAGTACTGCGCGCCCAAGGCGGCGGTCAGCCCGGCGGAAAACACGGTCTTGCCGACGCCGGTGTCGGTTCCGGTCACGATCACTGTGGTCATGCGGGTCCTGCCTGTTGTTCGGCGATGGCCTGATACACCGCCGTGATGTCCTGCGCGCCCACGTTGCCGGTGATGGACACCCGCAGCCGCGAACTGCCACGCGGCACGGTGGGCGGGCGGATGCCGCGCACGTCAAAGCCTCTCTGTTGCAGTCGCACGGCGCGATCCATCGTGGCCGCATCCTCGCCCACGATGACGGGCATGATCTGGCTGTGAAATCCGGTCAGACCGCACAGGCGCGCGGCCTCGGCATGGGCATGGGCCATCCGGTCGCGCGCGGCCAATGTCAGGCCCGGGTCCTGCCCCACGGCCCGCAGCGCGCCCCGCACGATGGCGGCGTCCAACGGCGATGGGGCGGTGGCGAAGATGAACGGCCGTGCCCGGTTGATCAGGGTGTCGATCATTTCACGCGGTCCGCAAATCAGCCCGCCGCTGGCGCCCAGCCCCTTGCCGCAGGTGTGCAGGGTCAGCACCTCGGCGTCCAACCCATGGGCCAGTCCCTGCCCGTTCGGGCCGAAGACGCCCGTGGCATGGGCCTCGTCCACCACCAGCACCGCCTGCTCGGTTCGGGCCAGTTCGGCCAGGGCGGTCAACGGGGCCAGATCGCCCTCCATCGAATAGACGCTTTCGACCGCGATCCAGACTTGGCCCGTGCCGCCTTGCGCGCGCCAGTCAGCCAGCACCGCGCGGGCCGCCGAAATGTCGTTATGCGCAAAGCCACGGGTCTCGGCCCTGCCCAGGCGCATCCCTTCATGCGCGCTGGCATGGACCAGTTCGTCATGAAGGATCAGATCCCCAGACGCGGGCAAGGTCGAAAAAATGGCTTGATTGGCCTGAAACCCGCCACCCATGTACAGCGCCGCCTCGGCGCCGAAGAAGGCGGCGGCCTCGGCTTCCAGCGCCTCGTGCTCGGGGTGGTTGCCGCGCAGCAGGCGCGACCCGCCCGAGCCCAGCGGAACGCCCCGGTCCAGCGCGTCCTGCGCCGCGCGTTTCAGAACGTCGGACCCGGCCAGGCCCAAATAGTCGTTGGACGCGAAATCCAGCCCCGTGCGGGGCGCAAGCCTGCGCAGCCGATGGCGCGTTTCCAGCACCTTCAGCGCATTGCCCAGCCTTGCGGTCGCTGTCATTCGGCCGCGTCCACGCGGGCCTCGGACTCCGCCTCCATCGGCTGGATGCCCAGCTTGGCGAACAGGATCGCGTCCTTGCTTTCCTCGGGGTTTTCGGCGGTCAGCAGCGTGTCGCCGGCAAAGATCGAGTTGGCACCGGCAAAGAAACACATGGCCTGCATCTCGTCGCTCATGTCGCTGCGGCCAGCGGACAGGCGAACGTGGGATTTCGGCATCATGATCCGAGCCAGCGCGATGATGCGCACGAAATCGATCGGGTCGACCGGCTTGGCGTCGGCCAACGGGGTATCAGCCTGCGGCATCAGCATGTTGATCGGAACCGAGTCCGGCGGCTCGGGCAGGTTGGCCAGCGTCACCAGCATGTCGATCCGGTCCTCGCCATTTTCGCCCATGCCCAGAATCCCGCCCGAGCAGACCTTCATCCCCGCCTCGCGCACGCGGTTCAACGTGTCGATCCGGTCGGCGAAGGTACGTGTGGTGATGACCTCGGGGTAGTAGCGCTCGGACGTGTCGATGTTGTGGTTGTAGTAATCCAGCCCGGCATCACGCAGCTGCACCACCTGGGTGTCGTCCAGCATGCCCAGGGTCATGCAGGTTTCCATGCCCATTTCCTTGACACCCTGAATCATCGCCACCAGCGCATCCATGTCGCGCGCCTTGGGCTCGCGCCAGGCGGCGCCCATGCAGAACCGGGTCGAGCCGGACTCGCGCGCCTTGCGGGCCTCGGCCAGAACGCGCTCGACCTCGATCAGTTTCGAGGCGCTCAGCTTGGAGCCGTTGCGCGCGGATTGCGAGCAATAGGCGCAATCCTCGGCACAGCCGCCGGTCTTGATCGACAGAAGCCGCGACATCTGCACCTTGTTGGGGTCAAAATTCTCGCGATGTACGGTCTGCGCCCGATACAGAAGATCCATCAGCGGCAGGTCATAGATGGCCTGAGCGGTTTTGCGGGTCCAGGTGTTCGATGTAGCCGACATTTTATAGATAATTTTTCCCGATGATTCAGATTTACCCGGGTTTATCAATAAAGCCGGAAAACGCAACATCCGCGATGTCACAGGGGGCGGGTCCGGCGCGGGTCAGGAATGGCGTCGCACCGATTTCGGCCCATCCGGCGTGATCGAATGCAAAGAGAGTGTATGGTCCATGTTGCGCATCCGGTGGCGCAGCATCTGGCGCGTCAACCGCGCAAGGTCCGACGCGAATTCGGGCTTGTGCGCGACATTCTCGGCCTCGCCCTTGCCATGGTGATCGAACAGCAGGGGCGGAAGGTCGGCGGCGAATTCCACCAATGTAAACCGCGCATCCCGCAGGACGCTCAGGCACGAGTCGCTGTGCCCGGTCCCCAGCCGCCTTTGCCAGACGGTCGGGTGTTCGGGGTCCGAAAAATCCAGCTCACTGAAAGAATGGCGGCGCCAGTCCGCCGAGGTCTGGCCCTGCAGAAGCGGCAGCAGGGACCGCCCGTCCATCGAATTCGGGATGGCCTGCCCCACCCAATCCAGAATGGTGGGCGCGATGTCGATGGATTCGGTCGGAACGTCGACGCGCAGCCCCGCATTCCCCGCGTTGTCCGGCATGCGGATCACCAACGGCGTGTGATAGGCTGCGTCATAGACAGACATCTTGCCCCAGGCATGGTGATCGCCCAGCATCTCGCCATGATCGGCGGTGATGACGATCAACGTGTCATCATATTGGCCGCTGTCCTTCAGAAACCGCAGCACCCGACCGATGTGATGGTCGACCTCGCTCGCCAACCCCAGATAGATGGCGCGCAGGGTCTGGGTGGTCTGATCGGTCGGTGGCACCTCGGCAAATCCATGCACGCAGTCACCCGGCCCGCAGCTCTCCAGCGCCGGACCAAAGAACGGGTGAACGGCGGCTTCGGCGTTGGGCGTTTCAAGGCGCGCCGGCAGGGGCAGCGACGCCGGATCATACATGCGGTTGTACGGCGCCGGCGCGATCAGCGGCGGGTGCGGACGGATATAGGTCAGATGCGCGAACCAGCCGGGCTTTCGATGCGACGCGATCTCGTTCAAGAACGAGTCGGTCAGGAATGCCGTGTCACTGTCTTCGGCGCGGTAAGGGGCCGGATCATTCAACCGCGGCGCGGACCCGTCCGGCGAAACCGGCGTGTAGAGGTCCCAATAGTCGTCGAACTCGTACCCCTTGCGCAGCAGGTGCGACTGCCAGGGAAAGGATTCCTCGAGCCGCATTTCGACGACCTCGTGAAAGCCGTTCATCGGGTTTTCATAGGTCTTTACCGCCGGGTCGTTCGGATGATGCACCCGAGGATCGGCCGAAGTGTCGGTATAGCCGAACAGCTGCGGCAGGTACCCGGCCTTGCGCATTTCGGTGGCGATGTTTGGCGTGTCATGCCGCAGCGGCGTGCCGTTGCGCACCGATCGGTGGTTCATGGCATATTGCCCGGTCAGCAGCGACGCCCGCGACGGCCCGCACGGGTTGGTGACCGAGAAATGGCGGGTGAACGTGACGCCCTCGGCCATGAAGCCGCGCAGGTTGGGCAGATCGACATGGTCAGCCAGCGCCCCGGTCAGGCAGTCGGCGCGCAACTGGTCGATGATGATGAACAGGACATTTCCCTTTTGCCGCATTCCGAACCACCCCGTCTGGATCCCGTGTTCCGTCCGACGGCGACTGTGTCCGCGATCCTTGGTTCAAGCAAACGATTCCATCGGTCAGGCGTGATTTTCCGACGGCACGCCGGCCCCTGAAGGACACGCCCCACGCGCAGTTTCATCCCCTGTGCAAGAAAGCCGTTGCAGCAGGGCGTCGTTTCCCATCTGATACCCGCATGACACAGCCCTCGATTGCATTGGAGCAGGTCAATGACGCCCTGCGGATCGCCGTTTCGGGTGAGATGGTGACCCAATCTCTGGAGTCGGTGGAAAAGGGATTTCGGGCACTTCACCCCGACGCGAAACGCATTGTTTTCGATCTGTCCGGGCTCGGGTCGCTGGACACCGGAGGCGCTTGGCTGATCTGCGATCTGGCGCGGCGAGCCTCGGCCGCGGGCGCAACCGTGACCTATGAAAACGTCACGGCCACGCAATCGGCGCTGCTTGAGACGGTCGCGCAGAACATAGCCGCCGAGATACCGGCCGAGGCCCCGCCGCGCGGTTTCGTGCCCTGGCTGGAGTCGCTGGGCCGGCGGACGGTCGGGGCCGGGCGCGACACGGCATCGATGCTGAGCTTTCTGGGGCTGACGCTGCATCGGCTGGCGCGCACTTTGGTCATGCCGTGGCGCCTGCGTCGGGCCGCGCTGGTGTCGCAGATGGAGGAAACCGGGCTCAAGGCGCTGCCCATCGTGGCTCTGATGGGGTTTCTGATCGGCGTCGTACTGGCCTTTCAGGGAGCAACCCAGCTGAAACAGTTCGGCGCCGAGATCTTCGTGGTCGAGCTGATTTCTATCTCGGTTCTGCGCGAATTGGGCGTCCTGCTGACCGCGATCATCGTGGCGGGCCGGTCGGGCTCGGCCTTCACTGCCTCGATCGGTTCGATGAAGGTGCAGGAGGAGATCGACGCCATGCAGACGCTGGGTCTGGACCCGATCGAGGTTCTGGTGGTCCCGCGGGTTCTGGCGCTGCTGATCATGCTGCCGATCCTGGGCTTCGTGGCCGACATGGCCGGCCTGTTCGGCGGCGCCTTGATGAGCTGGATCGATCTGGGCGTCAGCCCCGGCATGTTCGTCACGCGCCTGAAAGAAAACACCGATGTCTGGCATCTGGCGGTCGGCCTGATCAAGGCCCCGTTCTTTGCCGTGGTCATCGCGGTGATCGCCTGTTGGCAGGCGATGCAGGTCAAGGGCTCGTCCCAGAGCGTGGGGCAGCGGACGACATCATCGGTGGTTCAGGCGATCTTCATGGTGATCGCCATCGACGCGCTGTTTTCCATCTTCTTCTCCGAGGTGGGCGTCTGACATGGACGGCGCAATCCAGCAGCAGGACACCAGGGGAGAGGCGCAGCGCGAGGCGGTGATCCGGGTGCGTCACCTGCGCAACCAGTTCGGCCCGCAGGTGGTGCATGACGACCTGAACCTGGATGTCTGGCGCGGCGAGGTTCTGGGCATCGTCGGCGGATCGGGCACGGGCAAGTCGGTCCTGTTGCGTACCATCGTCGGGCTGAACAAGCCCGCCGCCGGCAGCATCGAGGTGCTGGGCGTCGACGTGCTGAACGGCCCCGAGGCCGATCGTCGCCGGATCGAGAAACGCTGGGGCGTGGCCTTTCAGGACGGCGCGCTGTTTTCATCGCTGACCGTGTTGCAGAACGTGATGGCCCCGCTGCGCGAACATACGGGCCTGAGCGAAAGCCTGATGCGCGCGCTCGGCAGCCTCAAGATCAGTCTGGTGGGCCTGCCACAGCTGAGTTGCGGCAAGTTTCCGTCCGAACTGTCGGGCGGGATGCGCAAGCGGGCGGCCCTGGCGCGCGCGCTGGCGCTGGACCCCGAGATCGTGTTTCTGGACGAACCCACCGCCGGCCTGGACCCGATCGGGGCGGCGGCCTATGACGACCTGATCGGCGAGTTGCAGCAGGCCCTGGGGCTGACCGTTTTCATGGTCACCCATGACCTCGACAGTCTTTACGCCATCTGTGACCGTGTCGCGGTGCTTGCGGAAAAACGCGTTCTGGTCGAAGGTCCGATAGACGAGATGACCAAGGTCGATCATCCTTGGGTGCAGGAATACTTCACCGGCCCCCGGGCCCGCGCGGCGCAGCAGAAGGGGCACGACAGGTAGAGGCGATGGAAACCCGGGCGAACTATATCCTGATCGGCGCGTTCACGCTTGCGGGCATCCTCAGCGCGTTCGGCTTTTTCCTTTGGCTGGCCAAGTTCGAGGTGACTCGGCAATACGCCTATTACGACGTGCTGTTCGACAATGTTTCGGGCCTGTCGGCGGCCGGGGGCGTCAGCTACAACGGCCTGCCGGTGGGTCAGGTGATCGCGCTGGATCTGGACGATGACGACCCCTCGAAGGTGCGTGTACGCCTTGAAATCGACGCCGACATTCCCGTCACCACGGATACCATCGCGCAATTGCAGTCGCTGGGGGTGACGGGCGTCAGCTATGTCGAACTCTCGGGCGGGTCGCCCGATGCCGAGCGCCTGCCGCAGTTCAGCGTCATCAAAAGCAAGCGCAGCGCGATCCAGTCGCTGTTCGAAGGCGCGCCCAAGGTGCTGGACGAAGCAGTGACCCTGCTTGAAAACCTGAACGCCGTTGTCGATGACGACAACCGCAAGGCGGTGGCCGACATTCTGGACAACCTCGCCTCGGCCTCGGGGCGGCTGGACAAGACGCTGACCGATTTCGAAACCCTCTCGGGCGATCTGGGCGGCGCGGCAAAGGAAATCGGTGCCTTCACCAAGCGGCTGGACACCTTGGCAGATACGGCCGAAACCACGCTGACCACCGGGACCGAGACGCTCGACAGCATAAAGACCGCCGCGGACTCCGCAAAAACCGCACTGGATGGCGCCAACAAGACGCTGGCGACGGCGGATCAGGTGCTGGAACAGGATATTCGGCCCTTCATCGCGCGCGGATCTGAATTGGCGGACCGGCTGATCGGGTTGTCGGACGAGGCGAGCGTGACCATGGCGACCGTCAACACCACCTTCCAGAACGCCAATCAAACGCTTGATTCCGTGACCTCGGCGATGGAGGCGGCCAAGGGCACCCTAACCTCGGCCGAACGCGCCTTCGACTCGGCCAACCGTGTCATGGACGAAGACGTGGCCACCGTAGCCGCCGACATCCGCACCGCCGCCAACCAGGTGGCCGAGACCGTGTCGAACGTCACCCAGCGCATCGACGCGATTTCCGCCGATATCCTCAGCGCCTCGCAATCGGCGTCCGACCTGCTGGGCACGATCGACGGCATCGTGCAGCAGAACCGCCGGCAGGTGTCGGACTTTCTGCGGGTGGGGCTGCCCCAGTTCGTGCGCTTCGTCGAAGAATCCCAACGCCTTGTCATCAGCCTGGACCGGCTGGTGGACAAGGTCGAACGCGACCCGGCCCGGTTCCTGCTGGGCACCCAGGCATCGGAGTTTCGCCAATGATCAGAGCAATGTTCGCAACTCTGCTGCTTGCAGGTTTGACCGGCTGCACCGGGTTGGGAACGCTGAAGCAGGCCTCGCAGCCCAACGACCTGTACCTGCTGACACCCAAAAGCACCTTCTCCAGCTCGTTGCCACGGGTAAGCAAGCAGATCGTCGTCCAAGAGCCGACGGCCACGGCCGCGGTCGACACCGATCAGATCGCGGTTCAGCCCACACCGTTGCAGGTGCAATACCTTCCCCGTGCGCGCTGGGTGGACCGGGCGCCGCTGATCGTGCAGGCCCTGCTGGTCGAAAGCTTTGAAAACAGCAACCGTGTCGCGGCCGTGGGCCGCTCGACCGTCGGGTTGCGGGCGGACTATGTGATCGTTCCCGACCTGCGCGAGTTCCAGGGGATCGTCGTCGGAGAGACCCAGGATTCCAAAACCGTGAAGATCGACGTTCGGATCAACATCAAGATCATCGACGAATTCGAGGACAAGATCATCGCCTCAAACTCGTTCCAGCGCGACGTGATTGCTGCCAGCGATCAGACACCCGACCTGGTCGCTGCCTTCGATCAGGCCCTGGGCAGCACGATGCGGAACGCCGTTGAATGGAGCATCCGCAAGATCCACGCCCATGCAGCCAGCAACCCGCGGCCGTCGCTGAACTAGGCCCGTATGTCAGAACTGCGCCGGTGAGGCACGGGCCCAATCATCGGCGAATTCGGCTGGAATGTCGGCACCCAACAAGGCACCGTCCTCGAGAAAGGTATAAAGCTGGCCATAGGACCATTCGCGTTCGTCCGCCGTCCGGCGCAGGATGTCGGACGGGCGCAGATCCGACACCCGCTCCTTGCCCATGGCGCCCAAGATCTCGCGGAAGCTTTCCAGCGTCGCGTCATGGAACCGGTGCACGCGCTTGCGTTTTTGAGGCACGTTCACCGCGCGACCGCGCACCGGGTCCTGCGTGGCCACCCCCGAGGGGCAGCGGTTGGTGTTGCAATGCAGCGCCTGGATGCAGCCCACCGCGAACATCATCGCCCGCGCCGCGTTGCAGATGTCGGCCCCCAGGGCGCATTTCTCGATCATGTCATACCCGGTGGCCACCTTGCCCGAGGCGATCACCCGGATCTTGTCGCGCAGACCCACGCCGCGCAGGCTGTTGTCGACGAAGATCAACGCCTCGTTCAGCGGGGTTCCCAGACGGTTGGTGAATTCCACCGGGGCGGCCCCGGTGCCGCCTTCGGCCCCGTCCACGGTTATGAAATCGGGCAGGATTCCAGTTTCCAGCATGGCCTTGCAGATGGACAGAAACTCGGATCGCGCCCCGATGCACAGCTTGAACCCGACGGGCTTGCCACCGGACAGGTCGCGGAGCTGTTGGACGAAATTCAGCAACCCGGTCGGGCCGTCAAAGGCCGAATGCGTTGGCGGCGAAATCACGTCCTGATGCACGGGTACGCCACGGATCGCGGCGATTTCGGCATCCACCTTGGCCGCAGGCAGCACGCCGCCATGCGACGGCTTGGCACCTTGCGACAGCTTGATCTCGATCGCCTTGACGACCTCCATCCGCGCCCGTTCGGCGAACGTGTCCCTGTCGAACCCGCCCTCGGGGGTACGGCAGCCGAAATAGCCGGTGCCGATCTGCCAGATGAGGTCGCCGCCCTCGACCAGGTGATGGGGCGACAGGCCGCCCTCGCCCGTGTTGTGGGCAAAGCCGCCGTCGCGTGCGCCGCCGTTCAGCGCCCGGATCGCATTGGCGCTGAGCGCGCCGAAGCTCATGGCCGAAACGTTCAGACGCGACGCCAGATAGGGTTTTTCGCATTGCGGCCCGCCCAGCAGGATGCGTTCCTCGCTTTCCGGCACCTTCTTTGGGGCCAGCGAATGGTTGGCGCGGTGGTACCCGACCTTGAGGATGTCGTACTGCGTGCCGAAGGCCTGCGTATCGACCTGCCCCTTGGCCCGGGAATACACCAGAGACCGCACGATGCGGTTGAACGGGCGGCCGCTTTCGTTGGTTTCCACGAAATATTGCCGAATCTCGGGGCTGACGAATTCCAGCATGTAGCGGAAATGCCCCAGCACCGGATAGTTGTTCAGCACGTTGTGCCGGGTGGTCAGCATGTCATAGAGGCCCACCAGCGCATAGGGCACCAGCAGAACCAGCAGCCAGAAGACGGGTGGCCAGAACAGCCCCAGAATGACCGTCAGCGGCAACGCGACAAAGGTCACGGCAAAGTAGATCCTGCGTACGATCATCCTGCTCTCCCTCGTGATCTGCCGCCGATCGTGGAAAGCTTGCCGCGCGATTGCAAGCCTTTGTGCGGATCGCGCGGCCTGTCTTGCGCCATCGTGATCGCCCTTGAGCCTGATGGGCGCGCCCTTTATCCATGCGCAGACACGCAGGAACAGGGACAGACGTCTTGGCCAGAGCGCAGGCTGCCATAGCGGGACGACCGCTGATGTATGCCGCCGTCTTCATCGGCGGCGCGGCGGGGTCGATCCTGCGCGAACTGTTTGCGCTGGAGATCCCCGGTGCGCCACTGCTGACGGCCACGTTCGGCATCAACGTGGCGGCCTGTTTCGTGCTGGGCTGGCTGTATGCGATCCGCACCCGTGTGCATGCCCATGTGCTGCATCTGGGCGCTGTGGGTTTCTGCGGCGGGCTTTCGACCTTTTCTTCGTTCGTGGCCGAATTGGAGCGATTTGCCGAAACAACAGGGTGGATGGTCATGGTGCCGCTGGCGGCCGAGATCGCCGCCGGGCTGGGCGCGGCCATTCTGGGCGAAGCCATCGGCCGTCGCAGGCCGGCCCGAGAGTCCGGCGGATGACCGATCTGTACCTGCATGTCATGTTCGGGCTGGGCGGCGGGCTGGGCGCCGTGCTGCGCCATTGGGTGACACGCGCGGTCACCCATGACCTGCCGGTGGCAACCCTGATCGTGAACGTGGGCGGCAGCCTCCTGCTGGGGCTGTGGATCGGGTATCTGGGCGGAACCATCGAAATGGCCGAAGATCAAAGGCGCCTTGTCTTCGGCTTCTGCGGCGGCTTCACGACCTTTTCCAGCTTTGCCTGGCAGTCGCTGGAACTGCGGCGCGAGCGCACCATCGCGATGGCGGCGGGCAACATCCTGCTGAGCATCGGCCTGTGCTGGCTGGCTCTGTGGCTGGGCCTGTGGGCAACGCGCTGAGCGCGCTTACACGACGGGCATGTGCATCCGCATTGCCAGATTGCCCAGGATCCAGACCGTTCCCCCGATGATGATCAGCAGAACCAGCGTCGAGAACAGCACCAGATCGAGATCCTCGCGGCTGCTGCGGCGACGGTCGATATGCAGGAAATAGACCAGCTGCACGATCAGCTGGGCCAACCCCAGCAGGCCGATCGTCAGATAGACGCCGCGGGTCTCGATGCCGAACCAATGCACCGTGGCGAACATGGCCAGCGTCAGCAAAAGCGAACTGCCATAGCCGATCACATAGCGCCGCCTCTCGCGCCGGTGCAGCTCGGAATGTCTATCCATAGGTCAGCCCTCCGAAATAGACGATGGTGATGATGCCGATCCAGATCAGGTCGAGGAAATGCCAGAACAGCGCCAGCCGCACCATGCGCGAGACCACCAGATCGGTCATTCCCATCACCCGCAATTGAATGCCCAGCACCACCAGCCACACGCAGCCCGCGGCCACATGCAGCCCGTGCAGCGGCACCAGCCCGTAGAAGGCGGACAGAAAACCGCTGCGCTGCGGGATGCCGCCCTTGTCCGCCATCGACATGAAATCGCGGATCTCGAGCACCAGGAAACTCAACCCCAGCAGCAGCGTGACCGCGAACCACAGAACGATCCGGCCGCGCGGCAGATTGTACTTCAGCGCCAGCATCGCCAGCCCAACGGTCAGGCTGCTGGTCAACAGGATCAGCGTCTGGGCAAAAATGCTGTAGAGATCGAACAACTCGTGCGGGCCCGGACCACCGGCCTGCGCGTCGATCATGGTGATGTAGACGCCGAACATCAGCCCGAAATAGACCAGGTCGCTCATCAGAAAGACCCAGAAACCGAAGGTCACCACCTCGGTCGCCTTGTGGGCGCCGGCATGACGCCGCCCAAGGTTCAGACCAGGGTAACTGTGGGTTGGTGCAGGCTTCATGTCGCTGCCTCCAGATCCGGTCGGGCAAGCCCGGTGTTTTCTGGCGCGCCTTCGTGATCCCGGGTCACAGGGGTCGCGTTGCGGACCAGGTCCAGCCAGGCCTCGTGCTGCCTGCGCACGTCTTCAGCTGAAACCACTTCTTCGGTATCGGTCTGAAAGGTCCACAGGATGAATGACAGGATCATCATCACTGTCACCAACGCCGCCAGCCACCAGATCCACCAGACCAGCGCAAACATCCACACACCGCTGAGCACGCAGAGCACGAAACCGATGCTGGTATTGCGTGGTATGGTGATGTCCTCGTACCGATCGGGGTGCGGGTAAGCCGCGCCACGCTCTTTCGCGGCGGCGAAATCGTCGCGGTCCGTGACACGCGGGATGATCGCGAAATTGTAGGGCGGCGGTGGGGCCGGGATCGACCATTCCAGCGTGCGGGCGTCCCAGGGGTCGCCAACCGGAACGCGGGTCTGTTCACGGTTGCGGATGCTGACCCACAGCTGCACGACGACCGACAGCAAAGCCGCCAGAATGACCAGCGCGCCAATGACGGCCGTGATCATGTAGGGGTGAAAGCTCGGGTCCTCCCAGCTGTAGGACCGGCGCGGCATCCCCATCAGCCCCACGAAATACAGCGGCAGGAAGGTCAGCATGAAGCCCACCGTCCACAGCACGACCGAAATCCGCCCCCAGGCCTCATCCAGGCGGAAGCCGAACGCCTTGGGAAACCAGTAGTTGTAGCCCGCAAGCAATCCGAACAGGACACCCGGCAGCAACACGTTGTGGAAATGCGCGACCAGGAACAGCGTATTGTGCACCTGATAGTCAACGGTCGGATTGGCCAGGATCACCCCGCTCAGCCCCCCGATCACGAACAGCATCAGAAAGGCCAGCCCGTACAGCATCGGCACCGAGAACCGGATGCGGCCGCGATACAGGGTGGCCATCCAGTCATAGACCTTAACGCCGGTGGGAATGGCGATCAGCATCGTGGCGATGCCGAACACCGCATTGATCAGGGCGCTTTGGCCCATGGTGAAAAAATGGTGCAGCCAGACGGTGAACGACAGTACCGCAATCGACATGGTCGCGATCACCAGCGAGTTATAGCCGTAAAGGCGCTTGGCCGAGAAGGTCGCGAAGACTTCGGAATAGATGCCATAGGCCGGCAGGACCAGCAGATAGACCTCGGGGTGGCCGAACAGCCAGAACAGGTTGGCATAGTTCATCATGTTGCCGCCCAGGTCATTGGTGAAGAAATGGAAATCAAGATACCGGTCAGCGGCCAGCAACAGCGCCGCCACCCCCAAGGGCGGCATGGCGAACACGATCAGGATCGAGCTGCAGATGATCGTCCAGCAATACATCGGCAACCGCATGAATTTCATCCCGGGCGCACGCAGCTTGTAGATCGTGACGGCAAAGTTGATCCCCGTCAGGGTGGTGCCGATGCCCGACACCACGATCGCCCAGATCCAGTAATCCGGCCCCACGCCCGGATTGAAGGCCGCGCCGGTATAGGGCGGATAGGCCGTCCAGCCGCCGGTGGAAAACTCGCCCACCACCAGGCTGACCATCAGCATCATCCCCGCCGAAACCGTCAGGCCGAGGCTGATCTGGTTCATCACCGGAAAGGCCACGTCGCGCGCGCCGATCATCAGCGGGACGAGGAAATTCGCCAGTCCGAACACGAAGGGAACCGCCACGAAGAAGATCATGATCGTGCCGTGGGTGCTGAACAGCTCGGCAAAGTGTTTGGCCTCGAGGAACCCCTCGCCCGGCCCGGCCGCCTGTTGGGCGCGCATCACGACGCCCTCCAGAACGCCGCGCGCCAGCATGACGATGGCAAAGACGACATACATGATGCCGATCTTCTTGTGATCCGCGCTGGTCAACCAGTCGCGCCACAGCGGCCCCCACAGGCGAAACCAGGTGAGCAGTCCCAGAACCGCGACCACCCCAACGATCACCACGCCCGCCGCGGCATTGGCCACGATTTCATTCGTATTGGGGTCTTGGATCAGCCCGGCGATGGGAAAGGCCTCCCAGTTCAGACGGCCGAAGAAACCGGACTCGGCAGCTGTCATGGCTTGCCCTCCTGCCCGTATTGAGCGGTTCCCGGCTGCTGATCCAGAGGCAGAGGTTGCCCGTTGTGATACCGGCCCAGGATGCTGTGGAACAGATCGCCATCATCCAGACGGAAATACAGCGCATTATCCGGCATCTGCGCGGTGCCGAGCGCGGCCTGAACCTCGTCCCGGTCCGTCCGCATGGCCAGTGTCCGATAGGTTGCCGGGTCCAGAACGATACCGTTCTGCCGAACCCGGTCGACCCATGCGTCGAAGTCCGGGGGCGGCATCGCGACCGTCTGGAACTTCTGCTTGGTGAAGCCGCGCCCGTTGTACTGGGTGTTTTCGCCCTGCATCCGGCCCGGGACATCAGCCACAAGATGCAATTGGGTCGTCATGCCCGGCATGGCATAGATCTGCCCCGCCAGGGCGGGAACCATGAAGGACTGCATCACCGTATCCGTCGTCAGTGTCAGGGCGACCTGCCGCTGCGTGGGAATCCCGAACTCACCCACCGTCGCGATGCCCAGATCGGGATAGATGAACAGCCATTTCCAATCCAACCCCACCACCTGCACGCGCAGGGCCGGTTCATCGCCGAACGGCGCTGCGTAGGGGTCCAGACGATGGGTCGCCTTCCAAAGATAGAATGACAAAAGCGTCACGATTGCCACCGGCACACCCCACATCGCGGTTTCGAGCAGGGGCGAAAACTCCCATTTCGGCCGATAGGCGGCCCGGCTGCGCGCGCGGCGGCGATAGCGCAGGGCGATCAGGGGAACCAGAACCAGAACCGGAACGACCGCAACCAGGATCAGCGCGGTGGCGCGCAACAGATGAACCCTCTGGGCCTCGGCGATCGGGCCTTGCGGGTCCAGGAAGCTGTTGCTGGCCAATCCAGGATGGGCGGCGACCGCCCAAACCGTCATCGCGGCCAGCATCGCTCGTACTGCCGGGGTCGTCGGTTCTCTGGCCACATCAGATTGCCTTTTGTTCCCGCTGGATTCGGCAACTATCGGCAGAGTTGGCCGACTTCACAAGAAATTTCAGGCAAACCATCCGTATGAGTTGACTTGGCTCGCGGGGTGGACACACTCGAAACCTGCCATGCGTGTGCTGTTCGTCATCCTCAACCTGATCTGGGCCACCGCCGTTTCGGCGCTGGACAGGACCGCCGTGGAACAACAATTCCAAGCTTGGCTGAGCACCGAGCTCTGGCCCCTGGCCCGGGCCGAGGGCGTATCGCGCCGGACGTTCCAAAACAGCCTGAACGGCGTCAGGATCAATTGGGACCTGCCGGATCTGGTGCCTCCCGGAACCAAGCCGAAGACACCCAAGACGCAGCGCCAGGCCGAATTCGGCGCGCCTGCGCGGTATTTCAACGCCAACACGGTCCAGGGCACCGCCGCGGCGGGGCGCAGGATGGCCAAACGCCATGCGGCGACCCTGCGCCAGGTCGAGGCGGACACGGGCGTGCCCGGGCGCATCATCCTTGCGATCTGGGGCCGCGAAAGCGGGTTCGGGCAGGTGCCCATCCGGCATGATGCCTTTCGGGTGCTGGCCACCAAGGCGTTCATGAGCACGCGCGCGGCTTATTTCACCGACGAGCTGATCGCCGCCCTGCAGATCGTCGAGGCCGGCCACACAAGCGGCCGAGCGATGAAAAGCAGTTGGGCCGGCGCCCTGGGCCAGCCGCAATTCATGCCCAGCAGTTTTCTGACCTATGCCACCGACGGCGATGGCGATGGGCGCGCCGATATCTGGGGTTCGGCCGAAGACACGATCGCCTCGATCGCTACCTATCTTGCACGACATGGCTGGGTGCCCGGCCGCGATTGGGGGTTCGAGGTGACGGTGCCTGCGTCGGTGTCGTGCGCACTGGAGGGCCCCGATCAGGGTCAGCCGATCCGCGACTGGGTGGCGATGGGCGTCACCCGCGTCTCGGGCCGGCCCTTTCCCGCGCACGAACTGCGCGGCGAAGGATACCTGATGATGCCGGCGGGGCGCCACGGGCCCGCCTTCATCGTGACACCCAATTTCTACGTTCTGAAGGACTACAACACCAGCGACCTTTATGCCCTGTTCGTGGGCCATGTGGGCGACCGCATCCAGTACGGCGTGGGCGATTTCAAAGGGCGCTGGGGCAAGGTCGGCGGCCTGTACCGGTCGGACATCGCAGCCATGCAGAAGGCCCTGATCGCCATGGGGCATGACGTGGGCGGTGCCGATGGCCTGCCGGGGTACAAGACGCGCCGGTCGATCGGCCGCTGGCAGGAGGCGACAGGCCAGCGCCCTACATGCTTTCCCGACGCGCGGATGAAAGCGCGCTTGCGCCCCTGAGTACGCCGATTCGCGGCGAATGAGCCAAGCGCCCCCCGGTAGAACGGAAGGGCCATCCGTACACGGGACTCGGACCCGAGCGCACGGGTACGAAAATATCGTGACGGCTGGCCCGGCCGTCACAAAATTTCGGCGACGAAACGTCACGACGTTTCTTTCTGCCTTTGACCCCTGAGGCTCGTGGGAAGTCTTTCACCCCGCCCGAAATAGTGGCACGTTCGTGCGCAGCGAGGGGAAACTCTTGCATCCACTTCACCGACTGCAATCCAGAAAGCTGCGACGCAGTGTTCCTTGCGAATTGGCAAAACCCGAAATCGACAAGGACCCGGCCGCAATGGATGTCGGGCAACCAAGGCCGCCGGACGCCATCCCACGGGGATGTGCTGACCGCTGCCAGAACAATTGGGAGAAGACCATGAACACCATCCTTCGAAACTCGGTGGCGGGCCTGCTGTGCTCGACCTTCATCACCGGTGCCGCGCTGGCCGCAGGCAACCATCCGGTCACCGGCGAGCCGCTGGCCGACGACCAGACCTTCGTCTACCGCGTGCTGGACGAGCACAGCTCGGTCGACCCGCAGGTGGTCGAGGACGTGTCGGGCGCCGAGATTGTCCGCGACCTGTTCGAAGGTCTGATGAACCAGGACGAGAACGGCAACCTGGTTCCGGGCGTGGCCACGGGCTATACCACCAACGAAACCAAAGACGTGTACACCTTCACCCTGCGCGACAACGCCAAGTGGTCGAACGGCGACCCGGTCACCGCGCATGATTTCGTATACGCGTGGAAGCGTGCCGTCGATCCGGCCCTGTCGTCGCCCTATGCCTGGTTCATGGAACTGATGTCGATCGAGAACGCCGCCGAGATCATCGCGGGCGAAAAGCCGGTCGACGATCTGGGCGTCAAGGCGATCGATGACCACACGCTGGAAGTGAAACTGAGCGCGCCGCTGCCCTATTTCCCGCAGATGACCACGCATTCGACCACCTTCCCGGCCCCGCGGAAGGTCATCGAGCAGTTCGGCGACGAATGGACCAAGCCCGGCAACATCGTGTCGAACGGCGCCTATGTCCTGACCGAGCACCTGCCCAACGAACGCTCGGTGCGCGAGCGCAATCCGATGTACTGGGACAACGAAAACACCATCATCGACAAGGTCGTGGCCCTGGTCATCAACGATGAAAACGTGGCTCTGACCCGTTATCTGGCCGGAGAGCTGGACCGCACCGAGGTGCCCGCAGGCCAGTTCCCGCGCCTGAAGAAGGAATACCCGAACGAGGCGATCAGCTTCCCGCGCCTGTGCAACTACTACTATACATTCAACCTGTCCGACAGCGGCCCCGAGGCCTTCAAGGACCCGAACGTGCGTCAGGCCCTGTCGCTGGCGGTTGACCGCAAGATCATCACCGAGAACATCCTGGCCGGCGGTCAGCCCGAGGCCTATACCTTCGTGCCCGAAGCCACCGCAGGGTTCACCCCGCCGGTCGTCGAAATGGCGACGATGACGCAAGCCGAGCGCGACGAGCTGGCCAAGGAACTGCTGGCCGAAGCCGGATACGGTCCCGACAACCCGCTCAGCTTCTCGATGGTCTACAACACCTCCGAGGCGCACAAGAAGGTCGCCGTGGCCCTCAGCCAGATGTGGAAGCAGAAGCTGGGCGCCCAGGTCGAGCTGGCCAACATGGAATGGAAGATCTTCCTGGAAGAGCGCGGCAACCAGAACTTCGACCTGGCCCGCGGCGCATGGTGCGGCGACTACAACGAAGCCTCGACCTTCCTGGACCTGCTGCAGTCGGATTCCGGCTATAACGACGGCAAGTACAGCAACCCGAAGGTGGACGAGCTGCTGGCCCAGGCCAAGACCTCGGACGATCCGGCCCCGCTGTACACCGAGGTCGAGCGGATCATCGCACAGGAAACCCCTGTGATCCCGATCTACCACTATGCCGGTGTCTACATGCTGGACAGCGACGTGGGGAACTGGCCGGTGAACAACGTCGAGCAGAACTGGTATTCGAAGAACCTCTACAAGATCGCCGAGTAACCATCATCCTTTGATCGCGCCCTGCCCCGGACTTGCTCTGGGGCAGGGCCAATAATTGGGGGCATGAAATGCTTGCCTATGTCATCCGGCGACTGCTGATCGCCGTTCCGACGATCCTGTTGCTGATCGTCGCCAGTTTCTTTCTCATGCACTTCGCGCCCGGCGGGCCCTTCACCTCGGAACGGCCGTTGCCGCCGCAGGTTCTGGCCAATATCGAGGCGCGCTACGGGCTGGACCAGCCGCTGTGGAAACAGCTGTGGGATTACCTGTACAACATCGTGGTGCATTTCGATTTCGGCCCGTCCTTCAAGTTCAAGGACCGCGACGTGAACGACATCATCGCGCAGGGCTTTCCGATTTCGCTGACCTACGGGATGCTGTCCTTCATCGTGGCCACGCTGGTGGGCGTCAGTTTGGGCATCGCCGCCGCGATCCGCCACAACAGCTGGATCGACTATTTCGCCGTGGGTCTGGGCATCGCCGCCCAGGCGCTGCCGAACTTCATCATGGGCCCGATCCTGATTTTGACCTTCACCCTGTGGCTGGGCTGGCTGCCGGGCGGCGGCTGGAACGGGGGCCAGTGGCAATACCTGATCATGCCCGTCATCGCGCTTGCGACCTCGTACATGGGCTCGATCGCGCGGATCACGCGTTCGTCGATGCTCGAGGTTCTGAATTCGAACTTCATCCGCACCGCCCGGGCCAAGGGCCTGCCCACCCGCACCGTGATCTGGCGCCATGCGCTGAAACCCACGCTGCTGCCGGTGGTGTCCTATCTGGGCCCGGTCTTCGTCTATGTGCTGACTGGGTCGGTCTTCGTTGACATCTATTTCTCGACCGGCGGGCTGGGGCAGGCCTATGTGGGTTCGGCCCTGTCGCGCGACTATGCCGTGCTGCTGGGGGTCACGATCCTTTATGGCGTGCTGACCGTTCTGGTGAACCTGCTGACCGACCTGGCCTATGCCTGGTTCGATCCGAAAATCCGGTACTGAGGGGCAATCCATGTTTGGAAAATCACAAAAAGCCGCTCGGCTGGCAGAGACCATCACCGATCACACCGCCATCCAGGGCCGGTCGCTGTGGCAGGACGCGCGGAATCGTTTTGTCCGCAACAAGGCCGCCATGGCCAGCGTGTTCATCCTGGGCCTGATCGTTCTGTTCACCATCATCGGGCCCTACTTCGCCGTCTGGAACAACGAGGAAATCGACTGGGCCGTCATGGGTGACGTGGCCGGCATGGGCATGCCGTCCATCGAGACAGGGCACTATTTCGGCGTCGACGATCTGGGGCGCGACCTGTACAGCCGGGTCATCCAGGCCACCACAACCTCGTTGCTGGTGGGCCTGATCGGGGCGGCCACCGCGCTGATCGTGGGCACCTGCTATGGCATCGCCGCCGGTTACATCGGCGGGCGCGTAGACGGCGTGATGATGCGCTTCGTCGACATCCTGCTGGCCATTCCGGCCACGCTGGTCATCATCCTGCTGCTGGTCGTGGCGGGGCGGTCGTTCTTCATGCTGTTCATCGCGCTGGGTGCGGTGGGCTGGCTGACCATGGCGCGGATCGTGCGCGGCCAGACCCTGACCCTGAAGAACCGCGAGTTCATCGAGGCCGCCCGCGCCGCCGGTGTCAGCGAGTTCACCATCATGTACCGCCACATCCTGCCCAACCTGCTGGGCGTGGTGATCGTCTATGCCTCGCTGCTGGTGCCCGAGATGATCCTGACGGAAAGTTTCATCTCGTTCCTGGGGCTGGGGATCTCCGAGCCCTATACCTCGTTGGGTCGTCTGATCGCCGAGGGCGCCGGAACCATGGGTTACGGCACGTTGTGGCAACTGATGTACCCCCTGGCATTTTACGTCACCATCATCATCACGATGTTCTTCATCGGCGATGGCCTGCGTGACGCACTGGATCCGAAGGACCGCTGACATGAGCCTGCTTTCCGTAAAGAACCTGAGCGTTCGGTTCGACACGCCCGACGGGGTGGTCGAGGCCGTCAAGAACATCAGCTTTGACATCGCGCCGGGCGAATGCCTGGGCATCGTCGGCGAAAGCGGGTCGGGCAAAAGCCAGACCTTCATGGCCGCGATGGGGCTGCTGCCGCCGGCGGGCCGGGCCACCGGGTCGGTGCTGCTGAACGGGCAGGAAATTCTGAACCTGCCCGTGAGCAAGCTGAACCAGATCCGCGGTGCCGATGTGGGCATGATCTTTCAGGACCCGCTGACCGCGCTGACCCCGCATCTGCGGATCGGCCAGCAGATGCGCGAAGTGCTGAGCGTACACGAAGGCCTGCAGGGCTCGGCCGCGCGGCAACGGTGTCTGGAATGGCTGGACCGCGTCCGCATCCCCGAGGCCGCGCGCCGTCTGGACCAGTTCCCGCACGAACTGTCGGGTGGGATGCGCCAGCGGGTGATGATTGCCATGTCGATGCTGTGCAATCCCAAGCTGCTGATCGCCGACGAACCGACCACCGCGCTGGACGTGACCGTTCAGGCCGACATTCTGGACCTGATGGTGCGTCTGCAAAAGGACGAAGGCACCGCCATCGCCCTGATCACGCATGACATGGGCGTCGTGGCCCGCATGTGTGACCGGGTGCAGGTCATGCGCCTGGGTGAATTCGTCGAGGCCGGAGACACGCGCGAGATCTTTCACGCGCCCAAGCACGACTATACCCGCACCCTGATCGAGGCCATGCCCCGCATCGATGCGGGCGACGCGCCCAAGGCGGTGGAGACCGACGCGGCACCGCTGCTGAAGGTCGATGACGTCAAGGTGCATTTCCCGATCCACGTTCCGGGCGGCATCTTTGGCCGCAAGGTGCCGTTGAAGGCGGTGAACGGCGTCAGCTTTGACATCCGCAAGGGTGAAACCCTGGGCGTGGTCGGTGAGTCGGGCTGCGGCAAGTCCACCCTCGCCCGTGCCGTGCTGCAGCTGATCGAGCCGAGCGCCGGCAATGTCAGCTGGCTGGGCCATCCGATCGTCGGGCTGAAACGGGCCGAGCTGAACAAGTACCGCAAGGATCTGCAGATCGTGTTCCAGGACCCGCTGGCCAGCCTGGACCCGCGGATGACGATCTCGGCCTCGATCGCGGAACCGCTGAAAACCTATCGCCCCGACCTGACCGAGCGCGAGCGCAAGCAGATGGTCGCCGAGATGATGGAACGGGTCGGCCTGAACGCCAACATGATCAACCGCTACCCGCACGAGCTGTCGGGCGGCCAGAACCAGCGTGTCGGTATTGCCCGGGCGATGATCAACAAGCCCAAGCTGATCATCTGCGACGAGGCGGTCTCGGCGCTGGACGTGTCGATCCAGGCGCAGATCGTGCAGCTGCTGAAGGAACTGCAGCAGGAGTTCGGCCTGTCGATGATCTTCATCAGCCACGACCTGTCGGTGGTGCGCGCGGTGTCGAACCGGATCATGGTTCTGTATCTCGGCCGCATCGTCGAACTGGGCGATGGCGAGGTGATCTGCTCGAACCCGGTTCATCCTTACACACAGTCGTTGATCTCGGCGGTTCCGATCCCGGACCCGGATGTCGAGCGCAGCCGCCAGCGGCTGAGACTGCCCGGAGAACTGCCCTCGCCCATGGATCCCAAGGCTGCGCTGCGGTTCCTGCCCAGCCGTCTGGCGGCGGGTCAGACCGACTATGTGCCCGCGCTCAACGAGATCGCGCCCGGGCACTTCGTGGCCGAGCACGACCCGCTCGAAGCGATCATGGCCAATGGCTGAGCAGCACCCGAAGCCCTATCCGGGCTTCGGGTAATTTGCCCCCTGCGCATGGGGCGTTCGGCTGGTAACGGTTGCCTCGCGCGCCCCACTCGCTCGGAACGGCGGGTTTGCGATGAACAGGTTGTTTTTGACACTGTCCGATTGAAGTGGCACGGTTCGAACAATTCTTGGGTGTTTTCGGTTTGTATTGAAAGAGCCGCGATTGCAGCCTAAGAGCGTTCATCAGAAACACTGAAACACCAAGTATAGCTTAATCTGAGAGGTCATATGGCACGCAAGGTCACCAAGGCGATTTTTCCGGTCGCAGGATTGGGAACCCGGTTTCTTCCGGCCACGAAGTCGGTTCCGAAAGAAATCATGACGCTCGTCGACCGCCCGTTGGTACAATACGCGATTGACGAGGCCCGAGCCGCCGGGATCACCGAGTTCATCTTCGTGACCTCGCGCGGGAAATCCGCGCTTGAGGATTACTTTGACCATAATCCGATCCTGGAACAGGAGTTGCGCGCCAAGGGCAAAAACGACCTGTTGGAAACCCTGGAAGCCACCAACATGGAAAGCGGCGCAACCGCCTATATCCGCCAGTACAAGGCGCTGGGGTTGGGTCATGCCGTCTGGTGCGCACGGCGTCTGATCGGTGATGAGCCCTTTGCCGTCATGCTGCCCGATGACGTGATCGCGGCAGACAAACCCTGCTTGCAGCAGATGGTTGAAGCCTACGAGGAAACCGGCGGCAATATGGTCGCCGCCATGGAAGTGCCTTTCGACAAGACAAGCGCCTACGGCATTCTCGATGTCGCGGAAAACTCGGGTGACGTCATTCGGGTTCGGGGCATGGTGGAAAAACCCAAGGCCGAAGAAGCGCCTTCAAACCTTGCTGTCATCGGGCGGTACATCTTGGGCCCGTCGGTCCTTTACAACCTGAACCAGAAGCGAAAGGGCAGCGGCGGGGAAATCCAGTTGACCGATGCCATCGCAGAGGACATCAGCAACGGCGTTCCGGTTTTCGGCTACAGGTTCGACGGAACGCGCTTTGACTGCGGCTCCAAAGCAGGATTCCTGCAGGCCACGGTTTCCTTCGCGCTGGCCCGCGACGACTTGCGGGATGATCTGTCACAATACTTGCACAGCGTCATCGCAACGGATCGCGCGGCGCAATAGGTCGGCATGGCGCAACGCACCGCCGATCGTTGCATTCAAAAAACCTAGAGCAGCAACACCATGAGCACGATTCATCCTGTCATTCTCTGCGGCGGCTCCGGGACCAGGCTGTGGCCCTTGTCCCGAAAAAGCTATCCCAAGCAGTTCGTTCCACTGTTCGGTGATCACAGCCTGCTGCAGGACTGCGCGGACAGAATGAAGGGCCCGGCGGATGCGCCCTATGCCAAGCCATTGATCCTGACCAACGAAGCCTTTCGGTTCATCGTGACCGAACAGCTGGCCGAGGTAGGTGTCGATCCCGGACCGATCCTGATCGAACCAGAAGGCAAAAACACCGCCCCGGCCGTTCTGGCCGCCGCTCTTTATCTGGCCAAGTCCGACCCCGACGGCCTGATGCTGGTTGCTCCGTCCGATCATGTGGTCCCGGACAAATCGGCGTTCCACGAAGCGGTCAGGAATGGCGCCCAAGCCATCGCGCGCGATCGGCAGCTGGTCACTTTTGGAATCACGCCGGATCGAGCGGAAACAGGCTATGGATATCTGAAACTCGGCCGAAGCCCCGATACGACCGGAGCGGCTGTGCCGTTGGATCATTTCGTTGAGAAACCGGACCGCGCGCGGGCCGAGGCGATGCTCGCAGACGGAAGCTATCTGTGGAATTCCGGCATCTTCCTGTTTTCCGTCCGCGACATCATCGCTGCCTTCGAACAACACGCAGCCGGACTTGTGGCGCCGGTGAATACTGCGGTCGAGGGCGCGCGCGCTGATCTGGGCTTCCTGCGACTTGATCCCGATGCCTGGGCAAATGTCGAAGACATCTCGATCGACTATGCGGTGATGGAGCATGCGACCAACCTGAGTGTGGTTCCTTATGCGGCCGGGTGGTCGGACGTGGGCAGCTGGTCAGCGGTGCAAGAGCTGAGCAACCCCACGGAAGACGGCGTGGCAACGACCGGAGAGGTCACCGCGATCGATTGCCGAAATGTTTTGGTACGCTCGGAATCGCCGGCGCAGGAAGTCGTGGCGATGGGGCTTGAGAACATGATCGCAGTCGCCATGCCCGACGCCGTTCTAGTTGCCAGCATGGACCGTGCGCAGGACGTCAAGCAGGCCGTGGCCGCCCTGAAAGCCAAAGGCGCGAAACAGGCCGAGGCCCTGCCTGTCGATCATCGGCCCTGGGGCTGGTTTGAAAGCCTGGTGGTGGGAGACAGGTTTCAAGTCAAGCGCATCCATGTCCATCCCGGCGCGGCGCTGAGCCTGCAATCACATCACCACCGGTCCGAGCATTGGATTGTTGTCGAAGGCACGGCCAAGGTCACGGTCGACGGCAAGGTCCAATTGGTCAGCGAAAACCAATCTGTCTACATCCCGTTGGGGGCCGTACATCGAATGGAGAATCCGGGCAAGGTTCCCATGGTGCTGATCGAAGTTCAGACCGGCAGCTATCTGGGCGAAGATGACATCATCCGCTATGAGGATGTCTATGCCCGCAGTTGAGCAACCCGGCAGATGACCCAAGGGGCGGCCCTGTGGCGGCCCCTTTTTTTATGCGGCCAACAGAATCACATGGATGCGCCGCCACCCTTCGATGGCGACAAACCGCTTGGTTGTGGCGGTTTGTTCCTCCAACGGAAATCAATCGTTGCGAATTCGTATCCGGGCCGTTCGCGCAGGAAAGCTGGCATTGACCAAAGCCACGGCAGAGTGACGCGCAATGCACTCACTGACTCGACAGCCCAAGGAGGATGCCCGCCGTGTCTCAAACCACGCCCCGTCTGAACCTGCCCTTTCTGCAGCCGTCTCAGGCGCAGAAACACGTCACCCACAACGAGGCTCTGCGCGAGCTGGATCTGGTCGTGCAACTCAGCGCAATTGCGCTCGACGAAGATACGCCGCCCGCGGAGCCGGCACAGGGTGCGGTCTATGGAGTGGGATCCGCGCCGACCGGCGCCTGGGCCGGACAAGTCGGCCAACTGGCGGCCTGGCTGGACAACGGCTGGCATTTCGTGACCCCCAGAACCGGCTGGCGGATCTGGGATGAAACCGCCGGTCGGTTGAAGGTATGGGACGGAAACGGATGGATCGATCCGCCGGTCGAAACGTCAAATCTTTCCGGTGTCGGCATCGCAACCGGGTATGACGGCACCAACCGCCTGTCGGTTCGCAGCCCGGCCACGCTTCTGACCCATGAAGGCGCAGGTCATCAGCTGAAGATCAACAAGGCAGGGGCGTCCGAGACTGCGTCGCTTCTGTTTCAGTCCAACTGGACGGGCCACGCCGAGATGGGTCTGGCGGGAAACACCGACTTTTCGATCAAGGTGTCGCCGGATGGCGGCAGCTGGACCGAGGCCCTTCGTGTGGACGCGGCCACGGGCGCTGTGGCCGGGGCCGCAGTTCAGGCCAATGCGGCTGACGTGACCCCCGGCCGACTGATGCGGGCGGATTTCGGCTATGGGCCGGGCAACCTGCTGGGGTCGGTCAGCCAGTCCGGCGGAACGCCGACCGGTGCGGTGATCGAACGGGGCGTTTCGGCTGACGGCGAATATGTCCGCTTTGCCGACGGCACCCAGATCTGCACCACAATCCCCAACGGGGTCGGTTGCACCACCAGCACAGGCGCTCTGTTCGGAAGCGCCACGGCAACCTGGACCTACCCGGCCCCCTTCGCCAGCGGCAGCACGCCCGCCGTCTCGGGCAACGGTGGCGCCACGGGCCGGTTCCTCAGCCTTGGAGCCGCAACCGACAGTCAGGCGGACTGGCAGGTCCTGTCGGCAACCTCTGACTCGACGGCAATCGCGCCTGCACTGATCGCAGTCGGTCGGTGGTTCTGAATCGGTCGGCCGCCCGATCTTCGGGTTGGGCGGCTACTTGGCGCGCAGGTCGTGCTCGGGCTGGTCCAGAAACCAGGAATAGGTTTCGCGAATGCCATCTTCGAGCCCGATCCGCGCCGTCCAGCCCATCCGGGCCAACCGCGAGACATCCATCAGCTTGCGCATCGTGCCGTCGGGTTTGCTGGGGTCTTGCGTGATCTTGCCCTTGAACCCCGTGACCTTGGCCACCAGCGAGGCCAGTTCCGCGATCGAGATGTCCTGACCGCAGCCGACATTGATGTGGCTCAGCATCGGCTGGGTGTTGGCCTCATACTCGGCGCGCGGAAGATCCAGCACGAACAGCGATGCCTCGGCCATGTCATCGACATGCAGGAACTCGCGCCGGGGTTTTCCGGTGCCCCAGATCACCACCTCGTCCAACCCGTCGCGTGCGGCTTCGTGAAAGCGCCGGATCAGGGCGGGCAGAACGTGGCTGTTTTCGGGGTGGAAGTTGTCGCCCGGTCCGTACAGGTTCGTCGGCATGACCGAGCGGTAATCGACCCCGTGCTGGCGGTTGTAGCTTTCGCACAGCTTGATCCCGGCGATCTTGGCAACGGCATAGGGCTCGTTGGTGGGTTCCAGAATACCGGTCAGCAGCGCATCTTCGCGCATGGGCTGGGCGGCGTCGCGCGGATAGATGCACGAGCTGCCCAATTGCAGCAGACGCCGCACGCCCGCCGCAAAGGCCTGATGGATCACGTTGCACTCGATCATCAGGTTGTCATAGATGAAATCCGCCGGATAGGTGTTGTTGGCGTGGATGCCGCCCACTTTGGCCGCAGCAAGGATCACCACATCGGGGCGTTCTGCCTGCATGAAATCACGCACGGCGGCCTGATCGGTCAGGTCCAGCTCGGCATGGGTGCGCGTGATCAGCTGAAGCTCTTCTCCGCGGGTCTGACGCGCCTGCAATTGGCGCAGGATCGCGCCCCCGACCATGCCGCGATGCCCGGCGATGTAGATCTTTTGCATCGCCATCAGATCAACCGTTTTCCCGGCTGACCGGCAGATCATAGCCATGCGCCTTGAGCAGTGCGTGGCGTTTGGCGGTGGTCAGATCCTCGCGCACCATTTCGGCACACATCTCCTGCGCGGTCAGTTCCGGCTCCCAACCCAGCTTGACCTTTGCCTTTGATGGATCGCCCAAAAGGGTATCCACCTCGGCGGGGCGGAAATACTTGGGATCGATGCGGACAATGACGTCGCCCGGTTCGAGCGCCGGCGCTTTGTCGCCAGTGATGTTGGTCACGGTGGCGATCTCGTCCACTCCGGTGCCCGAGAATTCCAGAGAAATGCCCAACTCGGCCGCCGACCATTCGATGAATTGACGCACCGAATACTGCTGGCCGGTTGCGATCACGAAATCTTCAGGCTGATCCTGTTGCAGCATCATCCACTGCATCCGCACATAGTCCTTGGCATGACCCCAGTCGCGCAGGCTGTCGATATTGCCCATGTACAGGCACTTTTCCAAACCTTGCGCGATATTCGCCAAGCCGCGCGTGATCTTGCGGGTTACGAATGTTTCGCCACGACGGGGGCTTTCGTGATTGAACAGGATTCCGTTGCAGGCATACATCCCGTAGGCCTCGCGGTAGTTCACCGTGATCCAGTAGGAATACAGCTTGGCCACCGCATAGGGTGAGCGTGGATAAAAGGGGGTTGTTTCGCGCTGAGGCGTTTCCTGAACCAGCCCGTACAGTTCCGATGTCGAGGCTTGGTAGAACCGCGTTTTGCTTTCAAGTCCAAGAAAGCGGATGGCTTCCAGCAGGCGCAGGGTGCCGATCGCGTCCACGTCGGCCGTGTATTCGGGCGCTTCGAAACTGACGGCCACATGCGATTGGGCGCCGAGGTTGTAGACCTCGTCCGGCTGGACCTCCTGGATGATGCGGGTGAGGTTGGACGTATCGGTCAGATCGCCGTAGTGCAGGCGCAGCTTGGGGTTGGGCTCGTGCGGATCCTGATAGATGTGATCGATGCGCTGCGTGTTGAACAAGGATGCTCGACGTTTGATCCCGTGGACCTCGTAGCCTTTCTCAAGCAGAAACTCGGCGAGGTAGGAGCCGTCCTGTCCCGTTATACCGGTGATCAATGCTGTCTTGGTCATGAATGAAGGTCCGCCCCAGTTGCAAAGCCAATTTGCCGACCCAAAAACAGCAAGATGTGTGCAAATGCAAGCCGACGACGCGGTCGGCCATTGAAACCGGCGGAAGATTCTTCGATTGTGCGCGTCCAGGACAGCAATTGGAAACGAGGGACTTCAAATAATGCGTATTGCTATGATCGGCACTGGATATGTGGGTCTGGTGTCGGGGGTTTGTTTCTCGGATTTCGGCCACGACGTGATTTGCGTGGACAAGGCCGCCGCGAAGATCCAGATGCTGCAGGCCGGCGAGGTTCCGATTTACGAGCCGGGGCTGGACGCGTTGATGGCCAAGAACGTAGCGGCTGGTCGGCTGAGATTCACCACGGATCTCGCCAGCGCCGTGGATGGGGCGGATGCGGTGTTCATCGCCGTGGGCACGCCGACCCGTCGCGGAGACGGGCACGCTGACCTGACCTATGTGATGGCCGCCGCCGAAGAGATTGCGAACGCCATGACCGGCTATACCGTTGTCGTGACCAAATCCACTGTGCCTGTCGGCACCAACCGGAAAGTGCACCAGACGATTGCCGCAGCCAATCCGAACGCCAAGTTTGACGTTGCCTCGAACCCCGAATTTCTGCGGGAAGGCGCTGCCATCGACGATTTCATGCGCCCCGATCGGGTGGTGGTCGGTGTCGAAAGTGACCGCGCCGCTGAGGTCATGGCCGAGATCTATCGCCCGCTCTACCTGCGCGATTTTCCGATCCTGACAACCGATCTGGAAAGCGCCGAGATGATCAAATACGCGGCCAATGCCTTTCTGGCGACCAAGATCACCTTCATCAATGAAATCGCGGGCCTGTGCGAGCGGGTCGGCGCGGATGTAAAAGAGGTGGCCCGCGGCATCGGTCTGGACGGGCGTATCGGCAACAAGTTTCTGCATGCGGGCCCGGGATATGGCGGATCGTGCTTCCCCAAGGATACAGCGGCCCTGGCGCGGATCGGGCAGGAGCATGCCTTCCCCATGCACATCACGGAAACCGTCATGCGTGTGAATGACGCAGTCAAGAAACGCATGATCGAAAAGATCCGCGAGACTTGCGAAGACAATTTCAACGGCAAGACCATCACGATTCTGGGCGTGACGTTCAAACCCAATACCGATGACATGCGCGAGGCCCCTTCCTTGACCATCATACCCGCATTGATCGGTGGCGGAGCCAAGGTGCGTGTGGTCGATCCACAGGGTCGGTCCGAAGGCGAAGCCCTTCTGCCGGGTGTCGAATGGACGGAAGACCCCTATGCGGCCGCCAAGGATGCCGACGCAATTGTTCTGTTGACCGAGTGGAACGAATTTCGCGCCTTGAACCTGTCGCAGATGGCCAAAGCGATGAAAACGCCGCGCATGGTCGATCTGCGCAACATCTATTCCCGCGAAACGGTGCTGAAATCCGGTTTTGAAAGCTATGTCGGTGTCGGTCGCTAGATGACGGTGCCGTGCACGTCGCACTAGAGCGCGGCAGCCCATACCCGATAGCGCCCCTGTCCGGTGATCTCGCGGATCAGACCGCGCTCCGTGAACTTGTCCAGATTGCGCTGGACCGCCGCGCGCGACGCTTGCGTCAGCTCTTCGGCCAGTGGCGCCGAGACCATGGGCCATGCGGTCAGCACCTCGATCAGACGCGGGGGCGTCCGTCCGCTGAGGTCCTCCGTGGCCTCGCGCGCGCGGGCCGCCCACGCGCTGACGCGATCAAGATGCAGCAGTGCCGCCAACGCCGCCTGCCCGGCACCACGCACCCAGGCCCGCAGCTTTTCGTCCGGCTCTCCTGCGCCGCGCAGCGCGCTCGGCCCGGACAAAGCCAATGGCATGAACAACGCTCCGCCTCGGCCCATCCCGGCCGCATGGCGGGCCGCGATGATCGCGGCTTCGGTATCCTGCCCGGCCCCTTGTGACAACGCGCGCCAGGCATGAAAAGCCATGGCCGATTGAGTGACCGGGTGCAGATCGGCGGCATTCTCCATCACCTCGGCCAGATCGGCCACGGCCTCGGGAACCTCGTCGATGCCCTGCGCCATCCGATCCAGAAACGCGGCCAATCCGTGCTGCCAGCCGCCCTCTGACGGGCCGGCCCCCGAAGTCAGCCGCCTGACCGCCCAGCCTGCACGAAACAGCGCCTGCACATCATCGCCTGTGGCCCCGATACGCAGTCCCGTCCACAGCGCCAAACGGTCCACGCTGATACGGTCACCCGTCCACCAACCCAGATCCGATACGTCCATCAACGCCAACCGATGCGTCCAGCCCGCAGGGCCGGACCGCAACCGTTCGTCCAAAGCTCCGAATGTCAGCGCCAATTCTGCCAGTTCCTGTGCAACCTCGGACTGCGCAGCGCGCCAGTCGCGCGGATCGAACAAAAGGCGCCGATCCGGACGCGGGCCGGGCGGTAGAAAATCCCCGGCCGCGGCATCATCCCGGGGTGGAAGAAACCAAAGGTCTTCGTCCTCGGGCGGATCGACGTCATAAATGCTGCGGGGGCCGTCAAAGGCCTCATCATCATCCGGGTCGGGGGTGAATGGTCCGGGCGTCATACCCGGCATTCTTTGAGCATTTTCAGCAGTTCACAAGAGGCAAGACCGCAATCAATCCGTCGGGACGTTTTCGTCCGCGCGCCGGGCAGCAACCAATTGCAGCAGTTGGTCCTTGGTTCGGCCGATATGCCTGGCCAGCAAAGCGCATGCCGCGTCCACCTGCCTTTTCCGTGCCAGGCGAAGCAATTCGCAGTGTTCCCTGCGTGCCGGCTCGCGCTGGTGCATCACGCTGAGATGCATTCGGACATAGCGGTCCGACTGCAGGCTGACGCGGTGCAGCAACTCGTTGGTCAGGCCGCGACCTGCGGCCGCGTACAATGCGGCATGATACCGGTAATTCAACGCCCCCCATCGGCTGACGTCATTGGCGTCATACGAGGCCTCCATCTGGTCCAGCAATTGCTCGCACCGCGCAAAGTCGGATTGGGTCATCCGCGGAATGGCCCGGCGAAACAAGTCGGTCTCCAGCAGAGATCGCAGGTCGAAGATCTCGCCGATTTCGGACAAGGAATGGCGCGTGACCCGCGCCCCGCGATTGTTGGTCAGCTGGACCAGACCTTCGGCATCAAGCTGTTTCAGCGCCTCGCGCACCGGCATGCGCGACACGTCATAGTCTTCGGCCAATGCCTCCTGACGGATGGTCTCGCCTTCCGCCAGATCACCGCTGAGAATGCGCTCGCGCAGGTCGGACGCGATCGCATCTGGAAGGCTTTGACGGGTGATTGCGCGTTTTGCTGCCAAGGGTCTGTCCGCATTTGCATTTTGGATACAAATATCCGCCCCGGGCCGCTTTTCCAACCGTCTATCGGGTTGAACAGGGCCGGCATTCCCCGCTACCCATTTGGCAACCGAAATCAGACCAGGGGACGGGACATGAGCGAAACGGTACGGCTGACGCCCGAGGAAATGACCGATCTGAGCCTGCGCGTCCTGACCCATGTGGGCTATGGTCCCGATCACGCACAGGCGATCGCGCGGATGCTGACCACTTGCCAAATGGACGATTGCCAGTCGCACGGTCTGTTTCGCCTGTTCATGTGCGTCCAGACCATGCAGGCCGGCAAGATCGACGGCCATGCACAGCCCCAGGTTGCCCCCTCGGAGAATGCCATCGTCCGTGTTGACGCGCAGGGCGGCATGTCGTTGCTGGCGTTCCAGAAAGGCCTGCCGCATCTGGTCGACAAGACCCGCACCCACGGGATCGCGGCCATGGCGATCAACCGCTGCTTTCATTTCTCGGCCCTGTGGCCCGAGGTCGAGGCCCTGTCCGCCCAGGGGCTTGCGGCCATGGCGATGGTGCCCAGCCATTCCTGGGTGGCCCCGGCCGGGGGTACACGCGGCAGCCTGGGCACCAACCCGCTGGCTTTCAGCTGGCCCCGCATGGGCCAGGACCCGTTCACCTTCGATTTCGCCACCAGCGCCTTCGCCCGCGGCGAGATCGAGCTGTACAAGCGTGCAGGCAAACCCCTGCCCGAAGGCGTGGCGATCGACAGGGACGGCAACCCCACAACCGATCCGCAGGCGGCGCTGGACGGCGCGATGCTGACCTTCGGCGGCTACAAAGGCTCGGCCCTGTCGATCATGATCGAGCTTCTGGCCGGCCCGCTGATCGACGACCTGACGAGCCTGGAGAGCATGGAGTTCGCCCAAGGCACGGGCGGCGCGCCTTACCACGGCGACATCATCATCGCCTTCGACCCCGACCAGTTCAGCGGCGGGCGGCGGCAGGCCAACGACGCGCGGGCCGAGCGCCTGTTCGCCGATATCCTCGATCAGGGCGCGCGCCTGCCGTCGCAGCGCCGCTTTGCCGCCCGCGCGCGCAATACCACCCGGGGATATGCCGAAGTATCCGCGCAACTGCACCGCGACCTGCTGGCCCTTCTGGACTAGCGCCCCCAGGTGTCGCGCAGGCGGTAGCCTTGCGGCCAGGGGTCGTCGGGGTCCAGCATGTGCTGGTGGATGCCGGTGATCCAACCGCGGCCCGAGATCTCGGGGAGGATGGCGGCGCGGTCGCCAACATGGGTTGTGCCCAGAATACGGCCGGTGAAGCGCGAGCCAATGATCGAGACCGCGTCAAAGCTCTGGCCTGGCAGCAACTGCCCCCGCGCGGCCATCAGCGCCATGCGGGCCGAAACGGCAGTACCGGTGGGCGAGCGGTCGACCTTGCCGGGCTGGATCGCCACCGCGGATCGGCCGGTCAGGCCGGTTTCGGTTTCAGTCAACGGTCCGCAGAAGGCGCAGAACGAGATGTGGTCCCAGTCCGGGTTTTCGGGATGCGCGAAGCCCAGCTGCGCATTGGCGGCGTCGGTGATCGCCACCCCCAGGCGGGCAATCTCGGCGGCCTCGTCCTCGGCGATGCGCAGCCCCAGCGCTGCGGCGTCGACCACCACGAAACTGTCCCCGCCATAGGCGATGTCCACCGTCAGGGTGCCCAGCCCCTCGACCTCGAGCGGCGCGGCGAGGCGGTCGGCGAAACTGGGCAGGTTCTGCACGAAGATCCGTTCGGCCTTGCCGTTGCGGCACTCGGCCCGCACCCGCACCAGCCCGCCCGGCGCTTCGAGCGTCAGGTGGGTCTCCGGCTCGGTCATCGGCAGGATGCCCCCGTCCAGCAGCACCGTCGCCACGCAGATCGCGTTCGAGCCGGACATCGGCGGCGTGTCCTCGGGCTCCATGATGATGAAGGCGGCGTCGGCATCGGGGTGTTTGGGCGGCACCAGCAGGTTGACATGGCGGAACACCCCGCCGCGCGGCTCGTTCAGCACGAAGTTGCGCAGGGTCTGGTCGCGAGCGATGAAGCTGCGTTGCGCCCAGATCGTGTCGCCGGGCGGCGGGGTGACACCACCGACGATCACGTCCCCCACCTCGCCCTCGGCATGGGCCGAGATCACGTGGATGGTCTTGCTGCTGCGCATCCCCCGCTCAGAACCGGGTGGCGGCGAAGGGATCGACCGGGATGGCCGGATCGGTGCCGTCGACCAGCGCGCCCACCAGCTCGGCGGTGCCGGCCGACTGGGTCAGGCCCAGATGGCCGTGCCCGAAGGCATAGACCAGGTGCGGCGATTTCGGAGACCGCCCGATCACCGGAATGCTGTCGGGCAGCGAGGGGCGGAACCCCATCCACTGCGTCCCGCCTTCGGTCTTCAACCCCGGCAGGAACTGGCGCGCCTTGTTCAGCAGGGTCTCGGCGCGTTTGTAATTGGGCGGCAGGTCAAGCCCGCCCAGTTCGACCGCACCGCCGATGCGCACACCGCCGTTGATCTTGGTGGCCACGAAAGCATGCCGCGAGAACGCCAGGTGCAGCCGCAGGTCGAACGCGCCCGGCGGCAGGGTCGTGTTGTAGCCCCGCTCGGTCTCGAGCGGAATCCGGTCGCCCACCGTGCGGGTCAGGTGGTGCGACCACGCCCCGGCGGCCACCACGACCTTGCTGGCATCCACCGCACCCTGGTCGAAGCGCACCCAGACGCCCGTGTCCGACAGCTCCAGCGCGCGCACGGGGCGCGTTTCGATCACTCCGCCACGGTCGCGGAACACCTGCGCCAGATGCTCGACCCAGCGCTTGGGGTCGACGGTATTCCACCAGTGCGGCGTGAACCCGGCATGAGTAAAACGCGGGCTGAGCCCGGGTTGAATCTCGGCGATCGCTTCGGGGCTGTCCAGCAGATCGAAGGCGATACCGTGCTGGCGACGCAGCTCCCACGTGGGCAAAGCGGCGCGGAACTCGGCCGCGCTTTCGTACAGTTGCAACTGCCCGTCGCGCTGCATCATCGCCTCGCCACCCGTATCGGCGATCTGCCGTTCGGTCGCGGCCTGGCACAGGCGCATCAGGCTGGCCTGCGCGGCGACCAGCGCCTGGTACCGGCTGGGGCGGCTGGCCCGCCAGAACCGCCACATCCACGGCGCGATCTGCAGGGCATAAGCCGGCGGGATCGACAGCGGCCCCAACGGATCGAGCAGCCATTTCGGAGCCTTCTTCATGATCCCCGGCGTGGCCAGAGGTTCGACCTCGGGGAAGGCGAACGCCCCGGCATTTCCCGCTGAACTGCCCGCGGCCACGCCTTCGCGGTCCAACACCTGCACGGCGTAACCCCGACGCTGCAGCTCAAGTGCCGCGCTGATGCCGACCACGCCGGCACCTATGACGATGACATCTTTCTTCATGTGATCTCTATACCCGAACGGAATGGATCAGCGGGATCAAAAATCAAGCGGCTTTCAGCCATCACAAAAGCCTGACCGGTGATCGAGGGGATCACCCCGCCATTCGGACCAGGCTGGTAGGACAGCCGATAGGTGCTGCCGATGACGCTGGCTTGTACGATTTCGTCACCGGGCGCCAAGCGCCCGTCGGCCGCCAGACACGCCAACCGCGCCGAACTGCCCGTGCCGCAGGGCGAGCGGTCATAGGCGTCATCGGGGCACAGAACGAAGTTTCGGCTGTGCACGTCAGGTTCCGGCGCGGCCTCCTGAAAGATCACATGATCGATCGGCTCGCCCGCTTCGCCGCCCACACCCTGCCCGACCGAGGCCTGTCGAATGGCGACGCCCAGATCGGTCAGTTGCCGGATATTCGCGGGCTCGACCGGCACCGGACTGGGATCGACGATAAAGAACCAATTGCCGCCATAGGCCACATCACCTGTAACCGGCCCGAAATCCGGAACCTCGATCGTCACGGCCTGATGCACCCGCCGGCTTTCGATGTTGGTTACTGTCACTGTGTTGGGATCGTGCAGCTTCACCGAGACCACCCCGGCCGGCGTTTCGATCCGGTGGGTGCCGACACCGATCCGCCCCAGATGGGCCAGCGTCACGGTCAACCCGATCGTGCCATGCCCGCACATGCCAAGCACCGCATCCACGTCGAAATAGATCACCCCGGTCACGCAGGACGGATCGACCGGAGGCACCAGCAGCGCCCCCACCATCGCTGGCTGACCGCGCGGCTCAAGCATGACCGAGCGCCAGAACCGGCGGTGCTGGGTCGCCAAAAGCCCTGCGCGTTCGGACAGAGGACCGCCGCCCAGATCGGGCGCGCCGTCCAGAATCACGCGCGTCGGCTCTCCGCCGGTATGGCTGTCGATCACATGCACGCGGCAATCACCCCGCCTTGCCTTGACCAGTCTGCAAACCAGGCGCGGAACAAGCTGTACTGCTGTTCGCAATAGTGGCGCTGCGCATCCGTCAGCGCGTCGGTTTCATTGAAGTGCAAGCGGTATTCATCCTCGCCGTTCAGCACCAGGAGGTGCTTGTAATACAGAACCAGATCGGGGCCTTCGTCGAAACTGGACAGCACGTCGATGGCCTCTGTCAACTCCTGTGCGCGCTGGCGGGCCTCGGCGTTGCCAGAAGCCGCTTTTTTCGACAAAGCAGTAAGCAGCAGAACCTCTTTGGGCAGTACGTTGCCGATGCCAGTGATCGCGCCGGTTGCGCCGCAATTGACGATGCCATGGTAGACCGCCGTATCGACCCCCACCATCAGCGTCACCTGGTCATCACGGCTGGTGATGTTTTCAGCCGCATAGCGCAGATCGTCCTTGCCACCGAATTCTTTGAAACCCACCAGGTTGGGATGCTCGGCCCGCAGGGCGAAGAAAAGGTCGGCGCGGGTGGCGAACCCGTAATGCGGACTGTTGTAAATGACCGCCGGGATATCCGGGGCCGCCGAGAGGATGGCCTTGAAATGGTTGCGCTGCGCCGTGACCGAACTGCCGCGCGACAGAACCCGCGGGATCACCATAAGCCCCGCCGCACCTGCCTTTTGCGCATGCGCCGCGTGGGTCACGGCGGATTGCGTGTTGACCGCCCCGGCGCCCACCACCACGGGCAGGTCCGCGCCGATCAACCGCTCGACCCCTTCCATCCGCTGTGCGTCGGTCAGCAGCGGCCAGTCGCCCATCGACCCGCAATAGACCACCGCAGACATGCCCGCATCGATCATCTGCCGCCCCTTGCGCACCAGGGCGTCATAGTCGGGTTGGCGGTCGGCGGTGCATGGGGACATGAGCGCGGGCATGGTGCCGGCAAAGACGTCGGGTGACATGAGGCCGTTCCTTTCCAAGTTGCCCGCGCCTATCGCCGAGCGGTCAAATTTCCTGTCGACCCTGCCCTATCGGATTTTGTATCCAAAATCCACCTTTTTCACCGAACACAGAAAAACGCGCCAGACGATGCGCCCGGCGCGTTGCTGTTTTCCAGATAGAACGGCCGTTCAGCGCAGCCGCATGCCGCTTTCCGGATCGAACATCATGACCCGTTCGGGCCGGACCGAAATTCCGATCCGCTCGCCCGCCTTGCTGCGCTGGTCGTCGCGCTCTTCGACGATCAACTTGTCGCCATTCGGCGCCAGAAGATAGCTGTAGGACACACCGCCAAGCGCCTCGGTCAGATCGACGGTACAGGTGTCGCCGGACCGATCGACGGCGATGTGTTCCGGACGAATCCCCAGGGTCACCTTCCTGGCATCAGACGGCACCCCTTTTGTCACGGGAATCGGGTCCGTCAGAGCGGGATGGAACACCGTTCCATCGACGACATCGCACTCCAGAAAGTTCATTGCGGGCGAGCCGATGAACCCCGCCACGAACCGGTTGTCAGGGTCGCGATACAGATCCATCGGAGCGCCGACCTGCTCGATCCGGCCATCGCGCAGCACCACGATCTTGTCGGCCATGGTCATCGCTTCGACCTGGTCGTGGGTGACGTAGATCATCGTGGCGCCGATCTCCTGGTGCAGACGAGCGATCTCGACCCGCATTTCCACGCGCAACTCGGCATCGAGGTTTGACAGCGGCTCGTCGAACAGGAAAACCTCGGGGCCGCGCACGATGGCCCGGCCGATGGCGACCCGCTGACGCTGCCCCCCCGACAGGGCCTTGGGCTTGCGCTTGAGATACGGGTCCAGCTTGAGGATTTCCGACGCTTCGGCGACCTTCTTGTCGATCTCGGCCTTGGGCACGCCGTTCATTCGCAGACCAAAGCCCATGTTCTCGGCCACGGTCATGTGCGGATAAAGGGCATAGGTCTGGAACACCATCGCGACGCCGCGCTTGGCCGGGTCCATGTGGGTCACGTCACGCTGACCGATGCGGATCTCGCCTTCGGTGGTTTCCTCCAGCCCGGCGATCATCCGCAACAGGGTGGATTTGCCACAGCCCGACGGCCCGACGAAAACGCAGAATTCGCCGTCCTCGATTTCCAGATCAATGCCGTGAATGACCTGGGTCTGGCCATACCGCTTGATTGCGCCCTTCAAGGTAACGCCTGTCATGATGCTTGCATCCTGTCCTTGCGGCTCTCGGGGAACCGCCATGCTTCGGCTTCGGTCCCAATCTGGTCGGCGGCACGCCGAACCCGAGGGACCCATTTCTTCAACTGATCGAAATCCATGCGCTGGGTCGATCCGGTGATCGAGATCGCCCCCAGCATCCGTCCGCCCGATGTCAGGATCGGGCAGGCCACGCAGATGATGCCGGGCTCGTGCTCTTCATCATCCAAGGCAAAGCCCCGTTCCCGGATCCGGGCCAGATCCGCCCGCAATTCGGCCTCGGAGGTCAGCGTCTTGTCGGTAAAGCGGTGAAAGCTTTGCTGCGAAATCGCCTTGTCCAGCCGGTCATCATCCAGAAAGGCGAGCATCGCCTTGCCCACACCGGTGCAATAGGCCGGGCCAACCTTTCCGGCCTCGGAATACATCTCGACCGGGTTCCTGGCATTGCGCTTGTCCACATACAGAACCTGGCTGGAATCAAGCTGCGCAAGGTGCACCGTCTCGCCGGTTTCCAGGCTGAGAGCATCCAGGATCGGCCGCGCGATCGGCGCCAGCGAGCTTTGCGTCCAGGCCGAATGCGCCAGCCGCACCAGCCGCAGGCCGGGCGAATAGGTCTGCCGGTCAGGGTCGTAGGACAACATGCCCTGATTGGTCAGCGACTGCAGAAACCGGTACAGCGACGCCTTGGGAAAGCTGCTGTTGTCCAGCAATTCGGCAAACCGCACGGGCCGGCCGAACGCCGCGACCTGTTCCAGCACGTCACATGCCTTGCCGATGGTTCCGTCACCTGCCACGGGTCTGAATTCTCCTCCACTTCCCCTTGCGGGCGGGCCGCGAGGGTATTGACAAGCCTAGCCGATTCGATGTGTAGTTTTCAATATATAAAACTTGGTTTCACTATGTGAAACCTGCGAATGGAAGCTAAGGGAGGAAACCATGCATTCCATCTTCAAACGCACGACGGCGGCGCTGGCCGTCAGTGTGGCAGTCGCGGCCCCGGCAGCGGCGGAACTGACCGGCGAGCTGCGCATTTTCCTGGACACGTCGAACCCGGCACCGCGCGCGACGATGGAGGCGATGATCGGCCGGTTCGCCGAGAAACACCCCGGGCTCGAGATCGAGACCACCGTGATCGACCGCGAAGCCTACAAGACCCAGATCCGCAACTTCCTGACCGCCGACACGCCCGACGTTGCCACCTGGTACGCGGCCAACCGGATGCGCCCCTATGTCGAGGCGGGTCTGTTCGAGGACGTGTCGGACCTGTGGGCCGAGCCCGAGATCGCCGAGAACCTGGCTTCGACCAAGGGCGCGCTGACCATCGACGGCAAGCAGTGGGGCGTGCCCTACACCTACTATCAGTGGGGCGTCTACTATCGCAAAGACATCTTTGACGAGCTGGGCCTGAGCGAGCCGAAGACCTGGGACGAGGAAATCTCGAACTGTCAGAAGATCATCGATTCCGGTCGGGCCTGCTATACCATCGGCACCAAGTTCCTGTGGACCGCGGGCGGCTGGTTCGACTATCTGAACATGCGCACCAACGGGTTCGATTTCCACATGGACCTGGCCGCGGGCAAGGTCAGCTGGGAAGACGAGCGGGTCAAGCAGACCTTCGCCAACTGGAAACAGCTGATCGACATGGGCGCGTTCATCGACAACCACCAGACCTACAGCTGGCAAGAGGCCCTGCCCTTCATGGTCAAGGGTGAGGCGGCGGCCTATCTGATGGGCAACTTCGCCGTGGCGCCGCTGCGCGAGGCGGGTCTGACCGATGACCAGCTGGACTTCTACCAGTTCGTCACCATCAACCCCGATGTCGAACTGGCCGAGGACGCGCCGACCGACACGTTCCACATCCCGGCCAACGCCTCGAACAAGGAAGCGGCCCGCGAATTCCTGCGCTTCGTCGTCTCGCCCGAGGAACAGACCATCATCAACAACGGCCAGAACCTGGGCCAGCTGCCGATCAACGCCAAGGCGTCGGTGGATGATGACAAGTTCCTGCAGGAAGGCTTCAAGATGCTGTCGACCAACAGCCCCGGCGGCGTCGCCCAGTTCTGGGACCGCGACGCACCGGCGGAAATGGCCAAGGTGTCGATGGAAGGCTTCCAGGAGTTCATGGTCAAGCCGGACAACCTGGACAAGATCCTGGCCAAGCTGGAACGCGCGCGTCAGCGCATCTATGACAACTGATCGGGTGGTGGCGGGCACCCCGGCCCGCCTCATCCCATCGCAGGACGGGTCTGACCCCGTCCTGCCCTCTCCAAACCGGGATTGACCATGACCGCCGTCGACGTCACCGAACACGAAAGCTGGTTCCACAGAAATCAGCAACGTATCGCACCCTGGCTGTTTCTGGCCCCGGGCGTGCTGTTCTTCATGGTCTACGTGATCATCCCCGTGTTCCAGTCCTTCAACCTGTCGCTTTACGAATGGGACGGGCTGGGCGCGGCCGAATATGTCGGCATGCGAAACTATGAAGATCTGTATTGGGAATGGGTCGACCGCGACGCCTTCTATGTCTCGCTGAAGAACAACCTGATCTGGCTGGTCATGTACCTGCTGGCTATCCCGGCGGGCCTGTTCATCGCGCTGTTCCTCAACCAGACGGTCTGGGGAATCCGACTGTACAAGTCGCTGTTCTTCTTTCCCTTCGTCATCAGCCAGGTCGTGGTCGGGCTGGTCTTCACCTGGTTCTACGACCCCACTTTCGGGCTGCTCAACGAATTCCTCAGCTGGTTCGGGCTGGGCCCTGTGAACGTCCTGGGGGATGAACGCTTCGTCACCTACGGCATCATTTTCGCGGGCCTCTGGCCGCAGACCGCCTATTGCATGATCCTGTATCTGACCGGCCTGAACGCCGTGGACCCCGAACAGATCGAGGCCGGCCGGCTGGACGGCGCCAAGGGCGGGCGGATGCTGTGGCATATCATCCTGCCGCAACTGCGCCCGGCAACCTTCATCGCCTTCGTGGTGACCATCATCGGCGCGCTGCGCTCGTTCGACCTGATCTCGATCATGACGCAGGGCGGGCCGTTCGGATCAAGCCGCGTGCTGGCCTATTACATGTTCGAGGTCGCCCTGTCGGAATACGGGTTCCGCATGGGCTATGGCGCGGCCATCGCGGTGGTGCTGTTCCTGATCATGCTGTGCTTCATCGCCTATTTCCTGTGGTCGATGTACCGCGAAGAAAAGGGGCACTGAGATGTTTCCCAAACCGATCGAAAAACAACCCCGCGCGGCGCAGATTTCCTATCAGGCGCTGCTGCCGGTCGCCCTTCTGCTGTGGCTCGGCCCGCTGCTGGCGGTGGCCCTGTTTTCCATCAAGCCCGAGGCGGATTTCACCAACGCCAACTACTGGGGCCTGCCCTCCAGCTTTGAAGGCGCCAGGAACTACGGTCAGGTGTTCTTCAACTCGGACATGCCGCGTTATCTGCTGAACTCGTTCCTGATCACGGTTCCCACGGTGATCGGCGCGGTGGCGCTCAGCTGCATGACCGGATTTGCGCTGGGGATCTACAAGTTCAAGTCGAACCTTTGGATCTTCTTCATGTTCGTGGCCGGCAACTTCGTACCCTTCCAGATCCTGATGGTGCCGGTGCGGGACCTGACGCTGGACTTGGGGCTCTACAACACGAAAACCGGCCTGGTGCTGTTCCACATCGCGTTCCAGACGGGGTTCTGCACGCTGTTCATGCGCAACTTCATCCGCGCCCTGCCCTTTGAGTTGATCGAGGCCGCCCGGGTCGAGGGCATCAGCGAATGGCGCATCTTCTGGTGCGTCGTCCTGCCGCTGATGAAGCCCGCGATCGCCGCGCTCAGCGTGCTGATCTTCACCTTTATCTGGAACGACTATTTCTGGGCCGTCGTGCTGACCCAGGGGGCCGAGAGCCAACCCGTCACCGCCGGCATCACCAGCTTCAACGCGCAGTTCCGCGCAGCGTATCACTTGATGAGTGCCGGCTCGATCGTCGCGGCCCTGCCGCCGGTGGCCATGTTCTTTCTGATGCAGAAACACTTCATCGCGGGTCTGACCCTCGGTGCCGTAAAATAACGCCTAGTCAAGGTTTACAGTCATGACCAAGATCACCTTCATCGGTGCAGGTTCCACGATTTTCATGCAGAACATCGTGGGCGACGCCCTGCTGACCCCGTCGCTGGCCGACAGCCATTTTGCCCTGATGGACATCGACCCCGAGCGTCTGGCCGAGAGCGAAACCGTCGCGCGCGCCATGATCCGCTCGGTCGGAACCGGCGCGACCGTGTCCACCCATACCGACCGCCGCGCGGCGCTGGACGGGGCCGATTTCGTTATCACCGCCTTCCAGATCGGTGGCTACAAGCCCTGCACCGTCACCGACTTCGAGATCCCCAAGCAATATGGCCTGCGCCAGACCATCGCCGACACGCTGGGCGTTGGCGGCATCATGCGCGGCCTGCGCACCGTGCCCGTCCTGTGGGATGTGGCCCGCGACATGGCGCAGCTGTGCCCGGATGCCACGCTGCTGCAATATGTCAACCCGATGGCCATCAACACCTGGGCGCTGGCCGAACGGTTCCCGGCGCTGAAACATGTGGGTCTGTGCCACTCGGTCCAGAACACGGTCGAGGAGCTGGCCCATGACCTGGACCTGCCCAAGGATGAAATCCGCTATCGCGTCGCGGGCGTGAACCATGTGGCCTTCTTCCTGCGGCTGGAACATCAGGGCCGCGACCTGTATCCGGCGCTGCGCCGGGGCTATCACGCGGGCCAGCTGCCCAAGGCGCCGCTGCTGATGCCGCGCTGCCCGAACAAGGTGCGGTACGAGGTGATGGATCACCTGGGCTATTTCTGCACCGAAAGCTCGGAACACCTGGCCGAGTACGTCCCGTGGTTCATCAAGGACGGGCGTCAGGACCTGATCGACCAGTTCCAGATCCCTCTGGACGAATACCCCACCCGTTGCGAGGAACAGGTCGCGAACTGGAAGGAACAGGCCAAGACCCTGACCGACGGGCGCGACATCGAAGTGATCCGCAGCCACGAATTCGCCGCCGACCTGATGAACGCCATCGTCACCGACACGCCCTATGTCGCCTATGGCAACCTGCCCAACACCGGGCAGATCCCGCAGCTGCCTCTGGGCGCGGCGGTCGAAACGCCCTGCCTGGTCGACAGCAACGGCGTGCAACCCTCGGTCGTGACCGACATCCCGCCGCAGCTGGTCGCCCTGATGCGCACCCAGATCAACGTGCAGGAACTGACCGTGCGCGCCCTGGTCGAGGAAAACCCCGAACACATCTATCACGCCGCCATGATGGACCCGCACACCGCCGCCGAACTTGACCTGCGCCAGATCCGCAATCTGGTGACGGATCTTCTGACCGCCCATGCCGACTGGCTGCCCGACTGGTGCCAGCCCGCCAAAGCCGCTTGAAAGGGCCCCGCAAATGACCAAGAAACGCCGCTCACAGCATTGGTATGGCAAGCTCGACAAGGACGGGTTCATTCATCGGTCATGGATGAAGAACCAGGGCTTTCCCGACCACGTCTTTGACGGGCGCCCGATCATCGGCATCTGCAACACCTGGTCCGAGCTGACGCCCTGCAATTCAGGCCTGCGCGACCTGGCCGAAGGCGTCAAGCGCGGCGTGTGGGAAGCGGGCGGCTTTCCCGTCGAATTCCCAGTGATGTCGCTGGGCGAAACCCAGATGAAACCCACCGCCATGCTGTTCCGCAACCTGCTGGCCATGGATGTCGAGGAATCGATCCGCGCCTATGGCATCGACGGCGTGGTGCTGCTGGGTGGTTGCGACAAGACCACGCCGGGCCAGCTGATGGGCGCGGCCTCGGTCGATCTGCCCACCATCGTGGTCAGTTCCGGGCCGATGCTGAACGGCAAGTATCGCGGCAAGGATATCGGCTCGGGCACCGATGTCTGGAAGTTCTCGGAAGCCGTGCGCGCCGGCGAGATGACCTTGCAGGATTTCATGAACGCAGAATCCGGCATGAGCCGGTCCAAGGGCGTGTGCATGACCATGGGCACGGCCTCGACCATGGCGTCGCTGGTTGAGGCGATGGGCATGAGCCTGCCCACCAACGCCGCCCTGCCCGCCGTCGATGCCCGCCGGATGGCGCTGGCGCACATGACCGGCAAGCGCATCGTCGAGATGGTGGACGAGGACCTCAAGCCGTCGGACATCCTGACCAAAGCGGCGTTTGAGAACGCCATCCTGGCCAATGCCGCGGTGGGTGGGTCCACCAACGCCGTGGTGCATCTGCTGGCGCTGGCCGGCCGGGTGGGCGTGGACCTGACCCTGCAGGATTTCGAGATCGGGTCGGACATTCCGCTGCTGGTCAACTGCATGCCCTCGGGCAAGTACCTGATGGAGGATTTCTGCTATGCCGGCGGGATGCCGGTGGTCCTGTCCGAGCTGAAATCGCATCTGCGCCCGGCCCGCACCGTTCTGAACAAGGACATCTCGGCCCACTATGAGGGCGCGGAATGCTTCAACCGCGACGTGATCCATTCCTTCGACGATCCGGTGAAACCGGCCGCCGGGCTGCGCGTTCTGCGCGGCAACCTGGCGCCGAACGGGGCCATCGTGAAACCCTCGGCCGCCACCGACAGCCTGCTGGAAACGGAAGGTGAGGCCTATGTCTTCGACAGCATCGAGGACCTGAAGGCCAATATCGACCGCGACGACCTGCCGGTGACGCCCGAGACCATTCTGGTGCTCAAAGGCTGCGGGCCAAAGGGCTATCCGGGCATGCCCGAGGTCGGCAACATGCCAATCCCCGCCAAACTGGTGAAACAGGGCGTGCGCGACATGATCCGCATTTCCGACGCGCGCATGTCGGGCACCGCTTTCGGCACCGTGATCCTGCATGTCAGCCCCGAGGCGCAGGCGGGCGGCCCCTTGGCGCTGGTGAAAACCGGCGACCGGATCCGCGTCTCGGCCAGCAAGGGCGAGTTGGAATTGCTGGTCGACGAACAGGAACTGGCGGCCCGCCGCGCGGCCTGGCAGCCTGACGACCCGCATTACACCCGCGGCTATGCCAAGCTGTATATCGACCACGTCCTTCAGGCCGATCGGGGTGCGGACCTTGATTTCCTGGTGGGCAAGGACACCCGCCTTGTGACCCGAGAGAGCCATTGATGACCCAGCCAGCCACCTTTCATGACCTGAACGGCGCGTCCGTCTTCATCACCGGCGGCGGGTCCGGCGTGGGCGCGGCCCTGACCGACGGGTTCCTGACCCAGGGCGCCAAGGTTGCCTTCATCGGCCGGTCCGACGCCAGCGCGTTCGTCGAAGAGATGCGCGCCAAACACGGCCGCGCGCCCTTGTTCCTGCAGGGCGACATGACCGACACCGCGCTGCTGCACGAAACCATGACCAAGGCCGCCGAGGCCCACGGTCCGCTGAACGTGTTGGTCAACAATGCCGCCAATGACAAGCGCCACAGTCTCGAGGAAACCACGCCCGAATTCTGGGACTGGATGATCGCGGTCAACCTCAAGGCCTATTACTTTGCCTGCCAGCAGGCCGCGCGCCAGATGGCCGAAACCGGCGGGTCGATCATCAATTTCAGCTCGATCAGCTACATGATGGGCAATGCGGGCTATCCGATCTATACGACGGCCAATGCCGGAATCACCGGCATGACCCGCTCGCTCGCGCGCGAGCTGGGGCCGAAGAACATCCGCGTCAACGCGCTGGCGCCCGGCTGGGTGCTGACGCAGAAACAGCTGGACATGTGGGCCACGCCCAAGGATCTGGCCGCGCATATGGAACGCCAATGCCTGAAGGAACACCTGAGCCCGGACGATATGATCGCGCCGACCCTGTTCCTGGCATCAACGGCCAGCCGCGCCATGACCGGGCAATGCATGGTCGTCGATGGCGGCGTGGTCACAACGGGGTGAGGACATGAACACCGAGTGGATCGCAGTAGACTGGGGCACCTCGCATCTGCGCGCCTGGGCAATGCAGGGCGACACGGTGCTGGACCACGCCCAATGCGACCGAGGCATGGCAACGCTGCGCCGGGATCAGTTCCAGGACGCGCTGCTGACGTTGGTCCAGGGCTGGCTGGGCGCGGCGCCCGTAGATGTGGTCGCCTGCGGCATGGTCGGTGCCCGGCAAGGCTGGGTCGAGGCGCCCTATGTGGCGGTTCCGGCCAAGCCGATCTCGACCGTTCCAGTGCGCGTGCCCGGCACCGATCCACGCATCCGCGCTTTCGTGGTACCGGGCCTGAAACAGGACGACCCCGCCGACGTGATGCGCGGCGAGGAAACCCAGATCGCCGGCTACCTGTCCACGCGCCCGCATTGGGATGGCGTGATCTGCCTGCCCGGCACCCACACCAAATGGGTGCAGGTCAGCGCCGGCGAGGTCGTCAGCTTCCGCACCTTCATGACGGGTGAACTGTTCGATCTGCTGGGACAACACTCGGTGCTGAAACACTCGGTGGGCGAAGGCTGGGACGACGACGCCTTTGCCACGGCCGTGGCCGACACGCTGTCCAAGCCCGAGCAACTGGCCGGGCGGCTGTTCGGGCTGCGTGCCGCTGACCTGCTGCACGGGCAGGATCCGGCCACCGCCCGCGCCCGCCTGTCGGGCGCTCTGATCGGTGCCGAACTGGCCGCCACCCGCCCCTATTGGCTGGGCCAGCAACTGGCCATCATCGGGGCCGAGGCCCTGTCGAACATCTATGCCACCGCGCTGCAGCAACAGGGAGCGTTCGTCGAAACCGCCGACGCGACCCAAGCCACGCTGGCCGGCCTGCTGCAGGCCCGCACCCTCACGAGGCAAACCGCATGAGCCGCCCCATCATCGCCATTCTGCGCGGACTTGACCCGGCGCAGGCCGAGGCCGTCGGCCAGGCCATTCTGGACGCCGGCATCGACCGGATCGAGGTGCCGCTGAACTCGCCCGACCCGCTGGACAGCATCGGCCGTCTGGCCCGTTCGATCGGCGACCGCGCGCTGGTCGGCGCCGGAACCGTTCTGACCGTGGACGAGGTCGAACAGGTGGCCGCCGTGGGCGGCAAGCTGATCGTGTCGCCCAATTGCGATGCCGAAGTGATCGCGCGCACGGTGGATCTGGGCCTGCAAAGCTGGCCCGGAGTCTATACCCCAACCGAGGCCTTCACCGCCCTGCGCGCCGGGGCCACCGGGTTGAAACTGTTTCCCGGGGTGATGGCCGGACCGGTGGGGCTGGCGGCGATGCGCCCGATCCTGCCCAAGGGCACGCAGGTCTATGCCGTGGGCGGCGCGGGGCCCGAGAATTTCGGCGACTGGCTCAAGGCCGGGGCCGACGGTTTCGGCATCGGCTCGGCCCTGTTCAAACCCGGCATGTCCGTGGACCAGATCGCCGAAAACGCCCGCCGGATCGTCGGCGCCTATGACGAGGCCGCGCGATGAGCCAGGTCTTTGACGACCGCCCGTGCGCGTTGGGCGAAGGCCCGCTGTGGCATCCAGAACGGCAACAGCTGTTCTGGTTCGACATCGTCAACAAGCGCCTGATGACCCGCGACGCAAATGGCCCTCAAAGCTGGGATTTTGCCGAGCACGTCTCGGCCGCAGGCTGGATCGACCGCGACACGCTGCTGATCGCGTCGGAAACCGGCCTGTGGACGTTCGGGCTTGAGACCGGTCACAAGGACCGCATCGTCGCGCTCGAGGCCGACAACCCGGTGACCCGCTCGAATGACGGGCGGGCTGATCCGTGGGGCGGGTTCTGGATCGGCACCATGGGCAAGCGCGCGGAACGGGGCGCGGGGGCGATCTATCGCTTGTGGCGGGGCGAGCTGCGGCAGCTGGTGCCGGACGTGACAATCTCGAACGCGATCAGTTTCGCGCCCGACCGGTCCTGCGCCTATTTCTGCGACACGGCCACCGGGCAGGTGCGGCGCTGGGGTCTGAACCCCGAGACCGGCTGGCCCGAGGGCGACAGCGCGATGTTTCTGGACCTGCGCGCCGAGGGGCTGAACCCCGATGGCGCGGTCGTCGATGCCGCGGGCAATCTGTGGCTTGCACAATGGGGCGCGGCGCGGGTTGCCGCCTATGACACCGGCGGTACCTTCCTGCGCGCGGTGTCTTACGCGGCGGCCCATACCTCGTGCCCCGCTTTCGGCGGGCCGGATCTGACGACGCTGTTCTGCACTTCGGCCCGCGAAGGGCTGGATGAGGACACAATCGCGTCGCACCCCACAAACGGAATGACCTTTGCCGCCGAAAACGCGGGCCAAGGTCAGGCGGAACACAGAGTTATCCTATGACCCCCGAACTTGGCGTTTGCTATTACCCTGAACATTGGCCGCAAGAAATGTGGGCCGAAGATGCCGCGCGCATGGTCGAGGCCGGTCTGCGCTGGGTCCGGATCGGCGAATTCGGATGGAGCCGGATGGAGCCGGAACCGGGCCGGCTGACATTCGACTGGCTGGATCAGGCCATCGAGACCCTTGGTGCGGCCGGGTTGAAAGTGGTGCTGGGAACGCCCACGGCCACGCCGCCGCGCTGGATGCTGGACCGGCACCCGGACATGCTGGCGGTGGATGAAAACGGGCAGCCGCGCAAGTTCGGCTCGCGCCGTCACTATTGTTTCAGCCATCCCGGATATATCGAGGAATGCGTCCGCATCGCCCGGATCATGGGCGAACGCTATGGCCGCAACCCGCATGTGGCCGCCTGGCAGATCGACAATGAATATGGTTGCCACGACACCACCGTCAGCTACAGCGAGCCTGCGCGGCAGGCCTTCCGCCGCTGGCTGGCCGAACGCTATGGCTCGGTCGAGGCGCTGAACGCGGCCTGGGGCAACGTGTTCTGGTCGATGGAATACGGCGATTTCGATCAGATCGACCTGCCCAACCTGACCGTGACCGAACCCAACCCGGCGCATGTGCTGGCCTTCCGCCGGTTCAGCTCGGATCAGGTGGTGGCCTTCAACCGGGCGCAGGTTCAGGCGCTGCGGCCCCTGACCGACGCGCCGCTGCTGCACAACTACATGGGCCGGGTTCTGGATTTCGACCATTTCGAGGTGGGCGCCGATCTGGATATCGCCACCTGGGACAGCTACCCGATCGGGTTCCTGTCCGACCGGCTCGAGGCCGACGCGGCGCACAAGGCAGCCTTTCTGCAACAGGGCGACCCGGACATGCAGGCCTTTCACCACGACCTGTACCGCGCCGTGGGACGCGGCCGCTGGTGGGTGATGGAGCAACAGCCCGGACCGGTGAACTGGGCGCCCTACAACCCGGCCCCCCTGCCGGGCATGGTGCGGCTCTGGTCGCTCGAGGCCGTGGCCCACGGGGCCGAGGTGGTCAGCTATTTCCGCTGGCGGCAGGCGCCTTTTGCGCAGGAACAGATGCACGCGGGCTTGCTGACGCCGAACAACCACCCCGCCCCCGGTCTGGCCGAGGCGCAGCAGACGGCCGAAGATCTGGCCGCGCTGGGACCGGTCGAGCCGGTGCAGGCGCGGGCCGCCATCCTGTTCGACTATCCGTCGGACTGGGCCTGGGCGACCCAGCCTCAGGGCGCGGGGTTCAACTATTTCCGGCTGGTGTTTTCCGCCTATCGCGCCCTGCGCCGCGCCGGGCTGTCGGTCGATGTCGTGCCGGCCTCGGGCCTTGGCGACGCCGACTATGATCTGATCATCGCCCCCGGGCTGGCCACGCTGGACGACGCGCTGGCCGACCGCCTGCGGGCGGCGGCCAAACTGACGGTTCTGGGCCCGCGCGCCGGAGCAATCACGGCTGATTTCCAGATCCCGGCCCAAGGCCGACCCGGCCTGCAGGCGTTGGACTGCGACGTGGCGCTGGTGGAATCCCTGCCGCCCGAGATCACCCGCCCGGTTCAGGACGGCGGTGCCGCGCAACACTGGGTCGAGCGGCTGACAGGCGACGCGCCCGATCTGTTGACCTTTGCGGACGGAACCCCGGCGCTGAAGGGCAGTGACCAGCTTTGGTATCTGGCCGGCTTCCCGGACGAAGACCTGTGGGACCGGATCGTTGGAATGGCCGCGCAGAAGGTCGGGCTGACCCTGCACCCGATGCCGCCCGGCCTGCGGCGGCGCGAGACCGCGACCCATGACGTCCTGATCAACTACAACGCGCATTCCGTCGAATGGAACGGCCACACCATCGCGGCCTGCGACGTGGCCATCATGAGACGCAATCCGCCCGGCCGGGGCTGACCCCGGGGCCGGGCGGAATCCCTGACCGACGCGCCTATTGGTCGCCGCTCAGGCTGTTTGGATCGAACACGTTCCCAAAGCCGCCATTGCCCTTGGGCGGCTCTTCGGCTTCGGGCTCGGCGTCCGCGCCACCACCCAGAGCGCCGGGCGCGAACACACCGCCAAAGCCGCTGTTGTTCGAGGGTTTGGGCGCCGATTGCGCGGCTCCGCCCTGCTCGGCCTCCTGGGCCTCGCGCTGCTTGCGCTGTTCCTCGCGCTGCTTGCGCAGCTCCTGGATCCGGCGCTCGGCCTCGAGGCGTTTCTGCTCTTTCACGTTGGCGATGCACTGGTCGGGGCTGTAGACAGCCGCCGTGCCCACCATCGTGATCGTCGCCACCGCAAAGACCACCAGCAGCACCGCCGCCATGTTCCCGGCAAAGAAGCTGGGCAGGCGGATCTTGCCGCCCAGGTCCTGCACCATCGCGTTGCGGCGCGCGGCGGCGACCAGCTCCTGCCGGCGCAGCTTGGCCTCGTTCAGCAGGGCAAAGAACACCGTCAGCGCCACGATGATGAAGGCCAGCGCCGAGATCGCCGGCGTGATGCCGTACCGCACCTTCTGTGCCAGCTCGATGGTCAGCGTCGGGTATTCGCCGAAGGTGAAGGTGGTGGTGTTGTAGTTCTCGAACGAGGCCAGAAACGCCAGCACCGCCGCCGAGGCAATCGCCGGGCGCATGAACGGCAGCAGGATCTTGCGAAACGCCTGCGCATGGGTCGCGCCCAGGTCCAGCGCGGCCTCGGTCAGCGCCGTGTCATAACGCTGCAACCGCGCCACCAGCACCAGCATGCAGTAGCTGGCGATGAAGGTCGATTGGCCGATCACTGTCAGGAACACCCCGTTCGACAGGACGCTGTCGGCGCCCAGCCCCAGCATCCGGTTGATCCGGTCCCAGAACACCAGGGTCGAGATGCCCAGCACCACACCGGGGATCAGGATCGGCGCGATGATGATCGTATAGTAGGTGGCGCGCAGTTTGGGCCAGATCTGGGTCAGCATCAGCGCGCCCGCCAGCCCCATCGCCACCGACAGAACCACCGTGCCCGCCCCGATGATCAACGAGTTCTTGATCCCGTTCAGGATGCGCTGATCGTGGAACAGCTCGGTGAACCACTGGAAGGTCAGGCATTCCCACGGGCTGATCCGCGGAAAGCTGGACGAGTTGAACGCCGTCAGCGACATGATCACCAACGGGCCCAGCAGATAGGCGAAGAAGATCGCCAGATAAACCCAGATGCTTATGCGGAGGAAGGAAGAGTTCATTTCCCGATATCCCCCATGTTCACCTTGAACAGGCGCATCATCGCCAGCACGAACAGGATGCAGGTCACCAGCAGCACCACCGCATAGGCTGCGCCCTGGGGCCAGTCATTGTTGTCGTTGAACTGCTGATAGATCAGCTGCGTGAACCACAGGCTGGACGGCCCGCCCAGGATCTGCGGCGCGGCCAGCGCACCGGCCGACAGCATGAACACCATGGTACAGCCCGAGCTGATCCCCGGCTTGGCATAGGGGATGACCACCCGCCAGTGGATCCGCCACCAAGGCGCTCCCAGATCCCGCGCGGCCTCGATCTGGTTGCGGTCGAGGCTTTCGATCACGTTGTAGATCGGGAAGATCATCAGCAGGATGTAGGCATAGCCCAGACCGGCATAGAGCGCGATGTCGTTGCGGATGAAATCGAACGGCGTATCCCAGATGCCCAGCCCCACGAACAGCGTGTTCAGAACGCCGGTTTCGCCGAAGATGATGCGCAATGCAAAGGCCCGCAGGATCTCGTTGATCCAGTAGGGAATGATCAGCATGATCGCGAAGATGCGGATGTGGCTGCCCTTGGACTGGCCCAGGTAATAGGCGATCGGATAGCAGAGGATCAGGTTGAAGATCGTCACACAGACCGCCGCCACCAGCGTACGGAAGAACACCCGCAGATCGACGGTGTTGTAGTCCTGACTGCCGCCCTCGGGGCCGTAGATCAGGTATTTGTAGTTCTCCAGCGTGTACACGTCCTTGGGGCCGCCGATTTCCGGGGGCGGCAGGTTGGGACGGAACGAGAAGTCCAGCATCGACAGCTGCGGCAGGATGATCAGGCCGATCGTCCAGAACAGGACCAGACCCAGGATCGTCAGCCCCATGCCGGTGCCGTTGCGGTTGAAGAATTCCTTCAGAAAGGAGGGCATGTCTCGGGCCTCCCTATTCCGCGGCCAGTTCACCGGCCGGAACCACGACCGCGTTGCGGGCATCGTATTCCAGCGTGATGTTCTGTCCGGTGTGATCCTTGAACGATTGGCCCAGGTTCGGGATCGAGACCTTGATCTCTTTCCCGCCATCGCCTTCGGTGAAGATGTTGAAGGCATTGCCCTCGAATTCCTCGTGCGTCACGCGCGCGGTCACGAAATGATCGCCGGTTGCGCCCTCGGGCGCGATGGCGAAGGCCTCGGGGCGGATGAACATCATGGCGTCGTCGCCCTCGGCCAGCTTGCCCCGGTTGGCCGTGGAAATTCGCGCCACCAGATCGCCCGAGCGATTGGTCGCGATCAGCGCCTCATCCCCCATCACCCGCTTGACCTTGCCGCGGAACACGTTGTTTTCGCCCACGAACGAGGCGGCAAAGGCCGTGGCCGGATCGTTGTAGATGGTCTTGCCGTCGGCGATCTGGTCGATCACCCCGGCGCGCATCACGGCGATGCTGTCCGACATGGTCAGCGCCTCGCCCTGGTCGTGGGTGATGTAGATGAAGGTGATGCCCACGCGCTGTTGAATTTCGCGCAGCTCGGTGCGCATGTGCTGGCGCAGCTTGAGATCCAGCGCCGACAGCGGTTCGTCCAGCAGCAGCACGTCCGGCTCGGCGCACAAGGCGCGCGCGATGGCCACCCGCTGGCGCTGGCCGCCCGACAATTCGCTGGGCAGCTTGTCGCCCTGGTCCGGCAGCGCGATCATGTCCAGCAGCTCATCCGCGCGTCTGCGGCGCTCGGCGGCGCTGGCGCCCTTGATCTCCATCGAGAAGGTGATGTTCTCCCACACCTTCATCAGCGGAAACAGCGCGAGGTTCTGAAAGATCAGGGCGGTCGGGCGCTTGTTCGGACCGATGCCCTTCATGTTCTTGCCGCCGATCAGGACATTGCCTTCGCTGGGCTCGAGGAACCCCGAGACAGCCCGCAGGATCGTGGTCTTGCCACAGCCCGAGGGCCCGAGGAACGAGAAGAAGTCACCCCCTTCGATGTGAACGTTCGCATCGCGCACGGCGACGAAATCGCCGAAACGGATCCACAGGCTTTCCAGATCAACTCCGATCCCTGCACTCATTTTTGGTATCTCCCCGTGAGACAGCTTTTGGCCGCACCGTGTTATTGCCCGTCACGCGGCGCACGCGTGCGGGGTCTTGTGGCCCCCCACGTTGATGCGGGGGGCACAATCAAGGTGCGATCAGGCGCTCTTGAACTTGTTGACGAACTCGGTCCGGGTTTCCGCGTACCAGGGCGCTTCGGCCGGCCAGGGGTTCAGGTTGGCCAGAGAGTCGCCCGGATAGGCCTCGGCAAAGTTCTTCTTGTAGGTGTCGCCGGCATATTTGTCGGCGCCCAGTACCGGCGAGTTGTAACCGTGGCTGTCGATCGCCACGCCTGCGGGCTCGGGCCGATAGGCGAACTCGATGAACGCATAGATCTGGTCGATGTTCTGCGCGCCCACCGGCATCGACATGCCGTCGACCCAGGCCATCGCGCCTTCGACCGGCGCCTGGTAGTGCACCGGCTCGCCGGCCGATTTCAGCGCCAGCGGCGGGCCGTCCCAGGTCTGGCCGACGACCACCCCTTCGTTCAGCAGGCCGTTCTTCTGGGTGTCGGCATCGTTCCACAGCAGCTTGATGCGGTCCTTGCGGGCGATGCACCAGTCGGTGATCTGGCCCCATACCTTGCGCATCGTTTCCTCGTCATTGTAGGCCGACCAGACCGATCCGGGCTCCATCTCGCCCACACGCTCCATGTACAGGCCCGCGCCCAGCATCATCGAATGCGCGCGGCCCATGGTCTTGCCGGCGTTTTCCTCGGACCAGACATCGCCATAGGACGGCGCGTCGCCCTCGGGCAGCCACAGGTCGGTGCGATAGGCGATACCCTCGGTACCCCAGATATGCGGCAGCCAATGCGCGCCCTTGCCGCCAAAATTCCACGCTTCGGTGCCGATCTTGGCCATGGCCGGGTTCACCTTGTCGATCGGCACGCGGCTCATGTCGAAGGGCTGCAGCAGCTCCAGCGGCTCCCACTGAAGCGAGCGGTTGTTGGTGGGCGACACGATGTCGAAGCCCTGGCCCTTGGTGGCCTTCATCTTGTTGATGATTTCCTCGTTCGAGCCGATGCCGGTGTAGTTCACCTTGATGCCGGTCTCGGCCTCGAAAGCCTCGAGGAAGCTGGGCGGCAGGTAATCCGACCACATCAGGATGTTGACCTCGCCCGAGGATGCCAGCGCGCTTTTGCTGTAGAGCGGGGCTGCCAGAGCGGCCGCACCGGCCCCTTTCAACACCGTACGACGGTTCACGTTCGACGATTTCGCCATTGGTTTTCTCCCGTGTTTGGACTGAGTTTTGTTGTTGTATGTGCGTCACGTTAGAGTTTTGCGACCGCCGCGTCAGTCCAAAAAGCGACAGATTGCGAAATTCATAAGTCCAGATTGCCGGGAACTCCGGCCGGCACCGCTTGTCCGACATCTGCGATTATGAAGGTTTCGCCCGCAAACCACACGAAAAAAGACCCGGAACAAAAAATCAAACCGGTCCAGAATTCAGCCCGGATCGACCGCCTCGCGCACCTCAGTCCATCCTCGTGGTCCGCAGAAAAAAAAGCGACCTGCCCCAAACCGGGACCGGTCGCTGATTTTTCGAGCAGAATCGAGTCCGTCAGCCGCGCGGACGCATCGACTGACCCTCGTGAAACAGATGCACCTTTTCGGGTGCCGCCGTCACCGAAACCGTCTGGCCGCGCAGATCGCGGTGGATGCCCGGCAGTTTGCCGATCACCGACTCGGCCCCCGTGGCCTTGGCGAAATACAGCAGCGTCACCTCGCCCAACGCTTCGGTGAAATCGACCGTGCCGGTCAGGAACGGGCGGTCGGTGGTCATCACCAGATCCTCGGGGCGCACACCCACGTTGACCTTCTTGCCGGCGTCGGCGTCCTCGGTCGGGATGGCCGAAACTGCCGTGCCGCCACAGTCCAGCGCGATGGTCGTGGTGGCACCGGTGCCGGTGATCGTGCCCGGCAGCAGGTTCATGGCGGGCGAGCCGATGAACTGGGCCACGAATTCGTTGTCGGGCGTCTCGTACAGTTCCAGCGGCGTGCCGACCTGCGCGATGCCCTTGTTGGCCAGAACCACGATCCGGCTGGCCAGGGTCATTGCCTCGACCTGGTCGTGGGTGACATAGATCATCGTGCTGTCGGGCATCGCCTCTTTCAGGCGCGCGATCTCGATCCGCGTGGCCACCCGCAGCGCGGCATCCAAGTTCGACAGCGGTTCGTCGAACAGATAGACCTTGGGGTCGCGCACGATGGCCCGACCGATGGCCACCCGCTGACGCTGACCGCCCGACAGAGCCTTGGGCAACCGGTCCAGAAACGGTTCCAGCTGCAGGATCTGCGCCGCGCGGTTCACCGCCGCGTCGATCTGATCGGCGGGCATCTTGGCGATCTTCAGGGCAAAGGCCATGTTCTCGCGCACGGTCATGTGCGGATACAGCGCATAGCTTTGGAACACCATGGCGATGCCGCGCTGTGCCGGGGGCACGTCGTTCATCACCTGCCCCTCGATCTCCAGCGTCCCGCCCGAAATGCGTTCCAACCCCGCGATCATCCGCAGCAGGGTGGACTTGCCGCAGCCCGACGGGCCGACGAACACGATCAACTCGCCGCGCTCGATCTCGAGGTTGATGTCCTTGAGGACATCGACATTGCCATAGGTCTTGGCGACATCGGTCAGCTTGAGCTCGGACATGGGTTACCCTTTTTCTCGGACCATCAGGCAGAATTGCGAGGGCGCCAGCGTGGCGCGGCCCTGCGCCTCGACTGCGCCCAGATCCTGACCGATGCAGCGCCAGTTGCCTTCGGGCAGGTCGATTTCCGCAGTGCCATCGCCCAGGTTGAAGGCACAGAACACCTGCTGGCTGTCACCCTCGCGCAGGAAGCTGAGGATCGGGCCGGTTTCGCGCATGTCGGACTGGGTGCCCGACATCAGCGCCGGATATTCATGGCGCAAAGCGATGGCACGGCGATAGTGGTTCAGCACCGACTGCGGGTCGGCGTCCATCCGGTCCACGGCGCGCTCGGCCTGCGCGGTGCTGACGGGCAGCCAGGGCGCACCGGTGGTAAAACCCGACTGTTCGTCTTGCGCGGCCCAGACCATGGGCGTGCGGCAGCCGTCGCGGCCCTTGTATTCGGGCCAGAACTCGATGCCATAGGGGTCCTGCAGGTGTTCAAAGGGCACGTCGGCCTCGGGCAGGCCCAGCTCTTCGCCCTGATACAGGCAGGCCGAGCCGCGCAGGCACATCATCAGAACCGCGTGCTGGCGGATGCCGGCCTCGTCCAGATCCCAGCGCGAGGCGTGGCGCTGCACGTCGTGGTTGGAGAAAGCCCAGCACGGCCAGGCGTCGCCGGCCTTGGACAGAAGCTGGTCGAACACGTGCTTGGTGTATTCTGCCGTCAGGCGGCGTTTTTCCAGAAATTCAAAGGCATAGCACATGTGCATGCGCTTGTCGCCACGGGTGTATTCGCCCATGATCTCAAGCCCGCGCTGAGCGTCGCCCACCTCGCCCAGACAGGCGCGGCCGTCATATTGATCGGTCAGGGCGCGCAGCCGTTCCAGGAAGGCGATGTTTTCCGGCTGGCTCTTGGAATACAGGTGGTCCTGATGGTTGTAGGGGTTGACCATCGGCGCGATGGTTGCGTTGCGCTGATCCAGCGGCAGCGCCGGGTTGTCGCGCAGCTGCGCGTCGTGGAAGTAGAAGTTGATCGTGTCCAGCCGGAACCCGTCAACGCCCATGTCCAGCCAGAACCGCGCCACGTCCAGCAGCGCGTCCTGCACATCGGGGTTGTGGAAATTCAGATCCGGCTGCGAGGTCAGGAAGTTGTGCAGGTAATACTGCTGCCGGCGCGTATCCCACTGCCAGGCCGAGCCGCCGAAGATCGACAGCCAGTTGTTGGGCGGGGTCCCGTCAGGCTTGGGATCGGCCCAGACATACCAGTCGGCCTTGGGGTTTTCGCGGTTGCTGCGGCTTTCGACGAACCACGGATGCTGGTCCGAGGTATGCGACAGAACCAGGTCGATCATCACCCGCAGACCCAGACCATGGGCGCGGTCCAGCAACGTCTGGAAATCCTCCATCGTGCCGAACATCGGATCGATGGCGCGATAGTCGCTGACATCGTACCCGAAATCCTTCATCGGCGACTTGAAGAAGGGCGAGATCCAGATCGCATCGACCCCCAGACCAGCGATGTAGTCCAGCCGCTGGGTGATGCCCCGCAGGTCTCCGATGCCGTCGCCGTTGCTGTCCTGAAAGCTGCGCGGGTAGATCTGATAGATCACGCCGCCGCGCCACCAGTCAGACGCTGTCTTGGTTGAGTGCTTGAGGTCCACGTTGTTCTGCACGTTCATCACACGCCCTTATTTGACTGAACCGGCCAGCAATCCGCGGACCAGGTATTTCTGCATTGCAAAGAAGACGGCCAGCGGCACCGCGATCGACACGAATGCGGCCGTGGCCAGGATTTCCCAATTGCCGCCACGGGTGCCCAGAAGCTCGACGATGCGGTTGGTCATCACGGTGGTTTCGCCGGATGCGTCGATCAGGAACACTTTGGCCACCAGCAGGTCGTTCCATGTCCACAGGAACTGGAAGATCGCGAACGAGGCCAGCGCCGGAAAGCTCAGCGGCAGGATCAGCTTGGTGAAGATTTGGAATTCGGTGGCGCCATCGACCCGCGCATTCTCGATCAGGTCGCGGGGCAGCCCGGCCATGTAGTTGCGCAGCAGGTAGATCGCCAGCGGCAGCCCGAACCCGGTATGGGCCAGCCAGACGCCCAGATAGCCCTTGCCGATGCCGATATTGAGGTGGAATTTCAGCAGCGGGATCAACGCCAACTGCAGGGGCACCACCAGCAGACCGACCACCGCGGCGATCAACAGCGCACGGCCCGGGAAATCCATCCAGGCCAGCGCATAGGCCGCAAAAGCCGCCACCAGGATCGGGATGATCGTGGCCGGAATCGTGACCGTCAGCGTGTTGAAGAACGCCTTGGCCATACTGTCGGTGCTGTCCTCGGCCAGCAGGACCTTGTGGTAATTGTCCAGCGTGAATTCGGGCGGCAGTTCGGCGGTCACGAAGACCCGCGTGCCCCGGCTGCCGGTGAATTCCTCGGAGTTCTCCATCCGGTAATCGCCATTGGCCTGAACGGTGATCGTGCCGCCCTTGCGCAGCTCGGCCGTCTGGCCCGGCTCAAACGCATCGAACTCGCGCGAGCTGACGCCCCATTTCGAGATGCGCGCCTTGGTTCCGGCGTCGAACAGGTTGCCCTCGATCACATACAGGCCGTTTTCCTGCACCTGGGTGTCGGGCGCTGCGCTGCGCAGCGTCAGGTTCTGCTCGGACGGGAAAATCGCCCGCCACCAGCCGCTGGTCGCGATCTGGTCCGCCGTGCGGAAGGACGAGATGAACAGGCCCAGCGTGGGCACCACCCACAGCACCACCAGAAACAGAACCGAGGCATGTACGGCCCATCTGAGCGCCGGGCGGGTTCCTGCGATCTCACTCATGACGCACCCCCTATTCCATTTCCTTGCGCGCGTTGCGCACGTTCCAGACCAGGATCGGCGTCACCAGCAGCATGATCACCATGGCCGAGGCCGACCCCACGCCCCAGTCATTGGCGCGGAACAGCTTGTCGAACATGTAGTTGGCCAAGACCTGTGTCTCCCACTGGCCGTTGGTCATGGCGAACACGATGTCGAACACCTTCAGCACGGTGATGGTGATCGTGGTCCACACCACCAGGATCGTGGTCTTGATCTGCGGCACCTTGATCTTGAAGAAGATCTGGAACGGGCTGGCGCCGTCCAGAATGGCGGCCTCGATGGTTTCTTCGGGAATGCCCCGCAGGGCCGCCGACAGGATCACCATGGCAAAACCGGTCTGGATCCAGACCAGCACGATCATCAGGAAAAAGTTGTTCCACAGCGGGATCGTCAACCAGTTCTGCGGCTCGGACCCGCCGAAAAACAGGTACAGGGCGTTCAACATGCCGATCTGGTCCTGTTCGACAGGCCGCGTGTCATAGACCAGCTTCCAGATCACCGAGGCCCCCACGAAGGAAATCGCCATCGGCATGAAGATCAGCGACTTGGCGATGTTGCCCCAGCGGATGCGGTCGGTCAGTTGTGCCACCAACAGGCCGAATGCCGTCGACAGCGCCGGCACCACGATCAGCCACAGCATATTGTTGCGGATCGCTTCCCAGAACTTGGGCTCGGCGACCATCTGGGCATAGTTGTCGAGGCCGACCCATTCGTACCCGCCTCCTGGCACGCGTTCAGTCAGCGATAGGCGCAGCGTTTCCACCACCGGGTAAGCCAGGTACAGCCCCAGCGCGGCCAAGGCGGGAAACAGGAACAGCCATGGCCGGATCATGTTCGCGCGATTGATGTTGCGCCCGGCGTTCGGGCCGCGGGCCGGGAACAGGATCTTGTCCAGAACCTGGTTGGACAGGTAGAAGTAACCGATGCAGCCGGATACGCCGATGGCGATCGTCAGCAGTCCTTGGATTGCGGGATGCATGTCACCCTCCATGGCGACGGTGGGGTCGGGCAACCCGTGCGTTCGGGTTGCCCGGAGTTCAAGAAGTTACTTGATCGCGTCCCAGGACGCCTGGATCTCGTCCGCGACCTCTTGTGCGGATTTGCCGCCGACATAGTCCACCATGCCGGTCCAGAAGCTGCCCGCACCTACCGCGCCCGGCATCAGGTCGGACCCATCGAACCGGAAGGTGGTCGCGCCCAGCAGGATGTCGTTCATCTTCTTCAGCGTCGGATCGGCAAAGACCGACGTATCCACGCCCTTGTGCGGGGTCAAAAAGCCGCTGAGCGCCATCCAGGTCTCATGCGCCTCGGGGGTCTGCAGGAAGGCGATCAGATCATGCGCGGCGGGGCTGTCATTGGTGATCGCCCACAAGGTGCCCGCGCCCAGAACCGGGCTGCCCAGATCCTTGCTTTCATAGGCCGGGAAGTAGAAGAAATCGGCATCTTCACCTACGACCGTGCCTTCGGGGAAGAAGGCCGGGATGAACGAGGCCTGACGGTGCATGTAGCATTGCGGCGGCGAGCTGAACAGACCCTTGGGGCTGTCGCGGAAATCGGTGGTTGCAACCGCACCGGCCCCGCCTGCGACATAGTCGTCATTGCGGGCGAACGCACCGAATTCTTCGATCGCGGCCACGACCTTGGGGTCGTTGAACTTCAGCTCGTTGGTGACCCACGCGTCGTAGTCCTCGGGAGACTGGGTCCGCAGCATCATGTCCTCGACCCAGTCGGTCGCCGGCCAGCCTGTCGCCCCGCCCGAACCCAGGCCGATGCACCACGGCGTGCCGCCATCGGCGACGATCTGATCGGTCAGCGCCTTCAGCTCCTCCATGGTGGTGGGAATCTCATATCCCGCGTCCTCGAAATTCTCGGGCACGTACCAGACCAGCGATTTCACATCGACCTTGTAGAAGAAACCATACAGGTGGTCCTGACCGTCGGGCCCGGCATAGGTGCCCAGATCGACCCAGGACTGGCCCGCGGCATAGTTGTCGCGCACCCAGTCCGCCGTTCCATCGGCCAGCGGCGTCAGAAATCCGCTCTTGGCCATGTCGGCCGCAAGGCCCGGCTGCGGGAACACGGCGATGTTCGGCGCCGACCCGGCCTCGGCGTCGATGCGGATCTGCTGCTCGAAGCTGTCCGACCCGACATAAGAATATTCATGGCCGGTCGCCGCCGCAAAGGCATCAAGCACCTTTTCGACATTCTCCTGGTCCGGGCCAAGCCACGGACCGAACACGGTGACCTTGTCGGCCTGTGCCGCACCCGCCATCAGAGCGAACGTGGCCGCACCTGCATACAGCTTGAATTTCATGGATCATCCTCCCAAAGGTATCTGGCGCATGTGAAACTCGGTTTTCAAAGCGCTTTGGATGCCGGCTGTTATCCGCCAACAGACTGCATCTGTCAATCGTCAGTTTTTCCGATCAGCTTGTTTTAATACATCTAGCTTTGAAATGGCGAAACGACTTGACGCAGAAAGACATTGCCCGCAAAACAGGAAACGAACCGCAGTTTGAAGGCGCTTTGAAAGCCGAATGAACCTGAAGCAGCTCTCTCATATCCTGGACCTGTCACCTACGACGGTCAGCCGCGCGCTGAACGGATACCCCGAGGTGAGCGAAGAAACCCGTCTGCGAGTTCAGGCGGCGGCGGCCAAGCACGGCTATCGGCCGAATGCGCGCGCCAAGGGGCTGGCGACGGGACGTTCGATGGTGATCGGGCACGTGATCCCCAGCTCGTCGCGCCACGAGATGGTGAACCCGATCTTCGGCGATTTCGTCGCCGGCGCGGTCAAGAAATATGCCGAGCACGGCTATGACATGATGTTCACCAATGCCGACGACACCTCGATCGAGGACGCCTATCGCAGCCTGTTCCAACGCGGCGCGGTTGATGGCGTGGTACTGCAGGGCCCCAAGGTGAACGAGCCGCGGATCGAGGTTTTGAATCGGATGCAGGTGCCGTTCATCGTGCATGGCCGGTCGACCGGCGTCAGCGTGCCCTATGACTGGATCGACGTGAACAACAAAAGCTCGTTCCTTCGTGCGACCCGCTTTCTGATCGACCTGGGCCACCGGCGGATCGCGCTGATCAACGGTCTGGAAGATATGGATTTTGCCCAAAGGCGCCGCGACGGGTATCTCGAGGCGCTGAAACAGGCCGGCGTATCGCCCGACCCGGCCCTGATGCGCAGCGCCGAGATGACCGAGGTCTATGGCCATCACGAAACCCGCGACATGCTGCGGCTGGACGATCCGCCGACCGCGATCCTGACCTCGTCGATGATCTCGGCGATCGGGGTGCGGCGCGCGCTGGACGAGGCCGGGCTGAAGATGGGTCGGGACGTATCGGTGATCGCCCATGACGACGACCTGTCCTATCTGAAGAACGGGCAGGACGTTCCGATCTTTACCGCCACCCGGTCTTCGGTGCGCCACGCCGGCGAACTGGCCGCCGAGATGCTGATCGAGCGCATCCGCGCGCCCCACGACCCGGTCAAGACTAGATTGCTCGAGGCCGAACTGGTCGTCGGCGGCTCGACCGGTCCCGCCCCCAACAGGTTCTGAACATGAAATACACCCGCGCTGATTTCCCCAAAGACTTCCTCTTTGGTGTCGCAACCTCGGCCTATCAGATCGAAGGCCACGCACAGGGCGGCGCCGGCCCGACTCATTGGGACAGTTTCGCGGCCACGCCCGGCAACGTGGTGCGCGCCGAAAACGGCGATCTGGCCTGCGACCACCTGCACCGGTACGAACAGGATTTCGACCTGATCCGCGAGGCCGGGTTCGACTGCTATCGCTTTTCCACCAGCTGGGCGCGCGTGCTGCCCGAAGGGCGCGGGCCGGTGAACCAGGCCGGGCTGGACTATTATGACCGGCTGGCAGACGCCCTGCTGGAACGCGGCATCCGCCCCTGCGCCACACTTTATCACTGGGAACTGCCCTCGGCGCTGGCTGATCTAGGCGGCTGGCGCAACCGCGACATCGCCAACTGGTTCGCCGATTTCACCGAGATCATCATGCGCCGCATCGGCGACCGAATGTACAGCGTCGCCCCGATCAACGAGCCCTGGTGCGTCAGTTGGCTGAGCCATTTCGAAGGGCACCACGCCCCCGGCCTGCGCGACATCCGCGCCACGGCCCGCGCCATGCATCACGTCCTTCTGGCCCACGGCCGCGCGATTCAGGCGATGCGGGGCCTTGGCATGTCGAACCTGGGCGCGGTGTTCAACCTGGAATGGGCCGAACCTGCCGATGACACCCCCGAGGCCCGCGCGGCCGCCGATCTGTATGACGGAATCTACAACCGGTTCTTCCTGGGCGGCGTGTTCAACAAGGCCTATCCCGAGAATGTCCTGCAGGGGCTGCAGGCCCACCTGCCCGACGGGTGGCAGGACGATTTCGACACGATCGGCACGCCGGTCGACTGGTGCGGGCTGAACTACTATACCCGCAAGCTGATCGCGCCCGCCGACACGCCCTGGCCCAGCCTGCAAGAGGTCCCCGGCCCCCTGCCCAAGACGCAGATGGGGTGGGAGATCGAGCCAAGCGCGCTGACCCGGTTCCTGACTCGTACGGCCCGGGACTATACGGGCGATCTGCCGATCTATGTCACCGAAAACGGCATGGCCAGCCCCGAGCGGCAGCAGGATGACGACCGCATCGACTATCTGAATCAGCATCTGGCGGCGGTGCAGGACGCGCTGGATCAGGGCGTTCCGGTCAAGGGCTATTTCATCTGGTCGCTGCTGGACAATTACGAATGGGCGCTGGGATACGAAAAGCGGTTCGGCCTGGTCGATGTCGATTTCGACACGCTGGAACGCCGCCCCAAGGCCTCGTTCCGGGCGATGCAGGCCGCTTTGGCCCAGGGCGATCCGGTCTCGGTTCCGATGGCGCAGCCGAGGGGCGCAATGCGGGATCACTGGAACCTGGTGGCCGATATCGGCGGCACGAACACGCGGCTGGGGGTCGTCACCGATGGCACGCTCACCGATCTGCGCAAATTCCCCACCGGCACCCTGCCCGAGTTTCTGGCCGCCCTGCACGACCTGTGCGCCGAGATCGGAACGCCGCCGCGCGCCGTGGTCGCCGCGGGCGCGGGGCCGGTGCGCAATGGCACGATCCGTCTGACCAATGCCAATCTGGACCTGTCCGAGGCTGCCATCGCCACGGCCACCGGCGCGGACCATACCTTTGTCATCAACGACTTCACCGCCGCCGCATGGTCGGTGGCCGAAATCACCGGCGATGACGTGCAGGCCCTGCAGGGCGACCCGACCCCGCCCAAGGGCACCCGACTGGTGGTCGGCCCCGGCACCGGGCTGGGCGTCGGCGCGCTGCTGTATTCCGAAGGCCACTATCACACCGTTTCGGGCGAGGGCGGTCATGTCGGTCTGTCGCCCCGCACACGCGACGAGGTGGACGTGTTCGAAGCCGCCCGCCGGATCGCGCCCGAGTGTTTCTTTGGCAACAGCCTGACGCTCGAGGCCGAGATGTTCCTCAGCGGTACGGGCCTGCCGATCCTGTATCGCGCCGTGGGCATGGCCGCGGGCCAGCCTGACACGCCCGTCCTGCCCGCCAAGGACATCCTGCAGGCCGCGCGCGACGGGTCCGATCCGCTGGCCGCACGCGCCGCGCAGATCTTCACTACCCACTTGGGCGCCGTGATGGGCGACATGGCCGTGACCGTGATGCCCACCGGCGGCGTCTTTCTTGTGGGCGGCGTCGCCGAAAAGAACCGCTGGCTGTTCGGCGACGACTTCCTGGCGGCCTTCAACGCTGGAGGCCGGTTCGACGCGCTGCGGCAGGGCTTTGGCGTTTATGTGTCGGAACAGGCCGAATTTGGCATTGTTGGCGCTAACAACTTCTGCAAAAATGCGCTCGCGCGGTAAACTCACCGCCAGATCTTAGCAGAAGGAAGGAGCCGGGACATGATCCTGTGCTGTGGCGAGGCCCTGATCGACATGATCGCAGAGCCGACGGTTTCGGGCGCGCAAGGTTTCGTGCCGCATTCGGGTGGCGCGGTGTTCAATACCGCCATCGCCCTGGGCCGGCTGGGTACGCCTGCCGGAATGCTGACCGGGCTGTCGAGCGACATGTTCGGCCAGCAATTGGCGCAGGCCCTGAAAGACAGTCATGTGGACGGCTCGCAGGTTGTTCTTTCGGACCGTCCGACCACGCTGGCCTTCGTACAACTGCAGGACGGGCACGCAACCTATACCTTCGTCGATGAAAACTCGGCCGGGCGGATGCTGCGCCCCGAAGACATGCCGGACCAGTTGACCGCGACCTCGGCGCTGTATTTCGGCGGCATCAGCCTGGCCTGCGAGCCCTGCGCCGATGCCTATGCCGCCCTGCTGGACCGCCACGGCGCCGAGCGCGCGGTGATGATCGACCCCAACATCCGCCCCGGCTTCATTCAGGACCAGACCCGCTATCGCACCCGGCTGAACCGGATGATCGCGCAGGCCGACATCGTCAAGGTCTCGGACGAGGATCTGGACTGGATCGTCCCCGGCCCTGAAACGCTGGAAGAAAAGGTGCCGCTGCTGCTGCAGGCCGGTCCCGCCGTGGTGATCGTCACGCGCGGCAGTCAGGGCGCGACCGGGTATCTGGCCGATGGCCGCACGGTTTCAGTGCCGGTCACGCCGGTTCAGGTGGTCGATACGGTGGGCGCGGGCGACACGTTCAACGCCGGGGTTCTGGCGCAACTGCATCGCGCCGGGCTGCTGACCAAACAGGCGCTCCGTGCGATCTCGCCCGACGACCTGCGCGCCGCGCTGGAACTGGGCGGCAAGGTCGCCGCCGTCACCGTATCCCGCGCCGGGGCCAACCCGCCCTGGGCGCACGAGCTGTAAGTCATCGAAAGCACCGCCATGAAACGATCCGAAATCAACCGCATCAAGGCCGAGGCACAGACCTTCATCAAGTCCTTCGGCTTTGCCCTGCCGCCCTTTGCCGACTGGACGCCCGAGCAGATGCGCAGCCCGCACGCCGCCGGCATCCGCGCCCGTGGCCTTGGCTGGGACATCACCGATTACGGCCAGGGCAGGTTCGACGAGCTGGGCCTGTTCCTGTTCACCCTGCGCAATGGCGACGAAAAGGACCTGAGCGCGGGCCGGGGCATGCTCTATGCCGAGAAGCTGTTGATTTCGCGCGACAAACAGCTGTCGCCGATGCATCGCCACATCGTCAAGGCCGAAGACATCATCAACCGCGGCGGCGGCGATCTGGTGATGGAGATCTACGCCTCGGCCCCCGATGGCAGCATCGACCGCGACACCCCCGTCACCGTACCCAGCGACGCCTGCCCGGTGACCATCCAGCCGGGCGAGCATCTGCGCCTGAAACCGGGCGAAAGCGTCACGCTGATGCCCGGCATCTGGCACGCCTTCTGGGCGGAAAAGGGCGATTGTCTGATCGGCGAGGTCTCGACCGTCAATGACGACCGCACCGACAACGTGTTCGAACAGCCGATCCCGCGCTTTGCCACGATCGAGGAAGACACCGCGCCCGAATTCCTGCTGGTCGCTGATTACTGAGGCGCTTCAGACCCTTCCACGGATCATGTCGGCAGCCTTTTCCGCGATCATGATCACGGGCGAGGCGGTGTTGCCCGACACGATCTTCGGCATGATCGAGGCATCGACGACCCGCAGCCCCTCCAGCCCCCGAACGCGCAGCTGTGCATCGACCACCGCGGCGGCGTCACTGCCCATGCGGCATGTGCCGACCGGGTGAAAGATCGTGGTGGCGATGTCGCCCACCGCCTCCAGCAGGCCCTGTTGGTCGTTGATCTCGGGGCCGGGCAGAACCTCCTGCGGGTAATAGGATGCCAGCGCGCGTGCGGCCATCACCTGCCGGGCCTGCTGCACGGATTTGACGGCGACCTGCCGGTCACGCTCGGCCGAGAGGTAATTCAACCTGATCTCGGGCTGGGCCTTCGGATCGGGCGTGGTGATATGGCAGTGCCCCCGGCTTTCGGGTCGCAGATTGCAGACCGAGACGGTGATGGCGGGGAACGGATGCAGCGGATCGCCCAGCCGGTCGGTCGACAGCGGCTGCACGTGATATTCCAGATCCGGCGTGGCCAGCATCGGGTCGGATTTTGTGAACATGCCAAACTGGCTGGGCGCCATCGCCATCGGACCCGACCGGGTCAGGGCGTATTGCGCCGCGATGCGCGCCTTGCCCCACAGACTGTTGGCCATGGTATTCAGGGTTTTGGCGTTCTGCACCTTGAACACGGTTCGGATCTGCAGATGGTCCTGCAGGTTCGCCCCCACGCCCGCGCTTTCATGCTGAACAGCGATTCCATGCGCCGCCAGCACCTGGGGGTCGCCGATCCCCGACAGTTCCAGCAGCTTGGGCGAGTTGATCGACCCCGCCGCCAGCAGAACCTCGGCCCCGGCCAGGGCGCGGTATTCGGTGCCGCCACGGGCAAAGCGCACGCCGCGCACGGTCTTGCCTTCCAGGATCAGGCCCAGCGTCTCGGCCTCGGTCAGGACCCGCAGGTTGGGCCGTTTCATCGCGGGGCGCAGAAATCCTTTGGCCGTGTTCCAGCGCACGCCGTTCTTCTGGTTGACCTCGAAAAACCCCGAGCCCTCGTTGTTGCCGTCATTGAAATCGGCACGCGGCTGGATGCCGATCTCGCGCGCGCCGTCCTGCACGGCTTTCAGGATCTCCCAGCTCAGCCGCTGTTTCTGAACCTTCCACTCGCCGCCGGACCGGTGCATTTCGCTGTCGCCGGCGTGGTGATCTTCGGATTTCAGGAAATAGGGCAGCACGTCGTCCCAGCCCCAGCCCGCGTTGCCCAACTGCCGCCAATGGTCATAGTCGGCCGCCTGCCCGCGCATGTAGATCATCCCGTTGACCGAGCTGCACCCGCCCAGCACCTTGCCCCGCGGATAGACCAGCGCCCGCCCGTTCAGACCCGGCTCGGGCGCGGTTTTCATCATCCAGTCGGTGCGCGGATTGCCGATGCAGTACAGATACCCCACCGGGATGTGGACCCAATGGTAGTTGTCCGACTTGCCCGCCTCGAGCAGCAGAACCCGCGTCCTTGGGTCCTCGCTCAGCCGGTTGGCGAGCACGCAGCCCGCGGTACCCGCCCCCACGATGATGTAGTCATATTCGCCATCCACATGCGGAGTCTCGGTCATCGGTCTGCTCGTCCGGTTCTTCCAATGAACGGAGCTTATCACCGGAATTCGCGATTGCACGCCGACCTTCATGCCTGCCCTGCGATTTTTGGTAGCACGGCAACCCGGACTGGTTTATCGCCGCAACATGACGACCGTCATCCAACCCGACACACCCAACATCGCCCTGCTGGGGCATACCCGCGCCGGAACCCCGGTTCACCGCGTGACCTTGCGCAGTGGCGCGCTCAGCGCACAGGTTTTGACACTTGGCGCCGCGCTGCAGGACATGCGGCTGGCGGGTATCGGGCATTCATTGGTGCTGGGCTGGCCGTCTGTACAAGGATACGAGGACAGCCAGGCCTATCTGGGCGTGATCGTAGGCCGCCTGGCAAATCGGCTGGGAAACGGCCGATACACCTTGGATGGCCGCACCTGGCGGACCGACCGGAACTTCCTTGGCCGCCATACGCTTCACGGCGGCAGCCAAGGCATCGACCGGATGGTGTGGGAGATCGTACACGCCACGGGCAACGCGGTGACATTGCAGGTCACGTTGCAAGACGGACACATGGGCTTTGGCGGAGACCTGACCATCACCGCCACCTTCCAGATCGAACCCGATTGCGCCCTTGCCATCACGCTGCGGGCCCGGGCCCGGACGGTCAGCCTGTGCAACCTGACGCCGCATGTATATTTCAATCTCGACGGGACCGGGGACATCACCGCGCACGAACTGACCGTGATGGCCAACAGCTACACCCCCGTCGATGATGCGCTTATCCCGACCGGAGAGGTGGCGCCCGTGGCAGGAACACCCCTGGACTTCCGAGCGCCGCGCCCAATCGGCACCACGCCTCTGGATCACAATTTCTGCCTGTCTGACAGGCGCCTGCCCTGCCGCGACATCGCCCGGTTGCGCGGTCCGCACTCGGGCCTGGAGATGGTACTGCAATCAACCGAGCCGGGATTGCAGATCTATTCCGGCACTTTCCTGAACGAACCCCCCTTCGGCCCGAGCGCCGGAGTAGCGCTGGAACCACAAGTCTGGCCCGACGCGCCCAATCACCGACATTTTCCCAGTGTGGTTCTGCGTCAGGGCGAGATCTATCGCCATGTCACGCGGTACATGTTCCCCGGCCACGCCGCCTGACGCTACGCGTGTCGGGTTCCGCAACGGCGTCTCGCAATTCAACACGCCAAAGCGCCGTTCCGGAGGCCGCGCGGCCCGCCGCGATCTTCGGGCAGATGACCCGAGCACCGTTTCCGCGCGACCAGGACGACGTGTGCGCCTCCCCGACGCCAGACGATCTGGCAATGCGCCACAAGCTCGGCCACTTGCTTCGCGCGCTGCATTCCAGCGCTCATCACATCGTCGAACCCTTCGACCACCCCGACAGCCAGCGCCGTCCGCGCATACCCTATTCGTCCTTGAATCGTTCAGACAAGACCTTCATGGGCATGACGACCTCGCCCAAAAATCCCGAGGACGTGATGGAAATGCGCAACATCCCGTTCGGCGAAGCGTTCATCGAAGAACACCCCATCATTGCCAGAAATTTCAACGATAACGCGTCATTGGTGTGGGATGGAACCATGCTTGGCGCAGTTCGAAGACGCTGGGCGGGGCCAAGACATTCGGCGGGTATTGTCTGGGCCATCCACACACTCAGAAGAACTCTCGACTGGCATTTTTCATGCCCGAACTGTTCAACAGCAACCCGACCTAGCAATCGGTGGCCGAAGCCAAGGTCGAGATCCGCGGACCATTGCGGGCCGGGCGGGGCACTCCAAGCCGACCGGCCGCATTGCACCGGCAGGCGGCGAGCGGAAACCGTGTCAACCCAGCACCGCGTCGGCCTCGTCCGACAGGGCGACCTGCAGGGTTTTCACCTGCGTGTATTGGTCGTGCGCGTGCAGCCCCCGACTGCTTGTAGCCGCCAAACGGGGTTAAGACGCCGCCCTTGCCAAAACTGTTCACGGTCCCGGTCCGGATCGCGCAATCATCGTCAGGGCCGGGCAGATCTTTCAGACCAGCATCAGCGGCGGAAAACTCCGGCGCCTGATCGCCCGTTCCGCAGCCCAGCCGGATATGCGGATCGGTGCGCCTTCGGGCCGGACAGGAGCGAATTGACCTAACGCGCCCAGTTTTCTGCCGGATCACTGTCGGCGTAATCACGCAACAAAGGAATATCCGAGATTTCCGCGTGGTTGCGATTGATCTTCACCCCCACCGCCTTGAGCCGCGAAAACGCACGGCTCAGGCTTTCGGGCTTCATGCCCAGACGCCCCGCGATCAGCATCTTGTCATAGGGCAGTTCGACTTCGCAGGCGCCTTCGTCGCAGTCACACAGGTTCAACAGGAACTCGGCCACCCGCTGCGCCCCGGTCTGGGCCTTGAGCTGTTCCAACTGGGACACCAGCGAATGCAGATGGGTGAAGGTCGAAGCCAGGATCGAGATCCCGATCTCGGGGTCGGCCTTCATCAAGGAGATCAGCACCGGACTGGGAATGTGCATGACTTCGCAGGCCGAGACCGCCTCGGCCGAAACCGGATAGGGCACGTTGCGCAGCGCCACCGCCTCACCAAAGCTTTCGCCGCGGGTAAAGACGCTGACCACGGCCTCGGCCCCGGTGGGCGACATGCGGAACAGCTTGACCCATCCGGCCAGCACCACATGCACGGCCTGGGCGCTTTCTTCCTGTACAAAGATCGTCTCGCCACGGTCATACTGGCGCCAGATCGCGTGGCTCAGCAGGGTTTCGACATGCTGATCCGGCAGGCTTTTGAGCAGCAGCGACTGCCGCGCAATGGCTTTTTGTGCTTCATGCGCCACGAAGGCATCCCCTTATTGTCCGGCCGAAGACCCGGCTCATCCATCCGTGCGGCAGCCTATGCCAAACCCGCGCGCGGCGCACCACCCTTTTCCCGGCATCGCTTGACTAATGTCATGTTCCCGGCGGGCGCGCGTCCATAGTCTGCCCGCCAACAGCCAGTTGTCCGGGGAGATCGAGACATGGATTACGAGCGTTTTTTCAGCCAGAGCCTCAGCGACCTGAAGGCCGAAGGCAACTATCGTGTCTTCATCGACCTGCAGCGCAAATGCGGCGCCTTCCCCAATGCCCGCCAGACCGATGGCGCGGCGGCACGGGACGTGCGGATCTGGTGTTCGAACGACTATCTGGGCATGGGCCAGCACCCGTCGGTTCTGGCGGCGATGCATGATGCGCTGGACCGCTGCGGCGCCGGTGCCGGCGGCACCCGCAACATTTCCGGCACCACCCACGACCACGTCCTGCTGGAACAGGAACTGGCCGACCTGCACGGGAAAGAGGCGGCGCTGCTGTTCACCTCCGGCTACGTCTCGAACTGGGCGGCGCTGGGGACGCTGGCGGCCAGGATCCCCGGCCTGATCGTGTTCTCGGATGCGCTGAACCATGCCTCGATGATCGAGGGCATCCGCCATTCGCGCGCGCAGAAGGTGATCTGGAAGCACAACGATCTGGACGACCTGCGCGCCAAGCTGGCCGCCGCCGACCCGGACGCGCCCAAGATGATCGCCTTTGAATCGGTCTATTCGATGGACGGCGACATCGCGCCGATCAAGGAAATCTGCGACTTGGCCGATGATTTCGGCGCTATGACCTATCTGGACGAGGTCCACGCCGTCGGCCTCTATGGTCCCCGCGGCGGCGGCATCGCCGAGCGCGAGGGTCTGATGGGCCGCCTGACCGTGATCGAGGGCACGCTGGGCAAGGCCTTCGGCGTGGTGGGCGGCTATATCGCCGCTTCGGCCGCGCTGTGCGATTTCGTGCGCAGCTTTGCCAGCGGCTTCATCTTCACCACCGCGCTGCCCCCGGCAATCGCGGCCGGGGCGGCGGCCTCGATCCGGCATCTGAAGCAGTCGAATGTGGAACGCGACCTGCAGAAGGCGCGCGTGGCCCAGGTGCGCGCCCGGCTCGACGCCGAGGGCATCCCGCATCTGCCCAACCCCAGCCACATCATCCCGGTGATGGTCGGCGACCCGGTCAAGTGCAAGTTCATCTCGGACACGCTGCTGGAAGAATTCGGCGTCTACATCCAGCCGATCAACTATCCCACCGTGCCCAAAGGCACCGAGCGGCTGCGCATCACGCCCTCGCCCGTGCATACCGATGCCGATATCGACCATCTGGTCGGCGCGCTCTCGGCTTTGTGGCAGCGGTGCCAGATCGCCCGCATGCCGATGGCCGCGCAATAGATTTCTGTCCCTGAACTGGCAAGCCGCCGTGCCCCTGTGCGCGGCGGTTCTTTTTTGCCTCAGACCAGGCAGAGCGCGAAGATCAATGCCGCAAAGGCGCTCAGCACCAGCGTGAAGCCCCGCAGCCAGGCCGGGCTGCATTCAAGGTCGAGATACCGCGCCAGGATGATGCGGGCCTTGCACAAGGCCAGCAGCAGGATGCCGCCCCCGACCAGCCGGGGCTCAATGGGCACGAGGGTCAGCAGGGCCGAGGCCAGGCTGAGCGCGATCAGGCCGGCCCAGGCGCGGGTCAGGCGATCCGCATGGGTGTCTCGGGCAAAGGAAAAACTCGGCATCGCATCACCCCAGCAGGTAGATCACCGGAAACAGCAGGATCCAGACCAGATCGACCATGTGCCAGAACTGGCCCCCCGCCTCGATATTGCGGGGATCGTCGCGCCAGGCGACCAGCAGCAGAATGGCGACCCCGGCCAGCACATGCGCGGCATGGAACCCGGTGAGAAGGTAGTAGAACAGGAAGAACGGGTGGGTCTCATAGCTGATGCCCTGCGCGGCCTTGCCGCCATATTCCGCGCCCTTGATGATCAGGAACACCACGCCCAGCAGGGCCGCGCCGATCAGGGCCAGCCGCGCGGCGCCACGGCGTGCCGCCTGCCGCCAGCGCAGCGCCCGCGCCGCCAGAAAGCCCGAGGTGACCAGAACCCCCGTATTGAGCGCGGCTCCGGTGCGGTAGAGATGCGATTGCGCCTCGGCAAAGCCGGACGGATCGGTCAGGCGGACACCCATGAAGGCGATCAGCCCGGCCCCGAACACCAAAAGTTCCGAGACGATCAGAACCCACATCAGCAATTCGCCGGGCAACTCGTCGATCAGGGACGTATCACTCATGCGCCGACCAGTTGGCGGTAGATCTGTGGCAGGGCCATGGTCAGGCGGTTGGGGTCGGGGATCACCGCGAACCCGCCCTGCCCGAACATGCGCGGGAACCAGCTTTTGCCGGTCTTGTCGATGGTGACGCCAAAGACCGACTGCCCCGCCCGGCGCGCCTCGCGCACGGCCATGCAGGTGTCTTCAATGCCGTGACGGCCCTCGTAGTGGTCCAGATCGTTGGGCTTGCCATCGGTGATCACCAGCAGCAGCCGGCGTTTGCGCGCTTGCGCCGCCAGATCGGCCGAGGCATGCCGGATCGCCGCCCCCAGCCGCGTGTAGTGACCCGGCCGTAGCGATGCGATGCGCTGCTCGACGGTGGCGGTCATGGGCTCACTGAACTTTTTGCAGCGCTGCACATAGACCCGCTGGCGTTTCAGCGAACTGAAGGCGTGGATGGCGAAATCGTCGCCGCAGGCGTTCAGACCCCAGGCCAGCGCCGCCAGTGCCTCGCGTTCGATGTCGATCACCGCACGCCCCGCGACCGCACTTTCGGTGGATCGGCTGATGTCCAGCAAGATCGACACCGCGAGGTCGCGCGCCTCGGGGCGGGATTGCATCCAGACGCGCTCGTTGCCCTCGCCATTGGCGTGGCGGTCCACGGCACTGCGCACGGCGGCCTCGATATCCAGCTGGTCGCCGTCCAGATGGCCGCGGGTCATCACGCGGCCCGGGCGCAGCGCCTCGAACTGGCGTTTGACGGCGCGGATGCGGCGGGCGGTGGCCGGGTCCTTGCCGAACTCGGCGGCATCCTCGCGGATCTCGGCATCCGAGGTCAGAACGTTGACGTGATCGGGAAGGTATTGCCCGGTGCGCACGTCCCACTCCGGGTACAGCACACGCCCCGACAGGCGCTCGCGGTTCACGTCTTCGGGGGCAAGGTCAAGGTGCAGTTTCAGCCGGGTGGGCGGGGCCTTCGATATCTGACCCAGCCCGATTTCGTCCTGATCGTCAGCGGCCTTTTTCGCGTTGTCCGGATCGTCATCGTCGATCCGGCGGTTGAGGTTTAGGAATTCGGCCCAGCTGAGGATGGCCTCGAACTTGTGCAGGATCAGACTGTCCTGCCGCTCGGCCTGGTCGGATTTGCGGCGGCGGGCGCGGTGGGTCTTTTCGCCCGATTCCTCAGGTGGGCCGTCGGTATCGCGACTTTCGACCTCGGTGTGTTCGGAAAAGGCGACCGCGCGCAGTTCGGGCCACAGGGGCACCGGGCGGAACGGCTGGTACCCGCGCGGGGCGGCCACGTCGTCGCCCAGGGCGTCGTAGGCCTGTGCGCGGGCGGACAGGGGGGCCGGGTCGCCCAGCATCCGGCGGATCAGCTCTTCGACGGCGGCCTCGGCTGGGGGCAGGCCGGGCAGGTCGCGCTGATACAGCACGCCCTTGCACAGTTCGGTGTAAAGCGGGCGCAGGCCCGGCGCATCCTCGAGCGTTGCGGCGACCATCTCGCGGGCCGCCTGCAGGGCGCGCAGATCGGCGCGCAGGGGATCATCCTCGTCGATGCGGGTTCCGGCATGGGCGGCCACCGCCGCCAACCAGACATAAAGCGCGCCGTTGGCTTCGCGCGCGGGAAACACCGCCAACCGGTCGGGCAGGCGCAGAACCTCGCCGTCGAAACTGGCGCGTGGGATCAGCTCGGCCTCGGTGGCCAGCTTGCGCCGCCAGCCCAGCCGGTGGCGCGAGAGTTCGGGCGAGACCGGGCGCAGTTCGACGCCCGGACTGCCCCCAAGCCCCCGGAAAAGAACGGCCAGCCGCCCCGCGACCTGCGACAGGTCGACCGCGGCTCCTTCGTGCACCTCTGGTGCATCAAGGCGGCTGGCAAGGCTGTGCCACAGTTTCCCGATGGTTTCTTCGGGTTCCCATGGCTCAAAGTCGATCCTGACCATCGCCGGCCTCACCCAAAGACGGCGGTGACAAGATCGAGGAGCCCGCGTTTGACATCCTCGTCATCAGTGAGAGGTTCGATCATGGCGGCAAGGATGGCGCGGTCGGTGGGCATGCCCTGCGCGATCAGCGTCGCGGCATAGACGACCAGGCGCGTGGACACGCCTTCCTCGAGGTCCTGACCCTTGAGCCCGCGCAGTTTTCCCGCCAGCCGTACCAGCGGCTTGCAACGCTCCAGCGGCAGTCCGCTTTCCTGCGCGACCACCTCGGCCTCCATCTGAGGCGAAGGGAAGTCGAATTCCAGCGAGATGAACCGCTGCCGGGTCGAGGGTTTGAGGGTTTTCAGAATGTTCTGATAGCCGGGGTTGTAGGACGCCACCAGCATGAAACCGGGCGCGGCTTCAAGCTCTTCTCCGGTGCGGTCGATCGGTAGGATGCGCCGGTCGTCGGTCAGCGGGTGCAGCACCACGGTCACGTCCTTGCGCGCCTCGACCACCTCGTCCAGATAGCAGATCGCGCCCTCGCGCACGGCGCGGGTCAGAGGGCCGTCGACCCAGACGGTCTCGCCGCCTTTCAGCAGGTAGCGCCCGATCAGGTCGGCGGCGGCCAGGTCGTCATGGCAGGCCACGGTATAGAGCGGCCGGCCCAGGCTGGCGGCCATATGGGCCACGAAGCGGGTCTTGCCGCAACCTGTCGGCCCCTTCAGCAGGACCGGCAGCTTGTTGGTGTAGGCGGCGGCGAACACGTCGCATTCGTCGCCCTGGGGCAGGTAGAAGGGGGCGTCTGCCGCCCCCGTTCCCAGTTTCATGGAGCCGTCCATATCCATCACTCCGCAGGGGTTTCCACGACGCCGGGTTCGATGACCTCTTTGCGCGGAACCCAGATCGAGTAGATGAACAGCAGCGCCCCGATGACCACGACCAGACCGGCGCCGAAGCGCATCCAGTAGAAGATCGCGACCTGATCCTGCACATCCATGTAGTAGTCACCCACCACGCGCTGCATGTGCGTCTGGACGGTACCGGCAAAGGTCAGCACGAAGGTCATGAAGACCATGCCGCCGGTCATCAGCCAGAACGAGGCCATGTTCAGCACCTGGTTGTACGGATCGCGGTTCTTCAGGATCGGCATCGCATAGGTGAAAATCGCCAGGTTGAGGCAGACATAGGCGCCGTAGAAGGCCAGGTGCCCGTGGGCCGCCGTGATCTGCGTGCCGTGGGTATAATAGTTCACCCCGTGCAGCGTATGCAGGAAGCCCCAGACACCGGCACCGAAGAAGGCCAGCGTGGCACAGCCCAGCGACCACAGCAGCGCGGCCTTGTTGGGGTGGTCCCGGCGGCCCTTCCAGACCATGACGAAGGCAAAGGCCATCATCGCAAAGAACGGGATCACCTCGAGGCTTGAGAAGATCGACCCGATCCACTGCCAGTAGCCCGGCGTGCCGATCCAATAGTAGTGGTGGCCGGTGCCCAGAATGCCCGAGAACAGCGCGGCGGCGACGATGACATACAGCCATTTCTCGACCACCTCGCGGTCTACACCGGTCAGCTTGAGCATCAGGTAGGCCAGGATCGAGGCCATGATCAGCTCCCACACGCCTTCGACCCACAGGTGGACGACATACCACCAGTACTGCTTGTCGAGGCTCAGGTTGCCCGGGTTGTAGAAGGCGAACAGGAACAGCAGCGCCAGCCCCCACAGGCCCAGCAGCAGAATGTTGGTGATAGCGGTCTTCTTGCCCTTCAAAACGGTCAACGACACGTTGTAGAGGAAGATCAGCGCCGCCACGACGATGCCGGCTTTGACCCATTTGGGTTGCTCAAGGAACTCGCGCCCCTCTTTGCCCAGCAGCCAGTTGCCTTCGAACAGGTTGAAGACATAGGTCAGCACCACACCCAGCGTACCCAGGATCAGGATCGCAAGCTGGATATAGGCCAGCTTGGTCGAGTGGATCTCGCGCTCGGCCTCTTCGGGGATCAGGAAATAGGCCGCGCCGAAGAAGCCGGTGATCAGCCACACGATCAGCGCGTTGGTGTGCAGCATCCGCACGATGTTGAACGGCAGAAGCTCGCTCAGAAAGTTGGGGGATACATAGATCCAGCCGGCCAGCAGACCGCCGATCACCTGGATCGCGAACAGGCCCATTGCGAATGCGAAATAGGCATAGGCCACTTTTTGGGATTCGTATTTCATTGCTCCGTTCCCTTCTCAGCCCGCGTCATTCGGGGGCCAGTCCTGAGCGTCGATATTGTCCGTCCAGATCAGGAAGTTCGCCAGATCACGGATCTCTTCGTCGCTGAGGTTGAACCTTGGCATCTGCCGGCGACCGGGAATGCCGGTGGGTTGCGCCTCCATCCAGCCCTTGAGGGACTCAAAGGCCGATTCCGGGTCGTCCAGAACGCCCCAGCGGGTCATCACGTTGGCGACCTCGGGGGCGAAATAGGCACCCTCACCCATGATCGAGTGACAGTTGATGCAGGCGTGTTTTTCCCAGACGTGTTTGCCCCGGATCACGCTCTCATCCAGCTTCGCCGAGTTCGGCGAATTGACGATGTACAGGTGTGAGTGGGCCGACAGGGCCAGAAAGATTAAGATGAAGAACAATGACCCGCCATAGAATATGTTGCGGGCCATGCTCTTGGTCATGACTTCTCGCATTGCGCTCTCCTTTGCGCCGCTTTGCTGGTGGGAGGACAATGGCGGGATGGGCGGTTTGCCGCCTTAACGAAAGTCAAGACTGGGGAATGACGGGTGCACGAAGGCCGCAATGAATGCAGTTAACACCAAGTTGCCACGAAATTGCCACATCGGTTTGTCTCCACCTCATCCAGTGGCAACGTCCGACTCATTTCGGGCCGGTATAACCTTGGCTTTTTTGAACGGCTCACAAGAAGCAACATGGCGATAACTGTTTTCGGCGCATTTCGTTCCAACACAACACTGTCGGACGGCGCGGCAACCTTTGCAACGCCCGGCACCACTTTTCAGATTTCGAGCTACAGCCAGATAACATTCAGCGACGGCGCAGACGGATCTGTCATCGACGGTGACGACGTCGTCAATGAAACGCCCAACGATCCGACGCAAACCTACTTGGGCAACGCCATCGACTGGGACTATACGATCCAGGTAAATGACGGCTTTAACAACTACGAAATCGCTGTCTTGGATTGGGACGCCAACGGAGATGGCGACTTTGACTACCCCACGGGTGAACAGGGGTTCTTCCTTGCGTTCATCGGAGCGGTCCCACCGCTCAATACCACACTCACGATTGGACCAATTGTGGACAACGGGGCGAGTATCCCCGTAGATTCTGTTGTGCCCTGCTTTACCGCCGGTACGCTGATCGAAACGCCCGGCGGCGCCAAGGCGATAGAAGATCTGGCCGAAGGCGACCTGGTTCTGACGCTCGATCACGGCCCGCAACCGATCCGCTGGATCGGCTCGCGCACCCTGACGTCGGTCGAGCTGCGGGCCAAGCCACGGCTGCGGCCGATCTGCGTGTCAGCCGGAGCGCTTGGGGCGGGCTTGCCCCGGCGCGATCTGCGGGTCTCACCCCAGCACCGAATGCTGGTCCGCTCGGCAATCGCAGTACGCATGTTCGATGCCCAAGAGGTGCTGGTGCCCGCGCACAAACTGGTCGGCGTTCCCGGCATCTTCGTCGACGAAACCGCCAACAGCGTGACCTATTACCACATCCTGTTCGACCGCCATGAAATCGTGATTGCGGAAGGCGCGCCGTCAGAAAGCCTGTTCACCGGCCCCGAGGCGCTCAAGAGCGTCGGGCCCGACGCCAGACGCGAGATCTTCGAGCTTTTCCCCGAGCTTGGCCTTCCGGATCATGTCTCGGCCCCAGCTCGGCCCATTCCGAGATCCGGCAAGCGCGCGCGGCACATGATCCACAGGCACCTCAAGAACGCCCAGCCTCTGATCACCCACGCCTGACCCGTTCAGGACGGGACGGCGCGCGGCCCCACAAGGGCCGGCCACATCGCCACCACATACAGCGCCATCGCACAGACCCACAGCCCGTCGGCCACCAGCATCGCAGTCAGGAAGTGGTCGTCCAGCCCGGACCCGATCCAACGCAGGATCGCTGCCAGGGCCATCGCGCCATAGGCGACGACCACTGGCGCGGGTGCGACCAACGCACGGCCGCTATGCCCCAGCGCCGCACGGCTCATGACCGCCAGGGTCATCCCGCCCACACAGCCGATGCCCAAAACGTGCAGCGCCCCGATTTCCGCGCCCAGGCCCAACAGGGCCATTCCCCACAGCACCAGACCAAGGCCAAGCATCCCCAAGGCCAGATGCAGCACAAACAGGATCGGCTGCCGAATGGCCCAGGACCCCCGCCAACCGAACAGGCGCAATCCCTGCATAGCTCCTAGGACCAGCGCCAAGATCGCAACCCCGTACCCGGCCCCAAGGATCAGCATCACGGCCGGCAGCAGAAGCGCGAGCCCCAAGTTGCTTTTTTCGACCCAATCACGGCTGACCGGCCAGTCTGATTCGGGAACGCCTGCACGCTTCATGGCGTTGCGCGTGAAGGCCGGCGTGATCCGCCCCCCCAGAATGGCGATCATCGCGCACAGCGCCAGAAGCCCGGCGCGCAGCCCGACATCCAGGGTTCCTGCCGTCACACCGATCCAGTCCAGATGAGTCATCAGGTTGGACACCCAGATGAAGGCCAGCAACAGAAGAAAGATCATGTTCTGCGGCTTCGGTCGCCGGATCAGCTGAGTCGCGATCTTGGCCGCCAGAACCGGCACGAAGGCCAGATCGGCCACCGCGACGATCACCGGATCGAGCGCGCCGGAAAACCACATGGCCACGCGGCCGGCCAGCCACAGGCTGGCTGCTGCCGCAATGAAGACGCGCCGCGCCTCGGGGGCGCCAGTCCAGTTGGGAACGGCGGTCAGGAAGAACCCGCCCAGTGCGGCACTGGCATAGCCGAAAATCATCTCGTGCGCGTGCCACATCGGCGGACTCATGGCATAGGGCGCATCGGACCACAGCTCGATCCCGCCCAGCGTCGCCAGCCATCCGCCCCAGGCCAGACCGGCAAACACGCCGTAAAGACCTGCACACAGAAAAAAGACCCGGAACCCCTCACCCATAACGCGCGTGATTGCCGATGGCATGCCTGCTCTCCTTGGCCAACCTGTTCGTTTGCCAAGCACTAGCAACCGACAGACCAGTGCCCCTTAACCAAAATCAAGCACGGTGCAAAAACATGACCCTGAAAAGCAAGTATTTAAGGGCGATCAATCTCTCCCAATTCCGCCGTCCCGGCCCTTTCCGTTGACTTTCGTCAAGGAGACGGAGGACGCCTCGGCGCAGTGTTCGGCCTGCCTCACCAGCAAACGGAGAGTGATCATGTCACTTGGAATCAGCTATCACACCACCGGCCGCGCCTTCGGGGTCGGTCTGGCCATGTTGTTGGGCAGCGTCGCTGCTCCGGCATTCGCCGAAGAGCCAACCTTGAGCGAAGAAGCGTTCGAACGGTCCAAACAACTTTACTTCGAGCAATGCGCCGGTTGCCACGGCGTTCTGCGCAAGGGCGCCACCGGCAAGAACCTGGAACCGCACTGGAAGAAAACGGCGGCCGACGGCACCGTGACCGAAGGCGGCACCCTGAAACTGGGTCAGGAGCGCCTTGAAAAGATCATCGCGTGGGGCACCGAAGGCGGCATGAACAACTTCTCGGACATCATGACCGAGGAAGAAATCCGCGACATGGCGACCTACATCATGATGGACCCGCCCAAGCCGCCGGAAATGTCGCTGGAACAGATGAAGGCGACCCGCAAGGTCTATGTCGAGCCGGAGGACTATCCGACCGAACCGCTGCACGGTCGCAACTGGGAGAACTTCTTTGTCGTCATCGAACGTGACGTGGGCAAGGTGGCCATCATCGACGGCGATACCAAAGAGGTTCTGACCCACATCCCGACCGGCTATGCCGTGCACGTGATCAAGGCGTCCGAGCACCATTCGATCAGCGAGCCCGAGCATCCCGGCCGGTTCTGGTACACCATGGGCCGCGACGGCAAGATGACCAAGATCGACCTGTGGCAGACGCCCGACAAGATGCTGGTGTCCGAAGTCAAGATTGCCTACGACGCGCGTGACGTGGCCGTTTCCGGCGACGGCAAATACGTGATCGGCGGGGGCTACTGGCCGCCACATTTCGCCATCGTCGATGCCGCGACCATGGAACCGCTCAAGGTCGTCTCGACCCGCGGCGTGAACGTGGACGGGGACTATGTGGAAGAAAGCCGCGTGGCCGCCATCTACACCACCCCGCACGAGCCGACCTGGCTGGTCGCGGTAAAAGAGCTGGGCCAGATCTGGCAGGTGGACTATTCCGATCTGGACAACCTTCGCATCGACAAGATCGACAGCGCCAAGTTCCTGCATGACGGGTTCTTCGATCCGACCGGGCGCTATTTCCAGATCGCCGCGAACGCCTCGAACAAGATGGTCGTGGTGGACACCAAGGAACGCAAGCTCGAGGCGATGATCGACGTCGCCGCCCTGCCGCACCCCGGACCGGGTGCCAACTGGAACGATCCGAACTGTGGACCCGTCGCCGGCACGACCCACCTTGGCGTGGGCACCGTGACCGTCTGGGGCAACGACCCCGAAGGCCACCCGGATCAGGCCTGGAAGGTCTGCTATGAAACCGAGACCGACGGCCCGGGCCTGTTCGTTCGCACACACCCGAACTCGAAATATGTGTGGGCGGACCAGACCAAGCACCCCGAGCCTGAAGTGCAGCAATCGGTGCAGGTCATCGACAAGGAAACAGGCGAGATCGTGAAAACGATCCAGATCACCGAAGACGAAGGCAGTGCCGCCGTTCACTTCGAGTTCAACGCCGACGGCACCGAGGTCTGGGTCTCCAAGTGGAACCTGTCGGATTCCAAGGAACCCAACGGTCAGATCGTGATCTTCGACGCGGAAACGCTGGAAGAGATCGGCCGTATCGACGGGCTCTATGCGCCGACCGGCAAATTCAACGTCTACAACCGCTCGAACCACGTCACCTGACGGGTTGGCGGCAAGCACAGGAAAG
>GG704595.1:194721-202656 GCA_000161775.1 Ruegeria lacuscaerulensis ITI-1157
TTCCCCGTTTGACCGCGGCACCCTGCCCGGCACCCCAACCGGCCTGACACCCAAGGCCAGAGCAATCAGCCAAAACGGAGCCTGGACATGACCCAGTCCGAACCGGAAAAGAAAAAACCGATCTGGCGCCGGTATTTCCTGTGGGGAATGCCCGTGGCCGGCATCGCCGCGGCCTTTGTCGCCGGCATCATCTTCTGGGGCGGGTTCAACACCGCCATGGAAGCCACCAATACCGAGAAATTCTGCATCTCGTGCCACGAGATGCGCGATTATATCTACACCGAGTACAAGGGCACGATCCACGACGTGAACCGCTCCGGCGTGGGTGCGGTGTGTTCTGACTGCCACGTGCCCAAGGACTGGACCCACAAGATCATCCGCAAAATCAAAGCGTCAAAAGAGCTGTACGGCAAGATGGTCGGCTCGATCAGCACGCCCGAGAAATTCGAGGCCAAGCGCATCCACCTGGCCATGAACGAATGGCAGCGGATGAAGAAGTCCGACTCGCGCGAGTGCCGCAACTGCCACGATTTCGAATCGATGATGCCCGAGTTCCAGAAGCCCCGCGCGCGGCAGCAGCACCTGAACGCGATGGAGGTCGGCCAGACCTGCATCGACTGCCACAAGGGTATCGCGCACTCGAACATCCGTGACCGCGCACCCGAGGATTTCCTGGAAGAGCTCGAGGCCCCGAACCCGGCCTTCGCCCGTCCGATCCCGCCGGAATACCTGGCCAGCCTGGAACGGATCGAAGCCAAGGAGGCCGCCGAGGCCGAAGCCGAGAAAGCCGCCCGCAAGGCCCAGCAGGAGGCGATGCAGGCGCAGATTGCCGCCGCAGTCGACGCCGCCCTGGCCGTGGAACGCGCCAAGGCCGATGGCACCGCAACCGACGCCGCGGCCGCGGGTGGCAGCGACGTGGGCGGCAATATCGACTGGAATGCCGTGGCCAGCACCGATCTGAAACTGTTCTATCCGGGACAGGCTTCGTTCGAATGGGTGCAGAACGGCAAGACCCACGGTGGCGCACGCCCGCTGACCAAGGGTGGCGACAAATGCTCGACCTGCCACGCCAAGGAGCTGGACGCGATCGGCAACAAGATCGTCGCCGGCGGTGATCTCGAGCCGACCCCGATCCCCGGCAAGCGCGGGGTGATCGACGCCACGGTCCAGGCCGCGCATGACGACGAAAACCTGTATATCCGGCTGCAATGGGCGGATGCCGGCCACAATCCCGTGCCCTTCGTCGACGGCGGCAAGATGGACCCGGACAACCCGATCAAGGTCGCCATGATGATCACCGGCACCGGGATCGAGCTGGGCGAACAGGTGGGGTGCTGGGCCTCGTGCCACGCCGACAACACCTATATGCCCTTTGCGCCCGATGCCGAAACCATCGCCGCCAACCCCGACGTGGCCGCACGCCTGACGGCCAAGGACACCGTCACCAAGTACATCAGCGAAAGCCGCACCGAGGTCGAAGTCAAAGGCCGACGCGGCAAGCCGTTGGGCGGCTGGGACAAGCTGAAAGCCGAGGATCAGATCGCGCAGTACCTGCAGGACGGCACTTTCCTTGACCTGATGCGCGTCTATGCCGACGGCAGCGCCACCAACGGCTACCTGCTGGAACAGCGCGTGGTCAACGATGGCGAGATCTCGGCCTCGGCCAGCCTTTCTGGCGGCATGTGGACGGTGGTGTTCTCCCGTCCGCTGAACTCGGGCGCGCCGGGCGACGTGCCGCTGGAGCCGGGCAAGACCTACACGGTGGGCTTTGCCATCCACGATGACCATGCGGCGGCGCGGTTCCACCACGTCACGCTGAACACCAGCCTCGCGCTGGATGACGACAGCGCCGACATCAACGTGGTCAAACAATAACGAAAGGGGGCCGGCGATCCGGCCCCTTTTCCACAGCCGAGGAGACACGCGACCATGACCACCAAGCCCCTTCTGACCGCAGTCCTGGCCCTTGTTGCGAGCCAGTCAGCCCTGGCCGATGAAACCGACCAAATCTGCGCCGAGGCCGAGGAGCGCTATGTCGAACTCTTCGGCGAGCCTTCCGACGCCGTGCAGGATGCCGAGGTGGTGCTGATGTACAAGTACCACTTCTGCCCGGCCCGGATCACGGTCAAGCCCGGCACCACGGTGCGCTGGGTCAACGTGGACAAGCGCACCAGCCATTCGGTGCTGTTGAAGGATGGCAGCCGGCCCGAATCCGACCGCATCTTCCCCGAGGAAACGGTCGAGATGACCTTCCTTGAACCCGGCCCGCAGGACTATCTGTGCGGCCCGCATTGGGAAACGCAGAACATGGTCGGCATGGTCACCGTCGAACCCTGAACGCAGGCAGACATACAGGCAAACAACAGGAGCGCGGGCGCAAATCCCGCGCTCCTTAACTTATGTCAAGGAGGCCCCTTTGCGAATGCGCCAGTCTGCCACCATGACACGCCCGGCCATCCCAGCAACGTCCCGATCCGCCGCTCTGTCCGCGCTCGGAACCGACCGGAACACCCGGGTCCCGATGACATTCAGACCAAGCGAGATTGCACCATGAGCGGTAAGGTTTTTCTGATCGGCGCCGGACCCGGAAACCCCGAATTGATGACCCTGCGCGCCCTGCGGATGCTGCGCGAGGCGGATGTGGTGGTCTACGACCGTCTGGTCTCGGATCAGGTTCTGGCCATGCACGCCCCCGGCGCGCGGCTGATCCCCGTGGGCAAGGCGCCGAAATGCCATACCGTGCCGCAGGACCGGATCAACCAGATCCTGTTGGAACAGGCCCGCGCGGGCCACAGGGTTGCCCGCCTCAAGGGGGGCGATCCGATGATCTTTGGCCGCGGCTCGGAAGAGGCGGCGTTTCTGATGGACCACGGCATTGCCGTGGAATACGCGCCCGGCATCACCGCGGCGCAGGGGGCAAGCTGTTCGACCGGCGTGCCGCTGACCCATCGCGGGCTGGCCACATCGGTGCAATATGTCACCGGCCATCGTCAGGCCGACAAGGTGCTGGACCTCGACTGGAAGCGCCTGGCGGACCCTGACACCACCTTGGTCATCTACATGGGCGTCGCCAATATCGGCCAGATCGCCATGGGCCTGATGACCGAGAACCTGCCGGGATCGACCCCCGTCCTGGCCGTCGGCAAGGCGACCACCCCGGACGAACGCCGCCTTGTCTCGCGTCTGGACCGTGTCGCCGCCGACGTGCGCGCGGCCGGTCTGGCCGCCCCTACCCTGTTCATCATCGGCAAGGTCGTGTCGCTCTATGCCGAACGGCCGGTCGCCGAGTTGCTGGAGCACGCTCATGGCTAGGACTCTGCCCATTGAACCGGCCCGTCGGGACTGGCCCGGGCGCGCGGTGCTGACCGCCGCCGTGCTGGTGGCCACCTCGGCCTTTGCCGCAGACACGCTGGACCCCAACGCGCTGAAGCGTCTGGTGCATCAGGATTGCGGGTCCTGCCACGGCATGACCCTGAAAGGCGGGCTGGGCCCCGATCTGCGGGCGGGAAACCTGCAGCACTATGACCCCGAAATCCTGACCGGCGTAATCCTGGACGGCATCCCCGACACGGCCATGCCGCCCTGGCGGCCCCTCATCACCGAGGAAGAGGCCGAATGGATCGCCCGTTATCTGCTGAAACCGGAGGCGCAATGAAACAGTTTGTCCTTGGCCTGGCGGCCTCGTTGCTGATGACCGCAGCCCATGCAGAACCCACCGCCACCGGAGACTTGGGGCTGGTGATCGAACGGGCCACCGGCTCGGTCCTGCTGGTCGATCAGTCCGACCGCGCCGCGCTGGCCCGGATCGAGGGGCTGGGCGATCTGTCCCATGCCTCGCTGGTCTATTCGCCCGACGAACGCTTTGCCTATGTCTTCGGGCGCGACGGCGGGCTGACCAAGGTCGATATCGTGACCCGTCAGATCGCCAAGCGCGTCGTGCAGGCCGGCAACGCCATCGGCGGGGCGATCTCTGACGACGGCACGCTGGTGGCGGTGTCGAACTATGAACCCGGCGGGGTGCGCGTCTTTGATGCCGACACGCTGGATCTGGTGGCCGACATCCCCACCGGCAGCAAGACCATCGGCCTTGTCGATGCGCCGGGCCGCCGTTTCGTGTTTACCATGTGGGATACGGGCGAGACCTGGATCGCTGATTTCGCGCGCGGCACCGACCCGCAGATCACCAAGATCACCGACATGGGCAAAAACCCCTATGACGCGCTGATCACCGCAAATGGCCGCACCTACATCACCGGTCTGTTCGGGCAGGACGGGCTGACCGCGCTGGACCTGTGGGCAGACACCCTCGAACCGATCCGGGTTCTGCCCGGCTATGGGCGCGGTCAACAGGAGATGCCTGTCTACAAGATGCCCCATCTGGAAGGCTGGGCGCATACGGGCACCGAATTCGTATTGCCGGCCGTCGGCCATCACCAGGTGCTCTGGGTCGATGCCAACACACTCACGGAAACCGGGCGCACCCAGACGTATGGCCAGCCCGTCTTTGCCATGGCGCGGCCCGACGGCCGGCAGGTCTGGGTGAATTTCGCCCACCCGCTGAACGACACGATCCAGGTGATCGACACGGTCAGCAAACAGGTCATCCACGAGTTCAAACCCGGCCCGGCGGTCCTGCACATGGAGTTCACCCCGCGCGGGCACGAGGTCTGGATCAGCGTACGCGATGCAAACACGGTCATGGTCTATGACACCCACAGCTTTGAAAAGCTGCGGGAAATCCCGGCCGACAGCCCTTCGGGCATCTTCTTCACCGCGCGCGCACAGAACGGGGCTGTAAGCGATGTGCCATATCACCGATCCGATCGACCGCAGGCTGCTGGATGACTGGCAGCGCGATTTTCCTGTTGCCGACCGGCCGTTCCAGGTGCTGGCCGCGGCGCTGGGGCTGGATGAGGCCGAGGTGATCGACCGCCTGGCCCGCATGCGCGCGGCCGGACGGATCACCCGCGTCGGCGCGACGGTCGCGCCCGGCGTGGCCTCGGCCAGCACGCTGGCCGCCGTCGCCGCTCCCGAGGACAAGGTGGAACAGATCGCCGCCCTGATCGACGCCGAGCCGGGCGTGAACCACAATTACCAGCGCGAGGATGACTGGAACCTGTGGTTCGTAGCCACTGGCCCCGACCGGGCACATGTGGACGCCACCCTGGCCCGGATCAGCGACCGCACCGGGCTGCGCGTGCTGGACCTGCGTCTGGTCCGCCCGTTCAACGTCGATCTGGGATTTCGGATGTCCGATTGTTCGCGCCGCGTGCCACGGCCGCGTGCGGTCGACCGGAGTGTGCTGCGGCAAGGCGACCGCGACATCCTGCAGGCGCTCAGCGCGGGACTGCCGCTGATGGCCGACCCCTATGCGGCGCTGGCCCGGTCCTTGAACCGCACCTCTGAGGACGTAATGGACCGCATCCGGGTGTTGCACAGGGCCGGCGTCATCTCGCGCCTGGGGGTCATCGTGCGGCATCGGGCGCTGGGGTGGTCGGCCAACGCCATGGTCGTGTGGGACCTGCCCGCCGACCGGATCGACCACGCGGGCCCCGCACTGGCCGCGCATCCCGGCGTGACCCTGTGCTATGAACGCCAGCCGGTCGAGGGCGTGTGGCCCTATCGGCTCTATTCCATGATCCACGCCCGGTCGCGCTCCGAGGCGCGCGGTATCCTGGCCGGCGCCGCCGCCCTGCCTGAATTGGCAGGCGCCGCGCACAAGGTTCTGTTCTCGACCCGATGCTTCAAACAGACCGGCGCATTGATCAAACCGAAAGAGGCCGCCGCATGACCCCGCTGGACGACACCGACCGCCGCCTGCTGAACCGCCTGCAGGAGGACCTGCCGCTGACCCCCCGCCCCTATGCCGACGTTGCGGCCGAGTTTGGGATCACCGAGCAGGACCTGCTGGACCGGCTGACGCGGATGAAGGCCGACCGGGTCATCACCCGGTTCGGCCCGTTCTTCGACGCCGCCGCCATGGGCGGGGATTTCTGCCTGTGCGCCATGGCGGTGCCCGAGGCCGAGTTTGAAACCGTCCTGACCAAAGTCAATGCGCACCCCGAGGTGGCGCATAATTATGAACGCACGCATCGGCTGAACATGTGGTTCGTTCTGGCGACCGAAACGCCCGAAGCGATCACCGCCACGGCCGACGCGATCGAACGCGAGACGGGGATCACGGTTCACCGGTTCCCGAAATTGCAGGAATTTTTCATCGGCTTCCGGGTGGCAGCATGATCGACGCAACCGACAGACGGATCATCGAGGCGCTGCAGGGCGGGCTGCCCCTGGTGCCCGCGCCCTATGCGCAGGTCGCCGACGATCTGGGGATCGAGGAAGCCGCTCTGCTGGACCGGCTGGCCGCGCTGAAGACGCGCGGGGTGATCCGGCGGATCGCCGCCGCCCCCAACCACTACAAGCTGGGCATGACATCGAACGGCATGACCGTCTGGGACGTGCAGGACGACCTGATCGGCGAACTCGGCGCCCATATCGGAGCACTGCCCTTTGTTACCCATTGCTACGAACGGCCACGCGCCCTGCCCGACTGGCCCTACAACCTGTTCGCCATGGTTCATGGCAGCTCGCCCGACGAGGTCGAAGACAAACGCGGCCAGATCGCCGCAATCCTCGGATCGGCCTGCCGGGGCAGCGACATCCTCTATTCCACGCGCATCCTGAAGAAAACCGGGCTGCGCCTGAAAGCGAAAGGCTGAGACCGATGTTCCGCCTGACAGAATACATGCAGCAGCTGGTCAACCCGACGCCGGTGCGCAAACGCCGCCCCGGACCGGTGAAACCGGTGGTGATCTGGAACCTGACCCGGCGCTGCAACCTGAAATGCCGCCATTGCTACACCGTGTCTGCGGATGTGGCCTTCCCGGGCGAGCTCAGCCATGAGCAAGCCATGGTCACCCTTGAGGATCTGGGCCAGTTTCGCGTCCCGGCCCTGATCCTCTCGGGCGGGGAGCCATTGGACCGGTTCGATTTCTTCGACATCGCCCGGCGCGCGCGTCAGCTGGTGCCGATGCTGGCCCTGTCGACCAACGGCACGCGGATCCACGACGAAACGGCCGACATGATCGCCGACGTGGGTTTCAACTATGTCGGCATCTCGCTGGACGGAATCGGGGCCACGAATGACTGGTTCCGCGGGGTCGAGGGCGCCTTTGATGACGCCCTGCGCGGCGTGCGCGAATGCAAGAAGCGCGGCATCAAGGTGGGTCTTCGGTTCTGCCTGACCGAAGGCACCCAGCACCACCTGCCCGACCTGCTGAAACTGTGCGACGACGAGGGGGTGGACAAGTTCTATCTCTCGCATCTGGTCTATGCCGGGCGCGGCGACAAGAACCGGGGCGAAGACGCGGAGCATCAGCGCACCCGGCAGGGGCTCGACCTGTTGCTGGACCGCGCGTGGGAGGCCGCCTCGGGCGGACGCCCGCTGGACATCGTGACCGGCAACAACGACGCGGATGCCGGGTATTTCCTGAACTGGGCCGCCGCCCGGTTCGACGCCGACGCCGTTGCGCATGTGCGCGAACACCTGGCCCATTGGGGCGGCAATTCCAGCGGTCTGGGCGTGGCCAATATCGACAATCTGGGCCGCGTCCATCCCGACACCTACTGGTCGGACTACACGGTGGGCAACGTCAAGCTCACTCCGTTTTCCGAGCTGTGGACCGGGGATGATCCGATGCTGGCCCTGCTGCGCACACGGCCACGGCCGTTGAAGGGGCGCTGCGGCGCCTGCCGGTTGCAGGATGTCTGCGGCGGCAACACCCGCATCCGGGCCCTGCAACTGACCGGCGACCCGTGGGCCGAAGACCCGGCCTGCTACCTGACCAATGACGAAATCGGCGTGGACGGTGCGGGCGAGCGCCTGCAGGTTACGCCTTTCCGGGGGAAAAGCCATGATCCGGCGCATCAGTTCTT
>GG704595.1:202676-226891 GCA_000161775.1 Ruegeria lacuscaerulensis ITI-1157
AGGCACTCAAATTCGGTACTTTGTGCTCGGTGTTGCTGGCTGGAACGGCTTGGGCGGATGCTCAATCAGATTACGCCGAGCATTGCGCCAGCTGCCATGGCGAGGCCCGGCTGGGCGGCGTCGGCCCGGCACTGATCCCCGAGACGCTCAAACGCATGCGCGGCCCGCGCGTGGCCGCCGTCATCGCCGAGGGACGCCCGGCCACCCAAATGCCCGCCTTCGCGCACGAGCTGGATGCCTTGCAGATCGAGGAACTGGCGGGCTGGCTGAAATCCCCGCTGGAGATCGACCCCCAATGGGATGCCGAACAGATCATGGCCAGCCGCACGCTGGATGCCGATTACGCACCGGTCGATGCGCCGGTTTGGGACAGCGACCCGATGAACATCACGCTGGTGGTGGAAACCGGCGATCACCATGTCAGCGTTCTGGATGGCGACACGTTTGAGGTTCTGGACCGGTTCGAAACCCCCTTTGCCGTGCATGGCGGCCCCAAGTTCAGCCCCGATGGGCGCTATGTGTTCATCATGTCGCGGGATGGCTGGGTCCAGAAATACGACATCTGGGCGCTGAAACAGGTGGGCCGCATCCGCGCCGGCCTGAACAGCCGCAACATCGCCATGTCGGGCGACGGCAAGTGGCTGGCCGTGGCGAACTATCTGCCCAACAGCCTGACCCTGCTGTCGACCGAGGATCTGTCGGTGGCCAAAGTGGTCGAGGTCAAGGGCAAGCAGGGCAAGCCCAGCCGGGTCTCGGCCGTGTACCAGGCCCCGCCGCGCGAAAGCTTCGTGCTGGCGCTCAAGGATGTGCCCGAGATCTGGGAAGTGTTTTACGGCGACAACCCGCCGCAATTCGGGCTGGGCCATGATTTCCGGATCGAGGGGCAGTTCAAGAACCCTGACCCCTTCCCCGTCCGCAAGATCACCACGCCCGACTATCTGGACGATTTCTTTTTCGACCAGAGCTATGAATACGTCATGGGCGCGTCGCGCGATGGCAAGGGTGGTCAGGTGATCGACCTTGTGATCGGGCAGAAAGTGGCGGATCTGGACCTGCCCGGCATGCCGCATCTGGGCTCGGGCATCACCTGGGAACGGAACGGTACCACCGTGATGGCCACACCGCACCTGACCGAAGGCACCATCTCGGTCATCGACATGGGCACCTGGGAAACGATCAGGCGGATCGAGACCGAAGGGCCGGGCTTTTTCATGCGCAGCCACGAGAACTCGCCCTATGTCTGGGCCGACGTGTTTTTCGGCCCCAACAAGGACGCGATGCATGTGATCGACAAGCAGAGCCTCGAGATCGTCAAAACCCTGCGGCCTGCGCCGGGCAAGACCGTGGCGCATGTGGAATTCACCCGCGACGGCGCCCATGCGCTGGTGTCGATCTGGGAGGATGACGGCGCGGTGATCGTCTATGACGCGCAGACGCTCGAGGAAATCAAACGCCTGCCGATGCGCAAACCTTCGGGGAAATACAATGTCTGGAACAAGATCACCTTCTCGGAAGGCACCAGCCACTGACCGGCGCTGGCCGGTCTGGAAACTGGCCATTCTGCTGTATCCGGCGACGGCGCTGACCGTCGCCATCAACCTGTTTCTGGCCGGGTTGATCGCCCATGCGCTGGGGTTCGGCGCCGTGACACCGGTGGCCGCGCTGATCTGGTGTGTGCCCCTTGGGGTTCCGGCCAGCTGGCTGGCGGGGCGCTGGGTGCGGCGGCTGATGGATGAGGCCGACGGCTGATCCCGGGCGAACTGCCCAGGGCCGAAGTGCCATTTTTTTGACCACCTGATCGAAGTCAAGTCGCGCCGCCTGCCAATCCCTTACGACTCGGGCAACATCAAATTCGAGTCGGAGTCTCCATGCCCGCCGCCCGCCAAAACCACAGCCTCCCTGACCGCGCGACTCGCGTGGCAGCCGGGCTGGCGGGCATCTTTCTGTTGATGTTGCAGGTGCTTGGGCCAGCGCTGGCGAGTCCCGGCCAAGGCACCTGGATGGAGATCTGCTCGGAGGCAGGAGCGGTCTGGGTTCAGGTGGACCTTGAAGACGACACCGGCGACCCGACCGCGCCCTGCCCGAAATGCGCCGATTGCGCCCTGTGCGCGATTACGGCGGCGGCACCGGTTCCGGACCTGCCGCAGGTGCAACAGCCCGGGTTTGTACAAATCCCACTGTGTGCGTTCACTGATCTGTTGGATCTGTACAACTCCGAACGGTTGTGGCCCGAAACTCGCGGCCCCCCGGCCGCGCCCGAAATCAGAACCGAACGCGCGCCGCGCGCGTCCATGGCGTCAACCCGAACCGAAGGGGGTGCGCCGTGGTCGTGACCCGCGCAGCCCATTTCCTTGTGGCCCTTGTCCTGTCCTGCCTGCTGGCGTTTGACGCGCGGGCCGACAGTCTGGCCAGTTTCCTGCCCGAGATCGAACCCGCCGAACTGGCGCCCGGTGCCGATGCCATCGGTCCGGTGCGTGAAGACGTGCCGGTAGCCCCGGTGCTGAAGGGCGGCGAAACCGTCGCCTGGGCCTTCCTGACATCCGATTTCGTGGGCACGACCGGCTATTCCGGCAAGCCCATCCATGTCGTCGCCGCCATCGACGGTGATGCGGTGCTGACCGGCGTCAAGCTGGTCAAACATTCCGAACCCATCGTTCTGATCGGCATTCCCAACGCGCGCATGGTCGAGCTGACCGAAGGCTATGCCGGTCTGGACCTCAAGCGCGAGGTCGAGACAGGCGGCGAGGGGCACGATCTGGACATCATCTCGGGTGCGACGGTGACGGTGATGGTCATCGACGACAGCGTCGTGCGCGCCGGGATCAAGGTGGCCCGCGCCATGGGTCTGGGCGGGCTGTCCGAAGTGCAGGCCGACGGACCCAAGCGCGAAGTCGACATGGCCAAGACCGCCACCCATGACTGGGCCACGCTCTCGGGCGACGGCTCGATCCGGCGGCTGACGCTGGACGTGGGTCAGGTCAACGCCGCCTTCGAGGCCACCGGCGACCAGCGCGCGATCAAGCGCCCCGAGAAGGGCAACCCCGAGGACACCTTCATCGACATGCATGTGGCGTTGGTCTCGGTGCCTTCGATCGGCAAGTCGCTGCTGGGCGAGGCCGAGTACCAGAACATGGTCAATTGGCTGGACGAGGGCGAACACGCCATCCTGGTGCTGGGCCGCGGCAAGTACAGCTTCAAGGGCTCGGGCTATGTGCGCGGCGGGATCTTCGACCGGATCCAGCTGATCCAGGGCGACAATTCGGTGCGGTTCTTCGACCGTCAGCACCGTCGCCTCGGCGCGGTGGCCGCCGAGGATGCGCCCAGCTTTACCGAGCTGGACATCTTCAAGATCCCTGCCGATGCCGAGTTCGACCCGACCGAACCGTTCCGCCTGCAACTGCTGGTGCAGCGGGCCATCGGCGCGGTGGAAAAGACCTTCCTGACCTTCGATCTGGGCTACAAGCTACCCGAACAGTACCTGTTGCCGGTCGCGCCCGCGCCCAAGGTCGTGGACGATGCCACCGGCGAGGCGGCCGCCAAGTCGGCCCTGTGGCAGCGCATCTGGAAGGACCGCCAGGTCGAGATCGCCGTACTGGGCGCCATGCTGCTGGTGCTGACGATCACCTTCTTCTTCCAGTTCCACGCCACGATGAACGCGCGGGTCTTCTACTGGTTCCGCATCGGGTTCCTGACGATGACGCTGTTCTTCATCGGCTGGTACGCCAATGCGCAGCTGAGCGTGGTGAACATCATGGCGCTGGCCGGCAGCCTGCGCAGCGGCTTCACCTGGGATGCCTTCCTGCTGGACCCGCTGGTGTTCATCCAATGGTTCGCCGTGGCCGCCGCGTTGCTGTTCTGGGGGCGCGGGGCCTATTGCGGCTGGCTGTGCCCCTTTGGCGCCCTGCAGGAGCTGACCAACAAGATCGCCCGCGCGCTGAAAGTGCCGCAATGGACCCTGCCCTGGGGCCTGAACGAGCGCCTGTGGCCGATCAAATACATGATCTTCCTGGCGCTGTTCGGCCTGAGCATGGTGTCGATCCCGCTGGCCGAGCACTATGCCGAAATCGAGCCGTTCAAGACCGCGATCATCCTGAAATTCATGCGCGACTGGCCCTTCGTGGTCTTTGCGGTGGGTCTGTTGGTGATCGGCCTGTTCATCGAACGGTTCTATTGCCGCTATCTGTGCCCGCTGGGCGCGGCGCTGGCGATCCCCGCCCGTATCCGCATGTTCGACTGGCTGCGCCGCTACAAGGATTGCGGCAACCCCTGTCAGACCTGCGCCAACGAATGCCCCGTTCAGGCCATCCACCCCACCGGTGAGATCAACCCGAACGAGTGCGTCACCTGCCTGCATTGTCAGGTGCTCTACCAGTCCGAGAGCAAATGTCCCGTCGTCATCCGCCAGCTGAAACGGCGGGCCAAGACCGGGTCGGTCAAACTCAAGACCCCCCTCGGACAACCACCGGCGAACCATCCGAACGCCAAACCGCAAACCGTTTCCTAAAAGGAGGAACGATCATGTCGGATCATGACACCAAACTGAACATTACCCGCCGCGGGTTGCTGGGGGCCTCGGCCACCGGGGCCGTGCTGGCCGGAACCGGGCTGGGCGTCGGCGGCACGCTGATGACCGCCAAGCAGGCCAGCGCCGCCGCCAAGGTCGAACTGGCCCCCGGCGAGCTGGACGAATATTACGGCTTCTGGTCCTCGGGCCAGACCGGCGAACTGCGCATCATGGGTTTTCCGTCCATGCGCGAGCTGATGCGGGTACCGGTGTTCAACCGCTGCTCGGCCACCGGTTGGGGCCAGACCAACGAGTCGCTGAAGATCCTGACCGAGGGCCTGCTGCCGGAAACCAAAGAGTTCCTGGCCAAGCGTGGTATGAAAACCTATGACAACGGCGATTTGCACCACCCGCACATGTCGTTCACCGACGGCACCTATGACGGCCGCTATCTGTTCATGAACGACAAGGCCAACACCCGCGTGGCCCGCGTGCGCTGCGACGTGATGAAATGCGACAAGATTATCGAGATCCCCAACGCCAAGGCGATCCACGGTCTGCGCCCGCAGAAATTCCCGCGCACCGGCTATGTCTTTGCCAATGGCGAGGACGAAACCCCGCTGATCAACGACGGCAGCGTGCTGGACGATCCGTCGCAATACGTAAACATCTTCACCGCCATCGACGGTGACACGATGGAGATCGCCTGGCAGGTGATGGTGTCGGGCAACCTCGACAACACCGATTGCGACTATCAGGGCAAATACGCCTTCTCGACCTCGTACAACTCGGAAATGGGCATGAACCTGGCCGAGATGACCGAGAGCGAGATGGACCACGTGGTCGTCTTCAACCTCAAGGAAATCGAGGCCGGCATCGCCGCTGGCGACTATCAGGAGATCAAGGGCGTCAAGGTTCTGGACGGGCGCAAGGGGTCGAACAAGAAATACACCCGCTACATCCCGATCCCGAACTCGCCGCACGGCATCAACACCGCGCCCGACGGCAAGCACGTCTGCATCAACGGCAAGCTGTCGCCGACCGTGTCGATCATGGACGTGACCAAGCTGGACGCGCTGTTCGAAAGCGACGCCGATCCGCGGTCGTGCATCGTGGGCGAGCCGCAGCTGGGCCTTGGCCCGCTTCACACCGCCTATGACGGTCAGGGCAACGCCTTCACCACGCTGTTCCTGGACAGCCAGATCGTCAAATGGAACATCGACAAGGCCATCCGCGCCTACAACGGCGAGGACGTCGACCCGATCATCTCGAAGGTGGATGTGCACTACCAGCCGGGCCACAACTCGACCTCGATGGGTGAAACCAAAGAGGCCGACGGCAAGTGGTTGATCTCGATGAACAAGTTCTCGAAGGACCGGTTCCTGAACACCGGCCCGCTCAAGCCCGAGAACGAGCAGGTGATCGACATCTCGACCGACGAGATGAAGGTTGTTCATGACGGCCCGACCTTCGCCGAGCCGCATGACTCGATCATCGTACGCCGCGACATCGTCAACCCGGTCAACGTCTGGGACCGCAACGACCCGATGTGGGAAGACGCGCGCAAACAGGCCGAGGCCGATGGCGTCGATCTGGAAGAAGGCGCCGAAGAGCCCATCCGCGACGGCAACAAGGTGCGGGTCTACATGGTCTCGCAGGCCCCGACCTTCAGCCTCGAGAAGTTCACCGTCAAGCAAGGCGACGAGGTCACGATCTACGTCACCAACCTGGATGACGTGGACGATGTGACCCACGGCTTCTGCCTGGGCAACTACGGCATCGCCTTCGAGGTCGCGCCACAGGCCACCGCCTCGATCACCTTCACTGCCGACCGTCCGGGCGTGCACTGGTTCTACTGCCAGTGGTTCTGCCACGCGCTGCACATGGAAATGCGCGGCCGGATGCTGGTCGAACCGCAGGGAGCCTGACCCATGCGCTGGCCCCTGCTCATCCCGCTTCTGCTCGGCTCGCCGCTTTGGGCGGCGGACTGGGACGTGCCCAACCGGGCGGGGGCCATCACCCAGACACTGGCGCAGGCGGCGGATGGAGACACCCTCCGCCTGAGCCCCGGCGTCTATGCCGAACGCCTGGTTCTGGACCGGCCCGTCACCATCGACGGGCAGGGCCAGGCCACAATCGACGGACAAGGCACCGGCAGCGTCATCACCGTGACCGGGCCCGGCGTCACCCTGCGCGGCCTGACCGTGATCGGGTCGGGATCGGACCATGGTGAGATCGACAGCGGCATCCAGCTGACCAAGACGGCCCGCGCCGCCGTGGTGGAAAACAACGTGCTGCTGAGCAATCTGTACGGCGTGGACATCCACGGTGCCGATGACAGCATCGTGCGCGGCAACCGGATCGAGGGCCGGCAGGACCGCCGGATGAACGACCGCGGCAACGGGGTCTATGTCTGGAACGCGCCCGGCGCTGTGGTCGAAGGCAATGACATCCGCTTTGGCCGCGACGGGATCTTCGTGAACTCGTCGAAGAAGAACACCTTTACCGGCAACACTTTCCGCGATCTGCGCTTTGCCGTGCACTACATGTATGCCGACGATTCCATCGTCAGCGACAATGTCTCGATCGGCAACGATCTGGGCTATGCGGTGATGTTCACCTCGAACGTGCAGGTGATCAACAATGTCTCGGTCGGCGACCGCGAACACGGGGTCATGCTGAACTATGCCAATGACAGCGTGATCTCGGGCAACGTGGTGAAGGGCGCCAAGGAGAAGTGCACCTTTCTGTACAATTCCAACAAGAACGAATTCACCGACAACTGGTTCGAAGGCTGCGGCATCGGGATTCATTTCACCGCCGGCAGCGAACGCAACCGTATCGTCGGCAACGCCTTTGTCGGCAACCGGACACAGGTGAAATACGTCTCGACCAAATGGGTCGAGTGGTCGGAAGACGGCCGCGGCAACTACTGGTCCGATTTTGCCGCGTATGACGTGAACGGCGACGGCATCGCCGATGCCCCCTATCGCCCCAACGATAGCATGGACCATGTGCTGTGGACCCAACCCGCAGCCAAGCTGCTGCTCGGCTCGCCCGCCGTGCAGCTGGTGCGCTGGTCGCAATCGGCCTTCCCGGCGCTGCTGCCGGGTGGCGTGATCGACAGCCACCCCTTGATGCAAGCCCCTCAACCCCCAGCCATGAAAAAGGTGCCTCATGACGGATAAGGCCCTGACCATCGAAACGGTCTGCAAGGATCGCGGCAAGACCCGCGTTCTGAGCGATATCTCCCTGACGCTCGAGCCCGGACAGCGCGTGGCGCTGCTGGGCCACAACGGCGCCGGAAAATCCACCCTGATCAAGTCGATCTTGGGCCTGACGCCCATCCAGGCCGGCACGATCCGCATCGGCACCGCCGCCCCCGGCAGCGCGCAGGCGCGTCGCGACACGGCCTATCTGCCCGAGGCGGTCTCGTTCCACCCGGCCCTGACCGGGCGCGAACAGCTGACCCTGTTTGCCAAGCTGTCAGGCACAAACGCCGACGTGCCCGCCCTGCTGGACCGTGTCGGGCTGGGCGACGCGATGGACCGCCGGATCGGCGCCTATTCCAAGGGGATGCGGCAGCGGCTGGGCCTTGCGCAGGTGCTGCTGGGTCAGCCGAAACTGGCGCTGCTGGACGAACCCACCTCGGGGTTGGACCCGATCTCGCGCCAGGACCTGTACGCCATCATCGACGAGCTGGCCGCGCAGGGCACCGCGGTGCTGATCGCCAGCCATGCGCTGACCGAGGTCGAGGCCCGCACCGACCGCATCGCCATCATGCGCAAGGGCCGGATGGTGGCCGATGACACGCTGGCCAACCTGTCGGCGCTGGCCGGGTTGCCGATCCGGCTGCGGGTCCGCGCCCGCGCCAATGCCGACGCGCTGGCCGCCGAACTGGGCGGCAACCGGATCAACGGCGCCTCGGTCGAACTGCTGTGTTCGCCCGCCGACAAGATGCAGGCGCTGCGCCGCATCGCCGGGCTGGGCGATGCCGTGGCCGACGTGGAAATGACCCCGCCCAAGCTGGAAGACCTCTGTCGCCACTATGCTCAGGAGGCGCTGCAATGACCCGTTTCCTTGCCATCACCCGCACCGAGATGCTGATCCTGCGCCGCAACCGCTGGCTGCTGGTGGCGACGCTGATCATGGTTCTGTTCGCGCTGGCCCTGACTTTTGCCGGCAGCGCGCCCACCGGCACGCTGGGGGTCGACATGCTGACGGTGTCGGTCGCCTCGATGACCACGCTGTCGGTATATCTAGCGCCGCTCTTGGCGCTGATGATTTCCTTTGACGCCATCGCCGGTGACGTGGACCGGGGCAGCCTGTCGCTGCTTCTGTCCTACCCGGCGGGGCGCGGGGAAATTCTGCTGGGCAAATTCACCGCCCACCTGGCGGCGCTGGCCTTTGCCATGACCGTCGGTTTCGGCACCGCCGGGGCGGTCGCCGCGTGGTTTGGCGGCGCGGGCGCGGACAGCCTGTTCGCGCTTGGCCGGCTGATCGTCACCTCGATCCTGCTGGGCGCCGTGTTTCTGGCGCTGGGATACCTGCTGTCCGCCCTGGCGAGGGGCGCAACGGCGGCGGCAGGTCTGTCGGCCGGGCTCTGGCTGGTCTTCGTCGTCCTCTATGATCTCGGGCTGTTGGGAGCCGTCGTCATGGACAAAGGCGGCGTCTTCACCCAATCCGTCTTTCCCTGGGTGATGGTGGCCAACCCGGCCGACGCGTTCCGTCTGTGGAACATCGCCGCAACCGAGGGCGTGGCCATGGCGTCCGGCATGACCGGCGCGGCGCAGGCCCTGCCCGCCTGGGCGGCGCCCGCCTCGCTGCTGGTCTGGCCGATTCTGGGCTTTGCCCTTGCACGGCTGGCCTTCCGGAGGGTCGAGCCATGACACGCCTTGCTCTGATCGCGCTGATCGCGCTGGCGGCCTGCAAGGAAGAACAGGCCGCCGCCCCGCCGGATCCGGTCGATCTGACCGAAACCGCGCTCAGCTATTTCTGCCAGATGAACGTGGCCGAACACGGCGGGCCCAAGGGGCAGATCCATCTGGAGGGCTATCCCGCGCCGCTGTTCTTTGCCCAGGTGCGCGACATGGTGGCCTATCTAAAAAGCCCCGAGCGGGATGCCGAGATCACCGCGATCTATGTCAGCGACATGGGCGTAGCCCCCAGCTGGCACGAGCCCGGAATCTCGAACTGGGTCGCCGCCGATCAGGCCACCTTCGTGGTGGGCGCCGGCGTGGCTGGCGGCATGGGCGCGCCCGAGATCGTGCCCTTTGCCACGCCGGACGCCGCCGCGCGGTTCATCGAAACCTATGGCGGCACCGCCCTGCCCCTGACCGACATTCCCGACGACGCGGCGCTTGGCCCCGTCGATCTGACCCAATCCCTGGAGACACCCGCATGACCCGCCTGTCCCGACGCCGTTTTCTGACCATCTCGGCCGCCTGCGCCGCCTTGCCGACCGTGGCGCACGCCGCACCGGTGGCCCGCTGGCGCGGCACCGCGCTGGGGGCACCCGCCAGCCTGCAACTGGTCGGGCTGAGCGACGCGCAGGCCGCGCCGATCATCTCCGCGCTCGAGGCCGAACTGGACCGGCTGGAGAATATCTTCAGCCTGTACCGCCCGGATTCGCAGCTGAGCCGCCTGAACCGTGACGGCACCCTGCCCGCCCCGGCGCCGGAACTGCTGCAGGTGCTGACCCAAAGCGCCGCCCTGCATGACGCGACCGGCGGTGCGTTCGACCCGACCGTTCAGCCGCTTTGGATGGCGCTGGCCACCGGCGCGCCGGATGCCCAAGTGGCGCAGGCCCGGGCGCTGGTCGGCTGGCAGAGCGTTTCGGTCTCGGCCGAAGCCATCCGCCTGCCCCATCCGGGCCGTTCGGCGCTGACGCTGAACGGGATCGCCCAGGGCGCCGTGACCGACCGCATCGCGGCGCTGTTGCGGGCGCAGGGGCTAACCGATGTGCTGGTCGACATGGGAGAGATCGCCGCTATCGGCACCCGCGCCGACGGGTCGGACTGGCGCGTCGGCCTGGCTGGCCCCGAGGTCGTGACCCGGCGCATCGAACTGCGCGACCGAGCGGTGGCAACCTCGGCCCCCGATGCGACACAACTGGCCGGGCGTCATGGCCACATTCTGGGCCCGCAGGGTCAGCCGGTCCGGCATCGGGCGGTTTCTGTCTCGGCCCCTGACGCGGCGCTGGCCGACGGATTGTCGACCGCGCTGTGCCTGCTGCCCGCCGACCGGATCGCGCCGGTTCTGCAACGCTTCCCCGACGCCCGGCTCGAGATGCTGATCTGACCGGAATGGCCGTCCCGGAACTCTGCCGTTGAAATTTGTCGCGCGATAAGAAAAGGTAAAACATCGACAAATTCAGAGCGGCGCGGGCCTGGCCCCGCGCCAGAGGCAAGGCATGGCACCCAGAAAAATCCGGAACATGGAGGAGTTTGCGGCGGTCAGCGGGATTCGCGCCCGACGGTCTCGAAATACTTCAACGATCCCGACAGCGTGCGCCGGTCGACGCGCGAGCGGATCGAGCAGGCGCTGGAGCGGTTCGACTATCGCCCAAACATCTTTGCCATGAACCAGAACCGCAAGCTGACCAAGAATGTCGGCATCGTGGTGCCCTATCTGGCCGACCCGTCTTTGCCGAGATCGCCCGCAACATCGAGGAAAAATGCATCGATGCCGGGTTCCGCCCGACGCTCTACAGCGCCTATGGCGACCCCGCGCAGGAGGCCGAGATCCTCGACAGCCTGCGCGCGCTGAAACCTGCGGGCGTGCTGCTGGCGCCGCTGGGGCGCGACTCCGACCGGTCGTTCATCGAGAAATTCTGCAAGGACATCCCCACCATCCTGTTCGACAGCAACCTCGAAGGCATGGGCGCGGCTTTTGTCGGGTCGGACAATGCCAGCTTCATCGAACAGACCGTCGATTACCTGTGCCGCAGCGGCGAGCCGCCCGCGTTCTTCGAGATGCGCCACCCCGCCAACCCCAACGCCAACAAACGACGCATCGCTTACATCAATAAAATGGAGAGCCTGGGCTTTGAGCCGCAGGTGATCAAGGTCGACGGTCGCGGCTGGGGGTTCGAGGAAATCGGCCGCCAGGGCGCGTTCAAGCTGTTGGAACAGCCCAGGCTGCCCTCGCGCACCATTCTGTGCAGCAACGACCGTCTGGCTATCGGGTTTCTGTCGGCCTGCTATGAAAAGGGCCTGCGGGTCGGGTTGGGCGACGACTGCGACCTGCGCGTCGCCTCGCATGACGACCATCCGTTTTCCAAGTTCACCTGCCCGTCGCTGACCACCGCGGCGCATGACTACAACGCGGTGTCGAATCGCACCGTGGAAACGCTGACGCAGCTGGTCGAAGGCGGCGGACGGCCGAACGCGCGTACCGAAACCTTGTTTCCGGCGCGCCTTATCCTGCGCAGTTCGGCGTGATTTTCGATTATTTTTTACGCGCGTAAAATTTTAGTTGACGCGCGACAAATAATTCGTGATGCTTTCCTTCAGGTAATTCGACACCAGGGAGGAAAGAATGTACCTGAAATCTGTTCTATGGGCGGCCAGTGCCGCGGCCCTGACCGCCGGCGCCGCGTCGGCCGAGACGATCACGATCGCCACCGTCAACAACGGCGACATGATCCGCATGCAGAAATACACCGACAAGTTCACCGAAGCGACCGGCCACGAGGTGGAATGGGTCACGCTGGAAGAAAACGTTCTGCGCCAGCGTGTGACCACCGACATCTCGACCAAGGGTGGCCAGTTCGACATCATGACCATCGGCATGTACGAAACGCCGATCTGGGGCGCGAACGGCTGGCTTGTGCCGCTGGACGATCTGTCGGCGGAATATGACGTGGACGACATCCTGCCTGCGATGCGTGGCGGGCTCAGCCATGAAGGCACGCTGTATGCCGCGCCGTTCTATGGCGAAAGCTCGATGATCATGTACCGCACCGACCTGATGGAGAAGGCCGGTCTGGAGATGCCCGAGGCGCCGACCTGGCAGTTCATCCGCGAAGCGGCGGCCAAGATGACCGACCGCGACAACGACATCAACGGCATCTGCCTGCGCGGCAAGGCCGGCTGGGGTGAGGGCGGCGCCTTCATCACCGTGACCGCGAACTCGTTCGGCGCGCGCTGGTTCGACATGGACTGGAACCCCCAGTTCGATCAGCCCGAGTGGAAAGAGGCGCTGACCTTCTTCGTCGACATGATGAACGAATCCGGCCCTGCCGGGTATGCCACCAATGGCTTCAACGAGAACCTGTCGCTGTTCCAGCAGGGCAAATGCGGCATGTGGATCGACGCCACCGTTGCGGCATCCTTCGTGACCAACCCCAACGACTCGACCGTGGCCGACAAGGTCGGCTTTGCGCTGGCGCCGAACTCGGAAGGCGTTGACAAGCGCGCCAACTGGTTGTGGGCCTGGGCCCTGGCCATTCCGGCCGGCACCCAGAAAGAGGATGCCGCCAAGCAGTTCATCGAATGGGCCACCTCGAAAGACTATATCGAGCTGGTCGCCGAGAACGAGGGCTGGGCCAACGTTCCTCCGGGCGCGCGCCAGTCGCTGTATGACAACCCGAACTACAAGGACATCCCCTTCGCGCAGATGACGCTGAAGTCGATCCTTGCGGCCGATCCGGAAAACTGCTGCGTCAAGCCGACGCCGTATACCGGGATCCAGTTCGTCGCCATCCCCGAATTCGCGGGCATCGCCACCCAGGTGAGCCAGGAATTCTCGGCGGTCTATGCCGGACAGCAGTCGGTTGACGAAGCTCTGGCCAAGGCACAGGCCTTCACGGCCGAAGAAATGGAAGCCGCAGGGTACTGAGGCCTCCTCCCGGCGGGTGGGCAGGTTTCTGTCCCCCGCTCTCTCCCTTCCAAAACCCGTGTTAGTCTCGCAGGCATGAAGCCGCCTGAACAGAGAGGTCTTGCGTCATGGCAACTCAACACTCCCGATCCGTCGCACGCCTGATGATGGCCCCCGCCGTGGTCCTGCTGCTGGGCTGGATGCTGGTTCCGCTGACGATGACCCTGTATTTCTCATTCAAGAAATACCTGCCGCTGCGCGGTGGTGATCTGGGTTGGGTCGGGTTCGACAACTACATCCGGTTCGTAACCTCAAGTTCGTTCTGGCCTTCCGTTCAGGCGACGCTGGTGATCGTGGGCGGTGTGCTGGCCATCACCGTGGTGCTGGGCGTGCTGCTGGCGCTTCTGCTGGATCAGCCGATGTGGGGCCAGGGCGTCGTGCGCATTCTGGTGATTGCCCCGTTCTTCGTAATGCCCACCGTGTCGGCGCTGGTCTGGAAGAACATGTTCATGGACCCGGTCAACGGCCTGTTCGCCCATCTGTGGCGGTTCTTCGGGGCCGAACCGATTTCATGGCTGTCCGAGGCGTCGATGCCGTCGATCGTGATGATCGTGTCCTGGCAATGGCTGCCCTTCGCCACCCTGATCCTGCTGACCGCGATTCAGTCGCTGGACAGCGAACAGCTGGAGGCCGCCGAAATGGATGGCGCGCCGCCGCTGAAACGCTTCTTTTTCATCATCTTGCCGCATCTGAGCCGCGCGATCACGATCGTCATCCTGATCCAGACGATCTTCCTGCTGTCGGTCTTCGCGGAAATCTTCGTCACCACCGGCGGCGCCTTCGGCACCCGCACCCTGACCTACCTGATCTACCAGCGTGTGCTGGAAAGCCAGAATGTCGGGCTGGGTTCTGCCGGCGGGGTCTATGCCATCATCCTTGCCAACATCGTCGCCATCTTCCTGATGCGCATCGTCGGCAAAAACCTGGACGCGTGAGGAGAACGACATCATGGCCCGCACCGTCACCACACCACGCAAGCTGATCAACACCGCCTTTGCCTGGGCTGTCGGCCTGCTGATCTTCTTCCCGATCCTTTGGACGATCCTGACCAGCTTCAAGACCGAGGCCCAGGCCATCGCCAGCCCGCCGATCTTTCTGAACTTCGACTGGACGCTGGAGAACTATGCGGTGGTCCAGGAACGGTCGAACTACATGCGGTATCTTTGGAACTCGATCATCATCGCGGGCGGGTCCACCCTGCTGGGCGTGATCGTCGCGGTGCCCGCCGCCTGGGCCATGGCCTTCGTGCCCTCGGCGCGCACCAAGGACATCCTGTTGTGGATGCTGTCCACCAAGATGCTGCCGGCGGTGGGGGTTCTGTACCCGATCTACCTGCTGTTCATCCAACTTGGCCTTTTGGACAGCCGCGCCGGGCTGGTGGTGGTTCTGATGCTGATCAACCTGCCGATCATCGTCTGGATGCTGTACACCTATTTCCGCGAAATTCCCGGCGACATCCTGGAAGCCGCGCGCATGGACGGCGCCTCGCTGAAAGAGGAAATCCTTTACATCCTGACGCCGATGGCGGTGCCGGGCATCGCCTCGACCGTGCTGCTGAATTTCATCCTGGCCTGGAACGAGGCGTTCTGGACCCTGAACCTGACCGCCGTCAACGCGGCCCCGCTGACCGCGTTCATCGCCAGCTATTCCAGCCCCGAGGGCCTGTTCTTCGCCAAGCTCAGCGCGGCATCGACCATGGCCATCGCTCCGATCCTGATCCTTGGGTGGTTCAGTCAGAAACAACTGGTCCGCGGCCTGACCTTCGGCGCCGTGAAGTAAGGAAAGACACATGGGACGCATCGTACTTGAGAAAGTCAGCAAGAGCTTTGGCGACGTGGAGGTCATTCCGCCGCTGGATCTCGAAATCAACGACGGCGAATTCGTGGTGTTCGTGGGCCCCTCGGGCTGCGGGAAATCCACCCTGCTGCGGCTGATCGCGGGGCTGGAGGACGTCAGCGGCGGCCGCATCCTGATCGACGGTCAGGACGCCACCGCGGTGCCGCCGGCCAAGCGGGGTCTGGCCATGGTGTTCCAGTCCTACGCGCTGTATCCGCACATGACCGTGCGCAAGAACATCGCCTTCCCACTGCGCATGGCCGGGCTGGACAAGGCCGAGCAGGACCGCCGCGTGGAACAGGCGGCCGAGGTTCTGAACCTGACCGACTATCTGGACCGCCGCCCCGGCCAGCTGTCGGGCGGCCAGCGCCAGCGGGTCGCCATCGGCCGCGCCATCGTGCGCGAACCGGCGGCCTTCCTGTTCGACGAACCGCTGTCGAACCTGGACGCGGCGCTGCGCGTGGGCATGCGGCTGGAGATTTCCGAGCTGCACAACCGGCTGGAAACCACGATGATCTACGTCACCCATGACCAGGTCGAGGCCATGACCATGGCCGACAAGATCGTGGTCCTGCAGGCGGGCGTGATCGAACAGGTGGGCTCGCCGCTCGAGCTGTACCGCGCGCCGCGCAACAAGTTCGTGGCCGGCTTCATCGGCTCGCCCAGGATGAATTTCATCGAAGGGCCCGAGGCCGAAAAGCACGGTGCCCACACGATCGGGGTGCGCCCCGAGCACATTGCCGCCTCGCCCAGCGAGGGCCTGTGGAAGGGCACGGTCGGGGTGTCCGAACATCTGGGCTCGGACACGTTCTTTCACGTCCATGTGGACGGCTTCGCCGAGCCGATGACCGTACGCGCCGGCGGCGAGGTCGGCCTGCGCCACGGCGACACGATCCATCTGACGCCCGAGGAGGACAAGATCCACCGGTTCGACGCGGCGGGGCTGCGGATCGCATGAACCGGCTGGTGGGAAAACGGGCCCTGATCACCGGGGCGGCGCGGGGCATCGGGCTGGCCTTTGCCCGGGCCTATGCCGCCGAGGGCGCCCAGGTGGCGCTGGCCGATATCGACGTGCAGCAGGCGCGCAAGGCCGCGCGCGAGATCGGGCCGCAGGCGATTGCGGTCGAAATGGATGTCTCGCAGCAGGACAGCATCGAGGCGGGCGTCGCCGACGCCGTGGCGCGGATGGGCGGGATCGACATCCTGATCAACAACGCCGCGATCTTCACCGCCGCCCCGATCGTGGAAATCACCCGCGCGGATTACCAGCGCGTGTTCGACATCAACGTCGCCGGCACCCTGTTCACCCTGCAGGCGGTCGCGCGCCACATGATCGAGCAGGGCACCGGCGGCAAGATCATCAACATGGCCAGCCAAGCCGGCCGCCGGGGCGAGCCGTTGGTGGCGGTGTATTGCGCCAGCAAGGCGGCGGTGATCAGCCTGACCCAATCGGCAGGGCTGAACCTGATCAAACACGGGATCAACGTGAATGCCATCGCCCCCGGCGTGGTGGATGGCGAGCATTGGGACGGCGTCGATGCCTTCTTTGCCAAATACGAAGGCAAGGCGCCGGGACAGAAGAAGAAGGAAGTGGGCGAAGCGGTGCCCTTCGGCCGGATGGGCCGGGCCGAGGACCTGACCGGAATGGCGGTCTTTCTGGCCTCGTCCGAGGCCGATTACATCGTGGCCCAGACTTATAACGTGGATGGTGGAAATTGGATGAGCTGATGGTGGAACGCCCCGCAGATACCCGACCGGTCCGGTTGTGTCAGGCCAATCTGGGCGCATTGCCCAAGGGCGTGCTGCGCCCGGAATACGACCGCGCGGCGCTGACGCCGGGGATCGTGCATATCGGGGTGGGCAATTTTCATCGCGCGCATCAGGCCTGGTATTTGCACCGGCTTATGCAGCAGGGCGCGGCGCAGGATTGGGCCATCATCGGCGCCGGCGTGCGCGCCTATGACGCCGAGATGCGGCGCAAGCTGCTGGCGCAGGATTGCCTGACCACGCTGGTCGAGCTGACCGAAGGCCAACGCCGCGCCGAGGTGACGGGCGCGATGATCGACTACCTGCCCCCACAAGAGGACAACGGCCCGCTGATCGCGCAGCTGGCCGACCCGGCGATCCGCATCGTCTCGCTGACCGTGACCGAGGGCGGCTATTTCGTGCACCCCGTCACCAAGGGGCTGGACACCGACCACCCCGACATCCGCCACGATGCCGCCAATCCCGACCGGCCACGCACCGCCTTCGGCGCGATCGTCGCGGGCCTGAAGCGGCGGCGCGATGCGGGCGTCGGTCCGCTGACCGGGCTGAGCTGCGACAACCTGATCGGCAACGGGCAGGTTCTGCGTCAGGCGGTGGTGGGGCTGGCGCGCCTGTCGGACCCGGATCTGGCCGACTGGATCGATACGCAATGCACCTTCCCCAATTCGATGGTCGACTGCATCGTACCCGCCACCGGCCCGACCGAACTGGAGCTGGTGCGCGCGCTGGGGATCGACGACGCCGCCCCCGTCACCCATGAAAGCTTCCGCCAATGGGTGATCGAGGATGCCTTCTGCGCCGGACGTCCCGACTGGGACAAGGTCGGCGCCACCTTTACCGACCGCGTGCACGACTACGAGGTCATGAAGCTGCGGCTTCTGAACGCGGGTCATCAAGTTCTGGCGAATGTGGGTGAGATCCTGAACCTGGGCACGATCGCAGGCTGCATGGCACATCCGCTGGTGTCCGGGTTTTTCCGCAAGGTCGAAACCGAGGAAATCGCCCCCTTCGTGCGCCCGGTGCCCGAACGGTCGGTGGCCGAGTACATCGACCTGATCGAAAACCGGTTCCGCAATCCGGCCATCATCGACACCACACGCAGGGTCGCCTTTGACGGCTCGTCCCGGCATGTAGGGTTCGTGCTGCCCTCGATCCGCGACGCCCGTGCAGCGGGCGCCCCGGTCGAGGGTCTGGCGCTGGTCGAAGCGTTCTGGGCCAGAATGTGCGCCGGTACGCGCGAAGACGGCTCGGCGATCGAACCCAACGACCCGTTCTGGGATGATCTGGTGGCCGCCGCGACACAAGCGCGTGAAACCCCTGCCGCGTGGCTGGAACAGCGCCAGTACTATGGTGATCTGGCCGATTTCTCCGCATTCCGCGAGGCCTTTGCGCGGTGGCTGACCATGATCTGGTCGCGCGGCACGACCGAGACTCTCGAAACCTATCTGGGACGCTGATCCCGGCCCGCTCCTCCGCCTGAGGCACAAGCACCACGCGGAGGAGAATGGCGTTTTGGATATACAAGTGGACCGTCAAGCCCATCCCAAGTATCATTGTGGCATTTGTTGAAGTCTGTTCGTCACAAAGCTGCTTGGGGGCTTGATCATGAAAAACATTCATTTTTCCGCAATCGTCGCGGCATCCATGGCGGTATCCATGCCCGTCACGGCAGCCGCAGATGCCGGTGATTTCATCGCCGGAGGGATCGTCGGTGCCTTGATCACCAAAGGCATCACCGACCATCAAAAGGCCAAGACACAGGCGCAGCCGCGCCGGAGCTACAAGTCGAGCGGCGGTCCGGCGTCCAGCCTGAACAGCCAGTACAGCCGCGCCGAGCGCATCCAGATCCAGACCGCCTTTCGCGATCTGGGCTATGACATCAGAACCGTCGACGGCGTACTGGGCAAACGCAGCCGGGCGGTGATCCGTCAGTTCCAGGCCGCGCGGGGCGAGGCCCAGACCGGCCAGCTGACGCATCCGCAATATGTCGCGTTGCTGAGCCAGACCGGGGGCATGAACCCCGCCCTTGCCCGCCGCGAACTGAACCGTAACGAAGTCATGATGTTGCAGGAGGGGCTGCGAATGCTGGGCTATTACCGAGGTGCCGTCGACGGGACTATCGGACCGGGCACGATCGGTGCGCGCAATGCCTTCCTGGCGCAGTCCGGGACCAGCCCGGCCATGGTGACGCCGGTTCAGGCGTTGGTGATGGCCCGCTCGGCCGCCGGCCTGCCCACCCCGCCCTATCTGCAGACCGAAGCCCACGGCCAGACGACACCGGTGCAGCCCTACGGCACGCAGCAAGCCGGGTTCGGAGCGGCAGGTCAGCAACCGGTGGCCCCCTTTGGCGCACCGGCAGTTCAGCAACCGGCACCGGGATTTGCGCCGCAGGGTCAGCAGTTCCCGGCAAACCAGGGCCAGTACACGGCCGCGCCTGTCCAACAGCAACCCACCGCCACGACAATGTTCGGCGCCCCGACAACGCAACCCGCACAGGTCGTTCCGCAGCAGGGTCAGGCTCCGCAGCAGAACCTGTTCGCGCCAGCGGCCCCGCAACAACAACCGGCACCGCAACCCGCGGCCCCGCAGGGTGGAACCCTGTTTGCAACCGGAACACCAACGGCCCCGGCCCAACAGCAAGTGTCGCAACAGGCCGCTCCCAGCAGTCTGGACATCTATTCCGGCAGCGCGCAGCCGCAGACCAACCAAGTGGCAAACCAGGTCAATCCGCTGGACTGAGAGTGACGGGACCCGCGCATACGCGGCCCCCACCCTACCAGCATTCAGTCGCTGGCTGATGGCGCCGTCTGTTCAGACCGAGCCGAGGCCTGAAGCGGTGTGAATGCTCCGGTTATCGCGAAAGGCTGCGTCTCCGACAGCGTTCCGTCGGCCGAAACCTGCAGCACCATCGCCTGACCCAGGATGGGGGCGCTGCTGGCGGTGACATTGTTGAAATCGATTTCACCAAACACCGTCAGGAAACGCTGCGCTCCGGGTACATCTGTCAGGCCATGCACCTGCCCGGTCAACTGCGGCGCGGACATGCGCATGATGAAGCTTGAGGCCCCGACCGCCGCCGACCCGGTGATGGTCCGGGTCGCACCCGCCGTGACCCCGGTTCCCGGGCTTTGCGCGACGCCCGTGGCCACCGCACGGAAACCATCCTGTTGCAGCGTCACCGTGACATCCAGATGCGGAACGTGGGAATACGCGTTGTATCCTTGCTGCTGCGGGGGCCGCTCGGTGCGTACCGTCAACTGGCTGGCGATATCCAGATAGTTCGGTTGGCTGAGCGTGGGATGCGCATAGGTCCGGACCCGCACGACGGCGGTGTCCGACAGCCCGAACAGCTGGGCATCGGTTGCGATCACCTGCACCCGGTGCGACCCGTCCGAGGCCGCCAGCACCTGATAGGCCACGATCGAATAGAGCTGTCGGCCGAATTGCTGGAACAAGGTACGGGCATCGGCGGGGCCGAGTTGCAAGGACTGGACAAACGGAAACTGCGGTGCCTGCGACTGGCCGGATTCGTCGATGACCGTAAAGTGCCAGGGAAAAGCCTGAACATCGACGTTGGTACCCTGCAGCATCTGGTGGGCGCAGCTTTGAGCGTTGTCCGAACCGATCATGCGATCGAGCCGCTGGCCGATGCTGCGTATGTTCCCGAACGGCAATGAGCTTGCCTGGAAATCATATTCGTTTGTCGTAACGCGATAGCTCACCTCGAAGCGTTGCGGGATGGTCTTGCCGGCGATGATCTGTTGCACCTGCGGTTGAACCTGAAAGGCACGGGTATAGTAGTCCCGGCGCTCGAACTCGTTGGCAAAGGCCTTCCGGCAGTCTTGCCCGATCTGTGTCGACAAAAGATAGGACACGAGCCCGACATAGAATTGCTGATCGTTCATCACCGCCGGGTTGGACCGGATGTACAGGAACAATGCTCGCGCATAGGCGTCCTGCATCGACAGGGTCCGGGCCGCCTCGACCAGATCGACGCTGCTGGCGCGTCCTTCGCTGGACGAAAGAACCTGCGCAAAAACAGGCTGCGCCCCAAGTTGGCCCATCAACAAGACCGCGCCAGCCAGGCGCCCAAATCGGTGGAAAATGCGTGAAATCTTCATGAACTGAATCCTCGTTAATACTGGTCATTCGTGGTTTGCGCCTGACCGCAGATCAGCCGGGCCAGGGGGTTGGCCACTCGGTCTTGGCGTTTTCGATCAACGCCAGAAGCGTCGGGCAATGAATGCGGTAATCCGGCCCTCCGGCCTCCGAGACCTCGGCTCCGGGCTTGAGCATCCCGGTCCAAAGACCTGCAGCCAGGTGCCGGCTGGCCTGCGAATCCGTCGGGTAGTGCACGCCGATGCGCTCGCGGTTGACCGCGATGCGGTGGGCGATCTGCAACAAAGGCGATTCGATCGGCGCCGTCCCGGCCAGATCGGTGGCCACCGGTTTTTCCAACAGCCCGCCACCCGAGGGCGCGCCATCGCGCGAGACACCGAAACGCTGATACAAACCGGGGATTTCCAGCAGCAGCAGCGCGATCAGATGCGCCAGGAAGGAATGGCCGGACGGAAACGCCGGATGCGCAGGCGGGCCGAACGGAACCGTCAGCCCCGGCCGCAGCACCGAGGGCCGCACCCGTTTGTAGTAGGCCTTGTACGACATGTAGGCCACGTTGCCCAAGGCCAGCCCCGCGTCGATCAGCTTCAATGTGTAAGGATGATCGAAGGAATTGGCACCGATGAAATGGATGATGTAGTTGGGCAGGCCGTCCGCCTGAACATCGGATTCCACCAGATAGCTGCCGCGGTCATCCTCCATGTAGATCTTGAGGGTTTCCAGTTCGCCCTGAATGAATCGGAACGCGGCCGCGGCATCCGCTGCGTTCTGAGCCACGGTCTCGTTGTTATCGACGACATAGCGCCATTCAAGGTCATCCGGTTCCAGATATGGCCCCACCGGATCGAACCCGGGCCGTGGCAGCCACTCCTGCCATTGGCCGGCGAATTCCAGAGCCGCCAGGGTTGCCGGTTCGCTGCGGTCGGCGGCGCGCAACCACTCGGTCAGGTGTTCATCGAAGGGTAGCGTCCAGAACCGCAGGGCCGGATCCCAGTCCTGCGTGGTCCATTCCAGAACCTTGGGATAGTCAGTTCCGGCCGGGTCTGCCTGATAGGGGTTGATTACATATTCGAGCGGAAACGGCGACACGCCCGCGTTGTCGGGGGTGAAATTCAGCGCCCAGGGCAGCAGAGCCAATTCGATCGGAGTCGCATAATAGCTGCGGACCAGGCCGATGCCGCCATCCGCGCCGACTGGAATGACCGGGTCGGTTCCAAGCCCCAGCCCGTTGCCGAGCCCGAGGCCAAGTCCCAGTCCAAGTCCGTTCCCCAACCCAAGCCCATTGCCGAGGCCCAGTCCAAGCCCATTCCCCAACCCAAGACCGTTGCCCAGGCCCAATCCAAGCCCCAGACCGTTACCAAGACCCAAACCGTTGCCAAAACCCAGTCCCAGCCCCAGTCCGCGCGATGCGCCCAGGCCCAGACCCAGCCCCTGACTTGCAGTGCCAAGCCCAGACGATCGAGCCGAGGCGTTTGTTCCGAAATCCGTCATGTCAATGTCCTCGTTTGAAAAAGACCTTGTTCAAAAGGACGACGGCGCCGCCCTTTCATCGAAATATGCTCGAGATCATTATGAATTCCGGCGTTTCGCCAATGCCGCATGTGCCTGCGTGCGGCGTGCTGCGGCCACAGGGCGCGCAGCGGCGGTGAAACGCGTCAGTTCGGCAGGCCTGCAGTGCTTAGACCAAGCACCAACCGTTCCCGCGAGTCCGGGGTCTTCAAGGGATACCATGCCATAAAACGCGAAATTGAAAAACCTGGATCTTTCTCAAGCAGCTTTTCGGCGGTCGCGCGGGCCTGTTCGATCTGCCCGTCAAGGGCGTAAGAGGCCGCCAGCAGGCGCAGCGCCGCCATGAACCGCGGCTTGGTGCGGCGCGCGCGTTGCAGGGCGCGGATCGCTTCGGGGTAATCTCCGTCTACGAACTCGGCAAGGCCGACCGCGGTCCAGAAAAAGAAGTTCAGCGGCCCGAACGGGGTCAGCCGCCAGACGTTCAGCATGTGCTCGCGCGCGATGGCGCCGTTGCCCAGATAGGCATGCGCCGTGGCGCTGATCCCCCAGGCCAGCGGCAGGTTGGGGTTGAGCGACAACGCCTGATCCATGATATCGACCGCCTCGTGCGGGCGATGTTCCAGCAAGCTGAGGATATGTCCGCGGATCGACAGATTCAGCGCATCCTCGGGATCCAGTTCAACGCCCTTGCGGGCATGGAACACCGCGGTGGCGCTGTCGCGGTCCACGTTCGAACTCTTGCCTTCGGCTATCCAGAAATTCAGACACCAGGCCAGATAGGAATGCGCCTGCGCATAGCCCGAATCCAGCTCGACCGCGCGCCTGAACAGGGACATGGCCGTCTCATAGCTTTGGCCCTCGAACCGGTAAAGTTCGGGCAGGCCTCGCAGCACGCAGTCATAGGCATCGAGGCTTTCGGTCGGGCGGGTGACCAAGTTCGCCGCCTCGGCGCTTTGGACGCTGGGCTCGACCGTGGCGACGATGCTTGAAACGATATGGTCCTGAAAGGTGAAGATATCCGCGGTGTCACCGTCGAAATTGTCGGCCCAGACGGCCCGGTTGCGCACTACGTCCACCAGTTCGGTATGGATTCGCAGCAGGTTTCCGCTGCGCCGGATCGACCCGGTCAACAGATATTTGACCCCCAGCGCCGCGGCCACCTCGCGCGAGGGCATGGATTCCTTCGTCATCTGCAGCGTCGAGGTGCGCGCGACCACGAAAATCGCGCGGCTGCGCGACACGCCGGTGACGATGTCCTCGGTAATGCCTTCACCGAAATACCTGTCTTCGTCACTGCCCTGCAGGTCGCGGAACGGCAGGACGGCCAGCGACGGCCGCGCCTCCCAGTGCACATGCGGCCGCAGGATCGCGCGTGGCTCGGAACTCCGCTGCGCGATGAACACCCGCACCGGGCGTTCGATGTTCTTCAGGATCGGCGCTCCGATCTCGTGGAACCGTACCGAGATCCGGTTACGCACGATGTCGCGCACTTGCTGGGTCAGCACCACGTCGCCGCCCGCGGCCAGATCCTGAATGCGGGACGCGATGACGACACCGTCGGATTGCAGAGACCGCCCGTCATCGACGACCTCGTCCAGGT
>GG704595.1:227299-270167 GCA_000161775.1 Ruegeria lacuscaerulensis ITI-1157
ACTCTACGCTAAATTGAGCGCCTGCTATGGCCGGACAACTACCAGACCCAGATTGTTGTCATTGGCCACCAGATCGGTCAGCGCCTGCGGTGTTTCGGGCAGTCCGGTGCCCGAGTCCTCGGCTTTGGGCGGCAACTGCGCCAGCGGGTCGGTGTTGGCTCGATCGTTCGGGCAGGTGACCTCGAACAGGATGAGACCCAGCGTCCCTGGCGCGGCCACCGTTCCGTTCACAAGGGTCTGGACCTGCGGCAGCGACAGCAGGTCGATGGAGCCGCCCGCGGCCAGATTGCCCAAGGGCAAATCGATGGCTGCGGCGTTCCATGTGATCGGGTCCGGCGGGTTCAACGGATCCGACCCGACCCAGACCCGCAGCCCGACATTCTGGGCCTGAGCGGTGCCCCGGTTGCCGACCCGCAGATTGGAAGGGTCCGACTGCCACCGGGCGTCGGCCCGCCAGTCCAGCGAGACCGGCACATAGGCACCCGGACCATACTGCACCGGGCCGGCCAGGGTGTCCTCGGTCCACGGGCGCCGATCCGACACATAGATGTCCTCGGGCGGCGGATCACCGGGCGCATTGTGCATCCGTTGCGGATCGGGCGGGAACATGCCCTGCGCCTCGAAGGCCCAACGTACAACCTTGTGCGTCGTGCCGCCCTGCCACGGGTCGGGGGCGGCCGAAGGCCCCGGCGGCAGCGGCGGCAGGGTCATCCATCCGGCCTCTTCCAGGCCCAGTTCAAACATCTCCGCCCGCGACGGCGGTTGTGCAAACCCGGCCGTTGCCCGAAACAGCAGGAACAGCGCCATGTCCGCCGCCCGTCGACGCTGAGGGATGTCGGCCCGCCCATCGGCCTGAACCGTGTCGCCCCCCAGCGCGCGGTACAGGCGGAACAGGGTCGTCGACAGGATCTGCTCGGTCAGATAGCCCTTGGTGTGGCTGGGATCGGCAGCGGGGGATTCAATCACCGACCGGTTCAGATGGCCGTACCAAGCCCAGCCCATTTCCGCGATCCGGTCATGGCGGCGGGTCGAAAAAACGAACGGATAGGTAATGCCGCGGAAACTGGTGGCAACTCCGTTTCCGGGCGGTTCAGCCAGGGTCGACTCGGGGTCGAACATGATGGCCGCGATGGCGTCACCGGCGCTGTGGGCAAAGTCGAACTCCAGCTGCCCCAACCGGGCCGCCAGCAAGTAGTGTCCGAATTCATGCGCAATCCATCGGCCGCTGGTCGCGATACCCAGAGGCTGCGCCCATGCGCGTGGGCCGGGCCTGTCCCATTTCGTCAGTTCGGCCAGGGCAAGGTTCATGCGGATCACCGGCTTGCCTTGCGTTTTGCAATCCAGCATCACCTGCGCGTTCACCGTGCGACCGCTTTTACCGGGCCCCGGCGAGATGCCGTGACGGTAGAAAACCAGCATGTCCTGCCGGGCCCGGACATTGAACAGCTGCGGCGGCAATCCGAACAGCTTCATCATTTCGAACAAGCGGAAACAGTTGAAATAGGCGCTGACCGCGCTGAATGCGTCGCGACGTGGTTGCAGATCGTGCCCGTCCGGCAAGTGGACGACCTTGGTGCTCAGGGGTGTCTGTCCCGCGTCCTCGGGCGCGTATCGGGGACAGACACAGACGCGATAGCCATCATTTTCCAGGTGAATCTGCGCCGCAGCGCCCAGCTTGAAGAAGCTACGGACCTTGTCCAGGTCACCATCATCGCGCGTGGGCCTGCGTTTTGACCATGTATATTCTTCGCCCGCCGGAGCAGCCCAGCCCGGAGGGGTCTGGACGAACACCCGCGCCTGCCCTTCCGGCGCGGCATGTGTGGCCAGGGGCGTCCGCTCCGTCGAGACCAAAACCGGGTCGAGCTGGGACACGTCGATGTTCTCGATGCGGAAAACGCTGCGCAGCGCATATCCCAAAGGGCGCGGAACGCGCGACGGGTTGGCGCCGTGGGCCGTCGCTCTGAGGGTAAACTCCCAAGGAGAACTGCGCCAGCTTTCCAGCTCTGTCGGGTGGAACTGGATGTCGTTGATCGTCACGGACTCCTGCGTGACTCCGGCCGCTTCGGCAATTACGGCGGTAACGTCATCACTCGTGTAAAACCGCTCCAACGCCGTAGACACTGCAGAGAGCATTCTGGCCCGCGACGTCGGCCCGGCCCGCGCTGCGAGGTCGGTCAGGAAGGCGTCTTCGCCTGAAGGAAACTCGATCGTTACCGAGCGGATTCGTACGGTGCATGTGTTGCCGTCGGCCTCGACGGTCATAGGCACCCGGATCCCGGCCCTCGGGGAGATCGGGTCGCCCATACCATAAAACTCGGCCGCGACCATGATGACCGAAGCCGGCACGTCGTAATCCGAAGACCGCGACAGGTTCCACGAGGCCAGTCGGGGCGCCTTGTCGGGAACGGTCGACGCGCCGAATTCGGGCCACAACGGCAACCACCTGAAGCCATTGCCGATACTTCCAGACAAACTGTCCACGGCATAACGCAGGTAGTCAGGCTCGTGATCCCGTTCGTCGAGGAATTCGCGGAGTCTCACCAGGTACTTCAACGCCACCTGCCCCAACTCTGCTTGCGTGGGACGATGGCCCGGGCTGCGTGTGGCCACATAAGGCACACCGGGATGCGAAACCAGACGCGACCGTTGCTGCGCGTCCGAATACTCCTTTTCGAACCGCAACCACGTTTCGGGCCAGTCAGGTTGGCTGTAGGGGGTTCCGGGCCATTCGGGATCTGTCCAAGGCATTGTTCCAGCCCTTCCGGAAAAGAAAAACAAAATGTGCAAAATGCGAATTAACCACATGGTACATGAAAAAACCCGTTCTTGACAGTTTTGACGGAAATCCGCGCCAGCCGTTTGGCCGTGCCAAGGCACAGGCCGCCAAAAGCGGGGCGCCAATCAGTGGTTCGGAAGAAACTGTCGCTAGACGGAATCGAGATCGTCGAGCGTTTCCATGCGCCTTGAGTTTCGCCGGATGGCGCCGAACGCTTCGGCCTGCCCCGTCAGGCCGACCTCTTGAAGTATGTCCTGTCGCATGGCGATGGTCAGGTCGGCCAGCGCGTGCATGACCTTTTCGCCGTCCGCATCGGTCAGCGACCTGTCTTCCAGCCCCGCAACAAGCTGATCGAGGACGGCCGTGAACCGGTCCACGACCTCCGCACTGGCCACGACCGCCAGCTTGTGGTTCAGCACGCGCAGATGCTCGATCAACTCAGGGTCATGCCGGCCGACCTCGACGATTTCGGCGACCTTTTCGATGCACCCCATGTACACGTCGGATTTTTGTTGCAGCACGATGACCCGGCCCTCCTTTCGGAGTTCAAGCTCGGTCTGTCGATTCAAGAGCGCTGCGGTCAAATAGATCGTCGCGACGGCGCCCAGAAACACCAGGACCATCTCTTGCGCAAAGGGCGCCGTAGCGCCTGCAAAAAACATTGCCCGGAACCCAAAATATCCACCAATGGCCAACAAGGTGGCCACTGCAAGGTACTGGAGGTCGCTTTTGCGTTGAGCCATCTTAGCCTTTGGTTTCGTGCAGCCGTCCAGAATTGAACCGGCCAAAGCACAAGATCGTAAATGCATCAAGAGATCAATAGAGCACGTTTCCAACAAGAGCGGCAAAGATGCTGGCCATCTACCGGTCAGACGCGATTCCATAGAGGGAAAAGCAGGCGATTTTGTCCATACCGCACATGGCTCTTGGCAATTGCCTTTTGAACGTTGCATGACCCGGTAGGCCCGACGCTCAGACACCCCAGATGCAACCAGTTCGTGGCGAGCATCCTCGTAGCGGCAGACAGGATCTACCGCTTTTGTCGCAAAGCATCCCGACGCCGGGTTTTGTCGGGCGTCCGACACTCGAACAGCCGATTCAGCGTTCCAATCTCGTCTTCAAGCTGCATCAGCTTGCGGACCCCAGACCCGCGCATCCCGGCGTAGTCCTTCGCCAACTTGGTCGACCTGCCATTCCAGCGACTGGCCTGCCCGGTCGAGGCGTCGATGCCCTCCTCATACTCAAGGTACATTACCAAGGTCGCCGCCCGGCATCCGCTCCAAGAGCTTGACCTTCAACTCGTTCGTCAGCCCGGCACTGGCGAACAGGTTTCAGGACGCTTCACGCCTTTCGGCAATTCGCCGGACTGGCGGGCCATACTCACGTCCAAATTCAAAAATGCTTGAGCACCCCGTAAAACAGAGCCTCAAGTCGTGGCGCCGGCTTACAAACAGGACCGAACCTGAAAGCAACGCCAGACAAAGACGCAGCCATAACAATGCGCATTATGGGGGCAAAATGCGCACAAGTCATGATTTGAGCATTTTCGCATTAGGTACCCATTTACAGGACCTGCCCAACCCATCCTATTTCGACCGGCCAGGCAGATGTTTCGTCGCGAAACTAGCTGAGATGAGTGATGATCGCGTCCAGAAGGTCTTGGGCGTCTTCAGCCGACAAATCTTGCCGGCGCAGGCGGATTCGCAACTCACCCGGGGCCACCTCGGCGCGGATGTCGCCGCCGCCGGGCAACGGCCGCGAAGGGATACGTTGAACCTGCTGTGGGCGCCCACCCCGTGCCTTGTCACGCGACGGCCCGGGCGCTTCTTTCAGCGCAGCCTCGATCACGGCCCATTCGGCCTTGGCATCTGAAACCTCTGCGCCGGCCAATGCGGCGCGCAGCTTGGCCTGAGCGCCATCCCGCAGGGCTGCGGCCAGTCGCAACCCCGCCTTTTCCGACAGGGATAGCGGATACCGCAACAGGTCACCCAAAGCTTCGTGCACCGTGGCAAAGCTGCGCACCTTCGATCGTTTTGCCTTCGAGGCGGCGGCGAATAGCGTGTCCACGGCTGCCTCGATCGATGGGAACACGCCCTGCCCTGCAGCAAGCACGGCAATGCGGCCGCGCTCGTAAGGCGTGAGATTTGCACGTAGTTCGTTTTCCTCGACCATTGCGACATAAGCGCCCTGCCCTGCGCCCGCCTGGCGCACAAAAGCCGGGATTTGCGCAAATTCCGGGTCGGTCTTGGCCAGTCGTCGAAACGCATCCAAGCGACGATAGCCCGAAATCAGGCCATATCCGTCGGCTGTCTTTGTCACTTCGATCGGAGTGCGCAACCCGTTGACTCGCAACGATTCCAGCAACTCCGCCATGGCCTCCTCGTCTTCGACCATCCGGTCACGCCGGATATAGTCGGCATCGATCTCATCGATCGGCAGTTTCTGGGCCACCAGCCCCGCATCCTGCGCATCACGCCAACGCGCGGCATCCCCCTGGTCGCGGGCCAAAGCTTCGCGATCGGTGACGGCCGCCATTCCGTTCAATGTGGCGGCTTCGGCCGCGACCTGTGCTATCGGAGGCACAGCCGATTTTGTCTCAAACGGGCCGATCGAGGGTTTCGTGGCGAAACCGGCCTCGAGTTGTTCCAGTTCCGCCGCGTCCGGTGCGGTCAATCTTCTACGTTTAGCCATCAGCCTCTCCTCCCATCTGGGCGTCACGCCACCAGCAACCAATCAAGACTTCCTTGAATTCAGCGTAGGTCCGGTCAAAAGTCTCTCGGCCCCGAACATAAGTGTCGCGGTTGAAATCCCGGTAGTCGGCTTCGTAGATGCCATTCACCTGCTCGCCCGCCTGCCCCACAAGCGCGGTGTAGTCTTGCCGGTAAGCATTCATGAAATCCCCGAAATATGCCTGGATCACATTCGCCATGTCGGTTTGCTGGCTTGCGTCGAACCGCGTTATGATGGCGCGAACGACATCCCATTCAAATTTCAACTCGGGCAGCCCGGCCGCACGTTGCGCGGCGTTTTCTCCGTCCTCGATGCTGGCAAAAGTCGTGTAGAGCATGTCGAAGAACCGTCCCGTGGAGTCGAATTCCAGGAAGGATGCCCCCAAGGGTACCAGCAGAATATCCGCCGCGGCCAATGCATTGATCGTAAGGTACCCAAGTGCAGGAGGCGTATCGAGGAAGACGATATCGTAGTCATTGAGAACGCCGTCGTCCTGAAGAAAATTCGTCAGGCCGTCCCAAAGCGGCCAGCTGCGCAAACCCATGCGCCAAACCGGGATCTGGAACTCGGCCCAGTAGAGGTTCAACTGGGCTCCGATCAGGTCGATATTCGGCCAGTGGGTTTTCTGGATGACGTCGGTCGGCAGGATGGTCAGCGCCTCTTGCATTGTCTCGTCCAGAGGTATTTCTGGCTGTCCCGCGGCCGCGCGCACGCGGTTTTCCTCCTGAACGGCCCGCGCGTAATCCTTGGCAATCAGCGGGAATACCGTCTGCCATTCATCGGCGACCTTGCCTCCCAGGATCGAGGTCATCGAGCCCTGACTGTCAAGATCGATGACAAGAACCTTGTACCCATCCAGGGCAGCGGACATCGCCAGATGGGCGGCCGTGGATGTTTTCCCGACCCCGCCTTTGAAATTAGCGACTGCGACAACCTTAGCTGGCAAGCCCTGCGGGCGGTAGGGAAGGTACTCCTTCGTGCTTACCCCCTCAGCCGCAAAATGATGCCGTAAGGCGAGCACTTCTTCCAACGTGAACCATTTCGATCCGGCTTCGCCCTCTCCCTGCGGCAGGTCGGGATGGGCCTTGAGAACCCGGCGAAGATGAGCGGGTGCCACCGGGATCAGGTATTTTGTTATTTCCCATATCGAGAAGCGCCGCAGGCGTTTTTCACCGTCAGGCGCATATCCTCGGCGGGCCAGATCCTCGCGCCCTTTGGCGCAGAACGCAGCGGCTTTGGCGAATCGTGTTGTTCCGATAGGATCGGGGAGCTTCGATGCCGCCTTCGCAGGGTCCAGATTGAAGTAGGGTGGTAGGGTAGGTTGTTTGGATTTCGTCACTGTCGATGCCTCGGGTAATGTTCGCCTTTCCGGCGTATATCAGGGAATGTAACGAACATCGTACTCGGATGCTATCCTGGAACGCATAGTTTTGCACAGAAGAACGCCACATCGGCCAGTTTCGCGACGAAACCCGGTATAAAAACCCAAAAAGTGAACACCAAAACGTTTATTTATTTTATGAGTTTTAGAATCTTTGCGGATAAAAAACATCGGTAAAACAAAGATATAACAGTACAAAGGTGCCTGTATACAGGAAGAAGGGAACCTGAATCCGGGACCTAAGGCACCAAGATACAGGATGGCGGGTTCCCGATTCCAGTCAGAAGGGGACCGATTCTCGGTAAGACACTAATCTGCACTTTTCAGGGTCGTTTCCGACGTAACAGCGGTTGTTTTAGTGATGGAGGACTCAGAAATTGAGGCAGAGGGGTGCCAGTGTTGTGGATAACTCGATCGTCGATTCGGTTGGGTACCCGTATACAGGATTCGCTGCGCCCGAATTTCGGGAACCCGAATGCTATTGATCCACGGGTACCTTTTGTGCCACAAATTTTGCAAACGAGCAGCCAGGCAGAATCATGCCGGATACACAGTTGAACATGGATCACCTCTCGGGCGCATTGCGCCGGGATACGGTCAAAAAGAATGTGGCCGCAATCCACATCAGTGGCAAACTGACTCTGCTGCAACGCAAACTATCGAATGTTCTGCTGCTCAATGCCTATGACGCATTGACTACCGCGCAGACCCATACGATCGACGCGCGGACACTGGCGATGATGGTCGGCTACAACTCGAACGATTTCGACACGCTACGCGCCAGCCTCAGAGCGCTTGCCGAAACAGTAGCCGAATGGGACATGCTGGACGAGCAGGGTCGGCAGGAATGGGGCGTGTCTTCACTGCTGAGTTTTGCCAAGCTCAAGGGCGGGGTCTGTGAATATGCCTATTCTCCGGCCTTGGCGCAGAAGCTTTACGATCCCAAGATCTATGCCCTGATCAATGTCCATATTCAGCGAAATTTCAGTTCTGGGCACGGGTTGGCGTTGTACGAAAATTGCTATCGCTTCGTGCGTACGGGGTCCACGGGCTGGTGGTCATTGGATGTGTTTCGCAAGCTGATGGGTGTGGACGGCAGCGATTATTATACGACCTTCAAGCATCTGAACGCGAAGATCATCAAACCTGCTGTTGCCGAGGTGAACAAAAGCTCGGACATCCTGATCGAGCCGGAGTTCCGCAAGAAGGGGCGCAGTGTCACCGACATTCGGTTCCTGATCAAAGCGAACCCGCAGAAAGCGATGTTCGAGATTGATGACAGCGACGGAGTACGCAACCTGCCGGTCTACAAGACCCTGCGCAAGCAGGGGGTCTCGGATCGGCTGGCGCGGCAGTGGATCGCTGAACATGGCGAGGACTATGTCCAGAAGAAGCTGGACTATGTGGTCGGGCAGGGGGACGTGAAATCGACGGTAGGATACCTGTCGGCCGCCCTTCGCGATGACTACCAGGCGCCCGAGAAAGACGCTGTGCGACCGCCAAGCCCCGAAGCCCTGGCCGCCGCAAAACAGCGCGAGGAAGAAAAAGCGCGTGAGGATCAGGCCTATGCTGCCCGGGTGGCGGAACGAGCCGAGCGCGCGCGCAAACTGGCCATCGTGGAAGAGCTGGTTTCGCGGCGAAACCCCACGCAGCGGGATGCGGACAAGCGCCTGTTCATGTCCACCCTCTCGGACGATTTGGACCGCGAGCATTTCCGCCAACACGGTTGGCGGTCGGGTCTGAACGCCAACGCGATCTTTGCCTTCTGGGAAGAGCTGGAACCCGACGCGTTCCAAAACCAAACCCCGCCTGAGGTGCCGGCGGGGTAGGGGTCTTATCGAGTCTTCATTGCGTTTCTTAGTGCGTCACCCAATGCGCTGTGCTGTGCATTTTTTTCGGATTTTGCGTATTGTGATTTCTGAGCGCTTGTTTTCTTTCCGCGCGCGTTCTGGCTGTTTGTTTCGCGATCTTGGCGGGGAGAGGCGCCGCCATCCTTGCGCATGCTCAGCCCGATCCGCTTGCGCGGCACGTCGACTTCAACCACGCGGACGCGCACGACCTGGCCGGCCTTGACCACCTCGTGCGGGTCTTTCACGAACCGATCGGCCAGTTCGCTGACATGCACCAAACCGTCCTGATGTACGCCGATATCGACGAAGGCACCAAAGGCAGCGACGTTGGTCACTGTACCTTCTAGAACCATGCCGGGTTTGAGGTCGGTGATCTCTTCGACGCCCTCCTTGAAACTGGCGGTGACGAAGCTGGGGCGCGGATCTCGGCCGGGCTTTTCCAACTCGGCAAAGATGTCGCGCACCGTGGGCAGGCCGAACCGGTCATCCACGAACTGTTCGGCCCGCAGACCGCGCAGCGCACCGTCATTTCCCATGATCTGACGGATGTCGCGGCCGCAGGCCTGCACGATGCGGCGGGCGACGTCATAGGCCTCGGGGTGGACGGCCGAGGCGTCCAACGGCTCATCCCCGTCGCGGATGCGCAGGAAACCCGCGCATTGCTCGAAGGCGCGGGGGCCGAGGCGCGCGACCTTCAGCAGATCCTGCCGTGACCGGAACGCGCCGTTCAGGTCGCGATGCGCAACGATGGCTTCGGCCAGACCGGGGCCCAGGCCCGAGACATGGGCCAGCAGCGGCGCCGAAGCGGTGTTCAGATCGACGCCCACGGCGTTCACCACGTCTTCGATCACGGCTTCCAGAGACTGGCTCAGCCGGTGTTGATCAACGTCGTGTTGATACTGGCCGACGCCGATGCTCTTGGGTTCGATCTTGACCAACTCTGCCAGCGGGTCCTGCAGGCGGCGGGCGATCGACACCGCCCCACGCAACGAGACATCCAGATCGGGAAACTCGCGCGTCGCCAGTTCCGAGGCGGAATAGACCGAGGCCCCGGCCTCGGACACCACGACCTTGGTGGGCGCCTGCACCCCCTTGGGCAGCAGTTTCAGCGTGTCGGTCACCAGCCGCTCGGTCTCGCGGCTGGCGGTGCCGTTGCCGATGGCGATCAGTTCGACGTTGTGCGTTGCGATCAGGTTCAGGATGGTGGCCTGTGCGCCGCGCAGATCGTTCTTGGGTTGGAACTGATACAGCGTGTCGGTCGCGACCAGCTTGCCCGTGGCGTCCACCACCGCGGCCTTGACGCCGGTGCGGATGCCCGGGTCCAGCCCCAGTGTGGGGCGGGGGCCCGCCGGGGCGGCAAACAACAAGTCTTTGAGATTGCGCGCAAAAACCTGAATGGCCTCCTCTTGCGCGCGGCTGCGCAGATCGGCCATCAGCTCGACCATCATTGACAGCGACAGTTTCACCCGCCAGGTCCAGCCCGCAACCTTGCGCAGCCAGACATCGCCCGGCCCGTCGCTGCGGGTCTGCAGATGGGCGGCCACGATCGCCTCGGCCCGCGCTGCGCCGGTTTCGGGGTCGGGAGCGATGTCCAGCGTCACGATCCCCTCTTTCGAGGCGCGCAGCATCGCCAGCGCCCGGTGCGAGGGCACCTTGGCCCAGGGCTCAGCATGGTCGAAATAGTCGCTGAACTTGGCGCCTTCCTGTTCCTTGCCCTCGATCACCTTCGAGGTCAGCAGCGCCTCGGCCTGCATGAAGCTGCGCAGCTCGCCCAGAAGGGTCGCGTTTTCGGTCAGCCGCTCGGTGATGATGTCGCGCGCGCCGTTCAGCGCATCCTTGGTGGTGGGGACGGCCTCGGTCACATAGGCCTGGGCCAGCGCCTCGGGGTCAGCGCTGCGGTCGGCCAGGATCGCGTCGGCCAGCGGCTCCAACCCGTTTTCCCGCGCGATCATCGCCTTGGTGCGGCGCTTGGGTTTGTAGGGCAGGTAGATGTCTTCCAGCTGCGCCTTGGTTTCGGCCTGCGCGATGGATTTGACCAGATCGTCGGTCAGCTTGCCCTGATCCTTGATCGAGTTCAGAATCGTCTCGCGCCGCGCCTCGAGCTCGCGCAGGTAAGCCAGCCGGTCGGACAGGGTGCGCAGCTGACTGTCGTCCAGCCCGCCCGTCACCTCTTTGCGATAGCGCGCCACGAAGGGCACGGTGGCGCCTTCGTCCAGCAGCTTGACCGCCGCGTCCACCTGTTCGGGGCGGGCATTGATTTCCGTGGCGATGGTGCGGGCGATACGGTCCAACGGGGCCTCCTTGATCTCGGGTTGGAGAACCGTCTTAGCCAGCGCCCGCGCCAAGGGAAAGGCGTCGCGTATCGTCGGCGGGCTGAAAATACGGGCATATGCGCGGTTTTGCGCGAACTGGGTCAAAATGCGCGTTCAGATGCGATTGATCCCGGGCCTCGGGTGATTTAAGGGAAGCCCTGTCAAATCAGAGTCACCCCGGAGCGGAACAGCATTCACGCTCCTCGCTCGCCGCGCCACACGCGGCACAACTCTCGGATCGCACGCCCCTGAAAGGCTCAAAAAAGGTAAGGGAACATGGCAGAAAAATCGAACTTCGACATATTGTATACCATCGTAGACGAAGCGCCGGAGCTGGCCAGTGCCTCGTTCCTGCCCATCATCCGCAAATTCGCCTCGGCTGCGGGCGTCAGCGTCGGCACCAAGGACATTTCGCTGGCCGGGCGCATCATCGCGGCCTTCCCCGAAAACCTGACCGAAGAGCAGCGTCAGCCCGACGATCTGGCCGCCTTGGGCGAGCTGGTGAAAACCCCCGAGGCCAACGTGATCAAGCTGCCCAACATCTCGGCCTCGGTGCCGCAGCTGGTCGCTGCCATCAAGGAACTGCAGGGGCAGGGCTATGACATCCCGGACTATCCCGAGGACCCCAAGACCGACGCCGAAAAAGAGATCCGCACCCGCTATGACGCGATCAAGGGCTCGGCCGTGAACCCGGTTCTGCGCGAGGGCAACAGCGACCGCCGCGCCGCCAAGGCGGTCAAGCGCTATGCCCAGCAGCACCCGCATTCGATGGGCGAATGGTCGGCCGACAGCAAGACCAAGGTGTCGTCGATGCCGGGCAATGATTTCTACGGAAACGAGAAATCGGCCACCATCACCGCCGATCAAGCCGGTGACGCGCGGATCGAATTCGTGGGCAAGGATGGTGCCGTGACCGTTCTGAAAGACGGCTGGACGCTGGAGGAGGGAACGGTTGCCGATGCCACCTTCATGTCGGTCAAGGCGCTGTCGGAGTTCCTGGATGCCGCGATCGAGGACACCAAGAAAGACGGCACCATGTTCTCGATCCACCTGAAGGCGACGATGATGAAGGTCAGCGACCCGATCATCTTCGGCTATGCGGTCAAGGCGTGGCTGGCGCCGGTGTTCGAGAAATTCGGTGACCGCATGGCACAGCTGGGCGTCAACCCGAACTCGGGGCTGGGCGACCTGCTGAACCGCGTCAAGGACGATGCCGAGATCATGGCCGCGATCGAAGCGGTCAAGACCGAGCGCCCCTCGATGTACATGGTGGACAGCGACAAGGGCATCACCAACCTGCATGTTCCGTCTGACGTGATCATCGACGCCTCGATGCCGGCGCTGATCCGCGCGGGCGGCAAGGGCTGGGACGAGAGCGGCAAGAAGGGCGACACAAACTGCGTGATCCCCGACCGCTGCTATGCGCCGGTCTATGACGAGACCATCAATTTCTTCAAAGCCAACGGCGCGCTGAACCCGGCCACCGCCGGTTCGGTGGCCAATGTGGGCCTGATGGCCCAGAAGGCCGAGGAATACGGCAGCCACCCGACCACCTTCGAGGCGCCCGCAGACGGCACCATCCGCGTGGTTCTGGCCAATGGCGAGACCCTGCATTCGCACGAGGTCGAAAAGGGCGACATCTGGCGTGCCTGCACCGCCAAGAAGGCCCCGATCGAGAACTGGATCCAACTGGCGATGGATCGTCAGCGCCTGACCGGCTCCGAGGCGATCTTCTGGCTGGATGCGAACCGCGCCCATGACGCCGAGCTGATCAAATACGTCAAACCGGCGCTGGAAGCCGCGGGCGTGGCCGACAAGTTCCAGATCCTGGCCCCGCGTGAGGCGACCCGCCAGACGCTGGAAACCATCACCGCCGGCAAGGACAGCATTTCGATCACCGGCAACGTGCTGCGCGACTATCTGACCGACCTGTTCCCGATCCTCGAACTGGGCACCTCGGCCAAGATGTTGTCGATCGTCAAGCTGATGAATGGCGGCGGCCTGTTCGAAACCGGTGCGGGTGGCTCGGCCCCCAAGCACGTGCAGCAGCTGGTCGAGGAAAACCACCTGCGTTGGGACTCGATGGGCGAATTCTGCGCGCTGGGGGAATCGCTGAACTTCCTGGCCGACAGCCGCGGCAACGCCAAAGCGGCCGTTCTGGGCGCCGCGGCCGAGGCCGCGACGCAGGGCGTGTTGGACAACGAACGGTCGCCCAGCCGCAAGGTCGGCGAGCCGGACAACCGCGACAGCCACTACTGGTTCGCTCGCTATTGGGCCGAGGCGCTGGCCGCGCAGTCCGACGATGCCGACTTGGCTGCGAAGTTCGCGCCGATCGCCAAGGAACTGGCGGACAAGGAAGAGCAGATCCTGTCCGAGTTGCTGGCCGTTCAGGGCAAGCCGGTGGATCTTGGGGGGTATTATCACCCCGACCGGGCCAAGGTTGCGGCAGTGATGCGCCCCAGCGCAACGCTGAACGCGATCATCGACTGAACTGAATGGGCCCACGCCATGGCGTGGGCCCGTCGATCAAACTGTCCCGTTCCGGGGTGGTTGGCCATTGGATTGGAGCATCATTTGCACAGACAAGATGAGCGCCGTATTGCCCAAGGAACTCGAAGATCGGCAGCGCTCTGCTGATTTCTACGGGATTCCCCCAATATTTTTGCGAGTCGCTCTCTGGTAGTGTGAAGTTAACCTCGGACAAATACCGGTGCGGCCCTTGGGGGCAACATCACTCACTCAGAAAATGACCAGCATTGGGGTGCTGGTCATTTTTTTTGCGGCATCCTGAAGAACGCCCCGCCACGGGGCACCACAAAAAAGGGGCCAGTCTTGCGACCGGCCCCAGTTGTTCGCGCAACCTAGGGATCAGTTGGACGCGGCCATCAGCTTGTCGTTGTGCTCGCGCAGCGAATCCGAAACGATGGCGTACCATTCGCCGGATTCTCGCATCTCGTTCAGGCCTTTGTTCAGCATGGCCAGGTATTGCTTGCCGAACGGGTTGCTGCGGTGCGAGATGAACCGCAGAGACGACAGCGTGGTCACGAACGGATTCTCGACAAGGTCTTTCTGGTTCAGACCCATTTCAACCATCGTGTCCGAGAACAGCTGAACCTCGAAGGTTGCCACGTCGGCAGTCCCGGTCAGAACAGCATCCAGGCACTCTCGCGCGGTGATCGGCTGGATCAGGGTGATGGTTTCGCCATTGATCAGGCCTTGTTGTTCCAGATCGTGGATGAACCAACCGTCCATGCGGCAGATGGTCGAACCTTTCAGCTCGTCGAAAGTGGTCGCGTTGGCGAACTGGCTATCGGGCAAGGTGTAGAAACCCACCACGATGTCATAGACAGGGACCGACGCGTCGAACTGCGTACAGCGCACTTCGGTCTCCCATGACCATTCATAGCTGCGGTTGGTACAGTCGGGCATGTTCCAGGCCAACGACACGTCAAAAGCGCCCAGCGGCAGCAGCGTTTCAAGGTGCGAATTCCAGTCATCCACGAAGCTGACCGAATAGTCGCGCGCGTTTCCGCCACGCTGCAGCGCGGTCGTGGCCAGCCGCGGAATGATACCGCCGCCGTTCAGCGATTCGTCGGCGAAGGGCGCCCAGCCGTTGCCGGTGACCAGCTTGATCGGCGGCTCATAGACGCTCGAGCGTTTCACGCTTGCGGCGCGTTGCTCCTCTGCGGCGATGATTTCCTGTGCACTGCGGCCGTTCGGCAGGCTGCCGTCTTCACAGGGCAGGGCCAGCACGATTCCCGGCTCCAGCGAATTCGGGTTGGTGATGACGTTCCGGTTTGCGTTGAAGATCGGCTGGTAGTTCGATGTGCCGTAGGCCGCAATGGCGATGGTCGCCATCGTGTCACCGTCCTGAACCGTATAGTTCGAGCAGGCCTCCTGCGCGGCGGCGGCGCCGGCGCTGAGGGCCGTTACGGCCGCGGCAACCGCCAGCAGCTTCTTCAGATTGATTTCAAACATGTCCACTTCCTCCAGACTGTTGAGTTGTCGGGCCTGTCCAGGGCCTTATCCGTTTTCCAGTTGATAACGCAGGGCGGTTGAGACGATGTCGCGCCATTCGCCCGATTGCTGCATGATCGCCAAACCCTGGTTGAGCGTCTCGAGGATCGCTTCGCCATCCGGGTTGTCCTTGTGGGTCATGACGTTGAGAGACTTGATCGCCGCCAGGTTGGGGTTTTCGATGATCTTGTGCTCATAGCCCAGCCGGCTGATGGCTTCGTCGGCCAGGTGCGCCTCGATGGCGACGATGTCGGCGCTGCCATCCATGACTGCGTGAAAACAGTCATCCGGGTCAACCGGGCGCATGAGGGTGATCGCGGGCTCATAGAGGCCCACCGCATCCATGTGCGAGGTCGACCAGCCCTCGGGGCGGCAGATCGTGGTGCCCGCGAAATCGGCATAGCTGAGCGAGGTTTCATACCCCGAGCCATCCTTGGCCAGAAACGTGTCGACCACCTCGTAGAACGGGTTCGAGAAATTGTAGGTCTCGCACCGATTCCGGTCGCTTTCCGAGAGCGCCTCGGGCGTTTCGCAGTTGGGGCGCGACCAGGGGAAGGTGGCGTCGAAGGCGAGGGTCGGCATCAGCAGGTCCAGATGCGCGGACCAGTCATTGACGAACTGGATCTTGTAGGCCTGTTCGGGCGCAGCCCGCAGGAACGCGGTTTCGACCAGATGCGTGTACAGCCCGCGATAGGGCAGGGACTCGTCGGTGAAGGGCGCATAGTTGCCGCCGGTGATCAGCAGCAGCTGACGGTCGCGGATGGCCGGGCGTTCGGCCATGCCGGCGTCGCGGATCAGTGCGGCGGCTTCGGCGCGGGCGGCTTCGATCTCTTGTTTCGCGGCCGTTTTGGCGGCAATCACCGCCTCTTCGCTGGCCTTTTTGGCTTCGGCCTCGGCTGCGGCGACGCGGGCCTCGGCCTCGGCGATGGCCTTGGCGGCGCGCTCTTCGGCGGCCTTGACCAGTTCGGCGGCCATCTCGGCGGCCATGCGCTCGGCCTCGGTTTCAGGCTGGGGTGCGGCCCGGCCGACATCTTCGAGACAGGGCAACTTGAGGATGTCGCCGACGCGGATGATGTTCGGGTTCTGGCCGATCACGTCGCGGTTGGCGTCATAGATGATGCGGAAGTCTTCGGTTGCATAGACTTCGATCGCCAGTGCCCGCAGGCTGTCGCCGCGCTGGATCTCGTAGTCCGAGCAGGCCTCTTGCGCCGAGGCTGCTCCTGCGGCTGCCGCAAGGGCCAGGCTGGATATGAGGAGTGTCTTTTTCATGGGTCCTGTTGGGTTGCTCTTGTTATTGTCCGGTCGCTTTCACGACGGCGATCGAAGTGTTGTCCTGGTCGGGATCGGCCTTGGCGATCAGGGCTTGCAGAAGGCTGTCGGCGATGTCCTGCGATGGGGCGTCGGCATTGTCCTGCAGGATCGCGCGGATCTCGGCGTTGGTCAGGTATTGCAGCCCGTCGCTGCCCAGTACCACGATGTCGTCGTGGGCAAGTTCGAGCGCCTGTTCGGGGCAGTCCACCTTGGGGATCGCAGCGCCCATGATGACCGAGGTCAACTGGTTGCGGTCCGGGTGATCCCGGCCTTCGGCCGCAGACAGATGACCCTGCGCGACCCGGGCGTCGATTTCGGGCGCCATCGAATGATCTTCGTTGATCTGGGTCAGCACGCCGTCCCGGAACAGGTACAGCGGGCTGTCACCGATCGAGATCCAGAACAGGCGGTTGCGCAGCAGCAGGACGCCCAGAAGGGTGGACCCCATATTGAAGCCTGCCGGCTGCTCTTCGCCGTAGCCCGCGACCGCCGCGTTGGCCTGCATCGCCGCCATCGGCAGGGCATCCAGCAGGGCGCTTTCGCTGGGCTCGGGGCTTTCCAGAACGGTGTCCAGAACCGCGCACCAGGCCTTGATCACCAGATCCGAGGCCACTTCGCCCGCGGCATGGCCACCCATGCCGTCGGCAACCACGACATACCCGGCCTTGGCTGCGTCAAAGACCCGCGCCGCGATCGCGTCTTCCTGCGTCTCGCGCCGACCCTGGTCCAGGATCAGCGCAATGTCATATGACGGTGTCGCCAGCATCCGTTACGCATCCCGCCAGTCGAAGTTTTCGTCGCAGAAGGCAACGAACCGGATCGAGGTTTCGCTGATGCGGATCAGGTCGCCGCTGGCCAGGGGCACGGTGCTGAGGACCGGCTTGCCGTTCAGGCGCACCAGATTGGCCTTGCCGCCATGGCCCAGGTAACACTTCCGGTCTTCAGGGTCATAGGCGATGTATGCGTGGTTCGACCGCGAAATGCCGGTGTCGCCAAAATCCAGCTGAATCGCCTGGTCGTCGTTGCGACCGATCTGCATCAGACCTTCCTTCAAGGTGATGCTGGCGCCGCGTCCGGGGCCGCCGGTCACCACCAGCCAGCCGACCGGGAAGGTTTCGGCAGCGGTCTCGGCCTTGCGGATCGGTTCGGTGGTTTCAATCAGCTCCTGTACATGCGTGTCGGGGCGTTCAAAGCCCAGGAAGGTGGTCTTGACCCGCGATCGGCGGTCCACGACCGGAGCTTCGGCGGCGGGCGTTTCGTTCTCAGGTTCGACTTCGGGTTTGGCGATCTCTGCCGCCGTCGCCTCGGGGGGTTCCGGCACAACCGAAGTGGGGGAAACCGGCTCGACCGGGTCTTCTGCTGCCGGAGTTTCCGACGCTGGCGCGACGGCCTCCGTGACAGATACCTCCACCGCGTCGCTGCTGATTTCGGCTTCGACGGGCGCGACATGCAGCGTGACGATCTGCTGGTCTGCGTTTGCGTCCGCTTCGGACACTTCCGGCTGGGTTTCCGGCGCCGGCTCGATGTCGGCCGTTTGCTCGAATTCGGGCATCTGGTCTTCGGGGATCAGCTCGTCGCTGTCGTCGTAGGTATCAGTATTCAGGCTGCCGCCCCCCAGCACCTGGCGCAGTGCGTTGAAGTCGGCAATCGGCTGCGGCTGTTCCTCGGCAGATGCAGCCGGGGTTTCGGCCTCGTTGGTTTCGGCTTCCTTGGTCTTGCCGGCACCCTCGAGAAGCCGGCTGAGTGGGCTTTTGTATTTGAACATGGTGTCGACACCTTTTTCTTTTGTTGCGGGCGCTGGTCCCGCGGGGCTGCTGTTCACCTCTGCACTTGGGGCAGGGGCCATTGTTGAACTAGAAAACCAGTGCAACTCGTGGCTGTCCGCTTCGGGCCGGGCCGGATTGCGCGACGGAATACCTGCCGCTCTTGGTAAATTCGACCTGCGGACGACTTGTCAGTTGTCGGTTCCTCACTCTTGCGCCAGGAGCATGACGGCTGTTGTTTCGGCCCCGTTGCGCAGCACGGTCAGGCGCGCCTCGGTTCGGGATTCGGCGACCAGGGCCGACAGAGCTTTGTCCAGGCTATCAGCGTCGGTCAGTTCGGTGCCGGTGTGGGTTTCGCGCAGCAGGACGTCGCCTGTCTGCAGAGTGCCGGCGGTTTCAGGAACGGCCGTCACCGTCGTCTGCCAACCTGCGTCACCCGTATGGCGGGACGAGAAGGTAAAACCGTTGGCCAAGCCGAATTTGCGTATGGCGGGCAATGCCAGCAATCCGTTTTCCGGCCGTGTCTGGCCCAGCGAGCGATAGCGCGCCGCCACCCGGACATATCCGTCGGGATCGACGTTGAGATTGTCCAGAGCCTGAGAGGCCAATGTCGCGTCATCGCGCACCGGTTCGCCATTCAGAGTGTAGATCGCGGCGCCGCGTTCCACCCACTCGCCGATCACGGACATGTCCTGCTCCGGGTTCACGCCGGTGACCGCGATGACGTTGCCGGTCGGGGTCCGGCGTCGCGAGGTCGAGAATGGAATCTCGACGTCCCAATGGCCGAAGGCCACTTGGTTTTCGGCCAGCTTGACCGGCACCTCTGCGGCGACCGTGGCGGTGGGTGCCGCCGGTTCCGGCTGGGTTTCCGCAACGTCTGCCTGTGGCTGCTCGACAGGTTGGTCTTGCTTGACCTGCTGTTCTTGTGCTGCTGCGGTTTCTTCTGCCAGAAGACCTTCCGTACCGTCGTCCACGGGTGTTTCGGCCGTACTCACATCGGGCGTGTCAGCGGCCGCCTGTGTGTCGAGTCCGGCAACCGACATCGTGTCTGTTTCGGCGGGTTCGGGCGTTGCCGGCGAGGCGTCGGGCGACGCAACGGCAACTGGCGGGATGGACGACGCGGCCGCATCGGGCTGCGGGGTGTCGTTGTTCATCACGAAGTACCCACCAGCAGCCAGAGCGGCCAGAACCGCCAGACCGGCGATCAGTTTGCCACTGCCGCTCGATTTCTTCCGTACGACGGTATCCACCGCCGGGGCCTCGTCCTTCGGGCTGAACTTGGCGAGTTCGTCGTCCTGTTTGTCGGCATTGCCCAGGGCCAGATCCGAGTTTCCCGCCAGCAACGCGGTCACGACCGCCTCGGCATTGTCGGCCTCGGCCTGAATGCGGGCCTTTTCTTCCTCGTCATCCTTTCGGTCCAGCGCGACGATCACCGAAACCGGGCGATAGGCAAAGCTGTCGAACACCACGCCGGGGCCTCGGAACATGCGCAGCCAGTCCAAAGCCGATTGAAGGCGATCAGCGGCGTGCAGTTCCATCGCCTTGTCGATCGCCTCGAGGAAGCCATCGGGATAGCCCTGGAACCGGCCCGTCAGCGATGTGTACGGATCCGGCTGGCCATTGTTGAAGGCATTCAGGCGGGTCTGACCGTCGATGGGGCGTTCGCCGCTGATCGCGTGGTACAGCGTGGCGGCCAATACATAGAGATCGCTGCTGGGCCCCTGATCCGACCCGCGCACATAGAATTCATGCGGAGAATAGCCATCCTTGATGACCCGAAGTGTGAGCAATGCGGCGGTCTTGTTGGCGGCCTGTTCGCGCGCTGCGCCGAAATCGATCAGGATCGGCTCGCCATGTTCGTCGATCAGGATGTTGTCGGGCGAGATGTCGCGGTGCAGCATGCCGCTCTGGTGAATGAACGACACGGCCGACAGCATCTTTTCAGTGACCTGTACGATGAAGTCCGGACCGGTCTCGGTCTTGGGGTCCTCGATGTAATCCAGCAGGTCGCAGCCGCGGATCAGGTCCATCGCGATATAGGCGGTGTCGTTGTCCTCGAACACCTGATGCACATCCACGATGTTTGGATGCACCAGCCGTGCGTGGTTGCGGGCCTCCTGGATGAACAGGTCGATGATGGCGCGCAGGTCGTCCTTGAACGCGGGGTCGTTGGGTTCGACCAGATCACCGTTGCGGCGGCACAGCGCCCCCGGATAGCATTCCTTGATGACCACGTCGCGGTCCAGGCTGTCGCGGGCCAAATAGGTGATCCCGAACCCGCCATTGCTGAGAAAACGCAGGATTTCGTATTGGCCGCGCAGCAGTTTTGCGCCCGGTTGCAGCCCTTGGATCTGAGGTTCGTGGTGCTGGGCACCGACGGCTTGATTGTGGCTCATTTGTTCCCGCCCATATTTCAATTCTTGCGGCAAACCGACCGAGCAATCCGCCCGCAACTCAAAACCAAAACACAACCGCAGGACACTTGAGTACGGTTAGACGGTTCAAATTTGACATTAATGGGGCCGCCCCGTGGCCTCTCTATGGATCACAGAGCTGAGGGTTCTACATAAAGTGCTAAGGCAGTAGGAGAACACTACATATTGTGCCGCCGTTTCCCAGAGCCAGAGTCAGTTCCCCTTGGCCGGTGCCGATGGTCCACGGATTAGAAACAATGAGGACATGATTCCCGGCGTTTCGATTCGCCGTGCTGCGGCTCAATTCAGGCGGGAAAGTGTCAAGTGCCGGTGCGGGGCGGCGCGGTGGCGACGCTGCTTCCGGCCCAGGCCAGATTGTCGCTGAGTTGGACAAGAATGTTGACCGCGTCTTTCAGGGGCGCGTCCCCGCTTTCGAACTGCAGAAGCAGCAACAGGTCGGTTGCCTTTTCGAACTCGGCCGGAATCCAGTCGGCTTCGGGGTCGATCTCGGACCCGTCTTCGAGGCGTTCGGCGAAATCTTCCACGATCTCGCGGCAGCTTTCGAGAAAAGCGGCCGGATCGATATCTGCGCTGTCGCGCAGATCTTGGTAGATGCTGGCAATCGCGGCCAGCCAGTCTTCCAGAATCGGGTTGTTCAGCGGCGGCAACGCCGCTTCCAGACTGGGCTGGACCGTCCGATCGTCAGCGGCGTCAGGTTGGTCAGGCGTGAGAGTGGCCAGCAGGGGCAGGAATTCCTCGGTCAGATCCTTGCGCGCGGCCTCCAGATCCGAGCGCCGGCGTCGTGCGGCGATTTCGAGTACCTTTTCGGCCAGAACCTGCCCACCGCAGGATTCCCAAAGGGCAAAATCGGGCTCGGGTTCCTGCGCCATGGCGCGCACGGCGACCGGAGTTCCAATGGGAACGATTGCGTTGAACATGCCGGGACGTTGTTTTTCCAGCCGGGCAAGAACCCGATCGAGCGCGTCGCGGACCGGGGGCAGATCGGTATGGGTCACGGCCAGCAGGCTGTTGTCGCGCAGCGTCTCGGGCACTTGTGCCCACAGATGGCGCTCGGTTTCGCGCCAGGCGTTGGTGCCGTTGGTGCACCATATCGCGCAATCGACGTATTTCAGCAGGTCCAGTGTCTGCTTGTAGCTGTCGTCCAACGCGCCCGAGCCGGGAAGGTCAAACAAGGAAATCTCGCGCAGGGCCGGTGTGTTCAGCCCGACCGAAATGAAGTCAGGATTGTCGGCAGCGGCCTTTTCCAATGCGATGCCGGAATAGGTCTTGGGCTCTTTGGCCCACCACCCCACGGTGGTTTCGGGCGTGTCTGCGTAGGTGACAATGACAAGCGGCAGTTTCAGATGTTGTGGCCCCGTGGGCAGAATGTCGGCCCCGGCCAGCATGTTGGCCAGGCTGGACTTTCCCGCACCGAATTCCCCTGCAAATCCGATCGACACCGCAGTCGACAGCCGCTCGGCATGCGCAGATGCCCGGGCGCGCATGTCGTCCAGTTCCGGCGACGCCGGCAGGGCCTCGGTGGCGGAAAGAAAGCGCTCCAATTGGCGCACTTCCTGTTCGGTTCCGGGAAATTCGATCACTCGGCAGCCTCCGGTTGCGGTTTGGCGTCCAGGTCGGAGCCAAAGGTTGTTTGCAGGTCTTCGACAATCCGCTGGGCGCGGTCAAACTCGAGCTGGGCTTGGGTGCTGGGGCATGTTTCGCCCGTGCTGCCCCGGTTTTCAAGATGCCCGGCCAGCAAGGCCAGGAAATGGTCCAGAACAGTGTTGAGACGTTCCAACAGGTTTTCGCGCGCAGTGTCGATCAGATCGTCCCCGATCAACTCGAACTCCTGCACGATCATCCGTTCGGCGCGTGACACCACGGATTTGCGGGAAATCAGGCGCGAAAGCCAGTTCACCCGCAATTCGACGGTGATGCCGCGGGTCAGTGCGGTGGTGTCGGGGCGGAACCAGCGCACGGCACTGGTATTCATGCGGCTGTCAGTCGGTTCCTGCCAGCCGGGCAGGGCCCGCAGCGAGGCATTGGCCTGCATGTCAATCGTGTAAAGCTCGCTGAGCATGCGCTGGCGGATCACTTGGGTTGCCCCCTGGATCAATTCCTGCATGCGGGCGCGCAGCGGGGTGAAGTTCAGCTCGGTCGCCTCGCCCTTTGCCAGCAGTGGCGAGTGGCCATCTGGTCCGCGCACGACGGTTGCAACGGATTCGGCCACGGTATCGTCCATCACACCGCGCAGGTTGGCCAGAACGTCGTCCATTTCGCGGGTGATGTGATCGGTTTTCTCGGCCACGAGCGCGCGCAGTTCTGCCAGGGACTGGTCCTTGTCTTCGGCATCCCGGCCCGAGGGCACGCCTTCTTCTTCCAGCGCGCGGAGGCGGGCCTTGCAGCGTTCCAGCTCACCCTGGGCGAAACTGTTGAGGTGCTGCCACGCCATGTGCAGCTGCTCGTTGCGCGGGCCGTCGGCCAGAGCATCGGTGACATGGCGGCGCAGATCGGGCAGGCCCGAAGCGATCATTGCGGCATAGCGCAGAATCGCCTCGCGGCTGATCAGGCCCGGGCCACGTTTGATCTTCTGAACCCCGTCGAGATATTGCCGCATCTGTTCGGGATGGGCTCGCAACCACGCCAGAACCGCATCATGGTTCACGCCGGTTTCGTCACCGGTCAGGGCATAATGCGCCCATTGAGCGCTGCCCATCAGAACGTCGATATTCGACTGGCCAAGGGCTTTTTCCAGCCCGTCCAATACGTCGGCCCTTATTTTTGCAGCGTCCTCGGGTCCGCCGCCCAGTTCATCGACCCGGTTGATGAAAACGACGATCTGGCCCAGTTCCAAGGCCTGCATCAGGCGGAACAGTTTCAGATCTGCACGCGACAGAGCCTGATGCGCCGACAGCACCACGACGAAGAAATCGCTTTCCTTCAGATATTGACGCGAGATTTCCTCGCGGATCAGAAGCGGGTCGTTGACGCCCGGCGTATCGGTCACCGTCAGCGGGAAGGGGAAATGGCCCAACTCGAAATAGACCTCGGCCTTGCGGGTGATGTCGCTGTACAGGCCGCGGTCCGTGCCCGGATCATGTTCGTTCGCGTCGGTCGGATCGTCGCCCGCACAGACATAGCGGGCCAGATCGTCCGAGGTCAGCTCCTCGAGGTCGTGATGCTGGCCCAGCAGCTGTTCATAGCTGTCGCCCAACCGCAGCTGGGCCCGGGTTTTCATGGCCTCGACCTGTTCCTCGATCATCTCGCGCTTGTAGCTGTCCTCGTCGTCGGGGAACATGTTGCGCAGTTCTTCGCCCTCGGCGATCAGCGCCTGCCACTGGTGGTTGTCGAAGAAGTGGAATTCGGCGCCGGAGGTGCGCCCCGATGGATGACCGAAATGCATGTCGGTGATCACCGTCGTCCACGGGTTGACGTCCGACGGCAGGAATTCGGCCTGTCCGGTGAAACCGTTGATCAGCCGGGATTTCCCGGCCTTGATCTGCCCGACAAAGGCGATCGAGGGTTTCAGGTTGGTCAGATCGTCAACGATGCGGGCGATGAACTGACGGGTTTCGTCATTGCTCAGCGCGTTCATTTCATCGGCGATCCGGATCAACTCCCGGCGGATGGACTCACTCATGATCGTTACCCTAACTACTGGTACAAAACAGACTTCTTGCAGGAACCCTCAGATGTCGCGGTGGCGATGTCATCGGTTCGCCCCGCGAAGGATCTTCCATAGATTGACGACGGCGCCCAATTTGCGCGCGCCGTGGATTGCTGCGGCGGTGCCCTGACCGTCGCGCAGGATGGCCAGCGCCGTTCCGTTGCCGCCCGAGGGCCGCATGACGATCAGCTGGGGGTGGGTCATGGCCTCGGCGCAGTCGGTATCCCAACCGGCAAGATCGCGGGCAAAGCGGTCCAGCAGATCCCGGGTGGGGTGAAGTGGCTCGCCGTCGGCGCAAATGCCGTCCAGCTGCGGTGGCATGTCGCCAATGCCGGTAAGAATCCGGCCGACGGCAAAGCGCTTTGCGCCGTCAAAGAATGGCTGCGCCAGACCCTCGATCGCCGGTTCGGTTTCGGGCGCGGCCAAGGTGACTTCGGCTGGTTCTGGGGCAGGGTCGGGAACAACGGCCACATGCGGTTCCGAAGGCAGTTCGATTTCCGCGCAGGCCTTCATGACCTCGGTGAAGGTTATACCCACATCGTCCGCCTCGAGCGGCCCGTCAGGCTGGCCGGAAACCAGCTGCAGCGGGTCGCCCGCCAGTGCGAGGTCGGAAACCAGGCGGGCCAGTTTCTCGATCAGCACGTCGCGCGGTTCGGTTTCGAAATGCGGAATCTCTCCGCTGCTGATGCTGTAGACATCGGTGATGCGCCCGTTGTTGACCTCGATGGCCAGAACCGTTCCGCCGGGGGCAGAAAACTCCAATCTCCTCGGCAGGACGGTTTCGCGGATGGATTGCAGAATCCGTGCGCGCCGTGCTTGCGCGTTGTCCGCCGTAATTTGAACGGCGGGTGACAGCCGCGGCGTAGCCCGGCGGCCGATGCCCTCCAGCATGTCGATAATGTCCGTCGCCGTCATGACGTGACCCCCCTCTGGTCCCGATCAAACCGCGGCCGCAACCGGCCCCAGGCTGAGATGTGATTTCGCAAGCGTCAGTCCGATATTCGCGCTGTCACGGCAGATGTAGCAGACCGCGTGTTCCGGATACTCGGGTGTCCGCAGGAAGATATGTAGGCGATCGTTGCAAAAAACCGCTATTTCGCCGAACCCCGGGTTGTCCGCGTCCTGCAGGCCGGCGGCATCCAGCAGATCCTCAAAGGCCCGGACCCCGCGCCCTTGGAACAGGTTGGTCACCGCGACCGCGAGGTTGTCCAGCACTTCCGGGCTGACTGCATCCGAGACGGACGTGCCAAGCAACATGCCGGTTTCCATATCGATATACCCCGCAGCAAGGCAGTCGGGTATGGTTTCCATGGCGCTGGTCAGTGCAGCTTCGATGCTCATCTGGATTCTCGTCATCCGTCTATAAAGCCATTAGGCGCAACGGGTTGAACCCGTTGCGCCGATGGTTAGCATTCTGCCACCGGGACAGAAAACGCTTTTTCAATGCCCGTGCCTTCGGATCGCCTTGCTTACAACACATGTCGTTCAACCCCATCCGTGGGGTCGGGTCGCGCGATCGTGGCATCGCTGGCCGGGTTCGATCGAAATTCCTGGGTGATCTGGTCGAACTCCTCGAGGAATGCCTGGAAGACGGCGCGGAGCGCTTTGGGGTCTTCGGGCAGTTCCTCGCTGTCGGTGACCTTGCGCCACATGGCTGCCGCACTGAGTGACTGATCCGGATGGACCGGCAACAGATGTTCAAGCGTCACGCCCGGTTCGGCGGGGCGTGCATCCGAGTCGGGCAGGTCCGCCTCGTCGGAAACCACTAGGACCCGGTCGTCGGTCAAGGCGTTGGATTCGGGCTCGGGCTCATAGCTGTCGGGGCGGTTGCTTTCCTGTTCGGACAGCAGGGCGGTTATTGAAGACACCGAGGTTTCGATATCCGGGAATTCCTGGGGCTCAGGTGTTGTCGCCGGTTCCGGGTCGACGACGTTCAGCCTGTCGGCCAAACCGTCCATCAGGTCGTCCGACACGGCCTGCAATTTTTGGGTGTCGTCGGCCCCTGTCTGGTCATCGCCCGCGTCCAGTTCCTCATCCTCGCCCAGAGTGAACTCATCCTCGAGATCGAGCCCATCGAGCCGGGACAGTTCCAGATGGCTGCCGGTGATGTCCGCACGTGATTCTTCCGGTTCGCGGAACAGCGACCGCAGATCGTCGTCCTCTTCGATGGCGGGTGCCATTTCGGCGCGCAGACGCTCGGCTTCCTCGGCGTCGATGCGTGCGCGTTCGGCGTCGTCCTTGCGGCGCTCGACGCGGGCAGGGCGGACCGGAAAGGCCGCGATCACGTCGTCCGAGTTGCGGACGGCCTCGAACGCATCATCCTGTGACACGGGATCGGTCAGTTGCAATGGAGCATCCGGCGCGGGCTCGTTGGCGGTGGTCTTCCCGGTCGGTCGCATGGGCGCGACGCGGGGCGTGTCCGACAGGCTCTTGTCGATCTGATAACGGGTCAGCATTTCGGCCCGGTTGTCCATGACGTGTTCGGTGATCTCAAGGAAACTGTCGATCATCTTGCCGCCACCGCTCCGGCTCCACAATTCGGCGTCGCCGGTTTTGTCGCGGGCGATGATCGCATCGCGGGCCGAGAACAGGATGGTGCGGTTGAACAGGTGACCTGCCTCGCGGTTGACGCGGCGCAGAACCTTCTGTCGGTCCTTCACGTCCAGGGCGTCGGCCCGCGTGACCAACAACAGCGAATTGTGGTGCAGCCGTTCCGGCAACGAAACCCAGGTGGCGCGTTCGGTCTCGCGCCAGGCCTGGGTCGAATGTGTGCACCACAGCACCCCGTTGGCCTGACCTACCGCGCGGCGCCAGACGTCGTTCTGGATCTTGGGGTCGGAAATGCCGGGCGTGTCGATCAGGTCGACGGCCTCGAGGATGTCGGCCTGCAGGAAGATGCGGATGAATTGCGCGTCGTTGACGCCAACTTGATTCAGCTGATCCAACCCGATCGTGCGCCGCGAGCCGTCATGCCCCATCACGTATGCCGGCCTGTTGCCCCAGCTGAACCATACCGGTGGCAGTTGGGTGGCTGTCACCTGGGTGGGCAGCGCCTGCTGGCGCAGCAGAAAATTCATCAGCGTCGATTTGCCGGCGCTGAATTCCCCCATCAGCGCAAACACGGGTTTGCGGCGGGACCACTGCTCGATGCGTTCCCATGCCTTCGGAGAGACGAAGCGGATTTGTGTATCTTTTGCCATGTTTTCTTACGCTGCTTCGTTGCTGAGATCTTTGAGGATGTCGCCCAGAATTTCGTCGCGCGACTTTTTGGGCTCCAGCCCGGCCATCTGCGCGGCATTGGCGCCTGCTGCACCGTCGGCGGTCTGCGCGATGTTCAGAAGGGTCTCTTTCTGCTCGCGCATGAATTCGGTCAGGTTGGCCCTGACATTTTCAAGAACCGCAGCAATCTGGGTTTCTTCCAGATCTTTCGTGATCGAGTTCGCCTCGGATGCGATCAGGCGGGTGTAGTCGGCCGCATAGGCTTCGAAGCCCTTGCGCCGTTGCCACCATCGCCGCCACCAGGTGCTTTGCAGGTCCAGTGCGATGGTGCGCCCGATGCCCAGCGGGGGTGGCACGCGCGGCACGATCGGCGCCTCGATGCTGAATTCGCCCAGATGGTTGCCCAGTATCTTGTGGTACAGCGCCTCGACATCTGCCGCGGCCGCGGCATACAGCGCTCCAGCCTCTTTCCGCATGGATCGCGAAAAGCTGAAATAGGCAGCCTTCTGAAGAGTGCGCAGGCCGGCCGGGTCATACTGCCACGTTCCCTGTTCGCCGTTCTGTTCCAGATGCGCAATCAGGGAATCCGTGGCCCGTTTGACGAAGTTCGCCTCGGCCGAAGCCAGACGCGCCAGAACCTTGTCGCGCAGCGCGGTGGTCAGTTCGGCGGCCTTCTTGTCGTATGCCTCGGCCAGGGCTGCAATCGCTTCGTCCGGCGAAGAGCCATCCAGCTCGCGCATGATTCCCTCACCGCCCGAAAGGGTCTTGGCCACCGAGGTCGCCCGGATCTGGCTGGCGATGTTCCGGGCGCGATGGCGCACCCGGTCCAGCAGGCGGTTGCCTGCGCCTTCGGCGATGCGCTCGTTCATGGCCAGCAGCAGGTCAGGAAGCCCCGACAGTGCCCAGATCTTGTCCAATGACGCGGCCTGATCGCCAAAGCCTGCAGCCAGGTAGAACGTGTTCAGAGCCTGGCGTGAATCCTCGTTCAGAATGTCGGGGTTGCCGGTCAGGGCCGCCTCGGCCCACAAGGCGCTGCCGAAGACGATGCTGGTGTTCGTGTCAATGCCGCTCTGCTTCAGCGTGTCCTGGATCCGGTCGCGGATCTCGGGCACCTGGTTGACCGGGTCGGTCAGCTCGTCGATGCGGTTGACGAACAATACGATCTGCCGGTTTTCGAACTGTGCGATGATCCGCATCAGCGCCATGTCCATCGTCGTCAATGCCTGGCTGGCGGCCAGTACGACAACGCAGACCTCGGAACCGCGCAAGCTGCGCAGGGTGATCTGCTCGCGCACCATGAAGGTGTCGTTCACGCCCGGAGTGTCGCACAGTTTCAGCGCGATCGGGTATTGCGGAATGTCCATGTACAGTTCCGCCGATTTCGTCACGTCGGCAAAACGACCGGTCTTGGGGTCGATGTCAGGGTCGTCCTCGTCGCCCAGGCAGACATAGCGCTGGACCAGTTCCTCGTCGAAATAGTCGTACTGGTGGCTCTGGCCCAGAATCAGGTCGAAATGCTTGCCCAGCCGCTCTTCGGACTTGGCCTTCATCTGGGCAATTTGACGGCGGATGTCCTCCATCTCGTCATCGGCGCCGGCGCGGTTGGCCAGTTCGCCCAGACGGCCGCCACCCACCATCAGATTGTCCCATTCCTCCTGCTCGAAGAAGGTGAATTTCGATTTGTAGTCGCCCGGCGCGCGGGTGTTGATGTTCAGCGTCGTCACCACCGACGTCCAAGGGTTCACGTCCGAAGGCAGAAGGTTCGGCCTGCCGACCAGGATGTTGACCAGCGAAGACTTGCCCGCCTTGACCTGCCCCACGAAGGTGACGCTTGCGGTGAAATTTTCCATGCGGGTCTTGAGCGTGGATAGGCGCGCAGTCGAACGCGCGTCGGCCACCTCCGTCAGTTGGTCGATCTGCGTCGTCAATGCGGTCATGGCGTCGGTCAGCGGCGCCAATGCCTCGTTTCCTACGGACAAAAGGTGGTCGTTTCGGGCCATTTTCAGCCTCCGGTTCCGGTTGCGGCGATTGCAGGATGTGCGTTTCCGACCGTGGGCATCGGCGCGGTGCCGGCGAAACTGTCGATACGTGCGATCAGTTCCAGCGCGTTGCCCAGGATTTCGGCCTCGGTTCCCGGCGAGATCTTTTCATAGGCCCGGGAATCCGCCAGCACCTCGATCGAGCTGAAATGGTCGCCATTGTCCAATCGCGCGACGCGGCGGCCGGTGGGAAAGCCTTTTCCCCTGCGCCCCGGCAGCGGCATGCGGGCATTGGCCAAGAAATATTCCTCGCCCGAATGGGTGCGGAGCGCGATGCCGAATCCGGTGTTCGGAAACTGTTTGTTGAGGTTCTTGAGCTCGCCGGCAAAGCTCTCGCGTGCAAGAAAGACGGCGTCTTGCTCGGCGGCTGCGGAGTTGATCTGTTCGGTCACGATTGAGACCCCTGTTCTGGAGTTGAGCAAAAAACTCGTATGTGCCGAATGGCAAAAAGACTCATTAACTCCCTGAGAAACAGAATTACCTTCAAGGCGGTCTTTATTTGACGTGATTGAGATCTTTTGGTGCTTGAAATGTGGCGCAAATATGGTGACGAGGCATTTCGCGGTCTCTACTTTAGCGCGAAGTTCAGCTTTCCCTGTGAGTTTGTTCGTGTGGCAGACAATCCGCGTGCACGCACGGGTCGCCGAAGCTTGCGATGGGTTAAGGTGCGATAACTTTTTGTATAGTATTGATAAAGTCTTTTCGATTTATGTGGATTCTGTAGAAGTTCGACGCCGGATGTGGGGGTGCTCGGTGCGCAGGGTCTTTGGTTGCTGTGCTTCGATGAATTGATGGAAGAACCCGGCCACAACGTATGCGCGTCTATTTTTTGGCTTCGGTTGTTCCACTGTGGCGAAACCGGGAACAATATGAGTTCGCGCATGGCTCAAAGGAAACGATAAGATTTCCGAGATGCAAAATGAGTGCATGACGGTTTGTTCGGAGGCTGTGGGGGTCGTTGTGCAGTGATCCGACCCGGACTTGCGATACGGTTGGGAAAAACTCAGCCTACTCTTCCCGGCTGGCGACCTGATCACTCTGGGGAAAGCTGTTATTTTCCCTCTCGCACTTGCTTGCAAGCTTTGCTATCAGCCCGTCATTCAGGCACCACGGTGCCGTGTTGCGGGTGTGGCGAAATTGGTAGACGCACCAGATTTAGGTTCTGGCGCCGCAAGGCGTGGGGGTTCAAGTCCCTCCACCCGCACCACTTGTTCCGAGAGCGACCATGGAATCAAGCGTCTCGGCCGCGTTTTCGCATCAAACGGTCTCTTTCGGATCAATCGAACCGAAGATATGGCGAGACAATGCAAGCTCATCTTCAAGGCTGGCAAACTGTTCGTTGCCGCCGTTGTGCAGGTGGGTGATTTCACCGAGCAGCACTCTTTCAGGGTCGGCGTAGAAGTCGATGCGGACAAAGTCGAAGGGTTTGGACAGTTTGGCGGCGGCTTGCAGCATCTCATCAAGTCTGTCGGGCCGTGGTGGCTGGGGGCGATCTTGCACTGCAGGGCTTAGCGGAATCGGCAATTCTGTCCAATCCGTGTCGAATAGTACGCGGTAGAACTCGCGGTGGCGGTCGTTTGCGTACAATATGCAGCGCGGCTCCCCGCGCCAGCAGAAAACCTTGTAGTCATTGACGGGCTGTCCGGCAAAAAGCATCGGCTCGACGATGAGCTTTCCCTGCAGGTCTCTGTAGTTCCTCTCGCGATATTGGTAATAGTAGTTCTCGGCCAGCTGAGACTTCATCAACGATCGGTCGGGCGTATCGCCGGGGAACAGTAAATGAATGCCTCCGCAGCCTTGAGTCGGTTTGACCACGCAAGGGGTAGGAAACTCGTAGTTGTCGATCTCTGCCTCGGTTCGCAGGACGGCCAAAGTCGGAACGACATGGTCAGCACCGATCAGCGGGATGGCGTATTCCTTGACCAGTTCCTTGTCAGATGTAGCGACCCGATCCGGCCGGACCATGGCATCAGTTGTTTTCAATCGGTACAGCACGTCATTGAAAATCATCTTGGAGCTGGGAAAGCGGTCATGCTGAACGAAGAACCAGTACCAGAGTGCAAGCTTGTCGCCCCAATCGTTGTAGGGGGCGTAGCGCGCGGGGTACCGGAACAGATCGAGTATGAAGCGTCGCCTAAGTCTGCGAAGAATATTTGCCATATTACTTTCGTTCGTTGCTGAGCATTCTCGGGCTTCAACCTGGTTGCCCGAGCTCCTCGATCGATACCTGTATCTGGCGACCGATTGGAAGGATCGGGCCCCGCCTGCGAATGCGTCGTTCCGGGTTTAGAAACACCGTTGTGGCTTGGGTATATGTGTTGATTGGAGTAAAACCACAGAAATCGATCCGCCACCAGCCCAGCGTGTCGTCAAGACGAGCGATTGTCTCCGGGTACCAATCTGAATTGTCGAAAACGATGAGTGCCGGGTTCGCGCGTCCTGCTTGGATTTGGGTGGACACATAGTCCACGCAAGGCACGCGGTGGGTTCCGTCAATTACTACCAGATCCGCCTTGTTGATCTCTGGGCGTTCTGCGTACTCTTTGGCTTCGGTTGTGTGATGTATCGCAAAGCCATCCAGTCCGGCCAAACGCTGAGAGGTGATTTCGAACCACTCCCTGTCATGTTCGATGGCCGTCACCACCGCCCCGCGGGACGCAAAAAACGCCGAGGAGTTTCCACTGCCATATTCGAGCACACTCAGCCCGGACAACTCGAGGCCATCCAGAAATTCGATAGCCGGATAGCAATACCATGGAATCTCGGCCCCTTGGGCATCAACCGGCCGGCCTTCGACCAAAGAGCGATAGTGGCCGAATGTGTCGCTGAGCAGGCGATAGACTTTCGTTTCTTCACGTTGCTTTTTGGACAAAAACAGTTTCAACGACTTCCAGCCAAAATTCGTGAGCATCGGGTTCTCCGGGTTGGTTGTGTTTGGCCTAAGGACTCGAAGGGATCGATGCAACAGGCCTTGGCCGCTGGGCTGTGCCGACAGGTTACAAGGATGCCGCCGCCCGGCTGGCCTGGTCATAGTGACCGGACAGCGCGCGCAGGTTGCGGGCCAGCTCGCGCAGATCGTCGCCGGACAGGTCGGTGGCGGGCAGCCCTTCCAGCAGGCATTGCTGGCGGACCTTCCGGTAGGCGTCACACAGGGCCACGCCCTCGGGCGAGGTGCGGTAGAATACTTCCTTGCCGCGTTTTTCCGACGTCAGCAGCCCGGCCTTGAGCAGTTTACGAAGGGCATAGTTCACGGTGTGGCTGTCCTCGATATTGAGAAGAAAGCAGATGTCGGTCAGGCGCTTGTCGCGGCCGCGGTGGTTGACGTTGTGCAGGATCAGAATGTCAAGCGGGCTGAGGTCGGCCTGCCCGGCCGCCGCCATGCAGCGCGTCATCCAGCGGGAAAAGGCATTGTAGACGATGATCAGGCCGAATTCGAGCTCGGACAATTCCCAGCCCTCGCCCTCGGCCAGGTGGCGGGATGACACGATGCGGCGGTTGTCGGGCTGAGAATCGGACATTTTCGGGCCTTTTGATCTGCAAAACGCTGGGGATTTATCTGCGTTTTTGCATGGATGGCGCATGTTTTCAACGCTGTGACATTCGGATGCGCAGGCGTTTCGGTCAGAATAATAACAAAACGTTGACAAATCGCAAACGTTGAGTCAGCCTCTGCGCCAGTACTCAAGCAGGGAGAGCCAAAATGAAACTGATGCAGATTGCCGGTGGCGCGGTGGCCGCGCTGGCCGGGTTGGCCATGCAGGTGCAGGCCGAGACCTGGGACATGCCGACGCCCTATCCGGACGCCACTTTCCACACGGTCAACATTCACGAATTCGCCAAGGACGTGGCCGCGGCCACCGACGGTACGCTCGAAATCAAGGTCCATTCCGCCGGGTCGCTGTTCAAGCACCCCGAGATCAGCAAGGCCGTGCGCAGCGGTCAGGTGCCGATCGGAGAGTTTTTCCTGTCGCTGCTGGCCAATGACAACCCGGCCTTCGGCGCGGATTCGCTGCCGTTCCTGGCCACCAACTATGACGACGCCCAAAAGCTGTGGGCGGCACAGAAAGACGTGATCAACGGTCTGCTGGACAAGCAGGGCATGATGGTGCTGTACGCCGTGCCGTGGCCGCCGCAGGGCCTGTACACGACCAAGGAAATCAACAGCGTGGATGACCTGGCGGGGCTGAAGTTCCGGACCTACAACGCCACGCTGGAAGAATTCGCCAACCTTGCGGGCGCCGCGCCCACGCAGGTCGAGGTTCCGGACATTCCGCAGGCCTTCAGCACCGGCCGGGTCGAGGCGATGATCACCTCGCCCTCGACCGGGGTGAACTCGAAGGCGTGGGACTTTCTGACCCACTACACCGACATCCAGGCCTGGATTCCCAAGAACGTGGTCGTGGTGAACAAGCGCGCCTTCCGCCGTCTGGATGACGCGACCCAGGCCGCCGTTCTCGAGGCTGCCGCCGCCGCCGAGGCCCGCGGCTGGGAGATGAGCCAGGCCGAGACCGCCAAGCAGACTGCGGTTCTGCAGGAAAACGGCATCACCGTGGTGCAGCCTTCCGAAGAACTGATGGCTGGCCTGCGTGAAATCGGCGCGCAGATGCTCGAGAACTGGAAGGTCAAGGCGGGCGAAGAAGGGGCCGCATTGCTGCAGGCTTATCAGCAGTAAACGATCCGGCCCGGCCGGGTGCCAAACGTCCGGCCGGGTCCGTCAAAAAGGGGAGGGGATGGCGATGCTGCGGCGCAGTCTTGATTTCATCTATCGTGCGGCCGGCGGATTGGCGGCGTTGTTCATCTTGGCCATCGTCGTGCTGGTCTTTGCGCAGGTCGGGCTGAACCTGGCCGACAAGATCTGGGCCGCGCTGACCGGGCAGGGCGTGGGCCTGACCATCCCCTCCTATGCCGATTTCACTGGGTTTTTTCTGGCCGCATCCAGCTTTCTGGCGCTGGCCTATGCGCTGCGCGCCGGCGGGCATATCCGGGTGACGCTGCTGATCGGGCGGATGCCCAAAGGGCCGCGCCGCCTGACCGAGATCTGCGTGGTGACGATCGCCCTGACCATGAGCGCCTATGCCACCTGGTATATGGGCCTGCTGGTTCTGGAGTCGCTGGAATATGGCGACCGCAGCCCGGGCATGGTCTCGGTGCCGTTGTGGATCGTGCAGATGCCGGTCCTGCTGGGGCTGGCCATCCTGACTCTTGCCCTGATCGACGAGCTGGTCGGTCTGCTGGCGGGCCGCGCGCCCAGCTGGGACGGCAAGGGCGAAAACCTTCTGAGCGAATAGGGCCAGCAGATGTCGATTGCCACGCTTTCCATCATTCTTCTTGTTCTGCTGTTCGCCTTTCTGGGGTCGGGGCTGTGGGTGGCGTTTTCGCTGCTGGGGGTCGGGATCGCGGCGATGGCGCTGTTCTCCGATGCGCCGCTGGGGCTGGTCATGGCCACCACCTTGTGGGGGCACAGCAATTCCTGGGCGTTGGCGGCACTGCCGCTGTTCATCTGGATGGGCGAGATCCTGTTCCGCTCGCGCCTGTCCGAGGACATGTTCACCGGCTTGTCGCCCTGGATGAACCGGCTGCCGGGGCAGTTGCTGCATGTGAACGTCTTTGCCTGCGGGATCTTTGCGGCTGTGTCGGGGTCGTCTGCGGCTACGGCGGCCACGATCGGCAAGCTGTCGATCCCGGAACTCTCGCGCCGGGGCTACCCCGAGAAGATGATCCTCGGCACACTGGCCGGCTCGGCCACGCTGGGCCTGCTGATCCCGCCGTCGATCATCCTGATCGTCTATGGCGTGGCGACCGAGCAATCCATCGCCCGTCTGTTCGTGGCCGGAGTTCTGCCGGGACTGCTGCTAGTGGGGCTGTTCGTGGGCTATGTCGCGATCTGGGCGCTGCTCAACCGCGCGAGCCTGCCCACCGAGGACATCCGCGCGAGTTTCCCGGAAAAACTGCGTCGCTCGCGCCGACTGGTGCCGGTGATTCTGCTGATCGTCGGTGTGATCGGCTCGATCTATGCCGGGATCGCCTCGCCCACGGATGCGGCCGCCGTGGGCGTGGTGTTGGCGCTGCTGCTGTCCTGGCGCGAGGGCACGTTGACCCGCGCCAGTTTCGTTGACGGGCTTATGGGGGCCACGGTGACCTCGTGCATGATCGCCTTCATCCTTGCTGGGGCCTCGTTCCTGACCGTGGCGATGGGCTTCACCGGCATTCCGCGCGTGCTGGCTGAATGGATCGGGTCGCTCGGCCTGTCCACCTTCACGCTGTTGGCGGCGCTGACGGTGTTCTTCGTGATCATGGGGTGTTTTCTGGACGGGATCTCGGTTGTGGTGCTGACGGCTTCGGTCATCATGCCGATGGTGATGCAGGCGGGTATCGACCCGCTGTGGTTCGGGATCTTCCTGGTGATCGTGGTCGAGATGTCGCAGATCACCCCGCCCGTGGGCTTCAACCTGTTCGTGCTGCAATCGCTGACCGGGCGCGACATCCTGCGGGTGGCCCATGCGGCGCTGCCGTTTTTCTTCCTGATGATCGTGGCGCTGGCGATCATCGTGGTGTTCCCCGGCATCGTGACCTATCTGCCGAACCAGATGTGACAGGGGCAATGCAGGATTTTCCGATCATACGAACCGCCGGGGTGGACGGGCTGTTGATCAGCTTTGCCGCCGCTCTCAGCGAACCGGCCAACCGCGCTGCGCTGGCCTTTCGCGCCGCGCTCGAGGCGGAGGGCTGGGCAGGGGTCGAGGAAACCTCGTCCTCGCTGGTGTCGGCCTTCGTCCGGTTCGATCCGCTGCGCCTGACGCATGCCGCGTTGCACCAGCAGGTGCAGGCGCTGCTGGACCAGCGAGACTGGTACGCGGCCGACTTGCCCGGCGGGCGCAGGTTCTGGCGGGTGCCCACCGTCTTCGGCACGGATCTGGCGCCGCAGCTGGGGCAGGCGGCGCAGGCGGCGGGCCTGTCCGAGGCCGAGGCGATCCGGTCGCTGTCCCAGGCGCGGGTACGGGTGCAGACCATCGGCTTTGCCCCCGGCCAGCCTTATCTGGGTGAATTGCCACCCGCCTGGGACATCCCAAGGCAAAAGGAATTGACCCCGCGCGTGCCCGAAGGTGCGCTGGCGGTGGCGCTGCGGCAGCTTGTGCTGTTTTCGGTCACCACGCCGACCGGATGGCAGCATGTGGGCCAGACCGCCATCCGCCTGTTCCAGCCGGATGTTCCCGAACCCTTCCTTTTGCGCCCCGGGGATGAGGTGCAGTTCACGACCACCGACACGGAAACGCTGGCGCGGATGCGCAGCGATCCGCGCGGCGGCGCCAGTTGCGAGGCGCTGGCATGAGCGCGCATCTGACCATTTTGCGCGCCGGGCCCGGCCTGACGGTGCAGGACCTGGGGCGGCCCGGATATCTGGACATGGGCCTGTCGCGCGGTGGCGCTGTGGACCGGCTTGCATTGGCCGAAGGCGCGGCGTTGCTGGGACAGCCCGACAGTCTTGCCGCCGTGGAAATGGCCGGGACGGGCGGCGAATTTCAGGCCGATCAGGACCTGCGCATTGCCTTGACTGGCGCGCGGATGCGGGCGCAGATCAACGGCGCGACGGCGGTCTGGAACGCCTCTCACCTGCTGCCCGCGGGCGCCCGGCTCAGCATCGGGCCGGCCGTGGCCGGCAGCTATGGTTATCTCAGCGTCGGCGGCGGGGTGCTGGGCGACCCGGTTCTTGGTGCCCGTTCGGCGCATCTGACGGCGGGGATCGGTGCTCTGCTGACGGCAGGAGACCGGCTGGCGATCGGCCCGGACGCGGGCGGCGCAACCGGAATGACCTTCGACCCCGAGGACCGGTTCTCGGGCGGGGAGATCCGAATCGTGGCCAGCTTCCAGACGGATCTGTTCGCGCCCGACGAATTGGAGCGGCTGCAAGCCACCGTTTTCCGCCGCGATGCGCGCGCCAACCGAATGGGCGTGCGGCTGGAAAGCGACGGTCCGGGCTTTCATGTCTCGGGCGGGCGCAGCGTTCTGTCGGAAACCATCGTGCCAGGTGACATCCAGGTCACCGGTGACGGCACGCCCTTCGTGCTGTTGGCCGAGTGCCAGACAACCGGCGGCTATCCCCGCATCGGCACCGTTCTGCCCTGCGACCTGCCCAAGGTGGCGCAGGCCCCGGCCGGGGCCGACTTGCGGTTCCGCTTCGTGTCGCTGGACGAGGGGGTGGCCGCCGAGCGCGCCGCGGCCCAGGCCCGCGCCGCGCTGCCTCGGGCGCTGCGCCCGCTGATCCGTGATCCGCGCAGCATGTCCGACCTGCTATCCTATCAACTGATCAGCGGCGCCATCGCCCGCGAAGAAGACGTTTTGTAGAAAAGGAGCCTGTGCCATGGCACACCAAGTCGATCTGAACGCCGATATGGGCGAAAGCTTTGGCCCCTGGAAAATGGGCGATGACGCGGCGCTGCTGAAGATCGTGACGTCGGCCAACGTGGCCTGCGGGTTTCATGCGGGTGATTGGGACGTGATGGCCACGACGATGGCGCAGGCGGTCGAAAACGGCGTGGGCATCGGCGCGCATCCCGGTTTTGCCGATCTGCACGGCTTTGGGCGTCAGCGGATGAACTACCCTTTGCCGTCGCTGCAGAACCTGATCCGCTATCAGGTCGGCGCGGCGCAGGCGATGGCACGGGCAGCCGGCGGGCAGGTGCGCCATCTGAAGCTGCACGGCGCGCTGGCCAACATGGCCTCCGAAGACGAAGCCATGGCGCGGGCCTGCTACGAGGCGGCGTTGTCGGTGGCCCCCGATCTTATCATCATGGTTCTGGCCGGAACCGCCCAGCAACGCGCCGCGCGCGATCTGGGCTGTCCGGTGGCCTGCGAAATCTTTGCCGACCGCGCCTACAACGATGACGCCACTCTGGTCGACCGTAGCCTGCCAGGCGCGGTGATCCATGACCCCGACCGTGCTGCCGCGCGCATGGTCGAGATGGTCAAGGCCGGGGCGATCATCACCGAAAGCGGCAAGCATATCCCGACCCGCATCGACACGATCTGCCTGCATGGAGACACACCGAGGGCTGTCAAAATTGCAGCGGAAGTGCGTTGCGCACTGCAGGACAGCGGGGTCAGTTTGGCGCAGTTTCCCGGCGGGCCTGCCTGACGTTGCTGTTCTTTCTCCGGGCATTGGCTCATAGTCGGTCACACCTTTGCTTTGCCGCCAAAAGCTGCAATTGAAGCCGCGTCAGGATGGGGATGGGCATGTTTCTGGGAATCGATCTTGGAACTTCGGGCGTGAAAGCGATCCTTGTGGACGCTCACCAACGGGTATTGGCCGAAGGTCATGCAGCGCTTCAGGTCAATCGCCCTCATCCCGGTTGGTCGGAGCAAAACCCGGACGACTGGATCGCCGCGTGCGAAACGGCCGTGAACCAGGTGCGGCAGGCGGTCCCTTTGGAATTCAGCGGGCTTGCGGCCATCGGGGTATCTGGGCAGATGCATGGCGCAACCCTGTTGGACGCGCAGGACCGGCCGTTGCGGCAGTGTATCCTGTGGAACGATGGGCGGGCGGCAGAGGAATGCGCCGAGCTGGAGGCCCGCGCCGATTTTCGAGGCATTGGCGGGAATATCGTGATGGCCGGGTTTACGGCACCGAAACTGGCTTGGGTGGCCAGGCATGAACCCGAAATTCTTGCTGCAACCTGCAAGATTCTGCTGCCCAAGGACTATGTGAACCTGTGGCTGACCGGAGATTACGTCAGCGACATGTCCGATGCCTCTGGCACGTTGTGGCTGGATGTCCGCAACCGGCGGTGGTCGGACGAGTTGTTGCAGGCCACGGGGTTGAACATCTCGCAGGTTCCGCGGCTCGTCGAGGGCTCTGAACCGGCCGGGTTTCTCCGCGCGGAGCTGGCGCAACGTTGGGGGGTTGGTAAGGTGACCGTGGCAGGAGGCGCCGGGGACAACGCCGCCACGGCCTGCGGGTTGGGGGTGCTTCAACCGGGGCAGGGGTTCCTGTCATTGGGCACGTCCGGCGTGCTGTTCTGTGCGACCGATCGCTTCCTGCCCAATACCGGGCAGGCGGTGCATGCGTTTTGCCATGCGTTGCCGGACAGTTGGCACCAGATGGGTGTGATCCTGTCAGCGACTGATAGCCTCAACTGGCTTGCCGGGATCGCCGGGCAGTCACCCGCTGCGCTGTCGCGCATGGTGTCGCAAGATGCACAGGGGCCGGCCCCGGCGATCTTCCTTCCTTACCTGTCCGGCGAACGTACGCCGCACAATGCTCCTGACATGGCGGGCGCCTTTGTGGGGCTGCGACGCGACCACGGTCTGCCCGAGATCGTGCACGCCGTGATGGACGGTGTGGCTTTTGCCTTTGCCGATTGCGCCGACGCCCTGCGGCAGGGCGGGTCCTGTCCCGAGGACGTCTGGGTCGCGGGAGGCGGCAGTCGGTCACGGCGCTGGCTGGAGATCATCTCGGCCTGCACAGGCCTGCGGTTGATGATCCCGGCAACAGGAGAGAAAGGGGCGGCGCTGGGGGCGGCCCGACTGGCACAATGGTCCACCGGCATGCTGCCCGATACGACCGACAAGGCTGATGCTCCGGTTGAAACCATCGAGGCCGATCCCGAAATGAGGCACCGGTATCAAGCGAGGCTGGCGGACTTTCGACGTTTGGCTGGAGTCGGTCGGCGAGCGTCGGTCTAGTCGTACCTGTCGGGCTCAGTGGGTGCCGCGTTCGATGATGACCGCGTCGATCGAGATGCTTTCCCCGGGCTTGCCCGGGTCGGCCAGGCGCTTTTCCAGAAGTCGGATGATCGCTCCGACGGCGGGTTCGATCGGGTTGCGAACGGTCGTCAGATTGAAGATCGGCCATTCCGCCATGGCGATGTCGTCAAATCCGACCACCGCCACATCGCCCGGAACATCCAGCGACAGATCCCGCGCCGCAGAAAGCGCTCCGATGGCTGTCGCGTCGTTGGCACAGACGAGTGCATCCAGATCATTTTCTCGCAGCAGCCTACGTGCGGCGGCCGCACCGACCTCGACGGTATAGTCGCCGGTGGCTTCTGCGATCGGGCGCAGTCCGGCCTCGTCAAGGGCACCCAAAACCCCGGCGCGGCGTTGCGCCGAAGAATAGAATTCGGGCGGCCCCCCCAGAAATCCGAACCTGCTGCGCCCGCGTGCGATCAGCAGGCGGGTCATCTCGCGCAGACCTTCCGCGTTCCTGCAGCACACGTTGTCTACCCTGGGGGCCGAGACCGGCCGACCCGAGGAAATCATCGGGATGCCCGCGCGGGCGCAGTGTTCGACAATTTCGGGGGCCATGCTGCCGCCGCGCAGGATCAGCGCATCCAGCGGATAGCGCATCAGCTCTTCAACCGCCGAATTCGCGCTTTTGTCTGTGCCATCGATCAAAATCGGCCACTTGCGAATCGCATTCAGAGAGCGGGCAAGGCATCCCATGAAAGCCGCGTCATACGGGTTGCGCATGCTGCCCACGAATACCGCCACCAGATTGGATCGCCCCTCTTTCAGACCGACGGCCAGCGCATTGGGCTGATACCCTGCCTCGGCCGCGATCTTCAGGATCCGGTGTCGTTTTTCCGCGCTCAGATAGGCTCCGGGGGAAAAGGCGCGTGAGACCGCCGATCGCGATACGCCGGCCAGATCCGCGATGGTCTGGGCCGTCACGCGCCGGTGGCGCTTGGATTGGCTGCCGTTCTGATCCGTCATGGCATATCAGTCCAATTTAGTTGACTGGCTTGTCAATAATACATTGAAATGAGTCAAATCTTTCACCAAAGTGTCACGGTTAGAAGCTAGTGAACACGTGTGCACATTCGCCGGGGGGTTTGAATCTTGGGCGGCTGCAGCGCGTTTCACAGGGCATTGCCCCTATTGCTTCCTGGGCCTTGCCCTTCCCGAACGGGTACAACGATAACCGGAGGAACATCATGAAGAATTTCAAAATGGGCGCCTCGGCCGCCGCGATCGCGTTGATGGCGAATACCGCCATGGCCGAGGTCGAAATCACCTGGTGGCACGCCATGGGCGGCGCCCTGGGAGATACCGTCAACCAGATCGCCGAGGATTTCAACGCCTCGCAGGACGACTACAAGATCACTCCGGTCTTCAAGGGGACCTACGAAGAGACGCTGACCGCCGGCATCGCAGCTTTCCGCGCGGGTGAGCAGCCCAACATCCTGCAGGTGTTCGACGCGGGCGCCGCCACCGTGATCGGTGCCAAGGGCGCGACCGTTCCGGTGCAGGACCTGCTGGAACAGAACGGCGTGGACTTCAATATCGAGGATTACATCTCGGGCGTGCGCTATTTCTACGCCGACAGCGACGGCAAGATGATCGGCATGCCGTTCAACTCGTCCTCGCCCATCATGTATTACAACGTGGACGCGCTGGAAAAGGCCGGCGTGACCCCGCCGAAAACCTGGGAAGAGTTCCAGACCGTGACCGCGCCGGCGCTGAAAGAGGCCGGTTATATCGGTCTGTCGCAGTCGCACCTGCCGTGGATCTTCACCGAGAACTTCCATTCGCGCCACGACCTGCCTTTCGCCACCAACGACAACGGCTATGAGGGCGCCGAAGGCACCAAGATCCTGGTCAACAACGACGCGATGAAGGCCCATTTCACCGCCGTCAAGGACTGGAAGGACAAGGGTTTCTTCGAGTGGTACGGCACCGGCTGGAGCGACAACCAGACCCCGTTCGAAGAAGGCAAGGTCGCCATCTGGCTGGGGTCGTCCGGGTCGTTCGGCGGCCTGTCCAAGAAAGGCCTGCCGTTTGAATTCTCGGCCACCTTCCTGCCCTATTGGGAAGCCGTGACGAAAGAGCCCAAGCAGACCTTCATCGGCGGCGCGGCCCTGTTTGCCATGGCCGGCAAGAGCGACGAGGAAAACAAGGCCACGGCCGCGTTCTTCGAATTCCTGACCAAGCCGGAAACCCAGTACATGTGGCACCGCGAGACGGGCTATGTTCCGATCACCACCGCAGCCTATGAAATGGCCAAGGCCGATGGACACTATGAGAAGTTCCCGGCAGCCGAGGTCGGCATCAAGCAGCTGTCGCTGCCCGCCGGTGAACACACCAAAGGCTATCGCATGGGTTTCTACGTCCAGATCCGCGACGTGATGAACCGTGAATACGGCCGCATCCTGACCGGCGAGACCTCGGTCGTGGACGCGTTCAACAACATCGAAACCGAAGCCAACGCCCTGTTGGAGCGGTTCGCAAAAACCCAGAACTGATCCGCTTCTTGGCGAAACGGGCGGCCGCAGGCTATGCGGCCGTCCTCCGTTGTACGGAGAATTCATGAAACGCGCTGGTTTTACCACCCGCTGGCTGCCGATCCTGCTGCTGATGCCGCAGTTGGTGATCATCGCGGTCTTTTTCTATTGG
>GG704595.1:270341-291950 GCA_000161775.1 Ruegeria lacuscaerulensis ITI-1157
GGGAACGGCGAATACCTCAGCATCGCTTGGTTCACGGTGATCTTCACGCTGCTGGTCACGTTTCTGTCACTGAGCATTGCGCTGTTGCTGGCAGTCAAGGCCGACAACGTGCTGCGCGGGGCCAAGACCTATCGCACGCTGTTGATGTGGGTCTATGCCGTGGCGCCGCCCGTGGCGGGCTTCATCGGTCTGATCATGTTCCACCAGAGCTGGGGGCCGCTGACCGAACTGGCGCGTTCGATCGGGTGGGATTTCAAGCTGGGCGTCAACTTCAACGACACCGCCACCGCGATGGTGATCGTGTCGGTCTGGAAGCAGGTGCCGGTGAATTTCATCTTTTTCCTGTCGGGCCTGCAATCGATCCCGAAACCGGTGCGCGAGGCCGCGCTGATCGACAACCGTTCGGCCTCGGGGCGGTTCTGGGACGTGACTTTCCCGCTGCTGGCGCCGACCGGGTTCTTCCTGCTGATCACCAACATTACCTATTCGCTGTTCGACACGTTCGGCGTGATCGACACCATGGTCAAGGGCGAGCCGGGCAACAACCCGATGACGTTGGTGTACAAGGTCTACGTGGACGGCTTCCGCGGCAACGACCTGGGCGGCAGCTCGGCGCAGTCGGTGGTTCTGATGGTGCTGGTCCTGGCCCTGACGGTGTTCCAGTTCCGGCTGGTCGAACGCCGCATCCACTATACCTGAGGAGGGCAGACGATGACCGAAGCAAATGCAGGTGCGATCGACCGCACCACCACTGCCGCTCCGCGCCGAAAACGCCGCATCCGGTGGAGCGCGGTCGTTGACCACGCAGTTCTGATCGTGGGGTCGCTGTTCATGATGCTGCCGTTGCTGATGGTCCTGCAGATGACCACCGTTCCGGATGTCGAGGTGATCAAGACCGGGCCCAGCCTGACGATCGGAGATCAGCTGCCGGTAAATTTCGAAAAGGCCATGTTCGAGGCCTCGGGCTTTTCGGGGCAGAATACCGGGCTGAACATGCTCAAGAACTCGTTCATCCTGGGTATCGGTTTTGCCCTGGGCAAGATCCTCATCGGGATGATGGCGGCCTATGCGATCGTCTATTTTCGGATGCGGTTCGCCTCGCTGGCCTTCTGGGTGATCTTCACCACGCTGCTGCTGCCGCTCGAGGTGCGCATTCTGCCCTCGTACGAGGTGGTGCAGAAGCTGGGGATGCTGAACACCTATCAGGGCCTCATCATCCCGCTGATCGCCTCGGCCACGGCTACGTTCTTTTTCCGGCAGTTCTTCCGCTCGGTCCCCGAAGAGCTGGTCGAGGCCGCGCGCATCGACGGTGCCGGTCCGGTGAAGTTTTTCATCGACATCCTGGTGCCTCTGTCGCGCACGATGATCGCGGCGATGTTCATCATCATGTTCGTCTATGGCTGGAACCAGTACCTGTGGCCCACCATGATCACGACCGAAGAGGACATGTTCACCCTGGTGCGCGGGATCAAGCAGATCACGCAGGTGCTGGAGGGCAATCGCATTCCCGAATACGGCCGGGCCAACCTGCTGGCGATCATCGCCATCATCCCCCCGGTATTGGTCGTCATCTTCTTCCAGAACTGGTTCGTCAAGGGCCTGACGGAATCCGACAAGTAAGGCAGAAAAACAAATGGCTCAGGTATCCCTGAAGAACATCCGAAAAGTCTATCCCAACGGCGCCGAGGCGCTGACCCCGTCCAGTTTCGACATCGGCGATGGCGAGTTCGTGGTTCTGGTCGGCCCGTCGGGCTGCGGCAAGTCCACGCTGCTGCGCATGGTGGCCGGGCTGGAAGAAATCACCGAAGGCGAACTGACGATCAATGGCCGGGTCATGAATGACGTTGACCCGGCCGATCGCGACATCGCCATGGTGTTCCAGAACTATGCGCTGTACCCGCATATGACCGTGCGCAAGAACATCGCCTATGGTCTGAAGAACCGCAAGACACCCAAACACGTGATCGAGCAGAAGGTGGCCGAGGCCGCCGCCATGCTGAACCTGAACGAGTATCTCGACCGCAAGCCCTCGCAGCTGTCGGGCGGTCAGCGGCAGCGGGTCGCCATGGGGCGGGCCATCGTGCGCGACCCGGCGCTGTTCCTGTTCGACGAACCGCTGTCGAACCTCGATGCCAAGCTGCGCAACCAGATGCGGATCGAGATCAAGGCGCTGCAGCGGCGTCTGGGCGTGACCTCGATCTACGTCACCCATGACCAGGTCGAGGCGATGACCATGGCCGACCGCATCATCGTGATGAACGCGGGGCGGATCGAACAGATCGGCACTCCGGCCGAGATCTATCACCGCCCGGCCTCGACCTTCGTGGCCAGCTTCATGGGTGCGCCGCCGATGAACCTGGTTCAGGCGCGGCTGGACGGCGGACGCGTGATGATCAACGGCGACACGGTTCTGGGTGCCGCCGAGGGCAGCGGTGCCGTCACCGTCGGCATCCGCCCGGAAGATGTGGTTTTGGCGGCTGATGGTGGCCTGCTGTTCCATGTCGATCTGGTCGAGGAGCTGGGCGCGCATCGTCTGCTGCACGGGCGGCTGGGGGATCAGGAATTCACCATCCACGTCGGCAAGGATATCGAGGCCATCCCCGGCGAGGTGCGCGTGGCGCTGAAGGCCGACGCGATCAACCTGTTCCACCCTGAAACCGGAAAAGCGCTGTGATCACGCAGACCGTTGCGGCTCTGCCGCCCGTCTCCGAGGCCGCGCGCGCGCAGATCCTGTCTGCGCCGCGCACGGCCGAGGCGCATCGTGCGCTGATGGAGGAAACCCCGGCGATGAACGCGCTGCAACTGGGCGGGCGGGCGTCGCGCGAGGTGCTGGGCCCGACCCTTTCGGTCGCGGCCTGGAACGTGGAACGCTGCCTTTTTCCGGCCGAGACTGCCGCGCATCTGGCGCCGGTCGCGCCGGATATCGTGCTGCTGTCCGAGGTCGATCACGGCATGGCCCGCACCGCGCAGCGCCACACGACCGAGGAGATGGCCGCTCATCTGAACATGGCCTATGCCTTTGGCGTCGAGTTCCACGAGCTGGATCTTGGTGGCCCGACCGAACGCGCGTTTTGCAGGGATGATTTCAACACGCTGGGCTGGCACGGCAATGCGATCCTGTCGGCGGTGCCGTTCAGCCGGACCGCGCTGTTGCGGCTGGACGATCACGGCCACTGGTTCGCCGCAGACAGCGGCGCGGCCGACCCCGATCAGCCGCGGCTGGGCGGGCGGATGGCGATCCTGGCCGAAGTTCCGACCAAGGCCGGGCCGCTCTGCGTGGTGTCGACGCATCTGGAAAGCAACGCCGCCGCCGATCACCGGCACGCGCAGTTCGAAAAACTGCTGGATGCCGTCGACGCATTCGCGCCGGACATGCCGGTGCTGATTGGCGGTGACCTGAACACCGGCAACCACCTGCCGCCCGATTTCGACTGGCGCCGGGAAACGCTGTTTTCCATGGCCGAGGCCCGCGGATACAGCTGGGCGTTTACTGCCGAAGGTCACACCACACGCCCCAGCCTGATCACGCCGCACCCGGACCGGGTGATGAAGCTGGACTGGTTCGCGGGCAGGGGGCTGACATGCCTGGACCGAGGGCTGCTGCCGTCACTGACGGCCGAGGGCAAGCCACTGTCGGACCATGATTGCGTGTGGTGCCGGGTCGAGCTCTGACCCGGCATCAGCCCAAAGTTCCACAGCCGCTGGGCGCGTAACGCGTGGTGATGCGGCATATTTTCCGTTGGCAGGTTGTAGCCAACGGGACGGAATCCCCATATGACAAGGCACAGCAACTCACCAGGCGGAAATCAGACCCAGTGTTCGACCATCCCGCGCAGCGCGCGCATCTTGCCGAGAAATACGACCTGACCCCCTCGCCCGAGCTGGCCGCCAGCCTGAGCGACATCTACGACCGCATGTCGCGTGTCGTCTCTCCGGCGGATTGGGCGATCTACGCGCCCTATGTCAAGGCGATCAACGATCTGAAAGCCGAACGCAACGCGGTGATCCTGGGCCACAATTACATGACGCCCGAGATCTATCACGGCATTTCCGATTTCGTCGGCGACAGCCTGCAGCTGGCCATCAAGGCGACCGAGGTCGAGGCCGACGTGATCGTGCAATGCGGTGTGCATTTCATGGCCGAGACCTCGAAGATCCTCAGCCCCGAAAAGACGGTTCTGATGCCTGACATGGAGGCCGGCTGTTCGCTGGCCGAGTCGATCACCGCCGAAGGTATCGCCGAGATGCGCCGCCGCTATCCCGGCGCGCCGGTCGTGTCCTATGTGAACACCACGGCCGAGGTGAAGGCGGCATCCGACATCTGCTGCACCTCGTCCAACGCGGCGCAGATCGTGGCGGCGATGGACAGCGACACGGTCATCATGACCCCCGATCAGTACCTGGCGCAGAACGTGGCCCGCGACGTGCCGCAGAAGAACGTGGTCTGGTGGGAAGGATCGTGCATCGTGCACGAGCAATACACGGCGCAGGACCTGCGTGATTTCCGCGAATGGAACCCGGGCACCCGCCTGATCGCGCATCCCGAATGCCCGCCCGACGTGGTGGCCGAGGCCGACTTCTCGGGGTCGACCAGCGGCATCATCAAATACGTCACCGACGAACAGCCTGAAAAGGCGATGCTGATCACCGAGTGTTCGATGGCGTCGAACATCGCCGACGCGCTGCCGCAGGTCGATTTCGTCGGCCCCTGCAACATGTGCCCCTACATGAAGAAGATCACGCTGGAAAAGGTGTTGTACGCGCTGGACACCATGACCGGTCAGGTCGAGGTTGACCCCGACGTGGCGGAAAAGGCGCGCCTTTCGGTGCAGCGGATGATCGACCTGTCGCGCAAGCTGGGAATTTGATTGGGGCGATGCAGACGGTCTCGACCCCTCGGGTGGTCATCATCGGCGGCGGTCTGGCGGCTGTCTATACCGCGCTCAAGCTTGTTCCGCATCCGGTGGTGATGATCTCGCCCGAGCCGTTGGGATCGGGCGCCAGTTCGGCCTGGGCGCAGGGCGGGGTGGCGGCTGCGATGGACCCGTCCGACAGCCCCGAAGCCCATGCCCGCGACACGATGCGCGCCGGCGCGGGGTCGGTCCTGCAGGAAGTGGCCGAGTTCGTCACCCGCGCGGCGCGGGATCATATTCTGGACCTGTCCGATCTGGGCACCGGGTTCGACCGGGACGCCGATGGCGGGTTCATCCAATCGCAGGAGGCCGCCCATTCAGTGGCCCGCGTGGTGCGCGTCAAGGGCGACCAGGCCGGTGCCGAAATCATGCGCGCCCTGATCGCCGAGCTGCGGCGGCGTGCTTCGGTCCAGGTGATCGAAGGGGCGCTGGCGGTGGGGCTGGAGAGCGACGGGGCCAAGGTGTCGGGCGTATATCTGGCACCGACCGAAGCGCCGGGGGCCGAACCGGTGCTGCTGCGCGGGGCGGCGCATGTACTGGCCACGGGCGGGTCGGCGGGGCTCTATGCCCGCACGACCAACCCGGCGCGCATACGCGGGCAGGGGATCGGCATGGCCGCGCGGGCCGGGGCCCGGATCGCCGATGCCGAGTTCATTCAGTTCCACCCCACCGCGATCGACGTGGGCGAGGACCCGATGCCTCTGGCCACCGAGGCTTTGCGTGGCGAGGGCGCTATACTGATCAACCGCCACGGCGAACGGTTCATGCAAAGCATCCACCCGGATGCCGAGCTGGCCCCGCGTGATGTCGTGGCGCGCGCCGTCTATCTGGAAACCAAGGCCGGCAACCGGCCCGCGCTGGATACGCGCGCAGCGATCGGCGCGGCGGTCCGCAGTCAGTTTCCGGCGGTGACCGAGGCCTGCCTGCGCAACGATGTCGACCCCGTAACCCAACCGATTCCGGTGGCGGCGGCGGCGCATTACCACATGGGCGGCGTGGCCACCGACCTGAACGGCCGCAGCTCTCTGACCGGGCTCTGGGCCTGTGGCGAGGCGGCCTCGACCGGGTTGCACGGGGCGAACCGGCTGGCCTCGAACGGTCTGCTCGAGGCGCTGGTCTTTGCCCGCGCCTGCGCCCGTGATATCGCCGGCACGCTTACGGTGACCGACGCGCCCGAGGTGCGGCTGCGCCTGCCGTCGGGCGGCACCGAACCCGACCCCCAAGCCGTGGCCGAACTGCGCCAGGTCATGACCGACGGCGTAGGCGTGGTCCGCGACGCCGACGGGCTGCGCCGCGCCTTGGGCCGGATCGCCGAGTTGGAGTCGCTGCACGGCCGGTCGCACCTGTTCCGAAACATGACCGCAACCGCCACGCTGATCGCGGCGGCGGCGCTGATGCGCACCGAAAGCCGCGGCGCACACTATCGGTCGGATTGTCCGGATACGGCCGAAGGGCCGGGGCGGCGGTCTGATCTGACACTGGACGAGGCCGTGGCGCTGCGGTCGAAAATTTCAAAGGAAACGGCAAGATGAATCATGCCACCGTCCCTGACCTGATCCTTGAACCGATGGTCCGCGCCGCGCTGACCGAGGATCTGGGCACCTGCGGCGACATCACCACCCGCACCGTGATCCCGGCGGGCGTGACCTATGCCGCACGGCTGAACGCGCGCGAGGATGCGGTTGTGTCGGGCATGCAGGTGGCGGCCCTGGCGTTTCGGCTGGTGGACCCGACGTTGAAGATCAACCCGCTTGTGGCCGATGGGGACCGTTGCACCAAGGGCCAGACCCTAATGGAGATCACCGGCAGCGCGGCCTCGATCCTGTCCGGCGAACGCGTGGCGCTGAACTTTGCCGGTCGTCTGACCGGGGTGGCGACCCTGACCGCCAAGCTGGTGGCGCAGACCGCCGGGACCAAGGCGCGCATCACCTGCACCCGCAAGACCACACCGGGCCTGCGGATCGTCGAGAAACTTGCGGTGCTGCATGGCGGCGGGTTCAATCACCGCCATTCGCTGTCCGATGCGATCCTGATCAAAGACAACCACATCGCCGCCGCCGGTGGGGTGCGCGCGGTGCTCGAGGCGGTCAAGGCGCGTGCGTCGCACATGATGAAGGTCGAGATCGAAGTGGACCGGCTGGACCAGCTGGCCGAGGTTTTGGACACTGGCGGCGCCGATGTCGTGTTGCTCGACAACATGACGCCCGACATACTGGCCGAGGCTGTGGCGATGGTGGATGGACGTCTGGTGACCGAGGCATCGGGCAATGTCACCGTGGATACGGTTGCCGCGATCGCCGCGACGGGGGTTGATTATATCTCCTCCGGGGCACTGACTCATTCCTATCGGACGGTCGATCTGGGCCTGGATTTCTGATTGAGCGGGCGCGGCACGACGGCCGCGCCACATGCCTCATTCCGCTGCAATCGCGCTGTCTTGCCTTTCTGCCGCCGCCATTGGACTCCAGTTCAAGTTTCGGTCGTAACGCCAAGCAAACCTGCCTTTGTCATCCATGGCGATCAGGTGCAGCCAGCGGTTGTCGAACAACGCCCGGACGGCAGGATGGCGGCCAAGGATTTCGCTCATCGCTTCGCGCGGGGCCTCGACTATGACCGTCAAGCGCAGCGGATCGTGCTGCAGGCGTTCGCCGTCATGGACCGATTGCCAGGGGAGGCCGGGACGCAATGGACCGCCATTGCCTTCGACCACGCCGATGCCCCCGACCACGTTGTGCAATAGCTTGTTGCCCCCGCCAAACACCCGAGGCGCCACTGTCGATCCGTAGTATTGCAGGCTGATCCAGCTGGCCACGACGACCGGCGCGGTCAAAATCAGTTCCAGAACGTCGAACCCGTCATCCGCTCGCCAGTCATAGCTGTGCAGAAAGCACCGCCCGTCCAGTTGGATCCCCTCGGTCCTGTCGCGCGGCGCGGCAATGAATGCGCGGCACCCGGCCAGACCCCATTCCGGGCGCAATTCGGCCCAGTCGGTTGCGCGACGGGCGATGTCGGCCTCCGAAGAAGCGCGCGGCAGACGGGCCGCGCGTTCGGTCCTGGCCAGGTGGCCCGCCGAGTTCAGCCAGTGTCTCAATTGTTGGAGCGATGTCGTCCAGGCCTGCGTGGCGTGATCCTGATCGAACAGGGTGACTTGGTCAGTCGTGGTGTGATGCAGCGCAGCCAGAACCAGAGTGTTGTCGGGAATGTCTATCCCCTCGGTCCGCAATCCATCACGGACTTGCGGGTCGTTCAGAAGCCGGGCCAGCAGCCGCGCATTCACGTCACCGGCATGCCCGCCGCAGGCACCACAATGCAATGCGCTTTCATGCGGGTTGTTGGTGACGTCCGCACCGTGTCCGACGACCAAAACGATCGGTGCAAAATCCCTGGTCAGGGACATGGCGCCGAGGATGGTTTTTGCCAATCTCACGCGGTCAGCCAGGCCAACCGCTGGGTCAAGCTGCGGAGCCGGGTCGAACTTTTCCGGCCCCGGGCTGTGTGTCACCCCGTCGCGCAGCAGCTTGGCAGCATAGATCGGGCCAGTGGCCTCGACGAAGGCAAAGGAAGATACGGCAGCCTGCTTGAACCGGCCCCAGGCACGCTTGGCCCGCTCTGAATATCGACGAGCGAGATCAGATTTCGGACTCTCGACGGCGGCCGACGCGAATACCGGCTGCAGCAGCGCCGGTCCGCGGGATTCAACAACGTCTGATCCTGCGGCCCGGTGCGCAGAGGCCAGCCCGAAGAACCCTGCAAACCCGAGCGTCTCAATGCTGCGATCCTGGGCCTCGAGGGCACGACGGAACACTTCGGAGCGAACATCAATGCAAAATACCGCCTGAACCGCGGCCCGGCCCGAATTGCGCCGAAGTTGCCCCGAGGCCACGGACCCGGCCAGCCGGCGTTGCTGCGCACGTTCTGCGGCTTCTTGCAGTATGGCGTCTATGACCTGATCGCGGTTCGGCGTCAGGGGTGCTTCGTGCTGCTGGACGATCTCGGCCCAGCGGACGGCGATCTGGTCGTGATATTGCAGGAAAAGAGCCTCGTCATAGACCATGCGGATGGCCAGCACCTCGGCGGCGGTACTGTCGGTTGCACCGTTCAACTCGGCTTGCCACAACAGATATCGGGCATATTGCGCCCAACCGCCAAGATCGATCAACCAGCGGTGAAATGCGGTGTCGGCGGCCCGGGTGCTGACGCCCAGCCGTTCGGCCGCGCGACCGATTGCACGCCAATGCGACCGGTTGGTTGCGGACACGAAAGCACCGAAGCCGCGCAGCCCGTGTATTTCCGGCGTCAGGTCCCGCTTGGCAAATTCGCGCCAGGTACGGAACGCCCCGCCCGCGCGGCTGGGTGGCCACAATGCCTGACCCTGGTCGAAATAGCTGGCTGCCCACACCCCGATCCGGTCTTCGATCAGGGCAGGCCAATCCCGACCTGTCAGGTCGGCCGCCAGTTGGGCGACGGTGGGCAGGGCTTGAACCGGAGCGGGTTCATCGGTGACTGCAGCAAGGATCTCGTGCAACTCGGGGCGGTCGAAGTCGCCAGGTTGCGCGGCCAAGGCTTCGGCAATATCAGCTTGACTGATTTCGCCGGCCCGGATCTTTTGCGCCCACAAGCTGCGGTCCGGGGTGATCCGCGTGCCGGCCACTCTCGCCAGCCGCGCAGCCGTAACCGGCAGCGGTGCCTGGGACTGGCCCAGGAATGGGTTCACGGCCACGCTGGACTCCAGCGGAAACAGGGGCGGAATCTGCGCGACGGCCGAGTTGGCAACGGCCACGAGTTCGAGCAGCGGAGCGGGGTAGATTTCGTGTTTCATATGCATTTCGGGATTCCTTTGTTCACGCGGCTTCGCGCTTGGACCACCCGTCGAGAAGGCGGTCGAAAACTGCATTGGCGTACAGACCGTTCGACAGATGGACCCGCAGTCCGGTGGCCGCCGGGTGGCCGGCCCACAGCGGGAAGGTTGATTGGGCCAGGGCGACCGCACCAAAGCTGATCAGAGCCAGTACCATCAATGCCCATTCCAGCGGGCCGGCTGTGGGTGCCGCCGGAAGGGTGTCGGCGGTCAGGTGCTGAGCCAGTTTCTGCAAAAGGAAATAACTGACCGAGGTTGCCAGGGCATAGACGGCGGTCCGACGGGTCAAAGCGCGCGGTGCCGTATCCGCCAGCCCCTGGGCCAGCAGGTAAGCCACGCCAAAGATCAGGATGACACCCAGAGCGATGGCCTGAATGGACTTGTCGTGAACGCCGAACAAGGCGGCTACTCCCGCATAGATGAGAATTGCGAGGGCGAATGCCTGCAGCACGTTGCGCGCACTTGGCACGGCGACCGGTCCGGGGTATCGGGTAGCGGTGACGTTGCGAACCGCCGCACCGGCGCCAAGGAAAGCATGGGCCTTGTAGAGCGAATGGGCCACGATGTGCAGCAGGGCCAGCGGGAACAGGGCCAGGCCGCATTGCATGATCATGAAGGCCATCTGCGCGATGGTGGACCATGCCAGAGAGGTCTTGATGGCCGGTTGCGTCAGCATTACCAGACCGCCGAATAGGGCCGTGAACCCTCCCAGCATGACCAACACGGCCATGACCCCGGGCGCCGTCAGCATCACATCGGCGAACCGGATCAACAAGAACCCGCCGGCATTGATCACACCCGCATGCAGCAGGGCCGAAACCGGGGTCGGAGCCTCCATCACCTCGGTCAGCCAGCCGTGTATCGGAAATTGGGCCGATGCGGTCACGGCAGCGAGCGCGATCAACAGCGTTGCCAGCGCCGACATCATGTCCGGTCGGGCAGCTTTCAGGATGTGGTGAATGTCCGTCGTACCGTAGGCCGCAATCAGCAGGGCGACCGCAGCGGCAAGGGCAACCTCGCTGACGCGGGCCACCAAAGCTTTCTTGCGGGCTGCGCGTCGGGCTGTGGCGCGTTCGGGATAGAACAACAGAAGCTGGTTCACGCACAGATTGGTCGCGACCCACGCAACCAGCAGCTGTATCAGGTTGCCGGACATGACCAGCAACATCACGGCCGCAAGTGTGGCTGTCATCAAGCCCATGAAAGCGCCTTGGCGGGTTTCTCCATCCAGGTAGGTGACCGAATACCGCAACACGATCCAGCCGATGAAACTGACCAGCAGCAGCATTGTGGCGCTGACTGCGTCCAGCCGTACCGACAGTCCAACGCCCCAAACCCCAATCAGGCCAGAGGTGCCCGGCCCAAACAGGGCCAGTGAGGCAACCGACAAGGAGGCAACACCGACCGCAGCCAATCCAGCAGTTTCCGCCCATTTGGGCACGCGACCCGGTCGCAGGCCGGGGTGGCGGCTGGCATGAAGTGCGGCGCCCAGCAGAAGCAGCGGGGCCATAAGTGGAACGAACAGGTAATACATGGCGCAGTTTCCGATTTGAGGCAGGGATGTGAGATGCTGGACCGTGGAATACGCCTTGAATGGAGAGAAAAAAAATACATAGTAATGCACGAAACGTTCTAAAAAATAGAAGTATATGCCGCTCAACTATCATCATCTGCGTTATTTCTGGGCCGTGGCGCATGACGGGAACCTGACCCGCACCGCGCAGCGGTTGAATCTCTCGCAATCGGCCCTGTCGGTTCAGATCAAAGAGCTGGAGCACCGCCTGGGACATCCGCTGTTCGAGAGGCGGGGTCGCAAGCTGCACCTGACCGAGGCCGGGCGCATCGCTCTAGATCACGCAGACGCGATTTTCACGACAGGGCAAGAACTTGTAGCAACATTGCAGGAGGTCGGACATGCGCGGCAGGCCCTGCGTGTAGGTGCCCAGGCAACCTTGTCCCGCAACTTTCAGATCGGGTTCCTGCGGCCTATCCTGACCCGGCCGGATGTCGAGCTCATCCTTCGGTCAGGGAGCCCCACCGAGCTGCTGGAGGGGTTGGAAACCCTGAATTTCGACGTGGTTCTGATGAGTCACGAGCCAACTGCAGATGCTCTGACCCGCTTTGAGACCCACCACATCGGGGAACAGGCGGTCAGCATAGTCGGCACCCCCGAGCGCCTGGACCCTGACCAGCCCATCGAAGTCTTGCTGGAACAGCAGCCTTTCATCCTGCCGACCGTTCCCAACAGTGTCCGCGCGGCGTTTGATGCCATGGCAAGCCGGATGGGGCTGCGTCCGCAAGTGGTGGCCGAGGTTGATGACATGGCTATGATGCGCCTTCTTGCGCGCGAGGATATCGGGCTGGCACTGGTGGCTCCGATCGTGGTCAAGGACGAGTTGGCCTCGGGCCGACTGGTCGAGGCGCGCGCGCACCCTAAAATCACTGAAAGCTTTCATGCCGTGACCGTTCAACGCCGTTTTCCGAATCCTCTGGTGCACGAGCTGCTGGCGAACCCGTCGGACCCCGCCTTTTCGGCTCAGGGGGCATCTGGCCAATTGGTCGGGTCAAGACGGAAATAGCGAGACAATTGGGCATAGAATTGAGGAGCTGCCGCTCGCAGGTCGTCGGGTCGCTCGAAGAACAGTTCGACCGTGACGGCAAAAAACTCCTCATGCCCTGTCGCACCGTATGGGTCGATGACGGTACGCCGCCCGGACTCAACCGCCCGTTGATGCGCGTCGAATGCGGCCAGAAAAACACGTTCCCACTCGGCAAAGCTTTGATCCCTGGCCAGAACTGGCACGCCGTTGGTGCCGCCGGACAGGTCATCCAGTTGGTGCGCGAATTCGTGGAACACGACGTTGTGCCCGTCATGATCGTTTGCTGCGCCCTTTTGGCTGTGCGCCCAGGACAGGATCACCGGACCCCGATCCCAGCTTTCGCCGGTACGGATGATCTCTTGTTCGGTCACGACATAGCCGCTGTGCCGCTGTTGACGGGACTTGAAGGCGTTGGGGTAGATCAGCACCGTCTTCAGGTTGTCGTACCATTGGTCCGAGTTGACGACCAGAAGGCAGGCCTGTGCAGCAATCGACAGACGCATCTCGTCCGTCACCTCCAGCCCGTCGCAGCCGATGAAATCGACCTGATTCAGGAACAGGTTGATCTTGCCTTCCAAAGTGGCGCGCAGCTTGGCAGGCAGCCGCTCGAGGATCGGCACCATCGCATGGATGGTCCGCCGCTCCTCATCGCTCAGCGGTGTTTGCAGCAGCGCGGCCTTGGCTTTGGACTTCGACCAGAAATACCAGGCCACCAGACCGGCTATTGCCGCAACAAGGGTCAGAAAAAGCACCATGTGGCGACGGTATCTCTATTGCCCCGCCTCGGAAAGCCGGTTCATTCGGTCGAGGGCTGCGTGAAGTCTGCCAGCCAAGGGCGTTCGACATCCATGCCCTGATACAGCGCATGCAGCAGCAGATGTGCCGTCACAGGGTCGGGGGCAAGGGGGAGCCGGTCCAGTCGCCCCTCTTTGACCGTCGTATCAGCGTCGAAGATCACCGCATCCTCTTTGATTGTGGTCACCACACGAAGCTGGGCCAGCGTTTCGGGGTCGACCGCGGTCGGGTCGTCCGAAAGGATCACGAAATCGGCCAGTTTGCCCACTTCGATCGAGCCCTTCTGATCTTCCTCGAAATGCTGCCATGCCGGCCAGATCGTCATCGCCTTGAGCGCCGTCATCACATCGACCCGTTGATGCGGGCCCAGGATGTCGCCCGACCGGGTGCGCCGGGTGACCGTTGCGGCCAGAACCCGCATGCTGTCGGGAAACGCCACGGGCGCGTCGTGATGCGTACCGAACATCATGCCGCGTTCCGTCACCCAGCCGGTAGGCGAGATGTTGTCGGCATTGACCGGCCCGACCGTGTGGTCGCGGTGCCAGTCGCCCCAGTAGAAGGTATGCATCGGAAACAGCGACGGAAAAACGCCCAATCGCTTGAGGCTGGCCACCTGATCCTCGCGCAGGAACTGACCGTGCACCAGAACCGGCCGGTTGCCCGGATCGCCATAGGTCAGCCGCGCCTCGTCGATGGCGGCGATCAGCATGTCCGTGGCCCCCTCGCCATTGGAATGGGTCAGGATCTGGTGGCCGTTCTCGAAACACCAGTTCACCGCATCCTGCAACTGTTCGCGCGTGATGGCGGCGTATCCGGCATAGCCGGGCGGGTAATCCCCGACCGGATCGTAGTAGGGCCGATCTCGCAACGCGGTAAATCCTTGAGGCGAACCGTCGATTGTCAGCTTGCACCCGCCGACACGCACCCGGTCGGCATAGGTGCGCGAGGCGTCCGACGCGATGAAGTCGCGCGATTCCAGAACGTCGGGAAAGGCCACCACGTCGATCGGAAGGTCGCCGTCCGCGGCCACCCGGCGCAAGGCCTGAACCGCCGCGCCCGAGGAGCGCCCCTCTTGCGCGGTGGTGTAGCCAAAGCGCGCCCACATCCGGCTGCCGGCGCGCGCGAAAGTCTGCAGCCCGTCTTCGCCGACACTCCCGAGTAGGGGTACCAGGGCGCCGAAAAATGCGTATTCCTCCAGCACGCCGTTCGGCTGGCCGGCCTCGTCCTTTCGGATCACGCCACCGGGCGGGTTCTCGGTTTCTGCGGTGATCCCGGCCAGTTCAAGCGCCTTGGAGTTGCCCACCCCCAGATGGCCCGATTGGTGGATGATCATGATCGGAACGTCGCGCGAGACCGCGTCCAGTTCGGTACGTGTGGGGTGGCGCAGTTCCGCCAGTTGCGCGTTGTCATAGCCAAAGCCGATGATCATCCCCATCGCTTCGACCGTGTCGCCGTTGGCCTCGGCCCACGCGGACAACGCCGCCTGCAGGCTGGCAATGTCAGTGACGTTGCCATCCGGTGGGGCCAGCAGGTTCGCCGACAGGGCTTGCAAACCGCCCATGACGACGTGGCCATGGCTGTCGACAAAACCGGGCAGCATCGCGCGCCCGTCCAGATCAAAGATCGTCGTGTCGTCGCCCTGATGGCTGCGCATCTCGGCCAGCTCACCTGCTGCGATGATCCGCCCATCCTTGACCGCGACCGCCTGAACCGTAGGCTGGGCGTCATCGATCGTCAGAATCGGACCGCCGGTATAGATCGTGTCCGCGACCTGTTGGGCCAAAGCCATGTTGCCGAGGGTCAGACCCGCAGCAACGCTCACGGCAGACAGGGACAAAAGACGCATTCCGAACCTCCAGCAGCAGATGGCAATGCGTTGGAGTCTAGCACGAAGTCCGCGTCTGGCCCGTGCAATGTTGAATTGCTGATCCGACGCTGGCGTTTACTTGAGCGCGCGCGCCAGGAATTGCCGTGTGGCGTCTTGCTGCGGTTGGTCGAACAGCTGCTCGGGCGGGCCTTCCTCGACGATACGGCCGTTCTGCAGGAAACACACTTTGTCGGCGGCCTGCCGGGCAAAGCCCATCTCGTGCGTGGCCATCACCATCGTCATGCCCTGTTGCTTGAGCATCAGCAAAACGTCCAGAACCTCGCCCACCAGTTGCGGGTCCAGGGCCGAGGTGATCTCGTCGAACAACATCACCTCGGGCTGCATGGCCAATGCCCGCACGATGGCGACGCGCTGCTGCTGCCCGCCCGAAAGTTGATCGGGATAGTTGTGCATCCGGTCGGCCAGCCCGAAGCGTTCGAACATCTCTTCGATCTGGGGCAGCAGGTCGGCCCGCGTGCGGCCGCGCACGCGGCGCGGCGCCAGCATCACGTTGTCCAGCGCCGTCATGTGCGGGAACAAGTTGAAGCTCTGGAACACGATGCCGATGCGCGCGCGCACAGATTGCGGATCCAGACCCGGCACCGAGATGTCGATCCCGTCCAGCAGGATCTCGCCATCCTCGATCGGCTCGAGCAGGTTGATGCAGCGCAGAACGGTAGATTTGCCCGCCCCCGAAGCGCCGATCAGGCAGACCATCTGCCCCTCGTCCACGGTCAGGTCGATGCCGTCGCAGACGGTGCGGTCGCCAAAGCGTTTGACGACGTTGCGCAGGTTCAGTTTCGACATCAGCGCCGCTCCCTCATCTGCTTGGCCATAAGGTGGTCGGCATAGCGCGTCGCCGGGATGGTCACGATCAGGAAGATGATCGCCGCGCCCACATAGGGCGTGAAATTGGCCAGAAGCGATTTGAACACGCCCGCCTGACGGAAGATCTCGACCGGGCCGATGAAACTGAGAAGCGACACGTCCTTTTGCAGCGCGATCAGCATGTTCATCTGCGAGGGCACCACGTTGCGGACGGCCTGAGGCAGCACCACGTCGCGCATGACCTGGCCTTCGGTCAGGCCCAGCGACAGGGCGGCGGCGCGCTGGCTGTGATGCACGCTGTCGATGCCCGAGCGGAAAATCTCGGCCACATAGGCCGAATAGGTCAGGATCAGCGCCAGCGATCCCCAGATATAGGGCGAGTTCCATGGCCGGGTCAGGCCCAGCCCGGGAATTCCGAAACCGATCAGATAGACGGTCAGGATCACGGGCACGCCACGGAAGATGTCGGTGAAGGCCGCGCCGAAGATACGCAACGGGAACAGCGCGGGCGATTTGGTGTCGCGGGCCAGTGCGATCAACAGCCCCAGCACCGCGATCGCAGGCGCTGACCAAGCAAAGATCATCACGTTGATCTTGAAGGCTTCAAGCAGCTTCGGGAAGGTCTTGACCAGGACCTCGCCGTTGAAAAAGCTCTGCTGGACCTTGGCCCAGCCCGGCGCCAGCGGCACCAACACGATCAGCGCCACGACGACCAGAACGGTGCTGGTCGCGGCGATCCGGATCGACCGCCACCGCTGCTGCGCCTCAAAGAGTTCGCGGCGGGTCGGGCCCGCCGTTCTGTTCTGTGTCATGTCACTTGATCAGCGGAACGCCCGTCGTGTCCTGCAGCCATTTGGCTTCGATCTCGGCCAGCTTGCCGCTTTCGGTCAGCGCGGCGATGGCCGCATCCACGCAGGATTTCAGCGGGTTGCCTTCCTCCATCAACATGCCGAACTGGTCGGGGTTGTCGCCTGGATCGGCAGGGAACTGGCCGATCACCTTGGACCCTTCGATCATCACCGCGCTCAGGAACAGGGCGGTGGGCAGGTCGAACAGCGCGGCTTCGATCTGGTTGGCGGTCATGGCCGCGTTCACATCGGCATTGTCGCCATAGAGCAGCGGATCGGCATCCGGCTGGATCACGCTGGCCAGTTTCGGCACGGCGGTGGTCGACCCGACCGCGCCCCATTGCAGGCCCTTCAGCGCCTCGAGCGTGGGCGGTGTGTCAACGGCGTTTGCGCTGACTAGCACCGCCATCGGCGCGGTGTAGTAGGGGGCCGAAAAATCGACGACCTGATCGCGCTCGGGCGTGATCGAGTATTGCTGGATGTTCACGTCGAAATTCTTGGCGCCGGGCTGAATCGCCTCGTCAAAGGACGACCGGACCCAGACCACGTCATCCGCGGCAAAGCCCATCTCTTCGGCCACGGCATAGGCGACGGCGGCTTCAAAGCCCTGGCCGGATTCGGGCGCGTCGTCCATCACCCACGGGTAATAGGCCGGGTTTCCGGTGGCCACGGTGAACTTGCCCTCGGTCAGGGTCTTGCCCGCGGCGCAATGCCCATCCGCAAGGGCCGAAGTTGCGGTGAACGCAAGGGTTGCGGCCGCGATCGAAAGCATCTTGGACATGGATCTGGGTCTCCTGTTGGGAATGTCGGGCCCACGGTAGTGTTGCCCGCCGACCCTGTCCAGTTGGTCGCGGTCTATGCCAAACACCGCAAGAAGTTCAAGCCGTCACGCGGGTGGAATGTTGTGGTTCACCCGGAACAGGTTGCCGGGATCGTACCGCCCCTTGATGCGCGACAGCTGCGTGGCATTGACCCCGTAGGCGCCAGACAGGTGATCGGCCTCGTCCGCGGGCATGAAATTGACATAGGCACTGCCGGTTGCATGCGGCGTCATGCGGTCATAGAGCGCGCGCGCCCAGGCGATGCAGGTGTCATCCTTGGCCGGATCTTCCCAACGGGTGTGCACGTTCATGATGAAATGGGCCGAGCGTTGCGGATAGGCTGTCGCCGCAGCCTCGACCCGGGCCATCGCACCGCCGACATGGGCAATGAATACCTCGCAGGACGGATCCGGTAGGGTCGAGATACTGTCCAGAAGCCCTGCGATTGCATCCGCGGGCAAGGCATCAAAATCGTGACTTTTCCAATAGTTTCGCGCGCCGGGGGTCAGCAGGGGGTCAAAAGCGGCCTGCCAGTCGACGAAGGCGTGCGGCGAGATTACGTCCACGATCGGGTCTCCGAGGGCGCGCAACGGCTCCATCGCGGCTTCGCCGTTTTCGATGGGACCTGCATAGCAGGCGGCAAAGATCAGCACCTCGCGCCCGTGCCAGTCTTCGGAAAGGAAGGGCAGGGGAGGGGCCTTGCGCATCACCGTCCAGACCGTCAGCTCGTCAGGCGCAGTGTCAGCGATCCGCGCGTATTCGGGCAGCAGGGCGGGGCCCTGCTCGATCGGATGCACCACAAGGCCGGACAGCACCTGCGGCCCCAGCGGGTTCAGGCGGAACTCGAACGAGGTGACCACGCCGAAATTGCCGCCACCGCCGCGAATGGCCCAGAACAGGTCCGGGTGGCTGGTTTCCGATGCGGTCACGATCGAGCCATCGGCCAGCACCACCTCGGCCGAGATCAGGTTGTCGATGGTCATGCCAAACTTGCGCGTGGTCCAGCCAAAGCCGCCGCCCAGGGTCAACCCGGCGATCCCGGTGGTCGAGTTGATGCCCGTCGGAACCACCAACCCGTGCGCCTGCGTCTCTCGGTCCACGTCACCCAGAACCGCACCCGGCGCCACACGCGCGGTGTGCGCCTTCGGGTCGACATACACCGATTTCATCTGCGACAGGTCCAGCATCACCGCGGCATCAGCCACGGCATGTCCGGCGATCTGGTGCCCGCCCGAGCGGATCGACATGATCAGCCCCGCTTCGCGCACGAAATTCACGGCCTTCTGCACATCGCTGGCACCGAGCGCCCGGATCACAAAGCCGGGTTTGCGGTCGACGATGCTGTTCCAGGTCGTCCGGGCTTCATCGTATTCCGGGCTGCCTGGAAAAAAGACGGAGCCGCGCAGCGACGCGTCCAGCGCGTCCAGCGCGTCTTGGTTCACGGATTTGGTGCTGCCGTTCAGCGTTATCAGGTCAAACATGATCGGTCCTCCAGATCAGGTGGACAGGATCCTTGCTTGACTGCCTCGGCGGGTGCCCTTTCGCCTGTTGCCGGCGTCGGGCGCAAATGAGGTTGGCCGCGACGTCAGGCGAATACGCCTGGGTCGATACGGTCAACCGGCGTGATGACGTCAGCGGGAATGTTCAAACGCTTGGCCGCCTTGCGCAGCTTTCCGCGTCCGGGGCTTCGTACAGGCAATAGTCTTGCGCTTGTCGCACTAAGAACGAGAAAATCCACTCAATCCCTTCTTCGTCGTTGATTTCTTGATCTTGATCTTGTCGTCGTCGCCCAGATCAAGCTGTTCGGCAAAATTTCGCTCAATGATATATCTTGGCATGGCACCCCCCGGTACACACTTTTGAAAACTAGGACGCTGCTCCCTCAAGATTTGACGCTAGGGAAACCATACCCAATTCTCGTGCAGTTGCCAACGCTGCCGCCTCCAGCTCCAAAGCGATGCTCAGATCCTGAGGGCGACCGCGGCGGCGCAATGCCCGGGCTCGGGCGGCCTGGCTGTGGGCCACCCAAGGCGGGGCGGCCATCGCGGTATCGACGGCCATCGCGGTGTCGAACAGGCTCTCGGCGGTGTCCCATTCGCCCAAAAGCGCCGCCAGTGCGCCCAGCCGTCGCGCAGCGCCGCCGGTGCAGACGGTGGTTGCCCCGGCGGTGATGGTCAGATCGCGAAAGGGCAACAGCTTCTGATAGATGATCTCGGCGTGGTCGCGACGTTCGACCGCAACACAGATATCGGCCAGATAGCCCAATGTGGTCGAATACATCGCATCCGGCGGCAGTTCGAAACCGGTTTCGGACAATTCGTCCAAGATGCGTTCGGCGGCCTCGGAATAGCCGAGTTCGGCTGCGATCAGGCCAAAGCCGGGTTTCCAAGCGGCATCGTCCGGGTTGTCGGACATCAGGCGTTTGATGACGGGCGCCACCTCATGCAGGCGGTTCTGTTCCCGGCGGATCGTGAACATCTGAACGCCATACACGCCTTCGACATGGGCACCGTGGGTTTGGCGACCGATCTTCAACGCCTCGGTCGCATAGGCTTCGGCCCGGTCGAACCGACCGTCCAGGATGTCCACCATGGCCCGGGCATGAACCTGCACCCAATAAAATTGCAGATGCATGTCCTTGCTCGAAATCTCGGTCAGCAGGTCCAGCGAGCTGTTGACCAGCGCACGGTCGGCCATCTCGGCGCCGACGAACAGGCTGAGCGTGCGGTCGCGCCCTTGGTCTATACTGCCCAGTTGTTCGGCCGTCGCGTGCATGGCGTCCAGGTTCTCCCGCCAGTTCCGGCGATCGTCGCCCTGCCGGGCGATGAACGGCGCGCCAAAACGGGTCATCATCACGGAAAACTGCGATTTGTGGTCGCCCAGACGCGCGGCCAACTCCATGCAGCGCTGGCCATATTCCGCACCTTCGGCAAAGCGGCCGATGAACATGCAGGCCCGGGCGATCTGTCCCATCAGCCTGCACCGGCGCGCATCGTCCGCTTCAGGCAGTTTTGCCAGCGCCTCCAGACAGAGCGCGATCGCCTTCTCATGATGCTGGCCAGCCATCATGCAGGTATCCGCGAACTGGTTCGTGATGTCGGCGGCCAGCGCATCCCGGCCGGTGCACCGCGCCGCATCCAAGGCCTGTTGCAGCAGCGCAATCCCCTCGGGCAATTGACCGGCGCTGTCATGGGCACGCCCCAGCAGCGAAGTGGCAACGATCACTTCGCGGCTGTCGTCAGAGCCCAACTGGCCCGCGGCCTTCAGCGCCTCGGCCGCGGTGGCCAGGGCCTCCTGGCTGGCCGATCTGCCCAAGGCCATTTCGGTGGCCGCCCGCCACCGCTCGAAGGCGGCGGCCCAATCCTCGGCCTCGGTCAGGTGCCGGGCGACCAGTTCCGGGCGGCGTTCGATGTCCGCAGCGCGGTGCAGGGTCAGCGCACGGGCCACCTGGGCATGCTGGACCTTGCGTGTGGCGCTGAGCATGGATTGATAGGCCGTGTCGCGGATCAGCGCGTGACGGAACACGAAATGCCCCTTGTGGTGGCCACTTTCAAAGATCAGGCCGGCGCGGCTCAGCTCATCAAGATGGGTGCGCAGGTCCACTGGGCCGAGGGACATGGTTTCCAGCAGCAGGTCTGGCTCGAACTCGCGCCCGATCACCGATGCGGCCAAGGCGACCTGCTTGGCGCCTGGCGACACCGCATCGAGCCGGGCCATCAACGTACCTTTGAGCGACGAGGGCACATTGCGCAGATCTCCCGTCTGGGTGATCGTGCGAGTTAGTTCTTCGACAAACAGCGGGATTCCGTCGGTTTTCTCGATGATGCGGGCGACCATTTCGGGGTCGGGTGGCTGGCCGATCACGGATTCGATCAGAGCGCCGACCTGCCCGGGTCCGAAGTGATGCAGGAGCAACTTTTGAACATGGGTGTCCCCGGCGGCGGTCTGCATGCCCCATTCGGGGCGATGGGTGATCACCATCAGCAACGGCAGGTCGACACAGATCGATTTAAACCGCTCGAGCAGGGCCAGCGTCGAGGCATCGATCCAATGGGCATCCTCGACGAAGATGATGACGG